>CAWCJY010000001.1:0-438607 GCA_963795995.1 uncultured Actinomycetota bacterium
CTTTTTGTCGAGCCCGCCGCCATAACCGATCAGGCTGCCGCCGGCCCCGATTACACGATGACACGGCACGATAATCGCGACGGGATTTCGTCCATTCGCCAACCCGACCGCACGTGCGGCACCAATCGCACCGATCTGTTGTGCGATCTCGCCATAAGAGCGCGTTTCTCCATATGGAATTGTCAGCAGTGCGTTCCATACTCGCCGCTGAAAGTCCGAACCGCCCAGGTCGAATTCCAAGTCGAAGTCGAATCGTTCGCCGGCGAAATAGGCACGCAGCTGGTCGACCGCGTGCGAAAACACCGCGTCATCGCGGACCCAACCATCCCGGTTGGGCTCATGGGCCTGGTCGAGCATGCGCAGATTGGTCAGGACGGCTCCGCGACCTGCCAGGGTCAGTGGCCCGATAGGGCTGTCGATGATGCGGTAACGAGTCATGCGATCTCCTGTGCTGCCCAGTGGTTGACCGGATGGTCGAGCACGGTCCACAGATAGTGCGTGGCATACGAGCGCCACGGTCGCCAATTCTCACTGCGCCCCATGAGCGTCCGGTGCCCCGACGGAAGACCGACCTGCTCAGCCGCGACCCGTACACCCAGGTCGGTGGCGGGAAACGCATCCGGGTCACCGAGCCCGCGCATCGCGATCAACTCCGCGCTCCAAGGCCCGATGCCGGGCAACGCCAACAGTTCCTGGCGCGCCCGTTCCCAGTCGCACCCGACGTCAAGGGTGATGCGGCCGTTGGCGAGGCTGTCCATCAGGGCCGCGAGGCTGCGCCGTCGGGCTCCGGGCACCGCCAAGTGGGTCGGATCGAGGTCGGCAAGCTGGTCGATTGACGGAAAGGTATGAGTCAACCCGCCTTGGGAATCATGCACCGGCTGGCCATAAGCCTTGACCAGTCTGCTTGCGTGAGTCCGCGCCGCTTTGGTCGATACCTGCTGGCCCAGAATGACCCGCACGGCCAGCTCTGCCACGTCAACGGTGCCGGGAATGCGTTGTCCAGGTGCGCTAGCAACCACCGGGGCGAGGCATGCGTCATGTGTCAGTACGTCCGTCACCGCTTGCGGGTCGGCATCGAGGTCAAGCAGACGCCGGCATCGCGTGATCGCACTGGTGAGATCGCGGAAGTCGGCCAAGGCGAGCAAGCAACGGACGTGGTCGCGCGCCGGCTGCAGGCTGACGATGCCGTTGCCGAACGGCAATCGCAGGGTGCGCCGGTATGCGCCGTCACGCACCTCCTCACAGCCGGGCACTGCAGTCGCGGCAAGATGACCGAAGACGCCCTCATAAGCGAACGGTGGCCGCACCGGCAGCCGCAATGACACAGTGCCCGGGGAAGCGACGCCGCGGCTGAAGCGATCGCGCGACCGCGTGCGCAAGCCCGTCGGTGTGCAGTCGGTCACCGCACGCACTGTGTCGTTGAATTGGCGGATGCTGGAGAACCCCGCGGCGAAAGCAACGGCGCTGAACGGTAGGTCGGTCGTCGCGATCAGCACCTGGGCGGTCTGCGCGCGCTGCGCACGGGCCAGTGCCAGCGGGCCTGCACCGACCTCGGTTTGCAGCATCCGCTGCAGTTGCCGACTGGTGTAGCCGAGGCGTTCGGCCAAGCCACCGACGCCCTCACGGTCCACCGTCCCGTCGGCGATCAAGCGCATAGCCCGCGCGACCACGTCACCGCGTACGTTCCACTCCGGAGATCCCGGTGAGGCATCTGGCCGGCACCGCTTGCACGCCCGGAACCCGTCGCGCAGCGCCGCGGCGGCGGTCGGGTAAAACCGCACGTTACGGGCGAACGGCGGCCGCACCGGGCAACTCGGGCGGCAGTAGATCCGGGTGGTCAGTACCGCGGTGACGAACCATCCGTCGAACCGGGCGTCCTTGGACTGCACGGCCCGGTAGCAGCGGTCGAAGTCATCGTGCACCCTTCGACCATTACACGTGGACACCGACATCACTGGCGGAAATGCGACTTGTTTGTAACCCGTTTGACTGACCGGACTTAGGCCGGTGCGGCGAGCCGGGTCGGCTCGTCGTGACCACGGAGGGTTACCGTGTCGCCGATAGCCCAATGGGAGCGCTCGTCTTCGCCGGCAGCCTCCACGGTGCCCGAGGACGCCAGTAAGCGGCCCGGCTTTTCCTTGGCCAGCTCGCTGAGTCGGGCCGCCTCGTTGACCGGCTCCCCGATCACCGTGTACTCGAACCGTTCTTTGGCGCCGACATTTCCGGCGACGACCTCGCCGGCGGCCACCCCGATGCCGGCCTGGCACTCCGGGACCTCGTTCTCCAGCCGCTCCGCAATCGCACGCGCGGCGGCCAGTGCCTGATCTTCAGGGCCCTCGAGACGATTAGGAGCGCCGAAGACTGCCAGCGTCGCATCCCCCTCGAATTTGTTGACCAGTCCGCAGTTGCGATCGACCTCTTCGACGATTACTGCGAAGAATCGGTTGAGCAGCTGCACGATCTCGTCGGCCGGCTGCTTGGTCACCATTTGGGTCGAGGAGATGATGTCGACGAACACCACTGCCACGTGGCGCTGTTCGCCGCCCAGCTTCGGCCGCTCCCGTTCTGCCGCAGCGGCGACTTCGCGGCCGACATGCCTGCCGAACAGGTCACGTACGCGTTCTCGATCACGCAGCCCGTCGACCATTTTGTTGAAGCCGCTCTGCAGCTCACCGAGTTCAGTCCCGTCGAAGACCACCAGGTCGCCGCGGAGATTACCTTGCTCCACCCGCTTCATTGCCGCGTGCACCATGCGCACTGGTGTGGCAATTATCCACGCCAGCAGCCACATCAGCATCAACCCGAAGATCAGGGTCGCGGTCGACAGAACCAGCACTGCCACCCCGAACTGGGTCTCGGTCATATTGCGCAGGGAAAGCGCGAAAACCGCTGACAACGCAATGCCGACGACCGGTAGACCCGACCCGAGCATCCACACCACCATGGTCCGGCCCATGATGCCGGGCGCCAATCGCCGCGGCGGCGGTCCCGCCTCGAGCGCTTGAGCAGCCACGGGGCGCAATGCGAACTCGGTGAACAGATAACAGCTAGTGGCCACCAGAACACCGCAGAAGCTCACCGACAACAAGACTTTCGGAACATATATCGCAAACGTCAATCCGTAGAGCGTGGCAAACAATACCGCGCCCAGCCCCCATAGCAGGAGGTGCACGACCGCGACCCGCGCCGGCGCCAGGAAGGTGTTGCGTCCATCTTCCGGGCTGGGCTTATGGTCTTCGATCGCCCACCGCAGCACCGAGACCGTTCGCCGCGTGATCCAGTAGGTGCCGATCACCAGCGCGACCAACATATATGCCGGTGCTACCCCGACTGTGATCCACAGCACGGCTTTGCGAAAGATGCTCGGGACGGGAAAGGCAACGGTCTCCAGCAAGATCAAAACCCCGAGTCCGACCACATTTGCGGCGACCAAGAAGACCGTCAGGATGACTTGGATCCGCACTCGCCGTCGGCCCGGGCTCTCGGACACCCGGCCCAGCAGCCAGGAGCCGTACGCAGGTGTTCCGGACAGTCGGCCGCTCTGGCGGGTAAGTCGCTCCAGCAACCGTCCCAGGCGTTGCGCCACCGTCTGCTTGGTCATCATGGTGCCGTCAGCCTAGTTCGTCTGGCGTGCAACCTTAAGGTGAGTCACGTGCGTCTTGTCATCGCCCAGTGCACCGTCGATTACCTCGGTCGACTGACCGCGCATCTGCCCTCGGCGCGCCGACTGCTGTTGTTCAAGGCCGATGGTTCGGTCAGTGTGCATGCCGACGACCGCGCATACAAGCCGTTGAATTGGATGAGCCCGCCGTGTCGGGTCATCGAGGAACTCGACGGGCCGGCGCCGGTGTGGGTGGTGGAGAATAAGGCCGGCGAGCAACTGCGCATCATTGTCGAGCGAATCGAGCACGATTCCAGCCACGATTTGGGCATCGACCCGGGACTGGTAAAGGACGGTGTGGAAGCGCATTTGCAGGCGTTGCTGGCCGAGCACGTCGAACTGCTGGGCGCCGGGTACACCCTTGTCCGCCGCGAATACATGACCGCGATCGGTCCTGTTGATCTGTTGTGTCGCGACGAGCAGGGCCGCTCGGTTGCCGTCGAAATCAAGCGACGCGCCGAAATCGACGGAGTCGAGCAGCTCACCCGGTATCTCGACCTGCTCAACCGGGACAGTCTGCTGGCGCCGGTGAGCGGTGTATTGGCCGCCCAGCAGATCAAACCGCAAGCACGCACATTGGCCGTCGACCGCGGAATTCGTTGCTTGACGCTGGATTACGACCGAATGCGCGGCATGGACAATGACGACTACCGGCTGTTCTGACGGGCTGCATCTACACTGGCCGGGTGGCGCATCGCCGAATTCCGGAGCGCCGGCAGCCGCTTCGGCCGTTGTCGGCCCCGCAGCGGCTGGAAACCGGAGCCGACGGCTACGAATACGAAGTGCGACCGGTAGCCGGGGCCCGCGCTGTGAAGACTTACCGCTGCCCTGGTTGCGATCATCGTATTCATTCGGGCACGGCACATTTGGTGGTCTGGCCATCCGATGTACCGCAAGCCGGGGTTGACGATCGCCGACACTGGCACACGGCCTGCTGGGCCAGTCGCGCGACGCGCGGTCCCACCCGCAGGTGGTCTTAGACCGGACTAGTTCTCCGACGGCTCGACGAGCTCGATCAACACTCCGCCGGCGTCTTTGGGATGGATGAAGTTGATCCGGGAGTTCGCCGTACCACGTCGCGGCCGGTCGTAAAGCAGCCGGACTCCTTGGTCACGCAGCCGCTGGGTCAGGGTTTGCAGATCGCTGACCCGGTAGGCCAGCTGTTGTATACCGGGCCCACGCTTGTCCAGGAACTTGGCGATCGCCGAGGACTCGTCCAGCGGGGCCATCAGCTGAATCTGGGCACTGCCGACCGGGGCGCCTCGGACCGACAACATCGCCTCCCGAATACCCTGGTCTTCGTTGATTTCCTCGTGCACCAGGATCATGCCGAGGTGGTCGTGGTACCAGGCCACTGCCGCATCCAGGTCGGCCACCGCCAGACCGACGTGGTCGACCGCTGTGACCAGTGCAGTGGCGAGTGCCCGACGGACGTCAGCGTGCTCGGTGGTCATAACGTCACGGTAACCTGATAGCCAAGATTGCGCCTCTCCGATCGGTACAATCGCCCGCTGGAGCCTGCGCTGGAGGTATTGATGACGACGTCGGTGATCGTTGCTGGAGCCCGCACTCCGATCGGCAAGCTGATGGGTTCGCTGAAGGACTTCTCGGCCAGCGACCTGGGTGCTGTCGCGATCGCGGGCGCACTAAAGAAGGCCAATGTCGCGCCCGAGCAGGTCCAATACGTCATCATGGGTCAGGTGTTGACGGCGGGCGCCGGTCAGATGCCCGCGCGCCAGGCGGCGGTAGCGGCCGGCATCGGTTGGGATGTGCCGGCGCTAACCATCAACAAGATGTGCCTGTCGGGACTCGACTCCATCGCCCTTGCTGACCAGCTCATTCGGGCCGGGGAGTTCGACGTGGTGGTGGCCGGCGGCCAGGAATCCATGACCAGGGCTCCCCATCTGCTGATCAACAGCCGCGCCGGATACAAATACGGCGATGTCACCGTGTTGGACCACATGGCATACGACGGGCTGCACGACGTGTTCACCGACCAGCCCATGGGTGCGTTGACCGAGCAGCGCAATGAGGTCGACCAGTTCACTCGCTTAGAACAGGACGAGTTCGCTGCTGGGTCTCATCAGAAGGCGGCCGCGGCATGGAAGGACGGCGTCTTCGCCGACGAAGTGGTGCCTGTGAACATTCCGCAGCGCAAAGGTGATCCGCTGCAGTTCGGTGAGGACGAGGGCATTCGCGTGAACACCACGGTCGAATCGCTGGCCGGCCTCAAGCCGGCGTTTAGCAAGGAAGGCACTATCACGGCCGGCTCGTCGTCGCAGATCTCCGATGGTGCGGCCGCGGTTGTGGTGATGAACAAAGAGAAAGCGCAGCAGCTCGGGCTGACCTGGCTGGCCGAGATCGGAGCCCACGGCGTGGTGGCCGGTCCTGATTCGACCCTGCAATCGCAGCCCGCCAACGCGGTGAAGAAGGCCGTCAGCCGGGAGGGCATCGGGGTCGGCCAGCTCGACGTGGTAGAGATCAACGAGGCCTTCGCGGCGGTGGCACTGGCGTCGACCAAAGAACTCGGGCTCGATCCCGAACTGGTCAACGTCAACGGCGGCGCCATCGCAGTCGGGCATCCGATCGGCATGTCGGGGGCGCGTATCGCTCTGCACGTGGCCCTCGAGTTGTCGCGCCGCGGCTCTGGCTATGGGGTTGCTGCGCTTTGCGGGGCGGGTGGCCAGGGCGACGCGCTGATCCTGCGATCCGCTTAGTCGAGTTTGCTGAAATGGGCCTCCACGGCACTCCCCCCGACGGTGTGATTTTGGTCATACCCAGTAGGGCACCGGACGCTTCGGGCGCCGGAAAAGCGTCGTGACAGACTTGACGATGTGACCCGTCCGCGACCTTCGATCGGCCCTGCCATGGCCGGTGCCGTCGACCTGTCCGGCCTCAAGCAGCGCGCCGAGCAGAGTCCCCGGAGCAGCGCTGATGCGAGCACGGCGGCGCCAAGTGAGGACTTCGGCATCGAGGTCACCGAAGCCAACTTCGAAGAGGAAGTGCTACTGCGCTCCAATCAGGTACCCGTCGTGGTGCTGCTGTGGTCGCCGCGCAGTGATGTGTGCCGGGAGCTGGCCGAAACGTTCGCCGGCTTGGCCGCCGCCGACAACGGCAAGTGGTGCTTGGCCACCGTCAACGTCGAGACGGCGCCGCGGGTCGCGCAGATCTTCGGCGTGCAGAGAATCCCGACAGTGGTTGCCCTGGCAGCCGGTCAGCCGCTGAGCAGCTTCGAGGGTGTGCAGCCGCCCGACCAGTTGCGCGGCTGGCTCAATTCGCTGCTGTCGGCGACAGCGGGCAAGTTGGAGGGTGCAGCGACGTCGGAGCAGGAGGAGGTCGATCCGGCGTTGGCGTCGGCGCGCGAGCAGCTCGAGGCCGGTGACTTCGGCGCTGCCAGCACCTCGTATCAGGCGATCTTGGCCACCGACCCGAACCACGCTGAAGCCAAGGCGGCGGTACGTCAGATTGCGTTCCTCACCCGCGCGACCGCACAACGAGCCGACGCTGTCGCGGTGGCGGATGCGACTCCCGATGACATCGAGGCAGCGTTTGTCGCCGCCGACGTGCAGATCCTCAACCAGGATGTGCGGGCGGCCTTCGATCGTTTGCTTGCCTTGGTGAAACGGACGTCCGGCGAGCAGCGCACGACTGTGCGGACCCGCCTGATCGAATTGTTCGAGCTGTTCGATCCCGCCGATCCTGACGTCATCACCGCTCGGCGCAACCTCGCCAACGCGCTGTACTGAGTTGACGCGGCCACTGCACCGCTAGCAGGGTTCAAGCCAGAGCGCCGACGTGGGCGGAAGCACCAGCACCGAAGATGCCGGGCGGCCGTGCCACGGGGCGTCGGTCGCGTCTACACCACCGAGGTTGCCGATCCCTGCACCGTGGTAGGAACTGGCGTCAGTGTTGAGCACCTCACGCCAGCGGCCGGTGGCGGGTAATCCCAGTCGATAGCCGCTGTGCTCGGCGCCGGAAAAGTTGAAGACACAGGCCAGCACCGAACCGTCGCTGCCGTACCGCAGGAAGCTGACTACGTTGTTTCCCGAGTCGTTGGCATCGATCCAGGAATAGCCCTCAGGGCTGCTGTCTTGGCTCCACAGCGCCGGGCGGCTGCGGTATATGGCGTTGAGGTCGCGTACCAAGCACAAGATCCCGTCGGAGAAGCTGTTCTCGTCGAGCTGCCACCAGTCCAGCCCGCGTTCTTCCGACCATTCGGCGCGCTGGCCGAATTCCTGGCCCATGAACAGCAACTGCTTACCCGGATGGGCCCACTGATAGGCCAGCAGGCTTCGCAGGCCGGCGGCCTTGATGTGATCGCTTCCCGGCATGCGGCCCCACAGCGTGCCCTTGCCGTGCACCACTTCGTCGTGGCTGATCGGCAGCACGAAATTCTCGCTGAACGCGTACAGCATCGAAAACGTGATCTCGTGGTGGTGAAAACTTCGGTGCACCGGGTCATGGCCGAGGTATCCAAGTGTGTCGTGCATCCAGCCCATGTTCCATTTCATCGAAAAGCCAAGGCCACCAACGTTCGTCGGCCGCGAAACACCAGGCCACGATGTGGACTCCTCGGCGACGGTGACGATACCCGGGGCGAACTTGTGCGCCGTGGCGTTCATCTCCTGGAGGAATTGCACCGCTTCCAGATTTTCCCGACCACCGTAGATGTTGGGTGTCCACCCGTCGGCCGGTCGCGAATAATCGAGGTAGAGCATCGACGCGACGGCATCGACCCGCAGGCCGTCGATGTGGTACTCGTCCAGCCAGTACAGGGCGTTGGCAACCAGGAAATTGCGTACCTCGGGCCTGCCGAAGTTGAACACGTAAGTGCCCCAGTCCAGTTGCTCACCCCGCTTGGGATCGGAGTGCTCGTAGAGCGGGGTACCGTCGAAACGTCCCAAAGCCCACGCATCCTTGGGGAAGTGGGCCGGCACCCAGTCGACGATGACGCCGATACCCGCCTGGTGCAGGGCGTCGATCAGCGCCCGGAAATCATCGGGTGCGCCGAACCGGGACGTCGGCGCATAGTACGACGTGACCTGGTATCCCCAGGATCCGCCGAAGGGGTGCTCGGCAACAGGCAGCAGTTCGACATGGGTGAACCCCTGCGTCACTACATATTCAGTCAACTGGTCGGCCAGCTGGCGGTAATTGAGTCCCGGACGCCAGGAGCCCAGATGTACTTCATAAGTACTCATCGGCTCGAATACCGGGTTTCGCTGCGCGCGCTGCGTCATCCAGTCGACGTCACGCCAGGTGTAGCTGCTCGAGGTGACCCGTGATGCGGTATGCGGGGGCACCTCGGTGGCGAAGGCGAAGGGATCGGCCCGTTCGGTGACCACCCCGTCCGCGCCGTGCACACGGAATTTGTACAAGCCGTCGGGTGAAAATCCTGGCCAGAAGAGCTCCCATACTCCCGAGGAGCCCAGGACGCGCATCGGGGCATCGTTACCGTTCCAGTGATTGAACTCGCCGGTCAAGCTGACACCGTGGGCATTTGGCGCCCAGACCGCGAACGACACACCCTCGACGACACCGTCGGCGGTGGTGAAGGAGCGTACGTGCGCGCCCAGCACCTCCCAGAGCCGCTCGTGCCGGCCTTCGCCGAACAGGTGCAGGTCGACTTCGCCTAAGGTTGGCAGGAATCGATAGGCGTCGGCAACGATGTGCCTGTCTGAGCTTTCACCAGACCCGTCGTAGCACACCTCGAGGCGATAATCGATCAGATTGGTGAACGGCACGGCTACCGCGAACAAACCAGAATCGATGTGCTGCAAGGGATAGCGCTCTCCGCCGATGAGCGCAACGACTTGTTCCGCATGGGGCCGGAGCGTCCTGATGACGGTGTGGTCGCCATACTCGTGCGCCCCGAGGATGCCGTGCGGGTTATGGTGGAGGCCCGACACCAGGCGTTGGAGATCGTTGGGATCGGGGGCCAAGTTGTCGCTGATCAGTTCTTCGGTCGGCTTCATCGCGCGGTCACCTCCGGCGCAGCAGGGACGGTCGGGATTCTGACGGTATGATCGGCATGTTGATGATGTGCGCGACTGACCGCGCAGGATCGATACGCACGTAATTCCTTGCTCCCCACTGATATTCCTCGCCGGTTATCTCGTCGCGCACCCAGAACCGCTCGTAGGTGTCCATACCCAGTGCCGTCATATCCAATGACAGAATCGCTTCCTCGGCACCGAACGCGTTCAGCGTCGCCACCACAAGCACGCAGTCGCCGCCGATGGGATCGAACTTGCTGTAGGCCAGTAGCGCCTCGTTGTCCACGTCGTGGAAGTGAATCGTGCGTTGTTCGCGTAGGGCCGGATGGAGTCGCCGGATTTCGTTGAGCCGTGTGATGAATGGCTCCAGCGAACGCCCTTCGGCGAGCGCACTCTCGAAGTCGCGCGGCCGTAGCTCGTACTTCTCCGAGTTCAGGTATTCCTCGCTGCCCTCGAACACCGCGCGGTGCTCGAAGAGTTCATAGCCGGAGTACACCCCCCAGAGCGGGCTCATCGTTGCTGCCAGCACTGCGCGGATGGCAAACATGCCCGGACCGTTGTGCTGAAGCACGGCGTGCAGGATGTCTGGCGTGTTCACGAACAGATTGGGCCGCCGGAAATCCGCGTCTTGGGCGATCTGCTCGCCGAACTCGATGATCTCCCACTTGGCGGTGCGCCAGGTGAAGTAGGAATAAGACTGGGTGAAGCCAAGTTTCGCCAGGCCGTTTTGCCGGGCCGGCGGGGTGAACGCTTCGGCGAGGAACAGCACGTCGGGATCGATGGCTTTTACTTGACCGATCAGCCAGGCCCAGAAGTTGGGCGGCTTGGTGTGCGGGTTGTCGACCCGGAATATCTTCACGCCGTGGTCCATCCAGTGCCGGACCACCCGTAACACCTCGTCGTACAAGCCGGCGGGATCGTTATCGAAGTTGAGCGGATAGATGTCCTGATACTTCTTCGGCGGGTTCTCCGCGTAGGCGATCGTGCCGTCCGGCAGCACGGTGAACCACTCCGGGTGCTCCTTGGCCCAAGGGTGGTCCGGTGCGCATTGCAGCGCGAGGTCCAGCGCCACCTCCATGCCCAAGTCGCGAGCCGAGGCGACGAATTCGTCGAAATCTTTTACTTTGCCCAACAGCGGATGCACCGCATCGTGGCCACCCTCGTCGCTGCCGATCGCCCAAGGAGACCCGATGTCACCGGGCGCCGCGGTCGCGGTGTTGTTGCGGCCTTTGCGGTGCACCTTGCCGATGGGATGAATCGGTGGCAGGTACACCACGTCGAATCCCATGGCAGCGATGCGCGGCAGCGCGGCAGCCGCGGTGGCGAACGTGCCGTGCACCGGCTTTCCGTTGCGATCCCAGCCACCCGTCGATCGTGGGAACAGCTCGTACCACGAGCCGAAGCGGGCCTCAGGCCGGTCGACCCAGATCCCGTACTGTTCGCCGCGGGTCACAAAATCACGCAGTGGGTAGCGGCTCAACAATTCATCGATTTCCGGGCTCAGCGCCAACGCGGCACGGGTCAGCGGGTCCCCCGGAGCCGCCAGCGCGCGCGCAGCGGCCAGCAAGGGGTCACGCTGCGCTCTGGGCACTCCAGTAGCAGCTCGATCGAACAGCCCGGCGCCGACCAGCAAGTCGTTGGACAGTTCGGCCTCGTTTTGTCCGGCATCCAGCTTGGCCACCAGCCCGTGCCGCCAGCTGTGAATCGGGTCCCCCCAGCCGTCCACCCGGAAGGTCCACAAGCCGACCCGATCGGGGGTGAAGAGACCGTGAAACACGTAGGGCTCCTCGCCCATCGTCATTGAAACCAGCAACGGTTTCACCTTGGCCCGCGCGATCCCGTCGACGGCGTCGACCGTTTGCACGGCCTTGAGGCGGCGCATTTCTGTCACCGCGGGGTAGCGCGGTCCCAAATAACGCACCACCAACGTGGCCGCTACCGCCTCGTGGCCTTCTCGCCAGACCGCGGCGCTGACCGGCACCACTTCACCGACCACCGCTTTGGCGGGGTAGGCGCCGCAGGACACGACAGGCGCAACGTCATCGATCTCGACACGACCAGGCACCAACCACTCCGTTCCGATCGCCCGGCCCGGGCTCACGCCGCTGCCGCGGCGTCGCCCCGTCGCTGGGTCGTACCTCGTGAATCCGTTGTCTCTTATCGCGCGACCTTGGCGCGGCCACTCCTCGGCCGGGGCCGTCTGTGAGAAAGCTCCTCGCTTCATACCCACCGTAGTGTCCGGCCACACCCGCCTTGAAATCGCTCACCGTTGCGACCTGAGCGAAAGCGCAATCGAAAGTAAGGTACTGACTCGTGAAAGCCCTCCGCAGGTTCACCGTCCGTGCGCATCTCCCGGAGCGCCTGGCTGCCCTGGAGGGGCTGTCCACCAACTTGCGGTGGTCGTGGGAGAAGCCGACCCAAGACCTCTTCGAAGCAATCGACCCCGATCTGTGGCAGCAGTGCGGCCAGGACCCGGTGGCATTGCTGGGCGCGGTGAAGCCGGGTCGCCTCGACGAGCTGGCGGCTGACGAAGGTTTCGTGAATCGGCTCGATGAGCTTGCCGCCGATTTGGACGACTACCTGAGTCGTCCGCTGTGGTATCAGCAGCAAGAACGCGCCGCCGCCGCGATGCCCACCGGCATTGCGTACTTCTCCATGGAGTTCGGGGTAGCCGAAGTGCTACCCAACTACTCCGGTGGCTTGGGAATCCTTGCCGGAGACCATCTCAAGTCGGCGTCGGATCTGGGATTACCCTTGATCGCAGTTGGTTTGTATTACCGGTCCGGTTACTTTCGGCAGTCGCTGACCGCCGACGGCTGGCAGCACGAGACCTATCCCGCGCTGGACCCGCAGGGCTTGCCGTTGCGATTGCTCACCGGTGCCGGTGGTGATCCGGTGCTGGTCGAACTGGCGCTGCCTGAGTCCGCCACATTGCGCGCCCGAGTTTGGATCGCGCAAGTCGGTCGCATCCCGCTGTTGCTGCTGGACTCCGATGTGCCAGAAAATGAACACGAGCTGCGCAGAGTCACCGACCGGCTGTACGGCGGGGGCCAGGAGCACCGCATCAAGCAGGAGATCCTGGCCGGGATTGGTGGGGTGCGTGCAATCCGCGCGTTCACCGATATCGAAGGTCTGCCCGCGCCGGAGGTGTTCCACATGAACGAGGGGCACGCGGGCTTCCTCGGGGTGGAACGAATCCGCGAACTGGTCACCAGTTCGAACTTGGACTTCGACACCGCGCTGACGGTGGTGCGATCCAGCACCGTGTTCACCACGCACACACCGGTGCCTGCTGGTATCGACCGCTTTCCGCTCGACCTGGTGCGACGCTACTTCGCTGAGGATGACGGGCCCGCGCTGCTGCCCGGGGTTGCGACTGAACGGATCATCTCGCTAGGCGCAGAAGACGATCCCGCCACCTTCAACATGGCTCACATGGGTCTGCGGCTGGCGCAGCGGGCCAACGGCGTCTCGTTGTTGCACGGCCGCGTCAGTCGGGCCATGTTCAACGAACTGTGGCCGGGATTCGACCCTGATGAGGTACCGATCGGGTCGATCACCAATGGTGTTCACGCACGGAGCTGGGCCGCGCCGCAGTGGTTGCAGCTCGGGCGCGAGCTGGTCGGCTCGGATTCGTTCAGCGAGCCCGCGGTGTGGTTGCGGCTGCAGGAGGTCGATTCACGCCAGCTGTGGTCGATTCGCTCGGAGTTGCGAGCCTTATTGGTCGAGGATGTCCGGGACCGGCTTCGCCGTTCCTGTCTGGAGCGCGGCGCATCCGCCGCCCAACTCGGTTGGATCTCTGCTGCCTTCGATCCGGAGGTGCTCACCATCGGGTTCGCCCGGCGGGTCCCGACATACAAGCGGCTCACGTTGATGCTGCGCGACCCGGACCGACTCGAAAGACTGCTGGTGGACTCCGACAGGCCCATCCAGCTCATTGTCGCGGGGAAGTCCCATCCAGCCGATGACGCCGGCAAAGCGCTGATTCAGCAGGTGGTGCGATTCGCCGACCGGCCCGAGGTGCGCCACCGTATCGCGTTTCTACCTGACTACGACATGTCGATGGCCCGGCGGCTGTACTGGGGCTGCGACGTCTGGCTCAACAACCCGTTACGTCCGTTCGAGGCGTGCGGCACCTCGGGCATGAAAAGCGCACTCAACGGCGGACTGAACGTTTCCATCCGCGACGGTTGGTGGGACGAATGGTTCGATGGCGAGAACGGCTGGGAGATACCGTCTTCCGACGGGGTGGCCGACGCGAGTCGTCGCGATGATCTAGAGGCCAGCGCCCTGTACGATTTGCTGGAACAGTCGGTCGCACCGAGGTTCTACGAACGCGATGAGCACGGCGTGCCGCCGCGGTGGATCACGATGGTGCGGCACACCTTGCAGACGCTGGGGCCCAAGGTGCTGGCGTCGCGGATGGTGCGCGATTACGTCGAGCGTTACTACATGCCGGCGGCGGAATCTCGGCGCAGCATCGTCGACGGCGCCGGGGGACAGCCGGCCTTCGTGGCCGCGCATGAGTTGGCCGCCTACCGGCGTCGTGCTTCGCAGGCGTGGCCCAAGATTCGCGTCACCGACGTCGACAGCACCGGGTTGCCGGACACGCCGGTGCTCGGGTCCAAGCTGACCCTGACCGCGACCGTGCAGTTGGCGGGGCTGGATCCCGATGAAGTCGTCGTTCAGGCGATGCTCGGCAGGGTCGATGTCAGCGACGCGCTGAATGATCCGGTCACCGTGGAGATGTCGCACACCGACACAGCTGGCGGAGGTCGGGAGATCTATACGATGACGACACCGTTGCCGGTGGCTGGAGCGGTGGGCTACACCGTGCGCGTGCTGCCTAACCATCCGATGCTAGCGGCGGCCAATGAGCTCGGTCTGGTGACCTTGGCTTGAGGTCGGCGAGGGCGCCGAAACTGTACTTATCGAGCACTGTTGTGGAACTTTTGCGCGCCAACTACAGCCTCGGCGGCGGGCCGCCTCAATCGATTTGGCTTTACCAATCAGAACGAATTCACGGTGGTGTCGCTGCCGATGAACATGCCGTGCCCAGTGCCGTCGTTGGTGAAACGAACGCCGTCGTCGCCCGTTGCGATCGTCCAGCCCTGGAGGCTGTAGGTGTGACCGGGTGCGAGCGTCTCATATGGCACCTGGCTGCCCCCGGTGCCGATATTCGCAGATCGGTAGCTGAACTGGCCTGATGCAGTGATGAATGCTTGATCGTCGTCCGCCGGCGCCTGCACGAAGCTGCCCTGGCAGATGACATTGGCGCCCACCCCAGGATCTGCATCGTCGGACCCGATCTCGCAGAGCATCCGCGGTGTTTGGACGTTAACTTTGGCGTCATGACCGGCAGTGGGATCGGCGCTGGCCAGAGGGAAGAACGCCAGTGCCGCGATGCCCATTGCCGCTGGCGCGATATTTCTCATTGTGCTGCCTACTCACTTCGTACAGGTCAGTCACGTGGTGCGTACGCTAACACAATTCCTGCCGGCTGGCTGGCCCTTTTTTGGCTGGCGCCAGAATGATTCCATTTCAATTTTTAGTTCAGCCGAACGACGGATAACCGTTGGTGTTGAAGGAACGGTTGCTGCCTTTGCCAGAGAAGTGGTCAGCTGAAAGGGCTGCCAGCCTGCGGAAATGGCGTTACGATCCGCGACAAGAATCCGGTAGCAGCGGCAAAGCCGGACCAGTCCCCGCGCCGGACACTTCTGGCGAGAAAGAGCAAAAAATGACGACTGGCCCCCAGGCGCCCGACTGGTACCCGGACCCCAGCGGCAAGCCCGGTCTCAAGTATTGGGATGGCCAGCAGTGGCACACAGACATTCCGGGCGCGGCTACTGCCGAGTCAAGCAATGAATCTGGGTTACCGGTGCTGCCACCGGTCGACTCAAGAACCAGAATATGGGCGGTCGTCAGCCTGGTGGCGTTGCTTACCGCCGCGGCGGTAGTGGCCACGGTGATACTCCTCAACCACAACCACCGCGCAACCTCGACCGCACCGGCGCCGCCATCGTCATCGGTGAACCCATCTCATTCACCGTCCCAGTCGCCGACTCTTTCAAGCTCACCAGCGGCGAGCGCTGACGTACCGGGGTTGGCCCCGTTCGCCCGCCAGTGGCTTGGGATGCGGGAAAGTATCGTGATCGATGCCACTGGCCACGGTCATTTCCACTACATGATGGCCTGCGCGAGTTGCTCAATGGCTGATATGCCTTATAACACTTTGGATTTTACGCTGACCTCGGTGTCCAACGGCACGGCCAGTGGCAGCGTCACCGCTAGTTCAGATCCAGAGAATCCGGTAGGCGAGCCGGTGGCAGCCACCCTGGCTCCGCAGGACACCATCAAGTGGTCCATTGGCGGCAAGGACGTGGGGCTGTTCTGCGGCTCCAACCCGGGGTGGTGCGGCGGCTGAAGGTGACGTTTGATCGGTCGCTGCGATGGTGGCCGCCGGCCTGGGGTGAGTATGAAGGTGATTGGCTAGCATGTGCCCGCAGGGGTGCGGTGATGGAGGCCGCGGTGGATGAGGTGGTGTTCGGGCGGTACCGGCTGATCGCGTTGATCGGCGAGGGCGGCATGGGCAAGGTGTACAAGGCCTATGACACCGTGATCGGACGCGATGTGGCGATCAAGGTTCTGCCGACCGAGCTGAGCGCCGAAGCGGGCTATCAGGAGCGGTTCCGCCGTGAAGCGCACGTCGCCGCCCGGTTGACTGAGCCGCACATCATCCCGATTTATGACACCGGGGAAGTCGACGGCCGGCTGTATTTGGTGATGCCGGTTATCAACGGGATAGACCTGCAGGGTCTGCTTCACCGCGACGGTCCGATGAGCCCGCAACGGGCCGTGCACGTGATCGGGCAGCTGGCAGCTGCGCTGCAGGCTGCGCATGCCGTCGGACTGGTGCACCGTGACATCAAACCGTCGAACGCGCTGGTCACCGGTGACGACTTCGTGTATCTGATCGACTTCGGTATCGCTCACGACGCGGCGGCCACCAAGTTGACGAGTACCGGAATGATGGTGGGCACCTGGGCCTACATGGCCCCCGAACGCTTCACCAGCGGCACCGCCGATGTCCGTGCCGACGTTTACGCTCTGGCGTGTGTGCTCTTTGAGTGCTTGACCGGCGCGCAGCCGTTCCGCGGCGACAGCATGGAACAGCAGATCGCCGGACACCTGACGCTGGCCCCACCGAGACCAAGCGACCTAAATCCTGCTGTGCCGGCCGAGTTCGACGAAGTGATCGCGGCGGGCATGGCCAAAAACCCTGACGAGCGGTATCAAAGCGCCCGTGAGCTGGCCGCCGCTGCCAACCAAGCCCTGAGCGCCACCGCATTCCAGAACCCGCATTCCATTCCGACCTTGCTCGCCGAATCACCCGGCGCGGCAGGGCGATTGGGCCGCGGAGACGATCAGGTGCGTCCGCCCGCGGCTGCATCCGACGCAGTACAGCCAGAGCCCGCCGACTCGACGCTGGCCGCGGACGCGCAGTCGGGGCAGCCGGTGAAGACCCGTCAGGTGATCCAGCGCGACAGGCTGGGGGCACTGACCAAAATCGGTCAGGGCGGCCAAGGGGTGGTGTACCGGGCACCCAACGTGAAGACCAAATTCGCGGCGTCGATGGTTTACAAGGAGTACAAACCGCAGGCCCGAACCGGCATCGACTTCTCCGCGCTTGCCGCGATGCCGGCCCTCGTGGAGGAATCGCTGTCGTACTCGCAAGCTGAACGGCTGATCTCGATTGCCGCTTGGCCGTGCGCGCTCGTGCAAGACGCAGGTGACACAACAGGTTTCGTGATGCCTGCCATCCCCGCTGAGTTCTTCATTCCCCTCACAACGGTCAAGGGCGCTTCGTCGGCCACCGCCGAATTCCAGCATCTGCTCAACCACCCCACCGTGCTGACGGCGCGTGGCATCGAAATCAACGAGGTGCAACGCTATTCGCTGCTGCGCGAGGTCGCCTCAGGGTTGGCGTTCCTGCACAAGCACGGTGTCTGTGTGGGCGATATTTCCCCGAAGAATCTGCTGTTCTCGTTGGCTCCGCATGAAGACGTCTATTTCATCGACTGTGACGCCATGCGCATCAACGGAGTTTCGGCTCTGCCGCAGGTGGAAACCCCCGGATGGCAAGTACCTGCTGGTGAGGAATTAGCTACCATCTATTCGGATGCCTACAAGTTGGGCCTGCTGGCCCTGCGATTGATGGCCGGTGATCACGAGACCAAGAGCCCCCAACATCTGCCCTCGACTACACCTGGGCTGTTGCGCCAGATCATAACCGACACACTGAATCACCAGCCACAGAGCCGCCCACTGCCCGAGGCGTGGACTTACGTGCTCGGCAACGCCGTTGAACAAGCCCAATACCGGAAGAATACCGCCGCGTCGACACCCACATCAGTCGCGGCCCCTCCTCCACCACCGACCCCAATCGTGCACTCCAGACCAACAAGCCGCCCGTCGGCGCCACCTCCGCCGCCACCGACCGTGTATTCCAGACCCCCTGTCGCCGCCTCGGCGCCACCGAGCCGGCAGGCTTCTTCGGCCGGAATCATATGGGCCGTCGTCGCTCTGGTGGCCGTGGTTGTCGTGGCGTTGGTGGTGGTCGGCGTTGTGCTCGCCCATCAGAACAACAACAACCCCGTGCCGTCAAGCGCCTCGGCAACCTCGCCCACCGAGCCTTCTAGTTATTCCGCTTATCCCACGTCGACAAGTACGGACACTCCCGCACTGGATCCCGAGGCTGCCGCCCTTCAGCAGCTGCAGCAGCTCGCCGCTGGCGACCGCGACTTCGTCAGCGCCCAACTCGCCGATCATTGGATCCCACAACTGAGTTCCAAGCATTCCACCGAACCGTGGACCTATGACAGCGAAGACGGCACGGAGTACCACAACGAACAAATTCTGCAAGAACATCAGCGGCTTCGCCAGCAATACAATGCCAAGCTTCTTTGGTCGGGCGACTGGACAACATACGACCACCCAGATTATTGGGTCACCGTGGTGCCGCAGACTTTCAGCGACAGTGACAGTGTGTTGAGCTGGTGCAACGGCCAGCAAAAGGATTCAGATCATTGCAGCGCCGAAATGGTCAGCACGACGCTCGGCCCCAACGGAACTCACCAACCCTGATGGGCGCTGCGGATGACAATGATCGGCCGCGCCGGTACAAGCGTTCCTCGTCGCAACCGCGTGTGGCGGAGCCTGACGAAACACTCGACGTTGCCCCTGATTTCACCAACGCACCGGCCATGGACGAGCCTCGAGCAGCCCGGCCCGAGTCGTCGCCGCCACAGCAACGTCACCGGTTACCAACCCGACCTCGCCCGCGCCGATCGCGGCCGAGCGCCGCAACAGTCGCGGGCGCCGTACTTGCGGTGGTCCTAATCCTCGGCGCCGGCATATTCGCTGCCATTCAGCTGACCCGCACACGTCACTCAGGCCCACCATCGACAGCACGACAACCAACGGGATCGCCAACTCATGCGATGACTCCGACGGCTAAGCCTGCGCCGCCGATTTGCGGTGTCTCACAATCAGATCTGGCGTCGATGTCGACTCGTGACAAACTCGCGCAGTTGCTGATGGTCGGGGTGACTGACGCAGTCGACGCACGTCGCGTTGTAGGTGATCAGCACGTCGGCGGGATCTTCATCACCAGCTGGACGGACCTGTCGATGCTGACCAACGGGACGCTGACCGCCATCGCCCACTCAGCAGGCCCGCTACAGCTGGCCGTCAGTGTCGACGAAGAGGGCGGGCGGGTCGAACGGTTGTCATCGCTTATCGGCTCGGCACCGTCGGCCCGCATGCTGGCGCAGACCCAGTCGGCCCAGGAGGTTTATCAGCTGGCCCTGGAACGTGGCCAAAACATGCGCAAGTACGGCATCACCATCGATTTCGCGCCGGTCGTCGACGTCACCGATGCGCCCGATGACACGGTGATCGGTGACCGATCGTTCAGCTCGAACCCCGCGAGGGTGACGCAGTACGCCGGCGCATACGCCAGGGGACTTCGTGACGCCGGCCTGCTGCCGGTGCTCAAGCACTTCCCCGGGCATGGCCGTGCGTCCGGAGACTCCCACACAGGTGGGGTCGTCACGCCGCCATTGGCTGAGTTGATAAGCCTCGACCTCGAGCCCTACCGGACGTTGGTCGCGCAGGCCCCGGTGGGCGTCATGATCGGTCACATGCAAGTGCCGGATCTGACAGGTGATGACCCCGCCAGCCTGAGCACAGCGGCGGTTACGTTGCTACGCAACGGAACCGGCTATGGCGCGCCGCCGTTCAATGGCCCGGTGTTCACCGACGACCTGTCGACGATGAAGGCGATCACTGACCGCTACGACGTCCCTGACGCAGTCCTGAAAGCCCTGCAGGCCGGTGCCGACACCGCGCTGTGGGTGACCGACACCGAGGTTTCGGCGGTGCTCGACCGGTTGGTGGCGGCACTGGCTCATAACGAGTTGAGCATGCGAAACATAGACGCTTCGGTGCGGCGGATGGCAGAGGTTAAGGCGCTGGGGCGCTGCCACTGATCAGCCGAAGAATGTCAAGCCGTCGGCCGGACGCTAATGCCAACGGACCGCTTCGCCGACGTCATTACGGTGCACGGACGCGGACATCGCCAGAGAAAGGCAAAGAGCATGGCGACTCGACGTGCGGTACGCATTCGCCAGCAATTACGTGAGGATCGAAGATGCACGGCACGGCCTCGAATTCGGCAATGACACAATCGACCGCTCATGTGGTTTTCGGCGAATGGATGGAGCCAATAATTCCGGTGCGCATCGCCATGCCCAATCGCATTCTGTGGTTGGATTTGTATCCATGACGACATCCATTCAGGCGGGGTGGTACGACGACCCCCAGGACTCGAACGCACGGCGATATTGGGACGGCCAAAACTGGACGCCGCACCGCGAGGCAAAGCAAATCTCGCAAAACACGCCTCAACCAGTCCGGGCGCCATCGCCGTCGTCGCAGCCGCCGTCTACTTTCCAGCCCCCGCCATCGGGCCAACAGCCGCCGTGGTCGGCTCCGGGAGCGGGGGCCCCGCGAAAATCCCGGACTCCGCTTGTGGTGGTCGGGGTCATCGCTGCAGTCGTGCTTCTCCTGATAGCAGGCGTGGTGGCGTACATCTTTCTATTCAGCAAAGACACGGTGATCCCGGGCAAGGCTGCCGAGACTGTTACCAATGTGGTTTCGCAGCACACGGGCTTCACGCCCACCGACGTGAGCTGCCCGTCGGGAGTCGAGGCCAAGGTCGGCACGAAATTTCAGTGTTACTTTACTGGTCCCGACGGGCCCTACACCGCCTACATGACGGTGACGAACGTCGACGGCGACAACGTCCTATTCGACGTCAGGACTCAGCTGAGCTCGGCGCCACCTCCGAGCTAGCGGGCAAGCGCGAATAGGGGATTGGCGACTGGCTGCTGCAGCTGGTCGCCTGCCCTACAGATGCCGGCTGCTAATGTGCGCGTGATTGCGTGCCATGTGTCATCGCCGTCATCGCAGACCTTGCACCGAACTGGGTCGCCTCGACAGCACTGCGGTCTTGTCGGCCAATTGTTTTCTTGGCCATACTGCGACCAGAGTCCGGTCGTCGTCGAAGGTTTCGCGGCTGAAGTCCACCGCGTGGGCAAACTCGATCAGCGAAGGTGGCGACGGCTTCGTCAACAGTTCGCGAAAGAGGTTGCCCACCCCGCCCTGCCCGCTACCAAGGGGATCGCCGATACCGTCGGTGGCGATCAACAACACTTCGTTGTCCGCGATGTCGACGACTCTGGGTGTGACTTCGGGGGGTACGCGGGGCAATCCCACTACTGCCGATGACGCGACCCCAGCGGCTGGCATCGTCTTACCGGCAACGATCTCGACGAACTGTCCCCCGGACAGCAGCCAGGCAACCGAATCACCTGCGCTCGTCAGATACGCGCGCAACGTCTGGCCACCGGTGGGCTCGATGACCGCACAAACCAGAGTCGTTGCGAGTTCCTCTTCAGCGCGCACCGGGTCGGGCGCATCCAGGCCCAGAAGGCTCTGCGCTCGCTCAGTGAGCGCCCACGCGGTGCTTTTGAGTAGAGCCAACCAATCCGTATGGGCAAGGTCATCGTCGAGGTTGGAGTGCAGCCAATCAGCGGCCTGCTTGGTGACGGTGGCCGAGCCGATGTGGGATTGCGGTGCACCCGAAACACCGTCGGCGACAAGAACAATTACACGACCGTCGGGCAGACGATGCAACGCGAAATCGTCCTGACGTGGCGCACCGTTGTAGCGGTGCAGGTGTCCGCGTTGCGAGACTCCACGCACTGTCACGACGTCAGTGGACCACCCATCAATCACCACGTCGGGACGAAAGGGCAACGAAGAGTAGTTGGCAGCGATCGCTGAGGGTTCCACAGTCGGGGAGGGTGAACCAACGGTGATCTGCGGAACCATGATGGACCCGACGACCTCGGCAACTCCCGATCCCTCAGGGACCGAACCGGTAGCGCTGAGTTCTGTCGGCGCAGCGACGGGAGTTTCTGGCTGGTTTATCGGCCGCTTCAGCGGCACCGTGGGATCCTCGTCGCGGGGTCCCCCGTGTCTTCGGCTCCGCCACGACATGAATGAACGCGCGTCCTACACGACGTCCACGGCCAAGGTAAACCCTTCTGGCCTTTCGAATTGCAATTCAGCCGAGCCGGTTGCGAGGGCTTGCCCGGAACTGATCACCGACTGAGTCAGTGAGGTAAGGAACTCGGAGATCGCCGCACCGGTGTCCACCCCGTGTGCGGCGACAAAGGCGAAGTGGGGCTTGGTCGCAACCTCGGATATTACGGCCGCGTCGGCATCCCCAATCCCGAAAGCCAGGATGTTGGGCGCCGCAGGTTCCGCCAACAAGTTCGCTCGAACTGCGCGCCAATCCTCGTTTCCGTTGGGCAGTCCATCAGTCAAGAAAAATACCGCCGGCCGATGCACGGTGTATCCCTGGGCTTTCAGGCTTGGAATGTCGACCCGGATGCGGTAGGTGAGCTGATCGAAGGCAGCGGCATAGGACGTCAGGCTCTGCGAGGTCAGCACGGGCATCCCTTGGAGGACACGTAAGTCGGCGGGTTCCAAGTAGGTAAACGCCGTGTCCGAGAAGCCAATCACCGACAGTCGCACCTTGGCTGCAGCGAACGACTCGCGTTGCAAGGCGTCATGCAGCGAGGCCAAGCCCGCATTAAGCTCATCGATATTGCGGCCCATCGAGCCGGACTCGTCGGCGACGAAATAGACGAGAAGAATCGATCCCTTAGGCTCTACCACACGACACCTACTCTCATGAGTGATCAGGTTGGCGACCACCACGGCTGACTCAGCCGTCAAAGTGTACTGCTGCATTCAGGCACTAGCTGCTGTTCCTCGCATTCACCCAGCGCCAGATGCTGTTTACCGTCACGGGCCGGCGGCCGTCGCCGCTCGCACCAGTGCCTCGCAGCGAGCACCCCCGCCCAACGGTCGCACTCCCTGGTCACGGCACCTTATGAAGAAAACACCGGCCCTGTATCGTAGAGAGCGGGTTCCTCAAAACAACGCGCGCGCATACCAATTCTCGACATGGCTGCACTTACCGACCGCATCCCTCCGATCCACCAATGTCAGGACGTTGGCTCGTCGCTACATAGGTAGGGCCTGGCGGTGACAACTGGACTGGTGGAGCCCGTGTTACGGATGCATCGAGACAGATCCGCAAAAATCGATCGACTTTGCTTGAGGTCAGCGCCACTGCGCTGTCACCCGCTTGCGACAATTCCTTGCGGACGACCGGCTCGGAGATGATAATGACCCGGCACACTTCATCGTGTTGTAAATCGACCCACGGTTTTGTCTTCCTTCGAAAGGTTCAGTTCAAAGAACCGGAAGGATTTGTCCATGACGGCACCCGACCCGCCGGGCTGGTACGACGACCCGACCGACTCAAAAGCACAGCGTTACTGGGACGGTCAGAACTGGACGCCGCACCGTCAACGAAAGCAAGTGTCGAGACAGCCGCAAGCGCCCGTCACGCCCTCACCGCCGTCTCTTCCACCAAATCTGCCGCCCCCTTCCGGGCCTGCGGTGCCTAACCTGCCGCCGCCGTCGGGGCCTGCGGCGCCTAACTTGCCGCCGCCATTCCCGCCCCCAACGCCCTACCTGCCGCCCCCGTCGATGCAACAAGCTCAGTGGCCGCCACCAACTCCAACCCCGGGTGGCCCGCCGCAGAGAGGATCTCGGGTTCCGATCGTGCTCATCGCGGTCGCGGCGGTCCTCGTGTTCTTAACCGCAGCCGGTGTATTGGCGTACAAGTTCGTTTTCAAGGGCAGCTCGGATGAGGACCAGATCAGGAAGCTCGTCCAAACTGCCACTACCGATGAGAACAATGCGGATGGCCCGGCGTTAACGGCATTGGTCTGTAGCACGGCCCGCGGCAGGACCGCCACCAGCGAAGAAATACGCGACGGTCTCAACGAGGACGGGACCTACGCGACGTCGGTGACCGATATTCATGTCACCGGCGACCGAGCCACCGCGACGATCATCACGACAAGGTCCAAGTCGCCCAACGACAAAAGTAGAGAACCAGCAACATTCGTAAAAGAGAATGGCAGCTGGAAACTATGCCCGACCGCCGAATGACTCGGGACTTGCCGCTGCCCTGTGCCTTCACCGAGCAAAGCCGCGACATTGCCTGATCCGCTAAGTGGCGTTGTTTCAGCGGTTTTCGGCGATTCCCTTAGCTGGGCCGGGGCGGTGACTACTGAAGGGGTGCAACGTCTCCGGCGAACCCTGCGAAAGGTGGGCGACTTTAAGTTCCTGCTGAGGAGCGCAGGATGAAACCGCACGGTGGCCGGCACCCGCGGCAGACCGCGGCACCCGGATCGTGTTGGTCTCGGCACAGCAAGTGGCTGCTTGCGCTCGGTGGGGCGCTCGTCGTGGCTGCGGGGGCCATCGTCGCTTTCATCGTCGTGCCCGGGCATCCGCCGGGACATCGACCCATGCCGGCAGCCCCGGTGCAGGCCACCTCGAGTCCATCTGTGTCCTCGCCGGCAACAAGTCCGCCATCCAAGCCGCCAAGCTCCACCGGCTTGGCAGCCGACTTCGCCCAACTGCAGCCTCGGCTACACGCGAAGACCGGCGTCGTACTGGCTCCTGTGGGAGCCGGATCTCAAGCACCCGTCACGTTAGGCGAGTGGACCTCCGGACCGGCCTGGTCGACGATCAAGGTGCCGTTGGTGATCGCCGGTATGCGCCAACAGAACACCGGCCAAGTGACGGACGCGATGACCGAGGCGATCACAGAATCCGACAACGCCGCCGCAGAATCGATCTGGGAGGGCCTCGGCGACCCGGTCACCGCCGCAGCCAAGGTCGAGGCGGTGCTGCGCGATACCGGAGATCCGACAACGGTCCAATCCCAGAAGGTGCGGCCTGAATATACCGCGTTCGGTCAGACAGATTGGTCGCTGGCAAACCAAGCGCTGTTCCTGTCTGCCGCGGCCTGCGATGCACGCGACCAGCCGGCGCTGGCCTTGATGGGTCAAGTCGAGAACGACCAGAAGTGGGGCTTAGGAACCCTCTCAAACACCAAGATCAAAGGCGGCTGGGGCCCGTCACTGTCGGGGCGCTACCTTGTGCGCCAGATTGGCATCCTGCCAACGTCGAAAGGCCTGACGGTCGTTGCGTTCGCTGCTGAACCCGACTCGGGATCGTTTCCTGACGGCACCCAGGACCTCACCGAAATCGCACAGTGGCTCCAAGACCACCGTGACGCGTTACCCGCCGCACAATGCAAGGCTTGACCGCAACGACAGTGACCCACTTATAGAATTGTGTGTCGGGCAATATCTTACGAAAGTGTTAGCGCGGGACCTAGCTGCCTCGGGTGGCGGCCTAATAAATGTAAACAATCGCGTTGTTGCCGCCCCGGCACGTGATCCACTGGTCGCCGCCCTCTTCTTGGCACTGCATCGAAAAGGCATTGCCGCTGCAACGGACATTGGGGTTGTAGCTCTGGACGTCAGGGCAGTTCACGCTCGGTGATTGTGCGGCGACGGAGATCGATGTCTGCGGTGATGTGAGGTCAGGATTTTCGGCCAGGTAGCTCTGACCTACCACTATCGCGAAAGCACAGGACGTGTACGTGTCGGAGCTGGTCGGTGCTGCCGGGCCGACTCGGTAGCCGCGCGGTAGCGCGAACCCGTCGATGCACTGGGTGTTGCCTTCCTGGTCGGCGCCTTGCAGCAACGAGGGCGGGGTGGCGAACGTCGGCGTCGTCGACGTCGGCGTCTGTGCAATTGGCGACTGGGAGTCGGAGCTCGACGGGATCGTCGACGAATCCGGCGATGCCGCGGTCTGCCCTGAGTGGCGGATGCCGGCCACGATCGCCACGGTGATCGCCACGGCTGTTGCGATGACCGCGATTCCACCGATCACAGCGGCCCACACTGCGGCCGATCCTCGTTCAGGGACGCCCAGGGGTGGCGGTGGAGTACTTGTGACGCCGACCGGTGGTCTGGAACGCACGTTCGACGGCGCGGAGTGGACAGCTGACGGTTTGGATTGCGCGGTCGGTCGGGAGTGCACGATCGGTATTGGCGGCGGGGCTGGTGCGTCAGAGGGTGCGGCGAGGTTTGGCGCGGTGCTCAGCTTTTTTCGGTACTGGGCTTGTTCGATTGCGTCGCCCACGACGTAGCTCCAGGCTTCGGGCAGTGGGCGTTGTTGCGGCGCGTTGGTCAGTGTGTCGGTGATGATCTGGCGCATCGATCCCGGCGTCGTCGACGGAAGATGTTGTGGGTTTCTGGTGTCTTGGTCGCCCGCCAACAATCGCATCGCCAACAAGCCCAGTTTGTAGGTATCCGAATAGATGGTGGCCAGTTCCTCCCCTTCGGGTTTGCCCCATCCGGGAGTCTCCATCTGGGGCAGCGCCGAGACACCGTTGATGCGCATGGCGTCGCAATCGATGAAAAAGACCGCCTCGTGCGGGGACAGGGAGAACAGCAGGTTCTTCGGTGAGATATCGCCAACGCAGACGCCGTGTTCATGCAGGAACGCCAGCGCGGAGGCGACCTCACGCAAGAGCGCATAGCGTTGGGCTTCCTCAATTTCGATGCCCCGGGCCGCCAGCACCGAGGGATGATTGAGTAGATGTTGAAACTCGGCGGTGGTCCTCGACACACCCTTCACCGTGGTCAAGTCGATGAAAAACTCGCCGGGGATGGCCGGCATCACGAATCCTGTTGAGGCACCGCCGTCTTCGATGATCGCGCACGGCCAGGCGGCGAACGAGATCAGCCATTCGGCCTGGGCATATGATAACGATTCTTCAACCAGGACCGGCATGGCGGCCAGCGCGGTGAAGTCGATCTCGGCCAGCGTCTGGCTCTTGTATTCCTTGTAGACCATCGACGCGGCGAACTTGGTCTTGACGTTGGGTGCGCCATAAACCACACCCTGGCCACCTTGACCGATCTTTGCTAAAGCACCGAGCCTGTCGCGATCGATCACTTGTCGTGTCATCGCCGAGCATCCACCCCACCGGCGAAGCGCGCCGCCACCAAATAGGGGTCAGCAATAGATGATTCACGGCGCCGGTCCATTCCGGCGTCCTCGCCGACCACCGGACGTGGCCGTCCATGTTGATACACCACGCCATTCACCGGCGGACCCTTCGTTCACCCAACGCCCGGTGGGACATGCTACCGACGCCGCCCTGGTTTGGATATATGTCCACCGAATAGGGGCGAGACCGAGCATCACACAGGACTTACAGACCCTTACCTTGGCACTGTTTACTTTCGCTGGATAGAGTACCAGATGTGTTGAGGCGCAGTGACTTCGGATTTTTCCGGGGACTCCTGCGGCTCGTTCACCCGGCATTTTCAGCATGCGGTGGTTTCCGCTGTCGCCGGATCGGCGCGATGGAGGCGGTAATGACCGGCAAAACGGCACTATGTGGGCGACCCGAGGCTATGCTTTTCTCGATGGATGCAGTCCAGCTAACGCAAAGGATCTGCCGATGACGATGTCCATTCAGCCGGGCTGGTACGACGACCCGGAAGACTCGAACGCACAGCGCTATTGGGACGGTCAGGAGTGGACGCCGCATCGTCAGCACAAGACGATGTCGGGGCCCCCGCCCCCGCCCGCACCCGCACCCCAGCCCGAGGCGCACGCGCAGCCCCCATCGCCGGAGCCTCATTCCGACTATGCCGCACCGGTGCCGCCTCCGCCGAGCGGATACGGGCCGGGGGCTCAAGGGGTACCACCTGCTCAGGGATGGCCCGCACCTGCTCCCGGTTACCAAGGCGGTGTAGGTCAGACGCCATCGGCGAGTTTCTCGGCGGTGCAAGGCGCGGTCAAACAACTCGGGGCCACAGCCTGGCTGCTTATCGGTGGCTTCGTAGCGGCCGTCATCAGCGTGTTTCTTACCTGGGAGACAGTCTCAGCGTGCCCCGAGGGGATCTGTGTCGAGGAAGGAACCGCGGGGACCAGCTCAGGGGGAAAGTTCGCCCTGCTGGTGCCGATCGTCGCGGCCGCGTGGCTGGCGTATCCCCTCTTCGCCGGGATCACGATGTCGGTCAGGCGGCTCATCGGACTTACCGCCGTAGTCGGCCTCCTGGTGCTGAGCATTCCGGCCTGGTTCCTCGTATTCCGGGACAATGATCCCGCCGACGGAATAAAGTCTTCGTACGGGTTCGGGTTGCTGCTGTTCTCGGCGGCGGTCATCGTCATCGCCGTGGGCGTCGTGCGAATCTGGATGTATCGATCAAAGGCGCCGGGACTGGCTTCGTAGTTCTGCGCCCGCTTCGGTCACGAATGGATTGCTCGAATCTTTGGCACGGCAATTGGAGGCTCGGGGACCGCGGGTGTTACGTCGACGCCTCCAGCGCCGTCCGTAACCGCTGCAGCGCCCTGCGAACTTCAGCGCTGTCGGTAGTCGGCCAGAACGGCGGCAAGGAGGCACGCAGATAGCCGCCGTAGCGGGCGGTGGCCATCCGGGAGTCCAGCACTGCGACAACGCCTCTGTCGCCGACACCGCGCAGCAGTCGCCCAGCGCCCTGCGCCAGCAGCAGCGCGGCGTGGCTCGCGGCGACGGCCATGAACCCGTTGCCGCCGTGGGCGGCCACCGCACGCTGCCGGGCGGACAGTAGAGGATCGTCGGGCCGCGGAAATGGAATGCGGTCGATGATGACCAACGAGAGCGACGGACCGGGTACGTCGACGCCCTGCCATAGCGACAGCGTGCCGAACAACGACGTGGCCGCATCGGCCGTGAACTGGTCGACCAGCGCGGCGGTGCTGTCGTCACCCTGGCACAACACCGGCGTCGCAAGTCGTTCCCGCATGACCTCGGCGGCCGCCTGCGCTGCCCGCATCGAAGAGAACAGGCCCAATGTGCGGCCTCCGACGGCGGAAATCAGATCGGTGATCTCGGTCAGTTGTTCGGCAGAGCCGGTACCGTCGCGCCCGGGTGGGGGCAAATGGGCGGCGACGTAGAGGATCCCGGCTTTGGCATGCTGAAACGGTGACCCGACGTCGATTGCGCGCCAGGGCTTTCCGGCGTCGTCCTGCGTGTCAGCCAGGCCCCAGGCCGTCGCCATAGCGTCAAAGGAGCCGCCGACGGTCAGCGTCGCCGACGTCAACACCGCCGTCGAGCCGGCGAACAATCGACTGCGTAGCACTTCGGCCACCGACAGCGGCGCCACCCGCAACGCCACCCGCGTCGAACCGCGGTTCTCTTCGCGGTCCAGCCAAACCACGTCGGTGCGGTCGGGGATCGCCGGAGCGAACGACACCAGAATCCGCGACGCGGTATCGGCGATCTCGGTGAGGCTGGCGACGGCTTCGGCGCGGGTCGACGCAGCTCGGGCATCGGCCGGTGAGGTGTCGATAGCCGAGCGTGCCGCGCTGGCCGCATCTCGCAGCGCGCTCAGGTGCGTCGCCAGTTCGTCGTCGAGGTGGTCGATGCGGCCTGCGGGCGCGTCGTGAATCGCCGCG
Source organism: uncultured Actinomycetota bacterium (assembly GCA_963795995.1). Lineage (GTDB taxonomy): Bacteria > Actinomycetota > Actinomycetes > Mycobacteriales > Mycobacteriaceae > Mycobacterium. The sequence continues at coordinate 29,677 of CAWCJY010000001.1, forward strand.
GTGAACCTCGCGGACGAGCCTTCCCACCGTTGCAGCAATTCCGGTTCGAGCAGCCTGGTGATTCGCCTGGAGGCGACCCCGAGTGCGGCCGACGCCAGTTCTCCGGTGGCCATCGCGGTCACCCGGTCGACCAGCTCGTGCGCCTCGTCGACGACGAGTAGCCGGTGTTCCGGCAGCACGGCGGAGTCGGCGACAGCGTCGATGGCCAGCAACGCGTGGTTGGTGACGACGATGTCGGCTGCACCGGCGCGGGCACGCGCTCGTTCGGCGAAGCAGCCGCTGCCGAACGGGCAGCGCGCCAAGCCGAGACACTCTCGCGCAGAGACGCTGACCTGTTTCCAGGACGGGTCCGGTACGCCGGGCTTGAGGTCGTCGCGGTCACCGGTCTCGGTTGTCGACGACCACGCGGTCAGACGCTGCACATCACGGCCCAACGCGGTGACGGCCAGCGGCTCGAAAAGCTCGTCCTGCGGCTCGTCAGTGGAACTCGCCGCGGAGCCGTTGTGAATCTTGTTCAGGCAAAGATAGTTCTGTCTGCCCTTAAGGAGCGCGAAGCGCGGCGGACGGGGCAGTGCAGCTGCCAGCGATTCGACCAGCTTCGGCAGGTCACGGTCGACGAGTTGGCGTTGCAGTGCGATCGTGGCGGTCGATACCACCACCGTGGTGTCCGCACTGATGGCACGCGCAATCGCCGGAACCAGATACGCCAATGACTTGCCGGTCCCGGTGCCGGCTTGAACCGCAAGATGCTCGCCGGTGTCGAAGGCATGCGCTACTCCATCGGCCATCGCCACTTGGCCACTGCGCTCACTGCCACCAAGTGCTGCTACTGCGGCGGACAGTAGCTCTGGCACGGACAAGTCGGGCGTGGGCTGCTCCTCGTCGGGTTAGCTGGGTCGAGCTGTGCACTGCTGTGTCGGGATTACCGGCTCCCCGTGGGACAGCATCAGTCCCTCCCACGGCAGGCTCCGCAAGCCCGAGGCCACCAGGTTGCGCGCGGCGGCCAGGTCGCCGGCCGCAGCCAGCTGTCCCGCGCGGACCAGCGGCGTAGTCAGCACCCGGTATGGCTCGGCGGTGTTCGGCGGGTGACCCGCGGGGTGAACGACCTCTTGTGTGATCGTGCCCGACGGGCGCGACAGCCGTAGCGCTTCCTTGTGGCCGCCCTGAGACTCTTTGTGGCTGCTGCGCTTCTGTACCGGCATGCCGTCCACTTCGACCAGCTTGTACACCATCCCCGCGGTCGGGGCACCGGATCCGGTGACCAGCGACGTGCCAACTCCGTAACTGTTTACCGGATCGGCGCCCAGCGCGGCGATCGCGAACTCATCAAGATCGCCGGACACCACTATCCGCGTCTTCGTCGCACCCAGGCGGTCCAGCTGTTCACGCACCTGCTGAGCCAGCACGCCCAGCTCGCCGGAGTCGATACGCACTGCGCCCAGCGTCGTTCCGGCAGCCGCGACAGCGTTGGCGACGCCGACGGTCACGTCGTAGGTATCCACCAACAGCGTGGTGTCCGCGCCGAGGGCGTCGACCTGGGAGCGAAACGCGCTCACTTCGTCCGGTCCGTCGGGCCCGGTGTGCAGCAGGGTGTAGGCGTGCGCGCTCGTGCCCTCGGCCGGCACACCGTAGCGGCGCTGCGCCTCGAGGTTCGACGACGCGGCGAACCCTGCGATATAGGCGGCGCGGGCGGCGGCCACCGCGGCGAGTTCGTGAGTCCGGCGCGAGCCCATCTCGATCAGTGGTCGTTGACGGGACGCACTGACCATCCGGGCGGCCGCCGACGCGATGGCGCTGTCGTGGTTGAAGATCGACAGCACCAGCGTCTCCAGCACGACGCATTCCGCGAAGTTGCCATGCACCGAAAGCACCGGTGATCCGGGAAAGTACAGCTCGCCTTCGGCGTACCCGTCGATGTCGCCGCGGAACCGGAAGTCAGCTAAGAAGCAGACGGTGTCGCGGTCAAGGACTTCCGCTAAGAGTGCGAGCGCGGAGTCGTCGAACCGGAAATCCGGCAACAGGTCCAGGAACCGGCCCGTCCCGGCGACCACTCCGTATCGTCGCCCCTGCGGTAGCCGACGGGCAAACAGCTCGAAGGTGGTGCGGCGATTCGCGGTGCCGTCGCGTAACGCCGCCGCCAGCATGGTCAGCTCGTACTTGTCAGTCAGCAGTCCAGCGCATGCCGAGTCGGTCACACCGCAACCGTATCGGCTGGGCCGGCGCGGCTCGTTATCCTTACATCATGGTTGCGTCAGCACCTACCAAGCCGGGTACCACCGAACAGCGCGAAGCCGATGCGGTTGACGCCACAGCCAGTCCGTGGGTCACCATCGTCTGGGACGATCCGGTCAACCTGATGAACTATGTGACCTATGTCTTTCAGAAGCTGTTCGGCTATAGCGAGCCGCACGCCACCAAGCTGATGCTGCAGGTGCACAACGAAGGCAAGGCGGTGGTGTCGTCCGGCACCCGGGAGTCCATGGAAGTCGACGTGTCCAAGCTGCATGCCGCCGGGTTGTGGGCGACCCTGCAGCAGGACCGGTGACGATCAGCGGCTACTGGGGATCGGATTGTGCGCAAATGGAAGCGGGTGCAAACCGCTGACGGTCCCCGTTTTCGGTCTGCCTTGACGCCGCACGAGGCGGCGTTGCTCAAAGGCCTGGTCGGCTCGGTGGTTGGGATGCTCGACGAACGCGAATCGTCCTCGCCGCAGGACGAACTCGAGCAGATCACCGGCATCCGGACCGGCAACGCCGAGCGACCCGGGGATGCGACACTGCGCCGGCTGCTACCGGACTTCCATGCCGCCGGCGACAAAGCTGGCCACACCGAAACCGTCGACGGTCTGAACGCGGCGCTGCGCAGCCTGCACGAGCCGGCGATCATCGACGCGAAACGTGCTGCCGCACAATACGTCTTGACTTCACTTCCGGACGACGGCGGCCGGTTCGAGCTGACCGAGGAAGGCGCCAACGCCTGGATCTCAGCGGTCAACGACGTCCGACTGGCGTTGGGCACGCTGCTCGAGATCACGCCGGACGGACCGGATCACCTGCCGGACGACCATCCGCTGGCGCCGCACCTCGACGTCTATCAATGGCTGACCGTCCTGCAGGAATACCTGGTGCTGGCGCTGAATGGGCACCGATGATCACCGCCGAGGTCCGATGAGTTCCATCACCGATGTCGGGGGCATCCTGGTAGGCCACCATCAGAGACTGGACCCCGACGCAGCGCTCGGCGTGGGTTGGGCGCGCGGCGTCACGGTCGTCGTGGCACCACCAGGCACGATGGGCGCCGTTGATTGCCGGGGCGGCGCCCCAGGCAGCCGGGAAACCGACCTGCTCGATCCGGCCAACAGCGTGCGCTACGTCGACGCGGTCCTGATTGCCGGCGGCAGCGCGTTCGGGTTGGCCGCCGCCGACGGGGTCATGCGCTGGCTGGAGGAACACGACCGCGGCGTGGCGATGGACGGAGGTCGGGTGCCGATCGTGCCGGGCGCGGTCATTTTCGATCTGCCGGTCGGCGACTGGGCTTACCGACCGACCGCGGAGTTCGGCTACTCGGCCTGCCAAGCCGCCGTCGCCGGCGGCGGCGCCGATCTTGCGGTGGGCACGGTCGGAGCCGGCGTGGGCGCGCGCGCCGGTGTGCTCAAAGGAGGTGTCGGCACGGCGTCGACGACGCTTGATTCCGGCGTGACCGTGGGCGCGGTGGTCGCGGTGAATTCCGCGGGCGACGTCATCGACCGGACGACCGGCCTCCCCTGGCTGACTTACCTGACCGACGAGTTCGAGCTGGCTCCGCCCCCGGCCGAGCAGATCGCCGCGCTGGCGCAACTGGAACCGGTATCAAGCCCGCTGAACACCACGATCGCGGTGGTCGCCACGGACGCCGAGCTGAGCCGGGCCGGGTGCCGGCGGGTCGCGATCGCCGCCCATGACGGTTTGGCTCGCGCTATCCGGCCGGCGCATACTCCGCTGGACGGCGATATGGTGTTCGCGCTGGCGACCGGAGCGGTTGAGGTGGCGGCACCGGTCGACGTGCCGGCTGCGCTGTCGCCGGAGACGGCGTTGGTGACCGCGGTGAGCGTCGCGGCGGCCGACTGTCTGGCTCGTGCCGTGCTGGTCGGTGTACTCACCGCGGATTCGGTGGCCGGAATACCGACCTACCGCAGCATGTTGCCCGGAGCATTCGAAAGACGAGGGAGCCGGTGAGGTGCTGGTGATTCGTGCGGACCTGGTCGAGGCGATGGTCGCCCACGCCCGTGCCGACCACCCCGACGAAGCGTGCGGCGTGCTGGCCGGCCCGGACGGCTCTGCCCGCGCGGAGCGGCACATCGCGATGGTCAACGCGGAACGCTCACCTACCTTCTACCGCTTCGACTCCCAGGAACAGCTCAAGGTGTGGCGGGCCATGGAGGAGGCGGGTGAGGCTCCCGTCGTCATCTATCACTCGCACACCGCGACCGAGGCATATCCGAGCCGCACCGACGTGGGCCTGGCCGCCGAGCCCGACGCGCACTATGTGTTGGTGTCGACCCGTGACCCGGGCCGCCATGAGTTGCGCAGCTACCGAATCGTCGACGGCGTCGTCACCGAGGAGCCGGTGCAGGTCGTCGAGCAGTACTAATTGCGACAAGCGCCCCAAGACTTTAAGGAGGGCCCCATGAACGTCACCGTGTCGATCCCGACCATCTTGCGTACGCATACCGGCGGAGAGAAGCGCGTCACCGCGAGCGGCGATACGTTACAAGCCGTCATCAGCGACCTGGAAGCCAACTATTCCGGGCTCTCCGAACGCCTTGTCGATAATGGGAAGCTGCACCGATTCGTCAACATCTACGTCAATGATGAAGACGTGCGGTTCTCGGGCGGGTTGGACACGACGATCGCCGACGGCGACGCGGTCACCATCCTGCCCGCCGTCGCGGGTGGATAAGCAGGCCGCATGACCCGCCACGACTCGCTGCTGGCAGCTTTGGGCAATACTCCGCTGGTCGGGTTGCCGCGGCTGTCGCCACGGTGGGACGACGAGCCGGACCGTCCCCACGTGCGGCTCTGGGCCAAACTTGAGGACCGCAACCCGACCGGGTCCATCAAGGACCGGCCGGCGCTACGGATGATCGAGCGGGCCGAGGCCGATGGGTTGCTGGCGCCGGGGTCGACCATCTTGGAGCCCACCAGTGGCAACACCGGGATTTCTCTGGCGATGGCAGCGCGACTGAAAGGCTATGAGCTGATCTGCGTAATGCCGGAAAACACCTCGATCGAACGTCGTCAGCTTCTCGAACTCTATGGCGCGCGAATCATCTTCTCGCCGGCCGAGGGTGGCTCCAACACCGCGGTCGCCAAGGCCAAGGAGTTGGCAGCGGGCAATCCGTCCTGGGTGATGCTGTACCAGTACGGCAATCCGGCCAATACTGATTCGCATTACCTCGGCACGGGACCGGAACTGCTCGCCGACCTACCAGAGGTCACCCACTTCGTCGCGGGCCTGGGAACCACCGGCACCTTGATGGGCACCGGCCGGTTCCTGCGCGAGCACGTGGCCAACGTCAAGATCGTGGCCGCCGAGCCGCGCTACGGCGAAGGCGTGTACGCGTTACGCAACATCGACGAGGGTTTCGTACCCGAGCTGTATGACCCGGAGGTGCTGACCAGCCGGTACTCGGTGGGTTCCCTTGACGCGGTTCGCCGCACCCGTGAGTTGATCCAGAGCGAAGGCATTTTCGCGGGCATCTCCACCGGCGCCGTACTGCACGCCGCGCTGGGGCTCGCCGCGAAGGCCGAGAAAGCCGCAGAGCGCGCCGATATCGCGTTCGTCGTCGCGGACGCTGGCTGGAAATATCTGTCCACGGGCGCCTACGCCGGTAGCTTGGACGAAGCCGAAGACGCTCTGGAAGGGCAGTTATGGGCGTGACCGCCGGCGACGATGCAGAGCGAAGCGATGAGGAGGAGCGGCGCACATGAGCCGCCCGCTTGGCCACCGGCCGTCGCCGGCGCGTCAGCCGAAGAAACAGTCTGCGTGGGTGGTCGGCGGGGCCACCATCATCAGCTTCGTGGCGCTGTTGTACGTCGCCGAGCTCGTCGACCAGCTCACCGGACACCGGTTGGACGACAACGGCATCCGGCCGTTGGAGAGCGACGGCCTGTGGGGCATCCTGTTCGCCCCGTTGCTGCACGCGAATTGGGCGCATTTGATGGCCAACACCGGCCCGGCGTTGGTGCTCGGCTTTCTGGTCACGCTGGCCGGGCTGTCCCGGTTCGTCTGGGCGACGGCCATCATCTGGATCCTCGGCGGCTTGGGCACCTGGCTGATCGGCAACCTCGGGTCGCCCTGCGGCAAGACCGATCACATCGGCGCATCCGGCTTGATCTTCGGCTGGCTGACGTTTCTGTTGGTGTTCGGGTTCTTCACTCGCTCGGGCTGGCAGATCGTCATCGGAATTGTGGTGTTGTTTCTGTACGGCGGGGTGCTGTGGGGTGCGGTGCCCGTGCTCCATGTGTGCGGGGGCGTGTCCTGGCAGGGACACCTGTGCGGCGGCATCGCCGGCGTCGTGGCCGCTTACCTGTTGTCCGGTCCGGAACGCAAGGCCCGCGGACTTCGCCGGGCCGAGTCTCGCGGGTAAGCCGGCATGAATAGCGCGCTCGCGCCCGTCGGCATCTTCGACTCCGGGGTCGGAGGACTCACCGTGGCCCGCGCGATCATCGACCAATTGCCCGACGAGGACATCCTTTACGTCGGTGACACCGCCAACGGGCCGTACGGTCCGCTCACCATCCCCGAGATCCGGGCGCATGCGCTGGCGATCGGCGATGATCTCGTCGACCGCGGAGTCAAGGCTCTGGTCATCGCCTGCAACTCGGCATCCTCGGCGTGCCTGCACGACGCGCGGGAACGCTACGACGTGCCGGTCGTCGAAGTCATCCTGCCCGCGGTGCGGCGCGCGGTCGCAGCAACACGAAACGGCCGAATCGGGGTGATCGGCACACAGGCGACCATCAATTCGCGCGCGTACCAGGATGCCTTCGCGGCCGCCCGGGACACCGAGATCACCGCGGTGGCCTGCCCCCGCTTCGTCGATTTCGTCGAGCGTGGCATCACCAGCGGCCGCCAAGTGCTCGGCCTGGCCGAGGGCTACCTGGAGCCGCTACAGCGCGCCGGAGTGGACACGCTGGTACTCGGGTGCACCCACTACCCATTGCTCTCCGGGTTGATTCAGTTGGCGGTGGGCCAGCACGTCACGTTGGTGTCCAGTGCCGAGGAGACCGCCAAAGAGCTGCTCCGCGTGCTCACCGGATCCGATTTGCTGCGTCCGCACGACGCGCCGCCAGCCACTCGGGTCTTTGAAGCCACCGGCGACCCGGCAGCCTTCACAGGGCTGGCGGCTCGGTTCCTGGGACCCGCGGTTACCGGGGTCGAACCGGCTCATCCGCACTCACCGGCTCGCTAGCAGGTTGGTCGCCGAGCAAAGCGGCGAGGTTTTCGCCAACAAGGCATTAGACATGGCACAGTAGTTAGGGTGCGCATGACCGTGCTCGGCTGCTCGGGCAGTGTCGTCGGCCCGGACTCGCCGGCATCGGGATACCTGTTGCGGGCGCCCGACACGCCGCCGCTCGTGATCGACTTCGGCGGAGGAGTACTGGGGGCGTTACAGCACCAAACCGACCCCGGCGCGGTACAGGTGCTGTTGTCGCACCTGCACGCCGACCACTGCCTGGATCTCCCGGGCCTTTTCGTGTGGCGACGATTCCACCCGACCCCGCCCCAAGGTAAGGCGCTGATGTACGGCCCGAGTGACACCTGGTCGCGACTGGGTGCGGCGTCGTCACCGTATGGCGGAGAGATCGACGACTTCTCCGACATCTTCGACATTCGGCACTGGGTCGACGGTGAGCCGATCCAAATCGGAACACTGACCGTGCTGCCACGGGTAGTGGCGCACCCGACCGAGTCGTACGGTTTGCGGTTCAGCGATGCCGCCGGTGCCTCGTTCGTCTACAGCGGCGACACCGGCTGCTGCGCAGCGCTCGTCGAGCTTGCCCGCGGCGCCGACGTCTTCCTTTGCGAAGCGTCCTGGACCCACTCGCCGCATCGCCCGCCCAATCTGCACCTGTCGGGTACGGATGCCGGTCGGGTCGCGGCGGAGGCCGGCGTACGGGAGTTACTGCTCACCCACATTCCGCCGTGGACTTCGCGCGAGGACGTGATCGGGGAGGCCAAAGCCGAGTTCGACGGTCCGGTGCATGCGGTGGTTTGCGGGGAGACCTTTGAGATCATGCATTAGGGGAAGCTGTTAGCTGACCGCCTTTCTCGCCCGAAGGCTACTGTTGGCGGGTGTCCCGACGAGAAGACGGTCGCCTCGACGACGAGCTTCGCCCCGTGCACATCACACGTGGGTTCACTTCGCACCCGGCGGGTTCGGTGTTAATCGAATTCGGCAACACCAAGGTCATGTGCGCCGCGAGCGTCATCGATGGCGTGCCGCGCTGGCGTAAGGGATCAGGGCTGGGCTGGCTGACCGCCGAATACTCAATGCTGCCGTCAGCCACGCATACGCGTGGTGATCGAGAATCGGTAAAGGGCCGTCTCAGCGGGCGCACCCAGGAGATCAGCCGGTTGATCGGACGGTCGTTGCGGGCGGCTATCGATCTTGCGGCGCTCGGCGAGAACACGGTCGCGGTCGACTGTGACGTTCTGCAGGCCGATGGCGGCACCCGGACTGCGGCCGTCACCGGTGCGTATGTGGCCCTGGCCGATGCGGTGACATATCTGTCAGCGGCGGGCAAGCTGTCGGACCCGCGGCCGCTGTCGTGTGCGATCGCGGCGGTCAGCGTCGGTGTGGTTGACGGTCGGGTGCGGGTGGACCTGCCCTACGAAGAAGATGCGCGCGCCGAGGTCGATATGAACGTCGTCGCGACCGACACCGGGACGCTCGTGGAGATCCAAGGAACCGGCGAGGGTGCGACGTTTCCGCGATCAACACTCGACAAGATGCTCGACGCCGCGTTGGGAGCTTGCGGCAAGCTTTTCGCCGCACAGCGGGAAGCGTTGACGTTGCCGTATCCGGGTGAGTTGCCAGAGGGGACCGCTCCGCAGAAGGCATTTGGGAGCTGACCCGGTTACTGGTAGCCAGCCGGAACTCCAAGAAGCTGGTCGAACTGCGTCGCGTACTGGACAGTGCCGCATTGGCCTCGCTGACCCTGGTGTCGCTCGACGATGTGCCGCCGTTCGACGAGTCCCCGGAAATCGGTGCCACTTTCGAGGAGAATGCGCTGGCAAAGGCGCGCGACGGGTTCGCTGCGACGGGACTGCCGACGGTGGCCGATGATTCTGGGCTGGAAGTCGCGGCGTTGAACGGCATGCCGGGGGTACTGTCTGCCCGTTGGTCCGGTGCCCATGGCGACGATGCCGGCAACACCGCGCTGCTGCTGGCGCAGTTGGGTGATGTGCCGGACGAGCGTCGGGGCGCGGCGTTCGTGTCCGCTTGCGCGCTGGTGTCACGCTCGGGGCACGTGGTGGTGCGTGGGGAGTGGCGAGGCGTGATCGCACGTCAACCGCACGGTGAGGGTGGCTTTGGCTACGACCCGGTGTTCATCCCTGACGGTTATCGCTGCACTGCGGCTGAGCTCGCCGCGGCGGAGAAGGATGCTGTGTCGCATCGTGGCAGGGCGTTGGCCGAGTTGCTGCCCGCACTCAGGTCGCTGGCGGGTTAAGCGCGACTCTGCGCGACTAGGCGCGACTCTGCGGTTTTATCCGCGACACGCCGGTTGACCGTGCAATTCCGCAGAGTCGACGGGTTAAAGGCCGAAGCGTGCCTTGACGTTTCGCGTCTGAAAGTGCTCGACGATGATCCCGAGCAGCGGGATGGTGCCCGCGAGCAGCACCCCGATTATCTTGGGGATGGGCCAGCGAACCTTGACCGCAAGATTGAACGCGGCCAACACGTACAGGAAATACACCCAGCCGTGCACCACTTCGATCCAACGGATCTCGTGATGGAACACGAGATGCGAGACGATCTCATAGCAGAGCGCGATCAGCCACAGACCGGTTGTCCACGCCATCACGCGATAGCCCAGCAGTGCAGTCCGGATTTTCTCCACTGGTGCCGCCTGCCGTGCGTGCGGCATCTCCGGCGTAGTCATGCGGTGGTCCTGTTCTGTTTTTCGGTGTCGTTTTTCGCCAGCTCGGCCAGGTAGGCGTTGTACTGCCTTATAACCGGGTCGTCGGTGGACTGCGGTGCGGGCTTGGGCCGCTCGGGCAGCAGCCCGGGCGGCAGCTCTGTCACGCCCGGGTCTTTCGCTGGGGGCGGGACTTCCTCGTAGCGAACGTATTTGCGGTACGCGTAGACGCAGAACCACGCGAAAAGGGGCCATTGCAGTGCATAGCCAAGATTCTGAAATGTGCCTGACGCTGAGTGAAATCGAGTCCACTGCCACCATCCCAGCGCCAGACAGCCGCAGGCAGCGGTAAGCGCCAGCCCCAGCAGAGCAGCCCTGCGACGACGGGTGGTGGACACGTCTAGACGCTACTCCCGGGCAACCTCTGACCGCCCGAAGCTACGGACAGATTGGTCAACGATATGCACGGTAGGATCGCTGGGCGCGCGGGCGTGGCGAAATGGAATACGCGCCGGCTTTAGGTGCCGGTGCTCGAAAGAGCGTGAGGGTTCGAGTCCCTCCGCCCGCACTTCGACCTAGATGGGGTGGGCAGCGAACCACTCGAGCAACAGGTCGGCAACTACATCAGGTTGTTCGTCAAGCATCCAGTGCGAGCCACTGAGCGTCTCGAAGCGGTACTCGCCGCTGACGTAACGGGCCGTGTTACGGGCAGGCTTCTCGACCAGCGCGGTGTCCCCGTCACTCCAGACATACAGGGTCGGTACGTTGATTTCGGCTCCGGTGCCACGCACGTCCGACAACGGGATCGCTCGATACCAGTTGAGGGCAGCGGTCAGCGCGCCCGGTTCGGCCATCGCCCTCGCGTCGCGTTCGGCCGCCTCGGGGGACTGGCCGCTGGCTTGCAGCGCCTTCGAGAATTGCGTTGCCTCGCCGTGCCTGCCCAGCAGGAATCGTTCGGGGATGAAGGGCAGCTGGAAGACGTACATGTACCAGGAGGCGAGGGCTTGCCGGCTGGTCAGCAGCGCTCGCAGGAATGCCGCCGGGTGCGGCACTGACAACGCCGTCACCGTCGCCAGGCGGTCAGGTAACTCCGCTGCGGCAGCCCAGGCCACCAACGCACCCCAGTCATGCCCGACCAGGTGCACCCGACTTGCCCCGCTGGCGTCTAGCAGTGCACGAAAATCTTCGACGAGCTGAGGCGTTCGATAGTCGCGGCGGCGAGTGGGGCGGGCACCACGCGAGTACCCACGCTGATTCGGCGCCAGGCAGCGATATCCCTGTGCGGTGAGCAGCCCGATGACTTTGTCCCAACTCGAATTGAGTTGGGGGAAGCCGTGCAGCAGCACCACGACCGGCCCATCGGCTGGGCCCGCATCGATGACGTCGAAAACCAGACTCCCGCGGCGGTAATGTTCCATGGGTCCAGCATGCCCCCCAAGCGCCGGCCGGCTGCCGCCGGATTCAGCAGTTCACCGAAATCCGGAAAGTCGCCGTCCTCGGGGTATTCACGTTGTCCGGGTCGGTTCCCTGAGCGGCGCCGGTGACTGTGTAGCTGTTGTTACCGAAAACAGCTTGAGCGCTGCCCACCTGGGCGTTGGCGACACCGGTGAAGTTATTCAGATCGTCGATGGCGACGGATTCAGGTACCGGCTTGTCGCGTTGCAGGTTGAGCATCATCTGAACACGGGCGGGGGCGGCGTCGATATCGACGGTCAGCATCCACTGAACCTGACTACACGCAACGGCATGAGAGGTGAGGCTGTTGCCGTCGAGGGTGATGTGGGCGGTCCGTTGCGGCACCTTGTCGGTGTTCCGCGAGCACCCCGAGCTGATACCCGCGATGGCCAAAACGGCCACCGTGGCCGCGATGAACCGGTTCCTCACCGGCGACCTCCATTCCGGCAGCGCCTGCTGGGCTGCGGTGCCCGTCGCACCGCTTTTTCTACCAGTCTCAAGGTGGCCGTCGCGGGTAAACCGCGCAAAAGCACGACTGACCCCGCCACGCGTTGGCGTACCTCTTACAGTTGACGAGTCGGACGAAGGTAGTGGTCTGAAGTGGCCAAGTCATCGGAGGCATGTTGTCGGCGACCCCGAAGCGCTCCATTCCGACGCGTCCCGCCGACGTCACCCCCGAATGGTTATCTACCGCATTGAGCAGGGGCGGCGCCGCCGTCGAAGTGTCCAGGGTGGACGTCGTGCCCATCGGGACCGGGCAGACCGGTGCGACATTCCGGCTGGCCACCCAATATGAGACCAACCCCGGCGGCTTGCCGGACACCTTCGTGATCAAACTGCCGGCCCAGGAGGACACTATCCGCGACCGGGTCGCCATTGGCTATCGCAGCGAATGCGCGTTCTACGCGACCGTGGCAGCGCGAGTACGAGTCCCGGTTCCGCGGTGTTTCTACTGCGAACTCAGCGATGACGCCCGCGATTACGTACTGCTGCTGGCTGATCAAACCCCCGCGGTGCAGGGTGACCAAATTGCTGGATGCGGCGCACAGGAGGCCCTGATTGCGGTCACAGCGCTGGCCGGTCTGCACGGGCCCACTTGGTGTGATCCCGCATGGCAGGACTTTTCCGGTGTCGCCTTCCCGCGCTTAGATCAACCGTCCGCCAAGGGCCTTGGCGAGGTGGCGCGGATAAGCGCGGAACTCGTCGTTGACAAACTCGGCGACCGGATGAGCGGCGTCGACCGGGCCACTTTCACCACAGTCATGGCCCAGGTGACTCCGTGGTTGCTCGCCGTACCGGAGCGATTTTGCTTGCTGCACGGGGACTACCGGCTCGACAACATGCTTTTTGATCGTGCGAGCTCCCACTTCGCGGTGGTCGATTGGCAGACGCTCGGGGTCGGTCTTCCAGCACGCGATCTCGCCTACTTCACCGCCACCAGCCTCGACCCGGAGCTACGCTCAACGATCGAAGAAGACCTCGTCGCTGCCTACCACCGAGCCCTTTGCAGCTACGACGTCACCGGCTATGACCTTCAAACATGTTGGCAGGACTACCGGCTCGGGATGTTGCAGACGCCGCTCATCTCCGCGCTGGGATTCGCCTTCGCGACAACAACCGACCGTGGCGACGATATGGTGTTGACAATGCTGCGCCGCGGCTGTCAGGCGATCCGGGACCTCGACACAGTGCAGCTGATCGGCCGGTACGCGGCTGAACAATCGACGACGGCATAAGCGGCCAATCAGTACTGGGTCGATCCCTGGTCGACGCAGATTTGGGCCGCGGTGACGTATCGCCCTTCGTCGCTGGCAAGCCAGCACACAGCGTCAGCGATATCTTCCGGCTCGGCAACCCAATTCGGCAAAAAAGGTGTGAGCATGTTGGCCAGCTGCGGATTGGTTTCGGTTGCCAAACCTAACGCCGCGATCATGTCCCCGGTTCCCATCGCAGTGTTGACCGGACCCGGATGCACGCTGTTGACCGGGATTGAATGTTTGCCGAGTTCGGCGGCGAACGCGCGGGCCAGGCCGGTCACGGCGTGCTTGCTGGCGCTGTAGTGCACCATGAACGGCTGAATCTTCATGCCGGCCGCTGAACTGATCAGAATGATGGCGCCGCCCCGGCCGCCGTCAATCATGTGCTGAGCACCGGCCATCACCGTATTCCAGGTGCCGGTGACGTTGACGTCGACGACGTCCCGAAACGACTGCGGCGTGATGGCGTCCCAGGTTTGCGGCGCCGAGATGCCGGCGTTGGCGACGATGACGTCGAGCCGTCCCAGTTCCGCCACACCGCCGTCGACAGCTCCGCAGAGCCCGTCGAAGTCGCGAATATCCACCACCGAGGCCAATATTCGGCGTCCGGCCGCTTCGACCTGCTTAACGGTTTGGGTGAAGTCGTCGGGGGTCGCCGGATTGTAGGGAACGCATGGTGGAAGTTCGCCGGCCACGTCGACGGCGATGATGTCGGCGCCCTCGTTGGCCATCCGGACCGCATGTGCGCGGCCTTGGCCGCGCGCCGCGCCGGTAATGAATGCCACCTTGCCCGCGAGTCGTCCGGTCATGTCTGTCGCTGTGCCGCCTTCACGAGGTTGGATCCGACGATCAGGCGCTGAATTTCACTGGTGCCCTCGTAGAGCCGCAAGAGGCGGACGTCGCGATATATCCGCTCCACCGGCACTTCGCGCATGTAACCGCTGCCACCATGAATCTGCACCGCGAGATCCGCTACCTTGCCGGCCATCTCGGTGCAGAACAGCTTCGCCGCAGAGGGCGCTATTCGCCGGTCCTGCCCGCTCATCCACTGCTGCGCGGCGTCACGTACCAGTGCCCGGCCGGCCAGTACCCCGGTCTGCTGGTCAGCAAGCATCGCCTGCACCAACTGAAAGCTGCCGATCGGCGTGCCACCCTGCGTGGCGGTGGCCGCATAGGCCACTGATTCGTCAAGTGCGCGTTGGGCGGTGCCCACGGCGACCGCGGCGATGTGAAGTCGGCCCCGCGCCAACGAGGTCATCGCAGCCCGGTATCCGATGTCTTCGCTGCCGCCGATCAGCGCGCCGGCGGGGATGCGGACGTCGGTGAAGTTGACATCGGCTGTCCACGCGCCCTCTTGGCCCATCTTCGCGTCCTTGACGCCGACCTCGATGCCCGCGGCGTCAGCGGGTACCAGGAAAACCGCAATGCCTGCTCCGTTGTCATCGGCCGGACGAGTCCGCGCGAAAACCACGAACAGATGAGCGACTGGCGCGTTGGTGATGAAGCGCTTCTGTCCGGACAACACCCATCCGGAGGTCTCATCTGAACCGTCCCGAATGGCTTTGGTGCGCAGGTTGGCCGGGTCTGATCCGGCACCGGGCTCGGTCAACGCGAAAGAGGCGACCACGTCACCGGCTGCCATGGGCTCGAGCCAGCGAGTCTTCTGCTCGTCGGTGCCGAACCCGACCAGAACCTGTCCCGCGATGCCGTTGTTGGTGCCGAACATCGACCGCACCGCCAGCGAGGTATAGCCCAACTCAAGCGCCAGTTCGATGTCCTGCGCCAGGTTGAGGCCTAGTCCGCCCCACTGTTGGGGAATCGCATATCCGAACAAACCCATTTTCTTGGCTTGATCGCGAAGATCATCCGGAACTTGGTCGGCGGCCAGTATTTCTTGTTCCCGGGGCATGACGGCGGTTCGCACGAAGCGGCGAGTCTCCGCCAAAATGTCCCGAAAATCCTCGTCGCTGACTTCGGCCGTCGTCATCGGCAGACGCTCCTTCTCGGTAATGGCGCCGGTCTCTCAAGCCGCAGGCGACGTCTCAGACGTGCGGCACTCGTCGCAGAGAAATCCTATATCAAATATGATATTGCAATTCGGGTGCAGGCAGCCATCGATGTCAAGGACAGGTGATCAGGTGTCATTGCTGGAGGGTCAAATCGCAGTCGTCACAGGTGGGGCACAAGGGCTGGGCTTCGCCATCGCCGAACGGTTCGTTGCCGAGGGTGCCCGAGTAGTTCTCGGCGACGTGAATCTCGATGGAACCCAGGCAGCAGCGAAGCGACTCGGTGGCGCTGATGTCGCGATCGCGGCGCGCTGCGATGTGACGCGGGCGAATGACGTCGACGCACTGGTGGAAGGCGCTGTCGAGCATTTCGGTGGGCTGGACATCATGGTCAACAACGCCGGCATCACCCGAGATGCGACGATGCGCAAGATGACCGAAGAGCAGTTCGACGAAGTCATCGCCGTGCACCTGAAGGGCACCTGGAACGGGATTCGCAAGGCCGCTTCGATCATGCGGGAGAACAAACGCGGCGCGATCGTGAACATGTCCTCGCTGTCGGGCAAAGTTGGCCTGGTCGGTCAAACCAACTATTCGGCGGCCAAAGCGGGAATCATCGGCATGACCAAGGCCGCCGCCAAAGAGGTGGCTCACCTCGGCGTGCGGGTCAATGCGATCGCGCCCGGCCTGATCCGCTCGGCGATGACCGAGGCGATGCCGCAACGTATTTGGGACGAGAAAGTTGCCGAGGTGCCGATGGGCCGCGCTGGTGAGCCCAACGAAGTCGCCAACGTGGCGTTGTTTCTGGCGTCGGATCTGTCGTCGTATATGACCGGAACCGTGCTCGAGGTCACCGGCGGGAGGTTTATGTGACCGACCCCGATGCAGCGATCGCTTTGCCGTTGACCGGTGTCACCGTCGTCGAGGTATCTAGCTTCGTCGCCGCACCGCTGTGCGGGATGACGTTGAGCCAGCTCGGCGCAACGGTGATTCGCGTCGACCCGATCGGCGGGGCCGCCGACATCCACCGCTGGCCGCTGGCCAGAAGTGGCGCCTCGATCTATTGGACTGGCTTGAACAAGGGAAAGCGTTCGGCCACGATTGATCTGCGGTCGTCCGACGGTCAGGACTTGGTGCGCCGGCTGGTCCTCGAGGGCGACGGCATAGTCATCACCAACGCTTCCGGAATGTCGTGGCTGGCCTACGAGCGGCTAGCCGGTTTGCGGTCTGACGTCATTCACGTTCAGCTACTCGGCCGGGGTGACGGGTCCACCGGCGTCGACTACACCGTCAACGCCGCGGTCGGGTTTCCGCTCATTACCGGGCCGAGCACCCACGCCGGACCGGTCAATCACGTGCTGCCGGCCTGGGACGTCTGTTGCGGGCTCTATGCGGCGCTCGCAGTTGTCGCCGCGGTGCGTCGCCGTGACCAAACGGGACAAGGTGCCCAAATCAGCCTGGCGCTGGAAGACGTCGCGCTGGCGACCGCGGCGAATCTCGGGTTGTTGACCGAGCCTCAGGTGAACGGCACGCAACGTCAGCGTTTGGGCAACTCCATCTACGGCCAGTATGGCCAGGACTTCACCAGCCGCGACGGTGTCACGTTCATGGTTGTCACTTTGACTGCCCGGCACTTCCGCGACTTGGTCGAGGTAACCGGAACCGGCATGCCGGTATCCGCGCTGGCCGAAGCGCTCGGTGCCGACTTCGACGCCGAGGGTGATCGATACCGCCACCGCGCTGTACTGACCGCACTGTTCGCGACCTGGTTCGCCGACCACCCAGCAGATGAGATCTCTGACATCCTGTCGACTACCACAGTGTTGTTCGAGCGCTACCGCACTTTCGCTGAGGTCGCTGGTGATGGCCGGGTGACGTCGAATCCGATGTTCTCTCAGCTGAATCAGGAAGGTCTTGGGGAGTATTGGGCGGCGGGACTGCCAGCGGCATTCGACGGCGCGCACCCGCCGAGCGCCCCCGCCCCCAACCTCGGGCAGGACACCGTTGACCTTCTCGTCGAGCACCTCCGGTTGAGCCCGGAGGATCTCGCCCGTCTGTCAGCAGCGAAAACAATTGCCTGCCAATCGGGCAGAGGGAGTGGCGCCCAATGACCAGGCTTGCCCAGACGCTGGGCCTGACCGAGTTCCAGACCGAAATTCTCACCGCAGTACGCCAGTTTGTAGAAAAAGAAGTCATTCCCAATGCCGTGGAACTCGAACGCAGCGATACCTATCCCCAGGACATCGTCGACCAGATGCGGAAAATGGGGTTGTTCGGCCTGATGATTCCGGCCGAATACGGCGGTCTAGGTGAATCGCTGCTGACCTACGTGTTGTGCGTAGAAGAGCTGGCCCGTGGCTGGATGAGCGTGTCAGGAGTGATCAACACCCATTTCATCGTCGCCTACATGCTGCGCCAGCACGGCACCGACGAGCAGAAGCAACGCCTGCTGCCACGGATGGCGACTGGTGAGACGCGCGGCGCCTTCTCGATGTCCGAGCCGGAATTGGGCTCCGACGTGGCTGCCATCCGAACCCACGCCACCCGCAGAACCGACGGGACCTACACCATCGACGGCCAGAAGATGTGGCTGACCAACGGCGCCAGTGCGAATCTGGTAGCAGCCTTGGTGCGCACCGACGAAGGAGCGGATAAACCGCACCGCAACCTCACCGCGTTTCTCATCGAAAAGCCCACCGGCTTCGGCGAAGTCAGGCCCGGATTGGTGATTCCTGGCAAGATCGACAAGCTGGGTTACAAGGGCATCGACACCACCGAGCTGATCTTCGACGGCTACCTGGCCACGGCCGACGACATCCTCGGTTCTACTCCCGGCCTGGGCTTCTTTCAGATGATGGACGGTATCGAAGTCGGACGGGTCAATGTGGCGGCCCGTGCGTGCGGAGTGGCCATTCGCGCTTTCGAACTTGCGATTCGGTACGCGCAGCAGCGTCACACCTTCGGCCGGGCGATCGCCGAACATCAGGCAATCGCGTTTCAACTGGCCGAGATGGCCACCAAGGTCGAAGCCGCTCACCTGATGATGGTGAATGCTGCCCGGCTCAAAGACTCCGGAGAGCGTAATGATTCGGCTGCCGGAATGGCCAAGTACCTGGCCAGCGAACTCTGCACGGAAGTCACCCAGCAGAGCTTCCGAATCCACGGCGGTTACGGCTATTCCAAGGACTTCGAGATCGAGCGGCTGATGCGCGACGCACCTTTTCTGCTCATCGGCGAGGGAACCAGCGAAATCCAAAAGCAGATCATCAGCAAGCGTCTGCTTGCCGACTACCGGATCTGATCGATGACGATTCCCGAGTTCGCCACGCGACCGCAGCTTTCCGAAGACGTCGCGCGCTTCGTTCGTAAACGGATCTTCGACGGTACCTACGCCGCAGGTAACTACATCCGGCTTGATCAGCTGGCCGCAGCGCTGGGCATCAGCGTCACACCGGTGCGCGAGGCGCTGTTACAGCTGCGAGCTGAAGGGCTGATGGCTCAGCAGCCACGCCGCGGATTCATGGTCTTGCCAGTGACCGCAAGAGACCTTGCCGACGTCGCGAACGTCCAAGCACACGTTGGCGGGGAGCTTGCCGCGCGGGCCGCGACCAACATCAACAAGGAGCTGCTGTGCGAACTCAAAGATATTCAGGCACAGCTGGAAGCGGCGTATGCCGGCGATGACGCCGAACGAGCGGTTCGGCTGAACCACGAGTTTCACCGAGCCATCAACATCGCCGCCGATTCGCCGAAGCTGGCCCAGCTGATGTCACAGATCACGCGTTATGCACCGGAGTCGGTTTTTCCTACCATCACCGGTTGGCCGGACCAGTCAATCAGCGACCACCGGAAGCTCCTGGCGGCACTGGAGAGCCGCGACGACGATCGGGCGCGCATAGCCATGTCGGAGCATCTTGCTGCCGGTGCGGTCCCGCTCATCGATCACCTGATTGAACGCGGCGTCGTCGACGAGGCGAGCCGACCCACACCTGCAAAACGCGCGCGGTCGAGAACCTGATGCGACTCCATGGGCCAGCGTGAAACTGCTGCGACGCTAGTCGGCGTGTCGTCGCAGCCGTTGCACGCTCGACGCGATCAGCTACTGCTGACCGCCTGGTCACGGGCCCAGCGGTAATCAGCCTTGCCCGAAGGGCTACGCAGGATTTGCGGTCGGAGCACGATGGCCTTGGGCAGCTTATAGCGGGCGATCGACTTGGCGGCGTGGTCGATCAATTCGTCGGCAGTGGTGGTGGCGCCGTCGGCCAGCGCGACCACGGCGACCACCTCCTGACCCCAGCGCTCACTCGGTCGTCCCGCCACCACCACGTCGGCCACCATTGGGTGAGAGGCGATGGCCATCTCGACCTCTTCGGCAAAGATCTTCTCCCCGCCGGAGTTGATCGTCACCGAATCCCTGCCGAGCAGTTCGATCGAGCCATCGGCCAGGTGGCACGCGCGGTCACCGGGAACCGCGTACCGCACCCCCTCGACCGCCGGGAAAGTCGCGGCGGTCTTTGCCGCGTCACCCTTGTACCCGAGTGGCACGTATCCGCGCTGCGCGAGCCATCCCATGCCCTCGTGTCCCGGCGACAGCACGGAACCGAAATCCTCGGCGACCACGCAAGTGTCGGGCCCGGCAGAGAACTTGCCAGTCGACACCTCGCCAGGTGCGGACAAGTGATGCATCTGCGCGCCGGACTCCGACGATCCGACCCCATCGGCGACGATCAGTCCCGGGCGTGCTTTGATCAAGCGCTGCTTGACATATGGGGTCAACAGCGCGCCACCATTGGCCACCACTGCCAACGATGACACGTCGGCAATCCCCTTCTCGATGGCGGCAAGAACGGGACGGGCCATGGCATCCCCGACCACCGTTACCGCTGAGACCTGTTCGCGTTCGAGCGTGCGCACAACGTCGTCGGCGTCGAGGTGGTCGACAACCGACGAGAAGACCACCGATTGTCCGGTTGTCAGCGCTGTCATCACTGTCCATTGAGCAGCACCGTGAATCAACGGCGGCAGCACCATCAATTTGGTTCCCGGGTTGGTGGTGGCTCGCGTCACGATCTCGTCGTAAGAGCGTGCAGGCTGGCCGCTATAGAGATCTCGGCCCCCGAAGGACGTCATGAAGATGTCATGCTGACGCCACAGCACCCCTTTCGGCATTCCCGTTGTACCGCCGGTGTAGAGGACGTACAAGTCGTCGGGCGAGTGCTGCAACGGCGGCGCTATCGGCGGATTCGATGCGATGACCGATTCGTAGTCCACTGCACCGTCGAGCAGGTCGTTGCCCGATTCGTCGGCGATCTGAATGAGAACCCGTAGCTGGGGAAGCTGAGGCCGCACTTCTGCCACTCTCGGTGCGAAAGCGGCATGGTAAATCAGCGCTGTGGCAGCGGCATCCGTGAGCAGGTATCGCAACTCACTTCGAACGTAACGGAAATTGACGTTGAAGGGGGCTACCCGCGCCTGGAAGGCCGCCAGCATCGCCTCGACGAATTCGTTTCCGTTGTAGGCGTAGAGGCCGATCAGGTCCTGTCCCACCTCGTGGCCGGCGAGAAGGGACCGCTCGGTATGGCACCCGAGGCCGCGCGCGTGCAGATAGGAGGTGAGTCGGTGGGACCGCTCGATGATTTGGGCGTAACTGTGGCGCCGAGCCCCCTGGATGATCAGGTCGCGTTCGGGTATCGCCGCGGATACCGCTTGAGCGACCGCGGGAATGGTGAACTGCACCGAAGAATCAGACATCATGCTCCGCACGGCCGGCGAGCGTGCGCAGACGGACGTCGACGACCGCGTTTGTTGTGCAAACACGAACGCCGGCTGGCAGGCCGCGACAGGCCTTCACGGCATGATCATGGTGCGGCTGACCGGTTCTGGCGCGGCTTGCCGGCTGTACAGGCCGCGTTGCAGGGCCGCGAGCAGGGCGTTCCGCGTCTCACCGGGATCGATGAGTTCATCGAAGCCCAATTGCTCCGCTGATCGATACGACGCCTCGAGCTCCGCATTGCGCAACGTGGCAGCGGCCTGGTCGTCGGCGTGCGATGCCCGGCTGAGCGCCGCCGCGCTCATCGCACCCATCGTGGCGCCCGGGTAAGCGAAAGTGGCTACCTGGTCGTCGAACCCGAGCAGTGACATCACTATCGATCCGAATCCGTAGGCCTTGCGCAGCGTCAGATGCAACTTGATCGTGTTGGCGGCTGTCTGTGCAGCGAACATCCTTGCACCGCTGCGCAATACGCCCGCACGCTCAGACCGACCACCAGGCAACATTCCGGGATTGTCGGCGAGGAAGACAATCGGCAGGTGGTATGAGTCGGCCACCGTGATGAAGTGTGCCGCCTTGTCGGCGGCGTCGGCGTCGATGGAGCCGGCCAGCACTTGGGGCTGGTTGGCGACAACCGCCACCGGGTGACCCCCGAGGTGGGCAAGTGCGCAGATGATCGCCGGCCCGAACCGCGGCTGCACCTCGAACCATTCTGGATAGTCGAAGACCACGCCGAGCACTGCCCGCATGTCGTAGGCCCGGCGGCTGTCGCGGGCGACGATGTCGAGCAGCTCTGCGGTAGGCCGTGGCGCAGCGGACCCGTCGGGGGGTCGTGACGGTGGGTAGGACCATGCGCTCGGCGGGAAGTAGGAGAGATAGCGGCGGACGGTTTCAATCACGGCTTCGTCGTCGTCGGCGAGGTTGTGAATCACTCCGCTCGAGATCGCGACGTCCGGGCCGCCCAGGTTCTCTTTGGAAATGTCTTCTCCGGTCGACTCTTTGACAACGGGTGGCCCGGCGGTGAAAATCGCGCCCTGGCGACTCATGATCGTGAAGTCGCATACCGGAGCGACCAGCGCCCCGTGTCCCGCAGACGGCCCCAGCACCGCCGCGACGGTCGGCACCCGTCCTGAGCATCGCGCCTGGGCCAACAGATCGGTCGGTTTGCGTCCGTCATGCCCGCCGGTGGGCCGAAAGCCGGCGCCTTCCAACAGCATCACCAGCGGGACCTTGTGCCGAACCGCCAACTCGGCGATGCGGTATCGCTTCGAATTGCTGCCGGCACCGATGGTGCCCGCCAACGTGGTGAAGTCCTCGGCGCCCACCATGACCGGCGTTCGGTTGATCAGGCCCGAGCCGGCGACGATGGCGTCAGCGGCGACCTCACCACCGACGAGTGTGCCGAGTTCCTGAAAGGTGCCCGGGTCGAGGAGTCGCTGGATGCGTGTGCGCGCGTCGAGCTTGCCCGTGCCATGGTGTTTGGCGAGCCGCTCGGGTCCGCCCATCGACCGTGCCTGTTGGCGTCGACGGTCCAGGTCAGCCAGCGTCTCGTGCCAGTCCGGGCGCTTCGTCATCGGCATGTCCTCACTCGTCGAACTGCTTACTGTAGCGTCGCCGAGATGGGTATCCGGCTGACGCCCAGCGAGGCATGGGACGTGGTCACCGCATCTCACACCGGGGTACTGACCACACTGCGCCGCGACGGTACGCCGGTGACCCTGCCGGTGTGGTTTGTCGTCGATCAGCAGACGATCGCGTTGATGACGCCGTCCGGCACGAAGAAGGTGTCCCGCATCCGGCGGGATCCGCGCGCGTCGTTTCTGGTCGAATCCGGTGAGCGGTGGGAGGAGTTGCGCGCGGTCCATCTAACCGGACGGGTCGCAGTCGTCGACGACTCCGACGCCATTGCACGCATAGCCGCGGCTCTCAACGACAAGTACAGCGGATTCCGGCCCGGTACTTCCGCGCTGCCGGCTCAAACGCGAGACTACTACGCCGCTCAGACCTTTCTCCGCTTCACCCCGGAGGGGCGCATGCTGACATGGGACAACGCGCGGATCCCGCTCGGGAAAACATGATTGGCGGCAGCTCAGCCCATTGTGAAATCGATGACCCCGCGGACCAATTCGCCATTGAGCAGATCTTTGTAGGCGTCGTTGATGTCGTCGAGGCGATAGCGTCTGGTGATCATCTCCTCGAGCAACAATTGACCGGTCTGATACATCGTGGCCAGCCGGGAAACATCGGCCCTCGGATTGCATGAGCCGAATACGGTGCCGACCAACGTTTTGTTCATCAGAACGAAGTCCTGCAGATCGAACTTGATTGAGCGAGTCGTCTGCGACGTCATACCGGTCAGCACGCACGTGCCGCCCTTGCGAGTCAGTTTGAGTGCGTCGCGCACGTCCTCGGCACTGATCAACGACGGTGAAACGACCACCACGTCGGCCATCACCCCGTACGTCAGGTCACGAACGAGGTCCAGCGCCTCAGCGGCCGACGCCGCACTGTGGGTCGCGCCGAACTGCAGAGCGGACCTCTGTTTGAACTCGACCGGATCCACGGCGATGATCTGCGCGGCGCCGTTGATGCGGGCACCCTGGATGGCGCCGGTCCCGATACCGCCGGCACCGATCACGACGGCGGTATCGCCGCCGCGCACGCCCGCTCGAACGGCAACGGAACCGTAGCCGGTGGGAATCGCGCATGCCAGCAATGCGATAGGCACCAGCGGCAGCTGTGGTCCAATCTTGACCAGCGAATTAGCTGCCACCACAGTATGTTCGGCGAACGCACCGATCTTCGAAATGTGGCCCAACGGCTTACCGTCGGCAGTGTGGTGGCGGAAGGTACCGTCGGTCGGCATTCCCGGGGTCAGCGTCCCGATCCCAGCATCACACAGGTACTCCATACCGGTTGCGCACCAGCGGCATCGACCGCATACCGCGACGAACGATGTCACGACGTGATCACCGGGCTCGAGGTCGCTGACCCCGTCGCCGACTTCGCGCACGACCCCCGAACCTTCGTGACCTCCCACCGTCGGGAACATCGTGGGCAGTCCCAGCGACCGAAGCACCTCGTTGGGCGCCGACATGTCACCCTTGAGAATGTGGTCGTCCGAGTGGCACAACCCGGCGGCGGCCATTTCCACCAGCACTTCGCCGGCACGCGGTGGGTCGAGCTGAAATTCCTCCACCGACCACGGTCCGCCCACGTCGTGGAGGATCGCCGCCCGGCTTTTCATGAAGCCGGCGTGAAGGTGACCGGGAGCTTATTGGGCGACCGGAAAGTCACCCCGACGATGCGGGCGTCGTCATCGGGAACCAGCGTCAGGTCAGCGAGCCGGTCGAGCAGGCTGTTGAGCATCACCCGGGTTTCCAGGCGGGCCAGATGCATGCCCAGACACATGTGGATTCCGCCGGCGAAGGCGATATGCGCCTGCCGGAACCGGCTGATGTCAAAGGTGTTGGGATCGGCCCATCGGCTCTCGTCGCGGTTCGCGGATCCCATGCAGAGGTCGACCTGAGCGCCGGCGGGAATGGTTCGACCACTCACCTCGACATTCTCAGTGGTGGTGCGCATGACCATGGTGAGCGGCGATTCATAACGGATGCCTTCTTCGATGGCGGCCGGGATGAGTGTGCGGTCCTGGTGGATCATCGACAACTGCGCGGGATGGGTGAGCAACAGGTACAGCAGATTGCCCGACGAGCGATACGTGGTCTCCAGTCCCGCCGGCAGCAGCAGGCGCAGAAAGGCGATGATGGCCTCGTCGGTGAGCTTTTCACCGTCGATCTCAGCGGCAACCAGATCTCCGATCACATCGTCGGTGCGTTTGCGGCGTCGCTGCTCGACTTGGTCGAGGAAGTAGGTGTGTAACTCCGCAGCTGCGTTCAGACCCGCCATGATGTCGGTCGGAATCGAGATCAGGTCCAGCGAGAGCCGCCGGAACAAGTCGAGATCCTCAGGGGGGAGTCCTAGCAGCGTTGAGATGATGCGGGTCGGGAACTCGAACGTCAACGCCTTCACCAGGTCGGCACGTCCGTCGTTTTTGATCTCGTCCACGAGTTGATCGCAGACCGGCCCGACGACCGACGGTTCCCAGCGTTGCAGCGCACTGGCGCGAAAGGCTTTGGCCACCAGGCTGCGATGGTCGTGATGTTCTTTGCCACCCATCGCCAGGATGGTGTGGCCCATCACCAGTCCGATGGTCTTGTCGTAGGCGGCCGAGGTGAAGACGCGGTCGTCGCGGAAAGCCTGGCAGACGCCGTCGTATCCGAACAGCACCCACTCGTCGCCGGGTAAGAGTTCCGGAGGCAATAGCGAATTGTCCATCAGCGAGCCGTGATATACCGGCTCCGTGCGCCGCATGTATTCGAAGAACGGGTAAGGACTGGTTTCACCGGTCGTATCGAGCGAGACAGATCGGCCGTGCGGGTCGGTGCTGATCGTCATCAGCATCCCTCCTGAGCAACCGTGAAAGACAGCGGCGCGGCGTTGGCTGCCTAATGCCCCGCAGCGGATCATCCGAGTTTGAATGGCTATCATAATATAGATAGCAATGAAGCCTAACGGCGGTTGCCGCGGCGGGGCCGGCCGAGGCATTATTGCCGCGTCACATGGCAGAGAGGTGGTTGGTGCCGGATCGTCGGTTCGTGTGCCCGCTCGACGAACTGCCGCCGGGCGCGATGAAATTAGTCGACGTCGGTCAATTCGGCGTTGGCGTTTACAACGTCGGTGGTTCGTTGCACGCCATCATCAACTACTGCTCCCATGAGGGCGCTCCTCTGTGCCTCGGTCATGTCGGCGGCACCACCGAACCCGACCCGACTCGGCCCGATGGGGTGCGCCGCACCCGTGAGGGTCAGATAATTCGATGCCCTTGGCACAACTGGGAGTTCGACATCACGACGGGACGGAATGTCGCCGATCCGCGACGTCGCGTCCGGACCTATCCCGTCGACGTCGCCGACGGACAGGTGTATCTGACATCGTGAGCGACGCCGTTACGGTCAGCCCCGTCATCGACACCTGCGTGCAGCCGCACTTCCGCTACAACGCCGAGATTCGGCGGTATCTGCCCCCTGCGCACAAGCTGCGGTCGATACCCGACATCGAGCAACAGTGGTATCAGGCTCCTGGCGGCGACTATCACGCAGACCTCTACGGAGAGCAGTATCCCGGCTCTGATCCCGAGACCGTCAGCCGCCACCTGTTCGACGCCGCCGACTCCGACACACGGGTAAGTTATGCCATCCTCAACCCGTTGACCCGTGGCAACATCGCCGACTACCTGCTCAACAGCAGGATCTGTGCCGCGGTCAACGACTGGCTCCTTGATCGGTGGCTGGAGCCTGACGCCACCGACAGGTTCCGCGGCACCATTCGGGTCAATCCGGAAGACCCGAAGGGTGCGGTCGCAGAGATCGAGCGGCTTGCCGCTCACCCCAAGCTGGTCCAGGTCGGTATTCCGATGCAGTCGCGAGAGCCGTACGGCAAACCGATGTTCGAACCCATCTGGGAGACGGCGGCCGGGCACGGCCTGCCGGTAGCGGTTCATATCAACGGCGGCAACGGCGTCGACTATCCGCCCACGTTCGCCGGGCATGCGTACACCTACCCCGGCTACGCGGCCTTCATGCCCTTGAACTACTTTGTCCATCTGGCCACCCTGATCGTCGAAGGCGTCTTCGGTCGGCACCCCGATCTGAAGTTCGTCTTCACCGACGGCGGATACGACATCCTCACGCCGCTGATGTGGCGGCTGGATACGTTCTGGTTGTCGATGCGAGATCAAACGCCCTGGGTGGACCGATATCCCAGCCAGTACCTACCCGGGCATGTCCGGTTCTGCACATCGGCCCTCGACGGACCGACAGACTCCGGCCAGACGCGTCGGTGGATGGACTTCTCCGCCAAGGCCGACCTGTTGATGTTCGGGTCGAGCTACCCGCACTGGTCGATGTCCGCACCGCAGGTGATGGCGGCAGGGTTGGACAGTTCGCAGCGCGAGAAGGTTCTGTGGCGCAACGCCAGTGAACTGTACGGACTGGTCGCGCCGGCAATCGAAAGCGGTGTGTCATGACAATGGCCGAAAGGGTCGAGTCGCACCAACGGCACGACGATGGTCAACACGAAATAGCGGTCAACATTGTCGACACCGATGTTCACCCGATGCCGGTCTCGACTGACGTGCTCAAGTCCTACGCGCCCACGCAGTGGGTGGACAAAATCTGGCCTACCGGCAACGCGGTTGCCCCGGTGCCACACTTCTACGACACACCGGACTCGTACAAAACGATGTCGCTGCGTGTCGATGCGACGCCGCCCGGAGGCGGATTCGCCGGCACCGATCCCGATTACGCCGCGAAGCAATTGCTGGTCGACGCCGGTGTGAGCCTCGCGACGCTGGAGCCGATGTGCGACGCGCAGCTACCGCAGGCCGAGCACGTATTGAAGTCGACCTACAACGACTGGCTCGCCGATGTCTGGCTGGACAAGTTCAACAAGCACGGCCGGTGGCGCGGGTCGGTAAGCGTCAGCGCGCAGACGCCGGAACAGGCAGCGCGCGAAGTCGAGCGGTGGGCCGGGCATCCGTACTTCGCTCAGATCTTGATGACCCCGCAGACTCGGGGAATTCCCTTCGGCAGCCCGCATTTCGATCCGCTTTACGCGGCCGCGTCACGCAACGGCTTACCGGTCGCCACACACCTGATGGGTCAGACGCCTTTCGAGTTGATACCGCTGTACCCCGTGGGCAATCCCGCCCATTGGCACGACTTCTTCGCCTCGTGGCCGCTGCTCTACGTATCGCATCTGATGAGTCTGGTGTTCGACGGCGCGTTCGACCGGCACCCCGATCTACGAGTGGTGTTCATCGAGGGTGGGTTCACCTGGGCGATGCCGGTGATGTCGCGGATGGATCGCATCTGGGAGGCCCGGCGTGCCGATCTGCCGCAGGTGCGACGACGTCCCTCGGACTACGTGCGCGAACATGTCAGGTTCACCACCCAACCGCTGGAGGACGCTGACGCCCGCGCATTTCGAGAATATCTGGAAATGATGGACCTCGGTGACAATCTGATGTTCTCGACGGACTACCCGCATTGGAGCTACGACTCGCCGACTTACGCGCTGAACCGGTTCCCCTGCGAACAACGCGTGCGGATCATGCGCGGCAATGCCACCGCGTTGTATCGGCTACCACCGGTCGTCAAGGCACTGCCCGGTGAACGGCCACCCGTCGATATCGGCTGAGCTACAGCCGGGAAGCGCAGAGAATATGCTCACGGAGACGAATTCCGCACGGCCGCAGGGTCTGAGCCGCATCGATCCGGCCCTTCGCGAGATCGCGGGCGGTCTAGACATCGATGAGTACCGCGCAGAGTCCCTCGCCGCCGAGCGGGATCAAGCAGATCGGTTGGCCGCCCAGCGCGCCGCAGCCGTCGAAACCGGCAGCGTCGCTATCGAATTCACCTCCATCGCTGGTCCGAGCGGTGAACGGCTGAATCTCCGCTTCTACCGTGGGTACACCCGTGCGGCGGCGCCCCTGGTGCTGTATGCCCATGGTGGGGGATTTGTGACCGGCAATCTTGACACCGATCACGCGCAATGCGCGGAGCTGGCCCGAGCCGCCGGGTGTCTCGTCGTGTCGGTCGACTATCGGCTTGCTCCGGAACATGCCTGCCCGGCAGCGTTGGATGACGTGCAAGCAGCGTTGCGCCATGCTCTGGCGAACTGTGCACGCCTGAACGCAGACGCCGGTCGCGTCGCCTTGATGGGCCGCGACGCGGGAGCCGCGTTGGTTGCCGGGCTGGCTCAGCGCATGTTCGATGAGGAAGGGCCGCCGATTGCAGTGCAACTCCTGCATCAGCCGATGCTCGACTCCGACGCCACGCCGTCGCGGCGGGAATTTCAGCGCACACCCGGGCGCACCGGCCCCGCCGTGAGCCGGGCCTGGGGGCATTACCTGGGCCACGCCGTCGCAAGCAGTCAGCATGTCCCGGCGCACCGGGCGAATCTGGAAGGGTTGCCGCCGGCGTTCATCAGTTGCGCAGAGATCGACCCATGCCGTGACGAAGCGATCGACTACGCCAACCGGCTCCTGCATGCTTACGTGCACACCGAATTACACGTCGTCGCCGCAACCTTCTATGGCTTTGATTCGTCGGTGCCGGACTGGGTCGTTTCCCGGGAGAGCCGGGCACTGCATGCGCAGGTGCTCCGTCGTGCTTTCGCCGTCTAGTATTCGATCTGGGCGGCGAGCGTGAAGTTACTGCGAAATTTCCGGCGACTCTTCGCAATAGGTTCACGTTGGGCGCCGACTCAAGAAGGAAGGTGCGAGCCGACACCATGACCGCCGTCGAGTCGCCCGAAAAGGTCCTTTTCGCCTCAACCAGTGAAGCGTTTCTGCAAAAAGAGACCCCGCTCGCCAAGATTCGGGAGCTACACGCATCGGGAATCGCTTTCGAACCCAGCTGGTGGCAACGAGCCGCTGCGCTGGGCTGGACGGGCCTGCTCGTGCCCGAGGAACTGGGTGGCGGCAACGTCTCTGGCGATGGTCTTGCGGATCTGGTGACGATTGCCGAGCTGATCGGCAAGTCCGTGGCACCTGGACCTCTGTATCCGGTCAGCGTCGTGCTGGCCGGGCTGGTCGACTCTGACGACCCGACCGCCCACGCCACCACCATCGAGTCGCTGGTGTCGGGCGGGACCATAGCGTCTTGGGCGGTCTACGAGCCGGGGCACGGCTGGGCTCCGACAAATACGTCGGTGACGGCTACACCGACGGAGTCCGGCTACCGTATCGACGGTGTCAAAGATCGGGTGGAAGCCGGCGAGCAGAGCGACCTTCTGCTGGTGGTCGCCCGTTATGACGGGGTTGTGAGCCAATTCCTGGTGCCGACGAACGCGCCGGGACTTCGGATCGAAGCTCAGGACTCCGTCGACCTGGTCAAGCAATTCGCCCGCGTGCACTTCGACGGCGTCCAGGTGGGGCGCGCGTCTTTCGTCGGCCGCTCCGATGCGGGTGAGGCGCTGATCGAACGGCAGGGTCAAATCGCTCAGGTGCTGCAATGCGCCGAAGTGGTCGGCGTTCTACAGACGGTGTTCGATTTCACCGTCCGGTGGGCTCTGGATCGGCACTCCTTCGGCCGACCGCTGGCGTCCTACCAAGTCCTCAAGCATCGTTTAGCCGACATGCTGATGTGGCTGGAGGCTTGCCGTGCAACCACATCGGCCGCAGTGGCTGACGTCGCCGCCTGTTCAGCGCAGGCAGGACTGTCAGCCAGCATCGCCAAGTCCTTCGTCGGAGAAAAGTCGACAGAGCTCGTGCACGAATGTGTCCAGCTGCACGGCGGCATCGGCGTCACGTGGGAACACGATCTACACCTTTACCTGCGGCGAGTTGCGTTGTACCGGGCGATGTTCGGTACGCCCGAAGAGCACAACCAACGGGTGTATGCCTGGAAGGAAGCGTCGCGATGACAAGTGTCGACTCGTCCGCCAACGGGGCGGCGGAATCGGTCGAGCAGTTTCGGGCCCGCGCCAGAGAGTGGCTGGCCGACAACATGCCGCGCATCGACCCTGCCTACCCACCGGCGGCCAATCGTGACGATGAACGCTGCTGGCATCGAG
This sequence comes from uncultured Actinomycetota bacterium, assembly GCA_963795995.1. Classification (GTDB taxonomy): domain Bacteria; phylum Actinomycetota; class Actinomycetes; order Mycobacteriales; family Mycobacteriaceae; genus Mycobacterium. The sequence goes on from CAWCJY010000001.1 coordinate 60,428, forward strand.
CTCGCGAATTGCAAAAACGGTTGTTCGAGGGCGGATTCGCCGGCATCTGCTTCCCTCGCGAATACGGGGGATTAGGGCTCGATTACGAATACCAGCGGGCGTTCGACGAGGAAAGCCTCAACTACGAGATGCCCCTGATCCTCAATACGCCGACTTTCACGATCTGTTGTGCGACGTTGCTCGATACCGGAGGTGAGGAGCAAAAAAAGCGTCACATCGCCGCGGCGTTGCGTGGCGACGAGGTGCTGGTGCAGCTGTTGTCAGAACCTAGCGGCGGATCGGATTTGGCGGCAGTGCTCACCCGCGCCGAGCGTAAGGGCGACCGCTGGTCGATCACGGGTGCAAAGACGTGGAGCACCAGCGCATTCGCCGCCGACTACGGGTTGTGCCTGACCCGCACCGACTGGGATGTGCCCAAACACGAGGGGCTGACGATGTTCCTGGTGCCGATTGCTGATCCGGCAATCACGTTGCGGCGCATCACTCAGGTCAACGGCTCGACTGAATTCTGTGAAGAATTTCTCGATGGCGTAGAGGTGGGTGACGATGCCGTCGTCGGCGAGGTCAACAACGGCTGGGCGGTGGCATCACGGCAGCTGTACCACGAGCGCCGCGCTGTCGGGCAGAGTTCAGAATTCGCCAGCGGCAGTGGCAGTGAAGGCGGCCGGGCGACGCCGGTGGACTATGTTGCGCTGGCTCAGCGAACGGGTCAGGGCGACAACGAACGTGTGCGGGAGCTGGCCGGACGAGCGCTGGTGCACCGAGCCGTCAGCGAACAGCTGTCGGTTCACGTCTACCGCCGGGTCCGCGACGGTGTACTGCCGCCGGCCGGTGGAACGCTGATCAGGCTCTTCCACGCTGACACTGTGACATTGGACTTGAACACCGCGTTTGCGATCGCCGCGACTGCCGCAGTCGTGGGCGCCGAAGGCGAAGGTTTGGAGCTGGGGTCCCGCTACCTGTCACGACAGGCGGTCAGCATAGGTGGCGGCACTACCGAGATGGCCCGCAACGTGATCGCCGAACGAGTGCTCAATTTGCCGCGTGAGTACGCTGCCGACCGCGGGGTGCCGTTCAAGCTGGTGCGCCACGGAAAGGTCACCTGACCAGCTTCCTGCGGCGCTGCTCGCGGAAAGGGTTACAGGACTGCGCCGCTGTCCTTGGCCGCTGTGATGGCGTCCCAGTCCAGGCCGAGCTCCAGCAAGATCTCTTCGGTGTGCTGGCCATGCTCGGGCGCGCGCGCCGATTGCGGCGGCGTTGCGTCGAACTGGATTGGGGCGGAAACCATCTTGTACTCGACGCCCTGGTCGTCAACATTGGTGATGAGGTAGCCGTTGGGTTCGCTCTGAGGATCGTTGAGTGCCTCTTTGGGAGTCGCTAACGGCGCCCATACGCCGGGCTCGTCAGCCAGCGCCGCACGCCAATATTGCAGGTCATGCTCGGCAAATCGGGCGGCGACGATCGCGGTCGCCGCTGCGGCGTTGGCCACCAGGTTCGCCGCGGGCACGAATCGCTCATCGGTCGCCAGTTCGGGCAGGCCCATTCGCTGGCAGAACCCGGCCCAGAATTTGTCGGGCTGCAGGAAAACCAACTGGATCCATCGACCGTCACTGGTCTTATACCTGGCGACAAGGGGATTGATAGCCAATCCCGGTGGTGCTCCCGGGATACCGTCGATACCGAACAGGTCGGCGACCGAGATGGACGGTGCGATGCTCCACATCGCCTGAGCCAGCAACGACGAATCCACGACGGTGGGCTCGCCGGTGCGTTCACGATGAAACAGCGCCGCGCACACCCCGCCGGCCAGAGTGATGCCGGCCTGCAGATCACCGAAGGCCGGGCCCTGCACCGCCGGATCGGGTGAGCCGAACGGTGTGAGCGTGTAGGACACGCCGCCTCGAGCCAAATACGTTGCCGCGTCGAAACCCCCGCGGTCGCAATCAGGTCCCCGCACACCGAGCCCGGTCCCGCGCGCGATGATGATGTTCGGGTTGAAAGCGCGAATCTCGTCGACCGTCAGGCCGGCCCGTTCCAGCACCGCCGGTAACCAGTTGGTGAGCAACACATCGGCCTGCGCCAGCAGCCGGCCGAACAACTGCCGCCCCGCTTCGCTTTTGAGATCCAATCCGATGCTGCGCTTGCCGCGATTGCTCAATTCCAGGATGAAGTCGACATCAGCGCGAGCAGCCTGGCGAGTGAAGCCGCCGACGACCAGCGCTCGGGCGGGATCGCCACTGCCGACGCTTTCCACCTTGATCACGTCAGCACCCCACTCGGCCAGCGCGACGCCGGCTGCCGGCACATACGTCCACGATGCCAGCTCGACGACCCGTACCCCACTGAGCACACCCGACATCTGCCTACCTTTCAGTCAGCTGAGTTCCGTTGACCGTGATCGCCTCGACCCGGCACAGATTGGGCAAGGCACGCACCGACTTCCGCGTAGTACTGGTCGGAGCCGCCGGCCATTGCGCTCCAGCTCAACAGTCGCCGTAGGTAGAGGTGAGCATCGTGCTCCCAGGTATAGCCGATACCGCCGAGCACTTGAATGGCGATGTCACCGACGGTGGCCAACCGTGACGCGAACGCTTTGGCGCGAATAGCGGCCAGATGCCGTTCGGCAGGCTCAGCGGCATCGGCTGCCCATAAGCCATGGATGACGCCGCAGCGGGCGAGCTCCACGGTCTCGTACATGTCGACGCAGAGGTGCTGCACCGCCTGGAAACTTCCGATCGGCTGACCGAATTGCTCTCTCACGGTGGCGTACTGAACAGCGAGGGCCATCACCGCGCGCGCGGCACCGAGGGCGTCAGCAGCGTAGGCGACGAGCAGGTCGTCGGTCAAAGCCCGAAGGTCGTCCGGTGATGCGAATGCCAGCCGCTGCGCCGGCGCGTCGTCAAGCGTGACAGTGAAGAGCCGACGCGTCGGATCGACACCGTCTTGCGGCTTCGAATGAACTCCGCGGCCGGATCTCTCGACAGCGAAGTAGCGGATGTCGTCGTCCGCTTCGGCCAGCAGCAGAACGACGTCGGCTGCGGCGAAGTCCGGTACCGACGCGATGGTGCCGCGCAGCACGCTGCCCTCAGAGCTTTCGATAGCGCTAAGCTCGAACCCCTCGAAAGGGCCGACGGCGGCGATGGTGGAACCGTCGGCGATACCGGTCAAGAGCGTTGCGGCGTTGTGGTCGGCGCCCATGCGAGTCAGCGCACGGGTGGCCACGACGGCGGACGACAACCATGGTCCGGGATAGAGCGCAGCGCCCAGCTCCTCGGCAACGATCCCAGCCTCGAGCATGGTCAGCCCGGCACCGTTGTATTGCTGCGGCACGAGTACGGCGGCAGCGCCCAGAGCAGCCAGTCCCTGCCACACTTCGTCGTTCCCGTCCGACGGGCTGTCGATCACCTTCCGTACGTACGTGGCGACGTCGGCCCTTTGGGCGCAGAACCGCCGCACGGTGTCACGCAATGCCAGCTGCTCGGCAGTGAGCTCGAGATTCATCGGCGCGGCAATCCCAGAACGCGCTGGGCGGTGATGTTCTTGTTCACCTGAGTGGTGCCGCCGGCGATGGTCAATGACCGGGACGTAAGTCGGTAGTCCGCCCACCGGCCGCGTGCACCGAGCGGGCCGAGGGTGTCAAACGCCAGCGCGGCCAGATCCTGGCCAACCTCGCCCCACACCGTTTTCGCGAGGCTCGCCGATTGGAACGAATCGCCGCCATGCAGCGCCGCTGAGATCGACCGTTGACACAGCACCTCGAGATACTTGATCCGTACCGCTAGCTCGCCCAAGCGGCGAAGCGTCAACGGGTCCTCGAGCGGTGACCGGCCGTCCACCTGGCTGGCGGCCAGGTCGGCTGTCAGATCGTCGAGTTTGAGTTGCATTTCGGCGTAAAGCTTTGCCGCCCCGGCACGCTCATGGCGCAGCGTGGTAGTGGCGACCTGCCAGCCGCTGTTCAGCGGTCCCAGGAGCGAGTCGGCCGTGACTCGTACATCGCTGAAGAAGACTTCGGTGAAATCGGCGGATCCGTTGAGAGTGACGATGGGACGGACCTGGATTCCGGGCAAGCTCATGTCGACGATGAGGCAGGAGATTCCCTTGTGCTTGGGCGCATCGGGATCGGTTCGCACATACAGTTGGCACCAGTCGGCCCGGTGGCCAAGCGATGTCCAGATCTTCTGCCCGTTGACCACGAAGTCTGCGTGCTCTTCGTCGCCGTCGCGCACCGCGCGGGTACGCAGCGAGGCAAGGTCGGAACCGGCCTGCGGCTCCGACATCCCCTGACACCAAATGTCGTCGGCCCGCAGCATCCTGGGCAATAACGTGCTCTTCTGGGCCTCGGTTCCGTACAGCATGATCGCCGGGGCGATATTGTTGATTCCGATTATGTTGAGCGGCAGCGGAGCTCGGGCGCGGGTCAGCTCCTCGGCGTAGACGAGCTGCTCGAGCAGCGTCGCGCCGCGGCCTCCGTACTCGGCCGGCCACGAGACCGCCGCCCAGCCCGCGTCGGCCGTCGTGCGGTTCCATGCGCGAAGCGTCTCAAACTTGCTGGAATCCGAGTTTCGGCTGCGGCCCGCAGCCAGGATGTCAGCAGTCAGATTGGTCGCGAGCCATGCGCGCAGCTCATCGCGGAACTGCTCCACCTCTGCCGGGTATGAAAAATCCACGTCGTCCCGTCGAGTTCATCCGAAGCGGCCCGGTCCATGCCTGACATTCACGGCGGCCGGTATCAGGCCACGCTCGGTGTCTTCTCTATTTTTAGTATTCTAGATACTATAAGGATCTTATGCTGCGGCCGCCCTGAGGTTGGCGGAAGAGACGGTGCACGAAGCGATGAGAGCCAGCCGACCTGCCATGACCGCTCTGGGTCGGGCCCGAACGGCGCTGGCGGTAGCGGGGATTGATGTTGGCGCGTGAGAAAGGTCGGCCATGGGCAGGGTGACGGGCAAGGTGGCGTTGATCAGCGGAGCCGCGCGCGGTCAGGGACGCTCTCATGCGCGCATGCTTGCCGCGGAAGGTGCCGACATCATCGCGGTAGATCTCTGCGAAGACATCGACACCAACAAATACCCGTTGGCTCGACCGGAAGACCTCGATGAGACGGCCCGACTCGTCGAGAAGGAGGGGCAGCACGCGCACACGGCGATCGCCGACGTTCGGGACCGGAAGGCTTTGTCCGCCGCGATCGATTCCGGTGTCGCCGAGTTCGGCCATCTCGACATCGTGGTGGCGAATGCCGGAATCTGCCCGCTGACCGCCGGTCTGCCGCCGCAGGCATTCGCCGATGCCGTCGACGTCGACCTGGTGGGCGTCATCAACCTGGTGCACGCCAGCCTCAAACACCTGCAGGCGGGAGCGTCGATCATCGTCACCGGATCGGTGGCGGCATTCATGGCCTCGATGAACACCAGCGGAATCGACGGTGGTCCCGGTGGAGCCGGTTACGCGTTCGCCAAACAAGTTGTCGCGCATTATGTTAACAACTTTGCGTTGGTGATGGCCCCACACTCCATCCGAGTGAACGCCGTTCACCCGACCAACGTCAACACCGACATGTTGCAAAGTCCACCGATGTATCGTGCCTTCCGGCCAGACCTGCCGAACCCGACCCGTGAAGATGCCGAACCGGTATTCCCCTTGATTCAAGCCATGCCGATTCCCTACGTCGAACCCGAAGACATCAGCGAAGCCATACTCTTCCTTGCCAGCGATGCTGCGCGCTACGTCACCGGTCAGCAGCTGCGCGTCGACGCCGGCGGCTTCCTGAAGGTCAAGCCGTGGTCGGGCGTGTGACGCGGTAGTGGACGCGCCACAGGACAAGCTGCCGGAAGACGCGCACCGGCGCATCTTCGCATTGATGATGTTGATGAAGTCGGCCGACGACCGGCTTTCCAAGGGCATAGCGACCGGCGAATTCATGTGCGTGTACTGGCCGTCACGTGGCCAAGAGGCCATCGCGGCGGCGATGGGCGTGACACTGCGGGAAGACGACCAGCTGGTCACCACCTACCGCGGATTGCACGACTTGATCGGCAAAGGTGTTCCACTGGAAGAGATTTACGGTGAGATGATGGGACGCGCTGTCGGCGCGAGCCGCGGTAAGGGCGGCACCATGCACATCGCCAACCCCGAGAAGGGGGTGATGTTCTCCACCGGGATCGTCGGAGCCGGACCGCCGGTTGGCGTCGGTTTGGCGATGGCGGCGAAACGCAAAGGGCTCGACCGAGTGACCGTCGTCAGCTTCGGAGACGGCGCAACCAACACCGGGTCTTTTCACGAGGCGGCGAACATGGCCGCGCTGTGGGATCTACCGATGGTGTTCGTGTGTCAGAACAATCGCTACGCAGAAATGACGCCGACTGAGCACACGATGAAGCTGCAGCGCGTGGCGGACCGGGCTGCCGGATACGGTATGCCCGGCGTTCAGATCGATGGCAACGATCCACTGGCCGTCGTATCGGCCCTCGACGCAGCATTGGCACGGGCACGCGCCGGTCAGGGGCCCACCTTCATCGAATGCCTGACGTTCCGGTTCCGCGGGCACTATTTCGGTGACCGAATGCCCTATATCCCGAAAGAGCAGCTTCAAGCGGCCATGGCCGACGATCCCGTCCCGCGATACCGCGGCTACCTTGCCGCCGCGGGCATCTGTAGCGAAGACGAACTCGACCGCCTGGAAAAAGACGCGCTCCAGACCGTGGAAGCGGCATTGAGGACCGTGATGAACGCTCCGGCCGCATCGGTCGACGAACTCGAGCGCGATGTGTACGCGGTCCCGATCAGGTTTCCCGGATGAGCGAGCCTGCGGTGCACGAGACTGAGATGACCATGCGGGAGGCGTTGAACCTCGCGCTGGATCAGGCGTTGCAGGCCGATGAAAGAGTTTTCCTGCTCGGTGAGGACATTGCCGATCCCGGCGCCTCGGGACCAACCGCGGGGCTGTCGACGAAGTACGGCCACGACCGGGTGCTGGACACACCGATCTCGGAGGCCGGCATCGTCGGCGCGGCGATCGGGGCCGCTGTCGACGGGCTTCTGCCGGTGGCGGAAATCATGATCATGGACTTCATCGGCATCGCGGCCGACCAGATCATCAACAACGCCGCCAAGCTGCGTTTCATGACCGGTGGCAGAACCACCGCGCCGATCACGGTGCGTACGCAGGTGTATGCGGGGCTGGCCACCGGAGCCACCCATTCGCAGACACTGGAGGCGTGGTTCATGCACATCCCCGGGATGAAGGTGATCGTGCCGGCCACCCCTCGCGACGCGAAGGGCCTGTTGACGTCGGCGATCTTCGACGAGGACCCCTGCCTGTTCGTCGAGACGATCCGTCTACAGGGCCGCAAAGGGCCCGTGCCCACCGACCCGGAGTTCTCGATCCCGTTGGGCCAGGCCGACGTCAAGCTGCCGGGCACCGATCTGACCCTGATCAGTTACGGCCGAGCCGTGCACGACGCGCTCGATGCGGCGTCAACGCTGCGAGCGGGTGGCGTCGGCGCTGAGGTCGTTGATCTGCGCACCCTGGTGCCGCTGGACGTCGACACCATTGTGGAGTCTGTCCGCCGCACCCGCCGGGCTGTGATTGTGCACGACGCCGTCCAATTTGCCGGGCCGGGAGCCGAAATCGCCGCGATTCTGCAAGCGGAGCTTTTCGGTGAGCTGGTGGCACCGGTCGAACGAGTGGGCGCCCGGTTTGTGCCGAGCCCGGCTGCGCCTGCGTTGGAAGCGCAGGTGTACCCATCGCCGGCGCGGATTGTGGCGGCCGCGCAGCGGACGTTGCAGAAGGCGGAAGTACGTGCCTGACTTTGTCATTCGCATACCGCGGGTGTCGGTGGCGGTGTTCGAAGCCGAGCTCACCGAGCTTCTCGTGGACGCCGGCCAGCATGTCGAGGAGGGCAGGCCGATCTATGTGATCGCTACTGAGAAAGTGGAACAAGAGATTCAAGCCGGTGCGTCGGGAACCGTGCAATGGACCGGCCGGGTCGGAACCACCTACGACATCGGCGCCGAAATCGGCGTCATAACGTCATAACGGAAGGTGAGAACGTATGGATATCAGCGAGACCCGCGAACGGATCATCTACGAGAAAGAAGGCCCGATCGCGCGCATCACACTGAATTGGCCGGAAAAGGCCAACGCCCAAGATCAGAAGCTGGCCGAGGAGGTTGATGCGGCTCTGCTGGACGCCGACCGTGACTACGACGTCAAGGTGCTGATTCTCAAGGCCAACGGCAAAGGGTTCTGTTCGGGGCATGCGATCGGCAACAACGCCCACGACTATCCCGACTTCGTCGAGGGCCAGAAGCGGATGGGCACACCGTGGAAGCCCCAGACCGATCTCTTCGTCAAGCCGACGCTCAATCTGTGGGAATTCTCCAAACCCACCATCGCGCAGGTCCACGGGTACTGCGTCGGGGGCGGAACTCACTACGGACTGACCACCGATATCGTCATCGCCGCCGAGGACGCCTACTTCTCCTACCCGCCACTACAGGGCTTCGGAATGCCGTCGGGTGAATGCTCCATCGAGCCATGGGTTTTCATGAACTGGCGCCGCGCTGCCTATTACCTTTATCTTGCGGAGGTCATCGATGCCAAGCGGGCTCTTGAGGTCGGCCTGGTCAACGAGGTGGTCCCGCGCGAGCAGCTCAACGACCGCGTCGAGGCGATCGCCCGACACATCGCCCAGGCGCCGCTCACGACGCTGCTCGCGACCAAAGCCAACCTCAAACGGGCCTGGGAGCTGATGGGCATGCGGGTGCACTGGCAAAGCTCCAACGACCTCGTTGCGCTCGCTTCGGTCAGCAAGGATGTCCAGGAACTGATCCAGCAGGTGTTCAAAGACAAGGTGCTCCCTTCCGAGCAAGCCCGCCGCCAAGCTGCGGCGGCCGCATCGATCGACGGCGCAACTGCCACGTAGATCCCCCGATGAATATCGCCGACCACGCGATCCGCGCCGCAGAGTCGCCGGCTCTGATGCAGTCCGACGGCGGTGTCATCGCGTACGGCGAGCTCTTCGCACGCAGCCAGAAGGTCGCTGCGGTGCTTCACGACGCCAGGCTGCGGCGCGGCGACGGCGTGGCGCTGGTCCTGGCCAACCGGTCCAAGTTCTTCGAAATTACCTGGGCATGCCAGCTTTCCGGGCTGTACTACACCGCCGTCAATACGCACTTCACAGCAGAGGAAGTCGCGTACGTCGTCGACGACTCTGACGCCACGGCGGTATTCGTCGACGTATCGATGGCCGGGGTTGCTGCGCACCTGCTGGATGTCGACACGAAGGTCAGTGTCCACATCGTCGTGGGCGGCAGCCTACCCGGTTGGCGCGACTATGAGGATGCGTTGGCCACCGCAGGAGATGCGCCACCGATGTCGGACGGATCGGAAATGCTCTACTCGTCCGGCACCACTGGACGGCCGAAGGCCGTACGCCGGCCGTTGGCTGTCGACGGCAACGGGTCGTGGGCACAGAAAGTGCTGGAATATTCTCTTTCGGCCCGATACGGCATGACCGACAAGAGCGTCTACCTGTCCCCGGCCCCGCTGTATCACGCCGCGGGGATCAACTACACCATGGCGGTGCACCGGGTCGGCGCGGCTGCCATCCTCATGCCCAGATTCGACGCCGAAGACGTACTGCGCCTGATCGAGGCCTATCACGTGACGCACGCGCAGTTCGTGCCGACGATGTTTGTGCGGATGCTCAAGCTGCCCCAAACGATTCGGGATCGATACGACGTGTCGAGCCTGCAATGCGTACTGCATGCGGCGGCGCCGTGCCCAGTGGATGTGAAGCACCGGATGATGAAGTGGTTCGGACCCATCGTCCACGAGTACTACGGTGGCACCGAAGGATTCGCGGGCACGACGATCAGCCCGCAGGAGTGGCTGGCTCACCCGGGTTCCGTCGGCAAACCGCTGCAGCCCGTGCACGTGGTCGGGCCTGACGGAAACGAACTGCCGGCGGGGCGATCCGGTGAGCTGTTCTTCGAAGGCGGACCAGATTTCGAGTACTTCAAGGATCCCGAAAAGACAGCGTCGGTATCCAACGACCGCGGCTGGCGCACCTTGGGTGACGTGGGTTATGTCGACGACGACGATTATCTTTATTTGACCGATCGGTCGACCTTCACGATCGTTTCGGGTGGGGTGAACATCTACCCGCAGGAGGCCGAGAACCTGCTCGTCATGCATCCCAAACTGATCGACGCTGCCGTATTCGGCGTCCCCAACGAGGAATTCGGCGAAGAGGTCAAGGCCGTCGTGCAACCGGGTGCGGGCACGAAGCCGGGGCCGGACCTGGCTGCAGAGCTCATCGACTATTGCCGCGCTCACCTCGCCGCCTATAAATGTCCCCGCAGCATCGACTTCGACCCGGAATTGCCCCGCGATCCCAACGGCAAGCTCTACAAGCGACGCATCCGCGAGCGCTATTGGCAGGGACGGACGTCACGGATCGTCTGACGTCAGTCACGAACGAGGGATGACTATGGTTTCAACGAATGTGAAGTGGCAACCTTTGCCGGTGCCGTGGGCGGTGACGACTCCGGACCGGATTCCCAAGCAGCGCTACTACAGCCCGGAGTTCTATGCGGCGGAAAGCGAGCTGTTCTGGCCACGGGTATGGCAGATGGCATGCCGGCTGGAAGAGATTCCCAAACCCGGCGACGTCGTCGAGTATGAGATCCTCGACCAGTCGATCATTGTCGTGCGACTCGACGACCGGAACGTTCGGGCCTACCAGAACGCCTGCCGCCATCGCGGCGTAAAGCTGGTCGAAGGCAGCGGTTTCCGCCGTAGCCTGGTCTGCCCGTTCCACGGCTGGTGCTGGAACCTGGACGGCAGCAACAGTTTCGTAGCACGCCCCGAGACCTTCGCCGAGGAGAATCTGTGCCCAGAGGATCTGCGGCTGGTTTCGGTGCGGTGTGAACTTTGGGGTGGGTGCGCGTGGATCAACCTCGACGACAGCGCCCCGTCGCTGCGTGCATGCCTGGAGCCGTTCGCCTCGATCTACGACGCGTGGAAAGTGGACACACTGCGCACGGAGTGGTGGCAGTCGTGCCTGCTTCCGGTGAACTGGAAGCTGGCAACCGCGGCCTTCATGGAGGGCTACCACGTGCCGCAAACCCACCCGCAACTGGTGCCGTCGTCCCAGGGCAACGGATCGGGTTCTGCGCAGATCATCAAAAACAGCTTGTATTTCATGCGTACGCTCGGCGACGGCATGGGCGGGATGACCCACGAGAACGACATCCGTATCGCCGAAGGCCTGCAGAACATCGAGCTGCCGTCAGAACCGGCCGCGGCGATGGCCGCGTGGCGCAGCAGGCTCAACGACGAAGTAGTGCGATGGCATCGCGCCCGTGGCAGCGACATGCCCGACCTGAACGAACTGGTCCGTCGAGGCATCACCGACGCCATCGGCTTCTGCTTCCCGCACTACTTCCTGCTGCCTACCTACAGCAGCGCGTCGTCGTATCGCATCAGACCCCTTGGTCCGGAGCAGACTCTGTTCGAAATCTGGTCGCTGACTCGGCTGCCCTCCGACCTGTCGGCGGGAAAGCCCGTCCCGCCGGAGCCGATGGCACCCGACGACCCGCGCTGGCCCCCCATCCCCGCGCAGGACTTCTCGAATCTGCCGCGACAGCAGAAAGGCCTGCACTCGAGAGGCTTCGAGTTCATGCGGTTGTCGAACCAAATCGAAGGGCTGATCTCCAACTTCGAGCGCACCATCGACGGTTTCCTCGCCGGCCTGCCGCACGACGCACTGGTGCCCGCGATCGAGAAGACCAACACCACCATCGATGTGCCGATCGCCGACCTGGGCTTCACCGGGCGCGCGGCGACGGAGGCGCGATGAGTATGCAGTGGGACCGCTCTGTCGACCTGCTCATCGCGGGCAGCGGAGGGGGCGGGATGGTGGCGGGGCTGGCCGCCCTCGACTGCGGACTGGAGCCGCTGATCATCGAAAAGCAGGGCCTGGTCGGCGGGTCGACCGGACTCTCGGGCGGCATCGTCTGGCTGCCCAACAATCCCTTGATGCGGGCCGAGGGAGTCGCCGACTCCCACGAGGACGGTTTGGCCTACCTGGCCGACGTCGTCGGTGACATCGGGGCGCCGTCCTCGCCGCAGCGTCGGGAGATGTTCCTCAGCGCGGGCTACGAGATGATCAACTTCCTTATCCGCAAGGGTATTCGGCTGGTCCGGTGTGACGGTTGGAGTGACTACTATTCGAACCACAAGGGCGGCAATGACTCCGGCCGAGCAGTGGAAGGCATTCCCTTTGATGCCGCCGAGCTGGGCGGCTGGAGCGACAAAGTTCAGCCACCGCTGGCCAAGAACTACGGCTACCTGGTGTTGACCAACGAGCTGCGCTCGGTTCAGTACTTCAACCGGTCGCCGCGGGCGTTCGCCGTGGCCACCCAGGTGTACCTGCGCACAGCGGCGGCACGCATCCGCCGGCGTCAGGTGCTCACCAACGGTGCATCACTGATCGGGCAGCTGCTCAAAGCGCTGATCGACCTTGCCGACGGTCAGCCTCCGCTGTGGACGAATGCCGCGATGGATGACCTCGTCGTCGACGACGGCCGGGTCGTCGGCGCGCGCATCACTCGTGGCGGCGTCCCGTGCAACGTCGAGGCGCGCAGGGGAGTTCTGCTGGCCGCCGGCGGCTTCGGCCACAACAAAGAGATGCGGCGTCGGTTCAGTGGCGACCAACCCAACGACGGGCAGTGGTCGATCGCCAACGCCGGAGACACCGGCGAGGTGTTGCAGGCGGCGATACGGCTGGGGGCGAAAACCGACCTGATGGACGAAGCTTGGTGGCTGCCTTCGGTGTTCATCGCCAACGGCGGGGCCGCCGCTGCCTCACTCGGCTCTGGACGACAGCGCCCCGGAGCGATCTACGTCGACTCGACCGGCCGCAGATTCTGCAACGAATCGAACTCCTACGTCGAGGTTGGCAAAGCGATGTACGCCAACAAGGCGGTGCCGTGCTGGATGATTTTCGACGAAGGCTATGTGCGCAGATATGTGACGGGCACCAACCCGCTGAAGCGGCGCTTGCAGTTGCCCACCGAGCTGATCGACAGTGGCGCGGTCAAACGCGCCGGCACCATTGCCGACCTTGCCCACGCCACCGACCTGCCCGCCGACGAGCTGGCCCGAACGATCCAGCGGTTCAACCGCTTCGCCGCCAAAGGCCTGGACCCCGACTTCGGCCGCGGCCAGTCGGCCTACAACGACTGCCTCGGAGACCCCGGACACCGGCCGAACGCCGCCATCGGCCCGCTGAACCGCGCACCCTATTACGCCACCAGGGTGTTCCCGGCGGACGTGGGCACCTGCGGGGGAGTGATCACCAACGAGCACGCCGAAGTTCTCGACCAGCAGGACCAGGTGATCGACGGTCTATACGCCACCGGCAACACCACCGCGACGGTGATGGGCCGAACATATCCAGGCGCCGGCGCGAGCATCGCCAGCTCGATGGTGTTCGGCTACGTCGCCGCCCGACACGCCGCCGGCCGCAACGTTGCCGGCAACATGACCCGCTAGCAGCCGCTAGGAACGCTCGCCGTCGACGAAATCGCGCGGCGTCAAACCGGACTGCATCAACTCGGCCCGTCGCGCCTGAACATCGGAGGCCGCGCCGACCATGTTCGTCAGGATGTGGCTGACTTGCAGGTGAACTCGCATGCCCATCAATTCCCACGCCCGCTTGACGTTGTTCTTCACGGCCATCAACGTGGTCAACGGGATCTGGGCGATCCTGCGTGCCATCTGCTCGACGATTTCGTCGAGATCTGCCCGCGGCACAACCTTGTTCAGCAAACCCCAGTCCAGCGCTTCTTGTGCCGAGAGTGTCGGCGCGAGCAGCAGCCAGTCCATGGTGCGATGCCAATTCATCAGTAACCACGGTTCGATCATGGTGTGCCCGCCCGGCTCGCCGAGGCTCTGGGCAAGCGGCATCTGAAAATACGCGTCGTCGGATGCCACACAGAAGTCGGTCAACAGGCCCAGATAGATACCGCCGCCGACGCAGTAGCCATGAATCGCCGAGATCGTCGGCTTGGGGAACTCCCACAAATACAGCGTCGGCCACAGGAACAAGTCGGCGGTGCCCTTGTACAGGTCCTCGAACGTGTTCCCGAAGTCAGGATAAGGGTTTTCGTCGGGGCCCCAGCGGGCTACATGGCCGCCGCAGAAGCCGTTGCCGTTGGCCTTGAGGATGACGACCTTGATCTCGCTGTCACGGTCCGCCTCGTGCAGGCACTCGTCGACCTCGGTGACCAGCTGGGCATCTTTGGTGTTGGCTTTGTCGACACGGTTGAGGATGATCCGGGCAATCGGTGGATCCCGTTGATAGACCACCGCTTTCAGCGTGCGCTGCTCCACGTGAAGACCGTGGTATCAGGCAGAGACTGGTTTCGAGACCGGCTTGGTCACCTTCATCAGTTTCATCAAGTTGCCGCCCATGATCTTGGCGACGTCCTCTTCGGAGAAGCCGGTGAGTTCGTCGACGAACGATATCGGGTCCTTCAAGCCCTCCGGGTGCGGCCAGTCGGAGCCGAACAACACCCGGTCCGTGCCCATCATCTCAACGATCTCGCCGAAGCGGTCCTCCCAGAATGGGGTGATGTAGATGCAGCGCTTGAAGGCCTCGATCGGGTCTTCGCTGAATGACTGCGGCATCTTCTTGTACACACCTTTGAGTCCCTTGAACAGGTCCGGCACCCAGTCGGCGCCGTTTTCGATCGACAGGATTCTCAGGTCGGGGTTGCGCGACAGCGCCCCGTGGCACACCAGTGCACCCATTGCGTCCTCGATCGGCCGGTGGCCCATCGTCAGACTGCGAAATGGCGTCGGCTTGAACGGCAGGAATTCATCGCCGGGCTCCCAGACGTTGGCGAATTCGGAATAACCACTGTCGGAGGCGTGCATCGACACCGGGATCTCAGCCCGAACGCAGGCCTGCCAGAACGGGTCGAATTCCTCGAGGCCAAATGACCGGCTGCCGCGATACCCAGGTACCGGCGCCGGCCGCACCAGCACAGTGCGGGCGCCGCGCTGCAGGCACCATTCGAGTTCTTTCAGCGCCCGCTCGACGATCGGCAAGGTGATGACCGGGGTGGCGAAGATGCGGTCCTGGTAGTTGAAAGACCAGGTCTCGTACATCCATTCGTTGAGCGCGTGAATGACGTCGTGGGTCATCTCCGGGTTGTCTTTCATCCGTTCTTCGACCAGGCTTGCCAGGGTGGGGAACATCAGGGCGTAGTCGATGCCAAGTTCGTCCATGGCTTCCAGCCGGGGTGCGGGTTCGCGAAAGGCGGGGATTGCCTTCATCGGCTCGCCCAGAATCTCGCGGTAACTCTTGCCCTGCGCGCCGTTGCGGAAGTAGTCCTCCTGCGCGCCGGGGCGGGCCACCACCTCGAAGGTGGGATTCGGGATGTAATTGCTGATGTGGCCACGCACAACGATTTTGGTGCGACCGCGGACCTGCACGTAGTCGATGACGTTCTTGCGGTTGTCCGGAAGGAACTTGGTCAGGGCTTCCTGCGGTTCGTACATATGGTTGTCCGCGTCGAACACCGGGAAGGAAAGTTGGCGAGACGGCATGGCAATCTCCTTGCGGAAGTCTTGGTTCTCGGTAGCCGGTAATGACGTTACCATTTCTGTGCGGCGAGGTGTATTGGTGCCTAACTGTCCGTCGGCAGGCCTGACGTTGGTGTTCCGTTGATGACGGCGAAGTTCACGGTCGCCGTCGCTGCGAGTTCGTCGTCGCCGTCGCCGTAGATGTCGACTTGCATGACCATCGCCCGCCGGCCCGACCGGAGCATCCGCGGCACCGCGAGTGCCAAGCCGTGCTTGATCGGCCGCAGGTAGCGGACGAATAGGTCGGCGGTCGTCATGGTAGTACCCGGCAACAGGTGGTCCAGCCCGAATTGTCCCCCCGCAACGTCGACGAGCGTGGCAATCAGTCCACCTTGCAGCGCGCCAGCGGTATTCACTACCGCGGGGCTGACCGGCATTGTCATAGCGAGCTCCCCATTACGGGTGCCGGAACGCAGCCCGATCCGGGCGAACAGTTCGGCCAGGGACGACGGTGACGGCTGGCCATCGTGGCTTTCACCCGCGCGCTCGCCGGCGCCGAGGGCGCGGACGCAGAAGTCGCATAGCTGGGCGGTGTCGATCGGCGTTCCGGTCAATTCCGCACCCAGCCAGTGCAATCGGAGCGCACCTAGCAGCGTCTGCATGACGATCGCTGCTGCGGCACCGAGATCGATGCCGGGCCGGAAGACTCCTTCCGTCACGCCGCGCTCGACGATGTCGCCGATGAGTCGATGCAGGGGAGACAGCACGCGCGCGTAGTCCCGTGGCCGGGTCTCGGCCAAGTGCTGGTTGTACAGGCTCAACGCCCGGTTGAGGCTATCCTGTGTGCTGGATTCCGGTTGTGCACTGAGCCGGTCGATCACCAACTTAAGCGCCGCGCTCGCGTCCAGTCCGGTGGTCTCGGCGCGCCAGGCCTGGGCGGTGTGAGCGATAGTCTTTTCAAAAAGCGCGAGCAGCAATTCGTCCTTGCTACTGAAGTGTTGGTAGAAGGCCCGCAAGGAAGTCTTGGAGCGTGCGACAACTTCTTGAACGGTGAAGTCGGTTCGCCCGGTCTCGCCCAAGATTTCGACCGCGGTCTTGATGAAGCGGGCATCACGGGTCGTCGGTTCATCCCCGTCGATTGCGGACCTTTCGCCTCCGATGTTGCTCGGGGATAACGCCATGAGAATGAGGTTACCGCGCTTCGATGCGAATCGTTAGAAGCGTGGCGGGTCGTCGTAGGGTGGTCCGGGCCCACATGCCGGGGTTTGTTGTGCGGCGTCGCGTGTCTTGATCAGATGATGGCACCGAATTTGCGAAGTACATTTCGCCACCAATCTTGGCCACCTGCCGCCAAAATGTCCTGGGACCTGCGAGGGCGAGCGATTATCCTTCTACGATGGCGTCGAGCGTGTCAGGCAAGGTCGAATTCGTTACCGGCGGCGCGTCGGCATCGGCTTCGCATTGACGCTCAAGTTGGTGGACGGGGTAGCGATGCGGACCGCAAGAGTCACGCTCAGGCGCCTATCTGAACTGGAGCCCACCGCCTCATCCGACAACTTCTTAGCTGTTGCAGGCTGAAACCTATTATGAACGGAGCCAGCTAATGGCGACTACCACCGCTCCCGTCAGTGACATCGACCTCTTCTCCGATGACGCGCTGATCGACCCCTACCCGTCGTACGCGCGTCTCAGGGCTGCGGGACCGGTGGTCCGCCTGACAAAGCTCGATGTGTGGGCATTGCCGCGTTATGAGCAGGTGCGCGCGGCGTTAACTGATCACGAGACCTTCAGCTCCGGGTCAGGGGTGGGCTTCTCGGAGGAGATGAACCAGCTCATGGCAGGGTTCGGGTTGCTGGCCACCGACCCCCCCGTGCATACCCAACTGCGTGCCGTCATTTCTCGCATGCTCACGCCAAGAGCACTGCGGGATGTCGGTGCCTCGGTGGTCGCCGCGGCCAACGAATTGGTCACCCGCCTCGTTGCCCGTCGCGAGTTCGATGCGGTATCTGACTTGGCGCAGGTGTTCACCGTGACGGTGGTGTCAGACCTCCTCGGTCTCCCGGCGGACGGCCGCGACCAGCTCGTGGACTTCGGCTCAGCCTTATTCGACTCTTCTGGGCCGTTCGGTTCACGCACGCCGGCTGCGATGGAACGGAACTTGGCTCTACTGGAGTACGTGTCCACCACCGCGGCCAGGGAGCGGCTTGCCGCGGGCAGTCTGGGCGCGCGGATTTGGGGTGCGGTCGACGCCGGCGAGATCGACGAGCGAGCCGCGGTAGGCCTGGTGACCGCCCTTATTGCCGCCGGTATGGATACCACGATCCTGGCGCTGAGCGCGGCCGTGCAGCTGTTTGCCGAAAATCCCGACCAATGGGACGCCCTGCGCACGGACCCGGCCCGGGTGCCTGCCGCATTCCTCGAGGTCGTGCGCTATTTGTCTCCGATCACCGTAGCCACCAGGAAGACCACCAGAGCGTGCGATTTCGACGGGATCACCGTCCCCGAGGGCGCCAGAGTCGGCGTAATGTACGCATGCGCCAACCGTGACGAACGCAAGTGGGTTGATCCCGAGCGTTTCGACATCAGCCGAAATCCCCTAGAGCATTTGGCTTTCGGCATCGGTGTCCACGGCTGTGCTGGGCAGAGCCTGTCAAAGTTGGAAGCGCACGCGATTCTTGACGCATTGCTGGCAAAAGTGCGCCGGTTCGAAATCGGCCAGCCGCAGCACATCATCAATAACACCTTGCAGGGGCTGAGCAAACTGCCCTGCCGCGTCTCCACGTGACCGCCCACCACTGGGCCGCAGGCCTCGACGGTTTCTAAGACCAAGATGTTGCTGGGAGGTAATCCCCGAGGGCGCGGCCGCGATGGGCTTTGCCACCTGGGCTGTTGTAGGGATCGATCCTGGCCGCAGCCAAGCCGCTGCTGCCCGAGGTGACTGACCAGATCGCCTCGGTCGTCCTGTTCGGATGCTTACTCGTCCAGCCGCCGGTCGTGATCGGCCCCTCCATCAGGACAAGACCATCACCATGTGCGCTCCCGCGAGACGCGGCCGGCTCTGACGGGAAGCGTGTCTAGAAGGGACTTAAAAGGTGATGGCACCGACTGGGCAAACTACACTCTATATCCCCATAAAGCCTGGCGACTAGGGTGTGTCGTGGCCAGAGATGGGAGCTCGTCATGCCCACGTCGGACGATCCAACGGGCGCAGTGCTGCAATACGTCGAGGCATTCAACAATGCCGACTCAACGGCGATGGCAGCGGCCTGCGCCGACCCGATGCAGATACTCGACGGGATGTCGCCGCACGTCTGGCAAGGTCCGACAGCCGCCGAAGACTGGTGGAGAGATGTACTTGCTGAGGGCGAGGAGTTAGGGGCGTCGGGTTACCGCATCACGCTCGGCGAGCTACGGCATGTTGATGTCACAGGTGACTACGCCTATGTCGTTGCCCCTGCGACCATGTCCTTTGAACTGGGCGATCAGCAGGTGACGCAAACGGGTGCGGTGTATACGGTCGCGCTTCGTAAAATCGGCGCAGACTGGCGTCTCACGGCCTGGGCATGGGCAAAAGGTGCTTGATGATTCGGTGGATCCGGCACAGACACTTCAGATTTGAGGCATGGCTTTGTCCGCCGTCGCGGTAGGCGACGGTGTGGTCGACGTCGCTGTCGGTGGCTGGCCGGTCGCAGCCGGGGAACCGGCAGGTCAATATCGCGGCAGCGGGTGAAGTCGGCCAACCCTTGTGATGGCCTATGGCCGGTCTCCAGCGCTGCGTCGATCGGGTGGATCAGCGGTCGCAGCCGCGCCGACCGCGCCAAGTCGGCGATCAGTTCGGCCAGGATGAGCGCCTCGGCAGCGGCGATGAGCGGACACGTACCGCCAGAACGCCTTATCGAAAGGCGACGCCGGGCACCATCAATAGTTGACATCGGCGCAACGCAGCACCGTCGCCGGCCGATCAACCACCCCTGGCTTCGATCATCGCCGAGCGGTTGATCTTGGTTGCCGCGGTGCGCGGCAACTCGGCGACGAACTCCACCGTCTTGGGCACTTTGTACCCGGCCAGTCTGCTCTTGGCGTACTGGATCACTTGTTGCTCGGTCAACGTCGACGAGTCAGCTCGCTGTACGACGGCGTGTACTCGCCGGCCCCAATGCTGGTCGGCGAGTCCGATCACGACGACATCAGCGATGTCGGAGTGGCCGGCAAGTGCTTCCTCTACCTCGGCCGGAAAGACGTTGGCGCCGCCGCTGATGATCATGTCGGCACGGCGGTCGACGATGTACAGGTAGCCGTCCTCATCCAGGCGGCCGATGTCGCCGGCGGAGCGAAAGCCGTCCGCGGTCGATGGCAGCGGCGGCGCCCCGCCCAGATAGCGGTATCCCGCACTCATCGGTGCGCGCAAGTAGACGTCCCCGTCTTCGCCGGGACCCAGCGGCTGTCTGTCGGCACCCAAAATGCGTACCTCGGTGTCCCGGAAACCGCGGCCGACACTGCCTTGATGAGACAACCACTCGTCACCGCGCAGCGCGGTGAGCCCGAGGTTCTCGGTCATGCCGTAGGCCATCACGATCTGTTCGGGGCTGAGCAGCTCGAACCAGGTGTGCAGCAGGGTTGGTGGCATCACCGCGGCCCCCTGCAGAACGAACACGATGCTGGAGAAGTCTCGCCGCCGAATACCGGGCAAGGCCGCGATACGTGCCAGCATCGTCGGCGTGGCCGTGAAGTTGGTGATCCGATACTTCTCGATGCTGTCGACAAGCACTGCCGCGTCGAACTTTTCGAGCACCACCAGATGGTCGCCGGCCAGCAGGAACAGCAGCGTGGCGAAGCCGTTGGTGTGATACATCGGTGCGGGTACCAGGATGGTCTGCGGATGAGCCACCGGTGTCCAGGCCGACAGAAATGGCTCGCCATGCTGCGGGGTCCACAACGACGGCGCCAGGTTGATGATCACCTTGGGCACACCGGTCGACCCGCTGCTGCAGATTCCGTTGGCGGTGGGAGCAACCGCCTCCGGCAACACGTCTGCGGACTGCGCTGCGGCTTGTGCGCCGAGCTCCGACCGGTTCTGCTCGTCGATGAAGACATCGGGTTGGATGACCCCGCGCACCCGACTGCGCTCCCACTCCGGCAAATCCCAATGCATGGGAATGGGAACCGCGCCGATCTTCCAGCACCCGAAGATAGCCAGCACCAGGACTTCGGAGTTCGGGATAGCCAGCGCAACAAGGGAACCCATTATGGCACCGTTGGCTGTCAAGGTCCGACCCCACTGGTTGGCCCGGGCGTCGAGTTCCTGGAAGGAAAGCGCTCGCGAGCTGCCGTCGAGTGCCACCATGGTCAGCGCCGTCTGATTGCCCCGGTGTTCGGCAAGTTCTCGAAGTCTGGTCCCGAACGGTATGCCTTCGGCCAGCGGATTGACGCTCGCTGCGGCGGTGACCTGTTCGGTGCTCATCAGCGCCGCTTCTCCTCATCGCTTCGCTCTGCATCGTCGCCGGCGCGGCTCATACCGATACCGGCCCGGTGAACAAAGTCTCCAAGTAGCCGTCACGAACGTCGCGCACCAGGCGCAGCGCCAGCCCCTCGCTACCCAGCGGCAACCGAATGAGTGGCTGGGAATGCCGGTCGAGAATGCTGATGTTGGACTCGTCACAAAACCCCAGCGCGCCGAGCAGCTGGTGTGAGCTGCGCAGCACCTGCTGGAGGCTCTCGATGGCCTTGAGCCGAAGAACGAGCGCGTCGGCCGACATCAGTGCTGCCGGTGTCGATTCCGGCCGGCAGATGGTGTACTTGGCGAGTTCGTGCAGTCCGCGCACCGCGACGGAGGCATCCGCGACGGCGAACCTGACGGCCTGAAATTCCGCCAACGGTTTGCCGAATTGCTCCCGGGAACGCACGTGTCCGCAGGTGATGCGCAGTGCTTCCTGCGCAGCCCCTAGCATGCGCCAGGAGTTCAGCACCAGATGCAGGTTGACGTCGGCGACGGGCACGGCGCCCAGGGCGTCGCCGAGAACAGCCTTTACTAGAAAGGGCCCGAGCTTACCGGCGGTGCGCTGCGACAGGTGCACGCTGTAGCGGTTTCCGTCGAGGTCGACGGCGGTCCAGTCGCCGGGCAGGTCACCATGATCCACCCGCGGCGCATCGGGATTGACCAGAGCCAGCCGGCTGCCGTCGATGGCTAACAGCTCCTCGACGAGCGGGTAGGGCAGCGCTGACGCACCGGCGGCCTGGCACAGCACAGCGGCGGCGAGCACGTCGCCGGTGTCGAATCGGACATCGAGATCGAACGCGCCAACTTCTGCCAGCGCATCGGCGGCTCGCTGGCGGACCTCGTCGTCGGTCTCCGCCCGCAGCGCGGCCGGCGGCCCCCCGACGCGTGCCAGCCGCTTGGCGGCCACCACCGCAAAATCGGAGACTTCCGGTGGCAGTTCGGTTCTCATCGCTGCGATCCCAGGACCTCGCGGGCGACCAGCATCCGCTGCACCTCAATGGTGCCCGAGGCCACGGTCGCCGCTTGCGCATAACGCCAGTGGTCCTCGACGGCACCATGCAGCCGCGCTGACGGACCGCTGTCCAGCGCGACCGGACCGAGCACATCGAAGAGCAACTCGGCGACTTGCTGATCGCAGGTGGTGGCAGCGATACGCGCGGCGCTCGCTGTCGCCCCGGCCGACGGATCGTCTTGCAGGGACACGGCTCGATACGCCAGCAGCCGGGCCACCCGCAGGTCGACCAGGGCCCGAACCCAGCGGGTGCGCAACGATTCTGGTAAAGAGTCCCAATCATCACCGAGGTCGGCGCGCACGCGATCGAGCAGCGATTCGCACCGCGCATACCGGGCGATCCCCACTCGCTCGAAAGCAAGCGCTTCGCGCATGACTCGCCAACCGTCGCCAACCGAACCCAGCACGTCCGCCCGCGACGCCGGCACGCCGTCGAGAAACACCTCGTTGAGATGGTGCGGCCCGAGCATCGAGTGAATCGGCCGGACGGTAATACCCGCCCGGTCCATCGGAATGAGAAAAAGCGTTAGCCGCTGGGGCTTTGGCGCGTCCGTATCCGTGCACGCAGCCAGCACACACCACGAGGCCATCTGCGCATATGACGTCCAGACCTTCTGACCGGTGATACGCCAACCATCGCCGTCCGGCAGCGCGCGGGTGCGCAGTGACGCCAGGTCGGTACCGGCCTCGGGCTCGGAAAATCCTTGGCACCAGATCACGTCACCGGCCGCGATCGCCGACAAATGACGAGACTTCTGCTCCGGCGTGCCGTAGCGCATCAGCGCCGGACCGACCCAGTTGATGCCCATGTATTGGGCGCCGCGCGGCTCGTGATGTGCCCACATTTCTTCCCGGAGCACCGTCTGCTGCCAAATCGAGCCGCCACCGCCGCCGTGCTCTTTCGGCCAGGCCAGTGCGAGCATCCCTTCGGAAGCCAGTAATTTGCAGAACGATTCAGTGGTCGCCAGGTCTTGCGGGTCGTCGGTGCAGGCGCCGAGGAACCCCTCCGGGATGTGGGTGGAGATCAGCTGCCGAAGGTGGTTTCTCAAGTCGGCGGCGTCGGCGCCGAGGTCGTAATCCATGGTCGTCATTCCTTCGGCAACCCGAGCACCCGCTCGGCGATGATATTGCGCTGGATCTCCGATGTCCCGCCGTAAATCGTCGCAGCCAACGCATCTTGGCGTTCGAAGAGCAGGTCGGGGTCGGTGCTGCCACCCGGGCCCGCCGCAGCGGCGCTCAGTTCCCAAACACGTTGCAAGGTAATCGATCCCAGCAATTTAAGGATGTCAGCCTCCGGGCTTTCCCGGCCCGCGAGTTCGTTGGCCATCGCCCGGTATCCGGTAGCACGCAGCGCCTCAGCGTCGGCGAGCAGCGACCCGAGTTCGGTGCAGACGTCACCTTCTGGTGCGAGCGTGCGTGCTTGCACACTGATCTCCGGCGTGTCGGCGTGCAAACACGCACGCTCGCCGGAGATGGTGGCCAGTCCACGCTGTATCTCGACCCAGTTCATGATCCAGATCATCTGGCGTTCGTGCTGCAGCGACGTCAGGGCGACATGCCAGCCGCCGTTGCAGGGACCGAGCAGGTTCGCCGCCGGCACCTCGACATCGTCGAGGAACATCTCGCAGAACGTCTCGTCGGAGACCGACGCCATCCGAATGGGTTCGATCGTCACTCCCGGTGATCGCAGATCCAGGATGAGGCAAGAGATGCCGCGGTGTTTGGGTGCTGCGGGATCGCTGCGTACATACAGCGTGCACCACTGGGACTGGTGCGCCTGGGTGGTCCAGATCTTGCGGCCGTTGACCACGAATACGTCGCCGGCGCGCTCGGCGCGGGTACGCAGGCCGGCGAAATCCGATCCGGCTTCCGGCTCGGACATGCCCAGCGCCCACCACTCGTCGCCGCGCAGCAGCGGTACCAGCAGGCGATCCACCTGTTCGGCCGTGCCGAATCGGCGGAGCGCGGGTGCCACCACGTTCGGGCCGGCGATGTTGGGCAGTTTGGGCGCTGAGCGCATTGCCGCCTCGAGCCGGATCTCCATGGCCGCCTGCAATCCCAGTGAGCGGCCGCCGTGCTCGGCGGGCCACGTCGGCTGAAGCCAACCCGATTCGAAGGCCGCGCGCTGGTAGTCTCGCCGCAAGCCGGGATCCCAGCGGTAGCAGCGATATTGCTCCCCGTAGTAGTCGGCCGGCAAGAAGTCGGTAAGCCACGCGCTGAACTCCGCGACCACCTCGCTGGTGGTGTCGGCCGCCGTCACGCCGCGTCCCGGGCGAATCGGCAGCCAACCGCGTGGTAGAGCGCGCGGCTGTCACCCAGCGTCGCGGCGGCCTGCCACGCGCGCCGCAGAAACAGGTGAATGTCGTGTTCCCAGGTCTGTGCGATGGCGCCGTGCACCTGAACCGCCGCGCGCGCACAGTCGATCGCCGCTTCGCCCGCGGCGGCTTTAGCCAGCGCTGCGGCAGTCCAGGCAGCGGCGGGCGTGGTCAGCGGATCATCGAGCCGGGCTGCGGCCGCGTAGGTCAGGCTGCGGGCGCGTTCCACCGCGAGGTAGTTGTCCGCCAGGGCGTGTTTGACCCCCTGGAAGGCTCCGATCGGCTTGCCGAATTGACGTCGCGACTTGGCATGTTCGACGGACCGGGACAGCACGGCGGCGGCGACACCGACGAGATCGGCGGCGGCGGCGAGAAGTGCTGGTGCCAGCGCTGATTCGAGGTTTACCGGCGCGCTGGCCACCGGAGCGCTGTCAATCACGATATCGGCCAGCGGTTGAGCGGGATTCGTGGATTCGGCCGCCGGCGTGATCGTGACACCGCTACCGGTGTGGACGACGGCGGCCACCACATCGTCTCCTGATGCGGCCAGCGTGACGACCAGGTCGGCACGCGTAACCTCGGGCACCGCAACGCCACGACCCTGCAGGCGTCCTCGTTGCAGTGTCATCGTCACGCCGGGCAGCCGGCTTCGCGGCAGGTGCAGGGCCACCGTCGCGACGGCTCCAGCGGCGATGTCGCTGAGCAATCCGTCGGTCGTCGGGCCGGCCGCGCGCAGCACACCTGCGGCAAGCCCGACGCTGCTCAGCAGTGGGACGGGGGCGATCGCGGCTCCGCACTCTTCCAGGACCACCGCCAGACCGAGCGTGCCGGGGGATGTCTCGCCGCCGCGAACAGCAGTGGCGAGTTCTGTCCAGCCAAGGTCGACAACGGTTTTCCATAGGGCCCGCCAACGCTCTGGGTCGGTCATCGCATGGCGAGCAACATCGGGCGGGCTCTCGGCGCGCAGGACGCTGCGCACATTGTCGCGCAGCGCCAGCTGGTCGGCGCCCGGTCCGAGATCCATAAGGCCTTAACATAGCAAAAATAGCAAACTAGGGTCGGGGCGTCGTCGTGGTTCGACCGACGGTGCTGGCCGTATCGTGGTCAGCCATGGCCGAGTGGTTCCTGTTCCTGCCCCAGCTGCGGTTGCCGGTAACCGAGATCGTGCAACGGGCACGTCATGCCGAAGCCGCCGGGTTCGACGGTATTGCGTTCATCGACCACCTGGAAGCACCCGCACAGTCCGGCGAAACCATCTGGGAGGCAATGGGGATTGCCGGTTGGGTGGCCGCCAAGACCGAACGGTTGCGGATTGGCCATTTGGTGCTCTGTGATGCGTTCCGCCATCCGGCGCTGCTAGCCAAACAAGCCGTCACGCTGTCAGCGGCGTCAGATGGCAGATTCGAACTCGGACTCGGCTCCGGGTCCTGGCCGAGCGAGTTCACCAGATTCGACGTCAGTCCGCGGGACCCCTCGGAGCGGGTGGAGCAACTCGAACGAGACCTGGACCTGATCAGACAATATTGGGGTCAGGGCAACAATCCCGATCGTGCTCAGGCTCCTCGGCCGCAATATCCGATTCCGCTTATTCTTGGCGGCACCGGGCCCCGGATGATGAAACTGGTTCGCAGATACGCAGATTGGTGGAATCTGCCGGCGAATCGCCTTGATCGGTTGGCACGCTTGGCTCCGCAGGCCGGAACTGCGCGACTGTCCGTCCAGCAGATGGTGGGGTTTGTCCGCAGTGGCGCCGATCCTCGGGCGGTCCAAGAGCTGAGCGTCAGGCGGTTCGGCTATCTGGGTTCCGGACTGGTGTGCGGTGACGCCGGGGAATTGAACGAGCACTTCGCTGGGCTGGCCGCGCAGGGAGTCGAGCGCTTCTACGTGTGGTTTACCGACTTCGCCGTTCCGGACTCACTGCACGAATTCGGTGAATCGGTGGTCAACGCCTTCGGCGACAATTCCCGCAAAGGCGGTCACTAACGCTGGGCGGCGCGGCGCCGGGCTTCCGCCGGCACAATCGGTTCGCGGGCGAATGGACCGCGCCGCACCGCGCTGAGCCGGATCTCCGGCAGAACTACCGAGGAGTCGACAGTATCAAGCCAAGCGACGGTCTCGGCGACATCGGACACTGAAATGGCGTGCATCTCAAATGGAACGTCCTGCAGCATCTCGGTTTCCACCGGGCCGGGCGTCACGAGGTGCACGCTGATACCGTCGCGGTCGACTTCCAGCGCCAAGGCGCGCGCGAACGCGTTCACGCCGGCCTTCGATGCCGAGTAGGCGGTGCGGGCCGGCATCGGCTCATGGGCGGCCGACGACGAGATGAACACCAGCCGCGACCCGGGCCGCATTCGCGGCAGCACCGCGGCGGTCGCCACGAAGCAGGAATCCAGGTTGGCGGACATGATCGCCTGCCACTGCGCGAACGTTTGCTTGCGGGCGTAGGTTCCGCCGAGCATTCCGGCGGCGTGGACAAGCAGGTCGACTGTCTCCAAAAACCCAATAGCGCGGGCGAACCCGACGGGATCAGCGGCATCGGCTGCGATGTGCCGCGCCCCGATCTCCTCGGCCGCAGCGCGCAACGGACCTTCGCGGCGCGCTGAGACCACCACGTCATAGCCCAGGTCGTGCAACTTGTGTGCGCACGCTTTGCCGATACCGCCGCTGCCGCCGGTCACCAGTGCGGTTCTCACCCAATCCCTCGTTTCACGCCGGCCGCGTTACTGCAATCTTCAGCTCAGAGGTGACGGGTTTCGCGCGGCCGGGACACGGCCTGCGGCGACATCGCATAGATTCGTTGATCCGGCCGGCCGGACAGCACATGGGTCTGGGTGTCCGCCAGGTGACGGGCCGCGACGCGTCGTGCGCGCTCGACATCGCCGGCTTCGATCATCTCGGCCAGCTTGACGTGCGTACTCAGCACCGCCCGTCGCTTACTCAGCGAGGGGTAGGTGCCACTGGCCGCGCTCTCGTCGGCCCATCGCTGCTCATGGCTGGTCCACAGCGCCTCGAGCGTACCCACCACCGCAATGATCGTTTGATTCCCGCAGCCCCGGACAACCGAATCGTGGAATTTGCGGCCTATTTCGGTGAATTGACCACCATCGCTGAGATGGGTGGCCATCGCGTCGTTGACCTGTTTGAGCTCCGGCACCAAGGTGTCGGCGCGGTCAGGGCGGGCCGCGGCCAGCGCTGCGCAGGCGGGTTCGAGTTCGCGTAGAGCCGCGCCCAAGTCGGCGACCCCGACGTATTCGCTCTGCAACACCAGACCGAGCATGTAGGCGGCGCTGGTTTTCGCCGGGGCGTGGATGACAGCGCCGCCGCGGTTACCACGACGCACTGACACCAAGCCCTCGGTCTCCAGGATTCGAAGTGCCTCCCGAAGCGACACGAGGCTTACGCTGAACTGTTCGACCAATACCTCCTGGCGCGGCAGCAGGTCTCCATCGGCCAGTTCACCGTCAATGATCTGACGCCGCAACTCATCTGCGACGATCTCGGCGATTCGCGGCGCAGACAACCGCCGCCGCGCCTCAGGCCCAACTCCCAGCGTGGTCATCAATTCCTTAAAGGAGGCGGAACACGGCACGAAACGCGCGATCGCCGGCGTCCGCGCGATAAATGATTATCTTAGCAGTAATGGCACAATAGCCGGGTGAACGAGAGGCCGGACCGCCGACCGACACCGCTCGACGGGATTCGTGTTGTCGAGATCAGCGACCGCGTCGCGGGCAGCTACTGCGGAAAGCTGCTGGTCGACGCGGGCGCGCAAGTACGGAAAATCGAGTTGCCGCAGGGGGATCCGGTGCGGTGGCTCACCACCAGCCGCTCGCCGAGCGCAACAGATTCACCGCTATTCAGCTATCTCAGCGCGAGTAAACGCAGCGTCACCACGGCGGTCGGCCACAAACGCATCAGCGCCGAACTCGCCGCAGCCGACATCATCATCGTGACCGCCACTCGAGCCCAATCAGCAGAGCTCGGCATCGACCCGCAGCGGCTGCTGGCGGATTCACCCGCCCTGGTCGTCGTCACGATCTCCGACTTTGGTTGGGAAGGCCCATATGCCGAGCGGTCGGCAACCGAATTCACCCTGCAGGCGTGGGCTGGCTCGACCGGCTTTCGTGGCGATCCGGCCGGACCACCGATCTCCATCGGCGGGGACCTGGGGGAGTACATGGGCGGTGTATTTGCCGCGTTCGGGGCGCTGGCGGTGTGTCGGCGGGTCCGGCAGGGCGGTCCCGGGGAACACCTCGACATGTCCATGCTCGAAGCGATGACCTTGATGCAGAGCGGCGAGTGGCTGCACTCACAACTTCTGCAAGTGCCGCCGGTCACCCGCACAGTCGAGGTGCCCTCGATCGAGCCGGCCAAAGACGGCTATGTCGGGATCACCATGGTCACCGGCCAACAGTGGCTCGACTTCGCAGCAATGGTCGACTGCCCGACATTGACCGAAATTCCGCAGCTGCGTTATCAGATCGGCCGCTGGGCTCACCGCGACCTGATCCGCGACCTCATCGGCCCCTGGCTGGCCGAAAGAACGGTCGAGGAGATCGTCGAACTCGGCCAACTGTTTCGGGTGCCGGTTGCGCCGCTGGGTAACGGCGCAACCATTCGGGACATGGCCTATATGCGTGAGCGCGGTGTCTTCGTCGACAACCCCGCCGGCTTTCAGCAGCCCCGCACCCCGTGGCTGATGTCGCGCTGCCGGCCCGCATCACTTCGCGTCGCACCTGGTCTGGGTGAAGCAAACGACCAATCGCCTGGGCCCGCAGGCCGATTGGAGGTCGGCTCGGCAGAGTGCCGCCTTCCGCTGGAGGGAATTCGCATCGTCGACCTGACGGCGTTCTGGGCCGGCCCGGCCGCCACCCACGTGCTGGCCGCGTTCGGTGCCGACGTCGTCAAAGTGGAGTCGATCCAGCGCCCCGACGGCATCCGGTATTCCGGCGGAATGCGCACCGACGTCGATGACTGGTGGGAATACGGGTGGGTGTTTCACGCTATGAACACCAACAAGCGCTCGGTGACATTGGATTTGAGCTCCGACGACGGGCGGCGGCTCTTTCGTGGGCTGGTCGCCGAATCCGACGCCGTGATCGAGAACTTTTCGCCGCGGGTGATGGAAAACTTCGGTTTCACCGCCGACGCCCTGCTCGAGGTGAACCCCAAACTCGTCGTCGCCCGGATGCCCGGGTTCGGCTTGGCGGGGCCTTGGCGTGAGCGGGTCGGATTCGCGCCCACCATGGAGCAGATCGCCGGGTTGGCGTGGGTGACCGGATTGCCCGACGGTCCGCCCGTCGCTCCTCGAGGCGCCTGCGACCCACTCGCCGGGATCCACGCGGCCTTCGCGGTGCTGGCGGCACTGCACTTCGCCGAACGCACCGGCATGGGCCAACTCGTCGAGCTGCCGATGATCGAGTCAGTGCTGAACGTCACCGCCGTTCAACCGATCGAACAAGAAGTCTTCGGCGTGACGTTGAGCCGCCAGGGCAATCGCGGCCACGGGTGGGCGATCCAGAATCTCTACCGCTGCGCCGGTGAGGACGACTGGATCGCGGTGACCGTGCGTAGTGACCAGCAGTGGCACGCCTTAATGGATCTGATGCATTGGCCGTCCTGGAGCCACGACGATGCGCTTGGCAGCGTTACCGGACGGCGGGAACGGGCTGAGGACATCGATGACCGGCTACGGGATTGGTTCTCAGGTCAGCGGCTGGAAGGCGCGGTGGAGCTGCTCGGCGGCGCCGGCATCCCCGCGGCGCCGGTGGTCTCGCCGTCGTTGGTGACGGAGAACCCGCAATTACGTGACCGCGGTTTCTTCGAGTTGCTCGACCACCCGCGAACGGGGCCGACCTGGTATCCACGCCCACCGTTCAGACCCCTCGCGGGTCATTCGCGCTGGCTGCTGCGCCCGCCGCCAACTTTGGGCGAGCACAATGAAGAGATCCTGCGTGACCTGTGCGGGCTGAGCGACACAGACTTGGCGCGGTTGACCGCGGGCGAAGTGATCGGGAACCGCCCGAAAGGCGTGTGAAGGGAGCGGGCGATGCGGGTCAAAGTCGACGAAAATCGCTGCGAGGGCAATGGCTTCTGTGAGTCGCTGGCGCCGGGCGTTTTCGAGCTCGGCGACGTCGATGTGGTTCAAATCGCTGACGGCCCGGTGCCAACGGAGCTGGAGATCGACGTGCGTGCCGCCGTCGACCAGTGCCCGAAGGCGGCGCTGCGAATCATCGATTAGGCGCGCATTCTCGGATTCTGGTGGCGACCCGCTGCGCCCGGCTCCGCCGCGCTGGCGATCGCCACGGAGTTTGGTGGCGACCCGCTGCGCCCGGCTCCGCCGCGCTGGCGATCGCCACGGGTTTGGTGGCGACCCGCTGCGCCCGGCTCCGCCGCGCTGGCGATCGCCACGGAGTTTGGTGGCGACCCGCTGCGCCCGGCTCCGCCGCGCTGGCGATCGCCACGGGACCGGCCTCAACGTGCGGTCAGCGAAACCGCCATCTGGTCGTAGATCGACATGTTGGTCGTCAAGTTGGGGTAGGCCACCGTGGCTGAACCCAGGTTGATGTTGGCGCAGCGCAGAAACAACTCGTCGAACACCGCGCGAAGCTCCGCTCGTGCCAGCATGGCCCCCAGGCAGTGGTGTGGGCCGCCGCCACCGAAGGCCACCTGCGGGTTGGGCTGTCGGGCGATATCGAAGGTGAACGGCGACGAGAAGACCTCCTCGTCGCGGTTGGCCGAGCGCAGCATCGACACCACCCGGTCGCCCTTGGGAATGTGCTGACCATCCATCTCGATGTCGACCTTGGCGGTCCGCGTCCAGTAAGCCACCGGTGAGGCCCAGCGCAGCACCTCCTCGACCGCGCTGGACCGTAGCGACTCGTCGTCCCGGTAGCGCTCGATCTGTTCGGGGTTGGCGACGAACACTTGCAGCCCAGTGGCCAGCGCGTTCTTAGTGGTGTCGCTGCCGGCGAAGGTCAAGACGAAGAAAAAGAATTCGAGCTCGTTGGCAGGCAGGCTGAATAGCTCACCATCCTCGCCGGTGATGACGGCGGTGGCCAGGGTGCTCCAGATGTCGTCAGTGGGATTACGCCGTTTCTCGTCGGTGAGCTCCATCGCGTAACCAAAGATCGTGGCGTACAAGTCGAGACTCAGCCGCGCGCCGGTCGATTGCGCTTTAAGTATTCGGTCCAGGGAATCGAAGATCCGGGGCCGATCTGCATCCGGTATGCCGATGATGTCACCGATCACGGTCATCGGTAACGTGTCGGCTACATCCTTAATCCAGTCGCCTGCACCGTGGGCGAGCAGGTGATCGATCATGCGCGCGGCTCGCGCTCGGATGCCGTCCTCGAGCTTGGCGATCGCGCGCGGATTGAAAGCGCTGGAGATGAGCTTTCGACGCTTGTTCAGGCCAGGCGGGTCCATGTTGATGATGGTGGGATATGAGGAGAACATGTCGACGGGCTGGATGAGCGGGCCGTCCACCGCCGTGAACGAGTCGGCGTCACGGTGCAGTCGCACCGCGTGCCGGTGTTTGGCGGCCACCCAAAAATCGCGCTGCACGGTCTTGGCCACCCCCGGCGTGACCCCGTGCCGGAACAGGGGTCTGGTGCGCCGCAGCTCGGTGAACACATCGTCCGGAAATCCGTTGCGCCACAATGTAAAGTCGGAAAGATCGACTGCTGCTGTCGTCATGCGCCACCTCGATTCGCTTAGAGCTGGTGTGCTGTCACAGTACCGCCCGGCAGCGCTCACGTTGACGTTCAATGCCTAAAATAGTAAAAATAGGCTGGAGTCTTGCGCGCGCCGATGATTACGGTTGTGCCATTATTCGGCTGCCGGGACGGAGAGGTAGTGACGCAGACGATTTGGGACGCGACGATGGATCCCTCCGAACGTGAGTTCGGGCCGTCCGGGATCGGACTGTCGCCGTACCGCTTCCCGACCGGCTGGTTCATCGTCGGTTTCGCGTCGGAATTGGCTTCCGGCGACGTCAAGCGGGTGCATCACTTCGGTGAAGAACTGGTGCTGTTCCGCACCGAGTCGGGTGACGTGCACGTGCTTGACGCCTACTGTCAACATCTCGGCGCCAACATGGGGGTCGGTGGCACCGTGGAAGGTGAAAACATCGTCTGTCCCTGGCACGGCTGGCGGTGGCGCGGTGACGGCACCAACGCGCTGATCCCGTACAGCAAGATCGGCTGCAAACACAACGTGCGCATCCGCACCTATCCGAGCGAGGAGTGGTACGGCTTCATCCTGGTCTGGCATGAACGCCATGGCCGGCCGCCCTACTGGCAACCGCCTGTTCTCCCGGAGCTGGAGACCGACGAGTATTACCCGCTGCATCCGCACAGCCGGATGCTCAACAGGGTCAAAGTGCACCCGCAGATGATCATCGAGAACGCCGCCGATCCGTATCACGTGCAGTATGTGCACAAGGCTGCCAATCCTGCGAACACCGCCTCCTTCGAGGTGTCGGGCTATCACCTGCACGCGACGGTCAACGCCCACTTCGGTGGCGGTCGGTCACAGACCTGGCTCACCCCGAACGGTCCGGTCGACGCCAAAATCGTCTACGACAACTACTCTTTGGGGCTTGGTGTTGTCCGGTTTCCCAGCGACCTGGTGGCAACCATTCAAGTCACCGGACAAACTCCCGTCGACGAGGACTACACCGATTACTTCTATACGCAGGCCTCGGTTCGCGAGTCCGGCGATGCCGGCCAGGTGCCCGGCAGTCGCGCGGCGAGATTCCTTGCGTTGCAACAAGAAGTGATCAAGCAAGACTTTTTCACCTGGGAAAACATGAAGTACCTCGAGAAGCCCAACCTGGCTCCCGAAGAGGCTCGCGACTACGCGGCGTTGCGCCGCTGGGCGCATCGGTTCTACCCGGGCGAGCAGCCCTCGTCCGCCGACTTCGGGTACACGCCAGATGGTGAGCCGGACCCGGCGGCCTCGGAAAGTGAGCGAAAGCCGACAGAGCGCTGATGCGCCGCAGCCCGGACCAGGAGGCGCCCTGGCGCGCAGCACCGGGTCCGGCCGACTTCGGGGTCGAGCAGTTCACCGTGCCGGCTGTCCTCGACCGTCGTGCTGAGCAATTCGGAGACCGGGTGCTCGTCGAGGTGGACGGCACCCCGGTCACCTTCGAGCAAATGCGGCAGCGGTCCAGCGCGGCGGCCAACGCCCTACTCGACTGGGGGATCGGCAGGGGTGATTGCGTCGCCTTATTCACCGCGACCTGCCCGGAGTGGATTTACTTCTGGCTGGGCGCCGCACGCCTCGGTGCGGTGACCGCTGCGGTCAACGCCGCCCACAAGGGTGAATTCTTATTGCACGCTCTCGAATTGTCGCGGCCCAAAGTCATCATCACCGATGCTCAAAGGCGCCAACGTGTCGACGAAGTTAGTGATCGAATGACAACGGCGCCAGGCGTTGTCGTGCAAACCGATTCGCTCGACGGCCTTCTCATTTGTGAGATAAGCCGCAGAGTGACAACCGAAGCCGGGGAATTGGCATCGCTGTTCTTCACGTCCGGCACCACCGGCGTATCGAAAGCGGTTGCCACCAGTTGGCATTACCTTTTCACCGCGGCGGCGGCTGTGGCGTCGGCCTGGAAATTTCACTCCGGTGACGTGTTGTGGACCGCGATGCCTTTGTTCCATCTCAGTGCGGCGGCTACCATTTTGGCGCCCATGCTGGTCGGCGGAACCACCGTTCTGGCAGCCGACTTTCATCCAGGCGAGGTGTGGGATCAGGTACGTGCTTGTGGGGCAGTCGGGTTCGCGGGGGCCGGCGCAATGGTGTCGATGCTTGCCAACCAGCCCGCCGATCCGCGAGACCGGCAACTGCCGTTGCGCTTCATTTCCGCTGCTCCCGTCCACGCGGACCTCTACCGCGCCATTGAGAAGCGGTACAACTGCCGCGTCGTCACGATGTACGGTTCGACAGAGGCGTTTCCGGTCACTGTGCAGGGTGTTGCCGAAGAAAGCGTGCCCGGAACGTCGGGCCGGCCGAACCCGAATTTCGAGGTGCGCATCGTCGACGTGCACGGCAATTGGTTACCGGCCGGTGAACCCGGCGAGATAGTCTGTCGTGCACGGTATCCGCGGGCGATGAGTGAGGGGTACGTCACCGCGGGACCCGAAGCGGGGCTGTCCGTCGACCGCCACCCGGAGTGGTTCCGCACCGGAGACCTGGGCACCCTAGACGCCGACCAGAACCTCACCTATCTGGATCGTGTGAAGGACTCACTGCGCCGCCGTGGGGAAAACATCTCTTCGGTCGAAGTGGAGCGCGTCGTCGCGCAACATCCGGCGTTGCTGGAGACCGCCGCTGTCGGCGTGCCGAGCGAATTGGGGGAGGACGACATCTTGGTGTTCGTGACGCTTCGGCCCGGCTCAGTGCTGAACCGCGTTGATCTGCTCGACTTTTGCAGTGCTCGCATGCCCTACTTCTGTGTGCCGCGATACGTTGAGATCATCGACGAGATACCTAAGACTGTCATCGGACGTATCCGCAAAGACGTGCTGCGTGCCCGAGGAATCGGACCCGATACGTGGGACCGAGAACGCCACGGATACGTCGTCCACCGGTGAAATGGAGAGCTACCAAACGATGTCCATGACTTATCAGCAGCAGCATCTGCTTGCAGCAGCGGTGGGCCGCGATGCGATCCTGCATCTCACCGCGCGCCACAACCGCTGCTATTCCGGCGGCGACCGTAACGGCTGGATCGCAACGTTCCGGCATTCCGGCGCCACCTTCACCCGCGGCTCTCAGGTGTTCGACGATCTGCGCGCCGCTTTCGACGGTGGCCACGGGCAGCGCTTGGTGACACTCGATCATGAGATCGCGGTCGATGGCGTCAACGCGACCCAGCAGTGCGTCGCGGTGCTCCTCGTCCTCGACGAGGCGGGCAACCCAACACTGCGCGCTACCGGCACCTACCACGACCAACTCATCTACGAGCGCGGCGGTTGGTACTTCGCTTCTCGCGCGCTGCAGTGGGATGCGCTGCCCAGACGGTCGGTTACGGTGTAGGTGAGCGGCGGCATCCTTGGACCTCAGTACCCAACTCGCTTTCGGCACCTACCGGGACGCGCTTGAAATGGTCGGTGTGGCAACCGAACCCCGGGCCGCGGGAACGGTTGTCAGCGCGGCACGGATTCAGGCGTTCGCCGCACTCGTTCGGGACAGCAACCCCTCGTACTGGGACTTCGAATTCGCCACCAAGACGTGGGGTGGTCTCTTGGCGCCGCCCGCGCTGCTGATGGGCTGGCTCATACCGCCACCGTGGCAGCCGGCCGCCGACCCAGCTGTGGGATCAATCGCCTTGCGTGTGCCGCTACCTGGCAGCACCTTCATCAACGCGGCCAACGACGCGGAATATCCGCTGCCCATTGTGGAGGGAGATCGGCTCACCGTCGTCGCGAAAGTGCTGTCGGTTTCGCCGGAGAAGCGGACCCGCCTCGGTGCCGGCCATTTTGTCGATACCCTGGACACCTATCGCCGACACGACGGCGCGATAGTGGCCCTCAACCGAAATAGCCTGTTCCGCTTCACTCCTGAGGCACCGTGATGAGCGGCGCGGCGAACTGGCAGGGGGTTACCGTCCCGCTGGAGCTGCCGGAGGTGCTCGACGAGATCAGCTACCAACGGGTGGTGATGAATGCCGGGGCAACATGGGACTACTTTCCAGGCCACTACGACCCCGCCTATG
This sequence comes from uncultured Actinomycetota bacterium, assembly GCA_963795995.1. Classification (GTDB taxonomy): domain Bacteria; phylum Actinomycetota; class Actinomycetes; order Mycobacteriales; family Mycobacteriaceae; genus Mycobacterium. The sequence continues at coordinate 96,578 of CAWCJY010000001.1, forward strand.
CCGAAAGGCACGGCCAACCTGCGATTTTCGTCAACACCATGCATCTGGCGGGATTTGCTGACCGCGTCGCCACCGATTGGGCTGGACCGGCCAGCCGCGTGGTGCGCCGCAGAATGACCCTGGCCGGCTCCATCTATGCCGGCGACACCATGGTTGGCCGCGGACGCGTCGTCGCCAAGCGCTGTGACACCTCGGTCAGCCCACCCCGGTATCTGCTAGACCTGCAAATCGAGGTGAGCAACCAGCGCGGAGAGTTGTGTTGCCCGGTCGAGCTCACCCTTCAGCTGCCGTAGCGCGGTCGACAGCGCCTGCGATGACAGCAGGCGAGGAAGGTCTGGCCCGCGACGCTCGGTTATGAGCGCGTCCTGCGGCGCGGTAGCACTGGACCGTCATAATCGTTCCTCTGCAGTGGAGCGCCCGGACCACAGGCTTGCACTTCGAAGGAATGATGCGCATTCCGGGAGAAAAGTCGTCTGGGGCAACTTATCCGGGCAGGGGCGGCATCGGCCCGTTACTCACCACCGATTGCAGTTCGACGTACTCGTTGAGACCCTCCGGGCCGAACTCGCGTCCGATCCCCGATTGCTTGAAACCCCCGAAAGGAGTAGCGGTGTCGAGCATGTACATGTTGATCCCGTAGGTGCCGGTGCGTACTCTCCCGGCGATCTCGAGGCCGTGCGCAACGTCGGCGGTCCATACCGATCCGGCCAGCCCGTACTCGCTGTCGTTGGCGATTCGCAGCGCGTCGTCTTCGTCGCTGTAGGTCAGTACCGTCAGGACGGGGCCGAAGATTTCCTCCCGTGCGATCCGCATGTCGTTGGTGGCCTCGGCGAACAGAGTCGGTCGCACGTACCAGCCGCGCTCGGCCGCCGGTTCCGCGCCGCCCACGACCATGCGGGCACCTTCTTTCAGGCCCGTCTGGATGTAGTCCTGAACGCGGTGTTGCTGACGTTGCGCTACCAAGGGGCCGATGTCGGTCGCCTCGTCGGCGGGGTCACCGACACGCAGCCCCGACATCATCTCGGCGAGCGCGTCGACGACTTCGTCGTGACGCCGCTCGCTGACCAGGATGCGGGTCTGCGCGACGCAGGCCTGCCCGTTGTTCATCAGGCCTGCGGTCTTCAGCCCGGCAACGGTCTTGTCGAGATCAGCGTCGTCGAGAATGATCGCCGCGGATTTGCCGCCGAGCTCCAGGCTGACTCGTTTGAGGCTCTCACCACAGATAGCGGCGATCCGGCGACCGGTAGCGCTGGATCCGGTGAACGCGACTTTGTCCACGCCGGGATGGCGCACCAATGCCTCGCCAACGTCGCCTCCGCCGGGCAGGATCGAGACCACCCCGTCGGGCAGGCCGATCTGCTCGATCATCTCAGCCAGCCAAAGAGCATCCAGCGGTGTTTCGGGTGCGGGTTTGACGACGACTGTGCAGCCGGCGATCAGGGCCGGTATCAGCTTGGGCATGATCAAGAACTGCGGCACATTCCACGGTACGATCGCCCCCACCACCCCGACGGGGGCCTTGCGCAGATGCACTTGGCCGAGCACACCTTGGCGGCGTTCGGCCCACGGAAAATCGCGGGCCACCGACAGCGCCAGGTGAATCATCGCCAGCGCGCCGGCGGCCTGGCCCAATCTGCTGAAGCTGCGCGGCGAGCCCATCTCGGCGGTAATCAGGTCGGCCATTTCGTCAAGGTGCCCGGCATAGATGGCCGCGAGCTTCTCGATCTTCTGCATGCGCTCGCTCGGATCCAACCGCGGCCACGGACCCGAATCGAAGGCCTGTCGGGCAGCCGTGACGGCGCGGTCGACATCTTGGGGGCCCGCTTGCGGAACCGCACCTACCAGCTCCTCGGAATGCGGGGAAATGACCGTAATCCGCTGTGATGAAGTGGGTTTGGCCCACTGCCCGCCGACGAAGAGCTCGTCATAGCAACGATGATCCGGGGATTGTCGCATAAAACACCACCTCGTGAACGCCATGCCAACTTAGCTATCTCTGCTAACATAACAAAAAAAACAGGGACCTACCTGGTCCAGCAACCAAAGAGGTCCGAGTGAGCGGCGGCTGACGTGGCTATCGATTGGCGCCGCTACCCATTTCAGCTCGTGGCTGGCGAGGGCGCGTTAGAGTTCCCGGCCGCCGAAGGCGAACATGCCGGTCACGAGTCGGACACCTGGTTCATCGCCGGTCAACTGAAGGCCTCGACCGGTAGGTCTTTCGCATTCCTGACAATCTTCAACAAGAACAGGCCCGGCGGAACGATCGTTGCCGACTTCTACACGATGGCGCTGTTCGACCTTGATACCGGCGGGTACGGCACCTACACCGACTACGACATGCCGCCGGCCAACCTGCGCCCAGATGCCCGGCCCAAGCTATCCACTGCCGAAGGTCACCTCGACCTTCGTTACGACAGCGACGCCGGCACCGCGACGTGGACCGCCCGCCGCGGCGACGGCGGCCAGTTGCTGCCGTGCACCTACCATGTCGGATTGATCGGCAGGGACCAAGCGGGTCAGCAGATGAGCCTGGACCTGAACGTAGTCGCAACGCGCGCACCGGTTCCGGTGGGTGCAGCGACATACAACGGCAAGATCGAATGCTTCGGTCAACCCGATACGCACTCCTATTTTCAAACCGGGATGACGATGGCGGGAACCCTGCGCTGGGGATCGATGACCGACGAGGTGTCCGGCTCGGCCGGTCATATCGATCGGCAGTGGTTCCCGAAATACGCCGGCGGCGGTGGAACCGGCGGAGACCCTCGCGCCCGATCACACGAGTGGCGCACGATCAGCTTTGACAACGGCGTCGATGTGAGTATCTGGAGACAATTCGATCGCACGAAGGGCAATGCACTACAACCGTTTTCCGGCGGGACGACAAGCTCTCCGGACCCCGCGACAGCACCCGCCTGCGCCGAGGACATCGAGGTCGTCGTCACCAGTTATGTCCGCTGGCCCGATTCGGTGCGGCCGCTGTTGCCACCGCTGGCACCGATCCGCTTCATGCCCGACCGGCACCGGCTGACCTCAGTCGCTCTGCAACTCGACATCATCGGTGAGCCGCTGGTGGCAGCTCCCGCCCACGCCCTGCCAATCGAGTACATGGAGGGGCCTTACCGCTACCGGGGCATGCTGCAGGGAAAACCGGTGAGCGGCTTCGGGTTCTACGAGCGCTCGCTGGCGCTCTACCGTGATTGGGAATTGATTGACGTACTGGCCGCCGCGGCGACCGAACTGCCGACAGCCGAGCCGGAGCTGACCGCCCTGACCGATAGGATCCGGCCACTGGTGGCCTCCGGCCGTCGCGGCGAAGCACAACAGCTGGTAGTGGCGGCGACTGCAGCGTTGCCGGCGGCGGCTTCACCCACCTTGTGCCAGCAAGTCCTGAGCGGCTTGGCCAGCGCACTGTCGGTCGGTGAATAACATCACCGAGATCGACGCTGGCGCCGGATTCGTCAAAATCTGAGGCGCTGGCGTGGATCTCGATGAATTAACTGGCTATGTGCCTGCGATCGCTTCGGCCCAGGCGATGTGGCGATGCTGCAATCCGGGTTCGTTGCGGCCGAACAGCAGATGGTCGCGGGCGCCGCTTTCCAGGTTGGCTTGCAAACTTTCGACGAGGCGATAGTCTTCGTCGCGCACCGTGGCATGGGCGTAGTCGAAGACAGCTTGCGCGCCAGCGGCCATCGAGTCCGCAGACAGGTCCAGAGGCGTCGAGTTCTGGTGCACGGTGATGGACCGGCCCGGTTTGTCCGCGGGGTATATCCGGAACAACTCACCGTTCGCGATCGTCACCGACAGGACGATATTGGGAAACAGCGCATAGATCACCACCAGGTTCTGGAAGGGATCCCACTGCTCTTCCGGGACGGTGTCGAGTTGCACGATCGAGTTCAGCGGGAAGATCAATCGGTGATGGGGTCCGTAGGAGTCGAAGACGGTGCAATTGCTACGGGCGATAGTTGCAAACGTCTGCCGGTGCACGGTGGCGAAATGGTAATTCTCGGCGAAGGTGTCGACGGCCAGCTTCCAGTTGATCGGGACGTCGAGAACCTTCTCGCCCAGCGGTGACCACCGGCCGACGCCCCAGTAATCGAGCTCCTCGGCAAGCGCGCCCAGATGTGCTGCGACGTCGAGTGTGGCCCCCGCTTTCAGGGGAGTCAGCCCGATCCAGAGGAATCCGGCGAATTCGGCGGCGGGCAGCTCGGTCAGGCCATCGGATCGCAGCGTCACGCCGGGGAAACCGTCGGCGCCCGGCACTGCGACCAGCCGTCCGATGTTGTCGTAAGTCCACGCATGGTAGGGGCACGTGAACCGTTTGGCCGTGCCGCATCCTGTTGCGACTTGGGCCTGGCGGTGAAGACAGACATTGTCGAAGGCTTTGACCGAGTGATCCTGGGTTCGGGTCAGCAGGATCGATCTGCCCATCACGGTCTTCGTGCAGTACGCACCGGGTTTGGGCAGCTCGGAGACGTAACCCACCAGCTGCGGGCTGGCCATCAGCATTGCGGTGTCGCGAACGTGTCGTTCTACTGCGGTGTAGTCCTGCGCACCCACGACGTGTTCTGAAGACGCCAGGTCCGTCGTCTTGTCGCGGGCTAGTTTGAGCGCGCGGCGGGTCAGATCGATGAGCTGGTCGCGGTCCACCCACATCCTCCATAACCGGCTGCTCGAGTTGCCCCCGCCACAAACCTTCCGACGATTGTAAGGTGCGCGGCCCGCCCGTTAACTGATCAAATCAAAGTGACTCATGATACAGACGTGGCCTCTGGAGTAGCCGGGGCAAATGGTGCCTATGTCGTACCCTGTGACTCGTGTCGATTTCGCGTCGCGACGTCCTCAAACTCGCGGCTGCCGCACCCGCCGTGCTGGGCTTCGGTCTCGCGGCGACCTCACTGCGGCCGCCGGTCGCGTCGGCGGCGCCGCCGGGCGTGCTACTTGACTATGCGGCCGGGGTCATCCCCGCCGACCAGATCAAGGCAGCCGGCGCAGTCGGCGCCATCCGTTACGTCTCTGACCGCAGGCCCGGTGGCAATTGGATGCTCGGCAAGCCGATCGAGCTGCCCGAAGCCCGTGACCTGTACGGCAACGGTTTGAAGATCGTTTCGTGCTACCAGTACGGCAAGGAGAGCAACGCCGACTGGCTGGGCGGTCAGAACGCCGGCGTCTCCCACGCCAAGCGCGGCTGGCAGCTGCACCAGGCTGCCGGCGGTCCAGTAGGCGCGCCGATCTATGCATCGATCGACGATGACCCGTCCTACGAGCAGTACAAGGCGCAGGTCGCGCCCTATCTTCGAGGCTGGGAGTCGGTGCTCGGACATCAGCGGGTGGGCGTCTATGCCAACTCGAAGACGATCGACTGGGCGCTGCAGGATCACTTGGGCTCTTACTTCTGGCAGCACAATTGGGGTTCGCCGAAGGGCTTCACGCATCCGGCGGCCAATCTGCACCAAGTTGAGATCGATAAACGCAGTGTCGGCGGCGTCGGTGTCGACATCAATCACATCGTCAAGCCGCAGTTCGGTCAATGGGATTGACCCGATGCTTCGACGGCTGAGCTCCAGCAAACTCGCTGAAGCCGCTTCCGGCGAACAAGTGTTTGTCGAAAATCATTCAGCCGGCGATGACACTTCGTGCGGCCGCCGCGCACCGGCGCATTTTTCCAAGATAACGATTTCATAACAATACTGCCTTGATCTGCGCTGTTGTGGCTACTCAACCGTAACCGCCGACATGCAGCACGTTTATCCCGGCCGTCGATGGCGGCAGTTGATTGCGGTGTTACCCACAACACCGCTACTGGCGCGTAGAACTCGCCAGTAACCTCTCCGCAGCCGAAACCACCTAGTTCCTTATGACACTCTTAGTGGGTCCGATGCGGCCGCCGCGGTGCTCCAGTTGTGGGGATCGGCCCCGTGCGCAACACCGGACGAGCCGACTCGCAGGAGTCCACTGGCCCAGCGAAGCGCTCAGACGAATGCGCGGAACCGCCGAAACCGGTACCGGTATCACGAGGAGAGATTCACAAGGTGACGATCTACGAGCACGATCAGGTGTCCGCTGACCGCGACGCCAATGCGTCGGAGGCGAGGCACCCTGCTCATGCTCTGGTCGACCGCCTCACCGCGGGCGAGCCGTACGCCGTCGCCTTCGGCGGCCAGGGCAGCGCTTGGCTGGAGACTCTGGAAGAACTGGTGTCGTCTGCGGGGATCGAATCCGAGTTGGCGACACTGGCCGGCGAGGTTGATCTGCTACTCGAGCCTGTCTCTCAGGAACTGGTCGTCGTGCGACCGATCGGCTTCGAGCCGCTGCGCTGGGTGCGGGCACTCGCGGCAGAAGACTCGGTGCCGTCCGCCAAGCAGCTGACCTCCGCCGCGGTTTCGGTGCCCGGCGTGCTGCTGACCCAGATTGCCGCCATCCGCGCTCTGACGCGGCAGGGCATGGATCCCACCGGCACCCCGCCGGTGGCCGTCGTTGGTCACTCGCAAGGCGTGCTGGGCGTGGAATCACTCAAAGCGGCAGGTGCGCGCGACGTAGAACTGCTGGCTTTGGCCCAGCTGATCGGCGCGGCCGGCACCCTGGTCGCCCGCCGGCGTGGCATCTCGATCCTCGGCGATCGCTCCCCGATGGTTTCAGTCACCAACGCCGACCCTGAGCACATCTACCGGCTGCTCGAAGACTTCTCCCGCGACGTCCGCACCGTCTTACCGCCGGTGCTGTCCATTCGCAATGGTCGCCGCGCGGTCGTCATCACCGGCACCCCTGAGCAGCTGTCCCGCTTTGAGCTCTACTGCAAGCAGCTAACCGAAAAAGAGGAAGCCGACCGCAAAAACAAGGTACGCGGCGGCCATGTTTTCGCTCCGGCCTTCGAACCGGTGCAAGTGGAAGTCGGCTTCCATAGCCCACGGCTGGCCGACGGCATCGACATCGTCGCCGGCTGGGCCGAACAGGTCGGTCTCGACGTCGAGTTGGCTCGTGAGCTGACCGAGGCCATCTTGGTGCGCCAGGTCGACTGGGTGGACGAAATCATTGGCGTTCACGAAGCGGGGGCGCGCTGGATTCTCGATCTCGGTCCCGGCGACATCTTGACGCGCCTGACCGCGCCGGTGATCCGCGGGCTCGGGGTCGGCATCGTGCCGGCGGCAACCCGGGGCGGCCAGCGCAACCTGTTCACGGTTGGCGCAGTCCCCGAGGTCGACCGGGCCTGGTCCACGTACGCCCCGTCGGTGGTACGACTGCCCGACGGCAGGGTCAAGTTGTCCACCAAGTTCACCCGGCTGACCGGGCGTTCACCGATCCTGCTGGCGGGCATGACGCCGACCACTGTCGACGCCAAGATCGTCGCCGCGGCCGCCAACGCCGGCCACTGGGCCGAGCTGGCCGGCGGCGGACAGGTCACCGAGGAAATCTTTCGCAACCGCATCGGAGAGCTCAGCGGGCTGCTGGAGCCTGGCCGCACCGTTCAATTCAATGCTCTGTTCCTCGACCCCTACCTGTGGAAGCTGCAGGTAGGCGGAAAACGGTTGGTGCAGAAGGCCCGTCAGTCCGGTGCGCCGATCGACGGTGTGGTCATCAGCGCCGGTATCCCGGACCTGGAAGACGCCGTCGAGTTGATCGGCGAGCTCGGCGGCGTCGGTATCAGCCATGTCGTGTTCAAACCCGGCACCGTCGAGCAGATCCGCTCGGTCATTCGCATCGCGACTGAGGTGCCGACGAAACCGGTAATCCTGCACATCGAAGGTGGTCGCGCGGGCGGGCACCATTCCTGGGAAGACCTCGACGACCTGCTGCTGGCCACCTACTCCGAGCTGCGGTCGCGCCCCAACATCACGGTTTGTGTGGGCGGCGGGATCGGCACGCCGGAGCGGGCGGCGGAATACTTGTCGGGTCGTTGGGCCGAGGCCCACGGCTACCCGGCGATGCCGATCGACGGCATTCTCGTCGGCACCGCGGCGATGGCGACCAAGGAGTCCACCACCTCACCGTCGGTCAAGCAGATGCTGGTCGAAACCCAAGGCACCGACCGGTGGATCAGCGCGGGGAAAGCTCAGGGCGGCATGGCTTCCAGCCGCAGCCAGCTCGGCGCGGACATCCACGAGATCGACAACGCCGCCTCGCGGTGCGGGCGGTTGCTCGACGAGGTGGCAGGCGACGCCAACGCGGTCGCCAGGCGCCGTGACGAACTGATCACGGCCATGGCCGGGACCGCTAAGCCCTATTTCGGCGACGTCGGCGAGATGACGTACTTGCAGTGGCTGCGCCGTTACGTCGAGCTGACCATCGGAGACGGCAACAGCACCGCCGACACCGCCTGCCCGGGCAGCCCTTGGTTGGCCGACACCTGGCGCGACCGCTTCCAGACCATGCTTCAGCGGACCGAAGCGCGGCTGCATTCCAAGGACGGCGGCCCGATCGAAACGCTGTTCGCCAGTTCGGACGAAGCCGGCTCGCGGCTGTTGGATAACCCGCAGCAGGCCATCGCGGCGGTGATCGAGGGTCACCCCGACGCCGAGACTGTGCAGTTGCACCCGGCCGACGTCGCCTTCTTCGTCACATTGTGCAAAACCGTGGGTAAGCCGGTGAATTTCGTGCCGGTCATCGATAAGGACGTGCGCCGCTGGTGGCGCAGCGACTCGCTGTGGCAGGCGCACGACGCCCGATACGAGGCCGACCAGGTCTGCATCATTCCGGGCACTGCCGCGGTTGCGGGCATCACCCGCATCGACGAGCCCGTCGGTGAGCTGTTGGATCGCTTCGAGCAGGCCGCCGTCGACCAAGTACTCGCCGCCGGAGCAGAACCGCAACCCGTGACGTCGCGTCGGCTGGGCCGAGCCGATGTGACCGGGCCGCTCGCCACTGTGCTCGACGCTCCCGATGTGTTGTGGACCGGCCGCACGGCGACGAATCCGGTGCACCGCATCGCCGATCCCCGCGAGTGGCAGGTGCATGACGGACCCGAGTATGCACGTGCCACCCACTCCTCGACCGGGGCACGGTTACAGGTCAGCGCTGACGAACAGGTAGTGCTGAGCGTGCCGATCTCGGGCAGCTGGGTGGACATCCGATTCACATTGCCCGCCAACACTGTGGACGGCGGAGCGCCGGTGGTTCGCACCAAGGACGCCACCGCTGCGATGCGCTCGGTGTTGGCCATCGCCGCCGGGGTCGACGGGCCCGAGGCGCTGCCCCGGGTGCACGCCGGGACCGCCACCGTTACAGTGCCATGGAATCCCGAGCAGGTGGCCGACCACACCGGTGTCACCGCGACCTTCGGCGAGCCGCTGGCGCCTGGTCTCAGCACCGTGCCCGACGCCTTGGTTGGTCGATGCTGGCCCGTGGTTTTCGCGGCCATCGGCTCGGCTGTCACCGACACCGGCGTGCCCGTCGTGGAAGGTTTGCTGAGTCTGGTCCATCTGGACCACGCCGCACACCTCGTCGGGCCACTGCCCAAGGTTCCCGCCGAATTGACGGTCACGGCAAGCGCTTCGGTGGCCGCTGACACCGAAGTGGGCCGTGTGGTGCCGATCTCGGTCACGGTGGCGACAACGAACGGGGCGGTACTGGCCAACCTCGAAGAGCGCTTCGCCATCCGTGGCCGCACCGGCACCCTCGAGCTCAGCGACCCGGTCCGCGCCGGCGGTGCGGTGTCCGACAACGCTACCGATACCCCGCGCCGCCGCCGACGTGATGTCACCATTGCCGCCCCGGTCGACATGCGGCCATTTGCGGTGGTGTCCGGTGACCACAACCCGATCCACACCGACCGGTCGGCCGCGCTGCTCGCAGGGCTGGAAACGCCGATCGTGCACGGCATGTGGTTGTCGGCTGCTGCCCAGCATGTGGTGACCGCCACCGACGGCCAAGCCCACCCACCGGCCCGGCTGGTCGGCTGGACGGCACGCTTCCTGGGCATGGTTCGCCCGGGTGACGAGGTCGAGTTTCGGATTGACCGGGTCGGAATCGACCAAGGTGCTGAGGTTTTGGAGATCGCGGCGCGCGTGGGTTCGGATCTGGTGATGTCGGCGACCGCACGACTGGCCGCACCGAAGACCGTTTATGCGTTTCCCGGTCAAGGGATTCAGCACAAGGGCATGGGCATGGAGGTCCGCGCCCGGTCCAAGGTCGCGCGCAAAGTGTGGGATTCGGCTGACAACTTCACTCGCCAAACCCTCGGTTTTTCGGTCCTCCATGTGGTGCGCGACAACCCCACCAGCATCATCGCCAGCGGGGTGCACTATCACCACCCCGAGGGTGTGCTGTACCTGACCCAGTTCACCCAGGTCGCGATGGCGACAGTGGCCACCGCCCAGGTGGCTGAGATGCGCGAACAAGGGGCGTTCGTGGAAGGCGCCATCGCCTGCGGACACTCGGTCGGTGAATACACCGCATTGGCCTGCGTGACCGGGGTCTACGAGCTCGAGGCGCTGCTCGAGATGGTGTTCCATCGCGGATCGAAGATGCACGACATCGTCCCGCGCGACGAACTGGGCCGTTCGAACTATCGGCTGGCCGCGATCCGGCCTTCCCAGATCGGCCTTGCCGACGCCGACGTACCCGCGTTCGTCAACCAACTCGCCGAGAATACTGGAGAGTTTCTCGAGATCGTCAACTTCAACCTGCGCGGCTCGCAGTATGCGATCGCCGGCACCGTGCGCGGCCTGGAGGCGCTGGAAGCCGAGGTGGAGAGGCGCCGCGAACTCGCCGGCGGCCGGCGCTCGTTCATCTTGGTGCCGGGCATCGACGTGCCGTTCCACTCCAAAGTTCTGCGGGTTGGTGTGGCGGAATTCCGCCGTTCGCTGGATCGGGTCATGCCGCACGACGCGGACCCCGACCTGATCATCGGGCGCTACATTCCCAATCTGGTGCCCCGCCCGTTCAGCCTCGACCGCGATTTCATTCAGGAAATCCGCGACCTGGTGCCCGCCGAACCGCTTGACGAAATACTCGCCGACTACGACACCTGGCGCCGCCAACGACCACGCGAAATGACGCGCGCCGTGTTCATCGAACTGCTGGCCTGGCAGTTCGCCAGCCCGGTGCGCTGGATCGAGACTCAGGATCTGTTGTTCACCGAGCTCGCTGCCGGCGGCATGGGCGTGGAGCGGTTCGTAGAGATTGGCGTGAAGTCGGCGCCCACCGTCGCCGGGCTGGCCACCAACACTCTCAAGCTGCCCGAATATGCCCACAACACAGTGGAAGTGCTCAACGCCGAGCGTGACGCCGCGGTGCTGTTCGCCACTGACACCGATCCCGAGCCGGACCTCGGTGCCGACGAGCCGACTGAGTCCGCCGCCGAAGCCGTTGCACCACAGGCCGCTGCAGCGCCAGCACCCGTGCGAGCCCCATCCGGAGCCGCTCGCCCAGAAGACATCGGGTTCGACGCCGCGGACGCCACACTGGCGCTGATCGCGCTGTCGGCGAAGATGCGCATCGACCAGATCGAGGAGCTCGACTCCATCGAGTCCATCACCGACGGCGCGTCGTCGCGGCGCAACCAGCTGCTGGTCGACCTCGGTAGCGAGCTGAACCTGGGCGCCATCGACGGGGCCGGGGAGGCCGACCTGGCCGGACTGCGGTCGCAGGTCACCAAGCTGGCGCGGACCTACAAGCCTTATGGGCCAGTGCTTTCCGACGCCATCAACGACCAGCTGCGCACGGCGTTAGGTCCGTCGGGCAAGCGACCCGGGGCCATCGTCGAGCGAGTAAAGAAGGTTTGGGAGCTCGGAGACGGGTGGGCCAAGCACGTCACGGTCGAGGTGGCGCTCGGGACCCGAGAGGGAAGCAGCGTCCGCGGCGGGCCACTGGCGAACCTGCACGAGGGCGCGTTGGTTGACGGCGCCGCTGTCGACAGGGCAGTCGATGCGGCGGTCGCCGCGGTGGCCGCACGCCGCGGCGTTGCGGTGGCGCTGCCGTCCAGCGGGGGTGGTGGTGCCACCGTCGACGCAGCAGCGCTCGGCGAATTCACCGAGCAGATCACCGGTCCCGACGGCGTACTGGCGTCAGCGGCGCGGCTAGTGCTGGGCCAGCTGGGGCTCGACGACCCGGTCAGCACGCCGCCTTCGACCAGCGACGTCGACTTGGTCGACCTGGTCACCGCCGAACTCGGCTCGGACTGGCCACGCTTGGTGGCGCCGGTCTTCAACGGCAAGTTGGCCGTCCTGTTCGATGACCGGTGGGCCAGCGCCCGCGAAGAACTGGTGCAGCTGTGGCTGGCCGGCGAGGACGACATCGACGCCGACTGGCAGCGGTTGTCTGAGAGATTTGAAGGCGCCGGTCATGTCGTTGCCACCCAAGCCACTTGGTGGCAGGGCAAGTCGTTGGCCGCGGGGCGGCAAATCCATGCCTCGCTGTACGGCCGCATCGCTGCCGGTGCGGAAAACCCCGACAAGGGCCACTACAGCGATGAAGTCGCGGTGGTGACCGGTGCGTCGAAGGGCTCCATTGCGGCATCGGTCGCCGGACGGCTGCTCGCCGGCGGCGCCACCGTCATCGCCACGACCTCCAAACTTGACGGCGATCGGTTGGCGTTCTATCGCGGCTTGTACCGCGACCACGCCCGATACGGCGCGGCACTGTGGGTGGTGCCGGCCAACATGGCGTCCTACGCCGATATCGACGCGCTGGCCGAATGGGTGGGTCGCGAGCAAACCGAAAGCCTTGGCCCGCAGTCCATTCACATCAAAGATGCGCTGACGCCGACGCTGCTCTTCCCATTCGCTGCGCCCCGCGTCGCCGGTGACCTGTCGGAGGCCGGTTCACGGGCGGAACTGGAGATGAAGGTGCTGCTGTGGGCTGTGCAGCGGCTCATCGGTGGTCTGTCCAGGATCGGCGCCGAACGCGATATCGCGTCCCGGCTGCATGTCGTGCTACCCGGCTCGCCCAATCGCGGCATGTTCGGCGGCGACGGCGCCTACGGAGAAGCCAAGTCGGCGCTCGACGCCGTGGTGGCCCGCTGGCACGCCGAATCTTCGTGGGCGCAGCGGGTCAGCTTGGCGCACGCGCTGATCGGCTGGACCCGTGGCACTGGTCTGATGGGCCGCAACGATGCCATTGTCAGCGCGGTCGAAGAGGCCGGCGTCACAACGTATTCCAGTGAGGAAATGGCCGCGATGCTGCTGCGGCTCTGCACCGTCGAGTCCAAAGCGGCAGCCGCTTACGCACCAGCCAAGGTAGATCTGACCGGCGGGCTGGGCGAGGCCAATCTGGACATGGCCGAACTGGCCGCCAAAGCCCGCGAGCAGGCGGCGTCCGGGAGTGACACCGACACCGCTGAACCCCAGGCCGACAACACCATCGCCGCGCTGCCGTCGCCACCGCGCGGCTACACCCCGGCGCCGCCGCCGGAATGGAACGACCTCGACGTCGATCCGGCCGACCTGGTCGTCATTGTCGGCGGCGCCGAGCTCGGCCCGTACGGATCCTCGCGCACCCGATTCGAGATGGAGGTCGAGAACGAATTATCGGCCGCCGGTGTGCTCGAGCTGGCCTGGACCACCGGGCTGATCCGGTGGGAGGACGATCCGCAACCCGGCTGGTACGACACCGAATCCGGCGATCTGGTCGACGAATCCGAGCTGGTCGAGCGCTATCACGACACCGTCGTGGAGCGCACTGGCATCCGCGAGTTCGTCGACGACGGCGCCATCGGCCCCGATCACGCGTCACCACTGTTGGTGTCGGTGTTCCTCGACAAAGACTTCAGCTTCGTCGTGTCCACCGAGGCGGACGCGCGCGCATTCGTCGAGTTCGACCCCGAGCGCACGGTCATCCGGCCGGTGCCCAACTCCACCGACTGGCAGGTCACCCGCAAGGCCGGCACCGAGATCCGCGTGCCGCGCAAGACCAAGTTGTCGCGCACCGTCGGCGCGCAGATCCCCACCGGCTTCAACCCGACCGTTTACGGCATCAGCCAAGACATGGCCAACTCGATCGACCGGGTGGCGCTGTGGAACATCGTGGCGACCGTCGATGCGTTCCTGTCTTCTGGATTCACTCCGGCCGAACTGATGCGATGGGTGCACCCGGGCCTGGTCGCCAGTACCCAAGGCACCGGGATGGGCGGCATGACGTCGATGCAGACGATGTACCACGGCAACCTGCTCGGCCGAAACAAGCCGAACGACATCTTGCAGGAAGTTCTGCCGAATGTCGTTGCCGCACATGTCGTTCAAAGCTACGTCGGCAGCTACGGCCCGATGATCCACCCGGTCGGCGCGTGCGCCACCGCGGCGGTGTCGGTCGAGGAGGGCGCCGACAAGATCCGGCTGGGTAAGGCCGAGCTGGTGGTTGCCGGCGGTTTCGACGACCTGACGCTGGAGGCCATCATCGGCTTCGGTGACATGGCCGCCACCGCTGATACCGCCACGATGCGCGGTCGAGGCATTCACGACTCGAAATTCTCCCGCCCCAACGACCGGCGCCGGCTCGGTTTCGTGGAAGCCCAGGGCGGCGGCACGATCCTGCTGGCCCGCGGTGACCTGGCGGTCAAGATGGGTCTGCCGGTGCTGGCGGTGGTGGCGTACGCACAGTCGTTCGCTGACGGTGTGCACACCTCCATCCCGGCCCCGGGTCTGGGTGCGCTGGGCGCCGGCCGCGGCGGCAAGGATTCACTGCTGGCGCGGTCGTTGGCGAGGCTGGGCGTCGGTGCCGACGACATCGCGGTGATCTCCAAACACGACACCTCCACGCTGGCCAACGATCCGAACGAAACCGAGCTGCATGAGCGGCTGGCGGATTCGTTGGGCCGGTCGGTCGGTGCGCCGCTGTTCATCGTCTCGCAGAAGAGCTTGACCGGGCATGCCAAGGGTGGTGCGGCTGTCTTCCAGATGATGGGAATGTGCCAGATGCTGCGCGACGGCGTCATCCCGCCCAACCGCAGCTTGGACTGCGTCGACGGCGAACTGGCTTCGTCGGCGCATTTCGTCTGGGTCCGAGACACGCTGCGACTGGGCGGTAAATTCCCGCTCAAGGCCGGGCTGGTGACCAGTCTCGGGTTCGGCCACGTCTCGGGGATGGTCGCGTTGGTCCACCCGCAGGCCTTCTTGGCCGCCCTGAGGCCTGAGCAGCGCGCCCAATATCAGCAGCGCGCCGATGCCCGGGTGGTGGCCGGTCAACGCCGGTTGGCCGCCGCGATCGCCGGAGGCAAGCCGATGTACGAGCGGCCTGCCGACCGCCGTTTCGAGCATGCAGCCTCGGAGAAGCGACAGGAGGCCGAGATGCTTCTGAACGCGGCGGCTCGCCTCGGCGACGGTGACGTCTTCATTCCGTGAAGATCGCAATCGGTTAGCGTGGCGACCCGTGGCCCGCGCCGGCGACGATGCAGAGCGGGGCGATGAGGAGGAGCGGCGCTAGTGGCCATTGTCGGAGTCGGGATTGATCTGGTGTCCATTCCTGATTTCGCCGCCCAGGTCGACCAGCCCGGAACGGTGTTCTCGGAAACCTTCACTCCCGGTGAGCGCCGCGATGCCTCCGACAAGAGTTCGTCGGCAGCTCGTCACTTGGCGGCTCGGTGGGCGGCGAAGGAGGCGGTGATCAAAGCCTGGTCGGGGTCGCGGTTCGCCCAGCGGCCGGTGCTGCCAGAGGGCATTCACCGCGATATCGAGGTGGTCACCGATATGTGGGGCCGGCCACGGGTGCGATTGACCGGGGCGATCGCCAAGCACCTGGCGGACGTGACTATTCACGTGTCACTGACGCACGAGGGCGAAACCGCTGCCGCCGTGGCCATTTTGGAAACCTGACTGCGCGAGCAGTCGCAGAAGCCCGCTTTTTCACCGGCGTGTCGAGCGCTTCTGCGTCTGTTCGCGGGAGTTGTGGTGGCTATTTGTCCAGTCCGTGCTCAATGGCGTAGCGGGTCAACTCCACCCGGTTGGCGAGTTGTAGCTTGCGAAATGTCGCTTGGACGTGGTTCTCCACGGTGCGATGACTCAACGAGAGCTTCGCGGCGATCTGTTTGGCCGACAATCCTTTCGCAACAAAGCGCAGCACCTCGGTCTCCCGCTCGGAAAGGGTGGGAGTGGCCGATCCGGCATTCGGTCCTCGGGCGATGCGTCGATATTCCCCCAGTACCAGGCCGGCCAGGCTCGGCGTAAACACGGCGCGTCCGGCCGCGGTGGCCCGCAGCGCCTCACTCAGTTCACCCTTGGAGGCGCTCTTGACCAAATACCCGGCGGCACCAGCCTTCACGGCTTCGAGCACGTCGTCGCGTTCGTCGGAGGCGGACAACACCAGCACCCGCGAGGCCGGCGACACCGACAGCACCGACCTGGTCGCCTGCACGCCATCGCCGTCGGCGAGGCGCATATCCATCACCACCACCTCCGGCTTGACCACCGCGGCCCGGCGTTGCGCGGTGGCCACGCCGTCGGCCGTGGCCACCACGTTGAACCCCTCCTCGGCGAGGTCGCGGGCGACCGCGTCACGCCAGATCGGATGGTCATCGACGACCATCACCCGGATCGGTGCCTGATCAGCCACGGCACCCGCCCCCGCGAGGCACGCGCAGTTCCCATTCGGTTCCCTCACCGATCTCGGTGTGTAGTTCTGCGCTGCCACCAAGCGACGTCATGCGCCCCACAATCGATTTCGAAATCCCGATACGGCCTTGAGCGGCGGCCTCCGTCAACCGGTCCGGGGCAATTCCCAAGCCGTCGTCGCGAACGCTGACCGCTACGGCGTCACCGAGATCTTCCAGCAGCACGAACGCGTGAGCGCCGTTGCCGGCGTGCCAGCGCACATTGTCCAAAGCGTTGCCCACCGCCGCGTCCAACTCAGCGGCCGCCTGCCGCTCCAGCGGCACCGGGGTGGCGGGCAAGCTCATCGACACACCGTCGACCTCCCGGTGGTTGAGCAGTGTGCGCAGATCAACCATAGTCGCATCACGCCCCGAGCTGACGTCGACGGAGGTCACCAGTCGTCGCAGCGCACGCTCCTGCTCGCCGGCCAGTTGAGCCAATTCGGCAGCAGGACCGCCGATTTCGCGGCCCCGCTTCGTTACCATCGCTAACACCTGGATCACCCCGTCATGCACGTGGCGAGACAGCCGCTCGCGCTCCTCCACCGCCGCCGACAGGCGGGCCGCGCGCTCTAGTTCCTCATGAGCACGCCGGGCAGTCTGGGCGGCCATGCCCACCGCCAAGCCGACAGCCAGCTCGACGATCACGGTGGCGTTACGGCCGAGGTTGAGGTTCACGTAGCCCTTGACCAGTGCGCTGGCAGCCATCACAGCCACACCTGTCAACATTCCGCCCGCCGCGCCGAACTCGATCGCCGCGGAGATCGTGGCATTGCTGGCCCACAACGTGGTGGGCCACGACTGATTGTCCAGTGCCCAGTGGCGAGAGGCGACCATGTCGGTGGACAGCATGAGCATCACAACGACGACCAATTCGGCGATCACCCATGCCCGATGCCGACCGAACCCGCGCAGGTAGGCGACCGCGCAGGCGGCACTCCAGGCAAGCAGCACCGCGAACAAGGTCCAACCCAGCGCGGGATGGCTCAGATCGGAATTGACGGCAATCTGAAATCCCAGCGCGTAAACGCAACTCAACAGCCGGAAAACCTGCGCCGCCCGCCAGAGCGGCGTCGTCGGATCGGCACCGCGGGTTGCAACCACGGGAAAAGCATAAACCGCAGTTAGCTAGCCTCAAGCCATGAACGAACTGGTCGAGCGGGTCCGCGAGGTGCTGCCGTCGGTGCGGCGCGATCTGGAAAACCTCATCCGCATCGAATCGGTATGGGCGGATCCCGGTCGTCGAGCCGAGGTACACCGCAGCGCACAAATGGTGTCGAACTTGTTGAGAGAAGCGGGTTTTAGTGACGTCCAGGTCGTCAGCGAAGGGGGTGCGCCGGCTGTCATCGCCCGCTACCCGGCGCCGCCGGGGGCGCCCACTATCTTGCTGTATGCCCATCATGACGTGCAGCCCGAGGGCGACCACACCCAGTGGGCGGCACCGCCGTTTCAGCCCACCGAACGCGACGGTCGGCTCTATGGACGCGGCAGTGCTGACGACAAAGCTGGAGTCGCAACCCATTTGGCGGCGTTTCGGGCACACGACGGCAAGCCTCCGGTGGGCGTGACGGTGTTCGTCGAAGGTGAGGAGGAGTCCGGGTCGCCGTCACTGGGCCGCCTGCTCGCCGCCCATCGTGCCGAGCTGGCCGCCGATGTGATCGTGATCGCCGACTCCGACAACTGGAGCGTTGAAGTTCCGGCACTGACCGTATCGCTGCGCGGGCTGGCCGACTGCGTGGTCGAAGTCGCCACCCTCGACCACGGCCTGCACTCCGGTTTGTGGGGTGGAGTCGTCCCTGACGCGCTCAGCGTGCTGATGCGGCTGCTGGCCAGTCTGCACGACGACGACGGAAACGTGGCCGTGGCCGGCCTGCACGAGAGCACCGCTGCAGCGGTGGATTATCCGGTCGAGCGGCTGCGGAACGAATCCGGATTGCTGGACGGGGTCCGCGAGATCGGCAGCGGTTCGGTACCACAGCGGCTGTGGGCCAAGCCCGCGATTACGGTGATCGGCATCGACACCACTTCTATCGCCGCGTCGTCGAACACGCTGATCCCACGCGCTCGGGCCAAAGTCAGCCTGCGAGTCGCGCCCGGCGGTGACGCTGAGGCGCACCTTGCGGCGCTACGAACGCATCTGGAGCAGCACGCCCTCTGGGGTGCCCAGGTAACGGTCACCCCCGGCGATGTCGGCCAACCGTATGCGATCGACGCCGCCGGCCCGTTCTACGATGCTGCCCGGGCGGCCTTCCGGCAGGCCTGGGACGCTGATCCTGTTGAGATGGGTATGGGTGGGTCGATCCCGTTCATCGCCGAGTTCGCCGCGGCCTACCCCAACGCGACGATCCTCGTCACTGGCGTGGAAGATCCTGCGACACAGGCGCACAGCGTCAACGAGAGCCTGCATCTCGGCGTGCTGGAACGAGCCGCGATCACCGAAGCGCTGCTGCTGGCCAACCTCGGTGCATCGACTGTGTAGCTTGTCGCCGAAAAATCGGTGGAATCGCATCCATAACTCGCACAGTCGAGGAAGGAGTCGCAGCCGTCTATTAAACGGGTTGGGATAGTACCGCGACCGCTTCTTGCAAGGGGTCGGAGCTTGTTGATACCGCGCCGACGTAGGGGTATGCCAGTTCTAAGACGAGGAAGAGATTGGTGGCGACGACGACCCCGACGATGGCCACCATCGGATAGTGCAGGACCGGTCTTTCGACCCCGTAGATGATCACAGCCCCAAGGACCATGCTGCTGGTCAAGAAGATGACCGCCCAGAACGGCCAGGGGAGTCCGGCGTCCTCGCGGGCGGTGAGTAGCCGCACCGTACGGGCCTGGCTGATCTTGTCGAGGTTGGCAAAGGACGTCGCGAGCATCGACTTCTGGGTGTCCGATCTTGCAGCTACCCCGTCGTAGGCCTGATATACGCGGGCCAGGGCGGTGTCGGCATCTGCTGATCGACTGTTCCCGGCACTAGACCACTCAGCGATGGCCGCATGTTCATACGTCAGCAGACTCTGCCGGACGCGGATCTTATCTCCCGTGTCGAAAACCACTGCGTCTCTGGCCATCTGCACCGCTGCTGCTCCCTCGGCGCGTGCGTTACCGTCTGCCGCGTTGTTCTGCCCCCACATTGAGGAGACGACGAATCCGATGAAGAAAGCGTAGAGGAACCCGATGAAGCCGTAAGTGAACTTGGTGACGTCGTTGTGCGCGTCACCTGTGAGGACTGGGAACCGCCGACGCAAGTATCTCTGAAGCAGCGCTGCTGGACCCGTAATGAGCACCATTAGGCCGGTAAGCAGCAACCATGACGGGACGTAGTTCGCAATCCACCAACTCATCAGCGACGCTCCCAAACGGTTCGACGGCAAAGCGGATCCGCCGTTCGACTGTAGGGTCGGTTGTGCTCCGTCAGAGCGTGAATCAAGCAAGTCTGGCGGAACGACGTGCTTCAGTTAGTGCTTGTCGCCAGTTCGCGCCGCAGTTTCTCCACGTGACCGGTGGCCCTGACGTTGTACTGCGCGACGGCGATCTTGCCTTTCTCGTCCACCACGAACGTCGAGCGGATTACGCCCTGCACAGTCTTGCCGTACATCTTTTTTTCGCCGTAAGCACCCCACGCCGATAGGACCTTGCGATCCGGGTCGGACAGCAACGGAAACGTCAACCGTTCGGCGTCACGGAATTTCGCCAGCTTCTCGGGCTTGTCTGGGGAGACGCCGACGACGTCGATGCCCGCCTCGTTGAGGTCATGAAGGTTGTCGCGAAAGTCGCAGGCTTCTTTGGTGCAACCCGGAGTCGACGCGGCGGGGTAGAAGTAGACTACGACGCGGCGGCCCCGGTAATCGGCCAGCGACACGATGTTGCCATCGGCGTCGGTGAGGCGGAATGCGGGCGCTTTGTCGCCGGGCGCCAGGCGTGCGGTGTCGGTCAACGAAGTCCTTTCTTGTTCACCGGCGGGTCAGGATTGACCCCGGCTGATCTAGGGTAGGTCGGCAGGCACCGACATAGGAGCCCAGACCGCCCCGGTGCGGCAGGACAGGGAGGACGAGCGTGGCGGAGCGGGACCCCGACACCATCAAGCAAGACATCGACCGGGCACGCGAACAGCTGGCCACGACCGTCGACTCGCTCGCTGAGCGCGCCAATCCGCGCCGAATCGCCGACGACGCCAAAGCCAGGGTGATCGCGTTCGTCAAGACACCCGCGGTGGCCATTTCGCTGGCCGGGGTCGGCGCTCTGGTCGCGGTTATCGTGGTCCGCCGGGTTCGAAACAACTGACTCGACCGTTCGCCGCTCGGCCTTTTGTTTACTGCCTTCGCGGGCAAATGTGCCGTTATTGTGAGCTATGGCGTCGACATGGTGCACATCCGAGGGCTTCGTGCAGGACTTGGGCCTAAGCCATGACTGACCGGGCGACAACGACCGGGTCAGCGATGCATGACAGCAACCTGTTCGAGAAGGCGTTGGAAGGGACGCTGTTCAAGTCGCGCTGGCTGCTGGCGCCCTTCTATCTCGGGCTGGTGCTGTCGCTGGTCGTCCTGCTGGGAGCCTTCGTCGGAGAACTCGCCAGTATGCTGCCCGACCTCGGTCATTTTCTGCACCTTGATCCAGAACAAGTGATCCTCGCGGTGCTCTCGCTGATCGACCTCTCGTTGGCGGGCAACTTGGTCGTGATCGTGATCTTCTCCGGTTACGAGAACTTCGTCTCCAAGATTGACACCAAAGACACCCACGACCGGCCCGGGTGGATGGGGACGCTGGATTTCTCCGGCCTCAAGATGAAGCTGATCGGCTCGATAGTGGCGATCTCGGCGATCTCGCTGCTGCGCGCCTTCATCAACTTGAGCCAGCCGGAAACCGCGGTGGACCCGGTGCGGCTGCGCTGGATGGTGTACCTGCACCTGACGTTTCTGGCCTCGGGACTGCTGTTCGCTGCGATGGACTATGTCGGCAACCGCGCCGAGCGGCCCCAGGCCCACACGCCAGAAAAGCCTGCTGAGGCGAGAAAACCGCGCTAACAGCGGCTTTGGTGGTGCGCCGTCAGGGTTTCGAACCCCGGACCCGCTGATTAAGAGTCAGCTGCTCTACCAACTGAGCTAACGGCGCCAAACCCATCTAGCCACGCGACAATAACAGGCTTTGTGTGCTGAGGACGAATCCTGTCAGGACATCCGCACGCGTCACAGCGCAGCAGCCAAGTGGCTTTAGACTACTGGCGAGTTTACAAGTTTGTCGGGTCGCAAGGGGAAGCAAACCAGATGGCCGTTCGTTCGATGGCGCCTGCGCGCATGCATCGATTCTGGCTGGCCGCGGTGCTGATTCCGGCGCTCCTGCTAGGCGTCGGTGCGTGCAGCAGCAACGGTGGCGGGGCGCCGGAGAAGGTCATTTTCGACAAGGCCAGTCCGTTCAGCGACCTGCTGGTCCCGAAGCTGACGGCCTCGGTTACCGACGGCGCCGTCGGCGTCCGGGTGGACTCGCCGGTGACTGCGTCCGCGGATGACGGTGTGTTGGCCGAGGTGACGCTGGTCAACGAGGACGGCAGATCGGTGAACGGCCAGCTGAGTCCTGACAGCGTGCACTGGTCGACTACTGAACCGCTCGGCTTCAATCGGCGCTACACGCTGACTGTAAAGGCGCGGGGTCTGGGCGGTGTGGCCGCTCGGCAGATGACCTTTGAGACTCAGTCACCCCAAGACCTCACCATGCCCTACGTGCTACCTCTCGACGGTGAGGTGGTCGGTGTGGGGGCCCCCGTCGCGATCCAGTTCGACGAGAACATCGCCAACCGCGCCGCGGCGGAAAAGGTGATCGCGATCAAGACGGATCCGCCGGTCGAGGGTGCGTTCTATTGGCTCAACAACCGTGAAGTGCGCTGGCGCCCCAAAGAGTTCTGGAAGCCGGGAACGGCTGTCAGCGTCGCGGTCAACACCTACGGTGTCGATCTGGGTGATGGGCTGTTCGGTGAGGACAGCGTCAGCACCCACTTCACTGTCGGCGATGAGGTGATCTCAACCGCCGACGACGACACCAAGACTCTGACCGTGCGGATCAACGGCGAGGTCGTCAAGACGATGCCGGTTTCGATGGGCAAGGACAGCACCCCTACCGCCAACGGCACCTACCTCGTCGGTGAACGGTACAAGCACATCATCATGGACTCGTCAACCTATGGAGTACCGGTCAACTCGCCCAACGGGTACCGCACCGACGTCGACTGGGCCACCCAAATCTCCTACAGCGGGGTCTTCGTCCACTCGGCGCCTTGGTCGGTGGGCGCCCAGGGCTACAGCAACACCAGCCACGGCTGCATCAACGTCAGTCCCAGCAACGCCATCTGGTTCTACGACCACTCCAAGCGCGGTGACGTCGTGCAGGTGATTCACACCGTGGGTTCGACGCTGTCCGGAACGGATGGACTGGGCGACTGGAATATCCCCTGGGACCAGTGGCACGCCGGCAACGCCAACACCTGACGCGGTTGTCCCCTAATCGGTGACCAGGCTGTTCGTCAGGAGCGGTGTCCCGAAGTATCCGACCTGGGGATCGACGATTACAGTTCTGGCTTGCTCGGTCAGTCTCAGCCCCCACGTTCCCAGCGGTGCAGTGTCCGGGCAGACCTGCAGCAGGTGGATCGTGTGTCACCCGCCGATCGAGACTAGACCCTAAAACCCTCATGGTGATGGCAGCATTAGAGCGCGCACGGCTCTAATTGGCCGCGCTGTTCCGAGTTTCGCCGCCAGAAGCGGGGCCGACGCTACGAACACCGAGCCCCTGTGAGTCTGAATCGACCGAAGGAGCCTCAGAAGGATGCCAGCCATGCGGTCTGTAGTCGCCGACACGGTAGGCGAGTCTTTCGGCTCGCTTGCCGCGCAAAACGGCACTCCTCCTGCGCGCGATTTGATCGCGGATCTTTCACAGTGGCGTGAACTGCTCGATTTCGGCGGTACCGCCAAACCGTGGGCGCGCCCGAGCTGCGCAGCGTTGATAGCATGCCGGGCCTCGCATGGCTGAAGCTTCGGCTATAACCCCGCGGGCGAACCTGAGGCTGATCTGCGCCATCTTCTTCTGTTCGGGCATCCCCGCGCTGATTTACCAGCTTGTCTGGCAGCGCTCGCTGTTCACGATTTACGGCATCAACGTCGAAAGCGTCACGGTGGTGGTCACAGCCTTCATGCTCGGGCTGGGCATCGGGAGCTTCGCAGGCGGGCGGCTGTCGCGGCTGCGCCTACCGCTGCTGGGAGTGTTCGCCGCCGTCGAACTTGGTATCGGCGTCTTTGGCTACTTCTCGCTGGGTTTGTTTCACGCAGTGGGCGAATTGACCCTGCAATTGAGCGCGCCGCTGACGGCGCTGTTCACGTTCTTGCTCGTGCTTGTTCCCACGCTGTTGATGGGTGCCACGATGCCCCTTCTGACGGCGCATCTCGTGAAGCACTCGGGGAACGTGGGGCGCAGCGTCGGACTGCTGTACTTTGTCAACACGCTTGGCAGCGCGTTCGCCTGTTTCATCGTTGCAACCTTTCTGATGCGCCTCTTGGGACAGCAGGGCGCTATCACGTTTGCCTGCGGCATTAATCTGGTCGTCGGTGGCGGCGCCCTGCTCGCGCAGATGAATTCGCCGAGGTCCGACATTCAGCGTGGCGCGCCGCTGGCGCAGTTCAATACGCGTGGTTTCTGGTTTGCGCTGCTGCTTTCGGCGCTCTGCGGCTACATCGCGCTGAGCTATGAAATCCTGTGGTATCGCGTTTACTCGTTTTCATCGGGAGGCATCGCGCGGGCCTTCGCGCTATTGCTGGGCTGCTACCTGCTGGGCATTGCGCTTGGCGCGCTTGGCAGCCGGCGCTTCTGCCGTGAATCTGCGGCGGCAAAGCAGGTGGCTTCGCTCTCCGGCTTCGTATTGTTTGCCAACCTTGCAAGCTACCTGCTGGTGCCCGCAGCGGCGCTGATTGGCTGCGTGCTGCACTGGGGATTTTCATTTCCGCTGGCGGCCGTCGCCGCGGGCTTGCTCGGCGCGACGTTTCCGCTGATCTGCCATATCGCCATCGCGCCGGACGCCCGCGCGGGCGAGGGATTGAGCTACCTGTACCTCGCCAACATCGTGGGCTCGGCGCTGGGCAGCCTGATTACAGGCTTTGTGCTGATGGACCATTGGAGCCTGGCCGGCATTTCGTTTTTTCTCGCGCTGCTCGGCATTGCGCTTTCGCTCGTGCTGCTGCTAGCCGCCAATCACCGCACGCGCGAGAAAAACTTGTTGACCTCGCGCGCCGCGGCCATCGCCCTGACGGGCGTGGCAATTGTCGTGCTGCAGCCTCGACTCTTCGAGGGTGTCTATGAGCAGCTTTACTTCAAGCACAATTATGCGGGGCAGCGCTTTGCGCACCTGGAGGAAAGCAAGAGCGGCGTAGTCAGCGTCACCCAGGACGGGGAGATTCAGGGCGGCGGCGTCTACGACGGCGTTTTCTCCACCGACCTCGTGAATGACCGCAACATGATTGTCCGTGCCTACGCCCTCAGCCTGCTGCACGAGTCGCCCCGCGAAGTGCTGATGGTCGGGCTTTCTTCCGGTTCCTGGGCGCAGGTGATTGCCAACCATCCGCAGCTCGAAAAATTGACCGTGGTCGAAATCAATCCGGCCTATCTGAGGGTCATTCCGCATTACCCCGGCGAGGCCGGCGTGCTGAAAAACCCCAGGGTTACGACTGTCATTGATGACGGCCGGCGCTGGCTTGCCCGCAATCCCGAGCGCAAGTTCGACTTCATCGTGCAGAACACCACCTTCAATTGGCGCGCCAACGCCACCAACCTGCTTTCGACGGAGTATCTCAAGCTTGTCCGCGGCCACCTCAAGCCGGGCGGGGTGTCCTTCTATAACACGACTGGGTCGGACGAAGCGCAGCGCACGGGCGCGCTCGAATTTCCGTACGCACTGCGCTTCTTCAATTTCATGGCCGTCAGCGATTCTCCGTTTGCGTTCGACCGCCGGCGCTGGGAGCGCGTATTGCGGGAGTATCGCATCGAAGGCAGGCCCGTCTTCGAGCTTGCCGACTCGAAGCAGCGAACGCGCCTTGAGGAAGTTCTGGCTTTAGCCGACTCGCTCTCGGCCGGCTATGGCCCGGCCAAGCCAACCGGCATGAACCTGGAAACGCGCGAGGGCATCCTCGCTCGCACCGAGGGTGTGCCTACGATTACCGATGACAACATGGGCACCGAATGGGGCCGACGCTAACGCGAGACTGGATGAGTTGAAACGCAATCCAGCGCGTGGTTTATCTGGGGGTGAGTGACGGGGCTCGAACCCGCGACTTCCAGGATCACAACCTGGTGCTCTACCAACTGAACTACACTCACCATCGCCGCGAGCCGCTTGCCAAGAGAGCGGGGCGGATCGGCGGCGACGTCGATACTAACCGCTCGGGCGCTCGGCAGCCGAATCGATTTTCGCCGACGCGCCCGCCGGGGTGCCGAGTTCTGCCGCAATCGCGGCGATATCGCTGGTAGCAGGGCCGGGCGGAGGCACGAACGCGGTGCGCCGGTAGTACTGCAACTCGCGGATCGATTCTTCGATGTCGGCCAGCGCACGATGAGCCAGTCCTTTGACCGGCTGGCCGAAGTAGATCCTGGGGTACCAGCGTCGGCACAATTCCTTGATGGAGCTGACGTCGATCATCCGGTAGTGCAGAAACGAATCGAGCGCCGCCATGTCGCGGGCGATGAATCCCCGATCGGTGGCGATCGAGTTGCCGGCCAGCGGCGCTGTCTTGGGTTGCTTGACGTGTTCGCGGATGTAGTCGAGCACCATCGCCTCTGCCGTCGCGAGGCCGACGGTCGACGCTTTCACTTCCTCGATCAGGCCGGAACGGGTGTGCATCTCGGCGACGACGTCGACCATCGACGAGAGCGCGGCGTCGTCGGTGTGAATTACGACGTCGACCCCATCGCCGAGGATGTTCAACTCGGCGTCAGTGACCAGAGCCGCAATTTCGATCAACCTGTCTGAGCCCAGATTCAGCCCAGTCATCTCGCAGTCGATCCATACCAGTTCGTCCCGTCCAGCGCTCACAGTAGGGCCCAGGTTAGCCGCCAGATCTAACTTGACCGTTGCTGGTGCCAGTAAGGTCATGTTTGCCCGCAGTACTGCGCCAGGAAGGCACGCGGCACCATGAGCGCTGAATCGACCTACAACGCCAACTCGGCAGCCGCTGCGCAGCAGATCGCAGCCGGATACGCCGTCGAAGGTCAGGCTCTGGAACTCGGCACGGTGGTCGTGGACGGGGTGGCCGATCCCGGCGCGCAGATCCGCATCCCGCTGGCCACCATCAACCGGCACGGGTTGGTCGCCGGGGCAACGGGAACGGGCAAGACCAAGACTTTGCAATTGATCGCCGAGCAATTGTCTGCAGCGGGGGTGCCGGTGCTGATGGCCGACGTCAAGGGGGACGTTTCCGGCCTCGCCCGGGCGGGGGAGGCGAATGATAAAACCGCTGCCCGCGCGAAGGACACCGGCGATGACTGGACGCCCACCAGCTTTCCCGTCGAGTTCCTGTCGTTGGGCACCAGCGGAATTGGTGTGCCGGTACGTGCCACCATCTCCAGCTTCGGCCCGATCTTATTGTCAAAAGTATTGCGACTGAATGCAACTCAAGAATCGACACTCGGCCTGATCTTTCACTGGGCCGACCAGAAAGGGCTGGCGCTGCTGGACTTGAAGGACCTGCGTTCGGTCATCAGCTATTTGACGAGTGACGAGGGCAAGGCGGAGCTGAAGGCGCTCGGGGCTGTCTCGCCGACGACGGCCGGGGTCATCCTGCGGGCACTGGTCAACCTGGAAGCCGAGGGTGCGGACACCTTCTTCGGCGAGCCGGAACTCAAGCCGGAAGACCTGTTGCGGGTCGACGATCAAGGGCGCGGGGTCATCTCGCTGCTCGAACTCGGCGATCAGGCTGCCCGACCGGTACTCTTCTCGACGTTTCTCATGTGGGTGTTGGCTGACTTGTTCACGTTCCTGCCCGAAGTCGGTGACTTGAACAAGCCCAAATTGGTCTTCTTCTTCGATGAGGCGCATCTGTTGTTCACCGAGGCATCGAAGGCTTTCCTGGAGCAGGTCGAGCAGACCGTCAAGCTGATCCGCTCCAAGGGCGTCGGGGTGTTCTTTTGCACCCAACTGCCGACCGACCTGCCCAACGACGTGCTGTCCCAGCTTGGGGCACGGATTCAGCACGCGTTGCGCGCCTTCACCCCCGATGACCAGAAGGCGCTGGCCAAAACCGTTCGTACCTATCCGAAAACGACGGTGTACGACTTGGAATCCGCGCTGACATCCCTGGGAATCGGCGAGGCCGTCGTCACCGTCTTGTCGGAGCGGGGCGCACCCACGCCGGTCGCGTGGACCCGGATGCGCGTGCCGCGGTCGCTGATGGGCGCAATCGGCCCGGCGGCTATCGCCGCTGCCGCCAAAGCCAGCGCGCTGCAGGCCGATTACGGCCAGACCATCGATCGGGACTCGGCGTACGAGCGCTTGAACGCCAAACTGTCGCCGCCCACCGAAACCGAGACGCTGCCAGCACCGGCGGACCTGCCGCCCCTGCCCGCCGACACCGAAGTGCCGGCGATGCCCGCGCCGGCCGAGCCGCGCGGGCCCGGCATGCTCGAGCAGGTGTTGCACGACCCGACGGTCAAAAGCGTGCTCAACACGGGCATGCGGGAGATCACCCGCAGCATCTTCGGTACTGGGCGGCGGCGGAGACGCCGGTAGTCGTTATCCGCCCAGCCGTTTGTAGAAAGTCCCCACAATCGGGGCCACGATCGCTCGGGGAGCGTACTGGCTCGCCACCGACATCGCCTTGGACGTCAATCCGGGCACCACACGCATCTTGTTCCGTGTCAGGGCATCCAGCGACACTTTGGCGGTGTACTGGGTGTCAATCCACAAAAAGTCGGGCACGAGTTTCTCGACCAGCGATGCGTCGGCCGGGTCAGGCAGGTCGGTGCGCACCGGGCCAGGAGCGAGCAGGGTGACGTGCACTCCAGTGCCGAGCAATTCTCCGCGCAACGACTCGCTGAAGGTATTAACAAATGCCTTGGTGGCGGCATAAGTCGCGTTGTAGGGAATCGGTGAATTACCGGCTGCCGAACCCGAAATCAATATTCCGCCGGCGCGGCGCTCGACCATTCCCGGCAACACGGCCAACGCGAGATCGTGCACCGCCAGAGCATTGAGCTGCACCTGCGCTTTCTCGGCGGCGGGGTCGAGCGCCGAGACGGGGCCAAAGGTGGCGGTACCCGCGTTGGCGCACAGGACAGAAACGGGTCGCGCCGCGAGCTCCTCCGTTAGTTTCGTCCGGTCATCGGCATCGCTCAGATCGGCCGGTCGCACCTCCACAGTCACCCCATACTGGTCGGACAACCGGGTGGCCAGGGCGGTCAGGACGTCCTCGCGCCGCGCGGTGATGATCAAGCTGTGGCCGCGGGCGGCGAGTTCGGAGGCCAGCGCTTCACCGATGTTCTGCGAGGCTCCGGTGACAACGGCGCGTGCCTCGGGGCTGGGAGCGGGAACCGGCATGCGCCAATCGTAGACAGGGCGTCGGCGGCGAAGCCGGGCGCGGCGGGTCGGCTACCAATCGTCATGTAGTCGATCGCGAGCGCGGCGAAGCCGGGCGCGGCGGGTCGGCTACCAATCGTTACAGTCCCTGCATGAACAACCCGGGATCGGGTTGGCGCACCGCCGAGCGCTCCCGGGTGGTGGCCTGGGCGCTGTGGGACTGTGGTTCCGTCGGCTTGAGCGCGATCGTGGTGACGTTCGTGTTCTCGGTCTATCTGACCGGAACAGTCGGCGAGGGCACGCCCGGCGGCAGTCCTCCAGCGAGTTGGTTGGGCCGCGCAATGACGGTGGCGGGTTTGACGATCGCGGTGCTGGCGCCGGTCATCGGTGTCTTGGTCGAAGCTCCGCGCCGGCGGCGCTTGGCGCTGACCATGCTCACCGGCCTAGCGGTGACATTCACCAGCCTGATGTGCCTTATCCGTGACGATCCGCGGTATTTGTGGCCCGGTTTGCTGCTGCTGGCGGCGACTGCCGCATGCACCGACCTCGCGAGCGTGCCGTATAACACGCTGCTGCGCGAACTGACCACGCCGCAAACCGCGGGTCGGATATCCGGATTCGGCTGGGCCGCCGGTTATGCCGGCAGCGTCGTGCTGTCGTTGATCGTCTACCTGGGCTTCATGTCGGGAACCGGCGCCAATCGGGGGCTGTTTCGGATATCCACTCACGACGGCCTCAATGTCCGGGCCGCCATGCTGCTGGCCGCCACCTGGTTTGCGGTGTTCGCTTTGCCGTTGTTGTTGACCGCGCGCCGGGTGCCAGCAGCGGAGGATGCGGCGCACCGCAACACCGGCCTGCTGGGCGGCTACCGCAGACTGTGGGCGGATCTGGTCGCCGAATGGCGGCGGGATCACAACCTCGTCTTCTTCCTGCTGGCCAGCGCGATCTTCCGGGACGGATTGACCGGCGTCTTCACCTTCGGGGCCGTACTCGGCGTGAACGGGTACGGCATCTCGCAGGCCGAGGTCTTGGTGTTCGGTGTCACTGCCAGCGTGGTAGCGGCCTGCGGGGCGGTGCTGGGCGGACTATTCGACGACCGGGTCGGTTCCAAGGCGATCATCGTGGGGTCACTCATCGCGATCGTCGCACTGAGCCTCATCTTGATGACTTTGTCCGGCGCACGCGCGTTCTGGGTGTGCGGACTGGCGTTGTGCCTATTCATCGGTCCCGCCCAGGCGTCGGCGCGCACCCTGCTGCTGCGGATGTCCCGAGACGGTAAGGAGGGCGTGTCGTTCGGTCTGTACACCATGACCGGCCGCGCGGTGTCGTTCTTGGCGCCGTGGCTGTTTTTCATCTTCGTCGACAGTTTCCACGCCGTTCGAGCCGGGATGGGTGGGCTGGATGTGGTGCTGACCGCCGGGCTGCTGGCGATGCTGGCAGTGCGGGTACCGCGGGCGAGCGACACCCGTTAGGCGACGATGCAGGCCCAAACGCCTGGATCAGCCGGACCTCGGCTCAGCCTGTTCCCTGGCACATCGTCAGGCCCACGCCGGTGTGCTGCGGACCTTGCAGTCCGTCCACCGTCACCGAGCAGGTGACGTCATGGCCGATGTTGACGATCGTGACGTTGGGTTGCTGACTTGCCGACTTGGGCACGGTGACGCTTTTGCTCCACGGCAGCGCCACGTTGAACTCGATCTGCCTGATGCCGTCGTCGTCGATGTAGCTGATACTGATTGCCCGGCCTTCACCGGTGACGGTGTAGGCAACGGTTTCTGAAGCGGCGGCGCTGGTCGTCTGCGCGCTCGTACTCGGCGCGGCGGAGCTGCTGGCCGTCGGCGGCGCACTAGGTGAATGTGAAGTGCTGGTCGAAGGTGTTGTCTTCGAGCCAGGCATCGCGGGCAACGGCGGAACAGCCGTTCCTTTCTTCGCCGTTCCGTTGGCGATGACCAGGGCGATCACCAAGGCGAGGACCAGCAAGACCGCCGCGCCGGCCGCGATCCACAACCATCTCGGCGGCTTCGAGCGTCCCGGGCCCGACGATCCGTCCTCGGGCGGTTCACCGGATGAAAGCTGATCCTGCTGCCACTGCGGTGGCGACTGACTTTGCAGCCAGTATTGGGATATCCGGTCCGTCGGATGGGAATCGGTCGGGTCGGTGCGAGGCGAAACCCCGCCGTAAACCGGGGTATAGGGAACTTGACCGCTGTAAGCCGGGTCGGTGCGGGGCTGGTAAAGACCGGCCCGTGGCTGCGCCGGGTCCTGTCGAGGGTGATTGGACCGGCGTGGTCGACGTGGATCCGTCATGCCCACCTCATGATTTGCAGGGTACCCAAACGGCAGGATCGGGTTAGGCGTTCGGCGGTACCGCCGGAAGGCTAGTGGGTGAGGCCCGACCGGCAGTTACCGGCGTGCAGCGCCGCAATGGTCATAGCCCGCATGACGGCACGTGAACGGGAAGCGCTCGACCCCTTGGCGTTTGCGGGCTTCATGCTGTGTGGTGTCGAGTTGAGCAGTCCGAACGCCGCGTGGGCCATCAGGCGCGTGTCGGGCTCGGCGACCTCCGGATGCAGGTCGCGCAGCACCCCCACCCAGGTTTCCACGTACTGCCGCTGCGCTCTGCGCACCTGGCGCTGGGCTGCCGTCG
Source organism: uncultured Actinomycetota bacterium (assembly GCA_963795995.1). Taxonomy (GTDB): domain Bacteria; phylum Actinomycetota; class Actinomycetes; order Mycobacteriales; family Mycobacteriaceae; genus Mycobacterium. The sequence goes on from CAWCJY010000001.1 coordinate 128,279, forward strand.
GTAGATGCGCGAGATCGCGGTCCTGGATACGGATGAGGTCGGGTTCGCCAAGAGCGAAGTCCAGGTGGAAGTCGACGAGGTCGGCCAGCGCCGCAGCGGCATCACGGCTGCCGGAGATGACGTCGCGGGCACCGGCGAGGAGTTGGGTGCTGATACCGACCAGCAGCTCCACCAGCAGCGACTCCTTGTTGGGGAAGTGGCGATAGATCGCCGGACCGCTGACGCCGGCGGCGGCGCCGATATCTTCAAGTCGCACCGCCTGGAACCCGCGTTCGGCGAACAGCCGCTCGGCGGCCGCCAGGAGCTGCAGGCGGCGGTCGGACTTAAGCCGGCTACGACGACTCCGGGCCTCGGGCGGACCGGCCGTGGCAGACGGTGCCATGGCGGCCTCCCTGGACACTTTGGTTAATGACCACTAACGTAGCACGGGTTAGTCGTCATTAACTCAAATCGACGGGCAGCAGATGACCTCTTCGAGCGTGCATCGTGACGCGCATCGGATGCTGGTGTCGCAGCTGCGCGGCAAGCTGGCCCAGGCGAGCTCGGGCGGCCCCGAACGCGCCCGCGCGCGGCACCTCGGCCGCGGCAAACTCCTGCCGCGCCAACGGGTGGACGACCTGCTGGATCCGGGCAGCCCTTTTCTCGAAGTGGCGCCGCTGGCCGCCGACGGCATGTACGACGGTGAGTGTCCGGCAGCCGGAATCATCACCGGGATCGGTAGGGTATCCGGCCGCGAGTGCATGATCGTGGCCAACGACGCCACCGTCAAAGGCGGTACTTACTATCCGATCACCGTCAAAAAGCACCTGCGGGCCCAGGAGATCGCCGGCCAGAACCGGCTGCCGTGTATCTACCTCGTCGACTCCGGCGGCGCCTTCCTGCCTCGCCAGGACGAAGTTTTCCCGGACCGCGAACACTTCGGGCGCATCTTCTACAACCAGGCCAAGCTCAGCGCCGAAAATGTCGCGCAGATCGCGGCGGTCCTCGGATCCTGCACGGCCGGCGGCGCCTACGTTCCGGCCATGAGCGATGAGGCCGTGATCGTCCGTAATCAGGGCACGATTTTTCTCGGGGGCCCGCCACTGGTGAAGGCCGCGACCGGCGAAGTTGTCACCGCGGAGGAGCTCGGCGGCGGAGAGTTGCACTCCAAGACCTCCGGGGTCACCGATCACCTCGCCCACGACGACCGAGACGCACTGCGCATCGTCAGGCGGATCGTCGCTTCGTTGGGTCCTCGGCCGCCGCGCGCGTGGGAGGTCGTGCCGGCTTCTGCGCCGCTGGCCGAGCAGACCGAGCTCTACGATGTGGTGCCTGTCGATCCACGGACTCCCTACGACGTGCACGACGTCATCATCCGCCTGGTGGACGGCGGCGAGTTCCAGGAATTCAAGGCCGACTACGGCAACACGCTGGTCACCGGATTCGCGAGGTTGCATGGCCACCCGATCGGGATCGTCGCCAACAACGGGGTGTTGTTCTCTGAATCAGCCCTCAAGGGAGCACATTTCATCGAATTGTGCGACAAACGAATCGTACCGTTGCTGTTCTTGCAGAACATCACCGGCTTCATGGTGGGCCGCGACTACGAAGCGGGCGGAATCGCCAAACACGGAGCCAAGATGGTGACCGCGGTGGCATGTGCGCGGGTACCGAAGCTGACCGTCGTCATCGGTGGCTCCTACGGTGCCGGCAACTACTCCATGTGCGGACGGGCGTACTCGCCGCGCTTCCTCTGGATGTGGCCGAATGCCCGCATCTCGGTGATGGGCGGCGAGCAAGCGGCGTCGGTGCTGGCCACCGTGCGCGCCGACGCCTTGGAAAGCGCCGGCAATCCGTGGTCAGCACAGGAGCAGGAAGACTTCATGGCACCGATCCGGGCGCAGTACGAACATCAAGGCAACCCATATTATTCGACAGCGCGGCTTTGGGATGATGGCGTTATCGACCCGGCCGATACGAGAACCGTTATCGGACTGGCTCTTTCGGTCGTTGCTAATGCACCGCTGGAGTCGGTGTCCTATGGTGTCTTCCGAATGTGAGCACTCGGATGGCTCCGATGAGTTTCGATACGGTTCTGGTCGCCAACCGCGGCGAGATCGCTGTCCGCGTCATCGCGACGCTGAAGCGGATGGGCATCCGGGCGGTGGCCGTCTACAGCGACGCCGACAGCACCGCACGGCACGTTGCCGAAGCCGACTCGGCAGTGGCGATCGGCCCGGCACCAGCCCGCGACAGCTACCTGAACATCGCCGCGGTCATCGGCGCGGCTGTGCGCGCGGGAGCTCAGGCCGTGCATCCCGGATACGGGTTCCTGTCGGAAAATTCGCAATTCGCATCGGCTTTGGCGGCTGCCGACCTGACCTTCATCGGGCCGCCGGCGGCTGCGATCCAGACGATGGGCGACAAGATTACCGCCAAGGCCACGGTGGCGGCGTTCGGCGTACCGGTGGTTCCCGGCGTCGCCCGCCCGGGCCTGACTGACGCGGAACTTGTTGACGCCGCCGAGCAAATCGGGTTTCCGGTACTGGTCAAGCCGTCTGCCGGTGGCGGCGGCAAAGGTATGCGCATGGTGGAACGGCCCGCCGACCTGCCCGCAGCGCTCGCTGGTGCCCGCCGGGAGTCAGCCGCGGCATTCGGCGACGACACCCTGTTTCTCGAACGGTTCATGCTGCGGCCCAGGCATATCGAGGTGCAAGTGCTGGCTGATGGTGACCGCAACGTGGTGCACTTCGGTGAGCGGGAATGCAGCCTGCAGCGGCGGCACCAGAAGGTTGTCGAAGAGGCGCCCTCCCCGTTGCTGGATGCAGCGACCCGGGCCCGCATCGGTGCCGCGGCCTGTGACACCGCACGCAGCGTCGACTATGTCGGCGCCGGCACGGTGGAATTCATCGTCTCCGCCGACCGGCCCGACGAATTCTTCTTCATGGAAATGAACACCCGCCTACAGGTGGAGCACCCGGTGACCGAGATGGTGACGGGATGGGATCTGGTCGAGTGGCAGGTGCGAATCGCTGCGGGGGAGAAGCTCACCGCCGCTCAATCCGACATCGTCGTTCAAGGCCATGCGGTCGAGGCTCGGGTGTACGCCGAAGACCCAGGCCGCGGATTTCTTCCGACCGGTGGTGATGTGCTGGGGGTAGTGGAACCGCACGGCCCCGGTATCCGAATAGATTCGGGCGTGTCGGAAGGAATGACCGTCGGCAGCCAGTACGACCCGATGCTGGCCAAAGTCGTCGCGCACGCCGCCGACCGGCCGACCGCGCTGCGCAGGTTAGACCGGGCACTGGCGGACACCGCGGTGCTCGGCGTCGGTACCAACATCGATTTCGCGCGGTTCCTACTGGCCGATCCCGATGTGGTAGCCGGCCGGCTGGACACCGGGCTGTTAGACCGCCGCGCCGCCGACTTCACTGCGCCGCTGGTCACAGACGAACATTTCATTGCGGCGGCGGCCTATCGCTGGTTGCGGCTTTGGCCTGTGCCCGACGCCGATCAGTGGGCGATTCCGTCGGGATGGCGGTTAGGGGCTGCTGCGCCCGTCGGTGTCCGGCTACGTGCCGGCGAACGCGAAGATCATGTCTATATCGCTGGTATACCCGCAGCAGCTGAGGTGCGCATCGAGGATGGCCAATCACACTCGCTACAAGTCAATCTCGACGGTCGGCGGCTGGCGGTCACGCTGAACGGCCTGCGCCGCGAATACTCCGTGGCCGTCGACGACAACTGTGTCTGGCTGGCCGGTGCTGGTGCCACCGTGATGCTCGAAGAGCTGCGGGAAGCGCCGGTGCGGCCCGACGACGAGCACCGCGGTGACGCGGAGTTGAGCAGCCCGATGCCCGGAACCGTCGTCTCGGTGGGCGCCGAGAACGGCGCGCAGATTGCCACCGGAACCGTGGTGGTGACGGTCGAGGCGATGAAGATGGAACATGCGCTGACCGCACCCGTCGACGGCGCCGTCGAGCTTCTCGTCAACGCCGGCGAGCAAGTCAAGGTGGGCCAGCTATTGGCGCGAATCAAGGTCCACCCCACAAACGCAGCAGAGGATGGCGCGCGATGACTGACTTCCTTTCGACCGGGACGCTTCCCGACGAATACCAGCAATTGGCCAAGACGGTCCGTGACTTCGCGCAGAGCGTGGTGGCGCCGGTTGCTGCTCGCCACGACGCCGAGCACTCGTTCCCCTACGAAGTGGTCGCCGGGATGGCCGAAATGGGGTTGTTCGGTCTTCCCTTCCCCGAGGAGTGGGGCGGGATGGGTGGCGACTACTTCGCTTTGTGCCTGGCGCTGGAGGAACTGGGCAAGGTGGACCAAAGCGTGGCGATCACCTTGGAGGCGGGAGTTTCGCTGGGGGCGATGCCGGTCTATCGGTTCGGTACCGAAGCGCAGAAGCGAGAGTGGTTGCCGCAGTTGACCAGCGGTACCGTCCTGGGTGCGTTCGGGCTGACCGAGCCCGGCGGCGGCAGCGATGCTGGCGCCACCAAAACCACCGCGCGCCTCGACGACGGGCACTGGGTCATCAATGGATCCAAACAGTTCATCACGAACTCGGGTACGGACCTCACGCGGCTCGTGACGGTCACCGCCGTCACCGGCGAGTTGGACGGCAGAAAGCAGATCTCGTCAATTCTGGTGCCGGTACCCACAACGGGTTTCACCGTCGAACCGGCCTATGACAAAGTCGGCTGGCGCGCCTCAGACACCCATCCACTGACTTTCGAAGGCGTGCGGGTACCCGAGCAGAATCTGCTGGGGGAACGCGGTCGCGGCTATGCGAATTTCCTTCGCATTCTTGACGAGGGCCGGATCGCGATCGCCGCGCTGTCCACCGGAGCCGCGCAGGGTTGCGTGGATGAAAGTGTCAAGTACGCCCGCGAACGGGAAGCGTTCGGTCAGCCCATCGGCCGGAATCAGGCCATCGAATTCATGATTGCCCGAATGGAGGTTCGTGCCCACACCGCACGTACGGCGTACTACGACGCGGCGGCGCTGATGCTGGCCGGCAAGCCCTTCAAAAAACAGGCGGCTATCGCCAAGCTGGTCGCCAGTGAAGCGGCAATGGACAACGCTCGGGATGCCACGCAGATCCACGGTGGCTACGGGTTCATGAACGAGTTCGCGGTTGCCCGCCACTACCGGGACAGCAAGATCCTGGAAATAGGGGAGGGCACCAGCGAAGTTCAGATGATGCTGATCGCTCGAGAGGTCGGCCTGTGAACTCCGGTCCGAACCGCGTGATCGTGCAGCGCGGCTTATGGTTCGAAGAGTTCGAGGTCGGGACACATTATCTGCACCGTCCCGGCCGGACCATCACTGAAGCGGACAACGTACTGTTCACGACGCTGACCATGAACACCCAGGCGCTGCACTTGGACGCCGCGTTCTCCGACGCCCTGCCCCCATTTCACCAACGCCTGGTGAACTCGATGTTCACCTTGTCGACCCTGGTCGGCTTGTCGGTGGCGCAACTGACTCAGGGCACCATCGTCGCCAATCTCGGCTTTTCTGAGATCGCCTTTCCCACACCGTTATTCCATGGCGACACCCTATACGCCGAGACGGTGATCACCGAGAAGAGGGAGTCGAGAAGCCGCGCAGGCGAAGGAATCGTGACCTTCGCTCATACCGGACGCAATCAACACGATGACGTCGTGGCCGCCGCAGCACGGAAAACGCTGGTACGAATGCGACCGGCCGAAGCTGACAGCTGATGGCCCTGCGCAATCCCGGACCGGCCTGGCTGTTCTGTCCGGCGGATCGCCCGAAACGTTTCGAGAAGGCCGCGGCCACAGCCGATATCGTGATTCTTGATCTTGAAGATGGCGTGGCAGCCGCCGACAGGCAGGCCGCGCGTGCAGCATTGGTCGAGGTTCCCCTGGACCCTACCCGAACCGTGGTTCGCATCAACCCGTTCGGCACCAGCGATCAATCCGACGACCTACAGGCGTTGGCCCGCACCCGGTATGACACCGTTATGCTGCCCAAATGTGAAGCACCGCAACAGGTCGAAACGCTTGCGCCGCTAGACGTGGTGGTGCTGGTCGAATCACCACTGGGCGCGCTCAGCGTCGTCGACACCGTGCAGACGGACAACGCCGTCGCAGTGATGTGGGGTGCCGAAGACCTGTTCGCAGTCCTGGGCGGCACCGCCAACCGCTATCCCGACGGGACGTACCGCGAGGTGGCCCGGCAGGTACGGTCACAGTCACTGCTGGCGGCCAAGGCCTACGGTCGTATGGCCCTGGATTCGGTCTACCTCGACATCGGGGATCTCGACGGGCTGCGTCGCGAGGTCGACGACGCCGTCGCCGTCGGCTTCGATGCAAAAGTCGCCATCCACCCGAGCCAGCTGCCGGTGATCCGGGCCGGCTACACACCCACGCCGGAGCAGGTGCAGTGGGCTCGACACGTCCTCGCCGCCGCCATCGATGAACGCGGTGTATTCGCTTTCGAGGGCCACATGGTCGATGCACCAGTCTTGCGGCGAGCCGAGCGGATCGTGCAGCTGGCGACTGAACTCGGCGCGTAGTAAGCACAGCAGCGCCCGCGAAGCCGAAAAGGCGGAATGATCACGGATGTGACGCCCCCGCACCCGTCCTCGTATCCAGGTCACTACCCGTATCCGCCATTGCCCTACCCACACCAGCGGCCCGTGCGTAGGAGCCGGGTAGCCACGTGGGATGTGATATGCACCGCCGTCGCCTGGTCGGTCCTCGTCATGGCGGCTGTGGCGGCGACCTGGATATCTCTATTCTTCGCCTTCGCCACCGACAGTTGCTCGGGCGATTGCCCACCGGTGCCGTACGGGATCGATAACCTGATCTACCCAGTGACCTGGGGTGGTATCGCGTTGGCGCTGATCATGGCTACCTTCGGGCCGGTGGTCTCACTCTGGCGGCGCTGGTACATGTTTGTATGGCCGATAGTCGCCCTCGGCATCGTCATCGTCAGCATTGTGGCCGGCTTCGCCATGACCTCATTCAGTGCCCGGTATTGGCACTGAGACGACGCCTACTTGCGTTGAGCGCCGGCCAATCGGGCGGCGAAGTCCGGCGACCGTATCGAATCCGCCTGCGGTCCGAGCTCTGTGCGCATGGCGAGTTCGTGCTGTTGGGCGTCGACCGTTCCCGGGTTTGCGTTAGCCCGCATCGTGGCCTTGGTCGCGAGCACCGCGGGACGGGGAGCAGCCGCAGGACCGGCGGCCAACTCCCGTGCTGCGGCGACCGGATCGTCGGCAATGCTCAGCGCGAGCCCGTGCCGAACGGCCGCTTCGGCATCGAACCGCATGCCGAACAACAGAGCGGCACGGGCCACCTGCGGTCCAACCGCCCGCTGCATCATCCACGTGGCGCCGCCGCCCGGATGAAGACCGAGCTTTTGGAAGCGGGCGTCGAACAATGCCGTCGGTCCGGCGATCCGCACGTCAGCGGCCAACGCCAGGTTCAGGCCGGCGCCGACGGCCGGGCCGTTGACCGCGGCAATGGTGGGCAGCGTGCATCTGCCGACCGCCATGAACCCCTCGTAAACCCGCAGCAGCCCCTCCTCGGCGGCATTACCCAGCGCGCTCAGCTCAGCGCCGGCGCAGAATGCGGTGCCCGCGCCGGTGACGACGATGGCATGTACCTCGGCATCGGCCTCCGCCTCTTGCACCGCGTCGCGCAGCTGCGCTGACATCGCGGCCGTGACCGCGTTGCGCCGATCTGGGTCGTTGACCGTGATCAACGCGACGTGGTTCTCGACGTTGACCAGCACAAGATCGGATGGAGCCACCGACACCTCCAACGCTTCATCAGGCCGAGGCGTTTGGATCAGATATCGGTGTTGATCGCAAACGTCTCAGCAAATCACTTCCGTGCCCCTGTTCATAGTCGGTTGATAGTTGACAATTCTATGTCGGTTGATCCTTGACACTCTGGTTAGTGGTTAGGCCTGTTCGCGGGTGCGGAAGGCCCGTTTGTTTCTTACCTCGCCGCGGCTGGTTCGCGCGGCGGTCTTGACCAGATCGTCGCCGATGAAGAAGCGCAGCAGCTCGCCGTCGACGTGGACGTCGCAGTGTGCGCCGGCGTAGTGCGCCCCCACGCAGACTTGCTGCCAAGCCACGCTGACGACACCGTTGCTGGTGACCCGGCGAGACACCCAGTCATCACCGCTACGGTCCTGGCCGGTCGTCGCGGAGTGCGCTGACATGGCCACTGCGGCGCCCGGGGTGAATTTTTCGACCGGTGCGGCCATGTCCAGTGCTTGATGTGGGCGTGCGGTGTTGTAGTAGTCGACCCACTCGTCCAACGCCTGCTGAGCCACCTTGAGATTGGCGAAAGCTTTCTTGTTGCTGAGGAATTCAGCCCGCAAACTTCGATGGAACCGCTCAATTTTGCCGGTGGTGGTGGGGCTGCGCGGCTGAGTCAACAGATGCTCAATACCGTTTTGCCGGCAGATCGCATCGAAGAGCACCTCCACCGGCGGATGCCCAAACTTGCCGGTGAACACTTTGCCGTTATCGGTCAAGATCTGCTCAGGCGCCCCGTAGGCGGCCAGCGCAGCGCGTAACCCATCGCAGACCGCGCGGGTACGTTCCCGGGCCATCAACCGTGCGGCCACGCACATCCGAGAGTGATCATCGATGCCGGTCAAAGCTTTGGCGCTGGTGCCATCGGCCAGCGGGAATCCTCCGACGATGTCCATCTGCCACAGCTCCATCGCCGCCCCGCGTTCCCAGCGTTTCCACTTGCGCGAGCGCCGATCCCGCAAACTCGGGTCGATCATCGCCGCACGCACCAGCGCCCGATAGACCGCCGATTCCGAGGGCACCGGCGCCACCCGGCGTTTAGCCAGCTCGAACACCAACCGCCGCGGCCCCCAATACGGACGCGACCGACGCAACTCCAACAACGCCGCCTCCACCACGGCCGGCATCTGGTGCGGACACGAGACCGGCCGATGCGACCGATCCACCAGCCCCTCAAGGCCCTGGGCCTCGTAGCGAGCCAACCAGGAGTGCAGCGTCTGGCGCGACACCCCAACCTTCTCGGCGACCTGCGAAATCGAGAACCCATCGCTGATCACCGCTAACACGGCTTGATACCTCTGCTCAGCCACGCTCAACTCCCTCATCGAAGGAGTGTCAAGGATCAACCGAAGTAACTGTCAAGCATCAACCGAAACACTGTCAGCCATCACCCGAAGACCAAATGTCAAACATCAGCCGAGGTAATACAATCACTTCCGTGCCCCCGGCAGGACTCGAACCTGCGACCACAAGATTAGAAGTCATGTGCTCTATCCAGCTGAGCTACGGGGGCAATGCGCAGCTCAGTTTATCGAACGGCGACCTTGCGTTGGGTCGCCCGCGCAATGCGGCGCGAAACCCGCTGCACGGCAAGTAATGCACTACCTCGCGACCTGACCGGCTGCCCACGGACGGTTCAGGATGCGCGCGCCAGTAATTTATCAATAAGAGTCGTAAGCGCTATATTCGCTTATCGGCAAATTCGACCCGGTGGACGACGATCGCCGGCCGAATCGGCGCTTTAATACAGATTATTCGATCAATGTATTTGTCGCACAGCGTTTCCCATCGAGTGAACCTCTTATGACAGTCGCGCCGATTCGATCCGGACATTCGGCTTTCACGACCCAGCCAAGCGGACTAGCGTTGTGTTGTCACTGGGTCTGGCAACAGGGTCTTGGTGAAGCTGGGTCCGCCGCTGCCGGCGTGGGGGATGGACGCGTCAGGAAGAGGAGGCTTTCGTGGAAGTGTCAGCGGTGACGCGTCGGATTAGCCGTCGGGGAGACCGTGATGAGTGATTCCGTCGATGCCGCTGGATTGCCTACCGCGTTGGGCCCGATCGACTATCTGCTGCACCGCGGTGAAGCCAATCCGCGAACCCGTTCGGGGATCATGGGCGTGGAGATACTCGATCGCGTGCCGGACTGGGAGCGATTCCGCGCCCGCTTCGAGCATGCGTCGCGACGAGCGTTGCGATTGCGCCAGAAGGTTGTGGTGCCCACTTTGCCCACCGCGTCGCCGCGCTGGGTTGTCGATCCCGATTTCAACCTCGACTTTCACGTGCGACGGCTGCGCGTCCCCGAACCCGGGACGCTGCGGCAACTATTCGATCTGGCCGAGGTGATCCTGCAGTCGCCGCTCGATATCGCCCGCCCGCTGTGGACGGTCACCCTGGTGGAGGGCCTGGCCGACGGCAAGGCCGCGACAATGTTGCACTTGAGCCATGCCGTGACCGACGGTGTCGGCAGCGTCGAGATGTTCGCCAACATTTATGACCTCGAGCGTGATCCACCCGCCGAGTCGCCCGCCCCACAACCGGTTCCGGAAGATCTATCCGGTAATGACCTGATGCGGGAGGGTCTCAACCGCCTACCGGGTGCGGTCGTCGGCGGGGTTCGGGGCGCGCTTTGGGGCGCCGCGTCGGCGCTCGGGCGGGCGGTCGTCAACCCTGGATCAGCGGTGTCGGGGGCGCTGGACTACGCCCGCTCGGGTATGCGGGTGATGAGCCAGGCCGCCGAGCCGTCGCCGCTGCTGCGCCAGCGCAGCCTCGCTACCCGCACAGAAGCGCTCGACGTCCGCCTGTCCGACCTGCACAGGGCGGCGAAGGCCGGCGGGGGATCCATCAATGACGCCTACCTGGCCGGCCTCTGCGGCGCCTTGGGCCGGTACCACGATGCGCTCGGCGTGCCCACCAGTACCGTCCCGATGGCGGTACCGGTGAACCTGCGGGCCGATGCCGACCCAGCCGGCGGCAACCGGTTCGCCGGGGTCAACCTGGCGGCGCCCATCGGTACGGCCGATCCGGTGGCTCGCATGAAGAAAATTCGCGCCCAGATGACCCAGCGCCGCGACGAGCCCGCGATGGACGTGATCGGATCGATCGCACCCGTACTCAGTGTGTTGCCGACGCCTGTGCTGGAAACGATGACCGGATCGGTGATCAGTTCCGATGTTCAAGCCAGCAATGTGCCGCTATATCAAGGCGACACCTTCATCGCGGGCGCGAAGATCTTGCGCCATTACGGGCTCGGGCCGTTGCCCGGCGTGGCCATCATGGTCGTATTGGTGTCCAGGGCTGGGTACGCCACGATCACCACGCGCTACGACCGGGCCGCCATCCGGCATGAGGAGTTGTTCGCCCGGTGCCTGCAGCAGGGCTTCGACGAGATACTCGCGCTTGCCGGCAACCCGGAACTGCACGCCGTGCCCGTCTCATTTGCTGTCGAAACGCCTGATCCGGGCGCCCAATCAGTGGCGGGCTCATGACTGACGCGGAGGAACGCAAGCCCAAACCGCCGCGCGATCTACGGCTGCCCGGCTCGGTCGCCGAAATCGAGGCCAGCCCGCCCGGGCCCAAGATCGGCGCCTTCTTTGACCTAGACGGGACGCTGGTCGCCGGTTTCACCGCCGTCATCCTCACGCAGGAACGGCTGCGGCGACGCGACATCGGAGTCGGTGAGCTGATCACCATGGTCCAGGCGGGACTGAACCATCAACTCGGGCGCATCGAATTCGAAGACCTCATCGTCAAGGCGTCCTCGGCACTGCGGGGGCGCGCGCTCAGCGACATGGATGAAATCGGCGAGCGGCTATTCGCCCAGAAGATCGAGTCCCGGATTTATCCGGAGATGCGTCGGTTGGTGCGGGCACACCTTGCCCGCGGCCACACTGTCGTGCTCAGTTCGTCGGCGTTGACGATTCAAGTCGAGCCGGTTGCCCGCTTCCTCGGAATCCCCAACACCCTGACGAACAAGTTCGAAACCGACGAGGACGGAAATCTGACCGGCGGCGTGGTGCGGCCGATCCTATGGGGGCCGGGGAAGGCCGCGGCCGTACAAAAGTTCGCGGCAGAGCACGACATCGACCTCAAGGACAGTTATTTCTACGCCGACGGTGACGAGGACGTCGCCCTGATGTACCTGGTCGGCAACCCGCGACCGACCAACCCGGAAGGCAAGATGGCCGCAGTGGCCCGGCGCCGCGGGTGGCCGATCCTGAGGTTCACCAGCCGAAGCGGCGGCGGTGTCGTCGGGCAGCTGCGGACGCTCGCCGGCCTTAGCTCGGTGATCCCGGTCGCCTCGCTGGCTGTCGGCTGGGGTGCGCTGACCCGGAGCCGTCGCCGCGGAATCAACTTCTTCACCTCCAACTGGTCGCAGTTGCTGCTGGCAGCCGGCGGTGTGCACCTCAACGTGCTGGGCGAAGAGAATCTGACTGCGCACCGTCCGGCGGTGTTCATCTTCAATCACCGCAACCAAGCCGATCCGATCATCACCAGTGCACTGGTGCGCGACAACTGGGTTGCGGTGGGCAAGAAGGAATTGCTGAGCGACCCGATCATGGGAACCCTGGGCAAGTTGCTGGAGGCGGTGTTCATCGACCGGGACGATCCGGCCGCCGCGGTCGAGTCGCTGCACGAGGTCGAAGAGCGTGCCAAAAAGGGCTTGTCGATTGTGATTGCCCCCGAAGGCACCCGCTTGGACACGACGGAGGTCGGCCCGTTCAAGAAGGGCCCGTTCCGGATCGCAATGGCGGCTAAGGTCCCGATCATCCCGATCGTGATCCGCAACGCAGAGGTCATCGCCGCCCGCAACTCCAGCACGCTCAACCCCGGCACAGTGGACGTCGCAGTGTTCCCACCCATCCCGGTTGACGACTGGACGTTGGAGAGCCTGCCGGATCGCATCGCCGAGGTGCGCCAGCTGTACCTCGACACGCTGGCCGACTGGCCGGTCGAGGAACTGCCGCAAGGCGAGCTCTACGCGCCGGCAAAAAAGGCGGCCCCGAAGAAGACCGCTCGCCGGCCAAGGAAGGCCCAGCCGGCCCGCAAGGGCCAGACCGGCGCTGCCAAGAAGGCGCAGCCGGCCCGCAAGGGCCAGACCGGCGCTGCCAAGAAGGCGCAGCCGGCCCGCAAGGGCCAGACCGGCGCCACCCCGCCACGAAAAGCTCGGCCGAAAGGACGACCTTGACCACTTCTCCGGCCGACGACACCGGCACTTTCACCACAACGGACGACACGCTGGTTCTGGCAGCGGTGTCCTCGTCCACCGAAGAAGAGCTGCTCACCGATTGGTTGCACCGGCAGCGGACACGGCATCCCGACACCAAGATCGACGTGCTGCGGCTGCCGGCGCGCGACGAACCGCCGGCCGATCTTGCCCGGCTGGTGGAGCAACTGGAGCTCGACGAGGACCGTTCGATACTGCCGGTGCAAGTCTTTTGGCTGCCACCGCCGGGCGGAAGCACGTGGAGCCGACTGGCTGGACTGCTGCCCGGCCGAGACCCCTATCACCCCAGCGAACGCGAGCAACGCCGGATCCTGCGCGACAGTCCCCGACGCGCGCGGGTGGTCGCCGGTGAATCGGCCAAGGTTTCCGAGCTGCGCCAGCAGTGGCGCGACACGACGACTGGTGAAAACGCGCGTGATTTCGCCCACTTCGTCACCCGCCGGGCCATCTTGGCGGTCGAACGTGTTGCCTACCGGCTGGTCGGGCCGCAGTACAAGTCGCCACGGTTGGTCAAGCCGGAGATGCTCGCGTCGGCGCGCTTCTGCGCCGGTCTGCAGGAGATTCCCGGAGCGTCGGTGGAAGGGGCCGGCAAAATACTCGACGAAATGGCCACCGGCTGGAGCCGCGTCTCGGTCGACCTGCAGGCCGCCCTGGGCCGCCTGCTGATCCGCGGGTTCGACCCTGCGATCGACTACGACGATTATCAGGTCGCGGCGATGCGCTCGGCACTCGAAGCACACCCCGCCGTCATGCTGTGGTCGCATCGGTCGAACCTCGACAGCGCAGTGCTGACGGTCGCGATGCAAGAGAACGGCCTGCCCAAGACGCATGTATTCGGCGGGCTCAACATGGCATTCGGGCTCATGGGTCCAGTGATGCGTCGCGCCGGCGTCATCTTCATCCGACGCAACATCGGCGACGACGCGCAGTACAAATATGTGCTCAAAGAGTACGTGGGCTACCTGGTGGAAAAGCGGTTCAGCTTGAGCTGGTCCATCGAGGGCACCCGGTCGCGGACGGGAAAGATGTTGCCGCCCAAGCTCGGGCTGATGAGCTACGTGGCGGATGCCTATCTCGACGGCCGCAGCGAAGACATCCTGTTACAGCCGGTGTCCATCAGCTTCGACCAGCTGCACGAGGTTGCTGAGTACGCTGCCTACGCGCGCGGCGCCGAGAAAAAGCCCGAAGGTTTGAGCTGGTTGGTCAACTACATCAAGGCCCAGGGCGAACGAAACTACGGGAAAATCTATGTCCGTTTTCCCGAAGCAGTCTCCATGCGGGAGTACCTCGGCACCCCGGACGGCCCGTCAGCCCACGATCAGTCAGCCAAACGGCTTGCGCTGCAGAAGATATCATTCGAAGTCGCGTGGCGCATTTTGCAGGCCACGCCGGTCAATGCCACCGGACTTGTGTCGGCGCTGTTGTTGACGACCCACGGGTTGGCATTGACGCTCGACCAGCTGCACCACACGCTGCAGGACTCGCTGGACTACCTGGAACGCAAGCAGAACCCGATGTCGACCAGCGCACTGCGACTGCGCACCCGCGACGGCGTCCGGTCGGCGGTCGACGCGCTGTCCAACGGGCATCCGGTTACCCGCATCGACGGCGGCCGCGAACCGGTGTGGCGCATCGCGCCGGAAAACGAACACGCCGCGGCGTTCTACCGCAATTCGGTGATACACGCCTTCCTGGAGACCTCGATCGTCGAGCTTGCCCTGGCACACGCCCGGCACGCCGACGGTGACCGGCTGGACGCCTTCTGGAGTCAGGCGATGCGACTGCGCGATCTCCTGAAATTCGACTTCTACTTCGCCGATTCCAACGCCTTCCGCACCAATATCGCCGACGAGATGGCCTGGTACGAGGATTGGGAGGCCCACGTCAGCGCCGGCGGCGACAAGATCGACGAGATTCTGTACGCCAAGCAGCCATTGATATCGGACGCGATGTTGCGGGTCTTCTTCGAGGCCTATGAGGTTGTCGCCGATGTGCTACGGGACGCACCGGCGGAAATCGCTGCCAAGGACTTGACGCAGGTGGCCCTGAATGTGGGTCGTCAGTTCGTCGCGCAAGGACGAGTCAGCAGCAGCGAGCCGGTGTCCACGCTGCTGTTCAACACCGCACGCCAGGTCGCCGCCGATCAGGACCTGCTGGAACCGGCCGACGACTTGGCCGAGCGCCGAAACGCGTTCCGGCGGGAACTGCGGGCGATTTTGCACGACTTCGATCATGTCGCGCAGATCGCCCGACAGAAGTTCGCCGCCCGCGAAGCCGAAGCTCGCGGCGAGGGGCACGGACAGTAGCCGTTCGGAGAGCGCCGGTACTGCTATCAGAAGGGATTGGCCGAGTTCAGGAGACCGGCCAAATCAAAGCTCGAGTTCGCCATGGCAGTGATGAAGTCGCCGGCATCCGATGTGCCGTTGGCGAAGTCCGGGATATTCAGGCGGTAGAGGGCTGTCCCGATGGCGGTGGCTAACGTGGAGATCATCGTCTCGGTTGGTTGACCTATGCTGATCGAGAGGCCTGGGTCCAGTGACGGAACGAACGGGTAGATATCCGGCATGTCTTGCGCAGGCAGGATTCCCGTGTCTACCAGAGCGGCAGTGACCCCCTGCGTGGTTCCGTTGAGCAGGTTGGAGTCGACCGTCGTTGGGTTGATCATCTCGAATAGGCTGGCCGGGGTAGGAAGGTTCGCATACTCGTCACCGGCGCTCGAGCCGATGCTGCCGTAGCCCATGTCCACGAGCACTCGCAAGTCCGGGGTGAGCAGGTCTTTCAGCCATTGCGGCGCGCCGGCCTGCGCCAGCGGCTCCAGCAGCGGCAGAGTCTGCCTGGGAATGAAGTAGTACGTGGTGTCGCCGGCTCCCGGAGACACCGCCTCCTTTATCGCATCCACCGGAGCGGTGAGATTCGCATAGTTGGGGTGCTCGTAGTAATTCCCCATAATGGCGTTCATGTCCGACAGCACGTTGAGCGGGTACTGCGGAAAGTCGGCATAGCCGTCGTATTGGAAATTACCCCATATTCTGGGCCGCAACGTAGCACCTGGGCGTACCGGTGTAGCGAAGTTTTTCTAGATTCCGTGGTCGATTTCGGCGCCGCATTCTGCAGACCGAGATCACGGCGAGCGCGATACCGGTGAAGGTATTGCGGGTCAGCTGGCCAGTGCGAGGCTTCTACGATGCGCGCCCATACGCTGAATACATGACCGACGCCCTGACCATCGGCCGGCGACGCCCGCCGGTGTGGCCGCTGCTTTGCGGCGTCGCGGTGCTGTCCGGTGGCATCGCCGCCGGGCTTTCGGTGTTGTCACTCGCTGACGCGCTGACCGCCACCGGACTGCCCGATCCGGGTGTGGTGACCACCCTTGGGCTGCCGTTCGTCCGGGCAGTCGGTGAGGTCGCCGCAGTACTGGCCATCGGCTCGTTTCTATTCGCGACGTTCCTGGTGCCGCCGCAGGCCACCGGCGTGCTCGACGCGGCGGGATACCGG
Organism: uncultured Actinomycetota bacterium; assembly: GCA_963795995.1. GTDB lineage: Bacteria > Actinomycetota > Actinomycetes > Mycobacteriales > Mycobacteriaceae > Mycobacterium. The sequence goes on from CAWCJY010000001.1 coordinate 144,782, forward strand.
GCGGTTCGGGTGGGTGCCGGCGCGTCAGCGGTCTGGGCGGTGTGTGCGGCGCTGCTGGTGCCGTTGACGATCTCCGACGTCTCCGGTCACCCGGTCGGTGACCATCTCGATCCGGCGACGCTGTGGTCGGTGGCCAGTTTGGTCAACACCGCGACCGCCTGGCGGTGGACTGCCTTGCTGGCTGCAGCGGTGACGTTGGCGAGTTTGCCGGTGCTGCGCTGGTCGTGGACACCGCTGCTGCTGATCGGGTCGCTGGTGACCCTCGTTCCGCTCGGGTTGACCGGTCACTCTTCGGCGGGCGGATCCCACGACCTGGCCACCAACAGCCTGCTGATGCACCTGTTCGCCGCGAGCCTCTGGGCCGGCGGACTGCTGGCCGTGCTGGTTTATGCGCAGCGCGGCGGCGAGCATGTTGGCCTGGCGACTCGGCGGTTTTCGGCGATCGCCCTGTGGTGTTTCGCTGCGATGGCCCTCAGTGGTGTCATCAACGCGTTGGTGCGTCTCAAGCCGAGCGATCTGTTGGCGACGCCCTACGGCCGGCTGGTCATTGCCAAGGTGGTAGCGCTTTGCCTGCTCGGTGTCGTCGGCTGGTGGCAGCGCCGCGGCGCGCTGTCCGCTCTGCGCGGCGAACCCAACGCTCGCGGCGTCCTGATCCGGCTGGGCGTGATCGAGGTGGCGATCTTCAGCCTCACCTTCGGCATAGCGGTGGGATTGACTCGTACACCGCCGCCGCCACCACCGATCTTGCGGCCTACGATTCCGCAGCTCGCCATCGGCTACGACTTCGCCGGACCGCCGACTGCGGCGCGGGTGCTCTTCGACTGGCGCTTCGACCTGATCTTCGGCACGGCAGCGCTGATCTTCGCCGCGCTGTACGTCGCCGCGGTACTGCGGTTGCGCCGGCGCGGTGACGCGTGGCCCCTGGGCCGCACCGTGTCGTGGTTACTTGGTTCTCTGGTCATGCTGTTTGCCACGTCGTCGGGGGTTGGCCGGTACATGCCGGCGATGTTCAGCATGCACATGACCGCCCACATGTTGCTTTCGATGCTGACCCCGATCCTGCTGGTGTTGGGGGCCCCGGTCACGCTTGCATTGCGGGCATTGCCCGCCGCCGGTCGGGACGAACCGCCGGGTTTGCGGGAATGGCTGCTGGCTGCCCTGCACAGCCGGATGTCCCGAGTGCTCACCCACCCCATCGTGGCCACTGCGCTCTTCATCAGCGGCTTCTACGGCCTGTATCTGGGCGGCATTTTCGACGCGGTCGCGGGCAGCCACGCCGGGCATATGGCGATGAACGCGCATTTCCTCCTCAGCGGCTACTTGTTCTACTGGGTGGTGATCGGCGTGGATCCCACCCCACGGCCGATCTCGCCGGTCGCCAAGGTGGCTGTGGTATTCGCGTCGCTGCCGATGCATGCCTTCTTCGGGGTGCTGCTGATGGGGATGCGCGACGTGCTGGGCGCCAACTTTTACCGCTCACTGCAGCTGAGCTGGCACACCGATCTGCTAGGTGATCAGCGGCTTGGCGGGTCGATCGCATGGGCCGCCGGCGAGATACCGCTGGTGATCGTGATGATCGCCTTACTGGTGCAGTGGTCACGCAGCGATCGGCGGACCGCCCGGCGGTTGGACCGCGCCGCCGCCCGCGACGACGACGCGGCGCTGGCCGCCTACAACGCCATGCTGGCCGAGCTGGCCCGCCGCGATACGTCCGGCCAACGGTAGGTCTGCGCCTCGTCGAGGCGCTCCGTGCTTCGCCCGCGGCTTCAACCGCTCAGCCACACGGGTCACAACAGTCACTACTCCGGCATGGCACTGTTTGCGCCCACCTTGCAGCGACAACCCGCGCTGACAGGCCGAGCGCAGACACATTGTCGCGGAAAGGCGGGCACCAGAACACCCGTCTCGCTGGTGAAGGCCCTGTGGCGGGCCCTGATTGTCCGTGCGTAACGCTCATCCACAACGCCAACTTCGTGCACAACCCGACCGCAATCGGCCCGGCAGCACCGGCCGTTGTCGGCGGCAGCTGGCTCACTTACGACAGCACCGCCCCTGACGAAAGGAAATGAGCAATGTTCGAAACATCGTGCACCGTAGTCGGAAACATCGTCAATGATCCGCAACGCCGAACGGTGGGTAGCCAGGAGGTGATGAAGTTCAGGGTCGCAAGTAACTCTCGTCGCCGCGGTGCCGACGGCAACTGGGAGCCGGGCAACTCGCTGTTCGTCACTGTCAACTGTTGGGGCCGGTTGGTCTCCGGTGTGGGCGCGTCGCTGGGGAAGGGCTCGCCGGTCATCGCGGTGGGCCACATCCACACCAGCGAGTACGACGACCGCGACGGCAACAGGCGATCGACACTGGAGATGCGTGCCACCTCGGTCGGCCCCGACCTGTCACGGTGCATCGCACGGGTGGAGAAGACTGTCGCCACCGGAGGTGACGCCCCGACATCGGTGACACCGGACTTGGAGACCGAAGCCGACGTGACCGACGGCGCTGCTGTCGTGCCCGACGATGGGACCGGGCTGCCGCTGTCGGCTTAGCCCGCTGAGCCGTGCCTAGGATGGGCGACGAGCAACGCAACAGCAGAAAGGCAACATCCAAGGCATGGCTGAGTTCATCTACACGATGAGGAAGGTCCGCAAGGCGCACGGCGACAAGGTGATCCTCGACGACGTCACTCTGAGCTTCCTGCCAGGAGCCAAGATCGGCGTCGTCGGTCCCAACGGGGCCGGAAAGTCGAGCGTCTTGCGGATCATGGCCGGCCTGGACAAGCCCAACAACGGCGACGCCTTCCTGGCCACCGGCGCCACCGTCGGCATTTTGCAGCAGGAGCCGCAGCTGAACGACGAGAAGACGGTTCGCGGCAACGTCGAGGAGGGCTTGGGCGACATCAAGGTCAAACTTGACCGCTTCAATGAAGTCGCCGAGTTGATGGCCACCGATTACTCCGATGAGTTGATGGAGGAGATGGGCCGGCTGCAGGAGGACCTGGACCATGCTGACGCGTGGGACCTCGACTCGCAGCTAGAGCAGGCGATGGACGCCCTGCGCTGCCCGCCGGCCGACGAGCCGGTGACCCATCTGTCCGGTGGTGAGCGCCGCCGGGTGGCGTTGTGCAAGCTGCTGCTGTCGAAACCGGATTTGCTGTTGCTCGACGAGCCGACCAATCACCTCGACGCCGAAAGTGTGCAATGGCTTGAGCAGCACTTGGCGGCCTACGCGGGCGCAATCCTGGCGGTCACCCACGACCGCTACTTCCTCGACAACGTCGCCCAGTGGATCCTCGAGCTTGACCGCGGTCGCGCGTATCCGTACGAGGGTAACTACTCGACGTACCTGGAGAAAAAGGCGGAACGGCTGGCGGTACAGGGTCGGAAAGACGCCAAGCTGCAAAAGCGGCTCCAAGAGGAGCTGGCCTGGGTGCGCTCCGGGGCCAAAGCCCGGCAGGCCAAGAGCAAAGCGCGTCTGCAGCGCTACGAAGAGATGGCCGCCGAGGCGGAAAAGACCCGCAAGCTTGATTTCGAGGAGATCCAGATCCCGGCCGGACCGCGGCTGGGCACTGTCGTGGTCGAAGTTGAACACCTCGACAAAGGCTTCGACGGCCGCGCACTGATCAAGGACCTATCTTTCACGCTGCCCCGAAACGGGATCGTCGGCGTCATCGGGCCCAACGGCGTCGGCAAGACCACGCTGTTCAAGACCGTCGTGGGCCTTGAGCAGCCCGACAGCGGCACGGTCAAGGTGGGGGAGACCGTCAAGCTCAGCTACGTGGACCAGGCCCGCGCCGGTATCGACGCGAAGAAGACGGTCTGGGAAGTCGTCTCCGACCGGCTGGACTACATCCAGGTGGGTCACACCGAAGTGCCCTCGCGGGCTTACGTTTCCGCGTTCGGTTTCAAAGGCCCCGATCAGCAGAAACCGGCCGGGGTGCTCTCCGGCGGGGAACGCAACCGATTGAACCTCGCGCTGACCCTCAAGCAGGGCGGCAACTTGATCCTGCTGGACGAGCCGACCAACGACCTCGATGTCGAGACGCTGAGCTCACTGGAGAACGCCTTGGTCAATTTCCCGGGGTGTGCGGTGGTCATCTCGCACGACCGGTGGTTTTTGGACCGCACCTGCACGCACATCCTGGCGTGGGAAGGCGACGCTGACAGCGAAGCCAAGTGGTTCTGGTTCGAAGGCAATTTCGCGGCCTATGAAGAAAACAAGATCGAACGGCTCGGCGTCGACGCGGCCCGCCCACACAGGCTGACCCACCGCAGGCTCACCCGCGACTAATGTCTGCCCTACCAGCGCTGGTGGGCGTGCTGAGGCAGGAGCAGTCGGCATGACGGTCGATCCGGGATCGGATGTCCGGGGAACTGCCGAGTGGTCAAGGTTCGCCCGGGTCGAGGACATTCCCGATTGGGTCAGGACCGCCTACGCCGAGACCTACCGCGGTCCGCACGCCGACGAACTCGCCGCCGACGACCAGTCCGCCGAGGGCGACCTGGCTCACCTTGACAGCAGTGCGCTGCTGGTGCCGGCTCTGCTCAGCGCTCACTTCCGACTGGCTCGCCACCGTCCGGCCGGCGAGAGCCGGGTCGCGCTCTACCACGGCGACGACCCCGCGGGTTTCGGTCCCGCGCTGCAGGTGGTCACCGATCACGGTGCCATGCTTATGGATTCGGTCACGGTACTGCTGCACCGGCTGGGGGTGGCCTACCAGGCGATCATGAACCCGGTGTTCGATGTACACCGCAATCAAGCCGGCGACCTGCTGAGTGTCGAACCGCCGCCCGACGTATCAACCGGCGACGACAGCGACAACCTCGAGGAGACCTGGATTCACATCCAGCTGTCACCGTCGGTGAATCGCGCCACGCTCGCCGAGGCCGAACGACTGTTACCCGGTGTTCTGGTCGACGTACGAAGGGTGGCCGCGGACTCAGCAGAGATGATCACCACACTCACCAACTTGGTGAAAGACCTGGAATCGAACGCCTTGGGGCACTTTCGCAGCCCGGACCGACAGGATGTCGCAGCGCTGTTGTGCTGGCTGGCCGACGGAAAATTCATGCTGCTGGGCTACCAACGCTGCCCGGTAAAGAACGGAATCGCCGGCGTCGACGAGTCGAGCAGCCTGGGTGTGCTGCGCGGTCGCACGAACTCGCGTCGCGAGTTGACCGACGACACCACGCTGCTGATGCTGGTTCAGGCCCCGGTCGCGAGCTATCTGCGTTACGGCGCATATCCCTACATCGTCGTGGTCCGGGAAAACGCCGGTTCCGGCGTTGTCGAGCACCGCTTCATCGGCCTGTTCACCGTCGCCGCCATGAATGCTGACGTTCTCGAAATCCCGCTGATCGGCCGCCGCGTCCGCAACGCGCTGGATCTGGCCGACCACGATCCAAGCCACCCCGGCCAACTGCTGCTCGACGTCATCCAAACCGTCCCGCGCTCGGAACTCTTCGCGCTGAACGCCGAACGGCTGTTGGCTATGGCCGAAGCCGTCGTCGATCTCGGATCACGGCGGCGTGCACTGCTTTTCCTGCGCGCTGACCCGCTCGAGCACTTCGTGTCGTGCCTGGTCTACCTGCCCCGCGACCGTTACACCACACCGGTCCGGCTCGAGATCGAGGACATCCTGGTGCGCGAGTTCAGCGGGACAAGCCTCGAGTTCACCGCGCGTGTGACCGAATCACCTTGGGCATTAATGCATTTCATGGTCCGCCTGGCCGACGGACCGGCCCTTCCGGGCATCGACACCTCCGAGGCCAACCGGATCAGGATCCAGGCGCTGCTCACCGAGGCCGCGCGGACATGGGGCGATCGGCTGGTCGGCGCAGCGACGTCCGGTCCGGTCAGTCAAGGCGCCGCCGAGCACTACGCGGCGGCTTTCTCCGCGGCCTACAAACAGTTCGTCACGCCCGACGACGCGGTCAACGACATCACGGTCATCGAAGCGCTGCACGACGATTCAGTCAAACTCGTGTTGACCAACCACGACGAAGACGATGGAATCGCCCAGCTCATCTGGTATTTGGGTGGACGAACCGCCTCCTTGAGCCAGCTGCTGCCGATGCTGCAATCCATGGGTGTCGTGGTCCTCGAGGAGCGACCGTTCACGGTCTCCCGATCCGATGGGCTGACAGTCTGGATCTACCAGTTCAAGATCTCACCGCACCGCACGATCACCCTGCCGCCTCCGGGGCCCGAGCGTGAGTCAATGGCGCAGCGATTCGCCGACGCGGTCACGGCGATCTGGCATGGCCGCGCCGAGGTCGACCGCTTCAACGAGCTGGTGCTGCGAGCGGGCCTGACCTGGCAGCAAGTCGTCATTCTTCGCAGCTACGCGAAGTATCTGCGTCAGGCGGGATTCCCCTACAGCCAAGCCCATATCGAATCGGTGATCAACGAAAACCCGCACACCGCAGGGTCATTGGTGGCACTCTTCGAGGCGTTGTTCGACCCCTGCCCGCCCGGATCGGCGAAGAGCCGCGACGCGCAGGCCGCGGTCGCCGCGGTCACCGCCGACATTGACGCGCTGGTCAGCCTCGACACCGATCGGGTGCTGCGCGCTTTCGCCTCCCTCATCCAGGCCACCCTGCGAACCAACTACTTTGTCACCCGCGAATCGTCCGCCCGGCAGCAAGACGTGCTGGCGCTGAAGCTGGACGCGCAGCTGGTCGATGAACTTCCAGAACCGCGACCCAAATTCGAGATCTTCGTCTATTCACCCCGCGTGGAGGGCGTGCACCTGCGGTTTGGTCACGTCGCCCGCGGCGGGCTGCGCTGGTCGGACCGGCGCGAGGACTTCCGCACCGAGGTCCTCGGATTGGTCAAGGCGCAGGCGGTGAAAAACGCTGTCATCGTGCCGGTCGGTGCCAAAGGCGGATTCGTCGTCAAAAAGCCCCCAGTGGCCACCGGGGATTCCGCCGCCGATCGCGACGCCATCCGCAGCGAGGGCGTTGTCTGTTACCGACTGTTCATCTCCGGATTGCTCGAACTCACCGACAACGTCGACCACACCACCGGTGAGGTCATCGCCCCACCCGAGGTGGTGCGGCGCGACGGGGACGACGCCTACCTGGTGGTCGCCGCCGACAAGGGCACCGCGGCATTCTCTGACATCGCCAACGACGTCGCCAAGTCCTACGGTTTCTGGTTGGGCGACGCGTTCGCCTCTGGTGGCTCGATTGGCTACGACCACAAAGCCATGGGCATCACCGCCCGAGGCACCTGGGAAGCCGTTAAACGCCACTTTCGCGAGATGGACGTCGACACCCAGACCGAGGACTTCACAGTCGTCGGCATCGGTGACATGAGCGGTGACGTGTTCGGCAACGGCATGCTGCTGAGCAAGCACATTCGATTGCTGGCCGCATTCGACCACCGTCACATCTTCCTCGATCCCGACCCCGATGTCGCAGGCTCCTGGGACGAGCGCCGACGATTGTTCGAGCTGGCCCGATCCAGCTGGAACGACTACGACGAGTCCCTGATCAGCGGCGGCGGCGGCGTGTACAGCCGCGAACAAAAGTTGATTCCGGTCAGTTCCCAGGTTCGCGCGGCCCTGGGCATCGAGGACGACGTTGCTGAGATGGCGCCGCCCAACCTTGTGCGCGCGATACTCAAGGCGCCGGTCGACTTGTTGTACAACGGTGGTATCGGAACCTACATCAAGGCCGAGCCCGAGTCCGACGCCGACGTCGGGGACCGTGCCAACGACCCGGTGCGGGTGAACGCAAACCAGGTGCGCGCCAAAGTGATCGCCGAAGGCGGCAACCTCGGCGTGACGTCGTTGGGCCGCGTGGAATTCGATCTGTGCGGCGGGCGGATCAACACCGACGCGATGGACAACTCGGCCGGCGTCGACTGCTCTGACCATGAGGTCAACATCAAGATCTTGATCGACTCGCTGGTGACGGCGGGCAAAGTCAAATCCGAGGAACGCACCGGGCTGCTGGAGTCGATGACCGACGAGGTCACTCAGCTGGTGCTGGCCGACAATGCCGACCAGAACGATTTGATGGGAACCAGCCGCGCCAACGCTGCCAGCCTGCTTCCAGTGCACGCCCTGCAGATACGGCACCTGGTGGCCGAACGTGGGGTGAGCCGAGAACTCGAAGCACTGCCGTCGGACAAGGAGATTCACCGGCGGATCGAGGCAGGCGTGGGGCTCACCTCGCCCGAGCTTGCGACGTTGATGGCCCATGTCAAGCTAACGCTCAAAGATGAACTGCTGGCCACCGACCTGCCGGATCAGGATGTGTTCGCCAACCGATTGCCGCAGTATTTCCCCTCGCCGCTGCGGGATCGGTTCGCCGCGGAGATCCGATCACATCAGCTGCGGCGCGAGATCGTTACAACCGTGTTGGTCAACGACCTGGTGGACACCAGCGGAATCACCTACACCTATCGCATCACCCAAGATGTCGGTGTCAAACCGGTGGACGCGATCCGCACCTATGTCGCGACGGACGCCATCTTCGGAGTGGCCCAGCTGTGGCGGCAGATCCGGGCCGCGGAGGTGCCGATCACCTTGTCCGACCGTTTGACGCTCGATACCCGCCGGCTGATCGACCGAGCCGGCCGCTGGTTGCTCAATTACCGTCCGCAGCCGTTGGCCGTCGGCGCCGAGGTCAACCGGTTCGCGAGGAAGGTGGAAGCGCTGACACCACGCATGTCGGAATGGCTCCGCGGTGACGACAAGGCCATCGTGGACAAGGAAGCCGCCGAATTCGTTGCCCAAGGCAGCTCAAAAGACCTGGCGTACACCGTCGCTGCGGGCCTTTACCGGTTCAGCCTCCTCGACATCATTGACATCGGCGACATCGAGGACCGCGATCCCGCCGAGGTCGCCGACACCTATTTCGCGCTGATGGATCGTCTCGGCACCGACGGTCTGTTGACCGCGGTGTCGAAGCTTCCGCGCGACGACCGCTGGCACTCGTTGGCGCGTCTGGCGATTCGCGATGACATCTATGCCTCGTTGCGGTCACTGTGTTTCGACGTGCTCGCCGTCGGTGAGCCGGAGGAGAGCGGTGAGGAGAAGATCGCCGAGTGGGAACACACCAGCGCGTCGCGGGTGGAGCGGGCCCGGCAGACACTCACCGAGATCTATGACAGCGGCCAGCAGGATTTGGCGACGCTGTCAGTCGCGGCCCGGCAGATCCGCCGGATGACGCGAACGAGTGGGCGAGGATCGTCTGGGTGACCGCCAGCGACGATGCAGAGCATGAAAGCGATGGGGGGGCACCTCCCGCTTGCAGGGGAGAGGAGCGGCGCATAGAAAACACCGGATTCGTCGCACCTGTTCCGGTGCGCTGGTCGGACATCGACATGTACCAGCACATCAATCACGCGACCATGGTCACCATTCTCGAAGAGGCGCGCGTCCCGTTCCTGCAGGAACCGTTCGCCCCCGATATCACCACCACCGGTCTTTTGATCGCCGACGTGCGGGTCACTTATCGAGGCCAGCTGCGGCTGATCGATTCACCACTACAAGTGACCATTTGGGTGAAACGGTTGCGGGCGGTCGACTTCACGCTCGGCTACGAGGTGCGCTCGGTCACCGCCGACACTGACTCGAAACCGGCAGTTATCGCCGAGACCCAACTGGCCGCCTTCCACATCGACGAACAACGGTTGCTGCGCCTGACGGCACGTCAACGGGAGTACCTGCAGCGGTGGTTGCGTTAGCTGAGCGAGGACTGTGGTTGCGCGACGCAGCCGACCGCAGCGACCTGACGGTTTTCGTCGACCGCGCACTGCGCCTCGACGACGCGGCCGTGATCCGGCTCCGCCTGCGGTCCACCGGTGCACTGACGGCCTGGGTGGCCACCGGATTCGACGTACTGGCCAGCCGGGTCGTGAACGCCACCATGCGACCAGACGATATGTCAACGGGCGCAGACGAATTGGCGCGTGGACTCTCGGCAATGGACAGCTCAGGCTACGTTAACCCCGGTTTGCCGATGGATTCCGCGTGGCGCGGTGCGCTGCCCCCGGAGCGGGGCTTTGCTCACGTCGACGACATACCGGCGCGGGTGGTGCTGGACCTGGCCCAGCGCGGCGGCCAGCTCGCCAAAGAATACGGCAGCCCGCACGGTCCGCCGGCTTCGCTGCTCGACCAGGAAGTGGTGCGGGTCAGCTCCGCTGACAGCAGCGTAGGTGTGCCGATGCGGTGCGTATTCGCCTTGACCGCAATGGGCTTCCTCCCGCCCTCGCCGGGTGCGGTGAGTGCCGATGAAATCGTCCGGGTTCGGATTTTGCCGGCCTGGCTGCGGATCGACGCCCGGTTCGGCTCGGTATACCGGCGTCGCGGCCATCCTGCGCTGGTGTTGCGCTGAGTTGCGCCGAGCGCTGCCGTCATGGCCCGTAATGCATCCACAGTGGCAGCACGGAATCGAGGTAATCCAGGAACTTCTTCAGCCCCACGCGGTACTGCCCGTAGCCGTAGCGGTCCGGAGCGTACTCCGGAAAAGCGATTCCCAGCCCGAACAATCCAGGGGCCAGGATTCCGTTGCGGCGGTTGTAAACCAGCTCACCCCATTGTGGTGTCTCGGGCAACTTCCTTCGCTCGAAACCGATGGTGTAGATGACGTGGTCGCATTCGGCAAGTTTCCCTTCGAACTGCGAGCTGAAGATCGAGCATCTCTCCAGTCGATCCGGTAATACCCCGTCGATGTTTTCTCGGGCCCACACAGCCGCGCGGCCCTTGAGGCCCACGTCGTCGAACATGATCCAGTCCTCAAAATATACGGCGTATCTGAGCGGGCTTCGATAGAAATTGACCACCTTCGCAACGGGCTGGCGCAGCAGCTGCGGCAAGGCGATCATCGTCGAGTGCGACGAACCGAACACCGCAACGGTCGCACCCCGCAGCGACAATTTCGCCAGCTTCTCGGGATCGAGAGCCACTTCCACCGGGATGTCAGTCAGCCGCGGATGGGAGAGTTTCTTGGGGACGGCGCCGACGGCGAGGATGACATTCTTCGAGGCGATGTCTTGTTGGTCGGTCTCGATTCGCCAGTGTCTTTCCGCCAAGTGAAGGGCCTTCGCCATTGTCTGAAAGGTATCCACCCGCTCACACAGCTGCCTGGTGACCCACTCGAGGGGGTCAGCGACCAGTGCGAGCGCGCACGTCTCTGATGGGTCAACGTCCTTCAACGGCATGGCGGGCGCCGCTGAAAACCGGAATGCGGGCGAGCCGTTGAAGAAACTGAGGAACAGCTCGGCGTGGGTGTTGCTAGAAACCGACCGCCACTTTTGGCCGATGTCTCCGGCTGCAAAAACAGGATCGACCCAGGCGATCTTCTCCCGGGCGACTCCTTGATCAAGCAGCCTGCCCACCGCGGAAATTCCCGCCGCCCCGGCCCCGACTACGGTCCATTCGTAGGGCGCCATGGAACACATATAGAGGAGCAAGACCTTCGGCGCTACCCGCCGCGGCATCCGCTGAATTGTCAGCCGTGACCAACTCTTGTCGAAGACTCGATCAAGCTACTGTCTAATAAAACTTGCCTAGATGGGCGACTGTTTCAGTTGCCGAACCGACACCGCGCACGCGCCGCGTCGTGACCGCTTCTTTGCCGAACGACGACCTTCGGAGCGACGCAAACATGTCAAGATGGTTGATATGACCGAACAAGAGGAGCCGCTGGGCTATCTGCTTTACCGCGTGACGGCTGCGCTGCGACCGCAGGTCAACGCCGAATTGCGGCCGCTTGGGCTGGGTTTGCCGGAGTACGTGTGTCTGCGGGTTCTCTCGATGTCGCCCGGTCGTTCCAACGCCGAGCTCGCGCGAGACACCAACGTCTCACCCCAGGCGATGAACATGGTCCTGCGAAGTCTTCAAGAGATGGACGTGGTGACCCGCCCGGCGTCGGTGTCGTCGGGTCGCGCTTTGCCCGCTGAGCTCACAAGCAAGGGCCGGACGCTGTTGAAGCGCGCAGAAGCAGCAGCGCGGGTCGCCGAAGAGCGAATCCTCATACGTCTCACGGCCGTTGAGCGCCGAGAACTCAAACGACTGCTCGCCGCCTCGAGTTCTGTCGAGCACGCTTCGAGCGGGAGTAGCTGACTCAGGCCAGCCACGCCGCGCAGTTGGGCGGTAGCGCGCCACCGACAAGCGGCGCGCTGGCCAGGATGACCCGGCCCTGCGGTAACGCCATCGACTGATCACCGGCGTTCAGTGCACACACCAGTCCACCGTCTCGGAGCCGGAAAATCAATGCATCGTCGGGACCCGTTAACCATTCGAGCTCCGTTCCCCCGAATTCTCTTGTGCTGTGCCGCAAGGCGAGCGCTTGGCGGAAGAACGAAAGCGTCGAGTCGGTGTCGTTGAGCTGACGCTCGACGGTCAGGGCCGCCCACTCGGCCGGCATCGGCAGCCAGGTGTCGGTGGAGGTGGAAAAGCCGAAAGGGGGAGTGTCGCCGCCCCACGGCATCGGAACCCGGCAGCCGTCGCGGCCGCGTTCAGTGCGTCCCGAACGCTCCCAGGTCGGGTCCTGCAGCACCTCGTCGGGTAGGTCGACGTTGGGCAGTCCCAGCTCTTGCCCATTGTAGAGAAACACCGCGCCCGGCAGGGCCAGCATCACCAAGGCCATGGCTCGCGCCCGGTCCAACCCGACGGGGCCCCCGCCGCAGCGGGTGACTTCCCGGTCGACGTCGTGATTCTCCAGCGTCCAAGTGGGCGTTGCATTTTCGATCGCCGCCGCCGTCAGCGTGTTCTCGATCGCGTCGCGGATGCTGTTGACGTCGAAGTCGGCGCGCACCAGCCGGAAGTTGAAACCCAGGTGCAACTCGTCAGACCGCAAGTACTCCGCCCAACGGGCATTATCGAAAACCCAAACCTCGCCGATGGTCACCGCGCCGGGATAGTCGTCGATCACCGTGCGGATGCCGCGGTGAATCGCATGCACATTCGGGTGGTTGAACCGCGGGTCGTTGTCCTTCGAACGCAGCAGCCGGGTGTCGTGAAATTCCATGTCGGGCAGCCCCGGCGGCTTGGCCATCCCGTGCGCGACGTCGATGCGGAATCCGTCGACTCCGCGTTCCAACCAGAACCGCAAGGTCTTCTCGAAGTCGTCGAAGACCTCCGGGTTGTCCCAGTTCAGATCCGGCTGCTCGGCATCGAAGAGGTGCAGATACCACTGACCCGCAGCGCCGTCTGATTCGACCACCCGGGTCCAAGCCGGCCCGCCGAACACCGATCGCCAATTGTTCGGAGGCTCCTGCCCACCCGGGCCCACGCCGTCGCGGAAGATGTACCGATTTCTTTCGGTGCTGCCCGGGCCCGCGGTCAACGCGGCCTGAAACCACCGGTGCTGGGAGCTGGTGTGGTTGGGCACCAAGTCCATGGTGATCTTGATGCCGCGCTCATGGGCGGCGGCGATCAGCCGCTCGAGCGCGGCCAGCCCGCCGAACAGCGGATCGACGTCGCGAGGATCGGCCACGTCGTAGCCGTGGTCAGCCATCGGTGACACGGTCACGGGGTTGATCCAGATCGCGTCGACACCGAGCAGGTCCAAGTAGTCGAGCCGGTCCACGACGCCGTCGAGGTCACCGACGCCATCACCGTCGCTGTCGGCGAAGGAGCGCGGGTAGATCTGGTAGAAAATCGCGCGGGACCACCATGGTTCTGACTGCGCGCTGCTCATCAGAATGCCGAGTTGACCAGCGAGTGAGCCGCCATTTCCAGATAGTCCAGCAGCTCTTGGCGGTGCCGGTCATCGAGGGTCTGGGAGTCGACGGATGCGACTGCGATGTGCATGCACCGCAGCCAGGCGTCGCGCTCGATCGGGGAGATGCGGAACGGGACGTGACGCATCCGGAGCCGGGGATGACCACGCCGTTCGGAGTAGGTTCGTGGACCGCCCCAATACTGCTCGAGGAACATTCGTAACCGTTCCTCGGCACCAGAGAGGTCGTCTTCGGGGTAGATCGGGCGCAGTATCTCGTCCTCGGCGACCAGCTCATAGAACCGCGCCACAATGGCATGAAAGGTCTGCGCGCCGCCAACTGCGTCGTAGAAGGACTGCTGTAGCTGTTCCATCGATTCCATTGTGAGCCATCGCCGTGGGTGGCGGCCGTCCGGCGGGCTGACCAGCGGCAGCAGCAGCGAGGGCGCCCTCAGAAGATCTCGCGCGCCGCGATTGTTTACCGCTAGTGTCCTTCTCACACACCCCGAATTGGGGTGCGATTGACGCTCAATCATGGTGGACTGGTCAGCGGAGGGTGAATGGCGCAGCACACAAGACGCCGCGGCCACCGCAGTTCGGGTGCCGCGGCCGGCCGAACCGGGGCCGTTGCCGGTTCATGTCTGCACAGCGTCGACACTCGTTCCCAACCCCGACACGAATCCGCCTCGATCTGGAACCGCCGGCGCGTGCTCCTGCTGAACTCCACCTATGAGCCGTTGACCGCCCTGCCGGTGCGGCGCGCGATCGTCATGCTCATCTGCGGTAAAGCCGATGTGGTGCACGACGATCCGGGCGGGCCGATCGTGCACTCCGCGACCAGGTCGATCGCCGTGCCGTCGGTGATTCGGCTGCGGTCTTTTGTGCGAGTGCCGTACCGCGCACGCGTTCCCATGACCCGGGCTGCCCTGATGCATCGGGACCGGTTCTGTTGCGCCTACTGCGGGGGCAAGGCCGACACTGTGGATCATGTGGTGCCGCGCAGCCGCGGCGGCGAGCACACCTGGGAGAACTGCGTGGCATGTTGCTCGACGTGCAACCACCGCAAGGGCGACCGGCTGCTGGCCGAACTGGGGTGGAACCTGCGTCTGGCGCCCGCCTCGCCCAAGGGGCAGCACTGGCGGCTGCTGTCGACGGTGAAAGAACTTGACCCGTCGTGGGCCCGCTACCTCGGCGAAGGCGCCGCCTAGCTCGGTGGTCGTTGGGATACGGTTGTCGTCGTGAGCATGATGGAGATCCACCTGTACCTCGTGGGCATTCCACTGTTGCTGGTGCTCGTGCTGGCGGCGCTGATCTGGTCCCGCAAGGGGCCGCACCCCGCGACCTACAAGATGTCCGAGCCTTGGACGCATCCGCCGATCCTGTGGGCAGCGACCGACGAGCAGATCGGCGACGGCCACCACGGTCATGGTGCGGGCGAGTTCAGTGTGGGGGGTGGCGCCAGTGGCAAGTGGTGAGATCGCGACGATCGAGCCCGCCGACCTTCCCGACGGGTGGGTGGTCACGGCCAGCGGACGCCTCTCCGGGGTCATCGAACCGGGCGAAGTGTCGACCCATTACCCGTTTCCGATCAAGGACCTGGTCAACCTCGACGACGCGCTGACCTCAGCGTCGCGGGCCTGTAATGCGCGGTTCGCGGTCTACATCGGCGATCTCGGCAACGACACCGCCGCACGGGCCCGTCAGATTTTGGCCAAGGTACCCACACCGGATAGCGCGGTGCTGGTGGCGGTCTCACCCGATCAGCAGGCCATCGAAGTGGTCTACGGCTCCCAGGTGCGCGGCCGCGGTGCGGAGTCGGCCGCACCGCGGGGCGTCGCGGCTGCCGCCTCGGCGTTGGGGCAAGGCCACCTGATCGACGGGCTGACCAGTGCGGTCCGAGTGCTCAGCGACGGCATCTCGCCGGGTTAACTTCTTTGTGGCGAGAGCGTGCGTGTTGGTACGCGACACGCCGACAAGACGGCAGTCTGTGCACGCTCGCGGCCGAAGGTGGCGCCTACGCCTGTCCGCGGCCGTCGAATTCCCGCGCCCGCAGCGACCGCTCGACACCGGCTCGCCCTTCCGACACCAATCGCCGCAGCGGCGGCGGCAGCCCGGAATCGGCCAAGAACTGATCCGCGGCGGTGATGCCGTCGTCGCTGATGTCCCATGACGGATAAAGCCCGACAACCACGGTCTGTGCGACTTCGCTGGACCGGCGCTGCCACACTCCGTTGATCGCGGCGAAGTAGCGGGCCGTGAATGGCTTCAGCAGCTCGGCCTGACCAGACGGGGCGAAGCCGGCGATGATCGACCGTGCCGTGATGTTGGCCAGTGTGTCGTCTTCGGTGACCGTAATCCACGCGTCTTCCTTGACCGCAGATTGTGGGCGCGCGGCGGCGGCCTGGGCGCCATGGCGCTTACCGGCAGCGGTCGGATCACGCTGCACCTCTGCGTCGATGAACGGCGTCGCCGGCCCGTCTGCGTCGACCACCCCGGCGGCGGCCAGCGCGGTGACGATACGCCAACGCAGATCCGTATCGATCGTCAAACCGGGCAGCCCCTGATCGGCTGGATCGCCGTCCAGCAAAGCCGACAACGGCTCGGTGTGCTGCTCGGACAGCATTGAAGAGCACAGCGCGTTGACGAAAGCCAACTGGTGATCGGATCCGGCTGCCGCGTCGCGGGCCAGCTCGAGCAGCCGGTCGGCGAACGCCGGCCAACCCTGAGACCGGGCCCAGCCCGGCTCGGCGTAGGAGCCCAACGCGGTCTGCGCCTGCAGCAACAGCCGCTGCGCCACCCCGACCTCGGTTTCGGCCTGCACTCCGCGCGCCACCAGCGACACGAAGTCACGCGCCGCCAATTCGGCGTCGCGCGTCATCT
The DNA here is from genome assembly GCA_963795995.1 of uncultured Actinomycetota bacterium. Taxonomy (GTDB): domain Bacteria; phylum Actinomycetota; class Actinomycetes; order Mycobacteriales; family Mycobacteriaceae; genus Mycobacterium. Next base: position 161,335 of record CAWCJY010000001.1, read on the forward strand.
CCCACGCCGCCGACCACACCAGCGTGCGCGGGAGTGGCTCGGCGATGTCGGCGATGCGCTGCAGCGCGGTGTCCAGCGATGCCGGGTCCAGCCGCAGCGAGCAGTAGGTGAAGTCGTCGTCGTTGACCAGCACCAATAGGCCCGCGGCAACACCTACCAGGCCGGGGACGTCGGTGGTCGAGCCTTCGACGTCAAGTTCCTCGCGGTGTGTGCGCACCAGCTTGCCGCTGCTCTCGTCACCGTAGACCCCTACCGCCAGCCGATGCACCCGCGTCTCGCCGGCGCCGGGCGCCGCCCCGCTCTGAGTCACCGCGAACCGGGTGAACGTGCCGTCGGCGTCCACGTCGAAATCCGCCCGCAGCGTGTTGAGCCCGGTGGTCTTCAGCCACTGCTGACCCCAGTCGGAGAGGTCGCGGCCAGACGCCTTCTCCAGGGCGGTGAGCAGGTCACCGAATGTCGCGTTGTCGAACTTGTGAGTCGAGAAATAGTCGCGCAGACCCGCCAGGAAGTGCTCGAGCCCGACATAGGCCACCAGCTGCTTGAGGACGCTGGCGCCTTTGGCGTAGGTGATGCCGTCGAAGTTGACCTCGACCGCGGCCAGGTCCGGAATGTCGGCGGCGACCGGATGCGTCGACGGCAGCTGATCTTGCCGGTAGGCCCACGACTTCTCGGCGTTGGCGAACGTGGTCCACGCTTCGGTGTACTCGGTGGCTTCCGCCAGGCACAGTACCGAGGCGAAGGTGGCGAACGACTCGTTGAGCCATAGGTCATCCCACCACCGCATGGTCACCAGGTCGCCAAACCACATATGCGCCATTTCGTGCAGCACCGTCTCGGCGCGCCGTTCGTAGGACGCCCGGGTAACCTTGCTGCGAAAAACGTAGTCCTCCAGAAAGGTTACGGCGCCGGCGTTTTCCATCGCGCCGGCGTTGAATTCCGGGACGAACAGCTGGTCGTATTTGCCGAACGCGTACGGCACGCCGAAGTGCTTGTGGTAGAAGCCGAATCCTTGTTTGGTCTGGGTGAACAACCGCTCGGCGTCCATGAACTCCGCGAGTGTGGCGCGGCAAAGGATTCCCAACGGAATCTCACCATGGTCGTCGGTGTAGGTGTCGTCCCAGCGGACGTACGGGCCGGCGATCAGCGCCACCAGGTAGGTACTCATCCGTGGCGTGGTGACGAAAGTGTGGACGCCGTCCGCCACGCCGGCGGTGGCGCCGTTGGAGACGACCTGCCAGTCCGCCGGAGCGGTCACCGACAGGTCGAAGGTGGCCTTGAGGTCCGGCTGGTCGAAACAAGCGAACATCCGCTTGGCGTCCGCGGTTTCGAACTGTGAGTACAGGTACACCCCGTCGTCGACCGGATCGACGAAGCGGTGCAGACCCTCACCGGTGTTGGAGTATCGGCAGTCGGCGTCGACGACCACCACGTTGTGCTCAGCCAGTCCGGGAAGCACGATGCCGGTGGATTCGTCATAGCCGGAGATGTCGAGCTCCACGCCGTTGAGGGTCGCGCTGCGCGCGGTGTCCGCGGCGATGTCGATGACGGTGTCGGCGCCGGGCAGCGCGTCGAACTCCACGGTGGTGGTGGACCGGAAGCTGCGTTCGCCCGGCCGGCCCTCACCGTCAGTCAAGTCGAGCGCAATGCGGTAACTCTCGACAGTCAGCAGCGCCGCGCGCTCGACGGCTTGGTCACGGGTGAGGTTAGGAAGGGCCACGCATCTAACTTAGGCGCGGGACGGGAACAGGCCCACCGCGGCTAGGGTTGTGCTGGACGGCTAGCCGACCGTCGAGGAGAGGACCCCGCATGCCTGAGAAGTCAGTGGCCGATTTCTGGTTCGATCCGCTGTGCCCGTGGTGCTGGATCACGTCACGCTGGATCCTGGAGGTGGAGAAAGTCCGCGACATCGAGGCGAACTTCCATGTCATGAGCCTAGCCGTGCTCAATGAGGGCCGTGAACTCCCGGAGAAATACCGGGAGAACATGAAGAAGGCATGGGGGCCGGTACGGGTGGCGATCGCCGCCGAGCAAGCCCACGGCGCCGAAGTCCTCCCGCCGCTGTACACCGCGATGGGCACCCGCATCCACAACGAAGGCAACAAGGACCTCGACGAGGTCATCAAGCAATCACTCGCCGAGGCGGGGCTGCCGGCCGAGTTGGCCGACGCCGCCCAGAGCGATGCCTACGACGAGGCGCTGCGCAAAAGCCACCATGCAGGCATGGACGCGGTGGGTGAAGACGTCGGTACGCCGACGATTCACGTCAACGGGGTGGCGTTCTTCGGGCCGGTGCTGTCGAAGATTCCGCGCGGCGAGGACGCCGGGAAGATCTGGGACGCCTCCGTGGCCTTCGCGTCCTATCCGCATTTCTGGGAGCTCAAGCGCACCCGCACCGAGCCGCCGCAATTCGATTGATCCCGGCTCCCTGTCCAGCGACGCGACCCGGCGAGCGTCGGATAAGTTCACCCTCGGCGGAAGGATCACGACGATGCGTGTCTACCTCGGTTCTGACCACGCCGGCTTCGACCTCAAGGCTCAGGTCGTCGAACACCTGAAGGAGTCCGGGCATGAGCCGGTCGACTGCGGGGCGTTCAGTTATCAGTCCGACGACGACTATCCGGCGTTCTGCATCGCCGCCGCAGCGCACACGGTGGCTGACCCGGGCAGTTTAGGCATTGTGCTGGGCGGATCCGGCAACGGTGAACAGATCGCTGCGAACAAGGTTCCGGGGGCTCGCTGCGCACTGGCGTGGAATGTCGAGACCGCGACGCTGGCGCGTCAGCACAACAACGCTCAGCTGATCGGTATCGGTGCCCGAATGCACACCGTGACGGAGGCGTTGGCGATTGTCGACGCGTTCGTCAGCACACCGTGGTCGGAAGCCGGACGCCACCAACGTCGTATCGACATTCTCGACGAGTATGAACGTACCCATCGGGCGCCGACGGTGCCCGGTGCCGGCGTCAGCGGATAATCCGCCGTGCCCGAGGGGCATACGTTGCACCGGTTGGCCCGGCTGCATCAACGGCGTTTCGCCGGAGCGCCGGTTTCGGTCACCAGCCCGCAGGGCCGATTCGCTGAGTCCGCCGCTGTCGTCGACGGCCGGGTATTGCGTCGCGCCAGTGCCTGGGGCAAGCATCTTTTCCACCATTACGCCGACGGCCGGACAGTGCACATCCATCTGGGTCTCTACGGCACATTCACCGAATGGGTGCGTCCGCCCGACGCGGTGATACCCGCTCCAGTCGGCCAGGTGCGAATGCGGATGGTGGGCGGCGATTACGGCACCGACCTGCGCGGGCCGACCGTGTGCGAGTTGATCGACGAGGCGCAGATCGCCGATGTGGTGTCCCGGCTTGGACCTGACCCGTTACGCCCCGACGCCGATCCGGCACCGGCGTGGGCGCGAATCGGCGTATCGCGCAGACCAATTGGCGCGCTTCTGATGGACCAGACCGTTATCGCCGGGGTTGGCAACGTCTATCGCAGCGAGTTGCTCTTTCGTCACCGTATCGCCCCCTACCGCCCCGGTCGGGCGGTCAGCGAGGCGGAGTTCGGCGCTGCCTGGACCGACTTGGTGGCGCTGATGAAGGTCGGGCTGCGTCGCGGCAAGATCATCGCGGTACGCCCCGAGCACGACCACGGTCCGCCCTCTTATCTGCCGGGGCGGCCGCGGACGTACGTTTACCGTCGCGCGGGCGACCCTTGCCGGGTATGCGGGACACTCATCCGCACAGCCGTGCTGGAAGGCCGAAACGTCTTCTGGTGCCCAACGTGTCAGACGTGAAACGCCTTGTGCCCGAGCAATCTCGTGGGAATTGTCACAGCGTGCTGGTTATGGACGTTGACAGCTGACTAGCAGGAAATCGTACGGACCGAAGTGCGCTCGTGAAGATTTGGGAGTGAACGGCCTTGTGCACTCCGTGCCGCATGAACAAATTCGCACGTTCTGCCGCAACGACACTGGCGATGACCGCCGGATTGGGGCTGGCCGGATTAGGCGTCGCCGACATCGCGCAAGCTCAGCCGGCGCCCTTGCCGGACTACCACTGGTGCCCGGGCCAGTTCTACGACCCGGGTTGGGGCCCGAACTGGGACTCGAACGAGTGCCACGACGATTTCCATCGCGATCGCGATGGCAACGACCACAGCCGCGACTTCAGGGGATATGACGACCAAGGACGTGGCCCGGGATACGACGATCGGGGCCCGGGCTGGGACCAACACGGTCCCGGGCGCTGACTGCTGGGCTGACATAGGATCCGCAGCGCACAACTGTCGGGGACGCAATGTATTTCGGCACCCCACGTGCCAGTCGTGAAAACCGCTTCCTACTTGGCGCGCAGGTTGCAGACGTGGTGTGCACAGGCGGGATTGCTACCGGCATGAAGATGTCTTCGAGGCGTGCTGCAGCGACCGCAGTCGTTGCCGCCGGTTTGTGGCTTGCCGGTTCAGCTGTCGCGGGGTGGCTTACGCCCAACCCGACACTGCACCGTCACCGGAGGCGGCGCCGGGTGCTGATGAACCTCAACCAACAGAGTCTTGCTCCTCACCCGGCGCACCGAACGCGAAGTCGTCTGCATCCGACAACGCGAATGGGTGGCACTTCGGCGGACTTCGATGAAGCCGCAGGACCCAGAAAGGTCTCGGTGCACTAAGGCGGTCGCGCGGCGCGCCAGCGAGGGAATGTTCTCGTTAAGAGCCGACTACCATTTCGAAACCTGCGGGTTAACAATGCAGTATCGAACCGTTTGACCTGCCCGTTCGGGTATGTCACCGGCCCCACGGACGTAGGATCCGCGCATGAAACAGACCACTCGCGTCGCCGCGACGACAGTTGCGCTGGCCGCTGGCTTGGGTCTGGGGGTGGGCTCCGCAATCGGCGCCCAGGCGCAGGTGGCGCCCTTCCCGTTGGACCCCTGTCCGGCCGGCAGCAATTGCACCAACCCTGCGCCCGCGCCTGCACCGAACGTCGCGCCTCCGGGCTATGTGTATTACTACCCCGACGAGGACCTCAGCGGTCGGGGAAGTGACGGCGGCGGCGGTGGCGGCGGGGGCTGAGCCCCTGTCGTTCAATCAGCTCCTGGTGACCCCGAGAGCGGCGTAAACCTGGTCGCTGAGCGCCACACTGCGCGGATCGGCGTTGGCTTTGGTGGCGTCGTAGTAATTCATCACGTAGGCGTAGCCGATCCGGTGCTCTAGATCCACGAACGCGAATGACCCGCCCAAGCCGCCGTGCCCGAAGATCAGCGGGTTCGGCCCGGCGACGCAGCGCTGGTTGAGCATGTAACCCAGACCCCATCCGTGGTCGGCGACCCGGGCGCCGAGCACCAGATCCTTTTCGTACCCGCCTTGAGACACCCGTACCAATTCCATGTGGGAACGGCTCAGCAGCTTCTCCAGGGCCAGCGCATTGTAGAAAGTGGCCATGCCCAGCGCCGAGACATGAGCGTTCGTGGCGGGGAATTCGAGTGCACGCCAGCGCTGCACATCGTGGAAGCCGAGGTCGTCGTCCGGCAGAAAGCCCAGGGCGATCGCCATACCTGCTTTGGGATGTTCGTCGAGTGAGACCGGGTCTAACGGGGCGGTTCCGAGCACCTCACGCAATCGCGGCTTGTTGACCGGATCGGCACAGCGCGCCTGTTCGGTCTCGGTGAGGCCGATGTGCACGTCGATACCCATCGGTTCGGCGATCTCGGCGCGCAAGTACGTACCGATCGTGCAGCCGGTCACGCGACGAAAAACCTCGCCGAGGATGAAGCCGAAGGTGGCCAGTTGGTAACCCTGGGCGGTGCCCGGCTGCCACCAGGGTTCGGCAGCCGCGATATGCCCGCAGACGTAATCCCAATCGGCCAGCTCCTGCCAGCCCATGCGGGCGGGTGGCCCGATGACTCCGGACCGGTGGCTGAGCACCATGGCGAGGGTGACCCCCTCTTTGCCCGCCCGCCCGAATTCGGGCCAATACCGAGCCACCGGCGCATCCAGGTCGAGCTCGCCGCGATCGGCGAGCTGGTGCACGCAGGTGCTGGTCAGACCCTTGGAGCCGGACAGCACATTACTCAGCGTGTTCTCGCGCCACGGCCGATTGGCAGCGGCGTCGGCCGACCCACCCCACAAATTGACGACCAGATTTCCGTCCACCCAAACGGCGACGGCGGCTCCCACTTCGTTGCGCAGTACGAAGTTCTGCTCGAACGCGTCCCGCACGCGATCAAAACCGGTTTCGCACGAGCCGTGGATTACGAGGTCGCCCATGGCGCCTTCCTGTCGGGCCTGCCGGGAACCCTGGTCAGAGCGGGCGACGGGAATCGAACCCGCGTAGCTAGTTTGGAAGACTAGGGCTCTACCATTGAGCTACGCCCGCGCGAATTACTCGAGCGCGACTGTACGTCGCAGCTGAGATCAAATCCAAATGACACCGTCCCGTGACCGCGCTGAGAGGCAGGCGGCACAGACGGCGCGGCCTGGCCGTAGGATCGCGAGGTCAGTGCGGGGTGTAGCGCAGCTTGGTAGCGCATCCGCTTTGGGAGCGGAAGGCCGCAGGTTCAAATCCTGTCACCCCGACCGGAGCCCCGCCATAGCGCCGCCACGGCCGTCCGCAACGACACCAAGGAGCACACGCGTGAAGAGCACCGTCGAGCAGCTGAGCCCCACCCGGGTGCGGCTCAATGTTGAAGTGCCGTTCAACGAGCTCGAGCCGGACTTCGAACGCGCTTACAAGGAATTGGCCAAACAGGTCCGGTTACCGGGGTTTCGCCCCGGCAAGGCACCGACAAAGCTACTCGAGGCGCGGTTCGGCCGGGAGGCGATGCTGGATCAGGTTGTCAACGAGGCTGTGCCCAACCGCTACGGCGAGGCGGTGACGCAATCGGATGTGCGACCGCTGGGCCAGCCGGAGATCGAGGTAACCAAAAAGCAATACGGTCAGGAATTGGTCTTCACCGCCGAGGTGGACGTCCGCCCCGACATCGCCCTACCCGAGTTGAGCGAATTGAACATCACGGTGGATCCGGTGGAAGTCAGCGACGACGACATCGACGCGGAGCTGCAGTCGCTGCGTGCCCGGTTCGGCACCCTCACGCGAGTCGAGCGGCCGGCCGCCGTCGGTGACTTCGTTTCCATCGACTTGTCCGCCACTGTCGACGGGGCGGAGGTGCCCGAAGCCGGCACCCAAGGACTGTCCCACGAGGTGGGGTCCGGCCAGCTCGTCGAAGGCCTCGACGACGCGATCGTCGGCCTGTCCGCCGGTGAGTCACGGCTGTTTACCACGACCCTGGCGGCCGGACCGCACGCCGGCAAGGAGGCTGAGGTCACTGTCACCGTCGAGTCGGTGAAAGAACGCGAACTACCCGAACCTGACGACGAATTCGCCCAGCTGGCAAGCGAATTCGACACCATTGACGAGCTGCGGGCCCACCTCGCCGATCAGGTGCGCCGCACCAAGCGCATCCAGCAAGCGGAGAAGATCCGCAACGCCACGTTGGACAGTTTGCTCGAGCAGATCGACATACCGCTGCCCGAGGCCATCGTGCGGGCACAGGTCGACAGCACCGTGCACAATGCACTGCACGGACTCGAGCACGACGAATCCAGGTTCGCCGAGACACTCGCCCAGCGCGGCTCGTCGCGGGAGGAGTTCGACGCCGATGCGCGCAACGCGGCCGAGAAGACCGTCAAGACGCAGCTCCTGATGGACGCCCTGGCCGATCATCTCGGTATCCAGGTCGGCCAGGAGGACTTGACCGAGCGACTGGTGTTGACGTCGCGGCAGTACGGCATCGAACCGCAGCAATTGCTTTCCTATCTGCAGCAGAACAACCAGCTGCCGAACATGTTCGCCGACGTGCGGCGAGGCCTGACCATCGCCGCAGTGGTCGAGGCGGCCACGGTCACCGACACCGCCGGCGAGGTCATCAACACCGGCGAGTTCTTCGGTCGGCGCTCAGCCGACGACGAGCTGGACGACGGCGAGCTGGACGACGACGAGCTGGACGACGACGAGCTGGACGACGACGAGCTGGACGACGACGAGCTGGACGACGATGAGCTCGAGGACGACGGCACGGAGTGACGCTGTGAGCGAACGTCCGGACTTCAGGGAGTGCACGAAGTTGCGGGTTGGTTAGTGTCGGTGAAGAAGCAACACGAGAAAGCAGGTGCCCCACGGTGAGCGGTGCGACTCACATGCGTTCAAGTACCCAGGGTCTGAATCTGGTCGACTCGGTCTATGAGCGTCTGCTCGCCGAGCGCATCATCTTCATGGGTTCTCAAGTCGACGACGACGTGGCCAACCGGCTGTGCGCGCAGATCCTGCTGCTCGCCGCCGAAGATCCGGCGAAGGACATCAACATCTACATCAACTCACCGGGCGGATCGATCAGCGCCGGGATGGCGATCTACGACACCATGGTGCTGGCGCCGTGCGACATCGCTACCTACGCGATGGGCATGGCAGCGTCGATGGGGGAGTTTCTGCTCGCGGCGGGCACCAAGGGTAAGCGCCACGCTCTGCCGCACGCCCGCATCCTGATGCACCAGCCGCTGGGTGGAGTGACCGGCAGCGCGGCCGACATCGCGATCCAGGCCGAGCAGTTTGCGGTCATCAAGAAGGAGATGTTCCGGCTCAACGCCGAGTTCACCGGCCAGACGATCGAACGCATCGAGGCCGACTCCGATCGCGACCGCTGGTTCACCGCCTCAGAGGCCCTGGAGTACGGCTTCGTCGACCACATCATCACCCGCGCCCATCTCAACGGAGTCAAGCCATGAATCCCGATGTCCAGCCGCAGGCGCGCTATATCCTGCCGTCGTTCGTCGAGCACTCCAGCTGGGGTGTCAAAGAGTCCAACCCGTATAACAAGCTGTTCGAGGAACGCATCATCTTCCTCGGCGTCCAGGTCGACGACGCGTCGGCGAACGACATCATGGCCCAGTTGCTGGTGCTGGAGTCGTTGGACCCCGACCGCGACATCACCATGTACATCAATTCCCCGGGCGGCGGGTTCACCTCGCTGATGGCGATCTACGACACCATGCAATACGTCCGGGCGGACATCCAGACGGTGTGCCTGGGTCAGGCCGCCTCGGCGGCGGCGGTGCTGCTGGCCGCGGGCACGCCGGGCAAACGCATGGCGCTGCCCAACGCGCGGATGTTGATCCACCAGCCGTCGTTGTCCGGCGTGATCCAGGGTCAGTTCTCCGATCTGGAGATTCAGGCCGCCGAGATCGAGCGGATGCGCACCCTGATGGAAACCACCTTGGCCCGCCACACCGGCAAGACCGCCGACGTGATTCGCAAGGACACCGACCGCGACAAGATCCTGACCGCCGAAGAAGCCAAAAACTACGGAATCATCGACACCGTGCTGGAGTACCGGAAGCTTTCGGCCCAACCCGCCTGATCACACTCGAAGTTGCACTAACCACTTGACTTCGAGGGCCGGCTTTTCGCGGTGATTACACGCTCGGCGTGAGAGCACCGGATTGTCAGCGACGGCGAAACCCACAGCGCCCCGGTAAGGTGAGAACTCGGCTTGTCCGGTAGGTCGGCCTCTCGGTCGAGTAACGGGCGCGACACGCCAGGGACACGGTCGTGCGTTCGCGCGAGCGGCGAGACTGTCAGGCGATATCTTCTTCCCAGCGGACATGCACGAATACCACCGACGCGATTCGGCTCTATCGGTCGCGTGTCGCCCGAACAAGCGGGTAGCGTCGGGAAATACGTGCGGCACGGCATCACGAACGGCGACACAGGAAGTAGGGTCTCAGCACCATGGCGCGCATTGGAGACGGCGGTGACCTGCTGAAGTGCTCGTTCTGCGGGAAGAGTCAGAAACAGGTCAAGAAGCTCATTGCGGGTCCCGGCGTCTACATCTGCGACGAGTGCATCGACCTGTGCAACGAGATCATCGAAGAGGAACTCGCCGACGCTGACGACGTCAAACTCGACGAACTGCCCAAGCCCGCTGAGATCCGCGACTTCTTGGAGGGCTACGTCATCGGCCAAGACACCGCCAAGCGGACGCTGGCCGTCGCGGTCTACAACCACTACAAGCGCATCCAGGCCGGCGAGAAGAGCCGCGATTCCCGGTCCGGGGAGCCCGTCGAGCTGACCAAATCCAACATTTTGATGCTGGGACCCACCGGCTGCGGCAAGACGTACCTGGCCCAGACATTGGCCAAGATGCTCAATGTGCCGTTCGCGATTGCCGACGCCACCGCGCTGACCGAGGCGGGCTACGTCGGTGAGGACGTCGAAAACATTCTCCTCAAGCTGATTCAGGCCGCGGACTATGACGTCAAACGTGCCGAGACCGGCATCATTTACATCGACGAGGTCGATAAGATCGCACGCAAGAGCGAGAACCCGTCGATCACCCGCGACGTCTCCGGCGAAGGTGTCCAGCAGGCGCTGCTGAAAATCCTCGAGGGCACCCAAGCGTCGGTGCCCCCACAAGGCGGCCGCAAGCACCCGCACCAGGAGTTCATCCAGATCGATACCACCAACGTGCTGTTCATCGTCGCCGGCGCGTTCGCCGGGCTGGAGAAGATCGTCTCCGACCGGGTCGGCAAACGCGGCCTGGGCTTCGGAGCCGAGGTGCGCTCCAAGGCCGAGATCGACACCACCGACCACTTCGCCGAAGTGATGCCCGAAGACCTGATCAAGTTTGGCCTCATCCCGGAATTCATCGGCCGCCTGCCGGTAGTCGCCTCGGTGACCAATCTCGACATGGAGTCCTTGGTCAAGATCCTCTCCGAGCCCAAGAACGCCCTCGTCAAGCAGTACACCCGGCTGTTCGAAATGGACGGCGTCGAGCTGGAGTTCACCCAGGACGCGCTGGAAGCCATCGCCGAACAGGCCATTCACCGCGGCACAGGTGCCCGTGGGTTACGCGCGATCATGGAAGAAGTGCTGCTGCCGGTGATGTACGACATTCCCAGTCGTGACGACGTCGCTAAGGTCGTCGTCACCAAGGAGACCGTGCAGGACAACGTGTTGCCGACGATCGTGCCGCGCAAGCCGTCGCGTGCCGAACGCCGCGACAAGAGTGCCTAGCGTTCGTCACGCTCCCTGTTCGACAATGCTGTGACTGCCGGGCAGGACAGCGCCGCTTCTGCGATTCCGCGCCGGGTGGCGCACGCGCTGGACTTGCTGAACTTTTCGGTGGCCGATGTTCGTGACGGCCTGGGGCCCTATCTCTCGATCTACTTGCTGCTGACCCACCATTGGGATCAGGCGTCGATCGGGTTCGTCATGGCGGTCGGCAGCATCGCCGCGATCGCAGCACAGACGCCTGTCGGCGCCTGGGTCGACCGGACCACGGCGAAGCGTGCCCTAGTCATCGCCGGTGGGTGGTCTTCACCCCGGCGTTGGCGGCGATCACCCTTGGTGTCGTCGGGCCGCGGGCGCTGGCCAGACGGATCGGTCGCAATGAGTCGTTCAACCATGCCGGCAACGCGTCAGCGGCCGTCCTCACCGCCGCCATGGCGTACTTCTTCGGCGCGGTCGTGGTGTTCTGGGTGCTCGCCGCAATGGCGGTTCTCAGCGTCGTGGCGGCGCTGCGCATCCCGCCCGACGCGATCAATCACGACGTGGCGCGCGGCATGGACCACGCAGCGGGCGCCCCGCACCGGGAGCCGTCCCGACTTTCGGCGCTGCTGCACAACCGCCGACTGTTGATCTTCGCCGCGGCGATGGTGACGTTCCACTTCGCCAATGCGGCCATGCTGCCGCTGGTCGGGCAGGTGCTGGCGTTGCAGAACAAAGAAGTCGGCACCGCCATGATGGCGACGTGCATCGCGGGGGCGCAGCTGGTGATGGTGGGGGTCGCCTACCTCGTCGGATCCAAGGCCGACGCCTGGGGGCGCAAGCCTATCTTTCTCGTAGCGTTCGCGGTGCTCACCGCACGCGGCTTCCTCTACGCCTGCTCGGACAACCCGTACTGGCTGGTCGGAGTGCAACTGCTCGACGGGGTGGGAGCCGGAATCTTCGGCGCTCTTTTCCCGCTGGTCGTGCGGGATGTCACGCAGGGCACCGGCCGATACAACGTGAGCCTGGCGGCAATCATCACCGCATGGGGGGTCGGTGCCTCTCTGTCGAACATCGTCGCCGGTTGGGTCGTCCTGGCGGCCGGCTACCACATGGCGTTCATGTCACTGGGTGCGCTCGCCGCCGCTGGTTTCGGGGTTTACCTGATCGCGATGCCGGAGACGGCCGACCGCAGAAATCCCGCCGGTATGCCGGCGCAGGTGGTTGGGTCGGCACCGCGGTCAGTCCTGGAGAGCACCGCCGACGGGCGCTAGCAAATGTTACTCATCGGTACCGCTCTTCTTAGATTTTGCAATCTGCCCGGCAGTGACGAACACCACATTTTCATCTGGTGGTCGTAAACCAGAGCAACTTGACCTCGGCGTATGGTGGCAAGTCGGTGGCAGGTTCGCGCGCGTTGCCGTCACGGATTGCTTAAGAGCAGTGCCATAATCGGCACTACGAGTGAGATGAAGTTGGGCAGGTGCCCGCTTGAAACGGGTGCGCAAGGATGGCCGCGACGAGGAGCGCCGTACGACGACGGTGACGAAAGGCGAAATAGTGGGGCCTAACGGCACCGGGGCCGAGCCAAAACCTGATATCGCCGGCACAGCGGCGTCCGAGCGGCAGCAGCTGGAAAACGTCGTCATCCGCTTCGCCGGAGACTCCGGGGACGGCATGCAGCTCACCGGGGACCGATTCACTTCCGAGGCGGCCCTGTTCGGCAACGACCTCGCGACGCAACCGAACTTCCCGGCCGAGATCCGGGCTCCTGCCGGCACATTGCCCGGCGTCTCGTCTTTCCAGATTCAAATCGCCGATCACGACGTTCTCACCGCCGGCGACCGGCCTGACGTGCTGGTGGCGATGAACCCAGCGGCACTCAAAGCCAACATCGGCGACCTGCCGCGCGGCGGAATGGTGATCGCCAATTCCGACGAGTTCACCAAACGCAATCTCGCCAAAGTGGGTTACCAAGCCAACCCGCTGGAGAACGGCGAGCTTTCGGAGTACGTCGTACACCCGATCGCGATGACCACGCTGACGTTGGGCGCCGTCGAGGCGATCGGCGCGACCAAAAAAGACGGCCAACGCGCGAAGAACATGTTCGCACTGGGCCTGTTGTCGTGGATGTACGGACGCCCGATCGCGACCAGCGAAACGTTCATACGAGAGAAGTTCGGCCGCAAGCCCGACATCGCCGAGGCCAACGTACTTGCGCTCAAAGCGGGCTGGAATTACGGCGAGACCACCGAAGCCTTCGGCACCACGTATGAAGTATCACCGGCGAAGCTGCCGGCCGGCGAGTATCGACAGGTCTCCGGCAACACCGCACTGGCATATGGCATCGTCACCGCCGGTCAACTCGCCGGCATCCAGGTGGTGCTGGGCAGCTACCCGATCACCCCGGCCTCCGACATCTTGCATGAGCTGAGCAAACACAAGCACTTCAACGTCCTGACGTTTCAGGCCGAGGACGAGATCGCCGGCATCGGCGCGGCGCTTGGTGCCTCCTACGGCGGTGCGCTCGGGGTCACCAGCACCTCAGGTCCGGGTCTGTCGCTGAAAGCCGAGGCGATCGGTCTTGCGGTGATGACGGAGCTGCCGCTGCTGATCATCGACGTGCAGCGCGGTGGGCCGTCGACCGGTCTGCCCACCAAGACTGAGCAGGCCGATCTGCTACAGGCACTCTATGGCCGCAACGGCGAATCGCCACTCGCGGTGCTCGCTCCGCGCTCACCGTCGGACTGCTTTGACACCGCCGTGGAGGCGGTGCGCATCGCGGTGTCCTACCACACGCCGGTGATCCTCTTGTCTGACGGCGCAATTGCGAACGGATCCGAACCCTGGCGCATCCCCGACGTCGACTCCTTCGAACCGATCCACCACGTCTTCGCGAAGACGGGTGAGCCGTTCCAACCGTATGCCCGCGACCCGGAAACACTGGCCCGCCAGTTCGCCGTCCCTGGCACACCAGGTTTGGAGCACCGCATCGGCGGCCTGGAGTCGGCCAACGGCTCGGGCGACATTTCCTATGACTCGGCCAACCACGACCTGATGGTGCGGTTGCGGCAGGCCAAGGTGGACGGCATCCGCGTTCCGGATCTGGAGGTCGACGATCCGACCGGAGACGCCGAGCTGCTGTTGATCGGGTGGGGAAGCTCCTACGGCCCGATCGGCGAGGCCTGTCGGCAGGCGCGCCGCCGCGGCGCCAAGGTCGCCCACGCGCATCTGCGGCATCTGCGGCCGTTCCCGGCCAACCTGGGCGACGTATTGCGGCGTTACCGAATGGTGGTGGCGCCGGAGATGAACATGGGCCAACTGGCGCTGCTGTTGCGGGGGAAGTACCTGGTCGACGTGCAATCGGTCACCAAGGTTCAGGGCGTCTCGTTCCTTGCCGACGAGATAGGGCGCCTCATCCGCGCCGCGCTGGGCGGGACCCTGGCCGAAATTGAGCAAGACAAAACGATGGTCGCCAGAATGGGAGCGGCCACGGTCGGAGCGGGAGTTGCCGGATGACGCGCACGGTGGACCATGTGATCGACCTCGGTGTCCCGCCGGGGCAGTCGAAGAATGCTTACGTACCTATCAGCGAGCAACCGCAGAAGGGCAAAGACTTCACCTCCGACCAGGAAGTGCGGTGGTGTCCCGGATGCGGTGACTACGTCATCCTCAACACCATTCGCAACTTCCTGCCCGAACTCGGGTTGCGCCGCGAGAACATCGTCTTCGTCAGCGGCATCGGCTGTTCCAGCCGGTTCCCGTATTACCTGGAAACCTACGGCCTGCACTCCATCCATGGTCGCGCCCCGGCCATCGCTACCGGCCTGGCGCTGGCCCGCGAGGATCTGTCGGTATGGGTCGTCACCGGCGACGGCGACGCCCTGTCGATCGGTGGCAACCACCTGATTCACGCGCTGCGCCGCAACGTCAACCTGACCATCCTGCTGTTCAACAACCGCATCTACGGATTAACGAAGGGGCAGTACTCGCCGACCTCAGAAGTCGGCAAGGTGACTAAGTCGACGCCGATGGGTTCGCTCGACCACCCGTTCAACCCGGTGTCGATGGCGTTGGGCGCTGAGGCGAGCTTCGTCGGGCGTGCGCTGGATTCCGATCGCAAGGGGCTCTCTGAGGTGTTGCGCGCCGCCGCCCAGTATCGCGGCGCCGCGCTGGTGGAAATCCTGCAGGACTGCCCGATCTTCAACGACGGATCATTCGACGCACTGCGTAAGGAGGGCGCCCAAGATCGCGTCATCAACGTCCGCCATGGCGAGCCGATCATCTTCGGGGCCAACGGTGAATACTGCGTGGTGCGGTCCGGCTTCGGGCTGGAAGTGGCAAAGTCGGCCGACGTCAGTGTCTCCGACATCGTGGTCCACGACGCGCATGCAGTCGACCCGGCTTACGCGTTTGCCCTGTCCCGGCTCTCGGATCAGAATCTCGAGCACACGGTGATGGGTGTCTTCCGGCAGGTCAGCCGGCCCACGTATGACGACGCGGCCCGGACGCAGGTACGCGCCGCCGCCCAAACCACTCCGTCAGACCGCGCCGCACTGCAGTCGCTATTGCGCGGACGCGACACCTGGACCGTTTTCTGAAGTGGCCGCACCGAAGCCAGGTTCCCTGGCGGGAATTGTGCTGGCCGGCGGCACCTCGCGGCGGATGGGCCGTGACAAGGCCATCCTGCCGGTGCCCCAGCAGATCAGCGCCGCGAGCTCACCCGAGGGTGAGCGGGCCGGCGGTGCGACGACCATGGTCGAGCACGTCGTCGGGGTCGTCAGCCAGCGGTGCCAACCGGTCTTCGTGATAGCCGCACCGGGACAGCGGTTGCCCGCCGTGGAGGCGACAGTGGTCCGTGACGAGGTGCGTGGTGTCGGACCGTTATCGGCGACCGCTCACGGCTTGCGTGCGGCTGCGCAAGCCGGGGCCGAGCGGGCCTTCGTCTGCGCCGTCGACATGCCGTTTGTCGCCGAAGATTTCATCGACCAGTTGGCTGCATTGGCCGCCCAGGTCGACGCCGACGTGGTGTTGCCGTGGGACGGGCGCGATCACTATCTGGCCGGGGTTTACCGAACCGCCTTGGCCGAGCAGATCGGTGCTCTGGTAGCCAGCGGCGAGCGCGCGATGCGCGCGCTGGTCAATACCGTTGACACCCAACGCATAGTGCTGCCTGACTGTAGTTCGCTGGCCAACGTCAACACGGTCGCCGATCTCGGGACTTTGGCCGCCGCCGCCGGGCGCTGACTGCTCCGGGGACCTGCTCGTCACATGGACCGCAGCTAACGAAGTGAACAGCCCGCTCAGCAATAAATCAGATTGTCGCCGCCGGCTGGAAAGCCATTGAGCAATCAAGTCGCATTGCTATCGTCAATAGTTTCGATTTTTGCCGTCAAAAACTAATTCGCGCCGGGAACTGCATTTCCGCCGTGTCCGGCTGTAATCTGTTACGCCGACAGCGTCTTCACATACTGGGTGGCCATCAGAGCAAAGCCGAACGAACTAATCTAGAAAGCGCACGGACGGGCGCCGCCAGTTATCCTTGCATTGCGCGGCGGGTCCGGCTTTCGCGCCTACATACCGGCAGCACCGACAGCGGAAGCGTGCGTCACCGTGCCGAAAACTCTGTGCGGAGGCATCTTTCAGGAAAGTTCTGGGCTAGAAGGGGCGCCTCGGCGGGGTGATTCCGGTATCTCACCGCCAGCAGCCCACGCCGGTCACAACCCCCTAGCTGAGAGCGATGTGAGCGACTGTGACACAGCCTTTTTGGCCCGGCGGGCGGGATCATCGGCTAGCGCCATCGGAGTACCCGGCATCACGGGCCGCCCGCTGCCGCGCATCGGACGTCAGAAAAAAGCGGTTCCATTTACGGGCAAATTTGTGGGCCATTTCACAAAATGTGCGTGAGTTGGCTCACTAGTCGATCGAATATTCAACACATGTTGATCTGGATGAAAACAACCGGTTGACCTGGAGCGTCGTAAACCTGGCAGTTGCATCCGAGGTGCATTCATCAAACGGGGATACCCGAACACCCGAGATGACGAATGCGAATTCGTCTCGTACGGTCCGAAAGCGGCCCGAAGCGGGCAAACAAAATCGAATCCACGAACCCCGCGTGCGAGCGGGACTGCAGCCGGCAACAGCCGCTTGCAGTCGGCGGGCACTGGCCCGCGAGGCAGGTTGCCTCCGCTGTCGTGCCAGAACGAGACGGCACGGTCCGAAGCTCCAACCCTGCCTGAGCCCGGCATCCGCCCATCTGAGTGGGTTTGCTTCGGCGCGCGCTGCGCGAAAGGAACGAGATTGAGAAACGTCCGTAAGACGCTCGGCGTGGCGGCCCTCGCCGGAGTGTTTCTGCTGCCGACCGGTGTTGGCCACGCAGAAGAGGCCGAGCTCGATGCGAACGCCCCCATCGCTGCTGCGCCGGCAGATGACCCGGGGCCTGACGCACCGCCCACTCCGCCCCTGGATGACGCGGCGTTCGACCAGGCGCCACCGGCCGAAGATGGTTCGGCCGGCCTGCCGGACAACGGCCTGCCGCCCGCCGATGATGCCCCGGCAGCTGCCATCCTGGGTGATGCGCCCGACGCACCTCCGCCAGCCGATCCCGCCCCTGCGGACGCGCCCGTCGCGGCACCCCCGCGGCCCGCTATGAAGGCGCACAGCCTCAACTGGGACGCGATCGCGCAGTGTGAGTCCGGCGGCAACTGGGGCATCAGCACCGGTAACGGCTTCTCTGGCGGTCTGCAGTTCACCGCTAGCACCTGGCGCGCCAACGGCGGAGCGGGATCGGCCAACGGCGCCAGCCGCGAAGAGCAGATCCGAGTAGCCGAGAACGTCCTGCACAGCCAGGGCATCGGCGCTTGGCCGGTGTGCGGCCGACGCGGCTGATATAGCGCAAGGAGTTGACGGCGGTGACCGGGGCTTCGTCCGGGCACCGCCGTCAACCGTTTGACCTCTGCGGTGTTATGAAACGACCTATGACCGTCACCGCGTTCCACGACCTCGACGACTATCTGGCCCTGCCGCGAGTCAGTGGCCTGGCGGTGTCCGCCGCTGGATCGCGGCTGGTGACGACGGTGACCGAACTCAACGACGACCGCAGCGGCTATGTCAGCGCGATCTGGGAGCTCGATCCGGCCGCGCGATCACCCGCCCGCCGACTCACCCAGGGCGCCCACCGCGACTCGTCACCGGCGTTCGACTTCGACGGCGACCTACTGTTCATCTCCTCTCGACCGGCCACCGGTTCGGCCGATCCCCCAACCGACGAGCCTCCTGCCGCGCTGTGGCGGTTGCCGGCCGCCGGCGGGGAGGCGATCGAGACGTTGAGCATGCCCGGTGGCGTCACCGCGGTGCGCTCCGCCCGCGCCGCCGACACCACGCTGGTCGTCGCACCGCTGCTGGCGTCGGCACGCGACCTCGACGACGAGCGGCGGCTGCGCGAGCTGCGTAAGACTGGGAAGGTCACGGCGATACTGCACACGGGATACCCGGTGCGCTACTGGGACAGCGATCTGGGCCCAGAAGAGCCGCACTTGTTGGACGCGAAAGGGCCGCGTGATCTGACTCCGCAGCCGGGCAGGGCGCTTCGCGACGCCGCCTTCGATGTCAGCGCAGATGGCCGGTTCCTGGTCACCACCTGGCCGGTCGCCGGGCCGGGGCCGGTGCAACGCTCGGTGCTGCTGCGCGTCGACCTGGCGTCCGGAGATCGCAGCATCGTCGCGGACGACCCGGGGGCTGATCTCGAGCACCCGGTGATCTCCCCGGACGGGTCGGCCGTCGCCTTTACCCGCGAGTCCACGTCGACGCCCGACCGGGCGCCCCGAAGGACGCTGCAATATCAGCGATTCGGTGACGAGCCGACGACGGTGGCGCAGGACTGGGATCGCTGGCCCACGTCGCTGACCTGGTCGAGCGACGGCACGTCGCTGATCGTCACCGCCGACCAGGCCGGCCGGGTACCGGTGTTCGTGGTCGAACTCGCCACCTCGACGGTCCGCCAGCTCACCGACGACGAGTTCGCCTACACCGACGTGGTCACTGGCGGTGAAAGCGTGTTGTATGCGTTGCGCAGTTCCTACCGCACGCCGCCGCACCCGGTCCGCATCGATGCGGATGGTGCCATCACGGTGCTGCCGTGCGTCGAGCTGCCCGCGCTGCCGGGAACCGTGACCGACGTCGCGGCGACCGGGCCCGACGGGACGGTGGTGCGGTCGTGGCTTGTACTACCCGATCAGGCGTCGCCGGCTCCGCTGCTGCTGTGGATTCACGGCGGACCGCTGGGCAGCTGGAACGGCTGGTCCTGGCGGTGGAACCCGTGGCTGCTGGCCGCCCGGGGTTATGCGGTGTTGTTGCCGGACCCCGCGCTGTCCACCGGCTACGGACAGGACTTCATCCAGCGGGGCTGGGGCGCGTGGGGCGGCCCGCCGTTCGACGATCTGATGACTGCCACCGATGCGGCGTGCGTGCACCCCCGTGTCGACGCGACCCGGACTGCGGCGATGGGCGGCTCATTCGGTGGCTATCTGGCCAATTGGGTCGCCGGCCACACCGATCGGTTCGCCGCCATCGTCAGCCACGCCAGCCTGTGGGCGCTGGACCAATTCGTGCCCACCACCGACATGGCCTTCTACTGGCGCCGCGAGTTGACACCGCCCATGGTGGCAGCGCACTCTCCACATCGGTTCGTCGAGCAGATCAGGACGCCGATGCTGATCATCCACGGCGACAAGGATTACCGGGTGCCGATCGGCGAAAGCCTGCGGCTCTGGTACGAACTGCTCTCGGCATCCGGGCTACCGGCCGACGAACACGGCGCCAGCCCACACCGCTTCTTGTACTTCCCATCCGAACACCACTGGGTGGTCGCGCCGCAGCACACCAAGCTCTGGTATCAGGTAATCATCGCGTTTCTGAGCGAACACGTGCTGGGCCAGGGCTGCGAGCTGCCCGAAGTGCTGGGAGTACCGTCACGGCGGTGAGCACATCGCGCGAATACGACATCGTTGTCTACGGGGCGACCGGCTTCGTGGGGAAGCTGACCGCCGAGTACTTGGCCCACTCGGGCTGCAACGCCCGCATCGCGCTGGCCGGCCGTTCGGCAGACCGCCTGCGGGCGGTCCGCGAAACGTTGGGGGATTCGGCGCAGTCCTGGCCGGTTCTGGTCGCCGACGCCTCCACGCCGTCGACGCTGGACGAAATGGCCGCCCAGACACAGGTTGTCATCACAACCGTCGGCCCCTACACCCGCTACGGATTGCCCTTGGTCGCCGCGTGCGCGGCGGCGGGCACCGATTACGCCGACCTGACCGGTGAGGCGATGTTCGTGCGCAACTGCATCGACCTGCACCACAAGCAAGCCGCCGACACCGGCGCCCGAATAGTGAACTCTTGCGGATTCGATTCGATACCTTCCGATCTCAGTGTGTACTCGCTCTACCGCAGAGCAGCCGAAGACGGCACGGGCGAGCTCAGCGACACCGACTTCGTGCTGCGACGGTTCTCCGGCGGGCTCTCTGGCGGCACCATCGCGTCCGGAGTCGAAATGCTGCACACCGCGTCCAGCGATCCGGATGCGCGGCGCCAGATCGCCGACCCTTACACGCTGAGCCCCGACCGTGGCGCAGAACCCGACCTGGGTCCCCAACCTGACCTGCCGTGGCGCCGGGGCCGAAACATCGCCCCCGAACTCACTGGCACCTGGACCGCAGGGTTCATGATGGCGCCGTACAACACTCGAATTGTGCGGCGCAGCAACGCAATGCTGGACTGGGCTTACGGCAGGCAGTTCCGCTACGCCGAACACATGAGCATGGGTTCGTCCGTCTTCGCGCCGGCCACCTCAGCCCTTTTCACCGGGGTGGCGAACACGACCGCCGGATTGGGCAGCCGCTACTTCCGGTTACTGCCGCGTCGGCTGGTGGAGCGGGTTCTGCCCAAGGCCGGCAGCGGTCCCACCGAAGACCAGCGCGAGAAGGGTTACTACCAGGCCGAGACCTACACCACCACGACCCTCGGCAGCCGCTATTTGATGCGCTTTGCGCAGCAAGGCGATCCGGGATACAAAGCGACCTCGGTGCTGCTGGGGGAGAGCGGCTTGGCGCTGGCGCTCGACCGTGACAAGCTCTCCGACTTGCGTGGTGTGCTGACACCCGCCAGCGCCATGGGTGACGCTTTACTTGCTCGCCTGCCGGCCGCTGGCGTGTCGTTCGAGACTGTGCGGTTGAACTAAGTCGACGTCGCCGAACCGTTTTCATCCCAGACCGGTGGGACTAGGGTCATCAACGTCTTCAGAACAACTTAGCGGCAAATCAGCACTGAAGGTGAACAATGGCCGACCTTGATGAGCTTCTCGCGCAGATACCCACCGCAGACATTGCAAGCAGGCTGGGCGTCGATGACGGCACGGTGAACAGCACGATCGAGCAGCTGGTGCCGATGCTGGTCCGCGGCCTGCATCAGAACGCCGAAGATCCCGATCACGCGTCAGCCATCGAGTCGGTAGCCAGCGATCACGCCGCCCGGGGCCTGCTCGATTCAGAAGTCGGCATTGACCAGGTGGACCATGCCGACGGACAGCAGGCAGTCGCGAAGATCTTCGGTGGCAGTGACACCAGTCAGGTCGCCGCGGCGCTATCAAATGCCGGGGCCGGCAATAGCGACCTGATTCAAAAGCTGCTGCCGATCCTGGCGCCGATCGTATTGGCCTACATCGGCAACCAATTGACACAGCAGAAGACGCCTACCCCGACACAGGACAAGACATCCGGCGGTACGCTCGATGAGGTGTTGGGCAGCATCCTTGGCGGAATGTCCAGCGGCGATAAGTCGTTGGGCAGTGTCTTGGGGAAGGCACTAGGCAGCAAAGCCGATGACATCCTCGGCGGACTGCTCGGCGGAAAGAAGTAACGAATGAGCACAGCGCAATTGCCGGTTTGATGAGTCTCAAGTGTTCGCCGCCGCTTCCGAATTGTTGTGATTGCGGTGAGGAGAAGGCGCTGGGGAAGCAACCAGGCTCACTAGACTCGCCGTTGTTGAACTTGCGCTGGGATGCCCGGTCGAAAGCCGGCCGGACAGCATCGACAAGGAGGGAAAGGCCGTGGGAGACACACTTACTGAAGGACAAAAGCTCGTCAGAGGAGAGTCGCTCACTTCAAGCAACGGAGCCTACACCTTGACGTTGCAAGACGACGGCAACTTGGTACTCGCGTCGCGGGGTAAGGCCCTGTGGGCGACGGAAACGAATGGCCAAGACGTCGTGCGCGCAGAGGTTCAGCGCGACGGCAACTTCGTCGTGTACACCGCCGACAAACCGGTTTGGGCCACCAATACCAAGGGCAAGAAGGACGTCCGGCTCGTCTTGCAGGACGACCGCAACCTTGTGCTGTATGCCGCCGGCGGAGCGGCATGGTCAACCAAGACAGAGACCGACGCCCCACCGCCCCCCGCGCCCGAATCTGCGGCTGCGGAGCCGGCCGAACAATCAGTTCCAGAGCCAGAGGTGACCACCGCGCCGGACGAGTCGGTGCCAGCCCCGGCACCGCCGGGCGAACCAGAACCCGCACCCCAACCCGCCGCGCGGACCTACACCGTCGAATCCGGGGACACCTTATGGGCGATCGCGGAGCGTTTCTACGGCGACGGCGCCCGGTATCAGGCAATCGCCGATGCCAGCGGCATCTCCAACCCTGACCTGATACAACCCGGACAGGTGCTTACCATTCCCTGATCGGTTCGGGCGCTTTCGCGCATGCCGCGCCGGCTTCCTAGAATTATGCGGTGACCGCCAGCCCAGAGCCAGCCGCCAGTCCAGGGGCCGAAGCCCTGCCCAAATCGTGGGAACCAGGTGCGGTCGAAAGCGCCGTCTACCAGGGCTGGCTGGACGCCGGCTACTTCATCGCGGACCCGGCCAGCTCCAATCCCGCGTTTTCCATGGTGCTGCCGCCGCCCAACGTGACCGGCGACCTGCACATGGGTCACGCCCTGGAGCACACCCTGATGGACGCCCTGGCCCGCCGCAAGCGCATGCAAGGCTACGAAGTGTTGTGGCTACCAGGCATGGATCACGCTGGTATCGCGACTCAGAGCGTGGTGGAAAAACAACTTGCCGCCAAGGGCACAACCAAAGAGAACCTCGGCCGCGAGCAATTCATCGCCCAAGTGTGGGAGTGGAAGCACAACTCCGGCGGGGCGATCGGCGCCCAGATGCGCCGGATCGGTGACAGTGTCGACTGGAGCCGCGACCGGTTCACCATGGACGAGGGCCTGTCTCGTGCGGTGCGGACCTTCTTCAAACGGCTCTACGACGCCGGGCTGATCTACCAGGCCGAGCGGCTGGTCAATTGGTCGCCGGTGCTCCAGACCGCGATCTCCGACCTTGAAGTCCGCTACGAAGACGTTGAAGGTGAATTGGTTTCGTTTCGATACGGTTCACCCGACGACTCCGGGCCGCACATCGTAGTCGCCACCACTCGGCTGGAAACGATGCTCGGCGACACCGCGATAGCGGTGCACCCCGATGACGAGCGCTACCGTGAATTGGTCGGTACGGACCTGGCTCATCCGTTCGTCGACCGCCGGCTGGTCGTTGTCGCCGACGAGCATGTGGATCCCGAATTCGGCACCGGCGCGGTCAAAGTCACTCCCGCCCACGACCCGAACGACTTCGAAATTGGGATGCGGCACCGGTTGGCGATGCCGTCGATCATGGATGCCAAGGGCCGAATCGCTGGCACCGCAACGCAGTTCGACGGCATGGACCGCTTCCAAGCCCGGATTGCGGTGCGAGAGGCGCTGGCAGCTCAGGGTCGCATCGTGGCCGAGAAGCGGCCCTATCTGCACAGCGTCGGGCACTCGGACCGCACCGGTGAGCCGATCGAGCCGCGGCTGTCGCTGCAATGGTGGGTGAGGGTGGAATCGTTGGCCAAAGCTGCCGGTGATGCGGTTCGCAATGGCGACACCGTGATTCATCCGGCCAGCCTGGAACCGCGCTGGTTTGGCTGGGTCGACGACATGCACGACTGGTGCATTTCACGGCAGCTGTGGTGGGGCCACCGCATCCCGATCTGGCATGGCCCCAACGGTGAAAAGGTGTGCGTCGGTCCGGACGAGAGCCCGCCACCGGGCTGGGAGCAGGATCCCGATGTGCTGGACACCTGGTTTTCCTCAGCGCTGTGGCCGTTTTCCACGATGGGTTGGCCCGAGCGCACACCTGAGTTGAACAAGTTCTATCCGACAAGCGTTTTGGTCACCGGATACGACATCCTCTTTTTCTGGGTGGCCAGGATGATGATGTTCGGCACCTTTGTCGGCGACGACGAGGCGATCACCCTCAACGGGCTCCGCGGACCGCAGGTGCCGTTCACCGACGTGTTTTTGCACGGGCTCATCCGCGACGAATTCGGCCGCAAGATGAGCAAGACCCGGGGCAACGGCATCGACCCGTTGGACTGGGTCGACAAATACGGCGCGGACGCGCTGCGATTCACGCTGGCGCGTGGGGCCAGTCCCGGCGGGGACCTCAGCCTCGGTGAGGACCACGTACGAGCATCACGCAACTTCGGCACCAAGCTGTTCAACGCCACCCGATTCGCGTTGCTCAACGGTGCAAAGCCAGCGCCATTCCCCGAGCCGGACGAGCTGACCGACGCCGACCGCTGGATTCTCGGCCGACTGGAAGAAGTTCGCGCCGAGGCCGATTCAGCACTCGACAGGTATGAGTTCAGCCGCGCCTGCGAGGCCCTCTATCACTTCACCTGGGACGAGTTCTGCGACTGGTATGTCGAGCTCGCCAAGACCCAGCTGGCCCAGGGCTTGCCGCACACCACTGCGGTGCTGGCCGCGGTACTCGACGAGCTGCTGCGGTTGCTGCACCCGGTGATGCCGTTCATCACCGAGGTGCTGTGGCGAGCCCTGACAGATCAGGAGTCGCTGGTGCTTGCCGACTGGCCTCAACCGTCGGGGCTCAGTGTGACTCCCGTTGCCTTGCAGCGCATCACCGGTATACAAAAACTGGTGACCGAGGTCCGGCGGTTCCGCAGCGATCAGGGGCTGGGCGACCGGCAGAAGGTGCCGGCCCGGCTGTCTGGGCTCCAAACGCTCGGCCACGATGCCACGCACATCGCCGCCGTGCGTTCGCTGGCATGGCTCACCGAGCCCGGCTCTGAGTTCAGCCCGTCGGCGTCGGTGGAGGTCAGGCTGGGCGCTGACCCGGGGAGCACTGTCGTCGTCGAACTCGACACCTCCGGGGCGATTGACGTCGCCGCCGAACGCCGGCGGCTGGAAAAAGATCTGGCCGCCGCCCATAAAGAGTTGGCCGGTACCAGCGCCAAGCTCACCAATGACGCCTTCCTGGCCAAAGCGCCACCGGCCGTCGTCGACAAGATTCGCGCCCGCCAACAACTGGCCCACGATGAAGTGGACCGCATCAGCGGCCGACTGGCCGCGATGTGAACGCACCCGCCGTTCCCACCCCAGACGAGCTCGCGTCGCTGCTGCAGGTCGAGCATCTGCTCGATCAGCGTTGGCCCGAGACCCGCATCGAGCCAAGCCTCACCCGAATCAGCGCTCTGATGGACGTGCTTGGCTCACCGCAACGCGCATATCCCTCGATCCACATCGCCGGGACCAACGGGAAGACCTCGGTGGCGCGAATAGTGGACGCGCTGCTGAACGCGCTGCAGCGGCGCACCGGGCGCACCACCAGCCCGCATCTGCAGTCCGCGGTCGAGCGGATCGCCATCGACGGGCACCCGATCAGCCCGGCGCAGTACGTGGCTACCTACACTGAGATCGAGCCGTTCGTGCAGATGATCGACCAGCAGTCGCAGTCGGCCGGCGGGCCCGCGATGAGCAAATTCGAGGTACTCACCGCGATGGCGTTCGCGGCGTTCGCCGACGCGCCGGTCGACGTTGCCGTGGTCGAAGTCGGCCTCGGTGGCCGGTGGGACGCCACCAATGTCGTCAATGCGCCGGTGGCGGTAGTTACGCCAATCGGCGTCGATCACGTCGAGTACCTGGGCGACGACATCGCCGGGATCGCCGGCGAGAAGGCCGGCATCATCACCCAAGCCGACGAGGACGCACCTGAGACCGTCGCGGTCATCGGGCGTCAGACACCCGAGGCGATGGAAGTGTTGCTGGCGCAAGCCGTGCGGGCCGACGCCGCGGTGGCCCGCGAGGATTCGGAGTTCGCGGTGCTGGGCCGGCAGGTCGCCGTCGGCGGCCAGATGTTGCAGCTGCAAGGCCTCGGCGGGGTGTATTCCGACATCTACCTGCCGCTGCACGGCGAACACCAGGCACACAACGCGGTCATCGCGCTCGCGGCGGTCGAGGCGTTCTTCGGCGCCGGCGCGCAGCGTCAGCTCGATGTCGGCGCGGTGCGGGACGGATTCGCCGCCGCCACCAGCCCGGGCCGGCTGGAACGGCTGCGCAGCGCACCGACGGTGTTCATCGACGCCGCGCACAATCCGGCCGGGGCCGGCGCGCTGGCGCAGGCGCTGGCCGACGAGTTCGACTTCCGGTATCTGGTCGGAGTGGTCAGCGTGCTGGCCGAGAAGGACGCCGGTGGCATCCTGGCCGCCCTCGAACCGGTGCTGGCGGCGGTCGTGGTCACCCACAACGGGTCGCCGCGGGCCCTGGACGTCGCCTCGCTGGCGTTGCTCGCCGAGGAGCGGTTCGGGCCGGAGCGGGTGATCGCCGCCGAGACGCTGCGGGACGCCATCGAAACGGCAACCGCACTGATCGACGACGCCGTCGCCGAGGGGGCAGCCCACGCCGGCACCGGGGTCGTCATCACCGGCTCAGTGGTCACCGCCGGGGCTGCGCGCACCCTGTTCGGCCGGGATCCCGAATGACCGAGCAGCCGGACCGTACTGCGGCAGACCCGTGGCGCGGCTTCCGTGGGGTGATGGCCGGCACCTTGATTCTGGAAGCGATCGTGGTCCTGCTGGCGCTACCGGTGGTCGGCGCGGTCGGCGGCGGCCTGACCGCGGTATCGCTGACGCTTCTGATCGGCCTGGCCGTGATCTTGCTCATGCTCGCCGGATTGCAGGGCCGGTCGTGGGCGATCTGGGTGAACCTCGCGGTGCAGCTGGTGCCGATTGCCGGTTACCTGCTTTACCCGGGCGTGGGGTTCATCGGCCTGCTGTTCGCCGCCGTGTGGGCGCTGATCGCGTACATGCGCGCGGAAGTGCGATGGCGGCAGCAGCGCGGGCTGCTTCCCGACCAACAGCCGCCGGACTGATCGGTGGGCGGGGTGTCCGGTCTTGGTTGGGTACGCTGAGCGCCGTGACCGCGCCGGTGACGATGCAGAGCGAAGCGATGGGGAGGAACGGCGCCAATGACCGAGCGGACTCTTCTGTTGATCAAGCCAGACGCGGTCGAGCGCCGGCTGGTGGGCGAGATCATCAGCCGCGTCGAGCGCAAGGGCTTGACGATCGCGGCGCTGGAGCTTCGAAGTGTCAGCGAGGAGCTGGGACGCCAGCACTACGCCGAGCACGAGGACAAACCGTTTTTCATGTCGCTGCTGGAATTCATCACTTCCGGGGCGGTGGTGGCCGCCATCGTCGAGGGGCAACGGGCGGTCGCCGCGATTCGGCAGATCGCCGGGGGGACCGACCCGGTGGAGAAAGCCGCACCAGGCACCATCCGCGGCGACTTCGGGCTGGAGACGCAGTACAACCTGGTGCACGGCTCGGATTCGGCCGACTCGGCGCAGCGCGAGATCGAGCTTTGGTTCTCCGGTCGCTAGCCACTTGAGCGCCTCGGCCGGGCGACGCTGGACGCAGTTGGTCGGCTTCACTCCGGCGGTGTGAAATACTGGGCAGCGGGTGAACGTCGCCTCACCGGCGTCCGACGCCCGAATGAAGACTTCGACAAGCGCGACCACCGTACAAGTTCGATGCGGCGCCGATTGTCCAGCCGTCATTCGACCCGGCGCCCGAGTGGGTTCTCCACGAGCCGCTCGGCGCGAGACCATGACAAGTCCGGGAGAAGTGACCCGGGTTCATAGAGAAGCCCTCGCGTGGCCGCGTCGAGACGACGCGCCCGGGGGCTCGAGGAGATTACGTGGTAGACGGTGCCCCACCTTCAGAGCTATCGAAAGACCCCGCACCGCAGCAGGAGCTGCCGGACCGGCTGAGAGTCCACTCGCTGGCGCGTGCGCTGGGCACCAGCAGTAGGCGCGTGCTCGACGCGCTGCGCGACCTCGACGGACGCATACGCAGCGCCCATTCCAGCGTGGACCGGGTGGATGCGGTCAAGGTGCGAGACTTGCTGGCCGGCGAGCCGGACGACCAAGCCGGGTCCGACGAACCCGAGCAACCCGAGTACCTGCCGTTATTCGTCGCGCCGCAACCGCTCAACAGCGGCGAGGACCGCGACGACTCCGATGAAGCCGACGAGGCGGACGACTCCGACGCCATCGATGACGTTGACAGCGACGATGACCAGGCCGAGCGTCCGGCAAATAAGCGACGGCGCCGCGGGCGCCGCGGACGTGGCCGCGGACGCGGGGAGCAGGCCGGGCCCGACAACGCCGGGGCCAGCGAGGCGGATGACGCCGAGGACGACGAGTCTGACGACGTCGACACCGGTGACGACGACAGCGGTTCGGCGGAGGCGTCGAGTCGGCGCCGCCGCCGGCGGCGGCGCCGCAAAGCAGGCGCCGGCGAGGACGGTGAAGAGGAGCCGTCGCCCGATGACCCCCCCAACACCGTGGTGCACGAGCGGGCGCCGCGAAGCGCCGACAAGCCTGACGGACAAGGCGGCCAGTCGTCGAACAGCGAGATCCAGGGCATCGACGGCTCGACGCGCCTGGAGGCGAAACGGCAGCGTCGCCGTGACGGGCGTGATGCGGGACGACGCCGGCCGCCGGTGCTGAGCGAAGCCGAGTTCCTGGCCCGCCGCGAGGCGGTCGAGCGGGTCATGGTGGTGCGCGACAAGGTCCGCGCCGAGCCACCGCACCAGGGTGCGCGCTACACCCAGATCGCGGTGCTCGAGGACGGCATTGTCGTCGAGCACTTCGTCACGAGCGCGGCTTCGGCGTCCTTGGTGGGCAACATCTACCTGGGCATCGTGCAGAACGTGCTGCCCTCGATGGAGGCGGCGTTCGTCGACATCGGGCGGGGCCGCAATGGTGTGCTCTACGCGGGTGAAGTGAACTGGGAAGCCGCAGGGTTGGGTGGCGCCAACCGCAAGATCGAGCAGGCCCTCAAACCCGGCGACTATGTCGTGGTGCAGGTGAGCAAGGACCCGGTCGGCCATAAAGGTGCCCGGCTCACCACGCAGGTGTCGCTGGCCGGCCGCTACCTGGTCTACGTGCCCGGAGCGTCGTCGACCGGGATCAGCCGCAAGCTTCCCGACACCGAACGTCAGCGGCTGAAGGAGATTCTGCGGGAGGTGGTGCCCGCCGACGCCGGGGTGATCATCCGTACTGCATCCGAGGGCGTGAAAGAAGAAGACATTCGCGCCGACGTCGACCGGCTGCAGCAGCGGTGGGGTCAGATCGAGGCGACCGCCGTCGAAACGAAGGAGAAAGCGGCCGGCGCCGCGGTCGCGCTCTACGAAGAACCCGATGTGCTGGTCAAGGTGATCCGCGATTTGTTCAACGAAGACTTCGCCAAACTGATCGTCGCCGGCGACGAGGCCTGGATCACCATCACCGAATACGTGAGTTCCGTTGCACCTGAACTAACTTCGAAGCTGGATAAATACGAAGCCGGGGAAGACAGGCCGGATGTATTCGCGGTGCACCGGATCGACGAGCAACTCGCCAAAGCGATGGATCGCAAGGTGTGGCTGCCCTCGGGCGGCACGCTGGTCATCGACCGGACCGAGGCGATGACCGTCATCGACGTCAACACCGGAAAGTTCACCGGATCGGGCGGCAATCTCGAGCAAACCGTGACCAAGAACAACCTCGAGGCGGCTGAGGAGCTCGTGCGTCAGCTGCGGTTGCGGGACATCGGCGGCATCGTCGTCATCGACTTCATCGACATGGTGCTGGAGTCCAACCGCGACCTGGTGCTGCGCCGGCTCACCGAGGCGCTGGCCCGCGACCGCACTCGTCACCAGGTGTCGGAGGTAACGTCGCTGGGCTTGGTGCAGCTGACCCGCAAGCGGTTGGGGACCGGGCTGGTCGAGGCGTTCTCGACGTCGTGCCCGCAGTGCGCCGGGCGAGGGATCCTTCTGCACGCCGATCCGGTCGACTCGACGGCGAGCGGACGCAAATCCGACTCACCCGGCCGCCGCGGCCGGCGCGCCAAGAAAGGTCGGTCCGAAGAGTCCTCGTTGGCCAAGGTGCCGGCACACGCCCCCGGCGAGCACCCGATGTTCAAGGCGATGGCGGCAGCTAACGGCCGCCACGATGACGACGAGGAGCCCGACGAGTCCGATGAGGAACTCGTGGACGAGACGCAGCCCGCGCAGCTCGAGGTGGCTGAGATCCCCGAGGAGGATTTCGACGAGACCGACGACGAGGACGACCTCGACGAAGACGATGACGAAGACGAAGACCTCAGCGAAGACGAAGATCTCGACCTTGATGACGACGACCTTGACGTCGCCGACGACACCGATGAGGACGATTCAGGTGATGAGTCCTCCGATGCGGGCCCGGTCGGCGCCGCGTCGGGCTACTCACCTGCCCGTCGGCGCCGCGCCGCGGCCCGGCCGGCCGGGCCACCCAGCCACGAGGACTGACTGTCGCTTAGTCCCATCTGTGCTTGGCGAGGCACCCTGCGCGCGGTACAGCGGAGGTCGGCGCTTGGAGGTGGGCAGAATCTCACCCCCCTCTGCCCGCCCGGTTTGACCCTGTAGTTGCTGGTCACGTACCCTTGACCAGTTGTCGCCAGGCCGCAATCAAGCGTCGCCGGCGCAAGCCCCAGACCACCACGCAGTGCGCGTTGACAGGCGCGCGAGCGAGGAACGACACGACATCGACAGGAAGAGGCAGACACTACGATGGCGACCTACGCAATCGTCAAGACCGGCGGCAAGCAGTACAAGGTCGGCGTGGGCGACGTGGTCAAAGTCGAGAAGCTGGAATCCGAGCCCGGCGCGACGGTATCGCTGCCGGTCGCGTTGGTGGTGGACGGTTCGAATGTGACCACCGACAGCCAGCAGCTGGCCCAGGTCTCGGTGACCGGCGAGGTGCTCGAGCACATCAAAGGCCCCAAGATCCGTATCCACAAGTTCAAGAACAAGACCGGCTATCACAAGCGGCAGGGTCACCGTCAGCAGCTGACCGTGCTGCGGGTGACCGGAATTGCGTGATGAGCCGTCCGGCGAAGAATAGAGAACACTGAGCGGAGGCGTAGATATGGCACACAAAAAGGGTGCGTCCAGCTCGCGCAACGGCCGCGACTCGGCGGCTCAGCGGTTAGGCGTCAAGAGGTTCGGCGGCCAATTCGTCAAGGCCGGTGAGATCCTGGTCCGTCAGCGCGGCACCAAATTCCACCCGGGTGTCAACGTGGGCCGCGGCGGCGACGACACGTTGTTCGCCAAAGCGGCCGGGGCAGTTCACTTCGGCGTAAAGCGCGGACGTAAAACCGTCAATATCGTTGCCGCCGGCGACACCACCGGCTGACGTCGCGAGCGTGCAGGCGCCCAGACCCGGCTAGCTGCAGGCTCGACGAGTAAGAGGAAATTCCGATGCCCCGGTTCGTCGACCGCGTCGTCATCCACGTGCGGGCAGGATCCGGCGGTAATGGTTGCGCATCGATCCGCCGCGAGAAGTTCAAACCGCTCGGAGGTCCCGACGGAGGTAACGGCGGCCGGGGCGGCAGCGTGGTCTTGGCGGTCGATCCGCAGGTGCACACGCTGCTCGACTTCCATTTCCGGCCCCACATCGTCGCTGCGTCCGGAACCCAGGGCAGGGGCAGCAACCGCGAAGGTGCCGCCGGCGCCGACTTGGAGGTCAAGGTGCCCGACGGCACCGTGGTGCTCGACGAAGATGGCCGACTGCTCGCCGATCTGGTCGGCGCCGGTAGCCGGTTCGAAGCCGCGGCCGGTGGTCGGGGCGGCCTGGGCAACGCGGCGCTGGCTTCGCGGGCCCGTAAGGCACCGGGTTTTGCGCTGCTGGGGGAGCGGGGCCAAGCCCGAGACTTGACGCTCGAGCTCAAGACCGTTGCCGATGTCGGCCTGATCGGGTTTCCGTCGGCCGGAAAATCGTCGCTGGTATCGGTGATCTCGGCAGCCAAACCCAAGATCGCGGACTACCCGTTCACCACGCTGGCGCCTAACCTGGGTGTGGTTTCGGCAGGGGATCGCAGCTACACCGTCGCCGATGTGCCCGGCCTGATTCCCGGAGCGTCGCAGGGCCGGGGGCTGGGGCTGGAATTCCTGCGCCATATCGAGCGGTGCGCGGTGCTGGTGCACGTCGTCGACTGCGCTACCGCCGAACCGGGTCGCGACCCGCTATCCGACATCGAGGCGCTGGAAACCGAACTCGCCGCCTACACCCCAACCCTGCAGGGTGATTCAGTCCTGCTCGACCTGGCCGATCGACCCAGGGCGGTGGTGCTCAACAAGATCGATGTGCCGGCCGCCCGCGAACTGGCCGACTTCGTCCGCGACGACATCGCCGCACGTGGTTGGCCGGTGTTCAGTGTGTCGACCGTCAGCCGAGAAGGCCTGCGTGCATTGATGTTTGCGCTGGCCGACATGGTGTCGTCGTATCACGCCGCCCAGCCGGTGCTGGTGCCGCGGCGTCCGGTGATCCGTCCGATACCCGTCGACGACTCCGGCTTCACCGTGGACCCCGACGGTGCGGGCGGGTTTACGGTGCGCGGCGCACGCCCCCAACGCTGGATCGCCCAGACCGACTTCGACAACGACGAAGCCGTTGGTTACCTCGCCGACCGCTTGGCGCGCTTGGGCGTGGAAGAGACACTGCTGCGGTTGGGCGCCCGGCCGGGATGCGCGGTCACCATCGGCGACGTCACGTTCGATTGGGAGCCGCAAACACCCGCCGGCGTCGACGTCACACCGTCCAGCCGCGGCAGCGATGCGCGTCTGGACCGCACCGAGCGCGTCGGCGCCACCGAACGCAAGGCGGCCCGCCGCCAACGGCGCGAGCACGGCTGATGAATTCCCAAGCGCGACAGGCTATCCGGGCCGCGCGAAGTGTTGTCGTCAAGGTCGGCACAGCCGCGCTGACCACGCCGGCCGGAATGTTCGACGCCAACAGACTGGCCGGGCTCGCCGATGCGATCGAAGTCCGGATGAAGGCCGGCTCGGACGTCGTGATCGTGTCGTCCGGGGCGATCGCCGCCGGCATCGAGCCGCTCGGCCTGAACCGGCGGCCCGCCGACCTGGCCACCAAGCAGGCCGCCGCCAGCGTCGGGCAGGTCGCGCTGGTGCACGCCTGGAGTGCGGCGTTCGATCGCTACCAGCGCACCGTCGCACAGGTGCTGCTGACCGCGCACGACATCTCGATGCGGGTGCAGCACACCAACGCTCAGCGCACCCTGGACCGGCTGCGCGCTCTGCACGCGGTGGCCATCGTCAACGAGAACGACACGGTGGCCACCAACGAAATCCGGTTCGGCGACAACGATCGGCTCTCGGCTCTGGTGGCTCACCTGGTGGGAGCCGACGCTTTGGTGCTGCTCTCCGACATCGACGGGCTGTACCACAGCGACCCGCGCAAGGGACCAGCCGACTTCATTGCCGAAGTCTGCGGCCCGGCCGATCTGGCCGGTGTCGTCGCAGGCCAGGGCAGCCGGCTGGGAACCGGGGGAATGGCATCGAAGGTTTCGTCGGCGCTGCTGGCCGCCGACGCCGGTGTACCGGTGCTGCTGGCCGCCGCCGCCGACGCGGCGACTGCTTTGGCGGACGCGTCGGTGGGAACGATCTTTGCCGCCCGGTCCGACCGGATGTCGGCGCGCCGATTCTGGGTGCGCTACGCCGCGGAGTCGGCGGGCTCGTTGACCCTGGACGACGGTGCGGTGCGCGCGGTGCTGCGGCAGCGGCGCTCGCTGCTGCCGGCAGGTGTCACGGCGCTCTCGGGCCGCTTCTACGGAGGTGACGTGGTCGAGCTGCGCGGCCCGGACGCTGCCATGGTCGCCCGCGGCGTGGTCGCCTACGACGCAGCGGAGCTGACCGCGATGATCGGCCGCTCGACCTCTGAGCTGCCCCCGGAGCTGCGCCGCCCCGTGGTCCACGCGGACGATTTGGTGGCGGTGTAAGCGCATGTTCCCGGTCTGACAAAATCGGGTATCGGTACTCGATGCCGACTCGAATTGTCATCATCGGAGCCAGCGGCAACATCGGTAGCGCGTTGCTCAGGCGGTTGGCCGCCGCAGATGACGGCTACGAGGTCCATGGGGTGGCCCGGCGCCGACCGCCTCCGATCGGTGTCTATGAGCCGGTGATTTGGCATCAAGTCGACGTAGCCGAGCACCAAGCCGCGACACGGCTGCAGCGCGTGTTCACCGGCGCCGACTGCGTGGTCCATCTGGCCTGGGGATTTCAGCCGACTCGCAATACGCGATACCTCGACGCGGTCGGCATCGACGGCAGTGCCGCCGTGCTCGCCGCTGCGCGGGCCGCCGGCGTCGGGCAGCTGGTGCACATGTCGTCGGTGGGCACCTACGCGGCGGGGCGCTACGGGCAGCGTGTCGACGAGTCGTGGTCGACCGCCGGTATCACCAGCTCGCCCTACAGTCGGGCGAAATCTGAGGTAGAGGCAATGCTCGACGACTACGAGCGCCGTGACGGCGGCGACGTGGTGATCACCCGGATGCGGCCCGGGTTCGTCATGCAACGCGACGCCGCGTCGGGACTGCGCCGCTACACACTGCCCGCCTACGTCGACTCGGCGTGGCTGCGGCTGCTGCCGGTGCTGCCGCTGGACCGGTCGCTGACAATTCCGGTGATCCACGCCGACGATGTGGCCGACGCCATCGTCAGGGCGGTAGAGCGCCGCGCCGCCGGGCCGTTCAACCTCAGCGCCGAGCCGCCGGTGCGCCGGGACGACGTCGCGCACGCTCTGCGCGCCAAAGCCATTCACGTCCCTTCGCCGGTTCTGCGGGCGCTGGTGCAGGCCAGCTGGCGGGCGCGGCTGCAGCCGATCGATGCGGGCTGGCTTGATTTGGCGTTCACGGTGCCGCTGCTCGACACGAAGCGGGCCCGGACACTGCTCGGCTGGTCTCCGCAGCACGACGCGCTGGAGGCCCTGGACGAACTCATCGACGGGTTCACCCGCCACAGCGCCACACCGAGTCCGGTGCTGGCCCCGCGATCGTTTGCCAACAGCATCCGCCGCGACCTGTCGGTCGGGCCGATCACCACTCGGAAAGTGCCTTAGGGTCGCATGGCAATACGTTCGCGAGCAGCGTCAGCAGCTCCGAGCAGCCGCCGTCGACTTTGACGGTGGCCAGGTCGTCGCCGCGCGTAGGACCGCGGTTGACGACCGCGACGGGAATGCCGAGGGCGGCGGCGTGCCGAACGAAACGGTAGCCGGAGAACACCGTCAGCGATGACCCCGCCACCAGCAGTGCCTCGGCCTTCTCGATTAGTGAATAGGCTTGCGCAACAACGTGCTTGGGCACGCTCTCACCGAAGTAGACGATGTCGGGTTTGAGCATGCCGCCGCACGACGGGCAGTCCAGGTAGCGGAAGGATGTGGTATCGGCGACGACGGCATCGGCGTCGGGGGCGACCGCCAGCCCTCCGACTGCCTGCACCCGCTCGGTGCAGCCCGGATTCAGCGCCTCCAGCGTGTTGGCGAGCGCCGCCCGGCTGAGAGTGAAGCCGCAGTGCAGGCACACCACCCGCGCGTAGCTGCCGTGCAGGTTGACGACGGTGCGGCTGCCGGCCTTGGTGTGCAGCAGATCGACATTTTGGGTGATGATTCCGGTGACCAGCCCGGCGCGCTCCAGCGCGACCAGCGCGCGATGCGCGGCGTTGGGCTGAGTGTCGGCCATGTGTCGCCAGCCGACGTGGTTGCGTGCCCAATACCGCTGGCGAAAAACCGGGTCGCCGGTGAACTGACGAATACTCATCGGGTTGCTCGGCGGCGAATCAGGTCCCCGGTAGTCGGGAATGCCGGAGTCGGTGGAAACACCGGCGCCGGTCAGCACCGAGAGCCTGCGACCGGTCAATAAGGCGACCAGCTCGGGAGCTTCGACAGCGGCAACTTCCACCTGTTCGAGACTAGGCGAAGCTCGCAGGTCAGATCCGGTCGAAGCAGTCCTCGGCGCTGATCAGCTCGGCGTCCATGTTCTGTTCCATCATCCGTAGCGCCGCGGCGCCCAGGTCGGCATCAATGTGCGCCACAGCATCTTTCGGGATCAGCACCTGGAAGTGGCGCACGTAGGCGTCCAATGCGCTGTACAAGATGCACTGTTCGGTGACCTGCCCGGTCAGGATCAAGCGTTTGGTGCTGAGCCGGCCGAGCAGATATTCCAGCGGCGTGGAGTAGAAAACGCTGTGCCGGACCTTGGGCATCATCCGGCAGCCCTGGGCCGGCACCAGCGGCTCCACCAGATCCGGACGTTTGCCGTGCAGCGCCGAATCGACGATGTCGGAGAAGTCAGCGGTGAAGTCGCCGTAGTTGTCGTTGACGTAGATCAAGTCGACGTCGTCGCGTTCGCAAGCGCCCCGAACGATGTGGGTGATCGGTTCGATGATCTTCTCGATGTTGGGTATCAGCAGCTCGGCGTCGTCATGCTGATAGGCGTTCAGCATGTCCACGACCAGCACGGCGGTATCGCTCATGGCCTGGTGATACCCGATGGCGAGGTGTTGACACCGGCCAGGCGACAATGTGACCTGATGAACTTCTACTCCGCCTATCGGCACGGATTCGTGCGGGTCGCGGCGTGCACCCACCGCACGACGATCGCCGACCCGGCGGCCAATGCCGCCTCGGTGCTGCGGCTGGCCCGCCAGTGCCACGACGACAGCGTCGCGCTGGCTGTCTTTCCCGAACTGACGCTGTCGGGCTACTCCATCGAGGACATCCTGCTGCAGGATGTGCTGCTCGACGCGGTCGAGGACGCCCTGCTCGACATCGTCGCGGCGTCCACTGATCTGTTGCCGGTGCTCGTTGTCGGCGCCCCACTGCGCTATCGCCACCGGGTGTACAACACCGCCGTCGTCATCCACCGCGGTGTGGTGCTCGGAGTGACGCCCAAGTCCTATCTGCCGACCTACCGCGAGTTCTACGAGCACCGCCAGATCGCGCCCGGTGACGACGAGCGCGGCAGCATCCGCATCGGCGACACCGAGACCCCGTTCGGCCCGGAGCTGTTGTTCGCCGCAGCCGATCTGCCCGGCTTCGTGCTGCACGTCGAGATCTGTGAAGACATGTTCGTGCCGGTTCCACCCAGCGCGGAAGCCGCGTTGGCGGGCGCTACAGTGCTGGCCAATCTGTCGGGCAGCCCGATCACCATCGGCCGGGCCGAGGACCGCTGCCTGATGGCGAGATCAGCCTCGGCCCGATGCCTCGCCGTCTACGTCTATGCTGCGGCCGGCGAGGGTGAGTCGACGACGGACCTGGCCTGGGACGGGCAGACGATGATCTGGGAGAACGGCGAGCGGCTCGCCGGATCCGAGCGCTTCCCCAAAGGGGAGCAGCGATCCGTCGCCGACGTCGACACCGAACTGCTGCGGTCCGAACGCTTGCGGATGGGCACCTTCGACGACAACCGACGCCACCACCGGGTGTCGGCGGAGTCGTTTCGGCGCATCGAGTTTCGTCTGGACCCCCCCGACGGCGACATCGGTCTGCTGCGCGACATCGAGCGATTCCCGTTTGTGCCGGCCGACCCCGCGCGATTGCAGCAGGACTGCTACGAGGCCTACAACATCCAGGTCGCCGGGCTCGAGCAGCGACTGCGGGCGCTGGACTATCCCAAAGTCGTCGTCGGCATCTCGGGTGGACTCGACTCGACGCACGCCCTGATCGTCGCTGCCCGGGCGATGGACCGCGAGGGACGTGCGCGCAGCGACATCCTGGCGTACACGCTGCCGGGGTTTGCCACCGGCGATCACACCAAACGCAACGCGGTCAGGCTCTCGCAAGCGCTGGGCGTGACGTTCGAAGAGATCGACATCCGCAACACCGCCGAACTGATGCTCAGTACGATCGAGCACCCCTTCGCGCGCGGTGACAAGGTCTACGACGTGACTTTCGAAAACGTCCAAGCCGGACTTCGCACCGATTACCTGTTCCGGCTGGCCAACCAGCGCGGCGGCATCGTGCTCGGCACCGGTGACCTGTCCGAATTGGCGCTGGGCTGGTCGACATACGGCGTCGGTGACCAGATGTCGCATTACAACGTCAACGGCGGGGTGCCGAAAACGCTGATCCAGCACCTGATTCGCTGGGTGATCTCCTCGGGCCAATTCGACGAGGAAGTCTGTGCCACCCTGCAGTCAGTGGTCGACACCGAGATCACCCCGGAACTGGTGCCGACCGGGGAGGAGGAAGAGCTGCAAAGTAGCGAAGCGAAGGTCGGCCCGTACGTCCTGCAGGATTTTTCGCTGTTCCACGTGCTGCGCTTCGGGTTCCGCCCGTCAAAGATCGCTTTCTTGGCGTGGCACGCCTGGAGTGATCCCGATCGTGGCGGCTGGCCGGCGGGCTTCCCGGACCACAAGCGGCCGTCGTATTCGCTGCCCGAAATCCGGCATTGGCTGCAGGTCTTCGCGCAGCGGTTCTACTCGTTCAGCCAGTTCAAGCGGTCGGCTCTGCCCAACGGGCCCAAGGTGTCCCACGGCGGCTCGCTGTCCCCGCGTGGCGATTGGCGGGCACCCTCGGACATGTCCGCGCGGGCCTGGCTCGAGGAGATCGAACGCGAAATACCCGAGGAGTAGGGCGGCCGGCCTTCGCGAGTGTGCGGCTACGGTTGTCGTGGTCGGCGTGTCGCCGCAGTCGGCGCCCTTCGCCGCGGCGTGAGTCGTCACAGCCGTCCGTCGAGCCGCAGCTCGGGATGCACCCAATCGGGTGATCGGCGTTCGCGAAAGGCGACGAAGCCCTCGACGGCTTCTTCGCCGGAGATGCTGGCCTCCATGCCGATTCGGTCGTGCAGTCCAAGGTAGTTGTCCAAACTGGACTTGACGATCCGGCGGGCATGCGGCGCCGTGCGACAGCACTGTGCCAGCACCTCGCGGGCCGCGGCGGCCAGGCCGTCGTGCGGCACCATCCGAGCCACCATTCCCCACTCGACGGCTTCCTGCGCACTCAACGTGCGGCCGGTCAACATCAGATCCCGGGTGCGGACCGGGCCGACGATGCGAGCCAGCATCTGGCTGTAGTAGGTATCGGCGATGCCGCGGTAAAGCTCCGGAACCCGAAACGTCGCGCGGTCGCTGACCACTGCGACGTCGCTGCACATCGCGATCTGCAGTCCGCCGCCCTGGCACAACCCGTTGACCGCGGAGACAACGGGTTTGGCGGATTTGCGCAACGTGTCGAACGGCGTGATATCCAGCGACAGCGCTGAGCCCCAAGCCATCCAGGTGTCGTCGCCACCACCACCGAGATCACCGCCCGGGGCAAACACGTCACCGGTCCCGGTGATGAGGAGTCCGGCCAGTTGCTCATCGGCGTTGACCCGGTTGACGGCGTAGCGGATGCCGAAGTACATCGCCGGCGTCATGGCGTTACGAGCTTGCGGGCGGTCCAGGGTGACGACGGCGAACGGGCCCTCGCGGGTGAAGCTCAGATACTTGGTTCCCAGCCAGTCACCTTCAGGTGGGCGTGTTGGCATCGGGACTCTCCTTTGAGTGCGACGACATGACCATAACTCAGCCCGCGGCGACCGCGTCGTCGATGGCCTCGCTCAGCGGAGCGCAGTCACCGGCGCCGGCCACCAGTGTCGCGAGAGCGCCGGCCGCGCATGCCCGGCGGAGTCCGTAGTCACGCCCGGCAAGCCAGTCGGCCGCCAACACGCCGGCGAATACATCACCAGCCCCGGCGGCATCGACCACGTCGACTGCCGGCGCGGCGACCGCGAACTGTTCGCCATCCCCGGAATAACTCGCGCCGGCGGCACCACGCGTGATCACCAAATGCCGCACCGGCCAAATCCATTGCTCGGCTTCTGCCTCATTGACGACGACCACGTCGATCAGCTGCGCCAGAACTGCCAGCTGAGTCGGATCTGCGTCCGCCGGTGAGGCGTTGAGGATGACGGTGGCGCCCGCCGAACGGGCCGCACGGGCGGCGGCCAGTGCGGTGGTGGCCGGGATCTCCAACTGCAGCAGCAACACGTCGGTCTCGGCGAGCAAAGCTTGTATGAAGGCGGAGTCCAGCGCCAGCCGACCGTTTGCACCCGGCGCAACGACAATCGCGTTTTCCCCGACGGTGTCCACCAGCACCACTGCGGTGCCGCTGCGGCCCGGTAGCGTGACCAGCCCATCGGTGTTGACGCTGTTGGCGCTGAGATGCTCGCGCAGTCGGGTGGCCGCCTCATCGTCACCCACCGCCCCGACGAAGTGGACCAGCGCACCGGATCGCGCTGCTGCCACCGCCTGGTTGGCGCCTTTACCGCCCGGGCTGGAGTGAACCGAGAAAGCCAGCACTGTCTCGCCCGGCCGCGGCAAGGCTTTTACGTCGAACACCGTGTCCATGTTCACGCTGCCGACCACGCATACGCGTGTCGTCACCGTGTTGACGTTATGCAGTGGCGCGCGGTTGCACAACGAGGTGTTCAGCGCGCTGGAATTGCGCTTCGGCAACACTTTCCGGCAAACGCCTTCCGGCTGAACTATTCGCGCTAGTCTGCTGCCTGATTTGGGCATTACGCCGGTTAGCGAAAGGGAGCCGATTGACGTCGGGGCAGCTAACAACGAAACGCAGATGGCGTCCGAGGCTGCTCTCTCAGGTGAGCATCCAGTCGAAGCTCATCGTGATGCTCCTGGGGTGCAGCATCTTGTCGGTGGCGGTAATCGGTGTAATCGGGTACCAATCAGGCCGAACTGCGTTGCGCACCGCGGCAATTGACCGCCTGATCGAGCTGCGAGAGTCGCAGAAGCGGGCGGTCGAGGCGCTGTTCTCCGATCTGACCAATTCGTTGATCGTTTACAGCCGCGACAACATCGCGGTCGACGCGATGGCCGCGTTCACCGCCGGATTCGATCAACTGGCCAACGCGGCGATCGATCCTGGCCAGCAACAGGCAATCGTCAATTACTATAACGACAAATTGGTCGGACCCAGCCAGCGCACCACGGGTGACAAGCTGGATATCGATGCGCTGCTTCCGGCTTCGAATGCGCAGAAGTACCTTCAGGCCGTTTACACGGCGTCCAACAGGGCGCCAGGTGAGTCGATGCGCGGCGATGCCGGCGATGGCAGCGCATGGTCGGCCGCTGATGCCCGCTACAACGACCAATTTCGGGCGATCGTCACACACTTCGAATACCGAGACGCGTTACTGATCGATATGCGCGGCAACGTCGTCTACAGCGAGCAGAAAGGACCGGATCTGGGCACGAATATCTTGACCGGGCCGTATCGCGAATCCAATCTTCGGGACGGGTACCAAAAGGCTGTTGGCGCCAACGCTGTTGATTTCGTGTGGATCACCGACTTTAAGCCGTACCAGCCGCAGCTCGATGCACCGACCGCCTGGCTGGTGTCACCGGTCGGCACGGACGGCAAAATTTCAGGGGTTATGGCGCTGCCATTGCCGAGCTCGAAGATCAATCGCATCATGACCGCCGACGAAAATTGGGTTGCCGCCGGAATGGGTACGACGACCGAGACCTACCTCGCTGGTCCGGACAATCTGATGCGCTCGGATTCCCGGCTGTTTCTTCAAGACCCGAAGGAGTACGAGCGTGACGCGACAGCCTCCGGGACCCCAGCCGACGATGTGAAGAAGGCTCTCGCCCTGGGCACCACGACGCTGGTGCAACCGGTTGAGACCACCGGTTTGCGCGCAGCTCAACGAGGTCAGAGCGGAGCGGTTGTTGCCACCGACTACATGGGCAACAGGGAACTCGAGGCCTACGCGCCGCTGGATGTGGCTGATTCCGACCTGCACTGGTCGATACTGGCGACCCGCGACAACGCCGAGGCACTGGCCAAGATCGCGGAATTCACCAAAACGCTTGTGGTAGCGACGACGGCGATCATCTTCGTCATCTGCGTGGCCGCAATGGTGATCGCCCAGTTCTTCGTACGGCCGATCCGCCGGTTGGAAAGCGGCACGCAACGGATCAGCGGAGGTGACTACGACGTCAGCATCCCGGTGACGTCCAAAGACGAAATCGGTGACTTGACTACGGCTTTCAATGAGATGAGTCGCAACCTGCAGGTGAAGGAAGCTCTACTCAACGAGCAGCGCAAGGAGAACGACCGGCTGATGCTGTCGCTGATGCCCGAACCGGTGCTGCAGCGGTACCGCCAGGGTGAGCAAACCATCGCCCAGGAGCATCAGGACGTCAGTGTCGTCTTCGCCGACATCATCGGCTTCGACGAGCTCTCCCGTGACCTTTCCGGTGCCGAATTCGTGCCGATCGTCGACGAACTGGTGCAGCAGTTCGACTCGGCGGCCGAGGCACTGGGCGTCGAGCGAGTCCGTACGTTTCACAACGGATACCTCGCCAGCTGCGGGGTGACCACGCCACGACTGGACAACGTGCACCGGACAGTCGAATTCGCGATGGAAACGCAGAGCATCATCGACCGGATGACCAGCCAAAGCGGACACCAGTTGCGGCTTCGGGCAGGCATCACCACCGGACGCGTGGTCAGTGGGCTGGTAGGCCGGTCGAGCATGGTGTACGACATGTGGGGCGCGGCGGTGAGCGTCGCCTATCAGATGCGCGACGGGGTACCGCAGGCCGGTATTTATGTCACGTCGGAGGTTTACGACGTAATGCGCGATGCCCGTCAGTTCACCTCGGCGGGCACGATTGTCGTGGGCGGAGCAGAGCAGCCGATCTGGCGGTTGTCGGAGCGGAGCTGATCATGTCCAACTCGTGGTTGTACTGGGCCGCCGGGGTGGCGGTGGGCTTGCCGGGCGGGCTGATCCTCCTCACCGAATGGCAGCAGGCTCTGGCCCGCAAGGGCAGCCACCTGGCCAGACCGGTTGCGCTGCTGCGGCACTATCTGCTGCCGCTGGGTGCCTTACTGGTGCTGCTCATCGAAGTTTCCCAGGCCTCGCCGAAAGACACTGGTGTGCGCGTGCTTTCGACGGTGTTCGGCTTCGCGCTGATGGTGTTGCTGCTTTCGGGGCTCAACGCCACCCTGTTTCAGGGCGCACCGGAAGGAACTTGGCGCAAGCGGGTTCCGGGCATCTTCCTCGACGTCGCCCGGTTCCTGCTGATCGGTGCGGGCTTGGCGGTGATCTTCTCCTACATCTGGGGTGTTCGGATCGGTGGCTTGTTCACCGCGCTGGGAGTCACGTCGGTCGTCATCGGCCTGATGTTGCAGAACTCCGTCGGGCAGATCGTGTCCGGTCTTTTCATGCTGCTCGAACAGCCATTCCGAATCGGCGACTGGCTGGAAACGGCCGCCGCGCGCGGCCGGGTGGTGGAGGCCAACTGGCGAGCGGTCCACATCGAAACCGGTCA
Source organism: uncultured Actinomycetota bacterium (assembly GCA_963795995.1). Classification (GTDB taxonomy): domain Bacteria; phylum Actinomycetota; class Actinomycetes; order Mycobacteriales; family Mycobacteriaceae; genus Mycobacterium. Next base: position 204,899 of record CAWCJY010000001.1, read on the forward strand.
CGGGCTGCAGATCACTCCCAACTCGGTGCTGGCCACCACATCGTTCACCAACCACAGCCGCCAGGCCGGAGCGCATGAACTGGCTATCATCACAAAGTTTTCCGTCGCCGACCCGCCCGATCGGGTTTGTACGGTGCTGTCGCGGATCGCCGCCGCGCTGCCGCAGCTGCACACCGGCTACCTGCCCAGCTCGGTGACCCTGGGGGCCGGCGAATACCGCACCACCGTCGGCGTCGAGTCGCCGGGCGACGACGGCGCGGCGCACGGCACCTTCCTGCGCTGGATTTGGTATGCCGCGCGGCGGGCGGAGCTTCACCTCGACGGGGCCCACGATGATTTCCCGACGATTGAACGCATTGAGAGAGCGTTGCGCACCGTGGTGGCACCGGCGTTGCGGCTGGGTCTCACTGACCAGCAGTCCCTGCTGCCTTACGCGAAGCTGGTCCGCTACGGGGCGGACGAGATCGTTCAGTATCCCGGTGAAGTGCCTACCAGGCTGATCTTCCTGGTCGAGGGCAGCGTCCGGCTGACGGCGGTGCGGGAGGACGACACGCTGATACCCGTCACCACGTTGAACGTCGGCGCCTTCCTGGGGCTGACGACGCTGACCCGGCAACCGAACATGTCCGGCGCGTACGCACTGGGAGAGGTCACCGCGATCGAATTCGAACGCTCGCACGTCCAACATCTGGTGATGAGCAAGCCGACGCTGCTGCACGACCTCGGTCGCGTCATCGACGAACGGCAGAGCAAGGTGCAGCAGGCCCTCGGGCCGCGAACGGCTGATTCGGCGCTGCCGCTGCGCTGAGCCGGCAGCATTACCGGGGTACTCACCCGCGCCGGGGCGAGCCCGTTACCCTGGCGTGATGAGTGTGCAAGCGCCGTCGCTTCCAGATCTGCGCCAACAGGTGCACGACGCCGCCCGTCGCGCTCGTATCGCCGCCCGCGTGCTGGCAGCGCTGCCGACCGCGGCCAAGGACTATGCGCTGCAGGTTGCCGCCGACGCGGTGGTGGCCCACGCCGAACAAATCATGGCCGCCAACGTCGATGATCTGGCGATCGCGCGAGCCGCCGGCACCCCGACCGCGATGCTCGACCGGCTGGCGCTGAGCCCGCAACGCATCGCGGGGATCGCCGCCGGTCTCCGGCAGGTCGCCGGTCTGCCCGATCCGGTCGGCGAGGTGCTGCGCGGCTACACCTTGCCCAACGGGCTGCACCTGCGCCAGCAGCGGGTTCCGCTCGGCGTCGTCGGCATGGTCTACGAGGGCCGGCCCAACGTGACGGTGGATGCGTTCGGTCTGGCGCTCAAATCCGGTAACGCCGCGCTGCTGCGGGGGAGTTCGTCGGCGGCGAAGTCCAACCAGGCGCTGGTCGATGTGCTGCGCGCGGCGCTGCAGGGCGAAGATCTGCCGGCCGACGCGGTGCAGCTGCTCTCGGCCGAGCACCGCGCTACCGTCACTCATCTGATCCAGGCTCGCGGACTGGTCGACGTGGTGATTCCGCGCGGCGGAGCGGGACTGATCGACGCGGTGGTGCGTGACGCCCAGGTGCCCACCATCGAGACCGGGGTCGGCAACTGCCACGTCTACGTGCACGACGGCGCCGACCTCGAGATGGCCGAACAGATCCTGCTGAACTCCAAAACCCGCCGGCCCAGCGTGTGTAACGCCGCCGAGACGCTGCTGGTCGATGCGGCGATCGCCGGGCGGGCGATGCCCAGGCTGTTGGACGCTCTGCAAAACGCCGGAGTGACGGTGCATCTGGAACCCGGCGAGGACGAGCTGCGCCGCGAATATCTGTCGATGGACATCGCGGTGGCGGTGGTCGACGGCGTCGACGCGGCGATCTCGCACATCAACGAGTACGGCACCGGACACACCGAAGCCATCGTTACGACCAATATGGCTGCGGCGCAACGATTCACTGACAATGTCGACGCGGCCGCGGTGATGGTGAACGCGTCGACGTCGTTCACCGACGGTGAGCAGTTCGGCTTCGGTGCCGAAATCGGCATCTCCACCCAGAAGCTGCACGCCCGCGGACCGATGGGGCTTTCCGAACTGACCTCGACCAAGTGGATCGTCTGGGGTGACGGCCAGACCCGTCCGTCATGAGTTCGATCCGTTAGGAGAATCTCCAGTGAGCGTGCCAGCGCGGCCCGTGCCGCTGTTCGCCGACATCGACGACGTCGCCCGGCGGCTGGCCGACACGGGGTATCTGCCCGACACCGCCACAGCGACCGCGGTGTTTTTGGCCGACCGGCTCGGCAAGCCGTTACTGGTCGAAGGCCCCGCCGGCGTCGGCAAGACGGAGCTGGCGCGCGCTGTCGCCCAGGCCACTGGCTCGGGATTGGTGCGCCTGCAATGCTATGAGGGCGTCGACGAGGCCCGCGCGCTCTACGAGTGGAACCACGCCAAGCAGATCCTGCGTATCCAAGCCGGGTCGGCCGAGTGGGATCAGACCAAGACCGACGTGTTCAGCGAAGAGTTCCTGCTGTCGCGTCCCCTGCTGACCGCTATCCGGCGTACCGAACCGACAGTGCTGCTGGTCGACGAAACCGACAAGGCCGACATCGAGATCGAAGGGCTGCTGCTGGAGGTCTTGTCCGACTTCGCGGTGACCGTCCCCGAACTCGGCACCATCACCGCCACGCGTGCGCCGTTCGTGGTGCTGACGTCTAACGCCACCCGCGAGCTCTCGGAAGCGCTCAAACGCCGGTGCCTGTTCTTGCACATCGACTTTCCCAGCCCCGACCTGGAACGGCGCATCCTGTTGTCCCGGGTGCCCGAACTGCCCGAGCATCTGGCCGAGGAGCTGGTGCGCATCATCGGTGTGTTGCGCGGGATGCAGCTCAAGAAGCTGCCGTCGGTCGCTGAGACCATCGACTGGGGACGCACACTGCTGGCGCTGGGTTTGGACACCATCGACGATGCGACGATCGCGGCGACACTGGGCGCCGTGCTTAAGCATCAATCCGACCAGCAACGCGCCCGCGGCGAGCTCCGGCTGAACTGATGGCCGTCCGCCGTACCCGCCCCAGCCAGCCGTTGGCCCCGCACGGCCTGCCGGGTCATCTGGTCGGTTTTGTCGAAGCGCTTCGCGGGCAGGGCATTTCAGTCGGTCCGTCGGAGACGGTTGACGCCGGCCGGGTGATGGCCACCCTGGGGCTCGGGGATCGGGAGGTGCTGCGGGAGGGCATCGCGTGTGCGGTGCTGCGTCAGCCCGATCACCGCGACACCTACGACGCGCTGTTCGACCTGTGGTGGCCCGCCGCACTGGGCACGCGGGCGGCGGTCACCGAGGAAACCGACGCCGATCCCGACATGCAACAGCCCGCCGACGACGTCGAGGCGATGCGCCAGATGCTGCTGGACCTGCTGACTGAGAACCGCGATCTGGCCGATTTGGACGAACGGCTGGTCTCGATGATCGCCCGGATCGTGCAAACCTACGGCAGATACAGTTCCAGCCGGGGGCCGTCGTACTCGTCGTATCAGGCGCTCAAGGCCATGGCGCTGGATCAGCTGGAGGGCCGGCTGCTGGCCGGGTTACTTTCGCCCTACGGCGACGAGCCCACACCGACTCAAGAACAGATCGCCAAAGCGCTTGCAGCGCAGAAGATCTCGCAGTTGCGACGGATGGTTGACGCGGAAACCAAGCGGCGCACCGCCGAGCAACTCGGCCGTGACCACGTACAGATGTACGGCATCCCGCAGCTCTCGGAAAATGTCGAGTTTCTGCGCGCTTCCGGTGAACAGCTGCGTCAGATGCGCCGGGTGGTGACCCCGCTGGCCCGCACCCTGGCCACCCGGCTGGCGGCTCGGCGCCGCCGCGCCCGCGCTGGAGCGATCGATCTGCGCAAGACGCTGCGCAAATCGATGTCCACCGGTGGAGTGCCGATCGACCTGGTGCTGCGCAAGCCGCGTCCGGCCCGTCCCGAGCTGGTGGTGTTGTGCGACGTGTCTGGCTCGGTCGCCGGTTTCAGCCACTTCACCCTGCTGCTCGTGCACGCCCTGCGTCAGCAGTTCTCCCGCGTTCGCGTCTTCGCCTTCATCGACACCACCGACGAGGTGACGCACTTGTTCGGGCCCGACGCCGACCTGGCCGTGGCGATCCAGCGGATCACCCGGGAGGCTGGGGTTTACACCCGCGACGGCCACAGCGACTACGGCAACGCGTTCACCTCGTTCCTGACGGCGCACCCCAACGTGTTGTCGCCACGAAGTTCGCTGCTGGTCCTTGGCGATGGCCGAACCAACTACCGCGATCCGGCCACCGACGTGCTGGCGCACATGGTGACGGCCAGCCGGCATGCGCACTGGCTCAACCCCGAACCCAAGCACCTGTGGGGCAGCGGCGATTCAGCGGTGCCGCGCTACCAGGACGTGATCGTCATGCACGAATGCCGATCGGCCAAGCAACTCGCCGGGGTGATCGACCAGCTGCTGCCGGTGTGACGCTGTCACAGGCAGTAGCGCGTTGCTCGCCGAGCGTCACGCTGGTGTGACGGTGAGCCGGCGCAGTCACGCTGGCGTGACGCTCGCGTGACCGGACCCCCGAAGCACGCTCCAGTAAGCTGGCAAACCATGCCAACGCTGCGCAGGCTGGGAGTGATGGGTGGGACGTTCGACCCCATCCACAACGGCCATCTGGTCGCGGCGAGCGAAGTTGCCGACCGGTTCGACCTTGACGAAGTGGTTTTCGTCCCGACCGGCCAGCCGTGGCAAAAAGACCGGTACGTCACCGCCGCGGAAGACCGCTACTTGATGACGGTGATCGCCACGGCGTCCAACCCGCGCTTCTCGGTGAGCCGGGTCGACGTTGACCGCGGCGGACCCACCTACACCAAGGACACCTTGCGGGATCTGCGCGCGCTTAATCCGGACGCCGAGCTGTACTTCATCACCGGCGCTGATGCGTTGACCTCGATTCTGTCGTGGCAGGACTGGCCGGAGCTGTTCAAGGTGGCGCGGTTCGTCGGGGTGAGCCGGCCCGGTTACGAGCTCGGTCGCGAGCACATCGCCGATGTGGTCGACACGTTGCCCGCCGACGCGTTGACGCTGGTCGAGATCCCGGCGTTGGCCATTTCGTCAACCGACTGCCGCCGGCGGGCCGAAGAATCCCGCCCGCTGTGGTACCTGATGCCTGACGGCGTCGTGCAGTACGTGTCCAAGCGCCGGCTGTACTTGAAACCCGGTGCCGCAGAGGATCGGCCATGACCGCCGGCCCAGAAGCCATCGAGATGGCCACGGTGGCGGCCGGCGCGGCCGCATCGAAACTTGCCGACGACATCGTCGTCATCGACGTCTCCGGCCAGCTTGTCATCACCGACTGTTTCGTGATCGCCTCAGCCTCCAATGAGCGGCAGGTGAACGCGATCGTCGACGAGGTCGAGGAGAGGATGCGCCGGGCAGGCTACAAACCGGCCCGCCGCGAAGGTGCCCGCGAAGGGCGTTGGACCTTGCTCGATTACGTCGACATCGTCGTACACATCCAGCATCAGGACGAGCGGAACTTCTACGCCCTGGACCGGTTGTGGCGGGATTGCCCGGTGGTGGCGGTGGAGCTGTCACCGGACTCCGCGAGCGCGCCATGAGGACGCGCCAACTGGTGATGGTGCGGCACGGCCAGACCCAGTTCAATGCCGGCAGCCGGATGCAAGGTCAGTTGGACACCGAGCTGACCGACCTGGGCCGCGCTCAGGCGCTCGCCGCAGCCGAAGTGCTGAGCAAACGCCAGCCGCTGCTCATCGTGTCCTCGGATCTGCGCCGGGCCTACGACACCGCCGTCATGCTGGGTGAGCACACGGGGCTGCGGGTGCAGGTGGAGACCCGGTTACGCGAGACCCATCTCGGCGACTGGCAGGGCATGACGCATGCCCAGATCGACGCCGCCGCTCCCGGAGCCAGGCTGGCCTGGCGCGACGACGCCGACTGGGCACCGCACGGCGGAGAGAGTCGCGTCGATGTGGCCGGCCGCAGCCTCCCGCTGATCGGCGAGCTGGTAGCCGGGCAGCCGGAATGGGGCGCCGCCGACGCCCGGCCGGTGGTCCTTGTCGCGCACGGTGGTGTGATCGCCGCGCTGACAGCGGCACTGCTGCGACTGCCGGTCGGCAACTGGCCGGCGCTGGGCGGTATGGGTAACGCCAGCTGGACGCAGCTCAGCGGTTATTCGAGCGAGGACGCCGGCCTGGACGGCGTACGCTGGCGCCTCGACGTGTGGAACGCCTCAGCGCAGGTCGCGGGCGATGTCGCCTGAACCTGACCCGCGGCCGGTGCTGCTCGTCTTCGCCGACTCGCTGGCCTACTACGGCCCCGCCGGCGGCCTGCCTGCCGACGACCTCCGCATCTGGCCCACAATCGTTGCTGGGCACCTTGATTGGGAGTTGGAATTGATCGGCCGGATCGGGTGGACCTGCCGAGACGTCTGGTGGGCGGCCACCCAGGACCCCCGGGCGTGGGCCGCGCTGCCCCGAGCGGGCGCGGTCATCTTCGCCACCGGCGGGATGGATTCGCTGCCGTCACCTTTACCGACCGCGTTGCGGGAACTCATCCGCTACGTGCGGCCGCCCTGGCTGCGGCGCTGGGTTCGCGACGGCTACGGCTGGGTACAGCCGCGGCTTTCGCCGCTGGCCCGGGCCGCGTTGCCGCCGCACCTGAGCGTTGAATACCTGGAAACCACCCGCGGCGCAATAGATTTCAACAGGCCGGGCATCCCGATGGTGGCGTCGCTGCCGTCGGTGCACATTGCCCAGACGTATGGCCGGGTCCACCACGGCCGGGCCGCCACGGCGGCTGCGATCACCCAGTGGGCTCAAGAGCACGATGTCCCGCTGGTCGACCTCAAAGCGGCAGTGGCCGAACAGATCCTGAGCGGCCGGGGCAACCCGGACGGGATCCACTGGAATTTCGAGGCGCACCAGGCGGTCGCCGAGCTCATGCTCAAGGCGCTGGCCGAGGCCGGCGTGGTGACGGAACAGCGCGGCTGAACCATGCCGGTCGTCGTTGTCACCGATTCTTCGGCGCGCCTGCCGACGGAGCTGCGCGAGCGGTGGGGCATCCGAGAGGTTCCCTTACACGTCCTGCTCGGCGACACCGATCTGCGAGAGAGCGTGGATCAGGTTCCTGACGACATCTACGAGCGTGGAGAAGCCACCACGGCCGCGGTCACCCCGGCCGAACTGGGTGACGCCTACCGGCAGGCGCTCGCCGACAGCGCTGGCGAAGGCGTGGTGGCGGTGCACATTTCGGCGGCGATGTCGGGGACGGTCGGCGCTGCCGAGGCGACCGCGGCCGACTTGGGTGGCGCTGTTCGCGTGATCGACTCGAAATCGACCGCCATGGGAACCGGATTCGTCAGCCTGGCCGCCGCCCGCGCGGCAGCCAACGGCGCTGATGTCGATGCCGTCGCGCAGGCCGCCACTGCCGCGGTACGGCGTGGACACGCCTTCGTCGTCGTGCACCGGCTGGACAATCTGCGGCGCGGCGGACGCATGGGCGGGGCGGCGGCATGGCTGGGCACGGCACTGGCGCTCAAGCCGTTGCTGCGTATCGACGACGGCGAACTCGTTCTGGCGCAACGGGTTCGAACCGCCAGCAAGGCAGTGGAGGCGATGATGAACCAAGTCGGCGAGGTGGTCGGTGATCATCCCGCGGCGATCGCGGTGCACCACGTCGCCAATCCGGCCGGCGCGGCCGACCTCGCGGCGGCGCTGGCTGACCGGCTACCGGCCTGCCCGCCGGCGATCGTGACGGAGTTGGGCCCGGTGCTCGGCCTGCATGTCGGTCCGGGCGCGCTGGCGGTATGCGTCGACGTGCCCGAGGACGCATAAGCCCCGGTCAGCTCAAGGGTTGGCCGCCACCGCCAAGGGCGCGGTGTCCTCGCTTAGCCGAGGAGGTTTCGGCTTGCCGTTGTCGCCGCGCGGATGGATAACCAATGGCCACCAGAACCAGCGGCCCAGCATGGTGGCCAGTGACGGCATGAACAGCGTGCGTACCACCAAGGTGTCGAGCAGCAGGCCGATGCAGACGGTGGACCCGAACTGGCCCAGCACCGTGAGCTCACTGCCCAGCATCGCGGCCATGGTGAATGCGAACACCAGACCAGCCGACGTCACCACCGCACCGGTGCCCGCCATCGACCTAATGTAGCCCGTCTTCAACCCGGCATGGATCTCCTCTTTGAACCGGGATACCAACAGCAGGTTGTAGTCAGATCCGACGGCCAGCAAGATGATGACCGACAACGCCATCACGATCCAGTGGATCTTCATACCAAACAGGTCCTGCCAGATCAGCACCGACAGCCCGAACGACGCCGCGATCGAGCTGGCTGCGGTGCCCACGATCACCAGCGCGGCGACCACACTTCGCGTCAGCAGCAGCATGATCATGAAGATCAGTGTCAGCGCCGATACCACCGCGATCATCAGGTCGTACTTTTCCCCGTCGGCCATGTCTCGGAACGTGGCGGCAGTTCCACCGAGGTAGACCTTGGCGTCGGAGAGGGAGGACTGCTTGAGTCCCTCGTGCGCGGCCGTTCGCTCCGCGGATACCCGAGCGATTCCCTCCGGCGTCATCGGGTCACCCTGGTGGGTGATGAAGAAACGCACCGATTTGCCGTCGGGCGAAAAGAACATTTTCACGCCGCGAATGAACTCCGGATTGCTGAAAGCCTCCGGCGGCAGATAGAAGAAGTCGTCGTTCTGCGAGGCGTCGAAGGACTGCCCCATGACGATCGACGTATCGCTCATCGCCTCCATCTGGTTGATCATCGCCGAGAAGGTGGCATGCATGGTGAGCGTGAGGCCCTTGGTCGTCTTCATCGTTTCGATCATCGGCGGGATCAGCACCATCATCTGATGGGTGGCCGCGGCGGTATGCCCGATATCGGCCGTCAGCGTGTGGAATTTTTCGGCCAGTTGATCGATCCCATCCAGCGCGTCGTACAACGATCGGAACGACCAGCAGATGGGAATGTCGAAACAGTGCTTCTCCCAGTAAAAGTAGCTGCGTATCGGTCGCCAGAAGTCGTCGAAATCCGCGAGGTGGTCCCGCAAGCTGTCGGTGATCTCCGATGTTTCCGCGGTGGTCTTCGCGCTGTCATCGGCGGCAGCGGCAAGGTCCTGAGTTGTCTTGTACATCTGCTGCATGGTCTCGATCATGAACTGCATCGCGTCGGCCATTTTCAGAATGTCTTTCATTCTGTCTTTGAGGAAATCCATGTTCTGGATGGTGGTTTGGCTCTGAATGCTGTTCTGGAACGGTATGGAGCTGTGCTGAATCGGGATGCCCAACGGCCGGGTGATGTCCTGGATCATCGCGATCCCCACGGTGCGGATCTCATTCTTGGCAACCTTGTCCAACACCAGCATGTCGGCGGGATTACGCATGTCGTGATCGGCTTCGATCATCAGCATGTCCGGATTCATCCGGGCTTCGGAGAAGTGCTGGTCGGCCGCTGCGTAGCCGACGTTCGACGGCGCTGATTCGGGCAGGTAGTGGCGGTCGTTGTAACTGGTCGTGTACCCCGGCAGCGCAACCATACCGACCAGGACAACCGCGGCGCTCACCGCGAAGATCGGCGCCGGCCAGCGCACCACCGCGGTGCCGACCCGCCGCCAGAGCCGTCCGCGGGCCTGGCGCTTCTTTTCGAAGAGGCCGAAACGGCTGCCGACGAAAACCACTGCGGGACCCAGGGTCAACCCGGCTGCCACCACGACCAGCATGCCGATGGCGACCGGCGCACCCATGGTGTTGAACCAGGGCAGCCGGGTGAAGCTGAGGCAGTAGGTCGCGCCGGCGATCGTCAGGCCCGAGCCCAGTACGACCGGGGCGACTCCGCGAAAGGTGGTGTAGTAGGCGGTTTCCCGGTCTTCACCGGCTCGGCGGGCTTCCTGGTAGCGGCCGAGCAGGAAGATTCCATAGTCCGTCCCGGCGGCAATGGCCAGCATCGTCAAGATGTTCGCGGCGAATGTGGTCAGCCCGAAGGCGTTGTTGTAGCCCAGCACCGCGACGATGCCCCGCGCACAGGCCAGGGCGACGAAGGTCATGAACAGCTGAATCAATGTGGTGACGATCGAGCGGTAGACCAGCAGCAGCATGATCGCGATCGCGGCCAGGGTGAACAGCGTGATCTTGGCCAGGCTCGCATTACCGATCGCGTGCATGTCGTCGGACAGCGCCGCCGGACCGGTGACATAAGCCCTCACCCCGGGTGGTGTGGCTTCTTTGTCGACGACGTTGCGAACGGCCTCCACGGAACCATTGGCCTCGGTGGTGCCCTGATTGCCGGCGATGTTGACCTGGACGTAGGCGCCTTTGGCATCGGCACTCTGGGCGCCCGCTGCGGTGAATCGATCTCCCCAGAAGTCCTGAATGTGCTGGACGTGTTTGGTGTCCTGGCGCAGTTTCCGCACGATGTCGTCGTAATAGCGATGCGCGGCGTCATCGAGCGGCTGCTGGCTTTCCAGCACGACCATCACCGTGCTGTTGGAATTGAACTCCTTGAAGTTGTGGCCCAGCCGCATCATCGCCTTCATCGACGGCGCATCGAGCGGGGCCATCGGGGCCGAATGTGCCTCGCCCACGACTTCCAGGGTCGGCACAGCGACATTCACCACCACGGTCAGCGCTACCCAGCCCAGGATGATTGGCACTGCCAACAGGCGGATGAAGTGCGGGATGAACGGTCGGTGCGGGCGGGCCGGCTCGGTCTGCTCGGTGCTCGAGTGGGTCATGCGGACTTCACCAGGCAGAACGTCTGCGCGTTGAGGCCGTCAGCGCTCTGATGCTCGCGCAGCACATCGTCGACGGTGATGCGGCAGGCGATGTGATCGGCATCGGTTTGCGCCATGATGTTGGCGCTGACCGAGGGGAGCGTGGTGGAAAGCGTGTAGGTCCACGGCAGCGGCGCGCCGTTCACCTGGTGAGTGTTGGCCTCGGCGTCCCAGTAGTTGATGTTCGCGGTGCTTCCGGGCGGGCCGAGGATCTCATACTTCACGACCTTGGGATTGAACTGGACGATCTTGATCCCGGCTCCGGCGTTCGCGTTGAGGTCCTGCGAGCCGAAGATTTTGTGCAGGCGGATAACGACCAATCCCGAGAGGCCGAGCACCACTATCAACACCAACGGGATCCAGGCCCGTTTGGCCGCGTTGGCAACTACTGCCATCACCCGGCCTCCTCGGTGGCTGCGGCCGGCACGCCGGTGTCGACGAACCTTCGCACAGCTAAGCATCGTAAACCTTACGGGAACGGGGTCGTTCGGTGCGGTCGATCGACCAGCCGAAGCGCTCGGCCTCACACCCGGCCGGTGATCGGCGGCAGGTCGGCCAGGGTGATGATCCCGGGCGGCGCCGCGACCACTGCAGGGACCGCGTTGGTGACCGGCATCGCGGTATAGATCATGCCCAGGCCCATGAAGCCGGGCTCGGTCCAGTCTTTCGGCGGCAGGCAGTGAATGACCGTGCGCATATTGGGCAGGCCGAACACCTGGATGACGTGGCCGTGTTCGAGCGGCTTCGGTGGTACGACGTGTTCGCCCATGGTCCAGTTGAAACCGACGCTGACGACGTTCTTCTCGCCCGCCCAGCCGCGGTGATAGCCGAAGACACTGCCGACGGTGCCGGCCGCGATCTTCATGAAACCCAGATCGGTGTCCGCGGTCGCAGCGGTGAACGTCACATCAAAGGTCATCCGGTCCAGCTCGGCGCCGATCGCGTCGGCCATCATCGCCGCCGACTCGGCAAAGACTTCGCTTTCCCGGCGCACGCTTTCCGCGAGGCCCGGTGTGTCCGGGTCTTGAGAGAACCCCATGGCGGTCTGGGTGGCCGCTGACTCGTAGGCCGAGCAGTCGACCGACTCGGTGAGCCGGATTTCGTCGACGCGTTCGCAGGACCCGCTGAGCACCATGCCGACCAGGTTGGTCATGCCCGGATGCGCCCCGCTGCCGAAAATCGACGAGCCGCCGCGGGCGCACGCTTCGGCTATGCGTTGCCGGTCTTGCGGCGTCTGCTTGCCGCCGGTGATCCAGGCCGCGCTGGAGCATACATTGACTCCCGACTCGAGCAGGCGCACCAGCTCGTCGACGTTGGGCCACAACGGGTTGTAGCAGCAGGCATCGGCACCGGTTGCCAGCAGCGCGTCAATTTCTTTGGTGGCCTTGATCCCCGTCGGCTCGGGCCGGCCGCACAAGTCAGCGGCGTCGACACCGACTTTCTCGTCGCCGTGGGCGTACACCCCCACCAGTTCCATGTCGGGTCTGGCGATGATTGCGTGCAGCGAGCGCCTTCCGATGTTGCCGGTCGTCCACTGGATCACCCGCAGCGGACGGTCCATCGTCGAGGTGCTCATCAGGCTGCAAGGCCGGTGATGTTGAACGCCGCGATCACCTTCGTGGGCGCAACGCGCACCACCAGTTCGCCGGGAACGGCGTTGCGGCGGCCGTATTCGTCAGCCCGATCGGCGCCCACGTACCGTGCGGCGACGCGGGTTGCGATCTGCAGTAAGTCTGCGGCGTCCTCGGTCATGGTGGCATCGCCCTGCACCTGCACGAACGAATATGGTGGGCGCGAGTCGTCGACGCACAGCACTACACGTGAATCGCGCGCCAGCGCGCGGCCTTTCGCCGTATCAACTCCGGTGTTGAACACCAGTTGGCCGTGGTCGACGACGAACCACACCGGGACCACCAGGGGCCGCCCGTCGGACGCCACAAAACCAAACATGGCGGTTCGGGTGCCCGCGGAAAGGAACTGGGCGACGTCGTCGGACAATTCGGCCATGTCAGTGCCTGTCTACAGCGAAACGACGCCGTAGTCCCCGAGCTGGTCGACAAGAGTATGAAGCTGGTCTCGCGACGAACCGAGGGTGTGCTCGAAAGCGGTGAGCCGAGCAGCGTAATGGCCGACCGGATACTCCGCGGTCATACCGATGCCGCCATGCAGCTGAATCGCTTCCTGAGCGATGTGCCGTCCGGAGCGGCTGATCTGCAGCTTTGCCCGGGCCGCGATCACCGGATCGAGGTTGCCGTCGGCGATGGAAATCGCGGCGTAGAAGTTCATGCTGCGGGCTAGCTCTAGGGAGACATACATGTCGGCAGCACGCTGGGTCAATGTTTGAAACTTGTTCAGCGTTACCCCAAATTGCTTGCGGGACTTCAGGTAGTCGGTTGTCAGCCGCAGCGCTTCCTCCATTGCGCCAAGTGCTTCGGCACCCAGCGCCGACTGCAGCCGAACGATCGCGCCGCGGACCGCCGACGATGCGTCGCTGGGGTCACCGAGCGGTTGTGCCGGCGCGTCGTTCAAGTCGATCTGGGCCCCTCGCCGACCGTCGAACGTCCGGTATGGGTGGCGAGTGACCGCACCGGCTTCCACCAGAAACAATCCGAGGCCGCCGTCCGGTAGACCTGCGGTGACCACCAGCGTGTCGGCGCTGTCGCCGGCGAGCACAGGATTTTTGCGGCCGCTCAAAGTCCACCCATAGCCGCGGCTTTCCGCACGGGTCGCAATCTTTCTGTCAGCCGAGCCCGCCCCCGGTTCGAAATGGGCGAACGCCAGCAGGTGCTGGCCGGTCGCGACATCGTCGAGCAGCTGCTTTTGCTCGTCGCTGCCGAACTCGGCGATGAGCGCGCCGGGTCCGAGCGCGGCGTGCACGACAGGCTCAGGCGCCAGGCGCCGGCCGACCTCGGTCATCACCACCATGATTTCGGTCTGACCCGCCTCGTCCGGGTCGAAGCCCAGCCCGAGTATCCCGGTGTCAGCCAGCTGGCCCCACACTTCGCGGCTCCAGCCCAGATCGCTGTCGATAATTTTATTGCGACTCTCCGGGTCGTAGCTGCGCGCCAACAGATCCCGGGTGGTGTCGCGCAGCAGCGCCTGCTCCTCGCTCAGCTGAAAGTCCATGTCCGGCTACGCTCCTGTCCTCTTCACAAGCCGAGAATTGTGGACGCGATGATGGTGCGCTGCACCTCGTTGCTGCCGCCGTAGATCGATGTCTTGCGGTAATTCAGATAGTGCGGTGCGCTGCGCTGCGCCCACGCGGGCGAGGCGATGTCGTCACCGGCCGCGAAGGGCAGCGCATCGGCGCCGGCTACCTCGACCAGCAGCTCGGTCGCCGCCTGCTGCAGCTGGCTGCCGAGCAGCTTGAGCACCGACGACGCCGGATTGGGTTTGCCCGCGGTCGAGCCGGAGGCAACCCGCATCTGGGTGAGTTCCAATGACAGCACCTGGTTTTCGACCTCGGCCAGCCGTGCCGCGAACAGCGGGTCGTCGAGCACGCCGGTCTCGGTGGCGTGTTGCTTCACTTCGGCGAGACGCACTTTGATTCGACCCAGACCGGCGATACCGGTTCGCTCGTTGCCCAGCAAGAACTTCGCGTACGTCCAGCCCTGGTTTTCTTCGCCGACGAGTTGATCGGCGGGCACCCGGACGTCTTCGAAGAACACCTCGTTGACCTCGTGGCCGCCGTCGATCAACTTGATGGGCCGCATCGTAATGCCGGGGGTGTCCAGATCGATCAACAGAAACGAAATGCCGGCCTGACGTTTGGGGGCCTGCGGGTCGGTGCGCACCAGGCAGAAGATCCAGTCCGCATACTGTCCTAACGTCGTCCACGTCTTTTGCCCATTGACGACGTAGCTGTCGCCGTCACGGTGCGCAGTAGTGCGCAGCGACGCCAGATCTGAGCCGGCTTCGGGCTCGGAAAAACCTTGGCACCACCAAATGTCGATGCTGGCCGTCGGCGGCAAGAAACGCTTCTTGATCTCTTCGGAACCGAATTCAGCGATCACCGGGCCGACCATTTTGGTATTGAAGTTCAATGGTTCTGGAACGGAAGCCAGTTGCATCTCGTCTTGCCAGATCTGCTGTTGCGCAGGCGTCCAGTCCTTGCCGCCCCACTCGACCGGCCAGTTCGGCACCGCCAGCCCGTGATCGTTGAGGATTTTGTGACTGGTCACCAGGTCGTCGCGGCTGAACAGACCCAGTCGGGTGCGCTCGCGGATCTCGGCGGGGATTTCGGTGGTGTAGAAGGTGCGAAGCTCGTCCCGGAATTCGGCTTCGTCCGCGGTGAGCGCCAATTGCATGGCGGCCTCCTCTACTACTTCGATGGCCGCGGTGCGGCCCCTGATGACGATTGCTGTTGTGCACGTTAGGCTGCCGACGGCGGCCAACGGCAACCGGGTGCTCAGCGACGCTGGTTGGATCGCCTCCGCCACCAGATCAGGGTGACCACCGTGACGCCGGCAACGGATGCCACCACCGCCAGCGATGGCTTGGCGGCGGCGCGCGCCCTGTCAGCAACGTCAAGCTTGCCGGAAAGCGCTTCGACGGTGTCGCCCAGTTCCCCGCGGGTGCGCTCGATATCGGCTTGGATATCGCCGATCTCCGCGTCGGACCCAGGCTCGGGCTCAGAATTGGAGCCGTTAACTCCGGCCACGGCGGGCGTCCTTGATCTGTCGCACATCTTGTTTGATGCTGGCCACCGTTTGTGGGGCACCCGGGGTGACCTCGTCGGCCTGCTTTTTGCTGAGCAACGCCGCCGCACCCGCTGCGAGTAGCAGCACCGCGCCGACGATCACAGCAGCCGCCCACGTCGGCAGCACCAGTGCCAGCGCCGCGACGGCCGCCGCGATCAGGCTGGCCAGCCCGAAAAACGCAAGCAGTCCGGCCGCGCTGAACAATCCGGCGCCGGCACCGGCGTGCTTCGCCGACTGCTGAAACTCTCTCTGCGCCAACCGCATCTCGTCTCGGACAAGGCGGGAGACCTGCGCCGAGAGTTGGCCCAGCAGCTCGCCGACCGAGGCGTCGGACTTCGGTTCTGCCTCCGGGTCCAGCCGGTGATCGCTGTCAGCCATGACGGTTGGGAACGTTGATCACCCGGGCCGCGGCCGCCTTGACCGTGTCCGGCAGGAACTTGTTGGCAGCACCCATGACTTTGGTCGTCACCGATTCGGCAACGACTTTGCGCCTTCCGCGCATCAGCGCCTGGTAGCCCTGGCCTGCCACCTTGGCCGGATCATCCTTCGGCATCCGCCCGATGCGGGTGTTCACCAAGTCGGCGCGACGGAAGAAGTTGGTGTCGGTCGGGCCGGGCATCAACGACGTCACCGTGACATCGGTGTCGTGCAGCTCGTTCTGCAGTGCCTCGGCGAACGACTGGATGAACGACTTGGAGGCGTGATACACCGACTGGTACGGACCGGGCATCGTCGCAGCGATCGACGACGTGAACAGCAGCTTGCCGGTGTCGCGCCGCACCATGTCAGCCAGGACCAGCTTGGCCAGATGGACAGTCGACCTGACGTTCAGATCGATGATTTCCAAGTTGTCGTCGAGACTGCTTTCGAGGAAGCTCCCGCCTTGTCCGACACCGGCATTCAGCGCGGCGGCGTCCAACGGCCCCGCGGCGGTGGCCTGCTGATAGAGCTTTTCGACGCTTTTGGGCTTGCGCAGGTCGAGTTGCACCGGGAGCACGCTGACTCCTGATTCGGACAGCTCGGCGGCCGTCGAGTGGATGCCGTCGTCGTCGGCCGCCACCACGAGGTCGTAGCCGTCGTGAGCGAACAGCTTGGCGAGTTCCAAGCCGATGCCGCTCGACGCGCCCGTAATCAGAGCCCATCCCATACCCGCCCGGCTACCCGACTGGCCGATCGTCAAACCTTCCGCACGCGCCGAACCGTTTGCACAGTGGCCGATTGGTCCACAGCCGGCGGGGCGGACACCGTCCGGGGGGTCGTTGTGGCGGCGGACGCCCTTAACGTCGGTGCATGCGAACAGAACTGCCCGCCGAGCGGCTGCATCGACGACTGGGCGCTGAGCCCGATAGCGACTCATCCGACGGCGCCGACGCTGCCGATGACACCGATGCGGACACCGACCTCAATTCGCTGCTGCCGCGCTGGATTCCTGACGGCTCAGCCGGTTCGGGCTGGCTGGCCAAGGTCCGGGCCGATCCGGCCCGTGCCGGAGCCGTTGCGCTGGCGGTGATCGCGGCGCTTGCGGTGCTGGTCACCGTGTTCACCCTGGTGCGCGGGCAGCCGGCGCCGATCTCCTCGGCCAAACTGCCGCCGGTACAGATGGCGTCTTCGGCGACCCGTCCGCCCGCGGCCAGCCCGTCGGCCAAGCCGGACAGTCCAGTCGTGGTCAGCGTTGTGGGTCTGGTACACACGCCTGGGCTGGTCACTTTGGCGCCCGGCGCCCGGATCGCCGATGCCCTGAAGTCGGCCGGCGGCACGGTCGACGGTGCGGACACCATCGGGCTGAACATGGCCCGGCCGGTCAATGACGGCGAGCAGATTCTCGTCGGGATGGCACCGCGTGCGGGGCAGCCCACGGCGTTGGGCAGCTCGGTGAGCTCGGGGTCGGCGACCTCCCGCACGTCGGCGTCGCCGGGGCAGACACCGGGGTCGACCGCGACCAAACCCGCTGAGCTGGTCGACCTCAATGCCGCGACGGTGCAGGAATTGGACGCATTGCCCGGCGTCGGGCCGGTCACCGCGGCCGCGATCGTGAAATGGCGGGAGACCCACGGCAAGTTCGACAGCGTTGATCAGCTCGCCGAGGTGGACGGCATCGGTCCGGCACGGCTGGACAAACTGCGTGCGTTGGTCCATGTCTGACGCCGATGGGTACCCCTGCTGCCGGGCCTGCATCGGCGCGGCTGGATGTGCGGCTGGTGCCGGCCGCGCTGACCGGGTGGGTGGTCACCGCGGCCGGAATGGTGTGGCAGATCGGCGCTGTGCTGGGGTGGCTGTGGGTTGCTGTGGCGGCGACCTCGGCTGTGCTGTGGTGGCGGACGAATGTTCGACCGGGCCACGGTGCAAGGCTGCGTGCGGTCAGTGTCGCTCTGGTGGGGATCGCAGTGGTCGGCGCGGGATACGGCTTCGCGATCGCCTTGCGAGTCAATGCAATTCGGCATCATCCAATTACCGCGGCGTATGGACGTGCCGTTCCGGTTACCGTCACACCGAGCGAAAGCGCACTGCCGGTGGGCAGCAGCCGATTGATGTTTCGTGCCACCCTGCAGCGCCTCGGGACCGACGAAATGTCTGGCCGGGTGGTGGTGTTCGCGTCGGCGCGCGACTTCGGCGAAGTGATGGCGGGCCAGCCGGTCCGGTTCGACGCGCGCATCACTCGACCGATGCGCCGCGACCTGACGATCGCCGCACTCACCGCCAGGGGTACTCCCACGCTGGGCCGGGCGGGGCCCGTCCACCGGGCTGCGTCGGCGGTTCGTGCCCGGTTCGCTGCCGGCGCCCGGGAGGTGCTGCCGGCTCCCCAGGCCGCGATGCTGCCGGCGCTGGTACTCGGTGACACCGCCGCGGTCACCGCCCTGACCAACCGCGAGTTCCGGGCCGCGGGCCTGACGCATCTGACGGCGGTTTCAGGTGCGAACGTCACCATTGTCTGCGGGGCGGTGTTGTTCACCGCGCGGTTGATCGGGCCACGCCCGGCAGTAGGGCTCGCCGCCATCGCCTTGCTGGCTTTCGTCATCGTCGTGCAACCCACCGCCAGTGTGCTGCGCGCGGCTGTCATGGCCGCCATCACACTGTTGGCCATCCTTACCTCCCGCCGGCGCCAGGCACTTCCGGCGTTGTCCGGCGCGGTGCTGGTGTTGCTGATCGCTGCGCCGCAGCTCGCCGTCGACGTGGGTTTCGCGCTGTCGGTGGTGGCCACGGCCGCGCTGGTCGTGATCGCGCCGGTCTGGTCACGGCGACTGGTGTCGCAAGGCTGGCCGCGACCACTGGCCGATGCGGTTGCGATCGCATGGGCCGCCCAGTTGGTGACCGCTCCGCTGGTCGCCGGCATATCCGGCCGCCTCAGCCTGGTAGCGGCGGCGGCCAACCTGGTGGTAGCAGCGGTGATCGCCCCGATCACCGTGCTCGGCACCGTGGCCGCCGCGCTGTCGATGTTCTGGCCGACCGCGGCGCATCTACTGATTCGCTTCACCGGACCTGAGCTGTGGTGGGTACTGGGTGTCGCACACTGGGCAGCCGGTGTCCCCGCGGCAACCGTGCCGGTTCCGGCTGGGTTGTCCGGGGTTGTACTGGTCGGCGCAACCGCCGTGCTGGTGGTCGTGCTGTGGCGCTGGCGGTGGTTTCGCATCGCGGCGTCGGGAGCGACGGTCGGTTTGCTGGCCTGGTCGATATCCGGCCTGTCGGTCGGGGCGGGAGCCGATGTTGTCTTGCCTTCGTGACACGATCGTCAGGTGAACCACCCAACGTCACAGCTGCATCTGGTGCTCGGTGACGAGGAACTGTTGGTCGAGCGCGCGGTGGCAACGGTGTTGGGCACGTTGCGCCAGCGCGTCGGCGGTCTCGACGTTCCGGTGAGCCGGGTACGCGCCGGCGACGTCGGTACCCATGAACTGGCCGAGTTGCTGAGCCCGTCGCTGTTTTCCGACGAGCGGCTGATCGTGCTGCACGCCGCCGGTGAGGCGGGCAAGGACGCTGCGGACCTGATCGCCGCGGCCGCCGCGGACGTCCCGTCGGGCACCGTGCTGGTGGTCGTGCACTCGGGGGGCGGGCGCGCCAAAGCGCTGGCCACCCAGTTGCGAGCGCTGGGCGCCGAGGTGCATCCATGCGCGCGGATAACCAAAGCCGGCGAACGCCTCGACTTTGTTCGCAAGGAGTTTCGGTCGCTGCGGGTCAAGGTGGACGAGGACACGGTCACCGCGTTGCTCGACGCGGTCGGCTCCGACCTGCGTGAGCTCGCTTCGGCGTGTTCGCAGTTGGTTGCCGACACCGGTGGCAGCGTCGACGCCGCGGCGGTGCGCCGCTACCACAGCGGCAAGGCCGAAGTGAAGGGCTTCGACGTCGCCGACAAAGCGGTCACCGGGGACGTGGCCGGAGCCGCCGAGGCGTTGCGGTGGGCAATGATGCGCGGCGAGCCGCACGTGGTGCTGGCCGATGCACTGGCCGAGTCGATGCACACGATCGCCCGGGTCAGTCCGGCGTCCGGCGACCCCTATCGGCTGGCGGCCGAACTGGGTATGCCGCCGTGGCGGGTGCAGAAGGCGCAGCGGCAGGCCCGGCGGTGGTCGCAGGACACGGTAGCTACCGCGATGAAAGTGGTGGCGACGCTGAACGCCGACGTCAAGGGTGCGGCCGCGGACGCCGACTATGCACTGGAGGCCGCGGTGCGCAAGGTCGCCGAGCTAGCATCTGGCGGCTAGCCAGAGCCCGCCACTGAATCAGAGCTTGTTGTAGGCCCGCGCCAGCGCCGACTTCTTGTTGGCCGCCTGATTCTTGTGGATCACACCCTTGGTGGCGGCCTGGTCGAGCTTGCGGCTGGTGGCCGCCAGCAACGCCCCAGCCTGCTCCTTCTCGCCTGCCTGGGCGGCTTCCCGGAAGGCCCGGATCGCGGTGCGAAGCGACGACTTCACCGACTTGTTGCGCAGTCTGGCGCGCTCGTTGGTGCGGTTGCGCTTCTCCTGCGACTTGATGTTGGCCACGCGTGAAAATCCTCTGGAAGTCTCTCAGCTGGGTTTGCTGCATCCGGCAGCGACTGCCCAGGGTATCAGTCGGCCGGGCATTCTCCCAAAACCGCACCGCGGTCTCTAAAACGGTGGTCGGTCGTCGTGGGTTTCTGGTGGTGCGGGTCCGAAGTAGCTCAGGCGTTGGGTGCGGCGTGCCAGGCGGGCGTTGTGGTTGTGTCGGCGTTCGGTGTTGATGCGTTGGGCCCGGTTTTGGGCGCGGGTGCGGCGCCGTTTGGGCATCATCGCGGTGCGCTCGCCGCAGTAGTCGTCGGCGGTAGATGGAGGCGGAGGTGATTCGCCGGTGGGGTGGCACAGGCTGGGGAACAGCAGCGCGCTGCCCGGGGTGGTGGCATAGGTTCGCCCCGCTGGTGAGGCGAGAATGACGGTGCCGTCGGGTAGCTGCTGATCGCGCCAGCCGCAAAAGGTTTTGACGAGGTGGTGGGTGCGGCAGTAACACTTCAGGTTCGATGCGTGGGTGGGCCCGCCTTGGGTGTAGGGGATCGTGTGATCCACGTCGCAATCCATCGCGGGGTGATCGCAGCCAGGCCAGCGACAGGTCAGGTCGCGGCAGCGCACAAACCGGGCCAGTGCTGTGGAGGGTGTGTAGCGCGGTTCGGGCGGTGCGTCGGCGGGGTGGATCAGCGGCATGAGTTTGGCGGAGGCGGCGAGCTCGGTCACCAGTTCGGCGGGGATGAGCCCGTCGGCGCTGATCTCTGATGCTGGTGTGCTGCTGTGGCCATCGAGGGTGGCTTGCTCGGCGATCACGTGAATTACCACCGGCCCTGCGCCGGGCCGATTACCGGTGGGGCAGTCGCGTCTTTCGCAGCGGCAGCCCAGCCGGTCAGCCCCGGCCGCCAGTGCCCCCAGCGCGTCGGCACGGCGCTGTGTGTGGGTGCGCGGGTCCTCTGAACACACGGTGGAGGCCAATGCATCCAGCCGTGTATCTACTGCGTGGGCGTCGGTGGTGGCCAGTCTGCCGAAGACCTCGGTGAGCCCGTCGCCGCCATCCCAGGTCGAAAACTCCCGATCCGCGTACCGCTCCCGACGCCGCCGCAGCGCATCAGCATCAGCGGTGGCCACGATCTTGTCGACCTGTCCGGCCAGCCGGCCCTGGGTCATCGACGCCCAGCGCGGCACCACCGCGGCCAGCGCGGCATCCACCGCGGCCAGCACGGCAGGGTCGGTGATCAAATCGGTGCGATACACGATGGTCTGAAACAGCCGAAAGTCGATGTCACCGGCTTCAAACACCGCCCCGAGCTTCGGCAGCCGCTCGCGCATCGCCCGCGCATAGCGCAGCCGGCTGCCCGCCAGCGCTTGACTGATCCGCAACGCCGCCGCCAGCTCAGCGGTGACCGCCTCACAGGTGTCGATCGCCCAGTCCTCGTTTTCCGCACAGCGCGACAGCCGGTAGCCGAACAACTCTGCGATCGCGACCAGCTGTGCGGCTGCGGCTTGGTTCTCTGCGCGCGAAGACGCACAGACCCGATCCAGCAGCGCCGCCGACTGCTGCGTGGCCGACGGATAATGCCGCTCGAAGAGCTCATCAAACCGCGCGATCACCTCCGGCGGGGAAAGTGCACCACTCGATGATTCGAACATATGTGCGATTATGCCACACGGCTATGACCGCGTTGACTCGTCAGAAATGCGCGCGAAAGGGTGATTCGTTGCCTCACTGAGAATGCGCGCGTACGCCCAGTGGATGGGGTTGACCTTGGCAGAGCGCAGAGCAATCACCGGGGCGGCTGTGACCCGCTACCAGCTGGCGAGCAAGCGCGGTAAAAGTCGGATCCTTGACGAGTTGTGCGCCAATACGGGGTGGCACCGAAATCACGCGCGTAAGGCGCTCGTAGCGGCGCTGTTGCCCAAGATTGTTGCCCCGCGCAGTCCGCGGCCGGTGAAGTACGGGCCCGATGTGGTCGCGGCGCTGACGGTCTGCTGGGCAGTGCTTGGAATGCCGGCCGGCAAACGGCTCGCGCCCATGCTGGGCGAACTGGTGGCGGTGCTGCGGCATTTCGGAGAGCTGTCCATCGACGAGAGCACCGCTGAGCTGCTGGCGTCGATGTCGGCAGCCACCATCGATCGCCGCCTGGCTGAACAGCGAGCCAAACACCAGCTCCGGGGACGTGTGGGGACAAAGCCGGGATCGCTGCTCAAAAGCCAGATCCCGGTGCGCACCTGGGCCGAGTGGGATGACGCTCGACCGGGGTTCGTCGAGATCGACCTGGTCTGGCATGACGGCGGCAACCGGGGTGGAGGCCATGCATTTACCTTGACCGTCACCGACATCGCCACCGGCTGGACCGAGAATCGCTCAGTGCCGGACAAGACCGCCAAATGTGTGCTGGCAGCACTCAATGACATCGCACGCAAAATGCCGTTCTCGATCCTGGGTGTGGACTCCGACAACGGATCAGAATTCATCAACGACCACCTGCTGGGATGGTGCCAAGGACGCCAGATCACCTTCACCCGTGCACGACCGGGCAATAAGAACGACGGTTGTCACGTCGAGCAGAAGAACTGGGCGGTGGTGCGCACCGTTGTCGGCTACCACCGCTACGACACCGCTGCAGAACTATTGCTACTCAACGAGATCTGGCAGTTGCAGTCTAGGCTGACCAACTACTTCTACCCGCAGCAGAAACTGATCTCCAAGGTCCGCGCAGGGGCCAAAGTGTCCAAGAAACACGACACCGCCACCACCCCATTTCATCGCGCGATCGATCACCCCACCATGACCGTGGAACGCATCGTGGCGCTAACCCGGACCTACTCGCTGATCAACCCCGCCGCCACCCAACGCCAGATCCAAGCCCTAACCGCCCAGCTGTTCACCCTCACCACCAGCAAAGCCGCACCCGGCGCCACAGCTCCACTCAACAAGCGCGCACGTTTACGTGAGGCAACGAATCCCCCTTCGCGCGCATCTTGACATGAGGCAACAGGATGACAAATGAAGTGCGGCGCATTACGGCTGTGGACAGCCAAGCCGCAACCGGTGCCGGTGGTCGAATCGGCGCTCCGATTCTGCGGATACGAGGCTCTTGGTGCAGCATGTGACAGTGGCCGTTCGAACCGTGCCCGCGGAGACCAGGCGGCAGTCGCGCACTCAGCCAGCGGCGCGCGCGCGCTTCGAGCGCATTTTCGACGGCTACAGCGACCCGGGCCCCTACGCGGAGGCCTTCGACGAGATGTTCGACGCGCCGGGCAACGTGCGGGGACCGTACAAGGGCATCTACCGCGAACTCGCGCCTTCCGACGCCTCGGAACTCGAAGCGCGTGCCGAGGCCCTGGGCCGCGCTTTCACCGACCAAGGCATCACTTTCTCGCTGTCCGGGCAGGAACGGCCGTTTCCGCTCGACCTGGTCCCGCGGGTCATCTCCGCCGCGGAATGGAGTCGGCTGGAGCGGGGCATCACCCAGCGGGTCAAAGCTCTCGAGATGTACCTCGACGACATCTACGGCGAGCAGGAGATTCTGCAGGACGGGGTGATACCGCGACGCCTGGTGACCTCGTGTGAGCATTTCCACCGCCAAGCCGCCGGGATCGTCCCACCCAACGGAGTGCGCATTCACGTCGCGGGCATCGACCTGATTCGCGACGAACGCGGCACCTTCCGCGTTCTCGAGGACAATCTGCGCTCGCCGTCGGGAGTGTCGTACGTGATGGAAAACCGGCGCATGATGGCCCGGGTCTTTCCGAATCTGTTCGCCACCCACCGGGTACGTCCGGTCGACGACTACTCCGCCCACTTGCTACGGGCGCTGCGCAAATCAGCGGCCACCAACGAGGCGGACCCAACCGTGGTCGTGCTGACTCCGGGCGTGGCCAACGCCGCCTACTTCGAACATTCACTGCTGGCCCGCCAAATGGGTGTGGAACTCGTCGAAGGTCGCGACCTGTTCTGCCGCGACAACCAGGTCTACATGCGCACCACTGAAGGCGACCGCCAAGTCGACGTGATCTACCGGCGCATCGACGACACCTTCTTGGACCCGATGCAGTTTCGGCCCGACTCGGTGCTCGGGGTGGCCGGCCTGCTCAACGCGGCCCGCGCCGGCAACGTCGTGATCTCTAGCGCCGTCGGTAACGGCGTCGGGGACGACAAGCTCGTCTACGCCTATGTGCCGACGATCATCCAGTACTACCTGGGTGAAAAGCCGCTGTTGGCCAACGTGACGACGTTGCGGTGCTGGCTCGACGGCGAACGCGAAGAGGTACTGGACCGCATCGCTGAGCTGGTCATCAAGCCGGTCGAGGGTTCTGGGGGCTACGGCATCGTGTTCGGTCCGGAAGCTTCGGACAAGGAACTGACCACTATCTGCAAGAAGATCCGCGACGATCCCCGCAGTTGGATCGCTCAACCGATGATGGAGCTCTCGACGGTGCCGACCAAAGTCGGGGACGATCTGGCACCGCGGTACGTCGATCTGCGGCCGTTCGCGGTCAACGACGGTGACGAGGTATTCGTACTGCCGGGCGGGCTGACCCGGGTGGCGCTGGTGGAAGGGTCACGGGTAGTCAACTCCAGCCAGGGCGGCGGCTCCAAGGACACCTGGGTGCTGGCGTCGCGCACCTCGGTGGCATACCGCGATGTCAGTGCCGCGCAAATCGTCCGGTCGCCGCCCCAGGCACTGCCTGCGGACGTCCCTGAGCTCGACGGTTCGTCGCAGCGGCAGCAGCCGGATCCGCTCCGGCCGTCGCAGGCTCAGCAGCAGCAGCAGCAGCAGTAGGCGGTGACGAACTGATGCTGGCCCGCAACGCTGAAGCGCTGTATTGGATCGGTCGCTACGTCGAGCGCGCCGACGACACCGCGCGCATCCTCGACGTCACCGTGCACCAGTTGCTCGAAGACTCCAGCGTCGACCCTGACCACACTTCACGGGGGCTACTGCGGGTGCTGGGAATCGAGCCGCCCGACATCGAACTCGACGTGTGGTCGCTGACCGAGTTGGTCGCGTTCAGCCGCGACACCCGGGGCGGCTGCTCGATTGTCGAGGCGATCACGGCCGCACGGGAAAACGCTCGATCGGCGCGCGAAGTGACATCCAGCGAGACCTGGGAATGCCTCAACGCCACATACAATGCGTTGGCGGAACGCGAACGTGCCGCCAAACGCTTTGGCCCGCATGGGTTTCTGGCGTACATCGAGGGCCGTGCCGCGATGTTCGCCGGGCTGGCCGACTCAACGCTGTCCCGCGACGACGGCTACCGTTTCATGATGCTGGGCCGCGCGATCGAGCGGGTCGACATGACCGTGCGGCTGCTGTTGTCCCGGGTGGGGGACAGCGCATCTTCGCCCGCCTGGGTGACCGTGCTGCGTTCGGCGGGGGCGCACAGCACTTACCTGCGCACCTACCGCGGTGTGCTGGACGCCAACCGGGTGGTCGAATTCATGTTGCTGGACCGGTTGTTTCCGCGGTCGATCTTTCATTCGCTCAAGTTGGCCGAACACAATCTCGATGAACTGCTGCGCAATCCGCACAGCCGGGTCGGGGCCACGGCCGAAGCGCAGCGGTTGCTCGGCCGGGCCCGCAGCGAACTCGAATTCGTGGATCCCGGCGTGCTGCTCGAATCACTGGAGATAAGGCTGGCCAGCTTGCAGAAGACCTGCCATGACATCGGCGAAGCGCTGGCGTTGCAGTACTTTTGCGCCACACCGTGGGTGGCATGGTCAGATGCCGGTCAGCACACCTCGCCGGCCGGTATTCAGGACAAGAACTGATGTGGCGGTTGCGGGTGGTGCACGACACCGGATACGCCTACCAGTCGCCGGTGACGGCGTCCTACAACGAGGCCCGGCTCACCCCCCGTTCGGACTCCCGCCAGAACGTCATCCTCAACCGAGTCGAGACGGTGCCTGCCACCCGCTCGTACCGCTACGTGGACTACTGGGGCACCGCGGTGACCGCATTCGACCTGCACGCACCCCACACCGAGCTCACGGTGAGCTCCTCGTCGGTCGTTGAAACCGAGCAGCCGGAACCGGTGACAGCCGACCTCACGTGGGCCGAAATACAGACCGAGGCGGTCGTCGACCAATTCTACGAAATGCTCACCACCACGCACTACACCCCGGCGAGTAGACGCGTTGCCGCAGTGGGCAGAAGGATCGCCAAATATAACCAGCCCGCCGAAGCGGTCGTCGCAGCCGTGAATTGGGTACGCACGGAACTGAATTACCTGCCCGGCAGCACCGGCGTGCGCTCCTCTGGGCTCGACGCGTTGCGCGAGGGCAGGGGCGTCTGCCAGGACTTCACCCACCTATCGCTAATGGTGTTGCGCAGCATGGGAATTCCGGCGCGATACGTCTCTGGATATTTGCTGCCCAAATGCGACGCCACGGTGGGGGAGACCGTCGACAGCGAAAGTCACTCCTGGATCCAGGTCTGGACCGGTGCGTGGTGGGATTATGACCCCGCCAATGACACCAGAATCGACGAGCACTACGTCAGCGTCGGCGTCGGCCGCGACTACGCCGACGTTTCCCCGCTGAAGGGGATCTACTCCGGTGAAGGCGCGACGGACCTCGACGTGGTCGTCGAAATCACCCGGCTGGCCTGATGAACGCATCGTTCCCGCCGCTCAGGCAGATCCACCGGCCCAGTGATGCGTTGATGCGGTAGCATCACATAAGTGCGCACGACCTTGGACCTCGACGACGACGTGGTTGCTGCGGCTCGCGAACTCGCAATAATCGAGCGTCGCTCCCTCGGCAAGGTGATCTCCAGGCTAGCCCGTCGCGGGCTTACCCCGGCGCGCGTCGAAGTCAGAGGTGACATCCCAGTGATTCGGGTTCCGGCGGGCGCAGCACTAATCACCCCCGAAATGGTGCGACGCGCGCTGGACGAAGATTGATCAGTTGGCGCTGCTCGACGTCAACGCACTGATTGCCCTCGCATGGGATTCGCACGTGCATCATGCGCGTATCCGCGAATGGTTTGCCGCCAACGCGTCGACAGGTTGGGCCACCTGCCCGCTCACCGAGAGTGGCTTCATCCGGGTGTCCACGAATCCGAAAGTGCTACCCAGTCCAGTCCCGATTGTCGACGCGCAGCAGGTGCTGATCGCCCTGAGACGCATCGAAGGTCACCGCTTCCTGATCGACGATGTGTCGCTGGCCGACGACGACGTGCCGACCATCGTCGGTCATCGCCAGGTGACCGATGCGCACTTATTGACGCTCGCCCGACGTCACAGCGTCCGCCTGATCACATTCGACGCCGCAATAGTCGCCCTCGCCGGCGGACGGGACGTCGAGCTGCTGACGTCACTTTGATCAGCAAATAGACGGCTGCTACCCGCGCACCGGTGCCGGGATTTCGACCCGGTGCAGGTCGTCGCCGAGTTCGATGCGCCCGTCGAACTCCGCTGCGGCCAGCGACCGCCACTGTTCTTCTTGACCGGGCGCGATCGCGGGCACGTAGTGGGTCAGGACCAAGGTGCCCATGCCGGCGCGCCGCGCGGTCGCGGCCGCCTCCTGCACCGACGATTGGTAGTCGCAGATGTCCTTAATTCGCTGCTGCGAAAACTGCGAAATGATGTCCCTGCGAATCGCGGTGTGCACCAGCGCATCCGCGCCCGCTGCCAGCTGGTCGAGGCTGTCGGATGGCACCGTGTCGCCAGCCAGCACGACCGAACTGCCGCCAGACTCGATCCGGAATCCGACGGTTGGCGTCACCGGCCGGTGGTCGGTGGGCGCTACCCGAATCACCACGCCGTCGCGGTCCCAGACGGCGTCGTCGGTCGCTTCATGTACGTCGACCGGCGGCGGAGCGGTCAGGTCGGCGTGGTGGACGATGCGGTAACCGACATCGGCGCCGAAAGCCTTGAGCGTCGCCGCCACCAGGTCGGCGGTGCCGGGCGGCCCGATGATCGGCAGTGCAGCCGGACTCGGCCCGAATGTGCTCACCCATCGGGTGATCAGCACATCGCCGAACTCGGCGATGTGGTCGCTGTGGAAGTGCATCAGCAGCAGCGCCGACAACCCGTTCGCGCTGACGCCGATCCCCGCCGCCCGCTGCAGCACTCCGCGGCCGCAATCAATCAGGAAGACCTGACCACCCACGCGCACCAACGTCGACGGCCCCGGGCGGTTCGCGTCCGCGATGGGGCTACCGGTGCCGAGCAGGGTGATTTCGATCAGGGCTCAGGTATGTCACACGTCCGGGCCGACCGCCCGCGATTTGACCCGATCCCGGCCGCCCGAATCGCTGTCCCGGTACGCCGGTTGGCCGTAGCCTGATGTGAACCACCTCACAACCGGCGGGAGACCTCGATGCGTATTGCCGATGTGCTGCGGAACAAGGGCGGGGCGGTCGCGACAGTCAAACCCGAGGCGACGGTCAGCGAGCTGCTCGCCGGCCTGGCCGAGCGCAATATCGGGGCAATGGTGGTGGCCGGTACCAGCGGCGCGCTGGAGGGCATTGTGTCCGAACGAGACGTGGTACGCCAGTTGCACGCTCAAGGGCCCGGCGTGCTCGATCAACCGGTCTCGAAAATCATGACCTCGGTGATCGCCACCTGCTCGAAGACCGACAGCATCGACGCCATCAGCGCATTGATGACCGAAAACCGGGTGCGGCACGTGCCCGTGCTGGACAACGACAAGCTGATCGGAATCGTCAGTATCGGTGACGTCGTGAAGAACCGGATCGACGAGCTGGAAGCCGAGCACGCCCAATTGCAGTCCTACATCACGCAGGGCTGAGCTGGACTGCCCTGAAGACTGGCCGGGTCAGCTCCAGGAGTAGTCGGCGCGCAGCCGGGCGGCGACGACGTCGAACACAATGCGCTCCAAGACCGCGCCCTCCCGGCGGATGCTTTCCTCGGGCACATCGAGCACTCGGTCCAGCCGGACCCAGCTGGACCGGCCTTCGGCGTCCCAGCTGCCCACGCCGATGCCGACCCAATTCGAGTCGGCCGCGCGCCGCTGCTGGCTCGAGAGCAGCAAGCCCAACAAGGTCCGACGGTCGCGGCCCACCACCAGCACCGGCCGGTCCTTACCGCGGGTCGGGTCGTCTTCGTAGACCACCCAGGTCCAGACGATCTCGCCCGGATCGGCCCGGCCGTCGAGGTTCGGGGCGTAGACCAACTTGCGGGCTCGCTGCGCGGTGGGCGAACTCGCGCTGGTCACTGGTCGGCCGCGGGAGATCGCGGCGGGCGGCTCAGGCGCGCTACCGGCGATGACGTCGATGCCGAACTTGATACCGCGCTGAAGGCCCTCGGATAGCCCGCGTTGCACGGTGGGCGACTCTTGCATCTGGCGGATGAAGCGCGGCGCCTCGTTGAAGACCAGTTGCTTGGCGATCCGCTGGAACGTCTTCCACTGTGTCTTCCGTGGGGAAGCCATGCTCGCCAGCATAGGACGTGGCTGTCCTCGATAGGCTAAAGGCAGCAGCGCAGCGCACCCACATCCGTCTCAGCAGGAGATCCCCATCAACAGTTTCGCCGACCAGACGTTCACCGCGCCGGCCCAGATTCGGAACTTCTGCATCATCGCTCACATCGATCACGGGAAGTCCACGCTGGCTGACCGGATGCTGCAGCTCACCGGTGTCGTCGACGAACGGTCGATGCGCGCGCAGTATCTGGACCGGATGGACATCGAGCGGGAACGCGGCATCACGATCAAGGCGCAGAACGTGCGGTTGCCGTGGCGGGTTGACCACACCGACCACGTCCTGCATCTGATCGACACCCCCGGCCACGTCGACTTCACCTACGAGGTGTCACGCGCGCTGGCTGCCTGCGAGGGCGCGGTGCTACTGGTCGACGCCGCGCAGGGCATCGAAGCCCAGACGCTGGCCAACCTGTACCTGGCGCTGGACCGAGACCTGACGATCATCCCGGTACTGAACAAGATCGATTTGCCCGCCGCCGACCCGGAGCGCTACGCCAGTGAGATCGCCCACATCATCGGCTGCGAACCCGACGACGTGCTGCGGGTGTCCGGCAAGACCGGCGAGGGCGTGGCCGAGCTGCTCGACGAGGTGGTCAAGCAGGTTCCCCCGCCAACTGGCGACCCTGAAGCGGCCACCCGGGCGATGATCTTCGACTCTGTCTACGACATCTACCGCGGCGTGGTCACCTACGTGCGGGTGGTCGACGGCAGAATCACCCCGCGGGAGAAGATCGCGATGATGTCCACCGGTGCCAATCACGAGCTGCTGGAAGTCGGCATCGTCTCTCCTGAACCCAAAGCCACCGCCGGCCTGGGCGTCGGGGAAGTCGGCTACCTAATCACTGGCGTAAAAGACGTCCGGCAGTCGAAAGTTGGCGATACCGTGACGACGGCCCGCCACGGCGCGTCGATCCCGCTGACCGGGTACCGGGAACCCAAACCGATGGTGTACTCGGGCTTGTATCCGGTCGACGGTTCGGACTACCCGAATCTGCGTGACGCGCTGGACCGGCTGCAGCTCAACGACGCCGCGCTGACCTATGAACCCGAAACGTCGGTGGCGCTGGGGTTCGGGTTCCGGTGCGGATTTCTGGGCCTGCTGCACATGGAGATCACCCGCGAGCGCCTGGAGCGGGAATTCGACCTGGACCTCATCTCGACGTCGCCCAACGTGGTTTATCGGGTGCTCAAAGACGACGGGACCGAAATGCAGGTGACCAACCCCTCGGATTGGCCGTCGGGCAAGATCGGCACCGTGTACGAGCCCGTGGTCAAGACCACGATCATTACGCCCAGCGAATTCATCGGCACGATCATGGAGCTCTGCCAATCCCGGCGCGGTGAACTGGGCGGCATGGACTACCTGTCGCCGGAACGGGTGGAGCTGCGCTACACGATGCCGCTTGGGCGAGATCATCTTCGACTTCTTCGACGCCTTGAAGTCCCGCACCCGCGGCTACGCCAGCCTGGACTACGAGGACGCCGGCGAGCAGGAGGCCGCGCTGGTCAAGGTGGATATCCTGCTGCAGGGTGAGACCGTCGACGCGTTCAGCGCGATCGTGCATAAAGACGGCGCGGCGGCCTACGGGAACAAGATGACCGCCCGGCTCAAAGAGCTCATTCCGCGCCAGCAGTTCGAAGTCCCGGTGCAGGCGGCCATCGGATCGAAAATCATTGCGCGGGAGAATATCCGCGCCATCCGCAAGGACGTGCTGTCCAAGTGCTACGGCGGTGACATCACCCGCAAGCGCAAGCTGCTGGAGCGGCAGAAGGAAGGCAAGAAGCGGATGAAGACCATCGGCCGGGTCGACGTGCCACAGGAAGCGTTCGTCGCAGCGCTATCGGCGGACGCGGCAGGCGCCAAAGCCGGAGATAAAGCCAAGAAGTAACGACGTCGGGCGGACCGATTCACGACCGCGCTACAGCCCTCATCGCCTCCACCATGTCAGCGGGCCGCCATCGAGCAGCGGATTGCATCCGCCCGACCGCCTCGCCCGCCGGTAGTCGGTGTAATAAATGCCACGCTGCGTGTCGACTTGAGACTCGGGCTCACGATCAGAAAGATTGTGAATCAACGCGCGTAGAAGGCAGGCGGAAGGTGAGCCTATGACCAGGGTTCGGCGCATCGCGGCTGGCACGGCCGCCCTCGCGGTCGCCGCGCTGGTGACCAGTTGCGCCGGCGTTGTCGGGGGCAGCGCGCGGCCTGTCACCGGCATGGCGCCGCGTCCGGTCATCGGGTCCACGATCGAGCAGGCCCTACTGGACCGTGCTGAGCTCGCCAAAGTGCTTGACCTGTCGGTCAAAGCGCTGCAGCCGCCACGGCTCGGGGGGTCGAAGAAGTTGTTCCACATCCTGGCCCCCGGCCCAAACGAATGCCTGGGTGTGCTGGCCGAATTACAGTCCAGCAGCTATCAGTCAGCGGATGTGCAGGAAGTCGCTTGGGAGAGCTGGCTGGATGCCAAGACCAACCCCGCGGTCACCATCGCCGTCGACGAGGGCGTCGTCGCCCTACCCACAGCGGTGGAAGCAGACACCTTGTTCGCCACGTTCGCCCAGCAGTGGAACCGTTGCAACGGCAAAACGGCCGATTACCGCTCACAGTCCTACCAGATCGCTGACGTGCGGGTGACAGATTCCGTGCTCGCCGCCACCGTCGAGACCTCACCGACCCCGGTCGCGCGGGCCATCGGTGTCCGGGTGAATTGCGTGGTCGAGGTCAAGGTTCCGTTCTCGAATGACGAGGGCGCATCAGCCGACCCGGAAACCAGGGCCATCGACATCGCGCGGCTGATGATGGACAAGGTCAGCAAGCTGAGCTGACGGCAGCGTCAACGCCTGTAGAGTCGAACTCCAACCGCTCGCCCCGTGATGCATCGACGAAGAAACAGGTATGCCGTTGCCGTCTTTTCGTCGGATTGGCTTGACGGTGCTGGTGCTGCTGATCACGACCGGCTGTGTCAGCACTGTCAAAGGCAGCCCGCGACCGGCACCGGGCCTGCGTCCCCGCCCGCTCTCCGGCGACGCGGTCCGGCACGTCATGCTCGACGGGCCCGGCCTTTATACGGCCCTGAGGCAGCCGTTTCGCACCGAGCCCGGCTCACCACCACGCTTCGGTGGCCGTAACCTCCTCTTCGATATAGATTTCTCGCCGCACGAATGCGGCCAGGTGGTGGAGGGACTGCAGCAAAGCGCTTACGGGTCGGCCGACGTCACCGATGCCGGACGAGAGACCTGGTGGAACGCCGGTGGTTACGACGCGAAAGTGATCAGCGTGACCGAGTCGGTGGTCGTAGTGCGCGCGGCCACGAATGCCGATGCTCTGTTCGCCGACTTCTCGTCTCAGTGGCAACGCTGCGACGGCGCCGACGTGACGTGGTACACCTCGCGCGGTGAGGTCTTCCTGACGGCTGCCATCAGCGATGTGCGAGCCGCTAATTCGGTGCTGGCCGCGGACGTGCAGACCCACCTCGCGACCACTCGGATGAATGCTCGGGCTCTTGGTGTCAGGGTCAACTGCGTGGTCGAAGTTGAAGTCGACTACTTCGGCGACCGGACCGACACCAGTGCGGTCAACATCGCGCACCGAATGATGGACAAAGTCAGCGCCTTGACCTGATGCTGCCCGGCAGGCCGCTCAGGTGTGTGCCGTGCGTGGAGCGTGTTCGGGCAGCGGACCGATCGCCACCAGGTACCCAGCCACGCGGCGTAACGCCGGCAGCCTCCCGGCCAGGCGCACACCCAGGGCCGGCGCCCGCTCGGCGCCGTCGCCGGTCACCGCCACCGCGATCACCTTGGCATGGATCACGCGCTGCAGCGCTTGCACCAGCGCCGCCGGAAGCCAGCGGCGGACCTGCACCCGGGCCAGCTGACGGGTCGACACCCGCCCGGCACGCAGCGGACCTGCCAGGATGCGCGCCGCGGCGACCGCGTCGGCGACTGCCAGGTTGATGCCGACGCCACCGACCGGCGACATCGCGTGGGCCGAATCCCCGATGAACAGCAGCCCGTCGCAATACCACCGCCGCAGCCGGTCTACTTGCACATCAAGCAGTTTCACGTCATCGAATGACGACAGCGTGTCCACCCGGTCGGCCAGCCAGGGCACTTGGTTCGCCAGGATGCCCCGCAGTGCCTCGAGGCCCTGGGACCGCAGGTCGGCGTCGGTCCCTTTGGGAATGACGTAGGCGATCTGGTAGTAGTCACCGCGGTCGATCGTGATCGTGGCGTGCCCGCCGCTGAGCACGCCGGCGAGCCCGGGCGGGTCGTCGGCCCGGCGCGGCAGCCGGAACCACCACACGTCCATCGGTGCACCGAAGCCCCGCGGGACCAAGCCCGCCGCCGAGCGCAACGTCGACGAGCGGCCGTCACAGGCCACCGTCAACGCCGCGCGCAGCTGCCGGTCTCGCCCGTCCGCATCGCGGTAGCTGACGCCGACAATGCGGTCCGCCTCGCGAATCAACCCGGTCACCTCTGTGCAGCGCAGCAGCCGGAAGGTGGGCTCGGCCTCGGCTGCGGTGGCCAGCATCTCCAGGAAATCCCACTGTGGGACCAGCGCGATGTGTTTGTGGCCACCGGGAAGCCGGCTCAGGTCCAGGTCGACCGGAACACCTTGGACCTGCATGTGCACGGTATCGATCAGGCGGTGCGGCACCTGGTCGAACCGTTGGCGCAGACCCAGTTCGTCGAGCAGACGCAGAGTGCTGGCGTGCACCGTGTCGCCGCGGAAGTCCCGCAGAAAATCCGAGTGCTTTTCCATGACGGTGACGTCTACGCCCGCGCGCGCCAACAGGAAGCCCAGCATCATCCCCGCCGGCCCGCCGCCGGCGACGGCGCACGCAGTCTCCCCGGCCACCGAACCCATGGACACCTGCCGATCTTGACACGTTGGTCTGCCTGGGTCGCGGCGAATAAGGTGATCCCGGTGGACGGCATCCTGAGTTGGTGGGACGGCGTCGAGCTGTGGTTGTCCGGGCTCGCGTTCGTGCTGCAGGCGATCGTGGTGATGCCGGTGGTGCTGGTGCTGGCCTATGTCGTCGCCGCCGCCCTGGACAGCCTGCTAGGCCAGGGCATCCGGTTGATGCGTCGCGTGCGTGCCGGCACCGCACCGTCGACCGGTTCGACAAAGGCGGCAAAGTGACTCAGCTGCCACGGTCGCGGGTGACATTGGTGCTGATCACACTGGTCGTGCTGGTGATTCTGACCTGGCTGTTGACCCGCTGAGACGGCCGGACTGTAAAAGGCGATCCAGGAGCGCATTCTGTTAGGCTTCGCGCCATGCGCCCAGCATCCGGTGAACGGGAGTGCCACGTCGTGGCACTGATCGCCGTAGGTACCTGGGCCGTCGCTGACGTGCACTGTTGTCACTGACTTCTCGCTCCTGCGCGGTCAGGCCGGAAAAGTCATGTGACCTGTCGAGTGCCGATCGATCGCATCTCCGCAGGAACGAGGGCATCCTCGAAAACTCCCGCATCGAAAGGTCGCCAATGCTCGACGACGACGGCGGCATCCCGCACCGCAATTCGCGGTGGCGGCGTGTCCTCGCGTTCGCCACCGTTAGCGGTGTCCTCGCCGGATGTGGTGGCGGGTCCAGCGATGTCGTCGGCGGCGGAGCGTCCAACGCGCACTCGAGCATCACGTTGGTCGCCTACTCGGCTCCAGAACCGGGGTGGAGCAAAGTGATTCCCGCGTTCACCGCCTCGCCTGAAGGCAAGGGCGTCGAGGTGGTCACTTCCTACGGTGCGTCCGGCGACCAATCCCGCGGCGTCGTCGACGGCAAGCCGGCGGACCTGGTGAACTTTTCGGTCGAACCCGACATCACCCGGCTGGTCAAGGCGGACAAGGTGGCCCAGGATTGGAACACCGACGTCACCAAGGGCATCCCATTCGGCTCGGTGGTGAGCTTGGTTGTCCGCAAAGGCAATCCGAAGAACATCAGAAACTGGGACGACTTGATGCGACCCGGCGTGGAAGTCATCACACCCAGCCCGCTCAGTTCCGGGTCGGCCAAGTGGAATCTGCTGGCGCCCTACGCCGCGAAGAGTAACGGCGGCCGCAACAGCCAGGCGGGCCTTGACTTCGTCGACACGCTGGTCAGCCAACACGTCAAGCTGCGGCCCGGATCCGGGCGAGAGGCGACCGACGTCTTCGTGCAGGGCAGCGGCGACGTGCTGATCAGTTACGAGAACGAAGCGATTGTCACTGAGCGGCAAGGTAAGCCGGTCGAGCATGTCATCCCGCCGCAGACCTTCAAGATCGACAACCCGCTGGCGGTGGTGATCGGCAGCCCACACCTTGACACGGCGGTTGCGTTCAAGAATTTCCAATACACCGCCGAGGCCCAGAAATTGTGGGCTGAAGCGGGTTTTCGGCCGGTCGACCCGGCTGTCGCCGCCGAGGTGCGAGACCAATTTCCGACGCCGGTGAAATTGTGGACGATTACCGATCTCGGCGGCTGGGACACGGTCGATCCGCAACTGTTCGACAAGACCGCCGGCAGCATCACCAAGATCTACATGAAGGCCACCGGATGACCACCACGGTCACGCCCGACCCAGAGGCGGTCCGGCCCGAACTCGACACCCCCGCGCCGCGCCGGCCGCGGCGCTACCGTGGCAACACATCGCTTCGGGTGGGCGTGGCGATGGTGTGGCTTTCCGTGATCGTGCTGCTGCCGCTGGCGGCGATCGGCTGGCAGGCCGTCGGCGGCGGCTGGCAGGCGTTGTGGTTGGCGGTCACGTCCAACGCCGCGCTGGAGTCGCTTCGGGTGACGCTGACGATCTCGATCGGTGTCACGCTGCTCAATCTGCCGTTCGGCCTGCTGATCGCCTGGGTCCTGGTGCGCGACGCCTTCTGGGGCAAAAGGATTGTCGACGCGGTCATCGACCTACCGTTCGCCCTGCCGACCATCGTGGCGAGCCTGGTGATGCTGGCGCTCTACGGGCCCCACAGCCCGGTAGGTCTGCATTTGCAGCACACCCCGTGGGGTGTGGGAGTGGCACTGGCGTTCGTGACGTTGCCGTTCGTGGTGCGAGCCGTACAGCCGGTGTTACTGGAAATCGACCGGGAGGCCGAAGAAGCCGCCGCGTCGCTGGGCGCCAACAATGTGACGATCTTCGCCAACGTCGTGCTGCCGGCGCTGACACCAGCACTATTGACCGGCGCCGGACTGGCTTTCTCCCGAGCGATCGGGGAGTTCGGTTCGGTGGTGTTGATCGGTGGTGCCGTACCGGGGAAGACAGAAGTGTCTTCGCAGTGGATACGCACCTTGATCGAAAACGACGACCGCACCGGGGCGGCGGCCATATCGATGGTGCTGTTGGCTATCTCGTTCCTCGTGCTGCTGATTCTGCGGATCGTGGGAGGCCGCCGAGCCAAACGTGAGGAGATGGCCGCGTGACCCCCTCGCCTCCGGTGCGGTACCTGCTGCGCTGTCTCGCGGTGACCTACGTGACGGTGCTGGTGATCGTTCCGGTAGCGCTGATCCTGTGGCGCACTTTCGCACCCGGACTCGGTCGGTTCTACGACTGGATCAGCACACCGGCCGCGATCTCGGCTCTTGATCTGTCGCTGTCCGTGGTCGCGATCGTGGTGCCGCTCAACGTGATCTTCGGCATCCCGACGGCGATTGTGCTGGCACGTAACAAGTTTCGCGGCAAGGGTGTCCTGCAGGCAATCATCGACCTGCCGTTCGCGGTTTCTCCGGTCATCGTGGGCGTCGCCTTGATCGTATTGTGGGGCTCCGCCGGCGCGCTGGGCTTCGTGGAACGAGATCTGGGGTTCAAGATCATCTTCGGGCTGCCCGGTATCGTGCTGGCCAGTATCTTCGTCACCCTGCCGTTCGTGGTACGAGAAGTCGAGCCGGTGCTGCACGAGCTGGGTACTGAGCAGGAAGAAGCGGCGGCGACATTGGGATCTAGCTGGTGGCAGACGTTTTGGCGCGTCACCTTGCCGTCCATCCGCTGGGGACTGACCTACGGCATCGTGCTGACCATCGCCCGTACGCTCGGCGAATACGGCGCGGTCATCATGGTGTCGTCGAACCTCCCGGGCAGATCCCAAACGCTGACACTGCTCGTTTCCGACCGCTACAACCGCGGCGCCGAATACGGCGCGTACGCGTTGTCGACGCTGCTGATGGTTGTCGCGGTGATAGTGCTGATTTTCCAGTTAGTGCTGGACGTGCGGCGTGCACGGACGGCGAAGTAACCCCAAGCCGGCAAGGAGAACTGGTGATGACGACGAACAACGCGATCGTCGTGCGCGGCGCCTGCAAACGCTACGGTGACTTCGTCGCCCTGGACGACGTGAACTTCGTGGTGCCCGGCGGGTCGTTGACGGCGCTGCTGGGGCCCAGTGGCTCAGGCAAGTCAACGCTGTTGCGCGCAATTGCGGGTCTCGACCAACCCGACACCGGCACCATCACCATTAACGACCGCGACGTCACCCGGGTGCCTCCGCAGCGGCGGGGCATCGGGTTCGTGTTCCAGCACTACGCCGCGTTCAAGCACATGAGCGTGCGCGACAACGTGGCTTTCGGCTTGAAGATTCGCCGCCGGTCCAAGGCTGACATCAACAAGAAGGTCGACAACCTGCTCGAAGTGGTGGGCCTGGCCGGTTTTCAAAGCCGCTATCCCAACCAGCTCTCCGGTGGTCAGCGTCAGCGCATGGCACTCGCGCGTGCCCTGGCTGTCGACCCGGAAGTGCTATTGCTCGACGAGCCGTTCGGCGCGCTGGACGCGATGGTCCGCGAGGACCTGCGGTCCTGGCTGCGTCGCCTGCACGACGAGGTGCATGTCACCACGGTGCTGGTCACCCACGACCAGGCCGAGGCGCTCGACGTGGCCGACCGGATCGCGGTACTCAGAGACGGTCGCATCGAACAGGTCGGTTCCCCGACCGACGTGTACGACACACCGGCGAACGCCTTCGTGATGTCGTTTCTCGGCGCGGTGTCCTCGCTCAACGGCACCCTGGTCCGTCCGCACGATCTCCGCGTCGGCCGCAACCCCGACATGAAGATCGCGGCCGGTGACGGATCCGCCCAGGCCACCGGAGTTGTCCGCGCCACGATTGACCGGGTGGTGATGCTGGGCTTCGAGGTGCGCGTCGAGCTGACCAACGCCGCCACTGGCGGACCGTTCACCGCCCAGATCACCCGCGGGGATGCCGAGGCGCTGGGCCTGCAGGAAGGCGATACCGTCTACGTGCGCGCCACCCGGGTGCCGCCCATTGGCCGGGACGCGAGCAGCCTGACGTCGACTCCGGCTTAGCCACCGCCGAGTGTGAATTCGACGACGCGACACGCCCCCGAAAACCCGCCGAGGATTGCAAACTCGAAGCGGCGCCCCGGGGGCAGAAGTCAGGCCGCCAACTGCTCGGCCGCCAACGCCTCGTCGAAGCGATCCAGCAGCGTCGCTGCCACCAAACGGTGGGCACCCAGCGGCGCCGCCACCGCGATACCGGCATCGTCGGCAGCACCACGCACCCGATCGGGCAGTCGTCCGGGCGCCAGGAACCACGGTGCGATGACCAGCCGGCGAGCACCGCGTCGCCGCAACAGCTGCGCAGCCTCAGCGAGCGATGGCCCGCCGCCGGTGGCGAACGCGGTCGTCACCGCGGCCCACCGGGTCCCTGTCGCCAGCTTCGGAGCCACCTTGGCAGTCCGCGCGTTGGCCACGGCTGACGTCGAGCCGATCGCAACCACCAGCACGCCGAGGTCGCGGTCCAGCCGGGACACTCCCCGCTCGGCCAGTCGTTGGCCCAGCACCGAGACGAGCCGATCGTCTTCACCCAGCACACCGGCCAGCCGAACCCGGTCACCCGCGTCGCAGCCGGCGATCTGCCCGGGAATGTCGATGCGGGCGTGGTAGGCGTCGGCCAGCAGCAGCGGAGTCACCACGCTCGGGCCCCGGCTGGTCGCCAGCACCGCTGTCAGGCCCGGCTGGTTGTGCTCACAGAACGCAACCCGAACCTCGAGCCCCGGCCGCATCTGCTTGACCAGTGCTGCCGCGGCCCGGGCATTGGCGGCGGATCGTGGATCTCTGCTGCCGTGCGCGGTCAGCACCAGGGCGGTAGTCATCACGAGGCGTGCAACCCGCACTCGATCTTGTTCAACCCGCGCCAGCGACCGCTGCGCGGATCGGCGCCCTCCGCCGGCTTGGCGGTGCACGGCGCGCAGCCGATCGACGAATAACCCTCGCCCACAAGCGGATTGACCAGGACGTCGTTGTCGGCGATGTAGGAGTCGATGTCCTCTTCCGACCAGGTCGCCAGCGGGTTGACCTTCACCAGCTTGCGGGCTTCGTCAAAGCCGATCAGCGGGGCGTTGGCCCGGCTCGGCGCCTCGCTTCGGCGCAGCCCGGTCACCCATGCGGCATAGCCGCGCAAGGCTTTGCTCAGCGGAGCGACTTTGCGCAGCCGACAACATTCGTCGGGTTCGCGAGCGAACAAGTCCTTGCCCAGCAATTTGTCCTGCTCGGCAACCGTATGCTCGGGGGTCACATTCAGCACCCGGACGTCGTAGACCGCCTCGACCGCGTCACGTGTTCCCAGCGTCTCCGCGAAGTGGTAGCCGGTGTCCAAGAACAGCACCGGCACGCCGGGCCGCACCTTGGCTGCGATATCGATCAGCACCGCGTCCTGCATGCTGGAGGCCACCACGTAGTTACAGGTGGCTCCGCCTCGGGGGCCGTGGATTCCGCCGAAGTGCTCGTCGGTCCATCGCAACAGGTCGGAGGCATCGGCGCCGTCCAACTCCGCCGCGCCACGCGCGGCCAGTTCGCGCAGCTGCTTCTCGGTGAATCCCAGGCTCATCGCAGGTCGGCCTCGTCGGCGCGGATGGCCCACTGCGCGAAGCGCTCACCGTGGTCCCGGTGTTTGGCGAAGTTGCGAACCACCCGGTCGATGTACCCGCCGAGCTCGTCGCTGGTCACTTTGTGCTGGCGCAGTTTACGGCCGAATCCGCTGTCAGCTCCCAGGCTGCCGCCCAGGTGTACCTGGAAACCCTCGACCGACCCGCCGTCCCCGTCGTCGACCATCTGACCTTTGAAACCGATGTCGGCCACCTGGATTCGGGCACACGAATTCGGACAGCCGTTGATGTTGACCGTGATCGGCACGTCGAGCGCCGCGTTGATGTCATCGAGCCGACGTTCCAGCTCCGGCACCAAAACCTGTGCTCTGCCGCGAGTTTCGGCGAACGACAACTTGCAGAACTCAATCCCCGAGCACGCCATCAGATTCTTGCGCCAGTGTGATGGCCGTGACGGCAGTCCCAGCGCGTCCAGACCGGCGGTGAACTCGTCGAGCATGTCGTCGGGCACGTCGAGGATGACAAGCTTCTGGTAAGCGGTGAGCCGCGCGCGGTCAGATCCGGCACGCTCCATCAGATCGGCCACCGCGGACAGCACGGTGCCGGAAACCCGCCCGGCGATCGGGGCCACCCCTACCGCGTTGCGCCCGTTCTTCAGCCGCTGCACCCCCACGTGGTCGATGGGATGCGTGACCGGCTCGGGGGCCGGGCCGTCGATCAGCGGCCGTTTGAGGTATTCCTGTTCGAGAACATCCCGGAACTTCGCTATGCCCCAGTCCTTGACCAGATACTTCAGCCGGGCTTTCGCGCGCAGCCGCCGGTAGCCGTAGTCGCGAAAGAGCGCGGTCACCGCTTCCCACACGTCGGCTACCTCGTCGAGCGGCACCCAGGCGCCCACCCGCTGGGCCAGCATCGGATTGGTCGAGAGCCCGCCGCCGACCCACAGGTCCAGGCCCGGACCGTGGTCCGGATGCGCGACGCCGATGAACGAAATGTCGTTGACCTCGTGCGCGACGTCCTGCAGACCAGAGATCGCGGTCTTGTACTTGCGGGGCAGGTCGGCATAGTCGGGGTTACCGATATAGCGCCGGACGATCTCGTCGAGCGCGGAGGAGGGATCCAGCACCTCGGTGAGCGATTCCCCGGCCACCGGCGATCCGAGCAGGCCGCGCGGGCAGTCGCCGCATGCTTCGGTGGTATCCAGCCCG
This sequence comes from uncultured Actinomycetota bacterium, assembly GCA_963795995.1. Taxonomy (GTDB): domain Bacteria; phylum Actinomycetota; class Actinomycetes; order Mycobacteriales; family Mycobacteriaceae; genus Mycobacterium. The sequence goes on from CAWCJY010000001.1 coordinate 246,803, forward strand.
ACCGCGTCCAGCCGCCGCCAGATCTCCGGCACGTTCTCGATCTCGATCCAGTGGATCTGCAGGTTCTCCCGGTCGGAAATGTCGGCGGTGTCGCGGCCGAACTCCGTGGATACCTGGCCGAGCGTGCGCAGCGCGGCAGCCGACAGGGCTTTGCCATCGCTGCGCACCCGCATCATGAAGTACGGCGCTTCCAGAACGTCCGCGTTCTCGTCGCCGGTCCAGGCTCCGTCGTAGCCCTCGGCGCGCTGGGTGTAGAGCCCCATCCACCGGAAACGGCCGCGCAGATCGTTCTTTTCGATGCTGTCGAAGCCCGTACGGGAGTAGAGATTTTCGATGCGTTCCCGCACGTTCAGCGGGGCGTCGTCCTGCTTGAACTGTTCATTGGCGTTGAGCGGTTCCCGGTCACCCAACGCCCATTGGCCTTCGTTGCGGCCCTTAGCAGGCCGGGTTGTGGTCATTGGAGCGCTTCTCCTTTGGCAAGGAGTCGGCGTCGGACCGCGCAGATCACCGGTGGCTGTCCGGCGGCGCAGATCCGGTGGCCGGCTGGAAGTACGGGCGGGCCGATCTACGACATCAAGGCAGACAGCGACAGCTGCAGACGCGCTTGAGATCGATATGCCGACGCGCCACCAGGGGAATGCGGGAAGCGCGGTGGGCGACGGTCACCCGGCCATTCTGCCACAGACACGAACCAGCCCGAACAGGGCATACTTTTCCTCACACCGCGCGAAATTAGCCGGCCCAGCTGAATGCGATGAACTCAAAGCCGGGACCTGTTGGACAATCGAACGTGTGACGACGCAGCCCATCGACCTGCCCGCCGTAGCGTTCAGCGCAGATGCACCGTTCGGGGTGTACATCCACGTGCCCTTCTGCATCACCCGCTGCGGGTACTGCGACTTCAACACCTACACGCCTGCGGAGTTGGGTGGCGTCAACCCGGACGCGTGGTTGCAGGTGCTCGGCTCCGAGCTCGAGCTGGCGGCTGCTCGACTGGGCGGGCCGACGGCCGGCACCGTCTTCGTCGGGGGCGGAACCCCGTCGTTGCTGGGCGGCGCTCGGCTGCGTGTTGTGCTCGACATGGTGCGCCAACACTTCGGGCTCGCGCCCGACGCCGAGGTCACCACCGAGGCCAATCCGGAGTCGACGTGGCCGGAGATGTTCGACGAGCTGCGCGACGCCGGCTACACCCGGGTGTCGCTGGGCATGCAGTCGGTGTCGCCGCGGGTACTGGGGACTTTGGACCGGGTGCATTCGCCGGGCAGGGCGGCGGCCGCCGCCGGTGAAGCGCTGGCTGCAGGCTTCGAGCATGTCAGTCTGGACCTGATTTACGGCACTCCCGGTGAATCCGACGACGACCTGCTGCGCTCGGTAGAGGTGGCCGTGGACACCGGCGTGGACCACGTGTCCGCCTATGCTCTCGTCATCGAAGACGGCACCGCGCTGGCGCGACGGGTCCGCCGCGGGGAGCTGGCCGCGCCGGACGACGACGTGCTCGCACACCGTTACGAGCTGGTCGACGACGGGTTACGCGCCGCCGGGCTCGAGTGGTACGAGGTGTCCAACTGGAGCCGGCCCGGCGGCCAGTGCCGCCACAACCTCGGTTACTGGGACGGCGGTCAGTGGTGGGGTGCCGGGCCGGGCGCGCACAGCTTCGTCGGCGCAACGCGGTGGTGGAATGTCAAGCATCCGAACACGTATGCGCAGCTGCTGGGCGGGGCGGCGCTGCCGGTAGCCGGTTTCGAAGAACTCGGCGCCGACGAATCGCACACCGAGGACATGCTGCTCAAGATCCGGCTGCGCCGCGGGCTGCCGCTCGATCTGCTCAGCCCGACCGAGCGCGAACGCGCCGCCGTCGCGGTCACCGACGGGCTGCTGGTCGCCGAGGGGGAGCGACTGGTGCTCACCGATCGCGGCCGACTGCTGGCCGACGCGGTGGTGCGCAACCTGCTGGGCTAGCGCGACGTTACGCCGGCCTCTTGTGGAAGCCGACTTCCTTGACGCGGTGCGTCACCGATGACCACGCGGACGGCGAGTAATGCGTCGTGAACTCCTCGAAACCGTCCACGCGGGTGACGGTCAAAACGCCGGTGTCCTGGTTGATCGACATCTTGTCGCGGTCGCTTCCGTGAACTTCTTCACCGTCGAGAAGCTTGATTACGAACACGGTGGTCACCTCTCTGGTACGCGCCGGCTCAGATGGCCGCTGCCTGATGCTACGGCCGGCCCGGGGACGCCCGAGAAGCCATTTCGGGACCGGCGGGTGAACGTATCGGAAACGTTGGCTAACCAGTGGGCCGGCGGTTCGCGCCGAATCCGGCAACCGGTATTGCCCGCGTCTAGATAGGTTAGGCTACATTTACTAACCGTGACCGAGGCGCGTGTCGAGACAGCGACAGCCGGCGCCGATGTTCTGTCGGTACCGCTGCCCGCCGGGTTCGCCCCGGCCGAGCTGGCCGCCGAGCTGGCCGCGACGCTGCCCGAGCGGGTCGGCGACGACTACCTGCTCTACGAGCGCAACGGGGAGTGGCTGCTGGCGTGTGGAGTGCGCGCGATGGTCGAGCTCGACACCGACGAGTTGCGCGTCGCCCGTGACGGCGTCACCCATCGCCAACCCTGGTCGGGGCGGCCCGGCCCGGTCCTGGGCGACGCGATCGACCAGCTGCTGCTGGACACCGACCAGGTGTTCGGCTGGATCGCCTTCGAGTTCGGCGTCTACCGATTCGGCCTGCAACACCGGCTGCCACCGCGAACTCCGTTGGCGCGGTTGTTCTGGCCGCGCACCCGCATCGTGATCGGCGCCGACACGGTGCGTCTGCTCGACGCCGACAACGGCCACCGCGCGGCGTTGCTGGGACTGCTGCGCGACGGTGTCACCGGGACGCCGCCCGCGTCGGCGGTGGATGTCGTCGCCGACGCCTCCGGCTACCGCAGCCGGGTAGCGAAGGCTGTCGAGGAGATCACCGCGGGGCATTACCACAAGGTGATCCTGTCCCGCTGCGTCCGGGTGCCGTTCACGCTTGACTTTCCCGCGACCTATCGGCTGGGCCGTCGGCATAACACCCCGGCACGGTCTTTTCTGCTGCGGGTGGCCGGGGTTCGCGCGGTGGGCCACAGCCCAGAGCTGGTCGCGGCGGTGCATGCCAACGGTGTGGTGGTGACCGAGCCGCTGGCCGGCACCCGCGCGCTGGGCCGCGGTCAGTTGCTCGATCGGCAAGCCCGCAACGAGCTGCAGTCAGACCCCAAAGAGATTGTCGAGCACGCTATTTCGGTGCGCGGTGCGCTGCGGGAGATCAGTGAAGTGGCCAGCGAAGGCAGTGCGGTCGTTACCGACTTCATGACGGTGCGCGAACGTGGAAGTGTGCAGCATCTCGGCTCGACCGTCAGCGCACGCCTACACCCGTCGAAAGACCGCATGGACGCCTTGGAAGCGCTGTTCCCGGCGGTCACCGCCTCAGGCATCCCCAAGGCCGCAGGCATCGACGCCATCCTGCGTCTCGACGAGACGCCCCGCGGACTGTATTCCGGTGCGGTGGCAGTCTTTTCGGCTGACGGTGGGTTGGACGCCGCACTGACGCTGCGGACGGCCTACGAGCAGAACGGGCAGAGCTGGCTGCGGGCCGGGGCCGGGGTCATGGCCGCCTCGCAGCCGGAGCGTGAATTCGAGGAGACCTGCGAGAAGCTGGCCACGCTGGCTCCTTACCTGGTTGCCCGGCAATGACGATCAGCGAGCCTGCGCGTCGGGTGATTGCTCCATGTAGTCGGCGAGGATGCGGCTGACCAGCGACTCGATGGTCGATTCGATCGAGTACGCCAAAGTGGCGGTGACCGATGCCACGGCCTGGGTGCGGAACCGGACCAGCATGGTGATCAGCTCGGCGATCTCGGTGTCCGCGGGCACGGGGTGGCCGGGTTTGATCCGATCGGCGACGTGTTCGGCTCCGGCTCGCACCAGCATCTCGCTGATCTGGCCGACGAGCGGGACGATCTGCTCGTGCAGATCGATGAGCTTGTCCAGACCCACGCCATAGCTTCGGATTTCGGTGAACGCTTCGATCAGTTTGGGCCGGGTGATGGTGGCCGTCGGCCCGTCGACCCGGATCAGTTGCAGCTGCACCAGCCGACGAAAAGCACGGCGGTCGTTGATGAGCCGCTGGGCATCGCCGAGCGGCATGGTCTCGGATTTCTCGGTGGTCCAAGTGCCCACGATGGCGCTTTCCAGGCCGAGCACGTCGCCCAGGTCTTTGCCTTCTTCCCAGGCGCTGAGCATTTCCCGCACATGCGCAATCGTGTAGCCCCGGTCCAGCATTGAGGTGATCAGCCGGAGGCGGGTCAGATGGGTGTCGTTGAACAGCGCGATGCGGCCGACGCGCAGCGGCGGCGGCAGCAGGCCCCGGTCGCGGTAGACCCGGATGTTGCGGGTCGTGGTACCGGACAGCCGCGCCAGGTCGTCGATGCGGTATTCCCCGGAACCCGGTGCGGCGTGCGGATGGCGGACCGCGGCGTCGAAAAGCTGAGACACCGCACTCTCGATGACGTCACGCGACTGGCGGCCCACCCGGGTGGGTACGCGTCGCAGATTCGCCAGCACGCCGCTGATCGTGCCGGTTTCGGGCTTTGGCCCTCGAGAGGGCGTTCGGTCGGCTGCCATCAACCCGGCAACGCGACGGGCGCCCCGGCATGTCGCGCAACCCGGTGGTAGTCCGCCGGCTGGAAATCCCGCATCTGCCGAAGATACTGGGTGGCGAACCCGGGGTACATCGAGGCGTTGAAGCCGTCCTTGGTCAGATACCAGCTGCGGCAACCCGACATCCATGTCGTCTTGGTCAGCCGCTTTTGGATTCGCTCGTTGTGCCGGCGCTGCGCATCCTCTCGCACATCGAGCCAGCACAGGTCGTCATCGAGGATCGTCGTGATGCCCCGCACCGCGTAGTCCAGCTGGCCTTCGATGTACACCAGCAGCGAATTGTGGCCGGGCCCCGAGTTGGGTCCGGTCATGAAGAACAGGTTCGGAAACCCGTGCACGGTAGCGCTTTTGTAGGCCTGCGCACCGTCGCGCCATTCGTCGGCCAGCGAGCGACCGCCAAGACCGGTCACCGAGAAGGGCGGGCCGGTCAGGTGAACGTCGTATCCGGTGGCGAACACGATGCAGTCCAGGTGGTGCTCGATCCCATCGCTGGTGCGGATGCCGACCGGGCTCAGCGTCGCGATCGGCCAGTCGATGAGTTTGCAGTTGTCGCGCTGCAATGCCGGGTAGTAGTCGCTTGAGACCAGCATGCGTTTGCAACCCGGAACGAAATCCGGTGTCAGCTGACGACGCAGCCACGGGTCTTTGACCATCAACCGCAGGTGCGCCCGGCCCAACCGGGCCACCAGAGAAGTCAGCGGCGAATGCCACACCAGCGCGGTGGCGCTGGCTTCGTGGCCCCAGAACAGCGCTTGACGGGTGAGGCGCTGGGTGCCAGGCACTTTGGCGAAGACCGTTTGGATGGCCGGTGGCGTGGCGACATCCAGGCGGGGCAGCACCCAACCCGGGGTGCGTTGGAACACCTTGACGAAGCCGGCCTGCTTGACCAGTTCCGGAACGATCTGGATGGCGCTGGCCCCGGTGCCGATGACGCCGATCCGCTTGCCGGTGAAGTCGTAGTCGTGATCCCATCGCGCGCTGTGAATTTTCGTTCCCCGGTAGCTGTCGAGGCCGCGGATGTCGGGAAAGCTGGCGTCGGACAGCGGGCCGGACGCCAGCACTACCGTGCGGGCGTGGAAACGCTTGCCGGCCGCGGTGTCTGCCGTCCATATCCCGGCGTGCTCGTCGAAGGACAGCGCGTTGACGTCCTGTCCGAACTGGATGAGGCGGCGGATGCCGAATTGAGTCGCCATGTCTTCGAGGTGGCGGCAGATCTCGGTGGCCGGTGAGTACGTGCGCGACCAGCCGGGATTGTCCACGAACGAAAAGGAATACAGCAGTGACGGAATATCGCAGCTGGCTCCCGGATAGGTGGTGTCACGCCACGTTCCGCCGACCCGATCACCGCGTTCCAGGATGACGACGTCGTCGACACCCGCTTGCGCCAGTTTGATCGCCGCGCCCAGGCCGGTGAAGCCGGCCCCGACGATCAGCGTCGCGTAGGTGTGGGTGCTCGCCATAGTCACGCCGCGGGTTCGTAGGTGAGTTCTTTGAACCAGCTCGGCACTGGTCGAAGCAGCGGCCGGGGATAGCGATCCGACAACCACACCATGGAATTGGCGAGCAGATGGTAGGGGTGCCGCGGGTTGACCACCATCGCGGCATGCCGTCGCAGAACCCGGTAGGTGGGCACTCGTCGCGTGAATTCGCCTCGGTCGCCGAGCTGCTTGAACCGCTTGACCGCGCTGTAGAGCCGTTCGGGTTCCATGCCCATGTCGGCGAGTTCGTTTCGGATCCGGTTGAGCAGCGGCAGATACATCAGCGTGCCCATGATCAACCCTGGCGAGGCCACGTTACCGACAAAATCGATGACGAGCTTGCGGGTCTTCGCGTGCCCGATCATGTTGAGCACCTCGAAATCGACTGCTAGATGGCGAGACTCGTCATTGTTGATCTTTTCGAACACCTGATGGCACACCGGGTCGTCGACCTCATCGAGCAAGAACTTCAGCAGCGCGCCGTCGAGCGCCACCTCGAGCATCGGTATCACCGTGCCGAGGATCGACAACGACATGCCGTCGGCGTAAGCGTCGAGCCACTGCATGGCCAGCCGGATGTTGACGTTGGGCTCGGGCATTTCGCCCTCGTCGAGCATGTTCCAGCGCTTCATCAGCGCCAGCTCGGCGTTGGCGTGGCGCTGCTCCTCGGCGTGGAAATAACGGTAGATCTCGGCCAACCTTGGGTCCGGGGCTTTCTTGGCCAACGCCGCAAAGCCACGCGCACCGATGTTTTCGATCCAGCACAGGTCGGCCATGAACGCTTTGAGTTTGGGCCGGAATTCGGGTTGAATCGTTTCCGCACCCGGTGCGTGCCAGTCGATGTCGGCAAGCGCCCACTGCCGGTCTTTGATCTTGGCGAGCATGACGTCCATGTCGATGGCCATGACTTGTTCTCCTTTGACTCAGCGGGTGATGGCCCGGGACATCAGCCCCGCTGCTCGGGTAAAGGCCGCCGGCGCCATGCGTTTGAGGTTCCAGCCGATCTTGGCTTCCAGCTGGGGCATGCAGTACAGGGCGCCGCGGTCGTGGGCGTCCAGGCAGGTGCGGGCAACTTTGTCAGGCGAAAGACCGATCCAGCGCATGAGTTTCACACCCAGTTCCGCCCGCTCCGCACTGACGCGCCCGGATTCGACGATGTTGGTCTTGACGAAGGTGGGGCACAGCGCCGTCACTGTGATCGAGGTGCCGGACAATTCGGCCGCCAGTGTTTCCGACAGGGAAACCACGCCGGCCTTTGCTCACGTTGTAGGGGGCCATGCCAGGCACCGCACCGAAGGCGGCGGCCGAGGCAACGTTGATGATGCCTCGTCGTTGTTGCGCGGGTTGCGCCGCCCGCAGTATCGGGGTGAACACATGGCAACCGTGAATGGCGCCCCACAAGTTGATGCCCAGCGTCCAGTGCCAATCGTCCACTGCCACATTACCGATGGGCGCGCCGGCCGCACCCACACCGGCATTGTTGATTACCAGGGTGGGCGCGCCGGAAAGCCAGGATTCAGACTTTTCGGCCAGTGCGCGAACGTCGTCGATCTCGGAGACGTCGCAATGGATGGCGACCGCTGTGCCGCCTTGATCGGTGATCGTGTCGACGGTCCGCTGAGCGGCGATGTCGTCGATGTCGCTGCATACCACCGCGCCGCCACGGTGGGCGAGTTCGAGGGCGAACGCCGCCCCGATTCCGCTGCCGGCGCCGGTCACCACGGCAGCTGCCCGGTGGCTCGTCTTCGGCTTGCTCCACAGCCCGAGCATCTTCACCCCACCCTTTCGCCGGCGTCGGCTGCCAATGCCGTTGTGATGAACCGTGCGGCGTAGGCCATCGCCCTGGTGGCCTCGGGAGACAGCCGCGGCAGCGCCTGGAAGACGTGTACTTGATCCGGCCAGATCTGTAGTTCGCAGCTGCCACCGGCGGCCTGGATGTCGGCGGCGAGGCGGCGGGCATCGCCGGACAACATTTCGGCTCCACCGGCCTGGATCAGCGCAGGCGGCAGCGGTTGGCCGGCCGCGACGTTCAGCGTCAGGCGGGGGTGGGCGGGATCGGTGCCGCTGCTGTATAAGGCGAGCAGGCGGATGGCGTTGACGGCCCGTATCGTCGGATCCCGACGCTGCTGTTCGGTAGCGGTCGCCAGCGTGAACGTCAGGTCGATCAGCGGTGAGAACAACACCAGTGCTGCCGGTTTCGACGCCGCTACCTCAGGTTGGAGGAGCAGGTCGACGGCCAGGTGTCCACCAGCCGAATCCCCGACCACGACAACGTCTTCCGGTGAACGATCACGGGTCAGCCAGTCCCACGCCGCGCGGACATCCTCGGCTGCGGTGGGGAAGCGGTAGCGCGGCGCCAGCCGGTAGTCGACACAGAACACCGGCAGTCCGGTCAGTCGCGACAGCCACGCCGTCAACCGCCGGTGTGTGCGCGGCGAGCACATCACATAACCGCTGCCGTGCAGGAAATAGATAGCGCCGGCGGCTTTCTCGGTGCCCGGTGCTCGCACCCACTCGCCGACGACTCGGCGCCCGTCGGGTTGTCTGAAGTCGACTGCTTCGACGGTGGCTCCGGCGAAGGGCGGCCCGAACGTGTCCATGACGCCGGCCACGATTTGGCGCGACAACCACAGTCCCCAGGCCCGTTCCGGCGGCAACATCCCGCTGAGCCGTCGCAGCGTGACCGCACTCAGCGTCGCAGCACTGCGTGACCGCAGTGAGCCGCGCACCGGTGCGCCGTCCGCCATAGCGGCTAAGTCAACAACGAATGGTGACATTAGTCAATGGCAGGTTTTGGGGTCACCGGTCGCTGAGTAGTGCGCTTGGTCGCCGTGTGTCGTTGTGCCCACTTATGCGCGACAACTCGCCCTGTGCGGCGCGCGAGGTGCCGCACCAACCCGATTTGTCGCTCTGAGGTGGGCAACGCGGATATCCGCTGGGCGCGGCGACTGCTGTGACAATCGTGACCGACCGCCGCGAGAAGGTCACCCGCCGAGTTGCCGGCCGATCGCCTTCTTGTCGATCTTGCCGACCGCAGTCACCGGCAGCGCCGGCATCGGCACCAAGACATCCACCCGCACGTGAGCCGCGACGCCTCGGGTGTCGAGATACCGGTTCAGATCGGCCAACGTCACTGGCTCGCCGTCGAAAACTACTGCCGCGCAGATTTTCTCGCCGAGATACTGATCGGGCAAGGCAACTGCTGCGGCTGACACGATCGACGGATGGGCCAGAAGATGCTCTTCCAGGTCCGCGGCGGAAACGGTTTCGCCGCCGCGATGGATCACGTCCTTGACCCGGCCCGTGACCTGCAGATAGCCGTTGGCCAAGCGGCGAACGACGTCACCGGTGCGGTAGAACCCGTCGCGGTCGAAGCTGCGGACATTGTCGGCCTCGGCGCGGAAGTAGCCGTTGAGGGTGTAGGGCCCGCGCACCAGCAATTCGCCCGCCTCGTCGTTCGGTACCGGGTGATCCTCGTCGTCGACGATGCGAAGCTCGTCGTCGTCGCTTAACGGCCGGCCCTGGGTATGGTCGACGAGCTCGGGCGGGTCGTCGAGGCGGGTGAAACTGAGCAGCCCCTCGGCCATTCCGAAGACCTGCTGCAGTCCCGGCGCCAGCGTCGCACGTATACGCAGAGCATCGTCGCCGTCCAGCTTCGCGCCGCCAACCTGCAAGAGCCGCAACGTTGTCGGGGTGACCGGTTCCCACTCGCAGGCCTGCGCCCACAGCGCGGCCAACGCCGGCACCAGGGCCGTGACGGTGACCTGGTGGCGGGCGATCGCCGCGAACGCCGCCTCGGGGCTGGGGTCGGTTCCGAACACCGTCGTCGCTCCGACGCTCACCGCACCTAACAGACCCGGGCAGGCCAACGGGAAGTTGTGGGCGGCGGGCAGCACCACCAGGTAGACGTCGGCAGCAGTGAGCCGGCACAGCCCGGCGCTGGCCGTCACGTTGTAGATGTAGTCGTCATGGGTGCGGGGGATGAGCTTGGGTGCTCCGGTGGTGCCGCCCGAGACCAGCAGCAACGCCGGTGACTGGGGATCGACGGCCGGCACCGACGGCGGGCGGGCCGAAGGGGCGGCGCCGCACAGCTGCGACCATGACACGAAGGCACCGGGATCGCCATCGACGATGATGTGCCGCAACGCCGGATGCCGCTGCGCCAGCGCGCAAGCCATCGCGGGATAGTCGAAACCACTCGTCGCGTCGGCGATGATCAGCCCGCTGGCTGCACTGACGGCGGCGAAGTGATCCAAGTCAGCGACGCGGTGGCCGGGCAGACACATCACCGGGATCGCACCGGCCCGCAACAGCCCAAACAGCGCCACCGCGAACTCCGGAGTGTTGGGCAGCTGCAACAGCACCCGATCGCCGGCCGCGATGCCCAATGCGGAAAGTCCGGCCGCTGCCCGGTCGGCGTGCTCGTGGAGTTCCTCGAAGGTCAGGCCGGGTGCTCGGGCGGCGGCATCGATCACGGCGACGCGCTCCGGCCAGCGCTGGGCCGCGTCGGACAGGATCGAGTCCAGGGTGCGTCCAGTCCAGTAGCCGGCCGACCGGTACCGCGCGGCCCGGTCGGCGGGAAAAGGCGCGAACCCGCGCAGTGGCGGTTGCTGCATCTTCGGCTCCTTCTGCACGACCACCCAAATTAGGGCAGCCTTTGCTAACTAGTAGGGTTACGGGCGAAATCGTTGACGATGCGCCGACCTAGGGAGGGTCGTGGTGCGGACCGCGGACAGTCCGGAGGCCATCCGTGCAGAGGTCGCCGCGCTGCTGGGCGCCGACGCCGACACCGTCGATCCCGGTCACAGCCTGATCGCCCAAGGTCTCGATTCGATCCGGATGATGACGCTCGCTGGCCGGTGGCGCCGACAAGGTGTCGCCGTCGACTTCGCCACGCTGGCCGCCAAGCCGACAATCGAAGCCTGGTCGCAGCTGATGTCCGATGCCCGTGCCGAGGAGCCGGTGCCCGATCAGCCGCAAGCCGCGCCGCCCGCCGAATCCGAGCCTTTTCCGCTCGCCCCGATGCAGCATGCGTTGTGGATCGGCCGTCAGGACGACCAGGAGATGGGCGGAATTGCGGGGCATCTGTATGTCGAATTCGACGGCGGCGCAATTGATTTCGATCGGCTGTGCGCTGCGGCCACCGCGCTGGCCCGGCGGCACCCGATGTTGCGGGTCCAGTTTCTGCCGGACGGCACCCAGCGGATAGACCCAGCGACCGAGGTCGCGGTTGACCTGCGGGATTTCCGGCACCTCGACGCGGCGGTCGTCGATCAGCGTCTCACCGTCCTCCGGGACGCCAAGTCCCACCAGCAGCTCAACGGCACAGTGTTCGAACTCGCGGTCACGCTGCTGCCGGGTCAGCGGTCGCGGCTGCACGTCGACCTGGACATGCAAGCCGCCGACGCGATGAGCTACCGCACCCTGATGGCCGACCTGGCAGCGCTTTACCGTGGTCGGCAACTCCCTGACCTGGGCTACACCTACCGCCAGTACCGCGAGGCTGTCACGGGTCAGGAGCCTGCGCGCGACGCTGATCAGCGCTGGTGGAGGTCGCGCATCTCCGAGCTGCCCGACCCGCCGGCACTGCCGGCGCTCGGCGCTCGGCACACCCGCCGGGGCACCCGGCGCTGGCACTGGCTCGATCCGGACACCTGTGATGCACTGTTTTCCCACGCCCGATCGCGCGGTCTCACCCCGGCGATGACCCTCGCCGCCGCGTTCGCCCACACCGTTGCCCGCTGGTCAGCCGGCCCGCGGTTTCTGCTGAACGTCCCGCTGTTCGAACGTGAACCCCTGCATCCCGACGTGGATCAGATAGTCGGCGACTTCACCTCGTCGTTGCTGCTCGACATCGACCTGACCGGCACCGCCACCGCGACGGACCGCACTCACACAGTGCAGGAAACGATGCGCACCGCCGCCGCGCACACCGCCTACCCCGGCCTGTCGGTGCTGCGCGATCTCAGCCGGCACCGCGGCACTCAGGTGCTGGCGCCGGTCGTCTTCACCAGCGCACTCGGGCTTGGCGATCTGTTCGCACCCGACGTTGCCGACCAATTCGGCACACCGGCCTGGATTATCTCGCAAGGCCCCCAGGTGCTGCTCGACGCGCAGGTCACCGAGTTCGACGGCGGCGTGCTGGTCAATTGGGACGTCCGCGAGGACGCGTTCCCGCCCGGAGTCGTCGACGCCATGTTCGCCCACCACATCGACGAGCTGCTGCGATTGGCCGGCGCGGCCGGCGCATGGGACGCGCCGGACCCGTCAGCGCTGCCGGCCGAACAGCAGGCGGTGCGCGGCGCCATCAACCGCCGCACCGCCGCGCCCAGCGGCGACGCGTTGCACGACGGCTTCTTCCGGCAGGCCGAGCGCCAGCCCGACGCGCCGGCCGTGTTCACCGGTTCCGGCCAGCTCAGTTACTCCAAACTGCATGATCAAGCCCTGGCGGTCGCGGCGGCGTTGCGCGGCATCGGCGTCCGCGCCGGCGACACCGTGGCGGTGCTGGGCCCCAAGCACGCCGAGCAGATCCCCGCCGTGTTGGGCATCCTGGCCGCCGGCGGAAACTACCTGCCGATCGGCGCCGACCAGCCCCCCGACCGCGCCGCTCGCATCCTGGCCACCGGTGCGGTCAGCGCCGCCCTGGTCTGCGGCGATTACCCAGTGTCGACGCCGGTGCCGACGCTGCGGGTGGCCGAGGCGATGACCCGCGCTGCCGGCGACCAGATACCGCCTGGTGCAACAGATCCCGCTGCCCTGGCCTACGTCTTGTTCACTTCGGGCTCCACCGGTGAGCCGAAAGGCGTCCAGCTCACCCATGACGCCGCCATGAACACCGTCGAATTTCTCAGCCGCCACTTCGAGCTCGGTCCGACCGACCGCTGCCTGGCGCTGTCCACGCTGGAATGCGACATGTCGGTGCTCGACGTTTTCGCCACGCTGCGCGCCGGTGGCGCGATCGTCGTGGTCGACGAGGAGCAGCGCCGCGATCCCGACAGCTGGGCGCGGCTCATCGACACCCACCAGGTGACCGTGCTGAACTTTTTGCCGGGCTGGCTGGAGATGCTGCTCGAAGTCGGGTCGGGCCGGTTGTCGTCGCTGCGGGTGGTGCCCAGCGGCGGCGACTGGGTGCGGCCCGAGCTGGTGCGGCGACTGAACGCCGAAGCGCCGGGCGTGCGGTTCGCGGGGTTAGGCGGCGCCACCGAAACAGCTGTGCACGCGACCATCTGTGACGTCGACGAGCCACCGGCGCACTGGACGAGCGTGCCCTACGGCACACCTTTTCCCAACATCGCCTGCCGGGTCGTGAACCAGGCCGGTGCCGACTGCCCCGACTGGGTGACCGGTGAACTGTGGATAGCCGGGCGTGGCATCGCGCACGGCTACCGCGGCCGCCCCGACCTCACGGTCGACCGTTTCGTCGGTCACAACGGCCGAACCTGGTATCGCACTGGCGATCTGGCCCGATATTGGCCGGACGGGACGCTGGAATTCGTCGGCCGCGTTGATCAGCGCGTCAAAGTCAGCGGCTACCGCGTCGAATTGGGCGAGATCGAGGCGGCGCTGCGGCGAGTACCCGGGGTTCATGCGGCGGTGGCCGCGGTGGTGCCGACGGCCGGCGGCGCGGAGGAGTTGGCTGCCGCTGTTCGCGTCGACGACGCCGGCCCCCCGGCGCAGTCCATCCGGGAGGCACTGACAAAACTGGTGCCGGCGCACATGATTCCGCGCCACCTCGCGCTGGTGGACCGGATTCCCTTCACCGACGGCGGCAAGATCGACCGGCGCGCCGTCGCCACCCAGCTGACCGCAAAATCTCGCGAAGCCCGACCGGCGTCCCGGCCCTGCGCCTCACCGGTCGAGGCTGCGCTCGCGGCCATTCTCGGTGAGGCGCTCGGCGCGGACTCAATAGGCGTGGACGACGACTTCTTCACCCTCGGCGGCGATTCGGTGCAGGCAACCCAAGCCGCAGCTCGCATCCGCACCTGGCTGGACACCCCGGGCATCATGGTCGCCGACATCTTCGCCGCCCGAACTGTCGCGGCGCTCGCCGAACGGCTCACCCGTCGCGACGGGGACCGGCTGCAACAGGTGGCTGAGCTGTACCTGGAGGTGTCCCGGATGGACGCTGCGGAACTGCTGGCCGAATCGACCAGATCCGGCACCGTGTCATGAACGAACTGCAAACACTAGCAACAGAATTCGCCTACTGGATCAAACGAACGCCGGGCCCCGGCGGCGCACCGTCCCCGGGCGCCACCGTGGTGTTTCCGCACGCCGGTGCGACCGCGGCGAGCTACCGCAGACTGGCGGCTGCTCTGGCCGCCGGGGGCGAAACGTTCATTGTCCAATATCCGCAGCGCGCCGAGCGGCTCGGCGAAGCGGCTCCAGATACCCTGCACGACCTGGCAGACGGCCTTTTCCGCGCGGGCCCATGGCATCAGGTCGGCCCGTTGCGGCTATTCGGTCACAGCATGGGGGCCGTCGTCGCGTTCGAATTCGCCCGGATCGCCGAGCAGCGCGGCGTCCCGGTGCACAAGCTGTGGGTGTCAGCCGGCCCGGTGCCGTCGACCGTTCACGCCGACTTGCCGCTCGTCGACGCCGAACTGCTCGCCGACCTCACCGACCTCGGCGGCACCGACCCGCGGCTGCTCGCCGACGACGAGTTCACCCGACTGCTGACCACAGCCGCGCGGTGTGACTACCGGATGCTCAACCGCTACCACTGCGAAGCCACCGTGCGGATTCGCGCCGACATCCACGCCGTCGTCGGCCGGCACGACCACCGCGTCGAGGCCGGCTCACTGCGACGCTGGGCCGACCACACCGACGGCGCATTCACCCTGTCGTTTTTCGACGGCGGACACTTCTACGTCAACGACCACGTCGATGCTCTCGCCAATCGAGTGCTCAGCGATGGCTGATCAGCAGCCGGAGGCAAGCGACGCCGACCCGGTTGTCATCGTCGGCATGGCGGTCGAGGCGCCCGGCGGTGTCGACACCGCCGACGACTACTGGACACTGTTGTCGCAGCGTCGCGAAGGGCTCGGACCGTTTCCCACCGACCGCGGCTGGGCCGTCGGCGACCTGCTTACCGGCTCACAACGCGACGGTTTCAAGCAGATCCACGATTGTGGTGGATTCCTGCACGGCGCAACAACGTTCGATCCGGCCTTCTTCGGCATCTCACCGCGGGAAGCCACTGCGATGGACCCGCAGCAGCGGGTCGCCCTGAGAATTGCCTGGCGCGCGCTGGAGAACAGCGGTATCAACCCCGACGACATCGCCGGACACGATGTGGGCTGTTATGTCGGCGCTTCGCTCACCGGCTACGGGCCGGCGATGGCCGAATTCTCCGGGCATAGTGGTCATCTGATCACCGGCACCGCGCTCGGTGTGATCTCCGGCCGGATCGCCTACACGCTGGGTCTGGCGGGTCCGGCGCTGACGGTCGACGCCTCCTGCGCGTCGGCGCTGGCCGCGTTTCACGTCGCCGTACAGTCGGTGCGCGCCGGTGACTGCGAGATGGCCCTGGCCGGCGGTGTCTGCGTGATGGGGTCGCCCGGCTTCTTCGTCGAGTTCTCCAAGCAGCACGCACTGTCCGACGACGGCCACTGCCGCCCATACAGCGCGCAGGCCAGCGGGACGGTGTGGGCCGAAGGCGCGGCGATGTTCGTGCTGCAACGGCGCCGCGCGGCGCTGCGCAACGGCCGCCGGGTGCTGGCCGAGGTCCGCGCCAGCGCGGTCAACCAGGACGGCCGAAGCGCCGGGCTGACCGCCCCCAACGGCGCGGCCCAGGCCGCGCTGTTCTCCCGGGCACTGACCCAAGCCGGGCTGCGACCCGGACAGGTCGGCATGGTCGAAGGCCACGGCACGGGTACCCGACTCGGCGACCGCACCGAATTGCGTTCGCTGGCCAAGACATACGGTGACACCGAACCGGGGTGCGGCCCGCTCCTGGGGTCGGTGAAGTCCAATATCGGGCATGCGCAGGCCGCCGCCGGTGCACTCGGGCTGGCCAAGGCGTTGGTGTCCGCCGAACACGGCGCCGTCCCACCGAGCCTGCACGCAGGCGACGCCAGCCCGGAAATCGACTGGGACACGCAAGGCTTGCGGCTGGCGCGCGAGCTGACGCCGTGGCCGGCGGTGGACGGGCAGCGGGTCGCCGGGGTGTCGGCGTTCGGGATGAGCGGCACCAATGCACATGTGATCGTGTCCGTTCCGGAGGTCGCCTGATGTCGGCCCACCGGCTGCCCGACGGGCGAGTCCCGGTGCTGATCAGCACGCACGACGAGGAACTGATCAGACCGGACGCCGCGGCGATCGCCGACTATGTGCAGCGCACCGAACAAAACGACATCTGCACAGCAGTGGCCGCCACGCTGCTACGCACCCGGCGAGTACGCCGCCACCGCGCAGTGATCCGGGCGGCTGACCGCGCCGAACTGATCGCGGGCCTGCAGGCACTGGCCGGTGGCGACGAACACCCACTGGTAGCCACGTCTCCCCGAACCCCCGCGGCGCGAATGGCATTCGTGTTCCCCGGCCAGGGCAGCCAGTGGCCGGGGATGGCGGCCGACGCCTACTGGCGCATCCCCGCTTATCGGCACCAAGCCGACCGATGCGCGCAGGCCTTCGCAGCAGCCGGACTGTCTTCGCCGCTGCGGTATCTGATCGGCGACCCGCCCGACGCCTGGTCACAAGTCGAAGTCCAGGGCGCGCAGTTCACCCACGCGGTCAGCTTGACCCAGGTGTGGCGATCCTGCGGAATCGCACCCGAGATGACGGTGGGGCACAGCCTGGGTGAAGTAGCAGCGGCATACACAGCGGGCGCCATCGGCCTGCCGGAGGCGGTCGCCGTGGTCGCCGCGCGCGCCACGGTGGTGAACCGATTGCCGGGCCGCTACGGCGTTGCGGTGCTCGGTGTGAGTATCACCGACGCCGAGCGGATGATTGCCGAGACAGCGGGCTGGCTGGAGATCTCCGGGGTCAACGCGGCCTCGTCGATCGTCGTGTCGGGGGAGCGCGACGCGGTGACCGCCCTGGTGCGACGGGCCCGAGGGGACCACCTGTTCGTGCGCGAACTTCCGGTCGACTTCCCCGCGCACACCAGCGCTTTGGAATCGCTGCGCAGCGATTGGAACGACCTGATGCCCGCCGCCACGTTCTGCGTCGCGCCGGTAGAGTTCATCGGCTCCGCCGGCGGTGTGGTGTCGCCCGAGACCAACTTCGCCGACTACTGGTATGCCAACCTGCGCAACACCGTTCGGTTCGACCGGGCGGTCGCCGCGGCCATACGACGCGGTGCGGGCGCGTTCATCGAACTCTCCGCGCACCCCGCTCTGCTCTACTCGCTGTCCGATCTCGTCGAAGACGCCCTGATCGTCGGCTCAGGCCGGCGCGACGAACCGATCGCCGATCAGTTGTCGGCCGGTATCGCCGCCGCCGCCGTGGCCGATCCCGCCTACCGGTGGGCTGACCTGATAGCGGACCGTCGGCCGTTGCCGAACTTCCCCAACGCGCCGATGCGCGCGATCCACTTGTGGGCCCGGCCCGAACCGTTGCCGCCGCTCAAGCCCGCGCTGACCGTCGCAGTCGAACAGTGGGAGCCGTGCCCGAGAACCGGGGCCCGCGGCCGGCAACGATCACCCCGCAGCGTGGCGGTCATGGGGGCCGGCTCACACGGGGATGCCCTGGCGCAGCGGCTATCCGATGCTGTCGTCGCCCATCCGGACTGCGGACTGGCCGCGGCCGGCGAGGCGGAGATCGCCGTCCTGGTCGCACCGGACCTCGCGCAGCCCGAGGCGCTGGCAGACATCGACTATCGGCGAGCAATCGGCCCGGGGTGTCGACAGGTTTGGCTGATCACCACCCGCGGTGAGCGCGTACACACCGAAGAGCCCGCCGCGGTGCCGATGCAGGCCGCGCTGGGCGCGATGCACCGCAGTGCCGGCTACGAATTCCCCGACGCCACCTTCGCGCACCTGGACTTACCGGGCCGCGAGATCGATGCTCAGGCCGGGCTGTCCTGCGTCGAAGTGCTGCTGGGCCAAGTCACCGAAGTGGCGTTGCGCGCCAACGACGCCGGGCTGACCGGTTACACCCGAACACTGCGCGAACGCGCTAAGCCCTCGACGCGTGCGCTGAACGTGCCGGACGACGTGGTGATCAGCGGCGGCAGCGGAGCCGTCGGAATGCGCTACGCCCGATACTGCATCGAACAGGGCGCACTCCGGGTGATCCTACTGAGCCGCAAGGGCATTGAGCAGGAGGATCTTTCCCGTCTGATCGGTCGGCACACCGCCGAGGTCCACGCCCCGGCGTGCGACATCACTGATCGGCGTGCGGTCGCGGCCGTTGCCGATGAGTACGGCGGCACGTCGCTGCTGGTGCACGCCGCGGGCGTCGCGCGGTTCGGCCCGCACGATCAACTCACCGACCTCGATTTCGCCGACGTCTTCGACGCGAAAGTCACCGGGCTCGCCAACCTGATCGAGCTGTGGCCACGACGACACGACTGCCGGATTCTGCTGTGCTCGTCGGTATCCGGTGTGTGGGGTGGCTACGGACACGCCGCCTACGCGGCGGCCAACCGGATGCTGGACGCTTTGGCCGCTCAACTGCGGGTTGACGGTCTGGACTGCAGCTCAGTGCGGTGGGGGCTGTGGGAAGGTACCGCGATCGCCGATATCGACGAGATCCGAGGCGTGCAACGAGCCGGCCTGGTCGTGATGGATCCCGACGCGGCGATCAGCGCCAGCCTGCAGCTGGGCGCCGAGGATCCGTTGATCTTCGCCGCGAACTTCGACCGGTTGCGAGTTCTTCTCGAGAATCAAGGCACCGCAGCGTCATTCGCGGCGACCAGGGAAGCGAATGCGGACACAGATTGTGACAGTATCGCTGGACGGTCGGTCGCCGAGGTGGTGCGCACCGAGCTGGCCGCAGCCTTGCGCCTCGGTGGTCCGGCCTCGGTGGACCTGAACACCGCACTGGTCGACCTGGGTGTGGATTCGCTGCTGGCACTGGATCTGCGTAAGCGATTGCGCCGCGGCGCCGGCCGCTCGGTTCCGCTGGCAAAGCTGCTTGGTGGTATCACCGGGGCCGAGCTGATCGAAGCCCTTGCCCAGACCGAGTTGGAGTCTACGCGTGACTGATGTCTCCGATTCCCGGCTCGACGAGCAGCGCCTGGAGCTGTTGCACCGCAGGCTCGCCGAACGCGGGCTGTCGCGCACGGTGGCGACGGCCGACCAGGCAACCGCGCAGTTGTCCGATGGTCAGCGCCGAATGTGGTTTGTGCACTCGGCCGACCCGGGCAGCGGACTGCTCAACGTCTGCGTGTCCTACCGCCTTGTCGGTCCGGTCGACGTCCTGCGGTTACACCGCGCGCTCGATGCGGTCGCCGTACGGCACTGCGTGCTGCGCACGACATACCACGCCGACGACGGGGGCGATCCGCATCCCGTCATCCATGACGGGCTGCTTCCGGGCTGGGCCGAACACGACCTGTCTCTGCTGCCTGAGCAGGCCCGGCGATTGCGGCTGGAAGTGCTGGCGCAGCGGGAATTTTGCCGCCCGTTCGACCTGACCGCCGACGCGCCGCTGCGGATCACGGCGGTGCGCCTGGCCAGTGACGAGCTGATGCTGCTGCTCACCGCCCATCACATCGCCTGGGACGACGGTTCGTGGGCACCGTTTTTCGCCGACCTCACCCGCGCGTACGCCGCCCCGACCGAGGCCCTCGCAGCACTGTCGGTGACCCCCGCACCGAGTGAGAACCTCGACGAAGATCTCACTTACTGGCGGTCGTTGATGACGAATCTGCCGGAGCCGCTGGAACTGCCGGGAGCCAATGGTTCGGTCGTGCCGAATTCTTGGCGCGCGCAGCGCGCGTCAGTGCGATTGTCGCCGGCGACGGTGCAGCGGGCGGCGGTGCTGGCTCGGCAAAGCGGCGCTACCCCCTACATGGTGTTGCTTGCGGCGTTCTCGGCGCTGGTACATCGTTACACCCAGGCCACCGATTTCCTGATTGCGGCGCCGGTGCTCAACCGCGGCGCGCAAACCGACGCTGCGATCGGATACTTCGGCAACACCGTGGTGCTGCGAGCTCGCCCGGAGCCCAGGCAGACTTTCCGTCAGCTGCTGGCCGACACCAGCGACATTGCGGTGGGTGCGTTCGCGCATCAGCGGGTCAACGTGGACTGGCTGGTTCGCGAGTCGAACCCCGACCGCCGGCACGGCGCCGAGCGGATGACCCGGGTGAGCTTCGGCCTGCGGGAACCCGACGGCGGCGGCTTCTGCCCACCCGGGGTGCGCTGCGAGCGGGCTGAGCTGCGCGGCCAAACCAGCCAGCTGCCACTGGGTTTCATGATCGAGTTGAACCCGGAAGACAAAGCTGGCGGTGCGCTGGTGGAGGTTGAATATCTGGTGGAAGTGCTGGACCGGCCATTGGTGCGGCAGCTACTCGAGCATTACACCGTCCTGCTGGACGGCGCACTGGCGCATCCCGACACGGCACTGCGACACCTGCGCCTGCTCGATGACGCCGGCGCCGCTTGGCTACGGCGCGTCTCCGCCGGCGACACCTTCGTCGCGCCGGTCGCGACTTTGCCCGCGCTGGTCGTCGAGCAGGTGACCCGCGCACCGGACGCTGTCGCCGTGGTGTACGAGGGCCGCCAGTACAGCTATAGAGAGATCAACGAAGAAGCCAACCGAGTCGCGCACCGGCTGATCGAGCAAGGCATCGGCAGCGAGGACCGGGTCGCGGTGATCCTCGACAAGTCACCCGAACTGGTCATCACCGCGCTGGGCATCCTGAAAGCCGGCGGCGTCTACCTGCCGCTCGACCCGGACTATCCCGAGGACCGGCTGGCCTTCATCCTGCACGACTCACAGCCCAAGATGGTGCTGCGCGAACCCATGACCAATCTGGTCGACTATTCGCCGGCGGAGCCGGCCACGCAGCAGCGACCTCTGCATCCGAACAACACCGCCTACTTGATCTATACATCCGGATCGACCGGGGTACCCAAGGGTGTACCGGTGCCGCACGCGCCGATCGCCGAGTACTTCCGCTGGTTCGGAAAGCAGTACCAGGTCGACGAGACCGACCGGCTGCTGCAAGTGGCCTCGCCCGGATTCGACGTTTCTGTCGGGGAGATCTTCGGCACGTTGATCTGCGGCGCCCGCCTGGTGATCCCTCGACCGGACGGGCTGCGCGACATCGGCTACCTGACTGATCTGCTGCACCGCGAAGGCATCACCTCCATGCACTTCGTGCCGTCGCTGCTCGGACTGTTTCTGTCGCTGCCGGGCGTCAGCCAGTGGCGAACGCTGCGCCGCGTGCCGATCGGGGGCGAACCACTACCCGGTGAAGTTGCCGACAAGTTTCACGCCACGTTCGATGCGTCGCTGTACAACTTTTACGGCCCCACCGAAACGGTGGTCAACGCCACCAGCTTTCCCGTGGAAGGCACACAGGGCAACCGGATCGTGCCGATCGGGCGGCCCAAGATCAACACCCAGCTGCACCTGCTCGACGACAGTCTGCAGCCGGTGCCGGTCGGGGTCATCGGTGAAATCTACATCGGCGGAACTCATGTCGCGCCAGGCTATTTCCGCAGGCCCGCACTGACCGCCGAGCGCTTCGTGGCTGACCCGTTCACGCCCGGCGGCCGGCTCTACCGCTCGGGGGATCTGGCACGACGCAACGCCGACGGCGACATCGAATTCGTGGGCCGCGCCGACGAACAGGTCAAGATTCGCGGCTTTCGCATCGAACTCGGCGAAGTGGCCGCTGCGATCTCCGTCGATCCCAGCGTCGGGCAGGCTGTCGTCGTCGCCGTCGACCTGCCTCAAGTCGGCAAAAGTCTGGCCGCGTATCTAACACCCGCCGATGGCGCCACCGTCGACGTCGAACGCATCCGCGCCCGGGTGGCCGCGGCGCTGCCCGATTACATGAGGCCGGCGGCCTATGTCGTGGTCGACGAAATTCCAATCACGACACACGGCAAGATCGACCGCGCTGCTCTGCCACAGCCGCAGATCGCCGCGGCGGCCGACTACCGCGAGCCGGCAACGGCAACCGAACGCCAGGTCGCCGCGTTCTTTTCCACGCTGCTCGGCCACCCGCGGGTAGGGGCAGACGACTCGTTCTTCGACCTGGGGGGCCACTCACTGGTGGCCACCAAGCTGGTCAGCGCCATTCGGTCGACGTGCGGCGTCGACATCGGCATCCGGGAGCTGTTCGAGTCGCCCACCGTTGCCCGGCTGGCCGAGCGGGTGGACCTGCTGCGGTCCGGGGCGGTGGTGTCACGGCGACCCAAACTGATCGCCTCCGCACACGATGGGCCGCTGCCGCTGTCGGCGTCGCAGCTGAGGACCTGGTTCGCCTACCGGATCGAAGGGCCCAGCGCTGTCAACAACATTCCTTTCGCCGCCCGTTTGACCGGGCCGTGCGACACCGACGCGCTCATCGCAGCGATCAGCGACGTCGTGGCACGCCACGAGATCCTGCGCACTACCTACGCCGAGATCGACGGGGTGCCCTACCAGCTGGTCAATGGTCCCGCCGCAGTTCCGGTACGGCGAGCCACCGGTGACGGGGAAACCTGGCTGCAAGCTGAATTGGAAGCCGAGCGCCGGGCTTGCTTTGCGCTGGAAGGCGATTGGCCGTTGCGGGCCGCAGTGCTGCGCACGGGGGATGATCACGTGCTGTCGCTGGTGATCCACCACATCGCCGCCGACCACTGGTCGGGCGAAGTGCTGTTCGCTGACCTGCTCACCGCCTACCGTGCCCGGCGCGCCGGCCAGCCCCCGTCGTGGGCCCCGCTGCGGGTGCAGTACGGCGACTACGCGGCCTGGCAGCAGCAGTTGCTCGCCGACCCCACGGGTGACGAGCACGCTGTCGTCGCCGCCCAGCGAGAGTACTGGACCCGGCAGCTGGCAGGGTTGCCCGAAGACAGCGGTTTGCGGCCGGACTTCCCGCGGCAGCCGGTCGCCGGCGGTGAAGGCGCGTCGGTTGCCTTCAGCATCGACGCGCAGACCCGCGCCAGGCTCGTCGAGCTCAGCCGCGACGTGGGCGTCACCGAATTCATGCTGCTGCAGGCGGCAGTCGCGGTGCTGATGCACAAAGCCGCTGGCGGCAGCGACATTCCACTCGGAACTCCGGTCGGCGGACGCGCCGAGCCCGAATTCGAGCAGCTGGTCGGGTTTTTCGTCAACATTCTGGTGTTGCGCAATGACTTGCGCGGGAACCCGACGCTGCGTGAGGTGCTGAACCGTACCCGGGAAACCGCGCTGGCCGCATACGACCACCAGGACCTGCCGTTCGACCGGGTAGTGGACGCGGTCAGCCCGGTGCGGTCGCTGTCGCGCAACCCGCTGTTCGGCGTCGTCGTTCATCTCCGCGACCAGCTGCCCAACGGGCGGGTCATCGACACCGGTCCGGCCGGAGACACCGTTTTCAGCGGGCTCATACCGGATTTCGACATGGCCCACGCCGACCTGTCCGTGAATTTCTTCGCCACCGACGGCGCCGACGGAATCGGTTACACCGGCAACGTCATCTTCCGCACCGAGCTGTACCGCAGGGTCAGCATCGAACGGCTGGCCGGTTGGCTGACCCAGGTCGTCACGACGTTCGCCGACGATGCCGAAGTGAAGCTGCGGGACGTGCAACTGCTCGACCCCCCCGCGCGCCGACAGATTCTCTCGGACTGGAGCAACGGCGACGAGTTGCCTTCCGGTCGGCCCGGCACAATACCCGAGCTGCTGGAAGCCAGCCGGCGGCTGGCAGCCGACCGCATCGCCGTGCGCTGCGGTGGCGACCAGATCGACTACCCCACACTGCACCGCCGATCGGACAACTTCGCGCGGCTGCTCGCCGCCCACCAGGTGGCGGCGGGCTCGCTGGTCGGCCTGTCGACGCGGCGCGGCGTCGACCTGGTGGTGGCACTGGTGGGGATCATGAAGGCCGGCGCCGGGTATTTCCCCGTCGATCCCGGTTATCCTTTGGCGCGCAAACAATTCATGGTCGACGATGTCCAGCCACCCGTCATGGTCGTGACCGCCGAAGCGCTTCAGACGATGCCCCGACGTTCCGGCATGACGGTGATCTCACTGGACGACCCCGCGGTGCAGTCGGTGCTGGAGCACCAGGCGCCGCGGCCCGCGCTGCCGCTGCCGCACCCCGACGATCCGATGTATCTGGTGTTCACCTCAGGGTCGACCGGCAAGCCGAAAGGGGTGGTCGGCACGCACCGCGCGATGACCACCCGGCTGGACTGGCAGGTGCTGCGATACCCGCTGCGCGGCAACGATATTCGGTTGGCCCAGGCGTCGATGACCTTCCTCGAGGGCAGTATGGAGACTCTGGCCGGGCTGGCCGCGGGCGCCACCATCATCCTGGCCGACGACGCCGAGCATCGCGACGCCGAAGCGTTGGCGTCGCTGGTGCGGCGGCATGCGGTGACCCAGCTGACGGCGGTCGCCAGCCTGGTCTCCGTGCTCGTCGACCAGTGGCCTGACGTGGTGCGCTCACTGACCCGGCTGGTGTGCAGCGGGGAGCCCGTCAGCGTGTCGTTGCTGGAGCGGCTGATCGCCACCCGCGGGGATGCCGAGCGGCCCGAACTGCTCAACAACTTCGGGGCCACCGAAACTTCCGGCGGTTTGGTGCGCGGGCCGCTGAGTCTGCCGGTGCCGATGCTGGGCACTCCCACACCTCGGTCGCAGGTGTATGTGCTCGACGAGGCACTCAAGCCGGTTCCGGTCGGAGTGATCGGCGAGCTGTATTACGCCGGGAATCAACTTGTTCGGGGCTACTGGAAGCGGCCGGGGCTGACCGCGTCGCGGTTTGTGCCGAACCCGTATGCCACCGAGCCTGGTGCCCGGTTCTACCGCAGCGGCGACCGTGCGCGCTGGACCGAGGACGGCCGGCTGGAGTTCGTCGGCCGTACCGATCATCAGGTCAAGGTGCGAGGTTTCCGGGTCGAGTTGGGCGAAGTCGAAGCCGCGCTCAAAGCGGCCGACGGGGTGGCCGCGGCGGCCGCGCGCACCTTCGACGTGCGCGGAACCACGACGCTGGCCGGATATGTGGTGGCGCACCAGCCGATTCCCGACACACGGAAACCAGCTTTCGTCGCCGCGGTGCGCGCCGAACTCGCCTCAGCGCTACCGGCGTACATGGTGCCGTCATCGATCACCGTGCTCGACGAGATGCCCAAGACCGAGTCCGGCAAGCTGAACCGGCCCGGGCTGCCGCGGCCCCTGGTCAGCACGACCGGCCAGAGCGAACCACCGAGCACCGCCACCGAGGCTGCGGTGGCTGCGGTGTTCGGTGAATTGCTGTCGGCACCGCAGGTCGGGCGGATCGACGACTTCTTCGCCCTCGGCGGCGACAGCATCCTGTCGGTGCAGCTGGCCGCGCGGGCCCGCGCGGCCGGGCTGGCGGTGACTCCCCGGCTGGTGTTCGAAAACCCCACTGTCGCACAGCTGGCCGCGGCTCTCGACGCCGCAGAGCCCGGCGTCGCTGAGGACACCGACGCCAGTACCCGACCAATGAGCGCTTCTGGGCTTTCGCCGGAAGACCTTGCCGCGGTGACGTCTCACTGGATCGCTTTGCAGGACGGTGAAGGGTGACCGCGACGCACCTCGGTGCGCCGCCGGGCATCGACGACGTGATGGCGCTCAGCCCGCTGCAGGAGGGGCTCTACTCGCTGACCATGCTGTCCGGTCCGACCGCCGAGGACCCTTACCTGATCGGGATGACCGCCGATATCTTCGGGGCGCTCGACGTCGCGCTGCTCAAAGACTGCGCGGCCCAGATGTTGCAGCGCCATCCCAACTTGCGGGCCAGTTTCATCAGCCGCGACATCCCTCGTCCGGTGCAGATCGTGCCGTCGCGGGTGACGCTGCCGTGGCGAGAGGTCACCGCGGCACCCGACGAGCTCGAGGCGCTGCAGGGGCAGGAACACAGCCGGAATTTCGATTTCGAACGCGCACCGGCGATCCGGTTTCTGCTCATCGAACTGCCGAGAGAACACTGGCGGCTGGTGATCACCGCCCACCACATCGTGATCGACGGTTGGTCGCTGCCGGTGTTCGCCGCAGAATTGATCACCTTGTACCGCGCCGGCGGAGACGCCGATGGGCTGCTGTCCGCACCGCGGCCGTACCGCGATTACATCAGTTGGCTGGCGGGCCGCGATCAGGCTGCGGCTCAACAAGTATGGCGTGAGCATCTGGCCGGCCTGCCCGGTCCTGCCCTGTTGTCGCCGGCGCTGGGAGGAGGTCTGGCCCGCGGGCTGCCCCGCCGCACCGAACTGCGCAGCGACCGCGAACGCACCGCCCAACTCGTGGAGGTTGCTCGCGCGCGGGGCGTCACCGTCAACAGTGTGATGCAGCTGGCCTGGGCGCTGGTGCTCTCACGGCTGACCGACCGCAGCGACGTGGTGTTCGGGGTCACCGTCTCGGGGCGACCGGCCGAGCTGACCGGTGTGGAAACCATGATCGGGCTGTTCATCAACACCGTACCGTTACGGGTACGCCTCGACGACGATGCCACTGTCGGCGAGCAATGCCTTGCGCTGCAACGGACCTCGGCGGGTCTGCGGGAACACAGCTACCTCAGCCATGCGCAGCTGCGGGCGCTGGGCGGTGTCGGGGAGATGTTCGACACCCTGCTGGTGTACGAGAACTTCCCGACCGGCGGCTTGGCCGGGCAGCAGGAAATATCCGCCGGCGATGTGACATTCCGGCCCGCAGCGCTGGAGAGCCTGTCACATTTCCCGGTCACGCTGGCCGCCCACCTTGCCGACGGCGAACTGGTCATCCTGGTGGAGGTGATAGACGGGGCGCTGCGCCGGACGACCGGCGCCGCACTCGGCCGACGAGTGCTCATCACCGCCGAACGGCTGCTGTCGCTGTGGGACTGGCCGCTCGGCGACGTCAGCGTGCTGTTCGACCAGGAGACGGCGCCGCTGTGCGTTGCGGAACAACCGCCGGAACCGCCGGACGGGATGCGGGCGATCCACGCCCGCTTCGCGGCGACCGCCCAGGCGGTGCCCGACGAAGTGGCCATCAGCTGGGCCGGCGGGACGCTGACCTACCGCCAGCTCGACACCGCCGCCGACCGGCTGGCTGCCCTGCTCACCGCGCACGGCGCCGGAACCGAAATCCCGGTGGCCATCCGGCTCTGCCGCGGCCCGCGGTACGTGGTGGCGATGCTCGCCACGCTCAAGGCCGGCGCCGTGTGCGTGCCGCTGGAGCTGGGGATGCCCGACGAACGCGTCGAGTCGATCCTGCGCCAGTCCGGTGCCACGATCATCGTCGACGAAGCGCTGCTGTCGGCCGGCGAGCACTGGCCGCTCAAAGGCTTTCGCCCCGCCGAAGTGGCTGATGAGCACGCCGCCTACATCGTCTTCACGTCGGGAACCACCGGCGAACCCAAGGGCGTCACCGGAACTCACGGCGCGCTGAGCGCCTACGCCGACGACCACATCGACACCGTATTACGGCCCGCCGCCGCCCGGTCGGGCCGTCGGCTGCGGATCCTGCATGCCTGGTCGTTCGCGTTCGACGCGGCCTGGCAGCCGCTGGTCGCACTGCTGGACGGGCACGCCGTACACGTCGTCGACCAGCAGACCCAGGCCGACGCCGGCGCGCTGGTGCAGACCATCGCCCGGCATCGCATCGACATGATCGACACCACCCCGTCGATGTTCGCCCAGCTCAGGGCTTTCGGCTTGTTCGACATCGCGTCGCTGACCGTGCTGGCCCTAGGGGGAGAAGCGATCAGCGCCGCGACGTGGGCGGCGATCGGTGCGCAGTACGAGCGTAGTTCGCTGACGGCCTACAACTGCTACGGCCCCACCGAGACGACGGTGGAAGCGGTGGTCGCCGTGATCGCCGACCACGACGAGCCGACGATCGGGCGACCCACCCGGCACACCCGCGGCTACGTGCTGGACTCGGCGCTGCGGCTGGTGCCGTTCGGGGCGACCGGCGAGCTGTACCTGGCCGGCGCCCAGCTGACCCGTGGCTATGTCGGTCGCGCGGGTGAAACGGCGACCCGGTTCATCGCCGACCCGTTCGGCAGCGGTGGGCGGATGTACCGCACCGGCGATCTGGTGCGGCGGCAGCCGGATGGCTCGCTGCAGTATCTCGGCCGGGCCGACGCTCAGGTGCAGATTCGCGGTTTCCGCGTCGAAACCGGCGAAATCGGGTCTGCGCTCGAATCGCACCCCGGTGTTCGCCAAGCCGAAGTTGTGGTGCGCCAGCACTACGGTGTCCCACAGTTGATCGCGTGCGTCGTCCCCACCGATGCCGCCGCCGTCACCGCGGTCGAGCTGCGCGGCCTGCTCGCCGCGCGGCTGCCGCACTACATGATTCCGCGTCGCATCGTCGTCGTCGACGAAATACCACTGACCGCCAACGGCAAAGTCGACGAAACACGATTAGCTGCAATCGAACCCACACAATCAGCAGCTCAGCAGCCGCAGACGACGACCGAAGCCGCGCTGGTCGAACTGCTGTCGGAGACTCTGCACACTGCGCAGCTGGACGTCACCGCCGACTTCGTCCAGCTGGGCCTGGACAGCATCGCGGCCCTGTCGGCGGTGCAGGCGGCACGTCGGCGCGGTATCGCGTTGCGGCCCCGACTCATGCTGGAGTGCACCACGATCCGCGAACTGGCCGCCGCGATCGACTCGAGCCGAACTGCCGCCGATGACGATGGTCCCGACGGAGTGGAACGATTCGGCGACGTCGCCCCCGCCCCGATCATGTGGTGGCTCTACGAGTACGGCCACTTCCGCCGGTTCAGCCAGGCAGTGCTGATCACACTGCCGGTCGATCTGCGCGCCGAGCAGCTGATCGCCGTGCTGCAAACAGTGCTAGACCGCCACGACATGCTGCGGACCTGCTTGCACGTCGGCGCTGACGGCTACCGGCTGACCACCCGACCCCCCGGCTCGGTGCGGGCGCAGGACATCCTCACGCGGGTTCGCGGGCCGGTCGACACTACGCTGGCCGGCCACGCCGGCGCGGTGCTCGACAGCATCGATCCCTTCACCGGCACGATGGTCCGCGCGCTGTGGTGCGACGTTTCCGGGGCCGCACCTGGCTGCCTGCTGCTGGTCGTCCACCACCTGGCCACCGATGTGGTGTCGTGGTACGTGCTGCTGGCCGCGCTGGCAGGCGCGTGGGCGCACCTCGCGGAGCACGAAGTTGCCGGCTTACCGGGGGAGTACACCTCATACCGGCAGTGGTCACGGCTATTGGAGCAGCGTTCCCGCAGCGCCGAACTCGTTGCGCAACGCGACTATTGGCTGCAGCAGCTGATCGGACCCGATCCCGCGCTCGGCGGCCGGCTGCCTGACCCGGCTCACGACACGTGGGCGTCGTTACGGGCGAGCGAGGCGTGCAGCGGTGTCGACGAGACCCGGCTGATGCTGGACAAACTGGCGGCCGCGGGCGCGGATACCGGTGTGCGGGAATTCCTGTTGACTGCACTGACATTGACGCTGACGTCCTGGCGCAAGAGCTGCGGCGAGCCGGCGGACGGTGGAGTGCTGGTGGCACTGGAGGGCCACGGCCGCGACGACGCACTGCTCACCGAGCCGGGCCGGCGGGACGTGGACACCTCGACAACCGTCGGGTGGTTCACCAACGTATTCCCCGTCCGGCTGGGTGCTGGTCCAGACGCCCCGGATCTCGAGACCGCGCGCCGGGAACCGGCGGTGGCTCGCGACCTGCTGCGTACGGTAACGAATCACGTGGCCGCGGTGCCGAACAACGGGCTCGACTACGGGCTGCTGCGTTACCACCGCCGCGACCCCCAACTGAGCGCGGCACGCCATCCTCAAGTCGAATTCAACTATCTCGGCCGCCTCGGGGGCAGTGTGACAGCGCAGCAAGGGGCTCCGTGGACGATGAACACCGACCCGACACTGACCGGGCTGCTTCCGCTGGCCACCGAACCGAGGTTGCCGCTGCGCTATACATTCGACGTGGTGGCGGCACTGCAGCCCACCGCAACGGGTCCCCAGCTGCGGGCCAGCTGGATCTGGAGCGAGCTGCTCAGCACCGAACGAGAGGCCGCTGAAGTGGTGCGGTTGTGGCGCGAAGCGGTCACGACGCTGGCGGAGGCGTTGTGAGCAGGTTGGCGATATGACCACGGTGGCGGTGCTCGGCGCCGGCGCCAAGGCGGTGGCCGTCGCCGCCAAGGCAGCCGTACTGCGCGACATGGGCATCGCGGCCCCCGACGTGATCGCGGTCGAACGCATTGGGGTGGCGGCGAATTGGCACGCCAGCGGTGGCTGGACCGACGGAGCGCAGCGGCTGGGCACCAGTCCGGAAAAGGACGTCGGGTTCCCCTACCGGTCTGCGCTGGTGCCGCGCCGCAACGCCGAACTCGACGAGCGGATGACCCGCTACAGCTGGCAGTCGTACCTGATTGCGACTTCGTCGTTCGCGCAGTGGATCGACCGGGGCCGACCGGCGCCCACCCATCGCCGGTGGGGTCAGTACCTGCGCTGGGTGGCCGAGCAGGTCGACATGTCCGTGTTCGCCGGTGAGGTCGAGCAGCTCGCCCTTGACGGCGACCGCGGTGACCGGTGGGCGCTGCACACCCACGAGAAGACCGTGCACGCCGACGCGTTGATGATCACCGGTCCGGGGCAGGCCGAGAAAACTATCCTGCCAGGCAATCCCCGGGTGCTTTCGATCGCGCAGTTCTGGCACCGCGCGGCCCGACACGACCGAATCAACGCCGAGCGGATTGCGGTGATCGGTGGTGGCGAAAGTGCCGCGTCGATGCTGAATGAGCTTTTCCGTCACCGGGTTTCGACGATCACCGTCATATCTCCACAAGTCACGCTATTCACGCGCGGCGAAAGCTTCTTCGAGAACGCGTTGTTCTCCGACCCGACCGACTGGGCGGCGCTGACGTTGGCCGAGCGCCGCGACGCCCTGGTGCGGACCGACCGCGGCGTGTTCTCGGCAAGCGTGCAGGACGCGCTGCTCGCCGACGACCGGATCCGTCATCTGCGCGGGCGGGTGGCCCATGCGGTCGGGCGCGACGAGCAGATCCGGTTGACGCTGAGCACCAACCGGGGCGGCGAAAACCTCGAAACCGTGCATGGATTCGACCTGGTGATCGACGGTTCCGGCGCCGACCCGCTGTGGTTCCTGACACTGTTCAGCCAGGACGCGCTCGACTTGCTCGAACTCGGCTTGGGTGGACCGCTTACCGGTGATCGCCTCCAGGAAGCGATCGGATACGACTTGGCCGTCACCGACGTCACGCCCAAGCTGTTCCTGCCGAATCTGGCCGGGCTCACCCAGGGTCCCGGGTTTCCCAACCTCAGCTGTCTGGGCTTGCTTTCCGACCGCGTGCTCGGTGCCACTACCGCCCGGGCGCCGCACACCGCCTCGTCCCACCACCCCAGGACAACCGATGAGCACCAATCCGTTCGACGATGAAAACGGCACCTTCGTCGTCGTGGTCAACGACGAGGATCAGCACAGCCTGTGGCCGACTTTCGCCGACATTCCCCCCGGTTGGCGCGTCGTCTTCTGCGAGGACAGCCGCGCGGCGTGCCTGACCTACGTGGAACAGCAATGGACCGACATGCGGCCGAAGAGTCGGCAGGCCATCCAAGACCAGCACGCAGCTCATAGCTAACGCACAGCTAGCACTAATGTGACACATCAGTAACATGGGCAACACTGACAACTGGCGGCGCATCCGGTGCCGGTTCGACTCAAAGGGGGAATTGGATATGACGATCAAATCTGTGGCGGTGAGCGTGGCCGCGCTAGCCGCTATCGGCGCCGGCGCCGGTGTCGCGGCCAGCGCGACGCCGTTCAGCACCGAGGTGAAGCAGGTGGTGTTCAGCGCACCGCTGCCGCTGGACCCGGCCGCGAACCTGCCCACGTCTGACCAGCTGAGCACTGTTCTCAACAGTCTGGCCGACCCCAGCGTTCCGTTCGCGAACAAGTCCGGGCTGGTCGAAGGCGGCATCAGCTCGGGCCAGGCTTCGCTGGCCGACCACGAAATCAAGAAGGCGGAGAAGAAAGGCGAGCTGCCGTTGGCGTTCAGCGTGTCGAACATCCAGCCGACCGGGCCGAGCACGGCCAGCGCCGCGGTAGCGATCTCTGGTCCGAAGCTGCAGCCGCCGGTCACCCAGAATCTGACGTTCGTCAATCAAGGTAACTGGGTGCTGTCGCGCGACTCGGCGATGACGCTGGTGCAGGCGGCTTCCGGAAACTGAGCGCCGTCCGGCCTGCCCACGCTATCCTGCGAGACCGACGCCGACGTTTGCGTCCGACGTGAAAGGACAGCCATGACCGTGAAACTCCTCGCCGCCGCCGCGGCCTCCCTAGCCGTAACCGGCGCCGCGATCGGAGTCGGCGTCGGTGCACCGGCCACGATCCAGGTGCGGCCGGTCGCTGTGACCGCGCTGCTTCCGCTGGATCCACCGCCGGCGCAGGGCGACCTGCCGACCGATGGCGACATCTCCAGCCTCCTGACCAACCTCACCAATCCTGGCGTGGGGTATAGAGACAAGACCGGTCTGGTCGAAGGCGGCATCAGTCCGAGCGAGGGTCGCGACGCCGATCACAACCTCAGAGATGCCTCCCGGGACGGGAAGTTTCCGTTGTCGTTCGACGCGTCAAACATTCAGCCGGCCGGTCCGAATGCGGCCACCGCCGACGTGACCATCACGGGTCCGAAGCTTCCGGCGCCGGTCACGCAGAACTACAGGTTCGTCAATCAAGGTGGCTTGATGATTTCGCACGACTCCGCGACGTCGCTGCTGCAGACAATTTCGGCGAGCTGAGCGTCAAGCGCGCCGGACCCGCACGGCGCTCAGGTCGAGGCGGGCCAGTCGTGCCGGGTCGGCGAGCACGTCGATCGCAGTGATGCGCCCGTCGCGCACGACGAAGCCCATGATGGCAACGGCCTGGTCGGCGACGAAGATCGCCGCGCCGGCAGCGCCGTTGATGGTGGCTGCGCGCACCTCGCGTTCGGGTGCGGCGTAACTGCGGGCCGACGCGGCGACGGGCGACGCGCCGCGCACCGAGCGCAGCGCGCCAGGGCCGAAATCGCCGCGCAACGTCACGTCCGGGTCCAGCACCGAGATGAGGCGGTCCAGGTCGCCGGCCCGCCCGGCCGCGAAGAACGCATCGACAACCTCCCGTTGTGAGGTCATGTCCGCGTCGGGTGCGGGAGCGGCGTCGCGAATGCGCTGCCGGGCCCGGCTGGCCATCTTGCGGGCGGCCTCCGGCGACCGCTCCATAACCGCGGCTATCCGGTCGAACGAAATCGCGAAGACGTCGTGCAGCACGAACGCCAGCCGCTCCACCGGCGCCAGCGTGTCGAGCACCACGAACATCGCCAGCCCGACCGCGTCGGCCAGGATCGCCTGATGTTCGGGGTCGAACTCGCCGACCGGATCGACGACCGGATCGGGCACCTGGGCCACGAGTTGCTCGGCGCGGCGAGTCCGGGCCCGCAACGTGTTGAGGCAGATCCGCGCCACCACGGTGGTCAGCCAGGCGTCGACGTTGGCGATCTCATCGGCGCGCTCTCGGCTCAGCCGTAACCAGCCTTCCTGCACGGCGTCCTCGGCGTCGTCGAAGGAGCCCAGCATGCGGTACGCCAAAGCGCCCAGCCGGGAGCGTGCCGCCTCGAATTGCGCCGCCAGCGCCGTCGGCTCGATCACCGCCCACCGACGTCCGGCAGCGCGCATACCTGGCCGTCGGAGAAACCGGACGCCTCGATGCCAAGTGCCAGATTGAAGCGCCCGCGAAGATTTTCCAGCGTGATCACGTGGGTGAGCGCGACGAGCTGCGCCTCGTCGAAATGCGCCCGCAGTTCCTCGAACAGCTGATCGCTCACCGTGACCGGGGTGCTACTGATCCCGGCGGCGTACTCCAGAATCAGCTTGTCGAGGTCGGAGAAGCAGTCGGCGTTGCGATAGTCGGCCAGCCCGAGCAACTCCTGGTCATCGAGACCCCACCGGCGGGCGATCTGCGACCCGAGGTCGATGCAGTACGCGCAGCCAATTATGCTCGCTGCTTTCAATTCGGCCAGCGCGTGGTGCCGGGGACTCAGCATCCGCAACGCTGACTGTGCCTGCTCGAGCCGGCCGTACGCGCTGAGCAGTTTCGGGATGTGGGCATACATCCGCAGCGGCTCGAGCATCCCGGCGGTCTCACTTCCGGCCAGCTGACGCAGTTTGCGCCTGGTGAAAAAGAAGGCGATCTTGGTGCTCAGTCCCGCGTTGCGGTCCGAGACGCCGGCAAGTCGTGGCATGGCGGTTCTCCCTGTCTCGTGGTGTCACCTACTCGACACCAAGGGTGGCGCGACTGTGACCGCCTTGGACACCATGCGGCTACGTAAAATAGACCGGGTCGTCGTGGTCTGGAGGGAGTGACAGTCGATGGGAAGCGCCGATGAGCGCCGCTTCGAGGTGCTGCGCGCCATTGTCGCCGACTTCGTCGCCACCCAGGAACCGATCGGCTCGAAGTCTCTGGTGGACCGTCACAACTTGGGCGTCTCGTCGGCCACCGTCCGCAACGACATGGCGGTGCTGGAAGCTGAGGGCTACATCGCCCAGCCGCACACCAGCTCCGGGCGGGTGCCGACCGAGAAGGGCTATCGGGAGTTCGTCGACCGGCTCGACGACGTCAAACCGCTTTCTGGCGCCGAGCGCCGCGCGATCCAGCACTTCTTGGAATCCGGGGTCGACCTCGACGACGTGCTGCGCCGAGCGGTGCGGCTGCTGGCCCAGCTCACCCGCCAGGTGGCGGTGGTGCAGTATCCGACGTTGTCCGCGTCGAGCGTCCGCCACCTGGAAGTGATCGCGCTGACACCGGCCCGGCTACTGATGGTGGTGATCACCGACTCGGGCCGGGTCGACCAGCGCATCGTTGAACTCGGCGACATCATCGACGAACATCAGCTCTCCCAGCTGCGCGAGATGCTGGGCCAGGCGCTGGAAGGCAAGAAGCTGACGGCGGCGTCGGTCGCGGTGGCCGAGCTCGCGGCTCAACTGGAATATCACGGCGGGCAGTCCAGCAGCCTGAGCGACGCGGTCGGCCGATCGGCGACGGTGCTGCTGGAATCGTTGGTCGACCATTCCGAAGAACGGCTGCTGATGGGCGGCACCGCGAATCTGACCCGCAACACCGCTGACTTCGGTGGCTCGCTGCGATCCATCCTGGAGGCGCTCGAGGAGCAAGTCGTGGTGCTGCGCCTGCTGGCGGCCCAGCAGGAAGCCGGCAAGGTGACCGTGCGCATCGGTCACGAGACCGAGGCCCAGCAGATGGTCGGCACGGCAATGGTGACCACCGCCTACGGCCCGCCCGACACCGTCTATGGCGGCATGGGAGTGCTGGGGCCCACCCGAATGGACTATCCGGGAACTATCGCTAGTGTCGCAGCGGTTGCCTTATACATCGGCGAAGTGCTGGGGGGCCGATGATGGCGCAAAATTTGTGGACAGCCGCGCAGGCGGCGTAAGAGAGGTCAAGCGCGTGGCACGCGATTATTACGGTCTGCTCGGCGTGAGTAAGAACGCGAGCGATACCGAGATCAAACGCGCCTACCGCAAGCTGGCGCGCGAGTTGCATCCGGACGTCAACCCGGACGAAGCTGCGCAGGCGAAATTCAAGGACATCAGCGCCGCCTACGAGGTGCTCAGCGATCCGGAGAAGCGTCGCATTGTCGACATGGGCGGCGACCCGCTGGAGAGCGCCGCCGCCTCGGCCAACGGCTTCCCCGGTTTCGGCGGGCTCGGTGACGTGTTCGAGGCCTTCTTCGGAGGCGGCTTCGGCGGGGGGTCGGGGTCCCGCGGCCCGGTCGGGCGGGTCCGGCCGGGGTCGGATTCGCTGCTGCGGTTGCGGCTGGACCTCCAAGAATGCGCGACCGGCGTGACCAAGCAGGTCACCGTGGACACCGCGATACTGTGCGACCGGTGCCAGGGCCGGGGCACCAACGGCGACTCATCGCCGGTGCGCTGCGACACCTGTGGCGGGCGGGGCGAAGTGCAAAGTGTGCAGCGGTCGCTGCTCGGGCAGGTGATGACGTCGCGGCCGTGTCCCACCTGCCGCGGTGTCGGCGAGGTCATCCCCGACCCGTGCTACCAGTGCGGCGGTGACGGGCGGGTACGAGCCCGCCGCGAGATCAGCGTCAAAATCCCGGCCGGTGTCGCCGACGGGATGCGCGTACGGCTGGCGGCCCAGGGCGAAGTCGGGCCGGGCGGCGGGCCGGCGGGTGATTTGTATGTCGAGGTGCACGAACAGGGCCACGACATCTTCGTCCGCGACGGCGACGACCTGCACTGCACGATTTCGGTGCCGATGTTTGATGCGGCGCTGGGCACCACAGTCGCTGTCGAGGCGATCCTGGACGGGCTGACCGAGATCACCATTCCGGCCGGCACGCAGCCAGGTGCGGTGATCACACTGCGTGGGCACGGAATGCCGCACCTGCGCTCCGGTGCGCGGGGTGATCTGCATGTGCACGTCGACGTGGTCGTGCCAACCCGGCTGGACCATCACGACGTCGAACTGCTGCGGCAGCTGAAAGCCCGCCGCGGCCGCGACGTGGCTGAAGTCCGGTC
The DNA here is from genome assembly GCA_963795995.1 of uncultured Actinomycetota bacterium. Lineage (GTDB taxonomy): Bacteria > Actinomycetota > Actinomycetes > Mycobacteriales > Mycobacteriaceae > Mycobacterium. The sequence goes on from CAWCJY010000001.1 coordinate 283,594, forward strand.
GACGCACAGCAGCTCAGGCAGCGGACTTTTCAGTCGGCTGCGCGAGACGTTCACCGGCCGCTGAGCGGCTGCGTGCCTGGACTGTTCTACGTCGAAGCGCTGCCCGACACCGGCGCGTTGGCCGCGGTCTGCGGCGATGAGGGTTTCCACGCCGCCACGGTGCGGCGGATCCGTCCCGGTGAGCAGCTCCTGCTGGGCGACGGCACCGGCGGGCTGGCCCACTGCGTGGTGGAAGAGGCCGGCCGCGCCGGGCTGCAGGCCCGGGTACTGAACCGCTGGAGCGTGGCGCCCACCTGGCCGTCGGTCACCGTGGTGCAGGCGCTGCCCAAGGCGGAACGCTCCGAGCTGGCGATCGAACTGGCCACCGAGGCCGGCGCGGATGCCTTCGTGGCCTGGCAGGCAGCGCGGTGCGTGGCCCGCTGGGACGGCGCCCGCGCCGAAAACGGTCTGCGTCGCTGGCGGGCGGTCGCCCGCTCGGCGGCCGGGCAATCCCGGCGGGCGCATATCCCGCCCGTCAAGGGTGTGGTGTCCACCGCGGCGCTGGTCGAGCGGATCCGCGACGCGGTGACGTCAGGGGCGAAGGTGCTGGCGTTGCACGAGTCGGGGACCCAGGCGCTGGCGCACCTTGATCTGCGGAAAGTCGATTCGGTGCTGGTGATCGTCGGCCCGGAAGGCGGCATCACCCCCGACGAGCTCGCTGCGCTGACCGAAGCCGGCGCCGCGGCGGTCCGGCTCGGCCCCACGGTGTTGCGCACGTCGACCGCGGCCACCGTTGCGCTGGGCGCGCTGGGAGTGCTGACGCCGCGGTGGGATCAGCCGCCGGAAGACCCGTAGCCCCCGCCGAGATCGACGTCAGCGCAGCGTTTGCGGTGTCTCGCGGCAATGGCATCGATTTCGGCGGAGCCAGACCCCCCGACCCACCCGGCGGTAGACTGTCACACTGATTCGGTAACGACACATCGCAGAAAGCAGGCCAGAGAAACCACGTGACGCCCCGCGAGACAAGCGCTGATCCATCCGCTTCTGGAGTTCGCAGCAGCATCGATGTTCCGCCCGACCTCGTCGTAGGCTTGTTGGGTTCCGCCGACGAGAATCTGCGCGCACTTGAACGCATGCTCGCCGCCGATCTGCATGTGCGCGGTAACGCCATCACCCTATCTGGTGAACCCGCTGACGTCGCGCTCGCCGAACGGGTGATCTCCGAACTGGTGGCGATCGTGGCCGGCGGCCAACCGTTGACACCGGAGGTGGTGCGCCACAGCGTAGCCATGCTGGTGGGAACCGGTAACGAATCGCCCGCCGAGGTCCTCACCCTCGATATCTTGTCGCGACGCGGCAAGACAATTCGGCCAAAGACGCTCAACCAGAAGCGCTACGTCGACGCGATCGACGTCAACACCATCGTGTTCGGGATCGGCCCGGCCGGCACCGGCAAGACGTATCTGGCGATGGCCAAAGCGGTCAACGCCCTGCAGACTAAACAGGTCACCCGCATCATCCTCACCCGGCCTGCGGTGGAAGCCGGTGAGCGCCTTGGCTTTCTGCCCGGCACGCTGAGCGAGAAGATCGACCCCTATCTGCGACCGCTGTACGACGCGCTTCACGACATGATGGATCCCGAGCTGATTCCCAAGCTGATGGCATCGGGTGTCATCGAGGTTGCGCCGCTCGGGTACATGCGTGGTCGCACCCTTAATTCCGCCTTCATCGTGTTGGACGAGGCGCAGAACACCACCCCCGAGCAGATGAAGATGTTCCTCACCCGGCTGGGTTTCGGCTCCAAAGTCGTTGTCACCGGCGATATCACGCAGATCGACCTGCCCGGCGGCGCCCAGTCGGGTCTGCGCGCCGCGGTCGACATCCTCGACGGCATCGACGACATCCACCTCGCCGAACTCACCAGCGCCGACGTGGTACGGCATCGACTGGTGTCCGAAATCGTCGACGCCTACGCCAGATACGAGGAGTCGGGCTTAACCATGAACCGGGCCGCGCGGCGGGCGTCGAGTGTCCGCCACCGCCGCTGACGAAGGTCCGGGTGAAATGCAGGCGCAGACATGAGTGTTGAGGTCTCCAACGAATCCGGTCTCGACGTCTCCGAGGCGGAGTTGGTCAACGTCGCGCGGTTCACCCTGGCCAAGATGGAAGTCAACCCGGCGGCTGAATTGTCGATGGTGTTGCTGGACAGCGCGGCAATGGCCGACCTGCACATGCGCTGGATGGACCTGCCCGGGCCGACCGACGTCATGAGCTTCCCGATGGACGAGCTCGAGCCGGGCGGCCGTCCGGATGCCCCCGAGCCCGGTCCGGCGATGCTGGGCGATATCGTGCTGTGCCCGGAATTCGCTGCCGAGCAAGCCGACGCGGCCGGGCATTCGCTCGGGCACGAGCTGGCGCTGTTGACGATTCACGGGGTGCTGCACCTGCTGGGTTACGACCACGGTGAGCCGGACGAGGAAATGGAGATGTTCGCGCTGCAACGTCAGCTGCTCGAGGAGTGGGTCGCCGACCAGGTCGAGGCCTACCGGCAAGATCGCCAGCTCGAACGGGATCGCCGGCTGCTGGACAAGTCAAGGTTTTTCGACCAGCCGTGACCGGAACCGCACCGCTGTTGGGCGCGATCGCGCTGATCGGTCTGGGCGGGTTGTTCGCGGCAATCGATGCCGCGATCAGCACTGTGTCGCTAGCCAGGATCCACGAACTGGTGCGCGACCAGCGGCCCGGCGCGGGGCGGCTGGCCAAGGTGATGGCAGACCGGCCCAGCTACATCAATCTGGTTGTGCTGCTGCGTATCATCTGCGAGATCACCGCGACCGCGCTGCTGGTGGTTCATTTCCGGCATGCACTGAGCCGGAACTGGGGGGTGTTCGTCGCCGCCGCGATCATGGTGGTGACCAGCTTCATCGTGATCGGTGTCGGTCCGCGAACGCTAGGCCGGCAGAACGCATATTCCATTGCGCTGACATCAGCGTTGCCGTTGCAGGCACTGTCGTGGCTGCTGATGCCGATCAGCCGGCTGCTGGTGATATTGGGTAACGCTCTGACGCCGGGCCGCGGATTTCGCAACGGTCCGTTCGCGTCGGAGATCGAGTTGCGCGAAGTGGTCGACTTGGCTCAGCAGCGTGGCGTCGTCGCCGCCGACGAACGGCGAATGATCCAGTCGGTTTTCGAACTCGGCGATACCCCGGCTCGCGAAGTCATGGTGCCGCGCACCGAGATGGTCTGGATCGAAAGCGACAAATCAGCCGGCCAAGCCACCACGCTGGCTGTGCGCAGCGGGTATTCGCGCATCCCGGTGATCGGTGAGAACGTCGACGACATCGTCGGTGTGGTGTATTTGAAAGACCTTGTGCAGCAGACCTATTACTCGACCAATGGCGGCCAGGACACCACTGTGGCGCAGCTGATGCGCCCGGCGGTATTCGTGCCGGACTCCAAACCGCTGGATGCGTTGCTGCGGGAGATGCAGCGCGACCGCAACCATATGGCGCTGCTGGTCGACGAATACGGTGCGATCGCCGGACTGGTGACGATCGAGGACGTGCTGGAAGAGATCGTCGGCGAGATCGCCGACGAGTACGACGACGACGAGACGGCTCCGGTAGAAGAACTGGGCGGCAATCGCTTTCGGGTGTCTGCTCGACTGTCGATCGAGGATGTCGGCGAACTGTACGGGGTGGAGTTCGACGACCATCTCGACGTCGACACGGTGGGTGGATTGTTGGCCCTGGAGCTGGGCCGCGTCCCGCTGCCGGGCGCCGAAGTCGTCTCGCACGGACTGCGGTTGCACGCGGAGGGTGGCCCGGATCAGCGCGGGCGGTTGCGGATCGGCACCGTGCTGTTGAGTCCCGCTGAGACCAATGGCCGGCAGGCGACCCATGATGGCTGAGCTCAACGCCGAGGACGAAAAACTACTGTTACTGGCTCGGGGGGCGATGGCCCGCGCCGACGCCGGTGGCGGCGCCGCGGTGCGCGACAGTGACGGCCGCACCTACGCCGGCGCAGCGGTGAACCTGTCGTCGCTGCAATTGACGGCGTTGCAGGTCGCGGTGGCCGCGGCGGTGTCCAGCGGCGCGACGGAATTGGAGGCGGCGGTCCTGGTCGGCGGTGCCGCCGAGGACGCCGGTGTGGCGGCGGTTCGCGAACTGTCGGCGACGGCAGTGATCATCCGCAGATGACCGAGTTCCGTTCCGGGTTCGTCTGCTTCGTCGGGCGGCCCAATACCGGAAAGTCCACGCTGACCAACGCACTGGTCGGCGCCAAGGTAGCGATTACCTCGACGCGGCCCCAAACCACCCGGCATACGATCCGCGGCATCGTGCACCGGCAGGACTTTCAGATCATCCTGGTCGATACCCCGGGCTTGCACCGCCCGCGCACCCTGTTGGGCAAACGACTCAACGATCTGGTCCGCGGCGCGTACGCCGAGGTCGACGTCATCGGATTGTGCATTCCCGCCGATGAAGCGATCGGGCCGGGGGACCGGTGGATCGTCGACCAGATCCGCTCGATTGCGCCGAAGACGATGCTGGTGGTCGTCGTCACCAAGATCGACACGGTGGCCAAAGACCGGCTCGCCGCCCACCTCGCCGCGGTCGGCGAACTCATCGGATTACCCGAGGGCCGGCAAGCCGAAATCGTCCCGGTGTCCGCGGTCACCGGTGAGCAGATCGACGTCCTGATCGACCTGCTGGCCGCGGCCTTGCCGCCCGGTCCGGCGTACTACCCCGACGGCGAGCTCACCGACGAACCCGAAGAGGTTCTGATGGCGGAGTTCATCCGCGAAGCGGCCCTGGAGGGAGTCCGCGATGAGCTGCCGCATTCGCTGGCGGTGGTGATCGACGAGGTCAGCCCGCGGGACGGCCGCGACGATCTGATCGACGTGCATGCCCTGCTCTACGTCGAGCGCGACAGCCAGAAGGGCATCGTGATCGGCAAGGGCGGCGCGCGGCTGCGTGCGGTGGGCACCGCCGCGCGCGGTCAGATCGAGAAACTGCTGGGTACCAACGTTTATCTCGACTTGCGGGTCAAGGTTGCCAAGAACTGGCAGCGCGACCCCAAACAGCTCGGGCGGCTTGGCTTTTAGAAGCCTGCGCGCAACGCATCGCCGGCAGGCGGCTTGTCGGTGCCGGTGTTCCACCACACTTGCGGCTGCTTGGCCGCCCAGCCCAGCACCGCCTCCAGCTCGGCGGCCAGCGACACCAGCATGCCTTCACTGTTGGCCGGGCCCATGAGCTGCACACCGATCGGCAAGCCCTCGGATGTGAAGCCCGCCGGGATATTGATCGACGGCCAGCCCAGCAGATTCCAGGGCCACGTCACCGGGCACGCCGCGATCATGACGCGATCGGTGGCCAGACCACCCAGCTTGTCGAATGCGTGCACGGGAGGCGGTGGCTGCGCAGTGGTCGGGGCCAGCACCACGTCGACAATGTTGAAGATCGCGCCCACCCGGCGCTGGTCCCGCGCTTCGCCGGCGCGTGCCCTGCGCAACACCCAGCCCGAGAGCAGCCGACCCATCCGCAGGTTCGACAAGGTTCGGGTGTCGAGATCGACGTCCTCACCGAAACGATCGGCCCAGTCCAGCAAGCCGGAGGTGGACCGGGACAAGAAGTTCAGCGACATCCGCAGCCGATAATCCGGGTTGCCGACGACGACGGTGTGGCCGAGCAGCTCGAGCTGATCGGCCACCGATCGCAGCGCCGCCCTGATCTCCGGATGCAGCTTGGCCGGGAAGCCGGTGAACGGGAACCGCGTCGACAGCGCAATCTTCAACGGCCCGGGCGCGGTGCCGACGCATTCCGACACCGCCAACGGCGGCGGCTGATGCAGATCGCCGTCGACGTTGCCGGATACGGCGTCGAGCAGCAGCGCGGCGTCCTCGACCGTGCGCGCCAGCACGCCGTTGACCGTGATGCCGTTGAACGCCTCCGGCAACGGCCAGGTCGAGATGCGACCGCGTTGCGGCTTGATGCCCACCAGGTGGGTCCACGCCGCGGGAATGCGGACGCTGCCCGCGCCGTCGGAGCCGATCGCGGCGGTGACCAGGCCCGCGGCCACCGCCGCGGCGCTGCCGCCGGACGACCCGCCCGGGGTGTGCCGGCGCGACCACGGGTTACGGGTGTGCCCGAAAGCGGGTCCGCTGGTGAACGGCCACTGACCCAGCTCGCAGGTGTTGGTCTTACCGACGATGACGGCACCGGCTGCCTTGAGCCGGCGCACCACCTCGGCGTCGCCGGATGCCGGGCGGATGAGTCCCGAAGTGCCGAAAGCCGTTGGCGCACCGGCGACATCGACGTCGTCCTTGACTGCGATCGGGACACCCAGCAGCGGCGCGTCGTCGCCTGCGGCGCGCCGCCGGTCCGCATCGGCGGCATCGGCCAGCGCAGATTTGGTGAGCACCACCCGGAAAGCGTTCAGCGTGGACTGGCTGACGTCGATCGCATGCAGCGAGCGGCGCACCAGCTCGTCAGACGTCACCTCACCGTTGGCCAGCTGGTAGAGCTGGTCGGCCAAGGTGGGCAAGCGGGAATGTGAAGGATGCGTCATCGGTACCGAACATTATGGCCCGGTTGGCCGATCCGCTGCCGATCAGGAGGCATGCCTTCCAAGTTTGTGGTGGTCGTTGGCGTTGCAATGCTCTGTGAAGAACGCGTGCCACATTCCAGGTCGAACAGTTACCAAACGGCTGGTGCCCCGTTTAGCGGTCACCGCGGCGGGCGATCCGGTACAGCACCCCGTCCGCGGTGTCACCGTCAGGCGTATGAACCGACAAGAGAATGAAGGTGGATGTCATGGCTGGCGTAATGGCACAGTTGGCCGACGGATGGCGTCCCGCGGCGTACGCCGCGCTCAAGGCGCTTGCGCTTTTCCTTACGGCGGCAGCGGCTATCCGGTTCACCGAGCGCCGGACCATCGCCGAATTCTCCCCTTTTGACTGGATCGCGGCCGTCGCGGCCGGCGCCATTGTCGGCCGAACGGCCACCGCCGCCCATACCTCTTGGCTGACCGGAACCGCTGCCTTGCTGACGGTCATCGCCTCGCATGCCATAGTTGCGCGGTTACGCTTCATACCGTGGATGCGCCGCCGGGTGGATCCACCAGTGCGGGTACTGGTCCGAGACGGCCAAGTACACCAACCAAACCTCAAACGTTCCCGGATCACCCGGGCGGATCTGGACGCAGTCTTGCGCGAGCACGGTTACCTGAATCCGGCTGACGTCCGCTTGGCACTGTATGAGTCGAACGGGACGGTCTCTATCTTCGCCAAGGCTCAACCTTGCCGCTCGATGCCGGTAGAGCCGGATTCTGCCGACGCACGGCAGAATCGGGGTCCGAACAGGTGTAAACCGCCCCGGTGAGTCCGGAGACTTTTTGGTTTGAGAACTCAGCCGGCGGCCGGTCTGCGGTATTAAGCGTCGTAGGCCGTCTCTTCGCGGTCTCCAGAATTGCATTAGCGCGGTTGAGTTCGGCGTTTTCCCGCTCAAGCCGCTTCAGCTCAGCAAACTATTTGGTCGATATCCGAGGACGCAGGCCACCGTTGATCTCGCACTGCCGGACTCACTTACGGACCGTCTCCGTCGTGCCGACCGCGAGTAACTCCGAGACCGCGCGCATCGCCGCCCACTCAGTCTCGTGCTGATTGCGGACCTCGGCGACCATCCGCACCGCCCGCTGACGCAGCTCCGGCGGACCGGGCTCCACACGGTGGGTGCGCCTGAATTGCGGTCACCCCCAACATGGTCGGGGTGGTGTGGCGTTGGGCTTGCCGCTTGACGAGACGTGTACCGCGTGTACGCCCGGTTTCGCCGACAGCTGCTCCAACAGACCGTCAAGGTGCGCCTTGTCGGTGTGCCAGTGCTGCACTGATTCCGGTTTTTGCGACAGCTCCGCAAGGACGCGCTTGAGTTTGTCCTGCTTCTTGTCATTCTTGCCGTCCGCAGGGCCGCCTTTGTGATCGCCCGAAGGGGATCCTTCTGATTGCGCGTTGGTTGTGCACGCCGCGCGCGGAACCGCGGCGCCCAGGGCGCCACCGGCCGCGCTCGCCAACCCCAGCTGACCGAACAGCCCTCCTGCGGTGTCTGCTCCGACAAGCGGCGCTGCAGCCGAGCCGGTTCCCTGCAACACGGAGGCGGCCAGCCTGATCGCCGGTGTCGCGGCGGCCCAGTTCGGAGGCACCGACAACGCCCCGACCGAACCCGCCTCCCCCAGGCCGGCCGACAGCGCCCCGGCCGCAGAGCCCGCCGCAGGACCGGCCGTCGACGCGGCAGCAGCGGGGCCTGCTACGGGCGGGTACAGCACTCCGGGGATCAGTGGGACCGGAAGCTCACCGTCGGAAAAGCCGGTCGCCGCCAGCGAGTAACCCAAGGTGCTGCTGGTCAACGCAACTCTTCCCGGCAGGGACGAGGTGCTCGGAAGTTCGAAGAGCTCGAGACCTTTTTCAAACGGGGACAGCGAGCCGAAGGGATTGATCACGTCTCTGAGCAAAATCGACAAATAGGAGGGCAGCGACGCCTGCGCCGGTGCCGCGGTGGGCGCTGTGAGGCTTTGCAGCGCCGAGGGCACCCCGGCCATCGACTGTGCGGCGAGCGATTGCGTAGCTGTGCCGGCTGCCTGCGCGGGCGTGGCGGACTGGGCCGTCGCTCCTTCAGGATTGGTGATCGGGGGCGGCGGGGTGAACGGCGCCACTTGCGTGGCGGTGGCGGACTGGGCGGCGTATCCGTACATCGCTGCGGCGTCTTGAGCCCACATATCGGCATACCGCGACTCGGTGGCCGCGATCATGGGCATGTTCTGGCCAAGAATATTGGTCGCCACTAGCGACGCGAGCTGAGCGCGGTTGGCTGCGATCACCGGCGGGGGCACGGTGGCTGCGAACGCCGTCTCGTAGGCGGTCGCGGCCGCACCGGCCTGAGTGGCAGTTTGTTCGGCCTGGGTCGCGGTGGCGTTGAGCCAAGCGGTGTACGGGGCTGCCGCGGCCGCCATCGACTCCGACGACGGGCCTTCCCAGGCCGCGGTCAACCCGGAGATCACCGAGGAATAGGAGGCCGCCGTCGAACGCAGCTGGGCGGCCAGGCCGTTCCAGGCCGCAGCGGCGGCCAGCATCGAGTCCGCCCCCGGGCCGGCATACATGCGTCCGGAATTGATCTCCGGCGGCAACGCCCCGAAATCCATGGTGGTGGTCCGGGTCTAACGTGCAGCCACGGCGTTGGCGGCCTCGGTGGCCGCATAGGAACATGCGCTGGTCCCCAGAGCGTTGACAAATATCTCGTGGATGGCGGCCGCCTGAGAGCTCACTGCTTGATAAGCCTGAGCGTGCGCGACGAACTGCGCCGCGGTCAGCGCCGAAACCTCATCCGCCGCTGCGGGCAGCACCCCGGTTGTCGGGCCCGCCGTCGCCGCAGCCTGCGCGTTCATCTGCGAGCCGATGCCCGCCAGATCGCCGGCAGCCGCAGCCAACTGTTCGGGCTGTGTCGTCACGAAAGACATGTGTTCTTACCTTTCCTCTGGTAGGTGGTCAGTCTTCGGGGATCACGATGATGGTGGCGGTGGTGGCCGCGCCTTGGATGGCGCCGGCCCCTGCGCCGATCGAGCGGGCGGCGGTACCGCCGGTTCCGGCCATGGCTCGTCCCGCCATACCCGACAGAGCCATATTGCTGAACAAGCTGCCCTGGCCGTCCGCAGCGAGCGCCGCGGCGGCGGCGGTAGGGCCGGCTTGCGGCAACACGACGGCGACTGGCCGGATGGCCGGGGCTGCGCTGGCCCAATTCTGCGGCACCGACAAGCTGCCGACCACACCGGCGCGGCCCATGCCCGCCGAGACCGGTCCTCCTGCCGAGGCCGCCGCAGGTATGCCTGCGGCGGCCGTCGACGGGACGGCGGCGCCGGCCGCGGGCGCTGCGCTGCGGAGCGCCTGTCCGTACGCCAGTTGCATCTTGTAGTTGTTGAACGGAGCGAGGAAGCTCTGGACGCCCAAGTCGTAGAAGGACCCGAAGGGGCTGAAGACCTTCGACGGATCGTATGGCCCGATGGTGGCGTTGAGGAAGCTCGTCGTCAGGGTTTGAAGTACCTCCGCGGGGGTGAACGGCGGATCGACCGCCTGAGCAGGCGCCGCCGCGGCAGGCACCGCCATGCTTTGCAATGCTTGGGCCAGCGCGGAGGTCGGGGCCTGGGTGGCGGCGGGTTGCGGAACGGCAGCGGCCTGCGCGGCGGTCCCGCCCGCATTGGTGGTCTGCGGCGGCTCGCCGAACGGTGTCAACTGAGCGGCGGTCGCCGAGGCGCCGGCATAGCCGTACATCGCGGCGGCGTCCTGGGCCCACATTTCGCCGTATTGCGCTTCGGTAGCCGCGATCGCCGCGGTGTTCTGCCCGAGAATATTGGTGGCGATCAGCGACATCAGCAGGGCTCGGTTGGCCGCGATCACCGGCGGCGGCACCGTTGCCGCGAAAGCGGTTTCGTATGCGGACACCGCCGCCCCGGCCTGGGCGGCGGTCTGCTCGGCCTGACCCGCGGTGGTCCTCATCCACGCCACGTACGGCGCGGCCGCGGCGGCCATCGTGGCCGACGACGGACCCTGCCACCCAGCCGTCAGGCCCGAAAGCACTGAGGCGTACGCGCCTGCCGCCGAGTGCAACTCGGCGGCCAACTCATCCCAGGCCGTCGCGGCAGCGAGCATCGAACCCGATCCAGGTCCGCTATACATACGCCCGGAATTGACCTCCGGCGGTACCGCCCCGAAATCCATACCACACCCCGGCAATACTTGATCATAGCCACAGTGACCGTGATCGTCCATCGGCATACCCGGCCGTGGGCTTGTCAAACCGGCTCGCCGACGTTTCGGCGAGATGGCAGGTGGCGATGCGGCGCGGCTATCAGTGATGTCCCACCGCGATGTCAAACTGGTGTGATGCGGTTGTACCGGGACCGGGCAGTGGTGCTGCGCCAGCACAAGCTCGGCGAAGCCGACCGGATCGTCACGCTGCTGACCTGCGATCACGGACTGGTCCGCGCGGTGGCCAAGGGTGTACGCCGCACTCGCAGCAAGTTCGGTGCGCGGCTGGAGCCGTTCTCTTATATCGACGTGCAACTGCATCCCGGCCGCAACCTGGACATTGTCACCCAGGTCGTCTCGATCGACGCGTTCACCACTGACATCGTCAGCGATTACGGCCGGTACACCAGCGCCTGCGCGGTGCTGGAAACCGCCGAGCGCCTCGCCGGTGAGGAACGGGCGCCGGCCCCGGCGCTGCACCGGCTCACGGTGGGCGCATTGCGGGCGGTGGCTGACGGCCGACGATCCCGCGAACTGGTGCTCAGTGCCTATCTGCTGCGCGCCATGGGGATCGCCGGATGGGCGCCGGCATTGACCGAGTGCGCCCGGTGCGCGGTACCCGGCCCGCATCGGGCGTTTCACATCGCTGCGGGGGGCAGTGTGTGCGGGCATTGCCGCCCCGCCGGTTCGACTACGCCGCCGCTGGGTGTGCTGGATCTGATGTCTGCCCTGCACGACGGCGACTGGGAGGCCGCCGAGGCCTCGCAGCAATCGCACCGCAGCCACGCCAGCGGGTTGGTGGCCGCTCACCTGCAATGGCATCTGGAGCGGCAGTTGCGAACGTTGCCGCTGGTGGAGCGGATGGCCCAGGCCGACCAGGTCTATGCGCAGGGCTGAGCGCCAGCGACCGGCGACCGGCTTCGCCCAGCTCGACCCGGCGCCGGACAATTACCCGACGTTTCCCGACAAGTCGACCTGGCCGGTGGTGTTTCCGGAGTTGCCGCCGGCACTCGACGGCGGCCCACGCCGGCCGCCGCAGCACACTTCCCAGGCCGCACCGCCCAGGATCCCGGCTGACCAGTTGCCCGCTCATGTCGCCATCGTGATGGACGGCAACGGCCGATGGGCCACCCAGCGTGGGCTGGCCCGCATCGAAGGTCACAAGATGGGCGAAGCGGTGGTGATCGATATCACCTGCGGCGCAATCGAGGTCGGCATCAAGTGGCTGAGTCTCTACGCCTTTTCCACCGAGAACTGGAAGCGTTCACCCGAAGAAGTACGCTTCTTGATGGGTTTCAACCGCGATGTGGTGCGGCGCCGCCGCGAGAACCTGAACGACATGGGGGTGCGGATACGGTGGGTGGGCTCGCGTCCGCGGTTGTGGCGCAGCGTCATCAAGGAACTCGAGATCGCTGAAGAGATGACCGGAGACAACGACGTCATCACCGTCAACTACTGCGTCAACTACGGTGGCCGCACCGAAATAACCGAAGCCACAAGGGAAATAGCGCGGCTAGCCGCAGCGGGCCGGCTCAACCCGGAACGGATCACCGAGGCGACCGTCGTTCGCCACATGCAACGCCCCGACATACCGGATGTGGACCTGTTGCTGCGGACGTCTGGCGAGAAGCGGTCCAGCAACTTCATGCTGTGGCAGGCCGCATACGCCGAGTACATCTTTTCGGACAAATTGTGGCCCGACTACGACCGGCGCGATTTGTGGGCTGCCTGCGAGGAATACGCGTCGCGGCATCGCCGGTTCGGGAGCGCCTAATGCACGCCGGACGCATGCCGTTCACAGTTGTCACACTGGTCACATGGGAGCGGACTAGTTCGTTGTGCCCACCTCTGAGCGACAATTCGGCCGTCCGCCCGTTCCGACCGGTTACCCGCCGCCTGAACGGCGAATTTGTCGCTCAGAGGTGGGCACAATGGGTGCCCAGCCGCAGCGGGGTCTCCTGTGACAGACGTGGCATGGAAGCGGAGCCAAGCTGATGCCGTCCTTGCAGCAGCGGCTGGCATCGGTGCTCGGCGAGGTGCTGCCCATCGAGGAGGAACCCGACGGCGCGCTGACGATTCGTCATGACGGCACCTTCGCGTCGTTACGGGTGGTCACCGTCGTCGAGGATCTCGACCTGGTGTCGCTGACGCAGGTGTTGGCCTGGGATCTGCCGCTCAACAAGAAGGCGCGGGACCGGGTGGCCGAGCAGGCGCTCAACACCATGCTCGGGGCGGTGGCAGTGGTGGAGAAGGTCAGCGAGAAAGGCGCCAGGCGCGACTCCGGTAAGACCGCAGATGTGATGCTGCGCTACAACTTTCCCGGCGGCGGCCTGACCGACGACGCGCTGCGCACGCTGATCCTGATGGTGCTCGACAAAGGTGCCGACATCCGGCGCGTGTTGATCGGTTGACGTCAGCCGCAGTCCGAGCAGGTTCCGAAAATCTCGATGGTGTGGCTGACATCGGAGAACCCATGCTCGGCCGCCACCTGCGCGGCCCACGTCTCGACCTCGCGGTCGCCGACCTCGACGGCGCTCCCGCAGCTGCGACACACCAAATGGTGGTGGTGATGACCGGAACACTGCCGGTACACCGCCTCGCCGGTGTCCGTGCGCAAAGTGTCGACCATGCCCGCCGCCGACATCGACTGCAGCGTGCGATAGACCGTGGTCAGGCCAATGTTTTCGCCCCGGCGACGCAGCTCGTCGTGCAGTTCCTGAGCCGATCGGAAATCGTCGAGGGTATTCAGCAGCGTCGAAATCGCGGCCCGCTGCCGGGTCGACCGAGCGGCTGTAGTCATAAGCGCCGCTCCTCACCGGCGTGCTCCACCGCGTCGATGACGATGTGCGAGAGGTGATGATCGACCAGCCGGTAGAGCACTTCGCGGCCCGACCGTTCGCCGGCGACCACGCCCGCGGCCTTGAGGATTTTCAGGTGCTGGCTGACCAGCGGTTGCGGCACGCCCAGCGCGTCGACCAGCTCGTGCACGCAGCGCGAAGATTCGCGCAGCTGCAACACGATGGCAATCCGCACCGGCGCGGCCAGCGCCCGCAGCAACTCGCCGGCGGCATCGAGGATTTCCCGCGGGGGCGGGGGTAACGCGGCGGTAGCTCCGTGATCGTGGCTGGCGACAGCCGTGCTCGACGTGGTGGAGGACATATTGCTTCCACTGTCACATGCGTGATGATGCATGTCAAAGACCCCCGCCGTCGGTCGCTACGATGACGTGCGCAACAGATCCCTAGCCCAGACAGGAGTGCACGGCTCGTGGCGTCCGTCATCGACACCGTTGTCAACCTCGCCAAACGGCGCGGCCTGGTCTACCCCGCCGGGGAGATCTACGGCGGCACCAAGTCGGCATGGGACTACGGGCCGCTCGGAGTGGAGCTCAAGGAGAACGTCAAACGGCAATGGTGGCGGTCAGTGGTCACCGGCCGCGACGACGTGGTGGGACTGGATTCCTCCATCATCCTGCCGCGCGACGTGTGGGTCGCCTCCGGGCACGTCGAAGTGTTCCACGACCCACTGGTCGAGTCGCTGATCACCCACAAGCGCTACCGCGCCGACCACCTCATCGAAGCCTACGAGCTGAAACACGGGCATCCGCCGCCCAACGGGCTGGCCGACATCCGCGATCCCGAAACCGGCGAACCCGGCCAGTGGACCGAGCCGCGCGAATTCAACATGATGCTCAAGACGTACCTGGGGCCGATCGAAACCGAAGAGGGGCTGCACTACCTGCGGCCCGAGACCGCGCAAGGCATCTTCGTCAACTTCGCCAACGTCGTGACCACCGCGCGTCGCAAACCCCCGTTCGGCATCGGGCAGATCGGCAAGAGCTTCCGCAACGAAATCACGCCGGGCAACTTCATCTTTCGCACCCGCGAGTTCGAACAGATGGAGATGGAGTTCTTCGTCGAACCGGCGACCGCTGCCGAGTGGCACCAGTACTGGATCGACACCCGCCTGCAGTGGTACGTCGACCTGGGCATCAATGCAGCCAACCTGCGGCTCTACGAGCACCCGAAAGACAAGCTGTCGCATTACTCCGACCGCACCGTCGACATCGAGTACAAGTTCGGCTTCGCCGGCAACCCATGGGGTGAACTCGAGGGGGTGGCCAACCGCACCGACTTCGACTTGTCCACCCACTCCAAGCATTCCGGTGTGGACCTGTCGTTCTACGACCAGGTCAGCGACACCCGCTACGTGCCGTATGTGATCGAACCGGCGGCCGGCCTGACCCGCTCGTTCATGGCATTCCTGATCGACGCCTACACCGAAGACGAGGCGCCCAACGCCAAGGGCGGCATGGACAAACGCACGGTGCTGCGGCTTGATGCGCGGCTGGCGCCGGTCAAGGCCGCCGTGCTGCCGTTGTCCCGGCACGCCGACTTGAGCCCGAAGGCCCGCGATCTGGCCGCCGAGCTGCGTCAGTACTGGAACGTCGATTTCGACGACGCCGGCGCCATCGGGCGGCGTTATCGGCGCCAGGACGAGATCGGCACACCGTATTGCGTGACAGTGGATTTCGATTCACTCGACGACCACGCCGTCACCATCCGTGAACGCGACGCTATGACGCAGGACCGGGTCGCGATCAACGCGGTGACTGATTACCTGGCGGTGCGGCTCAAAAGCTGTTGATCCCGCGGCTCACCCGCGCAACGCCGCCACCGCATCGGTCAGCAACTGCTGCGCGCGATCGGTGTCGACCGGACTCGCCTGCTGCTGTTTCGGTGCCCGCACCGGGCTGGCGTCGACGATCACCACCGAGTTGCCGAAGTACGCGGAATAGGTGTACAGCTCGTTCGTACGTTCCTTGCCACGCTGGCTGGCCTGAACCTGCCGGTGCCCGCCCACTGTCTGCACGCCGTTGATCTGCGGTGCATCCACGACATCGATGGTGCCGGTCACATTGCCCGCTGCGAACGCAACGTGTTTGCACTTCTGGGTCAGCGAAGCGTCGTAAGGCACCTTGTCGGTGGCGCTGACGGCGATCGCGATCAACCGGTTGCCATGCCCCTCAGCGGAGACCACGGCGGTCTTGCCTTTCGTTCCGGTCGGCAGTCGCTGGCCGGTGGCCAACTTCTCACAATCCTGCGGGTCGAAGGTGACACCGGGAGGAAGCTGTTGCTCGCCCACCATCTGCGGCGTGATATCCGAGGGGCCCTTCGAGGCGAGCCGGTACTCCGGACCGAAAGTCGACTTGACCGCGAACACCTTCGTGACGTCGACGGGGCGCGTCGGCTGGGTTCCGCAGGCGGCCAGCACCCCGACACACAGCACGCTCACCAACGGCTTGTGAAGCACCCACGCAATCTACCCAATGGTCAAAACCGCCCGCCGCCGCCCATGAAGCCGCCATCGGAGCCACCCGATGAACCGCCGAACGATGTGGAGCTCCAGCCGCCCCCGCCGCCCCAGCCGCCACCCAGTGCTCCGCCGAGCAGGTCGCCGATGATGAGCCCGCCCATCATCGCGCCCATGTTGCTTCCGCCGCCGTAACGTCCGGCAAAGGCGCGCTGCGTGGACTCGACGTCGGCGTTGGCCAGGGACTGGGCCTGCGCGGCCAGCGTTGCCGCGCCGTTGGCATGAGCGATCGCGTCGGTCACGTTCGTGGACCGCTTGTCCTGCGCTGCCTGCAGGTGTCGGCTGGCTTCGGCTAGCCGGGTACGCGCCTCGGATCCGACGCTGCCGCGCCGGGTGTCGATGTAGTCCGAGACCGCCCGTACCCGGGACTGGGCGGTGAACAACGCCTGATCCAGCGTGCGATTGAGCCGCTCGGCGTTGGCCTGCTCCTCGGCGACCACACCGAGCAGCCGGTCCAGGTCGGCGTTGGCCGCGGCCAGCCGGGTGAAGGCGCCGAGCGGATCGGTGGAACCACCGGAACCGGCGGCGTCGACGGCCTTGGCCGCCGCGTCGCGGGCGGCCGTCAGCTCACGGGTGTGCGGGCCGCTGGCTCTGCGCAGCTGGGTGTCGGCCTGCGCGATTCCTTCCCGCAGGTGGGCAATCACTGACGGCAATTCGGTCGCGGCGTGGCGGATGTCGTCGGACGCGGTGTCGACGGCGTCGAGCAGGGCGCGGGCCTGCCCCAGGGCGGCTTCCGCGGCGCGGAGTGCGTCCACCAAGCCGGTCTGCTGCCCGCTGACTGCTCGGACCGCCAGATCGCGGCCGCGGGTGATGTTCTGGTCGGCGAAGGCCAGCCGCTCTTTGGCGGTCGCGGCATTGCCGCACACCGAAGTCAGTGCGGCGGCGTCGAATTCCTTGGTCAGCTCTGCCAGCCGCTGTTCGGCGGGCGCGACGCGGGCGGTCAACTCGACCACCTGTTGGGTCAGGCCGTCCAGCCGCGACGGTGCGTTAATTACCAGATCTCGCAACCGCTCGAATGCTTCGGTCTGTGACTCCAGCTCACGGTCCGCGCGTGCCGCCGAGACGATCACCCGGGTCAGCAAGTCGCGCCGCTGCGCCGGCGTCTCCGGGATCGCATCGTCGAGTTGCTGGCGCACGTTGAACGCCTGTCTCAGCGCCGCTTTGGCGTTGTCGACCGCCCGGCTGAATGGTTCGGTCTGCTTGGCGCCGAACTCCTCGACCGCCAGCGCCAACTCGTTGGCGCTGGTGCGCACCGCGTTGTCGACTTCGACAACCTTCGACCGCGACAAGTCGTCGAGCGCATCCAGCGGCAGAGCGGCCAGGGCGTTGGGATCGGTGGAATCGACTCGTCGCGCGGCGTCCAGTTCGGCGGCGCGTCGTCGCCGGCGCCGGTGGCGCACGAACAACAACAGGATCGCCAGCGCGACAGCCACGACGAGCAACGCGATCAGTAGCGGCGCCCAGTTCACCGGAGCCGGTGACGTGTTGAGGCCGCTGGCCGCTGCGATCGCGGCACCTCCCCAGTCGCTGCGGTGCAGCGCCGGCTCGATGCTGTTGGTGCGCAGTTCGTCGACCTGCTTGGCTTTGATGCTCGTGATCGTGTCGGGCACCCGGAAGGCATAAGAACGGTCGGTGGTGGCCACCGCGAGCAGCGCGTCCGAATCGCCCAGGTCGCTGGCCCGCCGGGTGCTATCTGTCCAGTTCACTGCGCCCTGTCCGGAGAACGTGTCGACGTAGACCACCCACAGCCGGATGTGCCGAGCGGCGTAGAGCTTGTCGACGGCCGATTGGACCGCGGTCTGATTCGATCCGGTCAACGCGCCCGCGTTGTCGGTGACATAGCCCGGTAGCCGGAACGGGGGTTGCGCGGCCGCGCTCGGCGCCACCAGCAGGCCCGCGGTCAGGATCGCCAAGGTCAGGCCCAGCAGGCGGGAAATGCGCATGCTCGCCAATCTAGCTCGGACTAGCGGGGGTCCGCCGCGTCGTGCTGGCAGACTGAGTCGCGATGAACCAGCCCGAGGCCTACGACGATTTCGACCGTCAACGCCAGGCGCCCGAAGCGCCGAAGACAGCGGGCCTGCCGGGCACTCCCGGCCAGCACCGCACCGATTTCGCGCGCGATCGCGCCCGGGTGCTGCACAGCGCGGCGCTACGCCGGCTGGCCGACAAGACCCAGGTCGTCGGGCCACGAGAAAGTGACACTCCCCGTACCCGCCTGACGCACTCACTGGAGGTCGCGCAGATCGGCCGGGGGATGGCGATCGGGTTGAGTTGTGATCCGGACCTGGTAGACCTGGCCGGCCTGGCCCACGACATCGGCCATCCGCCCTACGGGCACAACGGTGAGCAGGCGCTCGACGAGGTCGCCGCGGCGCACGGCGGGTTTGAGGGCAATGCGCAGAACTTCCGCATCCTGACTAGCCTGGAGCCCAAAGTCGTTGATGGCAAGGGCCGTAGCGTAGGGCTGAACCTGACCCGGGCGGCGTTGGACGCGGTCACCAAGTACCCGTGGCCGCGTGGTGGCGGCGAGCTGAAGTTCGGTTTTTACGACGACGATCGCGACGCCGCTGCTTGGCTACGCACAGGTGCCCCGGCGGATCGGCCGTGCCTGGAAGCGCAGGTGATGGATTGGGCCGACGATGTCGCGTATTCGGTGCACGACGTCGAGGACGGCGTCGTCTCGGGGCGCATCGACTTACGGGTGCTGGCCGACGACGACGCGGCCGCTGCGCTGGGCGAACTGGGCGGAACCGCGTTTTCCCGGCTGCCGGCCGACGACCTGACCGGCGCCGCCCAGCGCCTGTCGAGGATGCCGGTGGTCGCCGCCGTCGGCAAATACGACGCCACGCTGTCGGCGTCGGTCGCGCTCAAGCGGTTGACCAGTGAGCTGGTGGGCCGATTCGCATCAGCGGCGATCGGGGCCACCCGCGCGGCCGCCGGGGACGGCCCACTGGCCCGCTACCGGGCCGACTTGCAGGTGCCCGACCTGGTCCGCGCCGAAGTGGCGGTGCTGAAAGTTTTGGCGCTGCAATTCATCATGTTTGATCCGCGGCACCAACAAGTGCAGGTGCGTCAGCGTGAACGCATCCACCAAGTGGCGCAGTGGCTGCTGGCGGGCGCGCCGCGGACCCTCGACCCGATCTTCGTGCCGGCCTTCAACACCGCCGGTACCGACGGCGCCCGGCTGCGGGTGGTCGTCGACCAGATCGCGTCCTACACCGAAGGCCGGTTGGAGCGCGTCGCGGCGGGCTAGCTCGTCAGGCTGTGCCTGATGGCCCGGCTCCTCCGCACGCCGCTTCGCGGCGCGCATCGTCGTCGGGCGGCAGCTCTACACTAGGCCGATGGCCGGCCGTATCTCCGATCGCGATATCGCCGCCATCCGTGAACGGGTCCGCATCGAGGACGTCGTCGGCGACTACGTGCAACTGCGCCGCGCCGGAGCCGATTCGCAAAAGGGCTTGTGTCCCTTCCACGACGAGAAGACACCGTCGTTCCACGTCCGGCCCAACCACGGCCACTTCCATTGCTTCGGCTGCGGTGAGGGCGGCGACGTGTATGCGTTCCTGCAGAAGATCGAACGCGTCAGTTTCGTCGAGGCGGTCGAAATGTTGGCCGATCGCATCGGGCACACGATCAACTACACCGGCGCCGCGACCAGCGTGCAGCGCGACCGCGGCACCCGCAGCCGGCTGGTCGCCGCCAACGCCGCGGCGTCGGCTTTCTACGCCGACATGCTGGAATCCGCCGAAGCGGCCCCGGCCCGCCGATACCTGTCCGACCGGAACTTCGACGCCGACGCCGCCCGGCATTTCGGCTGCGGATTCGCACCGTCCGGCTGGGACTCACTTACAAAGCAGCTGCAGCGTAAAGGTTTTGACTTCAAGGAGTTGGAAGCGGCGGGTCTGTCCCGGCAGGGCCGGCGCGGCCCGATCGACCGATTTCACCGCCGGCTACTGTGGCCGATCCGCACCTCGGCCGGCGAGGTCATCGGATTCGGGGCGCGGCGACTGTTCGACGACGACCCGATGGAAGCCAAGTACGTCAACACCCCAGAAACGCTGCTGTACAAGAAGTCGGCGGCGTTGTTCGGCATCGACCTGGCCAAGCGTGACATCGCCAAGGGCCACCAGGCCGTCGTGGTCGAGGGCTACACCGACGTGATGGCGATGCACTTGGCCGGAGTCAGCACGGCGGTGGCCTCCTGCGGCACCGCGTTCGGCGACGAGCACCTGTCGATGCTGCGCCGACTGATGATGGACGACAGCTTCTTTCGCGGTGAACTCATCTATGTGTTCGACGGTGACGAAGCCGGCCGGGCCGCCGCGCTCAAGGCGTTCGGCGGCGAGCAGCAGCTGGCGGGCCAGTCCTTCGTCGCCGTCGCCGCCGACGGCATGGACCCCTGCGATCTACGGTTGGCGTCCGGCGACGGCGCGTTGCGGGACTTGGTCGCACGCCGCACACCGTTGTTCGAGTTCGTGATTCGCAGCGCCCTGGCCGAAATCGACTTGGACAGCGCGGAGGGCAGGGTGGCCGCGCTGCGGCGCTGTATACCGATGGTCGCGCAGATCAAGGACCCGACCCTGCGCGACGAGTACGCGCGGCAGCTGGCCGGTTGGGTCGGCTGGGCCGACGTCGCCCAAGTCATCGGCCGGGTGCGCGACGAGGCGAAATCGGCCAAAAACCCGGGCCGCACCAAGTCTCGGCGCGCTGCCGCAGTGCCCGCCGACACCGCCCCTGCGGCAACCCCGGCGCCTCGCCCCGACCCGCGCGATCCAACCCTGCGACCGCAGCGTGAGGCGCTCAAGTCCGCGCTGCAGTATCCGGCGCTGGCCGGTCCGGTGTTCGACGCGCTGACCGTCGAAAGCTTCACCCACCCCGGCTATGCCGCCGTGCGCGCGGCGATCGGCGCGGCGGGCGGCACCGGCGCCGGCATCACCGGGGCGCAGTGGCTCGACACGGTGCGCCGCCAGGCCACGTCCCCGGCGGCCGCCGGGCTGGTCAGCGAACTGAGCGTCGAGGTGATCCGGGTCGACGATCACGACGACAAGCTGCCGCGCTACATCGCCGGGGTGCTGGCCAGGTTGCAAGAGGTCTGGGTGGGCCGCCAGATCGCCGAGGTCAAATCGAAGTTGCAGCGAATGTCACCGGTAGAACAGGCCGACGAGTACCACGCCCTGTTCGGCGATCTGGTCGCCATGGAAGCCTATCGGCGCAGCCTGTTGGAGCAGGCCAGCGGCGACGATCTCACTGCCTGACGCCGCCCCGCTGCTGCGGCTCGATGACGCTGGTCGAGTCGTCGATCTCGGCCAACGTCACCATCCTGGCGTCCGGTGATACCCGCTGGGCGATCTTGCGCCGGCCGGCCTCAATCAACGACCGGGTGGCCGGACTGGCGGTGACGGCACGGTAGGTGCCCACGATCTGCTCGTAGCGCCGACGCCCGGCCCGCGCCCCCAACACATATCCCAGCCCCAGCACGACGACATACCGGATCAAGGCAGTTCCTCCCCACACGGTGCGACTGGTTCCATCCTGCCTCACCCGCCCGGCCCTCCGCGCGGCGGCAGCCGCGATCGCCCGCCGGCGCGGCAGTACGCTAGAGTCATCCCTCGATCCGCGACCGGGATCTCCGCAGTCCCCTGTAGCTCAACTGGCAGAGCATTCGGCTGTTAACCGAAGGGTTGAAGGTTCGAGTCCTTCCGGGGGAGCAATCGCCAGCTAACTGTTCAGCCGCGGAATCACCGACGGACCCTGTGGCTGCGGATTGTTCTTCGACTGCTTCTGTTTGGCGGCCTGCGCGATGGCGTTGACGCTGGCGGCCGCCAGTTCGCGGCGCTCTTTCTCGGTCAATTCGTAGAACGCCCACACCCCCCAGGCGGCGGGCCGAACGTACAGCGTGACCTCGCGGCGGTTGCCGAAGAAGGCCGGAATGGCGACGGCGCGGTCGATCGTCGCGGAACTGCTCATCTCCTGCGCGATCTGGTGGATATTCGCTGAGTCCTGCAGTTCGTAGGTCAGCGACTGGCCGACCCGGTTGGGCGGTCCTTGCAAAGCCAGGAACCACGCCATCTGCCACTCCCTTGCTCGGTTACCAAAATGCCGGTAGCCAGGCTAGCAACGCGACATCTCAGCTCGCGCGACTATTCGGGCAGATTCTCCGGGTGCAGCATTTCGGCGTAACGAAGCTCCTCGGGAATACCGAAGCCGTCGACCAATGTCTCGGCGTGGGGTCGCAGCACCCGGCACCGTTCGTTGATGCCGGTGGTGACGGCCTTGGCCCGTTCGGTGGACAGAAACCGATGCTCGATATACCAGGCCTTGTCGTCTTCGATCACCGTCAGCGCGTACAAGTCGCACACCAACTCGAGTAACTCGCGGGCTTTTTCGTCCGGGCACGAGTCGATGCCGGCGATGAATCCCTCCAGAACTACCCGGTCGATGTGGGCGTAAGCGGCGTGCAGCACGTGATCCTGCACGCTGTTGAACGCGTCGAACGCCGACATGTCGTTGGACCTGGATTGCAACCTGCGGGCGACCGTCGACAGCAGATATTTCTCCCGGTCCTCGAACATCTGGACCTGGGTGCCCCGGTTGAACAGGCTGCCCTCTTCTTCGTTGTCCTGGCGGGAGTCGACGATGGTTTGGATGATCGTCTCGGCCGCAGTGCGTTTCAGCACGCGGGTTCCGACGGTGTTGGCCGCGAAGCGTACCCAGTCGACGGGGCTCATACTGCGGATGTCGTCGGCGTAGGCGGTCAGCAGCTCCTTGGCCACCAATTGGGTCAGGACGTGATTGTCTCCCTCGAAGGTGGTGAACACGTCGATGTCCTGGCGCAGTGCGATCAGCCGATTCTCGGCCATGTAGCCCGCGCCGCCGCACGCCTCGCGGGCATCCTGGATCGCCCGGCTGGCATGCCAGGTGTTGGCTGCCTTCAGCCCGGCAGCGCGCGCACCCAGTTCGCGCTGCTCCTCGAGGTCGGGCTCGTCCGCGGTCTGCACGTCGTGACACCGGCCGACCAGCTCGTTCTGCGCGAACTGCAGCGCGTAAGACCTGGCGATCAGCGGCAGCAGGCGCCGCTGGTGCACCAGGTAATCCATGATGACCACCTCACGCTCCTCGTCAGGTGCATTGAATTGCCTGCGCTGCAGTGCATACCGGGTGGCAATGTCCAGCGCGACGCGGGCGGCGGCGCCCGCGCTTCCGCCAACGGTGATGCGGCCCCGGACCAGGGTGTCGAGCATGGTGAAGAAGCGGCGGTTGGGGTTGTCGATAGGTGAGCTGTAGGTGCCGTCCGCCGCGACGTCGCCGTACTTGTTGAGCAGGTTCTCCCGCGGCACGCGGACGTTGTCGAACACGATGCGGCCGTTGTCGACGCCGGGAAGTCCGCCCTTGTAGAGGTTGTCCGACGTCGTCACTCCGGGGCAGTCGTTGCCGTCGGCGTCTCGGATCGGCACCACGAAACAATGCACGCCGTGGTTGACCTCATCGCCGTCCTCGGTCGTGATGAGCTGCGCGAAAACAGCTGCGACAGTCGCGGTTTCAGCTGCGCCGCCGATGTAGTCCTTGCGCGCCGAGGGGGTGGGGGAGTCGATGACGAACTCCTCGGCGGCCGCATCGTAGGTTGCGGTCGTCTCCAGGGACTGCACATCGCTGCCGTGCCCGGTCTCCGTCATCGCAAAACAACCGCGCAGCTCGAGGTTGATGATCTTCTTGACGTACGCCTGATGGTGGCGTTCGGTGCCGAGGTTCTCCACGGCGCCCCCGAACAAGCCCCACTGCACTCCGGCCTTGACCATCAGCGACAGGTCCGACATCGCCAGCATCTCGATGTGCGTGATCGCCGCGCCGAGGTCGCCGGTGCCGCCGTGGTCTTTCTTGAATGCGTCGTCCGCAGCGCCGTTGTCGGCCATGATCCGCAGCTGTTCGGCGACTTTGGTGCGGGCGATCACTGTGTTGGGGGTGTAATGCGGCCGAAAGACTTCACCTGACAGCGTGATCCGCATTTTGTCTTTCGCATCGCGCCAACGCCCGTCCAGTGAGTTGCGCAGATGTTCGGCAGTGGAGGTCATACCCGACGGTAGCCTGCCGCCGCGCGCGGTGGGTATCTTCGGACGCTTCAGTCGCGCGCGCGCAGCCGCCACCGCCACCGTAGGAAGGCGATACCCGCCACAGCGAACGCGGTCAGCATCGCCATGTCGAGCACCCAGCCGTCGGGCGAGTGCATCCACAGTGTGTCCTGGGTGGCCAACAGGTCGATATCGCTGAGATCGACGCTGGCGGCGGCGGCGGCGAACCCCCACCGGGCCGGGATGACCCAGGACACCACGTCGAAGCCGTACCTGTCGGCGAGCGGGAACGTTCCACCGCAGAACACCAGCGACAACAGGGCCACCAGCACCGCGATCGGCAGCAGCTGATCTCGATACGTGGCCAGTGACGCGCACGCCAGCGCGACGATCGCCGAGACAATCGCCGTGGCAGCCACGCTGATGTACAGCTCGATGACCGAGTCGCCGAACACCATGCCCGCCGCGGTGGGCGCGCCTTTGCCGACGACCGCCGCGGTGGTGAGGATCGCGGTCTGAATGCAGGCGAACACGCTGTAGACGACGACTTTGGCGCCCAGGTAGGCCGACGGCGACAACCCGAGAAAACGTTCGCGGGCAAAGACACCGCGTTCCCCCACCCGGTCGCGGATCGTCAGAGCAGTGCCCATGACGACCGCGCCCATGATGAGCACAACCAGCAGTGCGACGGCCTCATCGGGGCTGTCACCGTACGGGTCGGCCTTCCCGAAACCGGAGTGCCCGGGCAACGTCAGCGCCAGTGCCCCGAAGAAGATCGGCAGGATCGTCAGGAAGGTGAAGTAGCGCTGGTCGCCAACAACGACCCACGCCTGTCGCCGTGCCGCGATGACGAACTGGCGCCACCGCCCGAGCCGGATCACCTCGACCGGAGGCACCGGTTGTTGCGCCGGCGGTACGGCGAGCGCAGGGGTGTCGGTGGCGGTCAGGTGCACCACCTGGTCGCACATCTCTGCCGATGTCGGGGATGTGGTTGCAATGACGACGACGCGGCCGGCGTCGGCGAGCCGGCGCAGTGTCGCCATCAGGTGGCGTTCCTCGGTCGGATTGAGTCCCGCGGTGGGCTCGTCGAGAACAAGCAAGGACGGCCCGATGACCAGTTCAACTGCGATCGACGTGCGTTTGCGTTTCTCCTCGGAGAGGTTGGCGATCTGAATGGTGCGTTGGGCGTTCAGCTCCAGCTCGGTCAGCACGTGGTGCGCGACGCGGCGGCGTTCGTCGGCGGACGTCTCGGGCGGCAGCCGCAGTTGGGCGGCGTAGCGCACGGCCTGCTCGACGGTGAGCTGGCGGTGCACCACGTCGTGGTGCGGCACCACCCCGATGCGCCGATGCATCGCCGGGGCGCTGACGTCGCGGCCATCGAGAACGATGGTGCCCGAGCTGGATTGTCGGATGCCCCCGAGTGCGTCGATCAGCGACGTCTTGCCCGAGCCGGCCGGGCCGATCACCGCGGTCAGCGTGCCGGGGGCCGCAGTGAACGACACCTCAGCTTGGACCTGCAGTCCGCGACCATCCGGCGGAGGAGGAGGAGGAGGCACTGCGGGGGGCGGTGACACCGGGGGTGGTGACGGCGTGGGCGGTGACGGCGGCCGGGCGGGCTCTTCCACGTGCGGGATCGGGATGGGTTCGGTGGGGAACTGTGAGACGGGTTCCGGCGTGCTGGGTGGCCTGGGCGCCGGTGCCGGAGCGCGCATGGGCCGGGTCGTCAGCTGCGACGGGGTCTGCGGCGGCCGACTCGGCGATGCCGGCGGCTGTTGCGGGCGCGGCGGCTGTCGCCAGCTTGGCCGGCTGGGCTGTCGACTCGCTGGCGGGGCGGTGCCAATCCGAAAACGCAGTTGTGGGCCCCGGCGAGGATCGGCCAGGGTGATGGTCTGCCCGTCGCGGATGTTGACCGTGGAGACCCGCTCGTTGCCGACATAAATGCCGTTGCGGCTGGTATCGATGGCGAGCCAGTGACTACCGTCGAACCGCAGCAGCAAGTGGATGCGTGAGGTCCACTGATTGTCCTGTGGGTTGTCCAACGGGATGTCTGCGCGGTCGTCGCGGCCTACGGTGACGTCGCGGCCCGGGGGAAATGTGTAGCGTGCAGCCCCCGCCCAGACGGTCAACGGAGCAGCGACCGCCGACGTCTGCATGGCTGCGCCTTTCCGTCACCCTCACCCGTCGAACCCCTGCCGCACCGATTATCACCCCTATGCGGCCGGTGGGCTTGACTGCTACCGAGACAATCTGGACCGCGGTGCGGGCGCGGAGTCGTCCAGAAGCCGCCGCAACACCATGACGGCATCGGTCAAAACCTCGCGGTCACCGGTCTGCAGGCGGGCCAGTTGCGGCTCGATTGCCGCGGCCCGGTCGGCGCGAACCTGGGACAGCGTGTGTGTTCCTTCCGGTGTGATGCGGATCCGGACGGCCCGGCCATCCCCGGGGTCGACCGCCCGGGTGACCAGCCCGGCTTCCTCGAGCCGCCGGACCTGGGTCGTCATCGTCGGCTGCGAGCAGTGGTCCACGGCGGCAAGGTCGCTGATGCGCGCTTCGCCGTAATTCTCGATGGTGGCCAGCAGCCGAGCTTGGGCCGCCGGCAGCGGCATCTGAATGCGCTGAGTGGCCATGCGATTGAGTCGGGCAACCACACTGAGCAAATCTTCGCCCAGCCGCGATCCGGCCGATACAGTCATACCGCTAGCATTCCATAGATTTACTAACTAGATCAATTGCGCTGGATCTCCTGCGACATCGCTGGCCCTGTGGCGGTGCTTCCGCCCCCGCGCGCCGACGACTGGCAGAATTACTAAAATGACGGCGACCCGCCCGGCAACCTCGGGGAAAAGAGGGAGCCGGTCATTGCGACCCGTCGAATTGGCTCAGGCGTCGGTCATGGCGGCGCTGTGCGCGGCGTTGGGGATCATCGCCGTCGTCGTGCCGTTCGCGGGTGCGTTGGCTTTGCTGGGCACTGTGCCGATGGGGCTGCTGTCCTACCGTTACCGCTTCCGGGTGCTGATCGCCGCGACGGTTGCCGCCGGGTTGATCGCCTTCCTCATCGCCGGCCTGGGCGGCTTGATGACGGTCGTCAATAGTGCGTACGTAGGTGGGCTGACCGGCATAGTCAAGCGCAGGCGCCGCGGCACACCGACCGTCATCGTGACGTCCCTGCTCGCCGGTGCCGCTTTCGGCGCCGGGATGGTCGTCGCGCTGGGCGTGCTGGTCCGGCTGCGTCATTTGCTGTTCGCCGCCGTCACCGCCAACGTCAACGGCGCCGCCGAGTTCCTGGCCTGGTTACGGCTCGAGGCATTCGCCGACTTCATCAAACGGTACTTCGCCATTGCGCTGCACTATTGGCCATGGCTCGTCCTGGGCAACTCCGTCCTCTCGGTGCTGTTCGTGGGGCTGGTCGGCTGGTGGGCGCTGTCGCGGGTGCTCGAGCGGATGCGCGGCATCCCCGACGTCCACAAGCTGGACCCGCCGGTCGACAGCGGGCCGGTCGAGCCGGTTCCCGTGCGACTGAACCGGGTCCGCTTCCGCTACCCGCAGACCAGCCAAGACGCCCTACCGCCGGTCGACCTGGAGGTGCAGGTCGGCGAGCACTTGGCGATCACCGGCGCCAACGGCTCGGGCAAGACGACGCTGATGCTGATCCTGGCCGGCCGCGAACCGACTTCGGGCACTGTGGAACGTCCCGGCGCGGTGGGACTGGGCCGCATCGGTGGCACAGCGGTGATCATGCAACACCCGGAAAGCCAGGTGCTGGGCACGCGGGTGGCCGACGACGTGGTGTGGGGTTTGCCGCCGGGCACCACCATCGACGTCAACCGGTTGCTCGACGAGGTGGGCCTCGACGGTCTCGGTGAACGCGAGACCGGAAGCCTGTCCGGGGGTGAACTGCAGCGGCTGGCCATGGCGGCGGCGCTGGCCCGCGAGCCCGCGCTGCTCATCGCAGACGAGGTCACCAGCATGGTCGATCAGCAGGGCCGAGACGCTTTGCTGGGGGTGATGTCCGGCTTGCCGAAACGGCACCGCACCGCGCTGATCCACATCACCCACTACAGCGACGAAGCCCGGTCAGCCGACCGCACCATCAACCTCAGCGACTCGCCGGACAACACCGACATGGTCGCGGCCACTGCGGCGCCGGCGCCCAGCATCATGGCCGGCGTCGACGGCCATGATGCGGTGCTCGAACTCGTCGGGGTCGGCCACGATTACGGCGTCGGCACGCCGTGGGCCAAAACAGCGCTGCGCGATGTCAGTTTCGTGGTGCACCAGGGTGACGGGCTGCTGATCCACGGCGGCAACGGTTCCGGGAAGTCGACGCTGGCCTGGATCATGGCCGGCCTCACGATGCCGACAGCCGGCATGTGCCTGCTGGACGGACGACCCACCTATGAGCAAGTCGGTGCGGTCGCCCTGTCGTTTCAGGCGGCGCGCCTGCAGCTGATGCGCAGTCGAGTCGATTTGGAAGTGGCGTCGGCGGCTGGTTTCGCACCCGACGACCAGGACCGCGTGGCCACTGCCCTCGCCGTCGTGGGACTTGACGAATCGCTGGCCAAGCGACGCATCGACCAGCTCAGCGGCGGGCAGATGCGCCGGCTGGTACTGGCCGGCCTGCTGGCACGATCGCCGCGGGCGTTGATCCTCGATGAACCGTTGGCGGGGCTGGACGCGGCGAGCCAGCGCGGTTTGCTTCGGCTGCTCGAGGACCTGCGCCGAGAACAGGATTTGACGGTAGTCGTCATCTCGCACGACTTCACCGGGCTCGAATCGTTGTGTCCGCGAACCGTACACCTGCACGACGGTGTGCTGGAAGCGGCACCGGCCGCGGCGGGCGGCATGTCATGACCGCCACCACGGCCGTGGGGAAACCAGTTCGCCGCCCGTCTCGTCCCGCTGTGCTGTTGCGCCCGGTACCCGGAAGCTCGCCCATTCACCATTTGTGGGCCGGCACCAAATTGCTCATCGTGCTGGGTATTTCGATGCTGCTGACTTTTTATCCGGGATGGGTGGCGATCGGGCTGGTCGCCGGGCTCGTGCTGACGGCGGCCCGGCTGGCGCGCATTCCGCGCGGCGTATTGCCGTCGATACCGATGTGGCTGTGGATAGTGCTCGCTATCGGCGGTATCACAGCGGCGATAGGCGGCGGTGAGCCGACGGTCCACCTGGGAGCGGTTTCGCTGGAACTCGGCGGACTACTGAACTTCCTGCGCGTCACCGCGCTGTCGATTGTCTTGCTCGGACTCGGGGCGATGGTGTCCTGGACCACGAACGTCGCCGAAATCGCGCCCGCGGTAGCCACATTGGGGCGCCCCCTGCGGGCATTGCGCATCCCGATCGACGAGTGGGCGGTCGCTTTGGCGCTGGCCCTGCGCGCGTTTCCGATGCTGATCGACGAGTTTCGCGTGCTCTACGCATCCCGGCGATTGCGCCCTCGACAGATACCGCGGGGCCGCCGAGCCCGTCGCAGGCGCTGGGCGTTGGAGCTGATCGACCTGATGGCGACGGCCATCACCGTGACGCTGCGCCGCGCCGACGAGGTGGGCGACGCGATCACCGCCCGGGGTGGGACCGGTCAGATCTCGGCAGCCCCGTCGCGGCCCAAACGCGCTGACTGGCTGGCTCTTAGCGTCACGCTCGCGGTCTGCGCGGCCGCGCTGGCAGCTGAGGTGGTGTGGGGCGTCTAACGGCGGCCCCACTCGTCACTTCTGTCACTAGCGAAGCCGAGCGGCCTTGTGCCCACCTCTAAGCGACAATTCGTCGAGCAGCTAATGCCCGGCAGCGGCGTTCGCCGCCGCCTGCGCCCGCCTCAAGGTCTCTCCAACATCGCTGCGGCCAAGAAACATCGCGTCGAAATACGGTTTGATCGCCTGGTCGCCGGCCGGAAAGCCCGCGCCGCCCGGTGCGGCGATGCGCGGTCCGCCAAGCACGGTGAAGAACGTGCTGACGTCAATGCCCTTGACCGACCAATAGTCGAAATAGACCTGTTGGGCTGATCGCACCGCCGGGACAGCACTGCCGCGGCGGCCCACGAATTCGTTGCCCTGCCTGCTGCCCATCCAGGCCAGCACCTGCCGCACCGCATCCGGATGCCGAGATGCCGAGTTACCCACCGCGGCAATACCATTCGTGACACTCACCCGACCGGCCGGGCCAGCAGGCAGCAGACCCACGCCCCAACGGAAGCGCGCCCCGTCGGCGACCGCCGCGAGGTTGTAGGTGCCGGCCTGGAACAACGCCATCTTGCCGGCGAGAAACTGGTTGAGCGAGAACCCGCCGATATAGTTGGTGTCCGAGGCCGGGGGCGCAACGTGGTCGTCGTTGATCAGGGCCACCAGATACTTGAACGCCGTGACAGCGCCGGGGTTGTCGAACGCAAACCGATCACCGCGCTGGAATACGCCGCCCGCCGAGCCGATGTAGTTCAGATAGATTCCTTGCGGATCGTTGGCGGCGTTGTAGCCCCACTGCCGGACCCGTCGCGGGTCGAAACCTGGTGTGTCGGCTGAGCGCCCCGAAGCGTCGACGGTGAGCCGGGCCAGCAGCGGACGCAAGGTGTCGTCGCCGTCCGGGCTCCACCGCAGCCGGCTCAGCTCAGCGGGGTCAACACCGGCCGCCGCCAGGAGATCGGCGTTGTAGTAGACGGCGGTACCGCCGTCCGTCAGTTGCGGCACGCCCCAGAGGACACCGCCGCGGGTGAACAGGTCGACGACCGACGGAACCCAATCCGACGCGTCGGCAGTGATCTTCATCAGCCGACCGGTGTCGGCGTACCCGGCGAGATAGCCGTTGGACAGCCAGAAGATGTCGTCGGCGCTGCCACCGGCAATGTCGGTGCGCAGCGTGTCGAAGTAGGTCGAGTACGACACCACGTTGGTGCGGACGTCGATGTCAGGATGTGTGCGCATGAACATCGCGAACGATTCCCGGTAGGCCGGGGCGACTTGCTCATCCCAGAGCCGAACGGTGACGACCGTCCGGCCGCCGCGGGGTTCGGCGGACCGGTCGAGTACCACCGCCGTCGCGGCCAACAGCGCAGCGACGCACCCCAAGGCCAAAGCGATGAGGGTGGAGAACCGCGGTCTGGTCATGTTCTGCACTCAACGCGCCGAAACAGCAGCCAGGGTCGCGGATTCGAAAAAACCACAGCCATGGCGGCTATCTCACGGCGCCGACAGGTCATTTCAGCCCCGTCACCACGATGGAGGCGACGATGTGACGCTGAAACGCCACGAACAACGCCACCAGCGGCACGATTGCGACCGTCGTCGCGGCCATCACCAGCGTCCAGTTGGACGAATACCGCGACTGCAGCGCAGCGGTCGCCACCGTCAGCACGTGCCACTTCGCCCCACTGGTGATCACCAACGGCCACATGAAGTTGTTCCACTGCGACACCACGGTGATGAGAGTCAACGTCACCAACACAGGTCTACTCGACGGCACCACCACATGCACGATCACATCCAGCGTATTGGCACCGTCGAGCCGGGCGGCGTTGACCAGATCGTCGGGAATGGTGCGGAAATGCTGACGGAGCAGGAAAATCGCATACGGCGAGCCGAACACGAACGGCAACACCAGCGCCCAGAAGGTATTGCGCAGTCCCAGTTGCGCCATCATCAGATACAGCGGCACCACGGTGACGGTGCCCGGCACCATTAGCGTGGCGAGGTAGAGCCAGAACATCGCGTCGCGTCCCGGGAATTGTAATCGGGCGAACGCGTACCCGGCGAGTACCGAGAAGGTCAACTGTCCCAGCATGATTACCGCGGTCATCAGCGCGGTGACCATCAGCGCCCGCCCGAAGCCCGCGCCGGACAATCCGACGTAGTTACTCAGGGTCGCCGGCCGCGGCCAGGCCAGGGGAGTGCCGGAAGCGAACTGCCGAGCCGAGGTGAACGACGTCAGCAACCCTAGCGCGAACGGCGCCAACGTCACCGCAGCACCGACTACCAGCCCGGCGTAGACCGGCACCAACTTAAGTGAGGTCATAGCTGATCCGACGACGGAAGTAGAGATGCTGGACGAGCGTGCCGCTTACCAGGACAACGAACAGCACTACGGCCATCACCGCGGCTCGGCCAATCGCCGCCGACCCGAACGCTTCGGCGTAGATGCGATGCGCGACCAGATCGGTCCGCCCAGTTGGGCCGCCGCCGGTCAAGGCGTACACGGTATCGAAAACCTGAGCAGCGCTGATGATTCCGGTGACCAGGACGAAGAACATCGTCGGCCGCAGCATCGGTAACGTGATCCGCCGGAATCGCTGCCACGCACTGGCGCCGTCCGTGCGCGCGGCTGCGTGAACGTCGGCCGGAATCGCCAGGATGCCCGCCAGGAAGAACAGCGCGACGTAGCCGACGTTGGACCACACGACCACCGCCGACACCACCGGCAACGCCAAACCCGGGTCAGTCAGCCAATCGACCTGATGCCCCAGCACCGTGCTGACCGCGCCGTCGGTCGGTGCCAGGATCCAGTGCCACAACACCGCGATCGCCAGCGGTGCGCAAATCCACGGCAGCACGTAAAGCGTGCGGAACGCGCCGCTGCCCGGCAACTCCTGGGCCAGCAACGACCCCACCACCAGGCCGAGGACCGTCTGCAGCGGGACGACGATCGCCACAAAGGCCACGGTGACCAGCAGCGAGTTGCCGAAGGTCGAATCGGTCAGCACCGAGCGCCAATTCTTAAGTCCGACAAACTCGATCGGACCGAGCAGGTCCCACTGGTGCAGGCTCAACCACAGCACGACGAGGATCGGCAGCAGTAGGAAAGTGACCACCCCGAACAGGCTCGGGGCGAGCAGCGCATACCCCAGGGCGGTGGATCGGACGCTCGTGCCGGCACGGGCCATGGGTGTATTAAAGCCGCTTGGTTACGGTGGGGTGGTGACACCGAACCGGACAATCGATCCGGAATTCCTCAGCCTGCCCCGCCGCGAATTGGCCGATGCCGCGCTGTCCGCGGCGACCGCCGCCGGTGCCGCGCATGCCGACCTGCGGATTCACCGCATCACCACCGAGATCATCCAATTGCGCGACGGTGCGTTGGAGACCTCCGTCGTCAACCGTGAGCTGGGGTTGGCGGTTCGGGTGATCGTCAACGGCACCTGGGGCTTCGCCTCCAACGCCGAACTGACCACCGAGGTGGCCGCCCAAACCGCGAGACGCGCGGTCCACGTGGCCACGACGCTGGCGGCGCTGAATACCGAGCGGGTCGAGTTGGCCCCCGAGCCGGTGTACACCGACGCCACCTGGGTGTCGAGCTACCTTATCGATCCGTTCAGCGTGCCGAGCGCCGACAAGATCGCGGTCCTGGCGGACTACTCCGGCCGGTTGCTGGCCTCCGACGGGGTGGATC
Source organism: uncultured Actinomycetota bacterium (assembly GCA_963795995.1). Classification (GTDB taxonomy): domain Bacteria; phylum Actinomycetota; class Actinomycetes; order Mycobacteriales; family Mycobacteriaceae; genus Mycobacterium. The sequence continues at coordinate 317,176 of CAWCJY010000001.1, forward strand.
ACGTGTCGGCCACGCTGGTCGCGGTCAAGGAGCAAACTTTTTACGCCGACACCTACGGGTCGTCGATCACCCAGCAACGGGTGCGGCTGTTACCGCGCTTGGAGGCGGTGACAGTCGATGCCACGGCGGGCGGCTTCGATTCGATGCGGACGTTGGCCCCGCCCATGGGCCGTGGCTGGGAGGCGATGGTCGACGGCGACGTGTGGAACTGGTCCGATGAGCTCGCGCAGGTACCGTCGCTGCTGGCGGAGAAGGTGAAAGGACCCAGCGTGTCGGCGGGTCCGACGGATCTGGTGATCGACCCGTCGAACCTGTGGCTGACCATCCACGAATCCATTGGGCACGCCACCGAATACGACCGCGCGATTGGTTACGAATCCGCCTATGCCGGTACATCGTTCGCCACCCCGGACAAGCTCGGAACCCTGCGCTACGGCTCGTCGGTGATGAATGTCACCGCGGACCGCACGGTCGAATTCGGTTTGGCCAGCGTGGGATACGACGACGACGGGGTGGCCGCGCAAAGCTGGGATTTGGTACGCGACGGGGTGTTCGTCGGTTATCAGCTTGACCGGGTGTTCGCCCCGCGGCTCGGCGAACCGCGCTCGAACGGGTGCTCATATGCCGATTCACCGCATCACGTGCCGATCCAGCGGATGGCCAACGTCTCACTGCAGCCCGGTCCTGACGATCTAACCACCGCTGAGCTGATCAGTCGCGTCGACGACGGTATCTATATCGTCGGCGACAAGTCGTGGTCAATCGACATGCAGCGTTACAACTTTCAATTCACCGGTCAGCGGTTCTTCCGCATCAGCAACGGCCGGCTGGACGGTCAGCTGCGCAACGTCGCGTATCAGGCGACGACCACCGATTTCTGGAATGCCATGGAAGCCGTTGGCGGCCGGTCGACGTGGCTGCTGGGCGGAGCATTCAATTGCGGAAAGGCGCAGCCCGGCCAGGTGGCAGCGGTGAGTCACGGCTGTCCGTCGGCGTTGTTTAGGGGTGTCAACGTACTCAACACCCGCGCCGAGGCGGGCCGGTGATCAGCGCTCAGTTGGCTGTCGAGATCGCGCTCGACGCGGCACGGTCAGGGCCGGCCGACGAGACCATCGTGCTGATCACCGACCGGGCCGACGCGTCGCTGCGCTGGGCGAACAACTCGATGACCACCAACGGCGTATCGGTCAGCCGCAGCACCACAGTGATATCCATTGTGCGACAGGGAGAAAGCGCCAGCGTCGCTTCGCTGCGGTCGGCCGAGGCGGACGCGGGGCTGATTCCGGGACTGGTGGCAGCGTCGGCGGATCGGGCACGTTCTGCGTCGCAGGCCCGCGATGCGGTGCCACTGCTGACCGGGGGCGGCGTGCCCGAAGACTGGGACGCGCCGGTTCCCACGACCGGGGCTGAGGTGTTCGGTGACGTGGCGCGCGCTCTGAGTCGCGGCTTCAATGGCGCTGACCAGTTGTACGGCTATGCACATCACCGCTTGGAGACGACATTCCTGGGGTCGTCGACGGGGCTGCGCCGACGCCATACCCAGCCGACCGGCACGGTGGAGATCAACGCCAAACGCGATGGGGCCAGCGCATGGGCGGGTGTCGGAACGCCCGATTTCCTCGACCCGCCAACCGATCTGATGCTAGATCAGCTGTCAAAACGGCTGGCCTGGGCGCAGCGGACGGTCGAGTTGCCGGTTGGGCGGTACGAGACGATCATGCCGCCATCGACGGTGGCCGACATGATGATCTACCTGGCGTGGACGATGAGCGGCCGGGGCGCGGAGGAGGGCCGCACGGCGCTGTCGGCGCCCGGGGGCGGTACCCGGGTGGGGGAGCAGCTGACTGACCTGCCGCTGACCTTGTACTCCGATCCGTTCGCCGCCGGGCTGGCGTGTACGCCATTTGTGGCGACCGCCAGCTCGTCAGAAACGCTGTCGGTGTTCGACAACGGGATGGACATCGAGCGGGTGGATTGGATTGGTGACGGCGTCCTGAACGCACTGGTGTATCCGCGGGCTGCGGCTGCCGAGTTCGGTGCCCCTGTCGCGGTGGCCGCCGACAATTTGCTGATGACTGGTGGCAGTGCGACTTTGGACGAGATGGTCGCCGGCACCGAACGTGGCTTGCTACTAACCACATTCTGGTACATCCGCGAGGTCGACCCCACCACGCTGTTGCTGACCGGGCTGACTCGCGACGGGGTCTACCTGGTTGAGGACGGCGAAGTAACGGCCGCTGTCAACAACTTCCGGTTCAACGAGAGCCCGCTGGATCTGCTGCGGCGGGCGACCGAGGCGGGGGTTAGCGAGGTGACGTTGCCGCGGGAATGGGGCGATTGGGCGACCCGTGCGGCGATGCCGTCGCTGCGAATACCGGACTTTCACATGTCGTCGGTGAGCCAGGCGCTCTGAAGTTCGGCGAGGTAGCCGCTGCTCACCGACCGCAGAAGGCTGCGCTGAGGTATGTCGACGCGTTGATCTGGTCGCCGGCAAGGAACCCTTCCGGAGCGGCCGACAGCGTGCGTGCTGCATTTCCGGGCCGAGGCTGTCGAATTGACGCTCGACGTGCTGCGAAATATCAGCAATCGCCGTCGCATCAGCTGGTGACGCTTCGCAGGTAGAACACGGCACACAGCAATACCTGCTGGGTGCGGATGGTCAGGCAGTGTTCACCTGACGCTCATGCGCTGGGTCGTGTGGCATGCGAACATAATCGCCGGAATTTCACGGGCGGTGACCAGCGAAGGACGGAACCACAAGAACGATGACAGCTAAGCAATCGCAACACGACGCCGCCGAATCCTTATTCGGAGCCATCATCGCCGTCCTCGACAAGCACACGCACGCCCACACCTTGACAGAAGAGGTTGTCGAGGAACTGGCCCGGGCGTATGCGGCCGTGTCGACCAATGTCCACGAGCTTGAGCCACTGGGCCAGTAATCGTTCGCTGCGCATCACCGGTGGCTGGGGCTTGACCCCGGCTTCACCCTGACGGCCCACGGCCACGGCGACAACCATCATCGACGGGCGCTAACCTCAACAACGTGCAGAAGGGCACTTCTGCAGAAGTTAGCCCTTGGGGCGGTAGCTCAGTTGGTTAGAGCCGCGGACTCATAATCCGTTGGTCGCGGGTTCGAGCCCCGCCCGCCCCACTTCAGCGGTGTATTACCTCGGCTGATGTTTGACATTTGGTCTTCGGGTGATGGCTGACAGTGTTTCGGTTGATGCTTGACAGTTACTTCGGTTGATCCTTGACACTCCTTCGATGAGGGAGTTGAGCGTGGCTGAGCAGAGGTATCAAGCCGTGTTAGCGGTGATCAGCGATGGGTTCTCGATTTCGCAGGTCGCCGAGAAGGTTGGGGTGTCGCGCCAGACGCTGCACTCCTGGTTGGCTCGCTACGAGGCCCAGGGCCTTGAGGGGCTGGTGGATCGGTCGCATCGGCCGGTCTCGTGTCCGCACCAGATGCCGGCCGTGGTGGAGGCGGCGTTGTTGGAGTTGCGTCGGTCGCGTCCGTATTGGGGGCCGCGGCGGTTGGTGTTCGAGCTGGCTAAACGCCGGGTGGCGCCGGTGCCCTCGGAATCGGCGGTCTATCGGGCGCTGGTGCGTGCGGCGATGATCGACCCGAGTTTGCGGGATCGGCGCTCGCGCAAGTGGAAACGCTGGGAACGCGGGGCGGCGATGGAGCTGTGGCAGATGGACATCGTCGGAGGATTCCCGCTGGCCGATGGCACCAGCGCCAAAGCTTTGACCGGCATCGATGATCACTCTCGGATGTGCGTGGCCGCACGGTTGATGGCCCGGGAACGTACCCGCGCGGTCTGCGATGGGTTACGCGCTGCGCTGGCCGCCTACGGGGCGCCTGAGCAGATCTTGACCGATAACGGCAAAGTGTTCACCGGCAAGTTTGGGCATCCGCCGGTGGAGGTGCTCTTCGATGCGATCTGCCGGCAAAACGGTATTGAGCATCTGTTGACTCAGCCGCGCAGCCCCACCACCACCGGCAAAATTGAGCGGTTCCATCGAAGTTTGCGGGCTGAATTCCTCAGCAACAAGAAAGCTTTCGCCAATCTCAAGGTGGCTCAGCAGGCGTTGGACGAGTGGGTCGACTACTACAACACCGCACGCCCACATCAAGCACTGGACATGGCCGCACCGGTCGAAAAATTCACCCCGGGCGCCGCAGTGGCCATGTCAGCGCACTCCGCGACGACCGGCCAGGACCGTAGCGGTGATGACTGGGTGTCTCGCCGGGTCACCAGCAACGGTGTCGTCAGCGTGGCTTGGCAGCAAGTCTGCGTGGGGGCGCACTACGCCGGCGCACACTGCGACGTCCACGTCGACGGCGAGCTGCTGCGCTTCTTCATCGGCGACGATCTGGTCAAGACCGCCGCGCGAACCAGCCGCGGCGAGGTAAGAAACAAACGGGCCTTCCGCACCCGCGAACAGGCCTAACCACTAACCAGAGTGTCAAGGATCAACCGACATAGAATTGTCAACTATCAACCGACTATGAACAGCCCCACTTCAGCGGGGTATTACCTCGGCTGATGCTTGACATTTTGTCTTCGGGTGATGGCTGACAGTGTTTCGGCTGATGCTTGGCAGTTGCTTCGGTTGATCCTTGACACTCCCTTTGATGAGGGAGTTGAGCGTGGCCGAGTCCCTTGCTGGCTACCCGCACTACCTTTCCGGCAACGGTCATCGTTCCCGTCGTCTCGTGGAAGTCGGTCCACCGCAGCCCGATCAGCTCAGAAGCGGCGCAGTCCGGTTGCAATATCGAGGTCGTGGAGATGCTGCGGCGTGGCTGCAGGGGTGTTGCAAATCTGCACTCGAAGAGCGGGTGGCTGAACTGCTTCGGGGTCAGGGGACGAGGCTGGCAAGGAGGGTCGGGATGGTCGTCGCCGCGTCGGCGGCCAGGTTACCCGTCAGCAGATCCGGGATGATTCCCGACATATCTGAGTTCAGGTTAGTCAACAGCGTAGTCAGGTCGTTGCCGATGCTCGGACCTAGATTCGTCAGGTCATTAATCAGTAGAGCTGGATCGCCAGCGATGCTCGACAACGCCGCCGCCGGGTCGCTCACCAAGCCGTTTGCGAGCGGGCTATAGTCGAACGCGTTTCCCAGATCTGGACCGAAACTGGCAAGCGGAGTGGTCAACTCGAACTCCGGCGACCCACCGATCGGAATGTCGGTTGTAAAGCTAAATAAGTCGGTGTTATTTGGGCCCAGAAGCGTAAACGTGTTGCAAATTATGCACGTGGTGCCGGTCGGGTCGAACGTGTTGGCGTACGACTCGGTATTTGTGAAACCGCCGAGAGGCGTTTCTACGCCCATGAGGCTGGCGACGCCGGGCCACGCCCCAGAGGTTGTACCCACACTCTCGGCGACGAATGTAAACGTCGGGTTGTCGGGGGCCCATGCCTGAACGCCGAGGCCGCCCGCGTTCCCGGTCGTCAGCCCGACGGCGTAGTCCCACGGCAAGACGCCGGTCACGTTCTCGAAGACGTCGAAAACACCTGGATCGTTGAGGCCGAGGATAAGCGGCGGCAGTGATGGCAGGTCAGAAAAGAATGACGAGTAAGACGACGCCGGATCACTCGCCGCGTTGCCGATCGTGTCAGTGCCGGCGGTCAGCTGTGCAGGTATGTCTGCAGCTGGCGAGGCGTCGCCAATCTCGCCGTATGCGAGGGCCTGGTTCATCATTGTGGTCAGTGTCAACAGGCCCACAGCGGCAATTGTGACCAGTCCGGATCCCTGCGCACGAAGGTTACGATCGGACATCGCGACTTCCTCAACTCTCGCGGAGCACCTGATGCGGTCGCGGATTGCGCGAGCGGTATGGCTGTTTAACGCACACGAAAAATACCCCGCCCCAGGCCCTGGTCCTCGGGCGAATATGTGGTTTCTCAGAAACTTCTCAGTAATGTCTTCCAACGGCCTCAAGCGAACGTAACCGCGCTGACAGTAGGCAGTTCTACGTTGCCCAATCTTGCGCACCGGGTCTCACTGCGCCGCCGACGCGCGTGAACTGGAAACCGCGGCCACCATCGCCAAGTGCCTAGGGTTCTTTGGCTATCTGTTCACAAACTAGAGCAATGATCAGAACCTGTGGATGGCCCTCGGCCTGGTGACGTGAAGGGCGCACCTTCCCGGGGATGATCTAAAAGTCCAAGTAGGTCTGATCAAGAGCCGGCGTTGGCGCGTTGGTTCGGGAAGCTACGCCCATGCTCAAGGTAGTCCACGACGCCGGTGCATCCAACGAGAACGGCGGGGCGGGCGGGTCGTTGCTCGATGAGATCGTGCGCGACGGCGCACGGGCAATGCTCGCGGCGGCATTGCGGGCCGAGGTCGCCGCTTACATCGACGCCCATGCCGGCGAGGTGGACCAGGACGGGTATCGGCTGGTGGTACGCAATGGCTATCACAGCGAACGCGAGGTGTTGACCGCCGCGGGCGCGGTGCCGGTGCGGGCGCCGCGGGTCAACGACCGCCGCATCGACGTCGAGACTGGGGAACGTCGCCGATTCTCTTCGGCGATCCTGCCGGCGTGGGCGCGGAAGTCCCGCAGCTGGCCGAGGTGCTGCCGCTGCTGTACCTGCATGGCCTGTCCAGCAGCGACTTTGGCACGGCGCTGGAGCAGTTCCTCGGGTCGGCCGCGGGCCTGTCCGCGGCGACGATCACCCGGCTGGCCGCGCAATGGCAAGACGACGCCGAGGCGTTCAACAAGCGCTCGTTGCAGGACATCGACTACGTGTACGTGTGGGTCGACGGGATCCATCTCAAGGTCCGCTTGCAGCAGGACAAGGTGTGTCTGCTGGTGATGATCGGGGTGCGCGCCGACGGCCGTAAGGAACTCGTGGCGCTCGCCGATGGGTTTCGCGAGTCATCGCCGTCGTGGGCTGATCTGCTGCGGTCTTGCCGCCGCCGCGGGATGACCGCTCCGGTGTTGGCGGTCGGCGACGGGGCGTTGGGTTTCTGGAAGGCCTTGCGTGAGGTGTTCCCCGACACTCGAGAGCAGCGGTGCTGGTTCCACGTCAGCTCGAATGTTCTTGCCGCCCTGCCGAAGTCGGTGCATCCCGGCGCGAAAGCCGCGCTCGCCGAGATCTACAACGCCGAGGACCGCGACCACGCACTGAAGGCGGTCAAAGCGTTCGAGGCCGACTACGGCGCCAAGTGGCCCAAGGCGGTCGCGAAGATCACGGAGTACCTGGACATGCTCCTCGCGTTTTACGACTACCCCGTCGAGCATTGGATCCACCTGCGTACTACTAACCCGATCGAGTCGACGTTCGCCACCGTGAGGTTGCGTCAGCGGGTCACCAAGGGACCCGGCTCCCGCGCCGCCGGAATCGCGATGGCGTTCAAGCTCATCGAGTCCGCCCAGGCTCGATGGCGTGCCGTGAACGCCCCTCACCTCGTCGCCCTCGTCCGTGCCGGCGCCCGCTTCGAGAAAGGGAAACTCGTCGAACGACTCGACGAATCCGGAGGTGACCAGCAAGTCGCATGACGCGCCGATCGGCAGGTCTTGACGACGACTGACGCCGGACGGTGGCCAGCCTGCTCTCGAACTTATCCGTCTGCATCGGTTGGGCTGGCCTGGGCTGCGCTTGCGAGTAGCGCGAGTGTCTTGATGATGGCGGGTTTGTTTCTTCGGGGCCAGCCCAGAGCAACCAGGAGGAGGCGGCCGGCCAGGGGCCATTAGCTGTAGTCGAAGGTTTCGGTGACTCGGGTGCCGGATTGGGTGGGCTGCAGTTCGAAGCGCCAGTGCTGCGGTTCGAAATGACGCCAAGCGATCAGGCGGTGCCTAACAATGCGCTCGCCGTGAGGCATACCGAGCTGGCTGGCACCCGTCGGCCGTGATCGTCGGCTAGCCGATCCGCACGCACAATGCCCTCGTTGGAGTCGACGTTCAGGGCTTGTCGCTGGCTTGGCGGGACTCGGTGCGCTGCTGACTGCTCTTGTCGGACAATCGTTGCTGCGCGGCGGTGAATGCGTGGGCGCCCTGAATGAGCGCTGCGCGGTCTTGGTTGCTCATCTGGTCGGCGACCTCGCCGAACGCGCGGATGCGTAGCGCGACCAGTTCGTCGAGAATGGCGCGGCCGGCGTCGGTGAGTTCCAGCAGGGTGGAACGTCGGTTGCTCGGTGCGGGGCGGCGGGTGATCAGGCCGGCCTCGGCGAGGCGGTCGCTGAGTCGGCTCGCGGTGGAGGGCACCAGGCCGAGGTCGTCGCCGAGTTCGCCCACCATGCTCGGGCCGCGACGGTCGAGAGATTGAAGGGCCCGCAGCGGTGCCAGACCGACGCTGCTTTCCATGTGTTCGAGTACGGAGACGTTCAGAGCGAGCAGTCCTCGGGTGGCTCGTTCGAGCCGAACGGAGTATTCCTCGGCTTCGGCCGACCCTTTGGGCCGGCTGTGGTTCCTCGTTGTGGTCATGTGCGACCTTCCTCCGTTCCGGAGAATGCATCCACCCAGCACTATATGCACTTTGCATTGTATGCGAAATAGATATTGTGCTGAGTGCAACTATCCGCGTAGCGTGGAAGGTGACGGCGTGATCCCGGGCCGCAGTCCGATGGACGTCACCGGTCCAGACCCGGGCCTGGGCGGACCGCACCGGCCCACGCCGTGTCTGAGACCTGCGGTTGGCGGTTCACCCGGTGGCCGGCAAGCCTTTTCGCGCTGTCGCCCCATCAGAGGAGGCAACGATGAAGATCGTGAAGAACGTGCAACCACCGTCGGGGGTGACCCGGGCACTGTTCCGCGCGCCCATCTACCTCTATCGGCTGGGGCTGGGCTGGCTGTTCGGTAAGCGCATCTTGCTGCTCAATCACATCGGGCGAGTCTCCGGCAAGCAGCGCCAAGTCATCTTGGAAGTCGTCGAACACGATCCCACCGACGGAAGCTTCGTGGTCGCCTCCGGATGGGGACCCACCGCCGCCTGGTACCGCAACATTCTTCACACCCCGGAGGTCAGCATCCAGGTCGGAAGACGCACGATCCCCGTGACGGCGGTACCGCTCACTGCAGAGGAAGGGGCCGAAATCTTCGCCGGATACGCTGCCCGATACCGCGCCGCGGCGACATACCTGCTCCCTCGGCTGATGGGATTCTCAGTCGACGGGTCGGAGGCCGACTTCCGGGCGGTTGGGCAACGAATGCCGTTCGTCCGGTTGGCTACCCGGGGTTGAAGTCGGGCGTGTCTGACCCAGGGTGGCCATCCCGACATGGCAGGTATCAGCGGTTCGCGTTGCGGACGTTTCAGCGGCCGCCGACAACATCGCTGTCTGCGCGGTCGGAGGAGTTGGCGGCATGAAAATCGCGATCAGCGGAGCCGGTGTGGCGGGCCCGTCGCTCGCGCACTGGCTACACCGAACCGGCCACGAGCCGACCTTGATCGAACGGGCACCGCACTTTCGCACCGGCGGCTACGTGATTGATTTCTGGGGGGTCGGCTACCACGTCGCGCAACTGATGGGAATCGAGGCGGCCGTGCGGGATGCCGGCTATCAGGTGCAGTCGATCCGCTCGGTGGGACCCGACGGCCGGGTCGGGGCCAGCCTTGGCGTCGAGGCGTTCCGGCGCGCAGCGGGCGGCAAATTGACCAGCCTGCCGCGCGGCGACCTGGCCGCCGCCATCTACACCACGATTGAGCACGACGTCGAAACGATCTTCGGCGACTCCATTACCGCGATCAACGAACACCCCGACGGCGTGAGTGTGAGCTTCGCGCAGGCCAATACCCGCGACTTTGACCTCGTCATCGGCGCCGACGGATTGCACTCCAATGTGCGCCGGCTGACGTTCGGTCCCGAGTCAGACGTCGAGCACTATTTGGGCTGTCTGGTCGCGGCGTGCGTCGTCGAGGGTTATCGGCCCCGCGATGAACTGGTCTATGTCACCTACAGCGAGCCGGGTCGATCCCTCGGGCGATTTTCGCTGCGGGGAGATCGCGCCATGTTCCTGTTCATATTCCACTCACACCAAGCCGCCGATCCCGGCGAGCTGGCCGCTCGAAGGGCCTTGCTGCGCAATGAGTTCGGTGACGCGGGCTGGGAATGCCCGCAAATCCTGGCCGCGCTCGACGGTGTGGATGATCTGTACTTCGATGTCGTCAGCCAGATCCGGCTGGATCGCTGGTCGCGGGGCCGAACGGCACTCATCGGCGACGCGGCGGCCTGTGTCTCCCTGATGGCCGGCGAGGGCACCGGTCTGGCGATGACCGAGGCCTACGTGCTGGCCGGCGAACTCGCGTGCGCCCGTGGCGATTACCGGCGGGCCTTCGACGCCTACGAGGCCCGATTGCGCCGCTTCGTCGAAGGCAAGCAGGCCTCGGCGCAGAAGCTTCTCCCGATCTTCGCGACGCAGACGCGGCTGGGTATCTGGTTTCGCAACCTGGTGATGAGGACGATGACCTTCCGTCCACTCGCCGACCTGGTGCTCACCCGAAGCTTGCGCGACGACTTCGAGTTGCCCAACTACCCGATGTGAGCGCATGACCAGGGATGGGGCTAACACCGGCGGCGTTGTCAGTGGTGCGCCGGACGAACTGCTCCTACACGTCTTTGGGCGCCAGGCGGCGGCGCAGGTCGAAGCAGGTCGAAGTGAGCGGACCACCAGAGGCCGTTGCGGCGGTGCGTCGCACGCACTTCGGCATGTGAGCCCATCGCTCGCTTCGATCCACAGGTCTTGACTATATCCCCACAAACTACGAGCCGATAGCCTGGGCCGGAGAGCTGATTGAACCCAGCCCGCGCTGTCGACGATCCTCGGCTAGCAGTGTGAGCGACCCGCAGGTGGTGCTCAATCGGATAAATGACGACCCGCAGGTTAATCGTCCGGAGAAGGCAGGGCATCAAGAAGATTCAGAGGGACGACTGTCCCGCTAACGGACGATCGCTATGCGACGTTATTGCGCAGGCTGCGCAAAATAAACTCACCACCAGCAGCAACATCTGTTCCCGATACTCAGGCGGGCAGCGGTAGCCCGATGCAAAATATAGCCTCGCCAGAATGGCAGGATGAAAATTTGTTTCAAAGGCGCCCCAGACCGCTTTCGCTTCCGCTGGCGACTTTGGGTTAAGCAGTTGGTCGGCTAGACGGCCAACGAACGATTCATCGACGGGCGGATAGATCCCACCGGACTGTGGTTGCACTATTGCTACTCCCTGGTAGCGGCGGCGGCACCGTTATTGGCACCGCAGTGGAAGCAGACCACGCACTGAGTACCCGACGACTACAACGTGTCGCGCGACGCATTGACGGTTTCGCCTCTGCGCAACCCAAGGTTTCTTCAGACAAAAACCAGCACATGGCATGACATGCACGGGGTCCCCGACAGCCTTGCCCTGGTGCTAGCTAATATGCGTCGCCCCATCTCGTCGCGGCGTCAACGCGGCGGCCGGAGGCGACTCTAGCTCGTACCCGCCCCGTACGGTAGGCGTACCGGCAACAGCCTAAAACGGTCCTGCGCAGCCGATTTGGTCAATTTCCGGCGATCGTTTCACCTAGTCGCCGTCGCGCTGGCTAAGGACTCATAATCCGTTGGTCGCGGGTTCGCCCCGCCCGCCCCACAGAGCGATTTTTTCTTCGCAAGCGATGTGACTCATCGTTTATTCATCGTTTATGCGGACGGTGCGGTCCATCAGGTCGGCTACCTGCGTGTGAATCCGGCCCCGGGTCATGTAGCGGTCTTGCGTCATGCTGACGTGGCTGTGGCCGAGATGGTCGGCGCCGATCCGGGCGGATAAGACCCTCGTCGTCGATGAAGGTGGCGATCGTCTTCCGAAAGCTGTGGGTGGTCGCGTCGGCAACGCCGAGCTCCTCCCGGACCGTGCGCCATTCCTTCAAAGTTGTTCGGGTCGCGCAGCGTGCCGGCCGTGGACAGAAAGATGACCTCTTGCTCGCCGAGGTAGGGCAGCTGCCGCCGCCGCTCAAGCATCTCGATCGCGAATTTGGGTAACGGGAGGGTCCGGTGCCCGGCTGCCGACTTGGTGTCGTCAACGCGGAAAAGACCTTCACCGGGGACACGGATGATCTTGCCGCTGACGGTCAGCGTGCCCGCCTTCTGGTTGAAGTCTTCCCACCGGAGGCCGAGCAGTTCGGACCGCCGTAGACCCGTGGCGATGAGGAGAGTGATCGGGTCGACCAGGTCGTGCTGTGCGTAGAATTCGGAGGCCGCGAGGTTGGTGAGGAGATCGGGCAGTTGGTCGGCCGTCAGGGCGACCGCGCCCTTGGGTCGATTCTGGGACCGTAGCGGCTGGACGTCACGCACAGGATTGGCGTTGAGGACGCTCGACATCACCGCGAGTTGGAGTGCGCCCCGCAGGATTGATTTGGATTGGCGCGCCATGGTGGCGCCGTGTGTGGTGCGTTCTCCATAGCGACTTCCCTTCGCTGCCCCGTACGGCACACCTCTATGACGCATCATCTGGTGTGCTCGTGGCTTATGCCATGGTCAACATCAGCGAATTTGGCGGGTGCGAAAAGTCTTGAATGTCGGTATTTGTCGAGGGATGGACCCAACTCGACTCCGTGGTCACGATTTGACCGCGAGCTGGACCATGTAGGCGGTCGATGCCGCCGCGAGTAGCAGGTACAGGCCGGGGAAGGCGAGGTTGTAGAAGACGCGCGCGCGAATATGTGTGACGACGGCGCCGATGAAGAACAGGATGAGGCCGATGCCGGCCGCGACGCCGAGCCACGGTATCGCGGCCAGCCCGACGATAAGGCCGATCGCCCCAGCCAGTTTCAGCGTTGCGAGGTAGGGCAACCAGCTGGCAGGAGCGTGCACTTCGGCGGAGTTCTTCAACACGAACCCGGCTTTGAGGTAATCGGCGACAGCGATGAACGCGTTGGCCACCACGCATACGACGGTCGCGATAAGCAGCCCGGTCATGCGCGGTAACTGCCCACAACGGTGCACGAGCGCGGTGTCACGTCGTCGTCGGTCTGGCCGGCCAGCGAGCCGCGGAAGACGGCTGCGGCCGGGATCGACTGCAGTGGATTACTGCCCCCGTCGGGTATTTCGAGCATGAGGGTGAACACCGAGTGATCGACCTCGCGCAACGCGAGGTAGCGCATTTCCCGGGGAGCAGCCTCGTGCACTGCGGCGAAGATCGTTTTGATCTGTTCAGTCACCGCGGGGACCTGTTGGGGTGTTTGTGTGGAATCGGATCGTCTGTACGCTCATCGGCAGGTTGCTTCCTCGGGTGGTGATCGGACTTAAGGACGCGAGATTGGTGGTCTCGTCCATCCCGACGTCCCACGACCCGGAAAGGTGACACCCGGTGGTGCCCGAAATGGAATTCGAAGCGGCCAGACCGCAGTTGACCGCGGTGGCATTCCGGCTGCTCGGATCCATCCACGACGCCGAAGATGCCGTGCAGGCCACCTGGATCAAGGCATCAAGTGCCGACGGCGACAACCTCCGTAACCCGGCAGCGTGGCTGACCACCGTGCTCACCCGTGTCTGCCTTGATCACCTACGAACACGGCAACGCCGCCGCGAAGAGCCCCTACTCGCAGACATGATCCCCGCCGAGGCAGTCGGAGCAGATGAGCAATTCCTGCAGCGCGAGAACATCTCCCGCGCGCTGATGGTGCTCCTCGACCGCCTCACCGCAGCGCAGCGCGTGGCCTACGTTCTCCATGACCTCTTCGACGTTCCCTTCGTCGAGGTGGCAGTGACACTCAACACCAGCCCCGACAATGCCAAGAAGCACGCCAGCCGGGCGCGCCGACGAATCAAACAAACCGAACCCACACCCGTAGCCATCGCCGCTCACAGTGATGTCGTGGATGCATTCCTCGCCGCAGCCGCCGGTGGCGACATCGACCGGATGCTCGCGCTGCTGACTGACGACTGCGTGCGTGTCGCCGACCCCGCGCTCGTGCCGGTCGGTACGCCGACCGCCGTAAGCGGTGCCCGCCCGGTAGCCGAGGAGACGGTGTTGTTCGCCGTCAGAATTCGCGCCAGCACTCCGATGGTCGTTGACGGCCGGCCTGCCCATGTCATCGCTCCCGGCGGCCACCTACTCGCAGTCATCGATATCACCACCCGCGGCGGTCGGGTCAGCCGAATCGCCATCAGTCGAGCCCCCGCACACACCTCGCTCACAATGCCGTCAACAATGTCCTAACTCGTAACAACTACCTCACACAGCGCGGCTGGCGCTTCCGTTGCGCCGGCCACGTGGACACCTGGCTGCCGCGTTCGGAGCGGGTGAAGTCATGGAAGATGTCCACCCGGTCGGGCGGCACATAGCGGTTCGCAAGCTCGACAAACAACTCGTCGTCGCCGGGCTTAATGCCGGCCAACGGGCCAACCACCACCACACAGTGGACGATTGGCTCCGGCCTCGGCCATCAGCGAGAAGTATCTGGTCGCTTTGATGAGCCGGGTCTTGCGGGCGCCGGCGCCGGTGAGTGTCCACGGCTGGCCGCCGGGCGTGTATTGATACCAGATCGACACTGTCAGGGGCCACGGTCGTCGCTGCCGTTGACGGACAACGCGGCGACGTGTGGTTGTGCCAAAAACTCTTCGCGCTCGATCTTCAACGAGACCATTACCGCACGCTAACCAACCGGCGGCTGCAAAGCGATGAACCGCTTAAGCTTTCCGGTCGCATCATGGCGGGCGATACGGTCGACAACCTGGATTTCGATGTGGGGTTCTGCAAATCCAAATCGGCGCAGCGCTGCGATCACGGAGATCCTCAGAGCGGCTAGGTCTGGGCCGCCGACAACGAGAACTTCTGCGCCGGAGGCGGTTTGCTTCACCTGATACTCAGAAACGCGAGAATCTGTGCCCAGCACATGCCGGAAGGCGCTAGCGGGAATCACCGTCGTCCCGTAGCTGAAGTCGTCGTCGCGCCGCCCGCCGATGTCGGCTACGCGCGCGAAGGCGCTGCCGCACCCGCATGGTTCCGGCAGCAAGGTGACCTGGTCTCCCAAGTCGTAGCGAATGAACGGGAAAGTCATGTTGGCCAACCCGGTGGCTAGCGTGCGGGCCGCCGGCTGCTCGTTGCCGACCGGCACCCCGTTGTCATCGACCCGTTCGAGCACTACCTCGTCTTCGCACACGTGCAGTCCTTCGCCACGCCCGCAACCGACTGCCTGCACGCCGATCTCGGTGGAGCCCCACAGATTGTGTATCGGCGCGTGCCATGCGTCGTGAATGGCTTGCCGGTCTTCGTGCAGCAGCGGTTCGGAGTTGGTGCTGACGCGGACCGGGTGAACGTCGAGTTGTCCGGCCAACGAGGCCCGCGCCAACCGCCCGATAACGCTCGCGTAGCCGACCATGTGGGTCGGCCGAGCGGCCGCCACCGCGGCGAGAACGTCGTCGAAGGGAGCACCGGCGGCGATGACCACCGTCTCCATTCCAGGGGCAGTCGGCACGTCGAAGAGCGGGGTGCTGGCGTGCGGCGGCACCCCCGCCTCCAGGACAGCAACGCGTGACGTCGGCTGGGAGGGGCGCCGCTCCTCGCGTGCCTGCATCCGCCATGCAAGGCACGCGACGGACACGAAGAATTGCCAGTCCCACACGTAAACCCCGCGCACGCCACTGGAGCCGCCCGAACTGAACACCTGGCAGCCCGAGGGTGTGTACGAAAACCATTGCTGTTCAACAAGCAGGCGGTCGGCGCCGGCACGGCTGAGATCGCGTCCGGTGACGATCGCATCCCACTCGTCTTGCGCCTGCGCCTTGGTCATCATAGGCAGCAACGCCAGATCGGCCACCGTCGCAGTGGTCGGATCGATATCGCGTAATCGCCTAGCATGGAACGGCGAGTGCTCGCACGCGTAGGTCAGCAGTGCGCGCAGCCGGCGGTTTCGATAACGCTCGATCTGCTCGCGCGACCATTCCAATCGACCGACATGGTCCTCCAGCGCTGCTTGCACCTCAGCGAGATGGGCGGTACGCAAACGCTCGTAGTCCGACCGGGTCACCAGTCTTTCACCATCGAAATCGAATAGGCTTCGCTCTGCAGCTGCTTACGGCAGTGCTCTTTCTAGAACCACGTAGTTCAACCTAGTGCTGAAGCGCACTGGATGCTGCGATTGCGAAGTTCGGGCGCGCGAACATGAATCACCTCTGCCCCCTTTTACCGGGATGTTAGCCCGCGATGGGACGGCGGAAATGAGGTTGGGCAGGCGGGCCGGTGGTACTTAAAATGCAGTGGTCTGGCGGCACTCCCGACAACGGTGTTGATTCGCATCGGAATGCCACAATCCGCACTCCCCGGGTAGTGGGCGGTGTTCGACTCGCTTAAGTTATGGGCGTGGTAGCTCGCGCCGTCCTGGTTACCCCGCTGTCGGGGCCGCTGGCGAGATTCGGGAAGGCAGGAGCCTGCGCCCTTGCTCTCTGGGCTGACCGTTCCGGAGTAAGTCTGGAGGTCGGCGACGCTTACCCCTCCGCGGCGTCCGCGATACGGGCCGCCGAGGCCAGACGGCCCGACGTGGTGTTCGGGCCCTACGGTTCGGGGCCGGCGCTGGCGGCCGCGGCTGCCAGCAAAGGGGTCGTCTGGAACCACGGTGGCGCCACCGCCCGGCTGGTGCGGCCGACGTATCCGCGTGTCGTCAACGTCGAGTCCCCCGCTTACCGCTATCTGGCCGCGGTGCTCGAAACCCTTGTCGCCGATGGTCTTGCTGAGGGGTCGGAGGTGGTGGTGATGCACGTCGACACGGGGTTCGGCCGCGAGGTGGCCGAAGGGGCGGCGATGGCGGCACGGCGACTCGGTCTCCTGCTGCGGTCGGTCACTTTTCGGCCAGGCCGGGCCAGAGACGTGCTGGCGCAAGTCCCGGCGGGCGACGTGCTGTTATCGGCCGGTTCCTTCGACGATGACGTCGCCATCGCGGAGTGGGGCAGCGAAGGTCGTTGGCGTGCAATTGGATTGGTGGCCGCGGGGGTCGGTGAGCTTCGGCGCGCCATCGGTGATCGCGTTGAGCGGCTCTACGGACCGTGCCAGTGGCTCGACGACGGGACAGATCATCCCGCGGAGGGGCCCAACAGCGAGTTATTCAGCCGTTGTTACCGGGCCGCGAACGGTACTGAGCCGCCTTATCCGGCTGCTGCGGCCTTCGCCGCGGGTGTCGTTTGGCAGCGCTGTGTGAAGGAAGCCGGTACTGTTAAATCTTTGCCGGTGCTGGCCGCGTCACAACGACTCGACACCACCACCTTGTTCGGTCGGTTTCGTGTCGACCCGGTCACCGGCGCGCAAACCGGCCATCAGATACGCGTCGTTCAGTGGCGAGGCGGAAAGCGGGTGCTGCTAGATCGGCCGCTTCGTCGGACGTGAGGGACTCATAACCCGTTGGTCGCGGGTCCGAGGCCCGCCCCACACCGAACAGCCCCACACTCTGCCCGGCATGACGCCGGACGAGCCGACCCGCGCCAATTGGGTGCGGCAAACGAGCATAGGTCGCCTTTGCCTTGTGCTGTGGCTAGAGCAACCCAAATCGAAGCTGGCGGCGGGCTAGATTACCCGTATGCGCATGGCTCGCCTGCTTGGTGTAGTCCTGACGACCCTCGCAGCGGTGCTGCTGGCGACCCCTGCCGGCGCGAAACCACCGTCCAAGCTCACGGATCACATCACTGACAGCACCAAGGTGTTGACGGATTCCGGTCGGGCGGCCGTCGGCTCGGCAATTGACCGGCTTTACCACGATCGGCACCTTCAACTGTGGGTGGTCTACGTCGACAACTTCTCCCGATTCAAACCCGATAACTGGGCTGACCGAACCCGCCGCGCCAGCGGGATGGGCGACCGCGATGCGCTGTTGGCCGTGGCCACGAACACCAAGTCGTACACCTTCACCGTGCCGCCGAAGGCGCAGGGCCTCACAGCAGACGAACTAAATAGTCTGCGCAGCAAGCAAATCGAGCCAGCGGTGAACGCGAAAGACTGGAGCGGTGCTGCGGTCGCTGCGGCTGACGGGTTGAACAAACCGGCAAGCTCGTCAACGCGGATCTGGCTGCTGATCGCGATTGGCGTAGTCGTGCTCCTGGCCGTAGTCGTGGTAATTCTCTTTCTCTTTCGCGCGCGCCGGCGCCGGCGCGACACGCCGTCGGTCGACGCTGGCAATGGGCAGGTAAGCATTGAAGGGCGCGATCATTCGTTGGACCAGGCATTGTCCACCGCGGACGCCAGATTGCGCCAGATTTCCGACTACGTCGCCAAGCATCGCAAGAGCATCGGCGCCGAGGCCCAGAGCCGGCTCGACGAGGCGAAACGGCATCTGGCAGCGGCCCACGGCAAGGAAGCAACCGACGAGCTCGAAGCAATCGCCTATGCCAACGGGGCATCGACGCTGGCCGCTCAGGCACAAACGTTGGCGAACGCCGACGTGGTAGCAGCGCACCGCACGCGACGACGTCGGGGCACCGCATCTACGCGATGATCGATGCGATCACGATCGGCGACCGCTGAGCGGCGGTCGTTTTCAGACCCGCACGAGGCCCGCCGCAAAAACCTGCTTCGCGGGCTGGTCGCGGCATCACTTCCGGTAGCCGCTCGCCCGCTGTGTCTACCTCGTCAAGCGGGGTCAGGAGTGTCGGCCCTCATGTAAAAATCGAGCGGTGATCCTCGCCGTCGACCTCGGCAAAACCTCCTGCCGGGCCGCGGCAGGCGGCCGGCGGGCCGAGGGGGCGGGCGCGCCGGGGCTCGCGGAGCCTGGCGGCGTGCGGGCCGCGCAGGCGGCGATCCTGGCCGTCGCGCGTGAGCTCGGCGCGGTCGACGAGGTCGACGAGGTAATAGTGGGCGCCGCCGGGGCATTTGCGTCGCCGAACGCGGCGCGGGCGCTGGGTGATGCGCTGCTGGCAACGCTACGAGCGGAACGCGTCACGGTGACCAGCGACGCCCTGATTGCGCACGCGGGCGCCCTGGACGGGAAGCCGGGCGTCGTGCTGATCGCGGGCACCGGCGTGGTTGCGCTCGCCATCGACGCGGACGGCGCACTGCGGACCGCCGACGGCTGGGGCCCGCGACTGGGCGACGAGGGCGGCGGGGCGTGGATCGGCGGCGCCGGGCTACGCGCGGCGCTGCGCGCCCACGACGGCCGCGGCCCGTCCACCACGCTGCTCGACGCCGCCCGCGCCCGCTTCGGGGCACCGGAGACTTGGCCCGCGCAGCTGACCGTTGCCGCCGCGCTCGGGTCCTTCGCGCCCGACGTCCTTGCGGAAGAACGCGACCCCGTGGCGCTGGCGATCGTCGGCGCCGCTGCCCAGGCGCTCGCCGCGACCGCCCGCGCGGCCGGGATTGGCCCGGTGGCGATGGTGGGCGGGCTCGCGAGGGTCGAGGCGCTGCGCGAGCAGCTCGACCTCGTCCCGTCCGCCGGCGACGCGCTCGACGGCGCGCTGCGGCTGGGGACGATCCATGAGCCGCACGTGATCCGCATGCAGGCGGCCGCGGTGCACGGATTGGACGCGCTCGCCAGCGAGGCCGTACGCCCGGACCTAGACGACCTTGACGCGCGGCCTATCGGCGAGCTCGTCGCGATCCTCGTGGCCGCCGAAGGTGAAGCGCACGGCGCGGTGGCGGCGGCGGTCCCGCAGATCGCGGCGGCAGCCGACGCGATCGCCGCGCGGCTCGAGCACGGCGGCCGCCTGATCTACGCCGGCGCCGGGACGCCCGGGCGGCTCGGCGTGCTCGACGCGGCCGAGTGCGGACCGACCTTCGGCACCGATCTCGTGCGCGGTGTGATCGCCGGCGGGCCGGCGGCGCTGACCGAGGCGGTCGAGGGCGCCGAAGACAGGTTCGAGCCGGGCGATTTCGCAGGCCTGACCGCCAGCGACGCGCTCGTCGGGATCACAGCGTCGGGCCGCACCCCGTATGTGCTCGGGGCGCTCAGCCACGCACGTTCCGCAGGCGCACTGACCGTGGCGATCGTCAACAACGCGGGCAGCGAGGCGTCTGCCGACGTGGTGATCGAGCTGCTGACCGGACCCGAGGTGCTCGCCGGCTCCACGAGGCTGAGCGCCGCGACGGCGCAGAAGGTCGTGCTGAACGCTCTCTCGACGAGCGTGATGATCGCGCTCGGTAAGGCCTACGGACCCCACATGGTCGACGTGCGCGCGACCAACACGAAGCTGCGCCGCCGCGCGGCGCGAATCGTTCGCGACGCAGCCGGCGTCGACGAGCAGACCGCGGTCACCGCACTCGCCGCTGCGGGCGGTCACCCGAAGACCGCGATCGTCGCGCTGCTCGCGGGCGTCGACGCGGCCGAGGCCACCATCCGGCTCGACCGGGCGCGGGGACGGGTGCGGGACGCGCTCGGTGCGCAGCAGCAAAAATTTCCAGCGCAAGACCGGTAGCCATCTACCCCTTTTCTATGCTGGTCTTCCGTACGGTCCCCCTACCCAGATCGGTTCGACCGGTCGCAAGTCGAACGCAACGAGGACCTCTCGATGGCCACAACGCCCGCCCCATCGCAGCACGACGCCTCTTCGTTCGCGCGGGAGCAGGAGGGCTATCGCCAAGGTCTGAAGCGGCGCCAACTGGAAATGATCGCCATTGGTGGAGCGATCGGCAGCGGCCTGTTTCTTGGCGCGGGCGGCCGACTTGCCAGTGCCGGTCCGGCACTGTTTCTGATCTATGCCGTCTGCGGGATTTTTGTCTTCGTCATCATGCGGGCACTGGGCGAACTCGTGTTGTACCGCCGTTCGTCCGGGTCCTTCGTGTCCTACGCACGTGAATTCCTCGGCGAGAAGGCGGCCTTCGTCGTGGGATGGGTGTATTTCGTCGGCTGGGCGCTGACCGCGATCGCCGACTCCACGGCAATCGCCACCTATTTCAAATATTGGTCGATGTTCAAAAGCGTTCCGCAATGGCTGATCGCGCTGATCGCCTTGTCGCTTGTGCTCGCGATGAACCTCATTACGGTGAGCTTATTTGGCGAGCTCGAATTTTGGGCCGCGCTTGTCAAAGTGTCTGCTCTGGTGGCCTTCTTAGTGGTAGGGACGGTCTTCATCGTTGGGCGGGTCCGCATTCAGGACCAAGCCCCTGGCTTCGGGGTGATGTCGCACAGCGGTGGGCTCCTCCCGATGGGTGCGCTCCCCCTGGTGAAGGTAACGTCGGGGGTTATCTTCGCTTATGCGGCAATTGAACTCGTCGGCACAGCAGCCGGTGAGACCGCGAATGCGGAGAAGGTCATCCCACGATCGGTCAATCTGGTCATCGCCCGGGTCGCGGTGTTCTACGTCGGTGCAGTGTTGCTGCTGGGTTTACTGCTTCCCTACACCGCCTATAAGGCCGGTGAAAGCCCATTCGTCACTTTCTTCTCCAAGATCGGGCTGCCCGGCGCAGGCACGATTATGAATGTCGTCGTCCTGACGGCCGCCTTCTCCAGCCTTAACGCAGGTCTGTATTCAACGGGTCGGATCATGCGGTCGATGGCACTGAGCGGCAGCGCACCGAAGGTTACGGCGAAAATGTCGAGACGGGGTATCCCGTACGTGGGTATCTGCCTCACCACGGCGATCGGATTGTTCGGCGTTTTGCTCAACGGCGTAGTGCCCAGCCAGGCGTTCGAGATCGTCCTGAGCATGACCTCTCTAGGCATCATTACCTGCTGGGGCACGATCGTCGTGTGTCAAATTCAATTGTTCCGTCGGTCGAAGAAGGGAGCCGTGCAGCGACCATCGTTTCGGCTGTGGGGCACGCCCTACACCGGTTATCTGACGTTGCTGTTCCTGGCGGCGGTACTCGTGCTTATTGGGTTGAACTATCCGATCGGCACCTGGACGGTCGCGACGCTCATCGTCATCATTCCCGCGCTGATCCTGGGGTGGTATGCAGTGCGCAGCAGAGTGCTCGCGATGGCTCAGATGTCCCAATCGGCGGCGTCCGGCTGATCCCTGACACGTCCGGGTGGGTGCGGCGTTCAGTGCAGTATGACCGGATCGTCGACGTGGATGGTGCCCGCGGCCAGCACCTCCAGGTACACCCCGGCGCAAGGGACCATCCCGGATCCTTTTGTTGCCAGGCGGTTTTCGGTCATCAATGCGCGGAGTGCGTGCGGGGCTAGCGGCAGTCTACCGTGTTCGAGTGTGGGAACCGCGCACCGAGATGTCGGCTTCAGCACTCGTAGCCGTGCCTCACCTACGGCCAATTCTTTACCAACCCAGGCGTTTTCTGCATAAGGCGGGTAGCCGGGCGGTGTCGCGATCACCAGGTTCGGCCGGTACCGCACCGCCTCGGTGCCGACCTGCTCCACGGTGGCCGTCGTAATGGCGTGCAATGGAGCGAGATCGGTGAACGACTCGCCGGGCGTTGCCTGGGCAACCTCGATGAGCTGCGACTCGACCTCGGCGTCCAGCCCAAATGCCAGCACCAGTTCTGGGTCGGGCCGTTCGAGCGTGGCGCCGTGCGAGCGTTGACTGACCAGTTGCACCGAACGTCCCAACAGCCGGGAGAGCAGTTCATCGACATCCGGCTGCTCGGCGCGGACGGTTGTCCCGTCAGGTGCTTCGATGCACACCTTTCCGTCATTCAGACGGGCACCGAAGTGCAACAGCTCACGCCATAACCGTGGCTGCTTGGCGCTGGCCACCCGTCCGGTCACCGCGTCAATGAGCGCCAGCCGGCGGTCTCCGTCGGCGCCGTGTCGGTCGACAAACATGGCGGTCACGACTTCGCCGAGCATCGACTTGACCGGGTATCGCCACAAGCTGGCTACGCGCAACTGCACCCGGTCTTGATCTTCGAGGGCCGGATCGCACATCCGCACAGAGTCGGCGTTAGAAGCATGCGGCGCCGTCATCGCATCCACCGACCTCGCCGGTGGCGATGTCGAAGACCAGTTCGGCGAGATGGTGGGGGCACTGCAGGGCTTCCTGGGGGTCGGTGGTGCCGTAAAAGTGTTGTGCGCCCACGACATAGTGGAAGAACTCGTGGGTGATGACTTCCCGTCGGCAGGTGTCGTCGGCGTCGTCGAAGAACGGCACACCGAAACTGACGCCCTTGGCGGGGTCAAGCGATTGATCGACGTGGGCGAAGTCATCGGTGATGCTGCGATCGGGAATCAGTGGCGCCAATCCGCTGTGGGCCTGGTTGGCCTGAATGGCTTGCAACGCCTGCTGCACCATCGACCAGAAATTACTGTCTAGCGGCGTGAAGAGTTGGCGCTGGAAGGCCGCAACGGTGGGATCGTTGGTGTCGGGCACCTCGCCCTGCGCCTGCTGCAGCGTTCGGATGGCGGAGATGGCGGTGGCCAACGCATCTCGGCGGGCGCTGTCGGCGGCAGTGATGTCATCCAGATCGGACATGATCGTCTCCTTGGCGGGGCGGGAGAATCTGAGAAAGCAACTCTATCCGGGCCCAACTGGAAATGCTGTTCAATAGGTTGAGGTGACGTTGGCGTTCGCCCAATCCTTTTCCGCGGCCGAGCCGCCCGGGGGAGGCACCAGCCCATTGATCATCCACAGGTCTTCGCTGGTCTCCTCGGCGTGAAACTCCCAGTGCAATTCCTCATGCTTCTCCATGAACGGATCCAGTATGCCCTTGATCCAGCGGGTGATTCGTCCTCGACTTTCCTTATCGGCGCTTCGGCGGGCGATGTGGTCGATGACGACGCGAGCTCCGACCGGCCTGGGTTCACCGCCGACATAGAAGTTCTCGGGCGACGTTTCGTTGAAGATCGTGATGACGTAGAAGCGGGGCAACCCGACCCGCTCGTAATGATCGGCGATTCGCGCTGCGAGCTTTTGTTTATCCTCCGAGGTGAAAATCCCCGGCGTGTGATGAATCATCCATAGCGGCATAATCGTCAGTGCTCCTCAGTTGTCGTGGTCACTGGGCTAATGCGAAGGTCAGGCGCTCGACAGGACCGGACAATGCAGCTTTGACGTCGACGGTGATGTCATCGACTAGTACCTCCACGGCACCGTCTTCCAGCCCGGTGACGATGCGCTTGGCCACCTCTGTTGGCGTCGTCTTCGGCGCCGCGATCGTTGAGACCATGTCCGTGTCAATGAAGCCCGCGTGCACACCGACGACTTGCGTGTGCTGCCGTTTCAGCTCGGCACGAAGCGAGTTGGTCACCGACCACATCGCAGCCTTGGAGGCACCGTAGGCACCGGCACCGCCGAGCCAGGACAACACCGAATGCATATTGACGACCGCGCCGCCACCGTTGGCGGCAAGAGTGGACGCGAACGCCCGCGTCACCCGCAGGGGTCCGAACACGTTGACGTCGAACGTCTCGGTGACACGTTCGAAGCTCCCAGTGAGTAGCGGCTCCTGCAGCAGCACGCCCGCGTTGTTGAAGAGGACTTCGGCGTCGCTGGCGATCTCCGCCAGTGCGGCAACCGATTCTGGCGAGCGCACCTCAAGTTCGTGGGTGACCACTTCGTTGCGATCATCGGTGTAAGCGCTTCGTGCCGTGGAGTACACCTTGCGAGCCCCGCGAGCCAGCACTTCGTCGACCAAAGCCGCGCCCAGTCCGCGCCTTCCGCCGGTCACCACGACCACCTTGCCTGCTAATGCAACCATCCTTGCTTCCCTTCCAATAGGCTTAATAACGGTTCCGTTAGTAAGGTAACCATGAGTGGCTGACTAATGCAAGCATTAGTTATGCTGGTGTGGTGGCGATGGAGCTGGAGAGGCGGCTGCGCGATCGGGACAAGTGGTCGATCGGTGATGCATGCTCGGTATCGAGGGTGCTCGATTTGCTGAGCACCAAGACAGTGTTCCTGGTTGTTCGCGAATGCTTCTACGGCACGACGCGGTTCGAGGATTTCGTGGAGCGGGTCGGCGCCTCGGCGCCGGCGGTGTCGCGTGCGCTCAAGCAATTGGAGTCGGCGCAGATCGTCGCACGAGTGCCGTATCAGGAGCCCGGCAAGCGAATTCATGACGAGTACCAGCTGACCGAGGCGGGGGAGGATCTGCTGCCGGTGTTTCTATCTTTGATGCAGTGGGGCGATAAGTATCTACAAGACGGCCGGGCTCCGCTGTCATTCATCGACGCCGACAGCGGCCGCGCATTGGGCGTGCGCGTTACCACCGACACCGATGACCCCGTGAGGCGGTCGGACGATATCGAGATACGGATCAACCGGCCGGCGCGTCGGGCATAACTGACTCTGGCCGCCGCCGACAGCCGGCCACCCGTAGCCACCGGGAAAACAACTGGCCACGAACAAGGAAACTAACCGGCCTTCTCCAGCCGAGCACCGCAGCTCGCAGTACGGTCACCAACCGGGTCCCCGAGAAGCGCTTATCCATCGTGGGCTTACCGCTGGAGTGAACGGAAGGAGTCCAATTTATGCTTCAGCCAACGGCCGCACTGGTTGCTGCCAGTATCGGCGTCGTCACGCTGGCCGCTGCATGCAGCAGCAGCAAGGGTGCCTCCGCGCCAACCACGACGTCGGCTGCGAAGCCTCCGATTGCTGAGGCGGCGCTGCAAGGGCTTTGGCTCAGCCCCCAGGAGATCAACACCGCTATGGGCGCCACCGACATGAGCGTGGCCGGCACGTACACCACGTTCGTCGACGACAGCAAAACCGTGCCGGATAAGGCCTGCCGGGTCACCGCTATCGATGCAGACATCGATAGCTATGCCGACAGCGGCTGGAGGGCGATGCGCGAGCAGTCACTTCGCGAACGTGGCCCCCACCCTGCTCATTACGCTGATCAGGTTGTGGTGTTATTTCCCTCCGCAGACAAAGCGGCCGCCTTTTACACCGCCACGGCGCAACGCTGGCCCGCCTGCGAGAACCGCGAATTTACCCGCACCCCACAGGGCAAAACCAGCCAGCAATGGACCGTCGGGTCGATCTCGAATTCCGGCGGCACGTTGAGTAACAACATCAGCGAACAAGGTGCCAGTGGGGAGCTGTGCGAACGGGCGGTGACCGTAAGCAACAACGTCGCGGTCGACATCTCGACGTGCAGCCATGGCAACGCTGCCGGCACCGCGGTGAACATCGCTCACCAGATCGCCGCCAAAGTAGGCAAACAGTAGCGGTGCCCGGCCAGCTCAACGTCAGGGCGGCGGCGAATCCGGCAGTCCGGTACAGAGTTCCTGGTACGGGATCGTTGGCGATGACGACACCCACTCACGCCACTGCTGTCGCGACATGTTGGCGGTCAGCTTGTTGCACAGGTCTTGGGAGGTTGCCGACGTAACCCAGCGCCGCACAGTGAAATCGTCGCTGCCCGAATAGATTGTGTTGCCGTCGTTGGTAAACGCCACGCTGTTGACCGCCCCGATATGGCCAGTGAGCGGATTGCCGATGGGCTCATGGTGGTCGATATCCCACAACTGCAGCGTGTTACCGCCGCTGCCCGTGACCAGCTGGTGGCCGCCGGGCCTGAAAGCCAGACTCCACACCACATCTCGCTCTGGGAGCGGATCACCGACTTGGGTTTGTCTTTGCACGTCCCAGAACCGGACGGTGTTGTCGGCGCTACCGGAGGCCACGATGCGCCCGTCCGGGCTGAATGAAACAGTCCACACCGGGTCTTGATGACCGGAAAGTGCCGCGATCAGCTGTCCCGTCTGAACGTTCCACAACCGCACCATCGTGTCGTCACCGCCGGAGGCGAGCGTGTGGCCGTCGGGACTGAACGCCACCGAGTAAACGCGGCCTTGGTCCGCTGTCCAGGGGTTGCCGATGGGCCGACCGGTGCCGGGGTCCCATAGCCGCACGGTCTGATCGTCGCTTCCGGAGACGAGGGTGTGCCCGTCCGGGCTGAAGGCGACCGCGTACACCTTGCCCTGGCCAAGGACCATCGGCGAGCCGAAAGGCTGGCCGGTCTCGGTGTCCCACATCCTGATTGTCTTGTCGTCGCCGCCGCTGACCAGACGGCGGCCGTCGGGGCTGAAGGCTACGCTGCGCACTGCGTCGGTATGCCCAACGAACGTGTGAAGCTCTTCATCGCCTTTGGCGTCCCACAGTCGTACGGTGTGGTCATTACTGGCAGTGGCTATCCGTTGACCGTCCGCACTCAGCGCGATGCCGCGGATAGGAGCGGTGTGCTCGGTCAGCGGCTCGCTTTCGTCCAGGTTCCAAAACCTGATCGTGCCGTCATTGCTGCAGGAGATGAGTCGTCGATCGTCGAAGGCGACCGCGTTGACTATCCCGTCGTGACCGGTGATCGGGTCACCGATCAATTGACCGGTGTTCGCATCCCACACCCGCAGTGTGTTGTCACGGCTGCTGGAAACCAGCTTTCTACTATCGGAACTGAAGACCACGTCGTACACCGATCCGTTGTGGCCAGTTAGCGGTCCCAGAAGTTTCACGCGCGTACGCGCATCCCACACGATTACGCTGTCATCCCGGATGCCGGCCGCCAGCTTTGAGCCGTCGGGGCTGAAGGCCACACTGCGCACCCGCATGGTCTGAACATCGAGCGGGTCACCGATTTGCTTAAAAGTCTCTGCATCCCAGAGGCGCACCGTCTTGTCGTCGCTGCCCGACGCGATCTGCGTGCCGTCGGGGCTGAATGCGACCGAGTACACATCGCTGGTATGCCCTCTCAGCTGAGCGATCCGCTGCTGCTTCGCAACGTCCCAGATCCCTACGGTGCCATCAAAACTCGCCGACGCAATTCGCTTGCCGTCCGGGCTGACCGCCACGCTGCGTACGGCTCGCTGGTGACCGAACAAGTTCTTGCTGAGCGGTTGCCCCGTGTGCACATTCCACAGCCGAATAGAATGGTCGTCGCTACCGCTGACCAAGAGGTTGCCGTCGCGGCTGAACGCCAGACCCCATATCGACTCCGCGTGGGCGTCGCGCAACGGCGGCATCCTCATCTGATGGGTACTCAAGTCCCAAATTCGGATCCAGCCGTCACCGCTGCCGCTGGCCATCACGCCGCCCGCGGGGCTGACCGCAATGCTGTAGACGGGTTTGGCGAGCTTGATGATCTTGTCGGTACTTCCCTTGGTTGCCACTGTGGAATAGAGCACGCCGTCTGCTTCAGGCTGTGGATTCAGGTAACGGCCGACTAGCAGCTGTTGAAACGCGCGATCGTCGGTGCCTGCCAGCGTGTCAGCCAGCATCGCCTCGGCCTCCGCGATGAGCTTAGTTCCTTTGGCGCGGCGAGAACTGTCCACCGCCTGGTTGCGGGCGTTCCATGCCAACACCGAGAGCACGACGGCGGCCACCAGCAGCACTGACAGGCAGCCGATCGCGCCGCGAGCCCACCGCATGGTGCGTCGATGTTCGCGAAACGCCTGCGACGAGAGTTCGTGAAAGTCAATGTCCCGAACCTTCGAGGTGATGCTCAGCGCGGCGTACTCGAGACTCGACCCCGAATCTGTCCGGTCAACGCTCGCCCACACCGGCTCTCGGTCGAACTTATCCTGCAGATACGGCGCGATGGCGGTCGAATCTGCCGAGAAGCGGCCGCTGTCGGCGTCCCAGCTCAGTTCTCCGGCGGTATGGATGATGAAGATGGTGTCGAGTGAGCGGTTGGCAATCCACCATTCGACTTCTCTGCGTACCCACGTCGAACTCGCAGACTGCGGTGAGGCAATCAGGATCAGCCACGACGCGCGCGACAAGCCATACTCGATCCGATCCCATAACTTGGTTCCAGCCGCAATGCTGGTCTTGTCGAAGAAGACCCGCACCAGTGGTGGGCGGTACCACTTCTTGGCTACCTTTTCGATTCGGTTCTGCAGCGCCGAGGCGATTACCCGGTCTTCCGCGCCGCTGTAGGAGATGAACGCATCAAAACCGGCGCCGACTGGTTTTCGGTCAGAAGGTGCGCGGCGGTTCGGCAGGTGACGGAAGTGGTTAGGGGAAGGCGCGGTCCGTGGCTTGATCTCAATCTCCCCCCGCGCTATCGCGATTTGCCTGCCGGTCAGCGTAGCCGCTGAGGCAGCGAGCAGACGCGCAAAGCTCCGACCTAGGGCGCAGCAGCCGGCAACGGCGGCAAGTCGAAGAACGACGCCGACGGCGGTGGTGACGGTTGCTTTTCCGGCGGAGGCGGCTGTTGAGGGCAGTAGATGTTCACCGCGATGGCCGTGAATCGGGTCGCCCCGGAGGGGGCGAATCCCGGATTTTCCTGCGCCACGTCGTTGATCACGTCGTTTTGCAGTCGACCCTGGGCCATCAGTCCGCACGCGTTTCTGGCGACTGCGATTGCGCCGGCGGCAGTCTGGTAAGTGATGCCGGCCTGATCCAGCGCGGTCAGAAAATTCGCATCAAGCCCGGCATCGGTGCCGCTCGAATCTGCGTGCGCCGGCGAGGCCAGGCCGAGGACCGTTGCGAGAGTCCCAAGCGCTACCAGCCGTCGCATTGCTCTATCTTCGTACATCGCGGCGGCGTTGTCCCCCTAAGATCCAGTCATGGACGACATACCTCCAGAGATGATTTCGGCGCTCAGCGAAGCGGTGCCGAATTTGCTTGCCATACAAGGCGTCAACGGCGTGGACATCGGGCTGACCGATGACGGAGACTTCACCATCCGGATGCTGGTTTCCGATCCGGCCAATCCACCCGACGACCTGCCCGCCGACATCGGGGGATTCTCCTACGTTCTTGTCGCCGGCCAGCCCACGCAGGAATCGGGCGCGGTCCCCGACGGCGCCAAATACGATCCCGTCATCGGCGGGGTGCAGATCGCACCCACGATAATCGTCGGCGGGAATGTGCACAGCGGCACCTTGGGGTGCGTATTCCGCAACGCTGGCGGTCAACCGGTCGGCGTGAGCAATGCCCACGTGTTGTGCGGCGGTGTCGGAGATGTGGTCCAGCAGCCGGCGCCGTCCACCGATCCCGCGCCTGCTCTGGAGCGGCTCGGCGCCGTCGCGGCGTGTCTGGCACCTGACACGCCGTCGTTCATCCCCGGCGGCCTGGTGTCGGGGAACTGGGATGCGTCGTTGTGCCTGATCGATGCCGGGCGGGCGTCCACCGTCGGGCAGATCGTCGACCTGGGGGCCGCGACGGGGATTTCCTCTCCTCAATTGGGGGACAAGGTCCGCAAGCGCGGCCACCGCACCGGCGTGACATACGGCATCGTCGAGGGCCTGTTCGGTGCGTACGTAGCCAACGACAGCGCCGGCAACCCGCTGTGGTGGATGCTCGGGCAGGTATGTATCGCGCTCATCCCCGACAACAGCCTCAACCCCCTGGGTGTCTGGTCGCGAGGCGGCGACTCCGGATCGGTGATCATCAACGACAACAATGAGATTGTCGCGTTGCATTGGGGAGGCGACGCCAATAGTCGCGGCTACGCGTCGGATTTCTCGACTCTCGCTGTCGCGCTGGGTATTTCGCTGTAATCGCAGGAAGGATGTGCGCACATGTCGGATGCCGACATCGATCACGCCTCGGCGTGGACGCCGAGCTTCGAACCCGATGACGGGTGGGTGCCCGCTGACAAGCGACTGTTGGGCTTGGATCGGCGCACGGTAGCGCCCACCTTGACGGTCTTGGCGTTGGCCATCCTGATGTCGGTGGTGTTGCCCCTCGTCAACGCCGCGGTTCCCTACCGCGACATCGTCAACGCCGGCGACGTCCTCGAGCTGGAAGGTGATATCAGCTTCGTCCCGGAGGCCGGCTGGGGGATCACATCCGGCGTTCGCGCCGGCCACGGCCCCTTGTCGGGCGAGTATCCCGACCACGCGTCTGTCGTGAACAGCGACGTGACGTTCACCGTCCGCACGGCGATATTCGACGGTGATGCCAACGCGCTGCTCGACCAAATCGAGAAAACCTCGGATGCGCTGAACCGCGGTCGCGGCCTGCATGTCACCGGCCGACACGACACGATCACCACCGATCAGGGCAAGCAGGGCACGACAGCGTCGATCACCGGACCGCACAAGGGCGGCGTCATTGCCGCTTTCGTGTTCGATGGGCGCGGCGTGGAGGCCGAGGCGACCGGACGCGCCGATAGCGGCGCGAAGGTCGGGGAGGTCGTTCTGAGCATGATCCGCAGCATCAGCCGCGCACAGGATGTCCAGTGACCGCACCGGTCGTCGACCCGGATCGGGCCCGCGCCGTCGCCCTGGAATTATCCGGTTGGGGCAGGCGGTTCAGGTTTTATCAGCCACGCAACTTCGCGTTCTGGACATATCTGTTGCTGGTTGCCGTGGGAGCCTTCGGTTTCGGCTCCAAGCTCGCGCGCGAGTACAACGCCTACGCCCAGGCGATCGGGCTGGCGGTGACATTCTTCGCGATCTACGCCGCGCTGTTCTGGTGGTTCACCGTGCACATCGACCGGTACGCCAAACTGCCGGCCAAGCTGATGGTTGTCGCGTTTCTGTGGGGCGCCTTCGCGGCGACCTGGGTCATGGCGGGAATCGCCAACGACGCGATCCTCGCCCTCTACGCCAAAGCCTTCGGCCAGGCGTGGGCACTGGATTGGGGTCCTGGGCTGGCGGCGCCGTTCACCGAGGAACCGGCGAAAGGCGTCGGATTGCTGTTGCTGATCGCATTGGCGCCGCGACAGGTTCGGACCGCGTTCGACGGATTCATCCTCGGCGCTTTCATCGGTTTGGGGTTTCAGATCCTCGAGGACATCGCTTACGCGATGACGTCGGCCGGCTCGCAATTCGGAGCGAATCAGGTCGGAGCGTCGATGTCGACGATCGTGGTCCGAATGGTCAGCGGAGTCGGCGCGCATATCGTCTACAGCGCGATCTTCGGCGCCGGTCTGATCTATCTGCTCGGCCGGCCCGCGGAACCGCGCCGGATCGGCCGGGGCCTGCTACTGGTGGCGACAGCGATGCTGCTGCACGGGGCCTGGGACACCGCGACGGCAATGGGTGGCGTTAGCCCGTTGGCGCTATTGGGCCTGCTCATCGCGGTGATCGTCGCCGCGCTCGTCATCGCGGCGCGGGTGTACCAGTCGACGGTGAAGCGCGAACGGGACTTCCTGCGCGACGTCATGGCGCCGGAGCAGGTCAGGGGAGTCATCACCGCAGTGGAACTCGACGCGATGGCCGGCAACCGCAAGACCCGCAAGGCGTACCGCAAGGCCGGCCGCCAACGTCGTGAACGCAAGCGCGCCCGCTACGTCCTGCATGCCGCCTACGACCTGGGCGGCGCGCTGGCCACTGCCCGCGGTGCCGACACCGACCGGGTGCGCTTCGCCCGTGCCGAGGTCGGCAGAATCCGCGCCGGTCTTCCGCCAGCGTGGTGAGTTGACAGTGACTGGGCGAACCGGGGTTGTTGCAGCTAGGTGCCGCAGCGCTTTGGCAATATCTAGCCGCCGCAGTAGTTGTGGGTGGTGTCGTTGCAAAAATTGAAGTCCTGCATCTTGCCCATGCTCACCTGCAGCGCCACACCGTTGTTGCCTGAAACAGAAGCCGGTGGCCCGGTGTACGGGTAACCAATGCCGGTAACGAGCGTGATCGTCACCGGCTCGCCCACGGTGTCATTGCTCGGATTCGAAGCAGCGTTGACGCTTCCGGTGGCCGTGTCACCCGAGACTGATGCCAGCATGAAGTCCACGGTGTCTGTTGGTGCGTCGGCATAGTCGTCGTGCCCGTTGCAGGCGCTTGGGCAGGCGGATATGTCTGCATACGTCAACTGACCGGACCCGTCGCTACCGATCGTGAGACGCGACGCGTGGGCCTGCCAGGAGCCGGTGAACAGAGCTATCCCCGGTACGTCGGCGGCAGCCGGTGGCGCGAAGGCCAGCGCGGCGATTCCCAGTCCTGCCAGTGCATTTTTTCTCATTTTCATTTCTACGATTCAGAACGGGTTGACGGTGGTATCGCTGCCGATGAACATGCCGTGGCTAGTGCCGTCGTTGGTGAAGCGGATGCCGTCGTCGCCCGCAACAATCGTCCAACCCTGGATGGGGTAGGTCTGCCCTGGGACGAGGGTGTCAAACGGGGCGTGGTTGTAGCCGACGCCGATGTTCGCGGATCGGTAACTGAACTGGCCCGACGCGGTCACGAAGGCCTGATCGTCATCCGCCGGGGCCTGGACAAAACTGCCCTGACAGACGACATTGGGGCCGATCCCCGGATCGGCGTCATCGGAGCCGATCTCGCAGAGCATCGGTGGCGTCTGGGTGTTCACTTTCGCGTCGTGCGCTGCAGTGGGATCGGCGCTTGCCGGTGCCGCGAAGGCCAGCGCGGCGATGCCCAGTCCTGCTAATGCGATCTCCCTCATGTCAGTCCTCAGAACTGAGCGGTGCTCGGTGGCCGCCCGAATCAAAATGCGCGTCGGATTACTCGCTGGCTCAACAAACTTCACTGAACCGCTGTGTGGCTATGTAGCGGCGTGGCCGGCGCGCTCAGCAGCGCGTCGTGCGGCCTCGGTGTGTTCGGCTGCGGCGACGACCACCGCGTCAGACCCCGGGTACACCGTCGCGGAGTGCCCGGTCACCAGCCAGCGCACCACATATGGCGGAGAGCCGTCTTGAGAGCGCACCTCGATGATCTCAGCGTGTTGATCATGGCGTTCTGTGGTTCTGCCCTTCACCACGAGGTAGTCGCCGACATTGGCCTTCATCACCCACTCCCTTCTCATTCTGGTGAGACCGCGCACCCCTTCATCGTGCGCGCGTTTGTCACGTAACGGAAGGGTGAGTCGCTGTTGAAGCTTCTCGGCGACGAATTCGGCAGTGTCGTTGACCATGAGGAGATGTATTGCCGTCCTGGTGATGCGGCCAGTTGGCCTGCCAGGTATTTGGCTCAGCGGGGTTGCAGACGGGGTCGGCGCCGTGACACATCTCGATGGTTCTGTCGTTGTATCGGGTCAAAGTTCATCCTGGGGCCGACCCATTCACTTCCGTTGCCGAACAGCGCGACCGCTTCGACGGTGACAGGCGCTTTGCCACCCTCTTCGCTGGCTCGGTACGCAAGTCTAGGAATCGACGGAATCGATTGCATGTGATCGCCGGCATCTAAAGGGTTTCGTTACCAGCGTTCGATTTTCGGAAAGCCGTGTAGGCTGACATGTGTATCGACGTAATAGGCCACCTGGTTCGGTTGCTGTTCTCGCTACATTCGCCGCCCGGCCGTGCCGGACAGTCAGGAGCCTCATTATGACGGCGACCTCGGTTCATCCGGTCCCAGCGGCTCGCGGAACAGCAATCCGCTCGCCATACGAGAACCGCGTGAAACTCGTGCAGGACACGTTGACGACCTACTCAGCGCTTGACCAAGAGGGCGCAGGCAAACTCGCGGTAGAGGTACTGCGTGTGCTGGATTCAATTCCGGAGAAGGTGCGCTGAAACGTTCGTCCACCGATAATTCTCCTCGGCAGGACCCCCCGGGCACCTGACGTTGGCGCACCCGTACAGCTGCCACTGTTGTGACATGCTCAGCCGGCGCCTTCAATTCGGAAGTTGCAGGTCCGTCTTCTCGTGCAGAAGAACTTGAAACGGTTAGCACCCCGCTGTGATCGCTCGGCACGGCGATACCGTGACCTGGAACCTGGGGGCCGTCGGCAAAGCCGAAAGAGTCATCGACGGGTGCCCGAAAAGCAGCGCCACCGTCTGTACGCAAAGGCTCTGTCGGGCAACCTAACTCAAGAAGGCTGATATGCATGCAGCCCCACCACGTCGTTACTTGGGGTCGATCGGCGAGACCCGCGCCATCGCAACGGCGTTCGACCTGCCGTTGACGAGTGGTTAAGCGGTGCTGCACAGATGGGGGACGCCAGCTTGAGCGCAGGCAGCACCAACGCGCCGCGGCACCACCCGGTGCCGCTACAGTAGAACCGCCACACTGGTGGGCACTTTCAAATAAGCGCAGACCTGAGCATGTGCGATGAGCGCTGTCATCTGAGCTCCGATGGATGTAGGGCGGCCCGTTACCGATCGACCGAAGGAGCCGCAAGCCACTTACGCGCTCAATAACCTGACGGAGGACCGATCCGTCCAATCGGGTCCCTCTCCCGACCCACCCGCCACCGGATCGGCACGGTGGCTCGGATCGGCTGCGGTTCTGGGGCTTTCGAATTGAAGGAGCTAGCGCCTCATCGTGTTCATCGCTCGGCGGTCGCTTTCGCGCAGGTATTCGAGCCGCTTCACGCGCCGCTAGCCTCGCTCGGGGTTGGTGACACTGCTGAGAATCACTGTGCCAGTTCAGCCGGCCCAAAACAAGCGTGCCAGATCCGGCGGGTAGGGCTGTTGCCTCAATTCGACGTGCGGGCGACCTCGGGGGACCCGTTGGCAATCGGCACCGACCCGGGTTGAGATGCCGCCGGCGGGGTCAGCGCCGTCGCTGCGTTGGTTTCGCGGGTGAGGAAATTGCCGAGTTCGCCGATCGCGCTCATCAACGGCGCCGGGAACACCACGGTGGTGTTCTTGTCCACGCCGAGCTCAACCAGCGTCTGCAAATTACGCAACTGCAACGCCAGCGGATGTGCCATCATCGTGTCCGACGCCTGCCCGAGCGCTGCGGCCGCCATCGACTCACCTTCGGCGGCAATGATTTTCGCGCGCTTCTCCCGTTCGGCCTCGGCCTGGCGAGCCATCGCGCGTTTCATACTCTCAGGTAGCTGGATGTCCTTGAGTTCGACCAGGGTGACCTCGACACCCCACTCCAACGTAGCCACATCCAGGATCTGCCTGATGTTGGCGTTGATGACATCGGTCTCAGCAAGCGCTTCGTCGAGGGTGTGCTGACCGACGACCTTCCGCAACGTGGTCTGTGCGATCTGATTGATCGCGGCGTTGACATTCTCGATAGCAACCACCGATTTCACCGCATCCACGACCCGGAAATAGGCAACAGCGGAGATGTCGACGCTCACGTTGTCGCGGGTGATGATGCCCTGCGACTGGATTGGCATGGTCACGATCCGCAGTGACACCCTGATCAGCCGATCGATCGCCGGGATGATCACCGCCAGGCCCGGTTCCTTCACCGCGACCACCCGTCCCAGCCGGAACAGCACACCTTTCTCATACTGGGTCACCACCCGAATCGACAGTGCCAGCGCGATCACTGCGACCACGATCAATGAGATGACAACAAAGAAAACGTTCATTGGTCCTCCTCACCGAAGTGAGCTCGCGTCGAACTTCGACCTGGTAGCCACGTTTCAACCCGATCCGAAGAGCCCAGTAGGGAGGAACGCTGCACCGGATATCTCCGACGGTACGCTGCAGGCGGACGGTGTAGAACAACAGCGTTGGCGGTTGGTGAACATTTCTACATCGCCGCTCAATTTATGGGGTAGTCCGTACCCGACCGTGAGGTTGGTTGGGCTTGGAGGCCAGCCAGTGCCGAATCGACGCTATCGACGGTGGGCAGCGAGCCGTCCGGGTCGCAGATTAGTAGCAGTCGGGATACCGCAGCACCTGGTACCAACTTCCAGCTTGTTCCAGCGCGCGCACAGCGCACGGATACTCTCAGCAGCGCCGAGAAACCATCGGTGCCAAAAAATTTGAGGTAGGACAGATCGAGGATGAGCCCGCGGCAACGCGCGATATTCGTGAGTGCGTACTCGGCCAGGGCGCTTGCGTTCGTCCCGTCGATGTCGCCGTGGGCGCGGACGATGGTCACCGACGACCTGGGCCAGCGAGTGTCCAAACGCGTTAAGTGACGCGTCTGCGGCGTGGAGAAAATGGCATCATCCGGCAGAGCGGAAAGGCGGAAAACTACCTTGGTCATGGCGATCCAGCCGTGCAGACGATTACCGGCGTGTCAGGCCTCGGAGCCAACGCTCCTTGGGTTCAGCAGCGGACGGCTGGACTCATCCCGGACCAGCTGAAATTCTCAGCCACCATGACGCTACACCGGTTGGAGGGTCCCGCACAGGTGTGCGTCTCGCAGGTCCGAAGTTAGGAACTAACTAGCCGACCTCGCCCTAGGATGGGGTTTCTCGTGGCGGGTGCGCCCCGGGTACATGGCTGGTCGCCCGGTAATGCCAGGCTCCGGCAGGATCGTGAAGCAGGTACCGCCGATGGCGAGAGTCGCCAGGGACGCCGATAGGCCGCAGTTAGGGTCCCGGACATCGGAGCAGCTAAGTGCCGACGACGCCGACTTGCGGGCGGGGATCGGCGACCTCGCAGGTCTTATCACCAATCATCTTGGGTTGCCTGAGTTGCTGGCGGAAGTGGCGGTGTTCGCCGTGCGCGCAATACCGGGTGCCGACGGCGCCGGGGTGACGTTGCTGAATGTCGATCGGGTGGACGATATGGTCGCGGCGTTGGCGGCCAGCGCGCCATTTGTTGCCGAGATTGACGAAATCCAGTACGGGGCCGTCAATGAGGGACCTTGCATTACTGCGGCGCTGGAACGTCGCACGGTGCGCTCGGGTTCGTTAGGTGGGGAGAAGTTGTGGCCGCGCTTCGGTCCGCGGGTGGGCAGGTTGGGAGTGCACAGCGCGCTGTCGCTGCCGCTGCTGCTGCCTGATCAGGTGGTCGGGGCGATCAACGTATATGCATACGGCAAAAACGTTTTCGATGAGCACGCCGCCGAATTCGGGGAGTTGTTCGCCAAACCAGCGGCTGTCGCAGTGCACAACGCACAGATTCTCGCGGAAACGCTTGCCCTGACTGCTCAGTTGCAGACGGCCCTGTCCAGCCGCCCAATGATCGATCAAGCGATCGGCCTCATCCGCGGACGTACCGGGCGCAGCGCCGAGGGCGCGTTCGCCCAGCTGCGCGCGATGAGCCAATCCGAACACCGCAAGCTGGCCGATGTGGCCCAACACCTCGTCGACGACGCCGTGCGCTGCGCCCGCGCCCGATACAACGCGACCTGAGCCAGGTCCGTTACCCTCTGCCGCCTACACTGTCCGCGCACAACGTAGGTCAACAATGTTGACAACGGGCCGAATACCGCGTGTACTGGGTATAACACCCGAATCAGAAGGCATCAACATGGTTGTCGTCGTTGGATTGATTGCCGCATTTGTCGCCGTGACGGTCGTGCTCGCCAGGCTGACCACTGCGCGCGGCACCCACGACAGGCTTCCCCGTAATGGGTAGCGGGTCGTCATAGACCGCTGCGGCGCCGGCAAACGCCGAGCATCGTCAGCACCGAACATGTTGTGCCACAGCTCAACTGATTAAAGAGAGTCAACCGCTGGGTTGAGAGACCCAGAGACGAGGTCACGGTGAGCGCAAGCGAGAACCAGCGGCGAGACATCTTCGCCGAGCACACCTTACACATGGGTGCAGGATTCAAAGAACAGGAGCGGTCGCACGTACTCGCGACGTTGTCCGGGCTCGGGGTTCGCCTGGGACGTTGGGATCCAAGCGATGTGGACGTCGAAGTCTCGGTACAGAACCGCGGCGGCAAGGAACAGCGCGTCACGTTACGTACGACGCTGCCCGGTCGTCCGCAGGTGCTGGCGGTTGCCGACGATCCAGACCTGACCCGGGCTCTGGGCGAAGCGAAGCGTGAGCTGATCCGTCAGGTCGAGCACCAGAAGTCGGCGCGCGAACCCATGAACAACCGTCAACTCAGGAGTAAGTCGATCAGGCATCCCGGCGCCGCTGCGGCGGGGGACGCGGCTGCAGCGGAATGACAAAAGTCGACGAGTATCAGCGCTGAAGGGCTAACTGCTCCAGTAGGTGTTGTGTTTCTGCAACGCCGCGATCTGACTACCGGCACGCGGCTATTTGGGTCACCGCAGTCACCTGAAGGCCTTGGCGCCGAACGTTAGGCCTGCCGCCGTATCTTGCCGGGAGTCGACTTCTTCGCGATAGCGCGCCTCTTTGCGGACGCATTGCGTTGTGCGCGTGGACTCGTGGCGGGGACCAGCGCTCTGGTGCGGACCGAATCTGCGCTCTGGCCCGTCTTTTCCTCGGCAGCCTTCTTCAGCTCCCCCACCACCTCTTCGATGCCCTGTGTGAGGGATTCGACGTCCTCGACGTTGTCGGGGCAGGCGACGATGCCCACGGCGAGGGTGCCTCCGTAAGACACGGCGGTGATGTTGAGATTGGCGCCCTCAAACAACGGCGCCAGGGCATGGATGCCGAGGACACGTGAGCCGCCGCAGAAGATTTCCTCGGGTGGGCCCGGAACATTGGAGGTGATCACGTGAGCGAGGGGACGGTGGAATCGCGATAGTTTCATGCCGGTGTACAGACCCGCCACCTGCCCGATGATCACCGGCGGAACCAGATCGATGACGTCGGCCAGGTTGACGGGCGGCGTTGCCCTTCGTCGGTTCTTAATCTGCGATGTCGCATCGCGAATACTGGCCAGCTGCTCCACCGGGTCGGCTAGATGTACCGGCAGTTTGACGAGGGCCGGCGACCAGCTATTAGACGTGTCGTCACCAGCGCCGCGGGTCGAGATCGGCATTAGGGTGCGCAGCGGCTGCTCGGGCACCGTGTCGTGTACTTGCAGCCATCGACGCATCGCCGACGTTGCCGCGGCGAGAAACACATCGTTGACGGTGACGCCGAACGCGTCGGTAATGGTGCTCAGATCATCCATCGCCACGGCAGCGAACGCGACGCTGCGTCGCGCGGTGATCGGGGCGTTCAGCAGCGTCCGTGGCGAGCTCTCGTCCATATCGGGCGCGGCATCCGGTCCTTGTGGGCCGCTGTCCGGGAGGAGTTGACGAACCGGTCGCAGCGCGATTCCCGCCACTGACCTCACCGCGCGCGGGGCCAGCTTCACAGCGATCCGAACACCAACGGCGGTGTTGGCAGCGATCTCGCCGATCATGTCCATCGCCATCGCCACCGCAACCGGCATTCTGGGAAGGGCCCGCTGCGCCATCACAGCGAATTCGGCGTCAGGATCGGTGGTCATGAGGCGGGGCAGCATCGAGGTCACCGCCCCCACACCGTCGGCCATGGCGTGCGAGAACTTAATCACCACCACCAGCCGGTCGTCGACGAGACCCTGCACGACCCAGGCATCCCACAGGGGGCGATCACGGCGAATGCGTTGCGCGTGCAGCTCGCCGACCAGCGCGGCCAGCTCTCGCATAGTGCCGGGCTTGGGCAGCCGCACACAATGCAGATGGTCGTCGACGCAAAACGCGCGGTCTTCAATCCAGACCGGCTGGCCCAACCCGAAGGGTTTGGTGAGCAGACGTTGTCGGAACTCCGGCATCGCCGCAGTGCGCTCAGCCACCAGCCTCAAGATTGCCTTGGTCGCCAACTCACCATCCGCTGCCGTGTCGCAAAACAACACCGCCATCACGTGGGTGGGCATCACCGACGTTTCGCCGTGCAGCGTGACCCCGTCCAGACCGGTCAACCGATTCATCATCGTGCTCCATTCGCTACCCGAGCTTTTAGCTCAGGCTTTGGTTGACGGCTGCTTTGCCGGGTCGCCGTGCATTCCGCAACGACGCGCTGATCACGGCCAAAAACTTTGACAATCACGGAAATTCGGCAATTGCCACGCCGTTGTCTTGTCACTGCAACGGCACTCCGCCTTACAGTACACCGTGGGCAGCGGATGTCCACCAACAGCGTTGACGCATAGCCTGTGTCCGAGTCGGCTCTCGGCCCGCCTTCCACGGAATGACCGTTTTGGGAGTAGATACCTGCGCGCCGGGCCGGTGGCGCACAAAACGGTAGCCGTCGTCTTATGTGGATCGGCGTGCCTCGTCGTGGCCCCGGTGCGCGGTTTGGCCGGTGAGCAGAAGGGTCAGGCCGCGGTCGAGTTCGGCGGCGCCGTCGTAGCAGGCCAGGGCCGATGCCAGCGCACGCACGTGGGGAAATTCGGTGATCGGCAGCCGGTGCAGGCCAAGGCGCAGCACATCGTCGGTTTCCTCGGGTCGTTCAACGACCTCCTGGAGCTCGTTGAGGATATGGCCATGCAAAAAGCCAAACAACAGCCGATAGATATGCAGCGCGTCGACTCCGCTGAACCCGGCGCAGATGAGCAGCGTAAGAACATCTTCTAAGGGACGCAGCATTCCGGGCGGTCGCTGCCCCAGCGGGGTGGCCAGGGGCCGAGTGACCAACAACGGCACCACAGCAGGATGTGTGATGGCCAGCCGGCGAAACTCATGGGCAACGCCGCGCAATTGGGCAGCCCAGTCCGGGTCGGCGGTGTCCACCGAAAGTTGACCCAGCACAATCTCGGCGACGCCGTCGAGCACCGCGGCCTTATTGGGTAGGTGCCGGTAAAGCACCGTCGGATCCCGCCCCACCGCGTCGCTCAGCCGGCGCATCGACAACCCGTCCACGCCGTCGCGATCGATGATCTCCAGCGCGGTCTGCAGGATCAGCGAGCGGCTGATCCGTCCATGGTTTTCACCGCCGGCCCGCACCGACGCGTCAGCACCCGTACCGGGCACGGCGCTCGGCCGTTTCCTCATAGCAGCACTCACTTCCCTTTGAGGGCAGTACCTTACGCACACAGGCCCGTGCTGACACCGTTGGCCCCTACTGTTATTCAACAGCGTTGACACTAGCTTACGCACGGTGTGTACTGAAGATCTAGCAAGGATCAGCGGAAGGCATCGACATGCTTGTCATCGTGGGATTGGTCGTTCTGGTTATCGCGGTGATCGTCGGATTCGCGGGTGTGCTCGCCAACGCGGGCGCCGCGCACCCGGTGACCGAGAACTTCTCGGTATTGGGCTATCACGTCACCGGGTCGACCGGGACCTTGTTCCTGTTCGGGATCGTGGTTGGGGCGGTGGCGTTGCTGGGATTAAGCGTGTTGCTGGCCGGTGCGCGCCGCGGGCGCAACGCGCGACGCGACCTCCAACGCTCCCAACGCGAAAACGCGTTTCTGACTCAAGACCGCGACCGGCTGCTCGAAAACCATCGGCACGGCGGCGCGACCGCCAGTTCAATCGCGAACGCCAATGGGGCGACGGCCCACCGGCCCGGGAGCCGACTGTTCGGCCGTTTTTCTGTCAGCCCGCAGTCGCGGTCTGTGACCACCGAAAACGAAGGAGCCGGAAACGAGCGTCGGTAATAAATTCGCGCATTAGACGGAAGTACACTGCGCTTTCAAGTGTTTCTCAAACTACCCATCGAAACTAGGTAATCGTCATGATCGTTCTCGGAGTCGTCCTTATCGTCCTCGGGCTAGTCCTTCCTGCTCTAGTCCCTACCTTCGCCTACGCCCATCTTGTCTTGGTCATCGGAGTCGTCCTCCTGGTCATCGGCTTGATTTTATTGGTGGTGGGACGAATGGGACACGCCGTCGGGGGCCGCCGCCACTACTACTAAACCGGCCAAAATGACTCACTCGGGTGTTCAACCCGAGAAGTGACGGATTGCCATGTGCCCGATCGCCGGTCTCAACTCATTGAACTATGGACCAAGTTTGACCGACTCACGAAGCCGAGATAACTGGTAGCACAGCCATTCTTACCCTCGACGCGATCGCGGCAGTTCGCTTATCGCGGCTTTTGTGAGGGTGTCAGAGAGGAAACGATGGCGATTACCGACGTTTCGGCCTTCGCTCACCTGAGCGACTCCGACATCGAGAGTCTGGCCGTTGAGTTGGACACGATCCGGCTGGACATCGAGGATTCCCGTGGCGAGCCCGACGCGCGCTACATCCGGCGCACCATCGGTGCGCAACGTGCCCTCGAGGTCGCCGGCCGGCTCATGCTCGCCGGTAGCTCGAAACGTTCGGCATGGTGGGCGGGAACGGTAATCCTCAGTCTGGCCAAGATCATCGAGAACATGGAGATCGGACACAATGTCATGCACGGCCAATGGAACTGGATGAACGATCCCGAGATCCATTCTACGACATGGGAGTGGGACATGAGTGGGGCGTCAAAACACTGGCGCTTCACCCACAACTACCGGCACCACAAGTACACCAACATCCTCGGCATGGACGACGATGTGGGCTACACCGTTCTGCGAGTCACCCGTGATCAGCCCTGGGAGCCCTTCAACATCGGCAACTTGCTGTTCAACGCCATCCTTGCGCTCGGATTCGAGTGGGGAATCGGTTTGCAGCCAATAGAGTTCGGCAAGGTCCTAGAGGGCGGCTCAGACCGGGAAACCACCCTGCTGCAGATCCGCGAATTCTCAGCCAAGGCCGGAAGGCAGGTGGTCAAGGACTACGTCGCGTTTCCGGCGCTGACTACCCTGTCGCCGACGGCAACCTACAAATCGACGCTGACGGCCAACGTGGCGGCCAACGTGATTCGCAACATCTGGGCCAACGCGGTGATCTTCTGTGGGCATTTTCCGGATGGCGCCGAGAAATTCACGAAGACCGACATGATCGGCGAGACCCGGGGTCAGTGGTATCTACGCCAGATGCTGGGCAGCGCCAACTTTCACGCCGGCCCAGCGATGCGGTTCATGAGCGGTAACTTGTGCCATCAGATCGAGCATCACCTTTACCCCGATCTGCCCAGCAACCGGTTGCACGAGATCGCGAAGCGGGTACGCCAGGTCTGCGACAAGTACGACCTGCCATACACCTCGGGTTCGTTCCTGCTGCAATACGGTAAGGCGTGGCGCACGATTGCCAAATTGTCGCTGCCGGACCACTTCTTGCGCGACACCGCCAACGACGCTCCGGAGACCCGCAGCGAGCGGATGTTCACCGCGCTGCAGCCTGGTTTCGCAGGAATCGACCTGACGACGGGACGTCACCGCGGACTCAAGACAGCGATCGCAGCGGTCCGCCAAAGGCGTCACGCGACTCCGCCAAGCAGCCGTTCGCGTAGGGGCTTTTTCTAGTTTACGGCGCTGACCATGAGGAGTAGGTCGGCGACGGTCGAGTCGTTGTCCGGGGCTGCCGCGGCCATCATGATGGTATGCGCATTGCTCGGGTCGGTATGGGGAGGAACTACCAGCAACATGATCTTAGTGCGGTTGACTCCGAGAACTTCGAGGGTGTTGGTCGGCTGAAGTCGGTATCCATCGAGTCGAACCTTACGTCCGCCGGTCGCGAGTTTGACTGGCGGCTTTGCCCATTCGCCTAGATTGTAGAGCACGCGATCGATGGCACCAAGCCGAACCGACAGCACCGCAACTAAGTCAGGAAGCTCTTTCACGAGGTCACCGCCATGCGGCCACCAGGCCCCA
The DNA here is from genome assembly GCA_963795995.1 of uncultured Actinomycetota bacterium. GTDB lineage: Bacteria > Actinomycetota > Actinomycetes > Mycobacteriales > Mycobacteriaceae > Mycobacterium. The sequence goes on from CAWCJY010000001.1 coordinate 361,033, forward strand.
TCCACATACCCGGCTTCGGGAGCCTTCGGCTTCAATCGCAACCGCGGCGTGTGATCCGGTGGTGTGAAGTGCCGACCGGCTTGCGGTCGACCATTTTGTAGCGTCATGCCGACGCTCCTGTCTTGGCCGCGAGCCGGCCAAACATCAATCGAATCGGCGACGACACGACCTAAGTGACCATGTGCGAAGTACCGCCGATGCATACCACTCTACTCCCTGGCGTCCAGGACCGAGATCGACGAAAACAGCGCAGGCGCTGGCTTTTACACACGCCCGGGTGAAGCAGCAATGAGCGGGGTCGGACATCACGCAACTCCGGCCTTGCCTCGGACGCCCATGTGCGGTCGCGATTCAGACGGCGGTGTGCTTCGGATCGGGCGCTGCGCCGTTTGGCGGCTCCTGTTTGGTTGCGACGTCGGTAGGCGATGATGCCAGTGTTTGACGGCGACCGGCGCGAATCTAATCCCCTATGCAGCGGTGGTTTCGCTGGCGAGGAAATCTACCAAAACCAGGAGTCGGCGTGACACCGGCCTCAACACGCCGATCAATTAGGCTGACAGACAGTGGTGGTAGCGGGGAAGTGAGTGCTGCTATGAGGAAACGGCCGAGCGCCGTGCCCGGTACGGGTGCTGACGCGTCGGTGCGGGCCGGCGGTGAAAACCATGGACGGATCAGCCGCTCGCTGATCCTGCAGACCGCGCTGGAGATCATCGATCGCGACGGCGTGGACGGGTTGTCGATGCGCCGGCTGAGCGACGCGGTGGGGCGGGATCCGACGGTGCTTTACCGGCACCTACCCAATAAGGCCGCGGTGCTCGACGGCGTCGCCGAGATTGTGCTGGGTCAACTTTCGGTGGACACCGCCGACCCGGACTGGGCTGCCCAATTGCGCGGCGTTGCCCATGAGTTTCGCCGGCTGGCCATCACACATCCTGCTGTGGTGCCGTTGTTGGTCACTCGGCCCCTGGCCACCCCGCTGGGGCAGCGACCGCCCGGAATGCTGCGTCCCTTAGAAGATGTTCTTACGCTGCTCATCTGCGCCGGGTTCAGCGGAGTCGACGCGCTGCATATCTATCGGCTGTTGTTTGGCTTTTTGCATGGCCATATCCTCAACGAGCTCCAGGAGGTCGTTGAACGACCCGAGGAAACCGACGATGTGCTGCGCCTTGGCCTGCACCGGCTGCCGATCACCGAATTTCCCCACGTGCGTGCGCTGGCATCGGCCCTGGCCTGCTACGACGGCGCCGCCGAACTCGACCGCGGCCTGACCCTTCTGCTCACCGGCCTAACCGCACTACGGTCCTGAGCGATGCCCTGAGGACCCGCCCGATTGCCGGACGTGGGCCGGGAGCAGCGTAACGTCGGAGCATCGGGACCATCCAGGTCCCATAATGAGCGGGGCAGTCCAATGGCTGATAAGTCTCCTCGGCAGACCATGACCAAGAAGTCCGGTAAGACGCTCAAGCAAAAGCGCGCAGCCAAGCGCGGCAATGCTGCGCATCAATCCGCCACTGAGACGTTGCTTCATATTAAAAAGCGCTGAATTCGGTCAGATGGGTTGAGCCTGAGGGGATTACAGACCGCGCGTCGGAAATGTGCGGCGCGTTGGCCGTGATACGGGCTCAGGCGGTACGACATTGAATCCGCACAGAATCAGCGCCCCTTAGCCTTACGACGGTCGCTGTCTGCTCGCGTGAGCTACTAGTGTAGGCTCAAAGAAGATCCATCAGGCTCTGGCGGTGATCGTTTTCCCGTCGTTCGGGAAGAATTGCAGCTTACGGTTCGATCCTCTGAGTACACCACAGTGCACACCGGACACCCTAACCTTTAAGGAAATATGATTTATGGAGTATTCGAATTTGTTCTCTCATCCCGAGGCGCCGGAATTTGTCCGCTCAGGCGACGCGACGAAGGAATCAGTAGAGCACCCGACTTTTTCTGGCCGGCCCCGGGTGGATCGGTCGTGACGCTGCCGCCGCCTTGAACGGCATGAGAGGGTCGCGACGATCGGCATGTCCGGTGCGGATCGCGCTCGCCACCTCACTGGGGGCCGACATCGACGGTGCGTGGTGGCCGCGCGTCGGTTCCGTGGCAGTTGAGCTGCCGGAGCTTGTCGAGGCATTGCATCGACCGCTCGGGGAGATTCTCGATATCCGCGTCAACTGGTCCATGACCGAGCGGACGCCCGATTTGAGCATGATGACTCCCTATGCCATGTCGATGCCGGGCTGGCGGTCCAGTCGTCAGCGTCTGATGGCGATCACTGGCCGTCGGGCTCGGGCGAAGCTGCTGGTAGTGCCACACCTGACGTCCTCAACCTTGGGCCTGATGGTGTTGCGCCGGGCGGCTGGAATAGCCATTCCGGATACCCAGCAAGTGAGTGCGGTGTTCCAGACCGCCGATTGCGTGGTGCGTGCCGCCCAGTCCGAAAGTGCCTCATGGGAAGGTCAAACGCCAGATGAGCACGCCGCCGATACGCGGACGAGGCAGGAGTCGCAAGACGGGCACGCGTCTTCCCGCACCTAGACAAACCGATGGGCTGGTGCTATCTCGCACCAGCCCACGGTTACGTGTCGTCAGCTAGACCGCGGTCACCGCGACTGCCTGGGGACCTTTCTTTCCTTGCTCGATGTCGAACTGAACACGCTGGTTTTCTTCAAGCGACCGAAAGCCGCTCCCTTGGATCTCGGAATAGTGAACGAACACATCTTCAGCGCCGCCGTCAGGAGCGATAAAACCAAAGCCTTTGTCGCCGTTAAACCACTTCACAGTTCCCTGTGTCATATACTTCGCTTCTCTCATTCAAACTGGATGTACCAAAAACATCCGACAATTATCGTAGCACGTAATCGGAAATGAACTCAGCCCTCGGTCGCGGCCCCCTCGTAGGAAATGGTTGCGCTCTCGCTCTTCATCTGCGGGGCCCGGCCGGCGGGTGGCGCGTCAGACAATCCCTGGCGACGTTCCGCGAGAGCTACGACTACTTCTTGACGCCGACCCCTGTCCACTCCGCCGCTTGTGATCGGTGCAACGATGGTTCCAACCGTCCTGCAGAAGGTGACCCGGGTTTTCGGTACGTTGCGCGCCGGAAAGTGCTTACGCTGGGCGGGCTGCTCGACGGACTGATCCACCAGAATCTGGGCAGGCAGCCGGGCTGCGCTTTCGGCGTAAGCGGCCTACGCGCTGGCAGTTCGTCGAACGGCTCGGGCCGACAGCGAGCTCTCCCAGCTGGCGGCGCAACTCAAAGAAGCTCAGCCGTAGACCATCGACGTCCGGCACCGTAATCGAACGTAGCTTCGGACGCTCCTGACAACCCCCCATCCCCGCGTTGTGGGCATCTCGCTAGATTTCAATGGTGTGTCGTCGAACGGAGGCTCAATGAACGCGCGCGTTGAGCAGTTGGAGTTTCAAGCAGAGGCTCGCCAACTGCTGGATCTGATGGTCCACTCGGTCTACTCCAATAAAGATTCGTTTCTGCGGGAGCTGATCTCGAACGCTTCCGATGCGCTGGACAAGCTGCGGCTCGAAGCGTTCCGCAACAAGGAGCTGAACGTCGACACCTCCGATCTGCACATCGAGATCGAGGCCGACACCGAAGCGCGCACCTTGACGCTCCGCGACAACGGCATCGGGATGACCCGCGCGGAGGTCGTCGACCTGATCGGCACGCTGGCCAGGTCGGGCACCGCCGAGCTGCGGCAGCAGTTGCGGGAGGCCAAAACCGCCACGGCATCTGAGGAACTCATCGGCCAGTTCGGCATCGGCTTCTACTCGAGCTTCATGGTCGCCGACAAGGTCGAGCTATTGACCCGCAAGGCCGGCGAGAGCGAGGCCACCAGGTGGGAATCCGGCGGTGAGGGCACCTACACGATCGAGTCCGTTGATGACGCCCCGCAGGGCACCTCGGTCACCCTGCATTTGAAGCCGGAAGACGCCGAGGACGACCTGCACGACTACACCTCGGAGTGGAAGATCCGCAGCCTGGTCAAAAAATACTCCGATTTCATCGCCTGGCCCATCCGGATGGAAGTGGAGCGGCGGACGCCGGCGGAAGAGGAAGGCGGCGACGAGGTCGTCACCATCGAGACCGAAACGCTGAACTCGATGAAAGCACTGTGGGCCAGGCCCAAAGACGAAGTCTCGCACCAGGAATACCAGGAGTTCTACAAGCACATAGCCCATGCGTGGGACGACCCGCTCGAGGTCATCGCGATGAAAGCCGAGGGCACCTTCGAATACCAGGCCCTGCTGTTCATCCCCTCGCACGCCCCGTTCGACTTGTTCAACCGCGACGCCCAGCAAGGCATACAGCTTTATGTCAAACGCGTGTTCATCATGGGCGATTGCGACCAGCTGATGCCGGAATACCTGCGCTTCGTCAAGGGTGTCGTCGACGCGCAGGACATGTCGCTCAACGTCTCCCGCGAAATCCTGCAGCAGGACCGGCAGATCAAAGCGATCCGGCGCCGGCTGACCAAGAAGGTCCTCACCACTATCAAAGATCTGCAGTCCGCGCGGCCCGATGACTACCGCACCTTCTGGACTCAATTCGGCCGAGTCCTCAAAGAGGGCTTGCTGTCGGACTTCGACAACCAGGACACGCTGCTGCGAATTTCGTCGTTCGCCTCGACGCGCAGCGACGAGGAGCCCACCACCCTTGCCGAGTATGTCGAGCGCATGAAAGAGGGTCAGCAGCAAATCTTCTACGCCACCGGGGAGACCCGTCAGCAAATTCTGAAGTCGCCGCACCTCGAGGCGTTCAAAGCCAAGGGTTACGAAGTGCTTCTGCTCACCGACCCGGTCGACGAGGTCTGGGTAGGAACAGTGACGGAGTTCGACGGCAAACCGCTGCAGTCGATAGCCAAGGGCGAGGTAGACCTCGACTCGGACGAGGAAAAGGCCGCACACGAGGCCGAGCGTGAAGAGCAGGAGAAACAGTTCGCGGACCTGCTGACCTGGCTGAAGGAGACGTTGAGCGAGCACGTCAAAGAAGTGCGGCTATCTACCCGGCTGACCGAATCCCCGGCCTGCCTGATCACCGACGCGTTCGGCTTCACACCGGCGCTCGCCCGCCTCTACCGGGCCTCCGGCCAGGAGGTTCCGGTGGGTAAGCGGACTCTCGAACTCAACCCGAAGCATCCGCTCGTCACCGGATTGCGGCAAGCGCACAACGATCGCGGCGAGGATCCCTCCGTCGCCGAGACCGCCGAATTGCTGTACGGAACAGCGCTTCTCGCCGAAGGCGGTGCGCTGGAGGATCCGGCACGGTTCGCCGAACTACTGGCCGACCGGTTGGCCCGCACGGTGTAGGAACCAGCTACTCGGGTCCGCGGGCAATGGCACGGGTGGGGTCGGAACTCCACTCCGACCACGACCCGGGATACAGCGCTGCTTCGATGCCGCCAGCAGCGAGCGCGGCAATCATGACGGTCGCGGTGACGCCAGAGCCGCAATAGATTCCGACGCGGTCACCGGCACTTAGGCTTCGGCCGGAAATCAGTCGGGTGAGCGCGTCCTTGCCCAGAAACGTTCCGTCGCCGGCCAAGACAGCATCGCTGGGCAGATTCTTGGCACCGGGAATGTGCCCGGCGACGGGGTCGACCGGTTCCACCTCACCCCGGAAGCGTTCCGGCGAACGCGCATCGAGCAGCGTCATATCGCCTGCGCCTACTTGCCGCGCCGTTACGGCGGGGCGGCTTCCGGCATACGGATCACTGTGCCGCACAACGACATTGCCGGGTTGCGCGCTGACGGGACCGGTGTCCAAACGACCCCCGGCCGACCGCCACGCGGACAGCCCGCCGTCCAGAATGCGTACCTGCGGTAGCCCGGCGGCGGTGAGTACCCACCAGGCGCGCGACCAACCCGCGCGGTTCCAATCGTCATACGCCACCACCAACTCGTCCTGGCGGATGCCCCATCGACGGGCGGCAGTCTCGACATTGCGTCCCGACGGCAGCGGATGCCGGCCCCGTCGGCGACGGTGTGATCGCTGAGCTCGTCCTCGAGTGACACATACACCGCACCCGGTAGATGGCCCTGGAGTGTGACGACGGCTGTGTCGAGCATAGCCACGGGCCTAGGCCGAGGCGCCGTCCTGACCAGCAGTACTACAATGCTTAAGTCATGGCCATCCGGCGCGCGGTCCTCATCATCGCCGACATCGGCGGATACACGCGCTACATGAATTGGAACCGTCAGCACCTGGCCCACGCCCAGCTGACGGTCGGGGCACTGCTGGAGTCGGTGATCGACGCCGGCAAAGGTTTGAAGCTTGCCAAGCTGGAGGGCGACGCCGCATTCTTCTGGGCTCCGAATGGTGACGCCAAAGTGCTTGTGTGCGAACGGCTATCGAAGATGCGCCAATCGTTTCTGGCGCGGCGGGAAAGGATCAGGAAGGATGCCATCTGCGGCTGCGACAGCTGCGCGCAGTTGGACAACCTGACGCTCAAATTCGTCGCCCACGAGGGGGAAGTGGCGGAGCAGAAAGTGAAGCGTCATGTCGAACTCGCCGGCGTCGACGTCATCCTGCTGCACCGCATGCTGAAGAACCAGGTACCGGTGCTGGAGTACGTGCTGATGACCGACCCGGTCGCACAGTGCCTGGACGACTCGATGCGGCAGATGTGCAAGCCGCTCCTCCATGACTTCGAGGGCATCGGAGAAACGTCCACGCATTATCTCGACCTGGCCAGTTCCGACGAGGTACCGGTTGTGCCGGAGCGCAACACCTCTGGGCGGCTAGGGATAAAGATGAGGCTCGAGTTCAGGACGTTACCGTTCATGCTGGGTTTCAAGAAGCCCGCTGCTGACTTCCGCAACTTGGACCGCCGCGGCAGCGATGAGCAGCCTGCCGGATCGGTGCGAATCACCCCTTGACGAGGGTGAACTGTGCGACCTCGGAGATGTTGCGCTGGAAGAAGTCTGAGCAGCCCGTCAGGTACCTCATATAGCGCTCGTAGACCTCGGTGGACGTCACGGCGATCGCCTGGTCGCGCGCCGCCTGCAGTCTGGATGCCCAGATATCGAGTGTACGGACATAATTCGCGGTGAGGTCTTGCCTGTCGGCCACCGAAAACCCAGCGTTGGTGGAGAACTCGATGACATCCTCGTCGCAAGGGACCGAGCCGCCCGGGAAAATCTCCTTAGCGACGAACCGCATGAACCTCAGGTCGGTCATGGTGATGGGAATGCCCATTTCCGGCCAGCGTTTCAGCGGGTGGCCCATGATCGTCTGCAACACCATCCGCCCGTCGCTGGGCATTATGCGGTGGCACAGCTCGAAAAACGCGGCGTACCGCTCTTTCGGGAAGGCTTCAAACGCCTCGATGCTGACGATGCGGTCAACGGCTCCGTCGTACTCCTCCCATCCGTGCAGCAGGATCTGCCGGGAACGGTCGGTGTCGACCCGGTCGAGGATATCCTGGCCGAGGGCGCACTGGTTCCTGCTCAGGGTCAGGCCGATGACGTTCACGTCGTACTTCTGGACGGCCCGCTTCATCGCCGAGCCCCAGCCGCAACCGACGTCGAGCAGCGTCATCCCGGGGTGTAGATCCAGCTTTCCGAGCGCCAGATCGATCTTGGCCAGCTGCGCCTCTTCCAGCGTCATGTCCTCGCGCTCGAAGAAGGCGCAACTGTAGGTCCGGGACGGGTCCTGGAACAGTCCGAAGAACTCATTCGACGTGTCGTAGTGGGCCTGCACGTCCTCGAACGCTGGCCGCATCGTCGTCGCGGTTGTGTTGTTTTCTGCCATCTGCGATTCCCCTTATATGCAGCGTCGACCGTACTACCGATATGGTGCTAACTGGCCGCCTTCTCGCAGGTGAACTGGCAGACATCGGTGTAGCCCTGGCGGAACAGGTCGGCGCAGCCGGTCAGGTACTTCAGGAAACGCTCGTAGATCTCCTCCGAAGTGATCGCGATGGCCTCATCCTTCTTGGACTCGAGGTTGGCCGCCCAGGTGTCCAGGGTGCGCGCGTAATGCGGCTGCAGGCGCTGCTTGCGGGTCACGGTGTAGCCGGCCTTCACCGCGTGCTGCTCGACCTGCGCGGCCAGCGGGAGACGACCGCCCGGGTAGATCTCGTCCATGATGAATTTGATGAACCGCACCCGCGACATGGTCAGCGGCAGCTTCTTGGCCTGGATCTCTTCGTCGCTCGGAATGATGATGGTATGCAGCAGCATGACGCCGTCGTCGGGCATCCAGTTGAACGTCTTCTTGAAGTAGTCGTCGTATTTGTTGAAGCCGAAGTGCTCGAAGGCGCCGATCGAGACCACCCGATCGACCTGTCCCTCGAACTCCTCCCAGGGCTGTAACCGCACTTCCATGCGGCGTGGGCTCTTCGAGTTGGCGAACCAGTAGTCCTCGATGTGCTGCTTCTGGTTCTCAGACAGCGTCAGGCCGATGACGTTGACGTCGTATTTGTTGACCGCTCGCATAATCGTCGAGCCCCACCCGCAGCCGATGTCGAGCAGAGTCATGCCGGGCTGCAAACCCAGCTTGCCCAGAGCAAGGTCGACCTTGGCCATCTGCGCCTCTTCGAGCGACATGTCGTCGCGCTCGAAGTAGGCGCAGCTGTAGGTCTGGGTCGGGTCCTGCCACAGCTTGAAGAACTCGTTGGAGATGTCGTAGTGAAACTGCACCTCACCGGCATCAGACCCGCGGGTCTTCGCCGCTGACTTGGACAACCACTTGGACTGAGCCTGCGGGGTCGAACTCTGCGTTGCGTCTGATGTATGCGCCATGGAAATGTCCTCGAGAAGCTGGTGCGGTCCGGTCCGCTGCTGGGCCGTTTGACGTCTAGAAAGGCTACCCAGACGGCGCCGCATCACAGGAAGAAACGCCGCTGGACAGGTGCAGGATAACGCCAGCATGGTAACAGTGCAGCATCCACCCGGCGGTGACGACTAAAGTGTCTGCTCAGCGCGGGTTGAACAGGTAGGCCGCGGTGATCAATTGCGCGGCTGTGATCGAGTAGACGCTGGCCCGTTCCCACACGGCGGGCGGCAGGATATGGATGGCCGCAAATTGCATCTCGATCACAAGAAACAGAAAACTGACCAGCCCCAGCACGCCCAATCCGATCAGGACGTCGCGATACCCCGGCGGCTCGCCGGCGCGAGGAACTATCGACGAGGCCACCACAATGGCGGCGTTGCCGCCCACGATCGCGAGCAGTGCACCGGTACTGTGCACCCAAATCGTTCCGTCCGCGTGAGCGGTGGGTCCGCTGTGCACCGCGGCCACCATGACGTTGCCGACCGCGTTCGCGGCGGCAAGTGAGAGGAAAAGTCCAGCACGCTGACTTCCACAAGCGCGAACGATCAACACCGCTCCGACGAAAAACAGGGTGCCCTGTACACAGAACGCGGTGTTCATCAGATAGGCCAACGAGGAGCCGACCAGGCGATCGGCAGGAGTGACTCCCAGATCACTGATGAAGTTGTGGGCGTAGCTGTAATGAGGCCGGAACCCTCCGGCCGCAACGGCTTCCAGAGTCAGATACCCCAAGCCTGCGACACTCCACGCAGTGGCTGCGCTCGCGGTGCACCAGCGTCGCCGGTTCATCACCCGTCGCGGCTTGCCGGGATTGCGGTGTGGTCGCCGCTGCTGTTGAGCGCGCTGTGTTTACGGCCCCACGCCAGGTAGAAGAGCAAGGCGATTGCCACCCAGCCGGTGAACGCTATCCACGTGTACCAGTGCAGGCTGTAGAGGATGCCGGCGCACGCCGCCACCGACAGGATCGGGGTGACCGGATAGCCGGGCACCTTGAAAGCGCGGGGGAGATCCGGCTCCCGGATCCGCAGAATGATCACGCCCACCGACACCACGATGAACGCAGTCAGTGTGCCGATGGACACGATCTCGGCAAGGTGATCCAACGGCACCAGGCCGGCCAGTAGTGCCACCGCGAGCGCGACGATCACGGTGTTGCCGACCGGAGACATCGTGCGCGGATTGACCTTGGCGAAAGCGACCGGCAGCAGCCCGTCCCGGCCCATCGCGAACAGGATGCGCGTCTGGCCGTACATCGTCACCAATGTCACCGAAAAAATCGAGATCACCGCGCCCGCGGCCAGCACTGTGCTGGCGACGACGTTTCCGGTGATGTGGTCCAAGATGACGGCCAGCCCGGCTTCCTGGTCTTTGAAGTCCCGCCATGGCTGGCTGCCCAATGCGGCCACGGCGACAAGCACGTAGAAACTGGCCACGATCACCAGCGCGGCGATGATCGCTCGCGGCATGGTGCGTTGCGGGTCTTTGACTTCGTCTCCGGCGGTCGATATCGCGTCAAGCCCGATGTAGGAGAAGAAGATCGTGCCAGCGGCCAATCCGATGCCGGGCACGCCGAACGGCGCGAAGTCGGCGAAGTGTTGAGCTTGAAACGCGGTGAACGCGATAACCGAAAACAGCAGCAATACGCCCAACTTGATCAGCACCATCACCGTGTTGAGCTTGGCGGATTCGCTGGCGCCGCGGACCAACATGACCGCGCACAACCCCACCAACACGATGGCGGGCAGGTTGACCACGCCGCCACCAGGCTCCCACGGCGCTGCGGAAATCGCCTGCGGGAGACGAAATCCGAAGACGTTGCTGAGCACCTTGCTCAGGTACTGACTCCACCCGACCGCCACCGCGGCGGTGGAAACGCCATACTCCAGCAGCAGGCATGCCGCGACGCCCATAGCCGGAAGTTCACCCAGGGTGGCATAGGAGTACGAATAGGCCGAGCCGGCAACCGGTACCGCCGACGCCAACTCGGCATAACACACCGCGGCCAGCCCCGCCGCCATCCCGGCGACGACGAACGAGATGACCACCGCCGGGCCGGCTTGCGGCACCGACTGCGACAGCACGAAGAAAATGCCGGCGCCGACCGTCGCGCCGACGCCGAACATGGTCAGTTGGAAGCTGCCCAGACTGCGTTGCAGCAGAACCGAGATTCCGTCGGCGACCGGCGCACCGCTCAGCGGTCGGCGCCGCAGCATCTGCTGTCGCAGGCTCAGCGTCGGCATGGTGCCTCCTAGCGGGATGGTCTGAGTTTGCGGGACGGTGGTGGCGTCGGCCAAACCGACAGGCCGCCTGCTTCGGGGCGATTCGGCACCGCCCCGATACCACACGAGATGAGCCGCATCCCACACCGCCGGGCTGTTTGGCGGCTGCGGTGCTCGGGTAACAATGGCGCCATGACCAGCGCAGAAGCCCTCGCTCCCACGCCCACCGGTGAAGTGTGGAGGGGGCGGGCCTACCCGCTGGGTGCGACGTACGACGGCGCGGGCACCAACTTCGCCGTCTTCAGCGAGATTGCCGAGCGGGTCGAGCTGTGCCTGTTCGACGACGACGGCACCGAAACGCGGATTCCGCTGCCAGAAGTTGACGGTTTCGTCTGGCACGCGTACGTGCCGGCCATCGAACCTGGCCAGCGCTACGGCTACCGGGTCCACGGCCCCTACCAGCCGGACGCCGGACTTCGGTGCAACCCCAACAAATTGCTGGTGGACCCGTATTCGAAAGCCATTGACAGCGTCTTCGACTGGAACCAGTCGCTGTTCAGCTACAACTTCGGCGACCCCGACAGCCGCAATGACGAGGACTCCGCGGCCAACATGCCCAAGTCTGTGGTGATCAATCCATTCTTCGACTGGGGAAACGATCGCCCACCCGACCACGAATACGCCGACTCGGTCATCTACGAGGCGCACGTAAAAGGTTTGACCCAAACCCATCCAGACATCCCCGAGCAGATCCGCGGCACCTATGCCGCAGTGGCGCATCCGGTGATCATCGACCACCTCAAGAGTTTGGGCATCACCGCGATCGAGCTGATGCCGGTACACCACTTCGCCAATGACTCCACGCTGGTCGACAAAGGCCTGGCGAACTACTGGGGCTACAACACCATCGGCTTCTTCGCCCCCGACCCGAAGTACTCATACTCCAGCGCCACCTCGCCCGGCGGACAGGTGCAGGAGTTCAAGGCGATGGTGCGGGCTCTGCACGAAGCCGACATCGAGGTCATTCTCGACGTGGTCTACAACCACACTGCGGAGGGCAACCACATGGGCCCCACGCTCTCGATGCGCGGTATCGACAACGCCGCCTACTACCGGCTGGTCGACGACGACAAGCGTTACTACATGGACTACACCGGCACCGGCAACAGCCTCAACGTCGGACACCCGCACGCGCTGCAGCTGATCATGGATTCGCTGCGCTACTGGGTCACCGAGATGCGCGTCGACGGCTTCCGGTTCGACCTGGCCTCGACGCTGGCCCGCGAATTCTATGACGTGGACCGGCTGTCGGCGTTCTTCGAACTCGTGCAGCAGGACCCGATCGTCAGCCAGGTCAAGCTGATCGCCGAACCGTGGGACGTCGGGCCCGGCGGCTACCAGGTCGGCAACTTCCCACCGCAGTGGACGGAGTGGAACGGTAAGTACCGCGACACCGTGCGCGATTTCTGGCGAGGCGAGCCCGCCACGCTCGACGAGTTCGCCTACCGGTTGACCGGGTCGGCCGACCTTTACGAACACACCGCGCGCCGGCCGGTGGCCTCGATCAACTTCGTCATCGCCCACGATGGGTTCACGCTGCGCGACCTGGTGTCCTACAACGAGAAGCACAACGAGGCCAACGGCGAGGACAACAACGACGGCGAGAGTCACAACCGGAGCTGGAACTGTGGCGAGGAGGGCCCGACCGAGGACAACGAGATCAACGCGCTGCGCGGGCGCCAGCAGCGGAACTTCATGGCAACATTGCTGCTCTCGCAGGGTGTGCCGATGATCTGCCACGGCGACGAGCTGGGCCGCACCCAGGGCGGCAATAACAACGGCTTCTGCCAGGACAATGAGATCACCTGGATCGACTGGGCCACGGCCGATGCCGAGCTGCTGGCGTTCACCCGCACCGTCTCAGAGCTGCGCGCCGGCCACCCGGTCTTCCGCAGACGGCGATTCTTCAGCGGCAAGCCGGTGGGCCGCCGCGGCGAGGCCGGGTTACCGGACATCGCCTGGTTCACCCCGGACGGCGACGAGATGACCGGCGACGATTGGGGCGCGGGATTTGCGAAGTCCGTCGCGGTATTCCTCAACGGCCACGGCATACCCGACCGCGACCCGCGCGGCCAGTCCATCGTCGACGACTCGTTCTTGTTGTTCTTCAACGCCCACCACGAGCCGCTCGAATTCGCGACTCCGCCAGCAGAATTCGGCAAGGGCTGGACCGTCGTCGTAAACACCGGCGCCGGCGCTGCCGGCGCCGAGGAGGAACTGGGCGCCGCCGCGACCTTCACCGTCGAAGGGCGCGCCACTGTGGTCTTGCAGGCCGTATCCGGTGAGGAGTGAGACCGGCCACAGTGTTACCCGTTAGTAACCTACGATAGCGTAGGTTAGCTGCATGAGCGAGATGACCTACCTGGAACTACACGGAGACCAAATCGCCTACCGGGACACCGGCCAGGGTCCCGTCTTGCTGCTGATTCACGGGATGGCCGGCAGTTCGGCCACTTGGCAGGCGATCATTCCACAGCTGTCCACGCACTACCGCGTTATCGCGCCCGACCTGCTGGGCCACGGCATGTCCGCCAAACCGCGTGGGGATTACTCTCTGGGAGCCTTCGCGGTGTGGCTGCGCGACTTCCTCGACGAACTCCGCGTGCACCGGGTGACGGTGATAGGGCAGTCCCTCGGCGGTGGCATTGCGATGCAGTTCGCCTACCAGCACCGGAATTACTGCGAGCGGCTCGTCCTCATTGGCAGCGGTGGTCTGGGTCCCGACCTCAGTCCAGTGCTGCGGATTCTGTCGGCCCCCGGTGCCGAGCTCATTTTGCCGGTCGTCACACCGCAACCGGTGCGCAACGTCGGCAACAAGCTGGCTTCATGGCTCACTTCGGCCGGGATTCAGGCGCCGCGCGCCGGTCAGATGTGGCAGGCATACTGCTCGCTGGCCGATGCAGAATCGCGGCACGCGTTCTTCCGGACGTTGCGTTCGGTGGTGGACTACCGCGGTCAGGCCGTCAGCGCGCTGAACAAGCTCCACCTCACTGCCGACATACCGACTCTGCTGATCTGGGGAGATCACGACCGGATCATCCCGATCTCGCACGCCTACGCCGCGCGGGACGCATTGACCGGTTGTCGCCTCGAGGTGCTCGAGGGTGTCGGACACTTCCCGCACGTCGAGGCGCCGACGGCTGTGGCCGATATCCTCGAGAATTTCATCGTCGCCACGACAAGCCAGCCAAACCTGTCAGTCCGGGGCTGATCGCTGCCGATCTCATCGAGCGTCTCGGGTGTACTCGTCTGCTTCGACGCCCAACGTGGTGAGCATGCCAGCCGCCGTTTGTTCCCAGGTGAACTTCTCGGCCCACTTGACCAGGACCGACGGTTCTGGCTCGACAACATGTGCTACGAGGTTCCCCGTTCATCCGTCGCGGAGTTCCCGGCGGCGGATGCCGCACTGCCTGCCGGGGCGCAGCTCGATCCGAACCGCTATGCGGCCGAGACACCCACCAGCGCAGGGGCTTACGCGCCGCGCAACATGCCGAACAAGCACTACGGGTATGTGAAAGTCGCGTGGACATTCGGGATCACGTGCATGATCCTGATTCCCCTGTCGCCGCTGCTGGACCGCCATTCTTCCGTAGAGCAGGCACTGGCGAAGATCATCGCCTTGACGATCGTGAGTTCACCGCTGTGGGGCGGAGTGTGGCTGGCGTCCTATCTCATTCGCCGGCGCCGTCGACGCCCAGGCCCCTGACATCAGCGTCTGCGCGGCGGCGCTCCAGCGCCAGCCGGTCCTTACTGCGCAGCATGCGCAGCAGTGACACCAGCACCAGCCCGCCTATACCGTTGCCGACGACGGTGTAGCTGAACCAATACAGCCAGTCGAGATAGCCGAACGGCGAGTCGCCAGTGACCAGCGCACCAAAGATCAGCAGCGAGTCAAGGATCGAGTGGAACAACTGCAGCCCGGCCAGCAGGAACGCTGCGGCGACGGCTGCGGCGATCTTGGCCAACACCGAGTCGGTGCCGTGTTGCATCCGGGTCATCAACGTGATCACCATGCCGGCGAGCACCGCCAGCGACATGCTCTGCGCCGACAGCGGCGCGGTCGCGAACCGCCCGGCCGTTTCCACCGCCTGTGCGTGCAGTTTCGGGAACGCGGCCATGATCAGCCACATGATCAGCCAGCCGCCCACGAGATTGGCGACCAGGGTGCCACCCCATAGCTTCGCCAGTTGCCACATGCTGGCCCGCTTGGCGGCCACACTGGCCACGGGTACGAGGAAGCCCTCGGTGAAGAGTTCACTACGGCCGAGCAACAGAGCAAGAAATCCGATCGAGAACGCCACCCCGGCGACCAGGACGTTGTGGGTGTCGTGCAGCACCGACAAGTAAGCCAGAATCCCCATCGCGACCTCGGTACCACCGAAGAAACCGGTGACCAGCACGCCATGCCAGCTGCGTTGCAGGCGCTGAGTGCCCTCGTGGACCATCCTGGTGAAGGCGTCCTCCAGCTGATCCTCGATCGGGCTGCTTGGTTCGCCGAACTCGCCAACTCTCGTCTGACTCACAGTCGGGTTCCTCGGTATTCGGCGACGGGGTGCACCACGGATATTAAGCAGAGAGCGGCAGGATCGGCCGGGTGAGCCGTTGACGCGTCACACCAGCCACAGCGGTCCCCGCGGGGCAAGGACTGCCGTTGTGCCCACCTACGAGCGACTTTCATTGGTCGGCGAGCGCTTGTCGCTCAGAGGTGGGCGGAAAGTGTCCACCCTCCTGCTCGGGGCGAAAGTGGCAGGTGTGACTTCAGGGGGTTCGTCCCGACATCAACGACGCCCGATTTTCTCCCGGACGGTATCGGTGAGGAACCGTGCGGCCGAGACCGGCCGGAAGGCTTTGGCTGCGCCGGTCAGCCGGTCACGAGACTCCGCACTCAGCTCGATGTCAGCGGCGGCGACGTTGAACTCGAGCTGCTCGACACTGGATGCCCCAGGAATGGCGACCACGCCCGGCAGACTGATCAGCCAGGCCAGCGCCACCTGAGCCGGTTTGGCGTCGACTTCGGTCGCGACGTCGCGCAAGGTCTGCAGCAGCGGTTCGACACGGCGCAGGTTCTCGGTCCCGAAGAGACGGTTCGCCGCGCGCACGCCACCGGGCCGGTTGTCGGCGCTGTACTTGCCGCCGAGTAGGCCCTGCGAGAGCGGGCTGTACGCGATTACGATCCGATTCTCGCGTTCGGCGAACGGGACGAGTTCCTTGAGAGGCTTCGGGTTGGCGAGGGAGAAGCTGACCTGGTTGCTGATCACGGGTCGCCCCAGCGCGGCATCGGCTTTTTTCCAACGCTCCAGCGAATAGTTCGAGACACCGGCCGCGCCGATCTCGCCATTGTCGAGCAGGTCGCGCATGCCCGGCATGATTACCGAATCCGGCACGAGGGGGTTGGGCTGATGAATCTGGTAGAGCGGTATCCGCTTCAGTTGCAGACGGCGCGCGCTGGCGTGCGCGCGCTGTTTGACTACCGGCGGAAACGGCGCAACCGGCATGATCTTGCTGGCCACTGCCACCTCGGCGCGCTCGTTGCCGAGCGCTTCACCGAGGATCCGTTCGCTTTTGCCCAGCCCATAAATCTCGGCGGTGTCGAAGAACGTGACTCCCAGCGAACGAGCCCGGCGCACGATGTCCCGCGCGGCGCCTGAGGCGTAGTTGTCGCCGTATCCCCACTCAACCGACCCGAACTGCCAGGTGCCCAAGCCGATCCGACTGACCGAGCCAACTCCGTCGACGTCAACGTATTTCATGTGACCAACGTACTTGGTCGTCGTCCGCGAACTCCGCGGTACATGCCCCACCGGACTACCCACGGCATCACCACCCGTTCGACCGACCAGGAAGGTAAGCGGAACACATGGCCGGTCGGCAAGAAGACCTCCAAGCCGTCGGCCTGGATGCCCAGCAACGAGCCCCACCGCCGCCCCGGCGGGTGGAAGGTCCGTGGCCGCCGCCCGTCGAAGCCGGCAAGAATGTTGTGCACCACCAGCGCGTCTCCGCGATTACGGGCCGAGCTGCGCAGCGGATCGGTGGCCGCGATATCTCCGACCGCGAAGACACCGTCGAAACCGGGCACCCGCAACTCCGGCGTCACCCGCACAAACCCGCGCTCGTCGAGCAACTCGCGTGGCAGCCAGTCGGAGTTGGGCAGGACTCGCCCGACGGCCCACAGCACCGCCTCGGCCGACGCCGGCGCTTGGCCCGTACTCCAGTCGACCGAGCCGCTGGTTATTTCGTCGCCGGTGAAGCCGTCCGGAATGACGGCGCGGTGCCCTGGGTGCACACCCACGCCGAGGACGGTCAGTCTTTTCTCGATGCGCTGCCATACCCGTAAGTGATATTCCCGCAGCGCGCGGTCGCTGGGAAAGTACAGGTCGATCCGCTTGCCGGGCCAGGTGCCCGCGATGTTGGCGGCGCTACTGACCGCCGCTGCACCGCCACCTACGACGATCACGGACCCGGCTGCGGCGAGGCGGTTATGGGAGGCGTCCAATTCCGCGCCGATCTCGGCGGCGGCTTGGAGCGTTGGCCGGCGCCAGAAGCCGTTGGTGACACCCGTGCAGATCACCAGTGCGTCGTAGGTTTCCACCAGTTCTACGCCGTCGACGCGGCGGGCAATCACCGCCCGGCCCGCAAGATCGATGCCGGTCAGCTCCGCCTGCACGGTGCGGACTCGATCCAGCCGGCGAAACCGGTCGAAAGGAATCCAGTAGTCGCGCGCCCAGTCGTCGGGCCGGGATAACCGCACGCCGAGCTCCTGACCGCTGACCAACGCCGGTTTGGCCGAGATGGCGACCACGTCGGCGTGCCGGGAAAGCCGGATCGCGGTCAAGACGCCGGTATCGCCGAATCCGGCTATGACAACGCGTTTACGGCTCATGCCGCCGTCCGGCGCCCGGTCTGGGCAGCGCAACCGATCGACACCGGGCCCGCTCTGATCCCACCAATACAGCACGCTCGGCCTGTCGGCTAACGATTCGCTCTAGCATCTCGATCCGCTGTGACGCTCCTGTGGGTATCCAAACAGATATCCATCTGCTGTGCTCATTAGCTGACAATGAAGTTGCGGTGCCGATTGCAGCCGCTCCACAACTGCGCGAAGGATGCTTTACCCATGTATGCGGGCGTTGCGAATCGGACTCATCACGAGGAGACGCGCGGCAAGCGGCGGGTGGTGGCGATGCTGGCGGTGTCGCATGGTGTCGAACTGGTCGCACTGGTGGGCGCCGCGGCGATCAGCACGGGTATGGCGCGATTGCACCCCGGCCGCGGTGCGGCGTTGCCCACACTGTTGGTGGTTGCAGCGATAGGGCTGGTCGCTTGGCAGGGCTATCGGCTGCTTCAGGGGCGCAGGTCACTGAGCGTATGCGGTCTTTTCGTCCAGTCCGGGATTTTGATGGCCGCGATCGCACTGGCGACACAGAACTTCGCGACCGGCGCGGTCGGGATCGGGCTGCCCATCGCGATTCTGGCCGGTTGGGGCCGGCTCGCCGCCCCCGCATCGCCGGCGCACAGCGCCACGGAAGAACCGGTGCCCCCAGAGCCGGCGCCACCGGTCGGCTTCGGTGGTGTTGTGCTCGTAGTGCTGACCGCTCTCGTGGTGCTGACGGCGCTGAGCGCGCACAGCAGGATCATTTTCGGGTTGGCCGTTTTGGCCGTCATCTTCGTGCCCCTCGAGCGGTTGTTCGCGCTGCATCCCCGTCACGCGCTGCGACGGGGATGGCGCACCGATGTGGTGCATTACCTCGTCAACGGTGCCGCATTGAAGGTCGGTCTGATCGTGTCGGTGGTCGTGATCGGCGGCCTGATGCGGGTGTTCGTGCCCGCATCGCTGCGCCTCGGCGTTGCCGCCAGTCCGACCTGGCTCCAGATCGGGGCGGGCCTGGCGATTACGACGGTTGGCGGCTACGCAGGGCACCGCGCCGCACACGAGGTGCCGCTGCTGTGGCGGTTTCACCGAGTGCACCACAGCATCCGCGAGATGGATTGGCTGGCCGCCAATCACCTGCATCCGTTGGACGAGACTTTTGTCCGCTCGGCGGCGGTGCTGCCGGTTTACGCGCTGGGCTTCGGGCGAATGAGCTTGGGCGCGTTTGTGATTCTGATAACGCTGCAGGCCATTTTCATTCACGCCAACGTGCGGGTGAACTTTGGCCCGCTGCGGTGGGTGATCGCCACGCCGCAGTTCCACCACTGGCATCATGCTCGCGAACCGCAGGCGTACAACACGAACTACGCGGGTGAGTTTCCGGCCGTCGACGCACTTTTCGGGACCCTCCTCCTGCCAGCTCACGGCTGGCCCACCCGGTACGGCATCGACGAGACCGAGCCGGCCGGTTATCTGCGTCAACTGGCCTGGCCACTACGAAGCCGCTGCGAAACGGTAACCAAGCCGTCCTGACGTTCGTCCTACTGTCACTCGGTGTCGGCAGGATCGAGCAGCCGTACTTCCTCGAGGTCCATATCCGCCTGGACTTCGCGCAGCACAATGTCGTCGATGCGATTCTGATCCCGCAGATCGGTGACGGCCCGGCGCTTGTGTTCAAGCACGCCGAGACGGACCTGCCGAACCAGGTCGTATTTCTCGACCAGGTCGTTGGTTTGTGCGGAGCCGCTTCCGGCGGCGACCACTTCGGCGTGTCTCTTATACTCATTCTGCAGGCGGCGCAACAACTCTGGGCTTGCACCGAGCTGACCGGCCACCAGCGGCAACGTTTCCAGAGCGACTTCGGCGCTACGGGTACGGGCCAACTGCAGCTCTTCGGCGTGTGCAACATCTTCGGGCATCCGGGCCCAGCGAACCACGACCGGCAGGGTGCTGCCCTGCACCAGCACGGTCACCAGAATCACTACGCACACAATGAAGATGAGCAGACTGCGATCCGGGAACGCGGCACCACTGCGCGTCGTCATCGGCACGGCCAGCGCCGCGGCAAGCGACACCGCACCGCGGAACCCTGCCCAGCTGGACACCGTGCGCTGACGCCACCCGACTCGGCGAGCGCGCTGTGCTTCGCGTCGATCCACCGTACGAAGCAACACGGTGGTCAGCTCCATCCAGGCGAACCGACTCGCGATGACGACACCGGTGACAGCCAGCGCGAGCAGTGCGGCGCGGCTGAGTCCGCCGTCGACGCCGGAAATACCACGAACCGCGCCGGGCAGCTGCACTCCGACGAAGACCCACAACGAGCCGTTGATCAGGAACGTCGAAAGGTCCCAGAACGCGAAGGCCTGCAGGCGTGACCGGGCCCGGATGACGCGCGGCCCGACATAGGTGATCACCAGGGCGGCCACCAGAACCGCGACGACCCCGCTGCAGTCGATCGCCTGGGCGAGCAGAAAAGCCGCAAACGGCGTCAGCACGCTCAGTGCGCCTTCCTCCAGCGGCGCGTCGAGTCGGCGGCGAAGCAGGGTGACCAGTGCGCCGACCAGCAGGCCGGCGGCGATCCCGCCGAGGTAGGACCCGACGAAGCGGCCCACCACCGCGATCGGCCCGATCGCAGGGCTGCCTGTCGCCACCGCAACGCTGACCGCGAACAAGACAAGAGCGGTCCCGTCGTTGATGATGCTTTCGGCACGCAGCACGGTGAGGGCCCGGCGCGGCAACCGCTTGGCCAGGCCGGCCACCGCGGCGGCATCGGTAGGGGAGAGCACCGCACCCAGGACCGCCGCAGCGTGCGACTCCATGCCGAGTGCCCGCGCTGTCCACGACACCGCCACCGCCGTGGCGATCACCAGCCCGACACTGGAGAGCACGATCACTCGCAGATTCGCGCGGATCTCGCGGAAGCTGGTGTTCATGCTTTCCCAGTAGAGAATCGCCGGCAAGAACAGCAGCAGCACGATCTCGCCGTCGAGCCGAATGCCGCCGAAGCGTGGGATCAAGCCCAGCAGCGCACCGAGCACAATGAGCAGAACCGGAGGACCTACGCGGTACCGCTGGCCCAGGATGGTTCCCAAGATCACGGCGGCGAAGAGCGACACCACGACGACAAGCCCGAACACCAGGACATCTTCCCGTATCGGTGCAGAAGCTGCTGTCCGCCGCGTGAGTCGTCATATCGGTCGGGTCAGCGAGGCACCTTGCCAAGCAAGGATTCCACCGGCGCCACCGCGTCGTCGGCGTCCATGAGCGCGCGGCGCCCCACTTCGGCGATGGCGTACTCATGTGCCAGCACATATCGGAAGAACGCGCCATGCGAGGTGCCGTCGAAGTGATCGTCGAGCCGGCGGAAGTGCCGGACGAACGGTCTGGTGCCGAGCACAAGCGATCGGAACTGCACTCCGCGCGGCGTGATCGACATGCCGGTGCCGCTTGCCAACCCGGATATGTCGCCGACTCTGGCCGCACGCGTGAAGCGCTCGATGTCCGCCCCGAGCCGTGTGAAGACGGCGTCTCGAGTCTGCTCTTCCAGCGCATGCAGGGCCTGCCAGATCCGACGGTCGTGCTGCGTTCGGGCGTGCCGCTCGGCGATACCGAACAGCCGTTCACCCATGACCTCCGACTCCACCAGCACGCGCAGATTGCGGCGCACGGCCGGATCAAACAGTTCGCTACTCATCCATCCCATAGTGGTAGTAATGCCGCCACATGTCGGCGGCGCGCCGACCCGGTCGTGGGCTGACCGCTGGCCGGCTGCAGCAGACAGATGACAGTGCTCGGCGCGGGGTTGCCCGACGTTCGATCCTGATCAGAGTCGATGAGGTAGGTCATCGAGAACGCGGCGCCGGCCAGTGTCTGCCCGGTGTACTGAGGAATGTTTGCCACGCATTCCCTGTTGGCCACATCGGCGATGGCCGCGTCTACGGCCACCGGGACACGGGAGTAGACCTCGGCTAGGTGGGGGTCAGAGCAGCCGACAACTGTGACCGTAACCACGTTGGGGTCAGTCGGCGGGGCCTCAGCCAGGCAGTCACCGATTTGAAGGTCGATCCACTTCACGGTGCGCGGGCTTGGCGTGCTTTGTGGCGCAGGAATGCCCGATGTCGTCGGCGCCGAACTAATTGATTCTGCGCTCGTTGGCGTCTGGGCTTGGTCGGGACCGCCTGCTGCGCATGCCGTTAGAGATGTCATCGCAATCAGCGACGGCAAGATACCGGCGACACTGCTGCCGCAAACGTGGTGACGACGCGGGGGTGCGGTCATTTCTGGTGCAGGGTGAACACCCGGTCGTTATGGCCTGCCACATAGACCGTGCCCATGGTGTCGACCGCCAAACCCCATGGATAGTCGAGGCCGGTGAACGGCAGTTCGATTTGCGTAGACGAGTTCGCCGGAAGTTTCAGGACCCGGTTGTGCCCGCGGTCAGTGGCGTACACCGCGCCGGGGCCGTCTACCGTCACGCCACCGGGATCCGCCAGGCCGGTGAACGGCAGCGCCGATTGAGTACGCGAGTCCGCGGGTAACGCCAGCACCCGATCGTTGCCGCTGTCGGCGACGTACACAGTGCCCTTGCTGTTCACCACGACACCGGTGGGGCCGCGCAGACCAGTGAAAGGCAGCTCCATTTGTCTGTTCGAGTCGGCAGGAAGCGCTACCACCCGATTTTGATCGGTGTCGGTCACATAGACGGTGCGACTGTCGTCCACCGTCACGCCCGTGGGATTACTCAGGCCGGTGAAGGGCAGCTCGATCTGCCGCGTCGAACCGGCAGGCAAGGTCACCACCCGTTTGTTGCCGGCGTCGGTGACATACACCGTGCCGCTCTGGTCGGCTGTCACACCGGTCGGCTGGCTGAGGCCGTCGAAGGGCAGCACCGCCGGATCGGTCGAGCCCGCAGCCAGCGCCAATACCCGGTTGTGCGGAGTGTCGGCGACGTAGACGGTGCCGCCGTTGTCCACCGACAAACCTTCGGGGTCGTCGAGTTCGGTGAACGGCAATGTCGACTGGCCGGCTCCTGAACCGTCGTGGCCGTGATCGCGCAGGGTGACCACGCGGACCGCGGTGACCGTCGCGGCGACGACAAGCAGAACCGCTGCGGCGATCAGCACGGGTCTGCGGCGCCACCACGTCGGCGCCGGCGCTGGCCTTGCGGCCCCCACAGGTGCCGCGGGACTCACCGGCGACTCCCGGGCGGGCGGACGTGGCGGTACGGCCGGCGGCGGAGCGACGATCGGCGTAGCCAGCGCAGCGCGGGCCTCGCGCGCCAGCTCCATGGTTGTGGCCTGTCGCTGGTCCGGGGATTTGGCCATGCCTCTCGCGATGACCATGTCGAAGGCAGCCAGTCCCGGGTGAACGGCGGACGGCCGAGGTGGCGGGTCGTTGAGGTGGGCCTTGAGCTGGTCCTCGAGGCTGTCGCCGGGGAACGGACGTCGCCCGGTGAGGCACTCGTACAACACACAGGCCAACGCATAAATATCCGAGCGGGCATCGACGTGGTGGTCGGTGAAACGCTCCGGGGCCATGTAGTAGAAGGTGCCGATCACCTCACCGGCCGATGTCAGGCCCATTTCCCCGGCGGTGCGGGCGATGCCGAAGTCGATGAGAACCGCGAAGTCGTCTTCGTCGAGCAAAATATTGGACGGCTTGACATCGCGGTGTAGCAGGCCCACCCGGTGCGCGGCATGCAAAGCCTTCGCTATCTGCTCGACAATATCGACCGACCGTGCCGGCGACAGCGGCGGCCCTACGGCCAGTAGGCTCTGCAGGTCGCGTCCTTCGATCAGCCGCATGTCGACGAACAGCCGTCCGTCTATTTCGCCATGTGTGTGAATCGGTATGACGTGCGGGCTGTTTAGCCGCGCCGCAGCATGAGCTTCACGCCGGAATCGCTGCTGAAACACCGGGTCGGCCGAGGTGTCCGCCGGCAGGATCTTGATTGCGACGATGCGGTCGAGGGAAGTGTCGTGGGCTCGCCACACCTCACCCATCCCACCGCGGCGCAGCAACTCGATCAGGCGGTACCTTCCGAACGGGATCCCCGCCAACGACCCCTCCCACAGCAACCTTCAAGCAACCTGTCAGCACCATATCGCCCCGTCGTCCGAAGCCGCAAACGGCTTACCGCCCTACCTGGGGCACACATACGGTTCTGGCGGGCTGGCCTGATGCGGTCGCCTGGCTCACCAAGTTGCCGTCCACCAAGATCCGGCAGGTGATAGTTCCGACTCCGTGGCCTTGCGCGCTGATCAGCAGCGTGTGACCCGGCGGAAGGTCCTTGAATTCTGTCGACCACGGCAACGTCACATTGGCTTCATGCGCCTGGTTGTAGTCGATCTCGTACGTGAGGTACTCGGCGGTGCCGGGCGTGCCGCTCACCTCATAGCGAACCGTCGGAGCATCACCTCCGCCGGCGTTCGCCGAGGGCACGGCGCCGCCACCGGTGATCAGCACAGCCCCGACGACGGCGGCGGGCAGGAGATTGGGCGCAGTGCGGCGTTTCCGCTGCGGCGGCTGCAGTAGTGCTGATCTGCTCATGGTTGTTCATGGTGCCCCGGAATGTTCGGTGGCGGGCGTTTTCGAGAGTCCTTTTCCCAGCCGGCGCGGTGGCTGCCACTTAGGGTGATTGCGGTACCTGAAGCGGAAGGTGGCTGATGGCGGAGACCGGCATCAAGCGAGACGGCGCCAAGCGCATCGTGGTCTGGGGTACCGGCTTCGTCGGGAAGCTGGTGATCTCCGAGATCGTCCACCATCCGCTGTTCGAGCTGGTCGGCGTCGGCGTCAGCAACCCGGACAAAGTGGGCCGCGACGTCGGCGAGATCTGCGGGCTGCCGCACCCGGTAGGCATCGCGGCCACCGACGACGTCGATGAGTTGATCGCGCTGAAGCCGGACGCTTTGGTGCACTATGGCCCGACGGCGGCCCACGCCGACGCCAACATCGCGCTGCTGACCCGGTTCCTGCGGGCCGGCATTGACGTGTGCTCGACCGCAATGACGCCATGGGTCTGGCCGACCATGCATCTCAACCCGCCGACTTGGATCCAATCCATCACCGAAGCCTGTGAACTGGGCGAGTCATCGTGCTTCACCACCGGCATCGACCCCGGGTTCGCCAATGACCTGTTCCCGATGACACTGATGGGCCTGTGCTCAGAGGTGCAGAGCGTCCGGGCCTCCGAACTGCTCGACTACACCAACTACACCGGCGACTACGAGAGCGAGATGGGCATCGGTCGTGATCCCGAATTCCGGCCGGTGCTGGAAAACCGGGACGTGCTGATCTTCGCCTGGGGCGCCACCGTCCCGATGATCGCGCACGCCGCCGGGATCATGCTCGACGAGATCACCACCACCTGGGACAAGTGGGTGACTCCCACCGAGCGCAAAACCGCGAAGGGCATGATTCAGCCCGGGCAGGTGGCCGCGGTCCGGTTCACGATCAACGGCATCTATCGTGGCCAAACGCGGATCCAGCTCGAACACGTCAACCGCATCGGCCACGACGCCGCACCCGAATGGCCAGCGGGCAACCAAAATGACGTCTACCGGGTGGATATCACCGGAACGCCCAGCATCTTTCAGGAGACAGCCTTTCGGTTCACCGACGGTTCCGGACGCGACGCCGCGGCGGCCGGCTGCCTGGCGACCGGGATGCGGGCGCTGAACGCGGTCCCAGCCGTCAACGCACTCTCACCGGGGTGGGTCACCGCGCTCGACCTACCGTTGATCGCCGGCGCCGGCACGATTCGCTGACTCGCCCATGCCTATACATTGGTTGCCGGTGTGCGGGCGCGAAGCCCGCCCGGATTGGACGACATGGCAGACGCAACCAGGCCGGCGCTAGGCCTCAGCATCGGAGCGACCAACCTGGCGGCGGTCACCGCCGATCGTGCCGTGACCCGCAAGCCGGTGCTCACCCTGTATGGGCAGCGGCCGCCGGAAGTAGGCGTGCCGTCGGAAAACCCGAACCTCGACGAACCCGGCCTGGTGATCACCGACTTCGTCAACCGGATGGGCTCCCCGGCAAGGGTGGTCGCAGCCGACGGCTCGACGCACCGCAGCGAAGCGCTGGTCGCGGACGCTTTACGCGCGCTGGGCGCTGCGGCGACCGGCGGACAGCCGCTGGCCGAGGCGGTAGTCGTTAGCTATCCGGCGCACTGGCAGCCGCCCGCGGTCGGCGCGCTGCGCGCCGCGCTGGGTCCGGGTTCCGGTTGGCTCCAGCAGGGGGAGCCGGTGTTGGTGGACGACGCCGCGGCGGCGGTGTTCGCGCTGCAGACGAATCCCGGTCTCCCGACCACCGGTGTCATCGCGGTGTGCGACTTCGGTGGAAGTGGAAGCAGCCTCACCCTCGTCGATGCGGCCAGCGGCTATCAGCGCATCGGTGCCACCGTGCGGCATGACGAGTTCTCCGGCGACATGATCGATCAGGCGCTGTTGACTCACATCGTGGCCGAGCTCTCGGCCTCGGGTTCGTTCGACACCTCAAGCACCTCGGCGATTGGCTCGCTGACCCGGCTGCGGGCCGATTGCCGGCTCGCCAAGGAGCAGCTGTCGGCTGCCACGGTGGCCACCCTGACGGTTGAGCTGCCCGGCTTCCACGGCGACGTTCACCTGACCCGGGCCGAACTCGACGACGAGATCCGTCAGCCGTTGGACGGTTTCCTGACAATAGTGCGAAACGCTTTGCAATCAAATGGGATTCAGGCGACTGATGTGGCCGCGGTTGCCGCGGTGGGTGGCGGAGCGAACATTGCCGCAGTCACCACGACGCTGTCCGACCAGCTACGACTACCGGTTGTCACCGCCCCGCGGCCGCACCTGACGGCCGCGATCGGTGCGGCGCTGCAGGCCGCGCACGGTTCCCCCGACCAGCCCGCAACGGCACTGGCTCCGGCCGTTGAGGCGGTGCCGCCGGTCCCCGATCCGACGACGGTGTTGCAGCCACCCCCGGAGTCGAGCGCGGCACCCGCGCTGGCATGGTCGGAAGCCGGCGACGACACCGGAATCACGCCGCTGATGACGGGGGAGTACCCGCCGCAGCCCCTCGAGGCCGAGCAGACGCCGCTCGCCGCACCGGCGCAATACCACCCTGACGCGGCTCGGGACGAAGTCCTACCCGTCGTGCCGTGGTATCGGCGCCCGCCGGTGCTCGTGATCGGCGCCGCCTTAGTGCTGCTCGCGATCGCGGCCGCGATCATGATGGCGCTGCGGCACACCGGCGGCGGAGCGCCGGCCACGCCGGCGCCCAGCATCAGCACCGGGCCGGCGAGCACGTCGGCCCCGGCAAGCTCCGGCTCACAAAGCCCGACCGGGAGTCAGCCCTCGGACACCAACCAGCCGCCGTCATCGAGTACCGAATCATCAACGGCGCCAACATCAGCCGAGACGACCACCACGCCGCCGTCATCCTCGACGCAATCCAGCACGACGCCGTCGACCAGTCAAGTCACGACGACGCAGCCGCCGTTTACGCCGAATCGGCCGATTCTGCCGGTGTTTCCGCGGAATCCGGGCAGTCCGCAAGAGCCGGGTCTGGGCGGGCGCTAGACCTCAGTCCTCGTCCGAGTCGTCATTGGACTCTTCGTCAGAGTCATTGTCCGCCTCGTCGGACTCGTCCTGGTGGTCCTCGTCGTCGTGGTCCTCGTCGTCGTGGTCCTCGTCCTTCTGGTCCCCGCCGTCGTGATCCTCACCGTCGCCGTCTTCGTCATCGTCATCCTCTTTTGCGAAGGGGTGCTCGTCGGGGTCACCGAACTTCGGGTTGCCCTCGTCGTCAAGCCAGTCGTTGACCGCCGTGCCGGTAATGGTCCGGTCAGTACCAGGCATCACCGCCGTCTTCTGCTCCTTGTAGGCCGCAGCCATCTTCTTGACTTCTTCTTTGCCTTCTTCGCTCGGCTCGGCAGGCGCGTCAGACGAGCCCTCCTCGTCACCGTCGTCGTCGGTGTCTTGCTTGTCGCCGGTGTCACCGTCGTCGTCGGTGTCACCATCGTCGTCGGTGTCACCGTCGTCGTCGGACTTGGTGTCCTGCTCGTCTCCGGCTTCGGTGTCCTGCTCGGCGTTGGTGTCTTCGCTGTCCTGCGCGCTCATAGCCTTGCCCTCCCTAGAGTTACGGCCCGTTACCCGGCGCTTCCTGACCATACCTGCTGGTGCGGTCCCTCAAAGGCGGTCTGCTAACCCCCAGTCGGGAATTTGACGCCGGTGAGTCTTTCCGAGACCTCCCACAGCCGCCGGTTGGCCGCGTCGTCACGCGCGCGCCTGGGAACCTTCGCCGCAGTGACGCCGCCGCCGGCGGCTTCGTAGAATCCACGGGGCCCGTAGAACATGCCACCCTCGGCTCGCGGCGCGGCGGCCGCATACAACGCCGGGAGAATGCCCTCGTCGATGTCCTGCCAGAAGAACGGCGTGAAGCGCCAGGACAGCTTGTACAGCCGCTCCATCATCGACGGCGTGCCCCGCCCGTGCGACGGACCGCTGATCTGCAGATTGGTCTTGGTCAACCCCGGGTGAGCGGCGTTGGAGACCAGGCCCCAATTGCCGTCCCGGCTGCGTCGGTCCAACTCGCGGGCGAACATCAGCACTGCCACCTTCGACTGCCCGTAGGCGCGCATCGGTGCATACGAATTCTCGAACTGTAGATCGTCGAAGTGGATGCGGCCTTGGCGTGCGGCCAGACTGCTCAACGAAACGACCCGCGCATGCTCGGCGGCCTGCAGCAACGGCAGCACGTGCCCGGTAAGCGCGAAGTGCCCGAGATGGTTGCTGCCGAACTGTAGCTCGAACCCGTCGGCGGTGGTGTCGCGCTCGGGGGGCGTCATGACACCGGCGTTGTTGATCAAGATGTCGATCGGGCGGCCTTCGGCGTTGAGTTGTTCTCCCAACGCCGCGACACTCGCCAGCGACGAGAGATCAAGGGATTTGATCGTCAGCTTGGCGTCGGGCACCGTCGCGCGGATATCGGCGATCGCCGCCTCACCCTTGGCGCGGTTACGGATCGCCATGACGACCTCGGCCCCGGCCGCCGCCAGCCGCCGGGTCAGCCCCAATCCGAGACCGCTGTTAGAGCCGGTGACTACGGCGAGTTTTCCCGACAGATCGGGCACGGTGACGTCGAGTTCGGTGGCCATAGTTGCACTCCTTACGTAGTGACCGCGCAGTCAGTGGCCCCGGGCCACCCAGTCGTCGTAGTGAACGATTTCGTCGCCGACGGTAGTGGTGTCGCCGTGGCCGGTGTAGACCACGGTGTCGGCAGGCAGCGTGCCGAGCCGGCTCGAGATCGACTCGAGGATCGTCGGGAAGTCTGAGAAGGAACGCCCCGTGGCGCCGGGACCGCCCTGAAAGAGCGTGTCGCCGCTGAACACTGCTTGCAGGTCAGGGGCATGCCAGCAGACCGACCCGGGCGAGTGGCCGGGTGTGTGCAGCGCGCGCAATTCGGTACCGGCGACGACGACGTTGTCGCCGTCGGATACGGCGCGAAAATCCTTCTGTGGATGGGTCATTCGCCACAAAGCGTCGTCGGCCGGATGCAGCAGCACCGGGGCGTCGAGCGTCTCGCCCAGCTCGGGAGCCACAGTCACGTGATCGTTGTGCCCGTGCGTGCACACGACCGCCACCACGTTGCGGCCGCCGACGGCCGCCACGATAGGCTGAGCGCTGTGGGCTGCGTCGAAGACGACGACGTCGGAGTCGTCGCCCACCAACCAGATGTTGTTGTCGACTTCCCAACTGCCGCCGTCGAGTTCGAACGTTCCGTGCGTGACGATGCGTTCAATGGGGTGCTTGATCGCAGCTATCACAACATCACCACCGAGCGCAGCACCTTACCCGCGTGCATATTGTGAAACGCGTCTTCGACGTCGCCCAGCCCGATGCGCTCCGACACGAATTCCGCCAGCGGCAACCGGCCTTGTAGATAGAGGTCGATCAGGGTCGGGAAGTCACGCTCGGGCAGGCAATCGCCATACCAGGACGACTTCAACGCTCCACCGTGAGAGAAGAAGTCGATCAGCGGCATGTCGATACGCATGTCGGGCGTCGGAACGCCCACCAGCACAACTGTTCCCGCGAGATCGCGGGCATAGAACGCCTGCTCCCAGGTTTCGGGGCGGCCGACGGCGTCGATGACCACGTTGGCGCCGAACCCGTCAGTGAGATCTTGAATTGTGTTGACGACGTCGAGTTCTCGTGCATTGATGGTGTGAGTCGCGCCGAATTTGCGCGCCCACTGCAGTTTGGTGTCATCGGTGTCCACGGCGATGATCCGCTTGGCGCCGACCAGTGCGGCTCCGGCGATTGCGGCATCGCCGACGCCGCCGCAACCGATCACCGCGACGGTGTCGTCCCGGGTGACCGCTCCGGTGTTGATCGCCGCACCCAAACCGGCCATGACTCCGCAACCCAGCAGGCCGGCGACCGCCGGGTCGGCCGCTGGGTCAACCTTTGTGCACTGGCCGGCGTGCACCAGTGTCTTGTCGGCGAAGGCGCCGATGCCCAGCGCCGGGGTCAGTTCGGTGCCGTCGGTCAGCGTCATCTGCTGTTCTGCGTTGAAGGTGTCGAAGCAGTATTGCGGGCGGCCCCGCTTGCAGGCGCGGCACTGGCCGCACACAGCTCGCCAGTTGAGCACGACGAAATCGCCGGGTTGGACGGCGGTCACCGCCTGGCCGACCGACTCGACGGTGCCGGCGGCTTCATGGCCGAGCAGGAATGGGTAGTCGTCATTGATGCCGCCGTCGCGGTAGGTCAGGTCGGTGTGGCAGACCCCGCATGCAATGACATCGACTACCACCTCGCCCAGCCCGGGATCGGGAATGACGATGTCGACCAACTCGACCGGCTCGGCCTTCTTGCGGGAGATCACACCACGCACCGTCTGGCTCATGGCCCTTAACTTAGAGGGGGTTAGGCTTCCCCGCGATGGCCGCCCTGGACGCCCTGGACGCTCTCGACGACTGGCCGGTTGCCACGGCCGCGGCGGCGGTGGTGGGACCGTCGGGTGTGTTGGCCAACCACGGCGACAACCGCCACGTTTTCCCGCTCGCCTCGGTGACCAAGCCCCTGGTGGCCCGGGCCGCGCTCGTCGCCGTCGAGGAAGGAGTCGTCGATCTCGACACCCCAGCGGGTCCGCCGGGCTCCACGGTGCGCCATCTGCTGGCTCACGCTTCCGGCTTGGCGATGCACGCCAACCAACAGCTGGCCAAGCCGGGCGCCCGCCGGATGTACTCCAATTACGGCTTCACCGTGCTGGCCGAGACGATCCAGCAGGAGTCAGGTATTGAGTTCAGCCGCTATCTGTCTGAGGCGGTGCTGGAACCGCTGGAGATGGCCGACACCCGGTTGGACGGCGGTGCCGAGGCCGCGGGCTTCGGCGCGACCTCGACCGTGGCCGATCTGGCCCGGTTCGCGGCCGACCTGCTCTTCGGATCGACGGTCTCGCCGCAGATGCACACCGAGGCGACATCCGTGCAATTCGCGGGCCTGGACGGGGTGCTGCCGGGGTACGGCGTGCAGCGGCCCAACGACTGGGGGCTGGGGTTCGAGATCAAAGACACCAAGTCACCGCACTGGACCGGCACGTCGAATTCCCCGCGAACCTACGGTCATTTCGGTCAATCCGGCACGTTTCTGTGGGCGGATCCGCTGCCGCAGCTGGCCTTGGTGGTGCTCACCGACCGGGAGTTCGCGGAATGGGCGCTGCCGCTGTGGCCCGCGCTGTCAGATCGGGTGATATCCGACCAGGGTCCGGACTAGCGCAACAGGGGTACCACAGGGCACAATAGACTCGCAGGACACACAAGCATCACCGAGCATCGTGCTTGTCGGTTCACCAGGTCGTTGGGGAAGACGTCCCTCGTGAAACCGAAGGAGCAGCAGATGCGCGCGTCGAACCAGTTCGCTGAGGTGACGACCGGTGTGGTGTACATCCATGCCTCGCCCGCCGCGGTGTGCCCGCATGTCGAGTGGGCCTTGTCGTCGACCCTGGAAGCGACGGCGAACCTCAAGTGGACGCCGCAGCCGGCGATGCCCGGACAGCTTCGTGCCCTGACCAACTGGGTGGGTCCGGTGGGCACCGGTGGGCGGTTGGCCAACGCGTTGCGGTCTTGGTCGGTGCTGCGCTTCGAGGTGACCGAGGATCCCAGCCCTGGTGTGGATGGTCAGCGGTTCAGTCACACCCCGCAGCTCGGGTTGTGGAGCGGTACGACCAGCGCCAACGGCGACATTGTGGTGGGGGAGCTGCGGCTGCGGTCGATGATGGCCGACGGCGCCGACGCGCTGGCTGCCGAGCTGGATTCGGCGCTAGGCACGGCATGGGACGAAGCGCTCGAGGCGTATCGCGACGGCGGCGACGGCGGCGAGGTCAGCTGGCTCAGCCGGGGAGTGGGCTAGCGGGGTGGTGATCGCAAGCGCGGCGAAGCCGGGCGCAGCGGGTCAGCACCATCAGGACGCGTCGCCCGGTCGCAGGACGTGTAGCGCGGACGGAACCGCGGAGATCTCGGCGGGCAGCGCGCAGGCATAGTCACCGTCGGCATAGGCGTTGATACCGGGCGATTCGACGTGGATCGACTTGGCCCGCGCGGTGGTCACGTCGTCCAACTCCACATGGGTGCCGCGGAAGACGGTCGGAAACAGCCGGATCAGCCGCAGGCGCGACGCCGTGTGCACCATCGTGATGTCGAGTTGGCCGTCGGCGTGGTCGGCGCCGGGGCAGATCCGCATGCCGCCGCCGTAGCTGCGGGTGTTGCCGAAGGCGGCCAGGGTGAGGTCAGTTGCTATCTCTCGCGCGCCGTCGTCGAGCACCAAGCGAAACGACAGCAGCCGCAGCTGTGACAGCTCGGCGAACATGGCGAGGTTGTAGCGCATGCGGCCGTGTGGCCAGCGCATCCGGTTGACCCGGTCGCTGACCAGCGAATCGAAACCGGTTGCCGCAACCGTTCCGAACCACTTGACGTTGCCATCACCCGCTTGAATCCGCCCCAGGTCGACGGTTTCGGCCCAGCCGTCGGCGACGACGTCCGCGGCGGCTTCCGGGTTGTGGGTGGGCAGCCCATATTCGCGGGCATGGTCGTTTCCGGTGCCGGCCGGAATGATGCCCAACGGGATCTCGCTACCTGCCAGTGGCTGCAAGGCTTCGCCGATCACGCCGTCACCGCCGACCACCACCAGCGCGTCGGTGCCCCGCTCGACGGCTGCACCGACCAGCCCGCGGGCGTGCTCAGCAGTGTCGCCGACGATCTCTTTCGCCTGGATGCCACGTTGCTGCAAGCGAGCGATCGCTCGTTGCGCCGCATGCGGCGCATTGCCGTGTCCCGATGCCGGGTTGGTCAGCACGGTGACCTGGCCGATCTCCCGCCGGTGCAGCCGAGGGGTCACGGAATCAGTTTGCCCGGGTTGAGGATTCCAGCGGGATCGAGCGTCGATTTGACTGCATTGAGTAGGCGCACCCCCAGTTCGCCCACTTCGTCGTGCATCCAAGGCCGGTGATCAGCCCCCACCGCATGGTGGTGGGTGATGGTGCCGCCGGCAGCGATGATCGCTTCCGAGGCGACCGTCTTGGCGGTGCGCCACTGCTCGATCGGATCGCCCCGTTGGCCGGCGACCACGGTGAAGTACAGCGAAGCGCCGGTGGCATACACGTGCGAGATATGGCACAGCACCAGAGCCGGTGTGCCCGACTCGGCCAGCGCACCGGTCAGGGCGTCGGTCACCGCGGTTTTGAGCGCGGGCAGCTTCGACCAGTCGGTGGCCGTCTCCAGCGTCTCGCACAGCGCGCCCGCGGCCAGCAGCGAGTCGCGGAGATACGGCGCGCCGAACCGGCCGTGTTCCCACGCCCGCGCCGGTGCCTCGCCCAATGACGTGCCGCCATGCGCCGCCAGAATGGCCCCGGTTTCGGTGTGCCTGCTGTCCACGTGTGCTTCGCTGCCCTCGAAAACGGTGATAGCCAGGCAGCCGCCGATGACCTCGTGCACGCCGATTGACTCGGTGGTGGCGAGGTTGACCCCGGTCTCGGCCTCGTCGGAGAGCCTGACGACCGTCGGGCCGGCGCCGGTCTGAGTGACGTCGCGCAGCGCGGCCGTGCCGGTGACGAAGTCGGGAAACGACCACGCCTCGTAGCGGACAGCCGCCGGGATCCGATGCACTCGCAACCGCACCCGGGTGATGACCCCGAAGACGCCCTCCGAACCGATCAGCAGTTGGCGCAGATCGGGACCGGCCGCCGATTCGGGCGCCCGGCCCAGATCGAGCACGCCCACCGGAGTGATCACCCGCAGTCCATGGATCATGTCGTTGAACCGGCCGTAACCGGCCGAATTCTGCCCCGACGACCGGGTGGCGGCGAAGCCCCCGATGGTGGCGAACTCGAAACTCTGCGGGAAGTGCCCGAGCGAAAAGCCGTGCTCGCCGAGCAGACGTTCGGCTTGCGGGCCGGTCAGGCCGGCGCCGAGATCCGCCTGGCCGGCAACCTCGTCGAGGCCGTGCAGTTGGTCGAACCGACGAAGGTCCAGCGACACCACAGCATTGAATTTGCCGCGAATTGGATCGAGTCCCCCGACCACACTGGTCCCGCCCCCGAACGGGACGACGGCGATGCCCTGCTGGGAGCAGTGCCGCAGTATTTGACTGATCTCGTCGTCGTTGCCCGGCAGCAGCACCGCATCCGGCGCGTCCTGCAGATCAGACCCATTGCGGCGCAGCAGATCCAGGGTGGATTTGCCACCGGAGTGCAACAGCCGGTCGCGGTCGTCGCCGCGACAGAAGTCGGCGCCGACGATCGCGGCCAGCCCGTCGCGCTCGGCGTCGGTCAAGGCCGAAGGCCGCAGCCGTACATCGGCGGCCTGCGGCTCAGCGGCGTCGGACGTGGTGACGCCCAATGCCTGCTCCAACAGCGACCGGATGCCGTCGGACAGCGGTTTGGCCGCGGCCGCATCCCCCCAGGCGTTCCACTTCATCGGCGGCAGCAGGCGCATGGGTTACAGTATTACACATGCTGTCAATCAGTAATGCCCGAGTCGACACCGGGGACCGGATCCTGTCAGCGGCGGCCAGCTGCGTTGTCAGCTTCGGTGTGGACCGGGTGACCCTGGCAGAGATCGCCCGGCGGGCCGGGGTCAGCCGTCCGACGGTGTACCGCCGCTGGCCGGACACCCGCTCGATTTTGGCCGCGCTACTCACCCGCCGCATCGTCGACGCGGCGGCGGAGACACCGGCGCGTGGCGCCGACCGAAAAGCATTGGTGGAGCGGGTGGTCGCGGTGGCCGACCGGCTGCGCCGAGACGACTTGGTGATGGCGGTGCTGCGGTCGGAGCTGGCCATGGTCTACATCACCGAGCGTCTGGGTACCAGCCAGCAGATGTTGATCGACGCGCTGGCCGCCGATCTTCGCGCCGCCCAGCGGGCCGGCAGCGTGCGCCCCG
This sequence comes from uncultured Actinomycetota bacterium, assembly GCA_963795995.1. Classification (GTDB taxonomy): domain Bacteria; phylum Actinomycetota; class Actinomycetes; order Mycobacteriales; family Mycobacteriaceae; genus Mycobacterium. The sequence goes on from CAWCJY010000001.1 coordinate 396,378, forward strand.
GCGATCCGCGCCGGCTCGCGGCGATGGTGTTGCTGATCACCCAGTCGACAATTCAGTCCGCGGAACTGGTCTCCGCAATACTCGACGGTGACGCGCTGGCCGTTGAACTCACCCACTCGCTAAACGGATACCTGTCCTGATGCCCAGCGCCACCGCCCTGAACGCGGCACGTCGCAGCGCGGACCTGACCGCGCTGGCCGACGGCGAACCGCTCGACGTCATCGTGATCGGCGGCGGCATCACCGGAACCGGCATCGCGCTGGACGCGGCGGCCCGGGGACTGCGGGTGGCCTTGGTCGAAAAGCATGATCTGGCGTTCGGCACCAGCCGCTGGAGCTCCAAGCTGGTGCACGGTGGGCTGCGGTATCTCGCCACCGGCAACATCGGCATTGCCCGCCGCAGCGCGATCGAGCGCGGACTGCTGATGACCCGCAACGCTCCGCACTTGGTGCACGCCATGCCGCAGCTGGTCCCGCTGCTCGGGTCGATGGGCCGAACGGAGCGGACGCTGGTACGAGCGGGGTTCCTCGCCGGCGACGCCCTACGCTGGCTGGCTGGCACGCCCACGTCGATTTTGCCGCGCCCGCAGCGCATTTCAGCCCAGCGGGTTCTCGACATGGCGCCGGCCGTGCGCTCCGACGGCCTCGACGGCGGCCTGCTCGCATACGACGGGCAACTGATCGACGACGCCCGACTGGTCACCGCGGTCGCGCGCACCGCCGCGCAGTACGGTGCCCGCATTCTTACCTACGTGAGCGCGTCACAGGCCACCGGAACCTCGGTGTGCCTGACCGACCGGCGCACCGGTGAATCACTCGATGTCTCCGCCCGCGCCGTCATCAGCGCGACCGGGGTGTGGGCCAGCGAGATCGACCCGTCGCTGAAGTTACGACCAAGCCGGGGAACGCATCTGGTGCTGGACTCCGGCACCTTGGGAAATCCGGTTGCGGCGCTGACCATTCCGATACCGGGTGAACTAAACCGCTTCGTCTTCGCGATGCCCGAGCAGCTGGGACGGGTCTATCTCGGGTTGACCGACGAGGATGCGCCCGGCTCGATCCCCGACGTGCCCCAACCCGCGCCGGAAGAGGTCAGCTTCCTGCTGGACGCGGTGAATACTGCGCTGGGCATTGCGCTGGACAACAGCGATGTCATCGGTGCCTACGCCGGCCTGCGGCCACTGATCGATACCGGCGGGGGCCGCACCGCCGATGTGTCGCGGGAGCATGCGGTCGTGGAGTCGGGCTCCGGTGTGGTCAGCGTGATCGGCGGCAAGTTGACCGAATACCGGCACATGGCACAAGACGCGCTGGATTACGCCGTGCGAGCGCGCGGTCTGACCGCCGGTGCCTGCCGCACCCGCAATCTGCCACTGGTCGGCGCGCTGACCAATCCCGGCTCAGCGGTGGCACTGACCACCGACCTGCCGGCGTCACTCGTCGCCCGCTATGGCGCGGAAGCGGCCAACGTGGTGGCGGCCGCGAAGTGTGAACGGCCTACCGAACCGGTCGCCGAGGGTATCGACGTAATCCGCGCGGAGTTCGAATATGCGGTGACGCATGAAGGCGCGCTGGAAGTCGACGACATCGTGGATCGCCGGACCCGGATCGGCCTGGTCGCGGCCGATCGGGCTCGGGTGGTCGACGTGGCCGAGGAGTTCTTGGCATTGCACTGACGCTCGAGCCACTCAGGTCACAGTGGTCACCGCCGAGAACAGGTGCACTTTGTGTGCCCACCTTGGAGCGACAACTCGCGGCTGGTTGCGCCGTTGTCGCTCGAAGGTGGGCACAACGAGTAGTGCCTCCACGATGGGAAGGCTGTGACCAGCGTGACCGACGGTTCCTGGCGCAATTTCGGTTAAAGTGAAGCAGGAAACGGAACTGATTCGTATCGGCTGGGACGGACTGTGAAGCTCGATGACACTTCGGCGGCGGACACCCGCCGCCCGGCACGAAGGTCGCGGCGCCTCGATCCGTCCCTCGACGCAGCCATCCTCGAGGCGACGCTGGCGGGGGTGGCCGAGCTGGGCTACGACCGGTTGACCATGGACGACATCGCGTCCCGTGCCGGCGTCGGTAAAGCTGCGATCTATCGCCGGTGGGCGTCGAAGGCCATGGTGGTGGCCGACGCGATCGCCCACTGGCGACGACGTCTCGGACCCATCGAGCCACCGGACACCGGCAGCCTTCGCGGCGACATCGCGGCACTGGTTGCCGCCGTGCCCGATCTCGATGCCCCAGATAGCAGCACAGTTCAAGTCATCATCGGGGTCGCGACAGCAGCCATGCATGATCCCGTGCTGGCGGCTGCCTTGGACGACCTGGTGCTGTCCACGCCCCGGCACATTATCGGAGCGGTCCTCCGGCATGCCGTGGCTCGCGGCGAAATCCCGGCCCACCGCGACCTGAGTCTGATCCCGGACGCGGCCATGGGCCTCAACGTGCTGCGGGTACTGACCGGTCGGCCCATCGACCGGGTCTTTGCCCGGCGGGTACTCGAGGGCGTGATCTTGCCGTTGGCGGGCGCACCGGCGCCTTAGCAGTTGTTCGTTCCGCCCGAACCGTGCCATATTGATGTCATAGGATGGAACTGGCTAGTTCCGTGGAAAATGGAAGGCGGCGATGATTGGCGGCGTCGCGGTGCTGATCGTCGGCGGCAGTGCGGGCGGCCTGACGACGTCGGCGCTGCTGGCCAAACACGGCGTTCGCTCGCTGCTGGTCGAGAAGCGCCGCGAGGTGTTCCTCTACCCGAAGGCGCGCAACCTGAGCTTTCGCAGCCTGGAAATCTTTCGCGGCCTAGGCCTCGCCGACCGGATCCACGCGACCGCTGAGGGCGTTTCGGACATGCTCGCCAAGCCGGCGCTGAACAGCGCCGAAGAAAAACAAGCGTTCGACGCCGACGCGATGTTCTCGCCCTTCCAGCAAATGAGCCCCGAACCTGCCGCGCAATACTGCCCGCAGAGCGCTTTCGAACCAATTCTGCTCGCCTACACCCGTCAGCGCGGCAGCCTGGTGCGCTACGGTACCGAGTTGCGCTCGTTGGAGCAGGACGAAACTGGAGTGAAGGTCATTCTGCAAGAAAGAGACTCGGATACGCTGGAAACAGTGAGCGTCGACTACGTCGTCGCCGCTGACGGTGTGCATAGCCCTATCCGCGACGCACTTGGCGTGACAACGTCCGGTTACGGGCCACTGCCGATCTATGCCGTTTTCATTTACTTCCGGGGTCCCTGGCGGCGATATGTGCCGAACCTTGGCGATGGAGACGCCGTCCAGGTCGAGAACGCCGAAGTGCAAGGCGTATTCCTGGCGGTGCATGAGGACTTCGGCATGTTCATCACCACATACTTCCCGCGCAACGGGGAAACCGCCGCACAGTTCACCGTGCAGCGTTGCCGCGAGTTGCTGACGAAGGCGATTGGTGAGCCGGTCGACGTCGACGTGGTGGATGTCGCGCCGTGGCAGCCCTATGAGCGGGTGGCCGACCAATTCCATTGTGGTCGCGTATTTCTCGTTGGCGACTCGGCCCATACCATGCCACCGTTCAAGGCCGGCGGAGCCAACACCGCCATCCAGAGTGCGCACAACCTGGCCTGGAAGCTGGCCGCGGTGTTGACCGGAACCGCCCGATCCCGCGTTGCTGGCCACCTACCACACCGAGCGACACCCGGTCGGGCGCTTCAATGCACGCCAGTCACTCACTGGGCCCGGGCTCCGGTTTCTGCGGTTGAACGACAACGGACCGGGATTGCCGGCGGACGAGGAAGCGCCGATGTTCGCGCTGCTGGCCGGCTACCAATACCACTCAGTCGCGGTGGTGGGCGACGAGCCCGCTCGTGCCGATCCGGACGACGTGGTGCTCGTCGACGAGTTGCGCGGGCAACCCGGCACCCGCGTTCCGCATGCTTGGGTCTGCCGCGACGGCGCGTGGGTCTCGACGCTGGATCTGGTCGGCACCGGGTTCACGGTGTTGACGGGCGATGAGCGATGGCACGCCGCCGTCACTTCGGCCTCGGTCGCTCTCGGTATCCCGATCACCATGCATTGCATCCACAGCGACGATTGGGCGGCTGTGACCGCGCTTGAACCAGACGGCGCTTTATTAGTGCGCCCGGATGATTTCGTCGGCTGGCGGGCAGACGCATTGCCGCCAAAGCCCGAAGCCGCTCTGCTTCAGGCGCTCTCGATAATCCTGGGCCGCGGATAGCGGCCGGCGCTTACAGCGGGATGTTCTTGTGCCGGCCCCGGCGTGCCGGCGCCTCGGCCAGCGCCTCGGTCAGCTTGCTGCGGGTGTGCGAGGGGTCGATCTTCTCGTCGACGACACCGATGTCGATCGCGCTGTCCACACCACCGGCGATGCGCTCATGCTCCTCGGCAAGCTGATCGTGCAGGGCTTCCCGCTCGTGTTCCGGCGTGGCGGCCAGCTTCTTCTTGTGCAGAATTCCCACCGCCGCTTTGGCGCCCATCACTGCGACCTCGGCGTCCGGCCACGCGAACACCTTGGTGGCGTTCAACGACCGCGAATTCATCGCAATGTAGGCCCCGCCGTAGATCTTTCGGGTGACCAGCGTGACCCGGGGCACGGTGCACTCGCCGAATGCGTGCAGCAGCTTGGCGCCGCGGCGCACCACACCGCCCCACTCCTGGTCGACGCCGGGCAGATAACCGGGGACGTCGACGACAACCACCAGTGGAATACCGAACGCGTCGCACAGCCGCACGAAACGCGCTGCCTTCTCGGCACTTTCGGAGTTAAGGCAACCACCCAGCCGCAGCGGGTTGTTGGCCAGCACGCCGACGGTGCGGCCCGAGAGCCGACCCAGTCCGATCACCATCGACGGCGCCCACTTGGCCTGGAATTCGTCGAACGGCGCGTCGTCATCGAGCAGCGCGGTCACGATCGGGTGCACGTCGTAGGCACGCCGGGACGACTCGGGCAGCAGCGCGTGCAGGTCGGTGTCACCGGCCTCGGCCTTGCTGCGATCGAAATGCCCCTGCTGGCAGAACAACCCGACCAGTCGACGGCCGCGCACATACGCGTCGCGCTCGTCGTCGGCCACGATGTGGCAAACCCCGGATTTCTTGTGGTGGGTCTCGGGACCCCCCAGCGAGGCCATGTCGACGTCTTCGCCGGTCACGCTGCGCACCACGTCGGGCCCGGTGACGAACACCCGGCTCTCCGGCGCCATCACGACGACGTCGGTCAGCGCCGGACCGTAGGCGGCACCGCCGGCGGCAAAGCCCACGACCACCGAAATTTGCGGGATGTAACCGGAGGCCCGGATCATCGCCTCGAAAACCAGCCCGACCGCGTGCAGCGCCCGGACGCCTTCGGCCAGCCGCGCGCCACCGGAGTGCCAGATCCCGACAATCGGGCTCTGCTCCTCGATGGCGGTGTCGTAGGCGTTGACGATGTGCGAGCAGCCCTCCAAACCCATGGCGCCGCCCATCACCGTGCCGTCGGTGCAGAACGCGATAGTGCGCACGCCGTTGACGGTGCCCGCCGCCGCCAGCACTCCGGAGCGGTCCCGCTCGTGCAGCAGCTCGACGCTGTCGTCGTCGAAGAACGCGCTCAACCGCAGCAGCGGATCACGGGGATCGAGCGACTCGCCGACCGCCTCGGGGGCCACGATCGTCATCGCAGGTCTCCTGTCGTTTGATGCTCGGCGTCAGTACTTGCCGAAAGTCAGTGCGACGTTGTGTCCGCCGAACCCGAATGAGTTGTTGATCGCGTAGTTGTACTCGCCGGGCCGCGGTTGACCCGCCACCACATCCAGGTCGATCTCTGGGTCGAGGTTGACCAGGTTCAGCGTCGGGGGCACGATCTGGTCGCGCAACGCCAGCACGGTCAAAATCGACTCCACCGCGCCGACCGCGCCGACCGAGTGGCCCAGCGCGGCCTTGGGCGCATACACCGCCGCGTAATGGCCGCCCAGGGCGTTGTTGATGGCTTTGCTCTCGGCGAGATCGCCGACCGAGGTGCCGGTGGCGTGAGCGTTGATGTGGTCGATGTCGGTCGGTTTCAAGTCCGCAAGCTGGATCGCCCGGCTCATCGCATGCCCGGCGCGTTCCCCATTGGGATCCGGCGCCACCATGTGGAATCCGTCGGAGGTGACGCTGGCCCCCATCAGCCGTGCCAGGATATTCGCGCCGCGCGCTTTGGCGTGCTCTTCAGTCTCGATGACCATCAGCGCGCCGGCCTCACCGAACACGAAACCGTCGCGGTCCTTGTCGAACGGGCGACAGGCACCGGCCGGATCGTCGTTGTTCTTCGACAGCACGATGCGCATCGACGCGAACGCCGCAATCGGCACCGCCTCGATCCGGGTTTCCACCCCACCACAGATCGCCATGTCAGCCTCGCCGAGCACGATCTGCTGCCAGGCCCGGGCGATGCCCTCCGAACCCGAGGCGCACGCCGACACCGGGGTCATCACCCCGGACTTGGCGTGCCGTTCGAGCCCGACCGCGGCGGCGGCACCGTTGGGCATGTACATCTGCACGACCAGCGGGTTGACCGCTTTCATGCCACGTGCTCGCATGTCGTCGTAACCGAAGATCAATTCCTCGGTGGATCCCAAGCCGGTGCCGATGGACACCGCCAGCCGGGTGGTGTCGACCTCGGGTGCGCCGGCGTTGTCCCAGACCCGCCGGCCCAGCACGGTCGCCATCTTCTGCAGGTAACCCATCCGGCGGTTCTCGATCCGGGTGAGCTGGCTGTCGAATTCCTCGAGGATGTGTCCGCCGATGCGCACCGGGAGGTCGTATTCCTCGACGAACGGGTCGTCGAGCTTGCGGATGCCGCTTTGGCCGTCCAGCAGCATCTTCCAGGTGGTCTCCGTGTCGGATGCCACGGCGGTCGTCATGGCAATGCCGGTGACCACCACATTGGGAAAGCCCTTCCCCGTCACAAGTCCTGTCATCGGTGTCGCAAAGGTCCTTTCGTTCCCCTAGTAACGCCCGAAGGCGAGCGCGACGTTGTGTCCGCCGAAACCGAACGAGTTGTTGATCGCGTAGCGGTATTCGCCGTATCGGGGTTCACCGGCGACGATATCGAGGTCGATCTCAGGATCGGGTGTCTCGTAGTTCAGCGTGGGCGGGATGACGCCGTCGCGCAGCGTGAGCACGGTGAGCGCTGATTCCAGAGCCCCCACCGCGCCGATGGAGTGGCCCAGCGCACCCTTCGGCGCGTATACCGCGGCATGCTCGCAGCCCGCGGCCCGGATGGCGTTGGCCTCGGCCGTATCACCGATCGGGGTCGCCGTCGCGTGGGCGTTGATGTAATCGATGTCCTGCGGCGACAAGCCCGCAAGCTCAAGCGAACGTGCCATCGCCTTACCGGCCCGCACGCCGTCAGGCGCGGGTGCGACCATGTGGAAGGCGTCAGAAGTGATACCGGCGCCCATCAGGCGAGCCAAGATGGTGGCACCGCGCGCTTTAGCGTGCTCCTCGGTCTCGATGAGCATCAGCGCGCCGGCCTCACCGAAGACGAACCCGTCGCGGTTCTTGTCGAACGGACGCGACGCACCCTCGGGGTCGTCGTTGCGGGTCGACATCGCCCGCATCATGGAGAACGCCGCGATGGGCAGGGCCTCGATGCCGCCCTCGACACCCCCGCAGACGGCGATGTCGGCATCACCCATGACGATCTGGCGCCAGCCTTGCGCGATGCCCTCGGAGCCCGACGAGCAGGCCGAGACGGGGGTGATCACCCCGGCGCGCGCCCCCAACTTCAGGCCGACCGCCGCCGCGGCACCGTTGGGCATGATCATCTGAACGGCGAGGGGGGACACCTTGCGGGGTCCGCCCTCGTTCATCAGGTCGTAGCTCTCGACGATCTTCTCCGCGCCGCCCAGACCGGTGCCGATGACGACGGCGAACCGGTCCGGATCGACCTCTGGGCTGCCCGCGCTTTCCCACAGCTGGCCGCTGAGCAGCGTGGCCATCCGCTGGACATACGACATGCGTCGCATTTCCAGCCGGCCCATGTGGTCGTCGACGGATTCCTTCAGGTGGCCACCGATCTTGACGGGCAGGTCCCATTTGGTGACGAAGTCGTCTTCGAGAACGTGGATGCCGCTCTCGCCGGCCAGGAGCGCCTTCCACGTGCCCTCGATGTCCGGCGAGATCGACGTCGTCGCCGTGACGGCGGTTACCACCACACTGGGGTAACCGCCGTTAGCAGTGGAAGGCTTGGTCACTTGCTCTCCGCTTCCAGCCGGGAGCGGATGGCCTCGGCCTTGTCCGGGTTGTCCGACTCGATCTTCGCGCGAATGGCGTGGGCGGCTTCGGGGTTCTCTTCCTCGAGCTTCTGGATGTACTCGACAACATCACCGACGGTGCGCAGACCGGCGAGGTCTTCGTCGGGGATCTTTACGCCGTATTTGTCCTCGGTTTGCACAGCGATCTCGACCATCGACAGCGAGTCGATGTCCAGGTCGTCGACGAACGACTTTTCCGGCGTCACCTCGGACGGCTCGATACCGGTGACCTCTTCGATGATCTCGGCGATACCGGCGATGATTTCTTGCTGACTGACAGGCACAGCGGTTCCCTTCGTGGTGTTTTGTGTAACTGGTGATGAAAGCGCGATATGTGGTTGTGCTGGCGGTTACGGCGTGGGCTACTGCAGCCCGGCCAAGCCGTCCAGGTCTGCGGGAGACTTGACGGCGTACGCCGGCACGCCCCGAAGTTCTCGTTTGGCGATGCCCGCCAGCGTGCCCGCGGGCGGAAACTCCACGATCGCCGTGACATCGTTCTGACGTAGAGAGTCGGTGCACAGATCCCAACGCACCGGTCGGGTCAATTGCGCGACCAGCTTCTCGATCGCCTCGGTGGCCGAGCATACCGGCTGTCCGTCGTAGTTCGACAGCAGCGTGACGGCGGGTTCGGCCGATTTCATCCTGGTCGCGGCTGCTGCGTAGTTGTCCAGGGCACTGGCCATGAACTCGGTGTGAAACGCGCCGGCCACTCCCAGCGCACGCACCCGCGCTCTGGCCGGCGGGTCCTCGGCGAGCTTGGTCAATGCGTCCAAGCGGCCGGCGGCAACGATCTGACCGGGGGCGTTGCGGTTGGCCGCGACCAGATCGAGCTGCTCGAGCCGGGCCAGCACCTCGGTTTCGTCACCGCCGAGCACCGCCGACATGCCGGTCGGTTCGTTGGCGCAGGCCTTGGCCATCTCCGAACCCCGGGTGGCGGCGAGCGCGACGGCATCGTCGGCGGAGATGACGCCGGCGATCGCGTACGCCGCGATCTCGCCGACCGAGTGACCGGCGACGATGTGGTCGGACCCAGTGAGCAGTCCGCGCTTGGTCAGCTCCTGATAGGCGAGCAAGGTCGCGGCCACCACCAGTGGCTGCGTGATCGAGGTATCGGTGATCTCCTCGGCCGACGCGCTGGTGCCGAGCCGGATCAGGTCCAGATCGCTGGCCCTCGACCAGGCCGCGAGCTGGCCCGACGCACCGGGTAATTCCAGCCACGGCGAAAGCATCCCCGGCGTCTGCGAGCCCTGTCCGGGCGCGAGCAAAGCAATCACGTGTTTAAGAGAACACTGTGGAAACGGTTTTGCGTGGTGTATCAGAATATGAACCTTGTCTTAGGTTTTTGTAGATATCCTACAAAGCGGTCCTTGGATGCGACATCACCGATACCGCACCGCAATCTGGTCATCCGCGCCGGGGTAAACCGGTGGCGCTCCCGAAGCTGGCGTGGTGCATCTGGTAGGCGAGGTGGCCCACGGTCGCTGCGACGCGCAGCACATAGGCGTCGCGTGGCTGGGTGGGATCACGACCGGTGAAGTCGGCGATGCGCCGCAGCCGGTAGCGCACCGTATTTGGATGAACGAACAACTGGCGGGCACATGCTTCGATGGCGCCGCCGCAGTCCAGGTAGGCGTCCAGCGTCTCGGTGAGGGTCGGCCCGGCGTCGGCCAGCGGTCGCATCACGTCGGTGTGCAGCGCCGCCACCGCCGACGCGTCGCCCATCAAGGCCCGTTCGGGCAGCAGTTCGCGGGCCAGTACCGGCCGCGGCGCCCCACTCCATCCAGCGACGGCGTTCATGCCGGAGATCGCCTCGCTGGCGCTGTGGTAGGCCGCGGTCAGCATCGGAGCGGTCGGCCCGATCACCACCGGGCCGTCGGAAAACGCGTCCAGCAGGCCTTTGAAGAACTTGTCCGTCGGTGACAGCTGGCCCGACACGATCGCCACCAACCAGGTGCCGTGCACGTCGGTGAGCGCCGCCCGCCCGTGGCGCGCGGCAACGTCACGCACGTCCTGACTGGCTTTCCGCCGCCCCTCCTGGCCATCTGCGCCGTCTCCGGTGAAAGTGGGGGTGCCCACCACCACCGTCGCCGGCGCGGTGGTGTCCCAGTTCAGGGCGGCCGCGCGGCTCAGCAGCTCCGGACCGGTGTCACCGCGCACCACCGCGTCCACGACGCTGGCTTCCATCCGGCTGTCCCAGGTTCCGCGGGCTTCGGCGGCGTCGGCGTAGGACGAGGCGGCGGTGAACGCCAGATCCCGGCTGTACTTCAAGATGCCCACTGTCAGCGCGGTCAGCTGCTGTTCGTCGCGGGCCAGCATCGGCACGACTTCTTCGAAGAACTCCATGGTCACCCGGACCATGTCGACGCTGTGGCGCAGCGCGATCCGCCGGGTCAGGTCCTGGGGCACCAGCTCGAATGCCCGCGCGGTGTAGCTGACATTGCTGTGCGGGTCTTGCATCCACTCGACGAAGTTGACCACGGCGGTTTGCACCACCAATGCCACGCTGGCCCGCTGCGACGCTTCCAGATCGGCAAAGAACGGCAACCGCTCCTGCATTGCGGTGACCGCCTGGGTGGCCAGCCGGCCCGAATATTGCTTGAGCCGCCGCAGCAAAGACTCGGGGACGCTGTCCAGCAGTTCCAGCGTCGAGCGCGACAGCACGATTTGGTTGTCGGCCATGTCTAAAAGCTACGCCGCTTTTGTGGATGTATTTGCCAAAGGCGCGCGAGTAGCTCGGGTTAGGCGCCGGGACCGGGGTCGGAGGTCTGCTCGGGCGCGGCCTGCACGTCGTCGATCCTGTACTGGCGGGCCGCCGCTACCGGCACTGAGGGGTCGATCTCGCCGTCGCGGGCCAGCGCCTCGAGCACCGCGACGACCTGCGACTCGGCGTCGGTGTTGAAGAAGCGGCGGGCGGCGGGCCGGGTGTCGGAGAAGCCGAACCCGTCGGTGCCGAGCGTGACGTAGGTGTTCGGGACCCACTGCCGGATTTGTTCGGGCACCGCCCGCATCCAGTCCGACACCGCGACGACCGGGCCGTGCGCGTCGGCCAGCGCTTTCGTCACATACGCCTCGCCGGCCGGGCGATCCGGGTGCCGCAGCCGCTCTTTGCAGACCGCGACGCCGTCCCGGTTCAGTTCGCTCCAACTGGTCACCGACCACACGTCGGCGGCGACGTCCCAATTGGCGGCCAGCATGTCGGCGGCCTGCAGCGCCGACGGCATCGACACCCCGGACGCCAGCAGCTGGGCGGTGCTGCTCCGGCGCTCAGTGGCCGGTCGATAGCGGTAGATGCCGCGAAGCAGCCCCTCGGGATCGAAGTTTTGCGGTTCCGGCGGCTGAGCGTACGGCTCGTTGTAAACGGTGAGGTAGAAGAAGACGTTCTCCGGGTCCGCACCGAACATGCGGGCCAGCCCGCTTTCGATGATGTAGGCGATTTCGTAAGCGAACGCCGGGTCGTAGGCCACCACCGCCGGGTTGGTACTGGCCAGCAACAAGGAGTGGCCGTCGGCGTGCTGCAGACCCTCGCCGGTCAACGTGGTGCGCCCCGCGGTGGCGCCCAGCAGGAAACCCCGGGTCATCTGGTCGGCGGCGGCCCATAACCCGTCGCCGGTGCGCTGGAAGCCGAACATCGAATAGAAGATGTAGATCGGGATCATCGGCTCGTTGTGGGTCGCATATGCGGTTCCGACCGCGGTGAACGACGCGGTCGAGCCGGCCTCGTTGATGCCCTCGTGCAGGATCTGCCCGGCTGCACTCTCCTTGTAGGCCAACATCAGTTCGGCGTCGACCGAGGTGTAAAGCTGGCCGTTACGGTTGTAGATCTTCAAACTCGGGAACCATGAATCCATCCCGAACGTACGGGCTTCGTCGGGGATGATCGGAACCAGCCGGGACCCGATGTTCTTGTCCCGCAACAACTCTTTGAAGGTACGCACGGTGGCCATCGTGGTCGCCACCGCCTGGTGGCCCGAGCCCTTCTTCAGCGCGGCGTAGGCGTCGCGGCCCGGCAGCGTCAGCACCTTCGACTTGGTCCGGCGTTCGGGCAGAAAGCCGCCGAGTGCGCGCCGCCGGTCGAGCAGGTAGCGGATCTCGAAGGCCTGCTCACCGGGGTGGTAGTACGGCGGCAGATACGGGTTCTCCTCGAGCGCAGCGTCGCTGATCGGGATGCGCTCCCGGTCCCGAAAGTCCTTGAGGTCAGCCAGCGTCAGCTTCTTCATCTGGTGGGTGGCGTTGCGGCCCTCGAAGTGCTTGCCCAACGTGTAACCCTTGATGGTCTTGGCCAGGATCACGGTCGGCTGGCCCTTGTGCTCGACGGCGGCGCGGTAGGCGGCGTACACCTTGCGGTAGTCGTGGCCGCCGCGCTTGAGATTCCAAATGTCTTGATCACTGAAGTTTTCCACCAGCGCTTTGGTACGCGGATCACGCCCGAAGAAGTGGTCCCGGACATAGCCGCCGTCGTTGGCCTTATAGGTCTGGTAGTCACCGTCGGGTGTGGTGTTCATCAAGTTGACCAGCGCACCGTCGCGGTCGGCGTGCAGCAGGGCGTCCCATTCGCGGCCCCACACCACCTTGATGACATTCCACCCCGCCCCGCGGAAGAACGACTCCAGCTCCTGGATGATCTTGCCGTTGCCGCGCACCGGGCCGTCCAGGCGTTGCAGGTTGCAGTTGATCACGAACGTCAGGTTGTCCAAACCCTCCAGCGCCCCGACATGTGCCAGCCCCCGGCTTTCCGGCTCGTCCATCTCCCCGTCGCCCACAAAACACCACACGTGCTGATTGGAGGTGTCTTTGATGCCGCGGTCATGCAGATAGTGGTTGAAGCGGGCCTGATAGAGGGCGTTGATCGGGCCCAGGCCCATCGACACGGTGGGAAACTCCCAGAAGTCGGGCATCAACCGCGGGTGCGGGTATGAGGGCAGCCCGCCACCGGGGTGGCTGTGCTCCTGACGGAAGCCGTCGAGCTGGTCGGCGGTGAGCCGCCCTTCCAAGAACGCGCGCGCATAGATGCCGGGAGAGGCGTGGCCCTGGATGAAGACCTGGTCCCCGCCGCCGGGGTGCGACTTGCCGCGGAAGAAGTGGTTGAAGCCGACCTCGTATAGCGCCGCCGAGGAAGCGTAGGTCGAAATGTGTCCTCCCACAGCAACACCCGGGCGCTGCGCCCGGTGCACCATGATGGCTGCATTCCATCTGATCCAGGCCCGGTAGCGGCGCTCGACGTCCTCGTCACCGGGAAACCACGGCTCGAGTTCGGTGGGGATGGTGTTGACGTAGTCGGTCGACGTCAGCGCCGGGATCGACACCCGCTGCTCGCCGGCTCGCTCCAGTAACCGCAGCATCAGGTAGCGCGCCCGCGACGGCCCGGAGCGCTCCAGCAGCTCGTCAAACGACTCGAGCCACTCCGCCGTCTCCTCCGGGTCGATGTCGGGCAGATAAGACGCCACACCTTCGCGGATCACCCGTACTCGATCGGGTTCGGTTGCACCGCTGGAGTTTTGCGCCAGGTCATGGCGTACGAACTCGGTCGTCAACTCGCTACTCCTGTGGTTCGGCGGTCGATCTTGGCTGTCCGCCCTTTATGGTCCTCCTATCGTGCCGCACCGGCAGCGCCGATGAGCGCGAGTCGCCGCCAAAGCTGCCGGTGCGGACGCGCCGATCGGAGAATTCGCCGCCGTCGAACGGCTGCGCGGGTAAGCCTGTAACGTCACGGGCTGTGCTGACCGGCAGGGGTGCTCAAGACGGACTGGGCAATCAGACACATGAGCGCTCGCGTCGCCTTCGGATCGGCGGTCTGCTGCTGGGCAGCGCGGCGACGGTACTGATAGCGATCGTCGGATGTACCACTGTCACCGGGGGCAGCGGGATCGTCGATACGGCCGTCGCCCCGGCGTACCGTGCTTCGGTGTCCGCGTCGATCTCGGCGTCCTCGGCGACGTCGCGGAGCCGGGAGAGTCAGCGCCAGCAGTCACTGACGACGCGGGCGGTACGTACCTCGTGCGAGACGTTCGCCAGTACCAGCAAGGACGCGATCGAGAAGGTCAACGCCTTCGTCGCCGCCTACAATCAGGGCGGCAACACCGGGCCCCAGGAGGGTCCGGCGATCGACGCGCTGAATCACAGCGCCGACGCGACTTCCGGCAGCCTCAGCGACGCGCTCTCCCTCGACCTGCGCAACGCACTCAACGCCTACATCGACGCCGCCCGCGGAGTCGCGAACGCCATCGCCACCCACGCGGCGACTGCAGAGTTCAACCGGCGAGTCGATCAGCTCAACGACACCAAGTCCAAAGCGGTGCAGCAATGCATTGCCTCCTCCTGAGATCGGTGGAAGTTGCTCGTGTGAGGGGCGTCGCGCTGTGCGACGATAGTGCGCATCGCACGGCGCGAAGACGGTCAAGTGTCGGTTGAGGGAGGTCCTACGGTGGTCGCGGCGGATGACGCCCCGAACTACGCCCGCAAACTGGGCATCCAACGAGGGCAGGTTGTCCAGGAGTGGGGATGGGATGAGGACACCGACGACAATGTTCGCGCCGACGTGGAGGACACCTGCGGCGCGGAGTTGCTCGACGAAGACACCGACGAGGTCGTCGACGTAGTCCTGCTGTGGTGGCGGGACGGCGACGGTGATCTGGTTGACACCTTGATGGACGCCATCACCCCCCTTGCCGATGATGGCGTGATCTGGGTGTTGACACCCAAGACCGGCAAACCCGGCCACGTGCTGCCCGCCGAAATCGCCGAGTCGGCGCCCACCGCCGGTCTGATGCCCACCTCGTCGGTCAACGTCGGTGACTGGAGCGCCAGCCGGCTGGTGCAACCGAAGTCGCGAGCCGGGCGCCGCTGATGCTGACGGTCGGAGCCGACGCTCCCGACTTCTCCCTGCGCGACCAGAATCAGCAACTTGTCACACTCAGCAGCTACCGCGGCGACAAGAACGTGCTGTTGGTGTTCTTTCCGTTGGCGTTCACCGGGATATGCCAGGGCGAGCTGGACGAGCTGCGCGACCACCTGCCCGACTACGACAACGACGACAGCGTGGCGCTGACGATCTCGGTGGGCCCGCCGCCCACACACAAAATCTGGTCGACCGAAAACGGGTTCCTGTTCCCGGTGCTGTCGGACTTCTGGCCGCACGGCGCGGTCAGCCAGGCCTACGGGGTTTTCAACGACGACGCCGGCTTCTCCAACCGGGGCACGTTCGTGGTAGATCGGTCCGGTGTGATTCGGTTCGCCGAAATGAAACAGCCGGGCGAAGCTCGCGATCAGCGCGTCTGGACCACGGCGTTGGCTGCGCTGAAAGCCTGACTGACGACAGTTTGGGACCGCGGCATCCGGCGGTGTAGCCTGCGCGGCACGGGCGCGTAGCTCAGTGGTAGAGCCCTGGTTTTACACACCAGCGGTCGGCGGTTCGATCCCGTCCGCGCCCACCAAGAGCAAGCAGGTTCCGACGTCAGTCTTTGGTGAAGTGGTACATCCGGTACGAGAGCTTGCCACTTTGCAGTTGGCGGTACGTCACCGAGCCGGGCAAACCGGCGAATAGGCGGCCAAAAGGTTGTAGGAACTTGGGCACATGGCGACCGATCAGGTCTCGGTACCGCGTTGAGTTGCTATCCAGCCCGCGCAGAACGTCTGCGTTGATTTCCCGCTCCGACACCATCCGCATCGGCATTTCGGCCAGTGCTGCACCCCAGGCGTCATGTTCGAGGAAACCCCGGAAATCGGCGTACAGGAAGTGCCCACCCGGGCGCAGCACCCGCACCATTTCCGGGAGGAAACGGTCGAAGTGCGGGTAGGCGTGCGAGGCTTCGACGTTGAGCACGGCGTCGAAGGACTCATCGGGAAACGGCAGATTTTCGGCGTCGCCGTGCACGAAATCCAGCCCCGGTAGGTTGTGCCTTTGCCGGGCGAACGCGACGCCGTCCGGGTTGTAGTCCAGACCGGTGTACGAGGTGGGGTCCAACGTCCGTACCAGATACGCGGCCCCACCGCCGTGGCCGCAGCTGACCTCTAGTACCTGTTTGCCGCTGAGATCCGCCTGGGTCGCCGTGCGGTGATAGAGCTGGATGCAGTACCGGTTGGGTTCATCCTCAGGGGCCAGCGGCACTGCCATCGGCGGATCCTCCTCATAGCCCCAGTTGAGAAAGGTGATGTCATCTTTTTGCCACCGGCGGGTGATCAGGGGGTACCAGTACTTGTTCATGACTATTTTCAACCCCGGGAAAGGGTCGAGGGGCTTGATGTACCGAATGAGAGTGCCAGTCACAGCGGCGAGTATGCCAGGAACCTCATGCGCCGCTGTGCTCGGCCAGGAAATGCAGAGTCACTTCGTCGTGGACGCTGCTCAAAGCCTGACCAGGCGCCTCCAACGGGGCTTTGGCCCAAGTCAGCGCCAGGGACTTTCGCAACTCCGCGAACAACCGTGCTGCGGCGTCCCGGCGAGCAGTTCGACAGAATCCTCTTTGCTTCAACACGAACTTCACGGCTACCGCTGGCCATCCTAAGAGGAAGTCTCCGATGCGGCGTTCTCAGCGGATCCGGACTGCTGGTCGGCCTGGCGTGCCTGGCGGGCAGCCCGGGCAGCCGGCGATCGAGCCAGGTAGTCCATCGCCATCTGTGTGGAAGCTTCGGTGCTGGGATGATGGCTGGGACGCATGTAGCGCAGTGCGCAGGCCACAGTCATCTTCCACGGCGCGGGCATCTTGTCCTCGCGAGCGGCCCTTGACCAGTCCCCCAAACGCGGTTTGGCGGTGGTGGTTGGGTCGTGCGCCATTAGAAAACGCACCCCTGCGCGCCACCAGAACAAGAACAGCGGCGCGGTGAACAGCATCGACAGCGCGCGGAGCGGGTAACTCCCACACAAGTTCTGGTAGACGTCGAATACCAGCGAGCGGTGCTCGACCTCCTCGGCTCCATGCCAACGCAGCAAATCAAGCATGACTGGGTCGGATCCTGCGTCGTCCAGGCCCTGGCTCTGGATCAGCCATTGGCCGATCACCGCGGTGAAGTGCTCCATCGCGGCCACGTCGGCCAGGCGCCGGTAGAGCCACCATCGCTGCAAAGGCGCAGGCCAGCCGGGGTGCTGCTTCTGGCCCGCTGACGCCCACTTCTTCAAATTGTCGATGTAGGGCTTGGTGTCGAGGCCCTGCTCCGCCAGATGATCGAGCACAATTTGGTGCGCCCACGCGTGCCAGGCTTCCTGCTGCACGAACGGTTTGATCGCCGCCTTCAGGTCCGGGTCATCGACCAGTGGTGCCGCCTCGTTCACCGCCTTGATGAACTGCCGCTCCCCTTCGGGCAGTAACAGATGCAGCACATTCCACGAGTGGGTGGCGAACGGGTCATCGGGAACCCAGTGCAGCGGCGTGTTCGACCAGTCGAAGCGGACTTTGCGCCGATATTTCGGGTAGCCGTCGTGGTGCACTTCGAAGTTTTCGACCTCGGTCATCGCCTTCTCCTCCCAAACGCCAGCTGACGTGATCCATGGCACGGCCAGGAACCGGAGGGCGCTCGCGCTCAATTCCAGGACTGTGACGATGGCCTGTGGCCCAAGCCGAACGACCACATTGCGACGATACACAGATACCCGGTGGCCCCTTATTTGTGCCTTCGGGCAATTCTTAGAATTTCTTAGTCGTCGCTGTGCTGTGGCCCGCAGACTCAATTGTGTTGGGCATTACCCGACCGCGCCGCTTGCCGCGCCACATCCTCGCCGCGATGCCCTCCACGGGGGCGGGTAGGGGCTGGAGTTGACCTGAGCGACCGCCATCGTCCACGACAGCGCCCACGCCGCGGTTCTCCATCTCCGACAGATCGTTACCGCGGTGTCCGTGGCGGTGCCGCGTGGCCGGTTCGGCCAAGACGCCGAATTCACCCACCAGCGGTCGGCGGTTCGATCCGTCCGCGCCCACCAAGTGTTATGAAACCCCCGCTACGCGGCGACGAACCGCCCGTGCGCAGTTGTGGCGATTGCGCGGTGCTTTTCCAGCACCTCGAGGATCTGCTCACTGCACGTCTCGCCGGTTTGGCAAAGACGGCGAACCTCGGCGACGGCCGTTTCCAGGACGTCGAGCCGATCGGACACGCGGGCGAGAGTGGCGGCCCACGTGTCGTAGTCGCGCTCGTCGCAAGCCATCTCCGCTATCCCGAAGGAGAACATCCCCAAGGTGATCACACTCCTGAATTCAGGTAGGCGCTCGGCACGCCCGCTCGCTGTAAATAGTGGTCTAACCCGCTGCTGAAATTTTAAACGAAAATGGCGAAAAGATTTTTCGCCAGTGTTTATGCGACATAAGTGTAATAATAATGCGACAAAAGTGTAATTGCGGCCTCGACACGCCGCCTTATTTGCCGAATGTCGAAAAGCCGGCAGATTCCTGGTGCACGAGCAAATCGATCCCGTGTGAGACCCTGCCGGGGTGCATGCCTCCTCCCGCGCTGCGGGGATGCTGATCGGCTCACTAGCCGACGAGCTACTGGGCGATCCACCGCGGGGCCACCCAGTTGCGGCATTCGGTAGAGCGGCTAGGGCGCTGGAGCGGATCACCTATCGGGACACCAAGTTCGCAGGCGCATTTCACACCGGCATTGCCGTGGGCGCCGTCAGCCTGCTGGGTGCGGCGGTGCAACGCGGCACCCGCCGGCGTGGCCCGTTGTGGTTGACCGCCGCCACCGCCGCAGCCACCTGGGTATCGCTGGGCGGAACAACGCTGGTGCGCACCGCCGAGACGATGTCGACACTGCTGGAAAGTACGGACATCGACGCGGCCCGTCTGCTGTTGCCGTCGCTCTGCGGACGTGACCCGAACTACCTCGACCTACCGGGCCTCACCCGCGCGGCAGTGGAATCGGTTGCCGAAAACACCTCCGACGCCCAGGTGGCGCCGCTGCTGTGGGGCGCGGTCGGCGGGCTACCTGCCGTGCTGGCCTACCGCGCCATCAATACGCTGGATGCGATGATCGGGCACCGTTCGCCCCGCTACATCCGATTCGGTTGGGCAGCAGCCCGTTTGGACGATGCTGCCAACTATGCCGCCGCGCGGATGACGGCTGTGCTGGTGGCGCTGTGCGCACCCATGGTCGGTGGCTCGTCCGCCGGTGCGGTGCGGATATGGCGCCGTGACGCGGCCCGCCATCCCAGCCCGAACGCCGGCGTCGTCGAGTCAGCGTTCGCTGGGGCGCTCGGCGTGCGATTGGGCGGGCCCACGCAGTACCGCTACGAATTGCAGATCCGGCCCACGCTCGGCGACGGGCCGCAGCCGTCGGTGGCCGACTTGCGCCGTGCCGTGCTGCTGTCTCGGGTGGTTCAAGCGGCGGCGATCGTGTGGCTCACCGCCGCCGGCCGTACCGGTCGGACAGTTTCTCCTCGACCGTCATCGGCTCGGTGGCTTTCGCCGGCGTCTTACGGCTCATCTCGTCGCGGCGCACCCGGATCTCACTGACCACGAAGTAGCCCAGCAAGATCGGTGCGACGATACCGAACGTGATCCATTGGATGCCGTAGGACAAAAACGGCCCGGCGTCCAGGTGCGGCACGCCGATCACCCCCAGACCGCCGGGCTGGCCGTCGACCAGTTGCAGATACGACCCGGCCAGGCCCACCCCGGCCAATTTCGCCACCTGATCGGTGTTGATCGAATAGATCTCCCGAACGCCGTTATCCAACACCGGCTCCTTGCCCGGCACGGTCGGCTCGGAGTCGCGCAACCGCGCAGTGATGGTCACCGTCCCCCGGGGCGGCGCAGGTATCGCCGGCAGCCGGGAGTCCTGTTCGGGCCGCACAAAGCCGCGGTCGACCAGCACCGTCGGGCCGCCGTCGGCAACAAACGGTGCCAGCACCTCCAGCGCCGGCGCGGAATCGACCACTCGCAGCCGGGCCAGCACCTGCACGTCGGGCAGGTAATGTCCGGTGGCCGTCACCCTGCGCCACTGTGTGTCCGGCACCGACAACCCCTGTTGCGAAACAAGGGTTTTCAGTGGCACGGGCGGTGTGGCCAGGGACCGCTCGATCTGGCTGTTCTCTCGCGACGTTCTGGTGTTCTTGCCCAGCTGCCACGGCGCCAGCACGGTGAAGCACAAATAGGTAAAGGCGATCACCACCACGGCCAGGGCGAGCCATCCCGGCCGCAGCAGGGCCCACCGTTGCATCAGTGTTGTCCGTTCTGCGCCAGTCGCTGGTCCACCCAGCGGTGCAACCCGGGCAGGGCGGCCTCGATCACGGCGAACGTCGCCTCGAAATCGTCATGGTCGCCGTAGTAGGGATCGTCGACGTCGAGGGCATGAGCGGCCGAACGCGGGTCAAAGGACCGCAGCATCCGGATCCGGGCGGCGTCTACGCCCAGATGCCGCAACATTCGGACGTGGTCGCGACCCAGCGCCACCACCAGGTCAGCGGCGAGGTGGTCGATGTCGACCTGTGCGGCGTGGTGCTCGGTCGGATATCCATGCGCCCGGAGCACCCGCACGGCCCGGTCGTCGGCGCACTCACCGGCATGCCAATCGCCGATGCCTGCACTGGTCACGTGGACCGCGTCGGGCAGGCCCCGCTGGTCGATCTGGCGAGCGAACATCTTCTCGGCCATCGGCGACCGGCAGATGTTGCCGGTACAGACGAAAGTGACATGGAGCCGCGGGCTACGACAATCGCGAGCGCGGCGCAGCCGGGCGAATGGGGTCGTCGAATCGGGCTCAGACACCCAACACCCGCCGCAGCTCCGCGACGGTCGCCACCTGGGCGGCGCTCGGCGTGCCGGCGCCGGCGAAGTCTGCCCGGCCGTAGCCCCAGCCCACCACCACCGTGTCGATCCCGTGGGCCGCTGCGCCGTCGATGTCGTGGCGGCGATCGCCGACCATCAACACGCACTCCGGCAGCGGCTCCAGCTGACGCAGCGCATGCGCCAGCACCTCAGTTTTGCTGCTGCGCGAACCATCCAGGCTGGCCCCGGCGACGACCTCGAAATACTCGCGGAGTCCGAAATGGGCAAGAATGCGCCGCGCGGTCGGCTCGGCCTTCGAGGTCGCCACCGCCAGCCGGACACCCGTGGCCCGCAGGTCATCCAGCAACGGGCCGATGCCGTCGAACACACGGTTCATCGACCAGCCGCGGGTGCTGTAGTCAGCCCGATAGGCCGCAATCGCGGCGTGCGTGTGTCCCCCCAGCCCCATCGACACCAGGGTGTCGTGCATCGGCGGGCCGACCAGCCGGGAGACCAGGTCGCCGTCCGGCACGACGGCTCCGATCTGGCGAAGTGCGTGCCGAAAGCTGGACACGATCCCGCGAGCTGAGTCGGTCAACGTGCCGTCGAGGTCGAAGATCACCAGCTGCGGGCGATCCCGGCCTGCCGCAGCGGCCACCGTGTCAGTCACGCCCTTATTGTCCTCGATGGCCGACTAGTGTTTGGCCTGTGGCGGGTCTGGACTTCGGCGGGCTTGCTGCGGCGCGCTATCACGGCGATCAGGCCGCAGCGCCGGGGATGCTGGACTTCGCGGTCAATGTTCGCCACAACCAGCCGCCCCCGTGGCTCATACATTGCCTGGCCGCCCGCCTGCCGGACTTGGCCCGCTATCCCGGCAGCGACGACGAGCTCGCGGCGCGGACTGCAGTCGCCGCCCGGCACGGCCGCCGCTGCGACGAGGTGATGCCGCTGGCCGGCGCCGCCGAAGGTTTCGCACTGCTGAGCAACCTGCGCCCGACGCGGGCCGCGGTGATCGCGCCGTCGTTCACCGAGCCGGAGGCGGCGCTGACCGCAGCCGGCATCTCGGTGCACCATGTCGTGCTGCCGCCACCGTTCGTACTGACCGGTGCACAGGTGCCTGAGGACGCCGACCTGGTGGTGATCGGCAATCCCACCAACCCAACCTCGGTGCTGCACACCCGCGAGCAGATCCTCCAGTTACGCCGGCCCGGCCGCACCGTGGTGGTCGACGAGGCGTTCGCCGATGGGCTCCCCGGTGAACCGCACACGCTGGCCGCCGACCCGCTGCCCGACGTGCTGTTGCTGCGCAGCCTGACCAAGACCTGGTCGCTGGCCGGGCTGCGGGTGGGCTACGCCCTGGGCGCGCCGGCGCTGTTGGCCCGGCTGACCGCACGGCGTGCGCACTGGCCGGTGGGCACCTTGCAACTGGCGGCCATCACGGCGTGTTGCGCGCCGGAGGCGGTGGCCGAGGCCGCCGCCGGCGCCGAGCGGTTGGCGACGCTGCGGACGGAGATGGCGGCCGGGCTGCGATCGGTCGGGGTCGACGTCGTCGACGGTCGTGCGCCGTTTGTGTTGTTCCACGCCCCGCGAGCAGAGGCCATCCGAAAGCGTCTGCTGGATAGAGGGATTGCGGTGCGGCGCTGCGACACGTTCGTCGGTTTGAGCGCGCGGTATCTGCGGGCCGCGGTCCGCCCGGAGTGGCCGCTGCTGGTCGAGGCCATCGCCGAAGACGCGCTGAGCGGAGCCGCCCGATGAGTGTGCGGATGGCCGATGTCATCGCCGTGCTCGACGACGCATACCCGCCGCAATTGGCTCAATCCTGGGATTCGGTCGGGCTGGTGTGCGGTGACCCCGCCGATGTGCTCGAATCGGTGACGATCGCCGTCGACGCGACTGCCGCGGTCGTCGACGAGGTTCCCGTGGGCGGCCTGCTCTTGGCACATCACCCGCTGCTGTTACGCGGCGTGGATACGGTGGCGGCCAGCACCCCGAAAGGGGCTCTGGTGCACCGCCTGATCCGGTCGGGTCGTTCGCTGTTCACCGCCCACACCAACGCCGACTGCGCCGCGCCGGGGGTGTCCGATGCGCTGGCGCTGGCGCTCGGACTCACCGTCGAGACGGTGCTGGAACCGCTGGAGCTGCCCGCTGATCTGGACAAGTGGATCATCTACGTTCCGCCGAAGGACGCCGATGCGGTGCGGGCGGCGGTGTTCGCGGCCGGCGCCGGGCACATCGGTGACTATTCCCACTGCAGCTGGAGCGTCACCGGCACCGGGCAGTTCCTGCCGCACGACGGCGCGTCACCTGCCATCGGCAACATCGGGGTGGTCGAGCAGGTCACCGAGGACCGGATCGAGGTCATCGCGCCGGCACGGGTACGGCCGCAGGTGATATCCGCGATGCGAGCAGCCCATCCCTACGAAGAACCCGCGTTCGACATCGTGGCCCTGGCAGCACCGCCCGCAGATGTCGGGCTGGGCCGCATCGCCACGCTCACCGAACCGGAACCGCTGCACGCCTTCGTCGCCCGGGTCGGCACCGCGCTGCCCCGAACGTCCTGGGGCGTGCGCGCGTGCGGCGACCCGCAGGTGACGGTGTCGCGAGTCGCCGTCTGCGGTGGCGCGGGGGACTCGCTGCTGGACACCGTCGCCGCGGCCGGTGTGCAGGCCTACGTCACCGCCGACCTGCGGCACCATCCGGCCGACGAGCACCGTCGCGCATCGGCTGTCGCCCTGATCGACGTGGCGCACTGGGCCAGCGAATTTCCTTGGTGCGCACAGGCAGCTGAAGTGCTGAACGCGGCTTTCGGTGCGGCGCTGCAAGTCCGGGTCAGCAGCGTTCGCACCGACCCGTGGAACCTTTGAGATCGACAGCCGGAGAGGTCGCTATGAAAGCCGCAGTGGCAGAACAACGTTCGTTGCTCGAACTGGCGGAACTGGATGCTGAGTTGTCGCGCATCCAACATCGCAGCAGCCACTTGCCGCAACGGCAGGAGTACGAGCGGGTGCGGTCCGACCACGGTGCGGCCAATGACCGGCTGGCCGCACTGCAGATGGCACTACAGGATCTGGACGCGCAGGTGTCGCGCTTCGAGTCCGAGATCGACGGGGTGCGTCAGCGCGAGGACCGCGACCGAGCGCTGCTGCAGTCGGTCCGCGACGCCAAGCAACTCTCCGAGCTGCAGCACGAGTTGGACACCCTGCAACGGCGCCAGGGCAACCTGGAGGATTCCCTGTTGGAGGTCATGGAGCGCCGCGAGGAGCTGCAAGCCGGACAAACCGCCGAACTGGCGACGATCGACGCGTTGCAGAACGAGCTGGCCGCTGCCCGAGAGGCTCTTGAGTGCGCGCTGACCGAGATCGATCAGACCCGCCGCCAGCGCTCGTCTCGGCGCGACGAGTTGACGGCGGCGCTGAATCCGGAATTGGTCGCGCTCTATGAACGCCAGCGCGCCGGGGGAGGCCCGGGCGCGGGGCCGTTGCAGGGCCGCCGGTGCGGCGCCTGCCGGATCGAGATCGACCGTGGTGAGCTGGCACGCATATCGGCGGCCGCCGACGACGATGTGCTGCGGTGCCCGGAATGCGGCGCAATTCTGCTGCGGGTGAAAGACTTCGGTAAGTGAAGGTTCTGGTCGAGGCTGACGGCGGGTCGCGCGGCAACCCGGGACCCGCGGGCTACGGGTCGGTGGTGTGGAGCGCGGATCATGCGACCGTGCTGGCTGAAAGCAAGCAGGCGATCGGCCGTGCCACCAACAACATCGCCGAATACCGCGGGTTGATCGCGGGTCTGGACGAAGCCGCGAAACTGGGCGCCAGCGAGGTCGCCGTGTCGATGGATTCCAAACTGGTCGTCGAGCAGATGGCCGGCCGCTGGCGCGTCAAGCATCCCGACTTGGCGAAGCTGCACGCACAGGCCGGCGCGCTGGCTTCCAGGTTCGACCAGATCAGCTACAGCTGGATCCCGCGGGAACAGAATGCGCACGCCGACCGGTTGGCCAACGAGGCGATGGATGCCGCAGCTGAGGTGCAGACCACCGAGCAACAGCCGGGATGGACCGGCGCCCGCGGCGCGCCCACCCGGCTGCTGTTGTTGCGGCATGGACAGACCGAGCTGTCGGTGCAGCGCCGCTATTCCGGACGGGGCAACCCGGCGCTGACCGAGCTGGGTTGGCGGCAAGCAGACGCGGCCGCACGTTATCTGGCGGAGCGCGGTGGAATCGCGGCAGTGCTGGCGTCGCCGTTGCAGCGGTGCTACGACACCGCGGTGACGGCCGCCAAGGCCCTGAGCCTGGACGTGATGGTCGACGACGATCTGATCGAGACCGACTTCGGCGCGTGGGAAGGCCTGACCTTCACCGAGGCCGCGCAGCGCGACCCCGAGTTGCACCGCAGCTGGTTGCGTGACACCGCCACCACACCGCCCGGCGGCGAGAGCTTCGACAGCGTGCGTGACCGGGTCCAACGTTCCCGGGACCGGATCATCGCCGACCACGGCGGCTCGACGGTGCTGGTGGTGTCGCATGTGACCCCGATCAAGATGCTGCTACGGATGGCGCTGGACGCCGGAGCCGGGATCTTGTACCGATTGCATCTGGATTTGGCGTCGCTGAGCATCGCGGAGTTCTATCCGGACGGGGCGTCGTCGGTGCGGTTGGTGAACCAGACCAGTTATCTCGTCACCGGCCAGCGGCCGTCAGCCCGGTAGGTCGACTCGAGCGCGGCGGCCACCGAAGTTGGCTTGCGGCATGTGGGTGGATCGGCTCTGGTTTCCGCCGGCCTGTTTGGCGGCGTACATGGCCGTGTCGGCAAGGTTGACCAGATCGTCGATCAGTTCGCGCTCGGCGGGGTCGAAGCTGGCGCGCAACGGCGCGCTGGCGATACCGATGCTGGCCGTGACTGGGTGACCGATGGCGGCGATGGCGGTGCGTAACTGTTCGGCGACGTGGTGCAGGTCGTCGGTGCGGTAGGTGTCGGCGACGACGAATTCTTCGCCGCCGAAGCGGGCGATCATCGATGTGGGCGGGCAGGCGAGGCGAAGGGCGCCGCCCACTGCGACCAGCGCCTTGTCTCCGGTGGAATGGCCATAAGTGTCGTTGAGACGCTTGAAGTTATCTAAATCGATCATTGCCACGCCCAGATAGCTCGACCCGTGCCGGCGGCGAAGCAGCAGCGCGTATGCCGACTGATAGAAGGCCCGGCGAATCAGCAGACCGGTGAGCGTGTCGCGACTGGCACGTCGCAAGTCGCTGCCCAGCGATCGGACCAGCCATTGCACCGCAAAAGGGAACGCCACATTGAGCACCACGATGAGCAGGAACCCGCAACCTGCCAGCACAGTGTCGTAGTAGTGCACCAGGCGCCCGGTCAGCACCGCGGCGGTGGTGACCGCAATCGCGAAGTTCACCACCATGTCCAGTGCGGTGTGAAAGAACGCGATGTAACCGCCGAGCACCGCAAACGCGCTACAGCCCAGCAATCCCGCCAGTGGGTCGCCGAGCACGAGGCAGGCTCCCGCGATGCACGCACTGCCGGCAAGGGAGAAGAACAGCGACTGACCGCGGGTGGGCCAGCGGATCAGCCAAAACAACGCCACAATGACGCCGAATCCGCCGGCAACCGCAAGCACGACGACTGCCGCCGGGTGGTGCGCCAAGGCGGGCCTGGTCAAGATCGCCACCGGAACCATGGCAATGGAGGCAATCACGGCGGCGATCAGCGCCCGCCATATCAGCCGAATCCCCCTGGTGTTCAAGTAGAGAGCCAACCAGTCGAAATGGTCGCTCCCGCGCCACCACCAGACACTCAACTCTGCACTCCCTCGCTTCGCGATATAGGGCGGTAGGTAGGGCTTGCGCTTTGACCGTGTAGCCATCCCATGCTGTCAGATGCTTTCGCGGCTGAGCCGGGCTTGGCGTGAATTGGACCGGCCGCTAGCCTTTGTGACTCGTGGGAGGCGGCACGCCAGCAGCGCGGACGGTTCCGCCCTGGCTTCGTCGTGGCGGGCCGGCGGTGCTGGCGGCGGCGGCACTGCTTTATGTCGTGGTCTACATCTGCTGGCCGTCGCTGGCGACGCAAGTGGACCTACAGGTATACCGGTTCGCCGCGCTGCGGCTGTGGCACGGGCTCGACCTTTACTCGATCGGGCTGACCGGCAACTCCAAAGAGTTGCTGTTCATCTACCCTCCCTTCGCCGCGCTGTGCTTTTCACCGCTGGCTCTCGTGGGTGAGCCGGCTGTGCGGGTGTTGTGGTTGACGCTGACCTGCGCGGTGCTCGGGTACGCGATCCGGCGCATGCTGACGTCCATGGCGCCGGCCGGCACCGATGGCTTGTGGAGCCTGACCGCGTTGCTGCTGGGTCTGGTGGTGTGGCTGGAACCGGTGCGGCTCACCCTCCAGCTCGGTCAGATCAACATCGCCATTCTGGCGATCGTGGTGGCTGACCTGCTGGGTCCTCCGCAGCGCAGGTGGGCCGGAATGGGAATCGGGCTGGCGGCCGGGATCAAGTTGACGCCCGCGCTGTTCATCATCTACCTGGCCGCCACTGGGCGGCTGCGGGCCGCTTTGGTAGCCGGCGCCACCTTATTGGCGACCGTCCTGGTCGGGTTCGCGGTGCTGCCCGCGGGCTCCACGTTCTACTGGCTGCGGCGAGGCTTCGACGACGCCGGCCGCATCGCCCAGCATCCGTTTTCCACTACCGCCAACACCACGCTGGCCGGTCTGCTGACCCGGCTGCACGTCGCCCCCGCGGCGGCTGCTGTCGCGGCGGTTGTCTTTGCTGTGGCCGCCGTGACGCTGGCAACGATCACTCATCGGCGCGGCCATGCTGTCTTAAGTCTGGCCATCGTGGGGATGGCCTCGGCCGCCGCCTCGCCGTTCAGCTGGAGCCATCACTGGGTGTGGTTCGCCCCGTTGCTGGTGCACCTCGGATACCGGGCGTATCTGCTGCGCGGCAGCTACTCGGTGTGGGCGTTGTGGGCGCTGTTCGCCTTACTCGGCGGGTGGTTCACGTCGTTGGGTGAGCACCACGAGTCGGGCGTGCTCTCACTGCGGCCCGGCGGGATCTGGAACGACATCGTGCCCGGCACCTATGTCCTGGTCCTGCTCGCCGTGCTGGCCTGCACAGCGGTGTGGCTGTGGCGCTCGTCTGTTCACGCCGACAGCGTGATCGCTTCCTCGGGGCAATTCTCTGCAGCGGTCTGCGCGTGCTGTTCTGAATCGCCGGAGACGTTGTCGACGCGCACGATGCAATGCCCCACCTCGTCGGCGTCGAAGACATCGGGTGCCAACGTGTAGCAGCGCCCGTGCCCCACGCAGCGGTCCTCGTCAAAGACGATGCGGCTCATCGGCGCCGCTCCTTCTCATCGCTGCGCTCTGCATCGTCGCCGGCGCGGCTCATGATGTGGTTGCCGAGAAGACCAGCGGCAGCGACTCCACCGATCGAAGAGCAGCGGTGTAGGCCAGCTGGGTGCCCGGCTTGATTTCGTAATCCGGTATGCGGCGGTGAAATTCACGCAGTGCCACCCGCAGTTCCATGCGCGCAAGATGCGATCCGAGACAGCGGTGCGGACCACCCCCGAAGGCGCGGTGCCGGTTCGGGTTGCGCCGGAAGTCGACGACCTCGGGGTCAGCGAACTCCGCTGGGTCGGTGTTGGCCGCCCCGAGCAGCGGGCTGACCCGTTCACCCTTGCTGATCGGGCAGCCACCCACCTCGACGTCCTGCATGGCGACCCGCACCACACCCGGCACCGGCGTCTCCCAGCGCAGCAGCTCTTCGATAGCGCTGGGCACGATGTCGGGTTGCTCGATCAGCAGCCGGCGGTGGTCGGGCTGGCGCGCCAGGTAGACGAAGAAGCAGTCCAGCGAGTCGGTGACCGTGTCCAGGCCCGCGATCAGGAACAGAAAACAAATGTCGAGCAGCTCCTCGCGGGACAGCGGCTGGCCCTCGACGCGTGCCGCGATCATCGCCGACAGCACGTCGTCGCGCGGGCTGGCGAGGTGCTCGTCAACCGCTTTGTCGAAGTAGTCGTAGATCTTCTGGGCCACCGGGGCCGTCGCGGTATGGCGGTCGTCGTAACCGGTTGCCCCTGGCGGGCGGATCACGATGTCCTTCCACTCCAGGAAGGTCTGCAGATCGATTAGCGGCAGGCCGAGCAGCTGCAGAAAAACGGTGCACGGCAACGGGACCGAGAACTCGGCGTGGAAGTCGCATTCGCCACGATCGGCGAAGCCGTCGATGATCTGGTTCACCAGCTCGCTGACTTGTGGTTCACGTCGAGCCATCTCGCGCGGGGTGAACAGCGGGTCGAGCACGCGTCGGTACTTGGCGTGATCCGGCGGGTCGATCTGCAGCGGTATCAGTGGCCGCAGATTGCCCAGGTCGACGGCGTCCATGTTCGACGAGAACAGGTCGGTGCGTTTGAGTGCCATCTCGATGTCGGAAAGCCGGCTGAAGACGACCGCCTGCGGCGACCGGAACACCGGGGCGGACTCCCGCAGCGCCTTGTACATCGGTTGCGGGTCGGCGAGACCGGCCACCGCCTGGTCGACGTAACCTTCGGTGTCTGTCATGCGGCTTAGCCTGGCACCAGCAACGGCCTTGGGCAATGGTCAACGCGTTTCGCTGGCCTGGCCATATCTGAAGCGAGTACGGTGATCGTCGCGGACGAGTTGGCTGGGCGGCCGCGGCGCGGCGCTGATCCGAAAGGCTCGGTGCCGCGTCGAGGAAAGTCCGGACTTCACAGAGCAGGGTGATTGCTAACAGCAATCCGAGGCGACTCGCGGGAAAGTGCCACAGAAAACAGACCGCCACCGCTCGCGGTGGTAAGGGTGAAACGGTGCGGTAAGAGCGCACCAGCGTTCCGGGTGACCGGGATGGCTCGGTAAACCCCACCCGAAGCAAGGCCAAGAAGGCCGCATCACGGTGCGGCCGCGCAGGCGTTCGAGGGCTGCTCGCCCGAGTCTGCGGGTAGGCCGCTCGAGGCACCCGGTGACGGTGTGTCCAGATGGATGGTCGCCGCCGCGCTGCCGAACATGACGGCGCGGAACAGGATCCGGCTTACAGGCCAACTCGCCCGCCCCGGCAAAGGGCTACTACTGCGCCCGCCGCACCGCTTTCTTCAGCGTGCGCAGCGCGGGTGCCACCTGCTGCTCACTGTCCTCGGCAAGCTGCGTCTCCTGCTGATAGAGCACCCCGTAGGTAAAGGTATCCTCACCGGCTGCGTGCGCGACTTGGGCTTGCTGGCTCAGATGCTCGCGGCTGACGACGCTGTCCTGGTGATCGCCGAGAATCGATTGGACCGTTTTGGCCTCGTCGGACACTTTGCTGTCGCCGACCGCCGCGGCGGTGTAGCGCAGACGCTTGGCCCGCTTACGGATCTTGTGCAGCGCCTCGTCCCAATCCACTTCCTCGGCCTGCGCTGCGGCCTCAGCAGCCTTGGCAGCTTTGCGCACTCGCTTGTAGGCGGCATCGATGACCGCTTGCGCCGGCGTCTGGACGTCTGCTGCCGGCGGCGGCTGGACCACGAGCGATTCGAGAGCATCGAGCAGCCGGAAATAGCGTTGCGACCGCATCGCGATCAACGATCGGCGCAGACCGGTCTGATAGCGCCGCTTCGCCCCATCGACGAGCCGCTGCCGCACCCGCCCGCGCACCAGCTCCGGCGGCAGCCGGTCCAGTGCCTTGCGGTAGCGCTCGGCCAACACCTCGGCGTCCCGGGCGATGCCCAACACTCGGCCCAGTTCCCGCAGTTCCTCCAGTATCCAGCCGTCCGAAGAGGTTTCGAACTGTCCAGCGGCCTGCAGCAGGCTCCGGATTTTGCGCGCGGCCACCCGCATCTGGTGCACGGCGTCGTCGGCGTCGGCCCGCACCGCACGGTCCCACACCAGAAGCTGTTCAGCCTGTTCGGCCACCGCACGGTATACCGGGTCCGCGGCACCGTCGCGCAAGCCGTGCGGCTCGGTGCCGAGCACCCGCGCCAGCTTGGAGCCGTGCCGTGCCGGTACCGCACCGGCATCGACCAGCCGGTTGCTCAGCCGGTCCAACAGGTCGACATCGGCGGGCGCATCGGACTCGGCGAGCTCGACTTCCCATTCCCGCCACTCCTTTTCGGTGCCGCCGTCCTCGGTGTCGGTGTCGGACCACGCGGTGACCTGGTCGTCGCAGAATTCGGCGAGCATGGCTCCGTCGTCGTCATACAGCACCTGCAAACTGCGAGCCGTGCGGATCCGGGCGACGGGCGCCAGCCGCCGGTCCCGGACGATGGCCAAGACCACATCCCGCAGCTCGGTAGGTACCTCATCGGCGCGCTCTGCCGCACCGAGCGGCGCGCGAACCTCGGTGCGCGCGTCCGGTCCGGCCGGCAATTTCAGGTGCCAGCCGGCGTCGGCGCCGCCGGTGCGGCGGCGCAGCGTGATCCGGTTGGACGCCAAGTCCCGCGTCGGCGTGTCGAAGTACACGGCGTCGAGCTCTTGCGCCGGCGGCCGCTCGACTCGGGCCACCACGGCAATGCCGTCGAATGACGGGGACACCGTCGACTCGACGACCTCGAATTTGCGCTCGACCTCCGTGTAACGCGACGTTTTCGGTGCCTGGACAAGCATTTCGCCTCCGATAAGACCGCACGCGCTGCGGTCGGGGATACGCGGTTCAGCCTGCCATATCTCAGAAGCTGTGCTCGTCGGCGGGGAAGGATCCGGCGGCCACTTCTCGGGCGTACTGCGTGGCTGCGCTCCTCAGTTCCGCACCCACGTCACCGAACCGCTTGACGAACCGCGCGGTCTTGCCATTGGTGAACCCGGCCATGTCTTGCCACACCAGCACCTGGGCGTCACAGTTGGGCCCGGCTCCGATGCCGACCGTCGGGATGGTCAGCTTGCCGGTGATCTGGGTGGCCAGGTCGGCGGGCACCATCTCCATGACCACGGCGAAAGCGCCGGCCTCGGCGACGGCGATCGCATCGGCGATGGTCTGCTCGGCGGCGTCGCCGCGGCCCTGCACGCGGAACCCGCCCAGGCTGTTCACGCTTTGCGGAGTGAACCCGACATGGGCCATCACCGGTATGCCGGCCGCGCTCAGGCAGGCGATCTGCTCGGTAACCCGCTCACCGCCCTCGAGCTTGACCGCGTGCGCACCTGCCTCCTTCATGAACCGGGTGGCTGCGGCCAGCGCGGCCGTCGGTCCCCCCTCGTAGCTGCCGAACGGCAGATCGGCGACGACGAGCGCGTGTGGTGCGCCTCGCACCACCCCGCGGACCAGTGGGATCAGTTCGTCGATGGAAATCGGCACCGTGGTGTCGTAGCCGTAGACGACGTTGGCGGCCGAATCGCCGACCAGCAGCACCGGAATTTCGGCTTCGTCGAAGATGCGGGCGGTGGAGTAGTCGTAGGCCGTCAGCATTGCCCACTTGCGGCCCTCGGCCTTCATTTTCTGCAGGTGATGAATGCGGGTCTTGGTCCGCGGTGCGCTGACGGGGGTGGCGCCGTAAACGGTCTGCTCAGACATCATTGTCCCTAGTGGTCGTCGCGTCGATCCTCGTGGCCGATACGGTCCCCGGGTTCGCTGACATGGTCATTCTGCCACCTGCGGCATCGCCCGGCCTACACCCGTCGGCATGGGTTTGCTCACAGCAGCGCGGTTGGCGGGAATCCGGCGCCGCCGGCGAGACCCGCAACTACCATCACGGAATGCAACGGCTCAGCGGACTCGACGCCAGTTTCCTCTACGTGGAAAGTTCTTCCCAGCACATGCACGTGTGCTCGATCCTGGAACTGGACCTGTCGACGATGCCGGGTGGCTACACGTTCGACCGGCTGCGCGATGCGCTGTCGTTGCGGTTGAAAGCGATGCCCCAGTTTCGCGAGAAACTCGCCGACAGCCCGCTGAACCTCGACCACCCGGTTTGGGTGGACGACGAGAAGTTCGACGTCAACCGGCATTTGCACCGCATCGGCTTGCCGCCGCCGGGGGGCCGAGCGGAGCTGGCCGAAGTCTGCGGTCACATCGCGTCCTTACCGTTGGACCGCACCCGCCCGTTGTGGGAGATGTGGGTCATCGAAACTGTCGAAAGCCCCGATTCGCGGAAAGCCGACCGGGTGGCGGTGATGACCAAGGTGCACCACGCCGGTGTCGACGGGGTGACCGGCGCCAATTTGATGTCGCAGCTGTGTACCACCGAGGCCGACGCGCCGGCGCCGGATCCGGTGGCGGGCGTCGGCGGCGGCAACCAGATCGAGATCGCGCTCGGCGGGCTGGTCAAATTCGTATCCCGACCGCTTGCGCTGGCCAACGTGCTGCCCACCACGGTGTCTTCGGTGGCCAAAACGCTCGTGCGGGCACGCAGCGGGTCGACCATGGCCCGTCCGTTCGCCGCACCGCCGACCGCGTTCAACGCCAGTGTGACCAGCCAGCGCAACATCGCCTACGCCCAGCTCGACCTCGAGGACGTGAAGAAAGTCAAGAACCATTTCAACATCAAGGTCAACGATGTCGTGATGGCCCTGGTTTCCGGGGTGTTGCGCAAATTCCTGCAGGATCGCGGCGAACTGCCCGAATCGCCGTTGGTGGCGATGGTGCCGGTTTCGGTGCACGGAAAATCGGACCGTCCCGGACGCAACCAGGTGTCGGGCATGTTTTCCAGCCTGCAAACCAATATCGAGGACCCCGCCGCGCGGCTGGTAGCGATCGCAGAGGCGAATTCTGTTGCCAAAGAGCATAGTTCGGCGATCGGTGCGACGCTGCTGCAGGACTGGACCCAGTTCGCCGCGCCGGCGGTGTTCGGTCTGGCGATGCGGACCTATGCCGGCACCAGCCTGACCCGCAGCCGGCCGGTGCACAACGTGGTGGTTTCCAACGTTCCCGGTCCGCAGCTGCCGCTGTACTTCTTGGGCTGTGAGATCGACGCGATGTATCCGCTCGGGCCGCTTTTCCATGGTTCGGGCCTGAACATCACCGTGATGTCGCTGGCGGGCCAGCTGAACGTCGGGATCATCTCGTGTCCGGAACTGCTGCCTGATCTGTGGGACTTGGCCGACGACTTCGAAGTCGGAATGGACGAGCTGCTCGCCGCCACCGGGTGACAGCGCCGCGCCGGTCAGCGGGACCGGTGATGGCCACATGGCAGCATAGGGAGCCATGGGCCTGCCACGCCGCGGCACAGTCTTCTCCTGGCTGATCGCCGTCCTCATCGCCGTGTTGCTGTTGACCGGCTGCACCCGCATGGTCAGCGGACGGCCGAAACTGGCCGGGCCGAAAATCGGCCAGCCGCTGACCTGGAGACCGTGCCGAGTTCTCAGCGGCGCCGAGGTGAAGCTGCCGCCCGGCGCGCAGTGCGGCAAGGTCGCGGTGCCGGTCAGCTACGGTCACCGCGGCGGCGACGCCGCGCTGCTCGCGTTGATCCGGTTTCCGGCCACCCGGGACAAGATCGGCTCGCTGGTGGTCAACCCCGGCGGCCCCGGCGAGTCGGGGATCGAGGCCGCCATCGACCTCGTTCAGGCATTGCCGCCGCAAGTGCGCGAACGCTTCGACTTGGTCGGCTTCGACCCCCGTGGGGTGGCGTCGTCGCGGCCCGCGATCTGGTGCAACTCCGACGCCGAAAACGACCACCAGCGCACCGAGCCGCAGGTCGATTACAGCCCGAAGGGTGTGGCGCAGATCGAAGGGGAGACGAAGGCCTACGTCGGCCGTTGCCTGGACCGAATGGGCAAGGTCTTCCTGGCGAATGCCGGCACAGTCAATGTTGCGCGTGACCTGGACGCCATCCGTGCGGCGTTGGGCGACAAGAAGCTCACCTACCTGGGCTATTCGTACGGGACGCGGATCGGCTCGGCCTACGCCGAGGCATACCCGCAAAATGTGCGGGCGATGATTCTTGACGGCGCTATCGACCCGAATGTTGACCCGGTCGAGGCGGATCTTCGTCAGGCCAAAGGATTTCAGGACGCGTTCAACGCCTATGCCGCTGACTGCGCCAGAAGCGATTCCTGCCCGCTGGGCACCGACACAGCCAAATCCGTTGCCACGTATCACGATCTGGTCGACCCGTTGGTCGACAAGAACAACCCCCTGGTGGGTAAGCCGGCCCGCACCGAGGACCCGCGCGGGCTGAGTTACAGCGACGCCATCGTGGGCACCATCATGGCGTTGTACTCACCGACGCTGTGGCCACATCTGACCGACGGCCTGACCGAGCTGACCCAGCACCGCGGCGACGTGATGCTCGCCCTCGCCGACATGTACATGCGCCGCGATCAGCACGGTAATTACACCAACGCCACCGACGCACGGGTGGCGATCAATTGCGTCGATCAACCCCCGGTCACCGATCGGGCCAAGGTCATCGACGAAGATCGGCGCTATCGGCAGGTGGCGCCGTTCATGAGCTACGGCAAGTTCACCGGGGATGCCCCGCTGGGCGCGTGCGCATTCTGGCCGGTGCCCCCGACGAGCAAGCCGCATTCGATTTCGGCGTCCGGCCTGGCGCCGACCATGGTGGTATCGACTACGCACGACCCGGCGACGCCGTATCAGGCCGGGGTCGACCTGGCCAAACAATTGCACGGCGCGCTGCTCACTTTCGACGGCACTCAGCACACCGTGGTGTTCCAGGGCAACCGCTGCATCGACGACTTCGCCACCGCCTACCTGATCAACGGCACCGTCGCCCCGGGCGGCGCCAAGTGCTAGCCCGCCGACGATGCGGCGCGCGCAGCGCGGGGAGGAGGAGGGGGCAATCGAGCCTAGCCGGCGGTGATAGCTGCCCAGACGAGACCAAGGTGTGACCTTCGGCCGTCCCGCGGGTGCGCTACGCATGCGACGATGTGAGCCATGTGGCGGTCGGGACCCTTGGGCTCGGCCCTGCTTTCTTTCGGCGTACTGACCGCGGCCTTCGTCGCACCCATCGCGCCGGCGGGCGCCAACCCCGAAGCCGGCGCGCCGCAGCTGAACTGGGCCGGTTGCGCCGGAGTTGTCGACGACACCAGCCACATCCCCAGCGCGCGCTGCAGCACAGTGCCGGTGCCGGTCGACTACAACGACCCGGGCGGACCGCAGATTCAGTTGGCGCTGATCCGAATACCGGCCACCGGCAAGCGAATCGGCTCGCTGTTGGTCAATCCAGGCGGGCCCGGCGCGTCGGCGGTCGACAGCGTCGC
The DNA here is from genome assembly GCA_963795995.1 of uncultured Actinomycetota bacterium. Classification (GTDB taxonomy): domain Bacteria; phylum Actinomycetota; class Actinomycetes; order Mycobacteriales; family Mycobacteriaceae; genus Mycobacterium. The sequence continues at coordinate 432,476 of CAWCJY010000001.1, forward strand.
CGGATTGGCGCCGGTGCTGGCCGGCAGCCCGATCAACCGCAGCTTCGACCTGGTGGGATTCGACCCCAGGGGCGTCGGACATTCCACTCCGGCGATCCGGTGCCGAACCGATGCCGAGTTCGACGCTTACCGCCGCGAACCCCTCGTCGACTACAGCCCCGCCGGTGTCGCGCATATCGAACAGCTCAACCAGCAGTTGACTCAGGGCTGCGTCGACCGGATGGGCCTGGGTTTTCTGGCGAACGTCGGCACCGCGTCGGCAGCGCGCGACATGGACATGGTGCGCCAGGCGCTGGGGGAGCAGCAGATCAACTACCTCGGGTTCAGCTACGGCACCGAACTGGGCACCGCCTACGTCGAGCGTTTCGCCGACCATGTGCGCGCCATGGTCCTCGACGGTGCTATCGACCCCACCGTCGGACCGGTCGAGGAAAACATCAACCAGATGGCGGGCTTCCAGGACGTGTTCAACGACTACGCCGCGGACTGCGCGCGTTCGGCGGGATGTCCGCTGGGCAGCGACCCTTCCAAGTGGGTCAGCCGTTATCACGAGCTGGTCGACCCGCTGGTGACCGCGCCGGCCAAGACGTCGGATCCACGCGGCCTCGGATACCAGGACGCGACCACCGGCACCATCAACGCGCTGTACACCCCGCAGTACTGGAAATACCTGACCAGTGGGTTACTCGGTCTGGAGCGCGGCACCGATGCCGGTGACCTGTTGCTACTCGCCGACGACTACCAGGGCCGCAACGAGGCGGGCCACTACGACAACGGGCAGGACGCGTTCAACGCGATCCGCTGCGTCGACGCGCCGTCGCCCACCGATTCGGCCACCTGGGTGGACGCCGATCGGCGAATCCGCCAGGTCGCGCCGTTCCTCAGCTACGGGCAGTTCACCGGATTCGCGCCCCGCGACCTGTGCGCGATGTGGCCGGTGCCGGCGACGTCGGCGCCGCACCCGGCCGCACCCGTGGCGCCCGGCAAGGTCGTCGTGGTGTCCACCACCCACGACCCGGCCACGCCGTATCAGGCCGGGGTCGACCTGGCTCACCAGCTCGGAGCCCCGCTGATCACCTTCGAGGGCAGCCAGCACACCGTGGTGTTCACTGGAAACAAGTGCGTCGACACCGCGGTCATGAGCTACTTCGTCGACTTGGCGTCGCCGCCGGATAATTTTCGGTGCTAGCGCGACGTTGGTAACACAGAACTAACAGCTTTTGCCTAGTCTTGGCGGACATGGACCGACAAAAGGAATTCGTGCTCCGCACGCTGGAAGAACGGGACATCCGTTTCGTCCGGCTGTGGTTCACCGACGTGCTTGGTTTCCTCAAGTCGGTCGCGATCGCACCGGCCGAACTCGAAGGCGCCTTCGAGGAGGGCATCGGTTTCGACGGCTCCTCGATCGAGGGCTTCGCTCGGGTGTCGGAGTCCGACACCGTGGCACACCCGGACCCGTCGACCTTTCAGGTCCTGCCGTGGACCACACCGTCCGGGCAGCACCATTCGGCCAGGATGTTCTGCGACGTCAAGATGCCGGACGGCTCGCCGTCGTGGGCTGATCCGCGCCATGTCTTGCGGCGCCAACTGGCCAAAGCCAGCGATCTCGGGTTCTCCTGCTACGTACATCCGGAGATCGAATTCTTCCTGCTCAAACCCAATCCCGCCGACGAGTCGGTGCCCATCCCCGCCGACGACGCCGGCTACTTCGACCAGGCGGTGCACGATTCCGCGTCGAACTTCCGTCGGCACGCGATCGACGCGCTGGAATCGATGGGCATCTCGGTGGAGTTCACCCACCACGAGGGGGCGCCCGGTCAGCAGGAGATCGACCTGCGCTACGCCGACGCGCTCTCGATGGCCGACAACGTGATGACCTTCCGTTACGTCATCAAAGAAGTGGCGCTGGAGGAAGGCGCGCGGGCGACGTTCATGCCCAAGCCGTTCGGCCAATACCCCGGCTCGGCGATGCACACCCACATCAGCCTGTTCGAAGGCGACGTCAACGCGTTCCACAGCCCCGACGATTCGCTGCAGCTGTCCGACGTCGCCAAGTCGTTCATCGCCGGGATCCTCGAGCACGCGTCGGAGATCAGCGCGGTCACCAATCAGTGGGTGAACTCTTACAAGCGATTGGTGCAGGGCGGTGAGGCACCTACCGCCGCGTCGTGGGGGGCGGCCAACCGCTCGGCGCTGGTGCGGGTTCCGATGTATAGCCCGCGGAAGACTTCGTCGCGGCGCATCGAGGTGCGCAGCCCCGACTCGGCATGCAACCCCTACCTGACGTTTGCCGTCATACTGGCGGCCGGTTTGCGCGGGGTGGAGAAGAACTATGCGTTGGGCCCGCAGGCCGAGGACAACGTGTGGGACCTGACACCAGATGAGCGCCGCGCCATGGGCTATCGCGAGCTGCCGAGCAGCCTGGACCGGGCGCTGCAGGAGATGGAGTCCTCGGAATTGGTCGCCGAAGCGTTAGGGGAACACGTGTTTGACTTCTTCCTCCGCAACAAACGCACGGAGTGGGCGAATTACCGCAACCAGGTCACGCCGTATGAGTTGAAGACCTACCTGGGACTGTAGGCAGCCTGCGCTACCGTCGAGGTCGTGACCAACCCCGCGGTGCAGCGCCCGAAGCTACCCAGCGTCGGCCGCTTGGGCTTGGTCGATCCCCGGGCGAGCACATGGTTGGCAACACTGGGTTGGGACCTTAATGACGACAGCGAAGCCCACGTCGGGCTGCTGTGGTCGCTGTCGCGGGCGCCCGATGCCGATGCGGCGCTGAGCGCCCTGGTCCGGCTCGCCGAAGCCCCCGGCGTCGAATGGGACGAACTCCACTCCGCGCTACTCACCGATCGGGCGTTCCGGGGCCGGCTGCTGGGGGTGCTCGGCTCCTCGCTGGCGCTGGCCGACCACTTGGTCGCCAACCCGCGGTCCTGGCGGTTGCTGACCGGCAAGGTGACGCTGCCGTCGGCCGACGCACTGCGCCGCTCTTTTCTGGAGTGCGTCGACGAGCCAGGTTGCCGGTCGCAGCTGCGAAGCTTCTACCGGGACCGGCTGCTGGTGCTGGCCGCCCTCGACCTCGCGCCGACCGTCGAAAACGAGCCGGTGCTGCCGTTCCCCGCGGTGGGCGCACACCTAGCGGAGCTCGCCGACGGCGCACTCACGGCGGCGTTGCGGGTGGCCCAGACAATGGTGTGCGGAACGGACACACCGCCGCGGCTCGCCGTCATCGCGATGGGTAAAGGCGGTGCACGAGAACTGAACTACGTCAGCGACGTCGACGTCATCTTCGTCGGCGAGCACGCCGATGCGGTGACCACCCGCGTCGCCGGCGAGATGATGCGGCTGGCGTCCGAAGTCTTCTTCGAGGTGGACGCCGGACTGCGGCCCGAAGGCCGGTGCGGTGAGCTGGTCCGCACCGTCGAGTCGCACACCGCCTACTACCAGCGGTGGGCGAAGACCTGGGAATTCCAGGCTCTGCTCAAAGCCCGGATGGCTGTCGGTGACGCCGAGCTCGGGCGGGAGTACCTGGGCGCGGTGATGCCGCTGGTGTGGCGGGCCAGCGAACGCGAGGACTTCGTACCCGAGGTGCGGGCCATGCGGCGCCGCGTCGAGCAGACGGTGCCGGCCGACATGCGCAGTCGTGAAATCAAACTCGGCACCGGCGGATTGCGCGACGTGGAGTTCGCGGTGCAGCTGCTGCAACTGGTGCATGGCCGCAGCGACGACTCACTGCACGTGGCCTCCACGGTCGACGCGTTGGCAGCCCTGGGCGCGGGCGGCTACATCGGCCGCGACGACGCCGCGAACCTGACCGCCTCCTACGAGTTCCTGCGGTTGCTCGAGCACCGGTTGCAGCTTCAGCGGCTCAAGCGCACCCATCTGCTGCCGCCACCCGACGACGACGAGGCGCTGCGCTGGCTGGCCCGGGCGGCCCACGTGCGCCCCGACGGCACACATGACGCGCTGGGCGTGCTCCGCGAGGAGCTCAAGCGCCAGCACGTGCGGGTGTCGCGGCTGCACGCCAAGCTCTTCTTCCAGCCGCTGCTGGAGTCGGTGAGCACGGACGGCATGACATTCTCCGGCGGCATGACACCGGCCGCGGCGGAGCGTCAGCTGGCCGCACTCGGGTATGAAAGCCCGCAGGCCGCGCTGACCCACCTCGCGGCACTGACCAAACACAGCGGCCGTCGCGGCCGGGTGCAGTCGGTGCTGCTGCCCAAGCTGCTGTCCTGGCTGTCGAACGCGCCCGACCCCGACGGCGGGCTGCTGGCCTACCGGCGGCTCAGCGAGGCGATGGCCGACCAGCGCTGGTACCTGTCGACGCTGCGCGACGAGAACGCGGTGGCCAAGCGGCTGATGCATGTGCTGGGCACGTCGGCGTACGTCCCGGAGCTGCTGATGCGCGCACCTCAGGTCATCAAGCAGTACGGCGACGGCCCGTCCGGGCCCAAGCTGCTCGACGTCAAGCCCGGCGCGTTCGGCCCCGCGCTGATCGCCTGCGCGGGCCGCCACGCCGACCCGGTACGGGCGATCGCGGCCGCACGCGCATTGCGCCGCCGCGAGCTGGCCCGCATCGCGTCCGCCGACCTGCTCGGCATGCTCGACGTGGTCGAAGTCGGCGACGCGCTCACCTCGGTGCGGGTGGCGGTGTTGCAGGCGGCCTTGGAGGCGGTGATCCGGGCCAACTGTGACGGCAGCCCCCCGGCCACCATCTCCCTTATCGGGATGGGGCGACTGGGCGGCCGCGAGTTGGGTTACGGCTCGGACACCGACGTGATCTTTGTCTGTGAAGCAGCCGGTGACGCTCCCGACGCGGCCGCAGTGCGGTGGTCGACGTCGGTGGTCGAGCAGCTGCGGGCATTGCTGGGCACGGCCACCGTCGACCCACCGCTGCATCTGGACTCCAATTTGCGCCCAGAAGGCCGCAATGGCCCACTGGTTCGGACGCTGGCCGCTTCCGGGCCTACTACGCCAAATGGGCGCAGCCCTGGGAGATCCAGGCTTTGCTGCGAGCGCACCCGGTCGCCGGCGACGAGGATCTGGGTCGGCGGTTCGTGCTGATGGCCGACGACATCCGCTATCCCGCCAATGGGGTGTCACCTGAAGCCGTTCGGGAGATTCGGCGCATCAAGGCCCGCGTCGACGCCGAACGGTTGCCGTACGGCGCCGACCCCAACACCCACACCAAGCTGGGGCGTGGGGGATTGACCGACATCGAGTGGACTGTGCAATTGATTCAACTGCAGCACGCACACGACATCCCGGCATTGCACAACACCTCGACGCTGCAAACCTTGACCGCGATCGCTGCGGCGGAGCTGATCGCCGAAGACGATGTGGAACAGCTGCGAGAAGCCTGGCTCACCGTGACCCGGGCCCGCAACGCGCTGACTCTGGTGCGGGGCAAACCCACCGACCAGCTGCCTGGGCCGGGACGGGTGCTCAACGCCGTGGCGGTCGGGGCCGGGTGGCCCGGCGGCGACGGCAGCGAGTTCCTGGACAACTACCTGCGAGTGACTCGGCGCGCAAAGGCAGTGGTGCGCAGGATATTCGGAAGCTGAGGCGGCTGGTCGGTGCAGGTCGAGTATGAGGTCATCACCGCCGAGGAGCACGGTCAGCTCACGGCGTTGTATGGCCCGTTGACCGATGCCGTCCGTAACCTCATCGAGGCCACCATCGTCACCGCGGTAGACGCCGGCGCCATCGACGACGCTCGCCTCGCGATTGAGGCCGTCACGGAGACGTTGCGCGAGAAGCAACTCGACGGGTCCTCCGGGGTGCGCTACGCCGTAGGTGAACGACCGCTGGTGTGGGGCAATGCCGTGATTGGCATGCGCAACCCAATCGCCCCGCCGCTGACGATGCATCGAGACGACGACGGGCGGTGCTGGAGCGACTTCGTCCTTGGGGCTGCGTACGAGGGGCCGCCGGGTTTGGTGCACGGCGGTGTCTGCGCCATGGTGCTCGACCACATTCTCGGTGAAGCGGCCAGCGAGGGTTTGACCAAGCCGTTGTTCACCGGCACCATCACGGTGAAGTACCTGCGTGGCACACCATTAGGCGGGCTGCACGCGGAAGCGGTCATCGAGCGCGTCGAAGAAGTCAAAACGTTTGTGCGTGGCAGAATTT
>CAWCJY010000002.1:0-782988 GCA_963795995.1 uncultured Actinomycetota bacterium
CACGCCGGGATGTCCCATTACACCGGTCACTCCCAGCGCCGACGAAGATCCGAAACCCGGTGTCCCGGTTACATCCTTTGCATCGGGCACGCATGCGACCCGGGCGCGCAGTAGGGCGCGCAGTTCTTTGAGTTCGCCGCGCGCGTTATCGCGGGCCACTTGCTCGCCGGCGATGATCGTGACCGGTCCGTTGGCGCGGCGCAGGGCGCGCACGATCGGATGGGGGTTACCGATGCTCGCCTGCGGCCACTCAATGCCGTTCAGAACATGACCGCCATACCCGTTGATGTCCATCTTGGCCTGCTGAACATCTTTGGGTAGCAACAACACCGCCGGTCCACCGGTTCGCGCCGCAGCGATGGCAGCAGGCAATGCGGAAGCAATGTCGGCGGGCTTCAACACCCGCCGGCAGAAGACTGATACCGCAGAAAACAGCCCTTTGGCATTCAACGAACCGTTGCGGCCACTGGTGTCCTGAAAGCTGCCCCGGCCGTCCATCGTGGTCGCCGGCTGACCCACTAACGCCAACACCGGCACCCGGCTAGCCAATGATTCCCCAAGGCCGGGAACAAGGTTCAGTGCCCCGCCGCCAGAGGTTGCGGCCACTATCCCTAAACCGGCGCCGCTGCGGCTGTACCCGTCGGCCATCGTGGCCGCGGAAAACTCGTGTTTGGCCAGCACCGCGGTGATGTCCGAACAGAAGTGTGCGGCATCGTAGAGATCTTCGATGTTGGCGCCGTCGACGCCGAATATGTAGTCGCTGTCGGTTCTCGCGAGGTGCTCGACGATATGGTCGACCACCCGGTGTTGCCTGGGCATCTGCTCACCTAACTTGTGACGATGCCCGTACCACGACTCCCTAGTAGCTTTAGTTCAATGCCGATCGAAACTTTTTACAGCGAGCGCTGCAGCAGCACCTTGTCGTTGTCGACCAAAATTACTTGCACGGCTGCGATTTGGTCTGCCGGAATTGAAATGCTGCCAGCGGGCGTTGCCGTGTGACCGGGCTCGGCCAGCCACGTCGCCAGCCGGGTATGGCTGCCGTCGCGACCCACCACAACCATCGCCAGCGTGTCGTGGTGAGAATTCACCGGAGCCAGGCAGACGCAGTTCAGGTCGATGTAGGTTCCCCAGTGCTGGGTGCTGACCGACACCGTCGAGGCGAGCGCCGTGGTTCCCACCTGCGCCATCGGTTGTCCCGACACGGTCGCCTGTGGCGGCGTGGGCACCCCGGTCATGGAATGGCCTTTAACGCCGATGAACACACCAATGGCCAGCACCGCGGCCGCGGCGGCCGTAGCCGTCCACGTCATCAGGCGCGACCGGCGCCGCCGCCAGGCTACCTTCGCCAGCAACGACGGCAGCATCTCTGCAGGCAACGATGGTCCCTCAGACATGTGGTCGGCCTCCGCCATTGCGGCGACCTCGTCACCGTCGACCGTGACAGCAGAGCAGGCATGCCGCTCAGTTCGCCAACGGCTTCCCGGCATGACAGGCAGCCGGCCATGTGCGCTTCGAATTCCCGCCGTTCGTTGGATGACAGTGATCCCAGCACGTATGCGGCATCCCACATCGCGTATTCGTCATGCCCGGTTGGGTCACCGTCACGCGGCAGCCCGGGCCGCCATTGCGGCATCATCGTGTAACTCCCATCTTGTGGCACGCCAGACATTCGGAGCCGACGGCCGTTTGGATGGCTAAAAGAGCCATCATCGTATAGCCCCCATTTTCTTCGTTCACCGTGTGACCCCCGTCTCCTGCATTGTCAGTCGCATCGCCCGTAACGCGTAGTGCAGCCGTGACTTCACCGTGCCTTCGGCGATGTCGAGATCGGCGGCGATCTGCGCCGTGGTCCACCCCTGGTAGTAAGACCGGCGCACCACCGCGCGGTGTTCGGGGGATAGTTGTGCCATCGCGTCGGCGATCAGCATTCGGTCCAGGGCTTCGTTGACCCGGTCCGGACCGGCCTGCTCAGGCGCGTTGTCCAGCGAAGTGACTTCCTTGCGGGCCCGGGCGGTGCGGCTCTCGTCGATGACTATGTTGCGGGCGACGGTGAACAGCCAGGCCCGTGCTGATCGTTCGGTGTCGCCGATGACCTCGGGATGCTGCCACGCCCGCAAAAGCGTCTCTTGGACCACGTCTTCGGCCCGGTTTCGATTCCCGGTCAGCCGGAGCGCATAGCGCCACAAAGCCGGTGCATGCTCGTCGTAGATTGCCTTCATCAAGACGGCTTCCGCGCCCGCCGGGCTGCCGACCTTAGACAATCTATTCACCTCCTGCTGGTGACACGAGTGAAACGTCCGTTCGGTTCACACGCGGCCAGCGGCCGCGACCTATTCAAGAGGCAGGCATCCGCCCGGTCCTTGGACACCGCGGCGGTGTGCTCCCAGTGTGCCGCACCAACGCGTCAGACGCGTCCCATCCAGCTGTGGAACCGGCCCTCCGGGTCGTAGGCCGAACGCACCTTATCGAGCCGTGCCATGTTCGATGGGGCGATGAACCGCGCTGGACGCCGGCACAGATTCTCGTCGGCCAGTGAGATGCCAGTGGCCAAATGTGACATCGCCGCCATGTTGGATCCCGCCCAGTCGCGGTACCGATCATCGTCGGCAGGATCCTGCCAAATGGTGTAAAGCGCCAGATAGATCTCGTCTTCCAGGCCGTACACCATGTCAGCCCTATCCGGGGACGTCTTCCAGCCAGTGAAAATGAAATGCGAGGGATGTGGTGGCATCGTTTCGATGATTCCGCGGATGCCGGGCAGTAAGTCTTCTGCGGAAGCCGACGTGAACATGCTGTCGGCGATATAGCGATGCCCCTTCGGATAACTGGTCATCACCGCGGTGTACCAATTGGCCAAGTTTGTCGGCGCGTAAGCCAGGCTGACAATCGCCTTATCCACGACCGGGCAGGTGCCCAGCAGGGCAAGGGCTTTCGTCGCCTCCTCCTCTGAATCGGCGAAGACCGGCGCGGCGATCGTGATGCCGGGCTGGTTGAGCCCGGCTCCCGGAAAGCTGCGGGCGGTGTGGATCTGCAGTTCAACGCGGTCGTCCAGCTCGGAACTGATCGAGCGTCCCCAGGTGAACACCTCATCGGCGACTTCGATCGGGTACATGTACAGGCAGGTACCCCAAACCGGCGGCCGTGGGTAAATGCGCAGTGTGAAAGAGGTAACCACACCGAAGAAGCCCGGCCCCGACCCGCGGGCTGCCCAATACAGATCAGGGTGGTTCTCGGTATCGCAGTAAATCAGTTCACCGTCGGCGGTGACGACCTCCAGTCCGAGCACGCTCTCGCAAGCCGGTCCGAGCACCGAACTGTTCCAGCCGTATCCGCCCTGCAGAAGATAGCCACCGAGGCATATGCCCTCGCAATGACCCGCGGGAAAGAAAAACCCTTGTGCGTCGAGGTCGGCCGCAAAGACGCTGGCAACCTTGCCCGGGCCGACGTCTGCGGTCATCCGATCCGGCTCGACGGTGCAATGATCGAGGCGACTCACGTCGAGCAGCAGGCCACCGTCGCGCAAGTGACTGGCCGCCCAGCTGTGGCCGCCGGACTTTACGCCGACGTGATGTCCGTTGGTCTGCGCATAACGGATCGCCGCGACGACGTCGCCGGTGTCGTGCGCTTGCACGATCACGTCCGGAAAACGCTCCGGCACAAGGCCGTTCCATACCGTGCTTCGACGGGCCGTTTCGTATCCTTCCGCGCCGCGAAAGTAAGTTTTCTCAGTGGGAAGTAAAAGCATCGCGCTCCCTCGATTTCGCGCAGGCCTGTCCGCTTGGTGTGTTAACGAGACACCGCCGTCAGCCGTTCAGCAGGATTCCCCAGGGGCCGTTTGAGGTACGCCGCGATTTCGCGAGCCAGAGGCGTGGCGTTCATTCGGATCGCCCGGAGTGGACCGTTGGGCGGAATGCCGTATCCGATTGCGAACATTCCGTCGCCGACGTGTGAGGCAAAGCCGCCGCGCGGGTTGCCGTGCTCGTCGAGGACACCAAGGTGCCCGAGCAAACCATCGAGATTCGTACCAAACCCAGTGGCGGCGATGATCGCCTGAGGCGCTACGGACGTGCCGTCGCCGAGAATCACGCGGTCGGATTCGACCGCCGTGACCGCACTGACCACCTCTATGCGCCCGCTACGCACGAGTTTGATGAGTTCGTCGGCCAGCGTCGGGATGCGCCCTCGCTTTTCCACCGTCGCCTTGAGCCCGAGCGGCGGCCGCTGGAAGCCGTAGGCTGACAGGTCACCTAACATCAGGCGATTGACGCGGGCGATCAGTGGATCGATCATCCGCGCGGGGACTCGTGAGGACAGCTCCAGAAAAATATCCGACGGAATAGGTCCGATGGCGCGCCGCACGAGGTGCGGGGGCGTGCGGACCGCCAGCCAGATCCGGCAGGCGCCGTCGTTGGCAAGTTGGACGGCGATATCGGCGGCAGAATTGCCTGCGCCAACAACGAGGACGTCGCGGCCACGGTAGGGCCAAGCGCTGGTGAAGTCCCCGGAGTGCACGATCTCGCCGTTGAAGCGCTTCAGTCCAGGCCAGTTAGGGAGGGTTGAGGCACTGTAGTTGCCCGTGGCGAGGACGATCGCCGCGGTTTGGATTGCACCCGACGACGTGTCCAGTTGCCACATTCCGTCGCCACGGTCGATGCGGTGGACTTCACACCCGAGCATCAGCGCGATGTTCTGCCGCTGAACATAGCGATCGAAATAACGGACCATGTCTTCCTTGGTCGGCCAACGGCCGGCGTCCAAGGGAATCCGTTGTCCGGGAAGGTGTGACAAGAAGCCGGTTGTGTTGAGGCGGAAGTTGTCATAGCGCCTCCGCCACGAAATCGCCGGTGCCGCTGCGCGTTCCAGAACGAGCGCTTTGATGCCATGCTGATGGTCGAGTTCACGTGCAACCGCCAGACCCGCAGGTCCTGCCCCGATGACAACGGCGTCGGGGTTGTCCTGGATCTCTATGGTCATCCGCGATCTCCAGTCATCTTCTGGGCAGGGAGGGACCTTGGTTCCCGGGTGTAACACGACGCAGAATTGGCTGCGGTTCATTCTGGATTGGAAGAGGACCGCTGCACCGTCGACCGGTCCATTGCTGCGTCGGCGATCGGGTCGCCGCGGAACGCCTAAATGCGCGCCGAGCGAGCCGCACGCGAGCCACGGGTTCACCCCGAAGGCAGGTCGCTGCGGTCAGCCGAGAGTCAAGATGCGGGGTCCGACCTCGGTTGCTGCCACGGTGTGCTCCCAGTGTGCCGCGCGGGAGCCGTCGAGGGTAGTGACTGTCCATCTGTCATCGAGCACCGCGGTTTTGCCCGACCCGAGCGTCAGCATCGGCTCGATGGCCAGTACAGATCCGGGGGCCAGCAGCGGACCGCGTCCCGGGGACCCTTCATTGGGCAGGAACGGGTCCATGTGCATCTGCCGGCCGATGCCGTGGCCACCGTAGCCCTCGACTATTCCGAACGTACGGCCGTACCGCGCCTCGGCGCCATGGGTGGCGGTTTCGATGGCGTGCGACACGTCGGTCAGCCGGTTGCCGGGAACCATCGCCGCGATCCCAGCCTCCATGGCTGCCCTGGTTGCCTGCGACAACGCCTCGTCCATCTGGGTGAGCGGTCCGACACCCAGCGTGATCGCGGCGTCACCGTGCCAGCCGTCGAGGATTGCACCGCAATCGATCGAGACCAGGTCGCCGATCCCGAGGATCTCGCCGGCTGAGGGGATCCCGTGCACCACCCGATCGTTGACTGACGCGCAAATCGACGCCGGGTACCCGTGATAGCCGAGAAATGACGGTGTCGCCCCGGCGTCTCGGATGATCGATTCGGCGATCGCGTCCAAATCCAACGTCGAAGCACCCGGTGTCGCGGCTGCCTGAACTGCCCGCAGCGCCGCCGCCACCACGGCCCCGGCCGCGGCCATCGCGTCGAGTTCGCCGGCGCTGCGCTGTGGCACGACTTTGCGGTTGCGCAGCCCTGCCAAGGCGATCACCGCTACTTCCCTAAAGCTTTCAGCGCGCGCCCGAAGACCTCATCCAGCGAGCCGACGGCGTCGACGGCCTTAAGCTCGTCGCTGTAATACTCGATCACCGCATCGGTTTGATCGTGGTAGATCTTCATGCGGTTGCAGATGACCTGCTCGGTGTCGTCGTCGCGGCCGCGTTCTTTGAGGCGTTCGAGCAGTACCTTTTCTGACACCCGAAACTCCAGCACGGCGTCGAGTTTGGTTCCCCGGCGTTCGAGCATGTCGTCCAAGGCTTTGGCTTGCTCGAGCGAGCGCGGATAGCCATCCAGAATGAACCCGGCGTCCACGTCGGATTCGTCGAGGCGCTCGTCGACAAGTCGGTTGGTCACCTTCGACGGCACCAGATCACCGGCATCGAGGTAGCGCTTGGCTTCCAGCCCCAGCTCGGTGCGGTCGTCAATGTTCTGACGAAACAGGTCGCCGGTGGAGATTTGCGGGACCTCGAGTGCTTCGGCCAACTTCTTGGCCTGCGTGCCCTTGCCCGCCCCGGGCGGCCCAAGCAAAACAACTCTCACTTCAGGAACCCTTCGTAGTTACGCTGCATGAGCTGGCTCTCGATTTGTTTGACCGTATCCAAGCCGACGCCGATCATGATCAAAACCGCGGTACCGCCGAAAGGCAGATTCTGCACCGTGCCGGTATTGCCGATCTGCAGGAACAAGTTCGGCAGCACGGAGATCACGCCCAGGTAGATCGAGCCCGGCAAGGTGATCCGGCTCAGAACGTAGCGCAGGTAATCCGCGGTCGGCTTGCCCGGCCGGATGCCCGGGATGAAGCCACCGAACTTCTTCATCTCGTCGGCGCGTTCGTCGGGGTTAAACGTGATCGACACATAGAAGTAGGTGAAAAAGATGATCAGGCCGACGTAGATGCCGATGTAGACCGGGTCAGCCGGGTTCGACAAGTAGTTGCCGACGAATTTGTCCCACCAGGTATTACCCGTACCGCCGCTGCCGCTGCGCACCAGCTGGGTGACCAAATGCGGAATGTAGATCAGCGACGACGCGAAGATGACCGGGATAACGCCGGCCTGGTTGACCTTGAGCGGCAGATACGTGGACGTGCCGCCGTACATCCGCCGGCCCACCATTCGCTTGGCGTATTGCACCGGAATACGGCGCTGGCCCTGCTCGACGAACACCACCCCGACGATGATGATCAGCGCGGCCACGCAGACCGCGGCGAAGACTGCCCCGCCTCGGCTGTCCAGGATGGAATTGCCTTCGGAGGGGATGCGGCCGGCGATGCCGGCGAAGATCAGCAACGACATGCCGTTGCCTATTCCGCGCTCGGTGATCAACTCGCCCATCCACATCACCAGGCCGGCGCCGGCGGTCATCACCAGCACGATGACGATCAGGGTGAAGATGCTCTGGTCGGCGATGATGTCCAGAGTGCAGCCTTGTAGCAACCCTCCGTTGGCAGCCAGCGCCACGATGCTGGTCGCCTGTAGGACGGCCAGCGCAATAGCCAGGTAGCGGGTGTACTGCGTCATCTTGGCCTGACCGGAATGGCCTTCTTTCCGCAGTTCCTCGAACCGCGGGATGACGACGGTCAGCAGCTGCACGATGATGCTCGCGGTGATGTAGGGCATTACACCGACCGCGAACACGGTCAGCCGCAGCAGCGCGCCGCCGGAGAACAAATTGATCAGCGAGTAAATCTGCGCCGAATCGCCACCGCTGACCTGCGCAATACACTTCTGCACATTCGGATAGTCGATTCCCGGGGACGGGACGGACGCTCCCAGCCGATACAGCACCACGATGGCCAGCGTGAACAGAATCTTCCGTCTCAGGTCGACTGTTCGCAGCGATGAGATGAAAGCCGAAAGCACTCTTCCTCCTGCGCAGCCGTGCTCTTGGGCCGCGGCATGCCAAACGGGGCTGGTCTCGCCAGCACGGGTAGTCCTGTGTCACGCACCGAGCCCCGCCCGCCAGGAGCTGCGAAGTCGCGCGTCGAACAGTCTACGACCCTAACAGCGCTGGCACCGGCCACCCCCAACCAGGCTTGCGGTTCGGGGTGCTCTTTATATTGGCTAAATATAGCTGGGGTAGAGCAGAAGGTGACGGTAACGCGTATGGGTGACGCTCGCTTCGAGGGTGACAGCTGGGATCTGGCTTCCAGCGTGGGGGCGACGGCCACGATGGTCGCCGCCGCCCGAGCTCTAGCCAGTCGCGCGCCCAACGCCTTGATCGATGACCACTTCGCCGAGCCGCTGGTTCGCGCCGTCGGCATCGAGTTCTTCGCCAAAATGGCCGGCGGTGAGTTGGATCCGAAGGATCTTGACGAGGACGCCGCCGTCGGGATGCAGCGATTCGCCAACGCCATGGCGATCCGCACCGACTATTTCGACGGATTCTTTCTCGGGGCGACGCAGGCGGGCATCCGGCAGGCCGTCATCCTGGCGGCCGGGCTGGATTCACGGGCGTACCGGTTGGCTTGGCCGACCGGTACCGCCGTGTACGAGATCGACCAGCCACAGGTGATCGAATTCAAGACCGCGACACTGGCCGGCCTGGGTGCACGGACCACAGCGGATCGGCGGCCGGTGGCGATCGACTTACGCAACGACTGGCCGGCGGCGCTGCAAGCCGCGGGCTTCGACCCCGCACTACGCAGCGCCTGGATCGCCGAAGGACTGCTGGGATACCTGCCTCCCGACGCCCAGGACAGGCTGCTCGACCAGATCACGCTGCTGAGCGCGCCTGGGAGCCGGTTGGCCACCGAGGGCCTGCCCGACATCAACCACATCAAAGAGGAGGAGCTCCGGCGACGCATGCAGCGTCATTCCGACCGCTGGAGCCGGCACGGCTTCAGGCTCGACATGGCTGACTTGGTTTATTTCGGCGATCGGACCGATGCCGGTGCTTATCTGGCCGATCGCGGCTGGGACGTCACCGCGAGCCCCGCCGCTGAGCTGCTGGCCGCGCACGGACTGCCGCCCGCCGACGCCGAGGACTCTCCGGTCGGCGACGTCATCTATCTCAGCGCCGAGTTGACCGAGGATCAGCCGTGACACGCAACGACACCGATAGTTGGGATTTGTCCACCAGTGTGGGTGCGACGGCGACGATGGTCGCCGCCGCACGAGCGTTGGCCAGCGAAGGAGCCAACCCGATCATCAATGATCCGTTCGCGGGGCCGCTGGTCCGCGCCGTGGGTATCGAGTTCTTCGTCCGCGTCGTCGACGGCGAGGTCAATCCGTCCCCGGCCGAGGGCGAAAGCCCCGTACCTGATTTGCAACAGGAAACCGACTCGCTGGCCGTACGCACAAAATTCTTCGACGACTTCTTCGTCGACGCCACGGTGAGCGGCATCCGGCAGGCGGTGATACTGGCCGCCGGCCTCGACTCTCGGGCGTACCGATTGCCGTGGGCCACTGGCAGCGTCGTCTACGAAGTCGACCAACCGCAGGTGGTTGACTTCAAGACGGCCACCATGTCGGAGTTGGGCGCGGTGCCAACCACGGAGCGGCGGACCGTCAGCATCGATTTGCGTGACGATTGGCCGAATGCGTTGCGCGCCAGCGGTTTCGCTGACGACCAGCCGACGGCGTGGAGCGCCGAGGGCCTGCTGATGTACCTGCCGCCGGAAGCCCAGGACCGGCTTTTCGACCACATCACCACCCTCAGCGCGCCCGGCAGCCAGTTGGCAACCGAGTTTCATCCCGAGGGCGGTATGACGATGGCCGAACGCGCGCAGGCCTTCAACGACAGGTGGGCCAGCCTCGGCTGCGACATCGATCTGTCCGGGCTCTTCTATGAGGGCGAACGCAGCAATGTCGTCGAGTATTTGAGCGGACGGGGTTGGCAGGTGGTCACTCGGCCGCGGCGGGAGTTGTTCGCCGATTACGGGCTGACTTTCCCCGAGGACGACGGGCTCGCCGCACTCCGGAACATCGTGTCGGTGGTCGCGACGCGGCGATGAGAATCTCAGCGGATTACGAAGGCAGAAGCCGACCATGGGACGGCCGCTTGGCCAGCTCGAGGAATCTCTGGTAGCGCTGCTCGACAGCGCCCGTCCAAGCGGGATCCGGTTCGACGACGCGATCGGTGCCGGCCCACCTGCGGGCGTCGACGATCGACGACTCTTGCCCGATCGCCATCCGGCCGACAAACGCCGCGCCGAGGGCCGCGCCGTCGGCCACCTTGGACAGCTCCACCGGACGGCCGGTGGCATCGGCGATGGCCTGCATCCAGGGCAGCACCCGGGTGCCACCGCCGGTCGCTATCACCCGTGACGCCGGCGTTCCGCTCAGCTCGATGAGCTGACGCACAACGAAGCCCGACGCCTCGTAGGCGGCCCGTCGCACCGCGGCGGCGTCGTGGGTGAGATCGAGCCCGTCGAGCACCGCGCGCCGGTCGGGATCGTGCCAGGGTGTGCGCTCACCCCGCACGTACGGCGACCAGACCGGCACCCGATCGGGACCCCCGCTCGCCGGATCACCGCGACCCAGCAGCCGGTCCACCCAGTCCAGGAAAAGCCCGCCGGCGTTGCTGGCCCCGCCGATCTGGCTCTTGCCGGCAAGGTCAAGGTGGGGAAGGGTCCACAGGCCCGGCACCTGACGCCACTGCGGAATGGTGACCCAGACGATCAACGTCGTCCCGCACAGGACGAGTACGTCGCCGTCTTGGTCCGCGCCGGCGACGATCTGCTCGCACAAGGCGTCGATCGCACCGACCGCCAGCACGGCGTCCGTTCCGCGGACCTGCCCGACGGCCGAGCCGGTCGCCGCCACCCGGGGCATGCGGTCGACCGTCACCCCGCACTCGCCACAAGCAGCGGGGCTCCAGCCGGTGCCGTCGAACAGTGGAACGGTCGTGTAGGCAGTGGCGAAATCGATGACCGGTTCGCCGCCCAGCGCGTAGGCGGCGACCGCCGGGGCCGGCCAATACCCGGCCGCCGCGGGCGCCTCGATGGCGATCCAGCGCAGGAACCCCGCTGCCTCTCCCACCGGCGGCAATACGTCGTCTTGCGCCGCCTGAACGCGGCCGCGGCTGTCCCCGTACAGCAGGCCCGGCGTGATCGGCCGGCCGCCGGAGTCCACCGCGGTGAACGACGGCACCATCGCCGAGACCGCCGCTGCCGTGGCATCCGGCCGGGCCAACCGGTCCAAGGCGGTCAACGGTCCTTGCCGCCACGCATGGTCGGCGTCGTGCTCGAGCCGATCCGGCGCCGGTACCCGCAACTGGTGTGCGATACGCGCCCGCGCCACCACTCGGCCGTCTTCATCGGCGGCGACTGCTTTGACCGCCGTACTGCCGATATCGATGCCGATTGTGACCTCTGCGCGTGACACGGGCGTCACCGTACGCCAGCATGGCAAGCGTGACGCGCGCTTTGGTGACGGCCCCGTTGCGTGGGGCAGGCCTGGACAAATTGCGTCGACTGGCCGATGTGGTCTACGACCCTTGGATCGACCAGACGCCGTTACGGATCTATTCCGCTGAGCAACTGGCCGAGCGAATCTCGGCCGAGCGCGCTGATGTGGTTGTGGTCGAGAGTGATTCGGTTGCCGGGCCGGTGTTCGAGCTGGGGTTGCGGGCCGTGGCGTCGACCCGAGGCGATCCCAACAACGTCGACGTGGCCGCGGCCACCGCCGCCGGGGTTCCGGTGCTTTTCACCCCCGGCCGCAATGCCGACGCGGTCGCCGAGATGACGGTGGCGCTGCTGTTCGCCGCAACCCGCCACCTGCTGACGGCTGACTCAGAAGTACGTAGTGCCAACATCTTTCGCGACGGCACCATTCCTTATCAGCGTTTCCGGGCCTGGGAGCTGGCTGATCGCACCGCGGGACTGATCGGGTTGGGCGCCGTCGGCCGGGCGGTCAAGTGGCGGCTGGCGGGTCTCGGTCTAACGGTCATCGCGTATGACCCGTACAACGACGAAGCTGGGCACAGCCTTGATGACCTGCTTGCCCAAGCTGACATCGTGTCCCTGCACGCCCCGGTCACCGCCGACACCACCGGCCTGATCGGCGCCGGCCAGTTCGCGGCCATGCGCGACGGGGTCGTCTTCCTCAACACCGCCCGGGCCCAGCTGCACGACACCGACGCGCTGGTTGACGCGTTGCGCAGCGGCAAGGTTGCGGCCGCCGGCATCGACCACTTCGTCGGTGAATGGTTGCCGGCCGACCATCCGCTGACGGCATTGCCCAATGTGGTGCTCACCCCGCACATCGGCGGCGCGACGTGGAACACTGAGGCGCGGCAGGCGCAGATGGTCGCCGAGGACCTGGAAGCGCTGCTTTCCGGCCGGAGCCCGACCCATATCGTCAACCCGGAGGTGTTGGCATCGTGAGATTCGTCGAGCACGCCGAAGCCGCTGTGCTGGCGGCGGCCAAGGACATGCTGCGTCGGGGACTGATCGAGGGCACCGCGGGCAACATCTCTGCTCGCCGTGAAGACAGCAACCTGGTCATCACCCCGTCGTCCGTCGACTACGCAGAGATGACACTCGAAGATCTGGTGGTCGTCGACCCTGAGGGCAACGTGCTGGCGGCCCGCGACGGACGGTTCCCGTCGACGGAGATGAGACTGCACCTGGCGTGCTTCAGCGCTTTGGACGACATCGGCAGCGTCGTCCATAGCCACCCGGTATGGGCCACGATGTTTGCGGTTGCGCACCAAGATATTCCGGCGTGCATCGACGAGTTCGCGGTGTACTGCGGCGGTGACATCCGCTGCGCGGAGTACGCCGCATCGGGCACACCCGCGGTCGGACATAACGCGGTCAAGGCGCTGGAGGGCCGGGCGGCCGCGCTGATCGCCAACCATGGGCTGGTGGCGGTGGGTCCCCGACCCGACCGGGTCTTGCATATCACCGCCCTGGTGGAACGCACCGCCCAAATAGCCTGGGGTGCAAGAGCTTTGGGGGGACCGGTGCCCATTCCTGACGACGTCAACGCCGGCTTTGCCGGCATCTACGGCTATCTGCGCGCCAACCCCAGGTAGCTGCGCCTCAGACCAGGTAGTACAGGTCCGGTTGGTGGCCTTCGGTGGTGTTCGCCCCTACCAGTGCCGCTTCGGAGTGTTCGAGCGCCAGTTTGGCGCGGGCGTAACGCACGGCGTTGAGGGTCGCCGAGTAATCCTGTTCTTCTTCAGGAAATAGCTGCTCGGCGGGAAACCAGCTGTCGACGCCGATGTTTTTGAGGACGGTCAGCATGTCCGGGCGCACGCCCGCCAGCAAGATCGCCACTCCGTTGCCGTTGTGCTCGCGCAGAAAATGTTCGAGTCGATCGATGGACACCGCATCCGGATTCCGAACCCGCTTGAGCCGCAGAATGACGAACTTGGTGTGGCCGACCTGAATTCGTGTCCTCACTGTGTCGAGGTGGCGGTCGAGTATGGGCGCCGCCGCGAAGAACAATTCGCCCTCGAGGTCATAGATGACCAGAGCGGAATCGGCCGGGTCGGTCGATATCCGTTCGCGTACTACGCGCTCGGGTGTGACAATCAGCTCCGCGGCATTGAGTTTGGACGCACGGCGCACAAACAACAGGATCGACAACGCAATTCCGAGCAGCACCGCCTTATCGAGGTCGACCAACACTCCGGTGAGGGCGGTGACGATCACCAGCCCGGCGTCGTAACGCGACGCTCTGATGGTGGCGACCAGCCGCCGCGCGTCGACGAGGCGAACCGCCGTCACCAGCAGCAAGCCGGCCAGGGCGGCTTGCGGAATATAGTGCAGCAGCGGCGCGAACAGCAGCAGGGCCGCGGCCACCGTCGCCGACGCGATGATCCCGGAGAACCTCGTTGCCGCACCCGCCTGGAAGTTAATCGCCGACCGAGATAACGAACCCGATCCCGGCAGGCACCGAAAGAAACCACCGGTGAGGTTGGCCAGGCCCTCGGCCAAGATCTGGCGGTTGTAGTCGATTTTCTGCTGCGACTGGTAGGCGATCGCTTTCGCGATCGACAGCGCTTCCAGCAAGCCGATGAACGCGATGGCCAGCCCGCCTTGCGACAGTTGGGCGAGCGAGGTGAGGTCCACTTCGGGAATGTGCGGTACCGGCAAACTCTGCGGCACTTTCGCCGCGAGCGACACCGCCGTCTTGCCGTGGCTGTTCGGAACCGACCACCCCGCGGTGTACGCGACGACGGCCGCGACCACCAGCACCGTCAGCAGATCGATTTGTGGCCAGCCGTAGCGTTGCACCAGCCGGCGCACGACGACGGCCAGCACCACGGCGGTGACGCTGAGTACCACCGCCCGGAAGTTGATGGCGTCACCGTGGAACAAGGTCAGGTACACGCGATGCAGCAGCTGTATCTTGCCGCTGCCCTTGTCCTTGACACCGACGGCATTGCCCAGTTGACCGACACCGAGCAGGAAAGCCGCGGCCAGCATGAAACCGACGATTACAGATTCGGAGATGTAGCGAGTCAGATCGCCCAACTTGAAAACCGCGATCAGAATTTGAATGGTGCCGGCCAAGACGCCGAGCACGAACAGTGCCTCGAAGAGCGCGTTGCGGTTCTCCGGATCAATGAACGCCAGCGAACTGAACACGAGCAGTGAGATGGCACTGGTGGGCCCGTTGATCAAATGCGACGACGAGCCGAACAGCGACGCGACAGCCGTCACCACGATCGTGGAGTAGACGCCGAATCGTGGATCCACGCCGGCGATCAGCGCGTAGGCGATGCCCTGTGGCAGGGCGACGGCGGCGACGGTGAGGCCTGCCACCAGGTCGCGCCGCCCCGCGGCTAAGGGGTACCGCACTGCAAGACCCATGACGATTACGCCTTGGGCGCGGACGACGTGGTTGAGATGACGTCGATCACGCCGTTGTCGGCAAAGAACTTCAGCCGAGCATCATCCCAGTCCTTGGCGATGGCGGTGATTGGAAACAGCGCAATGTTGGGCAACCGGTCGGAGTGCCTGGCCAGAATCGCCGGTTTCACTGGCCGGTAACCGAATTCGGCGAAGACCTCCTGCGCGGGATCGGTGAACAGGTAGTTCAGAAAAGCCCTGGCATAAGTCGCCGTCTTCTCGTTCCTGTCGTTGGCGTCGACCCAGGCGACGGCCTGCTCGGCGCGGATGCTCACCGGCGGGTAAACGATCTCCAGTTCGTCTGTGTTCTCTGCGGCCTCCCGCAACGCCTCGTTCTCCCACGTCAAATGCACGTCCCCAACGTGTCGATCCGCGAAGGTGGTGGCCGATCCGCGGGCACCGGAATCGAAAATCGCTACGTGTCGATAGAGCGACTTCAGGTAGTCCAGTGCCTGCGCCGCGTTGCCGCCGCGGGTGGTGATTGAGCCCCAGCCGGCCAGGAAGCTGAGTTGGCCATTGCCCGACGAAAGCGGGTCGGGGGTGACGACGGAAACATTGTCCTTGACCAGATCGGGCCAGTCGCGAATCGCTTTCGGATTGCCTTTGTGCACGACGAACACCACGGTCGAGGTGTACGGCACCGAATTGTTCGGTAGTCGCTTCTGCCAGTCCGGAGCGATCAGATTTTGTTTCTGCAGCGCGTCGACATCGCTGATGAGCGCAAGCGAGACCACGTTGGCCTTCTGCGTGCCGTCGATGACGCTGCGGGCCTGTCGGCCGGAGCCGCCGTGAGATTGCTTGAAGGACAGCGTGACACCGCTCTGGTGGCGATACTGCTCGGTGAAGGCTTGGTCGAGTCGGCCATACACCTCGCGGGTGGGATCGTAGGACACGTTGAGGATCTGGTTGGGGGTGTCGTCCGGCAGATTCTTGACGGTGATGGCGACGGCGGCGACGACGATCGCCACGACACCGAGAAGGTTCAGCCAAGTTATACGCGGCCTCCAACCGGGCCGCACCTGCGGCCGTTCAGTGCTGGCTGGCATCGTCGTCTCCTCCCCCCGCGCGGGAACGCGTCAAACAGTCCAACGCTAGCGATCAGCGTCCGGTGAGACAGTGAAGAGAATCGGCCTGATTAATACGACAGGTCACCGGGACGGCGCTTTAGCGCTGGTCGAACGCCACCTTCACCGCGCCGGACTCGCCCTGGTTGGCGATAGCCAGGAAAGCCTCGCGGCACTGCTCGAGCGGGAAGGTGTGGGTCAGCATGGCTCGCGGATCTATCCGGGGCTGATAAACGCAGCGGGCCAATGTATGGGGCGGCCTCGGGCGCTCGGTCATGACCGTGTGGTCGTCGCCGCGTTCGTCCTCAGCAGTAAGGACCGAACCAGCGGACGCGGTCCGTACGGCTCAAGCAACTGACTGGCCGGGCGCGGACGAACTCTCTGCGGCCACCAGAACCAACGTCCCAGCAGCGCGGCGATAGACGGCGTCATGAACGCACGCACTACCAAGGTGTCGAACAACAGGCCCAGGCCGATGGTGGTACCGACCTGACCGATAATCCGCAAATCACTGACCACCATTGAAGCCATCGTAAAAGCAAACACCAGCCCTGCCGAAGTGACGACCTTACCGGTACTGCCCATAGCGCGGATGATGCCAGTGTTTATGCCGGCGGCTACTTCCTCTTTGAACCGGGATACCAACAACAGGTTGTAGTCAGACCCCACCGCCAAAAGAATGATCACCGACATCGCAAGCACCATCCAGTGCAATTTGCTGCCCACGACATACTGCCAGACTAGTACCGACAGCCCAAACGATGCACCCAACGAAAGAGCCACCGTACCCACGATAACTAGTGCGGCAATGATACTTCGCGTGATGATGAGCATGATCATAAAAGTAAGGCCCAGCGCAGCAATTCCCGCGATCAAGAGATCATATCTGGAGCCGTCTTGCCAGTCCTTATAGGTCGACGCGGTGCCGGCTAAAAAGATCTTGGCGTTCGCCAGAGGTGTTGCCTTGAGCGCCTCCTCGGCCGCCCCCTTTATTTGGTCAATACGCGTTATGCCCTCGGACGTCGCGGGATCGCCCCTGTGCGAGATGATGAACCTGGCCGCTTTCCCATCCGGAGAAATGAACGAGTTCATCGCGCGTTGGAAATCTTTGTTCTGGAACACTTCCGGAGGCAGATAGAAGGAATCGTCGTTGCGCGAGGCGTCGAACGCCTTTCCCATCGCGGTGGCGTCTTGGCCCACCTCGTCCATCTCGGCGAAGATCCCGGACATGGTGCTGTGCATGGTGAGCATCATGGTCCGAATCTTCTGCAGCATTGCGATCAGCGGCGGGAAAGATTCGAGCATCTGCGGCATGAGCGCGTCCAGTTGATCGAAGTCTTTGACGAGATCGTGCAGCTTATCGCTGATACCGTCAACACCGTCGAGTGCATCGAATATGGACCTCAGCGACCAGCAGATGGGAATGTCGTAGCAGTGCTTTTCCCAGTAGAAATAACTGCGGATGGGCCGCCAGAAATCTTCGAAGTCTGCAATATGGTCTCTCAATTCTTCCGTGACCGCCACCATGTCATGCGTTTGGCCGACCATGCGGTGAGTCGTGTTGCTGAGCTGTTGCATCACGCCATACATCCGCTGCATTATATTGATCGTTTTTGCCATCTCGTCGGCCTGCTTGAGCATGTCGTTCATGCGGTCTTTCTGAAACCTCATGGTTTGTAGCTGGCCAGCGTTTTGCATGCTGAGCAGAAAAGGTATCGATGTGTGTTCGATGGGGTTTCCCTCGGGCCGGGTTATGCCCTGCACACGAGAAATCCCTTGGACCCGGAAAACACCTTTGGCCAGTTTGTTCAGCACTAGAAAATCCGCCGGATTGCGCATATCATGATCCGATTCGATCAAGAGGATCTCGGGCATCATCCGGGCCTGGGAGAAGTGACGATCAGCGGCCGCATACCCCAAATTGGCTGGAATGTGGCCGGGTATATAGAGCCGGTCGTTGTAGCTCGTTTTGTAGCCCGGCAGTGTCAGTAGACCGATCAGCGCGATCGCGCAACTGGCAGCTAGTATGGGCACCGGCCAGCGGACAATCGCCGTGCCGACTCGGCGCCATCCGCGGACCCCGATCCTGCGCTTGGAGTCGAACAACCCGAAATGGCTTCCGACGGCCAGCACCGCCGGAATCAGCGTCAACGCGACTGCGACCGCGACGAGCATACCCACCGCGCACGGGATGCCTAGGGTCTGGAACATAGACATCCGGGTAAAGCTCAGGCAGAAGACTGCCCCGGCGATCGTCAGACCAGAAGCCAATACAACGGGAGCGACCCCACGGTATGTGGTGTAGTAGGCCGTGTCGCGGGCCTCACCGGATTGGCGTGCCTCCTGATACCGCCCGAAGAAGAATATCCCGTAATCGGTTCCGGCCGCGATTGCGAGGGACGTCAGTAGATTAGTGGCGAATGTCGAGAGTACAAGAATATCGTGATGGCCGAGAAATGCGACGATTCCCCGGGCTGCCGCTAATTCGATCCCAACCATGACCAACAGCAGAATCACCGTGATGACCGAACGGTAGACAACGAGCAGCATGGTGAAGATCATCGCGACAGTTACTACGGTGATCTTTAGAATGGATTTGTTACCACTAAGCTGCATATCGGCAACCAGCGGTGCCGGGCCGGTGACATAGACTTTGACTCCGGGAGGCGGCGGCGTCCGCTTCACGATATCCCGGACCGCGGCCACGGAGTCTTCGCCCAGGGTGGTGCCTTGGTTGCCGGCGAGGTTCAGCTGCACGTAAGCGGCTTTGCCATCGGAGCTTTGCGCGCCCGCCGCCGTGAGTCGATCCCCCCATAAATCCTGCACATGCTCCACATGCTTCGGATCGTCCCTTAAATCACGAACCAATCCGGCATAGTAGGTGTGAGCATCGTCCCCGAGCGGCTGCTGCCCCTCCAGCACAATCATCGCGAAACTGTCCGAATCAGACTCTTTGAAGTCCTTTCCCATGCGCATCATGGCTTGCACCGACGGCGCATCCTTAGGGCTCATTGGCACCGAATGCTCTTGCCCGACCCGTTCCAGCGATGGAATTGCCAGAGTCACAAGCAGCACTAGCGCTATCCAAGCCAGGAT
Organism: uncultured Actinomycetota bacterium; assembly: GCA_963795995.1. GTDB lineage: Bacteria > Actinomycetota > Actinomycetes > Mycobacteriales > Mycobacteriaceae > Mycobacterium. The sequence goes on from CAWCJY010000002.1 coordinate 18,972, forward strand.
TATGAGCAGCGAAAATTTGCGAATGGTCCGTGCTGTGAACGGCGGCTCCCGGCGCTCGGTGCTCATTCGGTCGTCAACACGATGGAGGCAAACGCGTTCACGTTCACTGTCTCAGCAATAACGAACGAGCCACCGAACGGGGTGCTAACGGCCGAAGTAAGGCGCTCGCGGGGCGGGGGCGCACTCGTTGCGGCCACCAGAACCAGCGTCCGAGCAGTGCGGCGATGGACGGCGTCATGAACGCGCGCACGACCAGTGTGTCGAACAGCAAACCGAGACCAATGGTGGTGCCCACCTGACCGATAACGACCAGCGCGCTGACCAGCATAGACATCATGGTGAACGCGAATACCAGGCCTGCAGCCGTAACGACTCTGCCGGTACCGCCCATCGCGCGGATAATGCCGGTGTTGATCCCGGCGGCTATTTCCTCTTTCATCCGTGAGACGAGCAGCAAATTGTAGTCGGACCCCACCGCCAACAGGATGATGACAGACATCGCCAGCACCACAAAATTCATTTGTATGCCCAAAATATACTGCCAGACGAGCACCGAAAGCCCGTAGGACGCGCCTAGCGAGAGCGCTACCGTACCCACTATAACCAGGGCAGCCACAAAACTTCGCGTCATTATCAGCATGATGAGGAAAATAAGGCAGAGTGCAGCAATTGCCGCGATCAGGAGATCGTATTTGGAGCCGTCCACCAAGTCTTTCACCGTCGCTGCTGCGCCACCGAGGTAGGTCTTGGCGTCTTCTAGCGGAGTCCCCTTGAGCGACTCCTCGGTCGCGGTTTTGATCGCCTCGACCCGTGAAATGCCCTCGGCCGTCGCGGGATCGCCCCGTTGTGAAATGAGCATTCGGACGGCTTTCCCGTCCGAAGAAAAGAACACATCCATGACTCGCTGAAAGTCTTTGTTTTTGAAGACTTCCGGCGGAAGATAAAAAGAATCGTCGTTTTTGGCGGTATCGAACGCCTTCCCCATGGTCGTCGCGTTAGCGCTCGAGTCCTGCATCTGGTCGAACATCCCGGACATGGTGGTATGCATCGTCAACATCATGGTCTGCATGCTCTTCATGGTCTCGATCATCGGCGGAAACTGGACGATCAGCTGCGGCATGAGCACGTCCAAGTTATCCAAGTCTTTGACGAGATCATGCAGTTTGTCGCTAACCTCGTCGACACCGTCGGCTGCATCCCATACGGATCTCAGCGACCAGCAGATGGGAATGTCGTAGCAGTGCTTTTCCCAATAAAAGTAACTGCGGATGGGCCGAAAGAAATCTTCGAAATCCGCAACGTGATCTCTCAACTCTTCTGTGATTGCCTCCATGTCGTGCGTTTGGCTCACCATGCGATGAGTAGTGCCGGCGAGCTGCTGCATAAGGCCATACATATGCTGCATCAGGTTGATCGTTTTCGTCATTTCGTCGGCCTGCGTAACCAAGTCGTTCATGCGGTCTTTCATGAACTCCAAATTTTGTAGCTGGCCGGCTTGTGACATGCTGAGCATGAACGGTATCGACGTGTGCTCGATCGGGGCTCCTTCGGGCCGAGTTATAGCCTGCACCATAGAAATCCCCGGGACGGCGAAGATGCCCTTGGCCAGCTTGTTCAATACTAGAAAGTCCGTCGGATTGCGCATATCGTGATCGGCCTCGAGCAATAGGATGTCGGGCATCATCATGCGCGACTGGGCAAAATGTCGCTGTGCGGCGACATAACCGAGATTGGCGGGGATGTCTTTCGGGATGTATCTCTGGTCGTTGTAGCTGGGTTTGTATCCTGGCAGTGTCAGTAGCCCGATCAGCGCGATTGCGCAACTGGCGGCCAGAATAGGCCCAGGCCACCGAACAATCGCGGTGCCGACCCGCCGCCATCCTCGGGCCCTGATCTTCCGCTTGGGCTCAAACAGACCAAAACGGCTTCCGACAGCAAGAACTGCCGGAACCAGGGTGAGCGCCACCGCCACTGCGACCAATATTCCCACCGCGCAAGGGACGCCAAGGGGTTGGAAATAGGGCAGTCGGGTAAAGCTCAGACAGAAAACCGCTCCGGCGATAGTCAAACCGGACGCCAAGACAACCTTAGCGACCCCGCGGTATGTGGTGTAGTACGCCGACTTCCGATCCTCGCCGGCCTGACGCGCCTCTTGATACCGACCGAAGAAAAATATCCCGTAGTCCGTGCCAGCCGCGAGCCCGATGGACGACAGCAGATTCACGGCGTAGGTAGTAAGACCAACGAACCGATGAAGGCCTAGGAACGCGACGATACCCTGAGCCACCTGCAGTTCTATCACGACCGTCAGTAACAACAGAATTACGGTGACAACCGAACGGAAGACAAAGAACAACATAATGCAGATCACCGCGACGCTTACCGCCGTGACTTTGGCGAGCGTCCTGTTTCCACTGCTGACCATATCGGCAGCGAACGCCGCCGGGCCGGTGACATAAGTCTTGACTCCGGGCGGAGCCGGTGTCCGGTTTACGATGTCCCGGACAGCCTGCTCCGATTCATTCGCCAAGTCCTGGCCCAAATTACCGGCGAGGCTGATCTGAACATACGTAGCCTTACCATCGGCGCTTTGCGCAGCGGCCGCCGTGAGTGGATCCCCCCAGAAATTCTGGATGTGCTGGACATGTTTGGGGTCGTCTGTCAACTGACGAATCAGACGATCGTAGTATCTGTGGGCATCGTCGCCGAGGGGCTGCTGACCCTCCAAGACGATCATCGCCACACTGTCGGAATTGGATTCCCCAAAATCCGCACCCATGCGCGTCATCGCCTTGAACGACGGAGCATCAACGGGACTCATCGATACTGAATGCTCTTTAACGACCTGCGCCAATGGGGGTACGCCGATAATCACCATGACGGTGATCGCCAACCACGCCAAGATGATGAGCACCGACAATCGATGGATCACCCGCGCTACAAACGGTGGCGCGGTGTGTTCGTCGCCAATGTGTTGGTCGCTCATGCCGCCTTCAGCTGGCAGAAGGTGAAGGCGTTCACTTCGTTCGATATTCGTTCGGCTTTGACTTCACCGTCCACCACTATGCGGCAGCCAATATTGTCGCTATCGCCCTGCGCGACGAGACTTCCCGCTACCGCCGCCTGAGTGATCGGGAAGTTCAACGACCACGGCAGGCTTGCTCCCTTCACGAGCTGCGGGTCGCCATCGGCGTCGAAGTAGCTGATCTGTGCCACGGTGCCCGGGGGGCCGAAGACCTCGTACGTCAGCTGCTTGGGGTCGAAAGGTTTGGTGTCGTTGATTTTGGTATCGGCGTACGAGGGGCGCTTCTCAGAGCCGAAAATGCCGTGCAGCCGCGACACAGCCAATCCTCCAGCGCCGATCACCACCAGCATGATCAGCGGAATCCACAGCCGCCTGATAATCCGGAAAATCGCGAATCCCCTTCACCGGTCCCATACCCGGCGCCAAGCCATCAACTCCAACATGCACTACACGTCGGTTGCGACACGCCGCGCCGCGGCACTCGAATGTGGTGAGCGTCGCCGACTAGCCGTGCAGCGGCACCGTAAACGAGCGGCGCCCCGGGAAGCGCGGCCTGGCTTGACGAGTAGACCATTCCGAAGACCTCCATATCGGCTCTTCCCAACGTGATATGGATCGTAGTGCATACCACGTGCGTAAAGGTACGAAATCGTCGTCCGCATCCAACTACAAATCACGCCACGTGCGTTACCCTCGGGCGGTGGTACAGCTTTCCTTCCTGCGCGCACGCAGTGAAGAGAAGAAGCGTCAACGTGCGGCGGCGATCGTAGAAGCCGCGCGCTCGCTAGCCCTGGAGAAAGGTGTCGCGTCGGTAACGCTGACCGGGGTCGCCGAGCGCGTCGGGGTCCACTATTCCGCCGTGCGCCGCTATTTCACTTCTCACAAAGAGGTGCTTCTCCATCTCGCGGCCGAAGGCTGGGTGCGGTGGTCGGCCATTGTTTGTGAGAGGTTGCGCGAGCCCGGCCCTATGTCGCCGGCGCGCGTCGCCGAGACGTTAGCCGAGGGGCTGGCCGCCGACCCGCTCTTCTGCGATCTGCTCGCCAACCTTCACCTGCACCTCGAACATGAAGTAAATCTCGATAGGGTTGTCGAAATCAGACGGACCAGCGCCGCTGCCGTGACGGCGCTCGCGGATGCGATCGAGCAGGCGTTGTCACCGCTGAGGCGGTCGGGGGCATTCGACGTCCTTCTTGCCGCCTACTCATTGGCGGCCCCGTTGTGGCAGATCGCCCACCCGCCGGAGGGGCTGACCGACGCCTACGCTGAGGACGCGCAGGTCCCACCCGAGTGGAACCTCGATTTCGCATCCGCGCTCACCCGACTGCTGACCGCCACCTGCGTCGGTCTCCTCTCCGAATCGACTACACGAGACAAGCAACCTGACAACGTGATCGCAATGCCGTAGCTCGACCTTGTACCGGCTTGTTAGCTGTGGGGCTAGCCACTCCGGCCGACGCGACTGAAAATTCCGCTGGTTGCGGTTATACGACGAGGACACGACTGATGCTTGGCCGAAAGTGGCGTTCATCCCACCGGAAAGTCATCACCGCCGGGTCCCTGCGCCGCACCAATTAATGGGCTGTGTCAGGAGTCTTGTAGCTCGCATCAGGACTTCGTCGAAAACCGAACCGAGCCTGTTGGCCTCCGGTATGTTTTGCCCAGAGTCGTGTCAACCTGATGGTCTGGAGAACCGATGAGCGTCAACCCATTTGACGACGACAATGGCAGTTTCTTCGTCTTGGTCAACGATGAGGAACAACACAGCCTGTGGCCGACATTCGCCGACGTTCCAGCCGGCTGGGGGGTGGTCTACGGCGAAGCGGACCGTGCTGCATGTCTGGAGTACATCGAACAAAACTGGCCCGATATACGTCCGAAGAGTCTGCGCCAACGGCTGGAACAGGCACGAGGCGTTGATACGTAGCCCTACGGAAGCGGGGTCCGATAGCGCTTGATGACCACTCACTTTCGCTGAGGCGCTGGCGGCTAGTCAGCTAGGGTCTTGGCTGCCGGCGAGGGCGGCTTCCGGAATTGGCGCGCCGCGACAGCCGGCATCCGCGTCGCGGGAGAGTCGATCTGCTGCGGCGCGAACTCTCGAATGTGCGCTGAACTCGCTTGAGCGTGCACCGTTAGGCAAGTGGGATCTCGACCATCCAATCAAATGGATCGGGTCGCCGACCGTATTGAATATCGAGGAGGTGGTCGCGCAGTGCTAGGCTCCGTGGCCCTGGCAATCCGTCAGACACGGTAAATTCACAGTCTGGGCCCTTGACTCCAACGATTGGGTTCACCACTGCCGCGGTCCCCACTGCGAAGACTTCACGAATCTTGCCCGTAGTACAGGACCTCGTCAATTCGTCGAACGGGAGTCTGCGTTCGACTGGCGTTAGCCCGTGAGCGGTGGCTAGCAAGAGAATGCTCGCTCGTGTCACCCCGCTCAGAATTGTTCCCAGGCTGGGTGTGACGAGCTCGCCCTCAGCGGTTATGGCGAAGATGTTCATGGTGCCGGATTCCTGGACACAGCGATCATCGTCGAGGTATAAGGCAAGATCGCAGCCATGCGCTCCGGCGTCACTTTCTGACAAGAGATTCGACGCGTAATTTCCGCCGAATTTGGCGTCTCCCGTACCGCCCTGCCAAGCGCGAGGGTACTTTCCCAACCATAGCCACATTCCGTTTATCCCGCGTGGGAAGTACGGCGCTGCGGGGCTCGCGATAACCGCATAGGTGACACGCTGACTTGGCCGGACCGCGAGTCCCACCTCTGTACCGAACATGAATGGTCGAAGGTACAAACTGCATTCACGATCATCAGCCGGGACCCATGCACGGTCCACTTGTACAAGTGAAAAGAGGCTCGACAGGAAGAGGTCGTCGCTCAACTGTGGAAGTGCCAACCTGGCAGCGGATTGGCGAAAACGACGAGCGTTGAGCAGCGGTCTGAATAACCATACGCTGCCGTCTGGCCGACCATAAGCTTTCAAGCCCTCAAAGACACCTTGACCGTAGTGGAGCGCAACGCATCCCGGATGTAGGGAGAAGGGTTTGAGCTCCGTGATGCAAGCCCCGTGCCAACCTGTGTTCACATCCCAGTGAATGACGGACATATGGTCGGAGAAAAAACGACCGAACCCGGGGTCCGCCAAGATCTTCGCCCGCTCAGCCTCCGACAGCCGTGATCGGGCAACATCGATCCGAAAAACCCCGGACACCAGCTCTGCTTCCTAATTTACCGATTTCTCGCTACCGTTGGCGAGGGCAGGTGATTTCATACTAGCGGCACAAAGAAATAAGTGCGCCGTTTCTTTATGAGTCCGTTTGGACCAGGCCAGAAAAAGTCGGCAAATTCAACTTGGGCCTGCGTTCCCCCCCGCACGGTGCCCTTGAAGCTACCTTCGACCGCGACTGTTCCAGAATCAGAGACGATCGACTCGACGTTGTGCACGCCCGACTCGATGATGCGATCATCTGCGTAGAAGGATCTGATCGCCTCTCTTCCGCTCATATGCGAATATCCGGGACGGGAGTACTCGGCGTCAACTTCAAAGAGCGCGACAACCCCCTCAACATCGCCCTTATCGACCTCCGCGTAGTATTTCTGGACGAGATCGGTAAAGACGTCGGGCATCAGAGACTCCCTTAGACACTTGTCATTGAATTGGTGAGCAATAAGCCGCGCATCGATTGACCAGTTGCGAGATCGTGTCTTGTAGCTCGGCGGGCAGGCAAAGGGCCGGGTCATCGATCGCCCGCTAGGGCGGGTTCTCAGCGTCCACGGCGAATATCGGCGCGCCGGACGGTGCACAGGGGATGCGTCCAGGCGCGCCCGGAAGTCGTTCGTCACAACACCGCCTTAAGCGTTCAATGAAGATCGGAGATGGTGGCCATACAGGTTGACCGATTCAGCAGCCAACATGTCTTGATGGCTGCAGTCGATCGAGTACTCTGTGATATGGCCGGCAATAAAAGGCCGCCAACTTTCCAGCGGAGACCAACTTTGACTGTTGTCGTCCCGCGATGCCGAGAATATGACGGCGTCACCATCGAAAACACCGGGTTCGTGGGCTAAATGCAAGGCCATGCTGCTCTTGATGCTTTGTACGCTCGCATCGAAAAGCTGCTTGTATGTGGAAAATTCGCCGGCTCCTCGTTCACGGACTAGTTCTTCTACCTGTTGGAAGGTCAGCGGACCGTGCTGTTCCGGAATATCTATGCGATAGAATCGCAGGACTTCCTTCAAGACTTCTTCCAGTATGAGCTTGTCGTCTAAAGCTTCTGTGACGCTGTCGATAGCGGGTCGGGCGTCGAGAAGCATTAGGCGGCCGATTACAAATCCGCGTCGCTGGAGCTCGATGGCGATTTCATGCGCGACGACACCTCCAAAAGACCAGCCGAGAAGGTTAAAGGGTCCGGTAGGGTAAACTTGCTGGATTCTGTCAGCATAGTTTTCGGCCATATCGCGAATTGACCGAGGTTCGGATTCTTCGCCCTGCTGGGGTCGTTGAATTCCAATGATCGGGCAGTCTAAGTAACTACCAAGAGCCCGATATGGCCAACTCACCCCACTTGCGGGATGAATGCAGAACAGCGGAACGCCGGTACCCTCCTTGAGGACCTCCACCGGGACTACTTCCACCTCGCTGGCATGTGTGCCCAAGTGCTGTCTCAAGCTTCTAACGGACGGTGCGTGGAACAACACCCGCACCCCCAGCCCGGCATCCAAGCTGGTGTTGACCGCAGCGATCACCCGCATCGCCGACAGCGAATCCCCGCCCAACTCGAAAAACGAGTCATCCACCCCGACCCGCTCCAACCCCAGCACCTGGGCATAAATCCCGGCCAACACCTCCTCGACCGCGTCGGCCGGGGCCCGGTAACCAGCGCCGCCGGTGTATTCCGGGGCCGGCAACGCCCCGGTGTCCAGCTTGCCGTTCACCGTCAACGGCAGCGCCTCCAAGACCACCACCGCCGCGGGCACCATATAGGCCGGCAACCGCTCGGCCAGCACAGCACGGACCGCGCCGGGATCAACCGCGCCGCGAACCGACTCGGTGACATAACCCACCAGCCGCTTATCACCAGGGCGGTCCTCACGGGCGATCACCACCGCCTGCCCCACCCCGGCAAGCCCACTCAACGCCGCCTGCACCTCACCCAGCTCGATGCGATACCCGCGGATCTTGACCTGCTCATCAGCGCGCCCCACATACCGCAACTGCCCATCAGCACCCCACCACACCAAATCCCCGGTCCGATACATCCGTGTCCCGCGCCCACCAAACGGACACGCCACAAACCGCGACCCGGTCAACCCCGCCCGACCCAAATAACCAACCCCCACCCCACGACCAGCCACATACAACTCCCCCACCACCCCCACCGGCACCGGGCGTAACCACCCATCGAGCACAAACAACGCCGACGACGACACCGGCGCACCGATCGGCGGCACCCCCGAGTCCGGGGTCAACGGCGCACTCATCGACGCATACACCGTGGCCTCGGTCGGTCCGTAAGCGTTGATCACCACCCGCCCGCGCGCCCACCGCGCCACCACCTCAGCCGGACACGCCTCACCACCGAGCAGCACCGCCGCCGACTCCAACCCCTCAGGGGAGAGCCCCGCCACCGCCGACGGGGTCTGAGTGAGCACATTGACCCCCTCGGCGAGCAGCACCGCATGGAAAACCTCCGGCGCAGCGGCCACCGACTCGGGCACCACCACCAACCGCCCACCACCTAGCAGCGCAGCCCAGATCTCCCACACCGAAAAGTCAAACGCATACGAATGACACTGCGACCACACCTGCACCGCGGGCAGATGGGCGGGCATGGACTGCGCCAAATGGGTCAGGTTGTGATGGCTGATGGCCACCCCCTTCGGGATGCCGGTGGTGCCCGAGGTGTAGATCAGATAAGCGATGTCCGCTGGTGCCGGCGCCGCCAAACCGGTGTCGGGATAGGTCTGGATGCGGGGGTCTTCGATCTCGATGACCACCACGTCGTGCCCGGCTAGCCGCTCGGCCAGCCCGGCGGTGCTGACCGCCACAGTCGGCGCGGCATCGGCGAGCATGAACCCGATCCGCGCCGCCGGCATTACCGGGTCGATCGCCAAATACGCCGCCCCGGCCTTAAGCACCGCCAGCATCGCCACGACCGCCTCAGCCGACCGCTCCAACAACACCGCCACACACCGCCCCGGACCCACCCCCGAGGCGGCCAGCAGATGCGCCAACCGATTCGACCCCTCATCCAAGTCGCGATAAGTCCACGACCGCTCACCGCCGCTGATCGCCACCGCCGCCGGTGCGCGGGCCACCTGGGCAGCGAACAACACCGGAACCGACACCGCCGTGGGTGCCGGCGCCATCAACACCGCCCGGTTACCGATCTCCTCGAGGCGGGCATGCTCACCGCCATCAAGCACATCAATCGACGACAACCGCCGGGTCGGGTCAGCAGTGACCGCCTCCAGCACCCGCCGCCACCGCTCGATCAGCGTGTGGATGCTGGCCGCATCAAACACATCGGTGCGAAACTCCACCACCCCACCGATCCCGGCCGGCTCACCGGCCGCGCTGTAGCGCTCGGCCAGCGAAAACACCAAATCCATCCGGGCGGTGTGGGTCTCAGCGGGCAACGGGGTGACCTGCAAATCACCCAACGCCAACCCCGCACCAAGATCACCGCCCTGCCCGGGCAGGTTCTGCCACGCCAACATCACCTGCACCAACGGGTGATGCGTCAACGACCGGGTCGGGTTGAGCCGCTCCACCAGCACCTCAAAAGGCACATCCTGATGCTCATAAGCAGCCAGGCTGCGCGCCCGCACCTGACCCAACACCTCAGCAATCGTGGGATCACCAGCCACCTCAACCCGCAACACCAAGGTGTTGACGAAAAACCCCACCAACTCATCGACTGCGGGATCGCGCCGCCCGGCGATCGGGAACCCCACCGCCACCTCACTGCTGGCGCTGAGCTTGACCAACAACACCGCCAAAGCGGCCTGCAACACCATGAAACTGGTCGCATTATGCTCACGCCCCACCCGGGCCACCTGCTGCTGCACCTGCGCCGGCCAGCTCACCGCCACACTGGCCCCGCGATAATCAGCCACCGCCGGATAGGGCCGATCAGTGGGCAACACCAACCGCTCGGGCATCCCGGCTAGCGCCTGCTCCCAATAAGCCAACTGCCCAGCGATGCGACTCTGCCGATCGTCGAGCTCACCTAGCTGCGCACGCTGCCACAACGTGTAATCGACATACTGCACCGCCAACGGCGCCCACCCCGGCGCCTGCCCCGCGCACCGGCTGGCATACGCCACCCCCAAATCCCGCACCAACGGAGTGATCGACCACCCATCAGCAGCGATATGATGCACCACCGCCACCAACACATGCTCATCGGCACCAACACGAAACAGCTGCGCCCGCAACGGGATCTGCGCTGACAAATCAAACGGGCGACGCGCCACCACGCCGATGGCCTGCTGCAGCCGGCCCGCCGCCCAACCGGTGGCATCAACAACCTGCCAGCCCACCTCGGCCCGCTCGGGCGGCACCACCACCTGCCGCGGAACACCGTCGACCGCGGGGAACAACGTGCGCAAACTCTCCTGGCGGCCCACCACATCAACCAGCGCCGCCCCCAACGCCTCAGCATCCAGGCGCCCCTCGAGCCGCAACGCCACCGCCATGTTGTAAATCGGCGAAGGCCCCTGCAACTGATCGATAAACCACATCCGAGACTGCGCAAACGACAACGGCACCACCGCAGGCCGCGCCACCGCCACCAACGGCTCCAACCCCACGCCCTGCCCACCCATACGGCGCGCCAACCCGGCCACCGTGGGCGCCTCAAACAACACCCGCACCCCCAGCCCGGCATCCAAGCTGGTGTTGACCGCAGCGATCACCCGCATCGCCGACAGCGAATCCCCGCCCAACTCGAAAAACGAGTCATCCACCCCGACCCGCTCCAACCCCAGCACCTGGGCATAAATCCCGGCCAACACCTCCTCGACCGCGTCGGCCGGGGCCCGGTAACCAGCGCCGCCGGTGTATTCCGGGGCCGGCAACGCCCCGGTGTCCAGCTTGCCGTTCACCGTCAACGGCAGCGCCTCCAAGACCACCACCGCCGCGGGCACCATATAGGCCGGCAACCGCTCGGCCAGCACAGCACGGACCGCGCCGGGATCAACCCCGCCGCGAACCGACTCGGTGACATAACCCACCAGCCGCTTATCACCAGGGCGGTCCTCACGGGCGATCACCACCGCCTGCCCCACCCCGGCAAGCCCACTCAACGCCGCCTGCACCTCACCCAGCTCGATGCGATACCCGCGGATCTTGACCTGCTCATCAGCGCGCCCCACATACCGCAACTGCCCATCAGCACCCCACCACACCAAATCCCCGGTCCGATACATCCGTGTCCCGCGCCCACCAAACGGACACGCCACAAACCGCGACCCGGTCAACCCCGCCCGACCCAAATAACCAACCCCCACCCCACGACCAGCCACATACAACTCCCCCACCACCCCCACCGGCACCGGCCGCAACCACCCATCGAGCACAAACAACGCCGACGACGACACCGGCGCACCGATCGGCGGCACCCCCGAGTCCGGGGTCAACGGCGCACTCATCGACACCCACACCGTGGCCTCGGTCGGTCCGTAAGCGTTGATCACCACCCGCCCGCGCGCCCACCGCGCCACCACCTCAGCCGGACACGCCTCACCACCGAGCAGCACCGCCGCCGACTCCAACCCCTCAGGGGAGAGCCCCGCCACCGCCGACGGGGTCTGATTTACGACGCTGACCTTTTCCGTGACTAGCAAGGAATGCAGGTCTTCCGGGGAGCGCGCCACGTCTTCGGGCACTACCACCAGGCGTCCACCATGTAACAACGCCCCCCAGATCTCCCACACCGAAAAGTCGAATGCCAATGAATGACACTGCAACCACACACCCGGGCGCGGCAGGCCGACATCCAGGGATTCCAGCAGCTGGGTGACGTTGTAGTGGGTGACTGCCACCCCCTTCGGGATGCCGGTGGTGCCCGAGGTGTAGATCAGATAAGCGATGTCCGCTGGTGCCGGCGCCGCCAAACCGGTGTCGGGATAGGTCTGGATGCGGGGGTCTTCGATCTCGATGACCACCACGTCGTGCCCGGCTAGCCGCTCGGCCAGCCCGGCGGTGCTGACCGCCACAGTCGGCGCGGCATCGGCGAGCATGAACCCGATCCGCGCCGCCGGCAACCCCGGCTCGATCGGAAGGTACGCCGCCCCGGCCTTGAGCACCGCCAGCATCGCCACGACCGCCTCAGCCGACCGCTAAAACAGCAGCGCCACGCACTGCCCCGGGCCTGCCCCGTAGGCGGCCAGCAGATGCGCCAACCGATTCGCGGCCTCATCCAGCTCGCGATAAGTCCACGACCGCTCACCGCCGCTGATCGCCACCGCCGCCGGTGCGCGGGCCACCTGCGCAGCGAACAACACCGGAACCGACACCGCCGTGGGTGCCGGCGCCATCAACACCGCCCGGTTACCGATCTCCTCGAGGCGGGCATGCTCACCGCCATCAAGCACATCAATCGACGACAACCGCCGGGTCGGGTCAGCAGTGACCGCCTCCAGCACCCGCCGCCACCGCTCGATCAGCGTGTGGATGCTGGCCGCATCAAACACATCGGTGCGAAACTCCACCACCCCACCGATCCCGGCCGGCTCACCGGCCGCGCTGTAGCGCTCGGCCAGCGAAAACACCAAATCCATCCGGGCGGTGTGGGTCTCAGCGGGCAACGGGGTGACCTGCAAATCACCCAACGCCAACCCCGCACCAAGATCACCGCCCTGCCCGGGCAGGTTCTGCCACGCCAACATCACCTGCACCAACGGGGAGTGGGCCAGGCTTCGGATGGGGTTGAGCCGCTCCACCAGCACCTCAAAAGGCACATCCTGATGCTCATAAGCAGCCAGGCTGCGCGCCCGCACCTGACCCAACACCTCAGCAATCGTGGGATCACCAGCCACCTCAACCCGCAACACCAAGGTGTTGACGAAAAACCCCACCAACTCATCGACTGCGGGATCGCGCCGCCCGGCGATCGGGAACCCCACCGCCACCTCACTGCTGGCGCTGAGCTTGACCAACAACACCGCCAAAGCGGCCTGCAACACCATGAAACTGGTCGCATTATGCTCACGCCCCACCCGGGCCACCTGCTGCTGCACCTGCGCCGGCCAGCTCACCGCCACACTGGCCCCGCGATAATCAGCCACCGCCGGATAGGGCCGATCAGTGGGCAACACCAACCGCTCGGGCATCCCGGCCAGCGCCTGCTCCCAATAAGCCAACTGCCCAGCGATGCGACTCTGCCGATCGTCGAGCTCACCTAGCTGCGCACGCTGCCACAACGTGTAATCGACATACTGCACCGCCAACGGCGCCCACCCCGGCGCCTGCCCCGCGCACCGGCTGGCATACGCCACCCCCAAATCCCGCACCAACGGAGTGATCGACCACCCATCAGCAGCGATATGATGCACCACCGCCACCAACACATGCTCATCGGCACCAACACGAAACAGCTGCGCCCGCAACGGGATCTGCGCTGACAAATCAAACGGGCGACGCGCCACCACGCCGATGGCCTGCTGCAGCCGGCCCGCCGCCCAACCGGTGGCATCAACAACCTGCCAGCCCACCTCGGCCCGCTCGGGCGGCACCACCACCTGCCGCGGAACACCGTCGACCGCGGGGAACAACGTGCGCAAACTCTCCTGGCGGCCCACCACATCAACCAGCGCCGCCCCCAACGCCTCAGCATCCAGGCGCCCCTCGAGCCGCAACGCCACCGCCATGTTGTAAATCGGCGAAGGCCCCTGCAACTGATCGATAAACCACATCCGAGACTGCGCAAACGACAACGGCACCACCGCAGGCCGCGCCACCGCCACCAACGGCTCCAACCCCACGCCCTGCCCACCCATACGGCGCGCCAACCCGGCCACCGTGGGCGCCTCAAACAACACCCGCACCCCCAGCCCGGCATCCAAGCTGGTGTTGACCGCAGCGATCACCCGCATCGCCGACAGCGAATCCCCGCCCAACTCGAAAAACGAGTCATCCACCCCGACCCGCTCCAACCCCAGCACCTGGGCATAAATCCCGGCCAACACCTCCTCGACCGCGTCGGCCGGGGCCCGGTAACCAGCGCCGCCGGTGTATTCCGGGGCCGGCAACGCCCCGGTGTCCAGCTTGCCGTTCACCGTCAACGGCAGCGCCTCCAAGACCACCACCGCCGCGGGCACCATATAGGCCGGCAACCGCTCGGCCAGCACAGCACGGACCGCGCCGGGATCAACCCCGCCGCGAACCGACTCGGTGACATAACCCACCAGCCGCTTATCACCAGGGCGGTCCTCACGGGCGATCACCACCGCCTGCCCCACCCCGGCAAGCCCACTCAACGCCGCCTGCACCTCACCCAGCTCGATGCGATACCCGCGGATCTTGACCTGCTCATCAGCGCGCCCCACATACCGCAACTGCCCATCAGCACCCCACCACACCAAATCCCCGGTCCGATACATCCGTGTCCCGCGCCCACCAAACGGACACGCCACAAACCGCGACCCGGTCAACCCCGCCCGACCCAAATAACCAACCCCCACCCCACGACCAGCCACATACAACTCCCCCACCACCCCCACCGGCACCGGGCGTAACCACCCATCGAGCACAAACAACGCCGACGACGACACCGGCGCACCGATCGGCGGCACCCCCGAGTCCGGGGTCAACGGCGCACTCATCGACGCATACACCGTGGCCTCGGTCGGTCCGTAAGCGTTGATCACCACCCGCCCGCGCGCCCACCGCGCCACCACCTCAGCCGGACACGCCTCACCACCGAGCAGCACCGCCGCCGACTCCAACCCCTCAGGGGAGAGCCCCGCCACCGCCGACGGGGTCTGAGTGAGCACATTGACCCCCTCGGCGAGCAGCACCGCATGGAAAACCTCCGGCGCAGCGGCCACCGACTCGGGCACCACCACCAACCGCCCACCACCTAGCAGCGCAGCCCAGATCTCCCACACCGAAAAGTCAAACGCATACGAATGACACTGCGACCACACCTGCACCGCGGGCAGATGGGCGGGCATGGACTGCGCCAAATGGGTCAGGTTGTGATGGCTGATGGCCACCCCCTTCGGGATGCCGGTGGTGCCCGAGGTGTAGATCAGATAAGCGATGTCCGCTGGTGCCGGCGCCGCCAAACCGGTGTCGGGATAGGTCTGGATGCGGGGGTCTTCGATCTCGATGACCACCACGTCATGCCCGGCTAGCCGCTCGGCCAGCCCGGCGGTGCTGACCGCCACAGTCGGCGCGGCATCGGCGAGCATGAACCCGATCCGCGCCGCCGGCATTACCGGGTCGATCGCCAAATACGCCGCCCCGGCCTTAAGCACCGCCAGCATCGCCACGACCGCCTCAGCCGACCGCTCCAACAACACCGCCACACACCGCCCCGGACCCACCCCCGAGGCGGCCAGCAGATGCGCCAACCGATTCGACACCTCATCCAAGTCGCGATAAGTCCACGACCGCTCACCGCCGCTGATCGCCACCGCCGCCGGTGCGCGGGCCACCTGCGCAGCGAACAACACCGGAACCGACACCGCCGTGGGTGCCGGCGCCATCAACACCGCCCGGTTACCGATCTCCTCGAGGCGGGCATGCTCACCGCCATCAAGCACATCAATCGACGACAACCGCCGGGTCGGGTCAGCAGTGACCGCCTCCAGCACCCGCCGCCACCGCTCGATCAGCGTGTGGATGCTGGCCGCATCAAACACATCGGTGCGAAACTCCACCACCCCACCGATCCCGGCCGGCTCACCGGCCGCGCTGTAGCGCTCGGCCAGCGAAAACACCAAATCCATCCGGGCGGTGTGGGTCTCAGCGGCCAACGGGGTGACCTGCAAATCACCCAACGCCAACCCCGCACCAAGATCACCGCCCTGCCCGGGCAGGTTCTGCCACGCCAACATCACCTGCACCAACGGGTGATGCGTCAACGACCGGGTCGGGTTGAGCCGCTCCACCAGCACCTCAAAAGGCACATCCTGATGCTCATAAGCAGCCAGGCTGCGCGCCCGCACCTGACCCAACACCTCAGCAATCGTGGGATCACCAGCCACCTCAACCCGCAACACCAAGGTGTTGACGAAAAACCCCACCAACTCATCGACTGCGGGATCGCGCCGCCCGGCGATCGGGAACCCCACCGCCACCTCACTGCTGGCGCTGAGCTTGACCAACAACACCGCCAAAGCGGCCTGCAACACCATGAAACTGGTCGCATTATGCTCACGCCCCACCCGGGCCACCTGCTGCTGCACCTGCGCCGGCCAGCTCACCGCCACACTGGCCCCGCGATAATCAGCCACCGCCGGATAGGGCCGATCAGTGGGCAACACCAACCGCTCGGGCATCCCGGCTAGCGCCTGCTCCCAATAAGCCAACTGCCCAGCGATGCGACTCTGCCGATCGTCGAGCTCACCTAGCTGCGCACGCTGCCACAACGTGTAATCGACATACTGCACCGCCAACGGCGCCCACCCCGGCGCCTGCCCCGCGCACCGGCTGGCATACGCCACCCCCAAATCCCGCACCAACGGAGTGATCGACCACCCATCAGCAGCGATATGATGCACCACCGCCACCAACACATGCTCATCGGCACCAACACGAAACAGCTGCGCCCGCAACGGGATCTGCGCTGACAAATCAAACGGGCGACGCGCCACCACGCCGATGGCCTGCTGCAGCCGGCCCGCCGCCCAACCGGTGGCATCAACAACCTGCCAGCCCACCTCGGCCCGCTCGGGCGGCACCACCACCTGCCGCGGAACACCGTCGACCGCGGGGAACAACGTGCGCAAACTCTCCTGGCGGCCCACCACATCAACCAGCGCCGCCCCCAACGCCTCAGCATCCAGGCGCCCCTCGAGCCGCAACGCCACCGCCATGTTGTAAATCGGCGAAGGCCCCTGCAACTGATCGATAAACCACATCCGAGACTGCGCAAACGACAACGGCACCACCGCAGGCCGCGCCACCGCCACCAACGGCTCCAACCCCACGCCCTGCCCACCCATACGGCGCGCCAACCCGGCCACCGTGGGCGCCTCAAACAACACCCGCACCCCCAGCCCGGCATCCAAGCTGGTGTTGACCGCAGCGATCACCCGCATCGCCGACAGCGAATCCCCGCCCAACTCGAAAAACGAGTCATCCACCCCGACCCGCTCCAACCCCAGCACCTGGGCATAAATCCCGGCCAACACCTCCTCGACCGCGTCGGCCGGGGCCCGGTAACCAGCGCCGCCGGTGTATTCCGGGGCCGGCAACGCCCCGGTGTCCAGCTTGCCGTTCACCGTCAACGGCAGCGCCTCCAAGACCACCACCGCCGCGGGCACCATATAGGCCGGCAACCGCTCGGCCAGCACAGCACGGACCGCGCCGGGATCAACCGCGCCGCGAACCGACTCGGTGACATAACCCACCAGCCGCTTATCACCAGGGCGGTCCTCACGGGCGATCACCACCGCCTGCCCCACCCCGGCAAGCCCACTCAACGCCGCCTGCACCTCACCCAGCTCGATGCGATACCCGCGGATCTTGACCTGCTCATCAGCGCGCCCCACATACCGCAACTGCCCATCAGCACCCCACCACACCAAATCCCCGGTCCGATACATCCGTGTCCCGCGCCCACCAAACGGACACGCCACAAACCGCGACCCGGTCAACCCCGCCCGACCCAAATAACCAACCCCCACCCCACGACCAGCCACATACAACTCCCCCACCACCCCCACCGGCACCGGCCGCAACCACCCATCGAGCACAAACAACGCCGACGACGACACCGGCGCACCGATCGGCGGCACCCCCGAGTCCGGGGTCAACGGCGCACTCATCGACGCATACACCGTGGCCTCGGTCGGTCCGTAAGCGTTGATCACCACCCGCCCGCGCGCCCACCGCGCCACCACCTCAGCCGGACACGCCTCACCACCGAGCAGCACCGCCGCCGACTCCAACCCCTCAGGGGAGAGCCCCGCCACCGCCGACGGGGTCTGAGTGAGCACATTGACCCCCTCGGCGAGCAGCACCGCATGGAAAACCTCCGGCGCAGCGGCCACCGACTCGGGCACCACCACCAACCGCCCACCACCTAGCAGCGCAGCCCAGATCTCCCACACCGAAAAGTCAAACGCATACGAATGACACTGCGACCACACCTGCACCGCGGGCAGATGGGCGGGCATGGACTGCGCCAAATGGGTCAGGTTGTGATGGCTGATGGCCACCCCCTTCGGGATGCCGGTGGTGCCCGAGGTGTAGATCAGATAAGCGATGTCCGCTGGTGCCGGCGCCGCCAAACCGGTGTCGGGATAGGTCTGGATGCGGGGGTCTTCGATCTCGATGACCACCACGTCGTGCCCGGCTAGCCGCTCGGCCAGCCCGGCGGTGCTGACCGCCACAGTCGGCGCGGCATCGGCGAGCATGAACCCGATCCGCGCCGCCGGCATTACCGGGTCGATCGCCAAATACGCCGCCCCGGCCTTAAGCACCGCCAGCATCGCCACGACCGCCTCAGCCGACCGCTCCAACAACACCGCCACACACCGCCCCGGACCCACCCCCGAGGCGGCCAGCAGATGCGCCAACCGATTCGACCCCTCATCCAAGTCGCGATAAGTCCACGACCGCTCACCGCCGCTGATCGCCACCGCCGCCGGTGCGCGGGCCACCTGGGCAGCGAACAACACCGGAACCGACACCGCCGTGGGTGCCGGCGCCATCAACACCGCCCGGTTACCGATCTCCTCGAGGCGGGCATGCTCACCGCCATCAAGCACATCAATCGACGACAACCGCCGGGTCGGGTCAGCAGTGACCGCCTCCAGCACCCGCCGCCACCGCTCGATCAGCGTGTGGATGCTGGCCGCATCAAACACATCGGTGCGAAACTCCACCACCCCACCGATCCCGGCCGGCTCACCGGCCGCGCTGTAGCGCTCGGCCAGCGAAAACACCAAATCCATCCGGGCGGTGTGGGTCTCAGCGGGCAACGGGGTGACCTGCAAATCACCCAACGCCAACCCCGCACCAAGATCACCGCCCTGCCCGGGCAGGTTCTGCCACGCCAACATCACCTGCACCAACGGGTGATGCGTCAACGACCGGGTCGGGTTGAGCCGCTCCACCAGCACCTCAAAAGGCACATCCTGATGCTCATAAGCAGCCAGGCTGCGCGCCCGCACCTGACCCAACACCTCAGCAATCGTGGGATCACCAGCCACCTCAACCCGCAACACCAAGGTGTTGACGAAAAACCCCACCAACTCATCGACTGCGGGATCGCGCCGCCCGGCGATCGGGAACCCCACCGCCACCTCACTGCTGGCGCTGAGCTTGACCAACAACACCGCCAAAGCGGCCTGCAACACCATGAAACTGGTCGCATTATGCTCACGCCCCACCCGGGCCACCTGCTGCTGCACCTGCGCCGGCCAGCTCACCGCCACACTGGCCCCGCGATAATCAGCCACCGCCGGATAGGGCCGATCAGTGGGCAACACCAACCGCTCGGGCATCCCGGCTAGCGCCTGCTCCCAATAAGCCAACTGCCCAGCGATGCGACTCTGCCGATCGTCGAGCTCACCTAGCTGCGCACGCTGCCACAACGTGTAATCGACATACTGCACCGCCAACGGCGCCCACCCCGGCGCCTGCCCCGCGCACCGGCTGGCATACGCCACCCCCAAATCCCGCACCAACGGAGTGATCGACCACCCATCAGCAGCGATATGATGCACCACCGCCACCAACACATGCTCATCGGCACCAACACGAAACAGCTGCGCCCGCAACGGGATCTGCGCTGACAAATCAAATGGGCGACGCGCCACCACGCCGATGGCCTGCTGCAGCCGGCCCGCCGCCCAACCGGTGGCATCAACAACCTGCCAGCCCACCTCGGCCCGCTCGGGCGGCACCACCACCTGCCGCGGAACACCGTCGACCGCGGGGAACAACGTGCGCAAACTCTCCTGGCGGCCCACCACATCAACCAGCGCCGCCCCCAACGCCTCAGCATCCAGGCGCCCCTCGAGCCGCAACGCCACCGCCATGTTGTAAATCGGCGAAGGCCCCTGCAACTGATCGATAAACCACATCCGAGACTGCGCAAACGACAACGGCACCACCGCAGGCCGCGCCACCGCCACCAACGGCTCCAACCCCACGCCCTGCCCACCCATACGGCGCGCCAACCCGGCCACCGTGGGCGCCTCAAACAACACCCGCACCCCCAGCCCGGCATCCAAGCTGGTGTTGACCGCAGCGATCACCCGCATCGCCGACAGCGAATCCCCGCCCAACTCGAAAAACGAGTCATCCACCCCGACCCGCTCCAACCCCAGCACCTGGGCATAAATCCCGGCCAACACCTCCTCGACCGCGTCGGCCGGGGCCCGGTAACCAGCGCCGCCGGTGTATTCCGGGGCCGGCAACGCCCCGGTGTCCAGCTTGCCGTTCACCGTCAACGGCAGCGCCTCCAAGACCACCACCGCCGCGGGCACCATATAGGCCGGCAACCGCTCGGCCAGCACAGCACGGACCGCGCCGGGATCAACCCCGCCGCGAACCGACTCGGTGACATAACCCACCAGCCGCTTATCACCAGGGCGGTCCTCACGGGCGATCACCACCGCCTGCCCCACCCCGGCAAGCCCACTCAACGCCGCCTGCACCTCACCCAGCTCGATGCGATACCCGCGGATCTTGACCTGCTCATCAGCGCGCCCCACATACCGCAACTGCCCATCAGCACCCCACCACACCAAATCCCCGGTCCGATACATCCGTGTCCCGCGCCCACCAAACGGACACGCCACAAACCGCGACCCGGTCAACCCCGCCCGACCCAAATAACCAACCCCCACCCCACGACCAGCCACATACAACTCCCCCACCACCCCCACCGGCACCGGCCGCAACCACCCATCGAGCACAAAGAAGCCAAGATGCGCCAACGGAACCCCGATGGGGCTGGCAGTGCTGTCGACATCGCTGGCAACGATCTCGCGAAACGAGGCATGCACCGTCGTCTCGGTGATGCCATACAAGTTGAGCGGGCGCGGTGATCCCGGATGGTTACCCAGCCACGTCCCAAGACGCTGCGGTTCCAGCGCTTCACCGCCGAACACCACCGTCTCAAGCTTCAGCCGATGCCCCAGCTCGGGCTGCAGCACAGCAGCGGTTTGCAGCGCATAAAACGCCGAGGGGGTTTGGCTTAGCACGTTGACGTGTTCAGCGGCCAGTACGGCGTGGAGGTCTTCCGGTGAGCGGACCACGGATTCGGGCACTACCACCAGGCGTCCACCATGTAACAACGCCCCCCAGATCTCCCACACCGAAAAGTCGAAAGCCAATGAATGACACTGCAACCACACCTGTCCCGGCACCAGCGCCAGGCGGGCGTCCAGTGCCTTCAGCAGCTGGGTCAGGTTGTGGTGGCTGATGGCCACCCCCTTCGGGATGCCGGTGGTGCCCGAGGTGTAGATCAGATAAGCGATGTCCGCTGGTGCCGGCGCCGCCAAACCGGTGTCGGGATAGGTCTGGATGCGGGGGTCTTCGATCTCGATGACCACCACGTCGTGCCCGGCTAGCCGCTCGGCCAGCCCGGCGGTGCTGACCGCCACAGTCGGCGCGGCATCGGCGAGCATGAACCCGATCCGCGCCGCCGGCATTACCGGGTCGATCGCCAAATACGCCGCCCCGGCCTTAAGCACCGCCAGCATCGCCACGACCGCCTCAGCCGACCGCTCCAACAACACCGCCACACACCGCCCCGGACCCACCCCCGAGGCGGCCAGCAGATGCGCCAACCGATTCGACCCCTCATCCAAGTCGCGATAAGTCCACGACCGCTCACCGCCGCTGATCGCCACCGCCGCCGGTGCGCGGGCCACCTGGGCAGCGAACAACACCGGAACCGACACCGCCGTGGGTGCCGGCGCCATCAACACCGCCCGGTTACCGATCTCCTCGAGGCGGGCATGCTCACCGCCATCAAGCACATCAATCGACGACAACCGCCGGGTCGGGTCAGCAGTGACCGCCTCCAGCACCCGCCGCCACCGCTCGATCAGCGTGTGGATGCTGGCCGCATCAAACACATCGGTGCGAAACTCCACCACCCCACCGATCCCGGCCGGCTCACCGGCCGCGCTGTAGCGCTCGGCCAGCGAAAACACCAAATCCATCCGGGCGGTGTGGGTCTCAGCGGGCAACGGGGTGACCTGCAAATCACCCAACGCCAACCCCGCACCAAGATCACCGCCCTGCCCGGGCAGGTTCTGCCACGCCAACATCACCTGCACCAACGGGTGATGCGTCAACGACCGGGTCGGGTTGAGCCGCTCCACCAGCACCTCAAAAGGCACATCCTGATGCTCATAAGCAGCCAGGCTGCGCGCCCGCACCTGACCCAACACCTCAGCAATCGTGGGATCACCAGCCACCTCAACCCGCAACACCAAGGTGTTGACGAAAAACCCCACCAACTCATCGACTGCGGGATCGCGCCGCCCGGCGATCGGGAACCCCACCGCCACCTCACTGCTGGCGCTGAGCTTGACCAACAACACCGCCAAAGCGGCCTGCAACACCATGAAACTGGTCGCATTATGCTCACGCCCCACCCGGGCCACCTGCTGCTGCACCTGCGCCGGCCAGCTCACCGCCACACTGGCCCCGCGATAATCAGCCACCGCCGGATAGGGCCGATCAGTGGGCAACACCAACCGCTCGGGCATCCCGGCTAGCGCCTGCTCCCAATAAGCCAACTGCCCAGCGATGCGACTCTGCCGATCGTCGAGCTCACCTAGCTGCGCACGCTGCCACAACGTGTAATCGACATACTGCACCGCCAACGGCGCCCACCCCGGCGCCTGCCCCGCGCACCGGCTGGCATACGCCACCCCCAAATCCCGCACCAACGGAGTGATCGACCACCCATCAGCAGCGATATGATGCACCACCGCCACCAACACATGCTCATCGGCACCAACACGAAACAGCTGCGCCCGCAAGGGAATCTCGCGGGTCAGGTCGAACATGTAGCGCACGACGGTGTCGATGGCCTGCTGCAGCCGGCCCGCCGACCAGCCGGTGGCATCGGTGATCTGCCAGCCGAAGTCCGCTCGCTCGGGCGACACCACAACTTGCTGGGGTATGCCGTCGACCGCCACAAACAGCGTCCGCAAACTCTCCTGGCGGCCCACCACATCAACCAGCGCCGCCCCCAACGCCTCAGCATCCAGGCGCCCCTCGAGCCGCAACGCCACCGCCATGTTGTAAATCGGCGAAGGCCCCTGCAACTGATCGATAAACCACATCCGAGACTGCGCAAACGACAACGGCACCACCGCAGGCCGCGCCACCGCCACCAACGGCTCCAACCCCACGCCCTGCCCACCCATACGGCGCGCCAACCCGGCCACCGTGGGCGCCTCAAACAACACCCGCACCCCCAGCCCGGCATCCAAGCTGGTGTTGACCGCAGCGACCAGGCGCATCGCCGAGATGCTGTCGCCGCCCAACTCGAAAAACGAGTCATCCACCCCGACCCGCTCCAACCCCAGCACCTGGGCATAAATCCCGGCCAACACCTCCTCGACCGCGTCGGCCGGGGCCCGGTAACCAGCGCCGCCGGTGTATTCCGGGGCCGGCAACGCCCCGGTGTCCAGCTTGCCGTTCACCGTCAACGGCAGCGCCTCCAAGACCACCACCGCCGCGGGCACCATATAGGCCGGCAACCGCTCGGCCAGCACAGCACGGACCGCGCCGGGATCAACCCCGCCGCGAACCGACTCGGTGACATAACCCACCAGCCGCTTATCACCAGGGCGGTCCTCACGGGCGATCACCACCGCCTGCCCCACCCCGGCAAGCCCACTCAACGCCGCCTGCACCTCACCCAGCTCGATGCGATACCCGCGGATCTTGACCTGCTCATCAGCGCGCCCCACATACCGCAACTGCCCATCAGCACCCCACCACACCAAATCCCCGGTCCGATACATCCGTGTCCCGCGCCCACCAAACGGACACGCCACAAACCGCGACCCGGTCAACCCCGCCCGACCCAAATAACCAACCCCCACCCCACGACCAGCCACATACAACTCCCCCACCACCCCCACCGGCACCGGCCGCAACCACCCATCCAGCACGAAGAAGGCCGCCCCCGGTACCGGCGAGCCGATTGGCGGCGCCCCCGACCCCGCAACCAACGGTGCACTCTTGGACGCCCACATCGTCGTCTCGGTCGGCCCGTAGACATTGACCATCACGCGCCCGCGCGCCCACCGATCCACCAGCTCGGCAGAACAAGGCTCAGCGCCTATCACCAACGCGGCCGACTCCAGCCCCTCAGGGGAGAGCGCCGCCACCGCCGAGGGGGTTTGGGTGAGTACGTTGACGTGTTCAGCGACCAGTAAGGCGTGGAAATCCTCGGGGGAACCAGCCACCGACTCGGGCACCACCACCAACCGCCCACCACCTAGCAGCGCAGCCCAGATCTCCCACACCGAAAAGTCAAACGCATACGAATGACACTGCGCCCAAACCTGTTTCGATCCGAGCTCCACGCCGACTTCTAAAGAGTCGAACAATTGGGCCACATTGTGGTGGCTGACGGTGACCCCTTTGGGCACCCCAGTGGTGCCTGAGGTGTAGATGATGTGCGCGAGATCGTCGGGGGCCGGCGCCGCCATACCCGTGTTGGGTTGGGTGTCGATAGCAGGGTCATCGACATCGAAGACCACCACATCGTGGCCGGCTAGCCGCGACCGCCGCTCCGCGGTGGTGATCGCCATCAGCGGCGCGGCATCTGCGAGCATGAACTCGATCCGCGCCGCTGGCATTACCGGGTCGATCGGCAGGTACGCCGCGCCGGTCTTCAGCACCGCCAGGATCGCCACGATCGCCTCAGCCGACCGCGAAAACAGCAGCGCCACGCACTGCCCCGGACCTGCACCGTAGGCGGCCAGCAGATGCGCCAACCGATTCGACACCTCATCAAGGTCGCGATAAGTCATTGAGCGGCCGTCGAAAGTCACCGCCACCGCCGCCGGTGCGCGGGCCACCTGCGCAGCGAACAACACCGGAACCGACACCGGCGTGCTCGCCGGCTGGGTCAGCACCGCCCGGTTACCCCATTGATCCAGGCGTTCGTACTCGTCGGCATCTACCAGATCGATCGACGACAACCGCCGCCCCGTGTCGGCGGTCACGATTGCTGCCCCGGCTCGCCGGTCATTGCCACCAACACCCGCCTGAATCGCTCGACGAGAGCCTCGATGCTGGCCGCGTTGAATACGTCGGTGCGAAACTCCACCACCCCACCGATCCCGGCCGGCTCACCGGCCTCGGTCCAGCGTTCGGCCAGCGAAAACACCAGATCCATGCGGGCGGTCTGGGTGTCCACCGCCAGCGCCGTGACCTGCACATCACCCAAACTCAGCCCGGCCGCGGGATGGTGGTGCCAAGGAAGGTTCTGCCAGCCCAACATCACCTGAACCAGCGGGTGATGGGACAGCGATCGAGTCGGGTTGAGCCGCTCCACCAGCACCTCGAAGGGCACATCTTGGTGCTCGTAGGCGGCCAGCACACGCTGTCGCACCTGAGCCAGCAGCTCGGCGACGGTGGGATCACCGGCCAGCTCGACCCGCAGCACCAAGGTGTTGACAAAAAAACCGACCAGCTCCTCGACCGCGGGATCCCTGCGCCCGGCGACCGGGAACCCCAACGCCACATCGGGGCTGGCGCTGATCTTGGACAGCAGCACCGCCAGGGCGGCCTGAACCACCATGAAACTGGTCGCATTGTGCTCACGAGCCACCCGGGCAACCTGCTGCTGCAGTTCGGCAGACCAGTTGACCGCCACAGTCGCGCCGCGGTAATCAGCCGCCGGCGGATACGGCCGATCGGTGGGCAACACCAACCGCTCAGGCATCCCTGCCAACGCCCGCCTCCAGTAGGCCAGCTGCGCGGCGATCGGGCTCTCGCTGTCGGCCAGATCACCGAGGTGCTCACCCTGCCACAGCGCGTAATCGGCATACTGCACCGCCAACGGCGCCCAGCCCGGCGCGTGCCCCGCACACCGGCTGGCATAAGCCGCACCCAGATCACGCACCAGCGGGGTCACCGACCAGCCATCCGCGGCGATATGGTGCACCACAGCCACCAACACGTGCTCGTCCTCGGCGACGCGGAATAGCCTCGCCCGCAAGGGGATCTCGGCGGTCAGATCAAAACTGTGACGCGCTGCGGCGCGAATGTCCTCCCCCAGCCGGTCTGCCGACCAGTCGCTGGCATCAACAACATGCCAGCCGAAGTCGGCCCGCTCGGGCGGCACCACCAACTGCTGGGGGACGCCGTCGACCACCACAAACAGCGTGCGCAGGCTCTCATGGCGGCTCACCACATCAACCAGCGCCGCACCCAACGCCTCGGCATCCAGCCGCCCGCCCAGCCGCAAGGCCACCGCCATGTTGTAAATCGGTGAGGGCCCCTGCAACTGCTCGATAAACCACAACCGGCTCTGAGCAAAGGACAACGGCACCACCGCAGGCCGCTCAACCGCCACCACCGGGTCCCGCCGACCCGCGTCTCTGCCGATACGGGGCGCCAACTGGGCTACCGCGGGCGCCTCGAACAACGCGCGCACGGAAACGCTGGCATCGAGGCCGGTATTGATCGCGGCGATGACCCGCATCGCCGAAATGCTGTCGCCGCCCAGATCGAAGAAGGAGTCATCGACCCCGACTCGGTCAATACCGAGCACTTGGGCGTAGATGCCTGCCAGGATCTCCTCGATGGCTGTGCTCGGGGCACGGTAACCATCGCCGGTGTCGGTGTACTCCGGTGCCGGCAGCGCCCGGGTGTCGAGCTTGCCGTTGGGCGTCAGGGGCAGCGCCCCCAAGACCACCACCGCGGCCGGCACCATATAGGCCGGCAGCCGCTCGGGCAGCGCGTTGCGTATCTCGGCCGGGTCTACTGTCCCGGTGACATAGGCCACCAGGCGCTTGTCGCCGGGGCGGTCCTCACGGGCGATCACCACCGCCTGCTCCACTCCATCCAGCCCGGCCAGCGCCGCCTGCACCTCTCCGAGTTCGATGCGATACCCGCGGATCTTGACCTGCTCATCGGCGCGCCCCAGATACCGCAACTGCCCATCAGCGCGCCAACACACCAAATCCCCGGTGCGATACATCCGGTCCCCCGGCCCCCCAGACGGGCACGCCACAAACCGCGACGCCGTCAAACCGGCCCGCCGCCAATACCCACACCCCACGCCGGTACCGGCCACATACAACTCACCCACCACCCCGGCCGGCACCGGCCGCAACCAGCCATCCAGCACAAACAACGCCGCCCCCGGCACTGGCGAACCGATCGGCACCACACCCGCACCCGGTGTCAACGGCGCACTGATCGACGCATACACCGTGGTCTCGGTCGGGCCGTAGGCGTTGATCATGACCCGCCCCGGCGCCCACCGATCCACCACCTCGGCTGGGCAGGGCTCAGCGGCCACGATCAACGCCGCCGAGTCCAGACCATGCGGCGAGAGCACCCCGACCGCCGACGGGGTCTGGCTTAAGACGCCGACCTTTTCCGTGACTAGTAAGGAATGGAAGTCTTCCGGGGAGCGCGCCACCTCTTCGGGCACCACCACCAGCCGCCCACCGTGTAGCAGCGCACCCCAGATCTCCCACACCGAGTAGTCGAAGGCCAAGGAATGACACTGCGTCCACACCTGTCCCGGCGCTAGCTCCAGGCCGACATCCAGGCAGTCAAACAGCCGGGTGACATTGTGGTGGGTGACCGCCACCCCTTTGGGCACCCCAGTGGTACCCGAGGTGTAGACGAGGTGCGCAAGATCGTCCGGAGCCGGCGCCGGTAGTGGTGTGCTGAGCTGGGTGTCAATGCGGTGGTCGTCGACATCGACGACAACCACGTCATGGCCCTCTAGCCGCGACCGCAGGCCTGCCGTGGTGATCGCGGCGATCGGCGCAACATCATCGAGCATGAAACCGATACGGGCCGCCGGCAGAACCGGGTCGATCGGCAAATACGCCGCCCCAGTCTTGAGCACCGCCAAAATCGCCATGACCGCCTCGACCGAACGCGACAACAACAGCGCCACACACTCACCCGCACCCACACCCTGCCCAAACAGCAAGTGCGCCAACCGGTTAGACGCCTCATCAAGCTCCCGATAAGTCCGCGAGACCTCACCGCACACCAACGCCACCGCCTCGGGTGCGCGAGCCACCTGCGCGGCAAATAATGCCGGAATCGACACTCGCGTGGGCGCCGGTGCCGTCAACACCGCCCGGTTACCGATCTCATCCAGGAGGGCGTGCTCACCGGCATCAAGCAGATCCATCGACAACAACCGCCGTGTGGGGTCGGCGGTCAGCGCCACCAACACCCGCCGCAACCACTCGATCAGCGCCTGGATGCTGTCCGCGTCGAAAACGTCGGTGCGAAATTCCACCGCCCCGCCAATCCCGGCCGGCTCACCGGCCTCGCTCCAGCGCTCCCCCAGGGAAAACACCAGATCCATGCGGGCGGTGTGGGTGTCCGCCGGCAGCGGCGTGACCCGCAGATCACCCAAACCCGGCGCGGCTGAGGGATCATTGTCTTGCCCGGGGAAGTTCTGCCAGGCCAACAACACCTGCACCAGCGGGTGATGGGCCAGCGATCGGGTCGGGTTCAGCCGATCGACCAGCACCTCGAAGGGCACATCTTGATGCTCGAAGGCGGCCAGGCTGCGCGCCCGCACCTGGGCCAGCAGCTGGGCGATAGTGGGATCACCGGCCAACTCCACCCGCAGCACCAAGGTGTTGACGAAAAACCCCACCAGCTCATCAAGCGCCGGATCGCGCCGCCCGGCGATCGCGATCCCCACCGCCACCTCGGGGCTAGCGCTGATCTTCGATAACAGAACCGCCAGGGCGGCCTGGATCACCATGAAACTGGTCGCGTTGTGCTCGCAGGCCACACCGCGCACCCGCTGCTGCAGCTCCGCCGGCCATGCCACCGTCACACTGGCGCCGCGCTGGTCAGCGACCGGCGGGTAGGGCCGATCGGTGGGAAGCCGCAGGCGCTCGGGCATCCCGGCCAACGCCTGCTCCCAGTAGGCCAGCTGCGCGGCGATGGGGCTGTCGCTATCGGCCAGATCACCCAGATGCGCACGCTGCCACAGCGTGTAATCGATATACTGCACCGCCAACTCGGCCCACCCGGGGGCCCGCCCCACACACCGGCCGGCATAGGCCACACCCAGATCACGCACCAGCGGGGTGATCGACCAGCCGTCGGCGGCGATATGGTGCACCACGGCCACCAGCGTGTGTTCGTCCTCGGCGACGCGGAAAAGCCGCGCCCGCAACGGCAATTCAGCCGCCAGGTCAAACGGGCGACGCGCCGCGGTGCCGACGGCCTCCTCCAGCCGGCTTGCCGACCAGCCGGTCGCATCGACGATCTGCCAGCCGAAGTCTGCCCGCTCAACCGGGATAACTAGCTGATGGGGTATCCCCTCGACCGTCGCAAATAGCGTCCGCAGGCTCTCATGGCGGCCCACCACATCGGCCAGCGCCGCACCCAGCGCCTCGGCATCCAGGCGCCCCCGCAGCCGCAGCGCCACCGCCATGTTGTACAGCGGTGAGGGCCCGTGCAACTGCTCCAGGAACCACAACCGGCTCTGCGCGAACGATAGCGGAACCCGCTCCGGGCGCGGCATCACCCGCAACGGCGGGTGCGCGGGGCCGCCCCGATGCCGATGCAGATACTCGGCGAGATCCCCAACAGCGGACGCGTCAAACAGATACCGCACCGGCACTTCTCTGCCCAATGCCAACTGCAGCCGCGCACTCACCCGGGTGGCGATCAACGAATCCCCACCCAGCGCGAAGAAATCATCGTCGAGCCCGACCCGATCCACGCCCAACACCTCGCCGAAGACGTCGGCGACGATCTGTTCGGTCTGGGTCTGCGGCGCCCGGAAGGGTGCGACGGCAACGACCGGCGCGGGCAGCGCTTTACGGTCGATCTTGCCCGAGGAGGTCAATGGGAACGCCTCAAGCACCACGATGTGCGCCGGCACCATGTAATCGGGCAACCACGCGCTCAACCGCTGACGCACCGCACTGACTTTGGTGTTGGTCTGGGGGTCATTAACGTGGGTGGTGCTTCGGTGAGCCGCGGCGGGGGGCAGATACAGGTCGGTCAGCGGCGTGGTGTGCTGGTCGCCGGAGTCGGTTGGGGTGATGAAAACCGCGTCCAGGGTGCCCAGTTGGGCGCCCCAGGTGACCGCGACGTGGTATCCGGTGGTTTCGCCGAGGCGGTGCAGTTCTTCGGGGACGGCCGCGTCGGGAGGAGCGGTGGCGGTTACTTGGGCCAGTGCGCCGGCCACGGGTAGCCCAGCGGCCAGGGCGGCTTCGATGCCGACGTCGGTGATCACTCCAGCGCGGGGAATGCCGGTGATGCGCACCGTACTGGGACGCTGCGATATCAACCGGGTGTACAGTCCGCCCGGGCCCGCGCATTGGGCCCAAGCCCAGCTGGGTGCGACGGCCAGTGAGCGTACCGGCGTGGGGGTTTTGTAGACGATGACGTCGTAGCGGTACCGGCTCAGTTCGTTATCAGCCACTCCGCGCTTGACTTCGATGTCAAGTCCCGCCACCGACGCATGGTCGCTGGCCCAGGTGGTGAAAAACTCCGGGGCAAGCAGCAATTCGGGTTCACCGAGCACGGCACGCTGAACTCGCTGGCGGATCTCGGTGGCATCGGTGGCGTTGGTGCGGGCCAGCGCGACCGCGGTTTGGAACGCGCCCTGCAGACTGTGATTGCGCACATCACCGATGAACAATGCCCCGCCAGGGGCCAGGAGATCCATGGCGTCGTCGATAACCTCCGCCAAATATCCCCCGTTGGGGAAGTACTGTATGACCGAGTTGAGAATGATGGTGTCGAAGTGGCCCCGGGGCAGCTGGTCCGTGACGTGGGCGGGCTGGGTCAGCAACTCGACCCGGTCACCCCATTCGAACTGCAACTGCTCCAGCGACTGAACTAGGTTGTCGATGGCCGCCGGCGAGAAATCGGTGGCGACATAGTGATCGCAATGCGGGGCGATCTGTGACAACAGCAATCCCGAGCCGGCGCCAATCTCCAGCACGCGCCGCGGCCGCAGGCCCATTATTCGATCCACCGTGGTCGCCCGCCACTCGATCATCTCCTCGAGCGGGATCGGATCGCCGGTGTAGCTGCTGTTCCAGCCGCGGAAGTCAATGCCGAATCGGGGCCCGAGGTTTTCGCCGTACAGGTCCTCGTACAGGTGTTGCCACTCTTCGACTTTTTCCACGTCGTGGCCGGCACTGGTGTTTTGATCGAGGGTGACGTAGGCGACCAGATGAGATCCGGTGGCGCTATCGTGCACCGTCACGGCGGCCTGCGTGACGTGCGGACAGCCCAGTAGGGTGTTTTCGATTTCGCCCAATTCGATGCGCTGCCCGCGCAGTTTGATCTGGCTGTCGGCGCGACCCACAAAGTCCAACGTCCCGTCGCGGGTCCAGCGCACCAGGTCGCCGGTGCGGTACATGCGCTTCCCGGGGTCGCCAAATGGGTTGGCTACGAACCGTTCTGCGGTCAGATCCACCCGGCCCATGTAGCCGTGCGCCAGCGCCGGTCCACTCACATACAGCTCACCTACCACCCCTATGGGCGTCGGGTTCAACCGCGCGTCGAGCACCACTACGCACGCGCCCGGGAGTGGGGTACCGATGCGAACCGGCCCTTCGGCCGGCAGCGGTGCACTGATGGTGACCCAGATGGTGGTTTCGGTCGGGCCGTAGACGTTGAATATGCGCCGGCCCGGCGCCCAGGCTGCCAACAACTCCGCTGGGAACGCCTCACCGCCGATCATCAACTTGTCGAACCCGTCTAACCGGGCGCGATCCAGCGACGACAGCGCCGTCGGAGTCAGGAATGCCGCGTTGACGCGCTGGCTTTGCAGCAACGCGGTCAGCGGCTCGCCGGCATATACCCCAGGGGGCGCCACCACCAGCGCCGCCCCTGACCCCGTCGCCAACAGAATCTCGCAGACCGACGCATCGAAGGTTGGCGAGGCCACCATCAGTACCCGCGTGTCCGCGTCCAACCCACATAACTCAGGTTGCGCGGTCGCCCACCCCAGCAGACCCTCGTGGCTCACGACAACCCCTTTGGGGACGCCGGTCGAACCCGACGTGAAGATCACATAGGCAGCGTCGTGCACCGTCAGCGGCGCCAACCGATCGGCGTCGGTGATCGCGCTCGCACTGCGCCCCGACAAGTCCAACGCGTCGATACGCAGCACCGGGCGTATGCCGGCCCGCGCCGTGTCGTCTGAACCGCAGGTCATGACGCACACCGCCCCCGCGGAGTCCAGCACCTGGGCAACCCGCTCGACGGGGTGGTCCAGATTTACCGGTGCATACACGCCGCCGGCCTTGGCCACTGCCCACCACGCGACCAGCAGTTCCACGCTGCGGTCTATCGCCACACCTACGACGCGCTCCGGACCCACGCCCGCGTCGATCAGCGTCCGGGCCAAGCGCGTCGACCACTGGTCAAGCTCGCGGTACGACAGCTGCCGTTCACCGTCGATGATTGCCACCGCGTCCGGATCGGCGGCCACCGCGGCAGCCAACAACTGCGGCGCCACCCCCACCGGTGCCCCCACCCCAGCACCAGACCACCCCGACAGCACCAGATCACGCTCACCGCGATCCAGCAACGACACCTCCCCGACCACCATCGGAGCATCGGCCACCACCGCCTCGATCACCCGCCCGAACCAACTGACCAACCGCTCGATGGTCGGCCGGTCATATAAGTCGGTGGCATACGACACCGCCCCAGCGGCCATCGGCGCGCCCGGGTCCTCGGTAGGGACCTCACTCAGCTGGATATCCAGGTCGAACTTGGCGGTGTGGGTGTCCGCCGCCAACGGCTCGACGGTGACCCCGTCGAGCGCCATCATCTCGGGGAGCACATTGTTCTGGAAGGCCATGATCACCTGGAACAGCGGATGATACGCCGTGGAACGCACCGGGTTGAGCTGCTCGACCAGCAACTCGAACGGCACATCTTGATTGCTGTAGGCATCCAGCGCCTTGTGGCGCACCTGCTCGAGCACATCGCTGAACCGGTGCGCAGAACTGACACCCACCCGCAACACCCAGGTGTTGACGAAAAACCCGACCAGATCATGGAGCGCGGCATCCAACCGCCCGGCGATCGGGCTGCCTATCGCCACGTCCTCACCGGCCCCGGCGCGGTGCAATAACACCGCGGTGACCGCCTGAAGAACCATTGACGCCGTCGCGTTGTGCGCCGCCGCGAGCGCTTTGACCTTTGCCCACACCGGCGGGTCGATGCGCACCTCCACCGCATCACCGCGGTAACTGGGCACCGGGGGTCGGGTCCGATCCGCCGGCAGCGACACCACCTCGGGCAGATCGGCCAACTCCTGCCGCCAATAGGCCAGTTGCCCGGCAATCACACTCTGAGGATCAGATTCCGTCCCCAACCACTCCTGCTGCCACAGCGTGTAATCGGCATACTGCACCGGCGGCGGCGCCCACTGCGGGGCCCGGCCCTGCCGCCTCGCCCGATACGCCTGGCCCACATCCCGGACCATCGGGGCCAGTGACCACCCGTCAAAAGCGATGTGGTGCAACACAATACCGAACACGTACTGCTCGGGGCCCACCGCATAGATCTGCGCCCGAATCGGGATCTCCGCTGACAGATCAAACCGATACACCGCCAGCGCCGCCAACTCCTGGGCCACATCCTGCTCCGGCAAGGACACCAGGGCCGAGCCTCCGCGCCGCCACATTCCGGCCCGGGCTGGCAACACCTCCTGGCAGGGCATGCCGTCGATGTCGGGAAATATGGTGCGCAGCGATTCGTGGCGGGCGATGACGTCATCGAGCGCCGCGCCCAGCGCCTCCACATTGAGTGGGCCGCTGATCCGCAACGCGGTCGGCATGTTGTACGTCGCAACGCCGCCCTCGAACCGGTTGCGGAACCACATCCGGCTCTGAGCAAACGACAGCGGAATCACTTCAGGCCGCTGGCCAGGCACCAGCGGCTTGCGCCGACTCGTCTCAGCACTGATCCGGGGCGCCAACTGGGCGATTGTGGGGGCGTCGAATAAGGTGCGCACGCCAAGCTCGGCGTCCAGGCTGGTTCTGACCGCAGCGATCACCCGCATCGCCAACAGCGAATCCCCGCCCAGGTCGAAGAACGAATCATTCACGCCCACGCGCTCAAGCCCGAGCACGCTGGCATAGATGCCGGCCAAGATTTCCTCGACGGCGCTGGCCGGGGCGCGATAACCACCACCGCTGTGGTGGTACTCGGGTGCCGGCAGAGCGCGTTTGTCGAGTTTGCCGTTGGGTGTCAGCGGGAGCGCCTCCAACACCACCACCGCGACCGGGATCATGTATGTCGGTAGCCCCTCGGCCAGCGCGGCACGTGCGGCGGCGGGATCGACTGTGTCAGTGGTCGATTCGGTGATGTAGCCGACCAGGCGCTTGTCGCCGGGACGGTCTTCGCGGACGACCACTACCGCCTGCTCTACCCCGTCCAGCCCGGCCAGCGCGGCTTGGATTTCGCCGAGCTCGATGCGATACCCGCGGATCTTGACCTGCTCATCGGCTCGCCCGACATACCGCAGCTGCCCATCGGCACCCCACCACACCAGATCCCCGGTGCGATACATCCGCGCCCCGCCACCAGCGAACGGACACGCCACAAACCGCAATGCGGTCAACCCGGCCCGGCGCACATACCCACACGCGACGCCGCGACCGGCCACATACAACTCTCCGACCACACCGGCCGGCACCGGGCGCAACCACCCGTCCAGCACAAACAACGCCGCCCCCGACACCGGTGAGCCGATCGGCGGCGCCCCCGACCCCGGGGCCAGCGGCGCACTGATCGACGCAAACACCGTGGTCTCGGTCGGGCCGTAACCGTTGATCATCATCCGCCCGGGCGCCCACCGATCCACCGCCTCGGCCGGACACGCCTCACCGGCGGCGATCAACGCCACCGACTCCAAACCCTCACGGGACAGCAGCCCCACCGCCGAAGGGGTCTGCAGCAGGATGTTGACGCGTTCGCCGACCAGCAGCTCGTGGAAGTCCTCTGGGGAGCGCACCACCTCCTCTGGCACCACCACCACCCGCCCGCCATGCAGCAGCGGAGCCCAGATCTCCCACACCGAGGCATCAAAGGCCAACGAGTGACAATGCGTCCAAACCTGCCCCGGCGCCATCGCGACGCCGAC
This sequence comes from uncultured Actinomycetota bacterium, assembly GCA_963795995.1. Taxonomy (GTDB): domain Bacteria; phylum Actinomycetota; class Actinomycetes; order Mycobacteriales; family Mycobacteriaceae; genus Mycobacterium. The sequence goes on from CAWCJY010000002.1 coordinate 54,511, forward strand.
ATCCAGGGCGTCGAACAGTCGGGTCACGTTGTGATGCGTCACGGCAACACCTTTGGGTGCCCCGGTGGTGCCGGAGGTGTAGATGAGGTGGGCGATGTCATCAGGTTCCGGCGCCGGCAAGTCCGTGGCCGGGTAGCTGGCAATGCTGAGGTCTTCGACATCGATAATCGGCAGCTCGCACCCGTCTAGCCGCGGGCAAAGTCCGGCGGTGGTGATCGCGCCGATCGGTGCCGCATCGGCGAGCATGAACTGCATCCGCGCCGCCGGCAGCCCCGGGTCGATCGGCAGATAGGCCGCCCCGGTTTTGAGCACTGCCAGGATCGCTACGATTGCCTCGGCGGAGCGTGAAAGCAGCAGCGCCACACTCTGGCCCGGGCCGGCACCCTGAGCGGCCAGCAGGTGCGCCAACCGGTTGGCGGCCTCATCGAGTCGGAGATACGTCAGTGAGCGGCCGCTGCAGGTCACCGCAACCGCATTCGGGGTCCGCGCCACCTGGGCGGCCCAAAGCGCCGGAATCGACGCCGGCGTGGCGGACTGCGTCAACACCGCGCGTTTACCCCACGCATCCAACCGAGCGTGCTCACCGGCATCGAGCACATCCACCGAAGACAACGACCGCTGCGGATCGGCGGTCATCGCCAACAACACGCGCTCCAACCGGTCTACTAAATCGCGGACATCGCAATTCGAGAACAACTGCCGAGGACCGGCCGTGTTGAGGAAGAGCTCATCATCAGCCCGTATGAACCACAGCTCAAGCTGATTCTCGAAGCCAGAATGGGTCACAGCCCCCGACCCGGCAGCGCCGGCGAAATTTGCCAAGCGGGTAGCAGGAATGAAATTGAGAACTACCCGATTCGGGGCTGCGTCGAACTTACGGAGACCCACCTTCTTCTCGAGAACGTGCACCGGAAACCGCTGATGCTGCAACGCTTCTCGCATCCGGCTGTCGACATGTTCGCAAAAACTGGCAACCGCGGTCCCCGGCGAGGTCTTCAAGACCAGCGGGACCACCCCGGAAATCATTCCGGGCACTGTCTGTACCTCCGGACGCACGCGCCTCGTTACCGGAAAGTCGAGCACCACCTCCGAACTCTCGACGTCGTACCCCCGCACCAGCAGCGCGCACGCAGCAGTGATCACCGACGCTCGACGCACCCCAAGCGCCCGTGAAAACCGGCGGGTCTCGGCGACGACGAAAGGGTCTAATTGAACCGGCGCAGAAGCCTCACCGGGATCATGCACGTCCGCGGCGTGCGCATACCCGTAACGCAGTTGACTTTGCTGCGGAAGGTTTTCGGTCCAGTAAGCCTGATCATTGAGATACTCGGTGGACCTTTCGTATTTCAACTCCCAATTAATCAGATCACTCAGCGACCCAAAGAATGCAAGCGGAATCGGCTCGGCAGCAGCCATTGCAGAATAGATAGCTGCGATCCGGTGACAGATAAGAGCGAGGCCAATTCCGTCTACCACAATATGATGGCAGCACACGAACAAATAGAATTCATCTGCGCGCGTCTGCAACAATGCAAATTTGAACAGCGGGCCACTAAGCGGCATCAGCGTGCGTTGGATCGAGGCCGCTATCCGATAGGAGTCCCGTTCGGGATCTTGCGAGCCCATGAGGTCGTAGCGAGCAAGCTCGACGTCCGGGTAATCGACCGCCTGCTGAAAAACCTGGCCATCTACCTGGAAGAAGGCAGCTCGCAGCGGTTCGGCCTCACGCGCCACTTGACGGATCGCCGACTCAAGCAAACCAGGCTCGATCGCGCCCTCGATTCGCCCGAGCATGCCAATCTGCCACTTCGCACCGAAGCGACCCGTCTGCTCAGCGAGCCAGATATTCAGCTGTCCGCGAGTCAGCGGAAGTGCTCGGTCATCAAGCCCCATCCCAAACTCCCCCAGAATCACGCGGCTTAGTTGTCAGAAGCCCGACCCGCTGCCAGCGTCTTGCGCGGACTCTTCGGCCGTTCATCGGGCCGCTTGTGTTCGAGGCGGTTCAGACATGCAGCGGACCGCTTCGCCGGATACCATCCGCCGGCCGGCTGGAGCGTCGGTAAATGTCGGCCACAGCCGGGGTTGCTCCTCGTCGTTGACCAAGACGAAGAAGCTGCCATTGTCGTCGTCGAACGGGTTGATGTCACCGGTTCTCCGGACCATCTAGTCGAGCCGCGTGAAGCCCTTACCATACTCAAGTCCAACAGGCGCGGTCCGGCGTTTGGGCGAAGTTCCTGGTGTGACCCATCAGCTGGCTGTGTCGCTGCCACGCGTCGGGAAGATTCTGAAATTCGGCTGTCCGCTGCAGTTCCGCCTACGTCCAGTAGCGGCCGGTCAAGGATCTCGCCGCGGCGGACAGCACCTTGGTGACAAGGGTGCGCAGCCGAAGTCGCTGTCATCTCAGAAGCGGTGCGACGATCCAATGCTCGTTTGCGGGATGACGAGTATTAGCTAGCGAGGTACGGTCCCGATGACCCGCAGACGCCGGGGTGACGGCGAGTTCACAGGTATGAAGGTCCTGTCACCCGTTCTCAGCGATCCACTCGGTGGTGAAGGGCACGCCATTTGCGATGCCCTCGGCGATTTGGCCACCGAGAGACCTTTCGATCGAGCCGCCCACTAATGGGATGTTGACCAGCACTGTTGCCGAATAGTTCAGCCGGGAACCATTTCGCACTGGCGTCACGAAAACTTCCCAGGAACCGGACAGCGGAATCGGAGGAGCCGCCACGCTGATCTCGCCATGCAGCCGGCCGCCGTCGATCCAACTCCACTTCTCGTTCTGCACGACCTCCAGATCAGCGCGATGGAACCGGTTGATCAGTTTTGGCAGTCGGTTACGTACAAGTGTTGCCGCAACGACCGCACTCACGGCGCCGTCTGCGTCGACGGCCAACGATTTCAGCTTCGCGGCGCTCTCACCTATTGCCAGCCTGGCCCGCCAATAATCCTCGTTGCCGAATGCTGAAAGAAATTGTTCAACGCTGGCCGGGGATTCGACCGACATGTCGAATGAATGCGGCATAACAGGGGAGGCTACCGGTCATTGACCTAGGTGTGGGTTGCTGGTGGTCGCGCCGTACACGCTCGGCTACCCGCCCGATACGCCGCCCGCCTGCCGCTGGTCGAACGCAACTTTGACCGCGCCGCTTTCGCCCTGGTTGGCGATCGCGAGGAAGGCGTCGCGCCACTGCTCTAGGCGGAAGGTGTGGGTCAGCATGGGACGCAGGTCAATCCGTCCGTCGACCGCAAAGTCGAGGTAGTGAGCGATCGCATGTTTGCGCTGCCCCTCCACCTCCTCAATGCCGAAGGCGTTAGACCCGACCCAGTTGATCTCCTTGAAATACAATGGACTCCACTCCCACCGGCCGGGCGCATGAACGCCCGCCTTCACCAAAGTCCCCCGCGAGGCGAGCACTCGGACCCCAACTTCAAAAGTCTCGGGCTTTCCGACCGTGTCGTAGACGACATCGATCGGTCCTGGGTGCGCCATCGGTAAACCCTGCAGGGGCTGCCGAAGCCGGCCACCGCCCCAGGACACCAATTTTTCGATCAGGGCCAACCGTGGTTCGTGCGCCAGCACCAGTACGGCTCCGAGCCGCTGAGCGAGCGCCGCCTGGGCATCGAACGGGCCACAACCGCCACCGCCACATCAGGGCGAAGCGTCCGCAGTATGGCGACGGCGCACAAGCCGAGGGACCCGGCTCCGTACACCAAGACCCGGGCCGACTTGGGGGGCGGGTGACGGGTGATCGCGTGCAGCGACACCGAGAACGGGTCGGCGAACACGGCCAGCTCGTCGGGTACTGAGTCGGGCACCGCGAACAGCATGCTGTCGTGTGCCGGCATCAGTTCGGCGTACCCTCCGGTGATATCGGCCGACACTCCGGTGTGAATGCCGGGTTTTATGTCGCCGTCACAAAAACTCCAGCACAAGCTGTAATCGCCGCTTTGGCAGGCCGGGCACGGTGGTTGGATGCCACGAGGACCGCACGACAACCACGGGTTGAGCACGACCCGCTGCCCGGCCTCGAGTCCGCGAGCTTGCGGGCCGACGCTGACGACGTCGGCAACCACCTCGTGGCCCAGCACTTGCGGGAAGGAACAGAAGGCGGCCATCGCGTTATCCGCGTCACCCTCGCCGAAGTCGAGCAGTATCTGCTTGGAATCCGAACCGCAGATGCCGGTAAGCCGGGGCCGGGTGATAACCCAATCGTCATGCAGAAGAGGCGGATCGGGCAGGTCCTGCAGCGCGACGGGGGTACGCGCCAGATTGGTGACGAGCCTGTTGGCCTCGGGGCTGGTCACGGCGGGCAGCGCGAACGGTTCGGGCGGCACCCCGAACACCAGCGCTCTCATCGCGGCGCCATGGCGGCTGCGCCGGCGATGTAGGCGTCGATGTCGGCGGTTTTCGCCTCGACGACCGCCTTGAGGTCGGGCAAGTAGTGCTCGAAGCAATCGCTGCTCAGTGCTGTGACAATGCCCTCGGCGATCTGGTCGGCCGGAAATTTCGGGCCGCTGTACAGCGGATCTTCACTGCCCGGCTGATCCCAGATCTCGGTGTCCACGGGGCCGGGCTCGATCAGCTTCACCGCTATCCCGGTGCCGTGCAGATCCGCCGCGATCGATTCGCTCCAGCCGCACAGCGCGAACTTGCTTGCGCAGTACGCCGCTTCGTGGATGATGCCCAGCCGGCCACCCATGCTGGAGACGTTGACGATGACACCGTGGCCGCGGGACAGCATCCGCGGCAGCACAGCCAGGGTCAACCGCACCGGCGCGAAGAAGTTGACCCGCATGACGGTCTCGACCTCGGCCGGATCAAGTGCCGTGACGACTCGGCGTTTGGGCACCGCGGCGTTGTTGACCAGCACGTCGATGCCGCCGAGAGTTTCCCAGGCCTGCATCGCCAGCCTCTGGATCTCCCCGGCCTCGGCCAGGTCGGCAACCCACATCACCGAGCTTGGGGAGGACTGTCGGCACTCGGCGAGGACATTGGCCAAGCGCTCCGCCCGGCGGGCGATCAACCCCACCACCGCGCCCTGGCCCGCCAGCAGTCGCGCCAGCGCCGCTCCGACGCCAGACGAGGCGCCCGTAATCAGCACCCGCTTGCCCGGCGTCGCGTACGACATACCTAAGCCTGCCGCGAGTGGGCGGCAGAGGCACGACTTTTGCGGATCTGCGCGCAACCGAGCCCATTCGGCGGCGAACGTTGCAATCACCCGGCCTTGTTATGCTGGCTAAGTAACACCGCAACGAGAGGGCTGATCATGGCGCAGACGGGCACGACACGGTACGACGGCGATACCTGGGACCTGGCATCGAGCGTGGGAGCGACCGCCACCATCGTTGCGACGGCACGCGCGATGGCGACCCGCGCCGAGCGCCCGCTGATCAGTGATCCCTTCGCCGAACCGCTGGTGCGGGCCGTCGGCATCGAGGTGATGACCCGCTTGGCCAGCGGCGAACTGCAACCCGCCGACGTCGACGACGACGCCCACGCCGGCATCGCCCGGATGAACGACAACATGGCAATCCGGACGAAATTCTTCGACGACTTCTTCCTGGACGCCACCCGGTCGGGCATCGAGCAGGCGGTGATCCTTGCCTCGGGGCTCGATGCCCGCGCCTACCGACTCCCGTGGCCGGCGAGAACGGTGGTCTACGAGGTGGATCAACCCGGAGTCATCGGGTTCAAATCGCAGAAACTGGCCGAAATGGGCGTCCAACCCAGCGCAGTGCGCCGTGCGGTGGCCATCGACCTGCGTGACGACTGGCCGGTGGCGCTGCGCACGGCCGGTTTCCAGCCCAGCCGCCCGACGGCGTGGAGTGCTGAGGGTTTGTTGGGCTACCTGCCGCCCGACGCGCAGGACCGGTTGCTGGACCACATCACCGCGCTCAGCGCACCGGGTAGCCGATTCGCTACCGAAAGCGCGCCGAACGTCGACCCCGGCGAAGAAGACCGGCTCAAGAACTGGATGCGGACGGCCACGGATCGGTGGCGTCAGCACGGCTTCGATTTGGATATGGCCGGACTTGTGTATTTCGGCGATCGCAACGATGCGGGGTCCTACCTGTCCGCGCACGGTTGGCAGGTGCGCAAGCGGAGTACCCGGGATCTGTTCGACAGCAATGGCTATCCGCCAATTGAGGACGACATGCCCTTCGCTGACATGCAGTATGTCAGCGCCATCCTGACCGAAACCGGCAATAACAGCTAGGAGTTATCCGATGACACGTAGCGGCGCCGGCCGACACGACGGCGACACCTGGGATCCGGCCTCGAGCGTGGGCGCAACAGCAACGATGGTCGCGGCCTCGCGCGCATTGGCATCTAAAGGGCCAGAAGCGCTTCTCGACGATCCGCTGGCCGATCCGCTGGTCCGCGCAGTGGGCCTGGACCCCTTGATCCGCATCATGGACGGAGAGGTCAGCCTCGAGGACGATCCCCTGCTAAACCGGAGGGCCAGAACCGAGCAGATAGCTGTCCGCACGCGGTTTTTCGATGATTTCTTCATCAGCGCGGCCGACGCCGGTATGCGGCAGGCGGTGATCTTGGCTTCAGGTCTGGACACCAGGGCTTACCGGCTGCGCTGGCCGGCGGGCACGGTCGTGTACGAAATCGACCAGCCGGAGGTCATCTACTTCAAGACGAAGACGCTGGCCGAGGTCGGCGCCGAACCGACGGTCGACCGCCGTGCAGTTGGCATCGATCTGCGTGACGACTGGCCGACTGCGCTGCGGCAGCATGGATTCGACGGATCTCAGCCGACCGCCTGGAGTGCTGAGGGACTCTTGCCCTATCTGCCCCCGGACGCACAGGATCGATTGTTCGACCACATCACCGCGCTCAGCGCTGCCGGCAGCGGGCTGGCCACCGAACACGTTCCGGACCCGCAGGCGTTCACCGACGAGCGCATCGAGCGCATCAGTGAGCGCTGGCGCCGGCTCGGCTTCCAGCTCAATATGGCCGACTTGTTCTACCGGGGCGAGCGCAGCATCGTCATCGACTACCTGACCACCCGCGGCTGGCAGGTGGTCGCTAACTCTGCCCGGGAGCTCTACGCGCGCAACGGCTTTGAGTTCCCTGAAGACGAGATGATGGCGGCGTTCGGCGAGATGAGCTACGTCTGCGCTACCCGCGAATAGCGCGGGCTAAAACCGCGACTCCCCCAGCCACAGCACGCTGGCACCGGTGAACGTCCGCTCGACCTGGTCCAGCACTGAAACGAGCGAGCGAATCATTAGTGCACCGACCGCATCCGGCAACGAGGCAGCCGCGGGCAGCGAGGATGGTCGCGGACGCAGAAACTCCCATAGCGATGAGCTCGGGAAGGTTACGATGCGGGCGTCGGCGTCCTCATCGAGCCCGGCCAGTATCTTGGCGCGCCGCAGGGCGGCACGCAAACCTCCGAGTTCGTCGACCAGACCGCGTTCGAGGGCGTCCGCACCGGTCCAGACGCGGCCCTGGGCCACGGCGTCGACGTCTTCTCTGCTCATGTTGCGTCCCTCCGCAACTCGCTGCACGAAGTCGGAGTAGCATAGGTCCGCCTCCGCCTCGACCTGCGCCTGCTGTTCGGGCGTGAATGGCGCGTTGATTGACCAGGCGTCGGCGTTGGCGTTGGTGCGCACCGAGTCCGATCCCACACCGAGTTTGTCTTTGAGGTTCCGGGCGACCAGCTTTCCGGTCAACACGCCGATCGAACCGGTGATCGTGCCCGGGTTGGCGACGATCGCGTCGGCGGCCGTCGAGACGTAATAACCGCCGGATGCGGCCACCGCCCCCATCGACGCCACCACCGGCTTGCCCTTCTTACGGGCCTTCGCCACCGCGCGCCAGATGGTTTCTGATGCGGTGACTGAGCCGCCGGGACTGTCCACCCGCACGACGATCGCCGACACCGAGTCGGCGGCGGCTGCCTCCCTTATAGCCGCTGCGATGGTGTCACCGCCGACACTGGACGGGCCAAGCGGCAATCCCTGTGGGCCGCCCCGCCCGCTGACGATCGTGCCGGCTACCGTGACTACGGCGATCGTCGGCTTTGGTTTGCGCCCCGGAATTGCCGGCATCGGCGGCGCCAGCCGCGCCGCGCTCATCCGCGCGTAGCGCGACAGGTAAAGCCGCGGCGGCGCACCATCGTCGGTGTCGGCATCATTCGTTTCCGGGGAAATACCCTCGACACCCGCAAGTTCGGCTATTCGGGCGAATGCTTCGTCGCGGAATCCGATGCGGTCCACCAGACCAGCCTCAATGGCGTCATCACGCAACAGCGGCGCCCGATCGGCCAGCGCGTCGACCGCGCCGGGATCGATATTGCGTGACTCGGCCACTGCGTGCCATACCTGGCCGCGGAGGCTCTCCAGCAGTCGGCTGTCGGCTTCCCGGTGTGCGTCGGTGTAGCGGTTCTGCGTGAAAAGGTTCGCCGCTGACTTGTACTGGCCTTTGGCGATGAATTGTGCTTCGATGCCGGCCTTTCCGAGCGCGTCGCGCAAGAACAGCGCGTTGGTGGCGAACCCGACCAGCCCGACAGTTCCCGACGGTTGCATCCACACCTCACCGAACGCGGAGGCCAGATAGTAGGACAGCGTTCCCGGGTAGGTCTCGGACCACGCCAGCGACGGCTTCACCGCGGTGAAGGCTGCCACGGCTTCGCGTAACTCCTGCAACGGCCCGGCGGCGGCGGAGGGAAGCTGAACGCGCGCGATCAGACCGGCGATGCGCCGATCCTCGGCGGCGCGGTGGATCGCGGCGACAGCTTCCCGGAGAGTCAGCGAACGTCCACCTCCGCTGATCATCGCCAGCGGGTCGAAGCCACTGGTCTCAGGGGGCACGGAGTGCAGGTCGAGTTCGAGCACGCAGCCGTTGGGCACGCCGTGGTGGCGGGCGGTATCGATGCGATGAGCCACGGCGCGAACGTCGTCGATGCCGGGCAAACCGGGCAGGAAGGCAAACATGTATCGCAGCCTACCGACGCCCGCCGTCGGCTCCTGCACCGTCGCCGTACCGTGGTGCAATGAGATTTTCGATCTCTATCCTCCAGCTTGACAGTGAGGGCTTCGACGCCGCGGGCCTGCGCGCCTACCTCGCCCGGGCGGAGGACCTGGGTTACGCCGGGGGTTGGGTGCTCGAACAGGTTGTCGGGAAGGCGCCGTTGCTGGCGCCGCTGGAACTGCTGGCTTACTCGGCGGCCTGCACCGAAAGGCTTCGACTCGGTGTCGCCGTGCTGGTGACGTCGCTGCATGACCCGCTTCAGTTGGCAGCGGCCGTGACCGCCGTCGACCGGCTCAGCCACGGACGGCTGGACCTCGGTGTCGCACCCGGTGGCGGCTTTCGCCAGTTCTCCGCTTTCGGTGTGGACAAGGCCACGTTTGTCCGGCGTTTCACCGAAGGCCTGCAGATGATGAAAGCCGCCTGGTCCGACGAGCCCGCAGTGAGCTTCCACGGCCGATTCTGGCAAGCCGACGACGTGCCTATCCAGCCCAAACCGGTGCAGCGACCGCATCCGCCGATCTGGTTCGGCGGGCAGGCGCCTAAGGCGCTGGCCCGGGCCGTGCGCCACGGCGACGCTTTCCTCGGTGCCGGTTCGTCGACCACGGCGGAGTTTGCCGAGGCGGTGAAAACGGTGCACCGCGAGCTCGCCGAACAAGACAAGAATGCGGCGAGCTTCGCCATCGGTAAGCGGGTGTATCTGATGATCGATGACGATGCGGATCGGGCCCGCGAACGCGTGCTGGCCGGGCTGCACCGCATCTACGGCGAAATGTCCGGCATCGATGCGGTACCGGTGTGCGGCACCGCCCAAGACGTCGTTCGCGGCCTGGGCGAGGTCATCGAGGCCGGCGCCGAAATGCTCCTGCTCAATCCGGTAGGCGACAATGTGGCCCAGGATCTCGAACAGATGGAACGCCTTGCCGCAGAAATCATTCCACAGCTGCAATAGGAACTCGGGTGGTTCTCAAGATCAAGGTGTCGCCGGACTTGATCGGCGGAGACGTCGACGAGGGCTACGGCGCGATCGCCGATGCGTTTCGGTCCAACTTCGCTCGCGGCCTCGAGGTCGGTGCCGCCGTTGCCGTCTACCGCAACGGTGCCAAGGTAGTTGACCTGTGGGGCGGCTTTCGCAACGGCCTGACACAATCCACATGGCACCACGACACCCTGGTCAACATGTACTCGACCACGAAAGGTGTTGCATCCCTGGCCGTTTCCGTCGCAGCCTCCCGCGGGATCATCGACTATGACGCCAAGGTCGCCGATTACTGGCCAGAGTTCGCGCAAGCGGGTAAGGCTGAGGTGACCGTGCGGCAGTTGCTGTCTCACCAAGCCGGACTCCCCGCGCTGGACGGGCCGTTGACACTGAGCGATGTGGCCGAGCCGGACAGACTGTCGGCGGTGCTGGCCGGCCAGTCCCCGGCCTGGAAGCCCGGCACCCGGCACGGGTATCACACCATCACCCTGGGCTGGTACGAGTCCGAGCTCATCAGACACACCGATCCGGCCAGGCGGACGCTGGGCCGCTTCTTCGCCGACGAGGTCGCAGCGCGGCTCGGCCTTCAGATGTACATCGGCCTGCCCGCCTCGGTCGACCGCGACCGGGTCGCATACCTGCACGGCTGGTCACGCGCCGAGGCGTTGCTGCATCTCAACACGATGCCGGCCGGATTCGCACTTTCGCTGTTGAATCCGTTCGGCTTGGCCAGCAAGAGCGTCAAGCTGCCAACCGACGTCGACGTGATGCGCGACTTCAACAGCGAAAAGGTGCGCACGGTGGAGATGCCGGCGGCCAATGGAATCGGTACCGCTCGTTCGGTCGCCCGCGCCTACGGATGCGCAGCCACCGGCGGCACCGAACTCGGATTGACGCCGACTACCCTCGAGGCGCTGACCCAGCCCGCCGTCACACCCAGCGGTGGTTTGCGTGACAAGGTGCTGCAGGTCAATTCGTCGTTCTCGCTGGGTTACTGTAAACCGGTTCGGCACTTCGAGTTCGGCTCCTCTGAGAGGGCCTTCGGAACGCCGGGTTACGGCGGCTCGTTCGGATTCGCCGACCCGGACACCGGCGTGGGTTTCGCCTATGTGATGAACCGATTGGGATTTCACCTATGGAGCGACCCGCGGGAGCTCGCGCTGCGCCAAGCACTGTTTCGCGATGTCCTGGGCGCACGCCCCCAGACGTAGCAGACTTCCCGCTAGAACTCGGTGCCGCGCGAGCCGATCCACGCTCACCCTGGCCCGCGAGTCTGCAGCCACGGCGCCCACACCGCGCTGATGGCGTCAATTCGGTGGAAAATTACGCTCTCAGTGCAGATTCGGCGAGCGCTACCGCTAGAGCTCGGTGACCGAGCCGCCCGCCGCGGTGATCTTCTCGCGCGCGCTGCCGGTGAACTTGTGCGCGGTAACGTCGACGGCGACGGTCAGCTTGCCGTCACCGAGCACCTTGACCAGGGTGTTCTTGCGTACCGCTCCCTTGGCCACCAGTTCGTCGACCCCGATCGAACCACCTTGCGGGAAGAGCTTATTGATGTCACCGACGTTGACGATCGCATACTCGGTACGGAACCGGTTGCGGAAGCCCTTGAGCTTGGGCAGCCGCATGTGGATCGGCATCTGCCCGCCCTCGAAGGTTGCCGGCACGTTCTTGCGTGCCTTGGTTCCCTTGGTGCCCCGGCCGGCGGTCTTGCCTTTGGAGCCATCACCGCGACCGACGCGGGTGCGCTTCGTTTTCGACCCGGGGGCGGGCCGCAAGTCGTGAAGTTTGATGGTCACTTCGTGTCACCTCCGGCCGACGTATCAGCGGGCTGCACCTCGACCAGGTGGCGCACCACCGCGATCAGCCCGCGGGTCTGGGCGTTGTCCGTCCGGATCACTGAGTGGCGAATCCGACGTAAACCCAACGTGCGCAGGCTTTCTCGTTGCTTCCAGCGAGCACCGATGGTGCTCCGCACCTGAGTGATCTTCAGCTCGGCCATCGCTATGCCGTCCCCTCGCGCGTCGTGCTCGCGGCCAGCGCTTCGCTTTCCCGCCGGGCCTTCAGCATTCCTGCCGGAGCAACGTCCTCGATCGGCAGACCGCGCCGGGCGGCGACCTCCTCGGGGCGCTGCAGGAGCTTGAGCGCCGCCAAGGTGGCGTGCACGACGTTGATCGCGTTGTCACTGCCCAGCGATTTAGACAGGATGTCGCGCACGCCAGCGCATTCCAGCACTGCTCGGGCGGCGCCCCCAGCGATCACACCGGTACCCGGACTGGCCGGCCGCAACAACACCACGCCCGCGGCCGCCTCCCCCTGCACGGGATGGGTGATCGTGCCGCCGATGAGCGGCACCCGGAAGAACCCCTTGCGGGCCTCTTCGACGCCCTTGGCGATAGCAGCCGGGACCTCTTTGGCCTTGCCGTACCCCACGCCGACCATGCCATTGCCGTCGCCGACGATGACCAAAGCGGTGAAACTGAAGCGGCGTCCACCTTTGACCACCTTCGAGACCCGATTGATGGCGACCACCCGCTCCAGGTAGTTGCCTTTATCGCCGTCACGCTCGCGGCCACGGCCACCACCGTCGCGGCGGCCCCGGCTGTCCCGCCCGTCGCGGACATCACTGCGGGTGTCGCTGCGAGCATCGGCACTCCCCGCCGCTGCGCCGCCCTGCGCCGGTGCGCTTGCAGACTGCCCGCCGGCTGCCGCCGACTGTTCCGCCATTATGCGGTCCTTCCGTTCTCGTTTGAAACCTGCGGCACGATGTTCGTCATCAGAAGGTCAGTCCTCCCTCGCGCGCGGCATCGGCCAGCGCCGCGAGACGGCCCCCATAGGTGTAACCACCCCGGTCGAACACCACGGTGTCGATCCCGGCGGCTTTGGCTCGCTCGGCGATCAACTGGCCGACCCGTACGCTGCGGGCTTTCTTATCCCCCTCCACACCGCGGACATCGGCTTCGATCGACGATGCGGCCGCCAAAGTGGTGCCGTTGAGGTCATTGACCAACTGCACGTGGATATGCCGCGCGGAGCGATGCACCACCAGTCGGGGACGGTGTGCGGTGCCCGAAACCTTCTTGCGCAACCGAGCGTGCCTGCGTAGGCGGGCGGTACGCCGGGCGGCCGAAACGCTTTGGCCCACAGGCTTTGTTTCCACCATGATCACTTACCTGTCTTCCCGACCTTGCGGCGAATTTGCTCACCCTCGTAACGCACGCCCTTGCCCTTGTAAGGGTCAGGGCGGCGCAGCCGACGAATGTTCGCCGAGATCTGACCGACCTTCTGCTTGTCGATTCCCGTCACCGAGAACTTCGTCGGTGACTCGACCGCGAACGTGATGCCCTCCGGCGCTTCGACGACCACCGGATGGCTGTATCCCAGCGCGAACTCCAGATTGCTGCCCCGCAGTTGTACGCGGTATCCGACACCGAAGATCTCCATCTTCGTGGTGTACCCCTGAGTCACCCCGGTGACGAGGTTGGACACCAAAGTGCGTGACAGCCCATGCAGTGATCGGCTACGCCGCTCGTCGTTGGGGCGGCTGACGATGATCGCGCCGTCGTCGTCGCGCGCGACAGTGATAGGTTCGGCGACCGCCAGGTTCAAAGCTCCCTTGGGTCCCTTCACCGACACGGTCTGGCCGTCGATGGTGACGTCGACCCCGGTCGGAATCGGGATCGGCTGCTTACCAATACGTGACACCGTTAACCCCTCACCACACGTACGCGAGAACTTCGCCACCCACGCCCTGCCGGGCCGCCTGGCGGTCAGTGAGCAAACCCGAGGATGTCGAGATGATCGCGACGCCCAACCCGCCGAGCACACGTGGCAGCTTCGTCGACTTCGCGTACACCCGTAGGCCGGGCTTGGACACCCGGCGCAGACCCGCGATGCTGCGTTCGCGGCTGGGACTGTACTTGAGCTGAACGATCAGCGCTTTGCCCACCCGCGCATCCTCGGTCCGATAATCGCTGATGTAGCCCTCGTTCTTGAGGATCTCGGCGATGTTGGCCTTGATCTTCGAGTGCGGCAAGCTCACCTCGTCGTGAAACGCCGAATTGGCGTTGCGCAGACGCGTCAAGAAGTCTGCTATCGGGTCCGTCATCGTCATAAACGCCCGCTCCTCCTCATCGTCCCCTCGCAAACTGGGGTGCCCCCGCGCTCTGCATCGTCGCCGGTCGGGTCATAAGCGCACCTGTTCCGGGTCCGTTACCAACTGCTCTTCTGCACGCCGGGCAGTTCACCGGCATGCGCCATTTCACGCAGGCAGATGCGGCACAGCCCGAACTTGCGGTAGACCGCATGCGGACGACCGCACTTACTGCAACGGGTGTAGCCGCGCACCGCGAATTTGGGTTTGCGCGCGGCTTTGTTGACCAATGCCTTCTTTGCCATCTGTTCAGTTCTCCTTGAACGGGAATCCCAGCGCGCGCAACAGCGCGCGCCCTTCGTCGTCGGTGCTTGCCGAGGTGACGACGGTGATGTCCATACCACGGTTGCGGTCAATGCTGTCCACGTCGATCTCGTGGAATACCGACTGCTCGGCCAGCCCGAAGGTGTAGTTGCCCGACCCGTCAAACTGCTTCGGTGACAACCCGCGGAAGTCCCGGATACGCGGCAGCGCAATGGAAGTGAGCCGATCGAGGAACTCCCACATCCGGTCGCCGCGCAACGTGACCCGGGCGCCGATCGGCATGCCTTCGCGCAGCTTGAACTGGGCAATCGACTTGCGGGCCCGCCGAATTTCGGGTCGCTGTCCGGTGATCAGCGACAAGTCGTTGACCGCGCCGTTGATCAACTTGGCATCACGGGCGGCCTCGCCTATTCCCATGTTCACGACGACTTTGACTACCGTCGGGATCTGCATGACGTTGTGGTATTTGAACTGTTCGTTCAGCGTGTCGCGAATCTCCGCGCGGTAGCGCAGTTTCAGCCGCGGCTGAACCTTTTCAGAAGTTTCCGTAGTCGTCATCGTCCGATGTCCTTGCCGTTGCGCTTGGAGATTCGCACCCGCTTGCCGCTCTCCTCGTCGAGCCGGTAGCCGACCCGGGTGGGCTTGCCGTCGGAGTCGACCACCATCACATTGGAGACGTGGATCGGAGCCTCTTGGGTGACGATGCCGCCCGACCGCGCGCCGCGCTGGTTGCTCGAAACCGGCGTGTGCTTCTTCATGCGGTTGACGCCCTCGACCAGCACCTTGTTGCGCGTCGGATAGGCCCGCAGCACCTTGCCCTTGGCGCCCTTGTCCTTGCCTGAGATCACCAGGACGGTGTCGCCCTTGTGGATCTTCATCTACAACACCTCCGGGGCCAGCGAGATGATCTTCATGAAGCGCTTTTCCCGCAACTCGCGGCCGACCGGGCCGAAGATACGAGTTCCACGAGGATCGTTGTCCGGCTTGATGATGACAGCGGCGTTCTCGTCGAATTTGATGTAACTGCCGTCAGGGCGGCGGCGCTCCTTGGCGGTGCGCACGACCACGGCCTTTACGACATCCCCGCGCTTGACGTTGCCGCCCGGGATCGCGTCCTTGACCGTGGCCACGATGACGTCGCCGATCCCGGCATACCGCCGCGACGACCCGCCGAGCACGCGGATACACAAGATCTCCTTGGCGCCGGTGTTGTCGGCAACCTTCAGCCGCGATTCTTGCTGAATCACTAGATCTCCTGACCTGGGTTCGACGTGGGCGCGGCAGGCCGCGCCGTCTCGATGGGCATCGCGCGCATTGCCTACCGAAGACCTGAGTGCGTGGTCGTCGCCGAAGGGCACGCAGAGCCGCCGACATGCGGCGGCCGAGGTCTGCCCAAGGCAACCCCTAGAGTCTAGGGGACGAGCAGCTCACCGCCAAATCAAATGGGCGGCGAAGGGTCGTACTGGATGCCACGCCGCACCTGACGGGCCCGCTCCACCCCCGCCAGGCGGGCCACCAGGTGTAAGGCCATGTCCAATCCGGCGGAAACGCCCGCTGAGGTGATCACCTCCCCGGAGTCGACGAACCGCGCGTCGGGCTGCACCGCGATGCTCGGATCGATCTGCGCCAGCAAGTCCAGCGAAGCCCAGTGGGTAGTCGCCGGCCGGCCCTGAAGGATGCCGGCGGCCGCATACACCAGCGAGCCGGTGCAGACGCTGGTCATCAGTGTGCCTTCGTCGCGGCGACGGCGCACCCAGTCCAGCCGGTCGTTATCGCGGAGTTGCGGCCGGGTGCCCTGTCCGCCGGGATAGATCAGTACCTCCATCCCCGGGCGGTCGTTGTCGGAGTGGTCGACACGCACGAAAAGCCCATTAGCGCAAGGTACTTCGCCACCCTGTTCGGAGAACGTGAACACCCGCCAGCCATCGTCGGGCCAGGTCCTGGTCCAGAACGACAGCACCTCCCACGGTCCGATCGCGTCGAGTTCCTCGACGTCAGGGAAGAACAGAATCCCAATGTGCTTCACAGAGCCTCCTCCTCTTGGCGCGAGCGTGCGTTTTTGCGCGTCTACACGCCCGCAAGGCCCGCACAACTGTGCACGCTCGGCGCTAATCGATGTTTAGTACACAGCGGAAACCGATATGACTGGTGGCGGTGTCCTGTGACTGCGGCGAGCGCGCCGCCGGTCGATAACGGTGGCAGTATTCCGGCGCGCAGAGGTGCGAGCCGCCTTTCAGCGTCTGGCTGATCGCCGGATCGGCCGGCCCCGACGGTGCACAGCACGGTTTCGGCGGCTGGTCGAGCCGGTGGTGCGGGGTGAATTCGGTGGTCGTCCACTCCCACACGTTGCCGATCATGTCGAAGAGTCCGAATTCGTTCGCCGGGAACGTTCCCACCGGTGATGTTCCGGTCCAACCCAAAGCGCTGTCGTTGCGGTAGGGGAACTTGCCCTGCCAGGTGTTGGCCATCAACTGCCCGCCGGGCAGCTCGTCGTCCCCCCAGGGATAGACCGTGGCGGTTCCACCGCGGGCGGCGAGTTCCCATTCCGCCTCTGTCGGCAATCGGCGGCCGGCCCACCGCGCATAAGCCGCCGCATCGGGGTAGGCCACTTGCACGACCGGATGATCGGGTATGTCGCTGACGTCGCTGCCTGGACCCGACGGTTGCCGCCAGCTTGCCCCCGAAACCCACTTCCACCACTGCCGCCAGTCGCGCAGGTTTACCCGGCCCGTGGTCGGTTGGAAGACCATCGCTCCCGCAACCAGGCCGGCGGGGTCGACACCCGGGTACTGCGCCGGGTCGATCGGTTGCTCGGCAACGGTCAAATAGCCTGTTTCGGCGACGAACTCGCCGTACTGCGCGTTGGTGACCGGATATCGCTCCACCGCGAACGCGCCGACGGCGACGGTGTGAATCGGCGCCTCTTCGGGATAGAAGCTGGTCGAGCCCATGCGGAACGATCCGCCGGGTAGCTCCACCAGCTGGGTCAGCATCTCTTCAGGGTAAGACCACTGAGTATGTCGACCGGCGCCGCTGCTTTACTCCCCTTGCCGGACCCAGGCGACTATATACAAGGTCATCGCCGTCGCCAGCGCGATCAACACCCACTGCACGATCGCTTGGTCGATCCACGCACCGGGCGGCGGGGCGCCGGGCAGGATGTTGCGCAGCGGAACGATGGCGAACAAATTCGCCGCATACCAGGTTGCGAACGGCGGCAGAAACTTTCGGCGGCCCAACACCATGGGAATGGCCACCAACAGCGCCAAGGTAGGCAAGCTGATGAGGACCAGGTAGATCCCGAGGTCGAAGATCAGCGACCCTTGGCGCGGTGCAGAGTGACGACCACACTCGAGTTGTCGGCGTGCGGGCCCCCAGACTCGCGAACGTCGCCAACATGGCTGACCGATGCGTCCCAGCCGTCCAACGATCCCCTCACTTCGACCTGGGCCGGTATCCTTTTCCGGTCCTCCCCGGAACCGACGAACACGTCGGCCGAGAGGAGCTCGGTCTTGTATGAGTCGAACGGCCAATTACCCGGATCGCCATGAGCCTCGATCATGGTGCTGACCTGCGCCGGGGCTTTCCTTTCGGGTAGATCAGGTCGCCCAGGTCGTTCGGATACCGGCGCACCCCGAGGTCGGTGGTGAGCACGTCGAAGCGTCGGTCAGATAACGATTCCGCCGGGAAGGAAACTGACAGTGAGCCGGTTGTTGACGGGCTTCAGCTCTTCCAGCCGCAACTGCACAACAGTGTCTTCGGGACCGGCACCGCTCAAATCCAGCGGAGTAGCGGACCCTCCAATTTCGATAGCAAATGCACGCCGAGCAGCGACAAGCCATAGGCAGCGGTGACAGCCACCAGAATGACCAGACCGATCACTACCCGAGGTTTGCGCGGTTGGTCGAGCGGCGTCTGAGCCGGTGCCGGCGGCGCCTCAGTGGTCATGACCGCCGTGGGTATCGACTGCCGCTCCGGAAGCGACTGGGAAAAGACCGGTTCACCACTCGCCGGTGTAACGCAACTAGTCGAAGCGACAGATGCTAGCGAAGCCAGGCTCGCCGCGCGCACCAATATCGTGAATCAAGCAGTCTTTCAGTGGTTTTCGTCATTCATCGTGAACCCGCCGTTAATGCTTGATTCAAGATCATTGCGCCAGTGTGCATTCACCCAAGCCAAACCCGTGAAACCGGCCACCCTAAGGCCGGGGGCCGAGGACAACGGGCAATCAGCTGACCGCGGTGAACGGGTTGTGCTCGGCCAACAGCTTCTCCATGCGCGCTTCGTCCAGCCGGACCCGCACGGTCGCCGCCTCCTGCTGGTCGCGGATCACCTTGGCCAGGGTGAACGCACTCGAGACGAGGAAAAGGACAGTAATGCCGAGAAACAGCCGCTGCCACGGGTCGAGCGGAAGGAACAAGATCCCGCCGACAGCGCTGAGCAGGCTCACGCCGAACGCGACGGCGGCTTGAACGAAGAAGGCTGCGGTGCTTTTCGACATCGAGTTTGAAATAGTCATGTGGGTAGTGTGCGGACGCGCAAGTCCCCGGTAATCGGTAGGACTACTCAACTTCCGTCGCCCCGTTAACCCGCGCGAGCGTGCATCGACGCTGTGCCTCAGGTGCTGGAGGCCGCGAAAATCTCGCCGATAGCCTCGTCAAGCACCTTGTCGAACTCCTCGTCGTTCTGCTGAGCGGTCAGCCCCTCGGTTAATGCGCGGGAGAAGCTCGCGGTGACCCCGTTGTTGCGGGCCAGCCGGGCGCAGGCATCGTCCCGACTGTAGCCGCCCGATAGCGCAAGCAGGCGCAAGACGTTGGGGTGCTCGACGAGCTTGCTGTACAGGTTGTCGGTCTCCGGCAGTGTCAGCTTGAGCATGATGATCTGCTCGGAGTCGAGCTTGTTGACGCCTTCAAGCAGCCTGGCGTTCAGCTGCTCCTCCGCTTCCGCCTTGTGCGGGCTGTCGATGTCGATCTCCGGCTCGAGAATTGGCACCAGACCAGCGGAGATTATCTGGCGGGCGATGGAGAACTGTTGTTCGACGACGGCGTCGAGCCCCGCGCCCGGCGATTTGATGACTGACCGCATCTTGGTGCCGAAGACGCCGTTTTGCAGCGCGCGGACCAAGAGGTCGTCGAGCTTGGGAATCGGCTTCATGAGCTGCGCGCCCTGCTCCTCGTCAGCTGTACCCTTGTCAACCTTCAGGAACGGCACGATGTGCTTCGCGTTCCACAGGTAGTCGGAGCTCGGACGGCCGTCGATGGTGCGATCCATGGTGTCCTCGAACAGAATCACTGCGAGGATCCGGTCTCCGTCGAAGCTGGGGCTGGTGATGATACGAGTCCGCATCTCGTGCACCAGATTGAACATCTCGTCGTCGTTCGAGTACTCGTCCTCCGAGATGCCGTAGAGCTTGAGCGCCTTAGGTGTGCTCCCACCGCTCTGGTCAAGCGCGGCCACAAAGCCGTGCGCGTTTTTGACCTTTTCGCGCTGTTCGATGTTCCTCTCGCTGTTTCGCGGCGCATCCCCCGCCATTCTCACCAGCTCCTTCCCGCCATTGGTAGGTGTGAACGATCACCTTTCCTCGCCGTGCCCTGAGTACACACCCGTTGAGTCGGGTAAACGTCGAAGTCACGGCTCAAGCCCCGAGATTAGTCGAGCGCAGTGATTCGGCGTCAGCTGCATTGTCTGCGCGCCGGTGTGCTTGTGCGAAACATCCCAACACCTCGTAGTTCACCTGATGTTCGGTTGCCCGCGGGGTCGATAGTTGTAAATGGCTACATGCGTCGGAACCGCGGTGACGAGCTCCCCCACCCGCACGCCGCATTCCACCACTGTTGTCCGCAAGGAGGCAACCAACGTGAAGCACATCCGACTGGCCGCCGCGCTCGGCTTGCTGACAGCACCGCCCTGGTGTTGTCGGGATGCAGCATCCCCCGTATGACCCTCGCCTATGCCAGTGAGGCAACGGTGGACTGTGGTGGCAAGCCGTCCTGAACGTCAGCGGCTCGACCGCCCAAGCCAACGCCGTGACCCGATTCGTCAGCGCTTACCGTAAGGCCTGCCCCGGGCAGACCCTCCACTACACCGCCAACGGCTCGGGCGCCGGTATCAGCGATTTCCTTGCGGGCAAGACCGATTTCGGCTCATCGGCAACCACGCCACCGCGGCGATAATGGAGAACACCGAGGGCGCGATCACCTACAACGAACTGTCCTTCGCGCTCGAGGAGGGGCTTTACGCAGCTGAGATCAAAACCCCGGCAAGCCGTAAGTTATTACGCCGGGTCCGCATTGGCACCGACACGGTCGGTAAGACCATCACCGGCGCGAAGATCGTCGGCAAGGGCAACGACCTGGTGCTCGACATCTCGTCCTTCTACAACCCAACCGAAGGCGATCTCTGCCCGATCGTCATGGCCATCTACGAGATCGTCTGCTCGAAGTGCCAAGCTGCCGATACCGCCAAGGCGGTCAAGGGGTTCCTGCAAGCGACGCTCGGTCGGGGCCAGCTCGACCTCGACAAGAACGGCTATATTCCGCTGGCGCCCGACTTCCAAGCGAGAGTCTCGACCGCCGTCGACGCCATCGCCTGACTTGCGGGTGGGCGAGCGGGGCTGATCCGTTGCGCCTCAGTCGCGCGCGAACGCCAGCGCCAACCTCTTCTCCACGTCCTCATACGGTGCGTCGGAGATGTCCACCGTGACCTGTGCAATGGTTCCGCCGGTGAACGCGAACGGCGCTTTGTAACGACGCGATACCGCCGAACCCGTGTTGCGGCCCACGCTCAGTGCGGCACCGGCCAACCCGAAAGTTCCTGGCTGGGTGATCAACTCGGGCAGCGTGGCGACCGGCGAAGCATCGATGTACAGCGCGGCTTCGCCCACCGGTGTGTGACTGTTGGGCACCGTTCCGGCCCGTGCGTAGCGAACCCCGAACAGGTGGCGCCCCAGCGGAACGGCGCCGGGTGAGGAGATCACCTGCTCCCGCTCACCCAAGAAGTTGTAGACCCAGTGCAGTCGGCCGTCCTGAATGAACAACACGTGTCCGCCGTGCCCGCCGCCCTGCTTGAACAGCACGCCTTCGGCGCCGGTGGTGTCAACCGTCACGTCGGCAACCAGCGAGAACGACTGGCCCCGCAGCTCCACAGCCGCGCCGATGCCTACCTCGGCGGCGTGCGGATAGTAGGTGTAGTTCGACCGCTGCGCAGCCAGGTATGGCCGCCACCGCATCATCGTCTCCACGATGTTCAGGTCCGCGAGCGGCAGCCCGTTGTATTTGGCGGCTTCAGAGAACCACAGCGCCTTGAGTTCCTCGAGCTTGTCCGGATGCTCGGCGGCCAGGTCGTGGCACTGGCTGCGATCGGTCTCGATGTGGAACAGCTCCCACCGATCGGAATCAAAATGCGACCAGCCCGCCGGTGTCGCGGCGTGGACGGTGTTGGCGAACCAGCCTTCGTGCCAGATGCCCCGGGTGCCCAGCATGGTGTAGAACTGCGTCTGCTTGCCGGAGTCCGCCGCCGATTCAACGAGGGTTGGTTTGAAACTGACGCCGTCCAAGGGTTTTTGGGCAATTCCCTTGACCGTCTGCGGTGGGGCTATGTCCAGCAGATCGTAGACAGTGGGTGTGATGTCACAGACGCTGATGTAGTTGCCGCGAACCTCACCGTGCGCTGCGATTCCGTTGGGCCACGAGATGATCGCGGCATCGGCAATGCCGCCCTCATGTGAGGCGTAACGCTTGAACAGCTTGTACGGAGTGTTGAACGCCATTGCCCACCCGATCGGGTAATGGTTGTACGTCTCCGGGCCGCCGAGATGATCCAGGAATTTCAGGCTTTCCTCAACGGTGTCGAGGTAGCCGTTGAAGAATTTCTGCTCATTGACCGATCCATTCGGTCCGCCCTCACCACTGGCCCCGTTGTCGCAGATGACCACAATGAGGGTGTTGTCGAGTTGACCTGATTCTTGGAGATAGTCCAAGATCCGGCCGATTTGAGCGTCGGTGTAACTGAGGAAGCCGGCGAACACCTCCGCCATCCGGGAGAACAATTTCTTCTCTTCGGCATTCAGGGAGTCCCACGGCCGCACCGTGTCCTGCATGGGCCACGGCTGACCCTCCGGACCCTTTACGTCGAGGTACGGGTTGATAGGCGACAATTCGGTGTCCGGGGGCACGATACCCATCGCCTTCTGCTTGTCCAGCACGGTCTCCCGGTACTTTTCGTATCCCATGTCGAATCGACCGTCGTAGCGGTCCGCCCACTCTTTGAACACGTGATGCGGCGCGTGCCCGGCGCCCGGGCATACATAGCTGAACCACGGCTTGTTCGGGGCGATCACCTTGGCGTCCTGGATGAACTCGATGGTCTTGTCGGCGATGTCCTTCGACAGGTGATAACCGTCCTCAGGAGTACCAGGCGGGGTCACCGGATGGTTGTCGTAGACGAGGTCGGGATACCACTGGTCGGTCTCGCCACCGAGGAATCCGTAAAACCGCTCGAAGCCGCGTGAAACCGGCCAATGGCGCTTCGTCGACGCCAAGTTGGACTCTTCCAGCGGTGTCAGATGCCACTTGCCGGTGGCATAGGTGTTATAGCCGTGTTCGGCGAGTACCTCAGACAGCAGCGCGGTTTCAGCCGGGATGCGTCCATTGCAGTTCGGGAATCCGTCGGTGAATTCCTCGATGGTGGCCATGCCGACGGTGGTGGCATTGCGACCGGTCAACAACGACGCGCGCGTCGGCGAGCACAACGCCGTGGTGTGAAACTGCGACAGCCGCACCCCGCGGTCGGCTATCCGAGTCATGGCCGGCATGTCGACCAGCCCACCGAAGCAGTCCCAGGTTGCGATGCCGATGTCGTCCCACACCAGATAAAGGACGTTCGGCGCGTTCTCGGGCGCTGTCGGGGCGGCGTACGGTCCCCAATCCGGCTCCGAATTCCGAATATCCAGCTCGATCTTGCCGCTGAACTCGGTCGTCATCACCGACCCCGCTTTCTTCGTATGTGGCGTGGAGATTACACCGCAGACCTGACAGGCGACCAGAGAATCAAAGTCGACGCAGTGGCCTTCGGGTACTCCGGCGATGTAGCCGCGACTGCGGCGACACACCTGCACAGGAAGGTCGAGACCATGCGAGTCGTGGCGCCAGCAGAGCATTACGCAACCGATCGGTTCTTCGAGGGACCAGGAAAAGCGTTCTTCGAACGCATGACTTCTGGCGCGCCGCAATTCAGCGGCAGCGGGCGCGGCCTGGTCGAGCAGTTGAGTGATGGGGCTGCCGGACGCATCGCAGAGATGGATGCGGCCGGGGTGGACATTCAAGTGTTGTCACTGACGGCCCCTGGCCTCGAGCAGGTGCCGGCGACCGAGGCCGTGCCGCTGGCAGTTGAGACCAACGACTACCTGGCCGAAGCGGTCCAGCACCATCCCCAAGCGGCTGGCCGGTTTCGCCGCGCTGCCCACGGCCGACCCCGGGGCCGCCGCTGACGAATTGGAGCGGGTGGTGCGCCAGCACGGATTCGTCGGCGCGATGATCAACGGCCATTGCCAGGGCCGTCGTCTCGACGATGGGTTTTTTGGCCGATCCTCGAGCACGCCGAGGCGCTGGGCACTCCGTTGTACCTGCATCCGACGCCACCGCCGGAGCCCGTGCTCGAGGCCCTCTATGCCGGCAATTACCCCGCACCGGGCACCCACCAGTTGGCCACCACGGCGTGGGGCTGGCACATCGAGACGGCAACGCATGTACTGCGGCTGATCGTGAGCGGCGCGTTCGATCGGTCCCGGGACTCCAGATCATCATCGGCCACGTGGGTGAAGGGCTGGCCGCTATGCTGCCCAGATTCGGCCGCAGGTTGTCGACGGCGGTGACGAAGCTGCAGCGCCCGCCGTCAGAATATCTGCGCAGAACCGTGCACTACACGTTCAGCGAATTCAATTGGACGTCGGCGTTTTTGGAGCTGACATTCCAGGTGGGTCTGGACCGCATCATGTTTTCCGCCGACTACCCCTACGCGTCGATGGCCGAAGCGACAGCGTTCCTGGAAGCCATCCCGGTGAGCCCGAGAGACCGCGAGCGTATCGCGCACGGCAACGCCGACGCGCTGCTGCGGCTTTAGCGTGACTTACTTGGCCTTCTCGAGAATATCGACGAGACGCCAGCGTTTCGTCGCCGACAACGGCCGCGTCTCCATCAACGAGACCCGGTCGCCGATTCCGGCGATGCTGTTCTCGTCGTGCGCCTTGACCTTCTTGGTGGTGCGGATGATCTTGCCGTAGAGCGGGTGCCGCACCCGGTCCTCCAGCTCGACCACGATGGTCTTCTGCATCTTGTCACTCACCACGTAGCCGATCCGCGTCTTGCGGCGGCCACGAGGCTTGGGCACACGCGGAGTGTGCTTGGGCCCTTTGGCATTGCCCACCTGCTGCTCGGGCCGCTTGCGGCCCGCATCCTCACCGGACGAGTCTTTCGGTGCGGCGGCTTTGGCCGCCTGGGGGGCAGCCTTCTTCGTGGCGGCCGCCGAGCCGGTTTTCGCTTCTGCCATTACGATTCCTCGCCATCAGCACCATCGGGCCCTGCTGCCAGGCCCAGTTCGCGTTCCCGCAGCACCGTGTAGATGCGCGCTATCTCGTGACGCACGGTGCGCAGTCGCCGATTGTTGTTCAGTTGGCCGGTCGCCATCTGGAAACGCAGGTTGAACAACTCTTCCTTTGATTCACGTAAGCGCTCGGTCAACTCGTCACCGGTGAGTTCGCGCAGTTCACCGGCCGAGACTCCCACGGCCATCAGAACTGCTCCTCTCGGGTGACGATGCGTGCCTTGATCGGCAACTTGTGGATCGCCCTGGTGAGCGCGGCCCGGGCGATCGACTCATTCGGATAGCTGAGCTCGAACAGAACGCGACCCGGCTTGACGTTGGCCACCCACCACTCCGGCGAACCTTTACCCGAACCCATTCGGGTCTCCGCGGGTTTCTTGGTCAACGGGCGGTCCGGGAAGATGTTGATCCACACCTTGCCGCCACGTTTGATGTGGCGGTTGATGGCGATACGTGCCGATTCGATCTGCCGGTTGGTGACATAGGCGTGCTCCAGCGCCTGGATGCCGTAGTCACCGAAGCTCACCGTGGTGCCCCCACTGGCGATGCCGCGCTGGCGCGGGTGGTGTTGTTTACGGTGTTTGATCTTGCGGGGAATCAACATGATTCAGCTCTCCGTGCCTGGCGTTTCGACGGCGGGTTCGGCGGCCTCCGGCACGGCGACGGTGTCCTCGGCACTCGCGGCCCGTCCGGCCTCGGTGCTGGTTCCGGTCGTGCCGGAAGCGCCGCTGCGACGTGGTCGCGTGCCCGACGGACGCTCGCGGCGCGGCCGCTCGGCGCCTGCTGCGGGAGCGGCCAATTCGCGCTTGCCCCCCACCACGTCGCCTTTATAAATCCACACTTTGACACCGATGCGGCCGAAAGTGGTCTTGGCCTCGTGGAGGCCGTAGTCGATATCGGCACGCAGTGTGTGCAGCGGAACCCGGCCTTCCCGATAGAACTCCGAGCGGCTCATCTCCGCGCCGCCGAGGCGGCCCGAGCACTGCACCCGGATGCCCTTGACGTTTGGTTGACGCATCGCCGACTGAATGGCCTTACGCATCGCGCGGCGGAACGCCACCCGGTTGCTCAGCTGTTCGGCAACCCCTTGCGCCACCAACTGTGCTTGCGACTCAGGATTTTTCACCTCGAGGATGTTGAGCTGGACCTGTTTACCGGTCAGCTTCTCCAAGTCCGCGCGGATGCGGTCGGCTTCGGTGCCACGGCGGCCGATGACAATACCGGGCCGGGCGGTGTGGATGTCGACCCGAACCCGGTCGCGAGTGCGTTCGATCTCCACGTCGGCAATGCCCGCGCGCTCGAGCCCACTGGAGAGCAGTCGACGGATCGCCACATCCTCCTTGACGTATTCGGCGTACTGCTTGTCGGCGTACCACCGCGACTTCCAGTCGGTGGTGATCCCCAGCCGGAAGCCGTGCGGATTTATCTTCTGGCCCACTACTGAGAGCCTCCCTTCGCGTCAGAAGCCTCGGTAGCCGTTTCGGTGGTTTTCAAATCCGCCTTCGACTTCGCAGGTTGCTTTTTGGCCGCCGGCTTGTCTGCAACCTTCTTGGCCGATGGTCTTTTCGCCGGGGCCTGCTCAGCGGGTGCCTTCTTGGCGGGTGCCTTGGTGGCGGCTTTACTGGCCTGCGCGCGGCGCGATCGCGCCGATTGGGCCGATCGCTCGTCCTTGGCGGGCCGGCTCTCCACCACGACGGTGATGTGGCTGGTACGCCGGCGGATCCGGAAAGCGCGGCCTTGCGCACGCGGTCGGATCCGCTTGGCGGTCGGGCCGTCGTCGGCGTAGACGGTGGCCACCACCAGAGTGGCCGGGTCCAGCCCGTTGTTGTTCTGCGCGTTGGCCGCTGCGCTGGCGATCACTTTGGCCACCGGCACACTGGCGGCCTGCGGCGCCCACCGCAGGATGTCCAAGGCGTCGGCCACAGATCTACCGCGCACCAGGTTGATGACTCGGCGCGCCTTGGTCGGCGACACCCGCACGAACCGCGCTTTGGCCACCGCAGAGGGGAATTCGGTCGGGGCGCTCATCGCCGCTTGGCCTTCCGGTCGTCCTTGATGTGTCCCTTGAAGGTGCGGGTCGGGGCGAACTCACCCAACTTGTGGCCCACCATCGCCTCGGTGACGAACACCGGCACATGCTTGCGCCCGTCGTGCACGGCGAAGGTGTGGCCGATGAAGTCCGGAATGATGGTCGACCGGCGCGACCAGGTCTTGATGACCTGCTTGGTGTTCTTCTCGTTCTGCACGTCGACCTTCTTGAGCAGATGGCCGTCGACGAACGGGCCCTTCTTCAGGCTGCGTGGCATCGGTTGCTCCTACCGGTGTTTCTTGCCGGTGCGCCGGCGTCGAACGATGAGCTTGTCGCTGGGCTTGTGACGCTTACGGGTACGTCCCTCGGGCTTACCCCACGGGCTGACCGGGTGACGGCCGCCGGAGGTCTTGCCCTCACCACCGCCGTGCGGGTGATCCACCGGGTTCATCACCACACCGCGGACAGTCGGGCGCCTACCCTTCCAACGCATCCGTCCAGCCTTGCCCCAGTTGATATTCGCTTGCTCGGCGTTGCCGACCTCACCTACGGTGGCGCGGCACCGCACGTCGACTCGGCGGATCTCACCGCTGGGCATCCGCAGCGACGCGTAGCTGCCTTCCTTGCCGAGCAGCTGAATGCTCGACCCCGCCGAGCGGGCCATCTTGGCACCACCCCCGGGCCGCAGCTCGACGGCGTGCACCAATGTGCCGGAAGGGATATTGCGCAACGGCAGGTTGTTCCCCGGCTTGATGTCGGCGTTCGCGCCGGACTCCACCACGTCACCCTGCGACAAGCCCTGCGGCGCAATGATGTAACGCTTCTCGCCGTCAAGAAAATGAAGCAACGCGATATTGGCGGTGCGGTTCGGGTCGTACTCGATGTGCGCGACCTTGGCGTTGATCCCGTCCTTGTCGTTGCGGCGGAAGTCGATCATTCGATAGGCCCGCTTGTGTCCGCCGCCTCGGTGGCGGGTGGTGATCCGGCCGTGCGCGTTGCGGCCGCCGCGACCGTGCAGCGGACGTACCAGCGACTTCTCCGGGGTGGAGCGGGTGATTTCGGCGAAGTCGGAGACGCTGGCACCGCGACGACCAGGAGTGGTCGGCTTGTACTTGCGAATTCCCATGACTGCTAAATCTTTCTGTATACCGCTCAGGCCTTGTTAGGCCGGAGCTCCGAAGAGGTCGATTGGCTTGCTGCCCGCCGCCAAGGTGACGATGGCGCGTTTGGTGTCCTTGCGCTTGCCGTATCCGGATCGGCTGCGCTTACGCTTGCCTTGCCGGTTGGCCGTATTCACCGACGCGACTTTGACCGAGAAGATCTTCTCGATCGCGATCTTGATCTGTGTCTTGTTGGAGTCCGGGCGCACCAGAAACGTGTAGACGTTGTCGTCGATCAGTCCGTACGACTTCTCGGAGATGACCGGCGCCAGGATGATGTCGCGGGGGTCGGTGATGGTGGGCATCAGGCCGAAACCTCCTCGGCGGTACTGGTGTTGGCGGCGATGTAGGCGTTGAGCGCCGCAACGGAAAACACCACGTCGTCGGCGCGCAATACGTCGTAGGTGTTGAGCTGGTCGGGCGCCAGTACATGCACACCGGGCAGATTTCGCACACTTTTCGCCCCGGTCTCATCGCTGCGTCCGATTACCAATAGCACCCGCTTGCGATCAGTCAACGTGCCCAGGAACGCCTTGGCGCTCTTGGTCGACGGCGTCTGACCCGACACCAGCTCGGTGACGGCGTGGATGCGACCGTTGCGCGCGCGGTCGGACAGAGCTCCGCGTAAAGCTGCGGCGATCATTTTTTTCGGTGTGCGCTGGCTGTAGTCGCGCGGCTTGGGTCCGTGCACGATGCCACCACCGGTGAACTGCGGCGCACGCACCGACCCTTGGCGAGCACGCCCGGTGCCCTTCTGCCGGTACGGTTTACGGCCACCACCTCGGACCTCGCCACGGGTCTTGGTGGAGTGGGTGCCCTGGCGCGCCGCGGCCCGTTGCGCGGTGACGACTTGGTGCATCAGCGCGATGTTCGCTGGTGCGTCGAACAACTCAGCCGGCAACTCGATAGAACCGTCAGAACCGCCTGCCGGGGTTTTGACGTCGATCGTGACAGCGTTCGCGGGAGCCATTACTTCTCACCTCGTTTGATCGCGCTGCGGACCATGACCAGCCCGCCGGTGCGGCCGGGAATGGCGCCCTTGATGAGCAGCACGCCCTTCTCGGCATCGACCTTGTGCACCAACAGGTTCTGGGTTGTCACCCGGTCGTTGCCCATCCGCCCGGCCATCCGGGTTCCTTTGAACACCCGCGCTGGAGTGGCGCACCCGCCGATTGAACCCGGCCGCCGGTGCACCGCCTGCGCGCCGTGGCTGGCACCCTGCCCGCGGAACCCGTGACGCTTCATGGTGCCGGCAAAACCTTTGCCCTTTGAGGTGCCGGTCACGTCGACATAGCTGCCGTCGCTGAAGATCTCGGCGGTCAACTCCTGCCCCACCTCGTATTCGGCGGCCGCTTCGGGACCCTCGAAACGCAGCTCGGCCAAATGGCGACGCGGGTTGACACCCGCGGCGGCGTACTGACCGGTCAGCGGCTTGTTGACCTTGCGTGGACTGATTTCGCCATAGGCCAGTTGCACAGCGCTGTAACCGTCGCGCTCCGGAGTGCGGATGCGGGTCACCACGTTGGGTCCGGCTTTGACCACCGTGACCGGCACGACGCGGTTGTTCTCGTCGAACACCTGCGTCATACCAAGCTTGGTGCCCAGAATGCCCTTCCTAGCTACTGAAGCCATCGCTGCCTGGACTCCTACTGAATGTTGACGTCGACGCTGGCGGGCAGATCAATGCGCATCAACGCGTCAACAGTCTTCGGTGTCGGGTCGAGGATGTCGATCAGCCGCTTGTGGGTACGCATTTCGAAGTGCTCCCGCGAGTCTTTGTACTTGTGCGGGGATCGAATGACGCAGTAAACGTTCTTCTCGGTCGGCAGCGGCACTGGGCCCACGACACTGGCGCCGGTCCGGACGACCGTCTCGACGATCTTGCGCGCCGAGGCGTCAATGGCCTCGTGGTCGTAGGCTTTGAGCCTGATGCGGATCTTCTGTCCCGCCACGCTTGTCGTACCTCACTCTCCGATGTCCGGTATCCCGCGCTACGCCAGTCGTCGTCGCGCTCGATGTGCCGCCGCTGTTTACCTGTCGTGGTGCACCAGTCCACGCGCTCGGGCATGTCACCCGCACGCAGCCTCGTTCACGCCGAAAAATCGTCGCGCTGCGAGGTTGGACCGGAGGCGCCCGTACAGGCGCCGGTCGTATGCCCGGCCAGGCGCTAACCCGGCCCAAGGCAACCTGAACAGTATGCCCTAGATCGCGGCTCTGGCCAAATTCCCGCGGCAGCGCCTGCTGCCGGGTCTGCGCCGGTGCAGCCGCGTCTGCCCGCAGTTCTGGCGTCGAGCATCGTTTGGGGGTCCTGACTGCAGTTCAGCGCAGTGGGCGGCCGATTCACCGGTCCTTTCGCAGACCCTTCAGACCGGCCCAAAACGGGCATTGGTGCGCCGCGTCGAAGCTGGAAATCACGCGGTTACCGTCAGGCTGCAACGACATCCACTGGCCGGTTGCCGGATCACCGCCGAGGGGGGGCCAGCTTGGCAAGTCAGCCACTTGCGGGGCACCGCTGATCACGAATTGGCTCCAGTAGCGGATCATTTCGCGCGACAGCGCAGCTTGGGCCGGATTCAATGGCTCGGCGCCGCCCATGTCGAACAGATAGCGCAACTCCGATGAGTGGCTGGCGCCGAGCGGGAACGGCGCCTGCCGGAGGGGCTCGCTGGCCGGAGCGTGTAAATCGTCGAATTCGTAGCCATAAATGTGGGCGTCGGGGGCGCCCCGGCCCAGGGTTGCGGCCATCCGGTCGGCGGCACAACTGAACAGGCTGTCGGTCACCGAGGCCGCATAAGCCAGTGCGGCGTTCTCGCCGTAGCGTTCAGCCGGATACCGATCCAGCACGGCGGATGCGTCGTCGCCGTAGACGTCGTTGAGCACAGCCGGGTACTCGGCCGTCGTCATCTCCGTGCCCGAGCGCAGAAACCGCAGCGCTGCGAACAGGGTGAACTCGTCGTGTGTGACACCGATCAAGAGGGGAACCTTCGCGGCGTGGCCGGCAGCGGACGCCGTGACCGGGTCGACGGGTAATGCCGCTGTGCCGGTGACCGGGCCGGAGAGGGCGTCGGAATCGCCGATCGGCAGGTACCACGGCGGGCGGGAGAGTGTCGTGGCCGGCAGAGCCCGCAGACAATCGGCGGCGGTAGCAGGATTGCCGCAACCCACCGATGCCGCGTATTCCGTGCTGGTGTGCTGAGCGCTTGCCATATCGACCTGCGCCTGGCACGGCCCGCTCTGAATGATCGCCGCGCGGAACAAGCCCGTCGAACCGGGCGCCACCAAATGGTCACACACCGATATGCCGCCCGCGGACTCCCCCGCGATGGTCACCTTGCCGGGATCTCCACCAAAATTGGCGATATTGTCGCGCACCCAGCGCAGCCCGGCCTGCTGATCGGCAAGGCCGTAGTTACCGATGTCGCCGCCGAGCGAGGGGTGCGCCAGGAATCCGAGTGCGCCAAGCCGGTAATTGAGCGTGACGACGATGATGCGGCCCTGCGACGCCAGCCAGCGTGAGTTGTAGATGTCGCCGCTGCCGTTGATGAAGCCGCCGCCGTGGAGCCACACCATGACCGGACGCTTATCGGTGCCCGCCTCGATCGAAGGGGTCCACACGTTCAGGGTGAGGCAATCCTCGCTGGTCGCCCTGCTGGTCCGACTCTCCTGGATGCATTGCGGCCCGGGTTTGCTGCCGTCCCGCGGGCCAGACCACGGCGCGGCCGGCTGTGGCGGCCGGAAACGCAGCGGTCCAATCGGTGGTGCCGCATATGGAATACCTTGGAACACGCGGTAATCCGCCGCGATCTGACCGCGCACCAGCCCGGTCGAAGTGCGTACCACCCCGCCATCCGAAGCGCCGTCCTCGCGGCCGCAGCAAGCAACCGTCAACGCCACCGAGATCAGCGCCACGGCAGCCGATCTGAGAGGAAGTCGGCGGCGAACCATTCGGATCGGCGCGAGGTCCGAGCCTAAGCGAAACCCGCTGCATGGCCACCGGGTGCGCCGGTTGGGGTCAAGCACCTGCCGACTCGGTATTCCCCGCACTACCGCGCATCCGCTGCACGTGCAGAAAACCGTCGACGGCGGCGCTGGCACATTCGCGGTAATCGAAGTCAGCCAAGGTGGACAGCCGGCCGAGCACCAGCGGCCCGATCAGCAGAGCGACGGCGCGAGCGCGATCGATCTCACCGAGCTCGGCCGCGGCCGCAGGACTGTCGAAGATCGCGTCGAACGGCGCCGCGTACTGCTGGGCTATCCGCTCCCGCAGTGTGGTGATCGCGGCGCTGTCCGCCGGGTGGGTGTGACGCGGTTCTGGCAAAGATTCCAACTCACCACCCAAGGCCAACCAGGACATGGCTGTCAGGGTGGCGGGGGCTTCGGCCACCCGCTCAGCTTGTGCCAGCACCACCGCCAACAGCCGGTCACGCAGCGACCCCTGCTCTGGCGGCATCGGTGCAGGCGGAATCAGACTGTTGAAAGCCGCTGCCAGCAAATCATTTCCGCTCGAGAAGTGGCGGTACAGCGTGGCGCGGGCTACGTTGGCAGCGCGCGTGACGGCATCGACGGTCACCGCACTGGGGCCCCCGGAACGCAGTAGTGCAGCAGCGGCTTCGAGTAGAAGTGCCCGCGAACGCGCCGGCCGGGGATCGGTATTGGCGCCGGAAATTCTGTGTTACCTCCTCCGCCTGAATGTTTAGAAACGAGACCAATGGTCTATGTACGAGACTGCTTGTCTCAAAAACTTCACGAACCACCTCGAAGGAGCTTGTCGCTATGGTGCAGACAGTTGTTCGGCCTGACCAGCGTACCGACGCGGTGCCCCTCGGCGGTTCTGCTCGAGCACGAATCTGGACGCTGGTCGTCGCCTGCATGGGCGTCTCGCTGGTCATCGCCTCGATGGTGGCGCTGAACACCGCTCTTCCGGACATCGCGGTCGCCACCGATGCGACCCAGTCACAGCTGACGTGGGTGGTTGACAGTTACACGCTGGTGCTCGCGTGCCTACTGCTTCCAGCCGGCGCCATCGGTGATCGTTATGGCCGCCGCGGAGCACTGATGGTGGGCTTGGCGATTTTTGCAGTCGCCTCGGCGGCTCCGGCGATGCTTGGTGGTCCGTGGCAGATCGTCGCCGCTCGTGCCGTGGCCGGGATTGGTGCCGCGTTCGTGATGCCCTCCACCCTGTCCTTACTGACAGCGGCTTACACACGCGACGAGCGCACCAAAGCGGTGGGGATCTGGGCCGGCGTCGCAGGCTCGGGAGGAGTCATCGGGATGCTCGGCAGCGGACTGCTGCTGCGCTTCTGGTCCTGGCATTCAATCTTCTGGGCCTTCGCGGGTGCGGCGGCCCTGATCTTCGTCCTGACGTGCACAGTGGCAACCTCGCGTGATGAGGAGGCCACCCCGGTGGACTGGCCGGGCGCCGCCTTGATCGGCAGCGCCGTAGTGGTTTTCGTCTATGGCGTTGTCGAGGCGCCCACCCGCGGGTGGACCGGCCCGGTGGTGTACGGCAGCCTTGCCGGCGGTGCAGCGCTCGCCGCAGCCTTCGGCGTCGTCGAGCTCCGACGTCGGCATCCGCTACTGGATGTCCGGTTGTTTCGCCGACCAGACTTCGCAATCGGCGCTGCGACAATCACGATCTCCTTCTTGGCGATGTTCGGTTTCTTCTACGTGATGATGCAATACGTTCAACTGGTGATGGGTTACAGCCCCATTAGTACGGCGCTGGCATTCAGCCCGCTGATGCTGCCGATGCTGGCACTTTCGGTGCTGTCCCAGTGGTATCTACCCCGTTTGGGCTTACGACTGGTGGTGTGTTGCGGTCTGCTGTTGATCTCGGCCGGCTTTGTCTGGATGCGGGTACTCTCGCTGAATTCGCCGTATCTGGACTTGGTTTGGCCGCTCCTGGTGATCA
The DNA here is from genome assembly GCA_963795995.1 of uncultured Actinomycetota bacterium. Classification (GTDB taxonomy): domain Bacteria; phylum Actinomycetota; class Actinomycetes; order Mycobacteriales; family Mycobacteriaceae; genus Mycobacterium. Next base: position 88,595 of record CAWCJY010000002.1, read on the forward strand.
GCGCGGGAATCGGGTTGTGCACGGTGCCGACTACGTCGGCGATCATGGCGTCCGTGCCGGACGAGAAGCAGGGCGTGGCGTCGGCTGTCAACGACACCACCCGGGAAGTCGGCGCCGCGCTCGGCATCGCCCTGGCCGGTTCGATATTGGCGGCGCGCTACGGTCACCTCGTCGCCCAGCAGCAGTCATCAATTCCCCAACCGGTTCGCGGCGCGGCCACTCATTCCTTAGCTCAGGCACTCGAGGTGTCGAAAATTATTGGACCGCAGGGAGCGCGGCTGGCCCAGATCAGCAAGACCGCATTTTTGCAGGCGATGGATTCCTCTTTCTTGGTGTTGGCGGTGACCATTGCTGTTGCCGCACTGGCTATCGCCGTATGGGCACCGGGACGGGACGGTCGACAGCTGCGCCTGCTTCGCCGACTACGCGGTGGCCATCGAAAGGCCAAATCAATTGAGGAACTGGGCAGCCCGATGCGCCAGCATCACGACAGTGGCGTGTGGTCCGCGGCTGGTGATCGCCGGAAGGACCGAGCCGTCGACCACCCATAGCCCGTCGACGCCGCGAACTCGGCACTGGTGATCGACGACCGCTCGCGGATCTTGCTCGCTGCCCATCGGCGCGCTGCCACACAGATGCTGAGACGTCGACCACGCCGGCGGCCCGATTTTGGTTGCCGTACTGACGAGTTCGCGCGCCAGCTCGCTGCCTTGGCGCAATGCGGCAACATCACCCGGCTCGGTGTCATAGCGATGTTCGACACCCGGCGCTACCTGTGGATCAGCGGAGATCAAGGTGACCCGTCCCCGGGCTTTCGGTTGCATCAATGCCACCCCGATGTGCGGCCGATCCGGACGCCGGGGCGTCCCGTCACCCACCATTGAAACGAAACCGCCCGTGTACGGCCGTATCTCGATACCCTCCGATGTCGTGAGCACAACCTCGAGCACCGGTCGACCGATCGCCGCGGTCCAACTGGTCGGCAACACCCATTCCGGATGGTCGCTGCAATGCAGACCTACCGGTAACGGTGCCACTACGTCGACTCCGGCTGTACGTAACATGGCCTCGTCACCGAGACCGGAGAGCATGAGCAGGTGAGCTGACTCGATTGCGCCGGCGCATAGGATCACCCGGTCCGCGGTCGGGGTGATGGGGCCCTCTGGACCGGTCGCGTCAACTCCGATCACCCGGCTACCGTTGAACCTCAGCAACACAGCACGCGTTCGGTCCAAAAGTGTGAGATTGGGCCGATCCAGCGCCGGCATCAGATACGTTGTGCCCGGACCATTGCGGACACCGTCGACAATGTTCAGCGGGACCGCGCCAACCCCGGACGGCATCTGCGGTCCGGCCGTGATGTCGTTCAGATCGTCGAGCCAGGGATACCCGGCGCTTTGTGCCGCAGCACTGAAAGCCTCACTGGTTCCTATTAGTTCGTGAGTACGACGGACTTTGATGGGTCCACTGCCGCCATGGGCCGGGCCTTGATAATCCAGATCGGTTTCAATTGCCCGGAAGTGGTCGAGCACATCAGGCCAGGCCCAGCCGGCAATCCCGAGGGCATCGAAGTCACGCGGCAGGGCGCGGCAGAAGTAGCCTCCGTTGACCGCGCCCGAACCGCCAACGGTCGCCCCGCGCATGATCGACATCCGTCGATCCGGACGCTCGGTTAGCTGGGTCTGGTAGCGCTGAATCAGCGGACTGCCAGCGCCGATGGGCAGCCGCATCCCATCGGTCGTTTGAGCCAACAACAGCGGATCGGTGAGGTCAGGGCCGGCCTCCAACACGGTAACGAGACACCGGGAATCTGCTGAGAGTCGCTCGGCTAGAACTGAACCAGCACTTCCGGCCCCGACGATCAGCACGTCGCTGTGCCGGACTGCCTTGGTCAACCTGGCCGTCAGGTCCGGATCTGCGGCTTGAGCGGACCGATGTTGCGCTCGCGTACCACGCCGCCCCACAAGCCGAGTCCGTAGGCCACATCGTCCAGGCGCTTCAGCAAAAGATAGGCCACCAGCCCTATTGGTCGGGTATCGCCGTCGGCGTCTCCGCGGCGGCTGATCCAGTCCGTGACGCCATCGAGAATAGCCGCGGTGATAACGGCTCGGCGGCACTGTCGAGACAAAATGGCGGCAACCAAGGCGACCGGCCAGTAGTGCCGGCAAATCGCGGAGGCGAGCTGCAATGCCGCCGACCACAGGCTGCGGGTGGCCACCACCACGACGTCGTAGAACTCGGTGTCGTCGCCGTGCATCGCTTTGGCGATCTTTCGGCCGGTCAAAGCCGCGGCCAGCAGCGACGTCAAATACCCCAGGGACGAGCCGATAGCCATCAAAGTCCACACCGCGAGGCCCCAGCCGGAGATCACCAGCGGCGCCGTCTTGTCCGGGTGCCGGGCAGCGAGCGGGGCAGCGGAGCCGCCGTAATAGGCCCGCCGCGCGATCCAATCTTTCAGCTCGGTTCGATGGTCATGAGCCACCAAGGCGATCGGCTCGTAGCGCAGGCGCACGCCGGCTTCAACAAGCCGCCAGCACAAGTCGACGTCTTCCCCGGACCGCAGGGTCTCGTCGAAGCCATCGAGGGCGCGCAGCGCTGAAGTGCGGCAGATGATGGCAGCGCTCGGCACATACGACACCGTGCTGTAGGGGATGACCGGCGCTTCCCGTTGGCCCAGATCCAACGACGAGCGGACCGCCTCATAGCGGGCCACCAGATGGTCGCTTTGGGACAGTCCGATGATCCGCGGCGCCACCAAGGCGACCGTCGGGTCGCAGAAGTGACCGAGCAAGGCTTCCAGCCAGCCGCGTCGCGGTACTACGTCGGAATCCAGGAACGCAACATACTCAGTTTTGCAAGCAGCTAATCCCGTATTACGGGCCGCCGACGGTCCTCTGCTGCGGGAATGGCGCAGCACGTCGATGTCGGGGTGAGTGGCGAAGTCCTCTCGTTGCACCAGGACAGACGACCCGTCGTCCACCACGATGATGTGTAGTCCACGTAACGCTGACACCAGCCGCTGCAGCCCACACATGTTGTCTCGCACGGGGATTACTACGGTGACATCGAGGTGGGATGGGCCGCCGGCCGGCCGGGGGTGAGCCACGGTCGCGTCCAGCAGGGTGCGGGCCACCTGCGCGCTGAGGGCGTCATGCACCTTCAGGCGACCCTCCGACATCATGTGCTGCGCTGCTGGGGCCAGTCTCAGCAGCCGGGTCGGAGAGCCGCCCAGCAAAGTCGATCCTTGGCCGAGCACGCGGACGCGCCGGTCCACTTGCACGGCGAATCCGTCGGGCAGTCGAGTTTGGCTCATACCAACAACCCGTCCGGCCCCGGTGCCCAGCGGCCAATCCGTTGAACACAGCCGTCGACCATTTCGGTGAAGATCCGATGCCCTTCGGCCGCGGTCGCGCTGGTCGCATCCCCGAGCACTCCGACGTCACTGACCGCAGCCACACCCCCACGTCGCATCGAGGGCAGCAATTCCGACAACGGCGCGCCGTTACCGGCGCAACGCCGCTCTGCCCGCACATCGGAAGGCGAAAGATGCATCAGTACTGAAGTCTCGGTGTGGCCAGCGTGTGCGTCGGCGCCGTTCACCACACAACCGCACCATCCGGCGTCGCGGCTCTCCGCTCGCAGTTGGCGCACTGCGCGTCGCAACGCGGCCACGTTGCCGCCGTGGCCGTTCACGAACACCAACCGCTGCGCCCAGCAGCTGGCCGACCTGCCGTACTCAACCAGCAAGACCGTCAGCGCTTCGGTGCCGATGGAGATCGTGCCGGCGAAACTCTGGTGTTCACCACTGTCGCCATAAGCGATAGGCGGTGCCACCAGCCAGCCGTGCTCATCGGATGCAGTAGCCGCACGACACCGTGCGGCAATGTCGCGTGCGACAGCGGTCGCGATCTGGGTATCGGTGTCCAAAGGCAGATGAGGCCCATGCTGTTCGGTGGATCCGACCGGAACCAGAATCGCCGAATACAGGCTTTCGAGTTGGCTCGACGTCGAGCCCCCGAGTTCGGCGAGGACAGCCACCCGCCGATGGTAAGACGAATCCACCTGGCGTGCACCGATTGTTTGCAGCTCGACCAAGAATTTTCTGCAGGCGATTGGACGATGCGCCGGAATCCGATCACGTCCGCCACGGCTGCCACGTCAGTATCAGTTGTCTCGGGCTCCATCCGGGCCCGGGCAGCCGTCCGCCGACGGAGGCGTGCCGAGTGCTCGGGCGAACCCGGGCGGAACGACGACGTCGTCGGGGGTGAGGTCATGCACCGAGGCTCGTCCGAGCCCGGCCAGTGTGCTGTCGATGCCTCCGCGCAGGATGTCGAGGACGTTCTCGACGCCTGCTTGGCCGGCGGCGGCCAGGCCCCACAGGTAAGCGCGGCCGATCATGACCGCCCGGGCACCGAGTGCAAGAGCCTTGACGACATCGCTGCCGCGGCGCACTCCACCGTCCAGAAGGACCTCTACCTGATCTCCGACTGCCGTCGCCACCGCCGGCAGCGCACGGATCGCGGCCGGCGTGCCGTCCAGGTTGTTGCCACCGTGGTTCGACACCGAAATCGCCGAAACACCCGCGTCGACCGCTTTTTTGGCGTCATCGACCCGAATCACACCCTTGAGCATGAAGGGGCCGCCCCACAGCTCACGCAGCCAGGAGACGTCGTCCCAGGTCGGCGGCGGTGTCGCCATCCAATCACCGTAGGCGGCGAAGAAAGTAGGTCCGGGTTCGCCGGGATGACCCTGATTGGGGACCCGAAGGTCCGGCGCGCGCATCGTCTTGGCGTACCTCCACAGCCACCCCGGTCGGGTGATCGCCTGTGGAGACAGCCGCAGGATGGTCTGCAGGTTTATCTGTTCGGGGATCGCTGGACTGCCCCAATCCCGCCCGTGCGAAAACGTCCAGTCGGTGGTGAGGATCAAACCGACCGCACCCGCCTGCCGGGCTCGCTCGACGCGCTCTGCGATGGCGTCGCGGCCACCCAACCAGTAAACCTGAAAGAAGACCTTGTCATTTGCTGCCGCCACCTCCTCGACCGGCTTGCTGGCGAACGAGGACAAGCCCATCGCCGTGCCGCGCGCAGCCGCTGCGCGCGCCACCGCCACCTCCCCATCGGGATCAACCGCCTGCACACCGGTTGGCGACAAGATCACCGGTAACGAAACATGCTGCGACATCACGGTTGTCGATAAGTCTCGCTTTTCGAGCGCACCGATCACATGAGGCGCGAAGCCAAGCTCGCCGAACGCCTCCACGTTGTCCGAGGCGGTGGCTCCCTTCTCGCTGGCGGCCACGAGCGCAAAGTAGACCGACTTGGGCAACCGCCGCTTGGCCCGTTGCTCGGCGATCGCTACCGTCTCGAACCAGGTGTTACGGGCCACTGCTAAACCGGACTCTCATGGCACAAGCGGGCCGGCGGTCGAGTGGACAGCGTCAACGCGACTGGTCCACTGCCTCGCTTTCCCCGTGAGTGATCACTGCCCGGACGCGGCTTGTCACCGGCCGGCGCCTTGGCGCCGTAGCCTTGCACGCACTCGGGGTCCGGGCCGGCCAGCGGGAGCCCGGTGAAGAACTTGGCCGCCATGCAGCCGCCGCGGCAGCTGTCGTAGTGACCGCAGTTGCCGCAGGCGCCGGCGGACTGCGGGCTGCGCAGTTCGCGAAACAGTGCCGCGTTGCGCCACACCGAGTCGAAGCCGCCGTCCGTCACCACGTTTCCCGCGAGGAAACGGTCATGTATGGCGAAGGGACAGGCGTAGACGTCACCTACCGGGTCGATCAGGCAGACCACCCGGCCGGCTCCGCACATGTTCAACCCGGCCAGCGCACCCGGCTCACCCAACGCCGAGAGGTGAAAAAATGAATCGCCGGTCAGTACCCGTTCGCCATTGGTGAGCAACCAGTTATAAAGGTCGATTTGCTGGTCTGCCGTCGGGTGCAAGTCGTCCCACACGTCAACGCCACGGCCCGACGGCCGCAGCCGGGTGATCCGCAAGGTGGCACCGTAACGGCCTGCTAGCGCCACGAATTCATCGAGCTGGTTGACATTGTGGCGGGTAACGACCACAGATATTTTGGGGTCGCCGAATCCCGCCGCAGCAAGATTCTCGAGTGCGCGTACCGCCATGGCGTACGAACCGGCGCCCCGGACGGCGTCGTTGACCTCGGCGGTGGCCCCGTCGAGCGAGATCTGCACGTCGACGTAATCGCCGGCGGCCAGCCGCCGGGCGACCTCGGGCGTGATGCGAACGCCGTTGGTGGAGAACTTGACGCCGACATGGTGCTCGGTGGCGTATTCCACCAGTTCCCAAAAATCTTGCCGCACAGTCGGTTCCCCACCACCGATGTTGACGTAGAAGACCTGCATACGTTCGAGCTCATCGATGATGTCTTTGCAATGACGCGTGGACAGCTCGCGCGGATCGCGTTTCCCCGAGGACGACAAGCAGTGCACACAAGCCAGGTTGCAGGCGTAGGTGAGTTCCCAGGTCAGACATATCGGCGCATCGAGCCCGCGTTCGAACTGCTCGACCAGCCGCAATGAGCCGGATGTCATTTGCCCTCCCAGTTTTGCTCTGCGGCGACGAGCATCTTCGAGGCGGCCAGCACGGCCAGCGCGTGCAGGTACGGCTCTTGTCGAGCGTCGTCGAGTCCGGCAGCGCGACAAGCTGACTGCGCGTCCGGATGATCGGCGAGGCAGCGCACCACGGCGAGCAAGGTGCGGTTTTTCAGGAAAGACAGCTTGCGGGTGCCGAAGTGATAGAGCAATGCGCCAAACGGCTCCGGGCGCACAGCTACCTGCGGATGCAGCCGCCAGCCAAGGTGCGGATCGAAGTCTCTTGCCGACGCCGCGGACGTCGGATTCGCCGAAGCCACCGGGCACTCAATTTCCGCCGCCTGCGGAGCGGCAGGCACGGTCAGTAAACCCCGCACATCCCGTCGATGGACACTTCTTCGACCAGAGTCTCGGTGACGAGTTCGGTATCGGTGTCGGCCTGGTCGTCCATGAAGCCACCTTTCGTTGAAGACTCGACAAGCCGGGGTGGGCCCGGTCACAATCTCCGTAGGATATGGCATCGAGTGCCAGAAAGAAAGAGGCGTCCGGAAAGATGACTGCGAGGCGGCCGGGATCTCAGGCCCGGGTCGGCCGACGCCGCTCGACAACCCCACACGAGATCACCGACGTGGCATTGAGGTTGTTCGCTCATCGCGGCTTCGATGCGGTGAGCGTCGACGACGTCGCGCAGGCTGCCGGCATCGCGCGGCGGACGCTGTTCCGCTACTACGTGTCCAAGAATGCGATTCCCTGGGGGGATTTCGACGCGCACCTGCAGCACCTGCGCCAGCTGCTGGGCGAGGTTGAACCGGATACCTCGCTCGGTGATGCTCTGCGGGCTGCGTTGTTGGCCTTCAACACGTTTGACGAGTCAGAAACCGTACGGCACCGCCAGCGCATGCAAGTGATATTGCAGACCACTGAACTTCAAGCCTATTCGATGACGATGTACGCGGGCTGGCGTGAAGTAATCGCCGAATTCGTAGCCCGCCGCTGCGGGGTCGGAACCGGCGCCCTGCTGCCCCAGACTGTTGCATGGATGCTACTCGGCGTCGCGTTGAGCGCGTACGAGCACTGGCTGGCTGATGAATGCGTCTCGCTGCCCGAAGCACTTGCCGACGCCTTCGACGTTGTGCGCGCGGGCCTGGATCAGCTGGCGCCGTGAACAGCGGCGAACACCTGCTCAAAACCCTGCGGTCGCAAGGGCAGGCCTGCGCGATGCTGGGTTCGTCGATGTACGAACAACTTCTCGAACGAATCGCTTCCGACGTCGAAGCAGAGGGCGTGTTCGCGGCGATCCTGGCCGGCCACCACGCCGACCCGGCACGGCTGGCGGTGCCGTTGCGACTTCTCGGCGGCCTGCACCGGCTGGTGCTCGACGGGCGCGCGCCAAGGCTGCGGCGCTGGTATCCAAGTACCGGCGGCAGCTGGGACGCCGATGCGGCTTGGGCAGAAATCGCGCGTACTGCGGCCGATCACCTCGACACGCTGCGCGCCGCCCTGGATCAAGCACCACAGACCAACGAAGTGGGGCGATCTGCCGCACTGATCGGGGGCCTGTTGAAGCTCGCTCACCGATTGCGCATGCCCGTGCGGCTTTTCGAGATCGGTTGCAGCGCTGGGCTGAATCTGCGCGCAGACAACTATCACTACCGGTATCGCGGCGGCCACTGGGGTCCGGTGCAGTGCCCTGTCACCATCGACGACGCATGGCGAGGCCAGCTGCCGCCCGCCGCAGACCTGCGGATCATCGAACGGAAGGGCTACGACCTCGCGCCGGTTGACGCCACTGTGCCGGAGGGAACACTCACCCTGCTGAGCTATGTCTGGCCCGACATGACCGAACGGCTCGACCGACTACGCGGTGCCATCGAGATTGCCCGGCAGGTTCCAGCCCAAGTCGAGCGGCGCACCGCCGCGGACGCTATCGCGGGTCTGAAGCTGGCAGGTGGCGCGGTAACCGTCTTATGGCACTCCATCACGTGGCAGTACCTCTCTGCCGGCGAACAAGCAGCGGCTCGTGCCGGAATTGATGCTCTAGGGGCGACAGCCGGCACCCGGTCACCGTTCGCCCATCTCGCGCTCGAACCGCAGCGCCGACGCCCTGAGGCGCCTATTGCCTTTTTGCTGCGGCTCCGCACCTGGCCAGACGGCGCCGATCAGACCCTGGCCGAGTGCAGCCCGCACGGGCCGCCGGTGGCCTGGGAATAGCGCACCACTTCAGAACCGGACAAATGCGCGGATGGTGTCGGCGAAGCGTCCTGCTGTAATCTGCCGCAGTGGCCGAGACGCCCGTAGAAAAGAACCGACTGACGCAGCCTCGGCCGGGTAGCCGATTCACGGGTTGTCACGTGTTGGCACAGATTTCGGGAGTCGACCGTGATGTGGCCAATGACACTGCTCGTCTTCGTAACATTCTCCACAGTGCGCTTACGAGGGCCGGAGCCACAGTCTGCGAAATGATCGACAAACATTTCACGCCGCACGGCGTGACAGTGTTGGCGCTGCTTGCCGAATCGCACGCCTCGATTCACAGCTACCCGGAGCGGGGTGCGATGTTCGTCGATGTGTTCACGTGTGGCGACTCCGCCGACGCCGAGTACGCTGTCCGCTTGCTGTGTAAGGAATTAGCCGCTTCAGAAGCCACGGTTCAAACCGTTATTCGTGGCTTGGACCAGAAGTGACTCGGCTGCTCAGCCGATCACCTCGGTGATCGGCGCAGCGGCCGCGATCTTGGCCCTGGTCTTCATCACCTGCGCTGGCTTGCCACCGCCGACGACCCCGGTGACCACACCGTCACGTTCGTAGTAGGCCAGGAATTTGCGGCCATCGTCTTCGACGAGGTGCACGATGTCGGTGGCCTGCGGCTCACCCAGGCACTGGATCTTGATGTCGTACTGATCGCTCCAGAAGTACGGGACGACAACGTTCGACCCCGGCTCCTTGCCAAGAATCGCAGGCACCACGACGCGGGCCTGCTCGGCGATGTTGCTCCAATGTTCAACGCGCACTTGATGTCCCTGCGGCTTTCGCCAGGAAGCGACGTCGCCGACCGCCCACACATGCGGCGCGCTGGTGCGCCCCGCAGCGTCGCAGAGCACACCGTTGTCCAGTCGAAGCCCACTGCCCTCCAGCCAGTCGATCGCAGGCCGTGATCCGACGCCGACGACAACGAGGTCGGCCGCTTGCTCGCTGCCGTCGGTCAACACCACACTTTCGACATGCCCCTGGCCGCAGACGTCGGCCACCGCGGTCCCGGCCCGCACGTCGACGCCCTCGGAGCGGTGTAACCGTGTCACCAGGTCGCCGATCTGCGCACCGAGCACTGATGCCAGCGGTGCGGGCTGTGGTTCCACCAGCATGACCTCGACGTCCAGCCGGCGCAGGCTGGCCGCTACTTCGCAGCCGATGAAGCCTGCACCGACGACTACGGCGTGATGCGCGTCGGACGCGTGCCGGCGCAGCGCCAAGCTCTCGTCCAATGATCGCAGCACTCGGATGCCGTCGAGGTTGGGGAAGGCTGGAATACGGCGCGGCACGAGGCCCGTCGCGATGACGACTTCGTCGTAGCCGAGTTCCGTGCCATCGTCGAGCGTCACCGTCTGGCTTGCGGTGTCCAACCTGGTGGCGGCCGAACCCAGCCGCAGGGTGATGTTGTGCTCGTCGTAGAACTTTCGAGGCTTGAGGGTCACGTCGTCGACTTCGCCGCGCAGTACTTCCTTCGACAGCGGTGGCCGGTCGTAGGGCAGGTGTACCTCGTTGCTGACAATCATGAGGGGACCGCTGTAGCCGGCTCGGCGCAGCTGCTCAGCGGTTCGGGCGGCTGCCAGGCCGCCGCCGACGATGAGGATCCCGTTGCCGTTTGTGCTATTGGTCACGTCAGTACTTCAGCACGCCTTTGTCGATCGGAATCTGCGCACCTGACAGCGTGCCCGAGGCGTCACCGGCCAGCCAGACCACGACATCGGAAACCTCGTCAGGCGTCATGAAACCCTTGGGCTGCAGTGGCATTGGCGGGAAGCTGTGGGCATAACGGGGGTTCTTGCCGAGTAGCTCGATCAATGCCCCGGTTTCGATCATCGGTGTGTCGACGGAGTACGGATGGATGGAGTTGACGCGGATACCGAATTCTCCGAGCTCTAATGCCAATGTGTTGGTGAGCCCGACGAGCCCGTATTTGGACGCCGAGTAGTGGCCATTGCCGGGTGTGGCTTTCAGTCCTGCCGCCGAGCTCACCACGACAATTGACCCGCCGTTGCCCGCATCGATCATCGCCGGGATCACGGCACGCAGCGTGTGCCAGGTACCCGTGAGATTGACGCCGATGACGGTCTCCCACTGTTCGTCGGTGAGTTCCCAAAGTCGTCCCCAGCCGAGCACACCGGCATTGGCCACCAAGATGTCGAGCCGACCGAATTGCTCGGTTCCGTCGGCGACCAGTTGACGCACGGCAGCATCGTCGCGAGTGTCCACCTCCCGAGCGAGCACCTTGCGCCCTTCGGCTTCGACCGCGCGGACCGTTTCAGCGAGATCCTCGGGGGTGGCTGCCGGGTAGGTGATGGTGTCGGAGGCCGGCGCACAGATGTCCAGCGCGATGATGTCGGCGCCGGCGCGGGCCAGCCGTATCGCATGTGACCGGCCCTGCCCCCGCGCCGCACCGGTGACGAATGCGACTCGCCCGTGCAGTGTTTCCGGCTGTCCCATCACGCCTGCCCCTTTCAGCGACCGCCGATAAGGCTAGCAGCAAAACTGAAACGTGTTTCAGCCTGGCGACGATGCAGACCGCGCAGCGCGATGAGGAGGAGTCGGGTAATTCAACCCAGCTCACTCAGATATCCGCGATGATCTGTGCTCGCTTGCCGGCGTATTCCTCATCGGTCAGCGCACCGGAGTCGTGCAGCGTCTTCAATTCTTCGAGCCGCTGTGCAGTCCGGTCGCATGCCGACGCGTCGGCGGCACCACCGGCACGCCGCACCACCGCGTCGATCTGTTGTTGCAGCGCCGGATTGGAGCGCCATGTCGACCATTCGGTTGTACGGAATTTGGTTAGCTTTGAGGATCTGCAGGACTTCCATCAACGGTCCGGCTTGACCGCTCAGTCGTACGTCTTGTTGTCCTTGGCGACGGTGAACTGCGCGGGCACCAACCCGTTGACCAGAGCGCTTCGCTCCCAGTCGATTCGGTATTCCTGGCTCGCGGGATCAACGAGAACCACCAGCTTGCGTGCGGTGAAATTACCCAGCCGGCTCAAGCTGGCAATGACTCGATCTTGGCCGTTGAATGGGGTGAAGCCGGAGCCGGAGATGTGTAATTGGAGTTTGACCAACGGTTGCTCGTTGATCCGGATACCGGTCTCGGCGATTCCCATGATCTGTGCGAGCGCCCAGGACGCCGCTCTGCTCGAGCGCGACGTTCTTGGCGGCCGATTTCGCCCCGAAGCTGATCAGTGCGAGCGCAATCGGCACGTCGGCGGCGGTGATGAACAAACCGACGTAAAACATCCACTGCATCAGGTAGTTCTCGCCGAGCGCGAAATAGGTGACCAGGAAGATCGGCCCGACCAGGCCTTCACACAGCGAAACAAACGCCTGTGATTTCAGGTAGTCGTGGCCACCACACGTGCTGCTCCTCGCCAAGCGACAGTTCGTTGTGAGATCAACGCTTCACGCAAAGCGGCGCCCACCCTTTCGGGCGAGCGCCGCTCGGCTGGCTTGGCTACTTGATGATCTTGGTGACCCGGCCGGCGCCGACGGTGCGGCCACCTTCTCGAATCGCGAAACGCAGACCGTCGTCCATGGCGATGGGCTGGATCAACTTGACCGAGATGTTCGTGTTGTCGCCCGGCATCACCATCTCGGTGCCCTCCGGCAGCGTCACGACACCGGTCACGTCGGTGGTGCGGAAGTAGAACTGCGGACGGTAGTTGTTGAAGAATGGCGTGTGCCGGCCACCCTCATCCTTGGACAAGATGTAAACCTGGCCCTCGAACTCGGTGTGCGGCGTGGTGGTGCCCGGCTTGGTGACAACCTGACCGCGCTCCACATCCTCGCGCTTCACACCACGCAGCAGCAGCCCGACGTTGTCGCCGGCCTGGCCCTGGTCGAGCAGCTTGCGGAACATTTCCACCCCGGTGACCGTCGTCTTGGTGCTGGTCGGCTTGATGCCGACGATCTCGACTTCCTCGTTGACGTTGATCACGCCCCGCTCGACACGGCCGGTCACCACGGTGCCGCGGCCGGTGATGGTGAAGACGTCTTCGACGGGCATCAAGAACGGCTTGTCGGTGTCACGCACCGGGTCCGGGATTGACTCGTCGACCGCGTTCATCAACTCCTCGACGGATTCGACCCACTTCGCGTCGCCCTCGAGAGCCTTCAATGCCGAGACGCGCACAACGGGGGCTTCCTCGTCGAACTCCTGAGCTGCCAGCAGCTCGCGAACTTCCAACTCGACGAGCTCGAGCAGCTCCTCGTCGTCGACCATGTCGGCTTTGTTCAGTGCGACCAAGATGTAGGGCACCCCGACCTGACGCGCCAGCAGGACGTGCTCGCGGGTCTGCGGCATGGGGCCGTCGGTGGCGGCGACCACCAGAATGGCCCCGTCCATCTGGGCGGCACCGGTGATCATGTTCTTGATGTAGTCGGCGTGCCCGGGGGCATCGACGTGGGCGTAGTGCCGCTTGTCGGTCTGATACTCCACGTGCGCGATGTTGATGGTGATACCGCGCTGACGCTCCTCAGGCGCGTTGTCGATCTGATCGAACGCCTTCGACTCATTCAAGTCGGGGTACTTGTCGTGCAGAACCTTGGTGATAGCCGCGGTCAACGTGGTCTTGCCGTGGTCAACGTGACCGATGGTCCCGATGTTGACGTGGGGCTTGGTCCGCTGGAACTTCGCCTTCGCCACTGTGGTGTCCTCCTGGACTTGTTGGTGCTCGTTAAAGCAGTGTTGATGTTTCCAGTTGTGCCGCGGTAGTGACCGGGCAAGGGTACTACCCCTCCGCTGTGCCTGTTACTCGGCTCCTCGCTCGTAAGCTTCGCTTACTCACCTTCGCCTTCGGTCACTGTCCCGTCGCCTTCGCGATGATCTCTTTCGACACGTTCGCCGGCACTTCGGAGTACGAGTCGAACACCATGGAGTAGTTCGCCCGGCCTTGCGTCTTCGACCGCAGGTCGCCGACATAGCCGAACATCTCCGACAGCGGCACATGCGCTTTGACCACGCGTGTGCCGGCCCGCTCTTCCATGGCCTGAATCTGACCACGGCGGGAGTTCAGGTCGCCGATCACATCGCCCATGTAGTCCTCGGGAGTGAGGACCTCGACGGCCATGATCGGCTCGAGGATGACCGGCTGTGCTTGTCCGGCAGCCTTTTTCAGTGCCTGCGATCCGGCGATCTTGAACGCCATTTCCGAGGAATCAACGTCGTGGTACGCGCCGTCTTGCAACGTCACCTTCAGGTTCACCAGCGGGTAGCCGGCCAGCACCCCGTACTGCATGGCGTCCTGCGCGCCGGCATCCACCGACGGGATGTACTCACGGGGGATGCGCCCACCGGTGACCTTGTTCTCGAATTCGTAAGTCGCGCCGTCCTCACCGGTGAAGGGCTCCACAGTGATGATGACTTTGGCGAACTGCCCGGAGCCGCCGGTCTGCTTTTTGTGGGTGTACTCGACGCTTTCCACCCTGCGGCGAATGGTCTCCTTGTACGCCACCTGCGGCTTACCGACGTTGGCTTCGACCTTGAATTCGCGCCGCATGCGATCGACCAGGATGTCCAGGTGCAACTCACCCATGCCGCCGATCACCGTCTGACCGGTCTCAGAATCCAGGTGCACCTTGAAGGTTGGATCCTCCTCGGCGAGTTTCTGAATCGACAGACTCAGCTTTTCCTGGTCGCTCTTGGTCTTCGGCTCGATGGCCACCTCGATCACCGGATCGGGAAACGTCATTGACTCCAGCACGACCTGCTCGTTGGGGTCTGACAGGGTGTCGCCGGTGGTGGTGTCTTTGAGCCCGATCACCGCGTAGATGTGCCCGGCCGACGCTCGCTCGACCGGGTTCTCCTTATTGGAGTGCATCTGGAACAACTTGCCCAGGCGCTCCTTTTTGCCCTTGGTCGCGTTGATCACCTGGCTGCCCGAATCCACCGTCCCCGAGTAGACCCGGATATAAGTGAGCTTGCCGAAGAACGGGTGCGTAGCAATCTTGAACGCCAGCGCGGCGAACGGCTGGTCGGTGCTGGGCTGACGAATGACCTCGACGTCCTCGTGGCCGGGCGCATGCCCCACCGCGGCGGGTACGTCCAGCGGCGACGGCAGGTAGTCGACCACGGCGTCCAGCATCGGCTGGACACCTTTGTTCTTGAAGGCGCTGCCGCATAGCACCGGGTAGATCTCCGACGCGATCGTCAGTTTGCGGACGGCGCCCTTGATCTCGTCGACGGTGAGCTCGTCACCACCGAAGTACTTCTCCAGCAGCTCATCGTCGGTTTCGGCGACGGTCTCGAGCAGTTTGGTGCGGTACTCCTCGGCGATCTCGGCCAGTTCGGCCGGGATCTCGATCGTGTCGTAGGTTTCACCGAGTTTGGTCTCACCCCGCCATACCTTGGCGTTCATCTCCACCAGGTCGACGACGCCCTCGAATTCGTTCTCCGAGCCGATCGGCAGCTGAAGCGGCACCGCGTTGGCGCCGAGCCGCTCCTCCATCGTCTTGACCGAAAAGTAGAAGTCGGCGCCGATCTTGTCCATCTTGTTGACGAAGCAGATACGCGGTACGTCGTATTTGTCGGCCTGCCGCCATACCTGCTCGGATTGCGGTTCGACACCTTCCTTGCCGTCGAAGACGGCCACGGCACCGTCGAGCACCCGCAGGTTGCGCTCCACCTCGACGGTGAAGTCGACGTGCCCGGGGGTGTCGATGATGTTGAGCTGATTGTCTTTCCAGAACGTAGTAGTCGCCGCGGAGGTGATGGTGATGCCGCGCTCCTGCTCCTGTGCCATCCAGTCCATGGTGGCGGCGCCGTCGTGGACCTCACCGATCTTGTAGTTGATGCCGGTGTAGTACAGGATGCGTTCTGTCGTCGTCGTCTTGCCGGCATCGATGTGCGCCATGATGCCGAAGTTGCGGACCTTGCTCAGGTCGGTTAGCACGTCCTTCTGTGCCACAGAAGTCTTCCCACTCTTTCGGTTGCTTAGTTAGTTCGCTATCGATCGCGCCGGCGGCGCCTATCACCAGCGATAGTGCGCGAAGGCGCGGTTCGCCTCGGCCATCTTGTGGGTGTCCTCGCGTCGTTTGACCGAGGCCCCTAGGCCGTTGCTGGCGTCGAGGATTTCATTCGCCAGGCGCTCGATCATCGTCTTTTCCCGGCGTTGCCGTGAGAAGCCGACCAGCCAGCGCAGGGCCAGTGTGGTGGACCGATCGGGGCGGACCTCGACGGGCACCTGGTAGGTCGCACCGCCAACGCGACGGCTGCGTACTTCCAGAGCCGGCTTGACGTTGTCCAGTGCACGCTTGAGGGTGATCACGGGATCGGTGCCGGTCTTGTCCCGGGCTTGTTCGAGCGCACCGTAAACAATGCGTTCGGCGAGCGATTTCTTCCCCTTGAGCAAAATTTTGTTCACCAGCTGGGTGACCAGCTGCGAGCCGTAAACCGGGTCGTTCACCAGCGGACGCTTGGGTGCGGGCCCCTTGCGTGGCATCAGCCCTTCTCCTTCTTGGCGCCGTAGCGGCTGCGGGCCTGCTTGCGGTTTTTGACGCCCTGGGTGTCCAGTGATCCGCGGATGATCTTGTAGCGCACACCGGGCAGGTCCTTCACCCGGCCACCTCGCACCAGCACCATCGAGTGCTCCTGCAGGTTGTGGCCCTCACCGGGGATGTATGCGGTGACCTCCACCTGGCTGGTCAGCTTGACACGCGCGACCTTACGAAGCGCCGAGTTCGGCTTCTTCGGGGTGGTGGTGTACACGCGGGTGCACACGCCACGGCGCTGTGGGCTGCCCTTGAGGGCCGCGGTCTTGACCTTGCCGATCTTGTCGCGACGACCCTTGCGGACCAGCTGCTGAATGGTTGGCATCTACCGGCTTCCTGTGTGCTGTCTTCCCAATGCATCGTTGTCTTGCAGTTTTGCTCCGTCGCGGTCCCCCGCGGCCGGGTGTGTCGCATACGCCCGCCCAAGACTCGATTCGTTGCGTCGTGGACATGCGAATTGCCCGACGGGGGCGCCTGAGGTCACCGTAGGCGCCCTTGGTCGCCGGGCACGAGCCTCAACAATACCCGTCGCCGGTCGCGCAGGTCAAAGCGCCGAAAAGACTACTCGGAGTCGTGTGCTGTCGCCGGTCCGCTGCGCCGCTCCAGCCCCGTGGCCAGCCGCAGCACCATGTCGGAGAACACCGCGTCGGTGTCGATGTCGTCCATGACGCCGGTCATTTCCAGCAAGACGAACCCGTGCAGTGCCGACCAGAATTCGAGCGCCGCGTAGAAGGCGTCCTGGCCGTCGAGACCATACGACGTCAACACGGCGATCACCGGCGCGGCCGCACCTCTGGTGGCTGCGGTGTACTCGGGATCGTCGCCGCCCAGCGGCATCCGGGTGAAGGCCGAATACCGGCCGGGATGGTGGTGAGCGTAGCTGCGGTATGCGCCCGCCATCACCAACACGGCGTCGTCGCGGGCACGGCCTTCCCCGGCCCGGTTCAGCATCGTGATGATGTCGTCGATGACCCGCATCCGAACGGTGCGGCGCAGGTCTTCCAGGCTGTGTACGTGGTTGTACAGCGAGGGTCCCTTGGTGCCGAGGTGCATGGCCAGCGCGTTGATCGTCAGCGCATCCCAGCCTTCCCGGTCCAAGAAACTCAGCGCCGCGTTGACGATGACGTCGCGGCTCAGTTTGGCCGGCCGGGCCGCCCTCCCGCCGGCACGCGAGCGACCAGCCGGTGGTTCCGGCTGAGCTGCCATGGCAATCGCCCTTCGGTTGAGATGACCCGATGATGGCCGCCGCGCATTCGGTGACTTCAGGGTCAGCGAGAAACATTAGTCGGGCAATGATGCGGGCCGCGGGAGCGGCCCAGTTTCGGGACAGGGTCCCGTGACGGCGTCGGCAAATGGATCGAAAGCCAGCCATCGGCGCGGCGAATCCACGTACGCTCAGTCGAGCAGATACGCCGGCGCGAAAGGGGCCCCGCGGTGAGGAATCGAGGAAGTGTGCGTCCACCCATCACCGACTCAACGAGAGTGGTGGCCCGGGCGGTTGTTTTGGCCGTCGCCTTCGGACCGGCGGTGCTCGGCCTGGCCGGCTGCGGCACCAAGAACAACACCGCGAATCCGGCGACCACGTCCAGCACCACAAGCTCTACCGCACAAAGCTCTACCGCACAAAGCTCGACCGCGACGAGTTCGCCCTCAGAAAGCACGACGGCCCAGGTCCAGATCGGCAACACATTGAATTACGGATCGATGGGCACGACGGCGAACATCGACTGCGCCGACGGGAAATCGCTCAACGTCGGGGGTTCCAACAACACGCTGACCGTGACGGGCACCTGCTCGACGGTGAGCATCGGCGGGGCGGATAACAAGATCACCTTCGACAAGATCGACAAGCGAATCAACGTGATCGGGCTCAACAACACGATCACCTACAAAGACGGTGATCCGAAGGTCGAGAACCTCGGTCAGAGCAACACGATCACCAAAGGTTAGCGTTCAGACGGTGGCGGCGCCGTGCCGGCCGGCGCCGGCCGCGAACCGCCCGGCGCCTTCCTGCGCTTCGGCGGCGACTCTGGAGATACTCGCGAATTCGAAGTCTAGCGCCTCGGATTCCGTTCTGCCCCATTGGTGCAGCATCGAAAGCCGGTCTGACCGCAGGCACTGCTGCGGCAGTGCGGCCAGCTGCACCGCCAGCTCCTCGGCGCGTTGACGGGCTTCGCCCCGGGGCACGACGCGGTTGGCCAGCCCGATCGCTAAGGCTTCCTCGGCCGCCACGGCACGCCCGGTAAGGATCAGGTCCATCGCCCGACTGTGTCCGATCAACCGCGGCAGCCGGATGGTGCCGCCGTCGATCAGCGGCACGCCCCACCGTCGGCAAAACACCCCGAATACGGCGTCCTCCTCGACGACCCGCAAGTCACACCACAACGCCAGTTCAAGTCCACCGGCTACGGCGTATCCGCTGACCGCGGCGATCACCGGTTTGCCGAGCACCATCCGCGACGGCCCCATCGGGCCGGACCCCGTCCGATGCACGGGGTTGGCGTCCGGTGTGCCGAACGCCTTCAGATCGGCTCCCGCGCAGAAGGTTTCATTGTCACCCCATAGCACCGCGACCGAGGCGGTCTCGTCGCCGTCGAACTCCTCGAACGCTGCGTACAGTGCGGCGGCCGTCGGGCCGTTGACGGCGTTGCGGGCTTCTGGCCGGTTGATGATCACCGTCGTGACCGGGCCGTTGCATTCCACTCGGACGGGCTCGTTCATGTCACCTCCACTACTCGCATCTCGTCGCGCCGCCCGGTCAGTTCGGTGGCGAAGTCGTTATAAGAGTCGCGCAGCCGCGCGCCGGGCCAATTGGCAGGTAGCAGTTCGGCCGGCAACATCGGGTCGCTCAGCAAGTGGCGCACCATCGCCGCGGCCACCACGAACCGGCCGGGGATGTCTGGTGCGCCCGCCATCTCGTCGAGCAAGTTTCGGCCGATAAGCGCCCACCTCGGCAGGTCCCACAGCAGCCCGGTCAACTCGGAGCTCGCCGCGTCGCGAGCCCGCAGCACCCGGATGCCAGCGCGAGCATCGAACTCCAAGTCGACGTCGATGTTGTCGGGCCGCATCCACAAGCCTTCGCGCAGTTCACCGAACCGCCTGTCGTGCAGGGCAGCTCGCGTTCCGGCGCGAGTGCGCGCATCCGCACCCACCCCGGTCACGACCAAGGTGATCCAATCACCGCGCCACGCGCGCATCCGCGGGCGCATGGCCTGGTCCTGGCGGCGCTGGCGGGCCAGCAGCCGATCAGAGAGCCGGTAGCCGTCGGCGGAGCGGACCAAATCACCGCCGCTGACCATCCGGGTCAGCGCCACCCTCAGCGTCGTCTCCTTGATCCCGAAGTCGGCGGTCAACCTGACCAGGTCACCGCCCGTGGCCCAGGCGGGGTGGGCGCCGAGCAGCACGCTGAGCACTACCGACCGGGCGGTCATGCGCGTCAGCGTCTTCGGCATCGGCACGCCCTAGACCTGGGATGTCCGGCGGCCGTGGTCACCGAACGGCTCGTCGCGGTGACGCACCGCGTCGCGGAAGCCGTGCTCGACCGCATCAGCGACGAACGCGTGTCCTTCGGGCGTGTGCCGGGCGATGCCGTCGAACACGGTGCTCACCATTCGGCTTGTCGCGACGCCCTGCTGCAGCAGCGCGGAATTGAGGGCCAGCTTCACCATCACCAGCTGGTTGACCGGGACCGCGGCGATCCGCTGCGCCAGTCGCTCGGTGCGCTCGTCGAGGTCTTCGGGTTGCGGCGCCTCCACCGCCAGGCCCCACTCGGCCGCTTGCGCGCCGGTGATGCAATCACCGGTCAGCAGAAGACGTTTGGCGCGCTGATCGCCCAGCCGATGCGCCCACAACCCGGCTGCGGGCACGCCCCAGACGCGGGTCGGTGGATAGCCGATCTTGGCGTCCGCCGCGGCGATGACCTGGTCAGCGTGCAGCGCGATGTCGGTGCCGCCGGCGACGCAATAGCCGTGGATCTTGACGATCGTCGGCTTGTCGGCGTGCATCAGGCTGGCAAACCCACGCATGAAGCGACTCATCATCTGGTAGTCGATCACCGGGTCCCAGGGCTGATTCGGCAAGTGGTTGACGGCCTGGGTTTTTCCGTCGAGCACCGTGCCGCGGTATGCGCCGGTGCCGCCGGCCGAGGCGGTTCGGTCCGCGTAGGCCGACAGGTCGAAGCCGGCGCAGAAGCCGTCGCCGCGTCCGGATACCAGAATGACGTGGACGTCGGGGTCGAGGTCGGCCCGTTCGACCAACGCCGAGAGCTCCAGCGGAGTGTCGGCGATGATCGCGTTGCCCTTGTCCGGACGGTTGAAGGTGATTCGCGCGATGCGGTCGTTGACCTCATAGGTCATCGTTTTTAGGTTGTCGAAGTCGATGAGCCTGATCGCGTGAGTCATGAGCGCCGCTTAACCCTTGACCAGCGCCCGTTCGAGGATCGGTGCGAGGTCCAGCCCGTTCGGCATCGTGCCGAACGCGCCGCCCCACTGGCCCCCCAGGCGAGTGGCCAGGAAGGCTTCGGCGACGGCGGGATGACCGTGTCGCACCAGCAGCGACCCTTGCAGCGCCAGGCAGATGTTCTCGGCAACGCTGCGCGCCCGGTATTGGATGGTTTCGAGATCGCCGAGCTGTGGCTTGAGCTGCTCGACGTGGGCGTCCAGCCGCCGATCCTGGCCGGCGGTCTTGCCCAGCTCGTCGAACAAGACCTCGACGCACTCCGGGCGAGTCGCCATGGCCCGCAACGTGTCTAGCGCACTGACGTTGCCGGAGCCCTCCCAGATGCCCATCAGCGGCGCCTCCCGGTACAGCCGCGGCATGCCGGAGTCTTCGATGTAGCCGTTGCCGCCCAGGCATTCCATCGCCTCGGCCGCATGTGGTGTGGCGCGTTTGCAAACCCAGTATTTGGCGGCGGCCAAGCCGATGCGGCGCAGCAGTGCCTCGGTGTCGTCGCCGCGCACCGCGTTGTCGGTGGCGCCGGCCATCCGCATCGCCACGATGGTGGCGGCTTCGGCCTCGACGGCCAGGTCGGACAGCACATTTCGCATCAGCGGCTGGTCGATCAGGTAGGCCCCGAAAGCCTTGCGATATTGCGCGTGGTGCATGGCCTGAGTGACGCCGGTGCGCATGCTGGTGGCGCTGCCCAATGCGCAGTCCAGCCGGGTCAGATTGACCATCTCGATGATGGTGGACACGCCGCGACCCTCGTCGCCCACCAACCACGCAGTGGCGCCGTCGTATTCGACCTCGGCCGACGCATTGGCGTGATTGCCGAGTTTGTCCTTGAGCCGCTGCAGCAGCATTCGGTTACGGCTGCCGTCCGGCAACACCCGCGGCAGCAGGAAGCACGACAGCCCGCCCGGCGCCTGGGCAAGCACCAGGAAGATGTCACACATCGGCGCCGAGGTGAACCATTTGTGCCCAGTGAGGCGATAGCTGCCGTCGGCACTGCGCGTCGCCTGGGTGGTGCTGGCGCGGACGTCGGAGCCGCCCTGCTTTTCGGTCATCGACATGCCCGCGGTGATGCCGACTTTGGTCGCCGCATCCTTCAACTTCGGGTCGTATAACCGGCTGGTCAGCAGCGGCTCGTAGACGGCAGCCAAGTCCGGGTTGCAGCGCAGCGCCGGAACGACGGCATAGGTCATCGAAATGGGGCACATGTGACCGGGCTCGGCGGTCCACACTGACGTCTTCGCCGCCCGGACTACATGCGCGCCTGGCCGGTCGTCGGCCCATGGCGCGCCATGCAATCCGTGTTCGATCGCAGTGCGCATGAGCTCGTGGTAGGCCGGGTCGTATTCGACTTCGTCGATGCGGTGGCCGTAGCGGTCGTGGGTGCGCAGGACCGGCTGATTGCGGTTAGCCAGCTCACCCCAGCGTTGTGTCTGCTCGGCGCCGGAAATGGCGCCGACCTCGGTGACCTCGTCGAAACCCCACTGCCCGCCTTCGCGAATCAGCGCCTCGACGAGTACCGGGGAGGACGCGGGGTTGTGGTTCTCGAGCGGCGGAACCTGGTTGGTGACGGCATGGGTGATCGACATGAGCCGAGTGTTACATTATTACGACAGCCGCACAAGTACTGTAATGGCTCGACGGTCAGCCGACGCTTTCGCGCAGGAAGGCGATGTCGTCTTTGCGTCCTTCGTCGGCGGTCTCGCAGATGACCGGTGCGTCGGCGGCCCGGACCACCG
Organism: uncultured Actinomycetota bacterium; assembly: GCA_963795995.1. Classification (GTDB taxonomy): domain Bacteria; phylum Actinomycetota; class Actinomycetes; order Mycobacteriales; family Mycobacteriaceae; genus Mycobacterium. The sequence goes on from CAWCJY010000002.1 coordinate 111,092, forward strand.
CCAACAAGAGCTCCGGGGCGATCTTGCCCTTGCCGAGATTCGCATGGCGGTCGGCACCCGAGCCTGCGGCGTCGCGGGAATCATTGCAGTGCAACAAGTCTATCCGGCCGGTGATGCCCTTGATGCGATCGACGGCGTCGATCAATGCCTCGCCTGCGGCCCAAGCGTGGCAGGTGTCGAGGCAGAACCCGATGCCGGTGTCACCGATGTAATCCCAGAGGCGCGCGATCGTGTCGAAGTAGCGTGCCATCGCGTGATCGCCGCCGGCGGTGTTCTCCAGGTACACGGGCACGTCGGTGTCCAGCCGCTCCATCGCCTTGAGCCAGCGTTCACATCCGGCGTCGATGTCGTCGTCGTCGGCGTGACCGCCGTGCACGATGACCGCGGTTGCGGCGATGTCAGCCGCCGCGTCGCAGGTGTCCTGGAGGATCTTGCGCGACGGAATCCGCACCCGGTTGTTCGCCGAGGCAACGTTGATCAGATAGGGCGCATGCACATACAAAGGCACGGCTGCATTCCGCAGCGCGGCTGCGTCGTCGCGCGGTTTGGGTTTCTTCCAGCTTTGCGGGTTACCCAAGAAGAATTGCACGACGTCAGCGCCGTCGCTCTGCGCCGCGGCGAGCGGATCCGCTGTCTTCACGTGTGAACCGATCAGCACGGCCGCCAGTCTAGTGGGCCGCTTCCTTCAGCGGTGTTCGCCGAGCCCTGCTCGGCCACCAGACGCAGAAGCGCCCGACACGCCGGAGCGATTTCTAGGGGTCGTCGCAACCACTGCTGTTAGTTGGTCAGTAGTAGATCACGCAAGCGCTCGGCTGGGGTGTCCCAGTCGAGCGTTTTGCGTGGGCGGCCGTTGAGTTGCTGGGAGACGTGTTCGAGGTCTTCGGGTGCATAGACGCTTAGGTCAGTGCCCTTGGGGAAGTACTGGCGAAGCAGGCCGTTGGTGTTTTCGTTGGTGCCGCGCTGCCAGGGGCTGGCCGGGTCGCAGAAATACACCTGCATGTCGGTGGCCATGGTGAACTGCTTGTGACGAGCCATTTCAACACCTTGGTCCCAGGTTAGGGATCCGCGTAGGTGAGCCGGCAACATTGAGATCGTTCGGATTAAGCCGTCGCGCACGGCTTCGGCGTGATGGCCATCGGGCAGGTGCACGAGCAGGGTGTAGCGGGTGGCGCGTTCGACGAGGGTGGCGATCGCGGTCTTGTTGCCTTCACCCATGATGAGGTCGCCCTCCCAGTGCCCGGGCACGGCGCGGTCGGCGATCTCGGCGGGCCGCTGGCTGATCATGATCATCGGATCAATGAAACGCTGGCGGCGCTGATCGGGTGCGCGGTGCGGTTTGCGTCGGGTGCGTCCTGACCGAAGCGCTTGTGCTACTTCGCGTTTGAGACCACCGCGGGCCTGGAAGTACAACGCCTGGTAGATCGTTTCGTGGCTCACCTGCATGCTTTCGTCATCAGCAAAGTCCCTGCGCAGTCGATGCGAGATCTGCTCCGGTGACAGCCGCCGGGACAGCCCGTTGATGACCGCTGCCCGCAGGTCCTCATGGACCACCAGTTTGGACTGTTTGGGCCGTAACCGGGCCGCTGCGGCGGCCTGGTGAGCGTGATACGGCAGATACAGCCCGTCAACCAGATGCGCGCGCACCTCCCGGGAGACCGTTGATTTGTGCTTGCCGATAGCGTTGGCGATCCGGGTCAGCGTCTGGCCATTAAGCAATCCGTCGGCGATCTTGAACCGATCATCTTGGGACAAATACCGGGAATTCGTCATCTGGGCGCCCACCGCCGAAGTAGTCACCGCAGCTATGTATCGGATGCCGTTGCCATAGTCCACCACCGTGCCGTCGGGATGGATGCGTGTCTTGCCCACCCTGCGGATCCCGGCACGCCAGTCCTGGGCTGTGCGCTCGTTTACCCCTACCTCGCGTGCCGCCCGAACCGTCGAGTACCCCGAGTCGGTCAACTCCAGGAACCGCTGCCGGGCGGCCGATTTGCCGCGCGATCGCCGATCCCTGCTGACCAGACCACGGCCCACCAGCACGTGGCGAGCCGCACTATGCGACATGCCCGCTGCCTTGGCAGCCCGATTGATCGACCCCGTCCGGGTGAACACCAGCACAACCCGCTCGGAATCGACGTCATCGACTACCCGCCGCGGCGCGCCGACCGGTCGACCCGTCGCCCGCAAAATGGCATACCCACGCTGCCGTGAGAGGCCAAGCCGTTCCGTAGCCTCCCGCATTGACACGCCGGCATCCACCAGCGTTGCTAGCCGATCACCGAACCGAACACAGTCCTCCAGAAACGACACGGCCGCCGCAACCTCTCAAATCGAAAGTGTTGCGACGACCGTGTGAACCCGCCCCGGCGTGTCGGGGGCTTCTGCGTCTGCTCGCGCTACAAACTACCGGTAGTCGCTGTAGCCGTAGTCGTCCAGGGGGACCGCAGCACCGGTGGCCTGGCCGAAGTCCGGGCTGTAGTACTGGTCCTCGTACGACGGGATGGTGTACGCCGCGGCCCGCGCCTCCTCGGTGGGTTGCACCTGGATGTTGCGGTAGCGGTTGATACCAGTCCCGGCCGGGATCAGCTTGCCGATGATCACGTTTTCCTTCAGACCGTTGAGCTTGTCGCTGCGGCAGTTGATCGCCGCATCGGTCAGCACTCGCGTGGTCTCCTGGAACGACGCCGCGCTCAGCCACGAGTCGGTGGCCAGCGACGCCTTGGTGATGCCCATCAGCACCGGACGGCCGGCCGCCGGTTCGCCACCTTCGGCGACGACCCGACGGTTTTCGGCTTCGAACTCCGCGCGGTCGATCAGCGATCCGGGCAGGAACTCCGTTGCGCCCGAGTCGATGATCGTGACCCGGCGCAGCATCTGCCGCACGATCACCTCGATGTGCTTGTCGTGGATCGACACACCCTGCGCCCGGTAGACCTCCTGGACCTCCTTGACGAGGTGGATCTGCACCTCGCGGGGTCCCTGCACCCGCAGCACCTCGTGCGGGTCGGCGGAGCCTTCCATCAGCTGCTGGCCCACCTCGACGTGGTCGCCGTCGGCCAGCAGTCGCTCGGTGCCGTCCTCGTGCTTGAACACCCGCAGACGTTGCCGCTTGGACAGCTTGTCGTAGACCACTTCCTCACCGCCGTCGTCCGGGACGATGGTGATCTTGTAGAAGCGCTCGTCGTCTTCCATCCGGACCCGCCCGGTGACGTCGGCGATCGGCGCCTTGCCGCGGGGCACCCGAGCCTCGAACAGCTCCTGCACGCGGGGCAGACCACCGGTGATGTCCTCACCGACACCACCCTGGTGGAAGGTGCGCATGGTCAGCTGGGTGCCGGGCTCGCCGATCGACTGGGCGGCCACGATGCCGACAGCTTCACCGATGTCGACCAGCTTGCCGGTGGCCATCGAACGCCCGTAGCAGGTCGCGCACACCCCGGTGCCGGTCGCGCAGGTCAGCACCGAACGCACCTTCACCTGGGTGATACCGGCCGCCAGCAGCGCGTCGATCTCGGGGTCACCGAGATCTTGGCCGCGCGCGACGACCACGTTGCCGTCGGTGTCGACCCCGTCGGTGCCCAGTGTGCGGGCATACGCCGACGTCTCGATGAACGGGTCGCGGATCAGCGTGCCGTCGGCCTGACGCTCCGCCAACTCCACGACGATGCCTCGCTCGGTGCCGCAGTCCGCCTCGCGGACGATGACGTCCTGGGACACGTCGACCAGACGACGGGTCAGGTAGCCCGAGTCGGCGGTCCGCAATGCGGTGTCCGCCAAGCCCTTTCGTGCACCGTGGGTGTTGATGAAGTACTCCAGCACCGTCAGGCCCTCACGGAACGACGACTTGACCGGCCGCGGGATGAACTCACCCTTGGGGTTGGTCACCAGACCCTTCATGCCGGCCAGCGTGCGGGTCTGGGTGAAGTTCCCCGTAGCACCGGAGTCGACGATCGTGATGATCGGGTTGTCGACCGGGTAGTGCTCCCGCAGCGCCTGACCGACCTCGTCGGTGGCTTCCTTCCAGATCTCCACCAGCGCCTCGTTGCGCTCGTCGTGGTTCAAAGCACCGCGCTGGAACTGCTTTTCGACCTTGTCGGCGCGCTCTTCGTAGGCGTCGAGGATCTCCTGCTTGCGCGGCGGCACCAGAACGTCGGCCATCGAGACCGTGACGCCGCTTCGGGTGGCCCAGTAGAAACCGGCGTCCTTGAGCTTGTCGACGGTCTGCGCGACCACGATCATCGGGTAGCGCTCGGCCAGGTCGTTGATGATCGCGGCCTGCACCTTCTTGTGCATCTGCTTGTTCACGAACGCATAGCCCATCGGCAGCAGCTCGTTGAACAACACCCGGCCGAGCGTGGTGTCGGCCATCCAGGAATCGCCAGGCTGCCAACCGTTTCGGCCGAACAGCTGCTCCTCGAGCTCCACCGGCGGGCGCAGCTGGGTGAGCCGCACCTTGATCTTGGCCCGCACTGACAGCACGCGGCGGTCGCACGCCATGATCGCTTCGGCCGGCGAGGCGTACACCCCGGACTCGGGACGGTCTTTGGCGGCCGGCTGGTATTCACCAGTGTCACCATCGACCTCGGTGGTCAGGTAATACAGGCCGGTCACCATGTCCAGCCGCGGCATGGCCAGCGGGCGGCCCGACGCCGGCGACAGGATGTTGTTCGACGACAGCATCAGGATGCGCGCCTCGGCCTGTGCCTCCGCGCTCAACGGCAGGTGTACGGCCATCTGGTCCCCGTCGAAGTCGGCGTTGAACGCCTCACACACCAACGGGTGCAGCTGAATCGCCTTGCCTTCCACCAGCATCGGCTCGAAGGCCTGGATGCCCAGCCGGTGCAGGGTGGGCGCGCGGTTCAGCAGCACCGGGTGCTCGGCGATGACTTCTTCGAGCACATCCCACACCTGCGGACGCTGACGCTCCACCATCCGCTTGGCGCTCTTGATGTTCTGCGCGTGGTTAAGGTCGACGAGCCGCTTCATCACGAACGGCTTGAACAGCTCCAGCGCCATCAGCTTGGGCAGGCCGCACTGGTGCAGCTTGAGCTGCGGGCCGACCACGATGACCGAGCGGCCCGAGTAGTCGACGCGCTTACCCAGCAGGTTCTGCCGGAACCGGCCCTGTTTGCCCTTCAGCAGATCCGAGAGCGACTTCAGCGGACGGTTGCCCGGCCCGGTGACCGGACGCCCGCGGCGACCGTTGTCGAACAGCGCGTCCACCGACTCCTGCAGCATCCGCTTCTCGTTGTTGACGATGATCTCGGGCGCACCCAGATCGATCAGTCGCTTGAGCCGGTTGTTGCGGTTGATGACCCGGCGGTAGAGGTCGTTGAGGTCGCTGGTGGCGAAGCGGCCACCGTCGAGCTGGACCATCGGGCGCAGCTCCGGCGGGATCACCGGCACCGCGTCGAGCACCATACCCATCGGCGAGTTGCCCGACTGCTGGAAGGCCGCGACCACCTTGAGTCGCTTCAGCGCACGAAGCTTCTTCTGCCCCTTGCCACTACGAATCACCTCACGCAATATGTCGGCCTCGGCGTCGATGTCGAAGGTCTCGATGAGCTTCTGGATCGACTCCGCACCCATCGCGCCGGTGAAGTATTCGCCGTAGCGGTCGATGAGCTCGCGGTAGAGGTTCTCGTCGACGATGAGCTGCTTGGGCGCCAGCTTGGTGAAGGTGTTCCAGATGTCCTCGAGCCGGTCCAGCTCGCGCTGAGTCCGGTCGCGCAGCTGGCGCATCTCCCGCTCACCGCCGTCGCGAACCTTGCGGCGCGCATCGGCTTTCGCGCCCTCGGCCTCCAGCTCGGCCAGGTCGGCTTCCAGCTTCTGGGCGCGGGCTTCCAGGTCGGCGTCACGCTGGTCCTCGACCGCCTTACGCTCGACCTGCATCTCGGCTTCGAGCGTCGACAGCTCGTTGTGCCGCAGCTCGTCGTCGACGCCGGTGATGACATAGGCGGCGAAGTAGATGATCTTCTCGAGGTCCTTCGGCGCCAGGTCCAGCAGGTAGCCCAAGCGTGACGGCACACCCTTGAAGTACCAGATGTGCGTGACGGGTGCGGCCAGCTCAATGTGGCCCATCCGCTCGCGACGCACCTTGGCGCGGGTGACCTCGACGCCGCAGCGCTCACAGATGATGCCCTTGAAGCGCACGCGCTTGTACTTGCCGCAGTAACACTCCCAGTCGCGAGTCGGTCCGAAGATCTTCTCGCAGAACAGGCCGTCTTTCTCCGGCTTGAGCGTGCGGTAGTTGATCGTCTCCGGTTTCTTGACCTCACCGAAAGACCATTGCCGGATGTCGTCCGCGGTGGCCAGACCGATGCGGAGTTCATCGAAGAAGTTGACGTCGAGCACGTAACTCCCTTTCCCCTTGCGGGTTTAGTGACTATCAGATACTTAAGCCAGGTCTTCGACCGAGGCGGATTCATTGCGGGACAAGTTGATTCCCAAGTTCGCGGCGGCGCGCTCCAAGTCCTCGTCGTCGCCGTCGCGCATCTCGATGGCCGCGCCGTCGCTGGACAGCACTTCGACGTTGAGGCACAACGACTGCAGCTCTTTGAGCAGCACCTTGAACGACTCGGGGATGCCCGGTTCGGGGATGTTCTCGCCCTTGACGATCGCCTCGTACACCTTGACCCGACCGACGGTGTCGTCGGACTTGATGGTCAACAGCTCCTGCAACGTGTACGCCGCACCGTAGGCCTGCATGGCCCAGCACTCCATCTCACCGAAGCGCTGACCACCGAACTGCGCCTTACCACCTAGCGGCTGCTGGGTGATCATCGAGTACGGGCCGGTGGAGCGCGCGTGGATCTTGTCGTCCACCAGGTGGTGCAGCTTCATGATGTACATGTAGCCGACGGTCACCGGGTACGGGAACGGCTCACCGCTGCGGCCGTCGAACAGCACCGCCTTGCCATCACCGTTGACCAGCACGTTGCCGTCGCGGTTAGGCAGCGTCGAGGACAGCAGACCTTGCAGCTCCGCCTCCTTCGCACCGTCGAAGACCGGGGTGGCGGTCCTGGTGTCGGGCTCGGCTGACAGCAGCTCCTCGGGCAGGTGATCCGCCCAGTCGGGCACCCCGCCCGCCACGTCGACGTTCCAGCCGCTCTTGGTGACCCAGCCCAGATGCGTCTCCAGGATCTGGCCGATGTTCATCCGGCGCGGCACTCCGTGGGTGTTCAAGATGATGTCCACGGGGGTGCCGTCGGGCAGGAACGGCATGTCCTCGGCGGGCAGGATCTTGCCGATCACGCCCTTGTTGCCGTGCCGTCCCGCCAGCTTGTCACCGTCGGAGATCTTGCGCTTCTGGGCCACGTACACCCGGACCAGCTCGTTGACGCCGGCGGGCAGCTCGTCGTCGTCTTCGCGGGAGAACACCCGGATGCCGATGACCTTGCCGGACTCGCCGTGCGGCACCTTCAGCGAGGTGTCGCGGACCTCCCGGGCCTTCTCACCGAAGATCGCCCGCAGCAGCCGTTCTTCCGGGGTCAGCTCGGTCTCACCCTTCGGGGTCACCTTGCCGACCAGGATGTCGCCGTCACGCACCTCCGCGCCGATCCGCACGATGCCACGCTCGTCGAGATCGGCAAGCACCTCGTCGGAGACGTTCGGGATGTCCCGGGTGATCTCTTCGGCGCCCAGCTTGGTGTCGCGGGCGTCGATCTCGTGCTCCTCGATGTGAATCGAGGTCAGCACGTCCTCCTCAACCAGGCGGTTGGAGAGGATGATCGCGTCCTCGTAGTTGTGGCCTTCCCACGGCATGATCGCCACCAGCAGGTTCTTGCCCAGCGCCATCTCACCGTTGTCGGTGCATGGGCCGTCGGCGACGACCTGACCGGCCTCGACCCGCTCACCGGCGTCCACGATGGGCCGCTGGTTGGCGCAGGTGCCGTGGTTGGACCGGGCGAACTTGCGCATCCGATAGGTGCGACGAGTGCCGTCGTCGGCCATCACCGTGATGTAGTCGGCCGACACCTCCTCGATCACGCCGCTCTTCTCGGCGACCACCACGTCACCGGCGTCGATCGCGGCGCGCAGTTCCATACCGGTGCCCACCAGCGGTGCCTCGCTGCGCACCAGCGGAACCGCCTGGCGCTGCATGTTGGCACCCATCAGGGCACGGTTGGCGTCGTCATGCTCGAGGAACGGGATCATCGCGGTCGCCACCGACACCATCTGGCGCGGCGAGACGTCCATGTAGTCGACCTCCGAGGAGGAGACGTACTCCACCTCGCCGCCCTTGCGGCGCACCAGCACGCGTGCCTCGGTGAACCGGCCGTCCTCATCGATCGGCGAGTTCGCCTGGGCCACCACGTGGCGGTCTTCCTCGTCGGCGGTCAGGTATTGGATCTCGTCGGTGACCACACCGTCGACCACCTTGCGGTACGGCGTCTCGATGAAGCCGAACGGGTTGACCCGCGCGTACACCGACAGCGACCCGATCAAACCGATATTCGGCCCCTCAGGGGTTTCGATCGGGCACATCCGGCCGTAGTGCGACGAGTGCACGTCGCGAACCTCCAGCCCGGCGCGTTCACGCGACAAGCCGCCCGGGCCCAGCGCCGACAGCCGGCGTTTGTGAGTCAGACCCGACAGTGGGTTGTTCTGGTCCATGAACTGCGACAGCTGGCTGGTGCCGAAGAACTCCTTGATCGCCGCGACCACCGGGCGGATGTTGATCAACGTCTGCGGCGTTATCGCCTCGACGTCCTGGGTGGTCATCCGCTCCCGGACCACCCGCTCCATCCGGGACATGCCCACCCGGATCTGGTTCTGGATCAACTCGCCGACAGTCCGCAACCGGCGGTTGCCGAAGTGGTCGATGTCGTCGGTCTCCACCGGCACCTCGACACCGCCGGGCACCGTCATAGTGGCCTGGCCCTCGTGCAGACGCACCAGGTATTCGATGGTGGCGACGACGTCTTCTTCGGTCAGCGTCGTCGACGTCGTCTCGGCCGGCGTCGCGCTCAACCCGAGTTTCTTGTTGACCTTGTAGCGGCCCACTCGGGCCAGGTCGTAGCGCTTCTCCTTGAAAAACAGGTTCTCCAGCAGCGTCTGCGCGGATTCCTTTGTCGGGGGTTCGCCCGGGCGCAGCTTGCGGTAGATGTCCAGCAGCGCCTCGTCGGTGCCGGCGGTGTTGTCCTTCTCCAGCGTCGACATCATGATCTCGGAGAAGCCGAAGCGCTCGGTGATCCGTTCGGCGGTCCAGCCCAGGGCCTTGAGCAACACGGTGACCGGCTGGCGGCGCTTGCGGTCAATACGCACACCGACGGTGTCGCGCTTGTCGACGTCGAATTCCAGCCACGCGCCGCGGCTCGGAATCACCTTGACGCTGTGCAGCGTTTTCTCGGTGGACTTGTCGATGGTCTCGTCGAAGTACACGCCGGGTGAGCGCACCAGCTGGCTGACGACCACCCGCTCAGTGCCGTTGATGATGAACGTGCCCTTCTCCGTCATCATCGGGAAGTCACCCATGAACACCGTCTGGCTCTTGATTTCGCCGGTGTTGTTATTGATGAACTCCGCGGTGACGAACAGCGGCGCCGCGTAGGTCATGTCCTTGTCTTTGCACTCGTCGACCGGGGCCTTGACCTCGTCGAAGCGCGGATCGGAGAAGGACAGCGACATCGAGCCGGAAAAATCCTCGATCGGCGAGAGCTCGTATAGCACCTCTTCGAGTCCGCTGACCGGTCTGGCGTCGACCGTCGCGTTGGCCGTTTCGCGCCAGCGCGGCGCGCCGATCAGCCACTCGAACGAGTCGGTCTGCACGTCGAGTAGGCCCGGAACCTCGAGCGGCTCACGCAGCTTGGCGAAAGAAATTCGGTTAGGCGCCCCGGGAACGGAGCTGTAAGAGGAATTTTGAGGGTTTGTCTTGCTCTGGCGAGAGACTGCCAAGATGCATCCTTCCAGCACCTCGTGCGACTAACGAGCCCGGCGACCACCGGAACCCGATTCGTCGCAATGACTGTGTCGGTTCGGCTGGCGGACGATCTCCCCAGGTCTCACGCACGCAGCTAGATCTCTGAGCCGGAAACGGGGCTCAGACTAGGACCACGGTGTCAGGTGGCGGGTGAGGTGGGCAGGAGGCAGCCAGCGCAACGTCCAACAATAGCGCAGGACTGCGCATTCCTCAACTACCCGTGCACGGGCAAGCGGCGGTATCGGCGCTGGCTGGCGTCATAACCCACCCGTACAACACATGCTGCCCAACAGACTGACCCGTTTGCGCCCGTCAGTCAAGGGGTGACACGGCATGTTGTGAGTGAAAAACTCCTTTTCGCGCAGGCGCCTGGCGCCGGTAGCACTACTGCTGCTGGGCGGGAATCGACTCGGTGCGAGCGTCATCTTCCTCGCGAGCGTTGTCGCGGTGGCGGCCGCTGTCCTCATTTTCTTCGTCGGGTTCGTCGTGTTCCTGAGCCTGCTCCGGGTCCTCCCCGAGCGACTCCAGGATGGCCTTCTGGGCGTTCGTCGGCAGCAAATGCAGATTCTGCCGGACCCGGTCCTGTCGTCGCTTGACCGCCTTGCGCTTCGGCATACCCGGGGTCGCGTTGATCTGCGGTGGCACACCTTCGAGCTCCTCCACACCACCGCCATGGTGGCCGGCCTCCAGGTGCGCCTGCTCCTCGGCCATGGTCGCCTCGTCCTTTTCCTCGGACATGCCGATGGGACCGATGCGGCGGCCGTTGAGGAACTGTTGCACCACCGGCTCGTCGCTGGTCAGCAGCACCTCCCGCGGGCCGAACATGACCAGGCGCTTGCGGAACAGCATGCCCATGTTGTCGGGCACGGTACGGGCGATGTTGATGTTGTGCGTCACGATCAGGATCGTGCAGTCGAGCTGAGCGTTGATATCGATGAGCAGCTGGCTCAGATAAGCGGTGCGCACCGGGTCGAGACCGGAGTCGGGCTCGTCGCAGAGGATTATCTCCGGGTCGAGCACCAAGGAGCGGGCCAAGCCGGCGCGCTTACGCATACCGCCGGAGATCTCGCCCGGCAGCTTGTTCTCGTCGCCGCCGAGGCCCACCATCTCGAGCTTCTCCATGGCGATGTCACGGATCTCGCTTTCCTTTTTCTTCGTGTGCTCGCGAAGCGGGAATGCGGTGTTGTCGTAAAGGGTCATCGACCCGAATAGCGCGCCGTCCTGGAACATCACGCCGAACAACCGGCGGATGTCGTAGAGCTCCTTCGCTGACGACTGGGTGATGTCGGTGTCGCTGATAATTATCGAGCCGCGCTCCGGCTTCAATAGACCGATCAGCGACTTGAGGAACACCGATTTGCCGGTACCGGACGGCCCCAGCAGGACGCTGACCTCGCCGGCCGGGACGTCAAATGAGACGTCCTGGAAGATAGTCGAGGATCCGAAGGACTTGGTCACTCCTTCGACTCGGATAGGCATACCCATGCGAAAATCCCTTCACCGACGTTGCTCCCCGCCACCTGCCGTGACCTGTGGCATGAGTCACTGTAGCGCACATGCAGGCGCAACATCGCCGTTGTGCGAGCCCCGTCCCGAGCTGGGAAGAGCGGGCTGCGCAATCAACGGGTGGGTGCCCAGTTGCCGTGAAAGCCAATCGGCACCCGCTGCGGCAGATGCACAGTGGCCACCGATTCGCACGTCTGGGCGTCGAGCATCACCAGTTGGCCTTCGTCACGGCCGCGGTGATAGCCGTAGCCGATCAAGATGCCGTGGTCTTCGGATTTCGCGGCAGGGTCCGGCACAAACGACATTTCCCCGATCATGAGCTCGCGGTCGAGTGGCGCGACCGTGCTCGATCCGGTCGCGTAGTCGTGCTTGTACAGCGCCGTGGTCATCTCGGAGGCGCCACCGGCGAGGTATCCGCCGTCAACACCGACGGCGTAGCCGAACCGGTGCCGGGCACCGAACAGCGCCTCATTGATCCGCGGGAATTCCTGTGGGCGGTCGTCGCGGCGTTCGCTGGAGACCGCCCCGGTTGCCAGGTTGATGGTCCAGCGGTCGAGGGTGGGCCGGGTGTCGCCGGGTCCGCGCCGGTCGCGATCGAACATCCGCGAGTACCGCACCACGTCGAGCACCAGCCGCTCGGTGCCGTCCACGACCTCTGAGTAGGCGTTGAGCGGGTGGTAGACGTAGCACGGTTCGATCTGGAACCACCGCACGTCGTCGTTGCCGCCCTCGCGCGGCATGACGCCGATCCGCGCCGGATAGTTGGCATTCCAGGCATACGGCATCCGGTCAGAGTGCTTGGGATCGCGGTTCATCATCGCGGTGATCGGACTGGGTACCCGGACACGGCCGATCAGCGCCTGCATCGCCATACGGCCCGGCGCCGACAGCCAGCGCGGCATCCTCGCCGGCAGCGCCTGCACCGGGTCGAACGTCACCGGCAAGTCGTAGATCACGACATATTTGTCGGTCAGCGAGAAGTCGTGCATCATCGGCGACCCGGACACCGTGATGTCGACCGTCCGGCGGGCACGTCCCTGGGTGTCGATCACCGAGTACTGCACGGTCCGCCCGCGAGCGAACGAGTAGGACACCGCGTGCAGTTCACCGGTGCGCGGGTCCCGGTGCGGATGGGCGGCGTAGCCGCCGGCCAGCGTGCCATTGAAGTCGCAGGTTCCCACGGTGTCGAGCTCATCGGTCAGCTCGTAGTTCGCGACACCGCCCTCGACCAGGGCCAACGTGCGCCCGGCGTGGGTCAGCACGTTGGTGTTGGCGCCCAGGGACAGCATGCCCGCCCGCGGCTTGAGCCGGCTTGATGGCTGCTCGCCGAGGGCGGCGCACACCGACAAGCTGCGGACCCAACGGTTGCGGTACCAGCGCGCCTGCCCGTCGCGCAGTGCGACGCCGTGCACCATGCCGTCGCCGCTGAACCAGTGGTAGGTGGCCGGGTCCACCTCCGCTACGGGATTCGGCCCGTTGCGCAGATAACGTCCATCGAGGTGCTTCGGAATGCGCCCCGTGACGTGTAAGTCGGTCGCGGTCACTTCGGCGCTGACCGGCGCCAGGAAGCCTTCCAGGTAAGGGTTGGCGGATTCTGCGGCGGCGACGACGGTCATGGCGACTCCTATAACTCTGGTATAACGTTGTTATACAACCTACGCCGCTTATGAAAAGATGGCAAGAATGACTTCCCAGCTGAGTTCGACGGCGCAGCGCAGTGTGCGTGACCAGTTGCTTCATGCCGCCGTCGGCCTACTCGACATCCACGGCCCCGATGCGCTGCAAACGCGAAAGATCGCCGGCGCTGCTGACACGTCGACGATGGCGGTGTACACCCACTTCGGCGGAATGCGCACGTTGATTGCTGAGGTGGCCGAGGAGGGCCTGCGGCAGTTCGACACTGCCCTGAGGGTGCCGCAGACCGACGATACGGTGGCTGATCTGGTCGCCACCGGCATCGCCTACCGGCGGTACGCCATCGAACGTCCGCACATGTACCGGCTGATGTTCGGCAGCACCAGCGCGCATGGCATCAACGCGCCGGCCCGTAATGTACTGACGCTGACACTGTCAGAGATCAGCGACAGCTACCCGAGCTTCGCTCACGTAGCGCGCGGGGTGTACCGCTGCATGCAGGCCGGACGGATCACCGCCGGATCGGCCGACGACGACGCATCCGTGGTGGCCATTGCGGCTCAGTTCTGGGCGCTGATCCACGGCTTCGTGATGCTCGAGTTGGCCGGCTACTACGGCGACGACGGAGCGGCAGTCGGGCCGGTGCTGGCCGCGAGCACGGCACAGCTGCTTGTCGCGCTTGGCGACTCAGCTGAGCGGGTGGAGCAGTCCCAGCGGTCGGCGATCGCCGAACCTACTTGACGGTGACGCTGGCGCCGGCCGCTTCGAGCTTGCCGCGGGCCTCGTCGGCAGCCTCTTTGGCCACCTTCTCCAGCACCGCCTTGGGCGCGCCGTCGACCAGGTCCTTGGCTTCCTTGAGGCCCAACCCGGACACGATCTCCCGCACGACCTTGATCACGCCGATCTTCTTGTCGCCGGCGGCCTCGAGGATCACGTCGAACTCGGACTGCTCCTCGGCGGCCTCAGCGGCGGCGGGGGCAGCGCCGGGACCGGCCGCGACGGCGACCGGCGCGGCGGCGGTGACCTCGAAGGTGTCCTCGAACTTCTTAACGAAGTCGGAGAGCTCCAACAACGTCATCTCCTTGAACGCGTCGAGCAGTTCGTCGGTGGACAGCTTTGCCATGGTTGTGGGTCCTTTCCTGATGGCGGTAGGGGTGGGTTAGTCAGCGGCGACGGCCGGTGCGGCTTCTTTCTTCTCCTGCAGCGCAGCCGCGAGCCGTGCGATTTGCGAGGCTGGCGCATTGAACAGCCCCGCAGCCTTGGCGAGGTTTCCCTTCATCGCGCCGGCCATTTTGGCGAGCAAGACTTCGCGGGACTCGAGGTCTGCGATGCGTTCGACCTCCGCGACGGTCAACGGGTGACCGTCCATGTAGCCGCCCTTGATGACCAGCGCTTTGTGGTCTTTGGCGAAGGTCTTGATGGCTTTGGCGGCGTCGACCGGTTCACCGGAAATGAACGCGATCGCCGTCGGGCCGACGAACAGCTCGTCGAGCCCCTCGATGCCGGCTTGGGAGGCGGCACGCTTGACGAGGGTGTTCTTGGCCACCGCGTAGGTCGCTGCATCGCCCAACGACCGGCGCAGCTCGGCCAAGTTGGCCACTGTCAGACCGCGGTACTCGGTGATCAAAGTCGCGGTGGAAGCCTTGAAATGCTCTGCGATATCCGCAACGGCGGTGGCCTTGTCAGCCCTGGCCATGCGCTCCTCCTCGGGGAAAGTCCTTCGACCCGAGAATGACGAACGCCCCGACGCAGGTCGGGGCGGGATCTGCCGGCCGGCGCCGACGGTTGCCTCGTCCTCCTGCGTGGGCCGCCGGGTATTCCCGGACCTTCAACCGATTGCTCGGTGACCGACGGTCTTCGGTGGATCGACAACAACGATAGCCTGGCCGCGACTGATCAGCCAAAACGGCGGTGGACTTCGCTGTTTTGGCTGATCAGTCACGGCAGTCACTAACAGATTCGGAGTGCTTGATGCCCGCCTCTGAGCGATTTCCGTTTTCTGCTGCTTGCGCCCGCAGCGGCAGCACCCGTCGATGTATCCGATGCTCGGTGCCGCGCGGCAGCTGGCCCGGGCCATAGAACCCGCGGCGGAGAAGGCGCACCCTGCCTAGCTGTCTCTCCCAGCGCAACGCATCAGAGATCTGCTTGGGAGGCGGCCTGCCGACGACGAAGCCCTGCGCTTGGAGTCCTGCCCTTAAAGCCGTGATCGTCGCGGGACGTGCAGAACAGGTGCACTGTCAACGCGTGCCGAAGCTCGATTCCGCGCAGGCGCGTGATTCGTCCATCTGCGGACCGTCGCACGACGGTCCGACAACCCACGGAATCGCTCAGAGGCGTGCACAAAGCCACCCGCTCGGCCGAGTGAGAGTTGTGACGCAGGTGGCTTAGCCGAGCCGGGTGAGCGCCGCAGCGCCGACCAGGCCGGCGTCGGCACCGAGTTGAGCAGGTACTACGCGCAGACCGTGAAGGAAGTCGAGGCGGGCGTAGCCGGCCAAGGCGGACCGCAGCGGTTCGAACAGCAAGGGCCCGGACCTGGCGATGCCACCGCCGATGACGACCAGGTCGAGGTCGCACACGGCCGCCACCGAGGCGATCATCGCGGCCAGCGCCATGGCCCCGCGCCGAAACGCCGCCGCGGCCACCGCATCACCGGCCGCCGCCGCGTCGGCCAGCTGCTCGGCGGTCGCGCCGGGCGGCGCCGCCCAGCCGTTGGCCCGCGCCCACCGAACCAGCGCCGGAGCGGCAGCGATGCTCTCCACGCAACCACGGCCCCCGCATCCGCACGGCTGACCGTCCGGGTCGACCACGACATGACCGACATGCCCGGCGTTTCCAGTGCGGCCGTAATAGGGTGCGCCGTCGAGCAGCAAACCGCCGCCCACCCCGGTGGACACCACCATGCCAAGCAAAAAACGTGCTTCACGACCGGCGCCCCGCCAGTGCTCGCCGAGCGCTACGCACAGCGCGTCGCCGGCCATCCGCACCTGCACGCCCGGCACCGAAGCGGCGACCCGGTCGCGCAGCGGAAAGTTCCGCCAGCAGGCGATGTTGACGGGGCTCAGAGTGCCGGTGGTCAGATCGATCGGTCCGGGCGCGGCGATCCCCACCGCGCCGATCGCTCCATCGGCGCGGCCGGTGACAGCGGTGATCAGCTCCTCGACGGCGGCCCATACGTGGCCTGCAGATCGCGAGGTCGGCGTGGGACGGTTGGCGGCCTGCAGCACCGTACCGGTGGCATCGACGAGGCCGGCGGCCAGCTTCGTGCCACCAATGTCGAGGGCGAGGGTGACCTGGCGGGCCATCAACGCCGGACTATGACCCGCACGGCGGGCGAATACACCAGCCGGCCGGCGCAGGCGATCCGGACCAGGGCCCACCACTGGCCGGGCTCCTGCCATGGCGGCGGTGTCACGTCGAAGTCGAGCTCGACGGTGCCGCGGGCAGGTATGACGGCACCGCATGCGGCCGGACCGATCCACTCCCACGTACCCCATGGGCTGATCGGGTGTGCCTCGACTGCGAGTTCGGCGCAGGCCTCGGTACCGACCGTGACGGTCAGCCGGGCCCTGTCGCCGGCCGGCAGCTCGACGTCGCACGGCCCGTCGACCAGATACAGCAATTCCGCACCATCGACGCCGTCGCCGACCGACACAATGCACACGTCTTCGACCACTTGACGCCAGGCGGCCGGAGCATCGTCGGCCAGGCGCAGCTGGGCCCGCACCGGATACCAGCCCGGCGCGGCGTCGGATGGCGCTGTGACGGCTACATCGGCTCGCTGATGCTGTCCGGGTGGCAGGGTGAGCGGCAGCCGGTCCGGTGCGACTGACCAGCCGGCCGGACCTATCAGGTTGACCGTCCCGGTCAGCGTTGTGTCGGTGCAGTCGCTGGCCGCGTCCAGCCGCAGCATCAGGTCGTCGCCCGGCGAGGCGGTTACCTGTTGGGGATGCAAATGCGCGACGACCGGCAATCCGCCCAGTGGTGCGGGGCCGCGGTTGTGCAGCCAGTACCGCCCATAGAGCGGCTGCGCAGCCTCGGCCTCTGGAGCAAGCGCGCGGTTCTCGGCATCGAGCAGCTTGGGCAAGTCGAGCCGGGCCAGCAGGGTGGCGATTTCATACCCGTGCAGGTCAATCGATGACAGTTCGTGGTGCGGTGTTTCCAGCAGATCGGCCTGCCGAAGCTTCGTGACACTTCCCAGCGCTGAGCCGACGACGACGCCGGTGTCGGCACCGCTGGTCTCAACCAGCCGTAGTGCGACTTCACCCGGCTGCGGCATTTGGCCGCGGCCGCATGCCAGCGGGTTGCCGGCCGCTTTGAGGGCGCCGAGTTGCACCGAATCGGCGGGCTCGATGTGCAGCAGCGAACCGACGGTAGGCAACCGCGGGGTGGCGTTGCGCGTCGGCGTCGCCAGCAGCGGATGCGAGAACTCGGCGCTCGCGGCGGAAATCTTGGCCTGCCGCCAGTCGCCGGTGCCGGCTACCAGCGCGTAGTCGAAAGCATGCGTCCAGTGCTGGAGCTGAAAACTCGAGCCGTCCGGAACGGTGCGCCGTGGCTCGTCGATCCAGGTTCCGGACGGCCAGCCGGTGCAGGACCGCATCAACGCGGTGTGCAGGGTCCCGGCGGTGTCGACGGCGAAGCTGGGCATTCCGCGGTTGAGCACGGCGACGGTCCGCGATTCGACGGGCTGCAGCAGCGACGGCGCTTTCTGGCTGACTACGATCTCGGCGTCGCCGAGGTCGTCAGTTAGCGACCGGATCGCGCCGTCGAGTTCGGAGTCCTCGCGGGCGGCGATCACCAGCACCGGCAGCGCGCGCGGGTGGCGCAGATCAGCGCCGGGCACCCAAGCCACCGCCAACGGCACCGCAGCCGGCACCCATACGCGCGCCTGCCCGGTCGCGTCCAGCTGGCGCTCGAGCTCGACCGTGTACTCCATATCGGCCTGCGCCAGCACGGCTTTGGTGAACAGGTTCTGACCGGGTCCGCCCAGCGCGATGCGGGTGTCGGGCAGGTTGGAATCGATATCGAGGTTCCCGTAGCGGGATTTGTCGGCACTGCCACAGGTAGCCGTCACGCCGCCCCGAACCAGTGCCACCATCAGGCCGCGCGCCAGCACGCCCGACGTCGTCTCGGTAGGCGCCACCACCTCGGCGACTGACATCGCGTGCACGTCGTGCCCGATCCGGATCCGCGTGGTCGACGACAGCCCGAACCACCCGTACGCAGGATTGTCCAGCGTCCGCGGATGGCGCGCGGTGTCCACCGACACACCGGTGTCCGGATCGTGCAGCAACGCGAAGCCGCGACCGACGACGGCGTCGCCCACTTCACTGACCGGCATGGCGCCCGGTACGGGGCACGGCCAGCGCAGCCGCAGCAGACGGTCGGCGTCGGTGAACTCGTCGACGGTCGTGCGGCAGTCCACCCGCGGTACCCCCCGCCACACAGTGAGCGTTTGGGTGTAGCGCAGGAGGTCGCTGATCCGGCCCTCGACAGTCAGCCGTTCGCCCAGCGGACCGTGGTAGGCCTGCACCCGCGCCGGCGTGGCCGACGAGCAGACCACCGGTCCTTTGGGCACCAGGTGCCACGGGCCTTCGGCGCCGGCCGGATGTTGCGGGTGTTCCTCATACACGGCGAGCTCGTTGCCGACCTGGCCGTCGGCGATCTGCTCCCGACCGTCGTGCACCCAGGACGACACCCCGCCGCCGCGGGTCGGGTCGACCGTCAGCCGGTGATATTCGTTGGCCATCTGTAGACCCGCGATCGGTTGCCAACCGGCCGGCGCGTCGTCGGCGACCATTCGGTAGCCCCGCCAGCCGAGCGACGGCACGTCCCGCGCCAGCCAGGTGATCGACCGGCCGTCGTGCTCGACGTGGGCGGGCAGCCGCGCACCGTCGGCATCCAGCACCCGCACACCGCCGGCAAGCGGAGCGTCCAGCCGTGCGGTCACCACATCGGTTCGAGTGTGCGTCAGTGGATTGAACACCACGACTTCGCCGCCGACACCGCTGGACAGCAGCCGCAGGGCGTTGTCGCGGACCGTGCGGCCCAGTTCCCACGCGTCGCGCCAGCCGGTCAGCAGGTCGAGGTAAACCTGGTCAGACTCCGAGCCGGTGATCGCGTCGTGGTGGGCGCCGTAGACCAGCTGCAGCCAGGCCTTGTCCAGCGCCGCCCAGGGGTATTGCGCGCCGCCCAGTAACTGGGCGAACACCGCGAACCTCTCGGCGTCGAGCACGACGTTCTCGGCGGCCCGGTTGGCCTGTTTGGTGTCGACGTAGGAGACGACCGTGCCGGTGTAGATGGGGTTCATGTCGCGGGTCTGCGGTGACGGCGTCCGGCCGTGCGCGTCGAGTTCGGCGCGCACCGCGGCGAAGAATTCGCGGGGCAGCGCACACACGAACCGCGGCCAGGTGTAGCGCGCATTCCAATGCCGGTGAATGTCGACAACCCACTTGTTCGGCGGCGTGTAGTCGGTGCCGACCGGCAGCAGCACATTGCGGGTCAGCGCGACCTTCTTCAGCTCTTCGAACAACCGGGAGGTCGTCGCTTCGGCCTCGGACAGCGATGCCGACTCGTCCATCCACCAGCCGGCCGAATAGTGCGCAGGCATGTAGTGGGTGAGCAGGCCCCGGCCCGACGGCGCGATCCACTCGAACTCGCTGCAGAACTGCATGCCCTGCAGTCCGGTCTCACTGTGCATCGGACCCCACTGATGGTGCGGTCCGCGGGCCCATGCACTCGACGTCAACCCGGCGTCGGCGGCCATGCCGGGAAACTGCGGGTCGTGCCCGAACACGTCGAGCTGCCAAGCGGTCGCCGGGTCGGCGCCCAGCACGTCGCGCTGAAATCCCATGCCGTGCACCAGGCTGCGGATCGTGGTCTCCGGGCTGACCAGCGTGGTGCTGGGCTCGTTGTAGGTGCCGCCCATCACCTCGATGCGGCCCTGCGCCAGCAGGCGCCGCACGTCGGCGCGGTCCTCGGGATGGGTGTCCCAATACGGCTTGAGATAGTCGACTTCGGCGAGCACGAATTTGTACTCCGGCGCACATCGAGCCATCGCCAGGTGAGCGCGCACCAGCTCGAAGGCGTTGACTTGCCGGCAGCGGCCCGGCGGGTCCGCCGTCCAGAGACTGGTGTATGCGCCTTGGGTGTTCCACCACACCGGGTCGTAGTGGAAGTGGCTGACCATGAACATCGTCCAGCCCGGCTCGGCGACGACGAAGCTGAATGGCGTGCTGGTGCCCGCGGTGTGCACGTGGGCGGCGCGTCGACGCCCGACCACCGGGTCGTCGACCATTACCGCTATTTCGACGACGGTCTCGCCGGGCTCGGCGACCGCCGCACCGGCCAACCCGTCGCCGTCGACCCGGACCGGCGTCGGCTCGACGCAGTCGGCCAGCGCGACGCGGACCAGCTGCAGCGGCGCATCGGGCGGCCCGACGAACAGCTCGGTCGACTCCGCGGAGATGACCCGCATGCGCAGCACCTTACGACCGTGGGGCGGTCAGCGATGGGATACGTCGACGACAAGCGGCCGATGATCCGAGACCGGCAACTCAGGCGTCGAGCACCGGTCGGCGGACAGCCGCGGGTCGTCGGTGAGGATGTGGTCGAGCTGACGCTCGGGTTGGGCGATCGGGAACGTTAAGGCGGTGGCCAGCGGCCGTAGGCGCGACCAGCGCGCCGGTGTGGGCGGGGTCATGTTGAGGTCGCCCATCAGCAGGTGCGGGCCCGGAAACCCGCGCAGATCACGGGTGAGGCGGCGCAGCTGGACCCGGTTCCAGCCAGGAACGAAGGACAAGTGGGTGTTGGCGACGGTGATCGGCCCCAGGTCGGTGTCGAATCGCGCCAGCATCGCGGCGCGCGGCTCCTCGTCGACGATCTGCAGGCGACGCGGCCCGGGCAGATACATCGGAAATTTCGCCGGGATCCGCGGCAGCCGCAGCACCTGCCAGCTGACCGCCGGGAACCGCGACAGCAGCGCAATGCCGTACGCGGCGGTGCCGGGCTGCTCTTCACCCGTCGCCGCCATCCACGTCGCGCCCGGCGTGCCGGAGATGGCGGCCACAAACCGGTGGCTCACCGCGCCCATCGCCTCGGCCGCGACTGCGGTGAGATCCGCCATCGCCGAGCGCGGCTGGTCGCAGTCGACTTCTTGCAACGCCAACACATCGGCGTCCAGCCGTGCCACACACTCGGCCAGCCGGTCGACGTCGACTTTGTCGTCGTCGAGACTGCGCCCGTGCAGGATGTTGAACGTTGCCATCCGCATGGGTACTAGCTACCCACGATGACCGTCTTCCGATCACCCGAAGCAGCCACAACCAACGACAAGCTGCGCGAAGCGCTGCGACGAGGCGCCTCGGCGCTCAAGGCGCACGGCTTGGATTTCGCCCTGGCCGGCAGTTACGCCCTGTGGGTGCACGGCGGCCCCGAGCCGGTGCACGACGTGGATTTCGCCGTCGCCGAGGCCGACGTCGACGCGGCGGCGGCGACACTGCAAGACGCCGGGTTCGACGTGCAACGGCCGCCGGAAGAATGGCTGTTCAAGGCCGGCCTCGACGACGTCGAAGTCGACGTCCTGCACCGCATCAACGGAGTGCCGGTCGACGTCGACATGATCCGCCGTAGCGACACCCATGAAGTTCTGGCGATCCGGATGCACGTGTTATCGCCGACGCAGGTGGTGAAACAGCAGCTGTGCTCGTTGCATGAGCACCACTGCGACTTCGGGTCGCTGCTGCCCGCCGTCCGGGCGGTTCGCGAGCGCGTCGACTGGAACTGGGTCCGCGCGCAGACCGCCAGCAACGACTTCGCCGTGGCGTTTCTGGTGCTCACCGATCGGCTCGGCATCACCCCGGCGCCGACGTGACCGGGCTCACCGCAATTGGGACTCGACTGCACACCTTTGGCACACTGCTGACATGAGTTCGACCAAACATCGCGAGGTAGCCAAGCTAGATCGGGTGCCCTTGCCGGTCGAGGCGGCCCGCATCGGGGTCACGGGCTGGCAGGCCGCCCGTGCCGCGGCGCGGATCATCAGTAAACTGCCCCGGTCCGGCCGCTGGCAGCAGAAAGCGATCAAGGAACTGCCGCAGGCCTTCGCCGACCTCGGGCCCACCTACGTCAAGTTCGGGCAGATCATCGCCTCCAGCCCCGGCGCGTTCGGCGAGCAGCTGTCGCGGGAGTTCCGCGGTCTGCTCGACCGGGTGCCGCCCGCCGACAAAGACGAGGTGCACAAGCTGCTCGCCGAGGAGCTCGGCGCTGACCCGTTGAAGCTGTTCGCCAGCTTCGACGAGGAGCCGTTCGCGTCGGCGTCGATCGCTCAGGTGCATTACGCGACGCTGCACAGCGGTGAAGAGGTCGTCGTCAAGATTCAGCGGCCGGGTATCCGCCGCCGGATCGCGGCCGACCTGCAGATCCTCAAGCGCTTCGCGCAGGCGGTCGAACTGGCCAAGCTGGGTCGCCGACTGTCCGCCCGCGACGTGGTCGCCGACTTCAGCGACAACCTCGCCGAGGAGCTGGATTTCCGGCTCGAGGCGCAGTCGATGGAGGCCTGGGTGTCCCACCTGCACTCCTCGCCGCTGGGGCGCAACATCCGCGTGCCGCACGTGCACTGGGACTACACGTCAGAACGGGTGCTGACCATGGAGCGGGTGCACGGCATCCGCATCGACGACGCCGCCGCCATCCGCAAAGTCGGCTTCGACGGTGTGGAATTGGTGAAAGCGCTGCTGTTCTCGGTGTTCGAGGGCGGCCTTCGGCACGGCCTGTTCCACGGCGACCTGCACGCCGGCAACCTCTACGTCGACGACGCCGGCCGCATCGTGTTCTTCGACTTCGGGATCATGGGCCGCATCGACCCGCGGACCCGCTGGCTGCTGCGTGAGCTGGTGTATGCCCTGCTGGTGAAAAAGGACCACGCCGCCGCCGGCAAGATCGTGGTGTTGATGGGCGCCGTCGGCACTATCAAGCCGGAGGCCCAGGCCGCCAAAGACCTCGAGGCGTTCTCCGCTCCGCTGACCATGAAGTCGCTCGGCGACATGTCGTACGCCGACATCGGTCGTCAGCTCTCGGCGCTGGCCGACGCTTACGACGTCAAGCTCCCTCGCGAGCTGGTACTGATCGGCAAGCAGTTCTTGTATGTGGAGCGGTACATGAAACTGCTTGCCCCCAGGTGGCAGATGATGTCCGATCCGCAGCTGACCGGGTACTTCGCCAACTTCATGGTGGAGGTCAGCCGCGAACACCAAGCCGACGTCGAGGTGTAGACGCGTGGACATCCGCTCAGCCACAGCACGTTCCGGGTCCGCCGACAAGCCGGTGGACCTGTACTACGAGGACATGGGCGATCCGGCCGACCCGGCAGTACTGCTGATCATGGGCTTGGGATCGCAATTGTTGTTGTGGCGCAGCGCTTTCTGCGAGAAGCTCGTCGCCCGGGGCCTGCGAATCATTCGTTACGACAACCGCGATGTCGGCCTGTCCAGCAAGCTGGCTCGGGGGTCGTCGGGTGAGCCGATGGTCGTCCGGATGGTCAAGTTCTGGTTCGGGCTGCGCAGCCCGTCGGACTACACGCTGGAAGACATGGCCGACGACGCCGCCGCCATCCTCGACCACCTCGGTATCGAACGTGCCCATATCGTGGGGGCGTCGATGGGCGGCATGATCGCCCAGATTTTCGCCGCGCGGTTCCGGGAGCGCACTCGATCGCTGGCGATCATCTTCTCCAGCAACAACCAGCGGTTCCTGCCACCGCCGGCGCCCCGAGCGTTGATGTCGATCCTGACCGGCCCGTCGCCCAAATCACCGCGCGACGTGATCATCGACAACATCGTGCGGGTCAGCAAAATCATCGGCAGCCCCGGCTATCCGACGCCCGAGGAAAAGGTCCGCGAAGACGCCATCGCCAGCTACGAACGCTGCTTCTATCCCTGGGGTGTCAGTCAGCATTTCAACGCGGCGGTCGGCAGCGGCAGCCTGGTTCGCTACGACCGGCAGATCACCGCCCCCACCGTGGTCATCCACGGGTCCGAGGACAAGCTGCAGCGACCCGCCGGCGGTCGCGCCATCGCGCGGGCGATCCGCGGCGCCCGATTCGTACTGTTCAAAGGAATGGGCCACGACCTGCCCGAACAGCTCTGGGATCGAATGATCGACGAGTTGACGACGAATTTCGCCAAAGCCGATGCCGCGGCATAGCTTGCCGCAGCGCGGCGGATGTGCGATCGCGGGCGCTCAGCCTGTAACCTTCCCCTCAGGCTTACACCGGCAAGGTGGACAGTGAAGATCACGGAGGACGTCTTGTCTGAGAATCCAATGGATACCCCAATGAGACGAACGCGCCCCGAAGACATCCAGGCCCACTACGACCTCTCCGAAGAGTTCTTCGAGTTGTTCCAGGGCCCGACCCGGATCTACAGCTCCGCCTACTTCGAGCCGCCGGACCTGACGCTCGATGAAGCCCAGATAGCCAAAATCGATCTGAACCTGGACAAGCTGGACCTCAAACCCGGTATGACACTGCTGGACATCGGCTGCGGCTGGGGTGTCACGATGCAGCGGGCGATCGAGAAGTATGACGTCAACGTCATCGGCTTGACCCTGTCGAAGAACCAGCACGCCCGCGCCCAAGAGGTGCTGAACGCAATTGATACCGACCGCTCGCGCCAGGTGCTGCTGCAGGGCTGGGAAGACTTCCATCAGCCCGTCGACCGGATCGTTTCGATCGAGGCTTTCGAGCATTTCGGCTTCGAAAATTACGACGACTACTTCAAACGGTGCTTCAATATCATGCCCGACGACGGGCGGATGACCGTGCAGAGCAGCGTCGGCTACCATCCGTTCGATTTGGCCGCGCGCGGTAAGAAGCTCACCTTCGAAACGGCGCGGTTCATCAAGTTCATCATCACCGAGATCTTCCCCGGTGGCCGTCTTCCGACCACCCAGATGATGGTCGACCACGGCGAGAAAGCCGGTTTCGTTGTCCCGGAACCGTTCTCACTGCGGCCGAGCTACGTCAAGACATTGACCATCTGGGGTGACGCGCTCGAGGCCAACAAGGACAAGGCGATCGAGATCACCTCCGAAGAGGTCTACAACCGGTACATGAAGTACCTGCGCGGCTGCCGGGATTACTTCGCCGACGAGGCGCTGGACGTCAGCCTGGTCACCTACTTGAAGCCGGGGGCAGTCGCGGCCTGACTTGCCGGGGCGCGACTGTCGGATTCGGCGCGCGCCGTTCGTCGGACAGGTAGAGAGTGGAGCACGGGGTTCCGCTCACTACCGGAGGTGACGACGATGCAGTACTTCGCTTTGTTGATCAGCAAGGAGCGGGACCTCACGCCCGACGAGCGAGCCACCGAGATGGCCGCCTATCAGAACTTCCACGCCAAAGCCGGCTCGGCGATCAAGGCCGGCGACGCGCTGCTGCCGGCGGCGACCGGTGTGCGGATCAGCGGCGGGCCGGACGCGCCGGTCGTCACCGACGGTCCGTTCGCAGAGGCCGCCGAGGTAGCCGGCGGCTACTACGTGTTCGAAGCCGACAATCTTGACGATGCCCTGGCGCTGGCTCGTGAGGTGCCCGCTGCCAGCCATGGAGCGGTGGAGCTCTGGCCGTTGGCTCACCTGTTGCAGCTCCAGCCGTCTGACGGCCCGAACTGGTTGGCGCTGTTGCTGGAGCCGCCGGACCGACCCGCCCCGCCCGGCAGCCCCCAGTGGGAGGCACTGGTAGCCCAGCATCAGGAATTCGGGGCGAGCGCCGGCGACCACATCAAGGGCGGCGCTGGTTTGCATCCGCCGTCGACCGCCACCACCGTGCGGGTGCGCGACGGCGACGTCGTCATCACCGACGGCCCCTACATCGAAGGCGCCGAGGTCGCCAACGGTTTCTATGTGCTCAACGCCGCCGATCGCGACGAGGCGGTCAAGGTCGCGGCGATGATCCCAGCCAGTGCGGTGGGGCTGCGCCAACTGGCAGGAGTATCGGGGCTCTAGCCGCCAATGGCCATCCTGGACGGCGTCTTCCGCCGCGAATGGGGTCCGGCTGTGGCCGCGCTCGCGCGGTGGTCCGGCGATCTCACCGTCGCCGAGGACGCCGTCCAGGAAGCCTGCGCCGAGGCGCTGCGGGCATGGCCCCGCGACGGCGTGCCGGACAATCCCGGCGGATGGCTGGTCACGGTGGCACGCAATCGCGCGCGAGATCGGTTGCGTCGCGAATCCGTGCGCCCTGGAAAGGAATTGGCTGCGGTGGTCGAGATGATCCAGGCGCGCACTGACCACACTGAGCCACATCCGGTCCGCGATGACGAGCTGAGGATGATGTTCACCTGTGCACATCCGGCACTGGACCGGCAATCGCAGCTGGCGCTGACGCTGCGGCTGGTGTCCGGACTGACCGTCCCGGAGATCGCCCGGGCGTTACTGCAGACCGAGGCCGCGATCGGTCAGCGAATCACTCGCGCCAAGAACAAGGTTCGGCACGCCAACATCCCGCTGCGAGTGCCCCCGGCCGAGCTGCTGCCCGAACGCACCCCGCATGTGCTCAGTTGCATCTACTCGGTGTTCACCGAAGGTTACTGGTCGACGGCGGGACCATCGGCCATCCGTGACGACCTGTGCGACGAGGGAGTCCGCCTGGCCGAGTCGCTGTGCTCCCTGATGCCTACCGAGCTGGAGGCGCACGCGTTGGCAGCGCTTGTGCTGCTGCATGATTCGCGGCGAGCAATCCGGATCGACGACGCCGGGGCACTGGTGCCGATCGAGGAGCAAGACCGTCGCCGGTGGGATCGCGGCCGGATTGCCCGTGGCTTGGATCGGCTGCGGCTGGCGCACGGGTCGACCGGGCCGTATCTGCCGCAGGCGGTGATCGCCGCGTTGCATGTGACCGCAGCGTCCTGGGAGCAGACCGACTGGGCGACCATCTGCGCGGCCTACGATCGGCTGCTGCAGATGACCGACTCTCCGGTGGTGCGGGCCAACCGTGCGTTGGCAGTCGGTTTCCGGGACGGCTGCGACGCCGGACTGGCGGCGCTGGACAGGGTCGCCCACGACCCGCGGTTGGCACGGTCGAACCTGGTGGCGTCGATACGCGCGGATCTGCTGCGGCGCGCCGGCCGGTCGGCAGAAGCGCTCACCTGGTATCGGACTGCTCTGGCCGCCAACGCTTCTGAACCGGGACGCGCGTTCTTGCGTCGGCGCATCGCCGAACTCCTATGACCGCGAAAGTGCAACTGGCAACGCATCGCCCGAGAAGGGCTGTCGCTAAACGCACTCTCGCGACGGATTACGCTTAGGCGAAGTTACGGGTCACGGTCGGGTCGACCGGAATGCCGGGGCCGGTGGTCGTGGAGATGGTGACCTTCTTCAGGTAGCGGCCCTTCGACGTCGACGGCTTGAGCCGCAGCACCTCGTCGAGTGCGGCGCCGTAGTTCTCCGCCAGCCGCTTCTCGTCGAACGACGCTTTGCCGATGACGAAATGCAGGTTGGCCTGCTTGTCGACGCGGATGTTGATCTTCCCGCCTTTGATGTCCGCTACGGCCTTGGTCACGTCGGGCGTCACCGTCCCGGTCTTCGGGTTGGGCATCAGGCCGCGGGGACCAAGGATGCGAGCGATTCGACCGACCTTGGCCATCTGATCAGGAGTGGCGATAGCGGCATCGAAATCCAGGAAGCCGCCCTGAATCCGCTCGATCAGGTCGTCGCTGCCGACGACATCAGCACCGGCGGCTTCGGCTTCCGCAGCTTTTTCCCCGACCGCGAACACCGCGACGCGCGCCGTCTTACCGGTGCCGTGCGGCAAATTGACTGTGCCGCGTACCATTTGATCGGCCTTGCGCGGGTCGACACCGAGCCGGATGGCCACCTCAACGGTCGCGTCCTGCTTGGCCGACGACGTCTCCTTGGCCAGCTTCGCCGCTTGCAGCGGTGTGTAGAGACTGGCCCGGTCCACCTTTTCGGCGGCGGCGCGATATGCCTTGCTGTCCTTGCTCATTGAGATATCCAATCTGATGTTGGGTTGTGGTGATGACGCGGGCCGAAGCTGGCCCTCCCACGGTGGTGCTGACTACTCGACGGTGATGCCCATCGACCGGGCGGTGCCGGCGATGATCTTGGCGGCCGCATCGATGTCGTTGGCGTTCAGGTCGGACTTTTTCGTGTCGGCGATTTCGCGAACCTGATCCCAGGTGACCTTGGCGACCTTGGTCTTGTGCGGTTCGGCGGAGCCCTTCTGCACATTCGCGGCTTTCAGCAGCAGCTGCGCGGCTGGCGGCGTCTTCAACGCGAAGGTGAAGCTGCGGTCCTCGTAGACGGTGATCTCTACGGGAATGACATTTCCCCGTTGGTTCTCCGTCGCGGCGTTGTAGGACTTGCAGAACTCCATGATGTTGACGCCGTGCTGGCCGAGTGCAGGGCCCACCGGCGGCGCCGGATTGGCCTGCCCGGCCTGTATCTGCAGCTTGATCAGCCCGACGACTTTCTTCCTCTTCGGCGGCATGCGGTCCTCTCTAAATCTTGGAGACCTGGTTGAAGGTCAGTTCGACAGGTGTTTCGCGGCCGAAGATCGACACCAGCACCTTGAGTTTCTGCTGTTCGCCGTTGACCTCGTTGATCGTGGCCGGCAGCGTGGCAAACGGTCCGTCCATCACCGTGACCGACTCACCCACCTCGAAGTCCACTTCGACAACCGGACGTTCCAGTCCGCCCTCGCTGGCCGCCGCGGCAGTGCTGGCGGCGCCCTTGGTGGTCTTCTTCGCCGCGCCCTGCGGCAGCAGGAACTTCACCACGTCGTCGAGCGACAGCGCCGACGGGCGGGAGGTCGCCCCGACGAACCCGGTGACACCAGGGGTGTTGCGCACCGCCGACCAGGAGTCGTCGGTCAAATCCATGCGGACCAGGATGTAGCCCGGCAAGACCTTGCGGTTGACCTGCTTGCGCTGGCCGTTCTTGAACTCGGTGACCTCCTCGGTGGGCACCTCCACCTGGAAGATGTAGTCGCCGACGTCCAGGTTCTGCACCCGGGTCTCGAGGTTGGCTTTCACCTTGTTCTCGTAACCGGCGTAGGAGTGGATGACATACCAGTCGCCCGGCTTCCTGCGCAGTTCGGCCTTCAAGGCGGTGGCCGGATCGAGCTCCTCAGCCGGTTCCGGTTCAGCGTCGGCTGGGCCCGCGCCGACGTCGGCCGGTTCCGGGCCCGGATCAGCCACCACATCCGGGCTGGTCTCACCCACGTCGACCGTCTCACCCACCGGCAGATCGCCGTCGAAGGTAGTCACGGTTTTTCAGTCCTTCCTGTAACTCACTAGCGTGAGCCGAATATCAGCAACACCAGTCTGCCCAGCCCGAGATCCGCGAGCCCGATCAACGCCACCATGAAGACGAGGAAGACCAGCACCACCGAGGTGTAGGTCACCATCTGTTTGCGGTTCGGCCAGATGACCTTGCGCAGTTCGCCGACAACCTGCTTCAGGTAGCTGAAGACGAACACGATGGCGTTGGCACGCCCTGGCTTCTTTGCTTTTTTGGCCTTCTTGGCTTTCTTGGGCTTGGCGTCGGTGCCGCTTTCGGCGACGTCGACGGCCACCGCGGCGTCGCCTCCGTCGCCGTCGTCGTCGGCGCGCTGGCGCGAACGCTTGCCGGTAGGCCGATGCGGCCGGGTGACCACGGCCGTGCGGCCGGCGCTGGCTTCCTCGTCGGTGCCGTCGCCTGCGGTGTTGTCGGGCTCCTCGCTCACCGCGTGCTCCTTACCTTCTCTTGTGGCCGATCTCCAGTGTCCACCATGGCACGTATCCTATGGTCCAGCTCCTCCTCGGGCCGTTTCGGCCCGCATCGTCGCCGGACGTTCCCCCTCCAGCAGGGGCGACAGGACTTGAACCTGCAACCTGCGGTTTTGGAGACCGCTGCTCTGCCAGTTGAGCTACGCCCCTTCGGTGGTTGGCGGGCCAACCTGCGCTGCGGGGCACATGACTCGCGCGCTGCGCGTTCGGTACGGCAAACCGACGAGCAGCGCGCTGAAATGGGAAAACCCCGAGGCCCGAGTGTACATCGGCGCAGGTCCCGGATACCAATCAGGCGGTTCTGACGACCTGCCCGGACTCCAGGTCCCACTTGAGCTGGATCGACTTGTCGCCCTCATGGCCCATCACCGTGGTGTAGGCCTCCAGCACCAGTTCGCCGTTTTCGTCGTGGAGAAGGTTCCTGGTGACGACGATGTCGGCACCGAACCGCTCGTTGACCGACTGCACTTCCATGCTTGCCCACAGTTTGTCACCGGCACGTATCGGTCTGTGATAGACGAACTTCTGGTCAACCTGGACGATCTGCAAAGTCTCGTAGCCGGTATCGACCTTTCGCATGAAGTCAGCCTGGACCAGCTGGGCGAAGATCGAAACGAAGGTCAGTGGAACAACGATGCTGTCGTGGCCGAGTTGGCTGGCCGCCTCCTCGTCAAAGCAGGCGGCGTCCTCGCTCTTGACAGCTTTCGCGAAGGTGCGGACCTGCTCGCGGCCCACCTCGAAGTAGTCGGGATATTTCCAGACCATGCCATGAATGTCGGTTTTGATCGCCACGCTTACGCCAACTTCGCCGTCGCGATGGCCCGGCCAAAGATTTTCTTGCCGCCGGCGGTCGCCGAGATGGCAATCGTCACCGACTTGCTCTCCGGATCAACAGACTTCACCCGTCCGGTGAAGATGAGTTCGGCGCCCTTGTCGTCGTTGGGCACCGGCACCACCGCGGTGAAGCGGACGTTGTACTCGGTCACCGCGCCCGGATCGCCGACCCACGACGTGACGAAACCACCGCCCAAACCCATCGTCAGCATGCCGTGCGCGATTGCCGTGTCCAGACCCACCATCTTGGCGATCTCGTCGTCCCAGTGAATCGGGTTCAAGTCACCCGACACTCCGGCGTAGGCCACCAAGTCCTGCCGGGTGAGCGGATAGATCTTTTCGGGAAGCTGGTCACCGACCTGCACCGAACTGAACTCACGCAGCGCCATCAGTAAATCCCTCGTCTCCGTCCTCGCTCGCACGACCCGCCAGGGTCGTGTACGTCTCCTGCACCACTTCGCCCGCTTCGTTGCTGACGATGTTCTTGGTGACGATGATGTCGGTGCCGTGCGCCCGTCGCACCGAATCGACGTACACATCGCAGTAGAGCGTGTCACCGGCCTGGACCGGCTTCAGGAACTTGAGCACTTGGTCCACCTGGACGATCTGCTCCTCGGTGATCGCGATGTCCGCATGCGCGAAGAAGGCGGATTGAGCTCTATATCCGAATATCGAAATGAACGTCAACGGTGCCGGCAGACCTTCGTAACCGAGCTCGGCGGCCGCCTCGTCCTCCAAAAACATGGCATCGTTGTTCTGGACCGCCCTGGCGAACTCTCGGACCTTCTCCCGCTCGACCTCGTAATGATCGGGGTAGCGATAATGCATCCCGATCATGTTGGAAGACAGCGCCACGAGCGTAGACCTTACCTAGTCGACGTGGGCAAACCGGTGCGGCTTGGCCCTAGCGTGTCTCGCGGTGCGGCTGGTGCTTGCCGCAGTTGGGGCAGAACTTCTTCAGCTCCATCCGGTCTGGGTCGTTGCGGCGGTTCTTCTTGGTGATGTAGTTGCGGTGCTTGCACACCTCACAGGCCAAAGTGATCTTCGGCCGCACGTCGGTACTGGACGCCACGTCAGCTTCTCTTTCTTCCGATCTCGGTGTTGTCTTGTAGCGATGGCCGGACTCGAACCGGCGACCTAACGATTATGAGTCGTTCGCTCTAACCGACTGAGCTACATCGCCTCGGGGCCACTTTGCCTTTCTGGGGCCTGTCTGGGGCCTTCCCGGGCCGCCGGCCCGCTCGGCGTCCGCCGAGCCCCCTAACGGAATCGAACCGTTGACCTTTTCCTTACCATGGAAACGCTCTGCCGACTGAGCTAAGGGGGCGCACCCGAAGCAACCGGTCGAGCCGTGCCGTGGGCCTTAAAGAGGGTACAACCTGGGCCGCAGCCTGGCCAAACCACCAGCGGCCTACCCTGGTCGGGTGCCGAGTTCAGAGCGCCTGTACTTTCGCCAATTGCTTTCCGGTCGCGATTTCGCGGCGGGCGACATGATCGCAACCCAGATGCGCAATTTCGCCTATCTGATCGGCGACCGGGAGACCGGTGACTGCGTGGTCGTCGACCCGGCATATGCGGCGGGTGATCTGGTCGACGCGCTAGAGGCCGACGGCATGCACCTGTCCGGGGTCCTCGTGACGCACCACCACCCCGACCACGTCGGCGGCTCGATGATGGGTGTCGAGCTGAAGGGCCTGACCGAGTTGCTGGAACGCGTCAGTGTGCCGGTGCATGTCAATTCGCAAGAAGCGTTGTGGGTCTCCCGAATCACCGGGATCGCGATGGCTGATCTCACCGCGCATCAGCATGGCGACAAGATCAGCGTCGGCGACGTGGAGATCGAGCTGTTGCACACACCGGGCCATACTCCGGGCAGCCAGTGCTTTCTGCTCGATGGCCGGCTCGTCGCCGGCGACACCTTGTTCCTCGAGGGCTGCGGCCGGACGGACTTTCCCGGCGGGGACTCTGATGAGATCTTCCGCAGCCTGCAGCAACTGGCGAAGCTTCCCGGCGACCCGACGGTGTTTCCCGGGCACTGGTATTCGGAGCAGCCGAGTGCGTCGCTGTCGGAGGTCAAACGTTCCAACTATGTTTACCGGGCGTCAAATCTAGATCATTGGC
The DNA here is from genome assembly GCA_963795995.1 of uncultured Actinomycetota bacterium. Lineage (GTDB taxonomy): Bacteria > Actinomycetota > Actinomycetes > Mycobacteriales > Mycobacteriaceae > Mycobacterium. The sequence goes on from CAWCJY010000002.1 coordinate 143,882, forward strand.
GAATGATGATGGGCGGTTGAGCAGGTCGTTTAGCGTTGCTAGCAAAGCAGTTTGGGCGCCGCAGTTGACCCGTTCGCTGGTTTTCCGGGCTCCCGGCACTGTGATATAAGCGTGGGATGGATTCCATCGGGTGGGTCCGCGGCCGCTGGCACGACGTCACCAACGCGGGCTCGGGTACGTGGTTGGCGTGGGCCGCATGGGTCGCACTCGCGCTCGGCGTAATCGCTTTGCTGTACACCCACCGGCAAATCCAGCGCAGCCGTCGCCTGACCGCCGAGCAGTACCGACCTCAGGTTGCGATGTTCATGGAACCGCATGCCTCGGACTGGCATGTGATCGAACTCGTGGTGCGCAATTTCGGGCAGACGACGGCCTACGACATTGAGTTCGTTTTCGCCCAACCGCCCACCGTGGCCCGTTACGAGAGCGCCCCGGACGGCTACAGCGACGTCGCCGAGCTGCAACTGCCGCACGGGCTGGCGGCGCTCGCATCCGGTCAGGAGTGGCGGACGGTGTGGGATTCCGCGCTCGACCGCGCCGAACTGGGTGCCAGCATCGAGTCGCGTTTCGCCGGCACCGTTACCTACTACGACCAGCCGGCGGGCGCGGGGCGGCCATGGCAGCGCAAGCGCCGGCTGTTCGAGACCCCGGTGGTGCTCGACTGGGATACCTTGCCGCCCGTGCAGCGCATCGAATTGATGACCAACCACGATCGCGCGAAGCGGGAGAAGCAGAAGTTGGAGCTGCTGCGCCACCTGCTGTCCTACTTCCATTACGCGACCAAGGAAACCCGGCCCGAGGTGTTCCGCGGCGAGATCGAACGGATCAAGCGGGCGGCCGAGGAGACCCAGGACAGGTGGCGGCTGCGTCAGCTCGACGCGCCCACCGACGTCCGGCTGCGCTGGGGGGAAGCCGGAGTCGAACTGGGTAGGCATCGTCAGCGAGTCTGACGGCGCACGCTGTAGTGGCGCCGATATCGAAGGAGTCAGTGATGACGGGCCCGGTTAACTATCGTCGCGACGAGTCGATCGCGGTCATCACACTGGACGACGGCAAGGTCAATGCGCTGGGCCCGCCTATGCAGCAGGCGATCAATGACGCGCTGGACAACGCCGACCGCGACAACGTCGGCGCGGTAGTCATCGCCGGCAATCACCGGGTGTTCAGCGGCGGGTTCGACTTGAAGATCCTGACTGGCGGCGAGGTACAGCCGGCGATCGACATGCTCAAAGGCGGGTTTGAGCTGGCGCATCGGCTGCTGTCCTACCCCAAGCCGGTGGTGATGGCCTGCACCGGGCATGCGATCGCGATGGGCGCGTTCCTGCTGGCCTGCGGCGATCACCGGGTGGCGGCTCCGGCCTACAACATTCAGGCCAACGAGGTGGCGATCGGCATGACGATTCCGTATGCAGCGTTGGAGGTCATGAAGCTGCGGCTGACGCGTTCGGCCTACCAGCAGGCCGCTGGCCTGGCCAAGACGTTCTTCGGTGAGACCGCGGTCGCGGCCGGCTGGCTCGACGAGATTGTGTTGCCGGAGGCGGTGCTGGATCGGGCTTACGAAGCCGCGCGGGAATTCGCGACTCTCAAGCAGCAAGCCCACGTCGCGACCAAGTTGCGCACCCGCGCGGACGCATTGCAGGGTATCCGCGCCGGGATCGACGGCATGGCCACCGAATTCGGGCTGTAACTCCTCGCCTCCTCCGATCGAGAAGTGTGGCACATCGACGGGGCAAAGTCACATCACGTCGGTGCGCGATGTCAGTCTGCTGCCGAAACCCAGTCGTAGGGAAGGAATTTCCCGTCGAACGTCACCACCACGCGGTCGCCAGACGGATGCGACTTTTTCTGCAGATCGACGCTGAAGTTGATTGCGCTCATGATCCCATCACCGAACTGCTCGTGGATCAGCTCCTTGAGCGATGTGCCGTACACCTGCAGCGCTTCGTAGAAGCGATAGATCGTCGGGTCGGTGGGCACCGGTGTGGGTAGTGCGCCGCGCATCGGTGGCGCGGCCAACACGGGTATGGCGTTCTCGTCGAGGCCGAGCAGTTCGACGAGGACCTTGCCGAGATCGGGCGGGATCGGGTGTTGGCCCAGTAACGCCGACGTGGTCCACACAACTGGCCTGCCGATGGCGTCGGCCAACTGTTGCCACGTCAGGCCTCTGTTCAGCCGGGCGACGACGATTTGTTCGGTGATCTCGGCTCTGGTCATGGCTACCAGCATGCAAGCCTGTGCGTTACTGCCGCAGTTGGCGTCGAGGTTCGCAGCGAAACTGCACACAGGCACACGCTGATCGGCGTGTCGTCGCCGAGGTTGCAGTGTCGATGCCACGTCGGCAGTCTGACGCAATTACCAGTGCCCGAAGTGCACAACCTCGGCGAACGGCCGCCGATTTGGCTTGCGAATCGGGGCGAGCGGGCGGTCAGCGGGATAGCCGATACCGAGCAGGTACGCCACCAGGTAGTCGTCCGGCACGCCCAAGAGCGCTCGCGCCTTATCCTGATCCCCCACCGACGAATGGCCGGTGCCGATCCCCAGGTCGGTGGCCGCGAGCATCATCGCCATGGTGGCCTGGCCGACGTCGTACTGGTCGGTTACCTTTCGGCGGTCACTCGGCGGTACCGGCACGACGAATGCGATCGCGGCCGCAGCCGACGCAATGTGCCCGGCGCCCTGCCAGACCGTCGAAAGTTCTTGCAACTGAGCATTGTCCGTGATGATGACGAAGTCCCACGGCTGCCGGTTCTTCGCCGACGGCGCCCGCCAGCCGGCCTCGGCGATCCGGTTCAGGTCCTCCTCCGAGACCGGGTCTGGCCGGTATTGCCGTACATTGCGCCGGGCACGGATCGCGTCCCAGGTCTCCATCTCGCCCCTTCCTTACACCGAATTCACAGCCGAGCACTGCCCTCACTATGACTATTAGAACCAAGGTCCTGCGTATTCGCCGTTGGGCGCGTAGACCAGGGTGTCCTCTTCGTAACAGCCGTAGGAGTTGGTGTGATCGGAGTCAGTCAACTTTGCTCGCTCCCTCGTCCCCCGCCAAGGCCGACGATCGACGTTCGCCCTTTCGCCCGCTGCATGGCTCGTCGCAGCCGTCGAACCCGGTAAGGAGAGATTCGCTGACGTCTTGTCGGAGGCTTCACGACTCCGCCCGGCCGCCCCGTCGCAACCGGACAGAGCGCACCCTACACGGCAGCGCCCGGCCCGATAGCCATACCGCCCCGAGGCGCCTCGCGAAGGCAATTCAGTTGTAATCAAGGATCTCCTGAACGCCGCACTCTTGTCGGTGCCGGCGTCTAAGGTGGCCCGCAATGCCGCTTCATCTCCACCGCGCCGAGCGCACTGACCTACTGGCCGACGGGCTCGGGAAGTTGTTGGCCGAGCCGCTGGCTGACCCGTTCGCCGAGGAACTGGTGCTGGTGCCAGCGCGCGGTGTCGAACGGTGGTTGAGCCAGCGGCTCTCGCATCTGCTCGGCTGCGGCCGCGGCGGTGACGGGGTTTGCGCGGGGGTAGTGTTCCGCAGTCCGGGCTCGCTGATCGCCGAGATCACCGGCACCGTCGAAAACGACCCGTGGTCCCCGGAGACGATGACGTGGCCGCTGCTGGAAGTCATCGACTGCTCGTTGAATGAGCCGTGGTGTGCCACACTGGCAACGCATTTGGGCCATGGCATGCCGGACGCCGAGGCGGAGCTGCGCCGTGGTCGGCGATATTCGGTGGCGCGCCGGCTGGCCGGGTTGTTCGCCTCCTACGCCCGGCAGCGCCCGCAGCTGCTGGCCGAGTGGCTCGACGGCGACGCGGCGGAACTCGACGCCGACCTCTCGTGGCAGCCGCAGCTGTGGCGGGGGTTGGTCGAGCGCATCGGAGCCGATCCCCCACACCGTCGGCACCAGAAGACGGTCACCCGGCTGCGCAAAGGACCGAGCGAGCTGCCGCAACGATTGTCGCTGTTCGGGCACACCAGGCTGGCGTGCACCGACATCGAACTGCTGCATGCGCTGGGCACCCACCACGATTTGCACCTGTGGTTGCCGCACCCCAGCGACGACCTGTGGCACAAGCTCGCCGCCAGCCACGGCGCGATCCCTCGTCGCGAGGACATCAGCCACCGCGAAGTTCAACATCCGCTGCTGGCAACGCTCGGTCGAGACCTGCGCGAGCTGCAGCGCAGCTTGCCGACAGATCCACAGACTGATGAATACCTGCCCAGCGGCGGCCACCCCAACACCCTGCTGGGCTGGTTGCAGTCCGACATCGCCGCCAATGCTGTTCGGTCGCAAGGACGCACGCCTGCAACGGATGACCGCTCGGTGCAGATCCACAACTGCCACGGCGCCGCGCGTCAAGTCGATGTGCTGCGCGAGGTGCTGCTGGGGCTGCTGCAAGACGACCCGACGCTGGAGCCGCGCGACATCCTGGTGATGTGCCCGGACATCGAGACCTACGCGCCGCTGATCGTCGCCGACTTCGGGCTGGGTGACGTGGTGCGCGGCGCGCACCCCGCTCACCGCTTACGCGTGCGGCTCGCCGACCGTTCGCTGACCCAAACCAATCCGCTGCTCGGCCTGGCCGCACAGTTGCTCGCGCTGGCCGACAGCAGGGCGACCGCCAGTGAAGTGCTCAACGTCGCCCAGGCCGCACCGGTGCGGGCCCGATTCGGCTTCACCGATGACGATTTGGAGGTCATCACCCGCTGGGTCCGGCAGGCCAACATCCGCTGGGGCTTCGACCAGCAGCACCGACAGCCTTACCACGTCGACTTCGTGCACAACACCTGGCGTTTCGGCATCGATCGGATACTCGCCGGTGTCGCGATGTCCGACGACTCGAATGCGTGGATCGACGCCACTCTGCCCCTTGACGACGTCGGAAGCAACCGGGTCCAGTTAGCGGGTCAATTCGCCGAATTCGTGTGCCGGCTGCGACATGTGGTCGACGCCCTCACGGGTGCCAGGCCGTTACGCCAATGGCTGGCCGCGCTCAGCGAGGGCATCACCATGTTGACGCGCATCGCCGATTCGGAGGCTTGGCAGACCAGTCAGATGCAGCGGGAATTCGCTGAAGTATTGGCACAGGCCGATTCTCGGGTTGACACCGCCCTGCGACTGCCCGATATCCGGGCCTTGCTCAGCGGGCAGCTGTCCGGCCGCCCAACACGAGCCAACTTTCGCACCGGCACCCTGACCGTCTGCACGATGGTGCCGATGCGCTCAGTGCCGCACCGAGTCGTCTGCCTGGTGGGTCTCGACGACGGGGTGTTCCCGCGTCTGAGTGTTGTCGACGGCGACGACATGCTGGCCCGCAACCCGATGACCGGTGAGCGCGACATCCGTTCGGAGGATCGCCAATTGCTGCTCGACGCCATCGGCGCGGCCACCGAGACGCTAATCATCACCTACACCGGGGCCAACGAGTACTCCGGCCAGCCACGCCCGCCCGCGGTGCCGCTGGCCGAACTGCTCGATGCCCTCGACATGACAACACCGAACAAGATCCGCGACCGCATCGTCGTCAACCATCCGTTGCAGCCGTTCGACTTTCGCAACGTGGTCCCCGGGAAGCTGGTGCCGAACGTTCCGTTAAGCTTCGACCCGACCGTCCTGCGGGCAGCGCGCGTCGCCACCGCCGATCGCCGGGAACGACCCAAGTTCATCACCGGGACGCTGCCACCACCGCCACCCGACGACGTCAGCCTCGCCGATCTCGTCGGTTTCTTCAAAGACCCGGTGAAGGGCTTCTTCCGGGCGCTGGAATTCACCCTGCCGCGCGACGTCGACGGTGTGCAAGACGCTATCCCGGTCGACATCAACAACCTCGAGGAGTGGACGGTCGGTGACCGGATGCTGCGCGACATCATCCGGGGCATGACCCCCGAAGACGCGCGCCAGGCGGAATGGCGCCGCGGCACACTGCCGCCCGGTCAGCTCGGTTGGCGCAAGGCGACCGAGATCCGCGATCAAGCCGTCTTACTGGCGACCGCGGCGCAGCAGTATCGCCAAGCCGGCGCCCAGACATATGACGTCGACATCGACCTTGGTTGCGGACGACGGCTCACTGGCACGGTGTCACCGGTGTACGGCCAGCGTCTCGTCTCGGTGACGTACTCCAAGCTGGACGGCAGGCATCTACTCGAGTCGTGGATCCCGTTGCTGGCGTTACAGTCACACGCTCCGCTCCGGGACTGGTCTGCGGTATGTATCGGGCGCCCGAAGAAGGGCACCACAATCCGGGTCGAGGGTCTGGCCCGGCCACACAGCGACGCCGTGGAGGTGCTGCGCGATCTGGTCGCGATCTACGACGCCGGGCGCCGCGAGCCGATTCCGTTGCCGATCAAAACGTCCTACGCCTGGGCGGCTGCCCGGCACTGTGGCGACGATCCGGTATACGAGGCGCAATACCGGTGGCGATCAACCGACCGATTTCCCGGCGAGGACCAAGCACCCGCCCATGTTCGGGCCTGGGGCAGAAACGCGCGACTGGCTGACCTGATGCAACCTCTGCGGCCGGGCGAGGAGCACGACGGCGAAGACAACCGGCTCGGCGCGTATGCCGCTCGCCTTTGGCTGCCGATGCTGCGCGCCGAGCGGAGACCGGGCTGATGCAGCGCTTCGACCTTCGCGGCGCGCTGCCGATGGCCCGCTCCACCACGGTGCTGGAAGCCAGCGCCGGAACCGGCAAGACATTCGCGTTGGCCGGCTTGGTCACCCGCTATCTCGCCCAGGGCGAGGCGACCCTCGACCAGATGTTGCTCATTACCTTCAGTCGGTCGGCCAGCCAGGAGCTGCGGGAGCGGGTTCGTTGTCAAATCGTCGACGCAGTCGCCGCTTTCGATGATCCGACCGCGATCGGCGACAATGAGCTGCTCGCCGAACTGCTGGACTGCACTTCCGATCAGCATGCCGAGCGCAAGCAGCGGTTGCGCGACGCGCTGGCCGGCTTCGACGCGGCGACAATCGCCACCACACACCAGTTCTGCCAGCTGGTATTGAAGTCCCTCGGGGTGGCCGGCGACACCGCCGCGAGCGTCACCCTGCTCGAGAGTCTCGACGAGCTGGTCGCCGAGATCGTCGACGATTTGTATCTGGCCCACTTCGGGCATGAGCGCGACGATCCGGTGCTGCAGTATCGTGATGCGCTGCGGCTGGCACGGGAGGTGGTCAGGAACCCGTCGACGGAGCTGCGTCCGCGTGACCCGGACCCCGGTTCGCCGGCCGCTGTCCGGGTCGGCTTCGCGAGAGAGGTTCTCGCAGAACTGGAAACCCGCAAGCGCCGGCTGGGTGTCCTCAGCTACGACGACCTGCTGAGTCGGCTGGCCGCTGCGCTTCTCACCGACGACTCCCCTGCCCGGCTGCGCATGCACCGACGCTGGCCGATCGTCATGGTCGATGAGTTCCAGGACACCGACCCAGTGCAATGGCAGGTCATCGACCGCGCCTTCAGCGAACGCTCCACCGTGGTGCTCATCGGCGATCCGAAGCAGGCCATCTATGCGTTCCGCGGCGGCGACATTGCCACCTATCTGCGGGCGGCCAAAACCGCCGGCGAGCGCAAGACACTGGCCACCAATCGGCGCAGCGATGCCGCACTCGTCGAGCGGCTGCAGGTGGTGCTGCGCGGCGCTCAGCTCGGTGACCCGACAATCGTCGTCGGGGACGTGCAGGCGCACCACCAGGGCCACCGGCTCGCGGGTGCGCCACGCAACGATCCGTTCCGGCTGCGGGTGGTGTCACGAAAGTCTTTGCGGCGTAGCGGCGTGCAAAACATGCCCATCGATGAGCTGCGGGCGTATATCGGCGCCGACCTGGCCGCCGATGTCCGCGCTCTGCTGGTCAGCGGTGCGACGTTCGAGGGTGAGCCGCTGCGGCCTCGTGACATCGCCGTGATCGTCGAGCGGCACGAGGACGCCAGCGCATGCTTCAAAGCGCTGTGCCAGGCCGGCGTGGCGGCGGTGTACACCGGCGACTCCGACGTGTTCGCCTCGGATGCCGCCGAAGACTGGCTCTGCCTGCTGGAGGCGTTCGACCAACCGCATCGTCCCGGGATCGTCCGCGCCGCCGCGGCGACGATGTTCTTCGGCGAAACGGCGGAATCGCTTGCCGCCGGCGGTGATGCGATGACCGACCGGGTGGCGGAGACACTGCGCGAGTGGACAGGGTATGCCCGGGAACGCGGCGTCGCGGCGATCTTCGAGGCCGCACAGCTTGGCGGCATGGATGAGCGCGTGCTGTCCTGGCAGGGCGGTGAACGCCACATGACCGACCTGGCACACCTGGCGCAGTTACTGCAGGACGTCGCGCACCGCGAGCACTACAACCTGCCCGCGCTGCGGGACTGGCTGCGCACCCAACGTGAGGAGCGCAGCCGCACAACGGAACGCAACCGGCGCCTGGACAGCGACGCGACCGCGGTGCAGATCATGACCGTGTTCGCTGCCAAGGGACTGCAATATCCGATCGTGTATCTGCCGTTCGCCTTCAATCGCAGCACCATGAAGCGCGACATGGTGCTGTTCCACGACGGCGGCCTGCGCTGCTTGCACATCGGCGGCAAGGACAGTCCGGATTTCCCGGCCGTCGAGGCACTGGGTCGCAAGGAGGATGCCAGTGACGCCAGCCGGCTCACCTATGTCGCGTTGACGCGGGCCCAGTCCCAAGTGGTGGCGTGGTGGTCGCCGGCCTACTTCGAGCCCAACGGGGGCCTGTCGCGCCTGCTGCGCGGCCGTCGCCCCGGGGACGCGGTCGTGCCTGATCAGTGCGAACCCGCCAAGATCTCCGACGAAGACGCGATGACGCAGCTGCGTGCCTGGGAGGACGCCGGTGGGCCGGTGATCGAGGAGTCGGTAGTGGTCGACGCGCCTTCGATGCCACCCGAGCCGGTGCCCACGGACTTGGAGAGCCGCCATTTCCATCGCATTATCGACACCGCGTGGCGCCGCACCTCCTACTCTGGCCTCGTCCGGGTTGCCGAGGCTGCCGCGGTGAGTAGCGAGCCCGAGGTCGATGAGTTGGACGACGAGGTCGGCGATATCGCGTTGCCTGGGCCGGCATTCGGGCCGGACGTGCCGTCGCCGCTGGCGTCGATGCCGGGCGGTGCGACGTTCGGCTCGCTGGTGCACGCGGTGCTGGAAACGACGGACCCTGCCGCACCCGACTTGGCCGCCGAGCTCGAAGTCCAGCTACGACGGCACCTGCCGTGGTGGCAGGTGGATGTCGACGCCGCCGCGCTGGCCGCTGCGTTGGTGCCGATGTATGACACGTCGTTGGGACCGTTGGCCGGCGGGCTGAGCTTGCGGCAGGTCGGGCTGCGAGACAGGTTGCGAGAACTGGACTTCGAGATCCCGCTGGCGGGCGGTGATCTGCGCGGCGCGGCGCCTGAGCTGGTGGTGTCCGACGTGGGCAGCCTGTTGCGAGCGCAGCTAGGCGTCGACGATCCTTTTGCGCCCTATGCTGACCGCCTGATGTCGGCAGCGCTGGGTGGACAGTCGCTGCGGGGATATTTGGCGGGCTCGATCGATGCGGTGCTGCGGATACCCGGCCAGCGCTATCTGGTGGTGGACTACAAAACCAACCACCTCGGTGATACTGCCGCCGACTACACGCCGCAGCGGTTGGCCGAGGCGATGCTGCACTCCGACTATCCACTGCAGGCGTTGCTCTACACCGTTGTGCTGCACCGGTTCCTGCGGTGGCGGGTGCCGGACTATGAGCCGGCCCGGCATCTCGGCGGCGTGCTTTATCTGTTCGTGCGCGGCATGTGCGGTGATGACACGCCGGTGGTCGATGGGCAACCGTGTGGGGTGTTCAGGTGGCAGCCGCCGGCCGAGCTGGTGGTGGCCCTGTCGGATCTGCTCGACGAGGGGAGGCTCGCGGCGTGACGGTCACGGACGCCGAGCTGGCCATCAACGCCACCGGGCTGCTGAACATATTCAACGCGGCCGGCGTGCTGGACGTCGCGGATGTGCGGGTGGCGGAACGAATTTGTCTGCTCGCTGACGAATCCGACGAGCGAGTGACCCTGGCAGTGGCGCTTCTGGTGCGCGGCTTGCGGGGCGGATCGGTATGCGTTGAGCTGGCGACGATCGCGACGACCGTCGGCGCCGAAGAGCTGCCGTGGCCCGAGCCGGTTGAGTGGCTGGCGGCGGTGCAGGCGAGCATGTTGCTGGGTAAGCCGCCGGTGCTACATCTCTACGGCAACCGGCTGCTCTACCTCGACCGGTACTGGCGTGAGGAAAAGCAGGTGTACGACGACGTGGTCGCGTTGCTGGCCTCCAGACCGGCAGTCGATGCGGCCGCCTTGGCGCGACTTTTTCCGGCCAGCTACCAAGAGCAGCGGCAGGGGGCGGAAATCGCGGTCACGCAAGCGGTTACGGTCTTGACGGGTGGTCCGGGCACCGGAAAGACCACCACGGTGGCGCGGCTGCTGGCGCTGGTGGCCGAGCAGGCGCAGCTCACCGGATCGTCGCGACCGCGGATGGCGTTGGCGGCGCCGACGGGCAAGGCGGCGGCACGGCTGCAGGAAGCGGTGCTGCACGAGATCGCTAGGCTCGACCCGGACGATCGGGTGCGCCTGGGCGAACTGCACGCGACGACGTTGCATCGGTTGCTGGGCAGCCGGCCGGACTCGTCGTCGCGGTTTCGGCACAATCGCGGAAACCGGTTGCCGCACGACGTGATCGTGGTCGACGAAACGTCGATGGTATCGCTGACCATGATGGCGCGGCTGCTGGAGGCGGTGCGCCCGGGAGCCCGGCTGATTCTGGTCGGCGACGCTGACCAGCTGGCGTCAGTGGAAGCCGGTGCGGTGCTGGCCGATCTGGTAGAGGGTCTAGCGGTACGCGCCGACGTCCAGGTGGCGGCGCTGCGAACATCGCACCGGTTCGGAGAAGCGATCGGTGCTCTCGCCGAAGCGATCCGGTTGGGCGAGGCGGATCGAGCGCTGGAGTTGCTGCGGTCCGGCGATGAGCACATCGAGTTCCTCGAAGCCGACGATGTGACCGATCGGCTGCGCTCCATTGTCGTGCCGCACACGCTTCAATTGCGGCAGGCGGCGGTCTTAGGTGCTGCCGAGGAAGCGTTGACCACGCTGGGCCATCATCGGTTGCTGTGTGCGCACCGCCATGGCCCCTACGGTGTGGCGCGCTGGAACCGGCGGGTGCAGCAGTGGCTTTCCGAAGAGACCGGTCAGCCGCCGTGGTCGGAGTGGTACGCCGGGCGCCCCCTGTTGGTGACCGCGAATGACTACGGCCTGCGGGTCTTCAACGGCGACACCGGCGTGGTAGTCGCGCGTCCCGACGGTCTGCGAGCCGTGATCGGCACCGCATCCGGACCGCTCGACTTCGCCACCAGCCGGCTCAGCGACGTCGAGACGATGCATGCGATGACCATTCACAAGTCCCAGGGCAGCCAGGCCGACGAGGTGACGGTGCTGCTGCCGTCGGAGGACTCACGGTTGTTGACCCGGGAACTGCTGTATACCGCGGTGACGCGAGCCAAGCGCAAGGTGCGGGTGGTCGGGTCGGATGCTGCGGTGCGAGCGGCGCTCGGACGCCGGGCGGTTCGGGCAACCGGGCTGCGCCACCGGCTGCAGCCACCTGAAAAGAGTTGCGGCTAGCCGTTCGGTTTCGAAATGCCGTAATTGGTTACTTAAGTCCATCAGACTTAAGGAGCATTGATGACCACCCCCCGTCACCGCACGCCGGTGCACCGCGCCCGCGAGCGGGCCTTGGCAGCAAGCGGTGCCGTGCTGGTCGCGATCATCGCCGTGCTGTCGGCCTGGGCGCACCATAGTTTGTCTTCTGGAGGATCCGCCCGGTCGAACGCCCATCCCAAGCCACCACGGCCGGCGTTCGAGCAGTTGCGGGCATGGCTCAGCGACGCCGAGCCTTCCATCAACGCGCTGACCACCGCGCGAGACAACATCGCCGTTGCTGCGACTCAGAAGGACCTCGCCGCGACCGGCGCAGCCTGCCAAACTGCCGGCGCCGCGGTGGCGAACTCGCAGCAACATCTGCCCAGCCCCGAGCCTGCACTGAATACCGCGTTACACCGCGCAATAGGCAAATACCAAGCCGGGCTCGGCTACTGCCTTTCGGGTTCGCGCAGCCAGGATGCCGCTCAACTCGCCCAGGCGGCGGCCTATTTCAACGAGGGCGACACTGACATGCAGGCCGCGATGAAGTTCCTCGACAGAAACCTACCCGCCGGCTCTGCTGTGCTCGTGGTGTAACACGCTCCGTCACCTTTGTCACGCTGGTCCCATGCGTCACGGCAGTGAACCAGTAGGCGAAGTGCCCACCTCATAGCGACTTTCACTTCAAAGTGCCGGTCGGCGAGCGTCGCCGTACCGTGACGCGGTGTCCTTCCTACGGCTGCAGCGGCCTAGCCGACGGGTGAGTCAGAATGCTGGGCGTCATATCGACCCGCCGCGTTGCGGTCGTTCTCGGCTTGAGAATCAGGGTGGTTGCGACGGCGGCGATCCCGATGACAACCCAGGTCCATTTCCCCAACTCATGGGCCGCCTTAGTGCCTTAGCCCGCAAGTGTTCCGACTTAGACGGATCCGATCGCGTCGAACCTTCTTCACGCTGGCCCGGTGTCGAAGGCTTGCGATGGACCCCACGGCTCCCTAGGCTCGCCGAAATGACACTTCCGCCGCCATCATCAGGTTCCGTCGCCGTGGTCACGGGGGCATCCTCCGGCATCGGCGAACAATTCGCCCGTCAACTTGTCGCCCGTGGCTACCGCGTCGTCGTCACCGCCCGGCGAGAAGATCGCCTGCAGCAGTTGTGCACCGAACTCGGCGGCGAGAAGCAGGCTGTCGCGGTGGGTACCGATCTCGCTATACCGGAAGACCGGGACCGGCTGGCCGCCCGCATCGACGAGCTGGGCGCCCAAGTGGACATCCTGGTCAACAATGCGGGGCTGGGCATCTACACGGCCTTCGGCGCCGAGGGTCGCGAGAAAGAGCTGCAGATGCTGCGCGTCGACGTCGAGGCGGTGGCCGACCTGACGCTGCGGTACCTGCCCGGCATGGTCGATCGCCGTCGTGGCGCGATCATCAACCTGTCATCGGTGTCAGGCTTTCAGCCGGCGCCGTACAACGCCGGCTACGCCGCGGCAAAAGCCTATGTGCTGTGGTTGTCTGAGGCGGTCAACGCCGAAGTCGCCGACTCCGGTGTGACGGTCACCGCCGTCTGCCCTGGCCCGGTGCCGACGGAGTTTGCGGAGACCAACGACGCCGACTACCTACTCGATCGGCTGCCGTCGTTCGCCCAGGTGTCGGCCGAGCGGGTGGTCGCCGACGCCTTGAAGGCCGCCGAGCACGGCCGTGCGTCAGTGGTTCCCGGTGGGCCGCAGGTGAAGCTGACGCTCGGCTCGTCCCGGTTCGTGCCGGCTCCGCTGGCGGTGCGGGCGCTCGGGCGAATGTTGAAGCGCTAGCGGGTTTGTCCGGTCGACGAGTTGTGGACTCACAACAGCGACTACTCCGTCAGCCGGTTTTGCACGGCTCACTAGGATTTGACGCATGCCGCTGGTGAACGGTGAGGTCTTCGCTGGTTACACCATTCAGCGAATGCTCGGCGCGGGGGGAATGGGAGAGGTTTACCTGGCCCATCATCCCAGATTGCCGCGGCTGGACGCGCTCAAGATACTGCCCGCCTCGTTAACCGAGGACCAGCAATTCCGGGAACGCTTCAACCGGGAAGCCGACCTGGCCGCCACGCTATGGCATCCAAACATCGTGGGCCTGCACGATCGCGGAGAGTTTGAGGGCCAGCTGTGGATCGCGATGGATTACGTGGACGGCACCGACGCCCTGCACTTTCTGCGAGAACACCATCCAGACGGCATGCCGCAACGGGCTGCGCTCGAGATTGTCACCGCAGTCGCCGAGGCGCTCGACTACGCCCATCAGCGCTACCTACTGCATCGCGACGTCAAACCGGCCAATATCCTGCTGACAAACTTGAACGGACAACGACGCCGAATCCTGCTCGCTGACTTCGGTATTGCCCGCCGAACCGACGACATCAGCGGACTGACAGCGACCAATATGACCATCGGCTCAGTTGCCTATGCGGCCCCGGAACAGCTGATGGGCGAGTCCATGAACGGGCGGGCTGATCAATATGCGCTGGCCGCCAGCGCCTTTCACCTGTTAACCGGTGTGTCTCCGTTTGAGCATTCCAACCCTGCCGTGGTCATCAGCAAGCAACTCAACGCTCCGCCGCCACGGCTGACCGAGCGGCGTCCGGAGCTTGCGAGGCTCGACCCGGTGCTGTCGAAAGCGCTTGCCAAGGCTCCCGCAGAACGCTATCCACGATGCCTTGACTTCGCGCACGCACTCGCTGAGTGCATGACAGCCGAGGCAATCCCCGCAACCGCATTCCGCCCCGACACCACTTGGTCCGCTCAGAGAGCGACTCCGCCGGCCGAACCGGCAACGCACGCGGCGGTGGGCCAGTGGGCGACACCTCCCCTGTATCACTATCCGGCGCCTGTTGTTTCGTCGAAACGGCATCCGGTGCTCGCGCTGGTAGTGCCGCTGATTCTGGTTGGGCTACTCCTCGGTGCCATCAGCTTCGCTGTCCTGCAAATTCTGCGTCCGGACCCGCAGCCATCGACTGCAGCACCCCAGTGGCAGCCGTTCGTCGATTACGCCCAACAGTTTGCGGTGTCTCTCACGAGTCTCAGCCCGCAGTCCGCCGATAGCGACATTCAACGCATCCTTGACGGATCGACCGGCACTTTTCACGACGAGTTCGCGAAGAACAGCTCTGCCTTCAAACAGACGGTCGTCAATTCGAACTCGACGACCCAGGGGGCTGTCACCGGCGCAGGCCTGAATTCGCTCAACGGCTTGACGGCTCACGTCCTGGTCACCGTGACAGATAAGGTCACCAACAACGCAGGCGCAACACAGGATCCGCGACGCTTTCGCTTGGCGATAGATGTCGAGAAATCGGGCGATGCCTACAAGGTGTCGAAAGTGGACTTCGTGCCATGAGCTCCGGAGTCATGCGCTGGGTCGCATGGTGGGTGCTCGTGATCGCACTGACCGCCACAACGCTCGGAGCCGCAGCGCTGGGCGGCTGGCAGATGCAGGTCAAGAGCCGACGACTGCCGCCGGTTGCCGACCAATCCGCCTACCGCGCGGCGGCCGTGCAGGCCGCGACTACCGGCACCGCGAAGATGTTGACCTATTCGCCCGACACCATCGAGCAAGACGTGAGTGCCGCCACCGCACTGCTTACCGGCGACTTCCTTGCCTACTACAAGCAGTTCACCAGCCAGGTTGTCGTCCCGGCGGCCCGGGAGAAGCGCGTCACCACCACCGCCTCCGTTCTCCAGGCTGGCGTCGAATCGTTGACCAGCCAGAGGGCTTCGGTCCTGGTGTTCGTCAACCAAACGACGACCAGCCAGGAGCAGCCGGCACCTACAACGACAGCAAGCTCCGTGCGGGTGGGCCTAGTCAAGGCCAACGCGAACTGGCTCATCGACCGCTTCGATCCTCTTTAACACTGCGTTGACCACTTGGTCGCGGCCCGGTGGGTGGTTAACTGCGATCTTGCTGGCATGCGGCGACGCTGCCGCGCGAGCACCGCGGCGACACGCATGTGGCGGTGCTGAGCGCCGCCGGCGTGTCGGGGCGGGAATCCAACGTGTTACACGCCGCGGCCGGCAAGACTCCGCGCGAATACATCGCTCGCAGCCGTGATTACGACGGCGCGGCGTGGACTTATCACGAACAACGGCTGGCCGAGCGGGGGCTGCTCAAGAACGAGGGATCGCTGACCGCGGCCGGCCGGGATTTGAAGGAGCACCTCGAATCGACCACCGACGCGCTTGCGCTATCGGCGCTCGAGGCGCTCAGCGACGACGAGGTAGAAACGCTGTTTCAGGCGCTCACTCAGATCACCCGGGCGGTCGTCGAAGGTGGCGACGTCCCCGCTGTCACGCCGATGAGTTTGTGTCAAGACGAATTACACGACGCCAGCGCTCATTTGGTTCCTTAAGCGCCGACCGAACGCCCGAGATAGGCCATCAGCTGGGCCGTCGGTGTCGCGTCGTCTGGCGCGGGTTGAGCCGGCCCGAACGCACCGGATCGTCGTAGCAACTCCTCGGGCACCGAATCCACCAACGTGCGGCAGAACCCGAGCAGGTCCTCGGGCAGCTCGACCAGCCGATCCTGTGAGCGGTACACGTCCCAGCTATGCATCGCCAAGTCGGACACCGGAAACGTCAACGCCCGCTGCAACGGCACCTCGCCCTCCGGCGAGGGCCGCATCGCGTCCAAGTCCGCGTTGGGCAGCGCGTCCTGCAACCTGGCCCGCAACTCCCGAAGCTGCGCGGCCGGGTCGTCAGATTTCCAGTGCTCCGGCTGGGAGGGCCCCTGCCACACCGGTCCGCCCTCGACCAGGGTCACGACTTTCGTGGCGCTGCCAGTGGCGTGACCCACCAGGTCCCGGATACTCCAGCCCTCGAGGTTGGATGGCTGATCCCAACTCTCCGGCGGGATCTGCTCCACCGCTTCGGCGAGCAGGCTTATCGCCTCGGTCGCCATCGTGCCGAGGGCCGAATCGTTCATGAGCGCATCGTAGTCGCGAGAATCCGCAGTCGCGCCGCGGTCGATGGTCGAGACTGGACTAATGGCAGATCCAGGCGCAGAACGGGTTGCGGTATATCTCGACTTCGACAACGTTGTCATCTCCCGCTACGACCAGGTGAACGGGCGCAATTCATTTCAGCGAGACAAAGCCAAGGGGCTAGACGACTATCCGGATCGGCGGGCGCGAGCCATCGTCGACGTCGGCGCCATCATCGATTTCGCGTCGTCGTTCGGGACCCTGGTGCTCACCCGGGCATACGCGGACTGGTCGAACGAGGTCAACACCGGCTACCGCGAACAGCTGGTGGGTCGCGCCGTTGATCTGGTGCAGCTGTTCCCGGCGGCGGCTTACGGCAAGAACGGTGCTGACATTCGGCTGGCCGTCGACGCGGTCGAGGACATGTTCCGCCTGCCCGACCTGACCCATGTGGTGATCGTGGCCGGCGACTCCGACTACATCCCGTTGGCGCAGCGATGCAAACGGCTGGGCCGGTATGTGGTGGGCATCGGGGTGGCCGGCTCGTCGAGCCGGGCGCTGGCGGCGGCGTGCGACGAGTTCGTCGTCTACGACGCGCTGCCCGGGGTGCCGGTTCCCGAGCCGGATTCAAAGTCCGATTCCGCCGCGCCGAAGCGCCGCCGCAGCAAAGGCGCCGACGAGGATCAACCGGCCGATCCCCAGGCCGCAGCGACCGGCCTGCTGACGCGCGCGCTGCGGATCGGCCTGGAAAAAGACGACGTCGACTGGCTGCACAACTCCGCGGTGAAGGCGCAGATGAAGCGGATGGACCCATCGTTCAGCGAGAAGTCGCTGGGCTTCAAATCTTTCAGCGACTTCCTGCGGTCCCACTCTGATTTGGTGGAGCTCGACGAGAGTTCGACGACCCGGCTGGTGCGATTACGCCCGGACAGCTGAGTTATTCGGGCGCCTTAGGCAAAGCATGGAACCGCAGTGCGTCCATCAGAGCCGGCTCCGGCCAGCCGGAGACGCGGTAGCGCCGCGGGAACACCGACGGGGTGTGCACCAGTCCCACCACGTCCGCCACGACGGAGAACGGCACCGTGAACTGAACGTCGTCGTTCACGAAGCAGATGTAGTCGACCTCGGGTAGGTCATAGGTCAGCCCTTCACCCCAGACCGCGCCCGCCCTTACCCCATGGCCGGTGTCGAAAGTCATTGGCTTGGCGACGAACACGTCGACCAGCTCGTCTCGGTACTTCTGGGTGAGGAACTCGGTCTGCTCGCCGTACTGGCGCATCGCGGCGCAGGTGCGGGCCCGCAGCGCGAGCGGCCTCAGCGGGTGCGGCCCGGCTTTGTCGAAAGGCACGAGCCGGCCATCACGCACCGTGAATGCCTCCGGCGAGACGGGCCGATCGGATTCGCAGTACATCTGCTCGGCCATCTCGAAGTACTTCGGACCCTCGTCAGGATCGTCGGTGCCGATGACCAGGGTGTCTTCGGTGGGCACGAACGCGATCGGGCGCGGCCCGTCGGGGCGGGCGAACGAAGCCAGCCAGCCGGGCGTCAGGATCGCCGAGCTGATGTAGGTGCTTTGGTCGGCGTCGACGAAAGCCCCGTCAGTACCAGGCACATTGGTGTCGGCCGGATGCATGTTGGCGATGTTCAACCGTCCGGCGTCGAAAGCGTCCCTCCAGGTAACGTCCCACTGCTTGGTATTTTGCACCGTGACGATCGCGCGCGCCGTGGGCAGGTCGAGCGCCACCAATTCGTGGGCGAACGACGACACGTGCAGGCGCCAGGCCGTCGCCTCGCCGGACTTCCGGAAGCTCCCGTAGGTGGCCGACCGCACGATGGAGCGCAACAGCGGACGCACCTCGGGCCAGGTCTGCGGCGCAATCGGCGCCACCATCGGAGGTATTTTGATGCTGAGCTCGGGCCCGCCGTTCTGCATGGTCGAAAGCCTAAGTCGCGTCGACCGTGCCGCAATTCATTATTTCGCGCCGCTACGCTCCGCCGACACAAACAGGTTGCGAGGCGCGTCATCCTCGAGGTTCGCGGTGGGCCTGCGCCCATAACCGGCCATCAGCTCGACCGACGGTGTCACCGTCACCTGCCAGCCGTGGCGGCCAAGCCAGTCGCCGAGGTCTTGGCGGTCTTCGAAGTACCACAGCTCGTCGGATCTGGGGACCTCCCGCTGCGGATCCGCCTTGGATATCAACGCCCGCACCCGCTCCAAGCGCTCGCGCCGCTTGGCGAGTGCCTCAGGGTCGGCGAAGTTGGGCGCGAGCGCCTCGACAGCGAGCCGGCTGCCCGCGGCGGTGAGGTTTTGTATGCGGTCGAACAGCAGGTCCTGGGCCGTCGCCGGCAGATACATCAACAAGCCCTCCGCCGACCATGCGCTGGGTGCATCTGGGTCAAAACCCGTCTTTTGCAACGCCGTTGGCCAATCCTGACGCAGGTCTACCGGCACGCCTTTGCGGTGGCAGTTCGGCTCGGCGCCGAGCTGCTGCAGCGTCTTCGTTTTGAAGTCGAGTACCCGCGGCTGGTCGAGCTCGAAGACCGTGGTGCCATCGGGCCACGGCAACCGCCAGGATCGCGCGTCCAGGCCGGCTGCCAGGATCACCACCTGACGAATGCCCGCACTGGTGGCGTTGAGGAAGAACTCGTCGAAAAAAGCGGTGCGGCAAGCGAAATAGTCCCTGAGCTCTATCATGCGCTGAGGCATCTCGGGCTCGGCCTCGACGACCTCGGCGGGTAGATCAGGAGCCCCGTACCAAGTCCACACACCGTCGCCGACGGTGTCGAGGAACACCCGCGCGAACGGGTCGTTGATCAGCGGGGTGTCGCTTTCGGTGTCGCCCGCGCGCGCCGCGGCCACACCCAGCGCCGTCGCGCCCACACTTTCGGTGATTTCCCAGGTGTCGTTGTCAGTCCTCACGCCACTCGAGGTTACGTGAGCCGGGTGTGCAGGCCGGGGCCAGGCGTGCGGAAGAATCGCAGTCAGCATGTCTTCTGCAGCGACCTCCCGCCGGCGCCACGTTGTGCGGCTCGGCGTGTTCGTCGTGTTCCTCGGCGTGCTTTTCTACGTGCTGACCGTCCGGCATGTGGTCGACGTAGACGAAGTGCGAAGCGCGGTATCGGCGACTGGGCCGGCGGCGCCGCTCACCTACATTGTGGTGTCGGCCGTCCTCGGGGCGGTGTTCGTGCCCGGGCCGATCCTGGCCGCCAGCAGTGGGCTGCTGTTTGGTCCGGTACTGGGCGTGTTCGTGACGCTGGGTGCGACGGTGGGCACCGCGGTGGTTGCCAGTTTGATTGGCCGGCGGGCAGGCCGCGACAGCGCGCGGGCGCTGCTGGGCGTCGACCGTGCCTCGCGGATTGATGCCCTGATCGAACGACGCGGCCTGTGGGCTGTCGTCGGTCAGCGCTTCGTCCCCGGTGTCTCCGATGCGCTGGCCTCCTATGCGTTCGGGGCCTTCGGGGTTCTGTTGTGGCAGATGGCTATTGGTGCGTTCGTCGGTTCGGTGCCGCGGGCGTTCGTCTATACCGCGCTGGGCGCCTCGATTGGTCATCGGTCGCCGGTATTGGCGTGCGCGGCGATAGCGGTGTGGTGCGTGACTGCGGTGTTCGGGGTGTTTGCCGCGCGGCGCGGATATCGAAGCTGGCGTGGGCACGCTAGGGGCGGCGCGAACGGCGGCATCGCAGATTCGGACTGCGAGACGGAGGCGTGCTGACGGGGCTGTGGCCGGATGGTCACCTTCCGCCCCACCAGTCACACTGGCTGAGGAGTATCCGATGTGCCCGCCTCTGAGCGACTACAAGGCCAGGAGCGGGCATGGAGGCCGCGTCACCGCTCGATTCAATTCGGTAGGCTGACGTGGTCGTCATCGGCGGCGTGCGTTAGCGGGGAGGTCCTCACAATGGTCAGGCTGTCATTGAGCAAACTGGCTGCCGCAGTTGGCGGTCTGGCGTTGTCGTTGACCGCCGGGGTCGGCGTCGCGTCCGCAGATCCTGACCTCAGTCCAGCCATTAACACCACGTGCAATTACTCGCAAGTGGTGTCGGCACTGAATGCGCAATCACCGGCTGCTGCAGCGCAACTGAACGGTTCGCCGACGGCGCAGGCCGCGTTGCGTGGATTCCTCGACTCGTCGCCGGACCAGCGCCAGCAGATAGCCGACGAGCTGACGAGCAAGCCCCAAGCTCAGCCGTACGTTCAACAGTTCAGCGGCCTTGTTCTGCAGGTTGCCAACACCTGCAACAACTACTGACTAAGAGCTCACCCCCAAGGGGAGACTTTCAATAGGTTGACCCTCTCCAACACTTCTTGCCAACCGCGAAGATTCAATCATAGGACGCATAATCCGTTGGCCGTCGGGTCGATTGCCTATCTCCCAGGGCCGGTTCCTAGGCCCAGAGTCTACGGGTCCCCGTTTAACCCTTGTGCCACACCTACCGTGTGGTCTAGTTGGTGGGCAACCCACTGCCCGTGGCACTGAAGTCTGATGCGCTCGGACCACCCCCCTTCAGCGGCTGAGACGACGGCTTCATGACCTCGAGGCGTGGAGTTTCCCGGGGGCAAGACGTTCGTACGTTACGCGCTTTAACGGATGCTCGTTGCCGGCGGGATGGGCGACGTGTGCAAGACATGCGGCTCAACCACAACAAGCTTGGTGGCGCGTGTCGATCGCCCCGGCGCTGCGCGACTTGTGGTTGCAGAACATCCGCGTCGTTTCAGCCTCCTCACCCCGCGCCTAGCCGGGTGCTTCCGGTGGCGGCGGCGGAGGCGGTCCAAAGATGAACGGCGGCAGCCCGGGGATCTGAATGCCCGGCGGCTCTGCCGGGGCTGGCGGCTCTTCGTCACCAGGACCGGTAACGGGAACAATCGGCGCGCGGTGCACCGGAGCCGGCGGCGCCGGAGCAATTCCGTTGCTGACGGTGATTGTGATGATCGAACCGGGGATGACTTGACCGCTCGGGGAGGTCCCCACTACGGCACCATCCGACGCGTAGCTGTTCACCCAGGAGGGTTGGTCAGCGACTTGGAAACCGGCGTCCTTCAGGCGCTTACGCGCCTCGTCCAATTTCAGGCCGGACACTTCAGGTACCCGGCCGCCCGGCGCGCCGTCGACGTAGCGCGGATCGGTCGGCGGCAGATGCACCTCGCCGAAGTCGCTCGCAATAGGCTTCATCGCCTCAAACCAGGTGCGCGCGGGTTCGTTACCGCCATAGAGGTCACCGCTGCCGCATCGGCGCAGTGGGAAGGAACAAATGCCCGTGGGTGCGCCGGTGTCGTCGAAGATGTAGTTGGCCGCAGCATATTGGTTGGTGAAGCCGACGAATCCCGACGATCGATGCGACTCCGTGGTGCCGGTCTTGCTCGAGAGCGGCAGGTTCCAACCCACCGTGCCGGCCGAGCCCGCTGCGGTGCCGGCGCCCTGATCGTCCTTGCTCAAGGCGTTTGCCAGCGTGTTCGCCAGCCCTTCCGGCACCACCTGATCACAGGTCTCGGTGGTCACCGACACCTGATGGCCCTTGCGGTCGACGATCTTGTCGATTGGACTCGGCGGGCACCACATGCCACCGGACGCAAGGGTCGCCGCCACGTTGGCGAGCTCGAGCGCATTGAGTTGGAACGGACCCAAAGTAAACGAGCCCATGTTTCCCTGCTTGATGAAGTCGGCCAGGCTTTCATTGCCTCTCGGGTCGTATGCGCGCGCCGATCCCGGCGTCGCGTAGGACCGCAGCCCCAGCCGCACCGCCATGTCCACCGCCCGCGGCACCCCGACTTGCTGGATCAGCCGCGCGAACGCGGTGTTCGGCGAGGTGGCCAGCGCATCGGTGACGTTCATCGAACCGCGGTAGCGGCCCGCGTTTCCCACGCACCAGGTTTCCTTCGGGCAGCCCGGCGTATCGCTGCTGCCCAAACCTTTGGCCTGAAAGAAGCCCGGCACCTGCAGCTGGGCGTTGATACCCATACCCATGTCGAGCGCTGCCGCTGTGGTGAAGATCTTGAAGATGGAGCCCGCCCCGTCACCGACAAGCGAATAAGGCTGCGGCTCCACCGTTTCCTGCGCATCGCTATTGAGGCCATACGTGCGGTTGCTGGCCATTGCGATCACCCGATGCGCTTTTTTCCCCGGCTCGATGATGCTCATCACGCTGGCGATTCCGTTGAGTGTCGGGCTGGCGAATTTGGTGATGGCCTGCTTGACCGACGCCTGCACCTTCGGGTCCAGCGTCGTGCGTATCAGATAACCGCCGCGCGCGACCTGCTCCTTGCTGATGCCGGCCCGCGCGAGGAAGTCCAGCACATAGTCGCAAAAGAAGCCGCGATCGCCCGCGGCCACGCAGCCACCCGGCAGCACGTTCGGCTGCGGTAACACGCCCAATGGCTCGGCTTCAGCGGCACGCAGCTCCTCGGAATACTGAGGAAGATTGTCGATGATGGTGTCCAGCACGACGTTCCGGCGCTGCAGCGCCGCCTCGGGGTTGATGTAGGGGTCGAGCATGCTGGTCGATTGGAGGATGCCGGCCAGCAGCGCGGCCTGCTGCCAGTTCAGCTGCGAGGCGTTGATGCCGAAGTAGGTTTGAGCGGCATCCTGCACACCGAACGCGCCGTTGCCGAACGACACCAAGTTGAGGTAGCGGGTCAGGATCTCCGGTTTAGCGAGGGTGTTGTCAAGCGTCAGCGCTATCCGCATCTCGCGTAGTTTGCGCGCCGGTGTGATCTCCACGGCGGCGCGCCTCTCGGCGTCGGTCCGTGCGGTCACCAGCAACTGGTAGTTCTTGACGTACTGCTGTTCGATTGTCGATCCGCCGCGGGTGTCGAGGTCGCCCCGAAGGTAGCCGGACAGTCCGGTCAACGTGCCCGGCCAGTCCACCCCGTTGTGCTCAGCGAACCTCTTGTCCTCGATCGACACGATGGCCAGCTTCATGGTGTTGGCGATCTGGTCGCTGGGGACCTCGAACCGCCGCTGGGAGTACAACCAGGCGATCGTGTTTCCTGCTGCGTCGACCATGGTCGAAACCTGAGGGACGTCGCCTTTGAGGATGTTTGCGGAGTCATCGGCGACGACGTCGGAGGCGCGATTGAACAACAGCCCGATACCGCCTGCGACAGGAAACATCATGGCCGCCGCCACCAATCCGGCCAGCAAGCAGCACCCCGCCAGCCTGGCGATGGTTGCCTTGGTGGGTGGGCCCTCCGACATGCCTCGAGTATCCGCGGCTTGCGACCGAGATTGCGGCGAATCCGGTGACGTGTCAGCAGGTGTTTGGCATCGGCTGCGCAACGAACGTAATACACCCGATGGCCAGTCCACCGTTCGCTGGGACATCCACGGCTCTTAGCAACCGCAATCACGGCAGAACTGCCGCACCAAACGACGGCGGCGCAGCAGCCTCGGCGGTTCCCCAGCCAGAGTTCGGCAGATCGGACAGCAAGAACCCAACATCACCACCGCTGCGGATGACTGACTCCGAAAGGAAAGTCTGATCCGTAGCCTGTCCATCGAGGCTGAGCCCGCCGATGTACTTGAGTCCGCTCGATGCGCCCGGGGCGGACACTCGGATGGATTTGCCTGTCGGCAGCACAATTTCGACACGATCGAACAGCGGCGTGTTCACCGCGAGGATCGACGTTCCGGGCGTGACCGGGTAGAAACCCATTGCCGCCCAGACAAACCAGCTCGATTCTGCACCAAGGTCGTCATTGCCCGGCTCGCCCTCAGGTGTCGGACCGAACAACTCCCGCCGCACCCGGTCGACAGTCTCCTGACTCTTCCACGGCTGGCCTAGGTAGTTGTATATCCAAGGAATCGCGAAATTAGGCTCGTTGCCCATCCAAAGATACGGCTCATTGGCGCCGGCGTTCAGCTTCGTCGTGAACCGGTCGAGACGCATGGCCGCCAGCTGCCGCCCGCCGAGCCGAGTCACCAGTTCACCGATGTTCTGCGGCACCATCCACAGGTACTGATCGGCGTTGCCCTCGTCGAATCCTTCCTCGCCGAAATCGGTTTTCGGTGTCCTGAACCCGGGACCGTCGAGAAAGGCGCCGGCATCGGTGCGCGGCGAGATGTAGCCAGTCAACGGATTGAACAGGTTGTGCCAGAATTGCGCCCTATCAAGGAAAGTAGCCGCAATAGCCTTCTCCCCCAGCGCGTCGGCGAGTCGGGAGATGGTGAAGTCGTCGACGGACCATTCCAGCGTGATCGACGCGCCGGCGGTGGCATGGCCCGCGCCGAACTCCGGCGTCTGCGGCCCGTAGCCGTGCTGCAGATAGCTCGCGATTCCCGGCCGTTCCACATAGCCGTCTAACCCGGCACCACCCTCGGTCGCCGCCTTCAGCATGTAGTACAGCGCCCGTTTCGTGTCGAAATCCCTGGCACCGAAGGTGTAAAAGTTGACGATGAGCGGGACTGGGTTGTCTCCGGTCATGATGCCGGTCGACGAGTTTGCCAGCGCCCAGCGGGGATACGACCCGCTTTGATCGGCGTCGTTCACCAGCGATTGGGCCATGTCGCTGGCCTGCTTCGGGAACAGCAGTGCCTGCAGAGCCGCCAAACACCGGTAGGTATCCCAGTCAGAGAAGTTGGCGTACTGCGTGTGGCCCTTGGCCACCGTATGGATGGCGCGGTCGAAACCGATGTAACGCCCGTCCACGTCGTCAAACACATTTGGATGCAACAACGACCGGTACAACGCGGTGTAGAACGTCGACACGTCGCCGCTGTTGGTACCAGCGATCCGGATGCGCGACAGCGCCGCATTCCACGAACCCGCCGCGGCGGCGCGCACGTCGTCGAAGCCACCTGAGCCCTCCGCGGCCAGGTTGGCTCGTGCTCCGTCGACGCTGACGTAGGAGATCGCGGTGTGCACTTCGAGCACCGAGCCGGTCGAGAACTCGACCCATCCCCCAGCCCACTTCGAGTCCGCACGGCGGGCACCGGCATGCACCGCGTCACCGTCAAAGGTGCCGTGGGACATAAAGGGCTGGCTGAACTTCATTGCGAAGTACACCGTGTAGGAGTTTGTGGCGCCGCAGAATCGGCCGGTCGTCGCCGACCCGGTGATGGTTGTGTTGTCTGCGCCGATCTGGATGCTGGCCGCGGTGTTGCCCGCGAGCGACCCGCCGGGGCGCACATGAAACAGCGCCGGTCGCCCGTCGGCCGGGTAGCGGAACCGGCCGACACCGGTGCGGGTGGTGGCGGTCAGTTCCGCGCTCACCCCGGTGTCGGGAAACCGCACCGTGTAGTAGCCGGGCGACCCGACCTCGGTGTCGTGGGCGATGGTCTCCCAGGCGTACCACGGTTGCGAGCCGATCTGGGTGGTGGTCGGCAGCATCGGGATGTCGCCGAACGCTGCACAGCCCACCGAGGCGTGGGTCAGGCTGAAGCCGGTGGAGCGGTCGTTGTCGTGGTCATAGCCGGCGTAGGTGCTGGTGGTGTCCGGCGAGTACTGCACCATGCCGAACGGCACCGCGGCGCCGGGAAAGTTGTTGATCTCCCCCACTTCCTCACCGCCGGTCCCCGTACCGATCAGGGTGTTGACGTGGTCGACCGGGTTCGTGACGAACGCTGGTTCCTCGGCGTGGGCGGCAGGCGGAGCACCGACCAACACCAGCATGACCAACGCCGCGGCGAGCGTCCGCAGCAGCGTGAACGGCGAGGGCACTCGACGGAGCCTATTGCCTCGTGTCTCGTCGCGCGGGCTCTCCGCCGTAAAGCGTTATGCCGGCCAGCCCGAGTGCAGAACGGTCGGTGTCCATGCCGGCCAGGTTGGGGAACCGATGATGAAACCGTCGTTCATCTGAGCGACGATGCGGGGGCCCTTGAGCCTGCTGTTGTCGTACAAGGTCGCCGAGTGACATCGGGTGATCCCGGCGGCGACCAGCGGCCAAAGACGTTGATACCGCTCGCGGATTTTGTTCTGAGGCACTGCATGACCGCCCGCCCTGACCCGGTGCCGGACCCGTTCGACCGCCAGCTCTTCGGGGATCAAGAGGACATGCAGGACGACCGTGTAACCCGCTGCGCGGGCGGCGTCGATCAGTTCCAACTTCGACGGGTGGGAGAACACGGTTTCGGCGATGAACGACTTCCCGAGTTCGAGCAGCCTCGCCCGGGTATCGGCTGCGACCTGTGCGGCTTCGTACGCGTGCGACGCCGGGTCGTCGGGCCAACGTTGCTTGGCGATCTCATCGGCGTTGACGACCACGCTGCCCGGCAGCAGCGGTGCGAGCGTGAGCTCGACGAACGTCGACTTGCCCGCACCGTTGGGCCCGACGACGAGATCGAGCCGCTTCATCGGCTGGGCGCGGCGCTGACCTTTCTGCGTCGTGGCGCTCGCCGTCTGGCGGTCAACACGACTGAAGTGCCATCGGGCCGGTACTCGACGATCTCCCCGTCCTCGTTGAGGGCGACGGTGGTGATGCCACGGTCAGCGAGCACCTCGCCGTAGTGCGAATGCGCCAGACTCTCCTGGATGGCCGCGGCGACCTCCGCGTTGAAGACCACGCCCTCTTCGGAGTTCAGCTCGCGCAACTCCAGATCGCCGGCCAGCGCGGATTCCACCCGCCGCCGCGCCGCCGACTGCTGACTCGACACCGCGCGTCCGACCCGAACCCAGTGGTCCAACTGCTGCTTGGCCGAGCGGCTCTGCCGCGCACCCTCTGCCGCCGCGCTGTCCAGCAAGTCCGCGGCGACGCGGGTGACTCGGTCGACACTATTCGCCATGACGCCCCTTTTGTAGCATTCTGCTACAACGGTAACAGAATGCTACACCGGCTGGTGATCTTCAGGTCCGCTCGGCGGCTACAAACAGATTGCCGGGCACCTCGTCCTCGACCTCTGCCGCAGCTTTGCGGTCGTAGCCGGCCATCAGCTCGTCGGTCGGTGTGACCGTGACCTTCCAGCCGTGCCGGTCGAACCAGTGTCCGACGTCTTCGCGCTCCTCGAAATACCACAGCTCGTCGGTGCGCGGCACCTCACGCTGCGGGTCTACCTTGGCCGCGAGCGCACGGATCCGATCCATCCGCTCCCGACGCTTGGCGCGATAATCCGGGTCGACGAACTTCGGACTTAGCGCCTCCACGGCGACCCGGCTGCGAGCGGTCGTGAGCCCCTGCACCCGCTCGAACAGCAGGTCTTGCGCCGCGGCCGGCAGGTACGGCATCAGCCCCTCAGCCGACCACACGCTGGGCGCCGACGGGTCAAACCCGGCCCGCTGCAACGCTGTCGGCCAGTCGTGGCGGAGGTCCACCGGCACTTCGATGCGGTGGCAGGCGGGCTCGGCACCATGCTCCGCCAATGTCGAGGCTTTGAAATCCAACACCCGCGGCTGGTCGAGCTCATAGACGATTACCCCGTCCGGCCACGGCAACCGCCACGACCGCGCGTCCAGCCCGGCGGCCAGGATCACCGCCTGCCGGATACCACCATGTGTCGCGTCGAGAAAGAAGTTGTCGAAAAACGCCGTGCGACATGCCATGTAGCTGACCATGGCCTGCATCTGCAGCGGCAGCTCAGGTTCGGCGTCGACGAGTTCGGCGGGCAACTGGGGAGCCAAGTGCCAATTCCACACACCGTCACCGGCGGCGTCGAGAAACACCCGGGCGAACGGGTCGCGGATCAGCGGGTTGTCGCTCTCGGTTTCCGCCGCGCGGCCCGCGGCCACCCCTAGCGCGGTGGCGCCCACGCTCTCGGTGATCTCCCAGCTGTCGTTGTCGGTTCTGACCACGCTCGAATTCCCTTCGTAGCTAGGACCGCTGCGCCGATACGAACAGGCTTCGCGGCGTTGCATCCTCGATGTCGGCCGGCGGGCGGCCGTAGCTGGTCATCAGCTCCGCGGCCGGAACCACCGACACCGCCCAGTCGTGGCGGCGCAACCAGTCGCCGACATCTTCGCGGTCCTCGAAGAACCAGAGGTCCTGCACATCGGGGATGTCGCGCTGGTGACCGAGTTTGGCCGCGAGGTCGCGGATCCGCTGCATCTGCTCGCGCTGCTTGGCCTGCGAATCCGGGTCCATGAAGCCGGGACCGGGCGCCTCGACCGCGATCCGGCTGCCGGTGGCGGCCAGCTCGTGCACCCGATCGAACAGCAGCTCCTGGGCAGCGGCCGGCAAGAACGGCAGCAGCCCCTCGGCGGTCCACGCGCTGGGCGCCGAAGGGTCGAAACCCGCCTGCCGCAAGGCCTCCGGCCAGTCGTGACGCAGATCGACGGGCACATTGACCAACTCGGCCGTCGGTTGGGCACCGTGTTGCTGCAGTGTCGACGCTTTGAACTCCAACACCTTGGGCTGATCGAGTTCAAAGATTTTGGTGCCGTCCGGGTACGACAACCGCCACGCCCGCGAATCCAAACCCGCCGCCAAGATCACTACCTGCCGCACCCCGGCGTTCGCGGCGTCGAGGTGAAAGCTGTCGATGAACGCGGTGCGGGCGGCCATGTAGTCGACCATCGACTGCATTCGCACCGGCAGGTCCGGTTCGGCGTCGGTGATTTCCTTGGGCAGGTCAGGTGCCGAGAACCAGCTCCACATGCCTTCGCCGGCGGCGTCGATGAACACCCGGGCGAACGGATCGTCGATCAGCGGGCGCTCACTTTCGGTCTCCACGGCGCGAGCCGCCGCCACCCCCAGCGCCGTCGCGCCCACGCTCTCGGTGATGTCCCAGCTGTCGTTCTCGGTTCTCGCCACGCCCACTCCTCCTACTCGAGCACTACGCGCGGACGGTACGCGAGGTTCCTGGGTCGCCGCATTAGCACCGTTGAGAGCGGTGAAATGCTGTCGCCTGCCGCCGCGAACCCCGCGACACCACCCGGCTTCGCCCAGCCCCGCATACCGTTCCGAAGATGCACCCGATGCTTCGGGACAGCTGCTCGGCCTGAGCCGCTTCGTGATCGTTTAGGGCAGGACTGCGAATCGCCCACCGCCGATCGGACGCAAGGCTGCGAAATGGCGGCGATCCAGTGTCAGGATGGTGCGTGTGTGATACAGATCGGCCAGCACGACGTTGGACGCATCCGCAATTCCAACGCGCTGATCTCGATATTTTTCGATGATCCTAATAGCTTGCTCCAGCTCGGAGACATTGAAGTCGGCCAGATCCCAGGCACCGGCGGCGAGTTCCCGCAGCACCGCGAGCTCGGCATCGACACCCACGCGGGTGGCGAGGAGATAGTCGAGTTCCGCGACGACATAGGGCGAAACGACAAGCCAGTCCGCAGACTTTTCGATCACCCGGGACACCGCTTCGTGGTCTGGTTCGGTCGCATCGAAGTAGGCAAGCAGCGCGCTGGTGTCGACGATCACCGCTCACCAAAGCCGTCCAAGAGCTCGTCGACGCGCCGGGCAATTGGCTCCGGGCCCGAATACAGACCACCCCGCGGCCGTGGCCGGGCGCTGCCTACCGCAGTGCGGATGGACTCCCGAATGACTTCGGCTTCCGATACGCCGCGCTGACGGGCAGCATGCTTGACAGCCGCTTTGAGGTCGTCCGGCAAGTACACCGTCGTCTTTTCCATGGTAGGTATGGTACCACCGCTGGTACCATCTAGGTGGCCGACGTGAGCGGCGTCTAATACCACCGGGCGGGCCATCCATCGCAGGAAATGCCGACTGGTCTTACTCTGTCTGCATGGCCGAACAGTCCCATGCGATCACCGTGTCCCATCCACCCCAGGCGGTGCTGCGCGTCGGTAACCCCGTCCTGCGCGTCCTACTGCGCGCCCCGCTGCTGGGCTCTGCCGCCAAGGATCTGATGGTGGTGAGCTTCAGCGGGCGAAAGACCGGGAAGCAGTATTCGATCCCGTTGAGCGCTCACCACATTGATGGCAACCTCTACGCCATCAGCGGCGCGCCGTGGAAGAACAACTTCCGGGGCGGCGCCAGTGCCCAGGTGTTGCACGGCGGCAAGACGACGACTATGCGCGGCGAGCTCATCGGTGAGCACGCCACCGTCGCCGACCTAGCTCACCGCGCATCGCAGAACTACGGCGCCAAGCGTGCCCAGCGCTTGCTGGGGCTGAAATTCCGCGATCGACAGGTGCCGTCGCTCGAAGAATTCGCCGAAGCGGTCCGCCGCGAACACCTCGTCGCGATCCGGTTCACCGCGACCCGCTAGTCACGGGAGGATGTCGCCGCCAGGGCGGTCATTTCGGCAACGACGTCAAAGTCTGCGTCGCGATGGACAAGACGTGCGTCATAGCGAATTGCGACCGCGGCGATCAGACAGTCATTGAGGCTGCGAATCGTCTTACCGGAGCGACCGGCGGCCCGGTAGATGCCTGCGGCCGCCCGGAAGTCGATAGCGTTGTCGACAGCCAACGAAGGTAAGCCGTTGACGAGCCGCTCAAGTTTCAGATGCGTGCTGTCGTCAATGGCTCCGGACAAGATCTCCATCGCAACCGGCTCACACATAGCGACCTGACCAGCGTCGTCGGCCAAGAGGCGGCGCACCTCAACCGCGGCAGCCGACCCCGTCGCGCGAAAATATTCGGCCCATGCGGAGGTGTCGACGAGAATCATTCGATTTCGTCGGGTCTGTCGCTTCGCATGTCGTCGAGATTCCCGGCCCAACCGATGCCTTCCAGACTGAGCAGGAAGGTGCGATTCAAGGGCGCTCCGACCAGGCGGCGCAGTGCGAGATCGACTGCCGCTTTCTTTGTCGTCACACCAAACCGGCGCATCACCTCGGCGGCGAGCTCATCGTCGATATCGATATTGGTGCGGGACATACACCTCGGATACACCAACTTATTCACGGCAGCGCACCCGCCCCTTCGGCCGCGTTGGTGCGCATGATCACCGGCCGCGGGTGCCCGGCGGTGAGCATGGTCTGTCGCAGCGCCGACCCCACCGCGTCGACCCGGGCCTTCGGCACCAAGGCGATGACACAGCCGCCGAAACCGCCGCCGGTCATCCGCGCGCCGAAGGCACCGGCCCGCACCGCGGTGTCGGCGAGCAGATCGATGTGGTCGGTGGTAATGCCGAAGTCGTCGCGCATCGACACGTGTGATGCATTGAAAATGCGACCGGCTTCGACATAATTAAAAACCTGAAGTGCCGCAACGAAATCGAGCACTCGCTGGTTCTCGGTGACGACGTGCCGGGCGCGGCAGGCGTCGAGCCGGTCGGTGACACCGTCCAACGCGGCGCGCCCGCGATCCTGGATGTCGCGCAGCGAGGGCACCTGAAGATCAGCAGCCGCCCGCTCGCAGGATTTACGACGCGCCGCGTACTCGCCTTCCGCGTGCCGATGCGGAGCCCGCGAGTCGACCAGCATCAGCACGACATCGCGCGTGGCGGGGTCGAACGCCACCGGTGTAACGCTGAGTTCCCGAAAGTCGATCAGCAGCGCGGTCGAGGGTTCGCCGAACAGCGCGGCCAGCTGATCGAGTAAACCCGTTGGCGCGCCGACATACTCGTTCTCGGCGCGCTGCGCGATCCGCGCCTGCTCGACGCGGTCGATGTCGAGTCCGGCGGCCGAGGCAAAAGCACCCAGGACCGCACATTCCAGCGCGGCTGACGACGCCAGCCCTGATCCCATCTCGACGTCGCTGCTGATCGACATCGCACCGCCCGGCACCGCGTAACCGGCAGCGTGCAGCGCCCACACCACCCCGGCGACATAGCCCGGCCAGTCGTCGACCTCACCGGGGGCAGTGTCGAGCGGGATCCGGACCGGGCCGCCCGCGCGGTTGCTGCGCACGGTGACTGCGTTGGTGCGGTCGGGCGTGAACGTCACCGTCGTTCGTTGCGGCAGGGCAATCGGCAGCGCAAAGCCGAGGTTGTAGTCGGTATGTTCACCGATCAAATTGACCCTTCCGGGCGCGGCGTATCGAACCGTCATCACAATTCTCGCAGCCGCTGGGCCACACTCTCCGGTGTCACGTCACTGATGAACGCGTCCATTGCCGATTCCGACGCCGCCAGATACTTCAGCTTCTCGGCGCTGCGCCGAATGGACATCAGTTCCACGTGGAAGTAGCCCTCTCGTTGGGCGTCGGTGTCCGCGTACTGGTGCAGCGCCGAAATATACGGTAGCGGCGTGGAATACAAGCCGTCGAACCGCTGCAGCACGTCGAGGTAGATGTGCGCGAAATCGTCCAGCGCGGCGGCGTCCAGATCAACCAGGTTGTGCACGAACCGGTTCGGGTAGACGTGTACCTCCACCGGCCAGCGAGCAGCGAACGGCACGAACGCGGTGAACAGCTCGGTGCGCGCAACCACTCGACTCCCGTCGGCAACCTCACCGGCGAGCAAATCCGCGAACAGGTTTTCCCCGTGCGCGTTTCGGTGCTCGCGCGCCTGTTGCAACATGATCGCGGTGCGCGGGGTCAGGTAGGGATAGCCGTAAATCTGCCCATGGGGGTGGGTCAGCGTCACCCCGATTTCCTCGCCACGGTTCTCGAAGCAGAACACCTGCTCGATGCCCGGCGTCGCCAACAGCTCGGCGGTGCGATGCTGCCACGCCTCGACAACGAGTCGGGCGTGCGGCGGCGGCAGCTCGGCGAACGAACCGGTGTGGTCACTGGAAAAGCAGATCACCTCGCAGCGCCCATGGCCGGGCGCCAACCCGAAACCGTCCGGCACGCACAGCGGCGACTTCCCAAACCCGGAAAGGCTGGGGAAGCGGTTTTCGAAGACGACGACGTCGTAGTCGAGTGCGGGCACCTCGCTGGTCAGCCCGGCGGGCCCTGGACACAGCGGGCACTGGTCGGGCGGCGGCTTGTAGGTTCGATCTTGGCGCAGCGCGGCGACGATCACCCACTGCCCGGTCGACCGGTCGAAGCGCAATTGCGACGGACGCTCGTCGCGCGGCGGCAGCGGCCGGCGATCTGCGACCGGCGCCGGGGTGTGACCGGGTAGCGAGAAGAACAGCAGTTCGCGGCCGTCGGCCAGCTTCGCCGAGGTGAGCGCCGTCACGCATGAAACCCTAATCGACCGGGGCCGTCGGTTTAGGTCGCTGCGGCTCGGTGCAGTCACCATGGAGAAAGCGTCACGAGAAGAAAGGCAGCCACGAGTGTCCAGTCGGTACGGCGATGGCGTCGACGTCCTGGACACCGCGCAACCAGAGCGACCGATCGCCGCCACCGCCGCATCCCTGGTTGAGCGTGCGCAGACCTGGACTATCGGCTCCGACCCGGGATTGCTGCGGTTGCGGATGGCCACCCGCACGACGGCCGCTCTGGCGTGCGCCCTAGGGATCCTGTTTTTGCTGACCAAAGCGACCGGCCAGCCGGTCACGGTAGCGCTGCTCGGTGTGCTGATCACGATGGTGTCCGGCCGAGCAGTCAACGAACCCGACCCCCGTCAGCAGAAGATCACCATGCTGCTGCTGCCGCTGCCGGCCGCTGCGGCCGTCACCCTCGGCACGCTGCTCGCTCCGCACCGACTGGTCGCAGACATCGTGTTCGTCGCGGTGGTGTTCGTCGCGGTCTATGTTCGCCGGTTCGGCGCGCGCGGACGCGCGCTGGGGATGGTCAGCTTCATGGCCTACTTCTTCAACCTGTTCCTGCACGCCACCACCGCCGAGCTGCCGTGGATGATCGGCGCCGTCCTGGTCGGAACCGCCTGCAGCTTCGTGATCAGCAGCTATCTGCTGCCCGACCGGCCCGAGCGGGTGCTGCGAGCCACCGTGCGGTCACTGCGCGCGCGGATGGCGATCGTCATCGACACCACCGCGGAGACGCTGAACAGCGGCCGGCTCGACGAACGGCGCCGTCGTCGGCTGCGGGTGCGGACCGCCCGGCTCAACGAAACCGCGCTGCTGGTGCAAGGACAGATCGAAGACAAAGTCGACACGGCCGCGCTCTGGCCCGGGGTCAGCGGCGGACAGCTCGCCCAGTGGTTGTTCGACGCCGAGCTCAACGTCGAGCGGGTCGCCACCGCCGGCGCCCGGGCCACGGCAGCCGCCATACCCGCCACCACCCGCGCCGAACTGGTCGCGACGCTTACCCGACTGGCTAAGGCGATTCGGCTCCCGCAATCCGGCGAGCTGCAGCAGGTCGCCCACCAGGCCCAACGGCTGCTCGACCAGCGGCCAAGCCCGGCCGCCGACGACACCGGCGAAGTGGCGGTACGCCGTCTCGCCCTGGCCATCATCGCCGCGACCGCGGCGGCCACCGAAATCCGCGCGTTGGTCAACCGCGCCGCCAGCCCCGTCGAGATCGGAGAGAACACACCGTCAGCAGGCGGCGTCTTCGATCAACGCGGTCTGCGGCCGACCACGCGACAAGCCATTCAGGTGGCCGTCGCCGCCGCGCTGGCGATTTTCGTCGGTGAGCTGGTGTCCCCGCTCCGCTGGTACTGGGCGGTGATCGCGGCGTTCGTGATCTTCGCCGGCACCAACACGTGGGGCGAGACCCTGACCAAGGGCTGGCAGCGGCTGTTGGGCACCGCGCTCGGCGTGCCCTGCGGTGTGCTGATCGCGGCCCTGGTGTCCGGTCACCGGATGGTGTCGTTGGTGCTGATCTTCGTGTGCCTGTTCTGTTCGTTTTACTTCCTGCGAGTCGCCTACAGCCTGATGACCTTCTGGATCACCACGATGCTTGCGTTGCTCTACGGTCTGCTCGGCGAATTCAGCGTGGACTTATTGCTCCTGCGGATCGAAGAAACCGGGATCGGCGCCGTCATCGGCGTCGCCGTCGCGATGCTGGTGTTGCCCACCAATAGCCGATCGGCGGTCCGCAGCGACGCCCACGCGTTCTTGACGGCGCTGGCCGAGTTGATCGACACCTCGGTCGCGACGCTGTTCGGCGACGACGCAGCGGCGAGCCCTCTTGAGAAGGCACGCGAACTGGACCGGGCGCTGCTGCAGTTCCGGGCCAGCGCCAAGCCGTTGACCGCCGGCGTCGCCGGCCTATCCGGGCGCCGCAGCGTCCGGCGCGGCTTGCGGGTCCTCACCGCCTGCGACCGCTACGGGCGCAACCTGGCGTCGAACAGCGCACGATTCGACGATGCTTCCCCGCAGCTGGTGCAGGCCGTCACGTCAGCCGCCGAGCAGATTCGTCGCAACATCGACGCGCTGGACACCATCCGCGAGCATCCGGTCACGGTCGTCGCGGCGACCGACCTGCTGGATGCCGCCGAGGGCCTGGCTTGGCAAGCGGACGGCGATCCCACGCCCGGCTCGCCGGCTCGACGGCTGCTGACCGCGCTGCATGCGCTGCGCCAGATGGACCGGGCTGTGGTCACCGAAGCCATCGATCTGGGCGCGGCCGACGGTGCGCGGATGCCCAGCCGCTGACGCGGTGGTCAGTCTTTGGTGTCGGCGACCAGAACTTCTGTCTTGGCGCGCTTCCGAACGGCCGATGGCACCGATCCGAGCAGCCGACCGGCGACCGAGTTGAGTCCAACATTGCCGACGACTAACAGGTCGGCGTTGACTTCCTCGACCAGGTCGACAAGAACATCGACCGCGGCACCCTCGAGGGGCCGCTCCTCGACATCCTTCACGCCGGCCGCTTTAGCGCGATCACTGGCTTCGCGGAGCTTGGCGTAAACCGGTGCGTTGCCTTCGCTTTGGTATTTGTCGTCTTTCGGCTGATCGGGCTCGCTGCCCTGGTTGTCCTCGGGCTGATACGCCGTGGCAACGATGAGTTTGGCGCTGGACTCGGCGGCGATCTTCGCGGCTTTGTCCACTGCGCGCAGCGACGACTCGGAGCCATCGGTTCCGACCACCACGACCTTGTAGTCGCCCACGCCCGCCTCCCGGTGTTAGCTGCCCCCGAACACTAACCCGCGGCATAGGTGACATGAGGGGGTTTGCCGGTTCTGCGGGCCGCAGACCACAGGGTTCTCACCTGTACTGGTGCCTTGGCGGCGCTTATGTGACCGCTGTGGCGCCGCGATGTCTGCGCGTGTAGTTGCGAACCGGCAGCGCATGGGAGATGACGCCGATGCCGCCGCCGAGAATCGGCCAGAGGGGCCAGAAATACCAGGCTCCGACAGTGAGAGCGACGGCCAGCCAGACACCGACGACGGTCACGCACATCGCTAGGTAGGCGCCGGCGTGAATCGCGACGCCCCGTCGGGCCACCGCCATGCGGCGGGCTCGCCGGCGCGGGTCTTGCCGGCTGATCCGGCTGATCGGCAGGTCGGCGAGCAGCTGATCCAGCGCACCGGCGGTGTCGGCTTCGAAAGCCCGCTGTAGCCGGGTTTCGTAGTCTTCCATCGACAGGTATCCCTGGCTCAATGCTTGCCCAAGGCGGGTACCGGTGCGATCCCGTTCCGAGTCCCCGACCCGCATGCCCGGGTGTCCGGTGATCCGACGACGCGCCGCCTGTGCCTCCAGCATCGCCAATGCCGTATTCATGGTGTCCTCTCCTCTTCCGTCGATCTTTGACACTGTCAAACTGATGCCAGCTTCGCACGGTTGTTTGACAGTGTCAAGCAATCGAGCGATCATTCTGCTCGTGAGTCCAGCATCCCGCGATGGTGTACGTGAAGCGCTGCTGGCCGCCGCCCGCGCGGAGCTCACCGAGCATGGTCGGGCTGCCATCAGCTTGCGGGCGGTTGCACGACGTGCCGGCGTCTCGCACGCGGCGCCCAAGTACCACTTCCGCGACCGCGCCGGTCTGTTGACGGCCATCGCAGCCGAAGGGTTTCATGCGTTATCGGAAGCCTTGGCGCGGGTAGACGAGCCGGACCCACGTCGTCGATTGGCGGCCCTGGGTGGGGCCTACATCGACTTCGGTCGGGCCAATCCCGCGCTGTTCGAGTTGATGTTTGCGAGCGAGCACCTGCACAGCGATGACCCGGAACTTGCTGTCGCACAACGCAAGGCAATCGGCCGGTTGACGACCACCGCCCAAGAGCTCATGGCGTCGAATGAAACATCAACGGGCACATCGACACTGGCGCTGATCAGCTGGGCACTGGCCCACGGCCTGGTAGCACTTACTCGTCATGGGGCACTGCAGGCAGCTGCCGGACCCGAAGCCGGCCACGACCTGGCCCACAGCTTGACCGAGGATTTCACGAAATACCTGGCCGGAACGGGCAAATGACAGACCGCAGGGTACTTCGCCCGCTGGCTATGGACAGGTGACGTCGATCTCGAAGGGCTTGCTCACCATTCCTGCCATCGGATTTGTCTTATCGATGCCAGTCGCCGTTCCGCTGAACTTGTAGCCGTTACCGTCTTTGGTTGCCTGCGCGCTGGCGCCGGGAGTGCCCTGCTGGTAGGCCAGCGCGACATTGTTGATGGTGCCCAAAGCGATTTGATGGATCGTCGGCGGGTTGGCGTTGGTCGCTTGAATTGCCACCGCCGTCGGCGAGCCAGCCTGACCGATTCCGATCTGCAACTCACCTCCTGCTTTCTGGCAGGTGACCGGGCCGCTGAGATTCTGGTCCTTGCCGTCGACAGTCACCTTGGCATGCCCTCCGGTACTTACGCTTTGTCCGCCGGCGTTCGTCGAGCCACCCTGGGAACAACTTGCGAGAGCCGCGGCCAGCACCGCGACACCCAACGAGGTCAGTACTGAATCGGAAATCCTCTTCACATCCGGCTCCTTCATATAGGTGCGCTGATAAAAGGGTGTTGCGGGACGGACCGGAACTCCGAGGCTCCCGTCGGTCATTGTGCACTGTTTTCTGCTTTCGAACATAGGTATAACACCCCATATTTGGCGGCGCCGATTTCCTCTCGGTCGGACGGCACCGCCACACTTAAACTCGCTGTCCGAAGTGGAAGACGCGGTGGGGATGTCCCCGATGACTTTTGCGGTGCGGTCGAGTCGACATAAGTCGACAGCAGCTGCAAACAATGAGGAGGCGCCTGGTGCAGGTGAATCACGTGTTAGCCGTAGTCCCAGTTTCTGACATCGACACAGCACAGGAGTGGTACGAACGCTTCTTCGGCGGTCCGCCCACCAATCATCCGATGCCATCGCTGGTTGAATGGCGAACAACGAGCACCGGGTGGGTTCAAGTCTTCGCCGATCGGGAACGGGCGGGGCACACCGCACTGAACTTCGCTGTCGATGACCTGGAGGCCGCGATGAACGAGCTCGCCGGCCGAGGAATGGCCGCCGGCGAGATTCAGACCGCGAACAAGGGCGTGCGGCTCTCGGCGCTGACCGACCCCGATGGCAACACGATCACGTTGATCGGCGGCTTTCGCGAAATCTATTAGCAGAGCGCAACCATCGCGAGGATAGCCACTCTGAGCTTCGTGGCGGGGCCCAGGCTTCGAGCCTGAGTAGGCGTAACCCGACGGATTTGCAGTACCTTCTTGTTCGGCTGAAGAAGTACTTGAACGCGCGGCGTTCCGTCCGTCCGGTTTCTGAGGTGGACGTTTTGGGCGCGCAGCTACGCCACGAGACAAACCGGGAGGGCCGTGAGTGAATTGACCGCCGAAGAGTTCACTCACCTGGTGCTTGTCGCGGCGGCGCCACCGAATCGGGTGGGCGAGGTGGTGGCGCGATTAATAGGTGACCACATCACCATCGGCCCGCTCGCTGTTGGCCCCGGCGGAATCGGATCGGCAACAGCACTGGGAACGCGCGGCGAGGTCCTCGTCGCCAGTTGTAGTGACACCTACTGGCGCCAGAGCGTCACTATCCCAATCGCACTGCGGATTGCCGTACAGCTCGCTAACCGCACCCTGCACTACCGCGGCGCGGTGCAAATCCAGACGCGGTTCCGGTTGCGGCTCGACCGCCCCTGCACCGTGACCGTTGAGGTCGAGGACGTGCAGGAACGCCATATCAGCACAGTCGTAAAGCCTGACGGTGCCGGCGCGCGACTCATCGGCTGGGTCGGCGGAGTGGACAAGACGGTCGCCGAGCAGGTTCTCATCTACGCGAAAACTCTGCTGGCCAGCGCTGAGTTCGACACCGCGATGCACATAGACGTGATGGGACTCCTGCAGCGCGCGTGGGACGCCGATTTAGTGGTCCGAATTGGATGACCCAACGTGATGCGCCCACAAGTCTTTCAATGGGTTGTCGTCTGCTCAGCAGTGACGAATTGCTGACCCGCTTTACACGCATCGTCGTCGATAACGGGCTAGCCCCACCTGATGAATTGAACTTTTGCTCGTAGATGAGGGTCTCGGTTGCGTGTGGGCCTTCGGCGTAGAGTCGCCCTTGACACTTCGACGACCAGGAGATGTTCATGAGCTCTCATTCGAACGACCGTATTGACTCGGCCAGCGACATCGCCAAACACTCTGTCGACAAATCGTCAGAAATCGTCGAAGATGCCCGCGACACGGCTAAGGGCGACTTAGCTGGTGGAACTAGCCGCATCGTCCAGAACTCGATGGATATCGCCAGCCACGCGGTCGGCAAGGGAGGAGAGATTCTGTCCGGCCACCGCGGCGAGGATCGCCAGGACGACGACGAGCACGCCTGACGGCTTCGCGATGGCACCGGTCGGGCAATGTGAAGGTGGTGCAGACAGGTATTAGGCGAGAGGTTGCGGTGCTGACGCTCGACCGTTACGGCCACCAGTTTCCGGACGAACTCAACGCGGTAGCCGCCGCATTCGCGAACCAATGAACTGCATTCCAACGATATGACGGAACATGTTGAGCGGCGGTGAAACTCAGCGGGCGAAGTCGGCGGGCTGGAAATTTCCGTCGGCGAGCTTGCCCTCGATCTCCTCCAGGCTCCTGCCGGTGAGGTCAGGCATTCGGAAAAACACGAAGAGCCAGGCGCAGACATTGAAGAACGCATAAAGCCACATCGATGGACCGACTCCAATGGCGCCGATCGTAGTGAGAAGCGTCAGGGTAATGATCAGGTTGGTGCCCCACATAGCCGCAGATTGCGCAGCAGTGCCAGCAGGCCGCACCGCCAGGGGGTAAGTCTCAGAGCCGGTAAGCCATCCCATCAGCTGTAAGCCACCCGCATTGAACAGCATGAAAACAATGAGGCTGGCGACGATGAATGGCACCGGGTCGCGGCCGCTGCCGCCGGTCTCGAACAGCAGTCCCAGCACCAACAGGCTCACCGCCGCACCCGGAATCATGATCAGCGTCAGCCGGCGTCGTCCCACCTTGTCGATGACGCTCATCCCGACCAACTGGGCGACCAGGTAGCTGAAGCCGAGCCCGACAGAGACGTCCAGCGCTACTGACGTCGCAAATCCGTTGTCGGTCAAAATGGTGGGTGCGTAGTAGATGATCATCTCGATGCCGCTCAGCTGGGTGAAGATCGCGATGCCGCAGCCGAGTATCAGGGCAGGACGTACCCAGGCCTCTCGCAGGCCAGACCAGCCGCTGAGGCCTTCGGTCTGCTCCACTCGAGCCGACTGCGCTACCTCGTCAAGTTCTGCCTTGACGTCATACCCGGACGGGCGAGCTCGTTCGAGCACCTGAGACGCCTCGTGGCGGTTGCCGTGCATGACCAGCCACCTCGGGCTCTCCGGCAGCCGCAGCAACAAGCCGAGCATGAGCGCGCCGGGGACGGCGGCGATGCCAATGGACCACCGCCACGGGATGGACTCTGACGCCCCAATGATTGTCGCGATCAGGATGCCTACACCGATGGCGATCTGAAAACAAAGCACAAGACGGCCTCGATAGTTCTTCGGGACGAGTTCGGCGACGTACATGGGCGCCGTTTGAGTTGCTCCGCCCACTGCGAAACCGAGAACGAGCCGTCCGAGCGACAGCAGGACTGGGCTGGGCGATATCGAGCACCAAAGCGCACCAATCACAAAAATCGCGGCGAGCATCACAAGCGTGGTTTTGCGACCGCGCCGCTGGGAAAGGTAGCTGCACACCAGCGCTCCGATCACGGCACCCAGCAGAATGCTGGCCGCAATCACCTGTTTCCAGCTCTCGGCGATACCGAACTCTTTGGTGATTTGCAGTAGCGCGCCGGAGATAATCCCCGTGTCGTAACCGTAGAGCGTGCCCGAGATCGCCGGTACGAGCGCAACGATCACCACCGCCCTGGTCAGCTGTCGGGGCACGTCTTGGCGTTTCCTGTCGTACTCCCCAACGATGAAGTCATGCCACGCGCCTCCAGTCCAGATGACCGCGAGCGGCTTGTACCCGCGCGGACCGCACCGCAATCGGCCTACGGCTGAGGGCGCCGGCGCTAGCGCCGCGTTGACCAGGCAAGGACGGCGGTCGCCGCCACGCTCTGACCCGTTGCAGCGGTGTCGCCGGATACCGACGTCAGCGCGAAGTCCACGGTGCCCGTCTTACCGCAGCCAGCCGCCGGTGGGTCGGGACAGGTCGATTTGTCGGCATACGTCTCGCGACCGTTGTCATTAGTACTCGGCCTCGGCTTCTGCTGAGAGTCGACGTGACCGATGTGCATTGCGTCGTCTACGGGAACCGTCGTGCTTGGACGACTAATGGGGTAGGCACTACCGTCGACGGGTCGCGTGCGGCAAACTGGCAGCACAACGTAGCAGTAACCGAGGATGAGTTCGGCGCCTTGACCGTCGGCTAACGCCGGTTCTGAACCAAAACGGCGCCGCACTCGTGTCACCACCGGAAGGTTGGTGATGGACATTCCGGAAACCGGCGTGATGCGGGTGCTCTACAACCAGCACGGCGCGGCTTTATGGCACTATG
The DNA here is from genome assembly GCA_963795995.1 of uncultured Actinomycetota bacterium. Taxonomy (GTDB): domain Bacteria; phylum Actinomycetota; class Actinomycetes; order Mycobacteriales; family Mycobacteriaceae; genus Mycobacterium. The sequence continues at coordinate 185,986 of CAWCJY010000002.1, forward strand.
CGTGCCGGTTGACGAGCGATGCGACCCGTGCGGGGGACGTGGTGCAGGAGACGCTGCTGCGGGCGGGGCAGCATCCGCAGATGGTTGGCGGCAACGAGCGATCGGCGCGGGCCTGGCTGTTCACCGTCGCCCGCGACACGGTCTCGTCCAACGGCTCGGGGACGCCGGAGGCGGGCGGATCCGATGAACTCAACTCGGCGCTGGACCGGACACTGGTCGCCGACGCGTTTGCGCGGCTGCCAGCCGAGCATCGCGCGGTTGTTCGACGCGCGCACTATTACGGCTGGACCCCGGCTCAAATCGGCGCGGACCTGGGACTCGCCGAAGGCGCAGTGAAATCGCGGCTGCATTACGCGCTGCGAAACCTGCAGCAGACGCTGCAGGAGATGGGAGTGGCACAATGACCGCTTTTCCGGCGCAGGGAGCACCCGTCCCTGGCCCGCGCGGCCAAGACGGCCACAAGCATGCACAGTGGGACGCGGCCTACGTGCTGGGGTCGTTGTCCGAGAAGGACCGGTGCGAATTCGAGGCACATCTGGGCGAGTGCCCGTCATGCCGGGACGCGGTAACCGAACTTTCCGGCGTGCCTGCGCTGCTGGCGCTGCTCGACCGCGACGAGGTTACCGACGAAAATGACCCGATAGCAGTTCGGCCGCCATGGCCGCAGCCGGATCTGGTCGGTCGGCGGTGGGAAATGTCCGCCGTTGCAAGCTTGCTGGAGCGTGCACTCGATGGCCACGGCACGGTGGTCGGCGTGGTCGGCTCGCCTGGCATCGGCAAAAGCCGTCTGGTGCGTGAAGTTTCTGCGATGGCAAACGCCCATGATGTCGATGTGTTCACCGCCTTCTGCGAACAGCACACCAGCCAGGTCCCCTTCCACGCCGTGGCGCGCCTGTTGCGGGCGGCCACCGGCATTGAGGGTCTTGATCCACCTGCCGCCCGAGCGCAGACCCGGGCTCAGGCTCCCGACGCGCAGCCCGAGGACTTGTTGCTCTTTGACGACCTGCTCGGTATCGCCGATCCCGATGTGGAGCTGCCGAAGATCGATCCGGATGCCCGTCGGCGGCGGTTGACCGCGCTGGTCAATGCGGCCTCGCTGGCCCGCCAGGCCCCGGCGGTCTATGTCATCGAGGACACGCACTGGATCGATGAGGTCAGCGAATCGCTACTGGCCGATTTCCTTACGGTGATCCCGCAAACGCCCTCGCTGGTGCTCATCACCTACCGGCCCGAATATCGAGGCGCGTTAAGCCGGGTGGCAGGTGCGCAGTCTATAGCTCTTGCGCCGCTGAGTGATTCGGAAACCGCGTCACTGGTCGCAGAGCTGCTCGGGCCGGACCCCTCGGTTGGTCCACTGGGTCAGAGGATCGCCGAGAGGGCCGCCGGTAATCCATTCTTCTCTGAGGAAATGGTGCGTGAACTGGCCGAGCGCGGCGTGCTTCGCGGGGAGCCGGGTGCATACCTGTCGGCGGCCGAGATTGGCGAGGTGAGCGTGCCGGTCACGCTGCAGGCAACCATCGCCGCTCGCATCGACCGGCTCGACCCGAAAGCCAAACGCACCTTGAGCGGGGCAGCGGTCATTGGGTCACGGTTTAGCCGCGAGCTACTCGAAAACCTGGGGATTGATCCTGTCCTTGAGGACTTGGTGGCGGGCGAGCTTATAGATCAAATCAGGTTCACCCGAGAGCCGGAGTATGTGATTCACCATGCGCTGATTCGGACCGTGGCCTACGAAGCACAGCTCCAATCCGATCGGGCCGAGTTGCACCAGCGAGTCGCGGCCGCCATCGAATCACGTGACCCGGCAGCGGCGGAGGACAACGCGGCGCTGATCGCCGAACATTTGGAGGCCGCCGGTGATCTCCGCGCCGCCTACGGCTGGCACATGCGCGCCGCGGCCTGGGCGACCAATCGCGACATCGCCGCGGCATGGCGGAGTTGGGAGCGTGCCCGAACGATCGCCGACGCCCTACCCGCCGACGATCCGTACCGAGCAACCATGCGCATTACTCCTCGCACCATGCTGTGCGGGATTGCCTTTCGAGTCCATGAGCATGTGGCCGGTGACCGCTTTGATGAGCTGAGGGAGTTGTGCGCCGCCGCCGGAGATAAGGCGTCACTGGCCATCGGGATGGCGGGGCTGGTGATGGATCACTTGCATAAGGCTCGGCTGCGCGAGGCGTCGCAGCTGGCATCGGAAGCGATGGCCCTCATCGAGTCGCTCGGCGATCCGACCTTGACGGTGGGCCTGTCCCTCGCACCGGTCTACGTCAGAGAAGAGTGCGCCGAATGGTCTGACGCGCTGCGGTGGTCACAGATGGTTATCGACCTGAGCAACGGTGATCCCTCAAAAGGCAACTTCATAATCGGGTCTCCGTTGGCCGTCGCCTTCACGACGCGCGCTAATGCCCGCTATTGCTTGGGACGTCCCGGATGGCGTGACGACCTGCGGCACGGCCTCACCCTGGCCCGGAGCACCGACCCGATGTCCCACGCCACCGTTGTCTTTAGTTACTACCCGGCAATATTGACTGGCGTGCTGAGGCCCGACGATCGCGCGATGCGCGAGATCGAGGATGCCCTGCGAATTGCCGAACAATCCGGTGATGACGTCGCGTTCGCCCTCGCCCGGATGACGCTGGGCATTGCGCTGGTGCACCGCGGGACGAACCCAGAGCGTGGCCGGGGACAGCAGGTCCTGACGGAGGTCAGGGAAGTGTTCGTGCGCCGGGGCTTCTTCCTGGCCGATATACCTATGGTCGAGGTCTACTTGGCTCGTGAGAAGGCTCGGTGCGGAGACCGCGATGGCGCCATACCGCTCATGCGCGCGGCCGTCGACCATCAATTCCGCGAAGGACGGCTGCTGGGATGGAGCATCCCGACGACAGGTGTTCTGGTGGAGACACTGCTCGATCGGGCGGCCGAGAGCGACTTGGTCGAAGCCGAGGCCGCGATCGAACGATTAGCAAAGGCCGCGACCGAGCGGTTAGCGGCGCCGACCGACGACGGTTTAGCTATCCGCGACATCTGGCTGCTGCGGCTGCGGGCTCTGCTGGCGCAGGCTCACGGTGATGTCACGACCTACGCGGATTTCAGGAACCGCTACCGCGACATGGCGGGAACGCTTGGCTTCGACGGGCATATCGCGTGGGCAGAGGAGATGCCCTAGAGGGCTGAAAGATTCGAGAGCACTACCCAAAACCGTCTCGGATGAGGAGACGAGCAGTGGCAGGTCCAGGATTCGAACCTGGGTAGGCGTAAGCCGACGGATTTACAGTCCGCTCCCATTGGCCGCTCGGGCAACCTGCCGCGTGTAGCAGACTACAACGGGCAGGTACGCCGAAGACAAACGGCCAACATCGGTGCAGAAGGGACGGGTCCATGGCGGATTCATCGTTCGACGTCGTCAGCAAGGTCGATCACCAAGAGGTCGACAACGCGCTCAACCAGGCCGCCAAAGAGCTGGCCACCCGCTTCGACTTCCGCGGCACCGACACCAAGATCGCCTGGAAGGGCGACGAGGCCATCGAGCTCACCTCGTCGACCGAAGAACGCGTCAAGGCCGCGGTCGACGTGTTCAAGGAGAAGCTGATCCGCCGCGACATCTCCATGAAGGCCTTCGACGCCGGCGACCCGCAGGCGTCGGGCAAGACCTACAAGATCACCGGCACCATCAAACAGGGCATCACCAGCGAGAACGCCAAAAAGATCACCAAGCTCATCCGCGACGAAGGCCCCAAGAACGTCAAGACCCAGATTCAAGGCGACGAGGTGCGCGTCTCCAGCAAGAAGCGCGACGACCTGCAGGCCGTCATCGCGATGCTCAAAGACGCCGACCTCGACGTCGCGCTGCAGTTCGTCAACTATCGTTAGCGCGTGCACTCCGTGCGGTTCTGTCATCCGCACGAATCGACTGTAGAATTGACGGCATGACCACTGTCGCCGAGCTGACCGCCGCCGACCGGCGGGTGCGCGAAAGCGCTCAGGCCGTCGGCGCGGCGCTGTCGTCGGTCGCCGTCTACACCGAACCCGCCGTCGCCCGGGCCGTGCAGGCCGAACACAACCTCTACGCCCGCATCGACGCCGAGTTCGGGATGGTGACCAGCACCCAGGCCGGCCAGCGGATGGGCTCGCGCTCCCGCGCACCACGCAACCTCGCGACCACCGCACGCCGCAACAAGACCGTCGTTGCCGTGCGGCGCGGCAACTATCTGGCCTATCCCGGCTTTCAGTTCGGGCCCGACGGGCAACCGCTTCCCGTCATCCGCCGTCTGCGCGACGTCGCGGTGGTCAACGGCTGGTCGGAGGCCGGTCTGGTGCAGTGGCTGTGCTCGCCGACGACCTATCTCGACGGTGACCGGCCCGTCGATCATCTCGTCACCGACCCCGACCGGGTCGTTGCGGTGGCAGCGGAGGCTTTCGCCGTCTCGTGGTGACCGGGCCACCGGCCCCCTTCGACCCGGCCGTCGACACCGTGCCGGCCGGACACCTGCTCTACCGCGTGCTGTCGGTGGCCCGCACCGCCACCGATTTCCACCCCGGTTTCGGCGCGCGGACCCGGTTCGGGTTTTTCGGCGACCCGGTGGTGCCGATCATGTACGCCGCGGACACCGAAGACGCCGCGATCGCCGAGACGCTGCTGCACGACATCCCGGCAGCCGGCGGCGTCCTGTCGTACGACCAGTACGCCAGCAAAGTGCTTGTGCGCCTCGCGGTCACACGTGATCTGCGGGTCGCGGTGCTGCACGGGCTGGGGCTGCGACGACTCAAGGTCACCGCCGACGAGCTCACGGCTAGCCCGGCCTCGACGTACGGCAGCACCGTGCGGTGGGCAAAAGCGGCACACGGCATCGGTCTGGACGGCGTGGTGTGGATGTCAAGCAGGTGCAACGACACCAAGGCGTACGTCTTCTTCGGTGACACCTGCTCCGAAGCTTTCATCCAAGACACCACTCATGCGCGTATCTTCGCCAGCCCGGCCGACCAGCTCTGGCTGATCGACCTGTGTGCGCCACTGCATGTGGATGCGCTGCTGCAGCCGCTCTGATCCTGATTAGTCTGATTGTCAGACCGCACGGAAGCGAGGCTCACGATGACTGCGACCCCCGTCGACCCCGGATGCTTCGACGTCGTCATCATCGGCGCGGGCTTCTCCGGACTGGGCGCGGCCTATCGGATCACCGAGCGCAATCCGGGAATCACCTACACCATCCTGGAGCGGCGTGAGCAGATCGGGGGCACCTGGGATTTGTTCCGCTACCCCGGAGTGCGTTCCGACAGCAGCATCTTCACGTTGAGCTTCCCCTTCGAGCCGTGGACCCGTAAAGAAGGCGTGGCCGACGGCGTCCACATCCATCAATATCTGGTGGAGACCGCGCACAAGCACGGCATCGACCGCCACATCCGTTTCAATCATCATGTCCGCTCGGCGAATTGGGATTCGCAGACTGACACCTGGACAGTGCTTGCCGACCACGACGGCGCGCCGAAGGCCTACCGCGCTCGGTTCGTGTTTTTCGGCTCTGGCTACTACAACTACGACGAGGGCTACATCCCCGACTTCCCGGGCTTCGAGCAGTTCGCCGGCGCGGTGGTACATCCACAGCACTGGCCCGAAGATTTGGATTACGCCGGCAAGAAAGTGGTGGTGATCGGCAGCGGCGCGACGGCGATATCGCTCATTCCGTCGCTGACGAAGAGGGCCGCGAAGGTAACCATGCTGCAGCGCTCGCCAACCTATATGTTCTCCACGTCGAAGTACAGCCCGTTCGTCGATGTGCTGCGAAAGACGTTGCCCGGCAGAGTAGCTCATCTGACTGTCCGGACTCGCAACGCGTTGCTCGAGGGAGCGATCTGGTTCTTGGCGCGCAAGACACCGGGTTTCATCAGGTGGTGGATCCGGCGCATCGCGATCAGCAATCTGCCCGGCGGTTACGACGTCGACACCCATTTCAAGCCGCGCTACAACCCGTGGGATCAGCGGCTGTGCCTGATCCCAGACGCCGACCTCTACGTCGCGATCAGCGCGGGCCGTGCCGAGGTGGTGACCGACCACATCGACCACTTCGATGCCACCGGGATCACGTTGAAATCGGGTGGCCATCTCGACGCCGACATCGTTGTGACCGCCACTGGCTTGCAGTTGCAGGCGCTCGGCGGCGTGACCCTGTCGATCGACGGTGCCGAGATCAAGCCGCAGGACCGCTTCGTCTACAAAGCACACATGCTCGAAGACGTGCCCAACCTGTTCTGGTGCGTCGGCTATACCAACGCGTCCTGGACGCTGCGCGCCGACATGACCGCGCGGGCGACGTCGAAGCTGCTGGCGCACATGCGCGGTCGTGGTTACACGCATGCCTACCCGCATCGCGGTGACGAGCCGATGCCGGAGAAGCCGGCGTGGGACATCCAGGCCGGTTACGTGCTGCGGTCCCCGCACGCGTTGCCCAAGTCGGGCACCAAACGGCCGTGGAACGTGCGGCAGAACTACTTCGCCGACGCCATCGATTACCGATTCGACCGCATCGAAGAGGCGATGGTCTTCGGGCGTGCTGCGCATCAGGAGGCAGTGGCGGGCTGAGAGCCGATATTCCGTGAAGCTGTCGGCTCGGTATTGGGCGCTTTGCAAGTTTCTTCATCCCTCTCGCGAGCGCCATCGGCTATTGCGCGTGGCTCGTCGTCGACGAATCAGCTCTGGCCACCTCGACGCGAGCCGAAGAAATTGTGCGAGCCGCGGTATACGCTGTGATCACCGCGGTGTTCATGTTTATCCGGCGTCCATGGGCACGGGCCATCGCGGTGGGATGCGCTGTGGCGCTTCTCCTTTGGCTGTCCTGGATACTCCAATTCGAAGTGTTCCGCGGCAGATGACCGCAACGCAGCCCACCGCGGCTCACTTGATTCCGGCACCTCGGTTTTCCGCCTGGTCGCCGGTCGTCGCCGGTTTGGCCGACTTCAGCACATCAGTGTTGACCGGTTGGGCGGTCGCCGCGACCTGGGCGCTGGCGGTACTGTGCGCAATACCGTTCAAGCGTTTTCGGCTGGTGGTTCCGCTTGCGCTCGGGACGTGGGGTGTCGGCATGCTTTTCTATTACGCAATCATGTTCACCGTGATGACTCTTCTAGGGCTTTCTTTGTTGCACTGATCAATGCCCCGCCGACCGCTCCGCCTGAATCGCCAGTGAACCGCCACGGTCGGCAATACGCTGATCGTCATGGCACCTCCTCAGCGTGAACCGAATGTCGTTGTTCTGGGCGGCGGATCGTGGGGCACCACCGTCGCGTCGATCTGCGCTCGCCGTGCGCCGACGCTGCAGTGGGTGCGCTCCGAGGAAACCGCGGAGGACATCACCAAGAACCATCGCAACTCCCGCTACCTGGGCGACGAGGTAGAACTCAGCGAGAACCTGCGGGCCACCACCGACTTCGCCGAGGCCGCCAACGCCGCCGATGTCGTCGTGATGGGGGTGCCGTCGCACGGCTTCCGCGACGTGCTCAGTGAACTTGCCTGCGAGTTGCGGCCGTGGGTGCCGGTGGTGTCACTGGTCAAAGGCCTCGAACAAGGCACCAATATGCGCATGTCGCAGATCGTCAACGAAGTGCTGCCCGGCCACCCGGCCGGCATCCTCGCCGGCCCGAACATCGCTCGCGAGGTGGCCGAGGGATACGCGGCCGCAGCAGTCCTGGCGATGCCCGACCAGCAGCTGGCCAACCAGCTCGGGCAGTTGTTCCGGACCAAGCGCTTCCGCGTGTACACCATCGACGACGTGCTCGGCGCCGAGATGTGTGGCGCGTTGAAGAACGTCTACGCGATCGCTGTCGGCATGGGCTACTCGATAGGTATCGGCGAGAACACCCGCGCGCTGATAATCGCCCGCTCGGTGCGGGAAATGTCCAAGCTGGGCGAGGCGATGGGCGGGCAGCGCGACACCTTCTCCGGACTGGCCGGCATGGGCGATCTCATCGTCACCTGCACCAGCCAGCGCAGCCGCAACCGCCACGTGGGCGAGCAGCTCGGCGCGGGCAAACCGATCGACGAGGTCATCGAGTCGATGAACCAGGTCGCCGAGGGTGTCAAAGCCGCCAGCGTGGTCATGGAGTTCGCCGACAAGTACGGCCTGAACATGCCGATCGCCCGGGAAGTTGACGCCGTGATCAACCACGGCTCTACCGTCGAAGACGCGTACCGCGGGTTGGCCGCGGAAACGCCCGGCCACGAGGTGCACGGGTCGGGCTTCTGACTCAGCGAGTCACAGCACCTGGTTCCGACCAGGTAGTGCTTTCACGAGGCGATATCGCAGGCGGTATCAGAGGTCGAAGAGGCCGACCGGCCGGTTCGCCCGCTTCTGCACCACCCACTGATTCATCGACACGTTCTGTTCGGCGGCTTCGACGGCCAGTCGCGCGCGCAGCGCCGGCGACGTCCGCGCCACGCCGACTCAGCCGCGCCCCATCGCCTCCAGCCGGCGGATCCGGTCGGCGATCGGCGGGTGCGTCGAGAACAGCGACCCGATTCGCTCCCCGTTGCGGAAAGGGTTGGCGATCATCAAGTGGGCCTGGCTGGCCAGTTGCGGTTCCGGGGGTAACGGGGCGCGTTGTACGCCGCCGGAGATTTTGCGCAGTGCCGACGCCAATGCCAGTGGGTCCCCGGTCAGCACCGCACCGGACTCGTCGGCCTGGTACTCGCGCGAACGGGACACCGCCAACCGCACCACCGTCGCGGCGATCGGACCGAGCAGCGAAACGAGCAGCAGTCCGAACGGGTTCTCGCCGTCTCGGTCGCCACCGCCGAATACTTGGGCGAAGAACGCCAGGTTGGCCAGCGCGGTAATCACCGACGCCAACGCCCCCGCCACGCACGAGATCAGAATGTCGCGGTTGTAGACGTGTGACAGTTCGTGACCCAACACGGCCCGCAACTCGCGGTCATCGAGCAGGTGCAGGATGCCGCTCGTGCAGCACACCGCGGCGTTGCGGGGGTTGCGGCCGGTGGCGAACGCATTGGGTGCGGTGGTGTCGCTGATGTAGAGCCGCGGCATCGGCTGGTGTGCGCTGGTGGCCAGCTCACGCACAATCCGGTACATCACCGGTGCCTGCACCTCGGACACCGGCTGCGCATGCATGGCCCGCAGCGCCAGCTTGTCGCTGTTGAAATACGTGTAGACGTTCATCCCCACGGCGAACAGCACCGCCAACCACATGGCCGTCGAACCGAACAGCCGGCCCACAAACACAATCAGCGCCGACATACCGGCCAAGAGCGCAAAGGTCTTGAAGCTGTTGGCATGCGGATGCCAGGTCATCGAACTCCTCCTCAAAACCCCAGGTTCTGCGGAGTAAACGCTCGAGAGGCCCCGCCGGGTTCCGCTATCCGTGGCGGTTGACGGTGTAGTCGACCAGCGTGGCCAGTGCCTGTCGGCCGGGCAGGTCGGGCAAGGACGCCAGCTCCGCACGCGCCTCGGCCGCATACCGCGCGACGGTGTCTTTGGCCTTGGCCATCCCCGTCGACGCCCGTAACAGCGCCAGCGCTTCGGCCACCACCGCGTCGTCGCCGACCGGACCGGCCAGTAGCTGGCGTAGCCGCTCGGCGTCCGGCCCGCTCTCGGCCAGCGCGTAGAGCACCGGCAGCGTACGAACGCCTTCACGCAGGTCGGTGCCGGGCACTTTGCCGGATTCCTCAGGATCGCTGTCGATGTCGATGATGTCGTCGGAGATCTGAAACGCGGTGCCGACGATGCCGCCGAGCCGATGCAGGCACGCGATCTGCTCCTCGTCGGCTCCGGAGAACGTGGCACCGAACTGGCCTGCCGCGGCGATCAGACAGGCGGTCTTCTCATAGACCACCTTCAGGTAATGCTTGACCGGATCCGAACCGTCGTCGGCGCCGTGGGTTTCCCGCATCTGGCCGGTCACCAGCTGAGCGAAGGTCTCGGCGATCACCCGTACCGCGTCGGGCCCCAGCAGTGACACCAGCCGCGACGCCGTCGCGAATAGGTAGTCGCCGGCCAGGATCGCGATGTTGTTGCCCCAGCGCACGTTGGCGCTCGGTGCGCCGCGGCGCACCCGGGCCTCGTCCATCACGTCGTCGTGGTACAGCGTCGCCAGATGCACCAGCTCGATGACCGCCCCGGCGATGGTCACTTCCGAGGCGTTCGGCTGCGGCCCGAGCTGTGCCGACAGCACGGTGAACAGCGGCCGGAATCGTTTGCCGCCGGCCTGGAACAGATGCAGCACCGCCTCGGTGAGCAGTTCGTCGCTGCCGCGCAGCTCGGTCTCCATCAAGTCTTCGATCCGGGCGACGCCGTCGCGGACATTCGCGGCGAAGGCAGCGTCGCCGAAGTCAACGCCGGCCACCACAGTCGTCGGAGTCCGCACTCGACCAACATACTGGTGAGCGTGGGTAGCAGAGCCGATGTGGTGGTCGTGGGCGCCGGACCAGCGGGTTCGGCGGCGGCTGCCTGGGCTGCCCGGGCGGGTCACGACGTGCTGGTCGTCGACTCGGCGAGCTTTCCCCGCGACAAGGCTTGCGGCGACGGGTTGACACCCCGCGCGGTTGCCGAGCTGGAGCGGCTGGGGTTGGGTGAATGGCTGGACGCCCGTATCCGGCACCGCGGCTTGCGGATGAGCGGGTTCGGCGCCGACGTGCAGGTCGACTGGCCGGGGCCGTCGTTCCCGTCGACCGGCAGCGCGGTGGCGCGCCTGGAGCTCGACGACCGGATCCGCAAGGTCGCCGAGGACTCCGGTTCGCGGATGCTGCTCGGCGTCAAAGCCGTGAGCGCTCATCATGATTCGACCGGGCGCGTGGTTTCCGTAATGCTGGCCAACGGGTCGGAGCTCGGCTGCCGCGAGCTGATCGTCGCCGACGGGGCGCGTTCTCCGCTGGGCCGCAAGCTGGGCCGCCGCTGGCACCAAGAAACGGTGTACGGGGTCGCGGCGCGCGGGTACCTGGAGTCGCCGCGCGGTGACGAGCCGTGGCTGACATCGCACCTGGAATTGCGCTCCCCCGACGGGGCGGTGCTACCCGGGTACGGCTGGGTTTTTCCACTCGGCAACGGCGCGGTGAACATCGGCGTCGGCGCGCTGTCGACCTCGAAACGGCCCGCCGACCTGGCGCTACGGCCGCTGATGTCGTACTACACCGATCTGCGCCGTGACGAGTGGGAGTTCGACGGTCAGCCGCGGGCGGTCTCGTCGGCGCTGCTGCCGATGGGCGGCGCGGTGTCGGGGGTGGCCGGGCCGAACTGGATGCTGATCGGCGACGCGGCAGCTTGCGTCAACCCGCTCAACGGTGAAGGCATCGACTACGGGCTGGAGACCGGGCGGCTGGCCGTCGAGCTCCTGGGCCGCGAGGATTTGTCGCATTCGTGGCCGTCGGAGCTGCAACGCCATTACGGGCGCGGATTCTCCATCGCGCGCCGGCTGGCACTGCTGCTCACATTCCCTCGGTTCCTGCCGGCGGCCGGGCCGCTCGCGATGCGCTCGACGGCGCTGATGAGCGTCGCCGTGCGGGTGATGGGCAACCTGGTCACCGACGACGACGCCGACCTGGTCGCGCGCAGCTGGCGCGGCGGCGGACGGGCCTCCCGGCTGCTGGATCACCGGAAACCCTTCAGCTGAGCGTCTCGTGCGCTCGATACGCAGCGTGCAGGGCGACGATGCCGCCGCTCAGATTGCGCCACCGCACCGCCGACCAGCCCGCCGCACCGATCTGGCGAGCCAGCGTCGGCTGGTCGGGCCAGGCCCGGATCGACTCCGCCAAATAGACATACGCATCCGGGTTGCTCGATACCGCACGCGCCACCCGCGGCAGCGCCTGCATCAAATACTCCTTGTAAATAGTGGCGAACATCGGATTGGTCGGCGTGGAGAATTCGCACACCACCAGCCGCCCTCCTGGTCGCGTGACCCGGGCCATCTCCTGCAGGGCGGCCTCGGAGTCGGCGATGTTGCGCAAACCGAAACTGATGGTGACCGCGTCGAACACCGCGTCGTTGAACGGCAAGCGGGTGGCGTCACCGGCGATCTTCAGCAGCATCCGCGATGCGCCGGCCTTGAGCATCCCGACCGAGAAGTCGACGGCCACGCACCATGCCCGGGACTGCGCCAGTTCCGCGGTCGACACGGCGGTACCCGCCGCGAGGTCGAGCACTCGCTCGCCGCGCTCGGGGCGCAGCGCGGACCGGGTCGCGCGCCGCCAAAAGCGGTCCTGACCCAACGACAGCACTGTGTTGGTCAGGTCATAGCGCCGCGCGACGCCGTCGAACATCGACGCTACGTCGCGGGGGTCCTTGCCCAGGGTCGCACGGCTCACCGCGCCGACGCTACCTGCTTACGCCGCCGCGGCCGGTCTACTCCCTCGCACCGCGTCGTAGTGTCCCAGCAACGCCTGGCAGATCGCCGGCCAGCCACGGTCGAGCACGCTGCGCCGTGCGGCCAGCGAATACCGCGGCCGTTCGTCGAGCAGATGGGCGACCGCGGCGGGAAGCCGTGCCTCGAACTCGTCGACCGGCAGCAGCAACCCGGTGCGATACGGCGCGACCAGATCACGGGGGCCGCCGGCGTCGGGGGCGATCACCGGCAGCCCGGACGCCAGCGCTTCCTGCAAGGCTTGACAAAAGGTTTCGTGCTGACCGGTATGCACGAAGACGTCCAAGCTGGCGTACGCCGCGGCCAGCTCAGCGCCGTACATCGCGCCGGTGAAAACCGCTGTCGGCAAGAGCTTTCGCAGCTTGGCACGATCGACACCGTCGCCGACGATCACGAGTTGCACCGCGCTGCCGCGCGCCAACGCCGCCAGCCGCTCGACCTGCTTTTCCGGCGCGAGGCGGCCGACGAAGCCGACAATCGGCTTGCCGTCCGGTGACCATCGCCGCCGCAGCGCCTCGTCGCGTGCCGACGGGGCGAAGCCCATCATGTCGACGCCACGAGGCCAGTGGTATACCCGCGCGACACCGTGTGCGGCAAGGCTTTCCATCGTCGACGTCGACGGCGCCAGGGTGCGGTCGGCCAGCCCGTGCAGATACCGGGTCCACGCCCACGCCGCGCGCGACGCCATTGCGATGCCGTAGCAGGCGGCGAAACCCGCGACGTCGGTTTGGAACACCGCCACCGTCGGGACGTCGAGGCGACGGGCGGCCAGCACTCCCCCGTAACCGAGCAGCGCCGGTGACGCCAGGTGCACGACGTCGGGCTCGAAGCCCCGCAACACCCGCACCATTTGCGGTGTCGGCACGCCGAGCGGCAGCGACGTGATCTTCGGAAACACCCGCGACGGTGTGCGATGGACCCGGACACCGTCGTGAAGCCGGTCGGCCCGGGGCTCGCCGGGCGGGTTGTCCGGCGCGATGACCAAAGCTTCGTGACCGGTGCGGCGCAGATGCTCGAGCACCCGGATCACCGAGTTGCTGACGCCGTTGACGTTCGGGAGAAAAGACTCCGCGACGATCGCAACGCGCACATAGCTACGGTGTCAGGGCTGCCTGTCGCGAAGGTTGCCGCTGAGCGTACGGCGTTTGAAATCTCGTGTTTGCAGCCGTTTCTCCAGTACCGCCAGCCCAGCCAGCAAAGCCGCGGCGACCAGCCAACCCACCACCGCGATCGACCCTGCCGGGATGATCGCCAGCTTGGCGTTGCGGTGCCGTACCCGCACCAGGTTGGGATTGTTTTTGTCGTATTCGACATAAATCCGCATGCCTGTTGCCAATTCGGAGGGATACAGCACCCCCAGTTCCGGACGGTAGGTGACCCGGTCGGGTGTGACGAACTCGATCGTCGAGCGACGCGGCCCTGCGCTGAGCACCTCGGCTTGCGCGACGCCCATGTTGTGCTGAATGGACAGATCGTTGCGCCACGCGCCGGCCACCAACAGCACCGACTGCAGTGTCACCAGGACGGCGATGAGCAGCACACCGATCCTTGTCCAGCGCAGGATGCGCCGGGACTGGGTGTCGGGCAGGTCACCGTTGCGGCCGTGAATCAAGGCGCGCCACACGGCTTTCACCGGCGCCAGCACGGCTTTAGAGCGCGGCTCTGATCGCGGCATGTAACTGGCGCAGCGAGGACCGGTCGGCCTTGACCTCCAACACCCGCATGCCGGCGTCGGACTCGTCAAGGGCAGCGCCGAGGTCGGCGACTTCGATCTGTCGGCTCTCCACGTGATACGCGCGGCACAGCGCGCCCACATCCACGTCGTGCGGGGTGCCGAAAATCCGCGACGACACGTCGGAGAACCGCGGGTCGCCCTGCTCGAGCAGTTCGAAGATGCCCCCGCCGTTGTCGTTGGACACCACGATGGTCAGCTGCTCCGGTGTCGGCTCGGTGGGCCCGATCAGCAGCCCGGAGCTGTCGTGCACGAACGTCAGATCCCCGATCAGCGCGACGGTCCGGCCACCGGTGCTGCGCTCGTACGCCAGCGCCGCCCCGATCGCGGTGGACACCGTGCCGTCGATGCCGGCGACGCCGCGATTGGACCGCACCTGGATGTCGGGCACCTGCAGGCCGACCAACGCCGCGTCGCGCACCGGGTTGGACGCCCCCAACACCAGCTGGTCGCCGGGAAGCAGCGCGTCGGCCACCGCGGCGGCCACATGCAGGCCGGTGGTCAACGGGTGCGCCTTCAGCTGACCGCGCACCGCATCGATCGCGTGCCGGTTCACCTGCGCGCAGCGCCGCAGCCAGGCCGGGTTGGGCCTACCCGTGGTGACCGCGCGGGTACCGGTGGCCTGGGAGTTTCCGGAGACGTCGGGCCAGCGGGGTCCGGTGGTAAGGGCGTAGACCGGCACCGACGGGTCAGCCAGCAGCGTCGACACCGGGCGGTGCAGCGTCGGGCGGCCCAGCATGATCACCTGCTGGGGCCGCAGCAAGGGAAGCGCCAGCGGGTGCAGCGGGTTTGCCGCCGGTGGCGCGGTGGGTTCGGCGACGGTCGGCAAATCCGCCAGGTTGGGGTGCAGACCGGCGCCGTGGCCGGCGATGACGATGGTGTCGGCGCTCACATCGACATCCAGCGGCTGGTCGAAGGTGACCGGCGGGGTGTAGGTCCACGGCTTACCGTCGGGCCGGCCCGTCGGCGTCGGCACAGATTCATCGGCGTCGGGCACCAACGGTTCGCGCAGCGGGATGTCGAACTGAACCGGGCCGGCGTTGGCGGTGCGCGATCCGGTGGCGGCGACTAGGACACGACAGGTGGCCGATCGCCAAGTCGCGTTCAGCGCGTCGATCTGGTCGGAGGCGTCTTCGGCGAGGCCGAGGCTGATGGTGGCGCGGACTTGGGTGCCGAAGTAGCCCAGCTGCTCCATGGTCTGGTTGGCGCCGGTGCCCAGCAGCTCGTAGGGCCGGTTGGCCGACAGCACGATCAGCGGAACCCGGGCGTAGTTGGCCTCGATGACCGCCGGACCAAGGTTAGCCACCGCGGTGCCCGACGTCATCGCCACACACACCGGGGCGCCGTCGGCGATCGCCAGGCCGATGGCCAGGTATCCGGCGGTGCGCTCGTCGATGCGCACGTGCAGCCGGATCCGGCCGGCCCGGTCGGCGTCGTTCAGCGCGAACGCCAGCGGCGCGTTCCGCGATCCCGGACACAGCACGACGTCGCGCACACCGCCGCGGATCAGCTCGTCGACGACCACGCGGGCCTGGGTCGTCGAAGGGTTCACCAGCTCAGCCTAGTCGGGCGACGATGCGGGCCGGGTCGGCCCGAGGAGGAGCCCGACCATCAGGCTCAGCGAGCGAGCTCATACTGCCGCGCCGGCGAAAAACTGCAGCGCCAGCGCGTTGACGGCGTCGGGCTGCTCGACGAACCCCAGATGCCCGGCGTCGGCGACTTCCATATAGCGGCCGTTGGGGATGGCGTCGGCAACCTCGCGACCCAGATACGGCGGGGTCACCACGTCGTCGGCGAATCCGATCACCAGCGTCGGCGCGGTGATCGCTTGGTAGGCGGGCAGCCGGTTGGTCGTTGGCGTGACGCCGAGTTGGCAGCGCAATCCCGGAGTCAGCTTGTTGGGCCACATGGTGAACATCGCGATCCAGTCCCCGGCGGCCCGGTCGTCGTTCAAGGTCTTGGGCGAAAAACTCTCCAGCATGCGAACTTTCGCGCTGTAGGCGGTCGGCAGTTGAACGCCCGAGCCGGCCAGCTCGGCGTCGGCGGCGCGGAAGAACTGCCGGCTGCGGTCCAGCCGGCCGCGGGTGGCCATCAGCACGGCCTTGCTGACCAGCTCGGGCCGGGCCAGCATGAGTTCCTGCGCGATGAACGCGCCCATCGATACGCCGACGACACGCGCCGGGCCCACCCCCAGGCGTTCGATCAGCGCCGCGGTGTCGGCGACCATGGTCTGGGTGGTGAAACCGTCGGCGTTCTCGGTGTCGCCGATTCCGCGGTTGTCGAAGGTGATGACGCGGTATCCCGCCGACAGGAATGCCGGCACCTGGTGCAGATGCCAGCCGCGTCCGGCACCGCCCCAGCCGGCGATGAACATCACCGCCTCACCGCTTCCGCTGTCGGCGTAGGCCAAATTGGTCACGGCCACGAACCTACGCGACGCGGTCGGACCGCCTAGCCCCAGAAGGCGCAGTCCCGCCCTTGCGCCGGAATCCGGTCCAAAATCCGGGTGATCGCCGTCATCGGTTCGTCGGTCAACCCGAAACCGGTGAACTGCAGGTCGACCGCAATATTGGACTTCGCCGCCAGCACCCGGACGTCGTCGTAGTGGTTGTCGTCGACCACGGTGTTGTTGATCAGCGTGACGCAGCCGGAATTCACGGTGTTTCCGATCAGGTACGGTTCGCCCCAGTCATCGGGATCGGGAAATGCGTAGACGAGCTGCACGCCCTTGCATCGGCGCCACAACGCGACTTGTTTGTCCACAAAATCCTTTGCGGCGGCTGCTGTTTGGAAGGTGGCGACACCTTGGTCGATCCAGTGGGACCAGCCGTCTGGGCTGATGTCGGTCTGCCTGACCTGGTAGAAGTCCTGGTACCCGCTGCCCTCGTAGGAACCCGACATGCCGCTGAACACGGCTCCCACACAATCGGCAGGAGCGAAGGTGCCTTTCGGGTCGGGCTGCGTCCAGTGCTCTTCGGTGGCCATGTCGGAGAACTTCAACAGTTGCTTCATCTCGTCGAGGCTGAGCAGCAGCCCCGGCAACCCGTCCGCAGTGACCGCGCCGGGCCGCCGTGCACCGTTACCGGCGACGGCGCTGCCGTCGACGGTCGAGGTGCAGCCCGCCGCGATCAGGCACGCCGCCCAGACCGCGACCACGGTGACGCCCAACCGCCGCATGTGTTCCAGCATATGGCGGCCGAATAGCGTCAGAGCGCGGCTGTTGTGAGCACTTGGTAGCAGGCCCGGACCCGGTCGATCCACCATTGCCGCCGATCCGGCGGTGCGGCCAGCGCGTGCAGCCGGTCGGGGTCGGGGGTCACCGGTGCGACGGGCAGGTAGCCGTCGACGGGGATGACGGGCTCGGCGACGTCGTCGAGGAAGAGGCGGCCGGTGCCCAGACCGCAGGCGTGCCGCAGCTCGGGCAGCGCCGCCGCCGCGAACAGGCCGCCGCTGATCCCGACCGCCGAGTCCAGTGCGCTGGAGACGACGACCGGGATGTCGATCTGGGTGGCGATCGCCAGCAACGACGAAACACCGCCCAGCGGAGCAACTTTCAGCACCGCAACGTCGGCGGCGTGGGCCCGGACCACGGCCAGCGGGTCCTCGGCCTTGCGGATGCTTTCGTCGGCGGCGATCGGCACGTCGACCCGGCGCCGCAGCTCGGCGAGCTCGTCCACGCTGGCGCAAGGCTGTTCGACGTATTCCAGCGGGCCGTCGGCGGTCAACGCCGTGCACGCTTCGGCAGCGGCGTCGACGCTCCAGCCGCCATTGGCGTCCACCCGAACCGTCGGCACCAGTCGACGCACCGCGTTGACCCGGTCGATGTCGTCGACCAGCGTCTGCCCGGGCTCGGCGACCTTCACCTTCGCCGTCCGGGCGCCGGGGAATCGGGCCAGCACGTCGGGCACCTGCGCGGCGGGGACGGCGGGCACGGTGGCGTTGATCGGGATTCGGTGGCGTCGCGGCAGCGGCGGCTGGTTGAAAGCGGCCTCGATCGCCGACGCCAGCCACGCCGACGCTTCGGGCGCCGGGTATTCCACGAACGCGCCGAATTCGCCCCAGCCGGCCGGGCCGTCGATCAACGCGACTTCGCGGGTCGTGATGCCGCGGAAACGCACCCGCATCGGCAGCGCCACCACGTGCAGGCGCTCGAGCAGCTCGGCCAGCGGCGGGGTCACCGGCGGTAGACCTCGCGGCCCGCCAGATACGTCGCGCGCACGTCGAGGCCGGCGATCTGCTCGGGCGGCACCGTGCGGGGATCGGCCGAGAGCACCACCAGGTCGGCGTACTTGTCGATTTCCAGCGAGCCGATCACGTCGTCGGCGAACAGCTGCCGGGCCGCGTCGATGGTCTGCGCGCGGATCGCCTGCTCGACGGTCAACCGCTCCTCAGGCCCGAGCACCCGCCCGCTGGGCGCGGCCCGGGTGGCGGCGACGCTGATGTTGCGCAGCGGCTCCTCGGGGGTGACCGGCGGATCGTTGTGCAGCGAAATGCGCATGCCGGCGGCCACCGCCGAGCCGGCCGGCATCCAGCGCGACCCGCGCTCCGGGCCGAACAGGCCGTCGACGATGACGTCACCCCAATAGTGGATCTGATCGACGAAGATGCTGCAGGTGACGCCGAGGGCGGCGGCTCTTCGCAGTTGGTCGGGCCGGATGGCGCCGACGTGCTCGAGCCGCAGCCGGTGATCGTCACGCGGATGCTGTTCCAGCGCTTCCTCGTAGACGTCGAGAATGGTGTCCACGCCGGCGTCGCCGTGCACGTGACAGGCCATCGGCCAGCCCAGCGGGAAGTACGCGCCGACGATTTCGGCCAGCTGTTCGCGGGTGTAGTTCGCGTGCCCGCAGGAACCGGGCGGCACACCGATGGTGCGGGTGGCGGCGGTGTCGAGATAGGGAAACGTCAGGTCAATGTTGCCGATCCACGGCGAGCCGTCCACCCAGATCTTGATGCCGACCTGCCGCAGCATGTCATCGCCGTCACCGGGGGTGGCGTCGGTCGACATTCGCGGGTTGGAGATCTCGTAGGTCCGTATCCGCACGGTGAGCCGGTCGCGCAGCCGCTCGACCAGCGGCCGAAACGCCGGGTCGAACGCCATCTCCGAGCAGGTGGTCAGCCCGGCGCGGTTGAGTCGGGCGCATTCGGCCAGCAGCATCGCCGGGTAGTCGCCGGGCGCGATGGCCCCGCGCAGCAGCGGGAACACCGCGCCGGCTTCCTCCGCGGTGCCGTCGAGTTCGCCGTCGGCGTCGCGACCGTACTTGGCGCCCTTGGGGTCCGGCGTGTCGCGGGTGAGCCCGGCGTGCCGGGCGGCATGGGAGTTGAAGAACGCCTTGTGACCGGAGTTGTGCAGGATCACCAGCGGCCCGTCCGGCGCGACCTCGTCGAGCCAGCCCGCCGTGGGCTGCGGCAGTCCGGGCTGCAGCAGCGGATCCCAGCCGTTGAGGTACGCGCCGGCCGGCCCGCGCTTGGCCACCTCTTGATGGATCGCGGTCAGGACACTGTCGGCGTCGCGCATGGTGACCGGGCGGATGTCGACGATCCGGTCCGACAAAGCTACCGCCTCCATCAGCGGATGCCCATGCGCCTCAACGAATCCCGGCATGACGCAGCCGTCACCGACATCGATGGTCCGGGTCTCGGCGCCGACCCAGCCGGCGACGTCGGCGCGGCTGCCGACGGCGACGATCCGGCCGTCGGCGATGGCCAGCGCCTCGGCGTTGGGCCGGGCGTCGTCGACGGTGAGCACGGCTCCGGTGACGACGACATCAGCAGCGGCCATGGGCGCGAATACTAGCGATTCCGCGATGAGAAACGGCGCCGCCGCGAGTCAATCGTGGTGAGCATTCAAGGAAAGGAGTTAGCAATGCGTTACATGATGATCATGCGGTCCACCCCTGAGGCGCGCGAGTCCGCGAAGGACGTCCCGTTCGACGAGATCCTGGCCGCGATGAGCGCGTACAACCAGGCCCTGGTCGAAGCGGGCGTACTGCTGGCTGCCGAAGGGCTAGCCGAGCCTGAGGAGGGCTTTCTCCTCGACTTCAGCTCCGATCCGCCGACTGTCTCCGACGAGCCACATGGCGATGAATTGCTCAACGGCTTCTGGATCATCGGCGTGTCCTCGAAGGCGGAGGCCCAGCAGTGGGCGAGCCGCTGTCCGCTGGGCCCGGGAGTGACACTCGAAGTGCGCCGGATCCAGGAGATCGAGGACTTCCCGCAGGACAATGAATACGTGCAAAAGGAAATCCAGTGGCGGACTGAGCTGGTGAAATAGCCTAATTCCGGGATCGGTTCGGCTCGTTCTGCAACACGTTCTAGTCTTGCCGTCATGACCCACCAGCAGCTGCGCACCCCGACCCACAACGGCCACATGTTGGCGGGCGCGCTCAAGCGCCATAAAGACAAGCCGGTGTTGTTCCTCGGCGACACCACACTGACCGGTGGTCAGATGGCCGACAAGATCAGCCAGTACATCCAGGCGTTCGAGGCGCTGGGTGCGGGCACCGGCGTCGCGGTCGGGCTGCTCTCGCTGAACCGGCCCGAGGTACTGATGATCATCGGCGCCGGCCAGACCCAGGGATATCGCCGCACCGCCCTGCATCCGCTCGGTTCGCTCGACGACCACGCTTATGTGCTGTCCGACGCGGGGATCAGCTCGCTGATCATCGACCCCAACCCGATGTTCGTCGAGCGGGCGTTGGGGCTGCTGGACAAGGTGTCCTCGCTCGAGCAGATCCTGACGATTGGGCCGGTGCCCGAGCCGTTGCGGGACGTGGCGGTCGATCTGTCAGCCGAGGCGGCCAAGTACGACCCGCAGCCGCTGGCCGCCAAGGAGCTGCCGCCCGACCAGGTCATTGGTCTGACCTACACCGGGGGCACCACGGGCAAGCCCAAGGGCGTCATGGGCACCGCCCAGTCGATCGCCACCATGACGATGATCCAGCTGGCCGAATGGGAATGGCCGGAGGAGCCGCGGTTCCTGATGATCACGCCGCTGTCGCATGCCGGTGCGGCGTATTTCCTCCCCACCCTGGTCAAGGGCGGCGAGATGTATGTGCTGCCCCGGTTCGACCCGGCCGAGGTGCTGAGAACTATTGAGGAGAAGCGTATTACGGCGACCTTCGTGGTGCCCTCGATGCTGTACGCGCTGATGGACCACCCCGATTCGCACACCCGCGACCTGTCGTCGCTGGAGACGGTGTACTACGGCGCATCGGCGATCAACCCGGTGCGGCTGGCCGAGGCGATCGGCCGGTTCGGCAAGATCTTCGCTCAGAACTACGGGCAGTCCGAGGCGCCGATGGCCATCACCTATCTGGCCAAGACCGATCACGACGAGCACCGGCTGACCTCCTGCGGGCGCCCGACGCTGTTTGCCCGGGTGGCGCTGCTCGGCGAGGACGGCCACCCGGTTCCGCCGGGTGAGCCCGGTGAAATCTGCGTCAGCGGACCACTTTTGGCCGGCGGCTACTGGAATCTGCCCGACGAGACAGCGCGAACGTTCAAGGACGGCTGGCTGCACACCGGTGACATGGCGCGCGAAGACTCCGACGGCTTCTATTACATCGTCGACCGGGTGAAGGACATGATCGTGACCGGCGGGTTCAACGTCTTTCCCCGCGAGGTGGAGGATGTCGTGGCCGAGCATCCGGCCGTCGCGCAGGTGTGTGTGGTCGGCGCGCCGGACGACAAATGGGGCGAAGCCGTCACCGCGGTGGTGGTGCTGCGCTCGGACGCACCGACCGACGACGACGCGATCGCCACGATGACCGCGGAGATCCAGTCGGCGGTCAAGGAGCGCAAGGGCTCGGTGCAGTCGCCCAAGCGGGTGGTTGTCGTCGACTCGTTGCCGGTGACGGGGTTGGGCAAACCGGACAAAAAGGCGGTGCGGGCGCATTTCTGGCAGGGCGCCGGCCGCGCCGTCGGCTAATTTTGTCGGCGTCCGCTCGCGGGTTAACGGGACACGCCGGCGGCGAGGAGGTCGAGCATGCGGCTCGTCTGCTCCGGCGAACCGCTGGCCAAAAAGATGCCGATGAGGCTGGAGACGACGTCGTCGGCCTGCACGCCCGGGCGCAGCTGCCCGCCGTCGGCGCCGGCCCGCAACAGCAGGTCGATCGCCCTGACGATGCTGTCCCGAGTCTGGCTGGGCTCCATGGCGCCCGAGTCGAAGATTGCGTGCAGCGACTCGGCCATTCCGCGCTTGGTGGCCACGAAGTTCGCGTAGCGGTCCATCCAGCGCCGCAGGGCAGTGTCGGGTGGATGCCGCTTGAGGAGCTGCTCGGCCGCCGCAGCCACTTCGGCGAGCTCGGCCCGGTAAACCGCCTCAACGAGGGCCTCCCGACTGGGGAAATGGCGGTAGAGCGTGCCAATCCCGACGCCCGCGTCCCGAGCGATCGACTCGAGCGACACCGGCCGGCCCTCCGCCGCGGCGAACGCCGTCGTGGCGACCTCGAGTAACTTTTCGCGGTTGCGGCGTGCGTCAGACCGGGCTGCTTGGACCAAAGCGGAGGAACCTCCGTTTCTGCTAGGCTGGTTAATGCGGAGGCCCCTCCGCTTGGGTCCAGTGTGACGGGAGCACCATGACAGATCAAACCCACCCCGGCGACGTCGGAAACCTCGGCGCGGTCACGGTCGCCCGCGCCGGCTACGGCGCGATGCAGTTGTTCGAGAACACCGCCGTCGAGGACGCGGTCTCGGTGCTGCGTCGCGGGGTCGAACTCGGCGTCGACCACATCGACACCGCGTCGTTCTATGGCCCCGGGGAGGTCAACCGCCGCATCCGCCGGGCGCTGGCACCGTACCCGGACGACCTGGTCATCGTCAGCAAGGTCGGTGCGCGATACACCGGTGCACGACCTGTGCCCCTGGCCTCGGCTCAAACGCCTGCCGAGCTGCGGGCCGCGGTCGAAGACGACCTGCAGCAGCTCGGCCTCGAGCGCGTACCGGTCGTCAACCTGCGGCGACTCGATCTCGGGCCCGGCCTGCCGGCCGAAGGCGATCAGATCGTCGGCGTCGACGACCAGCTCGCCGAGATGATCGCGCTGCGTGACGAAGGCAAGATCGGCGCGATCGGCATCAGCAGCGTGCCGCTGGAGGTGGTGCGGCGCGCCCTGCCCGCGGGCATCGTGTGCGTGCAGAACGCCTACAGCCTGCTCGACCGCTCGCAGGAAGCCACCCTCGAGTTGTGCGCGGCCGAGGGCATCGCCTGGGTGCCGTACTTTCCCCTGGGGTCAGCGATGCCCGGGTCACCCAAGGTCGCCGAGGACGCGGTGGTAGTGGACATCGCCGCCGGACTCGGCGTCACACCGGCCCAGGTGGGATTGGCGTGGCTGCTGGCGCACTCGCCCAACACGTTGCTGATCCCGGGCACCAGGTCGATCGCGCACCTCGAGCAGAACCTCGCCGCGGCCGACATCGCACTGGACGCCGCCGCGATCGCCAGACTGGACGCCGTCAGCGCACCCGTGCCGAGATAACGTTCGTCGATCAAGACGTCCAGGGACCGATACCACCGACCTTGTCGATCCGGATTCGGGTCAGATAACCCGGCGGCGCGTCCTGGGGCGGGAATACGTTCGGATCGGACAGCGTCTGCGCCAAACTCTTGAGTAGCTCCGGCGCACCGCCCTCCTGAATACGCGCCGTCCCGTTGATGGCGAGATAGGGCCGCATAGCTATACCGGGGTCTTCAGTGGACACGATTGTCACCGCGACGTGCGGATCGCGGCGGACATTGCGGACCTTCTTGTGCTCTGCCAAGTGGGCGGTCACCAGCTCGTCGCCCTCGGGCGTGGACTGCAAGGCCACCCACACCAGACTCACCTGCGGACTGCCATCGGGGTTCACGGTGACCAGGGTGGCGTCGACACCGTTCCCGATGAACTCGCGCGCAGCTTCACTGACTTTCATGCGGTGTACTACAGCAATCCGCGACCATTCATTCCGGTCAGCAGCGAGTAGCGTCAGCGCCTGTGCCGAACCCCGCAACACCGATGAGCAATAACCCTTTTGACCCGGACCTGTGGCGACCGGTGGACGGGATGACCGACCTCACCGACATCACCTATCACCGACACGTCGACGATGCCACGGTCCGGATAGCGTTCAACCGGCCCGAGGTGCGCAACGCGTTTCGGCCGCACACCGTCGACGAGCTGTACCGGGCGCTCGACCACGCACGGATGTCGCCCGATGTCGGCGTGGTGCTGTTGACCGGCAACGGCCCCTCACCTAAAGACGGCGGCTGGGCGTTCTGCTCCGGCGGCGATCAACGCATCCGCGGGCGCAGCGGGTATCAGTACGCCTCGGGCGACACCGCCGACACCGTCGACACCGCCCGGGCGGGACGGTTGCACATCCTCGAGGTGCAGCGGCTGATCCGGTTCATGCCCAAGGTGGTGATTTGCCTGGTCAACGGTTGGGCGGCCGGCGGCGGGCACAGCCTGCACGTGGTGTGCGACCTGACCCTGGCCAGCCGCGAGCACGCGCGCTTCAAGCAGACCGACGCCGACGTCGGCAGCTTCGACGGCGGCTACGGCAGCGCCTACCTGGCGCGCCAGGCCGGGCAGAAGTTCGCCCGCGAGGTCTTCTTCCTGGGCCGGGCCTACACCGCCGAACAGATGCACCAGATGGGTGCGGTCAACGAGGTCGTCGACCACCCCGAGCTGGAGACCGTCGGCGTGCGGTGGGCGGCGGACATCAACGCGAAATCCCCCCAGGCAGTGCGGATGCTGAAGTTCGCCTTCAACCTGCTCGACGACGGGCTGGTCGGCCAGCAGCTATTCGCCGGGGAAGCGACCCGGTTGGCGTACATGACCGACGAGGCCGTCGAAGGCCGCGACGCGTTCCTGGAGAAACGCGCACCGGACTGGAGCGGTTTCCCGCGGTACGTCTGACCGCGAACGTCACGCCAGCGTGACACTGGCCAGCTGGCGTGACGCTCGGCACAGACGGCATCCCCCTAGACTGCCGACGGTGAGCAAAAGTCCGCTGCGCCGAATGAACGAGACCCTCGTGATGGCCGGTATGCGGCCGCCCATCGCGCCGCAACTGCTGCTCAACCGGGCCTTCAACCGTTCCGGAGCGAAACCGGTCGACCTCAACGGCAAGCGGATCGTCCTCACCGGTGCCTCGTCGGGTATCGGCGAGAGCGCAGCCGAGCAGTTCGCCCGCCGAGGTGCCACCGTCGTGGCGGTGGCCCGTCGCAAGGTTCTGCTGGACGCGGTGGTGGACCGGATCACCACCGCCGGTGGCACCGCGATCGCCCTACCGTGTGACCTGTCGGACCTGGACGCGGTCGACGCGCTGCTCGCCGACGTCGAAGAACGCCTCGGCGGAGTCGACATCCTGATCAACAACGCCGGGCGGTCCATCCGCCGCCCGCTGGCCGAGTCGCTGGAACGCTGGCACGACGTGGAGCGCACGATGGTGCTCAACTACTATTCGCCGCTGCGGCTGATCCGCGGGGTCGCGCCCGGCATGCGCGACCGCGGCGACGGCCACATCATCAACGTCGCGACCTGGGGAGTGTTCAGCGAAGCGTCACCGCTGTTCTCGGTGTACAACGCATCGAAGGCCGCCCTGTCAGCGGTCAGCCGGGTCATCGAAAGCGAGTGGGGCGCAACGGGGGTGCATTCAACCACGCTGTACTACCCGCTGGTGGCCACCCCGATGATCGCGCCGACGAAGGCGTACGACGGGATGACCGCGCTGACGTCGCGGGAGGCCGCGGAGTGGATGGTGACCGCGGCACGGGTTCGGCCAGTGCGCATCGCACCGCGGTTCGCGGTCGGCATCCGCGCGCTGGACACCGTCGGCCCGAAGTGGGTCACGGCGCTGATGAAACGCAGCGCCTTCGGCCGAATGTCCTGAGCGCGTGCTACACACGTGAGATGGAGATCCTGGCCAGCCGGATGCTGTTCCGGCCGGCGGACTATCAGCGGTCGCTGAGCTTCTATCGAGACCAAATCGGGCTGGCCATCGCCCGCGAATACGGTGCGGGCACGGTGTTCTACGCCGGCCAGTCGTTGATTGAGCTGGCCGGTCACGGCGCCGAAGACAGGCCCGACGGGCCCTTCCCCGGCGCGTTGTGGCTGCAGGTCCGCGATGTCAGAGCCACCCAGGCCGAGCTGGAGAGCCGGGGCGTGGCGATTACGCGCGAGGCCCGCCGCGAACCGTGGGGTCTGCACGAGATGCACGTGACCGATCCAGACGGCGTCACACTGATCTTCGTCGAAGTGCCCGGCGATCACCCGTTACGCCGTGACACCCGGATGCGAGCCCGCGATGAAGGTTAACCGTGGGGGAACAGCTGTCGACAACTGTCGGTACACCCGCTTATTGCCTCACATTCATTCGACATCGTGAGTCAGGGACCGCCAGAATTGGCGCGTGATGCCTTGTGAGCCTTGAGCTATTTCTTCTCATCATCGTCGTCATCACGGCACTGGCGTTCGACTTCACCAACGGCTTTCACGACACCGGCAATGCGATGGCCACCTCCATCGCCAGCGGCGCGCTCGCGCCCAAGGCCGCGGTATCACTCTCGGCAGTGCTGAACCTGCTAGGCGCGTTCCTGTCCACTGCCGTCGCCGCGACGATCGCCAAGGACCTGGTCGACTCGCACCTGGTCACGCTGGAGTTGGTGTTCGCCGGCCTGGTCGGCGGCATCGTCTGGAACCTGCTCACCTGGCTGCTGGGTATCCCGTCCAGCTCCTCGCATGCCCTGATCGGCGGCATCGTGGGCGCCACCATCGCCGCAGTCGGCGGGCACGGTGTGATCTGGCGCGGACTGGTGTCGCACGTGATCATTCCCGCCATCGTGGCGGCAGTTCTGGCCATGCTTGTCGGCGCGGTGGGGACCTGGCTGGTCTACCGCATCGTGCGCGGTGTCTCCGAACAGCGCACCGCACACGGCTTCCGCCGCGGCCAAGTCGGGTCGGCGTCGCTGGTATCGCTCGCGCACGGCACCAGCGACGGCCAGAAGACGATGGGCGTCATCTTCCTGGCCCTGATGTCCTACGGCGCGGTCAGCAAAGCCGCCACGTTGCCGCCGCTATGGGTCATCGTGTCCTGTGCGGTGGCGATCGCGTTGGGCACCTACACCGGCGGCTGGCGCATCATTCGGACCCTCGGCAAGGGAATCGTCGAGATCAAACCGCCGCAGGGGATGGCCGCCGAATCGTCGTCGGCGGCGATCATTCTGCTCTCCGCGCAATTCGGCTACGCGCTGTCCACCACTCAGGTGGTGACCGGATCGGTGCTGGGCAGCGGAGTGGGCAAGCCGAGAGCCGAAGTGCGCTGGAGTGTGGCCGGCCGGATGGCGACCGCGTGGCTGATCACGCTGCCGGCGTCCGGCACGGTCGGCGCGATCACCTACACGCTGGTGCATGTCATCGGGGGCTACCCCGGCGCCATCCTCGGCGTCGGCTTGCTGCTTGCGGTGTCGGGGGCCATCTACGTGCGGTCTCGTCGGGTACGCATCGACCACCGAAATGTCAACGACGCGTGGGAAGGCAGCCTGACAGCCGGGCTCGACCCCGCTGAGGAATCCGCTATCCGGGATGGCCGGCCAGGGCACGGCGCGAGCAGTGCGACTCTTTCCGGCGACGGGCAGATTGCCCAGCCAAACGCCGCGACCTCCCGTACCGCCGTTGCCACGGTCGACCCGCCGACGCAGGACAGTAGGACGTCATGACCGCCTGGTTCAACTACTTCGCCGCGCTGAAGATCCTGGTGTTCGGTCTGCTGATCGGGGCAGCGCTGCCGGCGCTATTCGCGGTCGGAGTGCGACTGGGCGCCGAGGCCGGGGCGGTGGCCGGCGCCGGCGGCGTCACAGTGAAGCGGTCGATGCTCAGTACTCTCAGTTGGCTTTTCTACACGCTGGTGGTGGTGTTCGTCGCAGTCGGAGTGCTGTTCATCGCCCGCGACTTCATCGGCGAACACACCGGTTGGTTCATCCTGGGCGCCAAAGCCAAGTAGCATCAAAGCGTCCACTGTTCAGGTGTCGCCGAATCCCGGCAGGGAAGTTGACGCGGTGTGAATCGGTTCCTCAGCTCAATCGTCAATTGGCTACGCGCTGGCTATCCCGAGGGCGTTCCGCCAACTGATTACGTTCCGCTGCTGGCGCTGCTGCGCCGCCGGCTGAGCGACGACGAGGTCAAGGCCGTGGCGCGGGAATTGCAGCGGCGAGACGGATTCGATCAAATCGACATCGGCGTGGCGATCACGCAGCTCATCGACGAGCTTCCGGCCCTTGAGGATGTCGAGCGGGTGCATCAGCGGCTGGCTGCCAACGGTTGGCCACTAGACAATGCCCGCGACGGCGAGGAACGCCAATAGGTGTCCTGACTGCTGTTGCCGTTGCGCCGGGAGCCGCGACGCGCTCGTTGCTACCCGGCCTCGAACGGGTGCTAAGCGGTAGTGACGCCGCACTGATCCCAGTACAGCAGGGCACCGACCCGCCGTCACAGTTGCGGGTGGGCGAACCCATCGACGACGACATCGCGCTAGTGGCAACGACTTCGGGTACGACCGGTACACCCAAGGGAGCGCTGCTGACCGGCACCGCACTGACCGCGAGTGCGTCAGCTACCCATGACCGGTTGGGCGGACCGGGCCGCTGGCTGCTGGCATTGCCTCCGTACCACATCGCCGGCATCCAGGTGCTGGTGCGCAGCGTGGTGGCCGGTACCACGCCGGTCGAAGTGGACGTCTCGGCGGGTTTCGACATCACTGAATTACCCGATGCGGTCGGCAGACTCGGTTCGGGCCGTCGATACACCTCGCTGGTGGCTACCCAGCTGGCCAAAGCGCTGACTGATCCGACAGCGGCGGCCGCGCTGGCCGAACTCGACGCCGTCCTCATCGGCGGTGGGCCAGCGCCGCGGTCTGTCCTGGCCGCCGCAGCGGCAGCGGGCATTTCGGTGGTGCGCACCTACGGCATGAGCGAAACTGCCGGCGGTTGCGTCTACGACGGCGTCCCTCTCGACGGGGTGCGGCTGCGACTCGGCGCGGACGGCCGGATCGTTATCGGCGGCGTCACGCTCGCCAAGGGCTATCGCAACCCGGTCGATCCCGACCCGTTCGCCGAGCCGGGCTGGTTTCACACCGATGACGCTGGCGCGATTGACGATTCAGGCACGCTCACCGTGACAGGCCGCCTCGACGAGGCGATCAGCACCGGCGGTTCCACCGTATTGCCACAGCCGGTGGAAGCCATCCTGTCTTCCCATCCGGCGGTCAGCCAATGCGCGGTGTTCGGTGTCGCCGACGATCGGCTGGGCCAGCGGGTGGTCGCCGCGGTGGTCCTGGCTGACGGTCACGCTGCGCCGACCGTCGCTACCCTGCGCGCCCATGTCGCCCTCACCCTGGGCGCCAGCGCCGCGCCCCGCGAGGTCCATGTCGTCGACGCTTTGCCGATTCGCGGTATCGGCAAAGTGGATCGCCAAGAGCTGGCACGCTGGTTTGGCAGTTGAGGACCAGCGGACAGATCGAAGGGAGCACGCGCTGAATTTGACACAACTGTCGATGATTGGGCAGAGATTCGAGCGGACCTGTGTCGGTGAATGGATCATCAGCGGTCTGGTGGTGCTGGTGTTGTCGATCAGTGTGGTGTGGAGCCTGCCTGATGCCGAAGTCAAGCGGCGGCTCACCCCTGCGCTGCAGCCGGTCGCCGTGGCGACCGGACTGGAACAGAACTGGCAGATGTACGCTCCAGAACCACTGCGCCGTTTGGAATTTGTCGAGGTGCGAGTCACGATGACCGACGGCGTCCAGCGGGTCTGGACCGAACCTCGTGGCGACCGGGTAGTGGGAGCGTTCGCCTGGTATCACTGGCAAAAGCTGAAAGAAAACGTGGTGCGCGAGCCGCCCCTCCGAGTTGGGTTGGCGCACTGGGTAGCTCGCCAGCTGACCGCACGGTCTGAGCGTGCCGAGCGCGTGCAAATCATCCTGCGCACCGAATTGCTGTCGCCGCCGGGGACCGATAACCCCCGCTCCGTCGGCGAGGAGACCTTGTACGACGAAGCCTTGACCGGTGGGCGATGACGGGCCCAGAGGACCGTCATCGGCGGTTGGCGACCGCGGTGGCGGCGTGGCGCACTTTTTGGTTCCAGCTGCAACCGGCCCACACCCTCGGCTTGGTGAGGATGGCTTTCGGGATGCTCGCGATCGGCTGGACGATCTCTCTGCTGACCAATCTGGATGCGTTCTTCGGCCCGGACGGGATTCTGCCCCGGCAGCCAGAGGGGAATTTTCAGTGGGGTGTCTTCGCGTTCTGGACCGATGACCGTGCGCTGCTTGTCGGGTGGCTCGTGCTGCTGATCGCTTCGGTTGCGTTGACCATCGGCTGGCACAGCCGGCTGGCGGCGCTGGCGGTGTTCGTACTGATCTTGTCGTTCGAGCACCGCGATCAGTGGGTGTTCAACACCGGTGATCTCGCTGTGCGGATCGAGGCCTTATTGCTGGCACTGTCGCCGTGCGGTGCGGCGCTCTCGCTCGATCAACGACGCGGCACTGGGAAGTTCTGGTCGGCGCAACAACGCTCGCAGTGGGCGCTCCGGTTGCTGCAGTTGCAGGTGTCGCTGATTTATCTCGCGTCGGTGCAGGTCAAGCTGAATGGCAACGCGTGGCCACAGGGCACCGCCGTGTCCTACGCGCTACGCCTCCAAGACATGCTGCTGCTGCCGATGCCGCACTGGCTCACCACCAATGCGCTTGCGATGAACGCTGCAACCTGGGCCACGCTCGCCGTTGAGCTGGCGGTGGGCATCTTGGTATGGAATCGCCAATTACGGCCATGGGTGCTGGCCGTGGGCGTGCTGATGCACTCGGTGATCATGGTGACCATCACCGTCGGGTTCTTCAGCCTGGCAATGTTTGTCCTTTACCTCGCCTTCGTCCCTCCGGACACCGTGGAGCGTTTGCCGCTGAGCGCTAGCCGGCTTAAGGCGAAATTGAGGATGGCGCCGGAAAGTACAGCCGAAAAAGTGCCATCCCGAGAAAAATTCGTGTCGGAAGGCGATGCACGATAGGCTGTAGAGAACGGTTGAGTCCACAGCTGCCAACCACGCGGTCGGTTGAGGATTTCTTGCCCGTCCGCTTTTACAGCGATTCTGAGGCGGTCCATGTGACTGTTGTTCGTAATGTAAGCCGGCTCCGAGAAGGTCCACCGGCCGGCATCGGCTATGCCATCGACTGCGCCGGCGCGCGGTTGTCAGTCCATGCTCGAAGCTTGGCTACCGTACTCACCGTTGAGGGGGAGATCGACGCGTCCAACAGCGACCGGCTAGCCGATGCAGTCAACCACTTTTCTGCATTGGAGACACCGCTGGTCGTAGACATCAGCGGCTTGCTCTTCATCGGTGTGACCGGGTTTCGTGCCCTGATCGCGTTCGACGAGGAACGCGATCGGTCAGGCTTGCTGTGGGCTCTGGTCACCGGAGACGCGCTGCGCCCGTTTCTCCGAGTCGTTGCCGATCATCAACTGCCCGTTACCTCTTCGGTCCCTGCGGCGCTGCACAAGATTGACGGCGACATCAGGGCACGCCGGGAATTTTCAACGAGCAGCCGCTAGAGTCGTGCCGCGCGAGTAGCTCGGGTGAACCGACTGCTCGGCGCGCAGGCGTCGCGCACCGCCGCAACGTCGTCCACCATGTCGAAATCGGACAGCTCTTCCACGAGGGTTACGTCTAAACCCTTGTGCTGCAGTGCTTTTAGCGTGAGTGCCCCGGTGTCCGGCTCAGACATGGGTACGGTGCGCAGGCATGCAGCTGTCGCCGGGGGCCGTAGCCCTAGCACCCACCAACCGCCGTCGTGGGCAAACCCCAGTACGGCCGGTGTTTCGTCTAGTTGCCGCCCGCAGTCGACGAGCAGCCCTGCTGTCACCTGGGGAGTGTCCATTCCGATCTGCAGCACCGGATGCCCACCGCCGGCCACAGCCGCGTCGGCGTGCGCATTGGCGAGGCGATCGGCGAAGTCCTCGCCGCGCTGGGCGATGACGGTGAACGTCTCGAGTCGTCGACGTACCTCGGCGGCGCCCACGGCGGCGTCCAGGTCGCCGGTTAACGCGACCACCCGGGCGGCCACCGGTGCGGCCGCCACTGCGTCCAGGGTGTCCAGCAGTGCGGCGGCGGCGATTTCTGCGGCAACCCGGTCGCCGACGGTCACGCCCAACCTGGTCTTGGCCTGGCCGGGCACCGGGGCCTTGGCCACGACCAGCACTGTGACTGCCAGGCGGCTCACGAAATCGCCTTCCAGAAGTCCACGATGGCGACGACGCTGCCGCGAAGCGACCCGCTGACCTTCGACTTGCCGCCGGTTCGGCGCCCGTAGTCGACGTCGCATTCGACGACGCGCCAGCCCGCGGCTGCCGCCCGAACCAACAGTTCCAGCGGATAACCCGACCGGCGGTCGGTGACCCCGAGATCCAGCAGGGCCTGCCGGTGAAACACCCGCATCGGTGCGATGTCGTGCACCGGCAGACCGTGCCGGGTGCGCAGTCGCCAGCTCATCATCGCCGTGCCAAGCCGCGCGACCCAGGGCCAGTGCACGCCGCGTGCCGGACGGCGCCGGCCGATCACCAGGTCGGCACCTTTTTTCAGCTCAGAGACCAGATGCGGCAGGTCGGCGGGATCCAGGGACCCGTCCGCGTCGATGACAGCCACGATCGGGGTAGTCGCCGCGACGACGCCGGCCTGGACGGCCGAGCCGTATCCGGGTCGGGGTTCGGCGACGACCGCGGCGCCATGGCGGCTGGCCACTTCGGCGGTGTTGTCGGTGCTGTTGTTGTCGACGACGAGCGCCTGATAGCCGGCGGGGATGGCGCCCAGCACGCCCGGCAGCGACTCCGCCTCGTTGAGACACGGCAGCACCACTGTCACGACGGTGTCGGGCATGTCATGACCCTGATGCCGAATTACGAGTGACCCCCACCTGTCGTGGTCCCGCTCGTGCCGCCACCGCTCGTGGTCCCGGTCGTCGTTCCGCTCGTGCCGCCACCGCTCGTGGTGCCGGTGGAGGTGCCGCTCGTAGTCCCGGTCGTAGTCCCGGTCGTCGTCCCCGTCGTGGTCCCGGTAGTCGTCCCCGTCGTGGTCCCGGTAGTGGTGCCCGTTGTGGTCCCCGTCGTGGTCCCGGTAGTCGTTCCCGTCGTGGTGCCCGTTGTGGTCCCGGTGGTGGTTCCCGTTGTGGTGCCGGTGGTCGTTCCCGTTGTGGTGCCCGTTGTCGTCCCGGTCGTCGTCCCCGTTGTGGTGCCCGTTGTCGTCCCCGTTGTGGTGCCCGTTGTCGTCCCGGTGGTCGTTCCCGTTGTGGTGCCCGTTGTCGTCCCGGTCGTCGTCCCCGTTGTGGTGCCGGTCGTCGTCCCCGTTGTGGTACCGGTTGTGGTTCCCGTCGTACCCCCGGTGGTGTTCGGGAAGGGAATTGGAATCGGGATTGGCACTGGCACCACCCCGGGCGCAGGCGCCGGCACGTCACCGGGGCCGGGGTCCGGTGCCTGTGGAGCAGGCGGCCCCTGACTCGGGGCACCGCCAGTGCCGGGTGAGCCTTGGGGCGACCCGGTATCCGGGGCCGGCGATGCTGGCACCTGCATTTGCGGTGCAGGCGCTGGGTTCGACGCGGGTACGGCCGGCACGAAGTTTCCGGGCACCGGCTTCTGCTGCGACGGCGGCGGCGGTTGCGGCTGGGTCGCGGCGGTCGGTCGGACGCCGATCGTCACCGCGACAGCCAGGGCAGCACAACCGGCGACCAGGATCCCCCCTACCGTGCTGCCGACCAGTAATGCCCGGCCCACCGGCGGCGCGGCGACCTCCGGCTCACCGTCCTCTTCGTCTTCGTAGTCTGGCGCAAACAGTTCGGGTTCGTGGTCCTCCATCGAGTACGCCAGCTGCGCAGCCGATCCCGTCGCGGGGGGCTGGTTCGCCGTCGTGTCGCCGAACCCCATGGTGGCGTCGCTCGCCGGCGCCGCGGGTGCCGCCATCGTCGCGTCCGGTGCCGCGAGTGCCGCCATCGTCGCGTCGGGTGTGAATGCAGGTGCCGCCATCGTCGCGTCGGGTGCGGCCGCGGGTACAGCCATCGTCGCGTCCGCGGCAGGGTAGCCAAGCCCAGCTGTTGTCGCCTGGGCCGCCAAGGCTGCACCCCGGGCGATCGCGAAGTCGGGATCATCCGGCACCGCCACCGGTAGCGGAGACGTTGCCTGCAGCTCCTGGGCGATCGCGTGCAAGTTGGTCGCGGAGCCGATCAGGTAAACCTCTTCTGCGGCACCGGGTTCCTCGCGTAGCCGGCCCAGCAATGCGCCGGCGGTGGCGACCGGGTCGGAACCTTCGAGCGGCTCGGACGCGACCGACGTCGTCAGCTCACCACCATTGACAATCGACAATCTCGCGGCTTCGTCGTCGACATGTAGCACCGCCGAGGTATGCCGGCCCACGGACATGCTGTGCACCAACGCCTTGATCGCCTCGGATTCCTGCAGTGCCGCGACGTTCTGAACCCCGGAATCCTCCAGCGCCTGTCGCAACTGATCGGCTTGGCGCTGATTCGACCAGCACAGCCGGGTGGCGACCAGCCGGTGATATTGGTCGGCAAGCGATCGATGTGTACCGACGACCGTCTCGGCCAACCGTGCGATCGGATCGTTTGTCAGATCGACCACCGACTCGTCGATGACGCCATGGCCGCCGGTATCGGATTCGACAAGGGCCACACGGGCGACCGGACCGGCGACTGCGACCCCTAACGCCAGGTCCACCTCGACCTCCTCGCATCACCGCCACGCCCGATCGTCTGACAGCGATATCGTCGCAGACCAACGACGCAATTGGCGAGTGGGGTGTTAACTAGGCGCACAAGTAGGCTGCCGAAACGAACGTTTGAAGACTCAGGGAGAACTCGTGAGCCAAAGGCGCAGCGACCCGCCTGCTGACACCCACAACTTCGCTACCCAGCGCCTTCCCGGCCCGCGCTCGTCGCCGACGAAACAGCCCGCGCCCAGGGCAACCTCGACGAGGCGGTGGAACATCGGTCGCGACGTCGTTGCTGTGGGGTTGTTGGTCCTCGCCCCGCTTTTTCCATGGAACCTTTATTTCGGCGTCGGCATCCCGTACAGCAGCGCTCTTCTGTTCGGACTGCTGGCGGCGGCAACCGTGCTTTCGCTGGCAGCCATCGTTGCGACCTATGCCGGCCGCGCGAGCCGGCGGGGCGGTCTGGCCGACCGGCTGCGGGTGGCGCTGAACGCGCCGTATGCCCTGCTGGTAATCGGCTTCGTTGCGTTCGACGTCGTGCAGACGGTGCGATACGGCGGCAGCGCCAGCGTTCCGGGCGGCGTAGGTCCGGGCGCCTGGCTTGGCACTGGCGGTGCGTTGTTGAGTGCGCAGCCGCTGATCAGTGGCACGGCCGCCGACGAGGGGCGGTTTCGCAAGTGGATCACGTCGGCTCGAGGCCTGGGCTACACGTCGATAGGCGTTGCGACACTGAGCTTTTTGTTCAATCTGTTCTGGCGGACGAAAGCCGCCTTCCCCGCTGACTCGTCGGGATTCGGCAAACAAAACGCGGCGATCATTGTGACGGCGGTGGTCTACGGCGTCGTCGCATTGGCCACCGTGGTAGTCGCCTCCCGGTGGATCCTGCCGCTCAGCAGGTCTTCTCGGCTGGCGACCATAGCGCTTGGCGCGTCCACGGTGGTGGCCGGGATCGTCGTCTGGGTTCTTCCCGTGGGCCGCGAAATCGACGAATACCACGGCGTCGCGCAAAATACGTCGACGGTGGGTGTGGGATTCGAGGGCTATCTGCTGTGGGTGGCGGCAGCAGCGATATTCGCACCGCTGACACTGCTCAGATTAGGCACCGTCCGCCAGACCGATAGAGGTATTTGGCGTGCGGC
This sequence comes from uncultured Actinomycetota bacterium, assembly GCA_963795995.1. GTDB lineage: Bacteria > Actinomycetota > Actinomycetes > Mycobacteriales > Mycobacteriaceae > Mycobacterium. Next base: position 221,955 of record CAWCJY010000002.1, read on the forward strand.
CGCGCGAAAGGGTTTGCTACTCATCGCCCTTTGGTGCCTTGCATCGGTGCTGATGCGCGTCACCGATGTCGCAGTGGCAGCCGCCCTGCACTCATCGCGCCCGCCATACGACAACGCGGCGATGGCCGCGTTCGATGTGGTGACCGCCGCGCTCGCGATCTGGCTCCGCCTCAACCTACTCAACCGCTCGCTACCGGTCGCGGTGATCTCCGCTCTGTGCGGCGTGCTGGTGGCGTTCAGTGTCTCCCGGATCGTGGTGGGAGTCGTTTTGGCGCCCCGCTTCGCGACTATGCCCGCCGGCGCGGCCAACCCCGTGTACGGGAACAACCTCGCCCAGCAGATCACCAGCACGTTCGACGTCGTGCTCTGTGGTCTGGCGTTATGCATCCTGACAGTCGCGGTCATCACCGCGCGGAGCGTGCAACGGCGGCCGCACCCTGACACCGATGCGGCTCCACCGTGGAACGCCGGGACGACTCGGATCAGAACCGGTTCAACCGAGGAGCCGACCGGCCCCATCACCGTCGGAGCCGGGCGCGCGGACACCACCCGGCCGCTCGCCACCGGCGCACCCCGAATCTTTCGGTCCGGCAACCCCGGGCAACGCGATCCCGCCGCGGCGCGCCCGCGGTCCGGGCAGCAACCGGCCACCGGCGGTCCGCGAATCTACCGTGGCCAGAACCCCGACCGTTAGTCGCGCAGCGGCGCGAACGCGAAATCCCCCAGCCCGGAGCGGGGGTCGACAGCCGCCCGAAAACCCAGCAGCTCGGTGGCGCGGGCCGGGTCGGCGACGATGTGGCGAACGTCGCCGCTGCGGTACTGGCCGGTGATGACCGGTGTTATCGCGGACTCCCGCGCGTCGCATAAGGCCGTCGCCACCTCCAGGATCGAAACCGGCTGCCCTGAGCAGACATTGGCGGCGGTAAAGCCATCGCGGTCTGCTTCCAGCGCGGTGACGTTGGCGGCGGCCACGTCATCGACATGCACAAAATCGCGCATCTGACCGCCGTCCTCGAAAACCGCCGGCGCCTCGCCCTTTTCAAGTGATGAGCGGAATATCGCGGCGACCCCCGAGTAGGGCGTGTCCCGTGGCATGCCCGGACCGTAGACATTGTGGTAGCGCAAGGCCACCACCGAGGCGCCGGTCGACTCCGACCACGCCAGCGCGTAATGCTCCTGTGCAGCCTTGCTGGCCGCATAGAGGCTGCGTGGCCGTAACGGCGCATCCTCGTCGACGAGCAGCCACCGCACCGGCAAAGCGCAGGTCGGGCAACGGTGTTCGAAGATCCCGGCGTCCAAGTCGGTGCGCCGGCGCGGGGCCGGATCGACCGGTCCGTGCTCGGGGCACGCATACCGGCCCTGTCCGTAGACCACCATCGATGATGCCAGCACCAGGCGGCGCACCCCCGCGGCGAACATCTGCGCCAAAAGCACAGTGGTGCCGAAATCGTTGTGGCTGCCGTAGGCGGGCGCATCGGCCGCGTTCACACCGGCGCCTACCACCGCCGCCTGATGGCATACCGCGTCCACGCCGGCCAGCAAAGCCGCCAGCACGTCGGCGTCTCGGATGTCGACCCGTCGACAGCCCTTAGGTAGCACCGCTTCGGAGCCGTGCGCGGCGGGCAGCATGACGTCGACGGCGATCACCTCGTGACCCGCTGCCTGCAACGCGGCGTGTACTCGCGCCCCGATGAAGCCGGCGGCACCGGTCAGCAGCACTCTCACGGCAGATCGAACGGTAGGTCGGCGGGCACGTCCAGCAGGCAGTGCGTGCAGGTGCGTTCTGCGTCGAGTTGCTCGATCGCCTGGTGTACCAACTTCTTGAACGGCTCGACGTTCTTCTCGAATTCGGCGAACACGTCGACGGCCTTCACACCCTCGCCGGCCGCCACACCGGCATCTAAATCGGTCACCAAAGCGATTGCGGCATAGCAGATCTCGAGTTCGCGGGCCAGTACCGCCTCGGGATAGCCGGTCATGTTGACGAGGGTGAACCCGGCAGAGGCGAACCATTGGCTTTCCGCGCGGGTGGAAAAACGTGGGCCTTGAATGACCACCATGGTGGCGCCGTCGACGGCGCCGGGTAGGCCGGTGACCGCTGCCCGCAGCGTCGGACAGTACGGGTCGGCGAAGGAAACGTGCACACCGCCGGAGTCGAAATAGGTGTCGGCGCGGCCGTGGGTGCGGTCCACCAACTGGTCGGGCACCACCACGGCGCCCGGTCCGAGAGCGGACGTCAGGCTGCCCACCGCACAGGGCCCGAAGATGCGTCGTACCCCGAGCGCCCGCAACGCCCAGATGTTGGCCCGGTACGGCACGGTGTGCGCCGAGTACTGGTGCTCTGCGCCGTGCCGCGGCAGAAATGCAACCTCATGATCACCGACGTTGCCGACGGTGATCGGGGCGCTGGGTAAGCCGAATGGGGTGTCGGACTCGATGGTGCGGGCGTCGGGCCCGAAGAAGGTGTAAAAGCCGCTGCCGCCGATCACTCCGAGCATCAGGTCATTGTGGTGCATCGGTTCATGGAACGATCGGACCTATGGCGGAAAGGGCAAGTTTCGTTCAGTGGGTCGAAGGTGCGCGGCCGCGGACGTTGCCCAATGCGGTGGCACCGGTCATCGCCGGCACCGGAGCCGCGGCCGGGCTGCACGCGGCGGTGTGGTGGAAGGCTCTGCTGGCGTTGGCCGTTGCAGTGGCCTTCATCGTCGGGGTCAACTTCGCCAACGATTACTCCGACGGGATCCGCGGCACCGACGACGACCGGGCCGGGCCGGTGCGGCTGGTGGGTTCACGGCTGGCGGCGCCGCGCTCGGTGCTAACCGCGGCCGTGGCAAGCCTGGCCGTCGGGGCGGTGGCCGGGCTGGTGCTGACGGTGTTCAGCAAACCGTGGTTGATCGCGGTCGGCGCGTTCTGCGTCGCCGGGGCATGGTTGTACACCGGCGGTTCAAAACCCTACGGTTATGCCGGTTTTGGTGAAGTCGCGGTCTTCATCTTTTTCGGGCTGGTCGCCGTGCTGGGTACCGAGTTCACCCAGGCGCTGCGGGTCGACTGGGTGGGCGTGGTGCTCGCCGTCGCGACGGGCGCGCTGTCATCTGCGGTACTGGTGGCCAACAACCTGCGCGATATTCCGACCGATGCCCGCGCCGGCAAGATCACCCTCGCGGTGCGCTTGGGCGACGCCGGCACGCGGCGACTCTACGTTGGATTATTGCTGCTGGCCGGCCTGCTCACGCTGGGGTTGCTCGCCGCGACCCCGTGGTGCGCGCTGGGCCTGCTGGCCGCGCCGTTGGCGATTAAGGCCGCGCAACCGATCTGGTCCGGCCGCGACGGACGCGACTTGATTCCGGTGCTGCGCAACACCGGGCTGGCAATGTTGGTGTGGTCGGTCGCCGTCGCCGGCGCGCTGGCTGTCGCCGGTTGACCGTGGAGGCGCGAGTCTGCGCACACGGCGTCGAGCCTGCGCAGATGGCGTGGTTCCCGCCGGCTTGCCAACCCTGGACAAAAGGTGGATGCGCGAATCGCATCTAACCGGTGGTCAGCCCTCCTCGGCCGGCGCTTCGCCGCGCAGTCGGGCCCGTAGCTGTTCTCGGTCGCGCTGGCGACGTTCCCCGGCAATCGCCAACGCGGCGGTGGCACGGCGACGCAGCGGGCTGAACAGCCACATGCCCAGCGGCATCGCGATGATCAGCGCGAACAGCACGGCGATGGCCACCGGGAACTCATGGATGCCCAGCAGCCGGGCGACCCCATAGATGGCGGCGCTGAGCCCGGCGACGAGCACCAACCGGGCCGCCACGTACAGCACCACGTAAACGGCCGCATGGCTTTTGGGACCCGGTGCTACTGGCACGGTTCGAGCCTACGGCGCGGGTATATTCACACCAAGGAGGTGTCGAGTGCTTTACCTGCTCCTCGTCCTGGTCTTGGGGACGCTGATTTATCTTGGCTGGCGCGTGGCCCGATCGAAGTTCAACCGACCGAAGACGCGGGTCATCGGACCTGATGACGACCCGGAGTTTTTGTGGCGCTTAGGCCGCGGCGACAACAACCCGCGTTAGACGGCCACTCCGTCCGCTAGATGAACGCCGCGTTCAAGCGTCGTTCGTCGCCCGGGAATCCGTCGGCTACCACGGCTGCCAGTTCGATCAGCGCTTCGCGGGTTTCCCGCCGCAACCGTTCCAGGCTGATTTCAGCGCCCTCTTCCAGATGCGGGTCGAACGGAACCAACCGCACAGCGCGGCAGCGTCGCGAGAAGTGGTCGACCACTTTCTGCATGTCCACCTTGCCGGAGCGGGGCCGGACCGCGTTGATCACGGCGATCGACCCGCGGACCAGCTCTTCGTGCCCGTGCGCGTCCAGCCAGTCCAGGGTCGCCGAGGCGCTGCGTGCCCCGTCGATGGATCCCGAACTGACCACGATCAGCGCGTCGGCCTTGGACAGCACCGCCGACATCGCTGAATTCAGCAGGCCGGTGCCGCAGTCGGTGAGCACCAGACCGTAGAACCGCTCCAAGATCTCCAGGGTTCGGGTGTAGTCGTCGGCGCTGAACGCCTCCGACATCGCCGGATCGCTCTCCGAGGCCAGCACTTCCAGCCTGCTCGGCCCCTGCGAGGTGTAGCTGCGCACGTCGCTGTAGCGTTCGATGCCTTCGGCGTCGCGCAGCAGATGCCGCACGGTGGCCGGTGTCTCCAATGGCACCTTTTGGCTCAACGTGCCGCGGTCGGGGTTGGCGTCCACCGCCACCACCCGGTCACCGCGGATAGACGCGAACGTCGCACCCAGGGTGGCGGTGATCGTGGTCTTGCCCACCCCGCCTTTCAGCGAGAGCATCGCGAGCCGGTAGCAGCCCCGCAGCGGACGGTTGACCTGGATCACCAGGTCGTTGTACCGGGTGATGCGGGGACTTTCCCCGAGGTTGATCAGGTGACCCGACGCGACATAGAGCCACCGGCGCCAACCTTCCGATGGCGGCGGTTTGACTTGCCGTAACAAGGTGCTGGTCGACAGTTCCGGGTACGGCGAGGGATGCGTGCCCGACGGACGCTGCGGTACCTGTCCGGTCGGCGGGCCGTAGTAGGGGTATTGCGGCGAGTCGACTGCCTGGGGGACTCCGCGCGACGGGGTGGCCGTCCAGGCCCGGGGCTCGGCCCGGGTCGGCGGGGGCGCCACGGCGCGGGTCTGAGCTTCCGGGAAACGCCGCGGGTTGCGGAATCCGGTGAACGCCCTGGTCGGCGCGTCGGGGGCGGGCGGGACCGGCTCGCCGGGGTGCGGCTGTGGCGGCAATTGTGTCGTCGGCTGGTTCTCGTGTGCCGGCGGCGAACCGGTACCCGGCGTTGGATGGTCAGACACGTGCACTATCCCCTTGCTGCGAGTACTCGGGTGGTCAGCCCACGCCCGCGTACGAGTGCAGACCCACGGTCACCAGGTTAACGAAGAACAGATTGAAGACCATGGCCACGAAGCCGACCATATTGATCCAGGCGGCCTTGCGGTCCCGCCAACCCGCCGTCGACCTGGCGTGCAGATAAGCGGCGTACACCACCCAGGCGACGAACGACACCGTCTCCTTGGGATCCCAATTCCAATAGCGTCCCCACGCCTGCTCGGCCCAGATCGCGCCGAATATCACCCCGAACCCGAACACCGGGAAGGCGAAGATGGTGGTCCGATAGGCGATCCGGTCCAGGGTTTCCGCGTCGGGCAGCCGTCGCACCACCCGTGCCAGCGTGCCGTCGGCGTCGGGATCGCTCAGCTGCGACGTGCGCAGCAGAAACAAGATGCTGGCCACCCCGGCGACCATGAAGACCCCCGATCCCAGGCTGACCACCGAGACGTGGATCGGCAGCCAGTAGGACTGCAGCGCCGGCATTACCGGGGCGGCGTGGGCATACAGCCAGCGCCCGGATACCGCCAGCAGGATCAGGATGGGCAGCAACAGGAACACCCACAGTCCGCGGTATTGCGGCCGGCGCAGCACGATCGCGCCGGCCACCAGACCGCAACAGCAGGTGAGATTGATGAACTCGTACATGTTGCCCCACGGCACTCGGAGCGTGGCCAGGCCGCGCAGCACGATGCAGGCCACCAGGAACCCGATACCGACGTAGACCACTGCCAGGCCGGCCCGACCGACGCGTTCGTCCACCGGGCGTCGTGGCGCCTCGGGCCCCGCCCCGCCGGCGCTGCCGGCGGCGACGAGGATTGCAGGCTGCCGGGTGCGGGCGTAGGCGAGCTCGGCGGCCAGCAGGAGCAGCGCGATCACCAGCGTCACCACCGCCGAGGTGAAGGCCCAGTCGGAATAGGTGGCCAGTGCGATGTTGACGTGCGGGGTGTTCATTGGACGTCCCTTCCGGTCGCCGCAACGGCGGCGGGCTCCATCTGCCGCGGCGGTTCAGGTGTAGAGGTGGGCAAACCCCTCAGCAACCGCGCGGTCAAGCGCTCGAATTCGTGTCCCCAGCCGGAATTGTCGGTGCGCGCCAGGCCGCCGACCTGGACGGTCACCATATCCGGGTCGGGGCCGGGGATGAGCCGGATCCACACCCGGTGCCTGCGCACCACCAGCGATACCAGCAGCCCGGCCATCATCGTCGCCGCGAACACCAGGACCCACAGCTGGCCCGGGTCGTGGGACACCTGCATGTTGATGAAGGGCACCGCGCCGTCGAAGCGCACCGCGGTGCCGGCCGCCGGGCCCTGATCCAGCCGGAGCTGTTCGCCGGCGCGCAGATTGACCCGGGCGACCTTCGTCAGCCGGCGCTGCTCGATCAGCCGGGGGTCCAGGCTGAACAGTGACTGCGGCCGGCCGGTGTCGAGTCCGCTGTCGCCGGAGTAGATGTCGACGGCCACAGCGGGATCGTCGAGCTCGGGAAAACTGGACGACAACAGGTTGCCGTCGAGCCGCTCGGTGGGGGCGAACAGGCCCTGGATCGCAATCTGGTGTTTGCGACGCTCGACGGCGTCGGGGTAGGTCCCTGCCGGCGGGTCGATGCGAACGACGCCTGACGAGAGCAGCGTCGACGGATTGTCGGGTCGCCACTGCACGGTCGCTGTCCTGGTCTGCCCGCCGGGAAACGCCACCGTGAAAGTGGGCGCGTAGCCGTGGCCTTGCAGATACACCCGGTCACCGCCGACCCGCAGGGGATGATTGACCGCGAGCTGGTAGGGCCGCCAGTTGTTCGCGGCCAGATCGGCGCCGGCCTGATAGTCGATGTGGGCGACGAATGAGGTGGCCTGCCCGGACAGCAGGTAGTGCGCTTGAAAGTCGTTGACGCGGATGCAGATTGGCCGAAGCGATGTGCCGTCGACGGTGTTGCCGGCGCGGAACGAGTCGAATGCCGCGGGCGAGGCCGAGCAGAAGCCCGGGCCGCCGTCGGCGATGACGATGACGTTGCCTTCGTAGCCGAACCACTTGCCGACGGCGACGGCGACCAGCAGGCCCAGCAGCGCGAAGTGAAAGACCAAGTTGCCGAACTCGTGCAGGTAGCCCTTCTCGGCGGAAACCTCGACGGTGTCGGTGACGCTGCTGCGGATGACGCGGCGCCAGCCGCGCAGCCGGGCTGCCACCGTCGCCGCTATCTCAGCGGGTTCACCGTCGACGACGGCCGCGGTGTGTTTGGGCAGCCGGCTTAGGTTGCGCGGCGCCGCCACCGGGCTGGCGCGCAGACTGCGGGCGTCCTCGATCATCCGCGGGGTCAGGCAGCCGACCAGGGACACGAACAGCAGCACGTAGACGGCGGTGAACCAGAAGCTGGCGAAGACGTTGAACGCCTGCAGCCGGTCCAGCCACGGTCCGATCACCGGGTGGGCGGCCAGATACTCGTCGACCCGGGCGGCGTTGAGATTCCGCTGCGGCAGCAGCGCGCCGGGGATGGCGCCCAGAGCGAGCAGGACCAGCAGCACCAACGCGGTGCCCATCGACGTCAGCGCCCGCCAGGTGTTGCGACCTTCCGACAGCAGTGTTCGCCGGGCCTGCCCGGCCACACGCAGAATCGCCCCAAAACGGCCCGTTTTGGGCGATTCTGCGTCTGCTCGGCCGGTCAAATCGGCAGCCTGACGTCGGACACGAACGCATCGCGCAGCCATGAGACGAAGTCGTTCCACACTCCGGTGAGTAGCGCGGTACCCACCACGATCAGCAGCACGCCGCCGAAGATCTGGATGCCCCGGGTGTGCCGGCGCAGCCAGCCCAAGCCAGCCACCGCCGAGGCGGACCCGAACGCCAGCAGCACGAACGGCACACCCAACCCCAGGCAGTAGGCGGTCACCAACACCAGGCCGCGGACCACGTTCGCGCCCTGAGTGGCGGACGCGACGCTGATCACTCCGGCCAGGGTGGGGCCCAAACACGGAGTCCAGCCCAGCGCGAACACCGCGCCGAGCACCGGCGCCCCCGCGATCGTCGACAGCTGCTGCGGTGCGAACCGGGCCTGCCGCTGCAGGGCGGGGATGAACCCGACGAACACCAGACCCATGACGACGGTGATCACTCCCCCGATCCGCTGCAACAACAGTTGGTTGGTGATCAGGGTGCTGGTCATGCCCAGCACGGCGACGGTGCCGAGTAGAAACACCGCGGTGAAGCCCGCCACGAACAGCGCCGCGGAGCCGGCGACCCGCCACCGCGCCGCCGGTGGTGCTTTCAGCGCCCCGGGCGGCGGCTGTTCGTCGACCCCGACCACCGCCGCGAGATAGGACAAGTAACCGGGCACCAGCGGCACCACGCACGGTGACGCGAACGAGACCAGGCCGGCCAGTAGGCACACCGTCAGCGCCAGCAGCAGCGGCCCGGCGGCGACGGTCTCGGTGAACCCGGTCATTGCGGTCCCGGCGTGGCCGGGCGGTCGTGGGGTTCGGCGGTGATCCGCCGCACCACCGGTAGCAGGTCCTCGGCGAGCACTTCGCGCAGAAAGACCGCGGCGACGCGATGCTGGCGATCCAGCACCAGCGTCGACGGAATCACGGTGGTCGGGTACTTACCGCCGAACGCGATCATGGTGCGCATCGCCGGGTCGTAGATCGACGGGTACGTCACGTGGCGGTCGGTGACGAAATCCTGCGCGGCCTGTCGTTGGTCGCGGACATCGAGGCCCAGCATCGCCACCCCGTCGGGGCGAGCGCCGTTGTAGAGCTGCTGCAGCTCGCCGACCTCGGTTCGGCACGGCCCGCACCACTGGCCCCACACGTTGATGACGACGACCTGGGCGGTGAAATCGTCCAGCGACAGCGTGCGCGACGGGTCCATCAGCTCGGGCCCGGTCACCGGGCCCGGGCGGCCGCGGTGCTCGGGCGGGTCGTAGAAGATGTCGGTCTTTCCGCCGGGGGCGACGAATTGGAACGTGCCGTTTTGCGCGACGGCGTCGTGACCGCCGGCGCACCCGGTGACCAGCCCGGTCACGACCGCCCCCAGGATGGCCAGCCGGCGCATGGTCAACAGCCCGCGGGTTCGGAATACGCCACGTCGACCAGGCGATCGCCGTCATAGGTCAGCGACGTTACCGACGCGACCGCGCATTCCCGTCGGCGTGGGTCATGCCAGAGCCGGTGACCCGTCACGGCCAACCGCAGCGTCCACACCGGCAGCTGGTGACTGACGCAGACCGCCTCGTGACCGGCCGCGCGGGCCCGCGCCTTATCCACCGCGGTCAACATCCGATCCGCGATCTGGCGGTAGGGCTCGCCCCACGAGGGGGTGAACGGGTTGCGCAGGTGCCACCACACCCGCGGATCGCGCCAGGCGCCGTCGCCGGGCCCCAAGCGCTTGCCCTGGAAGATGTTGGTCGACTCGATCAAGTCCGGGTCGGTGTCGATCGCCAGGGCGTGCCGGGCGGCGATGGGCGCGGCGGTTTCCTGCGCGCGCTGCAGCGGAGAGGCGATCACCGCGATGATGTCGCGATCCGCCAATGCATGAGCGACTGCCGCCGCTTGCTGCTGGCCGCGCTCGGACAGGTGGAATCCGGGCAGTCGCCCGTAGAGCACGCCGGCGGGGTTGTACACCTCACCGTGGCGCACCAGATGGACCCGAGTGTGTTCGGCCATCAGGGCTTACGCTCCTTGGCCGCGGCGCCGGCGGCGGCCGGCAGGGCGTCGGCGATTCGCTCGAATGCGGTGTCGTCGAGAGCGGCCGAGACGAACCACGCCTCGAAGGCGCTGCATGGGGGGTACACCCCGGCGCCCAGTAACGCGTGGAAGAAAGCCGGATACCGCCACGTCTGGCTGGCTCGCGCCGAGGCGAAATCAGTTATCGGCTGGTCACCGAAGAACACGCTGAACATGTTGCCGGCACGCGGAATCTGATGTGCTACACCGGCATTGGTCAACGCTTCGGACAGCAGCGCCGCCAGCCGGTCGGCATTGGCGTCCAGTGCGGCATATACCGTGTCGTCGGCGGCGCGCAGCGTCGCCAGCCCGGCGGCGGTCGCGACCGGATTGCCCGACAGGGTGCCGGCCTGATACACCGGCCCCAGCGGCGCCAGCCGCTGCATCACTTCCGCGCGCCCGCCGAACGCCGCGGCGGGAAGCCCGCCGCTCATCACCTTGCCGAAGGTGAACAAGTCCGCCGGCACCGGATCGATTCCATACCAACCGCTTCGGCTGACCCGGAAACCCGTCATCACCTCGTCGACGATCAGCAGCGCCCCGTTCTGGGCGGCGATCTCCCGCAGCGCGGCGTTGTAGCCGGGTCGTGGCGGGACGACGCCCATGTTGCCCGGGCTGGCCTCGGTGATTACCGCGGCGATCTGCTCGCCGAAGCGGCCGAAGGTCTCCTGCACGGCGCCAATGTCGTTGTAGGGCAGCACGATCGTGTCGGCGGCGGTGGCACCGGTGACGCCGGGCGTCGACGGCAGACCCAGTGTCGCCACCCCGGATCCAGCGTCGGCCAGCAACGCGTCCACGTGGCCGTGGTAGCAGCCGGAGAACTTGATGATCTTGGCGCGCCCGGTGTACCCGCGGGCCAGCCGGACCGCGCTCATCGTGGCCTCGGTGCCGGAGTTGACCAGCCGAATTCGCTCGACTGGTGGGACTCGTCCGATGATCTCGGCGGCCAGCTCAGACTCCGCCGGCGTCGGCGCCCCGAAGGACAGCCCGGTACTCGCGGCCCGCACGACGGCGTCGACCACTGCCGGGTGCGCATGGCCCAGGATCATCGGCCCCCAGGAGCACACCAGGTCGACGTAGCGGTTGCCGTCGGCATCGGTGAGCCAGCAGCCGTGGGCTTCGATGATGAAGCGCGGTGTGCCGCCGACGGCTTGGAAGGCCCGCACCGGCGAGTTCACTCCGCCGGGAATCACGGCGCAGGCTTCGCCGAACAGCTTCGCCGAAACCTCAGTCATAGTCCCGGCGTGGTGAGCAACATGCACGCCTACCAGTGTCCCAGCTGCTCCCACCGGCTCGACTACAGGGTGTAGTTGGTCGCTTGCGCCGAAATCGACGACAGTGCCGGGATCTGCTCGGGTGAGTCAAGTGGTTAGTGCAACAACGTGGGTTTTCGGTTGAACTCGTGGGTTTGGTGTGGGTCGTTGAGCGCCGTGCGGTCGGGCGGGCAGGGGGCCGTGCGCCTGCCCATGCCGGTGCGCGGTCAGGGGCCGTAGAGGCTTCGGGGTCAAGGGGCGGGCCAGGGGTCCGTCGCGCAGCGATCGCGACAGCGACCCTTGAGGCCGGAGGGGCGGCCCCATAGCCTGGCGCGGCGCTCAACCCGAGCAGGTCAGTGGCGCTGAAGCCGCCTCCATTGGTGTCATATGCCCCAGTGCTAGGCGGCGGCTTGGTCAAGTAGGGCTGCCAGACGCTGACCTGGTGTGTCCAGGCCAAGGGTGGGCCGCGGGCGGCGGTTGAGGGTGTCTTGGATGCGTTTGAGATCTGTCTTGGTGTAAGCGCTTAAGTCACTGCCCTTTTCGAACCAAAACCGCAGCAGCCGGTTGGTGTTCTCGTTGCTGCCGCGCTGCCACGGGGAGTGCGGATCGCAGAAATACACCGGCATCTGCAGCTGTAACTGAATCCGGCGCCAGCTGGCCATCTCACTGCCGCGGTCCCAGGTAATGGACCGCCGCAGATGGTCAGGAAGCTCTCGCATGGCCTCGATCATCGCCGCCGCGACCGTCTCAGCAGTGCGATCGCCGGTTAGATGCAGCAGCATCGTAAAGCGGGTGGCACGCTCGACCAAGGTGCCGATCGCGCTGTTGTGGGGCCCGACGATCAAGTCACCTTCCCAATGCCCAGGCACCGCCCGGTCATCGGCTTCAGGCGGACGCTCGGCGATCCTGAATTCCTCGCCACTGCTAAACACCCCACGGCGAGTGTTGGCGCCGCGATGTTTACGTACCGCCCGTCTGGTGGACAGGCATTTATGCAAATCAGCACGCAGACTGCCACGAGGCTGCACATACAAGCACTGATAGATGGTTTCGTGGCTCACCCGGTAAAGCCTGTCATCGCCGCAATCGCGCGCCAACACCTCAGCGATGAGTTTGGGGCTCCATCCCTGGTCCATCCAGGCCTCGATGGCCGCACACAACGGATTGTCGACCAGCTTGAATCCCTTGGGCCGGCGGGCTCGTTGAGCCGCCCGAGCATGGGCCATCAACGCGTGATAATCCCCGTCGGCATTGCGGTTGCGGCGCACCTCACGCCAGATGACGGTCCGGTCGCGACCGAGCTGACCGGCAATCTCAGCAAAGCTCAGGCCCGCGTCTAGCCCGCGCATGATCATCACCCGCTCATCGAGGCTCAGCCGATGGCCATGCCCTCCGGGCAGCGACACGTTTCCCAAATCAGCTAAACCGCCACCTTTGCCATGAACCAGCTTCATCGCTCCAGCATCGCGCCACCGGGCCCATCCCGTACCCGGCGCCACCCCCACTGCTCGCTCGGCCTGCTTCATCGACATGCCCCAGCAAACAAGGTCGAAAATCTCGCGCTTCACGGCCCGCGGCAGCGGATGTCCTCTCGGCATAACAACCTCCAAAATCACAGGACGTTGCACTGACCGTATGAATCCACCCTCGCAACCCTGGCGCTGGCGTCGATCTCGGCGGACGGTTACGTCGTCGCCGCGCTGAGCTCGAACACCGGATGATCCGCGGGGTCGGGCAGTTTGCGGAAGTAGCCCTCGACCACTTTGCCCGCCTTGTCGCGGTAGGCGGTCAAGATGGGCGGTCGCTGCGGTGCCGGTATCTCGCGCGCCAAATACTCGGTGGCGCCGGACTTGTCGGTCACGGTGACCTCGGGGCTGGCGCGCACGTTCTTGACCCACTGCGACTCTCCGCGGGTCGACACCAGATACTTGCTGCCGGCGACGTCGACCGTGACGACGGGAATGTGCTGCGGTTGTTTGGTGCCGCGGGTGGTCACCGTCAGCGTTTCGGTATTGCTGATGCCGGTCGTCATCGCTATCCGGTTGAAGATTTTGCGGGTGAATTACGGCGGCTTGAGGTAGGCCATGGGATAAGAGTTTGATGGCGGCATGCAGCTACCGCAACGGCTTGCCCGGTTCAACCGGCGCGTCACCAATCCGATCCAGCGGCTGTGGGCCGGTTGGCTTCCGCCGTTCGGGATCCTCGAGCACGTCGGGCGGCGATCCGGCAAGCCGTACCGCACTCCGCTGAACGTCTTTCCCGCCGGAGTCGACGGCAAGCCCGCGGTGGCGATCCTGTTGACCTACGGCCCCGACCGCGATTGGCTGAAGAACCTCAACGCAGCCGGCGGCGGACAGATCCGCAGCAGGGGCAAAAAATTCGAGGTCACCGGGTCGCGAACGGTCACCAAGGCCGAGGCTGCCGGGCATGTCAGCGCCGGTTGGCGACCCATCGTCGCGCGGCTGCCGTTCGAGCAGGCGGTGCTGCTCACTAAGAGCTGAGGCTTCGTGCCGCTCCTGTGGACAGTTGTGACTCCCCGCGTCCGCGCCACCGCTGCATGGCGAAGTACAGCGCGAGCACCGCGGCCCAGGCAGCCAGGCTGAGCCAGAGCTGGGCGCGCGCGTCCTTGTCGAACGCCATCTGCACCAGCACGGCGCCGATCGCGGTGAGGGTGAGGATGGACACCACCGGGAACAACCACATCCGCACCGGAAGTCGGCCCGCAGGGGTCCGTCGGCGCAGCACGATCTGCGACAGTGCGGTCAGCAGGTAAACGAACAGCACCACGGCGCCCGAGGAGTTGATCAAAAAGAGAAACACCGTGCCCGGCGCCAGCCACGCCATGACCACGCACAGGAAACCGACCATCGAGGAGCACAGGATCGCGATGTAGGGCACACCGCGCCGGCTGACGGTGACCAGCCGGGCCGGGGCCTCGCGCCGGGCCGCCAGCGCGAACAGCATGCGAGACGCAGTGTAGAGCCCGGAGTTCAGGCAGGACAGCACTGCGGTGAGCACGACCGCGTTCATGAAGTTCGCGGCACCGGGAAATCCCATATCACGCAGCGCGGCGACGTATGGCGAGGCGCCGGGCTGCAGTGAATTCCACGGCACGATCACGACCAGTAGAAACACCGAGCCCACGAAGAAGATCGCGATGCGGGTCACCACGGTGTTCGTCGCACGGCGGATGGCGCGCTCGGGGTCGGCGGTTTCAGCGGCGGCGATCGTGGCGACCTCGGCGCCGACCATGGAGAAGATGACGACCACGACGGCAGCGAACATTGCATCCACCCCGTTGGGGAAGAACCCGCCATGTGAGCTCAAGTTGCTCAAGGCCCGGTGATGATGTGGCCACAGCCCGGCGACGTACAGCGTTCCCATGCCCAGGAAGACGACGATCGTCGCGACTTTGATTCCGGCGAACCAGAATTCGAACTCGCCGTAGGACGCGACGGAGAACAAGTTGGTCGCCGTCATCGCCAACATCAAGATCAGAGCCAGCAGCCACAACGGCGCGTGAAACCAGTAGGTGATGACTTTCCCGCCCGCGACAGCCTCGAAGCCGACAACGATCACCCAGAAGTACCAGTACAGCCACCCCACCGAGAACCCGGCCCAACCGCCCAGAGCTTCTCGGGCGTAGTCGGCGAACGACCCCGTCGACGGGTTGGCGCTCGCCATCTCGCCAAGCATCCGCATCACCAGAATGATCAGCGCGCCGCACAACCCGTAGGTGATGAACGCAGCGGGACCCGCCTTGACGATGACGACACCCGAACCGACGAACAACCCGGCGCCGATGACCCCGCCGATCGCGATCATGTTGAGCTGCCGCTGTGAAAGCCCCTGCGGGAGCTTAGAGGTGGCGCTCACACCGGCCTCCTGCGCCCGCGGCATGACGGGACGTTAACACCTCCCGCCGCTGGGCGCCCGATCACACCGGCACTGCGCGCAGCGCCGCGGGCAGGCTGGGCAGGAAGTGCTCGGTGGCGAATGCCCGGATGTCGTCGGCGGTGACCAACGGTGTGCGACTCGGCAGGAGCAACGCCATCGCCGCGTAGCGCAGGATGGCGTCTGCCAGCTCGTCGACGGCCTGCGCGCCGACACGCTCGGCGAAGCCCGCGGGGAAAATCACCCGCAGTGCGGCCGCCATCCGCTGGACCGCAGCGCCGTAATGCTGACGGCACAGTTCCAGCGCCAGCCCCGGTTCGTCGGCGATCATCCGGGTCAGCACCCGGTGCTGACGGAACCGGAGGATCGACAGCGTGAACGCCGACACGTAGTAATTTGATTGCGGCCCCGCCGCGTTCAGCTCATTCGCGATGTCGGCGAACAGTGCCGCGTTTTCCCGGTCGATGACCGCGGCCACCAGTTCGTCGCGGCCGGCGAACCGGCGGTAGATCGTGGTGCGGCTGACCCGGGCGCGCCGGGCCACGTCGTCGAGCGCGACGCGACGAAAACCATGCCGCTCGAACTCGACTATGGCGGCGTCGAGAATCGCTTGAGTGGCGGAATCAGCCTCGCTATCTGGAGCGGCCATACCCGATCCGGGCAAAAGCGTTGTAGCGCAACCACATCGGCGAGTGATCCCACAGCCAATTGACTGGTCGCGAGCGCCACACCGTCGCGGTCCGCTGGTAGCGACGTTCCTGCCGCTCACTCCACGGCAGCTCTAGCAGGGCGCGTGCCTGCGGCGGCAGACCCCCGGTGGTCAGGAAGGCCGCGACCGGGTTGAAGACCACCGACACCACTCGCCATAGCAGCGGCGGCACGCCCTTGGGGCAAGGGAAGCCCTTTGTCACGTAACCGACGCCGTATTTTGCCGTCGGGTGGGCGATGATGACCTCGTTCAGCATGTGGTTCCAGTACCGCCGGAATTCGGGGTACTCGGCCGGCATCGCCCGCTCGCTGACGCCGTAGCGCCGATACCAGGTCTTCGACTCCAGATAGATCTGCTGTTTCTCCTCTTCGGTGAGCCGCTTGACGAACGTGTCGGCGAAGTAGAGCACCTGCTCGACGAAGGTGGCGTGCGCCCAGTAGTAGGTCTCCGGATCCAGCGCGTGGTAGCGCGCTCTGCCGGTGTCGGCGGGCATATCGCCTTTGATCTGGTGGTGGAAGTCGCGCACCTGCCGGCCGGGATGGGCGTCGTCAGAGCCGTACACCGTCATGAAGATCGGCGGCAGCGAGCGTTTCACTCGCGCAGTGGTATCGGCGAAGAACACCGAGTGGTCCAGCACACCCTGGCCGAGCTCGGCGAGCATGTTCTGCAGCACCACCGGTCGCGGCCCGATCAAGTACATCCGGTTGTCGCCGAAGTAACGCCACACCAGCGACTGCGGTCCCAGCGGGAGGGCGCCGGCGTTGTACCGGGTCGCGGAGAGCTCCGTCATTGGCACAATGTTACACAATTCGCACTTTGTATCACAGGTGAGGCGGCATGCCCAGATCAGGGCTCAAGATCGGTGGCCGCGCGATACGAGCCGTCCATGTAGAACGGCGCCGAGTCGTGTCGATGTGTGATGTACCAACACCCGTCGACGCGACGCAGGCCGAAAGTCGAGCGGTACCAGGTCGAGATCGATTCGGGCTGACCGGCGGGTGTCACCGTCATATTGGTGAGGGTATGGGCGAACGCGAGGTCGCCGTCTTGGCTTACGACCGGTTCGTGGTGGGTGAGCTGTACGGGCCCGTCGAACCCGGCGAACCAGGCTCGGATGCCGTCGACGGTGCCGTAGGGAGTATCGGGCCCTTGTTGCAGCGGCGGCGCAAGCGAATACGCCACCATGTCGTCGGAGTACAGCGCGAACAGGCTGTCGGCATCGTGTCCGGCGTGCGCGGCCACGAAGTCGTCGAGGACAGCGTGGACGTCGGTGCTGCCGTGGCTGATGTTCATCGGTCAATCCTTTCTTTGGGGCTCCACGTGCGGAGCCTTCAGTGGGGTGTCGAAACCGGCCAGTGGGTTTCGACACAGGAGCGCAATACTTTGTCCATGACGTGGAGGCGGTCGTGAAATACATGATCTTGATTCAGAGCAATCCACAGTTCCTCGAGCGCTGGCAGGCACTGCCCAAGGAGCAGCGTGAACGGTTCGGGCGTGACCACGTCGCGCTGGGCGCCGAGCTCGCGGATTCCGGTGAGCTGGTGGCTACCGAAGGTCTCGCCGACCCCACCCTTGCCAAACGCGTCAGGGTCGCCGGCGACCAGACGATGATCAGCGACGGGCCGTTCGCCGAAGCCAAGGAGCACCTGGCCGGCTTTCTACTCGTCGACTGCGAAGGCGAGGATCGGGCCTTGGCGATCGCCGCGCGGGTGCCCGATGCCGTCTGGGGTCTTGTGGAGGTCCGCCCGGTGCTGGATTTGAGCCCATGGGACATGTGAGCGGCGTCGAGCCGGCCGTCGCCGGTCTCCTTCGCGAACTCGTGCCACCCGTGCTTGGTGTGCTGGTGCGCCGTAATGGCAACTTCGACGACTGCGAGGACGCCGTCCAAGAGGCGCTGCTGGCCGCCGCAGTCAGCTGGCCGGTCGACGGCATACCGGCTAACCCGACCGGCTGGCTGATCACCACGTCGTCGCGGCGGCTGGTCGAGGTTTGGCGTCAACAAACCGCACGCCGACGTCGCGAACAAGCATATGCGCTTGAGCCCGAGCCGCCTCCGGGCGCGGTATCGCAGGTCGACGACACGTTGGCGTTGCTGTTCTTGTGCTGTCATCCCGAGCTGGCCGTGCCATCGCAGGTTGCGCTGACGCTGCGCGCGCTCGGCGGCCTGACCACGTCCGAAATCGCGCGGGGTCTGCTGCTTCCGGAGTCGACCGTTGGGCAGCGCATCACCCGGGCGAAGGCTCGTATCCGCGACGCGGGTGCCCAGTTTCGGATGCCAACCCCGGGCGAACGCGACGAGGCGCTGCCCGCGGTGCTGCATGTGCTGTACCTCATCTTCAACGAGGGCTACACCGCAACGTCGGGCGAGACCCTCAACCGCGTGGAGCTGACCTCCGAAGCGATCAGGCTGACCCGGCAGCTGCGCCGAAGCCTGCCTGAGGACGGCGAGGTCGCCGGGTTGCTCGCGCTCATGCTGCTGACCGACGCCCGACGCGCCGCCCGTACCGGCCCCGACGGATCGCTGATCCCGCTGGCCGAGCAGGACCGCCGCCAGTGGAACCGGACCGCCATCGCCGAGGGCGTCGCGATCGTCGAGGCCACGCTGCCGGCCGCGAACCCCGGGCCCTACCAACTGCAGGCGGCGATCGCCGCGGTGCACGACGAGGCCGCCGAAGCCGACGCGACCGACTGGCCGCAGATCCTTGCGTTGTATGACGTTCTCGCCGCCCTCACACCTGGGCCGATGGTCGCGCTGAACCGGGCCGTCGCCGTCGCGATGGTGCATGGCCCAGCCGTCGCACTGGACGAACTCAACGACGCCGCAGCGGATCCGGCACTCAGCGAACATCACCGCGTCGATGCGGTGCGGGCCCATTTGCTCGATGAGCTCGGCGACTCAGACGCCGCCCGCGAGCACTACCTTCGGGCGGCTCAACGCACCCGCAGTCTGGCCGAACGGCACTACCTGCTGGCGCGAGCCACGCGCTGACCCACGTTGAGCTCGCAGATAACAAGCTTTGCCGATCACCGTCGCATAACGGTGCTTCGCCACGCGGCGCGGCTTCGGCGGTCACTAGCGACGATCGCGGCATGATCCGCCCATGGCTGCGCTGACACGTCGGGCCGCGCTGCGCCTCGGTGCCGGCGCCGTTGCCGGGGCCGCCAGCACCTGGGCGCTGAGCGCATGGCTGGATCCCACCCGCGCGATTCCGTCGCCCGCACCGTTCGAGCCGGCGGCGGGCACCGCCTCCCCGACCCGGCTGTCCGGCTCATTCGTCTCCGCGGCCCGTGGCGGCATGACGACCAACTGGGTGATCGCGCTGCCGCCGGGCCAGACCACAGGATTGCGACCGGTAATCGCGCTGCACGGCAGGAGTGGCAACGCCAACACGGTGATCGACCTCGGCGTGGAGGACGCCCTGGCCAAGCTGGTCACGTCGGGCCGGACCCCATTCGCGGTGGTCGGCGTCGACGGGGGCGACCATAGTTATTGGCACCGGCGCGTTTCCGGTGAAGACACCGGGGCGATGGTGCTGGGCGAGCTGCTGCCGATGCTGACGTCGAAGGGTTTCGACACCTCGCGGGTGGGCTTACTCGGGTGGTCGATGGGCGGGTATGGCGCCTTGTTGCTGGGCGCGCGCCTGGGCGCGGCACGCACCGCCGGGATCTGCGCGGTGAGCCCGGCGTTGTGGACCACTTACGCCGCCAGCGATCCCGGCGCGTTCGACAATTATCAGGACTGGACCCGCAACTCGGTGTGGGGCCTGCCCGCGTTGTCGTCGATACCGATCCGAGTGGACTGCGGCACCAGCGACCGCTTCTATCCGGCCGCAAAACAATTCGTGGCTCAATTGAAGACACCGCCGTTCGGTAGCTTCTCCGCCGGCGGGCATGACGTAACGTATTGGCGCCAGCAACTACCCGAGGAGCTGAGTTGGCTGGCTTCTTAGGGCCGGATTAAGCATCTGGCCGGGCTGCCGGAGGATCATTGCACCAGGTCGACACCGCCGAACCGCAGACCCGGCCGCAACGAGGCCGGCCCACGTCGGGATTCCGCCTAGACATCGAGGGCTTACGGGCGGTGGCGGTGCTGGCCGTCGTCCTTTTTCACGCCGGCGTGCCCGGCGTGGCCGGTGGGTACATCGGCGTCGACGTCTTTTTCGTTATCTCCGGTTTTCTGATCACCGGTCTGATCGAGCGGGAGATCAGGACGGCCGGCACCGTCGGGCTGAGACAGTTCTACGGCGCCCGGGCCCGTCGGCTGCTACCGGCCTCAGCGACGGTCGGTGTCGCCACCGCCATCGGCTCGGTTGTGCTGCTGCCGCCGCTGCAGGCCCGAAGCGTGCTCGGCGACGGCATCGCCAGCGCACTGTATGTCGGAAACTACCGCTTCGCCGTCCACGGCACCGATTACCTGGCGGCGGACTCCGCACCGTCACCGTTTCAGCATTACTGGTCGCTGGGGGTCGAAGAGCAGTTCTACCTGCTGTGGCCGGCGCTGATCATCGGCACAGCGTGGCTGGTCCGGCGGCGCGGCATCGCGACGCGTGCCACGCCGAAGGTCAACCCGTACCTGGTGGTGCTCGCGGTGGTCGCCACGGTGTCGTTTGCCCTGTCGATGGCCTGGACCCACACCAATCCGCCGTGGGCGTTCTTCTCGCTGCCCACCCGCGCGTGGGAGTTGGCCGCCGGTGGTCTGGTAGCCCTGTCGGCCGGCCGATGGCGCCGGCTGCCGAGGCGTTCGACCGCGGTCGCCGGCTGGGGCGGTCTGGCGCTGATCCTGTTGAGCTGCAACCAGCTTGATGAGCGAACGGCCTACCCGGGCACCGCGGCGTTGCTGCCGGTGCTGGGCACGGCGCTGCTGATCGGTGCCGGCTGCACCAGCAGCGACACCGGCGCCGGCCGGGTGCTGTCGCTTCCGGGTATGCGCGCGATCGGCCGGGTGTCGTACTCGTGGTACCTATGGCACTGGCCGGTGCTGCTGCTTCTGCCGCCGCTGTTGGGCCACTCCACCGGCTTGGCGGGCAGGTTGGCAGCGGTCATCGTCTCCGCGGGGCTGGCGGTGATCACCGTGCATTCGGTAGAGAATCCAGGTCGGTTCGCGGCGCCGCTGCGCCGGTCGGCGGGCCGCAGCCTCGCGGTCGGCGCGGTCGCCACGGCCGTCGCGGCCGGTGCAGGTCTGGTGCTGCTGCTGGTGGTGCCGGTCCCGGTCGGCCGCGGGGTTGCCGCGGCGGCCCCGACCATCAACGCGGCGCCGCCACCGGCAAGTCACACCGTCGACCCGGATGAAGCCGCCGTTGCGAGCGGGTTCGCGCAGGTCCAGGCTGCCGTCGCGGCATCTGCTGCCATGACGGCCGTCCCGTCCAACCTCGATCCGCCGCTGGCCGAGGCGCCGGCTGACAAGCCCAAGGTGTTCCTCAACGGCTGCGTACGGTCCTGGCTCGAGACCGGGCAGCCCGAGTGCGGCAGCGGGGACACCGGCTCGCCGACCACCGTGGCGCTGGTCGGTGATTCCCACGCGGCGATGTGGAGTCCGCCGTTGACCCGGGTCGCCGAGCAACAACACTGGCGGCTGGAGACGTTGGGCAAGATCACCTGTCCATTGCAAGATTTGCCGATCACCAGTCCGTATCTCGGACGGGAGTACACCGAGTGCGTGCAGTGGCGCGACCAGGTCATGTCCCGCCTGCGGGCCGAGCATCCCCGACTGATTGTGCTCAGCATGTCCCGGCGCTACGGCGCGGATTTCGGCTTCACCGCGTATGACCCGGCGTGGATCGACTCCCTGACCCGCACGGTGACGCAGCTGCGCAGCACTGGCGCGAAAGTTCTGGTGCTCGGCCCGATCCCGGATCCCCACTCGACCGTTCCGACCTGCCTGTCGGCTCACCTGGAGGATGCCGGCGCGTGTTCACCACCGCGCTCGCTGGCAGTCAATCACGCCGGCATCGCCGCCGAGCAAGCGGCGACCGCGGCCGGCGGTGGTCAGTACGCAGACCTGACGGCGCTGTTTTGTACCGTTGAGCGCTGCCCGGTGATCGTCGGCAACGAGCTGATTTACCGGGACGACAACCACGTGACGATCGAATACGCCCAGACGCTGGCACCGGTCTTGGGTGCGTTGGCCGACCGGGCGCTGGCGCGCGGCTGACTCACCGCAGGGCGAGCCCGCGACGCACCCTGGCCGCGCCGACGACTACCAGCACCCCGGCGAGCGTCGCCAACACCAGCGTCAGCAGCACCAGCAGGGGATGGTAGACGACCGACCAGGTGGTCGGCTCGCCGTCGGCGACGGGTGCGACGGGAACGGTGCTGTGGGCGTGTGACCAGCTCACTGCACAACCCACGATGGCCGCGCCGGCGAACAGCAGCTCCAGGACGGCGCGAACGCGCGAAATCACCAGGGTGACTCGAGGTCGTCGACAGGGTTTTCCGGTTCGGCCGGCCCGACTCGCTCCTCGATCAACGGGGTCAGCACCGCGCGTAGCTGGCGATGACGGCGCGCCCAGGCTTGCGCGGTGCGGCCCCCGGCGAGTTTCAGCCCGATGCCGACTCGCCCGCGCGGAACCGTGACCAGCTCGCCGAGCGCGCGTGCCGACTGCCACGGCTGAAGTGGCTTATCCGAATTCGGTGTGTGCTTTGCTTCGGGAAAGATCTGGACTATTTCGGAGACCTTGATGGTCTCGGTGCCTTGCCGCAGTATCTGCTCGTCCAACTCGACCGAGGTGTGGATCCGCGCCGCCTTCACTTGCAAACCGACGAACGCGGTCACCAGCAACAGGAAAAGCGCCGGAACCGCAACTTGCCAGCCGTTGCCACTGTTCTTTTCGATCATCAACATGGTTCCGGCCGACAGCGGGCCGGCCAGCAGCCAGTACCAGCTGGCGCCCGGCTCGAAGAACAACGGAGCCCGCTTGGTACCCGTCCGCGCGGTCACTAGACACCCATCCCCTGTGCTGCCGGCGCAGTCGCACCGGGTCCGGTCAGCCTAGCGTGCTGACACCTTGTTCACCGGGTCGGCGTCGGCGTCGCCGGGGTGTCCCACGGTCCCCGACCGGGCGCGGTGAAATGGCAACCGGTGCGCCCTTTGATCATCATGAAAGGCCGCGATGGAGCCGCCGCTGGCGTGCCGATGATGAATTGCAGGTAACCGTGGTCACGGGGCAGCCGGTCAGCACATCACCGACGGTATCCGCGGTGGTTCGCGCAACCTCGGCACGCGAAGTGGCAGCAGCGAACACCTGGTCAATCGAAGCGTCGTCCCAACGATCGACGTCAGCGAGGGTCAGGACCATCGACGAAATCTAGCTTTCGCGCGTCGTTCAGCTCCCCGTCGACGAATTCCCGAGCAGTGCCGCACAGGCCGTCGTGGTGGTCGTTGCGCATCCGATGGTGGCCGGCGGCGTCAGACTGCCATCGATCCAGCAGCCCCGACAACGCGATACCGGACGGACCCACCCAGCCGGCCCGGGCGTCCCACCCTTGCGATTGCGTCGAAGCGTAGGTGCCGGCTAACTGCTCATGCTCGCGGCGGCCGACCGCCGCGGCGTCGAATACCTGCTCAAAATGCGATCTCAAAGTTCTTTTGCGGATCGGCCACAACTACCCCATCGCTGACGGCAGCTAACAACACTGGTCACTCGGCAGTCTAACGGCCGACAGCACACCGACCATTCAGCAATATCCGCCGATCGTCTACAGCCAGGGCGCTGCCTCGGCGGCCCAATAAGTCAACACGATGTCAGCGCCGGCACGGCGGATGCCGGTCAACGACTCCAGCACCGCCGCGCGGCGGTTGATCCAGCCGTGGTCGGCGGCGGCGCAGATCATCGCGTACTCGCCAGAGACCTGGTAGGCGGCCACCGGCACCGGCGAGATGTCGGCGGCGGCGGCCACCACGTCGAGATAGCCAAGAGCGGGCTTGACCATCACGATGTCGGCGCCCTCGTCGAGGTCGAGTCGAACTTCGCGCAGCGCTTCGCGGGCGTTGCCGGGCTCCTGCTGGTAGGTACGGCGGTCCCCGGACAGGCTGGAGCTCACCGCTTCCCGAAACGGTCCGTAAAACGCCGACGCGAACTTGGCGGCATACGCCAGGATCACCACGTCGCTGTGCCCGGCGGCATCCAGTCCGTCGCGAATGGCGGCGACCTGACCGTCCATCATGCCGCTCGGTCCCACTACATGTGCGCCCGAATCCGCTTGCACAACAGCCAGTTCCACGTAGCGAGCCAGGGTGGCGTCGTTGTCCACCCGGCCGCGGGCGTCCAGCACGCCGCAATGGCCGTGGTCGGTGAATTCGTCGAGGCAGGTGTCGGCCATCAGCACGGTGGCGTCACCGAGGTCCTTGGTCAGATCCCGCAGCGCCAGGTTGAGGATGCCGTCCGGGTCACAACCGGCCGTCCCCGATGCGTCCTTGTCCTCGTCGCAGGGCACGCCGAACAGCATCAGCCCGCCGACCCCGGCCGCGACAGCGTCGGCAGCCGCGCTGCGCAACGAGTCGCGGGTGTGTTGCACCACGCCAGGCATGGAGTTGATTGCCCGCGGCTCGTCGATGCCGTCGGCGACGAACATCGGCAGCACCAGATGGCGCGGCTCGAGCGAGGTTTGCGCCACCAGGCGGCGCATCGCCGGGCTGGAGCGGAGTCGGCGTGGACGCTGCCTGGGATAACTCATCGGTGACAGCCGCCAGCGTGCGCAGATTGCCAGCACCCACGGCGTGTCGGTGTACAAACACGCACGCTCGTGTGTCTGGGCCTGGCCCTCACTAGCGCCTGCGGCTCTTCTTCCGCGGCGGCGGCAACGCACCCTCGGCCCGCAGTCGGGCAGCGTGCTCGGCCAGCGCATCGATCAGCGGACCGACCGCGGCGGTCTCCGGCTGCACGTCGACCCGCAAACCGAACTCGGCGGCCGTCTCGGCGGTCTTGGGACCGATGCAGGCCACGATGGTCCGGGCGTGCGGCTTGCCGGCAATGCCGACCAGGTTGCGCACCGTCGAGCTGGAGGTGAAGCACACCGCGTCGAAGCCGCCGGTCTTGATCATCTCGCGGGTGGCCGCCGGCGGTGGCGCAGCGCGCACCGTCCGATAGGCGGTGACGTCCTCAATCTCCCACCCGCGTTCGCGCAGCCCCTCGGCCAGCGTCTCGGTGGCGATGTCGGCGCGCGGCAGCAATACCCGGTTCACCGGATCGAAAATGCTGTCGTAGGGCGGGAATTCGTCGAGCAGGCCCGCCGACGACTGCTCCCCCGACGGCACCAGCTCAGGGCTGATCCCGAACGCGCGGACCCGGTCGGCGGTCGCCTCGCCAACGCAGGCGATCTTCACCCCGGAGAAAGCCCGGGCGTCCAGACCGAATTCGCCGAACTTCTCCCACACCGCGCGCACCGCGTTGGTCGAGGTGAACACCACCCACTGGTAGCGGCCGTCGACCAGACCTTTGACCGCACGTTCCATCTGCGCGGGGCTGCGCGGCGGCTCCACGGCGATGGTCGGCACCTCGATCGGCAGCGCACCGTGGGACGCGAGCCGCTCACTCATCTCCCCGGCCTGATCCTTGGTACGCGGCACCAGCACGGTCCAGCCGTACAGGGCGCGGCTTTCCCACCAGTTCAGCTTGGCGCGATGCGCGACCGTCTTACCGATCGTCACCACCAGCGGGCCGGTCCACAAACCCGTCGACTCGACGCCGCCGAGCGCAGTGGGATCGGTCATCGCCTGCAGGGTCGATTCCGCGGAGCGCTGCGAGCACGTGGTGCCGGCGGCGGTGACGACACATGGCGTCGTCTCGGCCAGACCGTACTCGATGAGGGTGGTTGCCGCGTCGGGCAAGTCGGCGGCGGTGACCTGCAGAATCAGCGGGCCGGGCGCGGCGGCCAGCGCCGCCCAGTCGGTGTTTTCCACGTCGCCGCGCACGTCGGCGACGGTGTGCGCGGAACCCAGCGGCAGACCCGCATAGGTCGGTACGGTGGTGGCCGGCGCCAGACCGGGCACGATCTCGAAGTGCAGGTGGCTGCGCGCGACGGCGTTCACCTCACCGATCACCGACTCCACCGACAGCGGGTCACCGGCCACCAGCCGTACCACGTCGGCGCCAGCACGGGCTTCGGCGATCAGGACTTTCGCCACTTCGGCCGGATCTCCCGACGCGGGCCGGACATCGGGACCGACCGACACCACCGGCGGCGCGATCTCGTTGCCCACGGCCCCGTCGGCGTCGCCCTCGCGTGGCGCGTCGGCCCGTGCCGGACCGGAGACGGGCGGCAGGTCGGTGCCGATCAGTGCGCGCACCTGTTCGGGTACACACGCATCGATGAACACCAGGGCGGCGTTCGCCAGGACCGTTGCGGCCCTGGTCGTCAACAGAGCGGGGTCTCCCGGACCGGAACCCACAAAGGTGATGTGGCCCGGCCTTGGCTTGCGCCCTCGCGTCGTCATCTAGTACTCCCACTCACTCCCTCGCGCGGCGGGCTCACCGCGCGCCCGACATGAGCTGCCGAGCGCCCAGCTCGAACAACTCCGCGGCGACCGAAAGCCCCAGCTCTCGGGCCCGACCGGGAGTGTCGGTGCCGGACGCACGGATCACGTCGGATCCATCCAGCGCCGCTACGCAGCCACGCAGCGACAGCTCCTCGAAGACGCGGCCGTCCTCGTCGATGGAATCGACCACCTCTGCGATCGCCCCCACCGGCGCGGAGCAACCCGCCTCCAGTTCGGCGAGCAGGGCTCGCTCGGCGGTGACCGCCGCGCGGCTGTCGGCATCGTCAAGCTCCGCCAACAGCGCCGCCAGCGTGGTGTCGCTGGCCCGGCACTCGACCGCCAGAGCGCCTTGCGCCGGCGCTGGCAGCATCTGCACCGGTTCCAGCGTCTCAGTGACATCGTCGAGGCGGCCCAGCCGAGCCAGACCGGCTCGGGCCACCACGATCGCGTCGAGATCACCGCTGCTTACCCTGTTCAACCTGGTATCTAGGTTGCCTCTTAGGGGGCGGATTTCCAAACCGAGACCCAGTGCTCTAAGCTGTGCGGCCCGTCGGGGCGACGACGTGCCGACCACGGAGCCGATCGGCAGTTCGGCCAGCACCAGCCCGTCGCGGGCAACCACCGCATCGCGCGGATCTTCGCGCCGTGGTATCGCGGCGATGGTGAACCGCGGATCCTCAGCGGTGGGCAAGTCCTTGTGGGAATGCACCGCAATCTCGACGTGGCCGTCGTCGATGGCTTCCCGCAATGCGGTGGTGAAGACGCCGACGCCGATCGTCGCGATGGGCTCCGACGAGCGGTCGCCTTCGGTGGTGATGGTGACCAGCTCGGCGCGATGGCCGTTAGCGATCAAAGCGTCCCGCACGCCACCTGCTTGGGTGGTGGCCAACCGGCTGCCCCGGGTGCCTATCCGGATCACGTGCCCGACAGCTACTCGAAGGGCGGCGCGTTGCCGGACACGCCGTCGGTACCGCTGGTGACGACGGGCAGTTCACCCGCCGTGGCCACGGCGTCGACCGCGGTCTGATTCAGTTCGAACAATTCGCGCAGCGCTTCGGCGTAGCTGTCCCCGCCGGGCGCGCTGGCCAGCTGCTTGATCCGCACGGTCGGCGCGTGCAGCAGTTTGTCCACGACCCGCCGGATCGTGCGAGCCACCTCGTCGCGCTGCGCGACGTCGAGCCCGGGCAGCCTGCTGTCCAGCCGCAGCAACTCCCCCTCGACGACGTCGGCGGCGCGCTGGCGCAGCGCGGTGACCGTCGGGGTCACCTCAGCCATCCGCTGACCGGCCAGATAGGTCGCCACTTCGGTTGCCACGATTTGACGGGCCGCCTCGGCATCAGCGGCCGCGGCGCGAGCCGACGGTTCTCGCTGCACCCGGTCCATGTCGACAACCCACACGCCGGGCAGCCCGGCCACCGATGGGTCGACGTCGCGCGGCATACCCAGGTCGCAGATCACCAGCGGCTGGGCCGCTTCGTCGCGGCGCGCGGCGGCCAGGGCGTGGTGCACGTCGGCCAGCGACACCACCGGACGAACCGCCCCGGTGCAGCTCACCACGACGTCGGCGCCGGCCAGCGCGGCGGACAGCCCGTCGAGGCCGACCGCGTGGGCGGCAACGCCTGATTCGCGCAGTCTGCGGGCCAACCGCTGTCCGCGGGGCAGCGACCGGTTGACGATATGCACCTGCCGAACACCAGCGCGGGCCAGGTGGGCCGCCGACAGGGCGCCCATAGCTCCGGCACCGATCACCGCCGCTGTCCTACCCGCCAGCCCGTCCAGTCTGGTGTCGGCCATCCCGAGCGCCACCGACACCACCGACGCGCCGGCGGCGTCGAGCGCGGTTTCGGAGTGCACCCGCTTGCCGACGGCCAGTGCCCGCTGCGCCAGCTCGTGCAGCACCCGGCCCACCGTCCGGTTGGCCTCGGCGGTGGCGTAGGCCCGACGCACCTGTCCCAACACCTGGTGTTCGCCGATCACCGCCGAATCCAGCCCGCTGGCCACCGCGAACAGGTGCTCGACGGCGGCTTCGCTGTAGCGCACGTAGGCGTAGCGGGTCAGGTCGGCCATTGACATGCCGGAGTGCTCGGACAACACCTGACCGATGACCGAGAGCCCGGCGTGGAAGGCTTCCACCACTGCGTAGACCTCGACCCGGTTGCAGGTCGAGAGCACCATCGCCTCGGTGATCAGCGGGGACTGGACAATGCGGTGGACGATCTTGTCTTGATCGGATTGATCGGTGCTCAGCTGTTCGAGAATGGATACCGGAGCACTGCGATGCGAAACCCCGAAGAGCAGCACGCTCACGGCTGCATCACCTGGCCTGCTCCCTTGCTTTCACCAGTGACCGAACTGGCTTCCACGGTAGACGTTTCTCAGGTTGGCTACCAAATTCGGTCGAGCTCTCAACGGGCAGTCAGATCAGCACGCAACCGGGCCTCGTCGACTTCCCAGTAGCTGTGTTCACGCCCGTCCAGCAGGATCACCGGCAATCGGTCCCCGAACTCCGCCCGCAGCCTAGGATTACCGGCCGCGGCTGCGGCGTCGACGTCGAGCGCCGACAGGTCGAAGCCGAGCTCGGCGGCGAGCTCCGCCAGTTGGGCATACACGCGCGCGCAGATCATGCACCCGGCGCGGGTCAATAACTGCACCTGTGCGCGGCTCATAAGTTTCAGTGTGTCAGGAATTGACTACGAGAACCGCCTTCGATAATGAACGTGAACACCCTGGCAGGACTTATCCAGGCTTTCTTCGACGTCTACCAGGATCTCACCGTGATCAGGATTGTGTTGCCGACCGGCTGGTTTGGAAAACCCTATGACAACTACTACACGCTCATTTCGATCGAAATGAATTCCGGAGAAGACATGCTTTGTCTCGACTTGAGTTATGGATGGCGTCTTTCCTTCAAACCGCTTGGCGCCGAATTGAGCGGGGTTAGGCGCAAGCTGACGGTAAGAGTTAAATCGGGAATGATGTTCACTACTACCGTCAGGCAAACATTCGGCCTCGGGCGAGGTGGTGTTTCGCACGGAAGACGTGAATACTCCTGCGCTGCATTGACCGCGAATGGCGCGAATTGCTGCGGCCGTTCCTTCGGTGACCAAGCCGGCCCGGCGCCTAGCCAGCTGGGGCTCCCGGGGCGGTGAAGGCGCTGTGGACTGCGTCAGCTGCCAAACGCCTCGGCAAGCTGGGTAAGCCGCACGCTGTTGCCGGAGGGATCCCGAAACCCGCAGTCGATGCCGTACGGCCTGTCCTGTGGCGGTTCGGTGAACTCGACGCCGCGAGCTTTCAGCTGTTCATAGGTGGCCTGGCAATTTTCGGTGGTGAGAAACACAGTGCCCGCGAAGCCCTTCGCGACAAGGTCCGACACTTGCTGACGCGTAGTCTCGTCCATGACCGGCGGGCCAGGTACGGCCATCAGGACGATAGAGACGCTGTCTTGGCCCGGCGGACCGACGGTCAGCCACCGGAAATTGCCGAGTTCGGGCACCGTGACGTCTTGGCGCACTTCCATGCCGACCTTCTCGGTCCAGTACTGCAACGCGACTTGCTGATCGTGAACCCACAATTGGGCGCTGGAGATTGTCAACATGCGGCCGACGCTACGGTCGGTCGCGGTCAGTTGTCTTCTTCTGCTGTGCTGTCTTCGTTCCGGGCAAGCGGGTGTCCCGCTGCAGGATGCAGCTGGGGATCCGGGCGTGCACGCTCGCGGGCGGCATGCTCGCGCGATAAGCGGCCGGCGGCCTCCCATATACGCGGGCAAAGCTAGTCGTGAACGTTCCGACGCTCTGCAGCCCGACCATCATGCAGATGTCGACGACAGACCGATCCGTGTACCGCAGGAGCGCCGCCGCGCGCTCCAGCCGGCGGGACCGCAAGTAAGCAGCCGGCGATTCGCCAAACGTACGCCGAAACATCCGGCTGAAGTGTGCTCGCGACAAACCGGCCGCGGCGGCCAGATCGTCAACCGTGATGGGATCGCCATAGCGGGCGTCGACGAAATCCTTTGCCCGCAGCAGGTAACGGGCTGGTGGTAACCGCGGCACGAAAGTCAGTATCGCTTCTCATGCAAGGCACGGGCCCTAGGCCGCGCTGTTTCGGCGGATACTGTTGGACCGTGACCGCTTCCGACGGCCCGGACGACCTCAAGGAGCTGTCTGCCGATGCCAGCGCCGAGCGTGCGCTCGACGGCCTGGCAGCCGACGCGAGAGTGGGCGGCGCGGAGGGCCCGCCGCCGGTCGACCTGACCGCGGCCGCATTCTTCGACGTCGACAACACCCTGGTGCAGGGCTCGTCACTGCTGCACTTCGGCCGCGGGCTGGCCGCCCGCAAGTACTTCACCTATCGCGACGTCCTCGGCTTTGTCTACGCCCAGGCCAAATTTCAACTGGTCGGCCGGGAAAACAGCGGCGACGTCGCGGCCGGCCGCCGCAAAGCGCTGGCGTTCATCGAGGGCCGGTCCACGGCCGAACTGACCGCGTTGGGTGAAGAAATCTTCGACGACATCATTGCCGACAAAGTCTGGTCGGGAACCCGCGATCTGGCTCAGATGCATCTCGACGCCGGCCAGCAGGTGTGGTTGGTGACTGCGACGCCCTATGAGCTGGCGGTGACGATCGCTCGCCGGCTAGGACTGACCGGGGCGTTGGGGACCGTCGCCGAATCGGTCGACGGAGTGTTCACCGGCCGACTGGTCGGCGAGATCTTGCACGGCGCCGGCAAAGCCCATGCGGTGCGCTCGCTGGCGATCCGGGAGGGCCTCAACCTCAAGCGCTGCACCGCCTATTCCGACAGCTTCAACGATGTGCCGTTGCTGTCGCTGGTCGGCACGGCGGTCGCCGTCAACCCGGACGCGCAACTGCGCGCCCTGGCCCGCAAACGGAGGTGGGAGGTCCGGGACTTCCGCACCGCGCGCCGGGCCGCTCGGATCGGAGTGCCGTCGGCGCTGGCCCTGGGCGCCGCCGGTGGTGCCCTCGCGGCGCTGGCATCTCGGCGACACGGGCGCTGATAAGCTGCTCCGCTGAGTCCCAACGTGAGCGGAGAGCGTCACCTCCCATGTCAGTCCCCGTCGAAGTCCGAGACATCATCGGTAAGCACTACCGGCACCACGACTACTTCGCTGTCGGCCGGGAAAAGATCCGCGAGTTCGCGCGCGCGGTGAAAGACGACCATCCGTCACACTTCAGCGAGGCGGCCGCAGCCGAGGCCGGCTATCCCACAGTGGTAGCACCGCTGACATTCCTTGCCATCGCCGGACGCCAGCTGCAGCTGGAACTGTTCACCAAATTCGACATTCCGATCAACATCGCGCGGGTCTTCCACCGCGACCAGAAGATCAAGTTTCACCGGCCGATCCTGGCCCACGACAAGCTGTTCTTCGACGCCTATCTGGATTCGGTCATCGAGTCGCACGGCACGGTGATCTCTGAGATTCGCAGCGAGGTCACCGACGCGGACGGCAAACCGGTGGTCACCAGCGTCGTCACCATGATCGGAGAGTCGGCTAACCAGGAGGTCGACGCCTCGGTGACCGCGGCCGCGATTGCGTCGATCGTAAGCAAGGCCTAGGGTCGGCCGCTATGACACAGGGGGCTGCCGGGCCGGAAAGCACAGATCTGCGACCGCACTTCGAAGACGTCCAGTCGCACTATGATCTGTCCGACGACTTTTACCGGCTGTTCCTCGATCCATCCCAGACCTACAGCTGCGCGTACTTCGAACGCGACGACATGACACTGGCAGAGGCGCAGCTGGCCAAAGTCGATTTGGCGCTGGGCAAACTTGGCCTACAGCCCGGGATGACGTTGCTGGACGTCGGCTGCGGCTGGGGCGCGACGTTGCGGCGCGCGATCGAGAAGTACGACGTCAACGCGATCGGCTTGACGTTGAGCCAAAACCAGGCCGCGCACGTCCAGCGGTCCTTCGAACAGATGGCCGGTGCACGCTCGGCGGAGGTGCGGCTGCAGGGCTGGGAGCAGTTCCACGAGCCGGTGGACCGGATCGTGTCCATCGGCGCGTTCGAGCATTTCGGCCGCGACCGTTGGGCCGACTTCTTCAAGATGGCCTACGAGGCGCTGCCCGCCGACGGCGTGATGCTGTTGCACACGATCGTGGCGGTCAGCGCGGCAGACGTCGAAGCGCGCGGCTTGAAGACGACGATGTCGCTATTGCGCTTCATCCAATTCATCATGCGAGAGATCTTCCCGGGCGGCCGGTTGCCGGCGGTGTCCGATGTCGAGGAGCACGCCGCCCAGGCCGGGTTCAAGGTTGCCCGCATCCAGCCGCTGCGTTTGCATTACGCACGCACGCTCGACATGTGGGCGGCCGCGCTGCGTGACAAGAAGGATGAGGCGATCGCCATCCAGTCCGAACAAGTCTACGAGCGCTACATGAAGTATCTGACCGGGTGCGCCGACTTGTTCCGCGACGGCTACACCGACGTCTGCCAGTTCACTCTCGCCAAATAATCCGCTCGCCCGACAAGTCGACTTTCGACCAGAGACTTACCCGAAGAACATGTTGCGCCGCCCGGCCAGCAACCGGTACAGCGTCTGCTGAATCGTCTCCCGCACCTGGTCGGTCAGCTCGAACGTGACCATGGGGTCGTCCGCGTCGGCGTGGTCGTAGTCAGCGGTCGAGATCGGCTCGCCGAATGCGATGTGCCACTTCGACGGCAACGGCACCAGACCGGCCGGGCCGGCCAGCGGGAACAGCGGGGTGATGGGGAAATACGGCACCCCGAGCAGCCGCGCCAAGAGCTTGACGTCGGCCAGCATCGGGTAGATCTCCTCCGAGCCGACGATCGAGCACGGCACAATCGGCGCCTTGGTGCGCAGTGCCGCGGATACGAATCCGCCACGGCCGAACCGCTGCAACTTATAGCGGTCCCTGAAGTGCTTGCCCAGACCCTTGTAGCCTTCGGGGAACACCGCGGTCAACTCGCCGGCGGCCAGCAGCCGGTGCGCGTCGGTGGTGCATGCCATGGTGTGACCGGCCTTGCGGGCCGCTTCCCCGAACACCGGCAGGTCGAACACCATGTCGGCCGCCAGCAGCCTTAAATCGCGGTGGGCCGGGTGCTCATCATGCACCGCCACCGAGGCCATCAGCCCATCGAACGGCAACACACCGGCGTGGTTCGCCACGACCAGCGCCGCCCCCTGGTCCGGCAGATTCTCGATGCCGCTGACCTCTACCCGGAACCACGACCGGAAAAAGAACCGCAGCAGCGGCCGCACGATCGCATCGTTGAAGTGCGGGTCGAACCCGAATTCGTCGACGCGGTAATCACCGGTGAGCCGCTGTCGCACGAACTGCGCGACGGCACCGACCCGTTGAGCGAGTTCGTTGGCCGGCACCGAGCTATCCGAGGGCGCGCCGGCGGCGCGTCGGCGCTCGTCGATCTCACGCACCA
The DNA here is from genome assembly GCA_963795995.1 of uncultured Actinomycetota bacterium. GTDB lineage: Bacteria > Actinomycetota > Actinomycetes > Mycobacteriales > Mycobacteriaceae > Mycobacterium. The sequence goes on from CAWCJY010000002.1 coordinate 255,794, forward strand.
CATCGGCAAGCTGCCCTTTTGAGGCGCGCGGATCGGTCTCGGGCAATACCGATGGATGACGACTAGCCGCTGCCGTCCGTTTCACGGCACGTCGCTGCGCCGATGCACGACTCGAATTCGCGTGCAGCGGAATAACTTTCGCCTTTGATTCGCCCGCCATGGTATTCACCTCCCCCCTAGCCTGAGCGCCGGCGTTCGGCTGCCCAAACGCTGAGCTACGGCCACCGCGCCGTCCTCTAAGGAGCGTACCCACTGTGGGTCGATAATGGGAGTCAGACTTCGTCCGCGAAGGTAATCATCAAAGGCTTCGGCCGTGGTCCACTTCGGTTGGAATCCGAGTTCGTGCAGCATCCGCGTCGTGTCCATCACCCGGCCGTAGCTCAAGTAATCGAGCTGCTCGCGGTTGAGCTCACTGTAGTGATTAGCCCGTCTCACCGAGTCGAGCGCCCACAGCGTAAAACCCGGTATCGGCAACGGGATACGGCCCGCCCGCCGAATCGCCTGCGACAGCATGATGATGCCACTGGCGCCGACGTTGAAGGTGCCCGACTTTCCGGCCATTGCGGCGCGCTCCAGCGCTCCCAGCGCGTCTTGCTCGTGCAACAACTGCAAGCGCGCGTCGCGGCCCACCACGGTGGGCACCAGTGGGCCGGCCAGGTACCGCGACAGGGTGGTGTCCATCGCCGGGCCGATCATATTGGCAAGCCGCAGAATCGTGACCGTGACATCGGTCCGGCGCCGGCCGAGCCCACGGGCGTATCCCTCGATATCGAGGCTGTCTTTGGGGAAGCCTTCGTGAAACGGGCGACGGCTGCTGCTGTCTTCGGTGAACATCACCGGATCATGCGGGCTTGAGCCGTAGACCTCCGACGTCGACTTCAGCACCACGCGGCGCACCGATGGCGCCTTCTGGCAGGCGGCGAAAAGCTGCATCGCGCCCATCACGTTGAGCTCCTTCAGCGCCGCCCCACCGCCGGACCGCGGGGCAAAGGACGCCGCCGCGGCATGCACCACGGTGTCGACCTCACCGTTGCGAATCACCTTGCCGATGAACGGATTACGAATATCCGCGCGAACGAATTCGGCGCGGCCCATCCGACGCAGCATGTCCTTGCTGGGAGCGATCGCGTCGACTGCGATGACCCGCTGAACCGTCGGGTTCTGGGCCAGCCGAGCAGTGAGGTAGCCACCTAGAAACCGGCATGCGCCGGTGACCAGCACAACATTCGGAGGCTGCACTGCCTCGCTGATTCTGTTGCCGGTGTCGCGGCCCATACCGCCACCACTGGGACCGCCCGACGAGCTCACCCTCATAGCCTAACGGCGATCGCAAGCGTGGCTGCAAGCCGGGCGAAGCGGGTCGCCGCCGATCGTTACTTACCGAGTTTCCTGCGCTGCACCCGAGTGCGACGCAACAGCTTGCGGTGCTTTTTCTTCGACATGCGTTTGCGCCGCTTCTTGATTACTGAGCCCATAACCCTGCTATCTACGTCCTAAGTTCGCCGTGACCGGCGGATGAATGACCCGGTCACTCTACCCGGCTGACCATGCCGAACAGAAAACGGCGTCGTGGCGGCTGCTCAGCAACGAGGCTGCGCGCACGGCGCTGACCCTGCGCGCATGGCGCGGTTGTCCGCAGTTGGAAAGCCGCCAGCACCGTTTCAATGGCCGAGGCCGGCGAAGTACGCCGCTAGCCGGCGTCGAAGTACGAGGTTTCGAGCATGTCGTGCACGGCCTTGGCGTGCACGCGAAATGAGCGTCCGACCCGGACTGCGGGCAACTCGCCATTGTGGACGAGCCGATAGACGGTCATCTTGCTGACCCGCATCAGCGCCGCCACTTCGGCGACGGTGAGGAATTGAGTTCTGGCTGGTTGCCCATCCGGCGAACCGGTATCCCGCGCCGATTTACCGCCAGCTGAATCCCGCGCCGATGGCCCATTGATAGACGTCATCGCAACCCAATCAGTCAGGCGCGCGCAGTCCCAGCGGCTTCCCCTCCGCTGGCACCCACGCGTGCATACAGGAAGGAGAATAGCGGGACTAGTGGGGTTACTGCGACGGGTGAGAGAAAATAATCAGAAATTGCTGAACTACTCGATTGTTATTCTCAGCTGCTCAGCGCGGGTTTTTGCGGCCCGGACGGCCTCATCGACGGCAGCCCGTAGACCGCCGCGTTCCAGTTCTCGCAGCGCAGCGGCCGTCGTACCGCCCGGTGAGGTGACAGCGGCCCGCAACTGCGCGGCGGTGGTGTCCACCCGCAAATAGGTCGCCCCGTCTTTGACTTCCCGATCCTGCTCCATCCGCTCGATCAGCATCGCTGCCGACCCGGCCATCGTCTGCGCCACCAGCTCGGTGGCCACCGGCCGGCTCAGGCCCACCGCAACGGCCGCGTCCACCAGCGCCTCGATCAGGAAGAAGAAGTACGCCGGACCCGAACCCGACACCGCGGTCACCGCGTCTATCTGCGCCTCGGGGACGGTCAGCACGGCGCCGACGCTGTCGAACAATGCACAGACTTCCTTGACCTGCTCCGGTGTGGCAAAACGGCCGCTGGCCAGCGCGCTGATCCCGGCCCCGACCAGCGACGGCGCATTGGGCATCACCCGGATGACCGGTGTCCCGGCGGGCAGTTTGGATTCCAGGTAACCGTTGGTGACCCCCGCCGCTATCGAGACGATCACCTGTTCCGCGCTACCGCTGTCGGCTTCGGCGGCGATCCGGGCGATTTCGCCGATCACCGACTCGATGTCGGAAGGCTTGACCGCGACGATCACGAAGGTCGCGTTCTCCACCGCATCGGTCAACGAGGACACCAACACCGAATAGGTCTCGGCAAGGTACCGGGCACGTCCCGGCATCCGTTCGACGAGCACGATGTCCCTGACCTGGCGGCCGGCGCGGAGCAGTCCCGACAAGATGGCTTCGCCCATCGCGCCGCCGCCGATGATCGCGATTCTGGCCACGAGTGAAAGCATGGCAGACCGTCGCTTCGTATCAGACGGGCACCATAGCCAGCTGACGGGTTTGCACCACGATGCGGCCCTCGCTGTCCACGACGACGTGGTCCTCGTCGAACCAGTCCTGCCCGATCTGCATGCAGGTACAGAGCACCCGCAGCCAGCCGTCAGCCGGCAGGCCGCGCAGGTAAGCGGTGAGTTGAACGGTCGGCGCCCAACCGGTGCGATCGACGGCGAAGCTGACCGGAGCCGACACGTCGCCGCACATGAGGGCGAACAGCACGTCTGGCGCAACGCCACGGGGGCGCACCCACATCTGGATCATGGGCGGCCGCCCGTCGGTGGGCTGCAGTGTCGACACTAGCGGCCGCACATCGCAGCCTTCGGAAAGATGTACCAGCCCGGCCATCGGGTGGCCCGGACCGATCGGCGCCAGGTCAGCTGGCGGCTCGACGGCCATCAGGTTCACCACCGGGTTCGCCGACAGCAGCGGTGCCACCCGATGCTCCGGTTCGCCGAGGGTCACAACCGCGTGCACCGCAGTACGGTCACCCTGGCCGAGTTCGACGTCGACCACGCTGATTCGGCGGCCGCGCTTGCGGATCGACGTCGTCAACTGCATCGCCCCGGGATCCGGCGCCCACAGGAAGTTGGCCGACACCGCAACCGGTTGAACAGGGCCGCCGTGCGCCGTGCGGGCGGCCTTGGCGCACAAGGCCAGCATCGCGCCGCCGTGCACCTTGGGGCCGATAGTCCAGTGCTTGTTGAGTTCGCCTTCGAAAGTGCAGTGCGACCCACCCGAGCTTTCGACCTCCCGCAGCGCCATCGCGGTGCTGAACAGTGCGTCCATGAAACTTCCTCAGGTCAGCGCAGCAGGTGAGTTCGGGCGAACTGCAGCGACTCGGCCAGCAGGGTTTCGCGCTCAGGCATCGAACGCGCAGTCGAGGTAGCTACCTCCAGCACGACGTGGCCGGCGAAGCTGCCACCGGCTAGCAGCTGGCATACCTCAACGGTCGGCTGAGTGCCCCGGCCGGGCGCCAGATGTTCGTCGACCGGCATACCGCTGCCGTCACACAAGTGCAGGTGCGTCAGGCGCGAACCCATGCGATGCGCCATCTCGAGCGCGTCGGTGCCGGCCGTAGCGGTATGCGAGAGGTCCAGCGTGTAATGAGCGTGCCCACCGTCGAGCGGGTCGTGAGACGGTGCGAACGCCGAAATCGCGGGGCCGGGCCCGCCGCCGCGCCTGCGCATCCGTTCGATCGACTGGCCGGCCCGGAACAGCCGGTCAGCCCGGAACGGAAACATGTTCTCCACGGCCACCTGCACGTCGCTGGACGCTTCCAGCTCGGCGACTTGATCGGCGAAGCCCTCGGCGTAGCGACGCTGCCAGCGAAACGGTGGATGCACGACGACGGTCTGGGCGCCCAGTTGTTCGGCCGCCCGTACGCTGCGCTCGAGCTTGGAAATCGGGTTGGAGCCCCACACCCGTTGCGAGATCAGCAGGCACGGCGCGTGCACCGACAACACCGGCACCGAATAACGGGCTGACATTTTCTCCACGGCGTCGATATCCTGGCTGACCGATTCGCCCCACACCATCAACTCGACACCGTCGTAGCCCAGCTTGGCCGCATACTCGAAAGCGGCCTCGGTCCTCAACGGGTAGACCGAGGCCGTCGAAAGACCGACCTTGATTGCTGGGCGCACGTGTTTTCCGGCGGGCTCCTAGCCCGACTGCAGAAGCGCCAACGGGCCGAACGCGATCAGCGCCCCCACCGCGACCGCGATCAGCGTGCTGGCCGTGTCTACGGTCTTGCGCACCACCTGAACCGCGGCCACCAGACCGAGGATGACCAACACCGCAAGCACCAGTGCCACGATGTTGTTCCATTGCCACAGTTGGTCGAACGCGATGAACAGACCGGCACCGAAGCCGACCGCCAGGATCGACTGGACCACAACCATACCGCCGTAGCGCAGCATCTCGGTCTTGCTCGACCAGGTGGCCGACTCGTCGGCGTCGTGGCGATGTCCGTCGAGGTCTTCTTCGATGTCGCGGTAGTCCTCGTCGAGCAGATCGTGGTCGGCGACCGTGTCGTCGTGCTGCTCCGCGCCGCCCAAATAGGAGCGCACGTAGGCAGAATCCTCTGTCACGTGCTCGGCGTCGCGCACGTCGGTGTCCATGACGTCGACCGGAATGTCGGCATAGTCGACGAGCGGGTCGGGGCTCATTCCCTCAGCGCCGGACCGGGCTTCGGGTACCGGCTCGGATCGCTCGGCTCGGCGCAGCGGCCGCGGGTACTCGCTGCGCTCCGGGCCTTGCTCGCGCCGCAGCTGCGGGGCGGACTGCGGCCAGCGCGGCTCGGGTTCCGACCAATACGGGGCGGCGTCGTCTTCGGGCTCGGCGGGTGCCGGCGCGACGACCGGTTCGGCGGTGCTGGTGGCTCCATTGGGACGCCGTACGGGCGCCGTGGGGCTGGGATCCTCGGTTTGCGGTGGCAGGGAGTCGTCGGTGATGACGGGGATTTCGCCGGTGAGCTCGGCGACCGTCACGGCGTCACTGTTGCCTCGCCGGCGGCGACGACGTCCGGTGACCGGCGGGGCTCCGATGGTGCCGTTTCTAGCCAACAGTTCGGCCACCGAGATCGGCCGAGATTCCGCGTCCTCGACGTTGGTTCGTGGTCCAGTCATCGTTTGTCGCCCTTCGATCGGTCCACCGCAGTCCGATCAACTATCTGGCCTTCAGCATCCCGCACGGACGTCTCCACGAGGGCGGTTCCGTCGGCTTCACTGTCGAGTTTCCGTAGAATCAGACCTTCGCGCAGCGCCCAAGGGCAAATGTCTACGGTTTCTATCGACAGCGCACGCATGCTTGCCTCCGCCACCAGAGCTCCGGCCACAATTTGTGGCGCTCGCTCGGCACTTACTCCTTCCAATTCCGCACGGTCAGCGGTCGTCATCCTAGAGATGAAAGATATGAGTTGTCTGAGGCCGTTGTACGTAAGCGTTCTCTTGACGCGTGGCCCGGCCGCCGACGGCGCGGCCCCGGTCAGCCGCGCGAGCGAACGGAACGTCTTCGAGGTCGCCACTCCGAGGTCGGGACTGCCAGCTTTGAGCACAGCGGCGCTGGCGTCAGCCATTTCGGTGTCGAGCCAGTCCCGCAGCATCGCCACTCGGCGCCGGCTGGGTGGATCATCGGGCAGCCACTCGCGAGTGAGTCGTCCGGCGCCCAGCGGCAGTGACAGCGCGACCTCTGGCTCCTCGTCGACGCCGCTGGATATCTCCAGTGACCCGCCGCCGATGTCGAGGTTGATGATTCGTCCCGCGCTCCAGCCGTACCAGCGGCGCACGGCCAGAAAGGTCAGCCGCGACTCGTCGACACCACGCAGCACCTGCAGGTCGACACCGGTCTCGGCGCGCACCCGCGCCAGCACGTCGTCGGAGTTCTTGGCATCACGGACCGCAGAGGTAGCGAACGCCATCAGCTCCGCGCAGCCCGAGCTGGCGGATATCTTGGCGAACTCGTCGATCGTCGAGATCAGCTTGTCGGCGCCGCGGCGGGTGATCTTGCCGGAGTTGTCGATGGTCTCGGCAAGCCGCAAGGTGGCCTTGGTCGAACTCATAGGCGTCGGGTGTCCGCCGCGGCGGGCGTCGACCACCAGCAGGTTGACCGTGTTGCTGCCCACGTCGAGCACGCCTAACCGCACGAGACACAACCTAGCCCGGTGACGATGCCCGCCGCGAGCGGCGGGAGGAGGAAGCGGGCCATCAGGCCTAGCCCGGTGACGATGCCCGCCGCGAGCGGCGGGAGGAGGAAGCGGGCCATCAGGCCTAGCCCGGTGACGATGCCCGCCGCGAGCGGCGGGAGGAGGAAGCGGGCCATCAGGCAGCACCGAACGGTGACGTTAGGTTGACCTTGCGGCGAAACTAGGCTGGCGCGACGCCAGCGAAGTAATCTGCCGAAGTCTCGTTCCGAAGGGACTCTGATGGCCGACATGACCGCGCTGCGGGCGCACCGCCGCGGCGGGCCGGAAGTCCTGGTGGTCGAGCGGGCACCAATCCCGGCGCCGGGCGCCGGCGAGGTGCTGATCGCCGTGCACGCCGCCGCCATCACCTTCGACGAACTCAGCTGGGACGAAACCTGGCTGCGCGACGGCTTTGACCGCACCCCGATCGTTCCGTCGCATGAGGTATCCGGCGTCGTCGCGGGCATCGCCGACGACGTCAGCGACTTCTCGGTAGGCGACGAGGTCTACGGGTTGATTCGTTTCGACCGTGACGGCGCTGCCGCCGAGTACGTCACCATGCCAGCGGTCGATCTGGCCGCACGCCCAAAGACGGCGTCGCACATCATGTCAGCGGCACTGCCGCTGGCCGGTCTCACCGCGTGGCAGGCCCTCGTCGACCACGCCGCCGTGCAAGTGGGCGAACGCGTCCTGATCCACGGCGGCGCGGGTGGCGTCGGTGCACTCGCGGTTCAGCTCGCGGCGATCTTGGGCGCCGAGGTGACGGCCACCGTGCGCAGCGACGCCGGCGACTTCGTCACCAGCCTCGGCGCGGACCACGTTGTCGACGCCCGCACCACCCGGTTCGAGGACGCCGGGGCTGTCTACGACGTGGTCATCGACACCGTGGGCGGCCAGCCGCTGATTCGCTCTTTTGAAGTCCTGCGTCCTGGCGGACGAGTGGTCACGCTGTCGGCCCCGCCGCCTCCGGGCCGGGCCGAAGCCTTCCAGGTGGACGCCATTTTCTTCATCGTCGTCCCGGACCGCGGCCAGCTGATCCGCCTCGCTGACCTCGTGGACGCCTCCCGACTTCACGTCGCGATCGCCGCCACTTATCCGCTGCGCGACGGCAGGGCGGCGTTCCAAAGCCGCAGTGGACCGCGTCGCTCCGGCAAAACCGTTCTCACGATCCGCGACTGAAGAAGCGACCCAACAATGTGCGACCTCGAGCAGGCGATCACCAACCGCCGATCGATCCGCCTGTTCTTGCCGGACAAACCGGTGCCCCGGCGCCTGGTGACCGAAGCACTCGAATTGGCCATCCGCGCCCGGTCGAACTCCAACGTCCAGCCATGGCGGGTCGTCTTCGTTTCCGGCTCCGCCTGTGACCGGCTCGCCGAAGCGCTGCTCTAACAAGCAGACACCGCAAGCCCGCAGGTGCCTCAGCTACCGGAATTGTTCGCGCATCATCGCCGTGAACTCGGCGCCCTGTTGCATGCATTGCGACCTGGGCTACGTCGACGCCGTGGCCGTCGGGATGTTCCTGCAGACTTTTCTGCTCGCGCTGACCGCCCGAGGACTGGGCAGCTGCGTACAGGTCGCTCTCGCCGGTTACCCCGACACCCTTCGCGATCAACTGGACATCAGCTACGACATGCGCATCCTCTGTGGTGTCTCGATTGGATACCCTGACCCCACCTTCGCCGCCAACGCGCTACGTGTCCCCCGCAACCCGTTGAGTGACAATGTCCGATTCGTCGACGAGTAAGCCGGCACGAAACCGCGCCGTTCGGCGGGCCGCAGTCGTTTTCGACTACCGTGAGAAATTGTGGCAAGTTCGCGGCCGGCGCAACCGGGCGAAGTCGGACTCGACTTCGCGCGCGAGTGGGTGGAGTTCTACGACCCGGACAATCCCGAACATCTGATTGCCGCCGATCTCACTTGGTTGCTGTCGCGGTGGACCTGCATGTTCGGCACGCCGGCTTGTCAGGGCACGGTGGCCGGGCGGCCCAGCGACGGATGCTGCTCGCACGGAGCGTTTCTCTCCGACGACGACGATCGCGCCCGGCTCGACGAGGCGGCGTCTCAGCTGACCGATGGGGACTGGCAGTTCCGTGACAAAGGCCTCGGCCACAAGGGGTTTCTCGAACTCGACGAACACGACGACGAACCAGCGTGGCGGACCCGCAAATACAAGGGTGCGTGCATCTTTCTGAACCGGCCGGGCTTCGCCGGCGGCGCCGGTTGCGCGCTGCACCTCAAAGCGCTCAAGCTGGGGGTCGCGCCGCTGACGATGAAGCCCGATGTCTGCTGGCAGCTGCCGATTCGGCGCAGCCAGGAATGGGTTACTCGCCCGGACGGCACTGAGATACTCAAAACCACCGTCACCGAATACGACCGTCGCGGCTGGGGCTCGGGCGGCGCCGATCTGCACTGGTACTGCACCGGTGACCCGGCGGCCCACGTCGGCACCAAGCAAGTATGGAAAACCCTGGCTGCCGAACTCACCGAGCTGCTCGGCGAGAAGGCTTACGCCGAACTGGCCGCAATGTGCAAGCGGCGCAGCGGGTTGGGGCTCATCGCAGTGCATCCGGCAACGCGCGCCGCCGAATAACGACGCTATCCGGGCGGACAGGGTCCAGCGTCAGCCCTCGAGCTTGTACCCCAAGCCGCGCACGGTCACCAGGTGTACCGGGTTGGCCGGGTCAGATTCGATCTTGGAACGCAGCCGCTTGACGTGCACGTCGAGCGTCTTGGTGTCGCCCACGTAATCGGCACCCCATACTCGATCGATCAACTGTCCCCGGGTCAGCACCCGTCCGGTGTTGCGCATCAGATATTCGAGCAGATCGAATTCTTTGAGTGGCAACATGATCGGTTCACCGTTCACGGACACGACGTGGCGCTCGACATCCATGCGTACCGGTCCGGACTCCAGTACACCGTCGGTGACCTCAACCTCCTCCTCCCCGCCGCGCCGGAGCACCGCGCGGATCCGGGCGATCAATTCGCGCGCAGAATACGGCTTGGTCACATAGTCGTCTGCGCCCAGCTCCAAGCCGACCACCTTGTCGATTTCGCTGTCCCGGGCGGTGACCATGATCACCGGAACGCTGGAGCGGGTGCGCAGCTGCTTACACACGTCGGTGCCCGACATGCCCGGCAACATCAAGTCGAGCAGCACGATATCCGCACCGGCCCGATCGAATTCGGCCAGCGCCGAAGGCCCGTCGGCGACCACGGTGGCCTCGAAGCCTTCCTTGCGTAGCAAGAAAGCGAGGGGATCGGCCAGCGACTCCTCATCCTCCACGATCAAGACACTTGTCATCGGCGCCATTCCTCCTCATCGCTGCGCTCTGCATCGTCATCGGCGCGGGTCATCTGCGTAGTTCTTCCTCTCGTTGGGGCTTCTTGGAGCGCGGCTCACAATTTGGTGGCTCGCCGCGGTCCTGATAGGCCGGGATGGCGAGGGTGAACGTCGATCCGGTTCCAGGCTGGCTCCACAAGCCGATGCTGCCGTTATGATTGGCCGCGACGTGCTTGACGATGGCCAGCCCGAGTCCGCTGCCCCCGGTGGCGCGTGACCGCGCTTTGTCGCCCCGGAAGAATCTTTCGAAGACCCGCTCCTGATCCTTTCGGGCGATGCCGATCCCACGGTCGGTGACGGCCACCTCGACATTTTCGCCGCGCCGCCGGCAACTGACCGACACCAGCGATCCGCGCGGCGAATACGCGATCGCGTTGGATACCAGATTCGCCAACGCGGTCACCAACAAGCTCTGGTTACCCAGCACCTTGAAACCACAGGCCGTGTCGGTGCGGACTTCGATATCGGCGTTGTCGGCGGCCACCTTGTGACGTGAAATCGCCTCAGCCACAATGCTGTCCACGTCCACAGCGGACATGTCCGGCAACCGTTCGGCACCCTGCAGCCGAGACAATTCGATCAGCTCACCGACCATATGCCCCAACCGGTTGGCCTCGACGAGCACCTTCTCAGCGAACCGGCGCACCGTGTCCGGATCGTCAGCTGACGCCAGCAGAGCCTCGGCGAGCACGGACATCGCGCCGACCGGGGTCTTCAGTTCGTGGCTGACGTTGGCGACGAAGTCGCGCCGGCTGGCCTCCATCCGGGCATATTCCGACTGGTCGTAGACGAAGACGACCGCGAAGCGACGATCTTTCTGGCTCAGCAGCCGCGCTTGGCCATGCACCGACAGCTGCGATCCGCCCGCACTCGCCCGCTTCTTCGGAGACAGGTCGAACTCGGCGTCGCCACCGGTGGCCAGCGCCTGCTGCGCCGCCCGCCACGCCTGATCGTCGAGTTGGCGGTCCCGGACCAAGCCGAACTCCTTCGCCCGGTCGTTGAGGTAGACCACGTCGCGATGGCTGTCCACCACCGCGGTACCCAGCGGCGTCAAAGCGACAATGCGTTCCAGCATCTGCGCGACGGTGATCCCGGCCAGTTCCGCGGCCGCGCGCTGCTGGCGCTCGGCGACCCGGGGTGCCAGCCGGGTCCCTGCGGCAATACCCACGCCGAGCGCCAGTACGGCCAGAACCCCGGCGAGCAACAGCGCCGAGAACACGCTCACGATAAAAATCCTACAAATGTTCCTGAACTTTGCCCCAGCAGCGCGTCGCAGGAATCGGACATGTCACATACCGCGTCGCAGGTGTTCGACCGCCGTTCACCCAAAATTTGCCGACGGCCCGATTTCGGCCGCTTGAGGTCACGTACCTGTCACCTGCTACTTGGCGCCCTGGCTCGCGACAGTGGCCGCCCCGGTGGCGGCGGCCTCCGGGTCCAGGTAAGTGCCGCCCGGCACGCGAGGGCGCAGGCTGCCGTCCAAGTCGTAACGCAGCGGAATCCCGGTGGGGATGTTCAGCCCGACGACATCCTCGGCGGACATGCCGTCCAGATGCTGCACCAGTGCGCGGAGTGAATTCCCGTGCGCAGCGATCAGCACCATCTTGCCCGCGCGCAGATCCGGCGCCACCACGTCGGTGAAATAGGGCAGGAACCGCGCGATGACGTCGGCCAGGCATTCGGTCTGCGGCCCGCCATCGATGTCGGCGTAGCGAGGATCGGTGTCCTGACTGAACCGGCTACCCCGCTCGATCGGCGGCGGTGGGGTGTCATAGCTTCGCCGCCAGGCCATGAACTGTTCGTCGCCGTACCGCTCCTTGATTTCAGCCTTGTTCAGCCCTTGCAGTGCGCCGTAATGGCGTTCGTTGAGCCGCCAACTGCGTCGCACCGGAATCCAATGCCGGTCGGCGCTGTCGAGGGCCAGGTTGGCCGTCGAAATGGCCCGGCGCAGCAGCGAGGTGTACACCACGTCCGGCAGCAGATCATGTTCGACCAGCAACTCACCGCTTCGGATGGCCTCGGCGCGGCCTTTGGCTGTCAGGTCGACATCCACCCAACCGGTGAAAAGATTCTGCGCGTTCCACTCACTTTCGCCGTGCCGGACCAGCACCAGGGTCGCGTTTGGGCTTTTCGGTCGCATGCGGCCGAGTCTCTCACGGCCACGATGGCGCCGCTCGGAAGGAGTTTCGCCTTACTGCACCGGCATCGGTGTCGGACCCGAATGCGATAATCGAAAGTATGTTCGGAACGCGGAGCGCCGCATTGATGATCGAGCGCATGTGCGCGGCATCGCGGGCGGAGAACCAAGCAGCCGGACAGCGGTTGAACGCTATCGGGGAGCTTGATGGTTTGCGGTTGCGCGAAGTCGGCGAGCGCGAGAGCTGGTCGACCGATACCCAAGAGGCGGTGAGCGCCGAGGTGGCCGCGGCGTTGGGGATCAGTCAAGCACTGGCGACGAGCTACCTCTACTACTCGCGCGCCTTGCGGCTCAGAGTGCCCCAGGTCGGAGCACTGCTTCTTGCCGGCGAAATCAGCTATCCGATGTTTCAGACAATCGTGTATCGCACCGACTTGATCACCGATTCCGATGTGTTGGCCGCCGTCGACGCCCAACTCGCCATCAGGGCGCGTCGCTGGCCGTCAATGACCCGCGGTCGGCTAGCCGCCCTGGTCGATCAGGTGGTGGCCCGAGCCGATCGCGATGCGGTGCGCCACCGCCGCGAGCAGCACGCGGATCGTGAATTCTCGATTTGGGACGGCGGCAATGGCCTCACCGAGGTGTTCGGCCGGCTGATCAGCACCGACGCCCACGCTCTGGATGCGCAGCTGGATGCGTTGGCCGCCACGGTGTGCCCGGACGACCCGCGCACCCGCAAGCAACGCCGCGCCGACGCCATGGGCGCCTTAGCGGCCCGCGCGGACCGGTTGGAGTGCCGCTGCGGGCGCGAGGACTGCCCTGCGGGCGCGAACTCCGTGCCACGACCGGTGGTGATACATGTGGTCGCCGAGCAGGCCAGCCTCGACGGCACCGTCGCGAGTCCGGGCTCGATGGTCGGTGCCGATGCGCTCATCCCTGCCGAACTAATAGGTCAACTGGCTCATTCGGCCACGGTGCAGCCGCTGGTTCATCCCACCGACGCGCCGCCCGAGCCCAGCTATACGCCCTCGCGGGCATTGGCTGCTTTCGTTCGCTGCCGGGACCTGACGTGTCGGTTTCCCGGCTGCGACCGGCCCGCGATGGGCGGCGACCTTGACCATACGATTCCCTATGCCAACGGCGGCCTCACGCACGCATCGAACCTCAAATGCCTGTGCCGTCAACATCATTTGATCAAGACCTTCTGGGGCTGGCACGACACGCAGCTACCCGATGCCACGGTGATTTGGATTTCTCCCTCCGGGCAGACCTATGTCACCACGCCGGGTAGCGCCCTGCTGTTTCCCAACCTGTGCGCACCCACAGGCGAGCTGCACCCCGGCGAGCCGACAACCTCCGACCGGTGCGCTGATCGCGGTGTCATGATGCCCAAGCGAAGACGTACCCGGGCCCAGAACCGCGCCAAATACATTGCCGCCGAACGCAAACATAACCGGCAAGCCCGAGAGGCCCGCCGACGAACTGACGAAGCTGCCCGCTTCGGCCCCGCACCATCCGGCAGCGGAGCCGATGAGCCGCCGCCCTTCTAGAGACTCAGGCCCGAGCGCGGCCCCCATCGCCGCGGGGGATGTCCTCGTCGTCGATGAGGTGAGCGAACGCCTGCAGGTTCTTCAGCGACTCTCCGCGCGACACCCGCCACTCCCACTCTTTTTTAATGGACGAACGAAAACCCAACTCCAGCAATGTATTGAAATCCGAGTCGACGGCTTCGAGAACTTGCCCGAGCACTCGGTCGAGCTCGGCCGCGTCGACCAAAGCCAGCGACATCCTGCCGATGAGATAGATGTCGCCGACGTTGTCCAGCGTGTACGCGACGCCGTAAAGCCTACGGTTGCGTTTGAGCAGGAACCGATAGACGCCTTCGTGGTTTTCGTCGGGTTTACGGCACACGAATGCCTCGACGCGCACCGAGTGCTTACCGATGCTCAAGATGGTGTTCGTCGTGAGCTTGCGCTCGCCGGGCAACTCGACGATGAGCCCGGGTAACCCGCCGTGTGCGCCCTTGTGCCTGGAGTATGTCAGCTGGCTGGCCTTCAGCGCGTCCTCGATGACCTGCTGGACATCAGTCATTGCGGTACTCCCGGGCGCGCCCGCACCTCGCGGCGGGGCATCCAGCGCCGCGCCCTGCGTGCTGCGGCGAGGTCGCGCCGGCGGTGGCGGCCGGCGGTGAAATCGGTGATCGCGCGGCGGTAGCTGGCCAGTAGCGCCTCGACGGTGTTCTCCCAGGAGAACATGGCGGCATGCTCGACCGCCGAACGGCTCAGCACGCGGCCGCGGGGACCCGCGCCGGCCCGCAGCAGCTCGTCGATGGCTTTCGCCCACTGCTCGACGCCGTGGCCGGACACCAGCGTGCCGCTGATGCCGTCCCGCACGGCCACCGGCAGGCCACCGACCGCGGCCGCCACCACCGGTGTCCCGCAGGCCTGCGCCTCCACGGCGACCAACCCGAAGGATTCCGAATAGCTCGGCACCGCCACCACATCGGCGGCGCGGAACAAGCCGGCCAAGTCGTCGCGGGATTGCGGTGGCAAAAACGTCACCTGGTCGGAGATACCCAGATCCTCGGCCAGCCCAACTAGGCCTTCCGGGGCCACGAAGCCGTTGCCTGAGGGACCGCCGGCCACCACGATGCGCACCCCGGGCAACTTGGCCGCGGCGCGCAGCAGAATATCGGGGGCCTTGAGCGGCTGGATCCGGCCGACGAAGGCCACCACGTGTTCGTCGAGCGGAAGGCCCAACGCCGACCGGGCCGCCCGGCGGTCACCGGGACGAAACACCTCCAGGTCAACACCGGGATGCGCCACGTCGATCCGTGCGGGATCGGCACTGTGCAGCGAAACAAGCTGCTGTGCTTCGTCTTTGGTGTTGACGATCAGCCGGTCGGCTTCGTCGACGACTTGTTGCTCGCCGACTGCGCGCAGCGGTGGCTCTGGCGCATCACCATCGGCCAGCGCCGCGTTCTTCACCCCCGCCAGGGTGTGCGCGGTGTGGACCAATGGCACCGCCCAGCGGTCGCGGGCCAGCCAGCCCACCTGACCGGACAGCCAGTAATGCGAGTGCACGATGTCGTAGTAGCCCGGTTCATGAGCGGCTTCGGCGCGCAGCACTCCGGCCGCGAACGCGCAGAGCTGGGTCGGCAGGTCGTACTTGTCGAGCCCTTCGAACGGCCCGGCCACCACATTGCGGACCAGCACGCCGGGTGCTACCCGGAGCACCGGCGGGTCGGCTGAGGCGGTGGCCCGAGTGAATATCTCGACCTCTACCCCGCGGCGGGCCAGGTGCAACGCGCTCTGCAGCACATAGACGTTCATTCCACCGGCATCGCCAGTACCCGGCTGGGCCAGCGGTGAGGTGTGCACCGACAGCACCGCCACCCTGCGTAGATCTGACTGATGAGCATCTGGCCGGGCTAAGTCAGTGTGCCGCACACCGTCATCTTTGCAGCACCGGAGAACCTGCCAGGTCAGGCGGATGCGTCAGTCGCGGCGTCGCTGATACTCAAGGCTGGCCGGCCGGCAGTGGTGCGCCCCAGCGCGCGGCGCATACCACCGACCGGGTCGGCGTAAAGCCCACCCAGCGACACCATCCCGGCGCCGGCTTCCTGCACCCGGTTGCCGAAGACCGTGACCCGGATGTCGCGGGGCGGCAGCACCGAGCGGGCGGTAAACGCCGCCGCGACATCGGCCATCGCCTCGGGATATTCGGTGAACGCCTGCCCGCCGACTACCAGCTCGTCGGGGTTGAGCAGGTCGCGCAACAGGGCGACCGCCTCACCCAGCACGCGGGCTCGCTCGGCCAGTAAGTCCTTGGCCTGCTGGTTTCCTGCGCGCGCCAAGCGCAGCAGCTCGCCGATCGCGGTGGTGGTCGAGTTCCGCGGGCCGGCGGGCAACACCCGCAGCCTGCGGGCCGCCGCCACCACCGCCTCGTCGCTGACCGTCGACTCCAGATGCCCGTTGCCGCCCAGTGAGTCCGACTGCGCGGGCAGGTTGGAGATGGTGCCGGGGCCGGTGGCCGGGCTGTGCACTCGTCCGCCGATCACCAGCGCATACCCCACCGTTTCGCGCGCGTAGACATACAGCGACGTCGATGCGTTCGGGGCGAACCGGCGCATCCCGAGCAGCAGTTCGGCTCCTGCCATTGCATCGACATGGGAGGCCACCGACACCGGAAGCCCCAGCTCGTCGGCCAGCACCGGTCCCAGCGGAGCCTGCCGCCAGCCCAGCCGCGGATGGTCGACGTGTCCGGTGGCGCTGTCCACCACCCCGCCGGTCGCCACCCCTACCCATAGGGGACGGCGCCGGTGCCAGCGCCGCAGGTACCGGCGCGCGCCATCGGCCAGGGCGGCCAGGGCGGGCCCTTGGGCGTTCAGCGGGGTGGGGGTCTCGACCGCGTCGAGGGTGCGTCCCAAAAGGTCGGTGGCCACGATGCTGGTGGTTCGGGCACCGACATGCACACCGAGGGTCAGAAATGGTTCGTGGTTGACCTCGACGGGCACCCGCGGACGCCCGATGGCGCCGGCGACCGCCAAGTCGGCGCGTTCACGCAGGATGCCCGCGTCGAGCAGCGCGATGACCTGCCGGTTCACCGTGGCGATGCTCAGCGAGGTGACCGAAGCGATCACGTCGCGGCCGATCGGGCCGCGTAACCGTACCGCGCGAAAGACGCCCGCTGCGGCGGCGTCGGACAGATGCAGCGACGACGGCATCACCCGCCGGCGAACACTGAGCTGGGAAGAGAGTTTGTGCGAGGGAGCGGTGAGGGTGGTCGAGCGCACGGGCGGTGTCCTTGCCTGGTAGGTCCGTTGGGGTCCTGGCCGCGCGCCGCCTTCGGTCTTAATTCAGGCTGATCAGGCGCGGCATGTTGCGCGACAACAACACGCGCAGTCCGCGCACAGACACGCGGACACACTTCCGGATGGGCCAATCAGGTACACAGGAGAAATTTAGCACGTCTTCTAGAGTTGTTCAGATGACAACGGCGCATCCGCAAGATCCGGCCAAGCGAGTAGCGGTGATCACCGGGGCCAGCGCCGGAATCGGTGCGGCGGCCGCGAGAACGCTCGCCGCTCAGGGCTTTTACGTGATCTGCGCGGCTCGCCGGGCCGACCGGATCACCAAGCTGGCCCGGGAGATCGGTGGAACCGCCGCGGTGACCGACGTCACGGACGGTGCCGCGGTGGACGCCTTGGCGCGTTCGTTGGACCGGGTCGACGTGCTGGTCAACAATGCCGGCGGCGCCAAGGGCCTCGAGCCGGTCGCCGAGGCCGATTTGGAGCACTGGCGGTGGATGTGGGAAACGAATGTGCTGGGCACCTTGCGGGTCACCCGCGCGCTGTTGCCCAAACTGATCGAGTCGGGTGACGGCCTGATCGTCACCATCACCTCGATTGCTGCCCTGGAGGTGTACGACGGCGGCTCCGGCTACACCTCGGCCAAGCACGCTCAAGGTGCCCTGCACCGCACGCTGCGCGGCGAACTACTGGGAAAGCCGGTGCGGCTCACCGAGATTGCACCCGGCGCCGTAGAGACGGAGTTTTCGCTGGTTCGTTTCGGCGGTGATCAGCAGCGCGCGGATGCGGTCTATGCCGGTATCACGCCGCTGGTGGCCGCCGATGTCGCCGAAGTGATCGGGTTCGTGGCCTCCCGGCCGTCGCACGTCAACATCGACCAGATCGTGATCCGGCCGCGCGATCAGGCCTCGGCAACCCGAATGGCTACCCGCCCGGCTGCGCGTTAGGCGAGCGGGTCGGGCTTGCGGTGGTGGTCGGGGTGCCCGACAGCGTCGGGGCCTCCCGTGGGGTGGCGGGTGCGTTGTGCGGTATCGACACCGGCGACGGCTTGGCCCCGGACGGCGCCGGCAGCGCCGACATGCCCACCCAGGTGTCCCAGTCCACGGCCCAGTCCCAGATATCGCCGTCGGAGTACGACAGCTCGATCGAGCTGCCGGTCACCTCGACCGGGTCGCCGTAGATCGCGCTGGCGTAGTACTGCTGGGCGTCGGACGTCGACAGGTTGATACAGCCGTTGGTGACGTTGGTGTTGCCTTGGGCGCCGGCGCTCATCGGGTTGGCGTGGATGAATTCGCCGTTGTTGGAGATGCGGACCGCCCAGCGCTCGTGCGCATTGCTGTAGCCCGCTGCGGGGTTGGACATGTAGAAGTCGGAGTATTTCTCGCTGACGACGTGGATGCCGTTGCGGGTCACGTTGCGCGCTTTGTCGGCCTCGCCGTAGCTGCACGGGAAGTCCATGATCACACCCTCATCCCTGACCACTTGGATGCGGTGCGACGACACCTCGGCCTTGACGATCTGGCGCCGACCGATGTCGAAGTTCAGCGACATGTCCTGCGCGCCAAAGGCACCGTCGCCGAACGCGAGCCCGTACAGCTTGGCCTCGACGTTCACTTTGGTGCCGGCCGGGTAATACTCGCGGGTGCGGTAGTGCACCCGCGATCCCTTGGCTTCGTCGGGCAGCCAGGCCCAGCCGCCTTCAACCGGCGGGTCGGTGGTGACCTTCAGCGCGCGTTCGACAGCTGCTTTGTCGCCGATCGAGGCGTCGAACTGGATGATGACGGGCACCGCGATACCGACCGTCTGCCCGTCGCCGAGCTGAAATCCGCCGTCGATCTCCTTGGTGGGCGTCACCGTGCTGAATTTTCCGGCCACCGGAACCGGTTTGCCGTCGTGGCCGACGACCGAACCGGTCCAGTTGTATGTCGCGTCGTACCCGAGCGCCTCGGTGATCGTGTACAGGGTGCGGTCCTGGTTGAGCGCCCCGGCGACGACCTTGCCGGTGGAATTGGCCAACTCGACTCGCTGAAACCAGCCATCGCGGACTTCCACGCTGATCGGGGCGGTCGGCAGGACACCGCTGGCGGCGTTGACCGGGCGGAACGTCAAACTCGGCGTGGGCGGCGGTTTCTGCTTCTCGGCTTGTTTGCTGGACTCACCGGTGCAGGCGGCCAGCACGCCGGGCGCGAACACCCCCACCGCAAGCGCCGACAAGGCCCGGCGCCGGTTGATCGGCGGTGGGGCGCTGGCTGTGCTCACGACAGACCAAGATACCGGGCGAAGCCCCGACGACACGAAGTTAGCGGCTACAACACGCTGCCGACCAGCGCGGGTTCGGGTACGAGTGTGATGCCAAACACGTGTCGCACGCCGTCGCGCACCGTGCGCGCCAGCGCGATGACGTCGGCGGTGCTGGCCCCACCACGATTGGTCAAAGCAAGCGCATGCTTGGTGGACAGCCGGCATCGAGCGTTATCCGAATCCGGGTAACCTTTGCTGAACCCGGCCTGCTCCACCAGCCAGGCGGCGGCCAGCTTCACCCCGTCCGGCGCCGGGAAATGCGGTATCGGCCCGTCGACCTCGCCGGCCAGCCGCTCATAGACCTGCGGCGCGACGACCGGATTGGTGAAGAACGACCCGGCGCTCCAGGTGTCGTGATCGCTGGGGTCCAGCACCATGCCTTTGCGTCGACGCAGGGCCAGCACGGCTTGGCGAACGGCGGCCGGGTCGGCGCGCTCACCGGTGGCTACCCCCAGCGCGGCGGTGAGCTCGCCGTAGCGCAGCGGAGCGCTGCGACCGGAGATGTCCAGCACGAACTCGACTTCCAACACCACGGCAGGGATCCGCAGCCCGCCATCGGCGTGCTTGAGGATGCTCGTCCGGTATCCGAAACCCAGATCAGCGCCGGGCACCCAACGCACCGCACCGCTGCGGCGGTCCAACAGCAGGACGCGACTGATGGTGTCGGACACCTCTGCGCCGTACGCGCCGACGTTCTGCACCGGTGTCGCGCCGGTCGAGCCGGGAATGCCGGACAGGCATTCGAGCCCGCCCAAACCTGCCGCCGCGGCCCTGCTCACTACGTC
The DNA here is from genome assembly GCA_963795995.1 of uncultured Actinomycetota bacterium. Classification (GTDB taxonomy): domain Bacteria; phylum Actinomycetota; class Actinomycetes; order Mycobacteriales; family Mycobacteriaceae; genus Mycobacterium. The sequence goes on from CAWCJY010000002.1 coordinate 275,878, forward strand.
GTCCCACCCCACGCCGGCCTCGACCCGGACGACGTTGCCGTCGATGGTGAGGCCGGTGCTGGCCAACCGCACCACGGTCAGGTCGGTCAGGTCGTCGGCGATCACCACGTTGGAGCCGCCGGCCAACACCAGCGGTTGCACGTCGTCGGCGTCCAACTGCCGCAGCGTGGTGACGACCTGCTCGGTTGTGACGCAGGTGATGATGCGGCGCGCGGTCGGGCCGACCCGCAACGTTGTCAGCTGCGCCAGCGGCACCGCTTCGGCGACCTGCGCACCGGCGAACGACGTTCCCACGGCACCCCTTTCAAGCCCGGTGTCATGGCCCTTGACGGTAGCCTGACCTGCTATGCCGCGTTCATTCGACATGTCCGCCGACTATGGCGGGACCGTCGAACAGGTTCATCAGGCGTTCGGTGACGCGCAGTACTGGCTGGCCCGCTTGGCCGATTCCGGTGCCGACGACGCCACGTTGGACTCGATGCGAGTCGGGGGGCCGTCGGGTGACGACGGCAGCATCGAAGTCGTCACCACTCAAGTGCTGCGGGCTGACCGGCTGCCCGGTGTGGTCACCCAGTTTCATCGCGGAGACCTGCTCATCCGCCGGGAGGAGAACTGGAGTCCGGTTACCGCGAACACCGCCAATGCGACGATCCAGGGCTCGATTGCCTACGCTCCGGTGGCGCTGGCCGGGGCGGCCGTGCTGAGTCCGTTACTCGAGAAGGGCGGCGCCCGGTTGATGTTCCGGGCAACCGTGGAAGTTCGAATTCCGTTGGTGGGCGGCAAGGTCGAGAACTTCATCGGCCATCAACTTGTCGAGCTGCTGATCGCCGAACAGCGGTTCACCACCCGCTGGATCGACCAGAACACCTGACCCGCCCAGCGACGCGGCTCGCCTTTAAGCTGTCGCGTATGCGGATTGCGTTGGCGCAGATCCTCAGCGGCACCGACCCGGCGGCCAATCTGCGGCTGGTGGGCGACTACAGCGCCCGGGCCGCCGAAGCGGGTGCGCGGCTGGTGGTGTTCCCCGAAGCCACCATGTGCCGCTTCGGTGTCCCGTTGGCACCGATCGCCGAGTCGGTCACCGGGCCGTGGGCCGAGGGCGTCCGGGAAATCGCCGCCGACGCCGGAATCACCGTCATCGCAGGGATGTTCACGCCGGCCGATGACGGCCGGGTCGCCAATACGCTGCTCGCTGTCGGCCCTGGACGCCCTAATCAGCCCGACGCCTGGTACCACAAAATCCACCTCTACGACGCATTCGGCTTCACCGAGTCCCGCACCGTCGCACCAGGAAGAGAGCCGGTCGTGGTGGAAGTTGACGGTGTCGGGGTGGGCCTGAGCACCTGCTATGACATTCGTTTTCCGGAGCTCTACACCGAATTGGCCTGCCGCGGCGCACAGCTGATTGTGGTCAGCGCTTCCTGGGGGTCCGGGCGGGGCAAGCTCGAGCAGTGGACTCTGCTGGCCCGGGCCCGGGCGCTGGACTCGACGAGCTACCTGGCCGCCGCCGGGCAAGCCGACCCCGGCGAGGAATCTTCGGCTGGTTCGCCGACCGGTGTGGGCGGCAGTTTGGTGGTCTCACCGTTCGGCGAGGTGATCACCGCGGCGGGAGCCGGCCCGGAACTGCTGGTCGCCGACATCGACCTGGACGCGGTTCGCGCCGCACGCGACACCATCGCAGTGTTGCGTAACCACTCGAACCTGGTCGAACTGAATAAGGCAGAATCGCCCAGGTGACTGATCCGCACGGACCACCCCCAGGCGACGACCCGACTCGTTGGGCTCGCCCCGGCACCGGGGTTCCGCCCGGGTCGTCCGGCCCGCCGACCGCGCGATTCGGCCCCGGCGACACCCACACCCACCCGGCGCCGAACCCGAGAGCACAGCCCGGTTACCCGCCCTCTCCGCACGACCAATCGACCGTGGCGCCGACCGAGCAACTGCCGAGAGAGACGTCTCCACCGGTGAAATCCGCCCGCCGTTTCCTGCGCGACCCCCTGTCGATCGTGCTGGTGTTCGTCATCGTGCTGGCACTTGTCGCGGCCGGCCTGATCGGCACCGAGTTGTATGCCCGCCACATCGCCGACGACAAGGTCGCCAAAGCCGTGGCGTGTGAGGCCAAGGACAACGCCACCGTGTCGTTCGGGGCGATACCGCCGTTCCTCTGGCAACACATCACCGGCAACTACACCAACATCTCCATTCAGACCGCCGGTAATCAACTGCGCTCGGCCAAGGGCATGAAGGCTGACATCCAGATCCGAGACGTCGACCTGCACGGCGACGCTAACTCCAAAGGCACGATCGGCGCGCTGGATGCGACGATCAGCTGGACCGCAGACGGGATCAGGCAGACGGTACAAGACGCGATCCCGATCGTCGGCAACCTGATCACCAGCAATGTGACCACCAACCCCAGCGACGGCACGGTCCAGCTGAAAGGCACGCTGGACAACATCACCGTCAAGCCACAGGTAGCCGACGGCGGGTTGTCGCTACAGGTGGTCAATTTCACCGGCATGGGCTTCACGCTGCCCAGGGAAAGCGTGCAGTCGACCCTGGACGCCTTCACCTCGAAGCTGACCAAGCAGTTTCCGCTGGGCATCCATGCCGAGACCGTTCAAGTCACCGATAACAGCGTGGTGGGCCACTTTTCGACCCGTAACGCCGCCATTCCGCAAAGCCAGTCGGACCCCTGTTTTGCCAACCTGTAGTCAAGGCCGGAACCACGCGGTTGCGTCGTAGGGCAGAATCACCCGGGTGACGACTCCGCAAGGCCCCTGGCGGGGGGATCCGCCGGACCGCGGCCGACCTCCCGGACCGCCGGACCCGCGAAGGCGGCCCGGACCACTGGGGCCTCCTCCAGGTCCTCCGCCGCCGCGCCCCCAGCCCCCAGGCCCGTCCGAGTCGCCGACCCGCCAGTTCCCCGGTCGGCGACCTCAACCACCGCTGCCGCCCAACCGGCCGCATCCGCCCGGGCCGCCACCGAATGCACAGTCGTCGCGTCAACCGGGTCGGCCGCCAGACCAGCCGCCGCGTCCGCCGGATCCTGAGCGGCAACCGCAGGAGTGGGCCACCACGCGTATCAACACTCCGCCGCCGTCGGAACCCACGCCGGCGCAAACCAAACGCCGAGGTGTCCGCGCCCCGCGGGTGATCGTTCTGGCACTTGTCAGCGTGCTGGTGCTCGCGTTGGTCGGCCTGGTCGGCGCCGAGCTGTATGCCCGTCACACTGCTGCCAGCAAAGTGGCCAGCGCAGTGGAGTGCGAGGTGCAGGACAATGCCAGCGTGTCGTTTTCCGCGACGCCGCCGGTGCTGTGGCAGTACTTCACCAGTCACTACACCGATATCTCGGTGCAGACCGCCGGCAATCAGGTGCGCAGCGCGAAGGGCATGAAGGTCAGCATCGATATCCAGGATGTGCGGCCGGGCGGCGGCAGCAACTCCAAGGGCACGATCGGATCAATCAACGGCACCATCACCTGGTCGTCAGATGGCATCAAGCAATCGGTGCAGGACGCCATCCCGGTGCTCGGCAGCTTTGTGACGAGCAAAGTGACGACGAATCCGGGCGACGGAACCGTCGAACTCAAGGGTTTGCTGGATAGTGCGACAGTCAAGCCGCAGATCGTCGATAACGGACTGTCTCTCAAGGTGATCAGCCTGACCGCGTTGGGCTCCAAGATGTCGACGGATACCGTGCAGAAAAATCTCGATGATCTCACTTCCAAAGCGACCAAGAATTACCCGCTGGGAATCCACGCCGACAGCGTGAAGGTCACTGACAGCGGGGTTGAGGCCGCGTTCTCGGCCAGCAACGCCACTATTCCGGCGTCGTCGTCACAGCCGCAGTCCGGTCAAGACTGCTTCAGCGGGGTCTAGCGCAACGCCTCTAGCACGGCCCGGGTACCGGACAGCCCGAGCCGGGTCGCGCCTACGTCGATCAACGCGAGGGCGTCGGCAGCAGTGCGGATACCGCCGCTGGCCTTCACCCCGAGGCGCCCGCCCACGGTTTCGGCGAGCAGCGTCACGGCGCGCACCGAGGCCCCGCCCGCGGGGTGAAACCCGGTAGAGGTCTTGACGAAGTCCGCTCCGCTGTCCTCGGCGGCCGTGCAAACGTCGGCCAACGTGCGGTCACCGCCGAGGGCCAGCAGCGCAGCTGACTCGACGATCACCTTGAGCACCGCGCTCGGCACCGCGGCCCGCACCGCCGCGATGTCGGAGCGCACGGCGGCGAGATCGCCGGCCAGGGCGGCGCCGACGTCTATGACCATGTCGATCTCGGCTGCGCCCGACTCGACGGCTCGCGCCGCTTCCTGCGCCTTGAGCGCGGACAGGTGCTTGCCCGAAGGGAAACCCGCTACCGCCGCGATGCGCAGACCGGCGGGCGCGGTCTGCGCCGCGACCGGAACCATCGAGGGTGAGACACATACCGCGTAGACACCGAGTTCGGCGGCTTCGGCGACCACTGCCACAACGTCGGCCGCGGTCGCCTCCGGCTTGAGCAGAGTGTGGTCGACGAGAGCCGCCAGTCCACTCCGGGTCAGCGTGCTCGGCATTAAAAGGACTCTTCGGGACCGCCGGGGTTGCAGCCCGTACGCAGCATCGTGGCGTCGTCGACGACCGGTCGCCACGGTTCGAGATTCCAGCTGATCTTCCCCGGAGCTACCAGCTCAGCCGCATCCCAATGGCAGAGGAACTGCGGGCGCATCCCCGCCGTATCGGCATCCGGCGCGTGGGCCAGCACCTCGGTCCAGGCCTCGTCACCGTCGGCAGCCCCCGGCGCCGAGGCGCCGAACTGCCGGGACGCCGCCCGCCCCGACAGCGTCGGGTACACCCGCAGACTGCTGCCCTGTGTCGACTGGGTCCATTGGGTGTGGTCGATGAAGGGCGGCGCGTAAGAATCTCCGGCTGGCGCCGCACTTTGTGGGTCTGCGTACGCCACTGCGGCGCCCGGCAGCGGCAGCAATACCGCCATTGGGACGGCGATCAGCGCACGCATGCTATCAGCGCGATTTGCCTTGGATATCAAGGAGTTTCGGTCGCACATCGACCAGGTAGACACCGGCCGCGCCGGCAGCGATAGCCATGCCGAACGCGCCGAGCAGCCAGGCCAGCAGCATCGCAACGCCCAAAATCACCAGCCACACCGGCTTGGTCAGCTTTTCGGCGGCGGTGTAGGCGTCGGGTCGTTGCAGCGCCGCGTGCACAAACGCGTACAGCGTCGTCACCAGTACGGCTACCAGCAAGGCGACCAGGACGCTATTCACAAGGTTCACGATGTAAGCGTAAGCGGGCATCGGCCCAGACGTCGACTTCGGGTTGGCCAGGCCGGCCAACCCGAAGTCGAGTGGAATTTTCAGTGCCCGGCAAGGGCACCGATCACTTCTGTGTGACCTTCTTGGCGACGGCCTTCTTGGCCGGCGCCTTCTTGGCCGGAGTTTGCTTGGCCGGAGTTTGCTTGGCCGGAGTTTGCTTGGCCGCCGTCGGTTGCTTGACGGGGGATTGCTTGGCCGGAGTTTGCTTGGCCGCCGCCGGTTGCTTGACCGGGGCCGGGGCGGGCACCTTCTTCGCCGCCTTCTTGGCGGGACCCTTCTTCGCCGGTAACTTCTTGGCGGCTGGCTCCTTCTTGGTTGGCAGGTCGATGCCGACCAGCTTCGCTGCTCGCTCGCCGACAGCGCGAGTCTGCGACGCCACTGTGCCCAGCGCTTCCTGAGTCAGCTCCACAGCCTGGTCGACGTAGCCCTCGGCGCGCGCCGAGACTTCTTCGAAGCCCTGCTGAGTGCGCAGCCGCTCCAGGGCAGACTCACCGCGCTCGACGAGCTCGGCGTACCGGCTGGTCGCAGCCTCGACGTAGCCTTCGGCAGCCGAGCGCAGCTCCTCGGCGGTGAACCGGCCGCGCAGTTCGCGCAGCTGCGCGGGCAGGTCCCCCTGCAACTTGGTCAGGCGCGCGCGGCTCTCCTCGACCCGGCTGCGGGTATCAGTGCGGGTGTCTCCAGCGCGGTCCCGCAGTTCGGCGAGCAGCTCGTTGACGGTGGCCAGCGCCAGGTCGGCCGCGCCCAGCGCCGCCAGTAACGGAGTTCTCAGATCGTCGATGGTCGGATTGTCGGCCATGGTGTTTCCTTTCATGGTTTCGTCCACAAATCGTTTCATGGATCGTTTTTGTTGTCGGCGGTTAATGCCCGGCCGTCAATTAGGCAGGCGTCGTCTCCGCCCGGGCGGCTTGATTCTGTTGCTCGTTTTGCTGGACGAAGGATGTGTAAATGTCGAGGAGAACCTGCTTCTGCCGCTCGGTGATCGCAGCGTCGGTGGTGATCGCATCCCGCACCTCGCTGGTTTCGCTGGGTTCTAAGATTCCGGCCCGGACATAAAGAACCTCGGCGGAAACCCGAAGCGCCTTCGCGATCTGGTTGAGCACGTCCGCGGACGGTCTGCGCAGTCCGCGCTCGATCTGGCTCAGGTAAGGGTTGCTGACACCGGCCTTCTCGGCCAGCTGCCGCACCGACACCTGGGCCGCTTCGCGCTGCGACCTGATGAAGATGCCGATATCCGACGCAGCCGTCGACACCACGGCAGCAAGCTTCTCCTCCTGCGGCAAGGTGACCCCCGGAACTGAAATAGGCGACGTTCCGCCACACAGTACGACCTACTGCTAACTTTTGCAAGCGCAGTTAGCGCAGCTAGAACAGCAACTGAGCGAGCGCGTAGATACCCAACCCGGCCAGCGCCCCTACTACGGTGCCGTTGATCCGGATGAATTGTAAATCCCGGCCGACGTGCAGCTCAATGCGCCGGCTGGCCTCCTCGGCGTCCCAGCGTTCGATCGTCTCGGTGATGATCGCGGTGATCTCCACCCCGTATTGCGACACCAGATGCTGCGCGGCCCGGACGATCCAGTTGTCGACCTTGTCCCGCAGATCGGCGTCGTCGCGCAACGATTCGCCGATGAGCATCACCGAATCGGCGATGCGAGTGCGCAGGGCGCTGGACGGGTCGTCGACGCTCTCCAGCACTAGCCGCTTGATCGTCTTCCAGGCGGTGGCGGCGGCGTTGGTGATCTCGTCGCGGGCCAGCAGCTGCTCTTTGACCGCCTCGGCGCGCGCGATGGTGGCCACGTCATGCTGTAGGTCGTCGGCGAACTCGAACAGGAACCGGGTCGCCGAGCGCCGCAGCTCGTGATCTGGGTTACGGCGCACTTTGTCAGTGAAGTCCATTAGTTCGCGGTGGATGCGGTCACCGACCAGATGGTCGATGAAGCGCGGCGACCAGGTCGGTGAGTCCCGTTCCACTACCCGCTGGATGATCTCCCCGGCGTTCAGCGACCATTGGAACGCCCGATCGGCCAGCAGCTGGATCAGTGCCTCCTGCCGGTTCTCCGACAACAGGGTGGCCAGCACCCGACCGATCGGCGGACCCCATTGCGGCTCGGCGATGCGCCGCACGATCATCCGGTCGATGACCTGCTGAACGTCTTCGTCGCGCAGCAGTTCCACCAGCACCCGTAACACCGTCGATGTTTCGGCGGCCACGCGCTGCGCGTGCGATTCCTCCGACAGCCACTTGCCCAATCGCCCGGCGACTTGAGCATCCCGGATCTTGGTCTCCACCACCTGCGGCGCCAGGAAATTCTCCCGGACGAACGTACCAAGGCCCTCGCCGAGCTGATCCTTCTTCCGCTTGATGATGGCCGTGTGCGGGATCGGAATGCCGAGCGGATGCTTGAACAGCGCGGTCACCGCGAACCAGTCGGCCAGCGCGCCGACCATGCCGGCCTCCGCGGCGGCAGCAAGATAGCCCACCCACACCGCGGCGGTGCCGTGCGCCTGCGCCCAGCGGCAACCGAGGAACACCGCGCTGGCACCGATCAGGAAGCTCAGCGCCACGACCTTCATCCGCCGCAGGGCGCCGCGCCGATCGGCGTCCGCTGCCGGATCCGCCGCGACGAACGACTCCGCGAACGACGAGCCGCTGCGACGGCCCGGCACCGGCGGGACCGGCTCGGGCCGCGCGGCCGGGTCAGCTGCCTGATTAAGTTTCACCGCCACCACACCATCATCCGCCACCGGCGCGCCGAGCTGGCGGATCCGCCGAGTAAATAATGCGGGTTACTGTTACCGCTGCCCAAGTCAAGCCCGAACTCGGCCCGAGAAGGGCCCCGTCAACCCGTAGTATCGAGGTGATCTACGAAACGAGAATCAGCACAGTGGCAGAACGGGTAACGGTTACAGCTGCGAAGACTGACGGTCGTAAGCGGCGCTGGCACCGGCACAAGGTGGAGCGCCGCAACGAGCTGATCGACGGCACCATCGAGGCAATCCGTCAGCGCGGCCGCTTCCTCAGCATGGACGAGATCGCCGCCGAGATCGGGGTGTCCAAGACCGTGCTCTACCGCTACTTCGTCGACAAGAACGATCTCACCAGCGCGGTGATGATGCGCTTCACGCAGACCACGCTGATCCCCAACATGGCAGCAGCACTGTTGGCCGACATGGACGGGTTCGACCTCACCCGCGAGATCATCCGCGTCTACGTCGAAACCGTCGCCGCTGAACCCGAACCGTACCGCTTCGTGATGGCCAACAGTTCGCCGAGCAAGAGCAAGGTGATCGCCGACTCCGAGCGCATCATCGCCCGGATGCTGTCGGTGCTGCTGCGCCGGCGCATGCAGGCGGTCGGCATGGACACCGGCGGCGTCGAGCCCTGGGCCTACATGATCGTCGGCGGGGTACAACTCGCCACCCACTCCTGGATGTCCGACCCCCGGATGAGCACAGCGGAGCTCATCGACTACCTCACCATGCTGAGCTGGAGCGCGATCTGCGGGATCGTTGAAGCCGGTGGCGCACTGGAGAAGTTCAACGCACAGCCGCATCCGTCGCCGATCGTGCCGCCGCGAGAACTCGCCGACTGAACCCCCGTCCGGGCCTACGCTTGAGGCATGCCCGAGACGACGGCCCGCTCGCGGTTGAGTTCGTGGGCCTACGCGCTGCGCACCACCAACCCGCCGCCCGACGGGCCGATCGACGGCGTGACCCGCTGGATCGTCGTGGCGCGTGCGGCGGTGTTACCGATGACGCTGATCTCCGGCCTGATCGCCGCGCTGCTCGCAGTCGGCAGGCCAGGGCTCAGGTGGTATTGGCTGGCGCTGGCCGTCGTGGGGATTGTCTGCGCGCACGCCGCCAACAACTTGATGAACGACCTGTACGACACCCAGATCGGCACCGACAGCGCCAGCTACCCACGCGCGCTCTATGCCCCGCATCCGGTGTTGTCCGGCCTGGTCAGCCGGCGCACGCTGATCACGGCGATCATCGCGGTGAACCTGATCGACCTGGCGATTCTGGTGGTGTTGACCTGGGCGCGCGGCTGGCCGGTGGCGGCCTTCGCGATGACCGGCTTCGTACTGAGCGTGGCCTATACAGCGCCACCACTGCGGCTGAAGAAGCGCGGTCTCGGCGAGCCGGATGTGTTCATCGTCTGGGGCCCGCTGATGGTGTGCGGAACGTACTACTCCGCGGTGGGCACAGTGGACTGGCGCGTCCTGCTGGCGTCACTGCCCTACGGGCTGCTGTGCACGACGGTGCTCATGGGCAAGCACACCGACAAGATTCCCTACGACACACCGCTGGGCATCCGTACGCTGCCGGTGATCTTCGGTGAGCGCCGCGCCCGGAGGGTGACGCTGGCGATGGCGGTCGGCTTCTATCTACTGGTCGCCGTGGCGGTGGCGCTACGGGCGATGCCCTGGCCGGCCTTGCTGGTGGCGGCGGCGCTGCCGCGGCTGGCGAAGGTGTGGCCGTATTTCCGTCGGCCACCGCCCAAAGAGCCGCCGCCGAAGTTTCCGGTGTGGCCGTTGTGGTACGCGGCGCTGGCGTGGGTCCATGTGCGGCAGGCCGGCGCGTTGTTGGTTGTTGGACTGGCGCTCGGAGCCTTACTGCACATGCTTTGACGCCCCTGAAAGTCCAGGTCGAGCCCCTGCGCGGGTAATTGCCTCGGGTGGGGCCGAAGTATAGGGTCGGCGGCTATGGCGGGCAGCACCGAACTCAGGCCGAATGTCGAAAACATCCGGTCGCACTATGACCTCTCCAACGATTTCTTCAAGCTGTGGCTTGACCCGAGCATGACTTACAGCTGCGCCTACTTCGAGCGCGACGACATGACGCTGGAAGAAGCTCAACGCGCCAAGCGCGACCTCGCCCTGGGCAAGCTGGGACTGCAGCCCGGAATGACGCTGCTCGACATCGGCTGTGGGTGGGGTTCGACGATGCGCCACGCGATCGAGAAGTACGACGTCAACGTCATCGGTTTGACTTTGAGCCAGAATCAGTTGGCCCATAACAAGCAGAAGTTCGCCGAAATGGACAGCCCACGCTCCAAGGACGTGCGGCTGCACGGCTGGGAAGAGTTCGGCGAGCCCGTCGACCGCATCGTGTCGCTCGGCGCCTTCGAGCACTTTGCCGACGGCATCGGCACCTACGACCGCTACACCGACTTTTTCAAGATGTGCCACAACGTCATGCCCGACGACGGGGTCATGTTGCTGCACACCATCGTCGTTCCGACCGCGGAAGAGGGCGAAAAGCTCGGGCTGAAGACGACGATGTCGCTGCTGCGCTTCATCCGCTTCATCTTGACCGAGATCTTCCCCGGCGGCCGGTTGCCACAGGTGGACATCGTCGCCAAGTACGCGACGGCTGCCGGGTTTCATATTTCCCGCCACCACCACATCGGCAAAAACTACGTTCTCACGTTGGACAGTTGGGCCAAGGCGCTGGAAGCGCACAAAGACGAGGCCATCGCGTTGCAGTCCGAAGAGGTCTACCAGCGTTACCTGCACTACCTGACCGGCTGCCGCGAGCTGTTCCGCGACGGCTACACCGACGTCTGCCAGTTCACTTTGGAAAAGAAAGCCGCCTGAGCTTCGCTGAGCAATTAGTCCAGACCTAACCAGTCTGCAATAATCCCGGACTGGGGGCGCTGAGCAGCCAAGCGTCCGGATCAGCCCCGAATTGTTGACAAGCCCAGTCTCACAAGCGGTTAAACGCGCACATGAGGCGAGGTGTATTTTCATTATTCGGTAAAGGACATGACGCTCAGCATGAGCGTTACTGATACTGAAGGAACGGGTGCTTCACTTATGGCACAGTTCGTCACGGGGAAAGACTTCCCCAATGTGGTGGTCACCGCCGTCGCCATGACGACGGCGCTGGCATCTGACGCGGAGACGACGTGGAAGATGCTGCTGGACGGCCAAAGTGGCATCCGTAAGCTCGACGACCCGTTCGTCGAGCAATACGACCTGCCGGTGCGCATCGGCGGACACATCCTCGAGGAATTCGACAGCCAGCTGACGCGCATCGAGAACCGCCGGACCGGCTATTTGCAGAAGATGGCGAAGGTGTTGGGTCGGCGGGTGTGGGACAACGCCGGCGCACCCGAGGTCGACACCACCCGGCTGGCGGTGTCCATCGGCACCGGCATGGGCTCCACCGAGGAACTGATCTTCGGCTACGACGACATCCGCACAAAAGGCATAAAGGTAGTCCACCCGTTGGGCGTGCAGATGTACATGCCGAACGGGGCGTCAGCCGCGGTCGGTCTGGAGCGGCAGGCTAAGGCCGGGGTGATGACGCCGGTGTCGGCGTGCGCGTCAGGTTCAGAGGGCATCGCCCGGGCTTGGCAGCAGATCGTGTACGGCGAGGCCGACATGGCGATCTGCGGCGGCGTGGAGACCAAGATCGAGGCGGTGCCGATCGCGGCGTTCGCCGCGATGCGTGTGGTGATGTCGAGGAACAACGACGACCCGGCCGGTGCCTGCCGCCCGTTCGACAAGGACCGCGACGGTTTCGTGTTCGGTGAGGCCGGCGCGCTGATGGTCATCGAGACCGAGGAGCACGCCAAAGCCCGCCGCGCCAACATCCTGGCCCGGCTGATGGGCGCCAGCGTCACCTCCGACGGCTTCCACATGGTCGCCCCGGATCCCAACGGGGAACGCGCTGGGCATGCGATGACCCGGGCGATTCAGCTGGCCGGCCTGGCTCCCGGCGACATCGACCATGTCAACGCCCACGCCACCGGCACCTCAGTCGGCGACCTGGCCGAAAGCAAGGCCATCAACAACGCGCTGGGTCCCCACGGCGGCAATGCCGCCGTCTATGCGCCCAAGGCCGCGCTGGGCCACTCGGTCGGCGCGGTCGGCGCGGTGGAAGCGATTTTGACCGTGCTGGCGTTGCGCGACCAGGTCGTGCCCCCGACGCTGAACCTGGTCAATCTCGACCCCGAGATCGACCTGGATGTGGTGGCCGGCCAATCCCGTCCGGGCAAGTACCAATACGCGGTCAACAATTCGTTCGGGTTCGGCGGGCACAACGTGTCGCTGGCCTTCGGCAAATACTAGGGTCGGCGGCAATGGCGAGCAGGGCAGACTCTTCCGACACCGCAGAACTGAAGCCGAACGTGGAGCACATCGGCTCGCACTACGACCTTTGCAACGATTTCTTCCGGCTGTGGCTGGACCCGGGCATGACTTACAGCTGCGCCCACTTTGAGCGTGACGACATGACGCTGGAAGAAGCCCAGCGCAAAGGTCGATCTGGCTCTGGCCAAGTGGTGACTGCAACCAGGCATGACCCTGCTCGACATCGGCTGCGGCCGGGGCTCGACGATGCGCCGCGGGATCGAAAAGTATGACGTCAACGTGATCGGGCTGACGCTGAGCGAAAAGCAGTTTGCCACAACCAGGCGAAGTTCGCCGAGATGGACAGCCCGCGCTCCAAGAACGTGCGGCTGCACGGGTGGTAAGAGTTCAACGAGCCCGTGGACCGCATCGTGTCGCTGGGCGCCTTCGAGCACTTTGCCGACGGCATTGGCACCTACGACCGCTACACCGACTTCTTCAAGATGTGCTACAACGTCATGCCCGACGACGGCGTCATGCTGCTGCAATCCATCGTGCTGCCCAGCGCCGAGGAGGCCGAACAGCTCGGGTTGAAGAGGACCATGTCGCTGCTGCGCTTTATTCGGTTCATCTTGACCGAAATCTTCCCCGGCGGCCGGCTCCCGATGATCTCGGTCGTCGACGACTACGTGAGGGCTGCCGGGTTTCACATCACTCGCCACCACTGCATCGGCAAGAATCACGTGCCCACGTTGGACAGTTGGGCCAAGGCGCTGGAAGCGCACAAAGACGAAGCCATCGCGCTGCAGTCCGAAGAGGTCTACGAGTTACCTGCGCTACCTGACCGGCTGCCGCGAGTTGTTCCGCGACGGTTACGCCGACGTCTGCCAGGTCACCCTGGAGAAGAAAGCCGCCTAGCGCCAGAGCGAAGTCCTTGACTTCTTCTCAGCGACCCCGCAGCTGAGATCGCTTTCTCATGCACAGTAGCTAGAATGCGACCGATGCAACGGGCGGGTCGGTGAGTTGAGCACCAAAGACTCTGCGAGCCTCCCGCTTTGAGAAAGGCTCACTTTGTATGCCCCACCAGCTCACGCCGTACTTTGACGATGTGCAGGCCCATTACGACTTGTCCGACGACTTCTACCGGCTTTTCCTCGACCCCACTCAGACCTACAGTTGCGCCTACTTCGAGCGCGACGACACGACGCTGGAAGAGGCGCAGTTGGCTAAGATCGACCTCTCGCTGGCCAAGCTGGGGTTAGAGCCGGGAATGACTTTGCTGGACATCGGCTGCGGCTGGGGCACCCTGCTGCGACGCGCGATCGAACAGTACGACGTCAACGTCATCGGCTTAACATTGTCGAAGAATCAGGCTGCGCACGTGCAGGCGATGTTCGACGAGATGGACAGTCCCCGCAGTCGACGGGTGTTGCTGGATGGGTGGGAGCAATTCCACGAGCCGGTCGATCGGATCGTCTCCATCGGCGCTTTCGAACACTTCGGTATTAACCGTTACCCGGCGTTTTTCCGAATGGCTTACCAAGCGCTACCGATAGATGGGGTGATGCTGCTGCACACCATCGTCCGCCTGACATTCCGGGAGGCTAAGGGCCTGGGCTTGAAACTGACCCACGAATTGGTCGACTTTTCTAAGTTCATCCTCGCCGAAATCTTTCCCGGCGGCTGGTTGCCGTCGACGCCAATGGTCGAGGACCGCGCCGGCGAGGCGGGGTTCAAGCTGACCCGGGTCCAGGCGCTGCAGCCGCACTATGCGCGAACCCTGGCGATGTGGGCGGCCAACTTGGCGGCCAATAAAGAGGAGGCCATCGCGATTCAATCGCTGGAGGCCTACGACCGCTACATGAAGTACTTGACGGGCTGTCGAGAATTGTTCAGCGACGGGTACGTCGACGTCAAACAGTTCACGCTGCAGAAGTAACCCGCCCAACAGGTTGACCGCCGATGTGGGCGTCAGCGGTTCTTGGTGAGCGTGAACTGTCCGACTTCGAGGATGCCGCGCCGGAAATTGTCGGCGCAGCCGGTCAGGTACCGCATGTACCGCTCGTAGACTTCCTCGGACTGAACCCTGATGGCCTCGTCAGCGATTGGCTGCCAGGTTCTCCGCCCAAGCATCAAGGGTGCGTGAGTAATAGGGATTCAACAACTGCATACCCTGGTTGGAAAAACCGGCCTTTTGCGAGCATTCGACGACGTCCTCGGCGGCGGGCACCGCGCCGCCCGGGAATATCTCTTTGGCGATGAACTGCCAGAACTTCAGATCCGACATCGTGATCTTGACACCATGCGGAGCCCAATAGCTTGGCGGATGAGTGAATATCGTCTGCAATACCATTCGGCCATCGGCGGGCAACACCTGATGGGCGGTGTCGAAGAAGGCCTGCCACCGCGCTTTTCCGAATGCCTCGAACGCTTCGATACTGACGATCCGGTCCACCGGCTCGTCGAACTGCTCCCATCCCTGCAGGTCTACCCGTCGACTGCGGCGGCTGTCCATCTCGTCGAAAGTCCGCTGCACGTGCGCCCGTTGGTTTTTGGACAGCGTCAGCCCAATGACATTGACGTCATACTTCTCGATGGCCCGCCGCATGGCCGAGCCCCAACCGCATCCGACGTCGAGCAACGTCATGCCGGGCTGCAGACCCAGTTTGTCGAGCGCAAGGTCGATCTTCGTGATCTGCGCCTCTCGCAGTGTCATGTCGTCACGCTTGAAGAATGCGCAGCTGTAGGTCTGGGTCGGGTCCTGAAACAGCCGGAAGAATTCGTCTGATAGGTCGTAGTGAGCCTGCACCTCTTTGAAAAAAGGGGTCAAGCTCTTTTCACTCGGTGTTGTGGTCACTTCCCGTCCTAATGGAACCGACAATCCGGACAGATACCTGAGAGGCACCTGTGTGAAAAGGATACGACGTGTCGCGCCGTCAGCAAACCCAATAGTGGTATTCGACCCAAAGGAATGCAGTTAGTAAGCGTAGAAGCCGTGGCCGGACTTTTTACCCAGCAGGCCGGCCTCGACCATCCGCAACAGCAGGGGCGGGGGGGCGTAGTGAGGTTCCTTGAACTCCTCGAACATCTTGTCCGCGATCAACTTCAAGGTGTCCAGGCCCACCAGATCGGAAAGCCGCAGTGGCCCCATCGGGTGTGACAGACCCGCGGCCACTGCCTTGTCGACGTCTTGGGCCGAGGCGAACCCACCTTCGACCATGCGGATAGCGGAGAGCAGATAGGGGACCAGCAGAGCATTCACCACGAAGCCCGACCGATCCGAGCAGCGCACCACTTGTTTGCCTAGTACAGCGCCGGCGAACTTCTCGGTGCGCGCGGCCGCGGCTTCGTCGGTGACCAGTGTGCAGACCAGCTCAACCAACGGCAGCACCGGAACCGGATTGAAGAAGTGCAGTCCGAGCACGCGTGCCGGGTTCTTGGTGGCGGCGGCCAGCTTCATGATCGGGATGCTGGAGGTGTTCGACGCCAGCACCGCTTCGGGATCACTGAGGACACCGTCGAGGCGGGCGAAGATATCGGCCTTCACGCCCTCGTCCTCGATCACGGCCTCGATCACCAGTTGACGGTCGGCAAGGTCGTTCAACTCGGTGGTGAACGTGAGCTTGGCAAGGGCGCCGTCGCGCTCGCGTTCGGTGATCTTGCCCGCGCTGACGCCCCGCTCCAGCGACTTCACGATGCGGTTTCGACCTGCTGCGACCAAGGTTTCCGTGGTCTCGAACACGGTCACGTCTACGCCGGCTCGTGCGGAGACCTCGGCGATACCGGCGCCCATCTGCCCGGCTCCGATGACACCTACTTGTTCGATCGACACGGCTCTCCTCCAACGGCAACAGGCCCCGCCCAGGTTCGCTGGGCAGGGCCTGTGCTGTCAATTCCAGTGCTCTTGCGCGAGCAGACGCAGAAGCCCCGCGACCCAAGCAGCGGGTTCACACGGTCGTCGCAACACTTTCGATTTGAGAGGTTGCGGCGGCCGTGTCGTTTCTGGAGGACTGTGTTCGGTTCGGTGATCGGCTAGCAACGCTGGTGGATGCCGGCGTGTCAATGCGGGAGGCTACGGAACGGCTTGGCCTCTCACGGCAGCGTGGGTATGCCATTTTGCGGGCGACGGGTCGACCGGTCGGCGCGCCGCGGCGGGTAGTCGATGACGTCGATTCCGAGCGGGTTGTGCTGGTGTTCACCCGGACGGGGTCGATCAATCGGGCTGCCAAGGCAGCGGGCATGTCGCATAGTGCGGCTCGCCACGTGCTGGTGGGCCGTGGTCTGGTCAGCAGGGATCGGCGATCGCGCGGCAAATCGGCCGCCCGGCAGCGGTTCCTGGAGTTGACCGACTCGGGGTACTCGACGGTTCGGGCGGCACGCGAGGTAGGGGTAAACGAGCGCACAGCCCAGGACTGGCGTGCCGGGATCCGCAGGGTGGGCAAGACACGCATCCATCCCGACGGCACGGTGGTGGACTATGGCAACGGCATCCGATACATAGCTGCGGTGACTACTTCGGCGGTGGGCGCCCAGATGACGAATTCCCGGTATTTGTCCCAAGATGATCGGTTCAAGATCGCCGACGGATTGCTTAATGGCCAGACGCTGACCCGGATCGCCAACGCTATCGGCAAGCACAAATCAACGGTCTCCCGGGAGGTGCGCGCGCATCTGGTTGACGGGCTGTATCTGCCGTATCACGCTCACCAGGCCGCCGCAGCGGCCCGGTTACGGCCCAAACAGTCCAAACTGGTGGTCCATGAGGACCTGCGGGCAGCGGTCATCAACGGGCTGTCCCGGCGGCTGTCACCGGAGCAGATCTCGCATCGACTGCGCAGGGACTTTGCTGATGACGAAAGCATGCAGGTGAGCCACGAAACGATCTACCAGGCGTTGTACTTCCAGGCCCGCGGTGGTCTCAAACGCGAAGTAGCACAAGCGCTTCGGTCAGGACGCACCCGACGCAAACCGCACCGCGCACCCGATCAGCGCCGCCAGCGTTTCATTGATCCGATGATCATGATCAGCCAGCGGCCCGCCGAGATCGCCGACCGCGCCGTGCCCGGGCACTGGGAGGGCGACCTCATCATGGGTGAAGGCAACAAGACCGCGATCGCCACCCTCGTCGAACGCGCCACCCGCTACACCCTGCTCGTGCACCTGCCCGATGGCCATCACGCCGAAGCCGTGCGCGACGGCTTAATCCGAACGATCTCAATGTTGCCGGCTCACCTACGCGGATCCCTAACCTGGGACCAAGGTGTTGAAATGGCTCGTCACAAGCAGTTCACCATGGCCACCGACATGCAGGTGTATTTCTGCGACCCGGCCAGCCCCTGGCAGCGCGGCACCAACGAAAACACCAACGGCCTGCTTCGCCAGTACTTCCCCAAGGGCACTGACCTAAGCGTCTATGCACCCGAAGACCTCGAACACGTCTCCCAGCAACTCAACGGCCGCCCACGCAAAACGCTCGACTGGGACACCCCAGCCGAGCGCTTGCGTGATCTACTACTGACCAACTAACAGCAGTGGTTGCGACGACCCCTAGAAATCGCCAGCCGAGCGGAGGGAGCTTTTGCGTCTGGTCGGCGCCAAGGGCTCAGTGGAACTGGCCCTCCTCGGTGGAACCGGTCAACGCGGTCGTCGACGAAGCCGGGTCCACGGTGGTAGCGATCCGGTCGAAGTAGCCGGCGCCGACCTCGCGCTGGTGCTTGGTCGCGGTGTAGCCGCGTTCCTCGGCGGCGAACTCGCGCTCCTGCAGCTCGACGTAGGCCGTCATTTGGTTGCGGGCGTAACCGTAGGCCAGGTCGAACATCGAGTAGTTGAGCGCGTGGAAGCCGGCCAACGTGATGAACTGGAACTTGAAACCCATTGACGCCAGCTCTTTTTGGAACTTGGCGATGGTGGCGTCGTCGAGGTGCTTGCGCCAGTTGAACGACGGCGAGCAGTTGTAGGCCAGCATCTGGTCGGGGAATTCGGCCTTGACCGCCTCGGAGAACTTCCGGGCGAGCTCGAGGTCCGGCGTGCCGGTTTCCATCCAGATCAGGTCCGCGTACGGCGCGTAGGCCTTGGCCCGGGCGATGCACGGGTCGATGCCGTTACGAGTCCGGTAGAAGCCCTCCCTGGTGCGCTCACCGGTGATGAACGGCTGGTCGCGCTCGTCGACGTCGGAAGTGATCAGCGTTGCGGCTTCGGCATCGGTGCGCGCGATGACGACGGTGGGCACGTCGCACACGTCGGCGGCCAGCCGAGCCGAGGTCAACGTCCGGATGTGCTGCGCAGTTGGGATCAGCACCTTGCCGCCCAGGTGACCACACTTCTTCTCCGACGCCAGCTGGTCCTCCCAGTGCGAACCGGCGACGCCCGCGGCGATCATGGCCTTTTGCAGCTCGAACACGTTCAGCGCCCCGCCGAAGCCCGCCTCGCCATCGGCCACGATCGGCGCCAGCCAGTTCTGTACCGAGGTGTCACCCTCGACCTTGGCGATCTGGTCGGCCCGCTGCAGCGCGTTGTTGATCCGCCGCACCACCTGCGGCACCGAGTTGGCCGGGTAGAGGCTCTGGTCGGGGTAGGTGTGACCAGACAGGTTCGCGTCGCCGGCGACCTGCCAGCCGGACAGGTAGATGGCCTTCAGACCGGCGCGGACCTGCTGGACGGCCATGTTGCCGGTCAGCGCCCCCAGCGCGTTGATCCACTCCAGGTCGTGCAGCTGCTCCCACAAGACCTCGGCTCCGCGCCGGGCCAGGGTGTGCTCCTCGACAACGCTGCCTTGCAGGGCCACCACGTCGGCTGCAGGGTAGGTACGGGTGACGTCCTGCCAGCGCGGGTTGGTGTCCCAGTCGTGCTGGATCTGCTCGGCGCTCTTTGGGGTGCCAACGGAAGACATTCGAATGCTCCTTACGAATCAGAATCCTCGATGCCGACGTGTTAAGAATCTCGGCAACTTCGCTACTGTGCCAACGCGACCTTGACACAGTTTATTGCTGCAGGTCCACCCGGTTTCGTTGCCAATTTCGGCAATAGGAATCGCCAATCTTGCGAATTTTGCGAAGGCTGGTTATAACTGAACCGGTTCAGAAGTTACCGTGCAGTAACGACAACCCGCAGGTCAACTGGCACGTCGGTGAGGCTGCCGCCGGGTTACAGCGGGAAGATCGCCGCGATCGCTTTGGTTTCGTCGCCGACGGCGTATGTGAGCGTTCTAACAGTGCGGTCAACTAACTCAGCCCCGAATCGCTCGGTGGATCCGGCCGGGTGCACCCGCGAGATGATCTCCAGCTTGTCGCCCAGCGCGACGGGGGCATCATGCTCGATCGTCACCCGCAGCGGCGCCGTCAGCAGCTCCGGACACGTCGCGAGGTAGTCCTCGATCACCGCCCAGTAGACGGAATTGTTCATATGGTCGAACAGGTCGATGTCGGTTACCCGCACCGGGAATTCGTGAATTTCGGTTGCGTCGTCGCGGCTCTCCGCGGTCAGATACGGCTTCCAGCGCAGCCGGTCAATGCTGGTGGTCCGCCGTAGGCCGTCGAGAAAGTCGTCGGAGATGCGCGACGGCATCTGGGTGTCCCGGTTGATATTGATCCAAAACGCCTCGGACTCGATCAGGCCGCCGCCACGCCCGTCGATGCGGACACGCATCTCACACCATCGGTTCGAGGTGCCCGAACACCACCGCCGCATCCGGAGCATGTCGCCGAACTTGATCGGCCGGACCAGATCGACCATGGTGCGACGGACGATCCACAGCGGGTGCGTTTCCTCGAAACCCATCTCCCGCAGTTGGTCCTGACCGATGTCCTGGATGTGGCGAGCCGCGGAGTCGAAACGCAGGCGGCCTTCCCGGTCGATGTCGGCAACCCGCAGCGGCCATTCCAGGTCGAAGACGTCCGGATGGCCATCCGGTACCGGCATCAACACCTTGGCCAGACTCACTGCTTACTCCCCTTGCGTCCCTGCGCTCCGGGCCAAATCATCTCAAAAGACGAGGACGTCGCGCCAATCCCGCGCCGCTGGCGAGACTTGCCAACTCTGTCAACCCGATCTTCGCAACGGGTAGGCTCGGCCGAGTGGCGAAGACTTTCGTGGGGTCCCGGGTTCGCCAGCTGCGCGGCGAGCGCGGGTTCAGTCAGGCCGCGCTGGCGCAGATGTTGGACATCTCGCCCAGTTACCTCAATCAGATCGAACACGATGTGCGGCCGCTGACCGTGGCGGTACTGCTGCGGATCACCGAAGTGTTCGGGGTGGACGCCACGTTCTTCGCCGCGCAGGACGACACCCGGCTCGTGGCCGAACTGCGCGAAGTGACGATGGACCACGACCTGAACATCGACGTCGACCTACCCGAAGTCGCCGACCTGGTCAGTGCTCACCCCGGCTTGGCCCGGGCAATGGTCAACCTGCACCGCCGGTATCGGCTCACCACCGCACAGTTGGCCGCCGCCACCGAGGAACGATTCTCCGACGGCAGCGGCAGCGGATCGATCACGATGCCGCACGAAGAGGTGCGTGACTACTTCTACCAGCGCCAAAATTACCTGCACGAACTCGACACCGCCGCCGAGGGCCTCACGATCCGGATGCGGATGCACCGCGGCGACCTGGCCGGCGAGTTGTCCCGCCAGCTCACCGAAGTGCACGGCGTGCACATCAACAAACGCATCGACTTGGGCCACACCGTGCTGCACCGCTACGACCCGGGCACCCGGACGCTGGAGATCAGCAACCACCTCTCGTCGGGCCAGCAAGTGTTCAAGATGGCCGCCGAGCTGGCCTACTTGGAGTTCGGCGATCTCATCGACGCCCATGTCACCGACGGCAAGTTCACCAGCGACGAGTCACGCATCCTGGCCCGCCTCGGGCTGGCCAACTACTTCGCCGCGGCGGTGGTCCTGCCCTATCGGCAATTTCACGACATGGCCGAAAACTTCTGTTACGACGTCGAGCGGCTGTCCGCGTTCTACCGGGTCAGCTACGAGACGATCGGACACCGGCTGTCCACCCTGCAGCGGCCCTCAATGCGCGGCGTGCCGTTCACCTTCGTGCGGGTCGACCGAGCCGGCAACATGTCAAAGCGTCAGTCCGCCACAGGTTTTCACTTCTCATCCAGCGGCGGCACCTGCCCGCTGTGGAACGTGTACGAGACGTTTGCCAACCCGGGCAAGATCTTGGTGCAGATCGCTCAGATGCCCGACGGACGCAACTACCTGTGGGTGGCCCGCACCGTGGAGCAGCGGGCGTCCCGGTATGGTCAGCCGGGTAAGACGTTCGCGATCGGACTGGGTTGCGAACTCCGACAGGCTCATCGGCTCGTGTACTCGGAAGGACTGGACTTGTCCGGCGACAACGCCACACCGATCGGGGCCGGTTGCCGGGTCTGCGAACGTGACAACTGCCCGCAGCGGGCGTTTCCCGCGCTGGGCCGGGCATTGGACCTCGACGAGCACCGCAGCACGGTTTCGCCCTACCTGGTGCAGCAGCCGTGACCGGCAGCGCACAGAGCGGCCAGGTCGGCAGGATCCCCGCCGGCCGGTTCCGCGACTTGGGGC
This sequence comes from uncultured Actinomycetota bacterium, assembly GCA_963795995.1. Taxonomy (GTDB): domain Bacteria; phylum Actinomycetota; class Actinomycetes; order Mycobacteriales; family Mycobacteriaceae; genus Mycobacterium. Next base: position 297,826 of record CAWCJY010000002.1, read on the forward strand.
TGGTCAACTGGGTGGCGGCCAAGCTGGCGGCGCGCTCGATGCGGGCCCCGCAGATGCACCTGTTCGCCACGCTGGGTCAGCACAAGCGGCTGTGGTGGGCCATGATGCCTTACACCGCGGTGTTACTGCGGGGCCGGTTGCCGCGCGCTGACACCGAATTGGTGATCTTGCGGGTGGCTCATCTGCGGGCCTCGCAGTACGAGCTGCAGCATCACCGCATGATCGGCCGGCTTCGGGGGCTGGATCGGCAGACGCAGCAGGCGATCTTCGCGTGGCCGGATGCCGCCGATGGGTCTGCCGGGCTCACCGCTCGGCAGCAGGCGCTGCTGAGCGCCACCGACGAGTTCGTCACCCAGCGCACGATCACCGATGACACCTGGCAGCAGTTGTCACGGCATCTCGAGCGGCGTCAGCTGATCGAGTTCTGCATGCTGGCAGGCAATTACGACGGGCTGGCCGCGACAATGTCGGCTCTTCGGATCCCGCTGGACCATCCGCCGGACTGGGATCCGTCATAGATAGGCGTAGCTGATAACGCTCACCGCGAGCGCCACGGGCAGCAGTGGCAACGCAAATGCGAAGGCCGCCAACGGATAGCTGCGCCGGTGGCGCAGCCGCCAGCCGCACAAGGCGGCCAAGACGGCCAGTGCCACCGAGGTGAGCAAGATGACCACGCTCCACTGGCTTACCGTGGTGACGGCCTCGCCGACCGACACGGCTGTTAGCCAGCCCAGATAGCCGACCGTCAGCCCGGCGAGGACGCCCACCACCATCGGACCGCGACTGTTCTGGCTTGTCAGCTCCGGCCCGTCAACCAGCTCGTCCACCGGTTCAGCGTAGCCCGCATGCCGCAGCCGGACTCAGCCCCCGAACGTCGATCCGCTAGCGGTCCGGTAACCGCCGGATAGTGCCGGCGCATCGGCGTCAGAAATTGATCATGTGGCCCGTCAGGCCGTGGAAGCACTCTTGCAACGCCTCCGACATCGTCGGGTGGGTATGGACGTTGCGTGCCAACTCGTTTGCAGTCAGATCCCACCTCTGCGCGAGCGTGAGCTCGGGCAGCAGTTCGGAGACGTCGTGGCCGATCAGATGACCGCCGAGCAGCTCACCGTATTTGGCGTCGGCAACCAGCTTGACAAAACCGGTGGCGTCGCCGAGTCCGTGTGCCTTTCCGTTGGCGGTGAACGGAAACTTCGCGACTTTCACGTCGTAACCCTCGTCGCGCGCCTGTTGCTCGGTCAGCCCGAAGCTGGCGACCTGCGGCTGGCAGAACGTCGCACGCGGCAACATGCGGTAATCGCCAAGCGCCAATGTCTCAGCACCGCCGATGGTTTCGGCCGCAACCACTCCTTGCGCCTCGGCCACATGGGCCAGCTGCAGCAACCCGGTGACGTCCCCGATCGCGTAGATATGCGGCACGTTGGTGCGCATGTACTCGTCGATGCCAATGGCCTTGCGCTCAGTCAAAGCCACCTTGGCCCGGTCCAACCCGTAGCCCTCGACGTTGGGCGCGAAACCGATGGCCTGCAACACTTTGTCGGCGACCAGTTCTTCAATGTTGCCATCCTTGCTGACTGTCACTGTCACCTGGGAACCGTCGTCATGCATGCCCTCGACTTTGCTGCCGGTGCGCAGTTTGATGCCCAGCTTCTTGTACTGCTTTTCGATCTCTTTGGATACCTCGGCGTCCTCGTTGGGCAGCGCACGCGGCAAGAACTCCACGATCGTGACGTCGACGCCGTAGTTGGCCATGACATAGCCGAATTCCATGCCTATCGCGCCCGCCCCGGCGATGACGACCGAGCCGGGCAGCTCGCGGGTCATGATCAGCTCTTCGTAAGTGACGACGTTTTGGCTCAAAGAGGTTCCCGGGACCAGCCGCGTACTGCTGCCGGTGGCGATGATCGCGTTGTCGAAGGTGACGGTGACCGGATTTTCAGCGCCGTCCTCCGTCAATTGGACCGACAGGGTATTGGCGTCGGTGAAGCGGCCGTAACCATGGATCTCGGTGATCTTGTTCTTTTTCATCAAGAAGTGCACGCCGGCCACGCGGCCTTCGGCCACCTTACGGCTACGGTCGAAGGCCACGCCGAAGTCAAACGTCGCGTCACCGCTCAGTCCGAACGTCTTGGCTTCCTGGGTGAAGATGTGCACCAATTCGGCGTTGCGCAGCAGCGCCTTGGATGGGATGCACCCGACGTTGAGGCACACTCCGCCCCAGTACCGGGGTTCGACGACTGCGGTATTGAGTCCCAGTTGAGCCGCCCGGATCGCGGCGACATATCCGCCCGGCCCGGCTCCGAGAACGATGACGTCATAGTGGGAAGTCACGAACCCACCTTAATGGGGCCTGCGACCGTAACGCCGATGCGATTCCACGCGCCGCAACTCGCAACCGGGTTACCCTCGCGAGAACATGAAACGAGCAGTCGTCACCGGCGCATCGTCCGGCATCGGAAAAGCGGTCGCGGCCACTCTACGGGACCGCGGCTATCAAGTGATCGGCACCAGCCGAAAGCCGGATGCGGCTGCGCCGGACTCACTGCTGTCCGGCGTCAACTACCGCGCGCTCGACCTCACCGACCCCCGCTCGATCGAGTCGTTCACCGACGGCCTCGGCGACGTCGATGTGCTGGTGAACAACGCGGGCGAAAGTCAGGCCGGCCCGCTCGAGGAGTTGCCGGCCGATGCGATCGAGCGATTGTTTCGGCTCAACGTGCTCGGGCCCATCGCGCTGACACAGCAGGTCTTGCCGCGGATGCGGGAACGCCGCTCCGGTCGCATTGTGATGGTGGGCTCGATGCTGGCCAGCTTCCCGATCGCCTACCGGTCGTCTTACGCCGCATCGAAGGCGGCGGTCAAGGGTTTCGCGACCGCGGCCCGCTATGAACTCGCGCCTTTCGGGGTGTGGATCACCACGGTGGAACCCGGCTCGATCAACACCGGGATCACCGAACGCCGCACCCGTTACATCAACGAGAACTCCGACTACACCGCTGATTTCGGCACGGTGATGAAGAAACTCGATCACAACATCGACGGAGGGATCGCCCCGGAGAAGGTGGCCGAGACCATCGCCAAGGCCATCGAGGCACAGCACCCCAAACCGCTCTACGCGGTCGGAAGCAACGCGCCGCTGGTGTTCGCCTTTCGTCGTCTGGCGCCACGAACGTTGGTCGAACGCATCATCGCGCGAGCCCACGGGCTGCGCTCCGGACCGTTTCGGCAAGAAACCTAATAAGGAACCAGGCCCACCAGACAGTGCTTCGCCTGCTCACAGAAATAGTGCCCGTAGAGCGGTGCGGCCGCGGCAAGTGAGGCAAACACCGCCGACAGCACGGCGATGGCCAGCGCCGACAGCAGCGGCTTGTCGGGCACCATCGCCAGCATCAAGCCCCCGACCGTGCACACCAGGACGTAGACGAGAACGGCGAAGTCAGCCGGGGTCTTGTGCAGCGCGTCATGCCACCAGGAGAACAGGCCCAGCCCAATCACCGCGGCAATGATCCACACTCCGGCGACAACCAGCACGAGCTTCCACCATTTCAAGTAAAAGTAGCGGCCCGGGACGGTGACCGAGTGCGCCGGGGGCAGCGTGACATCATCCGTCGCGTCCGCCTTGGCAGCGGTGGTTGCCGGCAGGTCGGGCAGCTCATCCGGCTTTTCGTCAGCCGTTTCGGTACTCGTTTCGGAGGCCGGCGATTGCAGCGGCGCAGAATGCTCGCCGGTGTCGAAGTCGGGGACGAACGCCGCGGTCCCCGGCGACGACTCGAAATCCTGCTGATCGTCGTCAGCCACCGGACACCACCTGGACCGCAACGAGCAAGCTGAACCATCCCGGCGCCACCGCGAGAAGAAACGCGCCCAGCGCGGTCAACAGCCGGCGCCTGGACACCAGGATCAGCAGCAGTCCGGCGACGGTGGGGACGCTGACCACCAGTGCGATCACCACATCGGGCCGGATCCGGGCATGCACCAGCACGGTCGCCGCAGCTCCGGCCAGGAATCCGGCTGCCGCGCCGACCAGCATCGCGCTGGTCAGCATCCAGGCCCGTGGAAGCGGAATCACAGCCTGTGAGTTTACTGCGGTAACTCCCCGCTAACGCGGCACGGAACCGGCGCGCCCCGCAGGTGACGGGCAGGCGTCGACGGCCCGGGTCAACACCGGATCCCGCGCCGGGGGCCGCGATCCCGCGGCGTAGGCAGCGCCGGTGATCACGCCTGCGGCCGTCAGCGCCGCGTTCTCGTTATCGTCGAATGCCCGGCCGCGCGACAGGAAGCGCATGCCCTCCGGCGCTTCCAGACTGAACCCGCCGCCCCGGCCCGGCACCACGTCGATGATGAGCTGCGTGTGCTTCCACGCAGCAAATTGGGGGCCGGAAATCCAGACCGGAACCCCGGCACCGACGTCCAGCACACCGAGCAACACGTCGCGGTCGCCGACGATGAAGTCGCCATCCGGGTAGCACATGGGCGACGACCCGTCACAGCAACCACCAGACTGGTGAAACATCACCGGGCCGTGCTGTGTCTGCAACCGCTCCAGCAGCTCCGCGGCGGTTGCGGTAATCAGCACGCGGTGCGGCATCAGAAGAACCCTTGCGCCTTCGCCGAGTACGACACCATCAGATTCTTGGTCTGCTGGTAATGGTCGAGCATCAGCTTGTGGTTCTCCCGGCCGAAACCGGACTGCTTGTACCCGCCGAACGCGGCGTGCGCCGGATACATGTGGTAGCAGTTCACCCACACCCGACCGGCCTGGATGTCGCGTCCGGCGCGGTAGGCGGTGGTGCCATCGCGACTCCACACGCCTGCGCCGAGGCCGTAGAGGGTGTCGTTAGCGATCGAGATGGCATCGTCATAGTCGGAGAATGACGTCACGGTCACCACCGGCCCAAAGATCTCCTCCTGGAAGATCCGCATCTTGTTGTTGCCGGCGAAAATCGTGGGCTGAATGTAAAAGCCGCCGGACAAGTCACCACCCAGCTCGGCGCGCTCGCCGCCGGTGATGATTTTGGCGCCCTCCTCCTTGCCGATTTCGATGTAGGACAGCACCTTCTCCAGCTGATCGTTGGAGGCCTGCGAACCCAGCATCGTCTGGGAGTCCAGGGGGTCGCCTTGGCGAATCGCCTTGGTCCGGATCGCTGCCAGCTCGAGGAACTCGTCGTAAATGTCGCCCTGGATCAGGCTGCGCGATGGGCAGGTGCACACCTCACCCTGGTTGAGGGCGAACATGGTAAAGCCCTCCAGCGCCTTGTCCTGGAAGTCGTCACCGGCGGCCATCACGTCGGAGAAGAAGATGTTGGGGCTTTTGCCGCCGAGTTCCAGGGTGACCGGGATCAGGTTCTGCGAGGCGTACTGCATGATGAGGCGCCCGGTAGTGGTCTCCCCGGTGAACGCGATCTTGGCGATCCGGTTACTCGAGGCCAGCGGCTTGCCGGCCTCGGCGCCGAATCCGTTGACGACGTTGACGACTCCCGCCGGTAGCAGGTCGCCGATCAGCGACATCAGGTACAGCATCGAAACCGGCGTCTGCTCGGCGGGCTTGAGCACCACGGCGTTGCCGGCCGCCAGCGCCGGCGCCAGCTTCCACGCGCCCATCAGGATGGGGAAGTTCCAGGGGATGATCTGCCCCACCACGCCAAGCGGCTCGTGGAAGTGGTAGGCCACGGTGTCCTCGTCGATCTGGGACAACGACCCTTCCTGGGCGCGGATCGCCCCGGCGAAATACCGGAAGTGGTCGGCTGCCAGTGGAATATCGGCGGCCAGTGCCTCCCGGACCGGCTTGCCGTTGTCCCAGACTTCGGCAACCGCCAGCGCGGCCGTGTTCTCCTCGATGCGGTCGGCGATCTTGTTCAGGATCGCCGCCCGCTCAGCCGGAGCGGTCTTCCCCCAGGCCGGCGCCGCGGCATGCGCGGCATCGAGCGCCTTGTCGACGTCAGCCTCGTCTGATCGGGCGACCTCGCAGAACGTCGCGCCGGTGACCGGTGTGGGGTTTTCGAAATAGCGGCCCGCCGCCGGAGCCAACCACTCGCCGCCGATGAAGTTCTCGTAGCGAGATTCATACGACATCAACGCCCCTGGGGATCCCGGGCGTGCAAAGACGGTCATCGCATCAGCTCCTCTTATCGGTGTAATACACGTCACAGTACCGCTGCGGACAGAATGACTCTCATGGCTCACCAGGCGGGCGAAGACCGCTACTTGTGGCTCGAGGACGTCGCCGGTGATGAACCATTGGACTGGGTGCGTGCCCATAACGCGCCCACCCTGGACGAGCTTTGCGACGAGCGATTCGACCGAATGCGCGGCCAAGCCCTGGAGGTGCTGGACACCGATGCGCGTATTCCCTACGTGCGCCGCCGCGGAGAATTTCTCTACAACTTCTGGCGCGACGCCGACAACCCCCGCGGGCTGTGGCGGCGTACCACGCTGGAGAGCTACCGCAGCGACACCCCGGACTGGGACGTGCTGATCGACTTAGACGAACTGGCGCGCGCTGACGGCGAGAACTGGGTGTGGGCCGGGGCGAACGTCATTGAACCGGAGTACAGCCGGGCCCTGATCTCGTTGTCGCGCGGCGGATCGGATGCTGCTGTGCTCGGCGAATTCGACTTGACGACCCGAGAGTTCGTCCTCGACGGCTTCACCCTGCCCGAGGCCAAATCCCAGGTCAGCTGGGTAGATCTGGACACCGTGCTGGTGGGCACCGACTTCGGCGCCGACTCGCTGACCGAATCCGGCTACCCTCGCCTGGTCAAGCGGTGGCGGCGCAACCAGCCTTTGGCCGAGGCGGAGACGGTGTTTGCCGGGGCGCGCAGTGATGTCACGGCCGCGGCGTCGGCGGACCGCACACCGGGATTTGAGCGGACTTTTCTGGTGCGGGCGCTGGACTTCTACAACGACCAGGTCTACGAACTGCGCGGTGCGGAATTGGTCCACCTCGACGTCCCCACCGATGCGTCGGTGTCCGCCCACCGGGAGTGGTTGTTGATCGAGTTGCGCACCGACTGGCACACCGGTGTCACCGGCTATCGCGGCGGCTCGCTGCTGGCAGCAACCTACGACGAGTTTCTTTCGGGCACAGCCCAGTTGTGCGTGGTGTTCGAACCCGACGAGCACAGCAGCCTGAACCAGTACGCGTGGACCCGGGACCGGCTCGTCATGGTCACGTTGGTCGACGTCGCCAGCCGGGTGGATATCGTCACACCGGGCAGCTGGGAGCGCCACCCGGTTACCGACGTCTCGCCCAACACCAACACCGTGATCGCCGGCGCGGACGACACCGGCGACGAAATTTTCCTCGACTCGAGCGGCTTCGACACCCCGTCGCGGTTGCTGCACGGCTCCGTCGGCGAGCCACTGCATCCGATCAAATCGGCACCGTCATTTTTCGATGCCGAATACATCGACGTCACACAGCATTTCGTAGGGTCTGCCGACGGTACGGCTATCCCCTACTTCACCGTCCGGCCGTCCGCGCTGCGCGGGCCCGGGCCCACCTTGCTGACCGGCTACGGCGGGTTCGAAACGTCGATCACCCCGGCCTACAGCGGCGTGCTGGGCCGGCTGTGGCTGGCACATGGCGGCACCTTGGTGGTGGCCAACATTCGCGGTGGCGGCGAGTACGGGCCGCACTGGCATTCGCAGGCGGTACGGTCCGGCCGACACAAGGTGGCAGAGGACTTCGCCGCGGTGGCAACCGATTTGACTGACCGCGGCATCACCACGCCGGCTCAGCTCGGTGCGCGGGGCGGCAGCAACGGTGGGTTGCTGATGGGCGTCATGCTGACGAGGTTTCCAGAGCTGTTCGGCGCGCTGGTGTGTCAGGTGCCGCTGTTGGACATGCGCCGTTTCCATCTGTTGCTGGCCGGCGCATCGTGGGTAGCCGAATACGGTAATCCTGATGATCCCGAGGACTGGAAGTTCATCGCCGAATACTCGCCGTATCACAACATTTCGGCAGAACGCCCATATCCGCCGGTGCTGATGACCACGTCGACCCGCGATGATCGCGTGCACCCCGGACATGCGCGCAAGATGACCGCTGCGCTGGAAGCCGCCGGGCATCGGGTGTGGTATTACGAGAATATCGAGGGCGGCCACGCCGGCGCCGCCGACAATGCCCAGACCGCGTTCAGAGAGGCGTTGTGTTTCTCGTTCCTGCGCCGGATGTTGATCCGGGAACCACCGGCACGACTCAGCTCTGCTCCGCACTGACCCGCGAACAGTCGGCACGTTCGCAGGGGGCCCGAAGCGGCACCATGGGCAACGCCGCCAGCGGAAACAACCCGCAGACCGCAAACGCCAGCGGGAAACCGCTCGCGGTGATCAGTGTGGCGAACGCCGGAGGTGCGACCGCGACGACCAGGCGCTCGAAGGTGTTCTGCGTGCCCAATGCCCATCCGCTCCAATATCTTCCGGCGACCTCAGGAATCGTCGTGAAGGGCAGCCCGTTGTCACCCGCGATTGCCGACGCGACGACCATGACCGCCACCGCAAGACCCCAGTTCAGCTGATCGGTAAGCGCCAGCACCACCATGACCACGGCGGTCACCACAGCGATTCTTTTGACCGGCCGCATCCGCGAGCCGATGTGATCCGCCCATCGACCGGCCGCGATGCGACCCAGCGCGCCGAGCAGCTGCGAGGCACCCACCAGCACACCGGCCCATGCCAGGGACAAGCCGTGTTTGTCCATGAACCAGACCAGCATGAATGTCAACACCACGGGCTGCGGCACCATCAGCAGCGCCGACGCGACGTGAATCCGCCACAACGTCGGCCCGCGGTACGGATTGGCCAGCTCCTGATCATCGGCGTCCTTGCGGTCTGGACGCGGCGGGTCCTGGACGCCCACGGCGCTGGCCACAGCGGCCAGTGCGCACAGCACCGCCGGGAACAACAGCGCCACCGAAAGATTGCGTTTGGCGAGTTCAGGCATGACCAAAGCGGCGACAGCGATGCCCAACGGCTGCGCGGTCTGCCGGACCCCCATCGCCAGCGCCCGCTTGTCCTGCGGGAAACAGCCGGTCACCAGCCGACCGCTGGCGGTGATGGTGCTGGCCGCGGCCATCCCACCCAAGACCAGGAATGTCGCCACCGCCACCATTGAATGCACCGATGCCGCGGCGAAGCCCGCCGCCGCGGTCAGCCCCAATCCCACTGAAAGCACAATCCGCTCGCCAGCCCGGTCCAGCAGATAGCCCCAAGGGATCAGGGTCAGCATCATGCCGAAGCTCGGCATGGACGCCAGCAAGGCAGCCTCCGCCAGGCTGGTGTGCCCGGATACCAGCTTGGGGATCAGAAAGGCGACGCCGTTGATGAATACGTTGGCGCACAGCGTCGCGGTCAGCGACACCGCGACCATCGACCAGCTTCTGGCGGTGCTGATCTCGATGGTGTCTTGGGTCGTCACGGTCGCCCGCTTTGGGTCGTGGTGGTCTTACGCCGGTGCGCCAGCGTCATCCGGGTGGCGTACACCAAGGCGCTGGCGGCGAACATCTCGGCGGTGAGCAGCAGCCACCGGCCCAGAAACGGTTGCTGCGTCAAGCCGGTGTCCTCGGCAAACAGCGGCGCGCCTTGCCGGATGATGCCCGGGAAAAACATCAGGAACAGCAGCCCGGATCCCAGTGCCGGGATCCGCGCGTAGTTGCGTATCGGGAGACCAGCTCGGCCGTGGCGGCCCGGCCGGGTCATCGAGAAACCCAAGACCCGGTCGGCCAGGGCGTAGCTGGGGAACAGCAGAAAGTCGTGGGCGATGAAGGCCGCGGCGAACCACACCACCATCGACTGCCACCACGCGCCTTCCGGCTTCCACAGTGTCGACAGCTTGGCCGTGACAACGACATACCCGAACAGCGCGAAGCCGGCCAGCATCGTCAGCAGGTGCAGCGGATGAGATCCATAGAAGTCATGAAAGCGGGCCGATCGGCTCGTTGATGTCGGCATTCAGCGCGCCTCGAAGCCGATGGATTTGACCCATTTGGTGTTGTGCACTCCGTTGAGCGCCGGGACGATGATGCGCGCCGGGTAGCCGTGGTCGAGGGACAGGTCGGCGCCGTTGACCTGCAGCGCCAGCATCGAGTCGGGATCGCTGATCTGCTGGCGTTCCAGAGTTGCGCGGTTGAATTTCCCCTTGCGGCCCAGCGATGCCACGGCTGCCGAGCGCGGTCCCGGAACTCCGGCCAGCACGGCCAGATCGGCCAGCCGAACCCCGCTCCAGGATTGGACGGTCGACCAGCCCTGCACGCAGGCGATCGGCAGCCGCGCGGTGTGCTGAGGCATTGCGGTGAGCTGGGCGCGTTTCAGCGCGACCGGCGTTCGACCGCCTCGAAGGGTCAGCCGCCAGTTGTCACCGGTAGTCGCCGGATCGATGCCCACCCCGCTGGCCGTTTTGTTGATTCGGAAGTCGTTGGGGCCTTTACCGGTCGTATCACCGGTGGGGAGTAGCAGTGGCAGGTGGCGTGCGAATCCACCTATGGTTTGTCCCGCGGTGACCAAGGCGGTCAGCAGCATTCCCCCGCCGACCAGCGCGAGCGCGCCGCGCCGGCTCATCGTCGCCGGTGCCGGGTCGGCGGCAACCAGTCCGTGGGGGTCGGGCGCCTCAGGTTGGGTGTCGACGGTGTTGATGCGCAACGTGTTCCGGAACGAGCGGGACCGCAGTCCGGCCACCATGTGCGGAATCTTGAGGCTGATGTGTATGAGGAAGCCGGCGATGAAGACCCAGGCGCCGTAGTAGTGCGCGGGAAAGAAACTGAATCCGAAGAGGTAGTCGTATTGGATGTAGAGCACGCCGGTGGCGATTTCGAAGAGAATTCCCCCGACCAGCATGGCCAGCGATATCCGCTCCAGGACTTGCGCTATCGAACGGGCCGGTGGCCAGGTGAAAAGCTTCGGTATCACCGACCACAACTTGGCCAATATGACCGGGATCAACACCAGGCCCAAGCCGACGTGTAGGCCCTGGTTGAGTCGGTACAGCCACACCGGCCGGGTCGGCCAATCGAACGTCGGCAGCTTGAGCCAGCCGACGTCAGCTGGGACCGACGTCCCGAACTGCGGTGCATAGACGATGAACGACACCAGCCCGGTGAGGATCACGACTGGCAGCGTCAGCAACAGCACGAAGCCGAACACCGACGTCAACCACGGCCCCCGCAGCGGACTGCGCCAGCGGTGCAGTAGCTCGATCCTGCGCGGACGATGGCGCTCCAGACCGCGCCACAACCCGGCAGGAAAACCGTAACCACCGAAATCGTCAAGTGCACTGTGTTCGTCATCGACTGATCGCTCGTGCAACTCCCCCACTAGTTGATCCCCACTATTCGTATTCGGGACCGATTGGCGCGCGGATTGGCCTCAGCGTCGATTCCGGGGCGAGCGGGTATGGCACAGCGGTGAGCATCCGGCCGTGTGCGCGAGTCGTCACGGCCGTTTTCGCCCTCACCCTGGCCGGCTGCGGCCAGCACAGCGGTGTGCCGGCCGACTCGCGGACGCCGGCTGCCACGACGACCGGCATCGTGCCGCCGGCAGTTCCCACCGAGGGCACCCGGCCGGCGGCCGGCACGCTGCCGCCCGCGGCGGAGCCACAAAGCGCGCCACCACCAGACCGGCCGGCGCCCGGGCGCATCGTCCAAGTCGGCAAGTCGGCTGAAGGCATCGTCGTGGATGCTGCGACCCGCACCGTCGCCGTCGCCACTCGCGATCCGGATCAGCTGGTGTTGCTCGATGCCGACTCCGCGGCGATCACCGGCCGGATTCCACTGCCCGGGTCCGTGCGCCACCTGCAGCTCGCCGCCGACGGCGGACCGGTGTTGGTGCCGGTGGAGACCGCCAACGCGCTGGTGCGGGTGGACCTGCGCAACAAGACCGCGGCGCCGCCGATCCTGACCGGCACCTCGCCGCATGACGCCGCGGCCGCCTCCAACGGCACGGTTTTCGTGACCAACGAGCTGGGCGGCACCGTTGCGGCGTTGCGCGGCAACCACCTCGAGAAGATCTTCACCGACAGTGTGCAGCCCGCCGGTTTGGCGACTTCCGGCACCGCCATGGGAATGCTCGATGCGCGGGAAAACACCCTGACCGTCTACGACGCCGCCACGCTGACCGTGCTGGGCTCGGCCCCGGCCGGCGCCGGCCCCACCCACCTGGTCGCCGACCGCCACGGCCGCCTGATCGCCGCCGACACCCGCGGCGATGTGATCCGCGTGTTCGAGCCCCGGCCGACTCCGCGGGAAGTGGCCAGCACGTCGCAGGCCGGAGGCCCCTACGGTCTGGCATACGACCCGCAGCGGGACCGGCTCTGGGTCGCTTCGTCGGGCACCAACCAAGTCGTGGGTTATGACATGACGCAGCCAACTCCGCGCGAGGTGGCGCAGATCCCGACCGTCCAGAACCCGTACAGCGTGAGTGTGGACCCGGCGACCGGACGACTCTTCATCGCCGGTGTCAGTGCCGGGCAGCTGCAGATCGTCGACACCTGAAAACGGCCGACCGACATGACCGGCACCGAGATGTGGTACTTGTCGATGGGTTTGTCACGTGGGCGCCGTTGCCAGGTGGCAGCGATGCATGAGGCCGGCGCCCGGCGGGTCCCGGCTTGCCGATGCGACACGGAAGGTGCGGTCTTGGCATGCTGGGATACCTCTACGAGCGGGCGCTGGCCGGCGAGCGATGTTGGGTACGCCACGAGGACGGCAGACTTCGCACGTTGCCGGTGCAGGCCTGGCTCGGTGGACATACCGCCGACCATCACTTCGACCGATCGCTGGTTGGCATGTGCAATGGAGCGACGATCGACTTAGGTTGCGGCCCAGGACGATTGGTGGCTGAGCTGACCCGCCGCGGTATCCCGGCGCTGGGCGTCGACCAGTCGGCCGCAGCGGTGCGGCTGGCTCAGCGAAACGGCGCAGCAGTGCTGCATCGCGATGTCTTCGCCCCCCTTCCAGGCAGCGGTCGCTGGCAAACGGTGTTGCTGGCGGACGGCAACGTGGGTCTTGGCGGCGACCCGCGCCGCATTCTGCATCGTGCCGGCGACCTGTTACACCTCGGCGGCCGATGCCTGGCCGAAGTCGATCCTGGCACGACCGGCGTGCGGCTCAGTTGGGTGCGGCTGGAGTCATCGCGGACTGTCGGGCCGTGGTTTCGCTGGGCTTCGGTGGGTGCGGACAGCGTGGAACGGCTCGCCAGGCATGTCGGCATGTCAGTCCGGGAAGTTCGGCACATCGGACACCGCGCGATCGCGATCCTGGCCGCCGCGGACCTCGGCGCCGCCGCGCGGCCGGTCACCGCCGGTGCGCCAGCACCAGCCGAATCGCGTACACCATCGCGCTGAGGCCGAACATCGCCGCGCACAGCAAAAGCCATCTGGCCAGGAATGGTTCCTGTGTCTGACCCGTCGCCGCGACATACGTCGGACTGCCCTGCTCCACGATGCCGGGCCAGAAGACCAGCAGCGTCAGTCCCGAGGCCAAGGCGGGTACCCGAAGGTAGTTGCGCGCCGAAACCGCGGGCGCACCACGCTCGTCCGCCCGAATCGTCAGCAGCCGGTCGGCGCTCGCATACAGCGGGAACAACACGAAGTCGTGCAGGGCGATTGCCGCCATGAACCACACCGCGATCGACTTTGACCACATCTTCGGGTTCCACAACGCCGCCGGCGTCACCGTCACAATCACGTAGCCGGTTAAGGCGAACACCGCCAGCATCAACAGCAGATGCCAGGGATTGGAGCCGTAGAAGTTGCGGTTACGCCGGAAAAGCCCGCCCATCAGCTGGCTTGGAAGTCGATGGAGGCGACCCATTTCGTGTTGTGCACACCCGGTAGTGACGGCACGATGATCCGCGCGGGATAGCCGTGGTCCATCGACAAGTCGGCGCCGTTCACTTTCAGGGCCAGCAGCGCATCTGGGTCTGCGACCTGATTTGACTGCAGGACAGCGTGATTGAAGGCGCCGAAACGTTCCAGCGAGGCCACTTCGGCGAAGCCCGGTGAGGGCACACCGGCGAGCCGCGCCAGTTCCGTCAACCGCACGCCGCTCCAGGTCTCGACAGTCGACCAGCCTTCGACGCAGGCGATCGGTAGCCGGGCGGAGTGTTGCGGCATCGCGGACAACTGCCGCCAGTCGAGCACGACCTCGGCGGGACCACCGCGCAAGGTGAGACGCCAGCTGCTCCCGGTGAGCGCTGGGTCGATGCCGGCGGCGAACGCGGTGCGGTTGACCTGGAAGTCGTTGGGACCATCACCGCGGTCGCGGCCGCGCGGCAGCAGCAGCGCCGCACGCCGCGTCCAGCCGCCGACCGTCTGCCCCGCGGTGAGCACCAACATCGTCGCCACCCCGCCGCCAATGAGGGCCAGCGCGCCGCGCCGGCTTACCGTCGGCGGCGCGGGATCAACCGGGGCGAGCCCGCTGTCGTCGCCGGATTCTGGATACGTGTCCCGGCGGCCGGTGCGCAGCACCTCGCGTATCGACATCGTTCGCAGCCCGTTGAGCATGCGCGGAATCTTGAGTGAGATGTGCGCGACGAACCCGGCGATGAACACCCACGCCGCGAAGTAGTGCGCGGTGTAGAAACTGAACCCGAAGAGGTAGTCGTACTGAATGTTCAGCACGCCGGTGACCATCTCAAACAGGACACCACCGACCAGCATCAGCAACGAAAGCCGTTCCAGTGCTTGGGCGATCGATCGGGCAGGCGGCCAGATGAACAGTCGTGGGATCACCGACCACAGCTTGGCCAGCACGACCGGGATCAGCACCAACCCAAGCCCGACATGCACGCCCTGCGTCAGCCGGTACAGCCACGACGGATCCGTCGGCCAGTCGAACGTCGGTAGTTTGAGCCAGCCGACCCGGGCCGGAATGGCCTGACCGAACTGCGGGCCGTATGCGATATAGGACAGCAGACCGGTGATAATGACGATCGGCATGCTGACAAGCAGCACCAAGCCGAGCACCGACGTGAACCAACGACCACGAAGCGGGCTCCGCCACCAGCCCGTCACCAGTTCGTGAAGATGACGTGGTTGAGCACCAGCGCGCCGACGACGTTGACTGCCAGCCACCAGCGGCGCGAGGGCGGCGGCAGCAATGCGGGAGCGGCGGTCAGCCACACCGTGAATGGTAACCAGATCCGTTCGACTTCAGCTTTGCTCAACATGCTGAGGTCGGCGGCGACGATCGCTACCAGCGCGCTGGCGACCAACAAATGCAGGCCTGAGCATCGCCGCAGGGCGTGCACACTGACGGCCCGGCCGATGCCGGCCACGCTGCCGAGCCCGATCGCGCACGTCACCGCCGCCACATTGCCCCAACTCCAGTATTGGAACGGCCGGTCGTTGGCGATGCCTTGCCAATAGCGTTGCTTCACAAGCGTATAGCCGTCGAACCACCAAAAGCCGAGGCCCGCGAACACGGCCACGACCGCCAGCGCACCGACGATCGCCGGTCCGGCCGTCATCAACGCAGCTCTGCGCTGCCCCGCGGCCAGCAGCACTGCCAGCGCGGGCAACGCCATCAATGCCAAGCCGTAATTGAGAAAGATCGCCCAGCCCAGCACCAGACCGGCGGCCAACGCCGTCAGCGCCGGCAGGCGAGCCGTTCGGGTCGCAGCCAGTGCCAGCAGTGCGATGCCCCACGCTGCGACGCCGGCGAAGTAGCCATCGGCGGACACCGCGACCCAGATCGCCGTCGGCGCTACCGCGACGAACGGCGCAGCCCGCCGCGCCGTGGACTCATCGCACACCGCCCGCAGCGTGACGAGGATTGCGGCAGCTGCGCTTGACCCGACCAGCAGGCACAGTGCGCCCGCCCAGGCGCCGCCACCCAATCCGATTCGATCCAGCCAGACGAACGTCAGCAGCGCGCCCGGTGGGTGCCCGGAGACGTGGGTGATCCACGAGTCAGGCTGGAAGTCGGGGATGCGCCGCGCGAACGAGTGCAGCGCTTCGGGGATGTCGGTGATCGTAGGCACCTGGCGCAGATATTCGTGGCGCGCCGTCAACCGACCGGCGAAACCGCGTCGCCAGCCGTCGATCATCGCCAACGAGAACGCCCACGCCGCGGAGGTGGCCCACACGACGAGCGTCAGAGTCCGCCACGGCAAGCGCTGCGCGAGGCGAGGACCGAAACACACTGCCGCCGCTGCGATGAGCACCGCCGCGATGCTGTCCCACCCGATATGGACGTCCCACCACCCGAATATCGGTGCGGTTTCGGCGTATTGGTGAATGCGCAGCGCGTCGGCGTGAATCAGCGGGGTGACGATACCCAGTCGCAAATGCGGCACCACGAATGCGGCTGTCACGAGAACGACGCCGAGCGGCACGGCCACCGCCTCGCCGCGGATTCTCACCGACGCCACCTTAGCCGTCGGCGCCTGAACCAGTTCGCCGCCATCACCGTCTCAACAAGTAGAAGACCTGGGAGGTCGAAATGAATCTGTTGACGGTGCTCGTCTTGACGGTGGGCAGCCCGATCGCCGGGGTGGGGCTCGTTCAGCTGCAGGCGCGGCTCGAGCGGTGGGAGTATGAACGGCACGTCGAAGAATAGTTTGCAAGCGAGTGTGCCCGAAGGAGTGCGAACCATGACCGTGACCCCCGCCGACGCCGAACCCAACCAAGTCAGCCGCTCCGTCGAAGTTCATGCCGCGGCGAATGAACTCTTCGCCATCGTCGCCGACCCGCGCCGCCACCAAGAGCTTGACGGGTCCGGCACGGTGCGCGACAACGTCAGCGGTCCTGCCCCGCTTACCCCGGGCGCCCGGTTCTCCACCAAAATGAAGTTGTTCGGGTTGCCCTACCGCATCACCAGCACGGTGACGGCGGTGGAACCCGATCATCTGATCGAGTGGCGCCACCCGCTGGGTCACCGCTGGCGATGGCAATTCGACACGGTCAATCCCAGCACGACCCGGGTCACCGAGACGTTCGACTATCGCGACACCGGTCCGGTCAGCAAGACCTTGAAGTTCTATGCGCTAACGGGTTTCGTCAAGCGCAATGCGGCCGGAATCGAGAGCACGCTGAACCGACTGCGCGACCGCTACAACCGCTGATCGGGCGCCGGTACGACGGACTCAGCCCACCTGGGTGCGGCCCGGCGAGCGCAGCGAGCGCGTCTGCGGGCGGCCCAACAGCAAGCCGAGGGCGAGCATGCCGAGGGCCAGTGCAAGGTGCAGCCAGTTGTCGGCGGTGTTCAGCGGAACGAAGTTGATCGGCTGCTGCAGGTTGATCACCAGGCCGTAGAGCCAGAGCACAAGGTAGATGATGCCACTGCCGATCAGAAACCCGCGGGCGCCGTGGAAGGTTCGGCTCAACGCCAATCCAGCGATTCCGAATGCCAGATGCACGAGGTTGTGCAGCACGGACACGTTGAACAGGTTCAGCAACAACGCGCCGGACTGGTTGCCGGCGACCTTGAGCATGTCGTAGTGGGTTGTGATGCCTGGAATGAAGCCCAAGATGCCGACCAGCAAGAACGTTGCGCCGACCACCAGGGCGGCCAGCTGAACCGGTGCCCAGCGCGGTTGTGTCCGGCGGCCGAGCCCGCTGCCCAAATCTCCTGTTGTCATGGTTTTTCGCCTTTCCCCGCCGCTCTTGCCTGGCGGTTGATGCAGGGCGAGTACCCGGTGGGGGTAGGGGTAAACGAGGCGGAACCTCAGTCTTGAGTTTGCAACCGGCCATAGGGCAGTTGATCGTGCAACCGTGATTGCACCCGCGACAGCTGGCTGGCGGAGTCAGAGTGTCCGGTGTCTTCCAGCACGCCGCCGAGCTTGCTCAGCGCTGTTTCCAGTTCCACGGTGAAGGGGTGGGCGGTGGCTGTCGGTATCGCGCGGCGCACCTGCTCGGTTGCGATGCGCTGAAACTCTGGTGACAGGCGAGGCAGTGTCATCGCGAAGATGTTGAGCACATGCGCACACGTCTGGTGCTGCCCGCCCTCAATGGCGCCCACGGCGATGCTCGCCAGCGCAGCCAACACCTCCGGTATCGTCGTGTCGCGGTAGACCACCGGCTGCGGGTCGTCGTCGCCGCCCGGTCCGCTGGCGGGGCTGCGTTTCTGGGTCCAAATTCCCAACAGGGTGTGCAGGCCGTCGACCGCAACGACCGCCGCCTCCGGGTCGCGCTGAGTGGCCGCGGCCCAGCCGATGCTCGACAGTTGGTGCACGCCGTACACCGGATCCCGGTCGAGCTGACGTTCCCGGCCGCACCGCAGCGCGTCCAGCACAGCATCAGCGAGTCGCCTGCGGTCGTTGTCGTGCTCCGCGCGCACCACTGCCAGGTCCGAGCCCGCCACGACGTGGCTGCCCAGCCGGGCGCACATCTCGATCTCCGCTGCGCCCGACACAGACTCGGCCGCGCGCGCCAGAGCCTCGAGGTCAATATGGACCAGATAACCGCTGCATTCGGCGCGCACGGTCGTCGCCGGCAGATCTATCAGCACTGGTTCTTCGCGGACTCTCCGCAGCCGAGCATGCATTTGGTCACGGGTTTCGATGGTCAGCCGGACGATGCCTTCGACCACCGATGGCGGACGCAATTGGTCGAGCACCAGGTATCCGAAGACGACCAGCGCGACGAGAGCCACAGCACTAAGGATCAGCGCGGCGACAGTGGAGAAAACGGCATTGTCCGGAGTCACGACGGCCAGCACGATGATGTAGAACGTCGACAAGCCGGCGAAGTAGCCGAAGAACGCTTGGTTGATGCGGCGCAACAAAAATGGCTCTACTACCACCCAGGTGAAGACGTCGGCCATTCGGTGCACCAGGGTCAACAGCAGAAAGAAGGTGATCGTCATCAAGGTGAGCACGCCGGGCCCTACGGTGCGCAGCATCGCCTGGTTCTCCGCCGCCGGCGCGATGCCGGACAGCACGTGCTCGACGGGTTTCAGGAAGTCGCCGTTGGCGCGGTCCAGCAGACCGGTGACGACCGCCAGCACGATGAAGCCCGTCACCAGTGCCAGCGGCAACGCGAGGAACTCCTGCAGCGACCGTCGCAACCCGCTTTCGCGGCGCGGACGTGGCGGCCGGTTCGTCTCACCCATAGCTCGAGTTCCCCTATCACCACGCGTCGCCCTGCCCGGGTCGCCATAGACCTTACGGAATCCAGGCCATCGGCGACCCGGCATTGCTGCTTGACATCGAAGTCCGTCGGCGGCTTCGCTTCGGCTATGCCGACACCTGATTTCGAAACCCTGCTCTATACGACGGCCGGTCCGATCGCCACCATCACGTTGAATCGTCCGGATCAGCTCAACACCATCGTTCCGCCGATGCCTGACGAGATCGAGGCTGCCGTCGGGATCGCCGAACGAGATGGGCGCGTCAAAGTCATCGTGTTGCGCGGCGCCGGTCGAGCCTTCTCCGGCGGCTACGACTTCGGCGGCGGGTTCGAGCATTGGGGCGAAGCCATGATGAGCGACGGGCGCTGGGATCCGGGAAAGGATTTCGCGATGGTGACCGCCCACGAGACCGGGCCCACGCAGAAGTTCATGGCGATCTGGCGGGCATCCAAACCGGTGATCGCCCAGGTGCACGGCTGGTGTGTGGGCGGAGCCAGCGACTATGCGCTGTGCGCCGACATCATCGTCGCCAGCAATGACGCCGTGATCGGCACCCCGTACAGCCGGATGTGGGGCGCGTATCTGACCGGCATGTGGCTTTACCGGCTGAGCCTCGCCAAAGTCAAGTGGCATTCGCTGACCGGCCGACCGCTCACCGGCGTCCAGGCCGCCGAGATCGAACTGATCAACGAGGCGGTGCCCTTCGAGCGCCTGGAGGCCCGCGTCGCCGAGATCGCAGCCGAGCTGGCCCGAATCCCATTGTCGCAGTTGAGGGCACAGAAACTCATTGTCAATCAGGCCTACGAGAACATGGGCTTGGCGTCGACCCAGATGCTGGGCGGCATCCTGGACGGCTTGATGCGCAACACCCCGGAAGCGCTCGATTTCATCCAGGTGGCCGCTGCCGAGGGCGTGCGGGCGGCCGTCGAGCGTCGGGATGGCCCGTTCGGGGACTACAGCCAGGCACCCCCCGAGTTACGGCCCGACCCTGCGCACGTGATCGTGCCCTGACGCCCGCGGGCCGTCCGGTCGCCGCACGGGTCCGAATACCTCATGTGCAGCAGCCAGTTACTGCCGAGCTCGTGGTGACGCCGGCGATCTACCGGACCACGGTCACCTACAGCCGACAGGCCAGGGCGCAGAAGTCGTCGGAGTACCGCAGTTACAGCTGGTATGTCGACGTCGACGCACTGCCCCGGCTGCCGTGGTGGCTGCGGCCGTTGGGGCGATTCAACGCCGAAACGCTTCGAGCCCGGCTCGACGCCTGCCTGACCGAGCACGGCGCGCCCGTGTGCCGCGGCCGAATCACCGCGCTGGTGCCCGCCCGCCCGGTGCGGCGTGCGTTCGACCCGGTCAGCGTTTTCTGGTGTCACGACCGGGGCGGCGCGATGAGTCACGTCATCGTCGGGCTGCACAGCGACGACGGCCGGCGGCACGCCTGCGTAGCGCCGCCGGCCGACTCACCGGTATTGGTCGGTAGGGAGTTTCACGCCTCGCCACGCAATCCGGTCGACGGCCATTACCTGGTACTGGCACCGCGTCCGGGCGTGGAAGTGGACATCATGGTGTCGCTGCACCGCGAGCAGAAACCGGCGTTCATCGCAACGCTGCGTGGGCGGCGGCACGCTGCGACGACACGTCGCATCGCGCGGCTGCTTTTGTCGTTGCGCCGGGTCGCGATTGTCAGAACATGACGGCCGTCGTCGCGGAGCCGATAGGCTACCGGTCGATGACACGACCGGCGCGGCTGAGCAGCGATCTCGACGCATTGCTGCGCCGGGTGGCGCGCCGCGATGCCGACGCTTTCGCCGCGTTCTACGACCGCACCCGGGCGCGGGTGTACGGATTGGTGCTACGGGTGCTTCGTGATGGCGGATACAGCGAAGAGACCGCTCAAGAGGTTTACCTGGAGGTGTGGCGCAGCGCGGCGCTGTACGACTCGGCCAAGGGTTCGGCATTGACCTGGGTGCTGACGCTGGCCCATCGGCGCGCCGTGGACCGGGTGCGCGCCGAGCAGGCTACCAGTCAGCGCGAATCACGTTACGGCGCAGCCACGGTCGAGCCGCCCTGCGACGTCGTCGCCGATTCGGCGATTGTTGGTGACGAGCGGCGACGGGTGGCTGACTGCCTTGATGCCCTCACCGACACCCAACGCCAGTGCATTGAACTCGCCTACTATGACGGATTGACGTACAACGAAGTGTCGCAGCGGTTGTCGGCGAACTTGTCGACGATCAAATCCCGGATGCGGGACGCGCTGCGCGGTCTGCGTAACTGTCTGGACGTGGCATGAGCGATTCGACCGAGTCCGAACTGCTCGAGGTGGCTGCGGCGTATGCCCTGCACGCCGTTTCCGATGCTGAGCGAACCGCCATCGAGCAACGCGTAGCGGGCGCGACGCGACCGATCGCCGACGCTTTCGACGACGAAGTGCGCGCCATCCGCGAAGCGATGGCGGTGGTGTCGGCGACCACGGCGGCCGAGCCGCCGGCCCGGTTGCGAGACGCGGTTCTGGCCGGTGCGAAAGACCAGCCACGAGTGCGATGGCGCACAGCGGTTTTCAGCGCAGCTGCGGCGATCGCGGTCGGGTTGTCCGCGTTCGGACTCGGGATTGCGCTGCGGCCGTCTGCACCGCGCACGGTGCCGGAGCAGGTGCTGGCGGCGCCGGATGTGCGGACGGTCTCGACGTCGCTGGCGCCTGGTGGGACGGCGACGGTCGTGTTCTCCCGCGAAAGTGGCTCCGCGGTGCTGGTGATGAACAATGTGCCGCCGCCGTCGCCGGGATCGGTGTATCAGATGTGGCTGATCAGTACCGGCCGCCCGACCTCGGCGGGCACGATGGACACCAAACAGGTTGCCCCGTCGACGACCGCGGTGATCTCGGGGCTGGGCAACTCCAGCGCGCTGGCGTTCACCGTCGAGCCCGGCAGCGGATCACCGCAACCGACCGGGCAGATCTTCGCCGAACTTTCGCTTAGCTGAGATGCCGCCCAGTGCGGCCACCAGCACGCCGCACACCACCAGCAGGCCACCGGTGGCCAGCGTCAGGTTGAGCCAGTGGTGCAGGCTGTGTTCGGCGTGATCGACCATCGTGTCGGCGATCGCGCGGATGTCGCCGCCTGCGTCGGTCAGCGCATCGTCGATGCGGCCCCGGGCGACCTCGACCGCTGCCCAGCCACCGGCTGCCGCCACTAGGGCCGCGACGCCCAGAGCTGTCATCGCCCTACCCCGCTTGCGGGCGGTCACCAGCACCAGAACGGCGCAGCCCGCCGCCAGCAGGGTCGCGGCCAGGCTCAACCACAGGTTCCACCTACCGAGCAGCTGAAAGCGGCCCGGGCGCAGAGCTTTTGGTGTCGACACCGTCAGCGGCACCGTCAGCGTCGCCGGTATCCGCACGTTGAAGTTGCTCAACAGCTGCGCCAGTGAGGGGTCCCTCAGCATCGGGGCCACGTCGACCACCCACGGGTCGGCGGCTGGGTCGTCGTCGAACAGCCAGCCGTGCACCAGGCGGTTGGCTTGCGCGAATTGCGTCGGGAAAGACGGGCCGGACGTGTAGGCCGCGGCGGCGCTGCGCACCGTCGCCGGATTGACCCGGTAGCCGCGTTGGACGATGAGCGTCGTCGCTTCGGTGGCGAGTTCCGACGCCGCCGCGGCCTGCAACGCCGGATCGGTCGCCGATTCCCGCGCCAGCGCCGCGTAGCCGTCAACGTCGACGGCGTTCAGTTGCGCCCACGCCGTCGGGACCGCGACCGCAAGCGCGACGGTAGTGACCACCCACAACAGGACGGTCGCTGCGAATCGCACGCCGAGATCAGGCCCGTCGTTGCGCGATACCCAGCACGTAGGCGGCCTGCCCGAGATGCTGCGCGCAATCGTCGAGGATGCTGACCAGTCGGGCGCTCGCCGTCACCGGCGGATCCCAGTTGGTGTCGACCACGCGAGCCAACTCGTCGTCGGTGATGCTGGCGAGGTACTCCAGCGTCAGCTTGTGCACCGCGTGGTAGTAGCCGGCCAGCAGGTCCGCCGGCGCCTGCACCTTCGCCACGTCTTCGGGGCTGTGGCCGTAGCCGGTGTCGTCACGCGGCAATGCCAGCCCGAAGCGGTCCACCCAGCCGTCTCGGGTCCATACCTGCTCGACGCCGGCGACGTCGGCGATCTGGGCGTCCTGCACTCGGGCGCTGTGCCACATCAGCCAGGCGATGCTGTTGGCGTTCGGACCTGGCCGGTAGTTGGACTGCTCGTCGGTGAGGTCCCCGGTGAGCTCGTCGACGTGTTCGACCAACCGGGTGAAGGCGTCCCGGAGCAGTTCCCGGGCGGCGGCAGCGTTCGGCATACCGTTGATCCTGGCATGACCGGCCCGGCCGGTCGTAGATTCATTGGATGACCTACGACCTCGTCATCCGCAACGGCACCATCGTCGACGGGCTAGGAGGTGAACCGTACGTCGGGGACGTGGCGGTGCGCGACGGTGTCATCGCGGCGGTCGGCCACCTCAACGGCGATACTGCCTCGAGAGAAATCGACGCGACCGGGCTGCTGATCACGCCGGGGTTTGTCGACCTGCACACCCACTACGACGGCCAGGCCATCTGGTCGGACCGGCTGACTCCGTCGTCGGCGCACGGCGTGACGACCGTGGTGATGGGTAACTGCGGGGTCGGCTTCGCCCCGTGCCGCCAGGCCGACCACGAGGTGCTGGTCGATGTGATGGCCGGTGTCGAGGACATCCCCGGTGTCGTGATGACCGACGGCCTCCCGTGGACCTGGGAAACCTTCCCGGAATTTCTGGACGCGCTCGACGCCGGCAGGCGCGATATCGACGTGGCCGCCTATCTTCCGCATTCGCCGCTGCGGGTGTACGTGATGGGCCAGCGCGGCGCCGCCCGTGAGCCGGCGACCGCCGAGGATCTTGCCACGATGCGGGCGCTGGCCAAGGAAGCCATCGAGATCGGGGCGTTAGGCTTCGCGTCGTCGCGGCTGACGATCCACAAGACCGAGAGCGGGTCGCCGATCCCCAGCTATGACGCGGCCCGCGAGGAGATCGAAGAGATCGCCAAAGGTGTCGTCGACGGCGGTGGCGGTCTACTGCAGTTCGTGCCTGACATCCCGGCAGGCGGGTATCAGCCGGTGCTGCAGACGGTGTTCGACGTTGCCGAAGATGTCGGGCTGCCGGTGACCTTCACCCTGGTCGTCGCCAACTCAGGCGACCCCACCTGGGAAGACGCCATCACCATGATCGAGAAGGCCAATGCTGCCGGTGGTGAGATCACCGCTCAGCTGCTGCCCCGTCCGATCGGGCTGATCATTGGACTGCAGCTGTCGGCTAACCCGTTCGTGCTGTATCCCAGTTACCGCGAGATCGCGCACCTGCCGTTGGCTGAGCGGGTGGCCGAGATGCGCAAGCCTGAGGTGCGGGCCCGCATCCTGGCCGACAAGCCCGGCGTCGGGCATCCGATCCTGTACGTGGCTCAGATGTGGGACTGGATTTTCCCGCTGGGCGACTCCCCGAATTACGAGCCGGACCCGTCGACGTCTATCGGCGCCCGCGCCCGGGCTCGCGGCATCGACCCGATGGAGGAGGCCTACGACCGGCTGCTCGACGACGAGGGCCGCGCCATGCTGCTGGTCGCCACCAGCAACCTGGCGGACAACTCGCTGGATACCGTCGGCGAGCTGTTGCACCGTGACGACGTGGTGCTCGGTCTTGGCGACGGCGGCGCGCATTACGGGATGATCTGCGACGCCAGCTACTCGACCTACTTCCTGGTGCATTGGGCACGCGACCGGACGTCCGGCCGGTTCTCGGTGACCGAGGCGATACGCGAACTGACGTCGGTGCCGGCCCGTGTCGCCGGGCTGGCCGACCGGGGCCGCATCGCCGTCGGCTACAAAGCCGACCTCAACGTCATCAACCACGCCGGGCTACGGCTGCACAAGCCGGTGATCAGCTACGACCTGCCTGCCGGGGGCCGTCGCCTGGACCAGACCGCCGAGGGCTACGTCGCGACCGTGGTGTCCGGACAGGTGATCGCCGAGAACGGCGTGCCCACCGACGCCCGTCCCGGCAAGCTGATCCGCGGCCGCCAGCCAGCGCCTGCCTGAGCCGGTGCGCTCCAGTCGCGACACTGCGGTTTTCTACGCGACACGCCGTCGCAGCGTCCAAATCCGCAGAATCACCACGACATCGGGCAGCCACGGCTTGACAGCGCACCGCCGACGCGCCGCAGAAACACCTCCGGTCGGTTGTGCAGCAGGCCGCTGCTGACCCTGACGATCATCCAGCCCAGCTCTTCCAACTTGGCAAGCCGGTCGATGTCCCACGTGCGCCGCTTGGAGTCCGTCCAATGCTGGGCGCCGTCGAACTCGACGCCGTCACGATATTTGCGCCAACCCATGTCGATGCGGGCGAACACCGCCCCGTAGCGGTCGGAAACCGCGATCTGAGTTTGCAAGGGCGGAAAACCCGCCCGCAGCACAGCGATTCGCGTCATCGACTCGTACGGCGATTCAGCCCCGTGTGGTCACCGTCATTCCCGCGACGTTCTGGATTTCGCCCGGGCCGAGCTTGTCGGCATGGACCACAATCAAGGGCGGCGTCCGTTGATTGGTGTGGATCTATTCAGCGGGCAGATCCGGCTCGACCCACTTCGCCCCCCACATCGCCTGCGCCGACAAGCCCGCGAGCACACCCTGCCGCCGAGACCACAGCCATGCCGCCCGCGCACGCTCCCGCGCCGAAAGCTCAGCGCCACGTACGGCGTAGACGCCTGGGTACACCGGGCGACAGGAGCGCCGTAGCTCCCGAACAGTGAGCAGGCCGGCAGCCAGTACCTCGGCGCCACGGAACGATGAGTTCACCTCCGCCATAGCCGGCATCATGGCTGCGGATGATCGCGGCCCGCATACAGTGATCCACATGGGTGCACAGATGGACCTCGACCGGCTGGCCGACGCGCTGGGCGACTACGACTTCGCCTACCTCATCACCGTCACTGAGGACTACCGGGTGCGCGCTGTCGAAGTACAGCCCGTCCTTCAGAACCGGGCGTTCGACGTCAGGCCGGTCGGTGAACACACCCGGGCGAACCTGTCCCGTCACGGCACCGCCACGCTGGTGTGGCCGCCGCGCGAACCGGGCGGCTACTCGCTGATCGTCGACGCCGACGCCGACGCCGAGGACGACGCGGCCGGCGCGGTCCGGCTGATTCCCACCCGCGCACTGCTGCACAGACCGGTGACGGCGGATGGCCCGGCATCGGATTGCGGCGGCCAACTCTACGACTGCGTGGTCTTCAAGGCGCCAACCTCAGCCAACGTATAACGGAAAGCCCGGCCCCACACAGGGACCGGGCTTTCCGTTCTAGCGACTCAGAAGTCCATGCCGCCCATTCCACCGGTCGGGTCGCCCGCGGGAGCGGCCGCCTTCTCCGGCTTGTCGGCGACCACTGCTTCGGTGGTCAGGAACAGCCCCGCGATGGACGCCGCGTTCTGCAGCGCCGATCGGGTGACCTTGACCGGGTCGGCAACGCCGGCCTTGAGCAGGTCCTCGTACTCGCCGGTCGCGGCGTTCAGGCCGGTACCCGGAGGCGAGTTGCGGACCTTCTCGGCGACCACGCCGGGCTCTAGCCCGGAGTTGAACGCGATCTGCTTCAGCGGAGCCTCCAACGCCACCTTGACGATGTTGGCGCCGGTGGCCTCGTCGCCGGTGAGCTTGAGCTCGTCCAGCGCCGGGGCCGTCTGCAGCAGGGTCACGCCACCACCGGCGACGATGCCTTCCTCGACGGCGGCCTTGGCGTTGCGCACCGCGTCCTCGATGCGGTGCTTGCGCTCCTTGAGCTCCACCTCGGTGGCGGCACCGGCCTTGATCACCGCAACACCGCCGGCCAGCTTGGCCAGCCGCTCCTGCAGCTTCTCGCGGTCGTAGTCGGAGTCGCTGTTCTCGATCTCCTGACGGATCTGCGCCACCCGGCCGGCGATAGCCTCGGAGTCACCGGAGCCCTCCACGATCGTGGTCTCGTCCTTGGTGACGACGACCTTGCGGGCCTTGCCCAGCAGCGAGGTGTCGGCGTTCTCCAAGGTCAGGCCGACCTCTTCACTGATGACCTGGCCACCGGTGAGGATGGCCATGTCCTGCAGCATCGCCTTGCGGCGGTCACCGAAGCCGGGGGCCTTGACCGCCACCGACTTGAAGGTGCCCCGGATCTTGTTGACGACCAGGGTGGACAGCGCCTCACCCTCGACGTCCTCGGCGATGATCAGCAGCGGCTTGCCGGCCTGGATGACCTTCTCCAGCAGCGGCAGCAGATCCTTGACCGTCGACACCTTGGAGCTGACCAGCAGGATGAACGGGTCTTCGAGCACAGCTTCCTGACGCTCGGCGTCGGTGACGAAGTACCCCGAGATGTAGCCCTTGTCGAACCGCATTCCCTCGGTGAGCTCGAGCTGCAGACCGAAGGTGTTGGACTCCTCGACGGTGATGACCCCCTCGTTGCCGACCTTGTCCATCGCCTCGGCGATCAGGTCGCCGATCGACTGGTCGCCGGCCGAGATCGCCGCGGTGGCAGCAATCTGCTCTTTGGTCTCGACCTCCTTGGCGTCCTTGAGCAGCGTCTCAGTCACCTTTTCGACGGCCTTTTCGATGCCGCGCTTCAAACCCAGCGGGTTGGCGCCGGCGGCGACGTTGCGCAGACCCTCCTTGACGAGCGCCTGGGCCAGCACGGTGGCCGTCGTGGTTCCATCACCGGCGACGTCGTCGGTCTTCTTGGCAACTTCCTTGACCAGCTCGGCGCCGATCTTCTCGTACGGGTCCTCCAGCTCGATCTCCTTGGCGATGGACACACCATCGTTGGTGATCGTGGGAGCGCCCCACTTCTTCTCCAGGACGACGTTGCGGCCCTTAGGGCCCAACGTCACCTTTACCGCGTCGGCGAGGGCATTCAGGCCCCGCTCGAGGCCGCGGCGGGCCTCTTCGTCGTACGCAATTGTCTTGGCCATTGCGAAGTAATTCCTCCGATTGGGGATGACGAGTCTTTGGTCGGGCGCAGTGCCCGCGACGGACGACCGCAGCTGTCGTGGCTTGGTCTCACCGTCCCGACCTAGCACTCACCGGTCGCGAGTGCCAATGTCTGTTTTAGCACTCGCCTATGGCGAGTGCAAGAACGCCCTGGTCGTTCAGGGCAGGTCGAGCAGCTCCTCGTAGAAACCGCCGAAGCGACGGGCCCGGTCGACCAGATGGATCTCGAGGATCCAGTGGCACAGCCGCCCGCTCGGATCCTTGCGTCGCATCGGCTTGTTCGACCCGGGCATGATGTACCACTGGACGCCGGTTCCCGCGATTTTCTTGTGCGGAAACTCCCCGACCAGGTGACCGGCGATCTTGCTGGCAAATCCGAAACCTTCGGCGCGGGCCACCCCGACGACGTAGTCGAACAGTTCAGCGCCGGTGATATCGGGATGAGCGTCGAAAAACTCCCGTCCGGCAGCCCACACCCGCGGCAGTGCATCGCGGAGGGCTACCTTGTCCGGCTCGTCGCTCAGCACGAACGTGCGCCCGAAGTCGGCCTCCCACTCTTGGAAGATCGGTCCGAAGTCGAGGAAGACGATGTCGTCGTGGGCGATCATCCGATCCGGTGGCCGCTCCTGGAATGGGTGCAGCGTGTTCTCACCGGCGCGCACGATCCGACGATGCCAATGCCGGGTCACTCCGAACATCTCGGCGGCAAGGTCATGGATGTCGTCGGACAGCTCCCGCTCACCGACACCGCCGCGGATCATGGCGCGGCGCTCGATCTCGTCGAACAGTTGCGCGGCCTTATCCTGGGCATCGAGAAGCCGTTTGACCCTGACTTTCTCGTCGGCGACCACCTTTTGCACAGCAACGATGCTACGACCGCAACGGAGCAGCCATGTCGCTCGTCGTACCGCCCTATCCAGAGCCCCGCTACCGCAAAGATGAGCCGGAAGTCAGCGCGTGGGTCAAAAAAGCCGCTGATCCGCCGGACTACCAGACGGCCGGCACCACCTACCACTATCTGGCCAACCAGCAAGACACCCACGGCGATTACGGTCTGTACCGCGTCGACATCGCGCCCGCCGGCGGCGGCCCCGGCCCGCATTTTCACCGCAGCATGTCCGAGGCTTTCTTCATGCTGTCCGGGTCGATGAAGCTCTACGACGGCACGGATTGGCTGGACGGTCATCAAGGTGATTTCCTCTACGTGCCGCCTGGCGGCGTCCACGGTTTCCGTAACGAGGCCGACGAACCGGCGTCCATTCTGATTCTGTTTTCTCCGGGCGCCCCGCGCGAGGCCTACTTCGAAGGCCTGGCCGAATTGGGTGATCTCACCGACGAGCAGCGGCGGGACTGGTTCATCCGCCACGACAACATCTGGGTGCCGTAACCGATTACCTTGCCCTAGACTGCATCTCGACCAGAGAGGAGTCCACGGGTGCGGGCTGGTGAAGCGCCCAGCACCCGGGCTTTGCGGGGCTGGCAGCGGCGGGCTTTGGTGCGATACCTGACCGCCAAACCACGTGATTTCCTACTGGTCGCCACCCCGGGGGCCGGCAAGACTGCATTTGCGCTGCGGATCGCCGCCGAACTGCTGGCCGATCGTACTGTCGACACCATCACGGTGGTGGTACCCACCGAGCACCTCAAAACCCAGTGGGCGTCGGCGGCGGCGGTCGACGGCATCGACCTGGACCCCAGATTTCGCAACG
This sequence comes from uncultured Actinomycetota bacterium, assembly GCA_963795995.1. Classification (GTDB taxonomy): domain Bacteria; phylum Actinomycetota; class Actinomycetes; order Mycobacteriales; family Mycobacteriaceae; genus Mycobacterium. The sequence goes on from CAWCJY010000002.1 coordinate 327,612, forward strand.
CGGCAGCACACACCTCGGCTGAATACCACGGCATCGTCGTCACTTACGCCCAAGTCGCGCGGCATTCGGCGCGGCATCGGGTGCGCACCGAAGGCCGACGCACCCTGGTGATCTTCGACGAGATCCACCACGGCGGAGACGCCAAGAGTTGGGGCGACAGCATCCGGGAGGCCTTCGGGGACGCCACTCGCCGGTTGGCCCTGACCGGTACACCGTTTCGCAGCGACGACGCCGCCATCCCGTTCATCCGCTATGAAGCCGACGGCAACGGCGTGCTGCGATCGGCGGCTGATCACACCTACGGCTACGCCGAGGCGCTGAGCGACGCGGTGGTCCGGCCGGTGATGTTCCTGGCCTACTCCGGTGAGGCACGCTGGCGGGTGGGCACCGGTCCGGAGCCCGGCGCTGAATTCACCGCCCGGCTCGGCGAGCCGCTCACCGCGGAGCAGACGGCGCGAGCCTGGCGGACCGCGCTGGATCCGGCCGGCCAGTGGATGCCTGCGGTGATCCTGGCCGCCGACACCCGGCTGCGTCAGCTGCGTGACGACGGTATGCCCGATGCGGGCGGCATGATCATCGCGTCGGATCAAACCGCGGCCCGCGCCTACGCGCAGCTGGTCGCCACCATCACCGGTGCGGACGCGACCGTCGTGCTCTCCGACGACCCTGGGTCGTCCGACCGGATTGCACGCTTCGCCGCCGACACCAACCGCTGGCTGGTCGCGGTGCGTATGGTGTCCGAGGGCGTCGACGTGCCCCGGCTCGCGGTCGGGGTCTACGCCACCAGCGCGTCGACGCCGCTTTTCTTCGCTCAGGCGATCGGCCGGTTCGTCCGGTCCCGGCGACCCGGTGAAACCGCGAGCATCTTCTTGCCGTCGGTGCCGTCGCTGCTGCAGCTGGCCGGCGAGCTGGAAGCGCAGCGTGACCACGTGCTCGGCCAGCCGCACCGGGACAGTGACGAGTTGTTGCCGGCACAGCGTCGCCAGAGCGAGCCGTCGGACACCAACTTCACGTCGCTGGGCGCCGACGCCGAACTCGACCAGGTGATCTTCGACGGCTCCACGTTCGGCACTGCGGCCCCGACCGGCAGCGCCGAGGAAGCCGACTACCTGGGCATCCCGGGCCTGCTGGACGCCGCACAGATGAAAGAGCTGCTGGGCCGTCGTCAGGCACGACAACTGGCCACTCGCAACACCACGGTTACCGGCGGGTCGCCCGAGCCGGTGACGCGACATGGTCAACTGCGCAACCTTCGCCACGAACTCAACGCGCTGGTGTCGGCGGCGCACCATCGCACCGGTAAACCGCACGGCTGGATTCACGGCGAGTTGCGCCGTATCTGCGGCGGGCCGCCGGTGGCCGCGGCGACCACCGAGCAGCTGCAGGCCCGCATCGAAGCGGTGCGCAAGCTGAGCGCTTAACCGGCGCTATCGTTGGGCGCCATGGGCTCTAACCACAAATGGTCGGGGGCCGACGTGCCCGACCAAAGCGGCCGTGTCGCTGTAGTCACCGGCGCCAACACCGGGATCGGATACGAAACCGCCGCGGTGCTTGCGCGCCGCGGAGCCCACGTCGTCCTCGCGGTCCGCAACCTGGAGAAGGGCAACGCGGCGTTGGCACGCATAGTCGCCGCCAGCCCGAACACCGACGTCACCTTGCAGCAGCTCGACTTGACCTCACTGAGGTCGGTGCGCGCAGCCGCCGACGCGCTGCGCAGGGCCTACCCGCGTATCGACCTGCTGATCAACAACGCCGGCGTGATGTACACGGCCAAGCAGCTCACCGAAGACGGATTCGAGATGCAGTTCGGCACCAACCATCTCGGCCACTTCGCGCTGACCGGCCTGCTGCTGCACCATATGCTGCCGGTCCGCGGGTCGCGGGTGGTGACTGTCAGCAGTCAGGGCCATCGGATGGGCGCCGCGATCCACTTCGACGATCTGCAGTGGGAACGCCGCTACGATCGGGTCGGCGCCTACGGCCAGGCCAAGCTGGCCAACCTCCTGTTCACCTATGAGCTGCAGCGCCGGCTGGCCGCCAAGAACGCACCGACGATCGCGGTCGCCGCACACCCCGGCGGCTCGAACACCGAACTCACCCGCAACCTGCCCACGATTGTGAAACCCGCTGCCGCCGTGCTCTGGCCGCTGCTGTCTCAGAGCGCGGCGATGGGTGCGCTGCCGACCCTGCGGGCCGCCACCGACCCGGCTGTGGAGGGCGGACAGTACTACGGCCCGGACGGCTTCGGCGAGCAGCGCGGCCACCCGAAGCTGGTGAAATCCAATGCACGGTCCCACGACCAGGATGTGCAACGACGGCTATGGAGCGTTTCCGAAGAGCTCACCGGCGTCACGTTCGGAGTCTGACGACCGTGCGGTCGGTCGGCGAGCACCGGCGCATCGTCGCGGAACTGGTCACCGCCCGGCCCGCCACGACGGTCCCGCTCGCCGACGCGGCGGGCCTGGTGCTGGCCGCCGACGTGGTCGCCGGGGTGTCGTTGCCGGTGTTCGACAACTCTGCGATGGACGGCTACGCGGTGCGGGCCGACGACGTCGCGACGGCAACCAGCGAGCAGCCGGTGCAACTGGCGGTGGCCGAGGATATTCCGGCGGGACGTACTGACGTTCCGGCGCTCGGGCCGGGCGCCGCGCATCGCATCATGACCGGCGCGCCGCTACCTGCCGGGGCGACGGCAGTGGTGCCGGTCGAGCAGACCGACGGCGGCACCGACACCGTCGCGATCCACGCCGCCGTCGGCCCGGGCCGCCATATCCGGCGCGCCGGCGACGACGTCGCCGCGGGCACCACCGTGCTGCGGGCCGGGCAGCAGGTCACCCCGGCCGTGGTGGGGCTGGCCGCAGCGCTGGGACTGGCTGAGCTGGCGGTGATCCCGCGCCAGCGGGTCCTGGTGGTATCCACCGGCTCGGAGCTGGTGACACCGGGAAATCCGTTGCGCCCGGGGCAAATTCACGAGTCGAACGGGATAATGCTGGCCACCGCGGTCCGCGACGCAGGCGCCGATGTGGTCGCCACCGCAACCACCGGCGACGACGTCGCGGAATTCGCCGCGGTGCTCGACCAATACGCCGGCGAGTCGGATCTGATCATCACCAGCGGCGGAGTCAGCGCCGGTGCCTACGAGGTGGTCAAAGACGCCTTCGGTCGAGACGGCGATCAAGGGGTGGAATTCACCAAAGTCGCGATGCAACCGGGAATGCCACAAGGTGCCGGCCGGGTGGCCGGGACGGCGATCGTCACGTTGCCCGGCAATCCGGTGAGCGTGCTGGTCTCCTTCGAGGTGTTCGTCCGGCCCGCGCTGCGCGCAGCGATGGGGCGGGCGGACACCGAGCGACCGCGCCGCCTGGCCACCCTCACCGAGACGGTCAAGTCGCCTGGCGGCAAACGGCAGTTCCGTCGCGGGGTCCTGGACGCCGCCGCCGGCACCGTCAGCAGTTACGGCCCCCCGGCGTCGCACCATCTGCGCTGGCTGGCGACGGCGAACTGCCTGCTGGACATTCCCGAGGACGTAGTAGAAGTAACTGCCGGATCCGAGCTGGAGGTCTGGGATCTCACTTGAACCCAACCGCGGTGGCGCTCTTCTAAGATGACCGCGTGGCACGACGCCCCCGCTCCGCCGACCTTCCCACCGACGGCTTGACGTCGGGTCCTCGGCGCCTTCTGGCGTTAGTGCGGGCGACGGTGCCGCCGGTACATCCGGCCGGGCTGCCGTTCGTCTCGGGCGGGCTGGTGGTCGCTGCGGCCGGACGCAACCACCGGTGGCTGCGCCGAACCGGCCTGTCGACCGCGGCGGCCTGTGCGGTGTTTTTTCGCCATCCGCCGCGGGTGCCGCCCACCCGGCCCGGTGCGATCGTCGCGCCTGCCGACGGCCTGATCTGCGTGGTCGACTCCGCGGCACCGCCCGCCGAGCTCGAGTTGGGCGACCAGCCGCTGCCGCGGATCAGCATCTTCTTGTCCCTACTGGACGCGCATGTGCAGCGGGCACCGGTCAGCGGCGAGGTGATCAGCGTGCAGCACCGGCCCGGCCGGTTCGGTTCGGCCGACTTGGCCGCCGCCAGCGACGACAACGAGCGCACCAGCGTGCGCATCCGCACCCCCGACGGCGCGGAGGTCGTCGCCGTCCAGATCGCCGGGCTGCTGGCCCGACGCATCATCTGCCACGCCCGCGCCGGTGACAAGGTGACCATCGGCGACACCTACGGGTTGATCCGGTTCGGCTCGCGGCTGGACACCTACCTGCCTGCCAGCGCCGAAGTGCTGGTCACGGTCGGTCAGCGGGCCGTGGCCGGCGAGACTGTGCTGGCCGTGCTGAGATGACCACCCGGAACAGGGGCAGGCGGGCGGTCAACCTGCGCATCCTGCCCAGCTCGATGAGCGTGCTGGCAATCTGCGCGGGCTTCACCTCGATCCGGTTCGCGTTGCAACACCAGCCGCACACCGCGATGGCGTTGATCGCCGCGGCCGCCATCCTCGACGGCCTCGACGGACGGGTGGCCCGGATACTGGACGCCGAGTCGCGAATGGGTGAGGAGATCGACTCGCTGGCCGACGCGGTCAACTTCGGGGTGGCGCCCGCGGTCGTGGTATACGTCTCGTTGCTGACGCCCTCACAGGCCGGCTGGGTGGCGGTGCTGCTGTACGCGGTGTCGATCGTGCTGCGGCTGGCCCGGTTCAATGCCCTGCTTTACGACGACAGCCGGCCGCCGTACACCCGCGAATTCTTCGTGGGCATGCCCGCACCGGCCGGAGCGATCGCCGCGCTGGCCCCGCTGGCCGCCGAATTGCAGTTCGGGCACGGCTGGTGGAGTTCCCCGTGGTTGGTGTGCGCCTGGTTGACGGCCTGCTCGATGCTGGTGGTCAGCCGAATCCCGATGAAGAAGATGCACGCCGTGTCGGTGCCGCCGAATCTGGCCGCGGTATTGCTGGCGTCGGTGGCGATCGTCGCCGCTGCGGCGATCCTGTTTCCGTACATCCTTGTTCTGGTGGGCATCGCCGCTTACCTGATCCATATTCCGTTCTCGGTCCGCAGCCACCGCTGGTTGGTCGCCCATCCCGAGGCGTGGGACGACAAACCCAAGCAGCGGCGCGCCACCCGGCGGGCGATCCGCCGGGCACAGCCGAACCGCCGGTCAGTGGCCCGCCTCGGGTTGCGGAAGCCCGGCCGCTGAAATGCAACCGCATAGCCCACACCTGACCCTGACCGCGCGGCTGAACACCTCGGCCGTCGACTCGCGCCGCGGCGTCGTCCGAATGCACCCCAATGCCATTGCGGCGCTTGGTATTCGGGAGTGGGACGCGATATCGCTGATCGGCTCGCGCACAACAGCGGCGGTGGCGGGCCTGGCAGACACGGATATCCCGGTGGGCACGATACTGCTCGACGACATCACGCTGTCCAACGCCGGGCTGCGCGAGGACAACGCCGTCATCGTCGCTGCGGTCACCGTGTACGGGGCGCGCTCGGTCACCCTCAGCGGCTCGCCGCTGGCCACCCAATCGGTGCAGCCCGCGACGCTGCGGCAGGCGCTGCTGGGCAAGGTGATGACCGTCGGCGACGCGGTATCGCTGCTGCCGCGGGACCTGGGGCCCGGCACCTCGACGTCGAAGGCCAGCAGCGCGCTGGCGTCGGCCGTCGGCATCAGCTGGACTTCAGAGTTGCTCACGGTAACCGGTGCCGATCCGGGCGGACCGGTCAGCGTGCAACCGAACTCGTCGGTCACCTGGGGCAGCGGCGTTGCCCCGGTCGGCGGTGATCAGAACGGGCGACCTGCCCAGCCCGCTCCGACCAGCGTCGACAACCTCAAGGGCGCGCAGGCGCAGGCGGCCAAGCTGACCGAATGGCTCAAGCTTGCGCTCGACGAGCCGCACCTGCTGCAGAGCTTGGGCGCGACAACGAATCTCGGTGTGCTGGTGTCCGGCCCGGCCGGTGTCGGCAAGTCGACGCTGGTGCGCGCGGTATGCGCAGACCGCAGGGTGATCGAGCTCGACGGACCGGAGGTTGGTGCGCTGGCCACCGAGGAGCGGCTCAAGCGGGTGGCCGCGGCGGTCGCGGGTATTCGCGACGGCGGCGGCGTGCTGTTGATCACCGACGTCGACGCCTTGTTGCCGGAGTCCGCCGAGCCGGTGGCCACGCTGATCCTGGCCGAGCTGCGTGCCGCCGTCGCCAACGTCGGCGTCGCGTTCATCGCCACCTCGGCCCTACCGGACCGCCTCGACGCCCGGCTACGCGCGCCGGAGCTCTGCGATCGGGAGCTGGCGCTGCCGCTGCCCGACGCCGCCACCCGCGCCGCGCTGCTGCAGGTGCTGCTGACCTCGGTGCCTACCGGTGAACTCACGTTGGACGAGATCGCCAGTCGCACGCCCGGGTTCGTCGTTGCCGACCTGGCGGCGCTGGTGCGGGAGGCGGCGCTGCGGGCAGCGGCGCGCGCCAGCAGCGACGGCCAACCACCGGCCTTGACCCAGGACGACCTGATCGGTGCGCTCAGCGTCATCCGGCCGCTCTCGCGCTCGGGAACCGAAGAGATACCGGTCGGCAGCATCACGCTCGACGACGTCGGTGACATGGCCGCCACCAAGCAGGCCCTGACCGAGGCGGTGCTGTGGCCGCTGCAGCATCCGGACACCTTCGCCCGGCTCGGAATCGAACCGCCGCGCGGTGTCTTGCTCTATGGGCCACCCGGTTGCGGCAAGACGTTCGTGGTCCGCGCGCTGGCGAGCACCGGTCAGCTGTCGGTGCACGCCGTCAAGGGTTCCGAACTGATGGACAAGTGGGTGGGCGCCTCGGAGAAGGCGGTGCGCGAATTGTTTCGTCGGGCCCGCGATTCGGCACCGTCCCTGGTGTTCCTCGACGAGGTCGACGCGCTGGCGCCGCAGCGGGGCCAAAGCTTCGATTCTGGGGTGACCGATCGGGTGGTCGCCGCGTTGCTGACCGAGCTCGACGGTATCGATCCGCTGCGCGATGTCGTGGTCTTGGGCGCCACTAACCGCCCCGAGCTGATCGACCCGGCGCTGCTGCGCCCGGGTCGGCTGGAGCGCCTGGTGTTCGTCGAGCCGCCCGACGCCGCTGCCCGCCGGGAGATCCTCCGCACCGCGGGCCGGTCGGTCCCGTTGAGCGCTGACGTCGACGTCGATGACTTGGCCGCCGAACTCGATAATTACAGCGCCGCGGACTGCGCGGCCTTGCTGCGGGAGGCGGCGCTGGCCGCGATGCGGCGCTGCATCGACGCCGCCGAAGTCACCGCCGCCGACGTCGCAGCGGCGCGGGAAACCGTGCGGCCGTCGCTGGATGCTGTGCAGTTGTCGGCGCTGCGGGCATTCGTCGACGGACGGTAGCCCGTCAGTTCACTTCTGCCACTTATGTTTCGGGCGTTTCCCATAGAGATTTCTTGTCGGTGAGCCGCGCTACTATTCGAACATGCATTCCAGTAGCCGTGCGGGGATTGTCGCGGCGTTCGACGCCCTGAGCGAGGCGGTGTCGCGGCTGGGTGAGTTGTCGTTCGATGTATTAACCACCCCGGAGCGGTTGGCGCTGCTAGAACGCCTGGAACGCGATTGTCGCCGGTTGCCGGTGGCGCGGCACGCGTTGATCACCGGACTACGCCAGCAGGCCACCACCGCCGAGACCGGCGGCAAACTGGCGCACGTGCTGGCCGACCAGCTGGGCATCACCCGCGCCGACGCCCACCGGCGCGTCGATGAAGCCGACGACCTAGGTCCAAGGCAGGCGCTAACCGGGGAGCCGTTGGCGGCGCGGCTGGCGCCCACTGCCGCCGCCCAGCGCGCCGGGGCGATTGGGGAAGCCCACGTGCGGATCATCCGCAGCTTTCTGCGGGAGCTGCCGTGCTGGATCGACCCCGACACCCGCTCGTGCGCCGAAGCCCAGCTCGTCGAGCTGGGCACCCAGTACCGGCCCGAACAACTGGCCAAGCTGGCCGACAAACTCGCCGATTGCCTCAACCCCGACGGCGACTTCAGCGATGACGACCGCGCCCGCCGCCGCGCACTCACCCTAGGTAAACAAGACCGCGACGGCATGTCGACGATCAAGGGCTGTCTCACCCCAGCAGCGCGCGCCGCCCTCGAAGCCGTGCTGGCCAAACTGGCCGCCCCCGGCATGGCCAACCCGTATGACCCCACCCCCACACTCGACGGCGCGCCGTCGCAGGACGCCATCGACCACGACACCCGCACCCCCGCCCAACGCGGCCACGACGGCCTGCACGCCGCCCTGCGCGCCGTCTTAGCCTCCGGAAACCTGGGCCAACACAACGGCCTACCCGCCAGCATCATCGTGTCGACCACTCTGAAAGAACTGGAAACCGCAGCCGGCAAAGGGCTCACCGGTGGCGGCACCCTACTGCCGATGAGCGACGTCATCGCGCTGGCCCGCCACGCCCACCATTACTTGGCGATCTTCGACCACGGCCGCGCCCTGGGCCTCTACCACACCAAACGCCTGGCCTCACCCGGCCAGCGAATAGTCTTGTACGCCAAAGACCGCGGCTGCAGCCACCCCGGCTGCCACACCCCCGGCTACCTCTGCGAAGTCCACCACTGCACCGACTACGCCACCTGCCACGACACCGACATCAACGACCTCACCTTCGCCTGCGGCCCACACCACCGGCTCATCCAACCCGGCGGCTGGAGCACCCGCAAACGCGCCAACAGCAACACCGACTGGATCCCACCACCACACCTGGACCGCGGCCAACCCCGCACCAACCTCTATCACCACCCTGAGAAGATCCTGCGGCCCAAAGACGACGACGACCCATGATTGGGGTAGCGACTTTTCGCCGCTGGCCAAGGCCGCTACTGCGAGAGCTGAAACTCGATGATCGCGGCAACGGACTCCACGGCTTCCTCGAGTGCAGCCAGCCGCGCGGCGGCAGAGGGCGCCGAAAGCACCGCGTAGCGGTCGGCCGGGCCAAGCGGCAACCGAGACGCCAACGCATACAACCGTTTTCCTACCTCATCCGGCCGTTCGGAGCCCAAGATCTCGCGCCGGCGGGGCGGCCGAGCAGCATGGGCAGCGGCGACCCGCTCGAACAATGCCATGACGCGATCGTCGATCTCACGCAGCTGGGCATCGGTTACCGGTTCGCCCGGCTCGTCTGGCCAGGGGCGCACCAATGCCCGTGGATAGGGGTCCTCGGGCAGCCAGTCGCACACCCGAATTCGATCGCCCATCCGGCAGCGCAGCGCGTACCGGTCCGAGCCCATGTCCACGCATTCGGTGATTCTGGCCAGCACTCCGACGTCGTAGCGCTCGTCGCCGCCACCGGTTTCGCGGCCGCGGGCGATCAGCACCACCCCGAAGCGGGGATCTTCGGTGCGCACACAGTCATGGATCAGCACCACATAGCGTGGTTCAAAAATCCGCAGCGGCAGTCGCTCGTCGGGCAGCAGCACCGATTCGAGCGGAAATATCGGCAACTCGGCGATTTCACTCGCGGTCGTCATCAGATATCCAGTTCACCGACCAACGCGTCGACCACCGCGCGCAGGTCTCCGTCGTGCTCTTCGGCCACCCGGCGCTGCCGCTGATACGACGCGCCCAGCCGGCAGATGTCATGGACCGCGGCCAGCTCGTCGCTGCAGTGCAACGACTTCGCCACTGGCTCCAGGCGATTCAGCACATCGCCGAGGTCGTCGGTCACCAGGCGCTCGTTGCTGTCGGCGTCCAGGATGATGATCGCATCCAAGCCGTAGCGCGCGGCCCGCCACTTGTTCTCCTGAACATGCCAGGGCGGCATCGTCGGCAATGTCTCGCCGGCGTCGAGCCGGCGGTCGAGATCGACGACCAGACAGTGCGTCAACGCTACCAGCGCAGAAAGCTCTCGCAGATTGGACACCCCATCGCAGATCCGCACCTCGATCGTGCCGTTACGCGGTGAAGGCCTGATGTCCCAACGGACTTCATCGACATGGTCGATGATCCCGGTCTTTTTCTGGTCACGCACGAAGCGTTCGAACTCCGCCCAGGTCTGAAAGTGGAACGGCAGGCCCGCAGTGGGTAACTGCTGAAACATCATCGCGCGGTTGCTGACGTATCCGGTGTCCTCACCGGCCCACCACGGCGACGAGGCCGACAACGCCAACAGATGTGGGTACCAGTGCAGCAGCGAGGACATAATGGGCATCACCTTGTGCGCCGAGGAAATTCCCACGTGCACGTGCACGCCCCAGATCAACATCTGCCGTCCCCACCACTGGGTGCGTTTGATCAGTTCGGCGTAGCGCGGTGCGTCGGTGAGCTTTGCCGCCGACCATTGGGCGAACGGGTGCGCGCCCGCACAGAACAACTCCATGCCGCGGTTGCGCACGATCTCACGGGCGGTGCCCAGGGTGTTGCGCAAGTCCTCCATCGCCTGGGCGGTGCAGTCACAAACGCCGCTGACGATTTCGACGGTGTTGCGCAGCAACTCCTTGTGCACTCGCGGGTTTTCGCCGATCTCGGTGATGACCGCGGCGGCTTCATTGCTCAGATCTCGAGTCTGCGCATCGACCAACGCGAATTCCCATTCGACGCCGAGAGTCGGCCGCGGTGAGAAGGCGAAATCCACACGGGCGGATACCCGACGGGCCGGCGAACTAACCGGCACCGATGACACCGCACGCCACCCGCTTGCCGGCGTCCCCGGTGGACATCGTCATCTGGTCGGGGCCGGTTGCCCCATTGTTCTGGCGGTAGCGGTCTGCGGGAATGTTGGAGAAGTTGTCGGGGCCGGCGTGGATCATGATGGCCGTCTTGTCGCCGGACATCAGGTCTTCTTTGGTGAACGCGTCGGTGGTGGTCACCAGCAGCGCCTGACCGTCTCCACGTACCTGCAGCGAAGTCAAGTCACCGCTTTCCGGGTCGCCGGTATGGCCCGGCGCCTGGTAATGCCCGCCGGCGGAGAGGAAGTCGCCGGGCGGGCCTCCGGTCGGGGCGACCGACGGGGCCTCGCACTTGCCAACCGAATGGATGTGCATGCCATGGAAACCAGGTGACAGCTGGCCTTTACCGGTTGTCTCCACCGTGAGGGTGACGTACCCGGGATTGAATTCAAACTTGGCGGTCGCGACTTCCATGCCGCTGGGCGCGCGCAGGTGGGTGGTGATGCTGTCTCCGGGTGCTTCGCTCTCTGACGGGCCTGCTGTTGGCGGCGCGGGCGAACCAGTCCAGACCGACGGTGTGGTCCCTTGCGACGTTGACGGGGACTCTGGTGAAGAGCAAGCGCTCAGCAGGACGACCGGAGTGACGAGCGCACCCAGAGCGGCGGTGGCTTTGCGGGAACTGGCGGGCGTGACCATGCCGAGCAGCCTATCCGGTTGTCCGCGAGCGTAACGCGACTGCTGTTCAAGCGCGTCGCTTGTCGCACTGGCGTTACGCTCGCGGCCGAGGAAAGGGTTTACCCGGTGACCACGACGATCACGCCGGGCGGCTGGTCGGCAACCTCGGCGGTTCGCTGCTGCACCGGGGCGGCCAGCAGCTTGCCGACCGCACCGGCGGTTTCGGCTTCACCGGCGGCTGAGCTGAAGTAGACCGTGGTTGCGGAGACGTCCGACAACGGTAGGTCCCCGATGTCGACGACGTTGTAGCCGGCGCCCCTCAGCTGGTCGGCGGTGCGAGTAGCGACGCCGGCCGGGGCGGAACAGTTGTAGACCCGGATATCGGACTTCGCCGCGGCAGGCTTGGCGGGCTGCGACGCGGTGGTGGTCGTCACATTTGACATCGTGGGCGAATCGTCGTCGGAATTCGCCGACGAGCCCATGGCCTGCAGGCCTACCAGCAGAAAGATGACACCAAGAAAGATCAGCACCATCACCATGGCCCGCAGGGGTAAACCCGAGGAGTCGGGAACGCGTTCGTTCATCGAGCCCACTGTATCCAGGACCGTTCGAGAGTCCGCGGAAGACTACGCGTCAGCTTAGCTCGAACCCGAGCCGACGGGCGGCGCGCGCTTTTTGCCGGCTGGCCCGCAGCCGCCGCAACCGTTTGACCAGCATCGGGTCCACCGCCAATGCCTCGGGCCGGTCGACCAACGCGTTGAGGACTTGGTAGTAGCGGGTGGCAGACATCGAGAACAACTCTTTGATGGCTTCTTCCTTGGCGCCGGCGTATTTCCACCACTGCCGCTCGAATGCCAGGATGTCGTGTTCGCGGCGGGTCAGACCATCGGCGACGTCAGAATCGTTCCCCGATCGATTTGTCTGCGCCATGGCGCCGTCCATATCGCTTCTTGGACCCTTCCGCCGCGTTCACGAATCACGCTTTACGTTTCCGCGATATTCAATCACGCACATTGGGGCTGAGCCGTAACCCAAGCCCGCGAGTCGCGAGGCTGGGTTCGATTGCCCGCCTCCTCCTCCCGCCGCTGCGGCGGCCATCGTCACAGGGCTGGGTTCGATTGCCCGCCTCCTCCTCCCGCCGCTGCGGCGGGCATCGTCACCGGGCCTAAGCTTTCCGGTCATGGCCGTGGTACCCATTCGCATTGTGGGGGATCCGATCCTGCACACCCCGACCGCTCCGGTTCCCGTCGCTGCGGACGGTTCGCTCCCGCCGGAGCTCGGCGATTTGATTGCCACGCTGTATGACACCATGGACGCCGCCCTCGGGGTGGGGCTTGCCGCCAACCAGATCGGGGTGGGTCAGCGGCTGTTCGTCTACGACTGCGCCGACGAGCGTGGGCAATCGAAACGTCGGCGCGGTGTGATCGTCAACCCGGTCCTGGAAACCTCGGACGTGCCCGAGACCATGCCCGACCCCGACAACGACGACGAAGGCTGCCTGTCGGTGCCAGGCGAGTCATTTCCGACCGGTCGCGCGAAGTGGGCACGCGTCACCGGGCTGGATGCCGACGGTGCAGCGATTGCCGTGGAAGGCACCGGACTGTTTGCCCGGATGCTTCAGCATGAGACCGGACACCTGGACGGAACTCTGTACCTGGACCGCCTGATCGGCCGGCATGCCCGCAGCGCCAAGCGAGCGGTGAAATCACACGGCTGGGGGGTCCCGGGGCTGTCCTGGACACCGGGTGAAGGACCTGACCCGTTTGGTCACTGACCCTGGGTGGCCGCAAGTCGGGACGCGGGTCGTGGTGCGTTACCGCCGGCCCGCCGGGTCGGTTCCACCGTTGACCGACGCGGTGGGCAACGTCGTGCAACTGGAGCCGACGCTGCAGATCCGCACCAAGACCGGTGCGGTGATCGAGATTGCGCGCACCGACGTAACGGCAGTGCGGATTCTGACCGACGTGCCGGTGCGCACCTCGCAGATCCGGGCGCTCGAACATGCCGCAGCTCTGGCCGGCCCCGGCCTCGAGTATCGCTGGCTGAGCGGCTGGTTCCTGCGGGCCGGAGACGGTGCCAGGTGGGAAGCCAATTTCGCCGTGCCACTTGATCCTTCGGCCGACAGTCGCGCAATTCCGGCAATCATCGATTGGTATGCCCGGCGCCACCTGACGCCGCGGCTGGCACTGCCGGAACGTCTGCTGCGCCTACCCGGTACCGCCGAACACTCCTATCGAATGCTGGTGCGCGATGTGCAGAGTGCCGCAGACGACCCGTCGGTACACCTGACGTCGCACCCTGACGACAGCTGGCCGGGACCACACCCGGAGATACCCGTGAACGTGCTGACCGCAGTATCTGGCGGCGAAGTCGTATTCGGCGCTGACCCGAACGTGGCAACGGCGCGGGCCGCCGTCACCGACGCACCCGACGGGGCACGCTGGGTCGGCCTCTCGGCGCTGCGGCTGGCCGACCAACGTCACGCGCCACAGGCAGCCCAGAGGCTGTGCGAGACGCTGCTGGCATGGGGCGCCGACCACGGCGCCACCCAGGCCTACGTGCGGGTTCTCGACGGCGACGTCGCGACCGAGCGCCTGCTCCAATCCTTGAAGTTCACCGTCCACCATCGCGGCCGCTTGCTGGTGGCCGTCGGTTCGTAGGCTGAAAGCCATGCCTGACGGCTGCCTGCGAGTGGCGACCTGGAATGTCAATTCGATCCGCACGCGGCTGGACCGCGTGCTCGACTGGTTGGTCCGCGCAGAAGTCGACGTGCTGGCGATGCAGGAAACCAAGTGCTCGGGTGAGCAGTTTCCTACCCTGCCCTTCTTCGAACTCGGCTACGAGGTGGCGCACTGCGGGTTCAACCAGTGGAACGGCGTCGCGATCGCATCGCGGGTCGGACTCGACGACATCGAAGTCGGCTTCGACGGCCAACCCACCTGGAGCCCCAGGGCCGACGTCACCGCCGCGGCGGAAGCGCGGGCGTTGGCCGCCACCTGCGCCGGGATTCGGGTATGGAGCCTGTACGTGCCCAACGGGCGCGCTGTGGGCGATCCGCACTACACCTACAAGCTGGAATGGCTTGCCGCGCTGCGCAATACGGCCGAGGGCTGGCTGCATGAAGACCCCTCAGCGCAGATTGCGCTGGTCGGCGACTGGAACATCGCACCGACCGACGACGACGTCTGGAGTGCCGAGTTCTACCAAGGCTGCACCCATGTCTCCGAGCCGGAACGCGCAGCGTTCAACGCCATTCTGGACACTCAATTCGTCGACGTGGTAAGGCCTTTGGCGCCCGGGCCGGGCACCTTCACCTATTGGGACTACACGGCGCTGCGTTTCCCGAAACGACAAGGCATGCGGATCGACTTCATTCTGGCCTCTCCTGCTCTGGCGGTGCGAGTCGCCGACGCCCAGATCGTTCGCGACGAGCGCAAAGGAAAGGCTCCCAGCGACCACGCACCGGTACTGGTCGACCTGCATACCGATTGAGGTCTGGATTCCGCCATCCGGCTTCGCATTGTCTGCGCGTTCGCTTCGTGGCAGGCTGATGTCTGTAAAATGTTGACCGAATGTTGTTATTTCCGGTGACTGCGTTACCTATGCGGGTATACACATGTGGCCGAACTGGTCTGGGCAGCCATCAGCGCGATCGGGTCGACAGCCTTATCCATTGACCGTCAGGGAGTCATCATGAGTGTCGTCGGCAACGCAGTGCGTGGCGTCGGTCGAACGGTCGGGCGTGCCGCGACAGCGACCACAATGGCCGCCGGCGCGGTCGGCGGCGCCGCGATCGACGGCGTCGTCGGCGCGGTGAACGGTGCCGCTGCCGGTGTCCAGCGCGGTGCCAACCGAGGCAGTCACTCGACACCCGCGGCCGCGCTGACGTTGGGTGCCATCGGTGCGGCCGGGCTGGTCGAGTGGCCGTTGGTGCTCGCGGTCGGCGGTGCCGCTTTGGCGTGGCGTCAACTGCATCGACGTTCGGACGGCGCCGCGGCGCCGCCGAGCAT
Source organism: uncultured Actinomycetota bacterium (assembly GCA_963795995.1). GTDB lineage: Bacteria > Actinomycetota > Actinomycetes > Mycobacteriales > Mycobacteriaceae > Mycobacterium. The sequence goes on from CAWCJY010000002.1 coordinate 342,917, forward strand.
CACGTCGGTCAAGCGTCCTGCTGAGCAGAGCCCGCCGGCCACGTCCCCGGCGCAAGACACACCGGTCAAATCTGCTGCTCCGGCGAATGCGAGCGCCGCCAAGGCATCGCCGGCCAAGTCGACCAGAGCCTCGAGCACATCGAGTTCGAAGGCGTCGCCGAAAAAGAGGACAACCCGCGCCAAGAAGACGGCGGCGCGAGCGCCGCGCGGCACTCAGTCGCGGCGTACCCAGTAATCCGTCACATTGAATACCGCCGGATCCGTGCGACGACTTATGCCGCTGCGGGCGGTTGCGATGGGTATTCAGGCAACTTCTGCGTTGGTCGGCGCGTCGATCAACACGGCGGCGGTCGGTATGAGCATCGCCACCATGCCGGTTCGCAACGGCGCCGAAGTGCTGACGCGCGAACTGTCGGTTCAGACACTGACCCGGCACTGCTGGCGCGGCAACAGTCGCGCGTGGATCGAGGTTCGCGGGCTGGACGGTCCGCACGGCGATGAACTCGGTCGCGTGGTGCGCGAGGCATTCGCGAACCGCAGCGGCGTCACCTCCGCCAGTGTGAACCGCCCACTGTCACGCATCGTCGTCACGATCGACGGCGACCAGCCGTCGCTGTCCGAACTCTGCCGCGTCGTCGAAGCTGCCGAGAAGCGGTTCGCTGCCTTTCGGGACAATCCCGAAGCGGTTGAGGGTGAGACCGGCTCGGAGCAAGTCAGCCTGCCTGCCGACGTTCTGGTGCTGGCCAGTCGGGCGGCCGGGGTCGGCGCAACCGCAGTGGGGCTCGGCGTTACCCTGGTCGGCCGTGCCTTGCGCTGGCCCGCGGTGCCGCACAGTGTGGAAGCGGCGGTGGCGGCCGTGGACTACCAGCCACGCCTGCGCCGTCTGCTAGAGGACCGGATCGGCACGGCGGCGACGGACACGGTGTTGACAGTCGCCATGACGGCCGCCCACATCGTGTCGCTCTCGCCGGCGTCGCTGGCGGTGGACCTGCTGATGGAAACCGTGCGCGCGGCCGAATCCCGCGCCGAAGCACGGGCCTGGGCCAGGCATGAACCTGAATTGGCCCGTCATGCCGAGCAGACGGCGACCCATCCGTCGTCGCGCCCGTGCCCGCGCCCGCCCGGACCCGTCGAACGCCACGCCGACCGCAGCGCCTTGTTCCAGATAGCGGCCGCCGCGCTAGCCGGGATCACGACGCGCAGCGTGGACATGGCGGGCACCGCGACGTTGGTGGCCGCTCCCCGGGCTGCCCGCACCACCCGCGAAGCTTTCGCCGCGACACTGGGCGCGGGTCTGGCCGACCACCACAAGGTGTTGCCGTTGCGACCCGAGAGCCTGCGCCGGCTGGACCGGGTCGACACGCTGGTGATCGATCCGAATGTGTTGTGCACCAATGAACTTCGGGTAATGAGCGTAGGTGATGCGCCCGACCAAGAACTGTCGTCGGCCTGGGATCGCGCGCAAGCGCTACTCGACCGAGAAGACGTGCAAGCGGGCTGGCATGTGATTTCGGGGATATCACCGCGCCGGGGTGCCTCCGACGTCAAGGCGCTTGTCTGCCCTGCGCACGATCCACTTGCCTCGGCGGTGATCGCAGAGGCCCGCCGCAGCGGGGTGGAGCTGATCACCGTGGACAGCGTCGGCCTCGGTGAGCTGCGGCCCGCCTTCGACGACATTCGGCCGGTCGACCACGACTCCGTCGACCAAGCGCTCGCCGATGCAGTGACCGACTTGCAGGCGGCTGGACGCACAGTGGTGGTGTTGTCCGCCACTGCGGCGCAAGCGCTTTCGTCAGCCGATGTGGCTCTCGGCGTGCTGCCGGGCGACGGCACGGAACCGCCGTGGTATGCCGATCTGCTGCTGCCCGACCTGGCGACCGCCTGGCGCGTGCTGCACGCGCTTCCGGCGGCCAAAGCGGCCAGCCACCGGGGCATGGAGATATCCACCGGTGCGTCGTTGCTGGGCTCCTTGCTGATGCTGCCCGGCGTCCGCGGCCGCGGACCCGGCCCGGTAACCACCGGCGCGGCAGCCGGCCTGCTCTCGGGATACTGGCTGGCCCGCGGGATACTTCGCGAGCCCACACCGCGCCCGGCGCCGGTGCAGGACTGGCACGCGATGTCGGTAGCGCAGGTGCGTAGGCTGCTGCCGCCGCCGAAGACGCCTGAACTGGCTCAGTCACGCCACGGCGTGCTGGCGACCAGAGCCATGGACACCGCCCAGCGCGGCGCCGAACTGACCCGCCGACCGGGCCGGGCGCTTCTGCAGTTCGGTAAGGCCGTGCGCGCGGAGCTGTCCGACCCGTTGACTCCGGTGCTGGCGCTCGGCTCCGCAGCCAGTGCGGTGCTCGGCTCGCCGGTGGACGCGGTGCTGGTCGGGTCGGTGCTGAGCGGAAATGCCGTGCTGGCGGCCAGCCAGCGGCTGCGTGCGGAAAGCCGCCTCGACAAGCTGCTCGCGCAACAGATTCCGCCGGCCAGGAAAGTCACCACGGGGCCGGACGGCACTCCGGGGTACAGCAATATCCTCGCCGAGCTGCTGCGGCCCGGCGACGTGATCGAGGTGCAGACCTCCGAAGTGGTGCCCGCCGATGCCCGGCTGATCGAGGAAGACGACTTGGAGGTCGACGAATCGAGCCTCACGGGTGAATCGCTGCCGGTGGAAAAGCAGATCGAGGCCACCCCCGGGGTCGAACTCGCCGAACGGCGCTGCATGCTCTACGCCGGGACCACGGTGGTGGCCGGCACCGCGGTTGCGGTGGTGACCGCCGTCGGCGCCGACACCCAGGCCCGTCGCGCCGCCGAGCTGGTGTCGAGCGAACTGCCGGAGATCGGTCTGCAGCATCAGCTCAGTCAGCTCACCAACCGGGCGTTCCCCGTCAGCATGGCCGGTGGGGCGTTGGTCGGTGGACTGGGCTTATTGCGCCGCAAGGGAATACGGCAGGCGGTGGCCAGCGGCATTGCGCTCGCGGTGGCGGCGGTGCCCGAAGGTATGCCGCTGGTGGCGACACTTGCCCAGGCCGCCTCGGCACGACGGTTGACGACCTTCGGCGCGCTGGTGCGGGTGCCGCGATCGGTGGAAGCGCTCGGCCGGGTCGACGTGGTCTGCTTCGACAAGACCGGAACGCTGAGCGAAAACCGCCTGCGGGTGACCCAGGTGCACCCGGCCGGTGGGCACACCGAAGACGAGGTGCTGCGTTGGGCCGCGCACGCTGCGCCGCCCGTGAACGGCGGCCCACAGGTGCACGCCACCGATCGGGCCATCGTCGAGGCGGCGCAGGCCGGCCGCGAGGTGAACGGGGCCGCCAATGGCTCCGCTGATGGGCGCCGACCCGCTTCGCCCGGTGGCACCGCGCTCACGATCGGCGCGCGCCCGCTCGGTGAGGCCGTCCAGGAAGCCCAAGCCCATTTGCCGTTCCGCTCCGGCAGATCGTTCTCGGCCTCGGTGACCGGTGCCGAGCTGACGGTCAAGGGTGCGCCGGAGGTGGTGCTGGCCGCCTGCTCAGACGCTGGAGCGGACATGGAGGACACTGTTCATGAGCTGGCGGCGGGCGGCTTGCGGGTGATCGCGGTGGCACGACGCCAGCTGACATCGCAACAGGCGAAAGCGGTGCAAGACGACGAAGACGCCATCGACGATTTGTGCCGCGACGGCTTGTCGCTGGCCGGCTTCCTCGGACTCTCGGACACTCCGCGCGCCCAGGCGCATGACCTGCTGGCCGCCCTGTCGCAACGGGACGTGGGCATTCGGCTGATTACCGGCGACCACCCGGTCACCGCCACCGCCATTGCTCGCGAGCTCGGACTGCCGGTGACCACCGACCAGGTCGTCAGTGGTGGGCAGTGGAACGAGATGTCGCGTAAAGAGCAGGAGGGGGTTGTCGGCGAGCGGGTGATCTTCGCCAGAATGACGCCGGAGAACAAGGTACAGATCGTGCAGACCCTCGAGCGGACCGGTCGAGTCTGCGCGATGGTCGGTGACGGCTCCAACGACGCCGCCGCGATCCGGGCGGCCACGGTCGGTGTCGGCGTCGTCGCACGCGGCAGCGACCCGGCCAGCGTGGCAGCCGACGTGGTACTGCTCGACGCCCGTATCGAGTCGCTGCTGCATGCGATCGAGGAAGGCCGTGAGCTTTGGCGACGGGTACAGGCGGCGGTGTCGGTCCTGCTCGGCGGCAACGCCGGTGAGGTGGTGTTCGCGATCATCGGCAGCGCCATCACCGGCAGTTCACCGCTGAACACCCGGCAGTTGCTGCTGGTCAATATCGCCACCGACGCGCTGCCGGCTGCCGCCCTGGCCGTCAGCCCGACCACTGGTGGTGGCAATCAGGCCGGGCGTGGCCCGGATCAGCGGGCGCTGTGGCGTGCAGTCGCCATCCGCGGAACGACCACTGCGGCTGCAGCTACGGCGGCCTGGGTGATGGCCGGTGTCACTGGCCGGCCGCAACGCGCCTCGACCACGGCCCTGGTGGCCTTGGTGTCGGCCCAGCTGGGGCAGACGCTGCTGGATTCGCATGCCCCGCTGGTGGTCTTCACCGCGTTCGGCTCGCTTGCCGTGATGGCGGCGCTCATCAGCACTCCGGGGGTCAGCCAGCTGCTCGGCTGCACGCCGCTGGGCCCGGTGGCCTGGGGGCAGGCGCTGGGAGCGGCGACGGCGGCGACAATTGCGGTCGCTGTCGCGACACGCGTCTTGCCCGTCACGCGATCAGAGCAGCCGCCGCAAAGCCCAGCGGCGCCGGAGCAGCCACCCGCCGAGTCCGGACAATCTGCACCACACCGACCCGCCACAGCACCGCGTACAACTCAACTACCGGCACAGTCAGCACCACGGCAAACGCCGCGGCCAGCGGATCGGACAGAGCATCGGTCGTCGCCATACGTCCGACAGTGACCGCATCATCCGGCTTAGCGGCAAATGTTTAGTTACTGAAAGGCAAATGATGGCCGAAAAGAAGACGCGGCGCCGTACCTCCCAGCGCGACGCGGTTCAGCATGTCCGCGAAGGGGAGACGTTCGCAGTGAACCTGCCGGTCCTGGGTCAGATCGAGATACCCCGGCCGGAGCAGATCGCCTATTACGGCGGCCTGGCCGCCCTGGCAGCGTTGGAGATCATCGACTGGCCGGTGGCGGTGGTCATTGCCGCTGGCCACCTCCTGGCCAGCAATCACCGCAACAAACTACTGGAGGAGCTGGGCGAGGCGATGACGGAGGTTTAGCCTCCGGCCTGCGATTTCCGCAGCGCTGAATCGGTGTCGTGGTGGAAGGGCAGTTCCATGACCGCCGCCGCTTTGCGGATGCCGCTTTCCGGCGCGATGACGAGCAGAACCGTGCGCTCAGCGAGCAAGGTGTCGAGTGCGGCGAAGCCGGCGCTATCGAGGTACCGAAGCGGACTTAAATCGACCACGACCGGCCGGCTATCGGACAGCGCACGAATGGATTTGCTGAAGTCCTCGGCGTTGGTCACGTCGACCTCGCCGGTGACCTTGGCGACGCTTGGGTTTCCCGCCGGCGTGTCGACGACCTGCAATGAGAAGACCGCTTCGGTCATCGAACTGCGCCGTCCCGCGAGCCCGCCGTTGCCCGGATCACCCGCTCGAAGCACAAGTTCATCTGGGTGCCATGTCTGGTGCGAACGGTCTCGACGCTGTCGGCAAGCCCGTTGATCAAGGTCAGCCCCCGTCCGCGGCGGAAGCTCCGCTGGCTGGCCGACGAATCGCCCGACCACCGGCCCGAGTCACTGACGGTGGCCACAACGCTTTGACCTCGCAGGAAAGCTTCGATCGCGACGGTTCGGTGCGGGTCGCAGTCGCTGGCATGTTCGATGGCGTTGGTGACCGCTTCGCCGATCGCCAACAAGATGTCGTGTTGTCGGGGTGGGTCAACGTCGATCATCGCCAGCCAGCCACGCAGGCGGCTTCGTAGCTCAGCCAGATTCTGCAGCGAAGCCGGCACCGCGCCGGCAAGACTGCGTGCGCTGGCATGGCTGGGCCGCAGCGCCAACACGACGACATCGTCGTGGTAGCCGCCTGACGGCCTCATCACGTCGAGCAACTTAGCGCACGCCTGCGCAACTGGCAGGTCCGAGCAGTGAGCGGCGGCCTGGCGCAGCCGGGCGAACCCTTCGTCGAGTGACTCACCGGGCCGCTCGATGAGGCCGTCGGTGTAGAGCAGGACCAGACTGCCCGGCGGCAGGTAAGCCATCGCCGCGGTGCCGGCCGGCTGACCGTCCCACGCCCCTAACGGAGGACGCCGGCCGGCCTCCAGGTAGCTGGGTTCCCGGTGCGGCGAAACGACCAACGGGTACGGATGGCCTGCGCAGATGTAACTCATCGTCGTTCCCGAGCCCATCCCGTTGCATTCAGCGGCGTCCACCTCGGTGTCGATGACGGCGTAACTGACCGTCGCGCAGCGGGCGCCCGGCAGCGCGGCCGCGTACCGGTCGAGTACGCCGAGCACCGCGCTGGGATCGGCCTCGGTGAACGCGGTAGCAGCGACGGCAGCACGAAGTCTGCTCATTACGATCGCGGCTGACAGACCGTGGCCGACCACATCGCCGACGGATATAGCGATCTTTCCTCCGCGTTCAAGTGGCGCGACGAGATACCAGTCGCCGCCGACACGCATCGCTTCCCCGGCCGGTTGGTATACGGCCGCCACCGCCGCAGCTGTCGACCCTCGATCCAAGTCGAGCAAGTGTTCTTGGAAGTCGATGGCGATGCGGTGCTCCCGCTGCTTGACCCGGACACGGTCGAGCGCCGACTGGGTCACCTCGGCGGTCCGGGCGAACGTATCCAACTCCGCTGCCGAGAACTCCCTTGGCGTGGACCACAACAGCCCAAGCGAGCCGATGACGCGTCCGTCGTGATCGCGCAACGGCTGGCTGACGGACGCGCGCACATTGCCCGCGGTCTCCTGCACGACGTGTTGGTAGCGCTCAGGAAGGTGGAGGGTGTCGGTGACGATCATCGGCTGGCCGGTTCTGATGACGTCTATCGGCACCAGCGGCGTATTCAGCGACGCGACGTGGTAGCGGTCGCGCAGTTCAGCCGGGACAACACCAGCGTATTCGAACTGCACGTTGTTCTTTTCGGGTTCCAGTAGGCCGATTGCGATGGCCTCGGCGTCGGCTGAGGCGAGTGATGAACTAACAAGTGCAGCAAGGATTTTCGTGACCGAGTCGCTGGTCTGTAAGGCATTGTCGAGTTGCGCGAGCTCGGAGGCACGCTGCGCCTCCGCGTCATCGAAACGCCTGCTGGCAAGTTCGCGGGCAGCTCCGGAGAGTCGGGCCGCGACCCGGTCGATCAGGTCCTGGGAGCGAAATGGTTTAGGCAGATAGTCGTCGGCACCGCCGGCGAAGCCCTCGGTGGTGGCTTCCGCGCCGGCCCGGGCCGAGAGCATGACAATCGGGGTCGTCGCCAGGTCGGAGTCTGCACGGATGGCCGCGACCAACTCGAAGCCGTCGATACCCGGCATCATCACGTCGGTGACGACCAGGTCCGGGCGCAACTGGCGGGTGGCGTGCAACGCCGCCTCACCGTCGCCGACGAGGAATGTCCGCCAATGTGCAGATAGCAGGCGCTCCAAGTGAGCCCGCATATCGGCGTTGTCGTCGGCGATCAATACCAGTTTGCGGTCGTCCTCCCCCGTTGCCGCCGCGTCGACCGGCGTGGCCGGCAGCGACGCCAGCCATCGGTCTGCCTCGGCCAGGTAGGGGTTCTCTGCGAGCCCAGCAGGTTGCAGATCGACCGGTGTATCTTTCTCCGAACGCGGCAGCCGGATCGTGACAGTAGTGCCGCCGTCGACTTCACTGTCGATGTCGACGGTTCCGTTCTGCAGCTCGACGAGCCCGCGAACCAGCGACAAGCCGATTCCGGTGCCCTCGACGCTGCGGCCGCGCGTGGTGTCGGCGCGGAAGAAACGCTCGCCCAGCCGGTTGAGATCCGCCGGCGCGATACCCACACCGGTGTCGCGGACCACGACGCGGCACCCGTCATCGTCGGACTCATGGTGTACCTCGACCGATATCGCCCCCCGCAGCGTGTATTTCACCGCATTGCTCATCAGGTTCAGCACGACCGTTTCCCACATGCCGGGGTCCACGTCGGCCAGCACGGCCTGGCAGTCGAGGTCCAGCCCGAGCCCGGCCCGCTGGCACAGTTCGGCGAACGACGACGCGATCTCACAGGTCAATGCGCCGACATCGGCGCATACCAACTGTGCGGTAGCACGGCCCGCTTCGATGCGGGAGAAGTCGAGCAGTGACTCGACCAGCCGTAACAACCGCACCCCGTTCTGCCGAGCCGTGTGCAGCCGGTGCGCGAGGAGCGCATCGACGGCGGCCTCGGACAGTGCATCGTCTATCGGACCGAGCAGCAAGGTCAGCGGCGTGCGGAACTCGTGACTGACGTTGGTCAGGAACGCCTTCTTGGCGTGATCCAGTTCGGCGAGCGCATCGGCACGCTGCCGCTGCTGCTCATGGGACGACGCCGATGCCATCGCCGTGGACAGCTGGTCGGCGAGCAGTTGGCAGAACCCGCGATAGAGCTCATCCAACGGGCAGCGCGGACAGGTCCCGACGACGACCGCACCGGCGGCCGAACCCTCCCCGATCGGCAACACCAGCGTGTGCTCCGGGCAATCCTCGCCCAGAGCGTCAGCGATACCGGGAATGACCGCCGCGATCTGGTCGATGACGCCGGACTCAGCTCGCGAGTGCGCCAGCGGATCCCAATCGGTCAACTGCGCCAGCGTAGGCGGCAACAGTGGCAACACCGAAGGCGTCGCGCCCCGCAACATAAGGTTCTGTGTCTCTTCGTCATGGACATATACCGCGATGAAGGGCAGATCGGCGGGCTGGTCCGCACAGACCGCGACAGCCGCTGCCACCGCGTCGTTGATGGTGCGGGTCTCCATCACCGCGGCTCCGACGGTGTTGAGCAGATGCAGGCGGCGTTCACTGAGCACCCGCGCGGTCGTTTCGTTGACCGCGGCGAACACTCCGTAAACCTTGCCGTCGCTGATCAGGGGGCCGTAACTGAAGGTGAAACGCCGCTCCTGGGGCCGGCCATCGCTCAGGATCGGCAGTAGCATGTCGTCCGACCAGGTCGCCTCACCGCTCACGATGACGCTTTGCAGCATTGGGCCGATTTGATACCAGATGTCCCACCAGACGTCCCTGGCGCGTCGCCCGAAAGCGACCGGGTGCCGGTCACCGAAGATGGGGACGTAGGCGTCGTTATAGATCAGAAACAGATCTTGGGGGCCCAACCACAAAACGAACGGAAATCGCGAGGTCAGCACGACGCCGACTACCGACCGCAGCTCGACCGGCCAATCGCGGGGCGGTCCCAGCGGGTGCTCTGTCCAATTGAATTCAGCGAGTCGGCGACCCATTTCGCCGCCCAAGGCGACCGCTGTGGCCAGGTCGGCCGGCAACGGCGGCTCGGCTGAGTCGCGTTCCGCAGTCATGCCTGCAAACCGGGATCGCACGACAGCGCGTCGGTCAGCGTGGCGTGGATCTCGAGGACACGGTCGAGGCTGGTGACTTGGATCGGGCGTAGCACTTGGGCGTTGTCAGCGACCAGCCGCACCGACGTCCCGGCGCCCGCTCCATCTTCGTGACAATCAAGCACGGCATTCAAGCCGGCGCTGCCGAAGAAAGTCACGGCCCCCAGGTCGATGATGATCAGCTTGGCGGGATGGGCGGAAGCCACTTGCAACGCCATCGACATCTTGGCGGTGAGCTCGCCAACGGTGCTGGAATCGATATCGCCGGTTGCGCGCACGATGATCGAGTCCTCGCGCTCCTCGCATTCCACCGCCAGCAAATCCATTCGTCTGCCTCAACCCCATCCTCGGCCGAAAGAACCGTCTTGCGTTGTCCAGCTGTCGATAAGGTACGGGCCCGGTCCGCAGCCACAGCCGTCCAGAAGTGATTCGAGCCTAACCCGGCGGTAGATGGCCGGTAATGGGAACTACCTCAATACCCGGCGCCCAGCTGGGCACCCTTGTCCTGCTGCGCTAGCGTGGAGGAGCCGGTGTACCGGCGATCAGAATTGACCGTCAACGCGGGAGCGCGCGCCAAGTGCGCTGAGAGGACGGCTGGGGCCGTCGACCGTAGGAACCTGACCGGGTAATGCCGTCGTAGGGAGAAGAACAAGTGACTGACTTATCCGTAGCTGTTGACCCGTCGGTGACCACCGGCCCAATCGCGGGCAGCGTCAAGGCCTACCGCGACCTCGGCAGTGTTCCCGGTGCCCGGGTCCCGTTTCGCCGGGTGAACCTTTCCAACGGTGAACACTTCGACGTCTATGACACCTCCGGGCCTTACACCGACGATGACGTGGTGATCGACGTGACGGCCGGCCTGCCGCCGCGGCCCGGAGTGGTCCGCGACCGCGGCACCCAGTTGCAGCGGGCCCGCGCCGGCGAGATCACCGCGGAGATGGCGTTCATCGCCGCGCGCGAGGAGCTGCCCGCCGAGTTGGTGCGCGACGAGGTGGCCCGCGGCCGGGCTGTTATTCCGGCCAACTACAACCATCCCGAGTGCGAGCCGATGATCATCGGAAAGGCGTTCGCGGTCAAGGTCAACGCCAACATCGGAAACTCGGCGGTCACGTCGTCGGTGGCCGAAGAGGTCGACAAGATGGTGTGGGCGACCCGCTGGGGCGCGGACACCATCATGGACTTGTCCACCGGCAAGGACATCCATGAAACGCGGGAGTGGATCCTGCGCAATTCGCCGGTGCCGGTCGGCACGGTGCCGATCTATCAAGCGCTGGAAAAGGTCAAGGGTGATCCGACCGAACTGACGTGGCAGGTCTATCGCGACACGGTGATCGAGCAGTGTGAGCAGGGCGTGGACTACATGACCGTGCACGCCGGGGTGCTGCTGCGGTATGTGCCGTTGACCGCCAAGCGCGTGACCGGAATCGTCAGCCGCGGTGGGTCGATCATGGCTGCATGGTGTTTGGCGCACCACGAGGAGTCATTCCTCTACACCAACTTCGAGGAACTCTGTGACATCTTCGCGCGCTACGACGTGACGTTCTCCCTGGGCGACGGACTGCGGCCCGGCTCGACCGCCGACGCCAACGACGCCGCGCAGTTCGCCGAGCTGCGGACCCTGGGGGAATTGACCAAGATCGCGAAAGCCCATGGCGCACAGGTGATGATTGAGGGCCCAGGCCACATTCCGATGCACAAGATCGTCGAGAATGTGCGGCTGGAAGAAGAGCTGTGCGAGGAGGCCCCGTTCTACACGCTCGGGCCGCTGGCCACCGACATCGCCCCGGCGTACGACCACATCACGTCGGCGATCGGCGCGGCGATCATCGCCCAGGCCGGCACCGCCATGCTGTGCTACGTGACGCCCAAGGAGCACCTGGGGTTGCCGGACCGCAAAGACGTCAAGGATGGCGTGATCGCCTACAAGATCGCCGCGCACTCAGCGGACCTGGCCAAAGGCCATCCCCGTGCGCACGAGCGCGACGACGCATTGTCCAAGGCACGCTTCGAGTTTCGCTGGAACGACCAGTTCGCGTTATCGCTGGACCCGGATACCGCGCGGGAGTTTCACGACGAGACGCTGCCGGCCGAGCCGGCCAAAAGCGCACACTTCTGCTCGATGTGCGGACCGAAATTCTGCTCGATGCGCATCACCCAGGATGTCCGCGACTACGCCGCCAAGCACGGATTGGACAGCGAGGAAGCGATCGAAGCCGCTATGGCTGAGAAGTCGCGGGAGTTCGCCGAGCAGGGTAACCGCGTGTATCTGCCGATCGCGCAGTGAGTTTATTGCCGTTACCTCGCGCCGGCGAGACACCGGTGCGGGTGTTGACGATTGCCGGCTCGGACTCAGGTGGGGGTGCGGGGCTGCAGGCCGACGTCCGCACCTGCGCCCTGCTGGGTATGCATGCACTGTGCGCGGTCACCGCCGTGACGGTGCAGAACTCGGTCGGTGTGCGGGGTTTCCACCTGGTGCCCGGCGGTGTCATCGCCGCCCAGATCGAAGTGGTGTGTCATGACATCGGCTTGCAAGCAGCCAAGACAGGGATGCTGGCGTCGAGCGAGATCGTCCAGGCCGTCGCCGCGGGCTGGCGTGCTCACGGCCCCGACGTGCCACTGGTTGTCGATCCGGTCTGCGCATCGATGCACGGTGATGCACTGCTGGAACCCAGCGGCCTGGATTCGCTTCGCACCGAACTGATCCCACTGGCGACCGTGGTGACGCCAAACCTGCATGAAGTGCGGCTGCTGGTGGGAATCGACGTGGTAGACGCCGACTCGCAGCGTGCGGCGGCGCGTGCACTGCACGAACTGGGTCCTCAGTGGGCGCTGATCAAAGGCGGGCATTTGCGACCGTCGGACACCAGTACCGACTTGCTGTTCGACGGCAACGAATTCCACGAGTTCGGCTCGCCCAGGGTTGACACCACCCATGATCACGGCGCCGGCGACACCTTGTCCACCGCGGTGGCCTGCGCGCTCGCACACGGTTACCCGGTTCCGGACGCCGTCGCGTTCGGGAAGGAATGGGTGACCGAATGCCTGCGCGCCGCTTATCCGCTGGGACACGGCCACGGTCCGGTGTCGCCACTTTTCCGACTGCATGGGTGAGCGCCTCGAGCAGATCGCCGGCGTCGCGCACGAACCCGACGGTGCTGCATCCGGCGTGGTGGCGCTGACTCACGGTGCCGGCGGCAGCAGGGAATCGGCGCTGCTGCAAAGAGTTTGTGACGAGTGGGCGCGTCGGGGCTGGCTGGCGGTGCGTTATAACCTGCCTTACCGGCGGCGACGCCGCACCGGCCCGCCGTCCGGTTCGTCGGCTCACGACCGCGCCGGCATCGTCGAAGCCATTGTGGTCTGCCGCACGCTTGCCGACGGCCCGATCATCGCCGGTGGCCATTCCTACGGCGGGCGGCTGACGTCGATGGTGGTGGCCGCGCACGAGGCCACAATGGATCTCTTGACGCTGTTCTCCTATCCGGTTCATCCGCCCGGTAAGCCCGACCGTGCCCGCACCGAACATCTGCCGAAAATCACCGTGCCGACCGTCTTCACCCACGGGACGTCGGATCCGTTCGGCACCATCGCCGAGGTACAGCACGCCGCGGCACTGGTTGCTGCGCCGACAGAAACCGTCGAAATTCGCGGCGCACGACACGACCTGGGTTCCAAGACCATCGACGTCGCAGCGCAAGCGGTCGATGCGGCCATGCGGTTGCTCGGTTGATCTGACGGCAGGCCGCTACGGTTCGCCATCGAGCAGTTCCTCAACACGGTGAACACGGTTGACTTGCGCCGGTCCGGTGCCGTCGCTCCAGGCGACGCGACCCTCGTCGGTCATGGAGGTGGTGTATCGGCCGTCGGTCGCCGCCGCATGGTGCGCAGCGCAGCCGAAGCCCAGTTCCTCGGCATTGGTTTGCCCGCCAGCCAGACGCCGAAAACTATTCGAATACCTGTTCGATGATGTAACACGATCCGCCCCAATTGCGGGTGAACCGATGGGTGTGGATAACTTCGGCGGCGTCCTCGCACCACCGTCAGTCGCAGTCGAGCACTATGCGGCGGGCCCGCCGTCCAGGCCGCACCGGATAGCCGCCGTACTCGGCCAACGATCGCAGCTGACGCAAAGCGAACTGGCGCGGCCGGCCCCCCTCGGGAACCACGACGCCGGCCCACAAGCCCTCGGCTCCCGTCGTCTCCCATGCTTCGCGGGCGCAGCGCCAGCGCACTGGGCAACTGCGGCACAGCGCTTTGGCTTCGTCGTCGGGAGTGACCGTAGTCCAGCGGTCCGGATCGGTGGTGCACACCGGGACGTACTCGGCGGTCGGCGCGCCGCTTACTGCGACGGTTGCAGTCATAGCTTCCGCTCCCCCATCTGTTCAGAAAAGTAGTAGTCGCCACGACTCTATCGGCCGCAGCGTGGCTTCGCAACAGTTATTCCGTAGCAACGCTCTAGATAACCTGACGTTCTTTTTTCGTCCGTGAACCGCAGCATTCGTCCGGTTGCGTGCCGATGAAGCAAAAGGAGGAAGATGTAGCATCTATCGACAGCTCTGCGTCGGCGCCGGAAGGAGTCTGCACTTGACTGATCCCGGCACGACGACGTCGGCACCAAACGTTTCGGTGCAGATCGGCGCCGAATCGCACACCCTCGATCCCGAGGGCGGCGTTGCCGTGGTCGGCAGGGATCCGCAAGCCTCCATCCGGGTCAACGACGACCGAATCTCACGCTCACACGTCCGGCTCGAGCCACAAGCCGGGAGTTGGCAAGCGATCGATACCAGCACAAACGGGATCTACCTCGACGGAGTTCGCCGCAGCTCCGTGCCGATCACCGGCCCCACAACGATCCACCTCGGAAATCCCGACGGCATCCCGGTGACGTTCACCCTCAGCGATCCGTCGGAAGTCACACAGATAACGGCGGCGTCCGACGCCGAGGACGAATCCTGGACCGAGATCGAGGAAACCGACCCCGACATCGTGCGGGCCGGCCGCGCCGTCGCCGCCCGGCGACGCGAACTGGACATCACCCAACGCAGCTTGGCCAGAGACAAGATCATCAACGCCGGCGCGCTCATCGCATTCGAGAAAGGACGCAGCTGGCCGCGCCGCGCCACCCTGGCCAAGCTAGAGGAAGTTTTGCGGTGGCCGGCCGGCACCATCACCCGCATCCGCAACGGAACGGGACCTATTCACGACAGCGACGCCACCGAGGTCATCACCAACACCGTGCAAGCGCCGCTGATGGCCGAGGCCGTCGAGCTGGCGATGCACACGATCAGCACGGCGATCACCGCCCTGCCAAAACCTTCAGAACCCGACTTCACCCCGCGCGTCACGGTGATCCTCGGCGATTTGCGCAAGCTCGAGTCGGTGGCGGCCAGCGCCGCACGCAGCGCCAAGGGCACCCCGTCAGTCGTCTTGGCGTTGAGCGCTGTGCGGCGCTGCTACAACGACGTGATGCTGCGGGCGGCCCGGTCGGCGTCGGCCACACTAGGACAGCGGTTATACGGGGCACGCCATCGAGCGGAGCTGAGCGCCGAGGAAACCGCCAACGCGGCCGGTGTGCCGGTCGACATCGTCGTGGCCGCTGAAGCCGAGCGTCCCATCCCGCCCGATGCCGTCGCCGCCGTAGAAAACCTGATAGCGCAGTTGTCGGTTACCTGACCCGGTCCCGGCCCCCTGTCAAGGGAAACGCTGGTAGCACTCCGCGGTATCGCCGCCGACGCCGTCGCGGAATGCCGCGATCCGGGTGAAACCCGCCGGAACGGTCACACCGTCGACGTCGCTGGCCACCAAGCGGTTGGTGAGCAGCCCGGACACGGCTTCGTCGAGGTCACCGGCGGTCAAAACAAGTGTGTCTTGTGAGGGTAGATCGATCGGATCGGCCATTCTGCGGTGTGCGACACCGGTCAGGCATGCCGTGCGTAACGCGGTCCACGGCGTATTTAGCGGTAATCCGCGTTCGTGCTCGACCGCCAGTGCGTATCTCGACATCACGACGGACAAGGCGGTGTCGTCCCCTTGGGGTAACGCGCGTTGCTTCTCCCCGGCGACGCGCCCGAGATCCTGCAGCGCGGGCAAGTCGACGGTGATCGTGTTGCTGTACGGGCAATATGATGCCGGCGGACTGGCGGTGGCATCCGAGCAACTCACCGGGTCGAAAGACAACGTTGGCGGTTGTTGCGGCGCAAAAATTTTTCCCAGCAGCTCCATCAGCGTAGACAGCGTCTGTTGGTTGATCGGGACTTCGCCGGACTCGGGATCGCCGGACTGATCGAACTGCAAGGTTGTCGGAAGGTCACCGCGGCGTTGCTTGATCTCGTTCGCGTCGATCCCCGCACAGGCGATGTCACCGGTGATGAAACCCATCTGGAAGGCGCTGATCCGATCAAGTGCGGACCCGTGCTCGTCGGAGTTTTGCTCATCGGAGTCCGTCACAGGGTCTCTGGTGGTGATGACACCCGCGAGGATGTGGTCGAGCCCGTCTCCGGTGCTCATGGTGAATCGCGGTGACTTTCCCTGCGCCACCCAGTACAGATAGACCCCGGCGAAGCAATCCGCCTGCTGTTCGCGGACCAGGATAGGTGTCTTGCGGTCGACCAGCTTCGCCATCCGCTGCACGGCATGGCCATATTCGTGCGCGAGCACGCCAGGGACGGCCATTTCGCCGAAATACTTCCGAGCGGTCGGCAAGAACGCCCCTCGATCCCAGGCGATCAGATTGCAACGAGGACTGAAGAAGGCGTTCGGCTCCTCATAGGTGTCGTTGTGGCACACGATGGGGCTGTCCGGGTCGTCGGAGTCGTAGGACACCAGGGTCTTGACCGGCTGGAAACTACCGATCAGCGGCGGGCCGTACGCGTCTCCCCAGAATTGTTCGATGTCGTTGATCGACAGCAACGCAAACTTGTCCACCTGGCCGCCATCGGTATTGCGCACGGTCCCCTTGGCTGCGGGCGCGTCCTGCCGGGTGCCACTGGAGCCGTCCGCAGCAGGCAGATCCCCGACCCGGAAGGGGTCGTCCAAGAGGGAGACCGGACGTCCCTCGACGACGGTTGCGCAGCCGCCGGCCAGTACCGCTGCCAAACCAATGAGTGCCGCCCGCCGCGCGGGGCTCCACCAGCGGCGGCGATCACTCATTCAGTCAACCTCCCTCATCGTTTGACGAGTACGTGGCGGGTGCGATCGTCGCGGGTCGGAACTCCATTGCGGCCGGAAAGATCCTGCGCGTAGAGGCCGACCGCGTAGGCGACACCACCACCGAGGATGCCGAGCGCCGTGCGGTCGATGTGATCGAGCGTGTCCGTTTTCTGGTGATAGTCGGGGTCATAGGGCTGATTGGCGCTGCCGCCCCACAGTTTGGCCTGGTCGTCGGACATCTTCGCCTCAGCGCCAGAGAATAGTCCGCCCGACGGAATGCCCGCCGCGGTAAAGCCGTCGTAGTCCGAGCGTCCGTCGAACGACGTATCTTGTGGCGTTTTGCCCGTCGACTTCAGGTAAGCGACCAGCGCGCGCTCTATTCCGGCCGAACCCTCGGGAACCACGGGACTCCCGCGCTGATCTGCCGGCAACGACTGGTCTCCGTCATAGGTGAAATAACCCGGATTCGGCGATCCGAGCATATCGAAGTTCAGGTACAACGCGATGTCCTTGAGCCCGTCGTCATTCAGCGACTCGACGTAGTTGCGCGATCCGATCAATCCCAGTTCTTCAGCACCCCAGAAACCGACCCGCACCGTGTTTGCTACCCGCGGTGAATTACCCAGTTGAACAGCGGTTTCCAGCACGGCAGCCACACCCGAGCCGTTGTCGTTGATGCCCGGGCCCTCCGGCACGCTGTCCAGGTGCGCTCCGGCCATCACCACGTTGGCGGTCGAACCGGTTTTGGTCTGCGCGATCACGTTGCGCGCCTGCAACTTCTGAGTGTTCGCGTTGAGTTTGACCGTGGTGTTTCCGGACTGCGCACGCAGCTGTCCGCCATCGGACTTCGTCACGCTGACCACCGGGATCTTGACGTCCGTGCGTTCGCCCAGCGTGCCGCCCATCTCCTTTTCGTCGATGTTGTCGGCAACTATCAACGCGACCGCACCACGCTCGACGGCGGACTGTTCCTTCTGGCTGAACGGGCAGCTCCCTCGATCCACCAGTACAACGGCGCCTTGCACCGGCAGGCCGTCGTAGTCAGAGGCGGTGCAACCCGGGGTGTCCTCCACGCGAGCCTGTACCAGCGGCCCGCTTATCCCGTCCGGCCCGGTGCCGATGCTGAACTCCACCGCGCGCGCCTCGGCCGTTTTTCCGCCGACGGAGACCGAACCCGGATCAGCATGAAAGACGCGCGCCTCAAACTGCGGTGTCTGCACCTCGAATCCGCTGTGCCGCAGCGTGTCGACGACATAGTCGACGCTGGCGTCGTAACCGGGGGTGCCGACCGCGCGGGTGCCGTTGTGCGCATTGGCGATGTCTTGCAGCTTCGACAGGTGCGCCATCATGGCGTCGGTGCTGACCCGGCCGCGCAAGGCGCCGGCGAAGTCTGCTGCGGCCGACGATGCTGTGGCCGGCTGCGACGTACCTGCCGAGCGACTACAACCGCCCAGCATCACAACAACGGCAGCCACGGCGAGCAGCGCCGGCATCCACCTCAATCTGTGATCCACCGCGCCCACGTTAGACGGCTGGTGATCTTCGGCGTTTGGCCACCACGTCCCGCGGTTGAGTTACTGCGCCACCCGGTCCAGCCGCAGATACGCCTGGATCTTCGTGCCTGCCGGTGAGATGTGGGTGCGCACCAGGTCGGCCACCGCGTTGACAAGGAACAGACCGGACTGGCTGCTGCGGCGGCCGGCCAATGGGTCGTCCAACTGCCCGATGTCGCTGGCCTCACAGATCAGGTGCTCGTCGTGGTGCCAGAACGCAAGCCGACAGGACCCTTGGGTGTGACGCAAGCTGTTGGTCGCCAGCTCGGTGGCAATCAGTTGCAGATCGTCGATTCGGTCTGGGCACATTCCCAGCAGCCGGGCATATCGCGATGCGCACCGCCGTGCGCTGCTGAGATCCGGCAGTTCGTGAACGGTGTACGTCACTGCCGCAGGGCTGGTCGGCAGCGCTTCGTTGCTGCTGTCCAGGGCAACGTCGACCGCGTACTCCGCATTGTGGTCGTGCGATCCGCCCTGCCAGATCAGCGGATGGGTGAGACGGGCATCAGCCAGCGCGATAGCCGGCAGCCGGGCAGCGTCATACAGGCACATACCGGTCACCTCATGCCCGGCAAGGGCGATGTTGAACAGGGCTTCGTGCTGCACGCACGCTGGGTACTCGGCACCCGTCCGGCCCGGCCACACCGGTTCACCGACCATCAACACCTGCCGGTTCGGGTGTTGCCGCAGGAAACATCCGGCCATTCCGAGCAGCCGGCCCGGGTTGCGGCCCACCTCGGTCACGTCGGTCATGACCAAGTTGGCGGCCCCTTCTTGCCCCAGCGCCCCCAACGCGGAAGTCAGCGCGGTAATCCGCGGTTGCGGCACCGTAACCAGCACGGGTCGGTCGGCGTTCGACCACTCGGTGACGAGCGGCACGACGCAGTCGAGGTATTCCCGTTCGGTGCGGTAGAAGTAGACGGAGTGCCGCAGCTTCTGCTCAATATACGTGCTGCTCATCGCCGCGATCACGGTGCGGTCACCGCTGCCGGTGCCACGCGCAGGTTGGTCAGTCGCAGCAGCTCGGCCAGCCGGCTCACGATGGGCTGATCGGAGAGCAGCACGACGTCGCGGCGGTCGGCGCGGGCGTATTCGTCCAGCGCGGTGAGCTGATGATGGGTGATGAAGGTCAAGGCTCGAGCGTCGATGAGGAGCGGGCCGGGCGGTTGCAAGTGCCATATCCGCTGCACCGCGGTGCCGAAGGCGTCGTTGTCGGCGGCGTCGATTTCGCCGGCCAGCACGAAGCTGAAGCCGGGCTCGGCAAAGAGCCGAAAGCCGACCGTGCCCTCGGCGGCGAAGGGGTGCAGGCAGAGCAGCTCCGCGGCCGCGGTACCCAGAGCGGCCAAGTCGTAGGCGCACATCGCCGAGAGCGGCAGCACGGCCATCTCCTGGTCGATCAGGTATTCGAAGTGTGCCCATGCGGTGCGCTGCTCCGGTGTACGCGCGACGGCGACCGCGTCGATCACGGCGCGTAAACCGCTGTAGCCGTCCGACAGCGCCTCCTCGGTGGCCGCGACTCTTTCAACCACGGTGGCCTCGGCGTCTATCAACTCACTGCCGGGGCAGAACTCAAAGGTGTCGTCCGCCGGCGTCACCCGAATCCGACCCGACCGCACACCCTCATCGAAGCCGAAACCGGTCAGCTCGGCGCATAGCGCGTTTCGGCTACCGCCGCCGACATATTCGATCCGCTGGTTGCAGGCGATTCCATCGGCGACGTATTCGGCCAAGCGCAGCCCGAGCTCGTTGCGGTCGTGATACCCCCAGCCCAGGTGACTGACTGGAACAAGACTTGCGGCCGAGGTGAGCGCACCGTGGCGGCGCATTACCCGTTCTCCCCGGAGAGCCGGTCCAGTCGCAGAAAAGCCTGGATGGTCGTGCCGTCCGGGCCGCTGTGCGTGCGGACCAGGTCCGCCAATGCGTTGACGACGAACAGGCCACTGGGGCTGGGTCGGTCTCGAGCCGGCGGCCGCCGGCCGACCAGCGGATCAGCCAGCTGTCCGCTGTCACGGGCTTCACAGACCAGATGCCCCTCGCACTCCCAGAACAAGAGGTGGCTGCTCCCACCGCCATGCTGCAGGCTGTTGGTGGCGAGTTCGGTGACGATCAGCTGCAAGTCGGCGAGCCGGTCGGCGGATAACCCGAGCAGTCGGCCATAGCGGCTGCTGTGTTGACGGGCGCGGCTGAGATTAGCCGGCTCGCCAACTGTGCAGGTCACCGCGGCCGGGCTGGTGATCAGAGGCTCGTTGCTGCGGTGCAATGCGTCGTCTACCGAGTAGTGTGCGCTGCGGCGTCGCGACCCGTTGTGTTCGACGAGCGGATGCGTCAGGTGGGCGTCGTCGAGCACGCCGTCCTCGAGGCCGGACGCGTCGTACGGACACAGGCCTTGGACGTCGAGTCCGGCGAACGTGATGTTGACCAGGGCTTCGTGGTGCATGCAACCGACATATTCGACGGCGCTTCGACCCGGCCACGCCGCTTCGGCCACCATTCGGACCGGTCGATCCCGGTGCCGGTCGAGGAAAGCCAGCTGCATGCCCAGTATCCGGCCGGGATTGCGGCCCAACGTGGTGATGTCGGCCCACATCACCTGGCTGACCGTCTTCCCGACGGCGGCGCGCACCGCATCGCGAAGCGACCCGAGCTTGTCTGTGGGGACCGCCACCCACGCCGAAGCACCGCTGCTCACGCCCTCGGCTATGTAGGTCCCGACGAATTCCATATATTCCTGCTCGCCCTGATACAGAACCGCGGTATGTGCCGAGCCGTCACTCACAGCCCGTGCACCAGTGGTCATGTAAGCGGCTCCGCGAATCAGTCGACCCGGCACCGGGCCGGACATGTTTCGGCTCCGGCTTGAGCTACCCGTTGCGGCAAGTCCTTAATCAGGTCCTTAATCAGGCCGCAACCCACAGATCACTGGTGCAGCTGGGCGGTGACCAGGTCAGCGACCGCGCGCATCCCGGCGGCGTTGGGATGAAATGGTGACGGACGCCACGGTAGGGGCAAGCTCGCGCCGACCGTCCACGGCTCAGCCGACCAGGCGTGGCGCTCGCGGCTGGCAGCTGCGGCATGAACGATGCCGCACCCGGTGCTTTTCGCGGCTGCTGCGGTGAGCTCCTCCAGCCGTGCCGCAACGTGGCGGCCGAGGTCGGCGTCGGTGGAGGACAGCGGTGCGGCGGGCATCCCGTCCGGTGGCAGCAGCGTGAGGTAGTCGACGAAGAAGATTTGGGCATCTGGGGCTCGCCGACGCACTTCGGCACCGACGGCCTGCAGCGAGTTCCCGACCAGCGCGAGCGCCGCATCGCGGGCACGCCGGTCCAGCAGTGCACCTAACGTCGGCATCCAGCGGACCGGGTGGGGCAGCGACGCAGCCAGCAACAGTGGAATGTAGCCGACGTCGTTGCCGCCGATGGTGATGGTGACCAGCGTTTCCGAGCCGTCGAGCGCGTCGATTTGCGGCGGCGCACCGCGCTGGCGTTCGGTGAGGACGTGTGCTGTCGTGGCGCCGGAAAAGGTGACGTCGACCAGATCGAAGTTCAGTTGCTCGGTGACCAGATGCGGGTAATTCCGGGCGGATCGTCCCGACCCCCACTGGGCGCCCGCCGCCCGCGGCCGGATACCGGGACCGGCTGCCATCGAACTGCCAAGCGCTACATAGCGTTTGGTCATAGCGCAGGGCTGGAGGCCTGCGCCCAGAACCGTTTGGGTATCCGGCCCGCGCGGCGGGCCAGGTAACCGGCGGTGACGGCCGCGGCCATCGCGGCGGCCATCGCGGGCGGATCCGCGGCCCGTGTCACCGCACTGGCCAACAGCACTGCGTCACAACCTAATTCCATCGCCTGCGCGGCGTCGCTGGCAGTGCCGATACCGGCGTCGAGGATCACCGGGACGTCGGCGTGCGCGACGATCATCTCGATGTTGTGCGGGTTGACGATGCCCAGGCCGGTGCCGATCGGTGAACCGAGTGGCATGACGGCCGCGCAGCCGGTGTCCTCGAGGCGGCGGGCCAGCACCGGGTCGTCGTTGGTGTAGGGCAGGACCACGAATCCGTCGTCCACCAACTGTTCTGCGGCACGAACCAGTTCGACGGCGTCGGGTAGCAGCGTGCGCTCGTCGGCGATCACCTCGAGTTTGACCCACTCGCTGCCCAACGCTTCGCGGGCCAGTTGCGCGGTCAGCACCGCTTCGGCAGCCCCGCGGCAACCGGCTGTGTTCGGTAGTGGGGTGATACCGAGGCGGCCCAGCAGGTCGAGCATGCCGGTGCCGCCTTCGGCGTCGACCCGGCGCATCGCGACAGTGGTCAACTCGGTACCCGACGCGATCAGCGCCTCCTCCAGAACAGCCAGGTTGGACGCACCACCGGTGCCCATGATCAGCCGGGAGGCAAAGCTCTGCCCGGCGATCGTCAGTTTGGAGTCAGCCACCTTGCACCGCCGTCACCACCTCGAGCCGCAACGGCCGGGGAAATTCAGAAAGGCTCGTCGCCCAGTTCGAGCGGGGCAGCACCGCCTGATCGAGGGCTACCGCGATGCCGCGGTCGGGGTAGCCCAGCGTCTGCAGCAGCGTCGCAACGCTGATCTGCTCATCGACTTCGATCTGCTTTTCGTTGACCAGGATGATCACTATGCGCCACTCCTCCTCATCGCTTCGCTCTGCATCGTCGCGACGCGCACTATGCGCCACTTCCCATCGCCGCTCCTACCGGAAGAAGCTGAGTCACAACCTGTTCGGCCGTCCACGGTGCCAGCAGGAAGCCGGACCGGCCGTGGCCTACGGCGACCACGGTCCGGGCGTCCAGCCGCTGCACCAGCGGCAGGTTATCCGGTGTCATCGGGCGCAGCCCAGCGGCGGCCTCGACGAACTCGTATTCGTCGAGTGCCGGCACCACCGCGCAGGCGTCGTCGAGCAGGTTTCGCACCCCCGAGACGACGGGTGCGGTGTCCCGGCCGTGCTCATATTGGGTGGCACCGACCACCAAGCCGTCAGCGCGTGGCACCAGATATACCTGGCGCCCGTGCACTCGAGCGCGAATCACCCGTCGCGGCACCGGCATGCAGCCTTTGCGCCACCGCAGCCGCAGCACCTCACCCTTGACCGGCCGCACCGGCAGTCCAGGCCACAACGACGGCGCGTCGATCCCGTTGGCGATCACCACCGCGTCGGCCTGCACGCTCGACAGGTCGTGCACCGGCCCCGCCCATTGGACCGCCAGCTGCTCGCAGGCCCGATCGAGCGCGTCAAGCAATGCCCGGTTGTCGACCGCCAACTCAGTGGGCGCCCGGAAGCCATGGCGGATCCCGCGTGCCAGCAGCGGCTCCACGTCGCGGGCGTTCGTCTCCCACACCACCGGATGGCCTTGGGCGGACAGCCAGTCGGCGACCGTGCGCAGGTCAGCGACATCAGCCCGGTCGACGGCCAGCACCAGCGATTCGCGTGCGGTGACCACCTGCTGCGACAAGTCCGCCAGCAGGTCACTCTCGTGCCAGAGTCGCAGCGACTCCAGGCCGAGCCGCAGCAGTCGTTCCTCACCGGGCCAGCCTTCGCTGTGCGGGGCGAGCATGCCGGCGGCCACCCACGACGCGCCGTGCCGGCCACTGCGATGAACCTGCACTGACCATCCGGCCTGGGCGGCGCGCCGCGCGATCGACAGCCCGATGACGCCGCCGCCGATGACGGCCAGCGACCCCAGCGGGTTCGATGCCATCCTGCGCTCCCTTCGCCGGCATGACCCGGATCAGGTTCGACGGTAAGGGCAGTCGTTGTCTGATGTGCCCACTCTCAGCCCCGCACCTGGCATGCCCCGGGGCTCCCGTGTCCGTTTTCCAAGCTAGCCGCTAGCGTCGCGGTGTGCATCCAGCGCGTTCCCGGCTTTCGAACGCCCGGCTGTACTTGTGCACCGACGCCCGCCGTGAACGCGGTGATCTTGGCGCATTCGCCGACGCCGTGTTAAGCGGCGGCGTCGACATCATCCAGCTGCGCGACAAAGGCTCGACGGGGGAAGAAGAGTTCGGCCCCCTGGAGGCGCTCGACGAGCTCGCGGCGCTGGAGATCCTGGCCGACGCCGCCCGCAGGCACGGTGCGCTCGTCGCTGTCAACGACCGGGCTGATGTCGCCCGTGCCGTCGGCGCCGCTGTGCTGCACCTGGGTCAGCGCGACCTGCCGCCGGCGGTGGCGCGCGGCATTGTTGGACCGGAGGTCATGATCGGCCGCTCCACCCACGACCGCGATCAGGTGGCCGCCGCGGTTGCCGAGGACGCCGACTACTTCTGCGTTGGGCCGTGCTGGCCCACACCGACCAAGCCGGGCCGTCAGGCGCCTGGGCTGCCGCTGGTGAGCGTCGCAGCTGGGCTGGCCGGCGCCAAGCCGTGGTTCGC
This sequence comes from uncultured Actinomycetota bacterium, assembly GCA_963795995.1. Lineage (GTDB taxonomy): Bacteria > Actinomycetota > Actinomycetes > Mycobacteriales > Mycobacteriaceae > Mycobacterium. The sequence continues at coordinate 367,494 of CAWCJY010000002.1, forward strand.
GATCGGCGGGATCGACGAGGGGCGACTGCCTGAGGTGCTTGCCGCCGGTGCCCGCCGGGTGGTGGTCGTGCGGGCGATTACCGCAGTCGACGATCCGGGCGCAGCGGCGCGGCGGCTCAGTTCGGCGCTTGCAGCAGCGAGCTGACGCGACAGCTCAGTTGCGACGGTGCCTGGTCGGGCCGGCCGGGCATGCACCAGACGAAGACGCCGGATTCGACTTCGACCGTGCGCGGCAGCTGTCGCCGGCGCTCGTCGCCGGCGTGCAACGGCACGGTCGCCGGGGCGGTGCGCAGCCGTTGCCAACTGGCGGCGAAACCGGGATGCAGCGGCAGGTCGGACACTTCGTCCTCCCCGACCCATCGCAATTCGGCGCTTTCGCGGTTCGGGACGGTGTGCAGCAACTCGGCGGCGTCGGCGATCACTGTGGTGTAGGTCCAGTGGTTGCCGCCGGCCGCGGGTACTTCCGCGGTGACCAGCGTCGCCCGCACGGAGAGCCGCTCGCCGGGCAATCCGGCCTCTTCGCCTGCTTCCCGAACGGCGGCCTGCTCGGGTGTCTCGTGGCTGTCGCGGGCTCCGCCCGGCAGGCTCCAGGTGCCGCCCTGATGACTCCAGGGCGCCCGGTGTTGCAGCAAGACTGCGGGTGTGCCGTCCAATTGCGGTGCCCGCACCAGCAGACCCGCCGCCCCGTATCGGCCCCAGTAAGGTATGCCGCGCTCCGACACCACCCAGCCGTCGCCGTCGCCGCGCACGCTGTTCAGGATAGGGGGCGCTCAGGCCGGCACTTGGGTATGCCTGCAGGCAATCCGTCCAATCACCTCTTAGACTTCGCTTATACAGTTTGGTGTGACCTTTGGCGAAGAAATGAGGTCCGGACAGACGTGACCGTTGAGTTGGCGCACCCGTCGACCGAGCCGCTTGGGTCGCGGTCGCCAACCGAACCCGCTCATCCCCGTTGGTGGTTCGTTTCGACGACCCCGGGCCGCATCCTCACCATCGGCGTCATCCTGGCGTTCCTGGGCGTGCTGACCGCCTTCGCCACCTCGACGACCATCAACCATCGCCAGCAAGCGCTGAGCACGGTGCTCAACCACACCGAGCCGCTGGCGTTCGCCGCCGGCCGGCTCTACACCACGCTGTCGGTGGCCGACGCCGCAGCGGCCACCGCCTTCATCGCCCAAGCAGAGCCCCGCACCGTTCGGCAACGTTACGAGCAGGCCATCACCGACGCCGCGGTGGCGGTGACCCGGGCGTCGAGCGGGCTGACCGACGAACCGCTGGTGCAGCTGCTCGGCCGGATCAACGCCGAGTTGGCGGTTTACACCGGCCTGATCGAGATTGCGCGCACCAACAACCGGGCGGGCAACCCGGTCGGTTCGTCGTATCTGTCGGAGGCATCGACCCTCATGCAGGTGCGGATCCTGCCGGACGCCCAGCAGCTCTACCGGGCCACGTCGGCGCGGGTCGATAGTCAAACGACGGCCTCGACCCAGATCCCTGCCCCGGTGATCCTCGTCATCGCAGCCACCGTCGTGTTCGGTGCGTTAGCGCATCGCTGGCTGGCCCGCCGGACGAAACGGCGGATCAACCCTGGACTCGTCGTGGGCGCGCTGGCGATTCTCGTTATGGTGGTCTGGGTGACTACGGCGCTCGCCATTTCCACCACCAGCAGCCGCAACGCGAGAGACACCGACGCGGATTCATTGAAGCGCATCACCGACCTCGCCATCACCGCCCAGCAGGCGCGAGCCGACGAGACGCTGTCGTTGATCCGGCGCGGTGACGAGGAGGCGCGCAAGCAGACCTTTTATCAACGCATCGACGACATGCAGAAACAGCTCGACCGCTATCTGTCCCGTAGTGACGCCGTCGACAGAAACGATCTGCAGGGTGCCGACCAGTTGCTGGCCCGCTGGCGCCAGGCCGACGAGCGGATCAACGCCTACATCGCGGTGGGTGACTACCAATCGGCCACTCAGGTCGCCCTGGGCAACGGCGAAGATGACTCCACTCCCGCGTTTGACCGGCTCGACCAAGCGTTGGTGAAGACCATGGACCAGAGCCGCAACCAACTGCGCGACGACATTCTCAACGCGCGTCGCGGGCTGGCCGGCGCCACCCTGGGCGGAGTGGTGCTTAGCTTGGGCGCCGCGGTGGCGGTGGCGTTGGGCCTGTGGCCCCGACTGAACGAGTACCGGTGATGACGACGCACCGGGTGAGCCGCCTCTTTCGCCGAAGCGGGCCGCTTTGCGCGGCGATCCTCTCGGTGACCGTCATCGCCGGCTGCGGTCAGTCACTGCCCACGGCGGTGATGTCGGTGCCGACCCTGCCGCCGCCCACCCCGGCCAGCATGCAGGTGCTGCCACCGCAGCCGCCGCAACCACCGGACCGCTCCGGCGACGACTGCGATGCCACCGCCAGCTTGCGGCCGTTCGCCACCAAGGCCGAGGCCGACGCTGCGGTCGCCGACATCCACGCCCACGGCCGGCTCATCGTCGGGCTCGACATCGGCAGCAACCTGTTCAGCTTCCGCGATCCGATCACCGGCGCGATCACCGGGTTCGACGTCGACATCGCCGGTGAAGTCGCGCGTGACATCTTCGGCACCCCGTCTGCGGTGGAATATCGGATCCTGTCGTCGGCCGAACGCATCACCGAACTGCAGAAATCGCACGTCGACATCGTCGTCAAGACCATGACGATCACCTGCGAGCGGCGCAAGCAGGTGAACTTTTCCACCGTCTACCTTGACGCCTACCAGCGCATCCTGGCCCCGAGTGACTCGGCCATCGTCAAAGCTTCTGACCTGCCCGGCAAGCGCGTCTGCGTGGCGGAGGGGACGACCTCGCTTCGGCGCATCCGCGAGATATCACCGCCGCCGGTCGTCGTGTCGGTGGTGAACTGGGCCGATTGCCTGGTGACTCTGCAGCAGCGTGAGGTCGACGCTGTCAGCACCGACGATTCGATCCTGGCCGGGTTGGTATCGCAGGATCCGTACCTGCACATCGTGGGCCCCAACATGGACACCCAGCCCTACGGCATCGGGGTCAACAAGAACAATCCCGGCCTGGTCCGCTTCATCAACGGCACCCTCGAGCGCATCCGTCGAGACGGCACCTGGAACACGTTGTACCGCAAGTGGTTGACGGTTCTCGGCCCGGCGCCAGCATCCCCGGAACCGAGGTATTCGGACTGATGGGTGAGGCGGTGAGCAAGCCCGACGCCGACCGCGAGGACGACGCCGGCCCCGGCACGCAACCCGCCGACGCGCGAGTCGACTCGTCGTCGGTGCGGCGCATTATGCCGACGCAAGCGCTGTTCCGTCCCGACTTCGACGACGATGATGACGACATCTCGTTCGGCACGGTCGGCGGCGAACCGCAGGAGCGGATGACGACGACCCGGACCATCGCGCCGGTGCGGCGGTTGGGCAGCGGTCTGGTGGAAATTCCGCGGGTGGCCGACACCGATCCGCTCGAAGCTCTGATGACCAACCCGGTGGTGCCGGAATCCAAGCGATTCTGCTGGAACTGCGGACGCCCGGTAGGCCGGTCCAGCGCTGACGCGGAAGCCCAGTCGGAGGGCGACTGCCCGCACTGCGGCAGCCCGTACTCGTTTCTGCCGCAGCTGAGTGCCGGCGACGTCGTCGCGGGGCAGTACGAGATCAAGGGCTGCATTGCGCACGGCGGGCTGGGCTGGGTCTACCTGGCCTTCGACCACAACGTCAACGACCGTCCGGTGGTGCTCAAGGGTTTGGTGCATTCCGGAGACGCCGAGGCGCAAGCCATCGCGATGGCCGAACGGCAATTCCTTGCCGAGGTGGTGCACCCGTCGATCGTGCAGATCTTCAACTTCGTCGAGCACACCGACCGGCACGGTGAACCCGTCGGCTACATAGTGATGGAGTATGTCGGCGGCCAGTCGCTCAAACGCGCCAGGAGCGACAAGCTGGCAGTCGCCGAGGCGATTGCCTACGTTCTCGAGATACTGCCTGCGCTGGGGTATTTGCATTCGATCGGCTTGGTCTACAACGACCTGAAGCCGGAGAACATCATGCTGACCGAGGAGCAGCTCCGGCTGATCGATCTGGGTGCGGTGTCGCGGATCAACTCGTTCGGCTACCTGTACGGCACGCCCGGCTACCAGGCACCGGAGATCGTCCGGACCGGCCCGACGGTGGCCACCGACATCTACACGGTGGGACGCACGCTGGCGGCTCTGACTTTGAATCTGCGGACCCGCAACGGCCGATACGTCGATGGGCTGCCCGACGACGATCCGGTGCTGGTCACCTACGATTCGTTCGGCCGGCTGCTGCGCCGCGCCACCGACCCGGATCCGCTGCGGCGGTTCATCAGCACCGAGGAGATGTCGGGGCAGCTGATGGGGGTGCTGCGGGAGGTGGTCGCTCACGACACCGGGGTGCCGCGACCGGGATTGTCGACGATTTTCAGCCGCTCCCGCTCGACGTTCGGGGTGGATCTCCTGGTGGCGCACACGGATGTGTATTTGGACGGGCAGGTGCATGCCGAGAAGCTGACCGCCCGGGAAATCGTCACCGCACTGCAAGTGCCGCTGGTGGATCCCGCCGACGTCGCGGCCCCGCTGCTGCAGGCCACCGTGTTGTCTCAGCCGGTGCAGACGCTGGATTCGCTGCGCGCTTACCGGCACGGCTCACTGGACGCTGAGGGTATCGACCTGTCCGAGTCGGTCGAGCTGCCGCTGATGGAGGTCCGCGCGCTGCTCGATCTGGGTGATGTGGGTAATGCCACGCGCAAACTCGATGACCTCGCCGAGCGCGTCGGCTGGCGCTGGCGGCTGGTGTGGTACCGCGCCGTTGCTGAACTGCTGACCGGGGACTACGACTCGGCGATCAAGCACTTCACCGAGGTGCTCGACACCTTCCCCGGTGAGCTGGCGCCCAAGATGGCGCTGGCGGCCACCGCTGAACTCGCCGGCAACTCCGACGAGCACAAGTTCTACCGGACTGTGTGGGACACCGACGAGGGCGTTATCTCGGCCGCCTTCGGACTTGCCCGAGCCCTGTCAGCCGCCGGTGACCGTGCGGGCGCGGTGCGCACCCTCGACGAAGTACCCGCCAGCTCAAGGCATTTCACTACCGCACGACTGACCAGCGCGGTGACGTTGTTGTCCGGGCGGTCGACCAGCGAGATCACCGAGGAGAACATCCGCGACGCGGCCCGGCGGGTCGAAGCATTGCCGCCCACCGAACCGCGAGTGCTGCAAATCCGCGCCCTGGTGCTGGGCGGTGCGATGGACTGGCTGCAAGATCACGAGGCCAGCACCAATCACATTCTCGGATTTCCGTTCACCAGGCATGGACTGCAGCTAGGGGTGGAGGCGTCGCTGCGCGGCCTCGCCCGGGTGGCGCCCACACAGGCGCACCGCTACACCCTGGTCGACATGGCCAACCGGGTGCGGCCCTCCAGCACTTTTTGAGTTTCGCGTCCACTGTGCGTCCTGGCGGGCATCGCGCCCGAACCGCACTGTGAAGCCCTGGCCGCACCCTCAACGCCGCGCGCCTGAACTTCTTTCAAGAAAAAGCGAGGGTTTCTCAGCCGAATCCTAGGTATGGTGATCGTCGCGGTCAACGACGATGGCCTTGGGCCGCCCCAGATTTCCGCGCGGCGCCGGCGGTTCCTCCCCGGCGGCGCCGCGCGGATCATCAGGCGGCTTAGCTGAGTGACAAGCGGAGATTCCTGAGCGAGTCCGGGATTCCTCGGTGATCCACTGCGGTGCGGAACCGCTTCCGTACGCCTCCGCACAACTGGGTTAAACAGCTGGTAGGCGCGCCGCACACGGCGTGGTCGACACCCTGTAACGCGTCGGGACCTGCACTGACGATTCGGAGATGCTGGCAGCGAGCCGAGGACAGCTGAGATCCAGGTAAGGCGAATATGTGTATTATCACTCAAATCTCAGCTACGATTAATCCCGACTGTTGGACCCACGTGCAAGGAGACCCGCATGCAGCGTGCGCTTCGTCCCTGGATTACCGCTGGAGTCGCGCTCACCGGCGCCAGCGTCGTCGCCGTCACTCCGCTCGCTCCGCCGCCCGACTTGCAGCACCGATCGGTGCAACTCGTCGATGTTGCACATGGCGTCAACCCCTTCCCGGAGGTGACGTGGAACGACCTTTTCGCGAACACCACAGCCAACTGGAACGGCCTGATGGACATGTTCAACCACACCACCGCGATCTATTCGCTGCCTGAGGCGGTGTACACGGAGGGTCTGCCGAAAGTGGTCAACGACCTGTCGACGGAGCTGCAACAATTAGCCACCTACCTAACCGCCGCGGCGGCCCAGGCTGGGCAGGTGGACCCGACGGAACCCCTTCCGCCCCTCCCGGACTTTTTCGCCAACCCGGTACTCAACCCGGTATCGGCGCTGAGCTTACTGGTGCAGAATGCGCTCGGTTCGCAGTTTGCAACGAACGCGGCCCAGGCCGGCCTGGCCGGCGTACAGCAAAATATGCTGCCGTTCAGTAACGACATCAGCACGCAGTTCGGCAACCTTTTCACACAGCTAAAGGACGTGTTCACCGGTGTGAGCGTGCCAACAAGTGCTTTCGACACTGACTTCACGAACATCGGAACTGACTTAACGAATATCGGAAATTACCTTTGGCTGGCGCCCAGCACCGTTTTGAACGACTATCTCAACGGATATCCGGTGCAGTCGGCGGCGCCAGACCCGCTTGCCAACGTTATTCCAACCATTAGTGACGCGTACACCCTGAATGCGCCCTTCACTGCCACCACCAACCCCTCGATAACCCCAGAATTCGGTCTGCTCACCAACCCCTTCGCCGCCTTCACCACCGACACTGGCGGTGACGGCTTGTCCTCGACCTTCCTCGGGACCTCCCCGCTGGACACCGGTACGCTCGCGTCCCTGCTGCAGAGCGAGCAGACCCTTTCCGACGAGCTGCTGACCGCAACCTCGACGATCCCGGGCAGCGGCGTCACAGCTCCGGCTGAGACGGGCCCGCTCACCATCTTGGGCCCCGACACCTTGAACTTCACTCTCGATTTGTCGAAGATACCGGGCATCGGCGATGTCATTAGCTTCATCAACACAACCGTCATTCCCTTCCTCAACACCGCCCTGACGGCAACCATCGGCGCCACCAATACCGTCATTGACGGCGTCAATACCGCCGTCAGCGGCTTGAGCGGCGTCATCAACGACACCGTCAACCCGTTCATTAAAGCCATCGACGCCATCATCGGTGCCATTAACCTGATCCCCGGCGTAGACATAAAGGCAATTGACCCGGTTACCGTGGACATCCCCCACATTCCCGACATCTCTATCACGATTCCAACTATCGGCACGATCAACCCTGTGGTGGGCGATACCTTCAACCTGCCCGGCATCGTCGAGCCCGGAGTCCCCGCTTACGTCGCAGACATCGGGCAAAACGACATGGCAATTCTGGGCAGCATCGCCGGCCTCGCCGCGCCGGTAACCGGGACGGTCAGCAGTGCGGAGATCGGCAACTTCCTGGCGGAAAATCCGATCGCGAACCTCGGGACGACCTTCGATTCATTGATAGCTGGTGTCTTGGGGGCGGATTCCCCGCTGACAATCACCGCGGTTCTGCCGTTGGACTGGACAAATCTCTTGACGGAAAGCTTGAACGGCCTGTTCACCGGAATATAACGGCCTCTAGATCGCTCGCAGGCAGTCGCGGGCGATGGCCAACTCTTCGTTGGTCGGGACTACCAGCACCGCGATCGGCGACGTGTCGGTGGATATCCGGCGGGCATCGGTCGAACCACTGGCATTGCGCTGCTCGTCGACCTCGATGCCCAGCGCGCCCATCCCGCTGAGCGCATCGCGGCGCACCGCTGCGGCGTGTTCACCGATCCCCGCGGTGAAGGTCACCACGTCCGTGCGGCCCAATACCGCGAGGTAGGCACCGACATACTTGCGCAGCCGGTGGATGAACACGTCGTAGGCCAATTGTGCTGCGCCGTCGCCCGACCGAATCATCTCTCCCAGCCGGCGAAAGTCAAGTTCACCGGCCAGCCCTAACATGCCGGAGCGGTGGTTGAGCATCGACTCGATCTCCTCGACGCTCATCTCCGCCGCGCGCCACAGGTAGCTGATGACACCGGGGTCGATGTCACCGCTGCGGGTGCCCATCACCAGTCCCTCCAACGGAGTCAGCCCCATCGAGGTGTCGACGGGTCGGCCATTGGCAATCGCCGATGCCGACGCGCCGTTACCCAGATGCAGCACAATCTGATTCAGCTCGCGCAGCGGCCTGCCCAGAAACGCCACGGCCTGTTCGCTGACGTACTGGTGCGACGTGCCGTGAAAGCCGTACCGTCGGATCTGCCAACGCTGCGCCAACTTGTTGTCGATAGCGTAAGTTGCTGCCGCCAAGGGCAGGTCGTGAAAGAACGCCGTGTCGAATACCGCGATGTGCGGAATGTCCGGCAGCATCCTGCGCGCCACCTCGATACCCTGCAACGCCGGAGGGTTGTGCAGGGGCGCCAGCGACGACAGCTCCCCGAGCTTGGCGATCACCGCGTCGTCGATCACCGTCGGCCGGCGAAACGTCGTCCCGCCGTGCACCACCCGATGACCGACCGCCGCGAGCCCGCAGGAATTCAAGTCGATACCGGCATCCGCTATCTGGTCGAACGCCAGGCGCAGCGCCGCGTCATGGTCGGCGACCGAAGACGACGGCTCGCCGATCTGCTGCACGTTGCCGTCCCGCACCGATCTACCCGAATCCGGCTCCAGTAGCCGGTATTTCAGCGACGACGAGCCGGAGTTGATCACCAAAATGACACGGTCAGCCATTGGTGCCCTGCGCCTGGATAGCGGTGATGGCCACGGTGTTCACGATGTCCTCGACCAGCGCACCGCGGGACAGATCGTTCACCGGCTTGTTCAAGCCTTGCAACACCGGACCGATCGCGATCGCGCCGGCACTGCGCTGTACTGCCTTGTAGGTGTTGTTGCCGGTATTCAGGTCGGGAAATATCAGTACCGTCGCCCGCCCGGCGACGGGTGAGTCACCGAGCTTGGTCGCCGCCACCGAGGGTTCGACGGCAGCGTCATACTGGATGGGGCCTTCGACCAGCAGGTGCGGCGCCCGCGTGTGAACCAACCGCGTTGCAGCTCTGACCTTTTCGACATCAGCACCCGCACCGGAGTCGCCGGTCGAGTAGGACAGCATCGCCACCCGCGGATCGATGCCGAATTGCGCGGCGGTGCGCGCTGAGCTGATCGCGATGTCCGCGAGCTGCTCGATCGTCGGGTCCGGGATGATGGCGCAGTCCCCGTAGGCCAGCACGCGGTCGGGCAGGCACATCAGAAACACGCTGGACACGGTGGAGATGCCGGGCGCGGTCTTGATGATCTCCAATGCGGGCCGGACCGTGTGCGCGGTGGTGTGCGCTGCGCCGGAAACCATGCCGTCGACCATCCCGTTGTGCACCAGCATGGTGCCGAAATACGACACGTCGGCAATGATTTCCCGGGCATGCTCGACGCTGACGCCCCGGTTTCTGCGCAGCTGGGCATATTGCTCGGCGAATTGTTCGCACAGCTCGGCGGTGTGCGGGTTGAGTACTGTCGCCTCGTCCAGGTTCACGCCCAATTCAGCAGCGCGCGAACGGATCTGGCCTTCGTCTCCTAAGATGGTCAGCTCAGCCACGCCGCGTTGCAGCAACCTCCCGGCCGAGCGCAGGATGCGGTCGTCGTCGCCCTCGGGCAGCACAATGTGCTTGCGATTCAGTCGGGCCTGCTCTCGCAGCCGGTAGGTGAACATCTGCGGGGTGGTCACCGTCGGGATCGGAATGGCCAACTGGGCCAACAGTTCGTCGATGTCGACGTGGCGTTCCATCAGCTCCAACGCGGTGTCGGTCTTGCGCTGCGAGGCAGCGGTGACCCGGCCCCGCGCTGCGGCGACCGCACTCGCGGTGTCGTAGGTGCCCAGCACCGTGGCGATGATGGGCAGCCGCAGACCCAGCCCGGCCACCAGGGCCGCGATCGACGGGTGCAGTTGGAAGCCGCCATTGAGGATCATGCACGACAACGACGGAAATCCCTCGGCGGCATGGGCACTCGCAACTGCCAGCACGACGTCCGACCGGTCACCCGGGGTGACGACCGCGACCCCTTCAGCCAGCCGTTCCAGGACGTGGTCTGCGGTCATTCCGGCGACGACCACACCCGTCGCCTCGCGGTCCAACAGCGCCACATCTCCGCTCACCAGCGTCCCGCCGACGGCGATCTGCAGGTCGGCTACCGTTGGCGCGACCAGCAGCGGCGCGTCGGGTAGCACATAGGTCGGTGGAGGGAATCGGCGCAGCGCGACGGCCACCGCGCTCAACTGCGCAGGGTCGCACCGATTGGCCACCACCGCCGCGGTGTGGGCGTGCTGGGCGTCCAGCTCGACGAGACAGGCCTCGACGACGTGAGCGACCTGATCGGGGGTGCGGCCCTTCGCCCGCACCGCCAGCAGCACCGGCGCGCCCAGATTGACCGCGATGCGAGCGTTTACGGTGAGTTCGGCGGGTGCGGCGACGTCGGTGTAATCGCTGCCGACGATGACGACCGCGTCGCACCCTACGGCCATTGCATGAAACCGCTCGACGATGTCTGCGATGGCCGCGTCGCGGTTTGCGTGTAGCTGCTGGTAGGTCACTCCGAGGCAGCGTTCATAGGGCAGACCCGCGGTGCTGTGTGCCAGCAGTAGATCCAGGATGTAGTCCCGGTCCTCGCCTGAACGTCGGACGGGGCGAAACACCCCGACCTTCGCGACGGTGGCGGCCAGCCGGTGCAGGATGCCCAGCGCGATGGTGGACTTGCCGGTGTCCCCCTCCGGCGCGCCGATGTAGATGCTGGAAGTGGGCACCGCCTGAGCTCGATCAGGCCAGCCGCCGCAGTCTCGGCGCGAGGTCCTGTTCGAACAGCTGCAGGAAGCGGCGCTGGTCATGACCGGGCGCATGGAACACCAGGTGGTTGAGTCCCCAGCTGACGTACTGGCCAACCTTTTCGACGGCCTCGTCGGGATCTGACGCGACGATCCAGCGCTTGGCGACCTGTTCGATCGGCAGCTCGTTGGCCGCCTTCTCCATCTCGAGCGGGTCGTGAATGGAGTTCTTCTGCTCGGCGGTCAGCGACAGCGGGGCCCAGAATCGGGTGTTCTCCAGCGCCAGGTCGGGATCGGTGTCGTAGGAGATCTTGATCTCGATCATCCGGTCGATGCCAGCGGAGTTACGGTTGGCCGCTTCCGCGCCCTCCTTCACCGCCGGGATCAGCTTGTCCTGGTAGAGCTCTTCGCCCTTGCCCGAGGTGCAGATGAAGCCGTCGCCGGCGCGGCCGGCGTACTTGGCCACCACCGGGCCACCCGCCGCGATGTAGACCGGTACCCCACCCTCGGGCACGTCGTAGATGGAGGCTCCCCTGAGTTTGTAGTAGTCGCCGTCGAAGTCGACGCGGTCGCCGAGCCACAGCTCGCGCATCAGCCGCACCGATTCCCGTAGCCGGGCGAACCGCTCTTTGAACTCCGGCCAATCGCCCTCATAACCGGTGGCGATCTCGTTGAGCGCCTCGCCGGTGCCGACACCCAGGAAGATCCGGCCGGGATACAGACAGCTCATGGTCGCGAAGGCTTGGGCGATGACGGCGGGGTTGTACCGGAACGTCGGCGTCAGCACCGAGGTGCCCAGCGTGATCCGCTGCGTGCGCTCACCGACGGCGGTCATCCACGACAGCGAGAACGGGGCGTGGCCGCCTTCGTGCCGCCACGGCTGAAAGTGGTCGCTGACGGTCGCGCTGTCCATGCCGTGGCCTTCGGCGGCGACCGCCAGCTCGACCAGCTCTCTCGGCGCGAATTGTTCCGCGGACGCCTTGTATCCCAGTTTCAGGTCAGCCACCCTGTTGTTTCTACTCCTCTCCTACACTCGCGAATATGGCACCGGCGCTTACCGCGGTCACCGAGATGGTGCACTTCGTGCACGGCGATGCGGTGAACTGGCTGCTGGTCACCGATGACACCGGTGTCATGCTGGTCGACGCCGGCTATCCCGGTGATCGCGATGACGTGCTGGCCTCACTGCGGCAGCTGGGATTTGAGGCCGATGACCTGCGCGCAATCCTGCTGACCCATGCGCATATCGACCATTTCGGCTCGGCGATCTGGTTCGCCAAAACCCATGGCACCCCGGTGTACTGCCATGCCGACGAGGTCGGGCACGCCAAACGTGAATACCTGGAACAGGCGTCGGTGTTCGACGTTGCGGTTCGCGCCTGGCGGCCGAGCTGGGCGAAGTGGGCGGTGCATGTCGTGCGCAACGGCGGCTTGGTTCGCGAGGGCATCCCCACCACCCAACCGTTGACGACCGATCTTGCCGCGCAGCTGCCCGGACGCCCGATGACCATCCCGACGCCCGGTCACACCGGCGGGCACTGTTCGTACGTCATCGACGACGTGTTGGTGACCGGCGACGCGTTGGTCACCGGCCACCCGTTGCTGCCGCGCAGCGGACCGCAGCTGCTGCCGGCGATGTTCAGCCACGACCAGGCCGGCTGTATTCGCAGTCTGGCCGCCCTGGCGATGATGGACCATGACATTCTTGCGCCCGGCCACGGCGACCTTTGGCGCGGCCCGATCCGCGAAGCCACCGCGGAGGCAATCGCGCGGGCCCGGGCATAACGATTCGATTACGGCTGAACTACGATTCATTAAGGATCGCCTACGTACTCTAAGAAATCTCATTGTTTTGCGAACCCGACCCGACCGTTATTGCGGCCAAGATCACATTCCGCGGCGTTAATGGCTGTCTGGCAGTGCTTTTCGCACGCCGGCTTCATAGCTGCGCTAGCTATGTTCGGGTAGCTTGGTTTTCGGGACGGGGAATCCCTTGCATCGGGACCGGGGAAATTGCGAACGAAATGCGCACGCAAGAAACAAGAAGGAACCAAGAATGACGAAATTCAGTGGTAAGTCCGTGCGCCGGCAAGCTGTCGGCATCTTTACCGGCTGCGGCGTACTCGCGGGCCTGGCTGCTACCACGATCGCGGCGCCGACGGCGTCCGCGGCACCCGACTGCAGTGCTGCCGGCGTGGCGGACACCGTCAGTACGGTGACAGGTTCGGCCCAGCATTACCTCAACGGCCATCCCGGCGCCAACGCGGCGGTGACCGCAGCGCAGAACGAGCCGCGCCCCCAGGCGTCGGCGGATCTGCGTAGTTACTTCACCGCCCACCCGCAGGAGTACTACGACTTGCGAGGCATCCTGGCACCCATCGGCGACACCCAGCGTCAGTGCAACACCACGGTGCTGTCGCCGGACCTGGAGTCGGCCTACAGCGAGTTCATGGCCGGCTGAGCCGCAGGCGACGGCGTAAGCCCGAGCTGGTCGCGCAGGGTGTAGCCGGGGTATTCGGTGCGAAACGCCCCGCGTTCCTGCAGGAGCGGCACCACCTGCTCGACGAAGTCGTCAAGCCCGCGCGGTGTCAGGTGCGGCACCAGGATGAACCCGTCACAGGCGTCGGCTTGCACATATCGGTCGATCTCGTCGGCGATGTGGGTCGCCGTGCCGACGAACTGCTGTCGGCTGGTAACGGCGATGACCAGCTCTCGGATCGACAGGTTCTCGGCTGCTGCCCGGTCGCGGTAGGCGCGCGCCACCGCGACCGGGTCGCCGTGCCGCACCCGGCCCTGAGTGATGCTGACGTCACCGGTCGGATCGATATCGGGCAGTGGGCCGTCGGGGTCATAGCCGGACAAGTCGCGGCCCCACACCTGTTCGAGCATGGCGATGGCGGTCGCGCCGCTGACCTGCTGGCGCCGGATATGCCGCGCCTTATCCGCGGCCTCGTCGGCGGTGTTGCCGAGCACGAAGGTGGCGGCGGGAAAAACCTTGAGATGGTCGGGGTTTCGTCCGTATCCGGCTGCCCGGCCTTTGACGTCGGCGTAGTACCGCTGGCCGGACTCCAGAGATCCGTGCAGGGTGAACAGGGCGTCGGCGTGCCGGGCTCCGAAGGAGCGGCCCTGCTCGGAGTCCCCGGCCTGCAACAGCACCGGATGGCCCTGCGGCCCGGCCGGCAACGTCGCCAGTCCCCGTACGTCGAATTGGGGGCCGCGGTGCTCGATGCTTTTGATCCGGCTGGGATCCACGAAGTGTCCTGCGTCCACGTCTGCTACTACGGCGTCGGCTGCCCAGCTGTCCCAGAATTCGCGCGCCACGGTGAGGAACTCCTCGGCGCGCCGGTAGCGGTCGGCATGCTCCAAGAAGCCGCCGCGCCGAAAGTTGGCACCGGTGAAGGCATCTGACGAGGTGACGATGTTCCAGCCGGCCCGGCCGTCGGACAACTGGTCGAGGCTGGCGAACTGCCTTGCCACCTCGAAGGGTTCGTTGAACGTGGTATTGATCGTTCCGGTCAACCCGAGCCGCTCGGTGACACCCGCCAGCGCGGCGAGCACCGTGAAAGTGTCGGGGCGGCCCACCACGTCGAGGTCGTGGATGTGACCGCGGTGCTCACGCAGTCGCAGCCCTTCGGCGAGGAAGAAGAAGTCGAACAGACCGCGTTCGGCGCTGCGGGCAAGATGCACGAACGACTCGAACTCGATCTGGCTGCCGGCGTCCGGATCGGTCCACACCGTGGTGTTGTTGACCCCCGGGAAGTGTGCGGCCAGATGTATGGGCTTACGCTGCTTTCCTTCTCGGATGCTCATTGGGTCAGCCCCCATCGTTTGGCTATCAATTCGTGCGAGCGCAGCCGATCCTCGTGCCGGTGCGTCACCGAGGTGACGACCAGCTCGTCGGCGCCCGTGGTGCGCTGTAGCGCCTGCAGCCGCTCGGCGACCTCGTCCGCGGTTCCGACGAATTGGGTTGCCAGCCGGTCTTTAACCGCCTCGGTCTGCTCAGCGGTCAACGGCGGGCAGTCGTCGGGATCAGGGAACGGGATCGCCCCAGCTCCGGACCGGATCGAGTAAACCCACTGGCCATAGCCCGATGCCAGGTGTTCCGCTGTGGCGGTGTCGTCTGCGACGACGATGTCCGCCGACACCACGACGTAAGGCCGGGCCAGGATAACCGAGGGGCTGAACGCCTCGCGGTAGGCCTCGACCGCCTCCAGCGCGGTGCCCGGTGTGATGTGATAACTCGCTACAAAGGGCAGCCCGCGCGCGCCCGCCACCTGCGCGCTCTGTCCCTTGCTGCTGCCGAAGATCCACGGAGTCAGATCTGCTTTCTCACCCGGCACCGCGTGCACGTCGAAGCCGTCGGCGCGATAGGTGCCGGCCACCAGCGCGATGATGTCGTCGACCTGTTCGGCGAAGTCAGGAGTCACTGCTTCGGGTTGCTGCAGGATCGACGTCGTCGCGCGCAACTGGTCGAGGTCGAGCAGCCCGCGCAGGTCGAATGGTGGTGGGATCACCACGCCGTCTACCTCACGCCAGTCCCGCGGTGGTTTGGGTCCGCGGACGCGGCTCGGGGAGTCGGTTTTCGGCTGCTTGGGGCGGCGCTGCCCGGAGCGGCCCACCCCGAGGTCGATGCGGCCGGGGTAGAAGGCGTCGAGCATGCCGAAACTTTCGACGACCGCGACGGTGGTGTTGTGGCCCATTTGCACGGCGGCCGAGCCGACGCGAATCCGGTTGGTAGCGGCCGCGATCTGACCGACCAGCACCACCGGTGCCGAACTGGCGACACCGACGAAGTGGTGTTCGGCGACCCAGTACCGGCGAAATCCCCACTGTTCGGCGCGCTGGGCCAAATCGATCGTGTTGCGCAACGCCGTCGCGACGTCGCTTCCGGCGCTGATCGGGGCCAGGTCCAATATCGACAGCGGAACGCTGCTCATCGGGCCGCCCGCGCATACCGATTGGCTGCGGCCGTCAAGCCAAGCCGTTCGCGCAGTGTCTCGCCGTCCCGATATCCGGTGCGGAACCGGCCGGCCCGCTGCAGCAACGGCACCACCTCGTCGACAATCACCGCAAGATCGGTCCGGTTGACCGCCGGACGCAACCGGACACCATCGATGCCCAGTTGCTGCCAGCCCAGCAGCTGTTCGACCAGATCCGTTGCGCCGCCGGTGAAGATCAGCGCATCAGACCCGAAGTCGGCGTCACCACCAAAGGTCACCACCACGTCGGCGTAGATCTTCATATGCGTGCCGCCCGCCGAGTGCACCTCGTCGACAATCCGGCGCGCCGCGGCATCGTCGGTCGGAGTAATGAACACGAGATCGGCAGCGGCAGAAGCGAATTGGTAGATGCGGGGCGCGTGGGCCAGCGCGGCAATCACCGGTTGGCCCTGCGGCGGGCGGGGGGTGATGGACGGCCCCTTGACCGCAAAGTATTTTCCGGTGAAGTCGATGTAGTGCAGCTTGTCGCGGTCGACGTAGCGCCCGGTGGCCGCGTCGCGGATCACCGCGTCGTCCTCCCAGCTGTCCCATAACCGGCGGACCACCTCGACGACGTCGGCCGCTTCGGCGAATAACTCGTCGACAGTCTCCGATCCGTTGCGGCGGCCGAACAGAGCGGCCTCGTGGGCGGTCGCGCTGACTCTGGGCTGCCAACCCGCCCGGCCATGCGACACATAGTCGAGTGTGGCGATCGCTTTGGAAACGTGGAAGGGCTCGGTGTGGGTGACAGTCGCCACCGGGATCAGCCCGATGTGTCTTGTCGTCGGGGCGATGCGGGCGGCGACCAGCACAGCGTCGGCGCGGCCGGCCAGCCGGCGCGGTGAAATCTCTTCTCGGCGCCCCGGCTGGGGCATCAGTGTGTCGTCGATGGTGAGGAAGTCCAGCAGTCCGCGTTCGGCAATGCCCGCCAGCTCGGCCCAATACTGTCCGCTGAGCACCGATCCGGTCATCGGGTCAGCGGTCAGCGTGGTGCGCCAGGCTTGCGGGTGCCAGCCGTAGCCGTCGAGTGCGACGCCGACATGCAGGTGCCTGGTCACGGCAGGTCCTTGATGAACGCGATGGGAAAAACCGGGCCTTCTGACGGCAGCGGCTCGGATAACCGGGTGTAGCCGGTCGCGTCGTAGAGCGCTTCGGCCTCCGGCTGCCGGTTACCGGTCATCAGGTACACCCGCCGGTAGCCCCGCGCGGCGGTCATGGCTTCCAACTGCGCCAGCAGAGCCGTCGCCAAGCCGCGCCGCCGGTAGGCCCGGTCGGTCCAGACGCGCTTGAACTCGGCGGTCTGGGCATCGAAGCGTCGAAACCCGCCGCCGGTGACCGGCACACCGTCCACCACGCCGATCAGCAGGCCACCGTCAGGCGGCGCGAACTCATCCGCCGGGTGGCCGCGCAACCAGCTCAAGACGGTCTGCTGTGTGCTGTCGTAGCGCTGCGCGTACTCGGCGGCCAGTTTGGTCAGCAGCGGCTGGGCCAACGGGTCGTCTCGGGCGGCCGCGACGAACCGTACGCCGCCGCCCGGTTCGGACTGCAGGGTTCGAGGCATCACTCAACTGTCTAACGTCTTCGGCGCACCCGCATTCCTGGCGATAGCCCGCCAGCCGAGCAGCAGCACCGCCGTGACCGAGGCGGCCACCACCACGAAGCTCGCGGCCACGCCGGCCGAGCTGGCTTTGCGCAGCACCATTCCGACGGTGACCGTGCACAGCCACACGACGACTCCGGTCGGCACCAGGGCCGTCGGGCGCCGCCAAGCCCTCGACAACAGCCACCCAAGTGCCGTTCCCGCCAGAAACGGCCAGGCCGTCGTCGCTACGCCGGTCACGTCGACGCCATCGTGGTGGCTGCGGCGACCTACCGCGGAGAACGCCAGCACGCAACCGACGTCAACGGCGAGCCACAAAGGGCCGCGCTGCGGTCGCATGAGGCGACCCTAGCGCGCACTGGCTTATCCGGCGGCCGGCGGATTTGCCATCACGGTGGGGCGAAATCCATAGCAGGACTTTGCCGTCTCAGATACGCAGATACGGTTACCACTGACGAGAAGGAGATGTGATGGTGCAAGTCAGCGGTGACTCGATCGACGACCTTTTACAAGAGCTGCTCTGGACCTACGGGCCCGGTGGGCAGGAAGAAGCGGTGCGCGCTGTATGCGCCCGCGAGCTTGAACCGTTCGTCGACGATATGTGGACTGACGATGGGGGCAATCTGATCGGCTATATCGGCGCCGCGGGCCCTTCAGCCGGCGATACCGGACACCGTCACCGATCGACCTTCGCGCCCAGCGCCGGCACCCGGGTGCTGGCGCACATGGACGAACTGTCCATGCTCGTCAAGCGGATCAACCCCGACGGCACGCTGCACCTGACGGAGCTGGGGATCATGTATCCGGGCAACTTCGGGCTCGGCCCGGTGGCTCTGCTCGGCAACTCGGACACGCTGACCGCGGTGCTGACCCTCGGCTCCGAGCACACCACCAAGGAAAGCCCGCGGATCTGGGAGACCAAACCGGATCAAGGCGACAAAGCGCTGGACTGGCAGCACGTCTACATCTTTACCGGGCGCTCCCCCGAAGACCTCGCCGCCGCCGGGGTGCACGCCGGCACCAGGGTGTGCGTCGACCGCAGCAAGCGAGACCTGGTCGAATTCGGAGACTACGTCGGCGCCTACTTCCTCGATGACCGCGCCGCGGTCACCGCGCTGCTGCGGGCGGCCCGGCTGCTGCACGACGCTGGGCAGCGACCCGCCGACGACGTCTACCTTGTCTTCACCACCAACGAGGAAACCGGTGGGGTGGGCGGCTGCTACGCCACCGCAACCCTGCCCGGCAACCTGACTCTTGCCCTGGAGGTGGGGCCCACCGAGCGGGAGTACGCGACCACTGTCACCGGCGGTCCGATCATCGCGTACAGCGATGCGCTCTGCGTCTACGACAAGGCGGTCGCTGACCGGCTGATGAGGATTGCGACCCACCGCGGACTTGCTCCCCAGCCGGCGACACTGGGCGCGTTCATGTCCGACGCCTCCCACGCGAAGGCTTACGGGCTGACCCCGCGCGCGGGACTACTCTGCCTGCCCACACTGAGCACCCATGGTTTCGAAGTCATGCCGCGCAATGCCATCGCTGACATGGCCGCCATCGTCGTCGACTTCCTGCTGGATTCCGCCTGAATTCACGCGGTGTGTTGCGTCGCTAGATTCACGGTCGAAGCTTGCGGTACGAGAGCGCCACCGGTAAAAGCGGTGAGAGTCGGCGGCTGACACCGAAGTGGGAGGATGGTCCGATGAGCACCAAAACCCCGCCTCGGTTCAACGCCTCCGATCCGCTGAGCCTGGACGAGTCGCTGTCGAGCGACGAGATTGCGGTGCGCGACACCGTCCGGCAGTTCTGCGATGAGCACGTCACGCCCTATGTCGCCGACTGGTTCGAGGCAGGCGACCTGCCGGTGGCCCACGAACTGGCGAAGCAGTTCGGCCAGCTGGGGCTGCTCGGGATGCATTTGCAGGGCTACGGGTGCGGCGGAGCGTCGGCGGTCCACTACGGGTTGGCCTGCCTGGAACTGGAGGCCGCCGACTCCGGGATCCGGTCGTTGGTCTCAGTGCAGGGCTCGCTGGCAATGTTCGCCATCTGGAAGAACGGCTCGGAAGAGCAGAAACAGCAGTGGTTGCCGGGGATGGCCGCCGGAGAGCTGCTGGGCTGCTTCGGTCTCACCGAACCCGACGTCGGCTCCGACCCGGCAGCGATGAAAACCCGGGCGCGACGGGATGGCTCGGACTGGGTGCTCAACGGCCGCAAGCTATGGATCACCAACGGCTCGATTGCCGACGTCGCGGTCGTCTGGGCGGCCACCGACGACGGGATCCGTGGCTTCATCGTGCCGACCAACACACCCGGCTTCAGCGCGAACACCATTCATCACAAACTGTCGCTGCGCGCCTCGATCACCAGCGAGCTGGTGCTCGACGATGTGCGAGTGCCGCAGGACGCGATGTTGCCCGACGCGACCGGCCTCAAGGGCCCGCTGTCATGTCTGTCCGAGGCGCGCTACGGCATCATCTGGGGATCGATGGGTGCGGCCAGGTCGGCGTGGCAGGCTGCGCTGGATTACGCCAGTCAGCGCAGCCAATTCGGCCGTCCGATAGCCGGCTTCCAATTGACCCAGGCAAAGCTCGTGGACATGGCGGTCGAGCTGCACAAGGGCCAGCTGTTGTCTTTGCACTTAGGCCGACTCAAAGACAGCGTCGGGTTGCGCCCCGAGCAGGTCAGCTTCGGCAAGCTGAACAACACCCGCGAGGCTATCAAGATCTGTCGGACCGCGCGAACCATACTGGGGGGCAACGGGATCTCGCTGGAATATCCGGTCATCCGGCACATGCTCAACCTGGAGTCAGTGCTGACCTACGAGGGAACCCCGGAGATGCACCAGTTGATCCTCGGCCAGGCGGTCACCGGGCTCGACGCTTTTCGCTGACGGGCTGCCGCGTGGCTATCGCCTGGCCATAGCGGTTCGATGTGAGTCGTTTGTGGGCGATGCCGATCGCTGTTTCTAGCCGACTTTCGTCAATGTGAAATACAGGGGAGTCTGATAGCCGGCGTGTAGGACACACGGCGCCGGATTGGTAGTGACGACCGTGCCGTCCAGTCGTGCAGCGTCGACAGTGTAAAGAGCCGTCCCAGGTGCCCACCCGTCAAGGCACTTCGTGGCGTCCGGGCGGTCAACCGAGAATGTCCATCGACCATTGACGATGTGCGCATCCGCACTTTACCCGCTGTCATCGACCACGTGGGCGCAGGCTGAGCCACACGGCGTGACAAACCATGTGGACTGCCAATCGGACGGGGTACCCGGTCCTGTTCTGATGTAGGTACCGCTGAAATCGTCCGCGCGCGTCGGGATTGCAAACCAGACGGCAGCGGCAGCGAACATCGTCCCTGCTGCCATGCCGCAGCCGATTTTCATCGGCGTACCTCCGGCACCCGTTCCGCTAGTCCGCGTCAAGCGATACAGAAAAGTATGGCACCGGCCGACCCATTAGGAACGGCGAAGCCTCAAACCTAGAAAGGTGGTGGGTCGTTGCAGGCGGCCTGCCGTTTGGCGCGCTCCGCCGCTGCAACGGCGATGCGGGCCTCGTTGATGCCGCGTTCGTAACGGTGGCGGGCGGCACGATCGTCGGCCCGGGTTCGGCGCCGGACCGGCATCATCAATCCCCGGTTCTCGGAAGGCGTCGGCCTGCACGTCGGCAACGCCAGCTCGGCTGTTGGGACAGCGAACTGCGGAAAGAACGCGCTGCCACCAGGTTTGGTGGTGTAAGTGTGGCCACTGGGGGATGTCCACACCACCGTGCCGTCCGATTCTTGTCGATCACGCCAACCGCTGGGTCCGCAATAGAAGGTCTTCAGCAGATGGTGCCGCCGGCACAACAGCTTGAGGTTGGACGGATGCGTGGGTCCGAGCGGCCACGGCACCGTGTGATCGATGTCGGCGTGCTCGGCGGGCTGATCGCACCCCGGGAACCGACAGGTCAGATCGCGACAGCGGATGAAATCCGCCAGAGCCGTTGACGGCCGGTAGCCCGGCTCGGGCGGACCATTCTTCGGATGAACGACCGGGCGCAGCTTAGCGAAGGTAGCCAGCTGACGAATCGCCTCAGCGGAGATTCCCCCGCATCCAGGCACGTATCCCGGTTCTGAAGACCTGCCGTCGACGGTGGCTGCATCGGCCAAGACGTGGATGACGACCTCGCCGACGGTGGCCTCGGAACCCGCTGCCGGACAGTCCGGTGATCCGCACGCGCACGGCATCGCGGTGGCCCTGGCCGCCAGCGCCGACAGAGCATCAGCCCGGCGCTGGGCTTTGGTGCGCGGATCGGCTGGGCAAACCGTGCCCGCCAACTCATCGAGGCGCCGGTCGAAGGCCAGTGCATCGGGAGCCCGCACGTCACCCCAAATTTCGGCCAGCCCGGAGTGCAGCGGTGCGACCCCGATGTGGCGACTTTCCTCCGTCTCACGAGCCACCCGCACCGCGGCCGGCTCGAGTTTCTGAATCCAGAAATCGACCATCGCGACGATCTTGTTGTGCGACCACCCGCTCCACCGCGGTGCGTTACGGACCAGCCACTTATCCAGGCGCGCCAGCGCATCGGTGTCGATCATCAGCTCGGTGCGGAACACCACCGCGGCGATCACCCGGAAATCAACCTCGCCTGCGGCGAACAAGGCAGCCAACTTCGGCAACCGTTCCGACAATTCCAGCCCATAACGCAACTGCCCGGCGGCCCGACCCCGACTGATGCGCTGCGCGGCGGCCACTTCTGCAGCGACCTGCTCCCAGCCGTCGATGCACCACTGCTCGCGGTCCTCAGCGTCTTGTTCGCTCAGCCGACGCTGATACAGCTCGGCCGCCGCGGCGAATTTACAGGCGATAACCGCCGACTCCAGCCGCGCCGCTGCCCGCATGACGTCGACCAGCCCAGCGTCGTCAAGACCCCGCAAGGTCGCCGCATCCGGCAGCAGCTTAGTATCGAACATACTTTCGATACTACTCGCATCCACTGACCGCGTTGACTCGTCAGAAATGCGCGCGAAAGGGTGATTCGTTGCCTCACTGAGAATGCGCGCGTACGCCCAGTGGATGGGGTTGACCTTGGCAGAGCGCAGAGCAATCACCGGGGCGGCTGTGACCCGCTACCAGCTGGCGAGCAAGCGCGGTAAAAGTCGGATCCTTGACGAGTTGTGCGCCAATACGGGGTGGCACCGAAATCACGCGCGTAAGGCGCTCGTAGCGGCGCTGTTGCCCAAGATTGTTGCCCCGCGCAGTCCGCGGCCGGTGAAGTACGGGCCCGATGTGGTCGCGGCGCTGACGGTCTGCTGGGCAGTGCTTGGAATGCCGGCCGGCAAACGGCTCGCGCCCATGCTGGGCGAACTGGTGGCGGTGCTGCGGCATTTCGGAGAGCTGTCCATCGACGAGAGCACCGCTGAGCTGCTGGCGTCGATGTCGGCAGCCACCATCGATCGCCGCCTGGCTGAACAGCGAGCCAAACACCAGCTCCGGGGACGTGTGGGGACAAAGCCGGGATCGCTGCTCAAAAGCCAGATCCCGGTGCGCACCTGGGCCGAGTGGGATGACGCTCGACCGGGGTTCGTCGAGATCGACCTGGTCTGGCATGACGGCGGCAACCGGGGTGGAGGCCATGCATTTACCTTGACCGTCACCGACATCGCCACCGGCTGGACCGAGAATCGCTCAGTGCCGGACAAGACCGCCAAATGTGTGCTGGCAGCACTCAATGACATCGCACGCAAAATGCCGTTCTCGATCCTGGGTGTGGACTCCGACAACGGATCAGAATTCATCAACGACCACCTGCTGGGATGGTGCCAAGGACGCCAGATCACCTTCACCCGTGCACGACCGGGCAATAAGAACGACGGTTGTCACGTCGAGCAGAAGAACTGGGCGGTGGTGCGCACCGTTGTCGGCTACCACCGCTACGACACCGCTGCAGAACTATTGCTACTCAACGAGATCTGGCAGTTGCAGTCTAGGCTGACCAACTAC
The DNA here is from genome assembly GCA_963795995.1 of uncultured Actinomycetota bacterium. GTDB lineage: Bacteria > Actinomycetota > Actinomycetes > Mycobacteriales > Mycobacteriaceae > Mycobacterium. The sequence continues at coordinate 390,965 of CAWCJY010000002.1, forward strand.
TTCTACCCGCAGCAGAAACTGATCTCCAAGGTCCGCGCAGGGGCCAAAGTGTCCAAGAAACACGACACCGCCACCACCCCATTTCATCGCGCGATCGATCACCCCACCATGACCGTGGAACGCATCGTGGCGCTAACCCGGACCTACTCGCTGATCAACCCCGCCGCCACCCAACGCCAGATCCAAGCCCTAACCGCCCAGCTGTTCACCCTCACCACCAGCAAAGCCGCACCCGGCGCCACAGCTCCACTCAACAAGCGCGCACGTTTACGTGAGGCAACGAATCCCCCTTCGCGCGCATCTTGACATGAGGCAACAGGCTGACAGAAAACTCGCTCGCAAGCCGCCTGTGGATCGTAAAGTCCCGGCTGTGGACAACGTCAAGGGAAAGACCGTCGTCATCACCGGTGCCGCTCGCGGTATCGGGGCGGCCACCGCCCAGGCGCTGCTGGCCCGGGGTGCACGCGTGGTCATCGGTGACCGCGACGTCGACGTGCTGCAGAAGACGGTCAGCGATCTGGGCAGTCTGGGCCCGGTGTCCGGCCACCCGCTCGACGTCACCGACCGGGAGTCGTTCGCAGCATTCCTCGACAAGGCCCGCGCCGACGGTGGCGGGCACATCGACGTGTTGATCAACAACGCCGGCGTCATGCCGGTCGGGCCGTTTCTCCAGCAATCGCAGCAAGCCATCCGCTCGGCGATCGAGGTCAACTTCTACGGCGTGCTGAACGGTTGTCAACTGGTGCTGCCGGAGATGGTCAAACGACGCGGCGGACATGTCGTCAACATCGCCTCGCTGGCCGGCATGGTGGCGGTGCCCGGCCAGGTCGTCTACGCCGGCACCAAATTCGCCGTGGTCGGACTATCCACCGCGCTGGCCGACGAATTCGCCCCGCACGGCGTCGTCATCACCGCTGTACTTCCGACGTTCACCAACACCGAATTGATCTCGGGCACATCGCCGAGCGCCGCGCAGAAGCCAGTGCAACCCCACGACGTCGCCGCAGCCGTAGTCAAAGTATTGGACAAGCCGAAAACCCAGGTGACAGTTCCGGGTTGGGGCCGGACCGTGAGCATCCTGGCAATGTTGTTGCCAACCCGCGCTCGGCGCTGGCTCAACAAGAAAACCGGCAACGACACCGTTTTCCTCAACGTGGATGCCACCACACGCCGGGCTTATGAAGATCGGGCTCAGCACGCGACCGGCGTCGTCGAACACACCAGCTAAGCCGCGCGGAGATTGAGGCCGAAGATGCCGGGTACAGGAAACTGATGAGCGAGCGCCATCACGTTGTCATCATCGGATCAGGATTCGGTGGCCTCACCGCCGCCAAGGCGCTCAAGCGAGCCGACGTCGACGTCACCCTGATCTCGAAGACAACCACTCACCTGTTTCAGCCGCTGCTGTACCAAGTGGCCACCGGGATCTTGTCCGAGGGCGAGATCGCGCCGACCACGCGGCTGATCTTGCGCAACCAGAAGAACATTCGGGTTCTGCTGGGTGAGGTCGACGACATCGACCTCGAAGCGCGGACGGTCACATCGAAGTTGCTCAACATGGACACCGTGACGCCGTTCGACAGTCTCATCGTCACCACCGGCGCACAGCAGTCGTATTTCGGAAATGACCAGTTCGCCACCTACGCCCCGGGCATGAAGACGATCGACGACGCGTTGGAGGTGCGGGGTCGGATCCTGGGGGCGTTCGAGGCGGCGGAAGTCACTACTGATCAGGCCGAGCGGGATCGGCGCCTGACCTTTGTAGTGGTCGGAGCCGGGCCGACGGGAGTCGAGCTGGCCGGACAGATCGCCGAACTCGCCGAACGCACCCTGACCGGGGCATTCCGCACCATCGAGCCCCGGGATTGCCGGGTGGTCCTGCTGGACGCCGCCTCGGCGGTATTGCCGCCGATGGGCGAGAAGCTCGGCGGTAAGGCCCAGCGCCGGCTGGAGAAAATGGGCGTCGAAATCCAACTCGACGCAATGGTGACCGCCGTTGACTATCAGGGCATCACGGTCAAAGACAAGGACGGCTCAGAACGACGCATCGAGTGCGCTTGCAAGGTGTGGGCGGCCGGTGTCCAAGCCGGCCCGCTGGGCAAGATGATCGCCGAACAATCCGACGGAACCGAAGTGGACCGCGCCGGGCGGGTTCTGGTGGAACCCGACCTCACCGTCAAGGGACATCCCTACGTCTTCATCGTCGGTGACCTGGTGGCGATGCCCGGTGTGCCGGGGATGGCGCAGGGCGCCATCCAGGGCGCAAAGTACGCGACCAAGTGCATCAAGCGTGCACTGAAGGGTCACGACGATCCGGCCGACCGCGCTCCTTTCCACTACTTCGACAAGGGCAGCATGGCCACGGTTTCCCGCTACAGTGCGGTGGCCCAGGTCGGCAAGCTGGAGTTCGGCGGCTTCATCGCGTGGCTGGCCTGGCTGGTGTTGCACTTGTATTACCTAGTCGGCCACAAGAACCGGATCACCGCGGTGCTCGCCTGGCTGGTTTCGTTCCTGGGCCGCGCCCGGGGTCAAATGGCCATTACCAGTCAGATGATCTACGCCAGGCAGGCGATGAAGGCGGGCCAGTCGCAAGGCGCTCTGGCGGCGGCGAGCGAGGCCGAGGAAGCCGAACAGAAGGCAGCCGGCTAGCGTTTCGAAAGCCGCTGAATCTGCCCGTAGGTGTCGACCGGGCTGTGCAGCGCGAGACCGCCGTCGGCAAAGACGGTTTGCCCGGTCACCCAGGACATCTCGAGTACGGCGACAATCGCCTGAGCGACGTCGTCCGCCTCACCGAGCCGGCCGAGCGGCGTGCGCTCGCGCAGATTTTCCACCAGCCCCGGCAGTCGCTCGGCATCGCCCAACATCGGCGTACGGGTGACACCCGGCCCCACCGCGTTGACCCGGATACCATGTGGTCCCCACTCGCCGGCAGCGACTCGAACCAGCATGTCGATTCCAGCTTTGGAGACGCAGTAGGCGCCCATGTCACGGTCCGCGACGGTGCCGCTGATGCTCGACACGGCCACCATGGACCCGCCGCTGCCGTGCTCGATCATCGCCCGGGCCACCGCACGCATGGTCAGCCAGGTGCCGGTGAGATTGACGTCGATGAGGCGTCGCCAGTCCGCGGGGTCCTGCTCCACCAGCAGACCCGAGGCGCCAACTCCGGCGCAGGCGACCAGGCGATCCGGCACACCCATGGTCGCCAACGTCTGCTCTGATGCGGCCGCAACGGACGCGGGATCGCTGACGTCACAGGCAATATCACCGTTGTCGATATCCCAGCTGAGAACGTCGTGGCCGGCTTGACGCAGTCGTTTGGCCACGGCGTCACCGATACCGGAACCGCCGCCCGTCACAACCGCACTCAACGCGCCGCTCCGATCAGCTCCACCCGGACGCCGTCCGGTGCGGTGATCACTGCCATCTGAACCTGCTCGCCTCCCGGTGCCGGCACGCCAATGCGGCGTACCCCGTCGGTGAACCCCAGGCCGGCCAGCCGGGTCAGCGTCGCGTCGACGTCCCGATTCAGCGACAGCAGGAAAAAACCCGGCGCCGGACCGGCCGCGCGAAAGGGTGCGGGTTCGGCATTGTCGAAGACGACGAGCTCGACGAAGCCGTTGTCAGGTGCTTGCGGATCGCCGAGGAAGACCGAACGCAGCTTGTCCGTCGCCGCGTCGAACAGGGACGGCCAGTCACCGGTGAAGACCTGGTCAAAAATGACCGAGAGACCCAACCCGTCACGCCAAAAATTCAGCGATCGCTCGACGTCGCTGGTCACGATCGCGGTGTGGTGCACCCCGATCATGAGCTGCCGCTCTTCGTGTCGACGGTCGGACGTCGGGCATGTGCCACGAAAACATCGGTGTCAACGGCGGCAAGTCGCTGCACGAAGGTACGCCCGCTATAGGGAAATTGGGTCACGATCTTACCGCTGGGGTGTCGGAAGTAGTTGTTGCAGTTCGCATTCCATACCGTTGTGGCCATGGCTTGTTGAATCTCGGCGTTGAACGCATCGTGCACGTCGCGTCGGATGTCGAGCGCTGGAACGGCTCGCCGGCGCATCTCGTCGAGCACCCGGCGTACGAACTCGGCCTGCGCTTCGATGATGTAGAGCATCGACGTGACACCGTTGGTGTTCGGTCCGTACAGGGTGAACAGATTCGGAAAGCCCGGCACCACCGTGCCGAGATACGCCTCGGCGCCGTCGCGCCAGTCGTCGTGCAGCCGACGCCCGCCGGCGCCGTAGACGTCGAGACAGCTCAGATAGTCGGCGGCTTTGAATCCGGTTCCAAAGATCACCGTGTCGAAGATGTGCTCAACCCCGTCGGCCGTGCGCAGGCCGTTCTCGGTGAAAGCCACGATCGGTGTGGTCTCCAGGGTGACGTTAGGCAAAGCGAACGTCGGAAACCAGGTGCGCGACTGCAACGGACGCTTGCAGCCGACCGGGTAGTCGGGCAGCAGCTTGGCCCGCAGCTGCGGATCTCGTACCTTTTTCATCAGGTAGTTGTACGACACGTCGGTGAGCATCTTGGTCATGTCGGATGTCGCGTCGAAGTTGGCCATCTCATAGTCTTGGAAAGCCGATTCGCGAAGCTTGTGCACCTCGGCCGGATCGCGCACGAACAACTCATGCTGCTCGGCGGTGAACGGCTCATCGAACCGTGGAGCCACCCATATCGGGGTGCGCTGAAACACGGTCAGCTGCTTGGTCTCTGCCGCGACAGCGGGAACGTATTGAATGGCGCTGGCACCGGTCCCGATCGAAGCGACCCGCTCACCCGCCGTCGATTTCGAGTGATCCCAGTTCGACGAGTGAAAGACCCGACCGCCGAAACGCTCGCGGCCGGGAATCACGGGAATGTTCGGAATGTCCAGCATGCCAACGGCGCTGACGACGACGTCGACCTGATGGTGCTCGTTCTCCGTGGTTTCCACCGTCCACCGGGAATCGACGTCGGACCACCGTAATCGACTGACCGTGGTCGCGGGCCTCAGGTGCTCATCGAGCCGGTGGTCACCGGCGACCCGCTCCAGATAGGCGAGGATCTCAGGCTGGTTGGCAAACGTCTTGGTCCAGTAAGGGTTGAGCGCGAAGGAGAACGAGTAGAAGTGTGACGGCACGTCGCAGGCGGCACCCGGATAGGTATTCTTCCGCCACGTCCCGCCGAAACCGTCACCGCGCTCGAAGATGGCGAAGTCGTACCCGCCTTTGGCCAGCTGAATGCCCATGGCAATTCCGCCGGGACCGGCGCCGATCACGCCGACCACCGGTTTGCGGGTCATGGTTCTCGATCCTACGCAGTGCTTCACACGAGGCTGTCATGGCGAGCACCGCCGGTCCTCAGGAGGCGGTACCGGCGCTCAGCGTTCGGATCGTCTGGATCTCGGTGCCCTGAAACGGTCGGCCGTCGGGCCGGACCAGGTCGTGGAACCACACTTTGGGTACCGACGTGTATGGGTGTTCCCAGGAGTCCCACGGGAAGTAGGTCTGGGTCTTGCCGGCTACGAAACCCCAATTGATGGCACCGACGTTGTATCGCTTGGCAACCGGCAGCACGCCGTCGATAGTGCTGCCCAGGCTGCGAGCCATGTATTCGGTGCACAGCATCGGGCGCCCAAGCGGGCTGAGCTCCTGGATGCGGCCTTCGAACGTCGCCGGTTTGGCGTAGGAGTGGAACGTGACCACGTCGGAATTGTCGAGTTGGATGCCGGCGATGGTGCTTCGGTTCGCCGCGTCCCCCCACTCGCCGTCCCACACACCGCTTGTCAGCGGCTGGCGCGGATCCACCGCTCGTGCCCATCGAAACACTTGGGGCAGCAGGTTCGCGACGAGCTCCAGCTTGTCACTTCTTTCCACCGAGCGATACTCATGCGCCGGGTTGTCGGGCTCGTTCCACAAGTCCCACCCCAGGACGCGGTCGTCATTGCGGAATTGGCTTATCACTCCGGTGACATAGGCCTGCAGCGTGGGGACGTAGCCACGGTCGCCGAGACGTTCGGCGCCCGGGCTCTGCACCCAACCCGAGTTGTGCACGCCGGGTTTCGGCGCCCGCTGCGGACCCGCTTTGGGCGCCGGATCCCAGCACGAGTCGAGCAGGACAAACAGCGGCTTGATGCGGTGGCGCGCCGCGATGGTGACGAACTGGCCGAGACGCGATTGGAATCCCCGGGAATCCTGCGCCCACAGTTGATCGTGCAGGAAGACCCGCGCGCTGTTGAGGCCGTGAAAGCGTGCCCAGGCCAACTCGGTGTCGATGCGACGAGGGTCATACGTGCCGGGCTGAAACATCTCCAGCTGATTGATCGCATTGGAGGTGGTGTAATTCGCACCGACGAGCCAACCTTGGGCTTGATACCAGCTATTGGCACGGTCGGGTGACCACCGGCTGGGTTCCGCCGAGGTCCGGGGCGGCGCTGCAGCAGCGCGCGGCACTCCAGCCGCTGCAGCACCGGCTGCCAACATCAGCGGGAGCTTCAGGACCATTCGGCGCTGCACGAAGTGACCATAAGTTGCCTAAGGCAGCGTCCCCGGTATTTGCGTGCCGCGTCGCGACAGTTTGCGTGGTGAACCGTTATCTGGTCGTCATGCAACGCTCGTCCGGCGCGCCTAGCCCAAAGCTTGATCGATGTCGGCGATCAGATCGTCGGCGCCTTCCAAGCCCACAGAGATGCGGACCACGTTGTCGCCCAGACCGATCGCGGCGCGGCCATCGGGGCCCATCGCTCGATGCGTGGTGGTCGCCGGGTGGGTGATCAGCGACTTCGCGTCACCGAGGTTGTTGGAGATGTCGATCAGCCGCAGCTTGTCCAGCACTTCGAACGCCCGGTGCTTACCCGCGCTCTTCGATGCGTCGAGCGCAAAGGTGACCACGGTCCCGCCACCGGACATCTGACGCTTGGCCAGGTCATGCTGCGGATGTGACGGCAGATATGGGTAACGCACCCAGCTCACCGCCGGGTGTCCCTCCAGGTATTCGGCGACGCGTTGGGCTGCGACATTACTGTAATCCACCCGAACGGCCAGCGTCTCAAGGCCTTTCAGCAATATCCAGGCGTTGAACGCGCTCATCGCCGGGCCGGTGTGGCGCATCAGCTTCTGTACGGGCCCGTCGATGTACTCGACATCCCCCAGAATTGCTCCGCCCAGTACCCGGCCCTGTCCGTCGAGGTGCTTGGTTCCTGAATACACCACCACGTCGACACCCAGCGGCAGACCCTGCTGCAACAGCGGCGTAGCAAAGACATTGTCCAACACCACTTTCGCGCCAGCAGCATGGGCCAGCTCGCTGACGGCCGCAATGTCGACCAGCGACTGCATCGGGTTGGACGGAGTCTCGAAGAAAACCGCTTGGGTGGGCACCGACAGCGCTTCTTCCCACTGCGCAAGGTCCTCACCGTCGACGAAGACCGTCTCGACTCCCCAGCGCGGCAGAATCTCGTTGCACACCACGAAACATGAGCCGAACAGGCTCCGTGCCGCGACCAGCCGGTCCCCGGCGGCCAGCAGCGCACCCAGCGAGACGAAAACCGCGGCCATGCCGCTCGCGGTGGCAAATGCCGCGGGCGCACCCTCGATCAGGCGCAACCGCTCCTCGAACATGGTGATGGTCGGGTTGCCGTAGCGGGAATACACATAGCGATCCACCTCGCCGGCGAAGGCCTGCTCCGCCGCGGCAGCGTTGTCGTAGACGTAGCCGGAGGCCAGGAAGATGGCCTCGGCAGTTTCGTCGAACTGCGAGCGCATCACACCGCCGCGGACCCCGATCGTCGCCTGGCTGACCCCGTCGGGCAGCGGCGCCGGGATGCGGACCGACTTGCCCTGGTCGTTCGAGGCGGTGTTCAATTGCGCCGCTCCTCCTCATCGCTGCGCTCTGCATTGTCGACAGCGCTCACGACTGCTTCCAGGGCAGACCTATCGCCCGCCAGCCAGCCCCACCGCGGTGACCGGCGTCGTCGAGATGACCTTCGAACCCGTCCTGCACGTTGTACGACGGCGCGATACCCGCCTCGGTCGCGGCCTCGGCTGCGCTGATGGAGCGGTTGCCGGAGCGACAAAGGAAAATCACCGGCCGATCCCCAGAACCGGGCGGCACCTGCTCGGACAGCTCGCCGAGAAAGTTTTCGTTGCGCTTTCCGTCGGTGCGGTTCCACTGGATGTAGACGACGTCGCGGCCGAGACTGGACAAATCGGCTACACCGACGAAGCGCCATTCGGCATCGGTGCGAACGTCGACCAGTACGGCCTCAGGGTTGTCACTGAGCAGCTTCCAGGCCTGCTCAGGCGTGATATCTCCCGCGTAGCTCACCCGCGTGAGTCTCCCACATCGGGATGAGACCTGACCAAGTCAGCCCTGTCGCAGCCGGCGCAGGGCCGCAGAGACCTGCCGCGAACGGTCGCGCGCCGCCGAGATATCCGGCGCGGTGGCCAGCGCCAAGCCGAAGCGGCTGTCGCCTTCGTGGTCGCCGAAGACCCGGATGTCGCTCTCCGGCACCGCCAGCGCATCGGCCAGCGAGCGGGGCTTGGCGTGGCCGGCCGCGGCGACCGCACCGGGTCCGGCTTGGATCACCTGAGCTGCACCCGGGGAAATCATGATGGTGTCCACCGCAAGGCCGAGGACCGCGCGGGCCTGCAGCTCGAACAGCGAAAGCCGCTGCGTGCGCAGCGTCACCAGAGCAGTTTCGCAGGGGCGGGTGGTGACATCGCAGAAGTAGACCTCATCGCCGCGGACCATCAACTGCACCGCAAAGACGCCGCGTCCGCCCAAGGCCTTTGCGATGCGCGCGGCAATCGACTTGCCGGCGTCCAGCGCCGCCGGACTCAGCTGTTGCGGCTGCCACGATTCCTGCACGTCACCGCCGGCCTCGCTGTGTCCGATCGGCGCGCAGAACTCGATGAGAGGTCCCGCCGGACCCATGCTGCTCACGGTCAGCAGTGTGACGTGGACGTCGACCTCCACCGCTGTTTCGGCCAGTACCCGGTTGCGGGCGAACGTGCCGCGGGCGGACCCCGCGCGCTGCCAGGCCGGTTCGATCTCCTCCGGCCCGGACACTTTCGTCTGCCGCTGGCCGGCCGCGGCTGCCAGCGGCTTGACCAGCAAAGGGAAACCGGCGTGGGCGGCCACCGCCTTGAGTTCGTCGACGGAGTTGGCGAACCAGAACGGTGCGGTAGGCAGGCCGAGTTCGTCGGCGGCCAATCGCCGCATCGCTTCGTAGTCGGCAGTCAGTTGGATCGCACGAGCGCTGGGAACGACCTGAACGTCCGTCGCGGCGGTCAACGCGTCGACGGCAACAGCGCTGGCCAGAGCCACCACGTAGTCCGGTCGCACCCGGCCGATCAGCGCGGTCAGCTCGTGGGTGTCGGTTGTCTCGACCACCAGCGACTGATCGGCGACACCGTGCGCGGGCCCCTCGGCGTACCGTCCGACAGCGATGACCTCGACGCCGAGACGCTGAAAAGCGATGGTCAGTTCGCGGGCCGAGTCGCCGGAACCGAGCAGCATCACCTTGATTTTGTTGGGCCCGATGTGCCGCTGCTCAGCGGGTTCGAGCGTCACGGCCTCGCCCGGTGGGCCGTCGGCTTCCTCAGTCATCGCTGCGCGTGCGAGCAGTTCGGTGCATGGTGCTCAGGATAGGGGCGCTGGCGCCGACGCCGGTGCGGTTCAGCTTGTCGGCCGCTCGCACGCGGTTGTCGGCGCCGACTTCAGCCATACTTTCCCCGACCTTTGGATTCCATTGCGGCCATTTTCCGGAGTGTCTTCGTCGTATTTGCCCCCCTATGAGCAACTCTCCTGCTGAAATCTCCGTAGAGGCGGGGCATTACGGGGGGAGGTAGGCCGACTTGACTGATTAGTTGCTGCCCGAACTGCAGGCACCGATAACCGATCGTTGGAATCCAGCACCTGAACCAGTCACTGGGGCAAGGAAATTACTAGGAGAAGTTGATGTCTTTTGTGATTGCACAGCCGCAGATTTTGATCACCACAGCCACCACCTTGGCGGGTATCGGCTCGGTGATGAGCGCACACAACGCCGCGGCCGCCGCACCGATCACCGGTGTGATTCCGCCCGCAGCAGACGAGGTCTCGGCGCTGACGGTGGCGCACCTGGCCAACCATGCCCAGAGCTATCAAGCCGTCAGCGCGCAGGCGGCAGCCATTCACGACCAGTTCGTGGCCATGCTGACGTCCAACGCCCATGCGTACGCCGACACCGAAATGGCTAACGCGGTCACCGCCGCACTGGGGGCGGTGTAGCGATGGAGTACGTCTCGCTGCCACCTGAAGTCAATTCCGCTCGAATGTATTTCGGCCCCGGCTCTGGTCCGCTGATCGCCGCGGCCACGGCCTGGAAAGGGCTGGCCGCCGAATTGCAGTCGACGGCGGCCTCCTATTCCGCGGCAATTTCGGGGCTGACCGCCGAGGAATGGCAGGGCCCGGCGTCGGCGTCCATGGCAGCTGCGGCCACGCCCTATGTGGCATGGATGACGACGACCGCCGGTCAGGCTGAGCAAGCGGGCGACCAGGCCATGGCTGCCGCCAGCGCCTACGAGGCGGCGTTCGCCATGACCGTGCCGCCGCCGGTGGTCGCGGCCAACCGCAGTCAACTGATCGCGCTGATCGCGACGAATATTCTGGGGCAGAACACTCCGGCGATTGCAGCCACCGAAGCGCAGTACAGCGAAATGTGGGCGCAAGATGTCGCCGCGATGGAGAACTACGCCAATTCCTCGGCAGCGGCATCGCAGTTGACACCCTTCACGTCGCCACCGAAAACCACCAACGCGGCCGCGGCGGCCACGCAAGCCGCCGCCGCACCGGCAGCTAACGGGGTGCGCAAGTCCTTGAGCTTCATCGAGTTGGGGGAACTCGGGGGGCTGGATCTTCTGGTAGCCGGAGCCTTCTCCAATGGGATTGTCGGCACCAGCTTGGCGGGAACCAATCTCGCCAGGCAGTTCAACCGGGACGCCATCACCGACGCCAAAGACGCGGCCAAAGGCACCACGACACCTTCGAGCGGAGACGGCGGGGGAGGAATCGGAAGCGGCGGGCAAGGGTTGGGGCTGGGGCTGGGTCTGAAAAGCGCTACTTCCGCCCCCGGCGCGCCGACCGGCAGGAGCGGGGTGGTCACCGCGAGCATGGGCCGGGGATCCGTGATAGGCGGGCTTTCGGCGCCGCCGAGCTGGGCTGCCCCACCGGAGATCCGCCAACTCGCGAAGGTCTTGTCGGCTTCCGGCATCGAGGCCGCGCCGAGCGTGATGCCCGGTGACGAAGAAAACCCGTACACCGGGATGGCACTGGCAGGTTTGCTGGGCAGCGGCATGGGCGGTCTGGCCGCGCGGGGCGGCTCCGCGGCGAGCATTTCCCCGACAAAGCTCCCGCCAGTCAAGACCGCGGCGGCGAAGACGACGCCGGCCGCGCGCACACCGGTGATTCCGCTGGTCGATACCGCCGTGACATCCGCCGAGGACGTCGCGGCGAAGCTTGCGGCGACCCTGGCAGCGATGCCCGGCGCCACCATCGTCGTGATACCGCCGTCACGGGCCGCCGAATAGCGAGCCGGCTTCGGGGCTTATTGCTGGCCGGGGAGCAACCGGATCATCAAGGCGTGCACCTCGGCCAGCACAGCGTCGTCCGCGTCGCGCAGTTCACCGGAGACGAAGGCCTTTCGGCCTTCGGTGGAGTCGATCCGGCCCCGCACGACCAACGCCACGTCGATCGGAGTCACTTTCCGGTAATCGACGTGCAGGAAGGCGGTACGGCTGATCGGGCGGGACGCGGCATGCACGATCATCCCGCACAGCCAGTCGAACAGCAGCGGCAGCACACCGCCGTGCACCGCCGAGTTACCACCGAGATAGAAGCGGCTGAACTTGCCGCGCATCTCGACACCGTCAGGATCGAATTTCGTCATCTTCCACGGCGGCATCAGCAAACTGCCCATGCCGGGCAGTGCCGGAACCCGACCCGCGGGAGCAACCCCTTCGGGCGCCTGAGACGGGTCGAGCAGCTTGACCAGCTCTTCGGCTCGCTCCGCGGCCTCGTCCCAGGTCGCGGTGTCTGGGTCGGCCGAGACCGCAAGGTCCTGCAGCTGTCGCATCGCAGCGACGAACTTCGAGAAGCCCAGACCCGGGTCAGCGGCCTCATAGCGCGGAAAGCCGCCGTGTCTGCCGTAGTCGGGGTCGAGCGCCTCAGGCTCCTCGCTCATCAGCGCGCCTGCAGCACGTCGCGACGCACGATGGTCTGGTCGCGTCCCGGGCCCACGCCGATGCACGAAACCACAGCTCCGCCAAGCTCTTCCAGGCGCATCACGTAGTCACGAGCCTTGGCCGGCAAGTCTTCGAAGTTCCGTGCCGCGGAGATGTCCTCCCACCAACCCGGGAGCTCCTCGTAGACCGGTTCGGCACGGGCCAGGTCGCTCTGGGTCATCGGCATGTCACGGGTGGTCTTCCCGTCGATCCGGTAGCCGACGCACACCGGCACTGTCTGCAGACTCGACAACACGTCGAGCTTGGTCAGGAAGTAGTCGGTGATGCCGTTGACCCGAGTGGCGTAGCGGGCGACGACAGCGTCGAACCAGCCGCACCGCCGACGCCGGCCGGTGGTCACCCCGACCTCGCCGCCGGTCTTGGACAAGTATTCGCCGTACTCGTCGAACAGCTCAGTGGGGAACGGTCCGGAACCCACGCGCGTCGTGTAGGCCTTGAGGATTCCCAGCACAGTGTTGATCCGGGTCGGCCCAATTCCTGACCCGACGGCCGCGCCGCCTGCGGTCGGATTCGAGGAGGTCACATAGGGATAGGTGCCGTGGTCTACGTCCAGCATGGTCCCTTGTGAGCCTTCCAGCAGCACCGTCTCACCGGCTTCCAGCGCCGTATTGAGCAACAGCCTGGTATCGGCGATGCGATGCCGGAATCTTTCGGCTTGGCCCAGCAACAGGTCGACCATGCCGGCCGGGTCCAGCGCCTTGCGGTTGTAGATCTTGACCAGTACCTGGTTCTTGAACTCCAGCGCGGCCTCGACTTTGCGGGCCAGGTTTGCCGGGTCCTGGACGTCGGCGACCCGGATACCGATACGCGCGATCTTGTCCTGGTAGCACGGCCCGATACCCCGGCCGGTAGTGCCGATCTTCTTGCTGCCCATGTACCGCTCGGTCACCTTGTCGATCGCGACGTGGTAGGGCATCAGCAGGTGCGCGTCGGCGGAGATCAACAACCGGGAGGTGTCGACACCGCGGTCCGCCAGCCCGGCCAGCTCGTCCAGCAGCACACCGGGATCCACCACGACGCCGTTGCCGATGACGTTGGTGACGCCGGGAGTCAGCACACCCGACGGGATGAGGTGTAGCGCGAAGTTCTCGCCGGACGGCAGAACTACGGTATGCCCGGCATTGTTGCCGCCCTGATATCGCACGACCCACTGCGCGCGGCCGCCGAGTAGATCGGTGGCTTTGCCCTTGCCCTCGTCGCCCCATTGGGCGCCGATCAGGACGATTGCCGGCATGGCGTCTCCTGCTGGTATCTGCCGCTCGTTGTGGTCCAGCCGGTGACTTACCCTATCTCAGCTGCTTGCTGGGACCTGCTTATCGACGACACCGTGATGCTGTTGTTCGACGATCGGGGTGTGCCTCGCCCGCTGCCGGGGGGTGCCTGCGGTGGGCAATCAGCCGAACGGGCAACTGGCCGTGCCATGTCGGCGTTACCATCCGCGACAGGAAAGCTCAACAAGTTCCGCGTTCTCCTCAAGGGAAGAGCAATGACGACACCGCGTCAGCCCGGCTGGTACGACGACACCAATGACCCGACGGCGCAGCGTTACTGGGACGGCCAGAACTGGACACCACACCGGCAGCGGAAGCCGACGTCGCGGCCCGAACACCCGCTTACGCCGCCGCAGCAGCCTCCCCCGCAACCACTGCAGGGGCGACCGCCGAGTGCGCCGGCGGCCCGATCGCGGCGCCGACGGCGGATTCCGATAGCACTCCTCGCGCTCATCGCGGTGTTAGCCGTGGCCGGTGTCTTGGTGTACAAATTCGTCTTACCGAGTCGCAGCACTTCGTCCGGGCCGCAGAGCAGCCGCGGTACGCCGGCGTCGCAGACCAGCGGCGGTACGCCATCACGATCGTCGGAGTCGCCGTCGTCGGCCGGAGTGAAGTCGGGAATACTCGTGTTGACCGGTGCTGCTGGTAAGACAACCTACGGTTTCATCGATCCGAACTCAGGGCAGTACTCCGAGGCTGTTACGTTCACCATCCCGTCTACCGGAAACATCCAAGGCACACCACGCTCGGCGGTGGCCGCCTCGCCTGACCTCACCAAATTCGCCGTCACGTCGACAACTAATGGGCAAACAGCGGCGGGATGGATGAATTCCAGCGGCCAGTTCACCGCGGTTACCCAGTCGACGCCGGCGCCGGGTGCGTTCGGGGGCAATCCGCCGAACTACACCGGGATTGGATTCGACCGAGCCGGAAATTACTACTACAAAGAGCTTTCACAAGGTGCCCTGCATACCGACGTCTACAAGGTGCCGGCGGGGTCCACGAGCAATGCGCAGAAGCTGACGTTATCGCCGCCCGACGCTGCCGACCACGGCGCACCCGTGCTCAACTCTGATGGCAGCTTGCTCTTCGGTTGCCAGAACATGACGGGAAACTGGTTGGACGCCAACACCATCGTGGCGGCCATCGCCCCGGGCACCCAGATAGCCAAAATCGCGGTCGCCGGCCATGACCAGGGCGGATGCCCGATCACCCCCGCCGCTAATGAGGTGCCGTTATTACCCACTACCAACACCGCAATGGTGCATGATCCGGTAGCCAACTCGGACGGAACAAGGGTGGCGTTCTTCTACGACGACCCCGATCGGGTCAGGCACAACTTCCTGTCGGTCTATGTCGTTGCGACAGACGGCAAAGGCCAACCGACCTTGGTGAATCTGTCCGAGTCCGACGCGAAGAAACTGACAGGTGGCACGTTGCTCAGGTGGTCGTGAGCAACAGTCCATGGATACCGGCGAGGACGCCGCCAGCGTGGCGGTGGTGTTGTTCGGCGATCGCAGTCTGCCCAACCCGCTGCAAGGACTGCCGGTCGCCGACCCCGACGACATCGACGCAGCAGCACGGAGCAGCCGACGGCTGATCGTGGTGGGCTCGGATGGCGATCTGGGTGCCGTGCTGACCCGATTGCTGCGCATCGAGCAACTCGAGGTCGAGGTCGGGTTCGTGGCGCGGCGGCGATCACCTGCTACCAGGGTCTATCGCTTGCCGACCGGGCGTCGGGCGGCGCGGCGGGCGCGACGCGGTGCGGCCCGGTCGATGCCGCTGATCCGGGACGAGACCGGGGTGGTGATTGTCGGAGCGGCGCAGTGGCTGTCCGCCGCCGACGGCCGACCTTTGCACGGTGAGGCGGTCGTCGACGACACCGTCCTTTTCGACGGTGAGGTTTCTGGAATTCGCATCGAGCCAACCACGGCGCTGCCTGGGCTGCGGGCCCGCTTGGCGGATCGACGGCTGGGCGGTTGGGTGAGCGGCCGGGCAGCGCAACTGGGTGCCACCGCCGCGGTGGTGGTTCGTGACGGTGTCCGGGCCGTCGCTCCGGTACGCCGTTCGACCTTTTACCGCCATGTCGAGGGATGGTTGCTGGTCCGGTAGTTTCGGTGCGGTGAGCATCCGTGGGGTGCACGAGTCGGTGCGACCCAGCCCAATCTTCCTGACCATCGTCGGCTTGACCGCGTTGGGCGGCGCGCTGGCCTGGCTTGCCGGGGCGAGCGTGCAGCCGCTGGCCTACGTCGGGGTGTTCGTTTTCGTCATTGCCGGCTGGCTGGTGTCGCTGTGCCTGCACGAATTCGGACACGCGGTCACGGCGTGGCGCTTCGGTGACCGGGACGTCGCCGTTCGTGGCTATTTGACACTGGATCCACGCAGATACACCAACCCAATGCTGACGCTGGGTCTGCCGATGCTGTTCATCGCGCTGGGCGGCATCGGGCTACCCGGCGCAGCGGTGTATCTGCGGACTTCGTTCATGACGCCGGCGCGCCGCACGATCGTCAGCCTCGCGGGGCCGTTCGCCAACCTGCTGCTTGCCGCGCTGCTGCTGGCGTTGACTCGGATGTGTTATGAGCCGACCCATCCGGTCTTGTGGGCCGGGGTGGCATTCCTCGCCTTTCTTCAAGTGACCGCCGTGGTGCTCAACCTGTTGCCGATACCTGGCCTGGACGGCTACGGCGCGCTGGAACCACATCTGAGCCCCGAAACCCAGCGCGCGGTGGAACCGTTCAAGCAATACGGCTTCCTGATTCTGCTGCTGCTGTTCTTCGCGCCGGTGCTCAACCAAGGGCTTTTCGGGATCGTGTTCTGGTTGTTCGATTTGTCCGGCGTTTCGCACGCGCTGGCGCTCGTCGGCAACCACTTGACCCGGTTCTGGAGCGCCTGGCGCTGAAAATGGGTACCGGTCACTCGCACGGGAACGCCGGTGCCCGCGTCCACCGGATGGTCGCGGCGGCCGCAATTCTGACCGGGTTCTTTGCCGCCGAACTGACCGTGGCGCTGACGATCGGCTCGATCGCGCTGCTGGCGGATGCCGGCCACGTCTTGACCGACGTAGTGGCGGCGTTGATGGGCCTGGCCGCGATCATGCTGGCTCGGCGCGGCAGCTCGTCGGCGGCCCGCACCTATGGGTGGCACCGCGCCGAAGTGTTCACCGCGGTGGCCAACGCTGTGCTGCTGACCGGAGTCTCGGTGTTCATCGGCTATGAGGCGTTCGAACGGCTGAGGACAACCACGGACGTTCCCGGTGGGCCGATGATCGTGGTGGCGGTGGCGGGATTGGCCGTCAACGCCGTCGTGGCGCTGCTGCTGCGGTCACAGTCGACGCAGAGTTTGGCCGTAAAGGGCGCCTACATGGAGGTCGTCGCCGACACGGTCGGCACCATCGGGGTGCTGGCCGCCGGGCTGGTGACGGTGACGACGCACTGGCCCTACGCCGACGTGGTGGTGGCGGTGCTGGTGGCGGTCTGGGTGCTGCCGCGGGCGCTGGCGTTGGCCGGAGCGGCGCTGCGAATCCTGTCCGAATCGTCGCCGCGCCACATCGACGTCGACGAACTGCGTGCGGCGCTGTGCGCGATCGACGGCGTGACCGAGGTGCACGACCTGCACGTGTGGACCTTGGTACCCGGCAAAGACGCCGTCACCGCACATCTGGCCAGCCGTGCCGACTCGGCGCGGGTGCTCGACCACGCGCGGGCGGTGCTCTCAGCGCGCGGGCTGGACCACGCGACGATCCAGGTCGAGCCGCCGGACGGCGTCGGTGACTGCTCGACCAGCTGGTAGCTAAACCAGCCCGAGGGCTGAACGGGCGCCAGGGTCGCAGTCGTCGAGCAAATCCAGGCATCGGGCCTGCTCGTCGATTTCTCCGATCGCGTCGGCGGCCCGTGCCAGCGCAGCGACGCAGCGCAGGAATCCGCGATTGGGTTCGTGGAAATATGGCACCGGGCCGAAGCCTTTCCACCCGTTACGACGCAGCTGGTCCAGGCCGCGGTGGTATCCGGTGCGGGCATAGGCGTAGGCGGTGATGGCCTTCTCGTCGGCCAGCGCATCCTCGGCCAGCGCCGCCCATGCCACTGAAGCCGCGGGATACGCGGCGGCAACGAGCGCCGGGTTCTCGCCGGCGATCAGCTCCGCCTCGGCTTTGCTGTCCGCCGGCAACAGCACGGGATCCGGACCCAGGAGATCACCCATCGGCGTCATGGCTGTTATTCTGCCGTGCCGCAGAGCGGCGAACCGACGACACCCCCGACGCGTTGTGCTGCGACAATTCACAAGAGTTTCGTCGATACGTTTTAAGCTCCAACTACCACCACCGCCGAGCGGGGAGGAACAGTAGCTCTCATGCCGAACCCACCAGCGCCCGACCGCGACGACCCGGACGACGAGCCCACGTCAAGCGACGACGAACAGGCCACCGAAAGCTACTCGGTGCCCAACCCCGGATTGGAGTCGGCGACTGAGGTGATAGCCCAGCCTGCCCGGGAAGCCGAGCGGGAGGCCGCGCCGCCGCCGCCGGACAGCCAGCGGGAACGTCGCTTCACCGCACCGGGATTCGACGCGAAAGAGACGGCGGTCATACAAACCGCCGCCGACCCCGCCACCGAGGTCTTTCGGACCCGTCGAGAACCGCTACACCAGGAGCCGGTGAGCCAGCAGCCGAGAACGGCGATGCCGCAACTGATCCCGCCGCGGCTCGGAGCCAAGCTGCGGCCGTCGAATCAGCGCAGCTGGGGCTGGGTGCTGGCGCTGATTCTAATCATTCTCGCGCTGGCAGCGATTGCTGTGCTGGGCACCGTGGTAATGACCCGCAACTCCAAACCCAAGGCTTCCCAGGAAGACCAGGTCCGCACGACCATCCAGAACTTCGACATTGCGGTGCAAAACGGCGACCTGGCGACGCTGCGCACCGTGACCTGCGGCAGTTTCCGTGACGACTACGTCGGCTATGACGAACAGGATTGGCAGGACACCTACCACCGGGTGGCGGCGGCCAAGCAGTATCCGGTCGTCGCCAGCATCGACCAGGTGGTCGTCAACGGCGAGCACGCCGAGGCCAATGTGACCGCATTCATGGCCTATGCCCCGCAGACCCGCTCCACCCGCAGCTTCGACCTGCAGTTCCGCGACGACGAGTGGAAGATCTGCCAGTCCTCCAACAACTAGGTTCGGTTAGCTGCTCAACGACTTGCCGGCGCAGTGCAGGTCCTGGCAGGCCTCGATAACCCGCTGGGTCATTCCGGCTTCCGCCTTCTTCAGATAGCTGCGCGGGTCATAAACTTTCTTGCTGCCCACGTCACCGTCGACTTTGAGCACGCCGTCGTAGTTGGTGAACATGTGAGCGGCGATCGGCCGGGTGAACGCGTACTGGGTGTCGGTGTCAACGTTCATCTTCACCACGCCGTATCGCAGCGCCTCGTCGATCTCGGACTTCTCCGACCCGGATCCGCCGTGGAAGACGAAGTCGAAGGGCTTGGAGCCTTCCGGCAGGCCCAGCTTCGCCGCCGCCGCCTTCTGGCCCTCGGCGAGCACGTCTGGACGGAGCCTGACGTTGCCGGGCTTGTAGACCCCATGCACGTTGCCGAACGTCGCCGCCAACAGGTATTTGCCGTGTTCGCCGGTCCCGAGCGCATCCAACGTCTTGTCGAAGTCCTCCGGTGTGGAGTACAGCTTGTCGTTCATTTCGCCCACCACGCCGTCCTCTTCACCGCCGACGACGCCGATCTCGATCTCCAGGATGATCTTGGCGGCGGCCGCCGCCTTGAGCAGCTCTTGGGCGATCTCGAGGTTCTCGTCGATCGGCACCGCTGAGCCGTCCCACATATGCGATCCGAACAAGGGAGGCTCACCGGCGGATACCCGCTCGGACGACAGAGCCAGCAAGGGCCGGACATAACTGTCCAGCTTGTCCTTCGGGCAGTGATCAGTGTGTAGGGCCACGTTGATCGGATACTTGGCCGCGACGATGTGGGCGAACTCGGCCAATGCCACCGCACCGGTCACCATTTCCTTGATTGCCAGGCCAGAGGCGAATTCGGCCCCGCCGGTGGAGAATTGGATGATGCCGTCGCTGCCGGCGTCGGCGAAACCCTTGAGCGCGGCGTTGACGGATTCCGACGACGTGCAGTTGATGGCCGGGAAGGCGTACGAACCCTCCTTTGCACGGGCGAGCATCTCGGCGTAGACCTCAGGGCTGGCGATGGGCATGAAACTTCCTTCCGGGCGATGTGCGCTCAAGTATCGCAACACGGTGTCGCCGGCGCCCCACCTTGACCGGACCGCAGGCTGCCGCCGGTATGTTGGGACATCGTGAGCACCGCCTCGAACACGCTCGTGGCCCTGCCGAACATCCTTGACCCGATGTATTGGATCGGTCCCGAGGGCTTGTTTGCATCGGCGGTGCTGCCGACGATCCTGGCCATCGTCTTTGTCGAGACCGGGTTGCTGTTCCCCTTGCTGCCGGGGGAGTCATTGCTGTTCACCGGTGGTCTGCTGGCGGCTCATGGCACGCTCGACATTTGGGTGCTGGCGCCGAGCGTGGCGGTGGTCGCGGTGCTCGGTGATCAGACCGGATACTTCATCGGCCGCCGTATCGGCCCGGCGCTGTTCAAGAAGGAAGACTCCCGCTTCTTCAAGCAGCACCACGTCACCGAGTCGCACGCATTCTTCGAGAAATACGGGCCCGTGGCCATCATTCTGGCTCGATTCATGCCCTTCGTGCGCACCTTCACCCCAGTGGTCGCCGGGGTGTCGTACATGCGTTACCCGGTGTACCTTGCGTTCGACGTCGTCGGCGGCGTTCTCTGGGGTGGGGGCGTGACGGTCGCCGGCTATTTCCTGGGGAACGTGCCGTTCATTCACCAAAATCTAGAAGAGATCGTGCTGGCGATCTTGTTCATCTCGCTGCTGCCGGCATTGCTCGCGTCCGGCCGGGCCTACCGTAACCGCCGGCGCGCCGCCAAGGCCGCACAAGACGAGGACAGTCAGGTCACAGCGCAACGGTGAAGTCGCAGCCGGTCTTGGCGCGCACCTCCTCAGGCGTCACTCCCGGATGCAGTTCGGTAAGTGTCAGTCCCCGCCCCGGGTCCACGTCGAACACACACAAGTCGGTGATGACCATGTCCACGACGCCCTTGCCGGTGACCGGCAGGGTGCACTGCTTGAGAATCTTAGGGCTGCCGTCTTTGGCGGTGTGATCCATCACCACGATCACTCGCTTCACACCCGACACCAGGTCCATGGCTCCGCCGGGTCCCTTCACCATCTTGCCCGGCACCATCCAGTTGGCCAGGTCGCCGTTCTCTCCCACCTCCAGGCCGCCCAGGATGGACAGATCGATGTGACCGCCGCGGATCATGGCGAAGGAGTCGGCGCTGCTGAAAAAGCTCGACCCGGCAATCGTGGTGATGGTTTGCTTGCCGGCGTTGATCAGATCGGGATCGACGGTCTCTTCGGTCGGGTAGGCACCGATGCCGAGTAGGCCGTTCTCCGATTGCAGGGTGACGTTGATGTCCTCGGGAATGAAGTTGGCCACCAGTGTAGGAATGCCGATGCCCAAGTTCACGTAGTAGCCGTCGCGCAGCTCCTGTGCGGCGCGCTGAGCCATCCGCTCACGGATGGGGCTGCTGGTCTTGAGCGTGGCGCCGTTGCTGACGGTGCGGAACTCGATCCGCTTCTGGTAGCCGCGCCCCTCGATGACGCGGTCCACGTAGATCGCCGGGGTGTGGATCAGGTCGGGTTCCAAGTCGCCGACGTCGACGAGCTCTTCCACTTCGGCGACCGTGACAGCGCCGCACGTGGCGATCATCGGATTGAAGTTCCGCGCAGTCTTGCGGTAGACGAGGTTGCCCGCCCTGTCGCCTTTCCAGGCTTTGACGATGGCCAGGTCAGCGCGGATGCCTTCCTCGAGCACGTATTCGGTGCCGTCGAAGACGCGGATGTCCTTGCCTTCGGCCAGCTCGGTGCCGTAGGCCGTGCGGGTGTAGAAGCCGGGAATGCCCGCGCCGCCGGCCCGCAGTTTCTCCGCCAGCGTGCCCTGCGGGGTGAGCGAGAGGTCCAGCTCGCCGGCCAACACCTGGCGCTCGAACTCCTTGTTCTCCCCGACATAGGAGGCAATAACCTTCTTGACCTGCCGCTCCTTGAGCAGTAGGCCCATGCCGAAATCGTCGACGCCGGCATTGTTTCCGACGATAGTGAGGTCCTTCACGCCGCTGTCGACCAGTGCCTGAATGAGGTTCTCCGGGATGCCGCACAGACCGAACCCGCCGGCAGCGATCACGATGCCGTCGCAGAGCAGGCCGTCGAGGGCCGATTGGGCGTCCGGGTGAACTTTGCTCACGAAGAGCTCCCCTCAGCGACCGCGTGCGCCGCTTCCATCAGCATCCAGCCGGACAGCTGCACCGACAGGTCACGCTCGGGCACCTCCGAGCCCGACACTGCGCCCCCGCTGAATTCCGCTTCTCTACCGGTGGCGGTCGGCACCTCGGCGCTGCGGTCCCAGGACGGTCCGAACAACGGTAGCCCTTCCACGGTCTGCCGGTAGTCCCACGCGGACTGTGCCGACGTCAGCACCAGGGTGCGGGCGGTGTCGCGGGCGGCGATGTCGGCTGCGCTGTCGCCGGGCAGTATGTCGGCGACCAGCGCCAGATAGCGCACAGTTACCCCGCTGAACAGACCGCCGTCGCCGCCGCCCGTTCCTTTCAGAACGCCGGCGGTGGCCATGTGCTCGTTGACCGCGGCGACCAGGCGGTGCACTCGCGGCGCGTGCCGCGGGTCACCGGTACGGGCAGCCAGTTCGGTTTCCAGACCCAGCACCACGCCCTGGCAGTAGGTGTACTGCGCGCGCACCAGCGAACCGGCTTTGATGCCGTCGAACACCAGCTGCGTCTCCGGGTCGATGAGCGTCGCGTCGATCCAGTCGCCCATCTGCTGGGCCCGCTTGAGCCGGTCACCGTAGCGGGCCAGGAAGACTCCGGCCGGCCCGTTGGCAGGCGCGTTGAAGAACTGGTCCTGCTTGCGCCACGGGATACCGCCGCCGTCCTCGGGCACCCAGGCGGTGACGAACTGGTCGGCCAGCTTGTCCAGCGCGCGGCGGCGCTCGACCCCGGCCAGCCGGGCGGCCCGTTCCAGCGCCAGCGCCAACCAGGCCATGTCGTCGTAGTAGTTGTTCACCCACTTGCCGGTGTTACGCAGCCGATGCGATCGGACTTGGCGACGGATCCTATTGTGCCGCTCCGCTGTTGGATCACGCAGCTGCGCGTCAACCAGACAGTCCAGCAGGTGGGCCTGCCACCAGTAATTCCAGCTGCCGAACAACCGGTCACGGCGGGCCGGTGGGCAGGCCACCACCCCCAGCTGGGTCCCAGGCAGCCCCCACAGCCGTTTCAGATGCCGCACGCGGACGGCGGCTTCGGCGCTGGCCGCCCGATTGGCCCATAGCTGATCCATGGTGGGTGATCCTGCCTTACCAGGCGTCCGCGACGTTTGCGTGCTGCGCGATCCAGGTGTGCATCGCGATGCCGGCGGCGACGGCGACGTTGATGCTGCGCGTCGAGCCGAACTGGGCGATCGACACGGTCAGCGCCACCCCGTCCCGGGTTGCGTCGGTGATGCCGGGTCCTTCTTGACCGAACACCAGCAGGCAGTGGCGAGGCAGCCTCGTCTCCTCCAGCCGTGCTGCGCCGGGAACGTTGTCCACCGCCACCGGGGTCAGGCCGGCGCCGGACGCGAAGTCGATCAGCTCGGCAGGATTGTCGTGATGTCGCAGCCGCTGGTAGCGGTCGGTGACCATGGCGCCGCGCCGATTCCAGCGCCGGCGACCGACGATGTGTACGGTGTCGACGGCGAACGCATTGGCGGTGCGCACCACCGAGCCGATGTTGGCGTCGTGCCCGAAGTTTTCGATGGCCACGTGCAGCGGGTGACGGCGCAGGTCGATGTCGGCGATGATCGCTTCTCGGGTCCAGTACCGGTATGCGTCGACGACGTTGCGGCTGTCGCCGTCTCGCAGCAAGGCTGGATCGTAGCGGGGGTCGGTCGGCGGCGGGCCGGCCCACGGTCCTACGGCGCCGGTAGCCGCGCCCCATTCGGTGGGGCCCGCATCACTCATCTGGTGCCTAGCTCAGACCCAAGTCCGCCAAATCGAGCACGCTGCGGTACGGCAAACTCTCGGCTTGGATCGCCTCGGCGGCGCCGGTGTCGCGATCGACCACCGTGGCCACGCCCACCACATCGGCGCCGGCGTTCCGGACGGCGTGCACCGCTGTCAGCGCCGAGGCGCCCGTAGTACTGGTGTCTTCCACCACCAGCACCCGCTGGCCCGACACATCGGCGCCCTCGATCAGCCGTTGCATGCCGTGGGCTTTGACCGACTTGCGGACCACGAAAGCGTCGATCGGGCGACCGGGCGCATGCATGACGGCTGTCGCGACCGGGTCAGCGCCCAGCGTCAAACCGCCGACAGCCGCGTACTCCCAGTCGGCGGTGAGTTCGCGTATCAAGCGGCCGATCAGCGCGGCGGCCCGGTGATGCAGGGTGGCGCGGCGTAGGTCGACGTAGTAATCGGCCTGTTTGCCCGACGACAGCGTGACCCGTCCGTGCACCACTGACAACCGGCGCACCAGCTCGGCGAGCTCGTCATGGTCAGCCGGCATCAACGCTGGTAGTGCGGGGCCTGCCGCCCGTTGCGTGGTGGTGGCGGTGGGCGCTGGACGGATCCGCCGACGCCGTCTTCCTGACGCGGCTCGTCCCGCGTCGAAGGGGTATCCGGTTGCGCGCGTCGCGGCAGTGTTTCGGTTCGGCCGGCCGGTGCCAGCGGACGACTCGGCGCCGCGTTACGCCGCCCGGCCGCTTGCGGCGCCGGCAGCGGCGGCAACACCCGCAACAAGTCGTTGAATTGCCGGACGGTGCGCAGCCCTTCGTCCCACTCGGCGCGGTTACTGCCGATCGGCATGCTGACCAGCGTCCAGTTCTGCTCGTTCCACATGATCTCGGCGCAATCCGGTGCGGTGTGCGCGAAGGTCACCATGCGGCGGTCGCAGGCGCGTCGGGCCGCGTCCAAATTCGTCGAGTAGACCATCCGCGGCCCGATCGCGCCGAGCAGCCAAATGTCGCTCTCGCGTGGTTCTTTCAGACCTTTGAGCCGCAAGTCGATGACGACGTTGGTGCCCACCTTGCGATGCAGGGCGATCACGGTCGCGACTTCTTCGAGGTCGAAGATGAACACCGCCTCGCCGCGGATCTGACCCAGCACGACATTGCGCGCCGGAATTTCACCGACCGTCGACATCACGCCGCGCTGCCAGCGCTGCGGGATCTCGGTGTTCTCCGGTTCATAGTCGAACCCGTGTGATCTCGCCCACGACTTGCGGCGCCGGCCCCGACCGCGGCGCCGATCGAGGTCGACGTACAGCAGCACCGCGGCGCCGACGAAGCACAGCGCCGAGAGCGTGAACCAAAGCGGGACCATCGCACGTAGCTTATCTGCTGTCGGCCCAGATCCAAGACCGCGAGCGGGTCACAACACGATCACTGCGCCGAACGTCGACTTGTTGGGCGATTACCAGAGTATTCCCCGCAACAAGTCGACGTTGGTGCTCAGCCGAGAATCAGCGAGTCGCCGTCGGGGCTGACGTTGACCGGGAGGGTGTCGCCGTCGTGCACGTCGCCGGCCAGCAACATCTTGGCCAGCTGGTCGCCGATGGCCTGCTGCACCAGTCGGCGCAGCGGCCGCGCGCCGTAAACCGGGTCGAACCCGCGTTGGGCCAGCCAGCGCTTGGCCGGTAGCGACACCTCCAGCTGCAGCCTCCGCTGCGCCAGCCGCTTGGCCAGCTGCTCGAGCTGGATGTCAACGATGCGGACCAACTCTTCGGGATTCAACCCGTCGAAGACCAGCACGTCGTCGAGCCGGTTGATGAACTCCGGCTTGAACGTCGCCCGCACCGCAGCCAGCACCTGCTCCTCGCTGCCACCCGACCCGAGGTTGGAGGTCAAAATCAGAATGGTGTTGCGGAAGTCGACCGTGCGGCCCTGCCCGTCGGTGAGCCGGCCCTCGTCGAGTACCTGCAACAGCACGTCGAAGACGTCCGGGTGGGCCTTTTCGACCTCGTCGAACAGCACCACCGTGTAGGGCCGTCGGCGCACCGCCTCGGTCAGCTGACCGCCCTGGTCGTAGCCGATGTAGCCGGGCGGGGCGCCGACCAGCCGGGCCACCGAGTGCTTTTCGCCGTACTCGCTCATATCGATGCGGACCATCGCGCGCTCGTCGTCGAACAGGAAGTCGGCCAGCGCCTTGGCCAGCTCGGTCTTCCCGACCCCGGTGGAACCCAGGAACAAGAAGGATCCGGTCGGCCGGTTGGGGTCGGCGACGCCGGCCCGGGTGCGGCGCACCGCATCGGACACGGCCTGTACCGCTTTGCGTTGGCCGACGACCCGCTTGCCCAGCTCGTCTTCCATCCGCAGCAGCTTGGCAGTCTCACCTTCCAGTAGCCGCCCGGCCGGGATCCCGGTCCACGCCGACACCACGTCGGCGATGTCGTCAGGGCCGACTTCTTCCTTGAGCATCACGTCCTCGCGGGCCTGCGCCTGGGGCAGCGCGGCGTCGAGCTTCTTCTCCACCTCCGGGATACGCCCGTAACGCAGCTCGGCCGCCTTCGCCAGGTCGCCGTCGCGCTCGGCACGCTCGGACTCGCCGCGCAACGTCTCCAGCTGTTCCTTGAGTTCGCGGACGATGTCGATCGCGTTCTTTTCGTTCTGCCAGCGGGTGGTGAGCTCGGCCAACTTCTCTTTGTGGTCGGCCAACTCGGCGCGCAGTTTCTCCAGCCGTTCCTTGGACGCCTCATCCTCTTCTTTGGCCAGCGCCATCTCTTCGATCTCGAGCCGACGGACCAGCCGCTCCACCTCGTCGATCTCCACCGGCCGCGAGTCGATCTCCATGCGCAGCCGGCTGGCCGCCTCGTCGACCAAGTCGATGGCCTTGTCGGGCAGGAAGCGGGCGGTGATGTAGCGGTCGGACAACGTGGCCGCCGCGACCAGTGCGGAGTCGGTGATGCGCACCCCGTGGTGCACCTCGTAGCGGTCCTTGAGCCCGCGCAAGATGCCGACGGTGTCGTCGACGGAGGGCTCTCCGACGAACACTTGCTGGAAGCGGCGCTCCAGCGCGGCGTCCTTCTCGATGTGCTTGCGGTACTCGTCGAGCGTGGTGGCCCCGACCAGCCGCAGTTCACCGCGGGCCAGCATCGGCTTGATCATGTTCCCGGCGTCCATTGCCGATTCGCCGGTCGCGCCGGCGCCGACGATGGTGTGCAGTTCGTCGATGAACGTGATGATCTGCCCGGCGGAATTCTTGATGTCGTCGAGCACGGCCTTGAGCCGTTCTTCGAATTCGCCGCGATACTTCGAGCCGGCCACCATCGAACCCAGGTCCAATGAGACGACGGTCTTGTCGCGCAGGCTTTCCGGCACGTCACCGGCGACGATGCGCTGAGCCAGGCCCTCCACGATCGCGGTCTTGCCGACACCAGGCTCACCGATCAGCACCGGGTTGTTCTTGGTGCGGCGCGACAGTACCTGCACGACGCGACGAATCTCGTTGTCGCGTCCGATGACCGGGTCGAGTTTGCCGTCGCGCGCTTGCGCGGTCAGGTCGGTGGAGTACTTCTCCAGCGCCTGATACGTGGCCTCCGGCTCCGGGCTGGTGACCCGCGCGCTGCCACGCACCTTGACGAACGCCTCCCGCAGCGCTTGCGGTGACGCGCCGTAGCCGGTCAACAGCTTGGCGACGTCGGAGTCACCGGTGGCCAGGCCGACCATCAAGTGCTCGGTCGAGACGTATTCGTCGTCCATTTCGGTGGCCAGCTGCTGGGCGGTGGTGATCGCGGCCAGCGATTCGCGTGATAGCTGCGGCTGTGAGCTGGCGCCGCTAGTCTGCGGCAGCCCGGCCAGCAGACGCTGCGCCTCCGCACGAACGGCGGCCGGCTCGACGCCGACCGCTTCGAGCAGCGGGACGGCGATCCCGTCGTTCTGCGTCAGCAGCGCCAGCAGCAGGTGGGCGGGCCGGATCTCGGGGTTGCCTGCGGCGGACGCCGCCTGCAGTGCCGAGGTCAGCGCAGCCTGAGTCTTGGTTGTCGGGTTGAACGAGTCCACACCGGCCTCCATCGAAGTCCAAAGGGGTTGGGTAAAAATGCTTGTCGCGATGTTCAACGCCGTCAAGGTTGAGCGTGTTCCGCTCAAGTTAGTTTTTTTCGGCTCACTCGGCTATTCGAACGTATGATCGGCAAATGGGACCGTTTGCGTCAATCGGATACAACGGCCAGCCGGTCCGCAGCGCGTTCCGGGCGGTGCGCCCGCCGATCACGGTACTGGTTGACCTGACGGTGCTGTTCCCGCGAGAACCCCACCGCTCGGGCCGGTATCAGCCCAACGGTTTGCAGCTGCACAAGGTCGTCGAGGGTCGGCTGACCTGCTGGGGCGTCTGCGAGCAGGGCGATTGGTGGGGGCTGGTGAGCTACCCCGTGGCCTACGGTTCCGGGCACAAGACCGTGACGCACTGGGTACCAGCCTGGACGCTGCGCCGCAAGGCTTAGTGCCGGTGGAAGGCGGCTTCCAGCTCTCGACCGTCGAATGCACCAGGAGCCGTGCCGTTTGTCGCGTATTGGTAGACCGCCACGCGGAAGATCTGGCTCAGCGCGCCAGAGACCACCGAGACCGCGAGGAATGCGGCGGCCGCGATGGCGATGACGAGGGCGCCCACCAGCGGCTGGTTGGTTCCAGACAGCAGGATGTAGCCCGTCACCCCGACGAATACGATCCCCATGAGAGCGAAACCGCTGACCGCTGAGATAACCACCGCCCCCGTCGCGCCCTCCCCCCACCGTGCCTTCACCACCGCCGCCGAACGTTTGAGCGCATCTATCGGTCCGCTGCCTTCCAGCGCGAGCACCGGGACAACGAAGAACGTCGCAATCGCCCAGGCCGCACCCGCGATCCAGGCCGCGATCCTGCCCCCGAGCGGCACCCGCTCTTCGAGCGCACGCAGGATCAGACCGACCGTCGTCGTCACCAGCGTCCAGCCGAGGATCGGGCCGATGCGCGCAAACGCGGCCGAGAGCCCCTCACTCACGCTGGTGTCTTCACCACGCATTGAGCGCACGGCGCAGGCAGCGAGCGCGACGTTGAAGAACACTGCGATGAACGTCGCCACATACGCGGAGCCGAAGGCGGCGATGTAGTAAACCGGGTCGTGCGAATCGATGAGGTAATGCATCGGGTGCTTGTTGTCGATGACGTCCAGCAGACCTCGTAAGCCCAGTGTCGGGACCCAGATCACGACAACCGCGACGATTCCTAAGATCGTCGAGAGGACTGGGAACAGCAACAGCGAGGCATCGCTTTTTAAGACATCCCAGCTTTGCGCCGTCAGCGCCTTGCCACGTTCTATCTTGCCCATCGACAGAATGTAGGCCTATTTCACGGCGCGCTCTGCCCGCTTTGACAATTCCTGCCCGAGTTGGCTCGCGCTTCGCAACCAACTGGGTCAAGCATCCGGTCCGGCACGCACGCGACCGCGGTCAATGCGAAGATGCAGCCCGTGACAGGAAGTTGGGGCTCCGTTCTGACCACGCTGATTCCACTCGCGCTGGTCGTTGCGGTCTCGCCGTTATCGGTCATCCCCGCGGTGCTCGTGCTGCAGGCGCCGCACCCGCGTCCGACGAGCCTCGCCTTCCTCGGCAGCTGGCTGCTGGGCCTGGCCGCGCTGACCGCGATCTTTGTCGCGTCCTCCGACCTTCTCGGTGACTTGCACAAAAAGCCCCCAGTGTGGGCGTCGTGGCTGCGCGTGGTCCTAGGATTGGCGCTGATCGCCTTCGGCATCTACCACTGGCTGACCCGGCACAGCCATACCGAGTCGCCCAGGTGGATGAAGTCTTTCGCGACCCTCACGCCCAGGCGGGCGGCACTGACCGGGCTCGCATTGGTGGTAATCCGGCTCGAGGTGCTGATCATGTGCGCGTTGGCCGGGCTGGCCATCGGCAGCAGCGGGCTCGGCGTCGGCGCGGACTGGATACTGGCCGCGATGTTCGTCGTCGTCGCCGCATCCTCGGTCGCGATCCCGGTGCTGGCCTATGCAGCCGCCGGTGACCGTCTCGACGAGTCGATGGCCCGGTTCAAGGACTGGATGGAGCGAAACAATGCCGCGTTGCTCGCGGCTATCCTGGTGATCATCGGCCTGATGGTGGTCTACAACGGCGTTCACGCGCTGTGACCGTCCTTTGAACGGGCCTAAAATCGTCGCCCGTGGGCTTAGAGGACTCTGACGCGCTGCAGGTACTGCACGCCGCCGTCGACCCGGCCGACGCCAACGGACTGATCCGCGACTTCTACACCCGCTGGTTCGACCTCGACGTCTCCACGCGCGACCTGTTTCCCCCCGACATGGCGGGCCAGCGGATCGCCTTCGCGCAGGCGCTGCACTGGGTTTACGGTGAACTGGCCGCGCAGCGGGCGGACAAGCCGGTCGCGTTTCTCGCGCAACTCGGCCGCGATCACCGCAAGTACGGTGTCCAACCGGCCCACCACGAGACCTTGCAGCAGGCGCTGTACGCGGCGCTGCGCCGTCAGCTGGCCGACACCTGGACCGACGCGGTCGACGAGGCCGCCCGGCAGTCGCTCAACCTGATTACCGGCGTGATGCGGGGCGCCGCCGACGCCGACAGCGGGCCCGCCTGGTGGGACGGCACGGTCATCGAACAGCGACGGGTGTCCCGTGACCTGGCCGTCGTGCGACTGCATCTGGACCGGCCGATGCACTACCACCCGGGCCAGTACGTCAACGTCGCGACACCGCAATGCCCGCGGCGCTGGCGGTATCTCACCCCGGCGATCCCCGCCGACGACAGCGGGGCCATCGAATTCCATGTCCGCGCGGTTTCTGGCGGACTGGTGAGTACCGCCATCGTCGGCGAGACGCGCCCCGGTGACCGCTGGCGGCTGTCCAGCCCGCACGGCGGGTTGCAGGTCGACCGTGCCCGCGGCGACGTGCTGATGGTGGCCGGCAGCACCGGTCTTGCACCGTTTCGCTCCATAGTCATGGATATGGCGCGGTGGGGCGAGAATCCGCGGGTCCACCTGTTCTTCGGCGGCCGCTACCCCTGCGAGCTCTACGACCTGCCCACGTTGTGGCAGCTGGCTACCCAGAATCCGTGGCTGTCGGTCTCGCCGGTGTCGGAGTACGCCCGCGATCCGCGCTGGGCCGCGGACTATCCCGACGCGACGCCGCCGCGCGGCTTGCACGTACGCCAGACCGGTCTGCTGGCCGAGGTGGTCACCAGATACGGTGGCTGGAGCGACCGGCAAATCCTGCTCTGCGGCGGGCCGAACATGGTTCGCGCCACCAAAGCCGCGCTCATCGCCAAAGGGGCGTCCCCGGAACGCATTCAGCATGACCCGTTGTGCAGTTAAGGTCACGTATGCATGTCGTCACGCTGCGTGACCCGTCGTCCCCGGTGGTGGCGGAGTATGTGCCCGCCGCCGGGATGATCGGGGTGTCGTTGACCGATTCGGGTGAGCAGCTGCTGGGTCAGCGGCGCGGCCTGGACGCCTACATCGAAGCCGGCAAGACGATGGGGCTGCCGATCTTGTACCCGTGGGCCAATCGCCTCGGCGGCCGTGATTACCCGGCGCAGGGTGTCGACGTCACCCTGCACGCCGATGCCGCAGGTGTCCGCTTTGACCCCAACGGTCTGCCGATCCACGGCTTGCTGGCGGCGTATCGGGGCTGGCGGGTCCTGACCGAATCAGCGCACGAGCTGACCGCAGAGCTGGACTTCGGTGCCGACTCGGCGCTGCTGGCCAGCTTTCCGTTCCCGCATCTGCTGGTGATTCGGATCAGCCTCGCCGACCGGACGTTGACCGTGCGCACCACGGTGTCGGCGATCGGCGACAAAGCGGTACCGCTGTGCTACGGCTTTCACCCGTATCTGCAACTGCCGGGCGTGCCGCGCGCCCAGTGGAGCATCGAGACCCCACCGCTGCGGCACTTGGTTCTCGACGACCGCGGGTTGCCCACCGGCGACGCCGCCGAGCAGTCCCCGATCAATGAGGTGTTGGGCGACAAAGGGTTTGACGACGGGTACGACCAGGTGGCCGACGGTGCGGTGTTTTCGGTGTCCGGCGGTGGCCGTCGAATCGAAGTGCACTTCGAGCAGGGCTACCCCGCCGCACAGATCTTCGCGCCACTCGGCGAAGAGGTGGTGTGTTTCGAGCCGATGGCGGCACCGACCGACGCGCTACGTCGCGGCGGTTACCGATGCGCGGATCCCGGCGAGCCGGCGGTCGCGGTGTTCTCCATCCGCGTATAGAAACCCCGTTTCGCCGAACGTGTAACCGCCGCGAAAAATCGGCCAATACTTCGCAATGGGTTCACGCTCGGCGAAGTGTCCGGGGTCAGCGAGACCGGCGCGGCTGCCAGACCACCACCGCGGTGCTCTTGGGCAACACGGCGAGCTCACGTCGTTGAGTGGCGCGCAGCGTCTCCATCTCGGCGGACATCTCTTTGATCCGCGATTGCAGCGCCTCGACCTGGTTGGTCAATTCGATGACGCGTTTGATTCCCGCGAGATTGACGCCCTCGTCTTGGGACAGCCGCTGCACCTCGCGCAGCAGATCGACGTCGCGCTCCGAATACCGCCGTCCCCCGCCCGTCGTGCGGCGCGGCCTGACCAGTCCCAGCCGGTCGTAGGTACGCAGCGTCTGTGCATGCATACCGGCCAGCTCGGCGGCCACCGAAATCAAAAACGTCCGGGCATCGTGTTCTTTGGGGGTCTTGGCCATCAGCGATTACCTGTCCATCCGGCTCGGGGGTCGAAGCCGCTGGCCCGCTCCGCGGCGGCATAACCCTCCAACGCCTCCTGCGCAGGGCCTTCCAGGTTCGGCGGAACAGCGACTTTCACGGTGACAAGCAGATCGCCGCTGCCGCCGCTGCGTTTGGGCACACCCCGTCCACGCACTCGCAGGATTCGCCCGTCGGCAGTGCCCTTAGGTACCCGGACCCCGACCCTGCCGTCCAGGGTTGGCACCGAAAGCGTTGTACCCAAGGCTAATTCGGTGAAGCTAACCGGGACCGTCACGGTCAGGTCGTCGCCGTCGCGACCGAAGACCTTGTCCGGGCGCACATGTACCGTGACGTAAAGGTCGCCGGAGGGAGCGCCGCGCAGCCCGGCTTCGCCCTGTCCGGCCAGCCGAATCCGTTGCCCGTCTTCCACGCCGGGCGGGATCCGCACGTTGATCGTGCGGGTGCGGGTCGTCACGCCGGTGCCCTGGCACTGCTCGCACTGGTGCTCGATGATCGAACCAGTGCCGCGGCAATCGGTGCACGGCTCGGAGAAGCCGAATGCGCCCTGGTTGCGGCTGATCACACCGGAGCCGTTGCAGGTGGGGCAGACTTTGGGGCTGGTGCCCGGCCGGGCCCCGCTGCCATGACAATTCGTGCACGGCGCTGGACTGGTCAATCGCAGCGGCATTGCCACACCTCTGGTGGCTTCGACGAAGTCCAGCTCGGTTTCGGTCTCCAAGTCATTGCCGCGGCGTGGCCGGCTGGGCCGGGCGCCACCGCCTCGCCCGAACAAGCCGCCGAACAAGTCACCGATGTTCGTGCCACCGGACTGGCCGGCCGCGTCGAACAGGTCACTCAGGTTGAAGTCGGCGCCGTCCCCGCCGACGTCGAAGCCGCCGAAACGCCCGCCGTTGAACCTGCGGCCGAAGCCACCACCGGCGAACAGCCGACGGGTCTCGTCGTACTCCTTGCGCTTGGCCGGATCGGACAGCACATTGTGGGCCTCCGAGACCGCCTTGAACCGCTCCCCGGCAGCGGGATTGTCCGGATTGGCGTCCGGGTGCAGATCGCGGGCCAACTTCCGGTAGGCGCGCTTGATTTCTTCGGGACTGGCGTCAGCGGAGACGCCCAGTTCCTTATAGAAGTCCTTTTCGACCCATTCGCGTTGGGCCATATCGCGTCACCCCCTTCCACCTTGGCATCAGTCGTGGGTCGCGCTCGCTGGATCGGCGATTGCTTACGATTGTGCGTTCTGCTCCCCTGTGTCGGGGTCGTTATCGGCTGGGTTGTCCGTTCGGAGCGGCTGCGCATCCTCGACGGAAGCAGTCGCCTCGACGGTCTCGGCTGCGTCGTCGACCGTGTCGACCACACTCACCATGGCGTGCCGCAGCACGTGGTCGCCGAGTTTGTAGCCCTGCCGCATCACCGTGCCGATCACCGGCCGCGAACCAGCCGCCCCGTCGCCCTCGTGTTGCACGGCTTCGTGCAGCGCCGGGTCGAAGTCCTCACCTTCGGCGGCGAAGGCCGCCAGGCCGAGTCCGGTCAGCGCGCTGGTCAGCTTGTCGGCGACCGCCTTCATCGGACCCGACTCCAGATCACCGTGACTACGTGCCCGCTCGAGATCGTCGAGCACGCCCAACAGCTGACTGACCACGGCCGCCTTGGCACGTTCACCGGCCGCCTGCTGTTCGCGCAACGCCCGCTTGCGGTAGTTGGCGTAGTCGGCGTGCACGCGCTGCAGATCCGCCGTCAGCTCGGCCACCTTGTCGGCGCTCGCCGCGCCTGAAGCTTCACCGGCTTCCGGTGCCGGCCCGCTGGGGGCCGACCCGGAAGCCTGCGAAGTAGCGTGGCGTACCTCTCCCGTCTCCGGGTCGATGCGCCGCTTGTCGGTGACCGTCACCTGTTCGTGTGCGCTGCCTTCGGTCACTTGGCCTCCCGCTCGTCGTCGACCACCTCCGCGTCGACGACGTCGTCAGCAGCGCCGGGCCCGTCACCGCCGGCCGCACCGGGCGCGCCGGCACCCTGGGCGGCCTGGGTGGCTTCGTAGATCGCCTGTCCGAGCGCCTGCGACTCCTGACCCAGCTTCTCCATCGCCGACTTGATCGCGCCGATGTCGGTGCCGTTCAGCGCCGTCTTCGCGTCGGCGACCGCGGCCTCGACCTTGCTCAGGGTGTCCTCCGGCACTTGAGAGCCGCCCTCGCCGTCGCGCTGATCCTTGACGAATTTCTCGGTCTGGTAGACCAGCGTCTCGGCCTGATTGCGAACGTCGGCTTCCTCGCGACGGTTGCGGTCCTCTTCGGCATGCGCCTCGGCGTCCTTGATCATCCGGTCGATCTCGTCCTTGGACAGGGCCGAGCCTTCCTGGATGCGGATGGTGTTCTCTTTGCCGGTGCCCTTGTCCTTGGCGGTGACATGCACAATGCCGTTGGCGTCGATGTCGAACGTGACCTCGATCTGCGGCACTCCGCGCGGTGCCGGCGGGATACCGGTCAGCTCGAAGCTGCCGAGCAGCTTGTTGTGCGAGGCGATTTCGCGCTCACCCTGGTACACCTGGATCTGCACCGACGGCTGATTGTCGTCGGCTGTGGTGAAGGTCTCTGACCGCTTGGTGGGGATCGTGGTGTTGCGTTCGATGAGCTTGGTCATCACGCCACCCTTGGTCTCAATCCCCAGGCTCAGTGGCGTCACGTCAAGCAGCAGAACGTCTTTCACCTCGCCCTTGAGCACGCCGGCTTGCAGGGCGGCGCCCACGGCGACCACCTCGTCGGGATTGACGCCCTTGTTGGGCTCCTTGCCACCGGTGAGCTCCTTGACCAGGTCAGTCACCGCGGGCATCCGGGTGGAACCACCCACCAGCACCACGTGGTCGATCTCGGACACCGAGATGCCGGCGTCCTTGATCACCGACTGGAACGGCTGACGGGTGCGGTCCAGCAGGTCTTGGGTGATGCGCTGGAACTCCGCGCGGGTCAGCTGCTCGTCGAGGAACAGCGGGTTCTTGTCCGCGTCGACGGTGATGTAGGGCAGGTTGATCGAGGTGCTCTGCGAGCTCGACAGTTCGATCTTGGCCTTCTCGGCGGCCTCACGCAGCCGCTGCATGGCCATCTTGTCCTTGGTCAGATCGATGCCGCTGGTGCCGCGAAACTTCTCGACCAGCCAGTCGACGACGCGCTGGTCCCAGTCGTCGCCACCGAGGTGGTTGTCACCGCTGGTGGCCCGGACCTCGACCACACCCTCGCCGATCTCGAGCAGCGAGACGTCGAAGGTGCCGCCACCGAGGTCGAACACCAGGATGGTTTGTTCCTTCTCACCCTTGTCCAGGCCGTAGGCCAGTGCCGCGGCAGTCGGTTCGTTGACGATGCGCAGCACGTTCAAGCCCGCGATCTGGCCGGCTTCCTTGGTGGCCTGACGCTGGGCGTCGTTGAAGTAGGCGGGCACGGTGATGACCGCGTCGGTGATGTCCTCACCCAGATAGCTCTCGGCGTCGCGCTTCAGCTTCTGCAGGACGCGGGCGCTGATCTCCTGCGCGGTGTATTTCTTGCCGTCGATTTCTATCGACCAGTCCGTACCGATGTGCCGCTTGACCGACCGGATGGTGCGGTCGAC
Organism: uncultured Actinomycetota bacterium; assembly: GCA_963795995.1. Classification (GTDB taxonomy): domain Bacteria; phylum Actinomycetota; class Actinomycetes; order Mycobacteriales; family Mycobacteriaceae; genus Mycobacterium. Next base: position 426,942 of record CAWCJY010000002.1, read on the forward strand.
GTTGGTCACCGCCTGGTTTTTGGCGGGCTGACCGACCAGCACCTCACCATTGCGTGCGAACGCGACGACGGACGGGGTGGTGCGGGAGCCCTCGGAGTTGGCGACGACGACGGGGTCACCGCCCTCCAGGACTGAGACGACGGAGTTGGTGGTCCCGAGGTCGATTCCGACCGCACGAGCCATAGTGAATTCCTCCCTGATAGAACGAGCGTGTACTGCATGCTGAGTGCACCTCGCTCAAGACTGCCGTGACAGCGCGCCGCTGTCAATTCAGGGTTGAGTTTGATGCACTCAAGTTGTCGCTCGGCTCAACGGCGGAGGTGGTTACTTTGTTCCCCGGGAGGGCGTTGTGCCTACGGGCGCATCGCGTAGGCGCTGTCGTAGGCCCGCACTTGCGCCCAGACCCGGGCGAAGCGGTCCGAGTCCGTGACCGGCTTGCGCACCGCCGACAGCGCCCATTTCTGCTGCGCTGAGGTTGAACTCGGCTTGCCGTGCAGAGCGACGGCGTGTGCGGAGAAGTCGCGGATCTGGAAGTCGAAGATCTGATCCACCAGATCGCGATCCAGGTCGAGCAGATTGGTTTGCTCCAGTATCAGTTGGCCGTAGACGATGAGCGTGAACAAGTGCCCGACGATCAGGATGAAGTCGAGATCACGCTGCTGATCGGCATCTGGCGCGGCCGTGACCAGCAATTCCTTCAACGCCTCGGCTTGCTCGTAGAACCGGGCGACGTTGGGCAGATCCAACGATTTCTCGTAGACGGCGGTCCAGTCCGCGAACTGAATCTTGGCTGCGCCGCGCGCCGGACCCTGATTCCAGAAGAACACGTCGTCAGCGGAGTCGGTGCGGGTGCCGATCTCGGGGTAGTCAGCGGGGTTGAGCAGGTAATTGGGCATGAACTTCAGGATCTGCGCGACGTTGACGTGCACGGTGCCTTCCAGCCGTGGCAGGCAGCCGATCAGCCGTGCGACCTCGGCGAAGTAGGTGTCTTTCTCGAAGCTTTTAGCGGCCAGCACGTCTTGCAGCAGAGTCACCACCGTTTCACCTTCTGAGGTGACTTTGGACTTGGTGACAGGATTGAAGAGCAGGTAACGACGGTCGTCTCGGCTGGCGCTGCGGAAGTAGTCGATTGCACGATCGCTGAACAGCTTCATCGCGATCAGTCGGGCGTAGGCATCGACAAAGCTGGCGCGCACGTGCGGGAAATCGGTGACCGGGTTGCCGTACAGGATGCGATTGTTGGCGTGGGTGATCGCCTCGTAGAAGGCATGCTCACACATTCCGATCGAGGCGGTGCAGAGGTTGAATTTGCCCACATTGACGGTGTTGAGGGCGGCCGAGAAGGCGTCCGGCCCCGCGCACAGCATGTCGTCTTCGCGCACCGGGTAATCGCTGAGCCGGAAATTGCTCACGTACATCTGACCGTGTACGACGTTGCCGATCAGTTCGTACCTCTCGTGCCCGCTGTCGGCGACGAACCAGACGTAACCATCAGGGCCCTCGACGTCGGCACGGCGGGCGAACACCGAGACCATGCCGGCGACGTTGCCGTTGCCGATGTAGTACTTGTCCCCCGACGCACGAAAGACGACATCCTGCTCGTGCACGGGTGTCAGGACCATGTCGGTGTTGTAGATATCCGCGCCGTGCTCGCGCTCGGAAAGTCCGAACGCCATCACCCCGCCGGCCTCGAGTTGGGCGGCCGCACGCTGCTTGGCCTGGCTGTTGTCGCTCTGCCAGATCGGACCAAGACCAAGGATGGTGACCTGCTCGGCGTACCAGTACGCCAACCCGTAGAAACCGAAGATCTCGCTCAGCGCGGCATTGCGCGAGGTGTCCCACCGCTTGTTCGGATCTCCGTCCCCGAATTCCGAAGGCGTGAGGAACGTGGCGAAGATGCGCTCCTGTTTGATGAACTCCAGGAAATCCGAGACCCACACCGCGTTCAGATCGTCCTGAAGCAATGTCGACTTGCCGCGCGCCTCGAACCAGTCGATCACCGCCCGAAGTTGACGCCGCGTCTCTGGGTCGAACTGTTGCGGGTCGTAGACATCCGGATTGAACAGAAGTCCGCTGGAGTTCGCCATGACGGCCCCTTTCACCTAGGTCCGCGCTGAATCTAGCAGCGGTTAGCTGCGACGGTTCAGTTGTGCAGCGCTCGGAGGAGGCGGTGCTATAGCCTCACATCCAGCCTTCGGGTGTGCCCCGCGGCGCGTCGCGTAAGCCACGACCATGAGGAATTTATGCCACCGCTGCCGAGCACACCCGACCCTGAGCTTGGCGCCGCCACCTCGCTGACTCGTGAGGATGCCGGTTATCACCATGATCTGGGGAACCGCCAGCTGCAGATGATCGCGATCGGCGGAGCCATCGGAACCGGGCTCTTCCTGGGTGCCGGCGGACGGCTGGCATCGGCGGGGCCGGCGCTGTTTCTGGTCTACGGGGTATGCGGTGCTTTCGTGTTCTTCATCCTGCGGGCACTCGGCGAGCTGGTGTTGCACCGCCCGTCGTCGGGATCGTTCGTGTCCTACGCCAGAGAGTTCTACGGTGAGAAGGCCGCGTTCGCCGCCGGCTGGTTGTACTTCCTGAACTGGGCGATGACCGGAATCGTGGACAGCACCGCGATAGCCAGCTACTTCCACTATTGGAAGACGTTCCAGGCGATCCCGCAGTGGACGCTCGCGCTGATCGCGCTGCTGGCGGTGGTGACCGTGAACATGATCTCGGTCAAGGCGTTCGGCGAGTTCGAGTTCTGGGCCGCACTGATCAAGGTGCTGGCGCTGGTGACCTTCCTGGTTGTCGGAGGCATCTACCTGGCCGGCCGTTTCGACGTGGATGGTCAACGAACCGGACCGAGCCTGTGGACGCACCATGGCGGGTTCCTACCGACCGGGCTGCTGCCGCTGGTGCTCGTCACCTCAGGTGTGGTGTTCGCCTACGCCGCGGTCGAACTGGTCGGGACCGCGGCCGGGGAAACGGCGGAGCCGGAGAAGATCATGCCGAGAGCGATCAACTCGGTGGTGGCCCGGATCGCCGTCTTCTACGTCGGATCGGTCGCGCTGCTGGCGCTGCTGCTGCCCTATACCGCCTTTAAGGAACACGAGAGCCCATTCGTCACGTTCTTCTCCAAGATCGGCTTCGGCGGCGCGGGCACCCTGATGAACATTGTGGTGCTCACCGCCGCATTCTCCAGCCTGAACGCCGGACTGTATTCCACCGGCCGCATCCTGCGCTCGATGGCGGTCAACGGAAGTGGGCCGGGGTTCACCGCGCGAATGTCGAAGAACGGTGTGCCCTATGGCGGGATTCTGCTGACCAGCGCCATCGGATTGCTCGGTGTCGTGCTCAACGCGGTCAAGCCCGGGCAGGCATTCGAGATCGTGCTCAACATCGCCGCTCTAGGCATCCTCGCGGCGTGGGCGACGATCGTGTTCTGCCAGCTTCGGCTCTACCGGACAGCGAAGGCCGGGACGATGCAGCGTCCGCGGTTCCGGATGCCCTTGGCCCCTTACAGCGGCTATGTCACTCTTGTTTTCCTGCTGGCCGTGCTGGTGCTGATGATGGTCGACGCCGAACGCGGCCCGTGGGTCATCACCGCTCTGGTGGCCGGTATCCCCGCCCTCGTCGGCGGCTGGTACCTGGTCCGGCACCGGGTCGTGGCCACTGCCAGCGGCGCCGCCAGTAGCGGCGCGGACAGCGGGACGATTCCGGAGGCTCCCGTCGCCGGCACCTCGGCAGTTCCCGACGACTGATCGTCTTCGGCAATTCCGTCCCGGCATCGCCACAACGGCGCACGATGGGCCGATGGACACCCAAGTCGACGAAAATCGCGGATCGGACTAAGGCACCGGTGACCCGTGCTCAGGTCGCCCGGGATGCTGCCGAGACGAGACTTGTCGGCGACGAATCGTGGTTTTTCAGTAAATAATCCGAGACGGTTCGCCAGGAATTGGTGATGGCGCTCGCCCCGGCGTCGACGAGCTCCACTGCCCGTCGGCGCCGTTGCTCGGCCGGGACGAACATCAGGTTCCCGATGGTGACGAAGCCCGCGGCGACGGCTGAGAGGACTCCAGGAACGGAGTCTTCGATCGCCAGTCCCTGCGGCGGTTCAATACCTAAAACCTGACCGGTCAGCTGGTACACGGCCGGACTGGGTTTGCTCGTCGGGACAGGTAACGAGTCCTCGGCGCTGAATCGCATCGTGGCCGGTATCAGTGAATCGAGGCCGGTGGCCGTAAAGCACGCGTCCAGCCGTACCGAAGCGCTGGAGCTCACCGCGGCCAGTGCATAACGTGCGGCCAATGCGTGCAGCGCCTCCTGCACTCGGGGGTCAGGACGTAGCACTTTGCTCAAATGCGCTGTGACGTGGTCGCGTTCGCGGCGCACCCAGTGGTCCAGCTCATCAGCGGTCAGCGCACGACCTTCAGCAACATCTGCGTGGCTGGCGATGACGGCATGCGGGTGACCTTGTGCCAATATGGGTTCAATCGGCACACCGCTGTGCACGGCAAGGTCGAACGCAGTTGTCCGAAAGTTCTTACCGGTGGTCTCCCGCAGTAGCTCCGCCGCTGTATATTGCTGCGACACGCCGTATCTCGCCAAATACTGATTGGTCACCGTCACCGATGCGGTGAATGCCGGCTCCTCGGAGGGGAACAGGTTGCCATCGGCGTCGCACAGCACGGTGGTGATCGCACTGCGATCGAATCGCCGGGAAATCGCGATGCTCTCTTGCCTCACTGCCCCACCAGCTTTCGCAGATCATCAGTTGTGTGCCGGTGAAGTGCAGCCGAAACGCCGAGGGTGTCGATAGTCTGGATCATCTGCTGCAGGCGGTGCACGAAGCCGGGAACCGACCGCAAATCGCCGAAGATGTCGTGATTCCGCAGCAGCGGGTCGGGATTGTTCTTGCCGATCTTGGCAGAAGCTCGCAACAGATCCCGCTGAGGATCGTGGATTTCAATGCTTCGGCCGTCGAGGTCGGTGCCGCGCAGGTAGCGAGCCCACCCGGCAACCGCCAGCATCAACAGGTTGTGTGGTCGTCCGGCGGCGATCGCCTCGTGCAACGAGGGGAGAAGATAAGCCGGCATCTTGACTGAGCCGCGACGAGCCAGCCGTGTCAACGGGTCACTGATGCGGGGATTGCTGAGCCGGTCGATCACCGCGGTGCAGTAGTGATCGATGTCGAGTCCGGGGACTGCCGGCAGCAACGGGGATATCTCGTCGCGCATGAGTTGTTCCACGTATCGCCCGAACACGGGATCCCGCATCACCTCATCGCTGCGCTGATAACCGGCCAGGGTAGCGAGATAGGCAATGGCGGAATGGGTACCATTCAGCACTCGGGTCTTGACGAGCTTGTGCGGCCGGACGTCAGCAACGAATTCAACGCCGACCTCTTCCAGCGGCGGACGTTCGTTGCAGAATTCGTCCTCGATGATCCACTGACGATAAGGCTCGGCGAGCACCGGCCACTTGTCGACTATGCCGAACGTATGCTCGACGAAATCTGTGTCCAAGCTTTTGGTTTCAGGGGTGATGCGGTCGACCATGGCTGACGGAAAGGCGACGTTGCGGTTGATCCAGCGGCCGAGCGAAGGGTCTCGCAGCGACGCGATGGACACCAGCGCGCTCCGGGCAGCGTGTCCGTTGTCGGGCACGTTGTCGCAAGACAATACGGTGAACGGCGCAATACCGGCGCGGCGACGTCGGTCCAGAGCCTCGGCGAGGTACACCCACGTGCTGCTGAAGTCGTTCCACGGCTGCGGCTCAGTGGCCGCGTCCGTGCGCTCGTCGATGCGATAGGCGTTGCCGGTGATCGTCAAGGTGACGAGGCGGGTCTGCTCATCGGTAAGAGCGGCAAGGACCGCGGCTCTGTCCTCACCGGCGTAATGCCAGGCACAGATGGAACCGACGACCCGGGCAGTATCTTCGCCGTGCCCGCGCTGCACAACCGTGTAAAGCCCGTTTTGCGCTGCGAGAAGGGCTTTCGTGCGGCCCTGTCGCAGATTGACGCCGGTGATACCCCATTGTCGCGAAATTCCTGATCCAGCAAGCTCATCAAAGTAAACCGCCTGGTGCGCGCGGTGGAAGTTTCCCACTCCGATATGCACGATGGAGCGTTTCAGTTCGAATCTGTCATATCCGGGCACATCAACACGGTTCGAATGCAGCTGCAACGTGGCATCGTTCAATGGCACACCGACGCTGCGCTGCAAGCGCACGACATTCGGCACAAAAATCCCCTTGAAAGTAGGCTGTAGTAAAGCCAAAAGAGAGCGCTGCTGCTCAACGCGTTGAATCGTGCGGGTACCCGCCCAGCAGGCGAGCAAACCTAGGAACGGTAAACGGGTGTAAGCAGCTCGCGCAGCGGCGACCACAGCGCGGGAGTTGCAGCCAGCACATCGCCGCTGGTAGGCCAGGATCCGTGGGTGGGCCCGAAGAGGTCGCCGACCATGCCGCCGGCTTCGTGAACGAGCAGAACTCCCGCAGCGCCGTCCCATAGTTGCAACCCTGGTGCCCACACCGCGTCGGCGCGGCCGGTGGCCAGTTGGGCGAGCGCGACGGCGGCACTACCCCCGCGTCGGACGTCCCTGGTGCGCGGGGCCAGGGCGTCGATCATGGCACCCGCGTTGCCGCGCTGATCTTCGCGGCCCAGGTTGAGCTCGATCAGCGCGGAGGCCAGGCAATCGGCGGTCCTGATGCGGACCTGATGCCCGTCCGACCACGTGCCGCCGCCCAAGCAGGCGGTTGTGACCCGGTCGAGCATCGGCTCGCACACCGCCGCCGCAAGTAGACGGTGATCGTCTTGGTGCAGCGCGGCGACGCTGACGGCCCAGTCGGGTCGCCCATAAAGGTAGTTGGTGGTGCCGTCGATCGGGTCGACCGCCCACACCACACCACTGCTACCGGCTATGGCACCGCGTTCTTCGCCCAGCACTCCGTCATCGGGACGTGCCTGACGGATTGCGGTCACGATCGCGTCTTCGGTGTCCCGATCGGCGCGGCTGACCAGATCACGGGGACCGTTCTTCTCTTCGACGCCCAGGCTGGCTGTCCGTCGCAGCCAGGCCATAGCGACTTGCGCACCAGTCTGGGCTGCGGCCTGGGCGACGGATGTCAACCCCAGGGCTGCGGCGGAATCACCCACGGCCAATCCTCTTCTCGGCGTTCGCCGCTATGCCGCATGGCTTTCCACGTGGACGGTCCGACGATGATTCGCACCGTTGCAACGGTTAGTCGGCTGATCACCGGCGCAAGCACGTTCGGAGCGCTCAATTTCGCGAGGGTGCGGGTGGTGAGGAACAGGTAGGCGCTCAGCAGCAGCACCCACGGCAAGATCGCCAGGGCGGGCCGCGGCGTATGAAGGACCGTCAACGTGGCCGCCAGCAGCAGTACCGCTCCGGCCATAAGCAGCCGCCGCCGGGACACCAGAACCACCATCACCGTCGCCGCAGCCCCGACCGTTGCGACGATGACGCCCTGCTGAACGGACACGGAGCCGCACAGCAGCCGGCCCGTCACCGCTGCTGCCGAACCAGCCACCACCGTCGCGAGGTTCCACGGTGCCGTCAGCGCTGTTCGCTGCCGCAACGGAGCCCAGTCGGCGATCTCGGTCACGCCACCGGTGATGTGCGCGGGCACCCACCGCGTCAGGGCCAGCAGATGCTCCCGCGCTTGACCCGCCCGGGCGTTCCACACCACCCGCGTGCCCCGGACAGCGGCGAAGGCGGTGGCTTCCACCACCCATCTGCTCGTCACGAATGCGATGCCGTAGCACCACAAGGTGACGACCGCAGCGATCAGCAGTGTCGGCCGTTTCCACAGATCGACCGCCAACGCCAGTCCGACTACCCCGCGCACCACATATCCCGCGCCCACCGTGTACCACAGCAGCACGACACCCGGGCCGATCGGCGCCGGCATGACGCCGCTGCGCCCGGTGCTCACTGACCGGAGCGCCTCGTAGGCAATGGCGACCCCGAACACTCCTGCCACCGCGAAGCCCAGAAGACCGCCGAGGTGCAGGCCCGGTAGCACCAGAACCACCAGTCCGGTAAGCATCAGTCGCAGCGCTGCGACGGCGCAGCTGGCCGAAACGTGCGCACGGGCCCGGGAAAGCGGGCCTGGCAGCCGGCCCCGCCCGCTGCTCGAGGGATGACGCTGGTCGGCGACAAATCCGCGCACGTCGTTCCATTGATACCGGGCCTGATACACCAACAGTTCGACCACGCCCGCGACCAGCAGCGCCCGAAGAATCAGCACCGGCTGCAACTCGCGGGTGCTGAGCATACCCAGCGCATAGGTGAAGACGACAAGCCAGCCTTTGGCCAGATCTTTTGGCCTGGGCACCAATAGGTAACCGGCCAAACTGCGGGGTCGGCCGCGGGACGCCAATTGTCGGCGTCGGGCCTGTATTCCGATGACCGTCACTGCCCAAAAGTTCCCGTGGGCTCCGGCCGACAAACGGGGCGTTCGCCACACACCAGTGTCCGACCGGTCTCGCGCGTGGAAACACGCGCGTCACTGAGGTCACTTCCGTCACATCTTGCGTAGGCTTGACCAGACGGTAAGGCATTGGAGACAGACGTGCGGTGTGGGCGAGGGGTGCAGCCGAATTTTGCCTTCGCGGGCTGGCTGGTGGCATGCGCGACGTTGATCGCGGCATGCAGTTCAGCCGTCGACGGCAGGCCGACTGCCGAGCCGGGCGCCGGACCCACCGAGCCGTCCTTCCCGACCGCTCGACCGATCCCGCCACCGCAACCGACGCAACCGACGCCGGCGCCGACGTCGGCCCCCCAAACACCGGCCGGTGCCATCCCGCTGCCGCCGAATGACAACGGCTACGTGTTCATCGAGACGAAGTCCGGCAAGACCCGCTGCCAGATCGCCTCGGGCAGTGTCGGTTGCGAGGCGCCGTTCACAAACTCACCGATGACCGAGGGCGAGCACGCCAACGGCGTCAACATCACCGCCGATGGTGCGGTCCAGTGGATACTGGGCAATCTCGGCGCAATTCCCACCGTCACCATCGACTACCGCACCTACCAGGCGCAGGGCTGGACGATCGCGGCCGATGTCAGCGGCACCCGGTTCACCAACGACCGCACCGGCCACGGCATGTACGTCAGCATCGACAACGTGCACACCTTCTGAGCGCTGAGATATCGGGCCGCCCCTAGGCTGAGGCTCGTGGACTTCCGGGTATTCGTCGAACCCCAGCAAGGCGCCAGCTACGCCGATCAGCTCGCGGTCGCCCAGACCGCGGAAGCGTTGGGCTACTCGGCATTCTTTCGTTCCGACCACTACGTGGCGATGAGCGGCGACGGGATGCCCGGTCCCACCGACTCGTGGGTCACGCTGGGCGGTATCGCGCGGGAGACTTCGTCGATCCGGCTTGGCACCTTGGTCACGTCGGCGACTTTCCGGCACCCCGGTCCGCTGGCGGTGTCGGTCGCCCAAGTCGACGCGATGAGTGACGGCCGAGTCGAATTCGGCCTCGGCGCCGGCTGGTTCGAGCGAGAACACGCCGCCTACGGCATCCCCTTTCCGCCGCAGCGCGAACGATTCGACCGGCTTGGTGAACAACTGGAGATCATCACCGGCCTGTGGACGACGCCGATCGGGGAGACTTTCGACCACGCCGGGACGTATTATGCGATCAACGACTCACCAGCGCTGCCCAAACCGGTGCAGAACCCCTATCCACCGATCATCATCGGCGGGTTCGGCGCCAACCGCACGCCGCGGCTGGCCGCCACGTTTGCCGCCGAGTTCAACGTGCCGTTCGCACCGGTCGCGGCCATCTCGACGCAGTTCCAGCGGGTCCGCGCGGCGGTCGAGGCGGAGGGCCGATCGGCAGATTCGATGACGTACTCGGCGGCCTTCGTGGTCTGCGCCGGGCGCGACGACGCGCAACTGGGCCGGCGGGCCGCCGCAATCGGCCGGGAGCTCGACGAACTGCGGGGCAACTCTCCGCTGGTGGGCACGCCCACTGAGATCGTCGACCGGCTGGGACCCGTTGCCGAAGCCGGCGTACAGCGGGTGTACCTGCAACTGCTCGACATGTCCGACTTGGAGCAGCTGGACCTCTTCGCCGAGGTGGTCGGCCAAGTTCACTAGCAGCGGTCTGTCGCGCTGTCCGTACCATCTGTGCCGTGACGCGTTACGGACCTCCCGGCGACCCGAGCGAAGATCCCACCGGAAGCTTCGACTTCGGTGAGCCCGGCCGCAAGCCGCAACGCGCGCCGATTCCGTGGTACCGCAAGCGAGTGCCGCTTCTCGTCGCGGCCCTGGTGGCAGCTGTGCTGCTGTTCGTGCTCGTCAAGGTGCTGGTCGCCGGCGGCGGCACGCCGGCCAAGACCACACCGCCGCCCACCACCTCGTCAACGACTGTGACTACGACGCCGTCGACGACAGCCGGCACGACTGCCCCGCCGAGCAGCACTTCGTCACCCACCAGTGTGACTACGACGACCACCGAAGACCGCCATCATCATCACCACCATTCCGGCGACGGCTCGCGTTGACGAAACAGCGGGCATGCGACTTGACGAGAAAGCACTATCGGCGTCGAAATCAGTACGATTCAGGCCGTGGCAGGCTATGGCCCTCCGGGCGATTTCAACAACCAGCCGACTCGGCGTGTCGGCCTGGATGCGGACGGCTACGGTCCGCCCGATCAACTTGATGCACCAGCTGAGACCGGTGCCTATCCGCAGTTCGACGCACCTGAGCCGGAATTTGCGCCGACTCCGTGGTACCGCAAGCCAGCGGTGTTGATCGCCTGGGGGCTGTTGGTGGCGATCCTGATCGCGCTGATCATCTACGGCCTCGTCGAATTGGCCGGCCGTGGCGGCGGCGGACAGTCGCCCACTCACCTGACCACCACCACACCGACGACCACCACGAGCACGACACCCGCCCCCACCACGACATCCACCACTCCCACCACCACGACCGAACCACCGCCAAGCAGTGCGCCTTCGGAGGCTCCCGCGCCGCCCGCGGCCCCGCCGCCTGCCGGACCGCCGGCGCCGACGCACACGCACCGCCGACCACACCTACCCGAGTTGCCGCCGACGATCTCGGTGCCGGGTATACCGACGGTCATCACAGTCCCGCCAGGGCTTCGATAACACGGCCCCTGCCCGGCGAAGCCGAGATACGATCGCGCCGTGGCGGGCAAACCCCCTGCCGGCGACGACGCCGACACCGGCGCGGACGCGGGTGGGCAACCTCAGCCGTGGTTTCTCCGCTGGTGGGTGCTGGCTATATGGGGCGTCCTGGTCATCGTTCTGATCGCGGTGATCGTCTACGGCCTGATGGAACTGGCCCGAAGTGGCGGCGGCAAGCCCGGCCCGGCTACGACGCCGAGGACCAGCACCTCCACCACGACCAAATCGTCGACCACCACGTCGAGTCCCACATCAACTTCGACTACCACAGCCACGACCACTCTCGCGCCTACCGGCACAGCGCCCGGAGCCGGTACACCGCCACCCACCCAGAGCAGTCCGCGCCACCACTGGTGGCAGGATTTGCCCACTGACCGCCGCCCCAGCTCTCCTCCGTAGCCCCGCGGCGCTCGACCCGGTGAGCTGGTGTTGTGGCCAGCAAAGTTAGGGCAGCCTGTGTCGCCGCAGTGCTCAGCGAGATGTCACTATGAGCACGCCTAACAGGAAATTCAGCTGGCACCGCAGTGCAGTTACCGGCTAGTAACATCGGCTTAGTTACCGCTTAGTAACTAGAAGTGGAGATGCTCCGTGCACACCCAGATGCTGATCAGACTTGTCGTCGGCCTCGGCATGACTGCCGTCGTGGGCTTGTTGGCCGCCCGCCGGGTCGCCTGGCTGTTCAAGCTGGTCCGAGCCGGCAAGCCGGCCCCCGGGCACACCGACGACCCGGCCCAGCGCGTCTGGGCTGAGATCGCCGAGGTCGCCGGCCAGCGCCGACTATTGAAGTGGTCGATTCCCGGACTGGCGCACTTCTTCACGATGTGGGGCTTTTTCATCCTGCTCACGGTGTACATCGAGGCTTACGGGCTGCTGTTCCAGCGCAACTTCCACATCCCGGTCATCGGCCGCTGGAACGCACTGGGTTGCCTGCAGGACTTCTTCGCCACCGCCGTCTTCCTGGGCATCACGACCTTCGCCATCATCCGTCTGACACGCAGGCCCGCCGAGATCGGGCGTGCGTCACGGTTCTACGGGTCGCACACCGGCGGCGCCTGGCTGATCCTGTTCATGATCTTCAACGTCATCTGGACCTATGTGCTGGTCCGCGGATCAGCGGTGAACAACGGCACGCTGCCCTACGGCAAGGCCGCCTTCCTGTCACATCTGTCCGCGGCCGCCCTGCACCCGCTCGGCGGCTCGGCCAACGAGGTCATCGAGACAATCTCCCTGCTGCTGCACATCGCGGTCATGCTGGCCTTCCTTCTCATCGTGCTGCACTCCAAGCACCTGCATATTTTCTCGGCGCCGATCAACGTCATCTTCAAACGGCTGCCCGACGCGCTGGGTCCGCTGCTGCCGATCGAAGCCGACGGCAAGCCGGTCGACTTCGAGAACCCGCCGGACGACGCCGAGTTCGGCCGCGGCAAGATCGAGGACTTCAGCTGGAAGGCGATGCTGGACTTCGCCACCTGCACCGAGTGCGGACGCTGTCAGTCGCAGTGTCCGGCGTGGAACACCGGTAAGCCGCTCTCGCCCAAGCTCGTCATCATGGACCTGCGCGACCACTGGATGGCCAAGGCGCCCTACATCCTGCACGAAAAGGAAAGCCCGCTCCAGAACACACCCGAGGGTGGGCTCGGCGAAAAGCTGCAGCGCGACGAGCACTACGAAGAGCACCACGTCCCGGAATCCGGCTTTGGCCGGGTGCTGGGCTCCGGCCCTGAGCAGGCGACCCGTCCGCTGGTCGGCACCGCCGAGCAGGGCGGTGTAATCGACCCCGACGTGCTGTGGTCGTGCGTGACATGCGGGGCCTGCGTGGAGCAATGCCCGGTCGACATCGAGCACGTCGACCACATCGTTGATATGCGCCGCTACCAGGTGATGATGGAGTCGGAGTTCCCATCCGAGCTGTCCGGTCTGTTCAAAAACCTGGAGAACAAGGGCAACCCGTGGGGCCAGAACGCCTCAGACCGGACGAATTGGATCGACGAGGTCGACTTCGACGTCCCGGTGTATGGGCAAGACGTCGAGAGCTTCGACGGTTTTGAGTACCTCTACTGGGTCGGTTGCGCCGGCGCCTACGACGATCGGGCCAAACGGACCACCAAGGCGGTGGCCGAGCTGCTCTCGATCGCGGGCGTGAAGTTCCTGGTGCTGGGCGAAGGTGAGACCTGCAACGGCGACTCCGCGCGCCGGTCGGGCAACGAGTTCCTGTTCCAGCAGCTGGCCCAGCAGGCTGTCGCGACCCTGGACGGGGTGTTCGAGGGTGTGGAGACCGTCGACCGCAAGATCGTCACGCACTGCCCACACTGCTTCAACACCCTGGGCCGCGAGTACAAGCAGCTGGGCAGCAATTACACCGTTATGCACCACACCCAGCTGCTCAACCGGCTGGTGCGGGACAAGAAGCTGGTGCCGGTGAAGCCGGTCGATGGCCGCGGAGGCGATGGCAACGGCACCGGTAATGGGCGGGCGATCACCTACCACGACCCGTGCTACCTGGGTCGGCACAACAAGGTGTACGAGGCGCCGCGCGAGTTGATCGGAGCCTCGGGTGCGACGCTGACCGAGATGCCGCGGCATGCCAACCTCAGCTTCTGCTGCGGCGCCGGCGGCGCGCGGATGTGGATGGAAGAACACATCGGCAAGCGGATCAACCACACCCGCGTCGACGAGGCGCTGGCCACCGGCGCCAGCACCGTGGCCACCGCCTGCCCGTTCTGCCGGGTGATGGTCGGCGACGGTGTCAACGACCGCGCGGAGGCCGCCGGCCGGGAGGACGTCGACGTTCGCGACGTTGCCAATGTGCTGCTGGATTCGATCGACCGCAGCACCATCACGTTGCCGGCCAAGGGCGCGGCTGCCCAGCAGGCCGCCAAGACGGCCCCGAAGACTGCGCCCACGGCCGAGGCAGCACCGACTGCGCCCGCGCCCGCTGAGCCCGTCGCGACACCAGAACCCGCGGCAGCCGCACCGGAGAAGGCCAAGGCCGTGACCGGTCTGGGCATCGCCGGCGGTGCCAAACGGCCCGGCGCCAAAAAAGCTGCAGCCCCGGCGCCGTCGGCGTCGGCTCCTGCCACCGAAGAAACGAAGGCCGCCGCGCCGCCCGCCAAAGGGCTGGGCATCGCGGCGGGCGCCAAACGGCCCGGGGCCAAGAAAACCGCGGCGCCGGCGCAGTCAGCCACTGCTGCAACGCAATCCGTGCCCGAGCAGAAGGCCGAAGCGAAAGTCGATGCGCCAGAAGCGAAGCCGGCGGCGGCAACACCCCAAGCACCTGTAAAAGGCCTCGGCATTGCCGCCGGGGCGAAACGGCCCGGCGCGAAGAAGGCAGCTGGAAAAGCAGCCGCCCCTGCGCAACCCGCGCCGGTCGAAACAACACCCGAGCCGGAGACCATGGCGACAACTACCGAGGAAACGGACGGCGACCAGGCGCCCACATCTGCGCCAAATCCGCCGGCCAAAGGCCTGGGCATCGCGCGGGGTGCGCGCCCGCCAGGCAAGCGGTGACGCCGTGACCACATATTTCAGTGGACAGCCGTGGCACCATGGTTGACGTGACCGCTCAACAGCTGCCCTGGCACACCACCGCTCACCACCAGCGGCAGCGCACCATCGCACAGTCGTCCAAGCTTCAGGATGTGCTGTATGAAATTCGCGGTCCGGTGCACGCACAAGCCGCACGGCTGGAGGCCGAAGGCCACCGCATCCTCAAGCTCAACATCGGCAACCCGGCGCCGTTCGGCTTCGAAGCCCCGGACGTCATCATGCGCGACATGATTCAGGCGCTGCCGCATGCGCAGGGCTACTCCGATTCCCAAGGCATACTATCGGCGCGACGAGCTGTGGTCACCCGGTACGAACTGGTCGACGACTTCCCCCGATTCGACGTCGACGACGTCTATCTCGGTAACGGCGTCTCCGAGCTGATTACGCTGACGCTGCAAGCCCTGCTGGACAACGGTGATCAGGTGCTGATCCCGGCACCGGACTACCCGCTGTGGACGGCGTCGACATCGCTGGCCGGGGGCACTCCGGTGCACTATCTGTGCGACGAGACGTCAGGCTGGCAACCCGACATCGAAGACATGGAGTCCAAGATCACCGAGCGCACCAAGGCGTTGGTGGTGATCAATCCCAACAACCCGACCGGTGCCGTCTACACCCGCGAAATCCTCACGCAAATGGCGGATCTGGCACGCAAGCACCAGCTGTTGCTGCTCGCGGACGAGATCTACGACAAGATCCTCTACGACGATGCCAAGCACATCAGCATGGCGTCGGTGGCGCCGGATCTGTTGTGTCTGACGTTCAATGGTCTGTCGAAGGCCTACCGCGTCGCCGGGTATCGGGCCGGCTGGCTGGCGATCACCGGTCCCCAGGACCACGCCGGCAGTTTCATCGAGGGCATCAGCCTGCTGGCTAACATGCGTTTGTGCCCGAATGTGCCTGCCCAGCACGCGATTCAAGTGGCGCTGGGCGGGCATCAGAGCATCGAGGACCTGGTGCTGCCGGGCGGTCGTCTGCTCGAACAGCGCGATGTGGCCTGGACCAAGCTGAATCAGATTCCCGGCGTCTCCTGTGTCAAACCGGCCGGCGCGCTCTACACGTTCCCCCGGCTTGATCCTGAGGTGTACGACATCGAAGACGACGAGCAACTCGTGCTGGACCTGCTGCTCTCGGAGAAGATTCTGGTCACTCAGGGCACCGGATTTAATTGGCCCGCACCGGATCACCTGCGCATCGTCACACTGCCGTGGGCGCGTGACCTGTCGCGGGCGATCGAGCGGCTGGGCAACTTCCTCGCCAGCTATCGGCAGTGAACCGCCTCAGGCATGCCGAAAACCCTTGTCTGCGCGGTCGAGTGACTATTCCTGTGGGCAGTACACGCTGATGGCGACATCGGCGAAGGCGGCCGCGGTCTGCGCCGACATTCCCGGTGACCCCGCCATGATGTCTTGAACGATTTGCTGTTCACTTTCGCCGCCGCTGAAGCGATCGCAGACGTGATGCGCCTCGTTGATCGTGATCTCCCGACCGCCCGATGTTCCCAGCCCTTCTTCGGTGAGCAACAAGAAGAGCCGACCGTCTTGATCCACCGGAGGCGGGTCGTCCGCGGACGCCGTAGCGCGCGCCTCCCGGGTAGTTCCTCGTGGAACCACGCGATCGTGTTCCCGGTAGAAGACAGTCACTCCGGCGATCGCGACGACGGCGATCACCAGCGCGACCATTAAGGCCACACCGGGAACAGACGGCGGATCAGGTGTCGATGACGTCTCGATGCGACAAGCGTATTCCGCGTTGTAGCCCGGGCGTCACCTGGTACGCACCATGTCTGCCAGCCGTTAAGGAACTGTTATCCGGCGCCGGAAGCGGCCAGCTCAGCCGCTGAAGTCCTCGGGTGTAGGCGGGAGCGGGGCTGGCGCCGGGAGCGGGGCCGGCGCCGCGGCGTTCCCACCAAGGCGACCGGCGGCGAAGGCGGCTCCCTGGTCGACCATGGTCGTATCGCTTGCGTAGGTGTCGTGTGCGGCGAAGTTCAGCCCGTCAGAGCAGACCGGGTCCTCGGGAACGCACACCTTGATGGTTTTGGCGGCAAACAGTGGGCCGATGACGACCGGTGGCTGACCGAGGAAGTTCATCGTCCGGACGTTGGGCGTTCCGAAGAGCACCACCGCGGCGACGTGGTCAGCGACGTCGGGTGTCAACGGCTTCGGCACGGTTGCCGGATCGACCCCGTCCGGGACTGCAGCAGAGGTGACGAAGCCCATCACCGCCGCGCCCTGGGAGTAACCACTGAGCACCATCTTGGTCTGGGGGCAGGTGCTCGCCTCCGAAACGACATGAGCGCCCGCGTCTCGGACGCCGTCTATTCCGGTGGACCACTCGTCGCTGGCAGGGTAATCGACTGAGTAGACGTCCACAGATTTTCCGCTCACCCGCGAGCGCAAATCGTCGATGAACGCCTGCCCGGTCGGACCAGGCCCGGGAGCCTCACCGGTACCGCGAGCAAACAATACCTGCACGTCCGGGCACGGCTGGGCGGCGGCGGGTGCGGCAGCGGAACCCGGAAGTGCGGAACCGCTGACCCCCCACGCTGCGACGACGGCAGGTCCAATGAAACGAGCGATGTGACGTGCGATCATGCCGCACGAAATTACCAGCCGGGCGCTTCTTCAAACGAAAGTTTTTTATTTCGATCGCAGCTGGGCCCCGAGGCCCGCAAAATCTCAGGAAACGCAGGTCACGGTCAGCGTTGTTCCAGCAGTTGCAGCAGGTAGCCGCCGTAGCCAGACTTCAACACGCTGCGTGCGCGACGCGCCAGTTGATCATCGTCGATGAACCCCATCCGCCACGCCAATTCCTCGGGCACGCTGATCTTCAGGCCTTGCCGACGCTCGAGGGTGCGCACATAGTCGCTGGCGTCGAGCAGCGAGTCGAACGTTCCGGTGTCCAGCCACGCGGTGCCGCGGGCGAGTACCTCGACGAGCAGCCGGCCCTGGTTCAGATAGGTTCGGTTGATGTCGGTGATTTCGTACTCACCGCGCGCGGACTTCGTCAAGCCGCGGGCGATTTCGATGACGTCGTTGTCGTAGAAATACAAACCCGGGACCGCGTAGTGCGACTTCGGCGTGGCCGGCTTCTCCTCGATCGACAGCGCCGTCCCGTCGGCGGCGAATTCGACGACACCGTAGGCCGAGGGATTGGCGACCCAGTAGGCGAAGATGACGCCCCCGCGCACCGATTGGAAGCGGCTGAGGCTGGTGCCCAGTCCAGGACCGAAGAACATGTTGTCGCCCAACGCCAGAGCCACCGAATCCGTCCCGATGTGGTCGGCGCCGATGACGAACGCCTGCGCCAGGCCCTCGGGCTGGTCCTGGAGCGCGTAGCTGATGTCGATCCCGAACGCTGAACCGTCGGCAAGGAGCCGCTGGAAACCGGCCAGGTCATGCGCGGTGGTGATCACTTGGATGTCGCGGATGCCGGCCATCATCAGAGTCGACAACGGGTAGTAGATCAGCGGCTTGTCGTAGACGGGCAGCAGCTGCTTGCTGACGCCCATGGTGATCGGATACAGCCGGGTGCCGGAGCCGCCGGCCAGGATGATCCCCCGCATCAGCTGCTCCTCACTCGACCAGGTCGTCCTCGGTAAGCTCGGTCGCCGTCAGCGCCGACGCCAGGTCGTCATGCCGGAAAACCGAGGTGACGTGGTCATGAACCACCCGGAATGCCGACGCGACTGTGCTATCCACGTCCGAGGTGTCGCGGCCGCTGAGTTTTTGTTCGACGACCACGACACCGTGGTGAACATACATCCGGCCCACCTGGGCGGTCGTGGTGATCGCCGCCGCCCATTTGCACAGCGCCTCGTGGCCCTGCCCGGCGCCGTGGGCGTCGCCGAAGTCGATGTCGTCACTGGACAACGCCACCAGCGTGTCAAGGTCAGACCCGTTCAAGGCGTCATGCCACGCCAGGACGGTGGCGATCTCCGATGTGGTCATGCTCAGCAAGGTACCGTGTGCGCCCTTGCCAGAAGGGCTTCCTGTCGAGCAAGTCCGGGCGGTCAGGCTACGTGGCGGCCCAGGCACAACACCCGCCAACCGGCGCGCTGCCAGCGGGCGACGTCCAGGCAGTTACGGCCGTCGACGAGAACCTTGGCTCGCACCCCGTCGGCCAGCTCGTCGGGATCGAGGTCGACGAATTCCCGCCACTCGGTGAGCACCAGCACCGCGTCGGCGCGATCGCAGGCCTCGGCCACCGACACCGAATAGCTCAGGGTCGGAAACACCTTTCGAGCGTTTTCCAAAGCTTTCGGGTCGTAGACGTTGACCGCGGCGCCATTGAGCTGCAGCTGACCGGCAACGTTTAGCGCCGGCGAGTCGCGCACATCGTCGGATTCGGGCTTGAATGCGGCGCCCAGCACGGCGATGTTGGCCCCCAGCAGCGATCCGCCGCAGGCACGGGTGGCCAGCTCGACCATGCGGGTGCGGCGGCGCATGTTGACGTTGTCGACTTCGCGCAGGAAGGTCAGCGCCTGGTCGGCTCCGAGTTCACCGGCGCGCGCCATGAATGCGCGGATATCTTTCGGCAGGCAGCCGCCGCCGAAACCCAGTCCCGCGTTGAGGCACTGGCGCCCGATCCGCGGATCGGAGCCCAAGGCGTCAGCCAGCACGGTGACGTCGGCGCCGGCCGCCTCACAGACCTCCGAAATCGCGTTGATGAAGGAAATCTTGGTCGCCAGAAAGGCGTTGGCGGAGACCTTGACCAGCTCGGCGGTCGGCAGGTCGGTCATCAAGAACGGCACACCCGCCGCCAGCAGCGGCCGGTACAGCTCCCGGATGGCCGGCTCGGCGCGCCGTGAATCCGATTGCACGCCAAGCACTATGCGATCCGGGTGCAGAGTGTCGTGCACCGCGAAGCCTTCGCGGAGAAACTCCGGATTCCAGGCAACTTCGACGTCGACTCCGTCGGGTGCGAGGCCGGCGGCCCGCGCGCCGAGATCGGCGGCGGTTCCCACCGGCACTGTCGACTTGCCGACGATCACTGACGCTCGACGCAGCCGCGGGACCAGTTCGTCGATGACGGCGTGGACGTGCCGCAAGTCGGCACCGTAGTCACCCTTTTTCTGCGGGGTGCCGACTCCGAGGAAGTGCACGTCGGCGAAGTCGGCGGCCAGTCCGTAATCGGTGGTGAATTTGAGGCGACCGGCAGCGACGTTGTCGGCCAGCATCTTCGGCAGGCCGGGCTCATAGAACGGGGCGTCACCGCTGTTGAGTTTGTTGACCTTACCGGGATCGATGTCGACTCCGACAACCTCATGCCCCAGTTCCGCCATCCCGGCGGCATGGGTAGCGCCCAGGTAGCCCGTGCCGAAGACGGTGCACCGCATAAGCCCTATGTAGGCGGCCGGGATGAGCTAACCGCATCGGGGCGTTGAGCGGCAAGCAAACGCCGGGTGACAGTTGTGCTGCGGCGTCAGAAGCCGCGGCCCGGGTGGCCGAATCCGCCGCGGCCGCCGCCACCTGGGAGGCCACCACCATTACCCCAGCCACCGTTGCCGTGCTCACCGCCCCAGGGTTGGCGCTCTGGACCTTGCACCGGCGGACCGAAGATCCCTGGCCGTTGGGGGGCGACCGGCGCGGGGACGATGATCGGTATCGGAATAGGAGCGACGGGGGCCGGCACCACTGGGGCCGGCGCTACCGGCACGGGTGCCGGAGCCGGCGCTACCGGCACGGGTGCCGGAGCCGGCGCTTCCTGCACGGGAGCCGGCGCCACCGGGGCCGGGGCCGGCGCTTCGGGCACGGGAGCCGGCGCCACCGGGGCCGGAGCCGGCGCTTCGGGCACGGGAGCCGGCGCCACCGAGGCTGGGGCCGGAGCTTCGGGAACCGGTGCCGGTGCCGGAGCAGGGGCTTCCGGGATAGGGGCGGGTGCGGCTGCCGGCGGTGCCGGAGCAGCCGGAGCTGGAGCAGGCGCCTGCTGGGGTGTGACCATATGCTGGCCAGGATTCGACTGCACCCCGGTCGTCGGCCGGACACCGAGCGCCATCGCGATGGCAACCGCTGCCGCTCCGACCACCAGAATTGCGGCCGCCGCGCTGCTGACCAGCGCGAGCGTCCTGCGTTCGCTCCGATTTCGACCAACGCCGACGTAGGTATATCCGGTGTCGGTGTCCGGCTCCTGGGCGAACGCGGTGAAGGCGTCGTCGTCCTCCTCGTCCGGAACGGCGCTGTAGGCCAGTGGCTCCGCGCCGGCCGGGTCGGCAGCAACGTCGAAATAACCGGGCGCAACCGCGTAGGGATCGATGGCACCGGTGCCGGGATCTTTCGCGTAGGCCAGTGCAGCGGTGGACGAGGAGAACAACGGTGCATTGGCAGCGGCCAACGCCGCCCCTCGGGCCAAGGCGGTCTGCGGTTCCTCCGGCGCGCTCACCACCAGTGAGGTCGCAGCCTCCAATGCCGGCTTGATCGGGGCGATGTCAACATCGGAGCCGACCACGAACAGGCCATCCGGGCGGTTGGTGAGCGTCTCGGCATCCGACGCCATAGCCGCCAACTCGGCGACGCGGTCATCGCTGTGCAGAGGCTGCCGCTGCACCTCGGTGATGGAACCGTCAGCGGAATCGACCACGGCCAGCGTCGCAGTCTCCGGTTCGACGAACAGCAGAGCGGTCTGGTCGTACCCGGTTGCGTTGCCGACCTGTTGGGCCAGCGCGGCCGCAGCCAGAAACGCCGACACCAACATGACGTTCTCGACCTTGTGCTCGGCGAGTGCGTCGCGCAGGGCTGCCGCCTCGACCGGGTCGGTCCAGGTCACACCGGTCGACAGCAATTCGTAACCGCTTTCGGCCGCGCCTTCGCGCGTACCCAAGATGGCCGATATCACCTGGTTCGGTCCGCTCGTCGGCGAATGGTCGTCGTTACCGGTGAATTCGAAGCCGTCCTCGTCAACGGTCACCCCGTCGCCGTTCTCGCCTTCGACCAGCACCATGTGAACTGTCTTCGGTGCCATCGAGACACCAAGTACGGTTTCCACTTTCCCCTCCCGCGTCATTCGCCAGCTCGTTCGCTGAAGCGCGGTGCCGCTCAGACTCCATGCCCCTGGTCGTCACGACACCCGCCGGGTCGTTGCGCAGCGCGCAGCTACAACCCTGGGATACCCGGAATTCCCGGGATTCCGCCACCATGGCCGCCACCGTGGCCGCCGCCGTGGTCGTCACCGCCGCCGTGGCCGTCACCGCCACCGGGGATGCCGGGAATGCCGCCGCCGGGGTCACCGCCTCGCGGGATAGGGATGGGTACCGGGATCGGAGCAACGGGAGCCGGCACTGCGGGAATGGGAGCGGCCGGCACCGGAGCTGCAGGAACTTCCGGCGCTGGGGCCGCCGGCGCCTCGGGGGCCGGTGCCGGAGCCGCTGGCGCTGGTGCCGGAGCCTCGGGGGCCGGAGCCTCCTGTACCGGAGCCTCCTGTGCGGGAGCCGGAGCCGACGCGGGGGCCGGAGCCGATGCGGGAGCCGGACTCGCAGGCGGTGGAGCATTCGGCGCCGGTGCGGGATTGGTGGGAGCGACCATGTTGTGGCCGGGCTCAGGCCGGGTGCCCGCATTGGGCCGAATACTGAGGGCCAGCGCGATCACCAGAGCGACAGCGCCGACCACCAGGATTGCGGCCGCCGCGCTGGCGACCATCCACAACTGTCGCCGCTCCGGTACGGGTTGTTCGGCGCTGAAGTCTGGATAGGCGCCGGCTTCGACGTCCGCCCCGGCGGCCCCGGTGTAGGCGTTGGCGTTGGCGTCATCGTCAGCGACGGCACTATAGGCGAGCGCTTCCTCACCACCGGCAGCCACCGGAGCCACCGGGACGACAACACCGGGGTTGACCACACCGGTACCGGGGTCCTGGGCATAGGCCAGTGCCGCGGTGGAAGCTGAGAACAACGGCGCGTTTGCCGAGGCCAGCGCCGCGCCGCGGGCCAGCGCCGTCTCCGGCTCCTCGGGCGCGTTCACCGTAAGGGCGGTCGCCGTCTCCAACACCGGCTTGAGCGACGCAATGTCCACGCCGGAGCCGACCACGAACAGCCCGTCGGGAGGCGTCTGCAACGACTCCGCACCGGCGGCCATCGCCGCCAGTTCGGCCGAGGGATCGGCGCCTCGGAGTTCTTGCCGGTGCACCTCGGTGATCGAACCGTCGGCGGTGTCGACCACAGCCAGCGTCGCGGTGCCGGGCTCGACGAACAGCAGCCCCGTGTGCCCATAGCCGGTCGCGTTCCCGACCTCCTGCGCCAGTGCCGCGGCGGCCAGAAAGGCCGACACCAGCATGACGTTCTCGACCTTGTGATCGGCCAGGGCGTCACGCAGCGCGGCGGCGTCGACAGGGTCGGTCCAAGTCACGCCGGTCGACCGCAGTTGGTAGCCACTGGCCGCGGCGCCTTCCTGGGTGCCCAAGATTGCGGAGATCACCTGGCCTGGTCCGCCGGCATTTGCTGATCCTTGACCGTCGGCAACGTCGAAGCCGTCTTCGTCGATGGTGACGCCATCGGCGTTCTCACCTTCAACCAGCACCATGCGGACCGCTGTGGGCGCCATCGACACGCCGAGCACGGTGTCCACTGCTCCTCCAAACAAATTCGCTGGATCGCTTATTACGGGTGGCCGGAAATCAGCCCAAATACACGCAAGGCCCGTGTTTCGACTCTACCCGCGTGCTCGTTGGTTACCGGTGCCCGTGACCGCCGCCGAAACCACCATGACCGCCACCGAAGCCGCCGTGCGGGATGCCGATGCCTGGGCCGCCGTGGCCCCAGCCACCGCCGCCCCGCGGCCCCATCGCGGGACCCGGCGCGGGCAGGAGTGGCGGAATCTGCGGGATGATCTGAGGGACGACGGGCAACGGTGCGACAGGCGGGATGAACACCGGCGCGGGGGCCGGCACCAGCGCCGGCGCGGGAGCAGGAGCTGGTGCAGCCGCGCGTACCGGGGCGGGCGGCCGCAGCGGAGCCGCGGCGGGAACCTGCGCAGGTGCCGGCGCTGGAGTCGGCGGTGCGGGCACCTGAGCTTGCGGCGCCGAGGGTGCCTGTTTGGGCGGAGCCACCAGGTTCTGGCTCAGGCTCGGTCGCTGGGCGACGTGCGGACGAATGACCACGGCCAGCGAAAGCACCAACGCCACCACACCGACAACGAAGATCGTCATGACGCTGATCGCCGTCAAGAACGGCTGGCGGGAGCGCTGCCCAACTGGTTCGACACCGAAGTCCGGGAACATGCCGGTGGTGAAGTCTTCGTCGTCATCGACCTGGCCGTAGCCGCCATTGTCGTCGGCGGCGGCGGCGGTGTAGGCGCCCGATGCCGGCATCAGGGCGCTGTAGGCCAACTGCTGCTCGCCCGCCTGGGGGTCTGCGAGGGCCGCGGGGATTTCGAGGAAGCCGCTGTTCACCGCGTAAGGGTCGACTTCGCCAGTGCCCGGATCCAGCGCGTAGGCCAGTGCAGCGGTGGACGACGCGAACAACGGCGCATTCGCCGATGCCAGCGCCGCTCCCCTGGCCAGTGCCAATTCCGGCTCTTCAGGAGTAGTCACTGAAAGCGAGGTCGCCGCGTCCAGCGCCGGCTTGATCATCGGGATGTCCACACCCGATCCGACGACGAAAACACCGTCGGGCTGCGTTTCCAGTGCCTCGATCGTCGAAAGCATCTGCGCCAGCGCCGCCACGGCCTCGTCGTCGTCCTGCGGCAGCGCCATGCGATGCACATCGTCGATGGAGCCGTCGGCGGTATTCACGACAGCCAACGTCGCGGCGTCAGGCTCGACGAAAAGCAGCGCCGTCTGGGTATAGCCGGTGGCGTTGCCCACAGCGTGCGCCAGGGCGGCGGCGGCCATAAAGGACGAGACCAGCATGACGTTCTCGACTTTGCGGTCCGCCAACGCATCGCGCAGCGCGGCGCCCTCAGCCGACGTGTTCCAGGTCACTCCCGCCGATGACAGGTGGCAGCCGGCCTCGACCGCGCCCTCCCTGGTGCCCATGATGGCGGCGATGACCTGATCTGGCGGGCTCAGGGTTGTTGAGCCGTCGCCCTTTACCAGGTCGAAGTGGTCCTGGTCGACGGTGGGGCCGTCCGCGTTTTCCCCCTCGACCAGCACCATGCCAACCGCGGTGGGTGCCATCGACACACCGAGTACGGTCTCCACTTACCCTCCGAAGTCCTCCCGCTGCTCTTTCGTCAGTGCGGGCAGCACACCCCTGGACCCGCCGGCTACCAGCTTTTGTGACCGCAGCATCCGCGGTCTACCCACCAATGGCTAGCTGGACTTAATGAAGTTCTGGTAGGAACGCGACGGCGTGGGGCCGCGCTGGCCCTGATACTTGGAGCCTACCCGCGTACTCCCGTAAGGGTGCTCGGCCGGGCTGGTCAATTTCAAAATGCACAGCTGACCGATTTTCATGCCCGGCCACAAGGTAATCGGCAGGTTGGCGACGTTGGACAGCTCCAGCGTGATGTGTCCAGAGAAGCCAGGATCAATAAACCCTGCAGTCGAATGCGTCAGCAGCCCCAGGCGCCCCAGCGATGATTTGCCTTCCAGCCGTCCGGCGAGGTCGTCCGGCAGGGTGCACAACTCCAGCGTCGAGCCGAGCACGAACTCGCCGGGGTGCAGCACAAACGGTTCCCCGTCGAGCGGTTGCACCAGGCTGGTCAGTTCGTCCTGCTGCTGCGCGGGGTCGATGTGGGTGTAGCGCGTGTTGTTGAACACCCGGAACAAGCTGTCGAGGCGCACGTCGACGCTGGACGGCTGCACCAGGCTGTCGTCGAATGGATCGATTAACAGCCGGCCGGCCGCCATTTCAGCTCTGAGATCTCGATCGGAGAGCAGCATCCGATGAGCGTATCGGCTGGCGTCAGGCAGCGTATGGATGAGCGCCGTGCCGCCGGATGCTAGCCTTCCCAACCAACCCCGCCGATGTAGTTCAATGGCAGAACATCAGCTTCCCAAGCTGAATACGCGGGTTCGATTCCCGTCATCGGCTCCACTCTAAGCAGGGCTCAACGGGTGCTTGCCCGGCGGTAGCCGACCGCCATCGGCCATACGCACGCCGCGACAGTGCCGATGCACCAGAGCAGGAGTCTTAGCATCGGAGCTGACACCGGTCCGCCGAGGGACAGGCCACGCATCACGTCCACTGCGCAGCTCATCGGTTGGTGCTCGACGATGGGCTGCAGCCAGGACGGATAGGCCACGCGCGGCACGAAACCGGTGGAGAAGAAGACCAGCAGCGCGACCGCGAGTCCGGTGGCTTCCGCCACCACTACATTGGTGAGCCGCAACGCAAGTGTGGTGACCAGAAATGAGAACGCGACGCCGAACAGCACGGGTATGCACATCCACAATGCGGCAGCCGTAAGACCCTGCGAGAAACGGAAACCCAATAGCCCCCCAGTGGCGACGACCAAGATCGTGCTGAGCTGAATCCGGATGGTTTCAGCTACGAACCGCGCCAATAGGCCGGAGGCACGATGAAGCGGCAGCACCCAAAACCGGGCAAGCAAACCTTCGTCGCGCTCGCGCATCAGCGCGATACCTGCGGCCGAAGAACCGAACACCGCACCGACTAGGGCGGTCATCGGGACGGTCCCGTACAGCGCGTCATGTCCGGAGACGGCTGTCACCGAATGCCCGAAGACCAGGTTCACCGCCACGAGGAAGACCACTGGCAATATCAGCGCCTCGACAACGACGCGCACGTCGTAACGCCACCCTATCAGCAGGCGCTGCAACTGAATCCACGTCTGCATGGCGACACTGGTCATCGGCGCCTCCTTGACAGGACGACGCTGTAGAGGACCGCTGCGGCCGCCGAGATCCCTACCAGGTAAGCCAGTGCGGGCAGCACCGTCGCAAGGAGCGACGCCGGATCGTGCTTTCGGCCTTCAGCCAACGCCCGTAACGCCTCGACGAATACCGAAACCGGCTGGTAGCGCACGAACGGCCGAATCCAGGCCGGAAACTGTTCGGCGGGTTGAATTCCGACCGAGAGGTAGCCGAGGATCAACTGCGGTACCAGCAGCAGATGGGGCGTCGCTTCCGGACTACCGACTGCAACGCCAATCAAGTCGCCAACCAGCGACAGGCTGAACCCCATAAGCAGGACCAGCACAGCGAAAACGCCGGTTTGCACTGCGCCACCGTGGAACTGGAATCCGATCAAGTACCCGCAGACCACCGCGATCGCCAGCGCGACTGCACAGCGGTAGCCGTTGGCAGTCATCCGCGCCGCCAGCGGGATGAGAGGTGACATCGGCATTGCCCGAAACCGTCGTTCGATGCCCTGAACCGAGTCGGTGGCCGACCGGATCGCCGCAGACATCGCCGAGAAAAACACCGCCTGAACGGCGATGAGCGGCATCAGGTATTGGGCGAAGCTGCTAGAGCTGGAGACGAAGGGGCCAATCACCTGTTTGAGCGGCAGGTAGAAGCTGACGGTGAAGACCCCGGACAATGCGACTGCGATCAGCAGTTCGCCGTTGCGCACCGTCGGCGCGATCACCCGCAGCGTGAGCACCCACCACTGCCCCAACGGTGACGGCATCGGCCGCACCAACACTGCGCTCACGTGCCAACGTCAGCCGCGGTTGCCAGCGGTCGCGACGCAGGATCGCCGGTCAGTGCCAGAAACACTTCGTCGAGCGATGGACGGCGCAACACCACGTCCGCCACCTCGATGTCAGCCTCGGCGAGGCGCCTGAGCGCCCGCATCAGCGTGGCCGCCCCGTCGGGCGCCGGCATGATCACCCGCTCCTGTTCCACAACCAGCAATTGTCGATCATGGTGCACCAGAAGCGTTTCGAGCGCAGCAGCGGCGGCCGCAACGTTTGCGTGATGTTGCGGGACGATCTCGCAGAAACTGTCACCGGTGCGTTGCTTGAGTTGCGTGGGGGTGCCTTCGGCTACCACTGCGCCGTGGTCGACAACGACGATTCGGTCGCTCAACGCGTCGGCTTCCTCCAAGTACTGAGTTGTGAGGAGGGTGGTGATGCCCTCGGCCTTGAAACGGCTGACGAGCTTCCACACGCCTTGTCTGCTGCGGGGATCCAGCCCCGTGGTCGGTTCGTCGAGGAACACCACCGCCGGCCGCACGACGAGCCCGCAGGCAATGTCGATTCGACGCCGCATGCCTCCGGAGTATGTGGACACTCGCCGATCGGTGGCGTCCGTCAAATCGAACTCGGCGATCAACTCGGTCGCGCGCGCTCTGGCTGCCGATTTGGACAGGCCCTGCAGACGGCCGATCATCACCAGGTTCTGGTGGCCGGTGAGCATGGTGTCGACGGCGACCTGCTGGCCGGTGAGCGCGATTGAACGTCGCACCCGGGCCGGCTCTGCTTCAACGTCGAAGCCGGCTATCCGCGCTCGTCCACAGTCAGGTCGGGTGAGGGTGGTCAGGATGTCGATCAACGTCGTCTTGCCGGCGCCGTTCGGTCCGAGTAAGCCGACCACCTCGCCTCGAGCGATGCTGAAACTAACGTCACGCAAGGCGACGACGTCACCGAACGTTTTACCGATACCGCTGACGTCCACGGTAGCCACGGCCGCAGCGCCACCCGCACCCACGGTCACGAACCGACCGCGCGTTCCAACTCTTTGAGCGAGGCCTCCAGATACACGAGCAACTGCTCGGCTGCAGGCACGTTCCCCGTACAGGCGACCAACGAGAAAGCAACCGTGTCGGCGTCACTGACCACACCGAAGTTCAGCGCCTGTCCTGTGAGGGTGGGCGGAAGCGCGTAGGTCGCCTCTAGACGTGCTCCCCCGCGGTACAGCGTCTCCCGCGGTGCCGGTACATGTGAGATTGCGACGTTGAACACCGGCGGGATCCGGGCACTGATCCCCGAACCGGCGCCGACCGGCGCGCAAATCAAGCCCGCCAGGTGAATGGCTACTTGCCGGGGCAACGACCTGATGAACAGTTTGTTGTAGCTCATCGATTCGCTGATCATTCGCAGCCGCTCGACTGGGTCGTCGGCGTGGGTGGCGAGGTTGCACACCGCGCTGCCCAAGATATTGCGCTCGTCGGCGTCGTCGGTGGCCCGAATGCTGACCGGAAGCATTCCCGCCAGCGGCGTGTCCGGGAGCGCGTCGCGCTCGATCAGATACGTGCGCAGCGCACCGGCCGTCATCGCTATCACCACGTCGTTCGTGCTGACGGCCGCCGTGCGCGCAACATCGTCGAGTCGCTGCAGCGACCAGGTTTGCACCGCCGCAGTGCGGGGACCACCACCCGCAGCGTTGAACATGGTTCGGGGCACCCGGAGGGCCGGGAAGAGTTCCCGCTCGCGTAGCGCCCCTCGAATCACCGACACTGATCGACGAGCCGCACCCGCGGTTTCGTACATCGCCGTGCGTCTCGTGCGCGGGCGTCGCGGTGGGGGTGGTGGGCCGGTGCGGGCGGATTCCTGCGTTGTCCAACTCGCGCGGACGCTGTCGTCATCAGGGTCGGTGCTCAGCGCGTTGCGCAGTAGCCGCATGCCGGACACTCCGTCGAGCAAAGCATGGTGGCTTTTGATGTAGACGGCGAACCGGCCGCCCGCCATGCCACTGATGACGTAGGCCTCCCACAGCGGTCGGGTGCGGTCGAGCTTTCTACTGTGCAGCGTCGAGAGCAGTTCAAAGAATTCGCGGTCCCCTCCTGGCGCCGGCAGCGAAACCAGTTTGAGGTGTTCATTGAGGTCGACATGCTCGTCGTAAATCCAGCGCACTGCTGAAGTGCCGCGCCGAGTGACCCTCGGATGGCCCCGGAAAACGGTGGACACGTCGGTACATTTCAACATTGCTTCGAAGATTTGCTGGCTGAAGTCCTCACCGGCGTGAAGCGGTGGCGTGAACACCTGCAGCGAGGCGATGTGCATGGGGTGCTCGTCGGATTCCAGCTTCAGCATCACCGCTGCTTCTGGTGTGGCGAACCGTCTCACAAATCCTCCCCCGCAGATCCTTGATCCGTCGCAGCATACTGGCCAACGACCGACTCGCCCCGCCCACGGCCCAGGCGGGGGACATCTGATGACGGTCAGTGAACTCGGACCTCCGGAGTGCGACGCGGCCGAGTGCGTTAGGCAGCGACTCCGGCCAGCATTTGAGGTACACCGGGTCGGGCCGGGTGCTGGTGGTTGCGGCTTCACGGACGGACCAGGCCCGCTGCAGAAGGCCGGGACCGAATCCGGTTGCGTCGAAAGTGCCCGATATCGCGGGCATATTCAAACACGACGGCCTTTACGCGGGGGCCGTCGCCGGCAGCGATTATCGACGCGCCGCCGGAGTGCCCGATGCCCCAGATGGCCACGCGGTCGGGGTCCCACGCCCGGCTGGCGAGCCGCCGCCGTCACCGCGTCGTGATAGTCCTCGGCTTGTTGCAGCGGGTTTGGTTTCGTGCCGTACAGCTCCCTCGCTGGAGCCGTAACCGCGATGGTCATAGACCAGCGCCCGAGATCCCGGCTGCTTGGAAACTCCGTGCGGTGTCATCGATGTAGTGCTCTTTGAGCAGCGTCAGCCCTTGCGTCATGAGAACAACGGGCCGGTCGCCGCCCGACGTGGGGAAGAAGTCTCCACGCAGCGTGGCACCGTCGTAGGTGCGAAATTCGACGCGCTCATGATCGGACATCGTCGGCATCCTTCTGCGGCAGGGGCTTTGATGTTTGGTGTTAGATCAGCGACGGGCCCACGACGGGGTCATGAGGATAGGTGGTGACGTGGGCTGACACGCATTGCCAGCGGCCGTCGCGTTGGCGTAGTTGTCGGCGAAGCGGCCGTGGCCGGGTATGCCATTTTCCCACCGCCAAGAGATGTGGGTGTGAACGATCGCGAAGTCGCCGAGTACCCGGATGGTGACGTCGTCACCCTTGAGTTGGCTTACCGTGGGCAGCGCTGGGACCAGGGGTAGATATGCAGCACGGTGGACGAATAATCCGTCGGGGTTTGTCGAGACGAAGTCCTCGGGGAAGAACGCATGGTCCCCTACGCACACGCCGGGCTTCGCGTTTAAAGCTTGCCGGCGATGAAGCTGGCAGCCTGATCGACCAGTCCGGAGTCGATGTACGAGGGCTGCAGGTGCGACGACCAAGTCGTGCCCCTCCCACAGATGGGGTCACCCTGTGCGCACTGATCAATCGTCTTACCGGCGAAGGCGGGCGCGACTCGCCGGGTGCCGTTACCGAACAATGCGACCGCTGCGATGTGCTGATCCACAGCCGGTGGCAGTGGGTTGGTGAATCCGAATCCCACGTTGCCTCCGGTCACGAGATCGGTCACCTCGGCACCTAGCGAATAGCCGCCGATCACCTCGCGAGTATTCGGGCAACTTCTGGCCATGGACTGAACGTGGGCGCTCATATCGTTGGCGCCACCGCCGATGGTTATGTTGGCGGGGTAGTTCACTCCATACACGCTGACCGGCATACGCGTCTTGCCGCGCAGCGAATTGGTCAGTGCGTCGCCGACCGCGCCGACGCCGGGTGGTTCCTCTCGGCCGCGCGCAGCGCCGGCTTGGTGGGATTGGGTCTTGCGGGCGGTTCAGCCGGGCGGCAGGCCCCGCAAGGAGGGATCGGCGTGCCCACATGGTCGGTCGCCCACCGCTCGAGCTCGGCCAGCTGCCGAGCGCAGACTTTGACATATGATCCGGTCAACGAGCTACCGCGGTTCTGACCGCTGAGCGTCCAGCAACCGGAGAGGTGCACGCGCGCTTCGGTCGCGCTGTGACTGCGGGCAATGTTGAGCACGTAGCCATCCGGGTTGGTGGCGAGCCAGGCCAGATAGCCGGCGTCGTCGTCGCGGAACTCGCGCGCGTTCATCGCCTCATCTTTGACCACTGCGTGGCGCCACTGGAACGGGATCTCTGCACGGCAGCGTCACGAGCCGCGGTGGTTGCAAGCAGGATGAGCACCGCGACCGGAGTCGCACTAGACATGGAGTTTGCTGCGTTTGGCCGTGCTGTGGCCGTCGACAGGGGGCTCCATCGCTCTGTCAACAGATAGCAATAGGTCAGCAATGAACCCCTAAAAACATCACTGATCTGGACCGACGCAGAGACTATCGTTGACCTATTGTCACCTAGCGACCAGAGGCTGATCGGATCAAGGCAGCTTCCCAAGCTGAATACGCGGGTTCGATTCCCGTCATCGGCTCCGCTTTGAACTGCGACAACGCCGTTCGATCTGTTTGGCCAGGACGGCGGACTGGCAGTATCGCGACCACCATCGACGTCTTAATCAACCTGAAAACGACGGTCAGTCTACTTCGAGACATGACAAATCAGGGAGTGCTGGGCCCGGCATGACCCCGCCGGGACCCCGGCCGGTGAAAGAGGTTAGGTCGTGGTGTGCTGGTCGGATGAGTCGCTGGGCTCGACGATCTTTGTTTCCTCACGTGCCCCGTGGCCGATCTCGATGCGGCGCGGCTTGGCCCTTGCCGCCACGGGGAGGGTTACCGTCAGCACCCCGTTCTGATAGGTGGCGGCGATGTGGTCGGCGTCGATGTCCTGACCGAGGGACAGGCGACGCAGGTAACCGCCGGTGAAGCGCTCGGAGCTCAGCCACTGCACGTCGTGTTCGGTGCGTTCGCTGCGTTGTGCCGTCACGGTGAGAATGCCGCCATCAACGCTGACGTCCACCGAAGCGGGGTCCACGCCCGGGAGGTCGGCGTGAAGCACGTAGTGATCACCGGAGCGGTAGAGGTCCATCGGCATGGCCAGTGGGACTCTGGCGGATCCGGGCGATGTACCGAGCAGCTGCGCGGCGAGTCTGTCGATGTCACGGAATGGATCGGGGTGAAGCACAGCAACCACCTCCTACATGTCGGTTGCCGCACCGCGCCATCACGACGGGTGTCGGCTGGCTGCGCTCCTTCCGGTTTAGCACTTCACCTGTGCGAGCACCAGGGGTGTCGGCGCTGCGCCCAGGTCTTCGGCGATGAGGACCCTGGTGTCCTGGATCGCCTTCCAGATGAAAGGGGCCAGACACGCCTCGATCTGCTCTTCGATGTCGTTTGCGCGCACAGGAATTGGTGATGGCCGGCGAGATGCCCGTCGAACGCTCGACCCAACTCCTATTGCTTACCTGGACAGGCGTAGGCTGAAAGAACGGATCCACGGCAGACCAAGGTCGGACCGGAAGAAAAGATTCCTCCTCTCGGCTGTGGCGCCCAGCACGATCACAAGGCACCCACGCGAAGCAAAGCCCATCAACTGGGCACAGCGCGGTGGGCTTGCGTCAGGCGGCCAACTCTCTCCTGACGCCGAGGCCACATTTCACCGCGCCATCACGCACGCTTGGTAACCAGGTGTTGGTGCTTCGGACGGCTCTCCTTTCGTCAGGAGAGCCGTCCGACCCGTTTCGCCCTTTGCGGGCGAGCTCTGGAAGAGACCCTGTCTGGCTTGACTCCGGTCGCACGCTGCTTTGTAAGCACCAATCACAGCAAACTGCTGCGCGTACGATCACCGCATCTAGCGTTCGGAACCTAGCTTCACGGTGACGCGGCCGGGAGGGCACGTGGTTGGAGCTGATCAGCACGCCAGCCCGCAGCCGGAGCAACATATTATCGGCTATCGCCTCGCTGCTGCTGGTCGCGAGGTTGCCGAGGACGCTCGGCGGGCGCTCCACGAGCAGATCTTCGACCCGCTATCACGACGGCGCCGGGACGTGGTTCAGCCCGGCTGGCGTTGTCTTGAGGTCGGTGCCGCGGGTCGATGGCGATCTGGCTGGCTCAGTGGGTCGGACCTTCCGGCCACGTGGTGGCCACCGACGTCGACGTCGGCTACCTAGAACAGTTGGATTTGCCGAACCTTGAGATGGTGCAACACAACATCCTCGAGGACCCGCTTGAACTCCTAGGTCCTGGCTCGTTTGACGTTGTGTGCTCGCGGCTGTTGTTGTTTCACCTTGTCGGGCGCCAGGAGAAAGCGATAGCGCGAATGGCGCAGTGCCGACGTCCGGGTGGCTGGCTGATCGACGAGGACGCAGACTGGGGCACACCTGGGTCAGTCGATCCCTCGCATCCGGATTATCAGGTCTACCACGACGTGTGGCGGAACGGTGACTGGTGGATTTCGCGCGGCTACGATCCGGTGTTCGGGCGGAAGCTGCCAGCGCTGTTTGCGCGCTGCGGTCTGGAAGAGATTCGACACGAGGCCTCCACCGAAGTGGTTCGTGGAGATTCCCCTTGGGGGCGGTGGTTTGCCGAGACCCTCGAGGTCATGAATACACACTTGGCGGGGGCGCGGCGAGCGAGGTCGGGCAGCGTGAGCACGAGCGGATCGTGGCCACTTTTGCGGACCCATCGACCTGGGTGCTGAGGGAACTGTTGCACGCCTGCTGGGGCAAGGTGCCCAACGGCTAACGCCCTACTCGGCCGAGGCCTGGAGCACCACCATCGCGCGCGACTCGACCCGCAGGGCGCCCGCCGCCGCGATCGGCTTGGGCTCTTCGCCGTCGGGCGTTCTCTAGAGGCTCAGTGCCACACCTCCGGCACGCCGTTACGGCCGTCATCCGACCCTCCGCCAATACCGGGCCCCAGCGTCTGTTTTGCGACACCAGCTATCCAGGGTTGAATTAGGCTCCTTCTGAATGCACCTTCGCTCGGTTAGCGGCAAGGAAACCTTCTTCAAGGTTTGCCATCAGATCTGGCTGGGGCCGTACAACTGGGAACCAGTCAAGTCGGTTAGTGCGCGTTCACACTATCGAGCATCATCGATGCCTTGGCATGCCCGTCCATCCGTTGGACCGCTTTAGCGAAAGGCATATCTCATACCTTCGGTCTGCGTGCACGTTCGCGGGAGAACTCCGTGCTCAGCGGGACCAATCCCGAGTTGTCTGTGCGCACCGATTGCGAAAGTACGACGTCAGTCAGGCTCGCGCGGGGGCCTGGGCCCAGGCGGGTCGCGGGTTCACGCGGAGCGGCAGTGCCGAATACGGCCAGCACGTTGATCAGGGGCAATACGCGCTCCGGATCGCATCTCGACGTGCAGATGAGATGTGGGAGAGCTCCAGCTGCCGGCGCCTGCGTGCCGATCGCAGACTCCGAAGTGTGTGTACGCCACACCAACCGAGCCGCCATGACGCGGCGGGTTGGGCGGGACGCGTCGATGCCAGCCAAACGCTCTACGCGTAGCGATACTGCACATTTCAAATACGTTCCCTTTGCCAGTCTCGTTGCCGTCGTTGGCGCGCCTACCCTCGGGGTATGCAACGGCTCAGTGGACTCGACGCCAGTTTTCTGTATTTCGAAACTGCGACACAGCCGTTGCATGTGTGCTCGATCCTTGAGCTTGACACCTCGACAATGCCCGGCGGCTACACCTATGACCGGCTGCGCGATGAGCTGGGTTTGCGTATCAAGTCCACGCCGAATTTTCGCGAGAGGCTTTCGGACAGCTGGTTCAACCTCGACCACCCGGTCTGGGTGGATGATCGCGACGTCGACGTCGACTGGCATCTGCATCGCGTCGACCTGCCCGCCCCGGGAGGCCGGAGCGAACTGGCCAAGGTCTGCGGGCACATCGCCTCCCTGCCCCTGGATCGCAGCAGGCCGCTGTGGGAGATGTGGGTCATTGAAGGGATCGGCGGCACCGACGCGCACACAAGTTGCCGGGTGGCGGTGATGATCAAGGTGCACCACGCCGCGGTGGATGGGGTGAGCGGGGCCGACCTGCTGTCGGCGCTGTGCAGCAGCCAACCGGAGGCGTCACCCCCGGACGCGGTGGACGGCCCCGGTCACGCCAGCCCACTCAACATCGCCGCGAACGGCGTGATGAAGTTCGCGTCGCGCCCGTGGCGACTGGCCAGCGTGTTGCCGAGTACCGTGTCGACGGTTCTTAAGACGCTTAACCGTGCCCGCAGTGGCCTGACGATGGCGCGGCCGTTCGCCGCCCCGCCGACGGCGTTTAACGCCTCGGTCACCGGCCACCGCAACATCGCGTTGGCCCAGCTGGACCTCAACGACATCAAGAAAGTCAAGAACCGCTTCAATGTCAAGCTCAACGACGTGGTGATGGCACTGTGCGCCGGGGTGCTACGGCAGTTCCTGCTCGATCGCGGCGAACTGCCCGCCGTGACGCTGGTCGCGATGGTGCCTGTGTCGGTGCACGAGAAATTCGGCCGGACTGGCCGCAACCAGTTGTCGGGCATGTTTTCGCGCCTGGAGACCCAGATCGCCGATCCCGCCGAGCGGCTGCGGGCCGTCGCGCAAGCCAATTCCATTGCCAAGGAGCATAGTTCGGCAATTGGCGCGACACTGCTACAGGACTGGGCCCAGTTCGCCGCCCCCGTGTTGGGTGTTGCGATGCGGCTCTACGGGCGTACGCGGCTCACTGAAAGCCCGGTATACAACCTGGTGGTCTCGAATGTAGCGGGCCCCCAGGCACGGCTGTTCTTTTTGGGTTCTGAGGTCAAGGCGGTGTATCCGCTGGGGCCGATATTCCACGGCTCGGGGCTGAACATTACGGTGATGTCGCTGGCCGGCAAGCTCGACGTCGGGGTCATTTCCTGCCCGGAGCTTTTGCCCGACTTGTGGGATCTGGCCGACGACTTCGATGTGGCGCTGGAAGAATTGCTCAACGCATAGCACGATAGGCGCCGCGGGTGATGGTGACGGGGTGGCAATGTGAACCCCGAACCGGAATCGCCGGAAACGGCAGCCTCGCACCACCGGCATCGAGTCACGGACGCAACGCTAACGATCGCCCCGCAGTCGCAACCGCTTCGGCTCACGAGACTTCCACTCAGACATCGCCGGAATTGTCGAAGATTTCATCCGTCTCGCCACAGCAAACGACCGTCGAGCCATCGGGTGGGGCCGTGGGCGTGGGTAAGGATGGCTGTGGAGTTGATGACCGCCTGGAAGTAGTAACGGCATAGCTGGTTGCCCCTCGGTCCAGTGGCTGGCTGCGTATGGTGAGCCGGTGAAGGCCCGCCGTTTGGGCGTTATCGCCTTATGCCACTACCAGCTATCCCCGCGGCGGCGCAGGTTTGTTTTGGGTTGTCGACCTCGATCTACGCGGCCATTGAGAGGGTAACTTCGGCGGTTATGGCTAACCACGCGGGCGCCGCCCACGTCATCACCGACGTGGCGAAGTTCTCGTTGCGGATCGGGTCCCATGCCGCCCGCTCCGGAATAGCAGCCGGTGAGCGGATCGGCGCCGACTCGATCCGCACGGGACTGCACCTGAGCGAGAGGGTGCTGGCCGCGAGTGTGGACGTCGGCGAGGAGATCGAGCGGCCCGCGGTGGCCGCGATGCGCGCCGCTGGGATCGCAGTCGAGTCGTTGCGCACCGACGACGGCCGCAAGGTTCACTACGACTTCTTCGCCGGAGTGACCCCCGAGATCCTCAACCCGGGCGGCACATTGCCCGGCGCGAACCAGTGGGATCGACCGATGTCGAAAGCCCACCCGAATCCGGTCATCCTGATGCACGGGACGGCTGGCGGAGCCCAGACCAACTGGGGTCTCTACGTGCCGCTGTTGGTGCAGCAAGGGTTCTCGCCGTTCGCACTTACGTTTGGGGCAGTCAAGGCCGCGCCCTGGCCACTGTCGGCGCTGGGCGGGATGGCGCCGTTGGGGGATTCGGCCGCTGAGTTCGGCGAGTTCGTCGACAAGGTGCTCGATGCGACGGGTGCGGACAAGGTCGACGTGGTGGGCCATTCACAGGGCACCCTGGTTCCCGGCTATTACGCGAAGCTGTTGGGTGGCGCCGACAAGATCGGCAAGTACGTCTCGCTGGCGCCACTGTGGCAGGGAACCGAGGTGTTTACCAACAAGCTCGCAGGGCCCATCGAGTTCCGCATCGCCGTCGATGTCGTTCACCATGTGCACTTCGCCTCCGCGGAGCAAATGATGCGTGGATCGGATTTCCTCGCAGCGCTCAATTCCATTGGCGGACCCTATGTTCCGGGCATCCGGTACGTGAACATATCGACCCGTTATGACGAGTTCGTCCGGCCTTACACCAGCGGGCAGGTGCCTGGTGGACCCGACGACGACGTGATCAACATTGTCGTGCAGGATACATGCCACTACGACTTCAGCGACCACCTAGCGATCGCTGGCTCGCAGCGGGCGGCCACCATGGTGCTTAACGCTCTGGAAGGCAGCGACGACCCCGCGCACGGGCCGCGTGAGGTGCCGCATAAAGTAGTGCCGCCGATCTTGGGCTGAACCCACAAAAAGGGCAAGCTACCAAGCACGCGGCTAGGCGTACTTTATCGCCTGCCTGGTGGACTTTGGATTGGCTAATGCGGCGCCCGTCGCCAAGCTGACCAGTTCTGGCACCACGATCGGGACGTTCGCCTACATGGCCCCCGAACGGCTCAGCAACGCCGACGTGAGTCACCGAGCCGACATCTACGCGTTGGCGTGTGTCCTGTATGAATGCTTGACCGGATTCCCGCCCTACGGCGTAACCGAACTGCCCGCACTGATCACCGCGCACTTGACCGCGCCGATCCCGCACCTCAGCCGAAAGGGCGCCGAAATCCCGAGCGCCCTCGACGACGTGGTCGCACGCGGCATGGCCAAAAAGCCAGACGATCGCTATGCCAGCGCTGGCGAGTTGGCGCGCGCCCTTCTAGCATCGCGGCGAGGATGTAGCGCGGCGAGTGCCGCCGGTCATGTAATGACCTACGGACGCTGAGCACTGTGGGCTATCAGCAAAGAGGCGCCCATTGTGAGATTCAAGAATTGCGAGAAAGCAGCAGTCGCGGTACCGGGCACCTGTGTATCGTCGTTCGGTGTGGTCGCCCGGCTTGCAGGCAACAGGCAAGCCGTCGTCGAAGCCCCGTTTCTAGGGTGACCGCCGCCGGGTCCTGGTTGGGCCAGGGACCCGTACGTCAGTTGGGCATATGGGAGGAGGAAAGCGATGACTGAAGTCGAAAACCTCGAAGTGCACCACGACGGCTACCCGACATATCGGCGCAAAGTCCGCTTCGACTGGTCGAACACACCACTGCACTGGGTTCCCGATGACCCCTTCGCCACACACATGTGGAATGTGCTGCACCTGTTACTGCCCGAAGGAGAGCGGCAATTCATCAAGGCCGTCAACGAGGCGACGCCACTGGTCGACGACCCGGACCTGAAGGCGGCGATTAAACCGTTCGTGCAGCAGGAAGCCTGGCACGCCTGGGCACACCAGATTGTCCTCGATCATCTGGCCGAGCAGGGCATCGACACCAAGCCCTACATCGACAAGTTCCGGAAGTTTACGTCAGCGGGCGGTAATCCGCGCCCGGGCTGGCCTATGCCTTTGCAGCGATGGTGGCTCTACCGGCGCCTGGCCGAAGTGGCCGCGCTCGAGCACTTCACCGCGGTCATGGGTCAATGGTTGATCCGAAACCGCGGTCTGGACTACGTAGGATCCGACCCCGTCATGCTTGATTTGCTGCGCTGGCACGGAGCCGAGGAGGTCGAGCACCGCTCGCTGGTATTCGACGTCTACCAGAACGTGTGCGGGAACTACCCGCAGCGCGCGCTGTCGATGCTGCTCGCCGCACCGGCGTTCTTCTTATGGTGGCGCGCAGGGGTGCGGTTCTTAATGGCGCACGACCCAACCATCACCGCCAAACCGCGCTTGACGGACTGGTTACGGGCTGCCCGCGAGAATAAGATGCCCGGGCCGTGGACGATGATTGGGAGCTGCGCACTGCGCTACCTGCGTCCCAGCCATCATCCCAGCACCGAATGTTCCACGCAGATGGCGATGGACTATTTGGCGCAGTCGCCGGCTGCGCGGGCTGCCCGCCAGGCAGCCCAAGCCGATCAGCTGTCCGGATCTGCTGAGAACCACGCATCGGAGAACTTAGCCCAGGAAGGCTAGCGATCGCCTTATCAGCCAACTCGTGCGTACCCGAGAAGCCACATTCGTAACTTGATCGCTAGGGAATTACGTGCTGTCACTTTTTCGCGAGCTGGTCATGTTGTGAATGCGGTGCAGTGGTGTATGGGCCACCGCTAGTGTCGACTGCCGTGCTTGCAGGCCCGGCCGCGGTGCGCTGAGCGCTGAGCGCTCAAGACCCTGCCTGACTGTTTCCGACTGGCTATCCGTAGGGCGGCCTCCGAGCGAATAAGGCCACCTAGAGCGCCGGGCGAACGGCGTCACTGGCGCAATGTGGCGACCGTGCCAGCACGCGGCGGCCGAGCCGTGGTTTACCGGCGGACAGAAGGTATGCAGCGACACTGACTCTGCACCGGCGGCTGACCACGCCAGCAAGCCTTGAGGACGACGAAAGCAGCCCTGCTAGCCCACGCGCCGACCGACGGACTCCCCTGCGGTTTCCGAAGACCCGCGCCGTGATCACCCGCGTGGAATACTCCCGCGGTATGACCGTAACTCGCTTACCCCACCCCTCAAAGTCCATCGGTGATTCTTCGTGGTTCAAGAAGATCATGGTTAAGTACTGGTATCCCTTCTTAACCCGGCGGTGGGACGCGGAAGACGTCCTTCTTCTCAACTACGGCTATGAGGAGGAGCCGCCGATGGGTGTGCCGCTAGCCGCTTCCGATGAGCGCAGCCGGTACAACATCCAGCTCTACCACCGCACGGCAGCACAGGCGGATCTCAGCGGCAAACAGGTACTGGAGGTCAGTTGCGGCCATGGCGGCGGAGCCTCCTACGTTGTGCGCACGTTCGGCCCGGCGTCCTACACGGGACTGGACTTGAACGCGGATGCCATCGCCTTTTGTCGGAAAAGGCACAATCTGCCCGGACTGGATTTCGTGCACGGCGACGCCGAGAACCTGCCCTTTCCCGGTGAGTCCTTTGATGTAGTCCTCAATGTCGAAGCCTCCCACGGCTACCCAGACTTTCCCCGTTTCCTCGCCGAGGTGGCGCGCGTGCTGCGCCCGGGCGGGCGCTTCCTGTACGCCGATTTCCGCAGTTACCTGGACTTTTCTCAGTGGGAGGCAGAGCTGG
The DNA here is from genome assembly GCA_963795995.1 of uncultured Actinomycetota bacterium. GTDB lineage: Bacteria > Actinomycetota > Actinomycetes > Mycobacteriales > Mycobacteriaceae > Mycobacterium. The sequence continues at coordinate 467,547 of CAWCJY010000002.1, forward strand.
CCGACGCCTCGATGCGGTTGCTCTCGGAGAGGGTCATCAATGCGGAGGTTCTGCGCGGACTGGACAACCTTGCGCCGCGGTACCGTGACCTAGTCGGTCACCATTTGCCTGTGCTCCTACGCCCCTTCGGCCGCCTATTTGTCGGTGCGCCCGGCTCGCTCATGTACCGCGAACTGCAAGGCGGGCGGCTTTCCTACCGGATGTACTGTTTCGCGAAAGATTGAGACGGCGTTCGTCGTACACACGCGCGCCAGCTCGACGCCCCCGCCCGTCGATAAGGCCATGTGAGCTTCGATTCCCGTCATCGGCTCCACGCGTTCGCCGGCCGGTAGCGGCCGTGCTCGGTGACTACTGCGGTAATCAGCTCGGCCGGCGTCACGTCGAAGGCCGGATTGAAAACGTCGGTGTTCGGCGGGGAGACCGTGGTGCCGGCGAACGTCCTGAGTTCATCGGGGTCACGCTCTTCGATCATGATGTCGGCACCGGTAGCCAACTACCTGTCGACTATGGACGAAGGCGCAACCACAACCAGCGGGTCGACAAACGTTTCGTAGACCGCTGCCCTACTTTGGATATTCAACAGGTGACATGTTTACGATGGATAATCCGACTTGTGAGAAATATGTGCTTGGACTGCACACGTACGTCATTATAATCTCGATCGCTACCGCCGAAAACATAACCTGACGCCCATCCACTTGTTACCAAGGCGCACCTAACCCATTCGCAGCTTCGTTCAGCACGCTGTTTCCTAACGCCGTGCCAGCGCAGGCGTTCATACGATCAAGCGGCGCCGTTTGACCTGTTCACCACTCGAAAAGCTGAATTCTGGACCATGTTCGAGGGTGAAGACATACACAGTTATGTTCATATCCTCGGTGGGTTTTTTTATATCGGCGTGGGTCTTCTGCTGCAAGTATGAGTAGTTGTTCTTTACGCGGCCTTCATAGACGTCCTGTTTGCTCCATATGAAGTCGCCTTTTTCAATGCACTCCAGTGCCACCATCTCTGTGTTCATAGCGGGAGTATCTCATGCGAGCCGGTGGGTCATATCAAGATCGGTCAGCTGTTCTCCCTGACCACCCGACGCTGCGCCCGAAGCGGTGGGACATCCTTGTGCTCAGTCGAGGGACCAGGTCATCAGCCGGTCCTCCCACGTGGGGGGAGTCTTCAAGTCCTCATACCGACGGTTGAGATTTGCTTAACCAGCGGAATGTCCTCTGCCTCAAAAGGAATCATCTGTTCCGTTCGATCCGTTTGCGCTTTGCACACAACGCATTGCCGACCCAACGTAACCTTCCGAACTGGCTTGTCAGGGAACAACTTATGGAAGCAATCAAAGCAAATCTTCTGAGTCATCAGATCGGATCTTTCAGTCAGAGGTCCCGGGATAGCTAGCGGCCGCGGGGGCGTGACTTGATGATCTCGAGGCGTTCCTTGAGCAGTTCCTCGAGTTCCTCGATCGAGCGGAGTTCCCGCAGCATGTCCCAGGGTGTGCGCGGTACCTTGACGTTCTTGGGTTCGACCAGGTCACCGCCCTCGATCAGGGTGCCCTCCATGCCGTTCCGGCACAGCCAGGTGCCGGGGATCTCGGCGTCGTCGGCGAACGGTATGTCGAACTCCTCGCCGTTCTCGGTGTGGTACCGGGAGATTTGACGCAGCGCTAGAAAGTTCCAGCCACGGCGTCGTCCACCGCCACTCCTCTGTCCGAGCGCTTGCAGGTCGGATGGCGGCAAAATACGCGAAGTAGCGCCCCTTACGACTTTAACCCGGCGGTTGATCGATGGTGCGAAATGGCGCGGTGTTTCGGGACATCACATAAGTCGGACTGATTTGAACCTGCGACCACTTGACCACCAGGAAGCAGCGGTGGCACGTTTCCCCAGTTCACCACTCGCTCTGGCTGTTTGGGATGCGCTGCACATGTTTACGAACGTGCAGATCGTTCGGCATTGCGGATAGCGTGTGGCCCCACACTGGTCCCGTGGTTGGTCCGCCGGCCGCTCAAAACGTCTGCCACATAAGTCAGCAGCAGCCCTTCTGCCTGATCAATGTCTTCTTGTCGCCAAGAGCTTCGCCTGCGTCGCGGCAGCCTCCACTCCTCGTTTGCCTACTTGGGCTCAAGCGAGGCGAAGTAGTCGTTCTCAACTTTCACGTCTTCCACCACGCGTTCAGTCGTTGTAACTCCAACGGCATATTGCTTGAACAAATCACAGCGACTGCTCCCATCAATCAAGTCGATCGGCGGTTCCGTCGGCGGGCTGCGTACACGCCGCGTACACAAGCGGGCCTCGAACGGCCGACGACCGAACAATCACACCTCTTACAGGCCCTATTCCGTGCCGCTAGTCGGACTCGAACCGACACTTGGCGGATCTTAAGAACGCGCGTTGTCACCGGTCGCCGTCGTCCCGGTACCCCTTCCGTACCCCGAACGTGACCGAACCGCAGGCATACCGGTGCCGTACCGCAGCCGTACGCCAAAAGCACAAAAGGCCTGGATAGATGGGTCTTCGCGTTAGCTACGAAACCGTCTGCCAGGCCTTACCGCTCACCTGTTCGGGCGTAGAAAATACTTCCCAAGCTGAATACGCGGGTTCGATTCCCGTCATCGGCTCCAGGTCGGGCAGCAAAAACCCTGTTCGAATCGTTCGATCAGCCATCGTCAGTGCAGGTGCTGGGTCTTAAAACTTCGTGTCATCACCAGTCGCAATTCAAAGGCGCGTTTTACGCGACGAAACGGACCGATCACCCAGAAGCACCGCACCGGGACGTGCTGGTCAACTGGTCGAGACGTGGGCGCGTTCTCGCCCCACGTCGCACGCCTTCCGGCAGATGACGAGGGCCTCGACGTAGTCCCAGCGATAGCGGTCGGGGGCGCCCGCGACGCGCTCCTCGAGCTCTCCGAGAAAGTCGGCGAGAAGACCGGCAGCGCGTGCCTCGCCCTCGTGCGCGAAGGCACGGAGGAGGAGCGGGCCGCCCCATGCGGTCACGCTCTGAAGGTAGTCCCGCGCGAACACCGCGGGATCGTCGTGCCAGTAGGGGTTGTCGAGCCGGAACAGCTCGGCGCTCTCGAGCTCGAGGCCGGCGAAGCGGCCGCCGCCCGCCTCGAAGGGAGTCCGGAACTCGCCGAGCGTGCGCGACCAGACCGGAACAACGGCCGCGGCGACGGTGGCGCCGCTGATGCGCCCCGCCCGGTGCCAGTCGGCAAGCAGCAAGTTCATGTCCCCGACGATTTCGACGTAGAGCCCCGTCCTGTCCCGGCCTGGAGTGGGGGAGGCCGGGATGGCGGCGATGAACAACCCCCCAGGCGCTAGCTCCATTGCGCGCATCTCGAGCAGTCGCTCCCACTGCCGCTTCGCGGCGACGCGCCAGGCGCGCCGCTCGTCCTGGTCCACGTGGTCCGGGTAGCCGGGGAAGACCGAGCCGCTTGAGGCCAGGCCGGCGGCGTCGGCGATCCAGTGCATGGTCGTCCCGGTCACGGCGACGTGCACAGTGCCCCGTGGAAGAGAGGGCGCCAAGTGAAGGGGGATTCCGGCCATGGAGACGACCGTGGCGGGAGGCCGATCGCGATCAAGCGCTCGTCGGCAGGCCTCGCCATGGGCCTCCGGCAAGGCGTAATGGGCGCCCGTGCCCCTGTCGGCGACGCCGGGGCCGGCCTCGCCCGCCGCAGGGATCACATCGATCGCGCCCTGGTCCACCGCTTGGCCGAAGGCGTCCCTTAGGCGGGCGGCGGCGACCCGCCACGCGCTCGTCGGGAGATCGACGAGCGCGTAGATCAGCGGCCGGCCGGCGCGCTGCGCCACGAGATCGCGGATGAGACCGTGAGAGTTCACCCCGTCGGCGGCGCCAAGGTCGGCCACGCGGAGCACCGGCTCGCTCGCCAGCCGCCCCGCGGCGGCCATCACGGTCGGGTGGGTCGCCTCGAAGGCGGCGCGCTGCGAGAGGGCGTGCCGCGCGTAGTCATCCCCCATGCTCAAGAGCTCGGGGCGACGTGACGGCGTGGCGCTTCCTTCCCGCACAGCGCCGCCGCGGTCCGGACGGCGCGACCGGGCCTATCGTCCCACAGGGCCGGCGGGCCCGCCAAGCGCGAGAAGTGGGTCTGTCCGGCGCTTCCGATGCCGCGATTACCCTTGGTCAAATCCTCGATCTGAGGTGTGGCCGCGCGCGCAAGGCTGAGAGACCGATGACTGCGGCGCAGGTCGATCGCGCGCATCGTCTACCGCGTGTTGGCCGAAGTCGCCGACGAGTAACTAGCGGCAGCAATTCGGGTCGAGGACAGTGCACAGTGCAACGAGCGCGTCCTGTCGCGGTCGGTGATACACATTCATCCCGCGACGTTCGGATTCGACCAAACCTGCGCGGCGCAGCTGGGACAGGTGATGGCTCACCGTTGACTCGCTCAGTTCGACCGCCGCCGCGAGATCGCAACTGCACACCTCGCCTGCATCCGAATTGAAAAGCAGGGACACCAATTTCACTCGCACCGGATCCGCCAACGCCTTAAGCCGCAACGCAATCTCCAACGCCGCAGTGTCATCAACAGGTCCAGCGGCCACCGGCGAGCAGCACACCGGCGCGGACATATCCACTACAGGCAAGGTCTTCGGCATGCGACCATCGTGCCACAGAGGTTGACATATATCGAAGGGGTGGGCATGATCGGTCGAATCAGTTCGACATAAGGCACATAGGTCGGAGCTCTCATGTCCCGCGCTCAACTCGCCCTCAATGTCAATGACCTGGATGAGGCCATCGCGTTCTACTCCAGGCTGTTTGACACGCCGCCTGCGAAGGTCAAGCCGGGCTACGCGAACTTCGCTGTCGCCGATCCGCCGTTGAAGCTCGTCCTGATCGAAAACCGTGGCCACGGTGGGACTCTTAATCACCTTGGCGTCGAGGTGGAGTCGAGCGATGCCGTCCACGCCCAGATTGCACGCCTGACCGACGAAGGACTGTTCACCGAAGAAGAGATCGGAACGACCTGCTGCTTCGCCACACAGGACAAGGTGTGGGTGACCGGACCCGCTGGTGAGAAGTGGGAAGTGTACACAGTCCTTGCAGACTCGGAGTCGTTCGGCGCAAGCTCACTCATCCTCGCCAACTCTGACGGCACCGGCAGCGCCTGCTGCACCGGAACAACACACGACGACACGGCAGGCGAACCGTGAGCCGCCCACTGCAAGGTGAGACGCCCCCTGCTGTCGCGGAGAGGATGTCGCGGCTTGACCAGCTTCTGCCGGTGTGGATCGGTATCGCGATGGCCGTGGGCTTACTCCTCGGGCGGCTGGTTCCCGGACTGAATGCCGCCCTGAATCACGTTCAGGTTGACCGAATTTCACTGCCAATTGCGCTCGGCCTGCTGATCATGATGTATCCGGTGCTGGCCAAGGTTCGTTACGACCGGCTGAAAACCGTGACCGGCGACCGCAAGCTGCTGGCAGGGTCACTGGTATTGAACTGGTTAGTCGGCCCCGCGATGATGTTCGCGTTGGCGTGGCTGCTGCTGCCCGATCTACCCGACTACCGCAGCGGCCTGATCATCGTCGGCCTAGCCCGCTGCATCGCCATGGTGGTCATTTGGAACGATCTTGCCTGCGGTGATCGGGAGGCCGCAGCAGTGCTGGTGGCACTCAACTCCATCTTTCAGGTAGTCATGTTCGCCGCCCTCGGCTGGTTCTACCTTTCGGTCCTGCCCGGTTGGCTCGGCCTGGAACGGACCGCCATCAGCACCTCACCGTGGCAGATCGCGAAATCCGTGCTGGTCTTTCTGGGCATCCCCCTGCTCGCCGGGTATCTCACGCGGCGCCTTGGCGAGAACACCAGAGGACGCAACTGGTACGAGTCGACCTTCCTGCCCAGAATTGGACCTTGGGCGCTCTACGGCCTGCTGTTCACCATCGTCATTCTTTTTGCGCTGCAAGGACACCAAATCATCAGTCGTCCTTTCGACGTGCTCCGCATCGCGGTGCCATTGCTGGCCTACTTCGCCGTTATGTGGGGCGGCGGTTACCTCCTGGGCGCGGTCCTCGGACTGGGATACCAACGCACAACCACCCTCGCGTTCACCGCTGCAGGCAACAACTTCGAATTAGCCATCGCCGTATCCATCGCGACCTACGGTGCCACCTCGGGACAGGCACTCGCCGGTGTCGTCGGCCCACTCATCGAAGTACCGGTACTCGTCGCCCTGGTCTACGTATCACTCTCTCTGCGAACGCGATTCGCTCCCGTGACCAGCGATCAGATCCCCCACGAAGCTCTCGCGTGATGCCGAACCCCAAGCCCGCCGTATTGTTCCTCTGCATCCACAATGCAGGCCGCTCCCAAATGGCCATGGGATTCTTCAAACATCTCGCAGGCAACCATGCCAGCGTCTACTCAGGCGGCTCCGCACCCGCTGCCGAGGTCAACCCCGCTGCCATCGCAGCCATGGCAGAAAAGGGCATCGACATCGCCACCGAACAACCGAAGCAGTGGACCATGGAAACACTTGAGGCCGTGGACGTGGTGATCAGCATGGGGTGCGGTGACTCATGTCCCACCCTGCCTGGACGCCGTTACGAGGAATGGGTTTTAGCCGACCCAGCCGGTCAACAAGTCGACGCGATACGACCGATCCGTGACGAAATCGAACAGCGAGTAAATAAGCTGCTCGACCAGCTAGGAATCACCGCGAGGCGTAGCGACTGATCCTTCACTTTCATCTCCATGTCAACGGCAACACCCCCGGGCTTGTCTCAGAACATCACTGCGCCAACAGGTTAGCGTCCTGAGTGCGGACCCGTCATCTTAGGCCCCATCGCACCGGGGTTCATCATGTGATCGCCCGGCTTCATGTCGGCACAGCAATCCTTCGATTCCTGGCCCATCGGCGCATGGCCCATTCCCGTGTGCATGTGCTCGCTCCCATTCAAGAAGAAGCCGGAGAAGAAAATCGCGCCGACGACGAACAGGCCACCGGAGACGATGCCCACCCACGCTAGCGCCTGATTCAGGCGGCTCGCGTGGCGCCGAGGACTGGTGGGTTGCCGGGCGCCTGGCTCATCGATTGGTTGCGCAATGTCAGTCGTGCCGGCCATGGCTTGCACCTCTCTGTGTCGGGTTTTGGTCGACGCAATGCTACCCCACCCGGGGTGGGGTGGGGCTGGGTTAATATGAGTTCCATCATCGGAAGGCCAGGGCTGGCGCTGGCCGCTAGAAGGGGACGCTGATGGTAGAGGAGTTGACAGCCAAAAAGGGTGCCGCGCTTAACCGGCTAAAGACGGTGCGGGGCCATATGGACGCAATAATCCGCATGCTGGAATCCGACGCCTACTGCGTCGATGTGATGAAGCAGATTTCGGCGGTGCAGTCGGCCCTAGAACGCACGAACAGAGTGATGTTGCACAACCACCTCGAAACCTGCTTTTCGAAGGCCGTCGTGAGCGGCCAGGGCGATAAGGCAATAACTGAATTGATCGACGCACTCAAATTCAGTCCGGCCTTGACTGGCCCCGATACTTGCTTGAACGGAACGACAGCCGCAGGGCCGCTGCCTGCAGCGACACCAGCCAGCGTGGCTGCAATTGCTCGGCCACCGTATGGCTAGTGGCCACCTTGAGCCAGCTGCGACGCTCGGCACGCAACGGCGCCAGCGCCTATGCCCTTCGCATTCGAAGTATTTTCCGCGGCAATGCCCGCTTTCAGTTCGCCATGAGTGGGGGCCATCATCCCCGCTCGGTGAAGGCATCACCTGGGTCCACGCCGATGGCTCGAAGCAGTGCAGCAACTTTGCGGTCCAGGGAATGTCCGACCTCGGTAACAGCGGGAATGCCCAGGCTGCCGAAAGCGCCGCTGGGGCGGTCGATCGAAAAGATTGCGTTGCCATCGGCGTCGCTATGCAGCAGTACCCGTAGTGGCGCGTACAGCAATGCCTTAGGGTCGTGGCGGAACATGGTTTCGGCGATCACGTGGTTCCCCATCAGGTACTCGATAGCGCGGGTGGTATGCCCGGCAACGCCGAGCAGCACAGTGGCGTCGATCGTTGCGTAGACGAGCATTTCGTGGGGAGCGCTGGCACCGACGGCATCTCTGACGTCGTCCCAGGTGCCACCCTTTTCGGTGAGTTCGCGAATAACGTTGGCGTCGAACACCGGTACGGCCTGTTCGAATGTCCGACGGAAGTCGTCGAAGGCGATACCTGTGCAGATGTCGATGCGTGTCATCTGGTGGTCGCAGGTGGTGGGCATCGGATTGGACATGGTTTTCGTCTTTCTGGTCTCTGGATCGGGATCGTCTGGGGGTGTGCTGTCAGGTGCCACGCGCTGGGTCGAGGGCCAAGGCGCCGCGCACTTCGCGAGAACGCGATAGTCGGCCGGCAGCGCCGTCTGGTCGATGATCGTGACCGCGTCGCCGTCCCAGTCGATGGTCCCACGCACAAGCGGGGCCTCGCGTTTAAAGCTTGCCGGCGATGAAGCTGGCAGCCTGATCGACCAGTCCGGAGTCGATGTACGAGGGCTGCAGGTGCGACGACCAAGTCGTGCCCCTCCCACAGATGGGGTCACCCTGTGCGCACTGATCAATCGTCTTACCGGCGAAGGCGGGCGCGACTCGCCGGGTGCCGTTACCGAACAATGCGACCGCTGCGATGTGCTGATCCACACCCGGTGGCAGTGGGTTGATAAATCCGAATCCCACGTTGCCTCCAGTCACGAGATCGGTCACCTCGGCACCTAGCGAATAGCCGCCGATCACCTCGCGCGTATTCGGGCAACTTCTGGCCATGGACTGAACATGGGCGCTCATATCGTTGGCGCCACCGCCGATGATTATGTTGGCGGGGTAGTTCACTCCATACACGCTGACCGGCATACGCGTCTTCCCGCGGAGCGAATTGATCAGTGCGTCGCCGACCGCGCCGACGCCGGGTGGTTCCTCTCGGCCGCGCGCGAAAACCACCTCGGCATCAGGGCATGCTGCCCAAGCCGCCGGAATCATCGTCGCCGTCCGAACGGGCGTCGTTGCCGGGCCAATCACCAACGCCGCCGCGAGCAGGACGGCGGCCGCCAGGCTCAGGACACGGCGCGCGCCTGGCGAAATCGCGACCAGCCTCATGACGCGATATTACGGTCGCAAGTGCGCATACCCGGCCGCTTGACAGCGCTGTTCCAACCGTTTCGCAGGAGGCGTTCAGCCTTGCGGCGTCGCGCCGACGAGGTCGATGCGGCCGTCTGCCTGATCGAAGTGGTAGGACCGGCGCACGTCGCTGACGGTGATCGAGTACTCACTGAACAGCTCTGCGCGGCCGCGGGCCTGGACCTCCAGATGCTCCGGGTGGTTGCGCCAGGCGAGCAACTGCTCCTCGGTCTCGAACTCGACCAGCGTCAGCGTCTCGCCGTCCGCGGCGGCGAAGTCCTTGTAGCTGACGAATCCGGGCATCGCCGTACCCAGCTCGTACATGCGGGCGCCCATCGCTTCCAGGGCGGCCACATCGACGTCTGGCCGCACCCGCGATCGAAACACCACGATCACCATCTCAGCCTCCAACAACCGGCCCCTGCCCTGACCGTAGCAGGAGGCGCCGGGCACGACAGATGTTTTCTGCGCTCGCGGGCGGTCCCCTGTTTACCGGCACAGCCAGCGAATACTGTGCCCTTGATGACTGCGCGGACGGCGGCAAGACGGGTACAGGCGTTCCGCCTGCCCCCTCGCGCGGATGCCTGGGTAGCCGGCGCCGCGGCGATGCTCGTCGGCGCGCTGTGCTCCTGGCGGCCGTCGTTCTGGTTCGACGAGGCCGCCACCATCGCCGCTGCCAACCGGTCCGAGATCGACATCTTTCGCCTGGTGCTGAATTTCGACGCGGTCCACGCCCTGTATTACCTCGCCATGCACGCCTGGTTCTCGTGGATACCTATCAACGAGTTCACCGCACGCCTGCCCAGCGCCGCCGCGGTGGGCGCCGCAGCATCAGGTCTGGTCGTCTTGGGCAAGCTCATCGCCGACCGCCCCACCGCATGGGCTGCCGCGACCGCGTTCACCGTGCTCCCGCGCACCCTGTGGTCAGCGGTTGAGGCCAGATCGTACGCGTTGACCGCGACTATCGCGGTGTGGCTGACGGTGGTGCTCGTCATCGCCGCAACGCGCCGCGGTTCAGCGCTGTGGGTTTTGTACGGCTTCACCCTTGCCCTGGCAGTGGTCTGCTTCATGTACCTGGCCTTGATGGTTCTTGCGCACGCCGTGACGCTGGCACTAATCCGAAAGTGGCGCCAGCTGTTGCCTTTTGCGCTCGCGGTGACCGCCGCTTACGGCCTGGTGTCACCGCTCGTAGCGTTGGCGGCAGGTCAACGTCAGCACCAGCTGTGGTGGCTGGGTCGCGGCGGCTACCTCAGCGGTGTCTTGTGGGATCAATGGCTCACCGGCTCAAGGCTTTTCCTGTGTGCGTGCCTCATTGTCGTCGGATGGGGCGCCGCCCTGCTGGCCAGCAAGAAAACTGACGGCGCGGGATACGCTCTCGCGGTAGCCGCTCCTTGGATCGTCGTGCCCACTGCGGCACTGCTGGGATACTCGGCCTTCGTCCAAGACGCATATCAACCGCGATATCTGACCTACACCGCTCCGGGCTTGGGATTACTGCTCGGTGTATGCGTTGTGGCCATCGCGCGCAACCGCTTACCCGTTCTGGTGATGCTGCTGGCGATGCTCACACTTGCTTCCAGCACAGCATTCGTTACACAGCGGAGCCGGTACGGCAAGCCTGGTGGGGCCGACTATTCTGCAATCGCCGATGTCGTGGAAAGCACTGCCCGGCCGCATGATTGCGTCGCCTACGGCTACGCCAAACACGAACCGCTGCGGGCTGCTGCAGCGGCCCGGCCCAACGCCTTCCGTCGGCTCGACGACATCGCCGCCGGCGTCCCCGGTGACTACGCAGCACAACTATGGACGCAGGACTTGCCGCTCGACAGCGGTCCGGTGCAACAGCGGCTAGCTGCTTGCACGGTGCTGTGGATAGTCATCGACCGCGAAACCCCCTCGCCCCTTCTCAATACCGCGCGACGACAAGGGTTTCGGGTGGATCAGCAGTGGAATCTCAACCGCAGCAGTGTCATACGCTTGAACAGAGCATGAGCGTCATCGATCAGGTGAGCATGTCAGTCGCGGGCGCGCTGTGCGAGTGAGCGGCCAAACCCGGAAAGAATTTCCTTCGGGCGCTGCTGTTCGCCTTGCTGGGCTCCTAGGATGATGATCGCGCCGGTGAGCACCGGTAATGCCCACTGTAAATACCGCAGCTGCTGCTGGGCGGCAGCGACGTCATCTGGTGTTTGCGATGAGGGCTCAGTTGCTCCCTGCGCCGCGTGCTGATCACCCTGAGCAGTTTTACCACCCAAAATTCCGCTGTAGACAGTCGCTGCGAGCGCCGCACCGGTCACACCGATCTTGGCGACAGTGTTGGCGGTTACGCCGGCTTGGTACTTCGCGCGGCGTCGATTGGCATAGAGGATCCCGGCACCGCCGACCAGGTGCGCGCCGATCGCGGCGGCGTTGACCGGGCTCCATTTCGCCCAACCGGCCGAGGCGACCCGAGCGCGGTCGGTGGGTTCACGTACCGCCGCAGCGGCGCCGTTGAGGCCGACCGCTCCCATCAGCGAACCGCCGAACCAAGCGGCCGCACCGACGTCGTGAAGGGATCGAATAACCGTATTCCGGCTGAACATGAGCACTGGCTCCTTAGCTTGGTATCACTGAGTCCGCAGCGACGCTCTACTGCCGACCGCGCGACGCGGGGATTATCAGGATCTGACCGGCCCCCCTGCGCGCACTGATACACCGGTTTCCGAAATTTGAAACCTCAAGACAGCGCCACTGTCGTCACGTGGCTCACATCGGCGCGTCAGGCACTACCAAACACGGATGTAGTCGATGAGCATCTGCGACGGGAACGTGCCCTGAGCAGGATCGCCGGCGCCAACCCCGCCGACCGCAAGCGTGTACATCGGAGACAGCCAATAGCCGGGATTGTTGAAGGGCCACCGCTTGTCGCTGGGATTGCCATGGACCGGTATGGGCTTGTTCGGCACACTAAAATATGGTGCCCCATCCCGCCAAAAGTGGAAACCGTCCTCATACCAGCCCATCCGCCAGGTGTGCCAGGCAGTGTCAACCATCCCGGGAATCGATTTGCCTTCCCAGGTTTTTCCGTTGGATGCCGCGTGGACCGTGGTTCCCGGCGGCCAACTGCCGTTGCCGTACCACTCGAACAGGTCGACTTCTCCGTCTGGCATGGGGTCTTCGTTGACAGCCCAGAACGAGGGCCACAGGCCCGGGTAAAGGCAGTCCAGCTTGATCCGCGATTCCCAGGTGGTGCCAATGGGCACCCGCCAGTTGCCGCGCAGTTTGCCGCTGAAGTATTCGCCGTTTTCCTGGGTGGCTTGGATGACGAGGTTGGAGTTGCCGTCGAGGAAGATGTTCTGGGCGCGATATTGCCCGTCGACCGGCGGGAACACGTCGTCCTGCCAGGTCTGCGGCGTCCAGTTTGCCAAGTCGGGGCCTTGGCCGGCCGGCCCGTCGAACTCGTCAGCGAAAATGTAGTTCCCGCCGGCGGCACTCGGCGCGGCAGGCAGCGGCGCCGGACCTGCGGGTGCTTTCGGTACGGATGGCGCTGCCAAGGCCTCCGGGAGGCGGGTCGCGGCTGCCAGAAATCCCATCCCAGTCATCATCAGCATGCTGCGACGATCCATCTCAATACCACCAATCGGTCAAGGCCGCGACGTCGGACCGGGCGTGATCCGCGCGAGCATCTTTCCCCAAACGGTGCTAATGAAACCATGCGACTCAAGCGCGCGCATCCAAACCCACCGTGCAGCCCGACACTTCCCGATAACGGTTACGACGCTTCTTCGGGACCGTCGAGGACGCTGACGGCGATGCCGTAAGGCAAGAATCGCACCTTGCGGGACGGATCGGTGTTGTTCTTGTTCGCGCGCAACGCGTCGAGTTCGGTCGCGTAGACCTCCTCGATGTCTGCGCCACCGTCAGAGCCCATGGTGTAAATCACCCAAACCCCGTCTCCGGTCTCACCGGTCGTCTCCGGCTCGGTGCGCCCACGCCGGGCTAGGTTCTCGAAGAACATCGACCATCCCGCCCGCTCGTTAGGAATGGTGAGGAACCTGCCGAACCGGTCGAAAGCATCCCGCAGTCCTTCGCCGGCTTCCCGAATTAGCCGGTCGAAGTCTTCCGGCTCGAATCCGAACGCACCCTCGTCGCTCATCGTCGTCCTCCTGAACACTTGCACTGGTTAACCACAGTGTGCGCGCGCACGGCGCGGTGCGCCACGAATCGAGCGTCGGACGTGTTCGCTGACGGCTCGTCGCAGGTTTGACGTCAGACCAGTGCGGGAAGCATTCTTATATGACGGCTGTCTAACAAAGGAGTTCGACATGGAAACCACCACCGTCGTGGGGATCGTCGTCGCCGTAGTTCTGGCGCTGCTGATTCTCGCGGTCCTGGCGTGGGCTCTGCGCAGCCGCGCGGAGCAGCACCGTGAAGTCCAAGCGCAACAGATCCGCGAGCGAGTCGACGAGGTTTCCCAGCAGATCGAACGCCGTGAAGCGTTCGCCGAGGAGACCGAACACAAGGCGCGCGCCGCGCAAGCCGAAGCCGACGCCAAAGCCGCCGAGGCAGCGCGGTTCCAACAACGCGCGCAAGGCCACCGGTCGGATGTAGCCGGCGCCCGCGAAGAACTCGACGCCCAGCGTGCGCACGCCGACAAGCTCGACCCGCATGCCCAGGCGCGCACCGAAGATCAGCGGCCCCCCGAGGCGCAGACCCAGCCGGCCCAGGGAGAGCCCACCGACCGGCCTCGCGTCAATTAGTAACCGGGTGGGTTCGGGTAGAGGTTCTGCGGCGGAGAAACACCAGCCTGGTTCTGCGGAACCTGTATCGGTATCGGGATCGGCACGAGCGGCAGAGTCAAGTATTGCGTTGTCATAGGAACTGACGTCGACGTGTCGGCCGGTGTCGTCGTCGGCGCCTGGCTGGGGGTGGTTGTGGTGGTGGCCGGCGCGGTCGTGGTCGGCTGCGTCGTCGTGGCGGACGGCGCGGGCTGAATCGTCGTGGTGGCCACTGGCGGTGGCTCCGGTGACGGTGATGGTGGCGGCGGTTCCGGCGAGGGTGGCGGCGCGAGCTCGGGACTGCTGGCGGCACTTGGTGCCACGGTCGGCGGCGGTAACGGGCTCGGGGACGGTGCTACGGGTGCTGCCGAATTCGATGGCGGTACAGGAGCCATCGTTGGACTAGAAGGCTGCGTCGGTGCTTTGTGGTCGACGGTGCTCGTCAGGTTGTAAGCCACACCGCCGATCGCAAACATCGCTGCCAGAGCCGTCAGTCCTAAAAACAAGCGCGGGACGCGATAACGACGACCCCGCGGCACTTCGGCGGGTGGTTCCGGCTCGGGCCCATAGCGAACCGGTCGAACGACGGTGCCGCCGCCATAGCTATCGCCGGTGTACGGCACCGGATCCATACTTGTGCCGTCATCCTCTGACCACGCCAGTTTGGGGGGCGCCGACGGCTGCTCGTCGTCGAGGAAAGGGTCGGCGGGAGGCAGACCGGTAATTCCGGTGGTCGTCATCCCAGCTGATACCGCAGCCATTGCCGTCGCTGTGGCCGTGGCTGCAGTACTGGCCTCTTCCATCACTGCCGGCTCACGGGAAGCGAACATCGCTGCACCAAGAGCGGCGCTGACCGCCGGTTGCACAGCCGTTATGACCGGTGCGCGTGTATGCGCCGAAAGACGCTGCGAGAGAAGCGGTATACAGGCCCCACCGCCGACGCTCACAACTGCGGCCAGATCCCTCGCCGCAAGTTTGTGTTGTACGAGCAACTCGTCGAAAGTTGAGAGAACCCCGTTGAGCCGGTAGTTGATCAGGTTTTCGAGTTCAGCACGCGTGAGTCGAACGCTCGAGCGGTATTTCGAGGAGTCGGCCACCACATCGGCCACCATGTCGGCGGACAGCCGTTCCTTGGCCTCTCGGCAGCGCTCCGTGAGTTGGGCGATCGGTCCCACAGCTGCGGTCGCGGCAGAATCCTCGATGCCGCTCCGGCCGGTCGCCGTGATCACGTGGACCAGCACTGCCTCGTCGATCTGGTTGCCCGAGAACCCCGGGTAACGCAGCGTCTTGCCGATGGGCTCGAAATCCGATGCAGCATCGGCCAACGTGATGCTGGTACCGCCGCCACCGAAATCGAGCAGCGCCACCACGCCACGAGCGGGCAGACCAGACGTCGAGTTGATCGCGGTCAGCGCGGCTAGAGCATCGGAAACCAGCCGCGGGGCTGTACCGCTTCGTACAAATCCCGCATGGGTGCGTAAGCCCTTGCGTAGCGCACGCAGCGCTTCAGGGCCCCAATAGGCTGGAACGGCAATAGTGATGTCCGATGACGCCGCGTCCCCGCCGGCGGCGGAGATCATCGCATCCAGTGCGTCGACGAGCAGGAGTTCAGGGTCCTGCGCAGAGCCGTCAGCGGATACCATCGCGGTCGGGTCGCCAACGCGCTCGACGAACCCCGTTGTCACCGTACCGCGCCCAGGCGCTCCCGGATTTCCCTCGGGCACACCAATTTCCGGCGCACGATCCGGAAAAAGAGTCAACACGGCGCGGCGCGTTACGGCAGGACTACCGTTGCGTGCCGCGACCAGGTTGCTGCTTCCGATCGACAACCCCAGTGGGTCGTACATATAGCAACTACCTAACGTCGATAGCGGGCGGCGGCCAGCGTCAACCATAGCCGCGGCCAGTCCTAATCACACTGGGCCGCAGCTTCATTGGTATTCGGTCGATGCTGTTGTGTCACCGAAGTGATACCGCCGAACACTTGACAGCCGGCGTCAGGTGGTCACAGCACGGTCAAAGGCAACGACTTTCTGGGTTGGAACTGGAAGGTCGATCCACCACTGACCTTGGCCACTGAGACTTCCGGTAACTCCGTTGACACACTGTCGGATTCGACCAGCTTTAGGGTCCAGTCGGTGCTCGTGCCGTCGACCCGAACTTGAAGATGCGGGTCGACGGCAGTGGCGATAGCCTGCAGCGGCTGCATCGAACTTGGTGAACACAACGATATCCAGGCGTTGTCGTCGTGGGCCGGTGAAGGATGCACAGTGCAGCTGTCCGGCGTCACTTCGGCTTGGACGTATCCGGCCGGGTTTAGCAGGGGGTGCAACTCGAACACCCGCAGTGCGCCTTTAGTGCCGCCCGGCAGTGACAACGCCCGGTGAATACGTTCCGCCCCGAGCCCGGCAAGCCCGATCAGCTGGCGGGTTCCCACCGAGACCGCCAGTTGCTCGTCCAATCCCGCACGTGCTTTTACTGCGACAGCGAACGACAGATACAACAGGTGCATCTGCAAGCACACCTCGTCAGCCATTCGGACCAGCGCCGAATGTGAAAACGCGTCGAAGTCGAGGTCGGTGAGCAGCGGCCCGGAATAATCGGCCAGCCCTTCCCCGGATGAATCGATGGACGGTAATTGCCATGTCGCAGCGCGAGTTCGGCGAACAATATCTAGGGCTGGGATCCCGACGGCCGGCGGATAGGAGTCGTCGATGACGACGGTCCACGCACAGTGCGGATGCCGGTCGGCCGGCGTTCGGGGCGGCCGGTGAATGGGCCGCATCTGCGCATGCGGATTCGTCGCGACCGCGGTAGCGTCGAAAGTCGGGTCCTCGATGGTGTGGCACATGCCGAACACGAAATCGTCGCCCATCGGCTCCACATCCAGCAGTGCGCCACAGTGGTCGAGGTGGAATTCGCCGTGCCAACGGTCATGAAGGGTGTAACGAAAGTCCATGAATTGCGGGGGTGCACCGATATCGAGCTGAAGGCCCTTGAAGATGGTGGGAACGTCGTCGCCTACATAGTTGAGTGCCCGCTGCATGCGCTCGGTGTAGATCGGGCTGGCGCCCGCCCATTCCTCGATCGCGATTTGCAGCATTTCTTCGCGCCCGAATGCCTCGATGCACCAGGCCATGCCGGACCGGTCGATCATGTGCCCGATCAGCAACAGTTCAGGGACCAGGACGGCCAACTCGCCGTGCGACAGGCGGGCGAACCGACTCCGGGAAGCGCTCACGGATCAAACATAGCCACAACAGGTCTTGGGCGCAGCGACCGATGGGCAGCTGACTGTTACGACGGAATCCTCGCCGCGATCGCGTTGAGAAGGTTGACAGCCTGGTTGGTGACGTCATAACGGCAAGCGACGATATCGATGGCAACGTTGTTGCGGGTGGCCAGAGCACGCTGACATGCCATGCCCCCACCCTCTTGTAACTGCTGCGTCATCGAGAGCGTGCCATCGCTATCAGTCAGCGGCCCGGCTGTCCACCGTTGCGGCGTCGGAGGAGTCGGAAAGTCGAGCGTGTAAGGGTGGCCGGAGCAACCCGACCATTGCGCCTTCTGCGCCGTCAGCACCGATTGCGCGGCCGTGGGTTTCGGAAAGGCGATGACTGCTTGGATGACAGCGTAGGAACGCGGACCCTCGCCGGGATTGCGGAGGGCTTGGGACCGGATGGCCGTCCATCCGGTATTCGCGTAGACGAGGTGTTGTGCTGGTGCCACCACACCGATGCAGTTCTTCTCCTCGAGCTTTGAGGAATCGTCGATCACCGTGTCGGCGAACGAATCCTGCACCAGCTTGTCGGCTCCCATTATTTCGGCTACCTGGTCTGGACTGGGCAGAAGTGCCGACATCGCGGTGACCGCCAAGGGCACAGGCTGCGCCGAGCTGGTGGTTGTCGATATGGTCGCCCGTGGCGGCTTCGGTGCACTGTGCGGATGCGAGCGCGTAGTCAACGTCACGGCGGCCACGGTCGCTGCCGCGAAGATCGTGACGGCTGCCAAAATCGCCGCGAGCCGTCTGCCCCGCCGCCGCTTGGGTGGCGGCGAAAAGTAAGTGGGCCACGGCGGTGGTGCCAGCTCAGTTCGCGCGCCGCTGGTGTGTTGCCACCACGGACCGCTATCTGCGGCGGCCGGATACGGATTGACTTGCGCGCTGGAGATTGGTCGCCATGGTGCGGTGACGGGTACCGTGTGATCGCTGAGCGCTTCGACCGCGGCTGCGGCCAACTGACGTGCCGAGGCGAACCGCCACGCGGGGTCTTTCGCCATCGCGATAGCGATGACGCGGTCCATCCGTTCGGATAGCCCGGCCACCCGATCGCTGACTCGGGGCGGCGGCTGGTGCAGGTGTGCGGCGAGCATGGCGGCCGGCCCGTTGGCCCCCGAGAACGGGGTCTGTCCGGTCAGCATTCGAAAGAGTGTGCAGCCCAACGAATAAAGATCGGCGCGGTGATCGAATCGTCCGCCCGACAGAACCTCCGGGGCGGCGTAGGACAGTGTCGCCATCACCGAGCCGGCGCTGGTCAATCCGACGTCGCCAAGTGCGCGCGCGATACCGAAGTCGCCCAGTAAGACTCGTTCTTCGATCCCGGGCGGTCCCGACAACAAGAAGTTCGCGGGCTTGACGTCTCGGTGCACCACGCCTCGGTGGTGTGCATAGTCCAACGCCTTGCCCACCTCGCTGGCGATGTGCACCGCGCGCGCCGGAGTCATGGTGCCGTCGCGCAACGCCGCATCAGCGTCGGTGCCGTCCACGAACTGCATAGCGATCCACAAATGGCCTTGAAACTCGCCGCGGCGGTGCACGGAGACGATGTTGGGATGATCCAGCACCGCGGCCAGGTCCGCCTCGCGGACGAAGCGGGCCCGGAAATCCTGGTCGCGCGACAACTCCGGGCTGAGCACTTTCAGCGCGTCGCTACGCGGCAACTCCGGGCTGCGCGCCAGATAAACCACACCCATTCCACCGACGCCCAACAGCCGCTCAATGCGGTACCCGGCGAAGGTAGAACCGACGCTCAACATGCATTGCCCCCGTGCTGAGTCTCGACCGGGTGGATTCGAGAGGTAATACGAAAAGCTGACTGCCCGGAGGATACCTGTCGGCGTGTGCTGCAATGACCGGATGAGCCGCGGAGACGTCATCGAAGACAGGGAAGCGATCGAGCAAGTCAAGTACCGCTACCTGCGGGCGCTCGATACCAAACGCTGGGATGACTTCGCCGACACGCTCACCGAGGATGTCACCGGAGACTACGGGTCATCGGTTGGCGAAGAACTCCACTTCACGAACCGCACGGATCTGGTGAACTACATGCGTTCAGCGCTGGGGCCCGGCGTCATCACCGAACACCGGGTGACCCATCCGGAGATCACGGTTTATGCCGACGACGAAGCGTCGGGCACTTGGTATCTGCAGGACCGTGTCATTGTCGCGGAGTTCAACTTCATGCTGATCGGCGCGGCGTTCTACCGCGACCGCTACCGGCGAACCAGCGAGGGATGGAAGATCTGCTCGACCGGCTACGACCGAACCTATGAGGCCACAATGGCGTTGGCTGGCTTGGGTTTCAAAGTGAAGCCCGGCCGAGCGCTGGCCTGAGTCGCGATTCGCGCTCCAGTGTAAATCGCACGACGCAACACGACGAAGAGCTGTCGTCGTTTACACAGTGGGCGGCCGTCCCTCTCGATTCGGCCTGACTACTGCGATATCGCCATCACCGCGCCTGGGCGCAGCCAGCGGATGATCTGCACCAGCGTCGCATCGTCGATGGCCACACATCCTTCGGTGGGCCCCCCGTCGGTGGTGTGAAAAAAGAACGCGGACCCCTTGCCCGCCACCCGGCCGGGATTCACCCCCATGACGACCGCGTGCTTGTACTGCGGAATTTGGAGATTTTCGCTGGCCGAGGTGTCGAACGCGCACTGGCTTTTCTTGCATACCTGCATGGTGTTGAAAGTGGGGCTGTTGTCATCACCGCTCCACCAGTGATCCGGGCCGACTTGGACGTATTTCAGCCCACCGCCTGGATTCGGTGCGGTGCCGAATGCATACGGCAAGCTGAAGACCCCGGTCGGAGTGGCCGGGTATCCGCTCTTGGCCTCCGCCGCCATGCCCGCCGAGCCCACATGGGCGGGTATGCCGGCCTGAACCGGCTGCCAGCCCGCCGGAGTGCGCTGATAGACGTCCATCTTCGCGTTCGAACCACCAACGCTGACAACAGAAATCACTTGGGTGGCACTCCCGACCGTGCTCGCGAACCATGGGTTGCCGACCGCGGCACCTCCGGGCGCGAACGCGATCGTCCCGCCGAGCATGCACACTGCAGCACACAGCAAGCCCACTAGTCGGCGCACCGTTTCATGATCGGCACCCCGCGCTCTTAGCGTCAAGTAAAGGTTAAGCCTCAGTTGGGTAACCGGACGTCTCAGAGGTCGCGCCGTCTGACCGTTCGCCGAATCGTCTATATCATCGGCACCGATGCCCTTGTCTTGCCCACGGGCGTGGTCATCGGCGCCTTCGGCGGGCCGGATCGTAGCCGAGATTTGGGCCCCTCACCGACCAGCAGCGTGTAGCAGAGAGCATTCGATGACATCGACAGATGGAGGCAGCATGCCCCGGGTGGAACCGGAAACCACCAAGTTGGCGGTGGCGCAGCTGCAGACGGGTTCGTCACCGTTGACCGTCTGGCTCGGCTCGGCGATGTATACCTTTCCCGCCGGGCGAGACGCCACCGTGGGCCGTGACCGCAATTGTGACATCTGGCTTCGTGACACCGACGCCGCCACATCCACGCTGATTTCGCGGGTGCACGTGATTCTGCGGTTCGACGACTCGCGGTGGGTCGTGGTGGACAGGAGCCAGAACGGCGTCTACGTCGGCGGCAGCCGCCACAGTCTCCTCGCTATTCACGACGACCTCAGCATCGCCCTCGGAAGCCCGAATGGCCCGAACTTGAGGTTTCGCGTCGCGGGCCCGTCGGCGCCGGTCGAATTGGACAGCCCACCGACCTTAGAGATGCCGCCTATACCAATCATCGATGACTTCGGAACCGAACCATTCGCCCGACCGGTCACCTCACCTCCGACACCGACTGGGCCGCCGGTCCGGCCCACCGGTCCGCAGCCTTCACCCGACGAGCCGATCCGAGCGGGACCCATCAGCGACACCATGCGCATACCGGCACCACCCCTCCCCGGTGCTGCTCTGCGCGGTACCAGAACGGTCGGGCGCTCCAAGACCAACGACGTCGTCGTCGACGACTGGTTGGCTTCGCGGGTGCACGCCGTGCTGGTCTCGACCCCAGCCGGTATCGAGATCCGCGATAAGAACAGCAGTAATGGGACTTTCGTCAATGGATCTTCGACTAATCGCGCGCTGCTGCGTGAAGGCGACGTCATCACGATCGGCAACACCGACTTGGTGGTGTCGGGCGACACCTTGGTCCGGCGTGCCGCCCCGGCGCGCAACAGCGGGCTGACGGCGCAGGGGCTGGGTCTGACGATCGACGGGCACCGGTTGTTGACCGATGTGTCTTTCACCGCGCGGCCGGGAACGTTGACTGCGGTCATCGGACCTTCGGGCGCGGGCAAGTCGACGCTGATCAAGTTGATCGGTGGTGCGACCAAGCCCAGTGCCGGGATGGTCAGTTTCGATGGGCATGACGTGCACGCTGAGTACGCCTCGATGCGCTCCCGGATCGGGATGGTGCCCCAAGACGACGTCGTACATCGGCAGCTCACGGTGGAGCAGGCCCTGGGCTACGCCGCTCGAACTGCGATTGCCTCCCGACACCTCGGTTGAGGATCGCCGTGAGGTCGTCAAGCGCGTCCTGAACGAGCTGGAGTTGACCCAGCACAAGCGAACTCGCGTCGACAAGCTCTCCGGCGGGCAGCGCAAACGTGCATCGGTGGCAATGGAACTGCTCACCGGTCCCTCGCTGCTGATCCTCGACGAGCCGACGTCGGGGCTGGACCCGGCGTTAGACCGGCAGGTGATGACGATGCTGCGCCGGTTGGCCGACGCCGGGCGGGTGGTGATCGTGGTGACGCACTCGCTGACCTACGTCAACATGTGCGACCAGGTGTTGTTGCTGGCGCCCGGCGGCAAGACCGCCTTCGCTGATCCGCCCGCCGATATCGGCTCGGTGATGGGGACGAGCGACTGGGCCGATATCTTCGCGCGGGTCAGCACCGACCCTGACCGGGTTCATCAGGCTTTCCTCACGCGGCATCCGCCGCGCCGTCTCCCGCCCGCGTCGAGAACTGCGGCCCCGCTCGGCACCCCGCCGCACACCAGTTTGTGGCGCCAGGTTTTTACGTTGGCGCGGCGCCAGACCCGGCTGCTCAGCGCCGATCGCGGCTACTTCGCCTTCCTGGCGCTGTTGCCGTTCGTGCTTGGTGTGCTGTCTCTGGCGGTGCCGGGAAGCACGGGGCTGGGGTTCGCCGATCCGCGGGGCGCGCAACCCGAGGAACCTATTGACATTCTGATCCTGCTCAACATCGCGGCGGTGTTCATGGGCACCGCGTTGACCGTGCGCGACCTGGTCGGGGAACGGTTGATCTTCCAGCGTGAGCAGGCCGTGGGGTTGTCAGCGTCGGCGTATCTGGTGGCCAAAATTGTGATCTACAGCCTTGCCGCGCTGGTCCAGACCGCCGTCCTCACCGCGATCATGGTCGTGGGAAAGGGTGCGCCGACACACGGCGGGGTGGTGCTGGGGAGTGGCACTGCTGCGGGCACTGTCGAGCTGTATCTGACGCTGGCCGCGACGGCGATTGTGTCGGCCATGGTGGGGCTGGCGTTGTCGTCGCTGGCCCGCTCCACTGAGCAAGTACTGCCGATGCTGGTGGTGGCGATCATGGTTTCGATGGTGCTGTCCGGCGGCCTGATCCCGGTGACGGGCCGCCTGGTGCTTAATCAAGTTTCGTGGTTGCTGCCGGCCCGGTGGGGGTTCGCGTCAGCGGCGTCGACCGTCGATCTGCGCAATATCGAGGCTGGGTTGCCCGCCGACAAGCTGTGGCAGCATCTGCCGCATTACTGGCTGCTGGACATGGGGATGCTTGGGCTGCTGGGTGCGGTGTTCACCGCGCTGGTGCGTTTCCGGTTGCGGTTGCCGGTGCGGTCACGGGGATGATGGTGCGGTTTCGGCGGGAACAAGTGTTTGTTACGAGACCGAACTTTCCGCACTCAATAGGAAGGATCAATTCTCCACTTAGACAGGACTATATGGCTAAGGCGCCAGATGCAGGACGCATCGTCCCAGAATGAAGATGATTTGGGTGCATTAGTCTTCACGATTTGAAGCTAACGTCTTCTTCGATTCAGGTTCGTGCAGGGCGGGAAAAAGATTACACGGCTCTACCCCGCTCCGGAGGCGCCTACCGGGGCCGCACCTGCCGATAAGGTACAAAGGTGGCGACTCCGGCTAGCCTGCAGTCGAATCGGCATGGGGCCATCCATTTCCTCGCGAGGTCGGGCGGCGCGAAGGCCCCGCGGTGGTCAGCGCCCGCACTCCCTGCGCCCGCCTGAGGCGGTTGGTGCAGCATCGCCGCACTACTGGTGACTCGACATCTTGATGATCCGTTACTGCACAGTTCAGTGTCGTCTGGCGAGCGATCAAAGGTCGTTGGCAATGCATATATCGCTAAAGGTCATCCTCCGCTTGATTAGAAGCGGACGCTTAGATCTTACGCGGCGCCTTCTCACCTAAGATTACATTGGGAAGAAGTGAGACTTCCGGTCATTCGTCGATCACAATCTCGGCAAAACCGGATCGCCATATTCTCCATAAACGCTAGTCTTGATCAGGTGACCACTCCTCTCGCGCCGAATACACCACCCCCGGGCCCGCCTCCACAGCACCCGTGGTCACCGGCAGGGAGGTTCCGACCACCGCGCCGCTGGCCGATGCCAGCGCTCGTGGTCGCAGTAGTAGCGATTGCAGTCATTGCAATTGGAGCGTGGTTTCGGCCCATACCAGACAGGAAGCCGTCTTCTGCCGCTCCGGTGCCTATCTACAGCGACAGACAAGTTTCCGACGCCAAGGCAGCAGTGTGCGTGGCCTTTGACAAAGTGCATCGAGCGATCCGTGACAATTTTGCTCGCGATAAGGGTAGTGACACTACTCAGCAACTTGCCGTCGCAGCGATCGCACAAGAAGCGCTCGTCGCTGGCAGCCAGTACCTCACCAATACGCTTGCTGAGCACCCAGCGACACCGCGCGACCTTGCCGACGCCGTGCGAAAGTTAATTGACGTGTACCCCGAACTTACTATTGATTATTTAAATGGAGTCGACGCGTCAGGACTAGACCCATTACTCCGTGCCGGAGATGACGCTACGACGACAATAGAACGACTATGTAAGTAGGCAAGCTACTTGACCGCGTTACTTCCAAATTCGACTGCAACTCCGCTCCTAGCTTCTGGTGATCAAGAAGGTGACTACCGCGATCACCAATCGGCGATACCATCAATCGAGTGACGACAAAACCTCCTGCGCCGTCTCATCCGCCCGGGTCGCCTGGTGACCATCCTTGGATACCGATAGCGCTTGTGAAACCGCGGCTCTGGACGGCCTCAGAAGCGCTTATCATTTCTCTGGCTGCGGTCGCCGTTGCGACCGGAGCGTGGCTCCGACCGTTCCCGAACGGCAAGGAAGCGACGTCATCCAAGCCGAGCTTCTCCGACGAACATGCTGATGATTCGGAGGCGAGTGTATGCGCCGCGTTCGACAAATCACATCAGGCAGTACTTGTGGCTAGAGGGAGAAGTAGCAGTCCCCATCCGACGGAGCAGCTCGCTGTTGCAGAGGCGGGGTGGCAAGCGCTCGGAACCGGCAGCGACTACCTTCGGACCAAAGTCGCTGAGGAGCCTGTGACCCCAAAAGGGCTGGCGGATGCGGTCAGTAAGCTCGCTGACCTTTACCAAAAACTCACAATTGACTATGCGGCCAACGTTAGTGATTCCGAGCTACAACCATCGCTACGTGCGTCGGACCAGACGACCTCACCAATTGAGCGGGGATGCATATGAGCGATTATCCTCCTGGTGAATGGTCAGCGCTGCTTGTTGGTTCACAGTGGGTAAGTGGAAAGTCCATGACGATACTCGACCATTCGAAGGTTAATCGGCAGGCTATCAAAACTAATTTTCATGGAGTTGAAAGTACGTTGCGGAACGCGCTTTCGACTACGCTCCCCCAACAGGCGGGCGTAACAGCCGAGCGCATCAAAGAATCCTTTCTTCAAGGTGCTGAACAGGCGGGCGAGATAGCTGAACGGAATGGTGTAGCGCAGACATCATATGAAACGGCTCACGACAGCGTCGCAAGTCTTCGCCATGAATTGACGGCAATCGCAAACGACGGAAACAAACAAATCAAAGACATTCAGGAGTCGAAAGACGCAATTCCGATGAAGGTCGGAAAAATTGTAACTGTAGTAAGTGATTGCCAACGGCAAGCAAACCAGAGCGCGGCGAAGTATGGCGCCAATATAATTGACGCCGGCCAGAGGGTGCTTGACTCGCGAGGAAACGGCCAATCGTTTCGTCAGTTCCTTCAAGCGAATGGCATTGACACGACTCGGCTATTTGCACAGCCCAACGAAACCGCTATTAGAGAACAAGTTCAAAACAAGCTCGAGAGTGCGGGCCAACCGCTAGGCCTGAACGGCTCCCAAACATCGTCCTCCGAAACTACAAGAGGCCAGTCGGCAGGGGTGGCTGGCCTCGGCAGTAGTAGCCTCGCAATGGGAAACCGACCGCTGTCGCCGTCTCAAGGTCTATCTCCGCCGGCTTCTGGTGCACCCGGCTCCTCAATGGGCGTTGACCAAACTCCACCAGCACTCCGATCCGCAACTGCCACAACGCCTTCCGCTGTACCCGGCGGATCAATGGGAGTCTCTGAGGCACCACCAGGATCGCATCCCATGTCAGCTCAGCCGGTTTCGGCAACATCCGGCGGTTCAACGGGCGTCCCCAACACACCAGTAGCACCTGCTCCGGCACCTGCCCAGCCGGCTCCAGCGGCACCGGGCGCATCAATGGGCGTCCCCAACACGCCAGTAACACCTGCCCCCGCACCTGCCCAGCCGGTTCCAGCAGGACCTGGTGGATCAATGGGCCTTAATACGCCAGCACCTGGGCCCCTGCCCGCTCACAATGCTCCGCTGCCCGCAGGCCCAATGCCGTCGCCATCAGCGCCAATCTCCGGCTCCCCCGGGTTACCCGTCTCTTCCCCCTCGCCTGTTGCGGCGACACCTCCGACACCCGCGTCGTTCGCGGCGGCAGCGGGACCGCCGGCGGCTCCCACGCCAGCCGTGTTGGCGCACGACTTCAATACCGGCTTCCAGGCGAGCGCGCCGGCGAACATCGCACCGCCAACACCGCCAGCACCACCAGTGGCTCCTCCCGCACCGCCGCACGTCGCGGAAGGGCCGCCCACTTTCGCGTCCGGCGGCGCGGGCACACCCACCTCAGCATGGGACGCACCGCCTCCGGCGCATGCCCCCATGTACAGCCCGCCAGAAACAAGCGCGCCGATCGCAGCCGGGTCGGCCGCCCCGACGGCTGCGACCCCACCCGCCGGTCCGCTGCCTGCTTACGGCGCCGACCTACGTCCGGCGGCCGCGGCGGCCTCGACACCGTCTGCGCCACTGACTCCGCCGCCACCGTCGGCACCCGTCTCCCCAGCTCCCGCCACGAGCGCGCAGGGCGGTGCGGGTCAGCCCGCCGTCGTACGGCGGCCAAGCGCCGTGATGCAGTCGCCGTCGCAGTCGCCGCCGGGATTGGGCACCGAAGCCGCGGCGGTCACCGCCGGCGGCGCGGTAGCAGGGGCAGCCTCGGCCGAGGCCACCGGGCGGGCCCGGTTGCAGCGCTTCGTCGACGCGGTCGCCCGTCAGCAACCGCAGCTGGCTTGGGCGGCCGGTGACCGCCCGGACGACACAACGATCCTGGTCACCGATTTGGCCGACGGCTGGATCCCCCCGGACGTCGACCTCCCGGCCGCCGTGACACTGCTCGACCCGGCCCGCCGCCGCGGCGACCTGGAGAAGCTAATGGGCGAAGTCAAGCTGGTCGCGACGTACTCACCGGACCACTACATCCCCGACGAAGAAGACCCGATGGTGTTCTCGCCGCGCCCGCGGCGCGCACCCGAGATCGAGGAACTCGGCTGGGAGCTCAGCCACGCCACCGACTGGCGCGACGGCCTACCGCGACTCGCGCATACCTTGTCCAAGGCCGCGTGGTCTGGCACTGGCGTGTTGGATTCCGAAGTCGAACTTCTGCACGAATACCTGCACACGGTCGCGGCTCGCGTCCTCGAGTGCTATCCCGACAACGTCGACCCGTACGACGTCGGCAACTGGCAGTTGCTGGCCGCCATCGACGCGCTTTTGGCCGGCGACAAGACCGCCGCCAACTACCACCTCGCCTGGTTTCAGGCGCTGAGCCAGGTGACGCTAGGGAAGGCGGCGCAGTGAATCCCGAACTACAAGCGATCATCGAGCAGTACGCGCACACGCACGGGCTGAACCTGCCGCCGCACCAGATCGTGTCCGACATGGTAGCCCAAGGTCCATCAGGTATCGAGCAACTGCTGGCCATGCTCGGCATGGCCGTCAACGGCGGCGACCCCCATGACAATGCGGACGCCCAGGCCGGACAAGTCGACCGCGAGGGGCAACTCCTCGACGCCGAAACGAAGTTCCCCGCCAACGAAGAGGAGCAGGCAGGAAAGCTCGGAGGCGCCGGCGACCCGGCTCAGGCGCTGCAATCTGTGCCGCAGTTGGCGTCAAGTCTTGCCGGCGGAATCGCCGGCGCCATCAGCGGTGCGCTGCAGCCGTTCACCCAGATGGCGCAACAAGGTATGCAAGCGGGCACGCAGGCCCTGCAAGCAGGCCTCGGTGCGTTGCAGCACAACGCCGGAACAGGCGTAGCGGCCGAGCCGGAAGCGCTGCTCGGCGACGAGAGCGCCCTTGGTGGTGGCGCCGGTGAAGCGGCTGGCGTTGGGGGCGGTGGTGGCGGCAGCGTCGGTGGCACCACACCGGCTGCAATGCTCGGGCCGCCGCCGACTCCCTCAGCCGGAACCGCCCCCGCCTCGTCACAAACCGTGCCGGTCCCGTCTTCGCAGCCCGCAGAGTCCGCAGGCGGGCCGAGAAGCCCCATGGGTGGGATGCCGATGGTCCCTCCCGGCGCCATGCACGGTGCGGGCGGGTCAAATAACGACAAGACCGACACCAAGCGCGTTGTTCCACCATCGGTGAGAAACGGCGCGCCAGTACAAGGACGGCTCACCACTCCACCGACTGCGCCAGAGGTGATCAAGCGTGTCGAGGGCAAACCGGTGGCTACTCGGCGGATTCTTGCCCCCGATCGCAGACTCGAGGATGACCGCGACCCAGGCGACTTGATCCGCTGACACCGCACAGGCGCGCGCTCAGCGCGAAGTACAGATAGCCCAGCGCCCAGCCGGCCACCACATCAGACGGGTGATGCACATTCAGCGCGACCCGGCCGAAACCCACCGCCAGCACAATCAACGCCCCCACCAGGACCGCGACCACACCCACCGACCGGCTTGTCGCAGGTACCAGCAGAAGTAGCAGGGCAAGCACCCCGACGGTTGCCGCCAGCGCATGCCCGGAAGGAAATGACGACGCCGACACCGTCACCAGCGCGGTCGCGGGCCTGGGCCGGCCCACCAGCGCCTTGGCCGCCCAGGTGACCAACTCACTGAACTCGATGCTGACCAGCAGGAACAACGCCACCCGCAGGCGACGCTTCGATAATCCGATCAGTATCGCCACCGCACCCAGCAGCCGAAAGGTGACCGGGCTGAACACCGCGCAGACGACATCCCAGATCCGCACCCACAATGGGTGCTTGACCCCGATGACGTGCAGCACTCGCAGCGATGTCGAATCGACAGCGCTCAACCATCCCCAACCCTGCCGATGGCCCACCCACAACGCCGCATACATCATCACAGCCGACACCACCGCCACGACAGCTGGCCGCACAGACGCCACGCCATCAACGCCTACCAGCAGTGCAGAGTCCCTGCGAGCCAGGTAGCCAAGGTCATACTGGTCAGATGGCGGTGTTCGTCCGCAAGCTGCTGGGAATCGGGAAGCTGCCCGATGACCTACGCACCGAAGTCGACGCGGAAGGTCTCATTTACCTTGCGGACTACGTCCCGGTGACGCGGCGTTTCAGCGGCGCCGTACCCGGTCTGCGGTCGGCGCACAGCGTCGCCAGCTACGTCGGCTCACTCGTCTTCACCTCTCAACGGGTCCTGGCAACACTGTCATCGCTGCCAAAGCTGGCCGGGCCCATCGTCGACGTGCCGTGGGACGAACCACCGGTTGGTGCGGCGACGGCTGCGATCTGCTCAACGGGACTAGAAGCAGAACTCGACGTGAGTGCGGTCGACCCGAGGTTCAGCGGCCACCTGTCGCTGCACTACAAAGCGACGATCCCCGGCGATGTGCTCAGCGGCCTTCCGCGTCGATCGCTGAGCTTCGAGCCGCCGTCCGAGTATGTGCTGCGAGCCGTCGGCGTGAGGTATCGCCCCTGACCCGCTCAACCGGACAGATCCGGCCACGGCGGCCGGCGCAACACGGCCAGGCTGCCGATCACCGCGGCCGCTAACCCGGTAATCACGCCGATCAGCGCCATCCGGTTCCCGTCAATGGCGGGGACCCAGCGCGCCTGCTCGCCACGGACCACGAACACGCCCATGGGCGACGCGATGAAACCATCACCGCCTTCCCCCGAACGCCGCCTCGACCGGCCGCCTCTGACCTTGGCGACTGTGAGGACGGTCGTCCCGTCGGGTGTCTGATACGGCTCACCGTAGACGCGTCGAACCGCCTCCTCGAACTGGTCGAGCTCGTAGGGAAACTGCATGGAGCCGCTCCTTCGTCAGTGAGCGTGGCTGATGGCATCCGCGACAGTGAGGTTACGCAGCAAAAGCGCGGTAGTGGTCGGCAGTACTTCTACGATGGCCCGGTGAGCGACCACGCTTTCAGTCCGCGCGACCGGCAGGCCGTCTACCGGGTGATCACTCAGCGGCGCGACATGCGCTGGTTCGTGCCCGGCAGCGTAGTCTCCGATGACGTATTGCGGCGCCTCCTGCAAGCCGCGCACGCCGCACCCAGCGTAGGTCTGATGCAGCCGTGGCGCTTCATTCGCATCACCGACGACAGCCTGCGACGACGTATCCACGCCCTTGTCGACGAGGAGCGCGAGTTGACGGCCCAGGCGCTCGGGCGCCGGGCGCAGGAGTTCCTTGCGCTGAAAGTCGAGGGCATTTTGGATTGCGCTGAGTTGCTGGTGGTGGCGCTGCGGGACGGCAGGGCGCCGTATGTCTTCGGGCGGCGCACATTGCCGCAGATGGATCTGGCGTCGGTCTCGTGCGCCATTCAAAACCTCTGGCTCGCAGCGCGATCGGAAGGTCTCGGGATGGGCTGGGTGTCGCTGTTCGATCCACATCGGCTGGCGACCTTGCTGTATATGCCGGCTGACGCTGAGCCGGTCGCAATTCTTTGCCTTGGCCCGGTGCCTGATTTCCCGGACCGGCCGACGCTGGAACTGGATGGGTGGGAGCTGGCCCGTCCACTCGAGGAATTCGTGTCCGAGAACGGGTGGGACTTACCGCTCATAGCGTCGACCGGCGGCTCGGACAAGCTGAAAGGATGACGGCAATCAGCGACGACGTCACGACCGGCCAACAGCGCCCAACCGACCGGCACAACGTACTGCTCGTACATTGGCACGACTTAGGCCGATATCTCGGGGTATACGGTCACCCGGATGTCATCAGTCCCCGGCTGGACGAACTGGCCAGCCAAGGCATCCTTTTCACCCGTGCGCATGCCAGCGCGCCGCTGTGCTCACCGTCGCGCGGTTCGCTGTTCACCGGGCTTTATCCGCAAAGCAACGGGTTGGTCGGCTTGGCCCACCACGGCTGGGAGTACCGTGCCGAGGTCCGCACCTTACCGCATATTTTGTCTGAAGGAGGCTGGCAAACAGTACTTTTCGGTATGCAACATGAGACGTCGTACCCGACGCGGCTGGGCTTCGACGAGTACGACGTCTCCAATTCCTATTGTGAATATGTCGTTGACAAGACACAGCAGTGGCTGCGGCAGCGGGCAGCGGCCCGGGCTACCGAACCGTTCCTGCTGACGGCGGGATTCTTCGAAACACATCGGCCCTATCCAAGGGAACGCTACGAGCCGGCCGACACCGCCGCCGTCGCGCTGCCCGACTACTTGCCCGACACCGTCGAGGTGCGCGAGGACCTGGCCGAATTCTACGGGTCCATCACGACCGCCGACGCTGCTGTCGGGGAGCTGCTTGACACGTTGGCCGACACCAAATTCGATTCCAGCACCTGGGTGATCTTCCTGACCGACCACGGACCGGCGTTCCCGCGCGCAAAATCCACGCTCTACGACGCCGGCACCGGTATTGCGATGATCATCCGTCCGCCAACCGGTTCGGCGGCAGCGCCGCGGGTATATGACGAGTTGTTCAGCGGTGTCGACTTGCTGCCCACGTTGCTCGGCATCCTGGGCATCGACGAGCCGTCTGACATAGAGGGCATTTCACATGCGCGCAACCTGTTGGACGGACACACCCAGCCGGTCCGCGACCAGTTGTACACCGCAAAGACGTATCACGATTCTTTCGATCCGATTCGCGCCATCCGGACAAAGGAATACAGTTACATCGAAAACTATGGGCGTCGGCCATTGTTGGTGCTGCCCTGGGATATCGAGGCCAGCCCATCGGGTCGAGTTGTCGCCCCGTTGGTCACCGCGCCGAGGCCCGAACGCGAATTGTATGACCTACGCGTTGATCCCACCGAGACCAACAATCTTCTGGCCAGTGACTCGACCGGCAATGCGGACGCCATTGCGGCGGATTTAGCTGTGCAGCTGCACAATTGGCGACAGCAGACCGGAGACGTCATCCCGTCGGATTTTGCCGGCACCCGGATATCTACGCGGTATACCGAAACCTACGAGCAGATCCACGCCAAGGCGCCGACCAGCCGGTCAGCAATCGCCGCCGATCGCGGCATCGAGGACGACATCAAACACGGCACGGATTAGTTCACGGCCGCAGCGCAACCCGGATGCAGCCGTCCTCCTTGTTCTTGAACATGTCGTAGGCGCGTACCCCCTCTTCGAGGGGGAGATCGTGGGTGATGAGTACCGACGGGTCGAGGTCGCCCTGCTGCACAAGATCGAAAAATTGTGCGATGTAGCGATGCCCATGTTGCTGCGATGATTTCAGCGTCAAGCCCTTGTTGGTGATGATGCCCATGGGGAACTTGTCGGTCAGGCCGTACACGCCGAGCACCGCAATGATGCCGCCCTTGCGACATGCCAGGATCGCTTGCCGAAGTGGCGTCGCCCGATCGGTTTCCATCCGCAGCAGCTGCTTGGCGCGGTCGTAGAGCTGCTGAACGCCGGTCCCGTGACCTTCCATGCCCACGGCTTCGATGCATGCGTCGGGGCCACGGCCACCGGTGGCCTCGCGCAGTGCTTCCTGCACACTGTCGATGGCGGTGTAGTCGATGGTTTCCGCGCCCAGTTGCTGGGCGAGCTGCAGCCGCTCCGGAAAGCGGTCGATGGAGATCACCCGCTCCGCGCCGGACAGTAACGCGCTGCGTGCGGCCATCAGTCCAACACCACCGGCACCGAACACCGCGACGGTGTCACCGGCGTTGATCTCACAGAAGTCAGCACCCATGTAGCCGGTCGGGACTGCATCGGAAAGGAACAACGCCTGCTCGTCGGTGACATAGTCGGGAATCGAAAAGCAGTTCGCGTCGCCGAACGGCACCCGGATGTACTGCGCATGTGAACCCTGGTAGCCGCCGAACGGATGAGTGTAGCCGTAGATGCCACCGCTGGGGAACCCCAGAAGTGGTTGCTGCAATTCCGGATTGGGGTTCGTGGTATCACACATCGCAGTCATGTCGTGCTCGCAGTACCAGCAGTGGTTGCATGCGATGAAGGACGGCACGACGACGCGGTCGCCGACCCGCGTCTTGGTCACTTCCCGGCCGGTTTCGACGACCTCGCCCATGAACTCGTGACCGAACACGTCGCCTTCGCGCATGCCGGGTAGGTATCCGTCGATGAAATGCAGGTCGGACCCGCAGGTGGTAGTAAGCCGGACCTGCACGATGACGTCGTGCGGGTTCAACAAAGTAGGGTCGTCGACGGTCTCCACCGAGAGGTCGTTGACTCCGTTCCAACACAGCGCTCGCATCGCGGTTCCCTGCAGCTCAGCGAGCGGACTTGCGCGCGCTCGGATTTTTTCTGATGGTCGGCACTTCCCCGGTCTGCAAGAGCGCCCGCGCCCGGTACAACGCCTTGAAGGCCAATGCACCCGACAGCAGAGCGGGCATCGGGGCTTTGAGGCGCAGCGTCACTTCGGTGCCTTGGCCGCGCGGCGCGTCACTGAAGTCGAGGATGATCTCGTTGCCGATGGCGCTGTCTTCCCCGGCATCGACGAAGCGCAGTCGACCGGTGTCCTCGATCACTACTGACTCCCAGCCGGCTCCATCCAGCGGGCCGCGGCGGAACTCCCAGCGCAGCCGATCATCACCAGCCTTCCTAACGTCTGCGATGTCGCCCAGTACCACCGACAATTGAGCCGGATCCCGGAAAAAGCTTTGAGCCCGTTGTCGATCGCAGCCGATCGTGACCGATTGCGACTGCTGATCGTTTCCGGTCCGATTGGCCACCGCGCCGACCGCCTGGCGAAGTCGTCCCTTCGCGGCGCTGACTGCGGTGTCGAAAGCTGTGTCCAGGTACCCCACCGTCGCCTCCTTCGCAACCCTCGAGCAATACCCGTTCGCTTGGTGGCCAACACCTCATCACCGTGGTGGCTTAGGCTCCGTTGGTGGCTGCGCTGGTGTCTAAGACCCCGACGTCATATCTGGTGCTGGCGACCCAGCGCAGCGGCAGCACACTGCTGGTGGAGTCGCTTCGTGCCACCGGGAGTGCCGGCGAGCCGCAGGAGTTCTTCCAGTACCTGCCCAGCACCGGCATGGCACCCCAGCCGCGACAGTGGTTCGCCGACGTAACAGACGAGTCGATTCTGCGGTTGCTCGATCCGCTGCAGCCCGGCGTCCCGGACACCGCGACACCGGCGGCCTGGCGCGAACACATCCGCAGTTCCGGCCGCACCCCCAACGGTGTGTGGGGAGGCAAGTTGATGTGGAATCAGACACCGCTATTGCTGCAACGGGCCACCGGACTGCCGGACCGGTCCGGCTACGGCCTGCTCGCCGCCATCTGCGATGTGATCGGCAGTAAGCCGGTGTTTGTGCACGTGTACCGGCCGGATGTGGTGTCCCAAGCGGTGTCGTTCTGGCGTGCGGTACAAACCCAGGTATGGCGTGGGCGTCCGGATCCCGAGCGGGACTCGCAGGCGGTTTACCATGCCGGCGCGATCGCCCACATCGTCACGAACCTACGCGAACAAGAGGCCGGCTGGCGGGGCTGGTTCGCCGCAGAGCACATCGATCCGATCGACGTCTCGTATCCGGTGTTGTGGCGCAATCTGGCAGCGATTGTCGGCAGTGTGCTGGAGGCCGTCGGCCAGGACCCACGGCTGGCGCCCGAACCGGTGCTGGAGCGCCAGGCTGACCAACGCTCCGACGAATGGGCCGACCGCTATCGCCGGGAAGCGCAGGAAAATGGGCTCCCGATGTGACTTAGTTCCGCGAAAATGCAGTGAGCGACCAGTGTTGCGAGTGTGGGCGTGGGACCCGCAGTCTCGCGCCTTATTTCACCTGGGCGACGACGAAGACTCGCCGGAACGGGAAGAACGTGACGCCGTCGCGCCGCGCCGGATAGGAGTCGGCAAGCAGCGGGATGAGCTGCTCGCGGAACTCCGTCCACTCCTCCTCGTCGAGCCGCTCGCGCACCGGACGCAGCGCGGTACCGGTGATCCAGTCCAGCACCGGATGCTCGCCGGTCAGCTGGTGCAGGTACGTCGTCTCCCAGGCGTCGACGGCGCAACCGGCCTCGATCAGCAGGTCGGCATAATAGCTGGGGGATTGAACCACCGCGCCGACCCGAAACTCCACATCGCGCAGGGTCTTTGCGAAAGGTTCCCGCCGTGCCACCGCACGCACCGCGGCATGGGAGGGCGTCTCAAAAGTTCCCGGCATCTGAATGGCAAGCCACGAGTCGCCCGCCAACTTCTTGGCCCACCGCACCATCAGCTCAGCGTGCTCAGCCACCCAGTGCAGCACCGCGTTGCTGAGCAGCACATCGGTGTCCGGCTCGGGCTGCCAGTTCCGCACGTCGCCGACCTTGGCGTCGACGCCGCGCTCTCGTGCTGCGGCCACCATTTCCGGTGAGGTGTCCAACGCCTCGATCACCGCGTTGGGCCAGCGTCGCGCCAGTTGCAGCGTCAGGTTGCCCGCACCGCAGCCCAGGTCAACAACCCGGCGCGCCCGCTCGGCACCGATCCGCGACAGCAGGTCGTGAAACGGGCGAGCCCGCTGATCGGCGAAGGCCAGATACACATCGGGATCCCACATGAGCGTCCTCCTGGTCGCCGTCGCCGCGGACCGACTGATATAGACAAACCGTATTACTCGAGAGCGAGCGAGGACCAACGGTGTGTGACGACGAAGCCGCGGCGGTGCGGCAGATCTGGTCAGGGCTGGGCCTGCCCGGCATTGTCGACGTGCACACGCACTTCATGCCCAAGCCCGTATTGGACAAGGTGTGGAACTACTTCGACTCCGCGGGTCCACTGGCTGGCCGGGACTGGCCGATTGCGTACCGGGCCGATGAGTCTCGACGTCTGCAAGCGTTACGACAGTTCGGAGTCCGGCTCTTCACCGCACTGGTCTATCCGCACAAACCGCAGATGGCGGCATGGCTGAACCAATGGGCCGCCCAGTTCGCCGCTGGCACTCCGGACTGCTTGCCGACGGCGACGTTCTATCCAGAGCCCGACGCCGGCGACTACGTGGCGGCTGCGATGCACGGCGGTGCCCGCGTCTTCAAGGCACATCTGCAGGTCGGCCGCTACGACCCCAACGACCCGCTGCTCGACCCGGTATGGGGAGCCATTGAAGATGCCGGCGTGCCGGTGGTCATCCACTGCGGCTCGGGGCCGGTACCCGGAGAATTCACCGGACCCGGCCCGATTTCTCGGCTGCTGCGTCGCTACCCGCAGCTCAAGTTGATCATCGCCCATATGGGGATGCCGGAATATGCCCCCTTCTTTGCTATTTGCGAACGTTTTGCGCAGGTCCGGCTTGATACGACGATGGTGTTCACTCCGTTCGTTGAGGAGACCATGCCGTTTCCTCGGTCGGAGCTACACCGGTTGAGGCAGTTGGGTGACCGCATCCTCTTTGGCAGTGACTTCCCCAACATCCCGTACCGATACCTTGAAGCGATGCGCTCGATCACCCGCCTTCCCGGTGTCGACGACGACTGGCTGCGAGCGGTGTTCTACGAGAATGCCGTCACTTTGTTCGACAGGTCGCCCGGAATCGGTTGTGCGGGCTCATGATCGCGCAGCAAGGCATGCAACTTGTCGTTGGCGGACTGCAGGGTTGCTTTGATCATCCCGAGCAGTTGGGCGCTGGCACGTTTATCTGTGTTCTGCACCACAGGGGCAAAGATTCCGCGCAGCAGATCCAGCCTTGCCGCGCAGAGCCAGTCCATCAACTCGGGGTCGCCGAGCCAGCGAATCTGGTTGCGGTGCTCCGCGATGGTCATCGTGGCCCAATCGAGGTCCCGGTAGGGGTGCGGCACCGGCAGGCACAGGTCGTTCTTGGCGTCGTCGTCGTGAACGCGTGCTTCAAGGTGGGCGATCAATGCGGCGCTGAACACTTGCTGGCAGCCGCGCAGGCTTTGCAAGGTGATTCGTTGACCGTCGAAAACGGTGACGGGTGGCCGTCGTTCCAATCCGTCGGCGCTGCAGTCGATGTACAACGTGGATCCCTCGACGGCCAAGGTGCCGTCGGCGAGCATCACCTGGCCGGGCCAGATTGATTCGACGCGTCCCATCCGAACGATGTTGGTGATGCGACGAAGCTGATCGAGTTCGGACTGGGAAACCGTCGCGCACCGGTACATGGAGGGACGCACCGTGGGGTCGAGACGCAGCAGGTTACCACTGGCTTCCAGCCGCTCGAACAAGTCTTCAATGCTGCTGGCTGCGCCGATGGCGCCCAGCCGGGTAGCGAAATTGGCCTGAAAGCGTTCGAGGAACTTCGGTCCGGGTTGGATGCTGGCCCGGTCCAGCAGCCACGAATCGCGGGGCATGATCCAAGTCAGCCGATCGGGCGCAATTCCGTTGCGCAGCAACCACAAGCACGAGTCGACACCCGTCTTGCCTGCACCGATGACTACATAGCGGTCGCGGTTACCGGCAGCGATCGGCAGGTCGTTGGGCGCCACACAGTCAACACCGTTGACGTTATACGGTGGTGGCCGCATCGACGGCACCACGGTCTTCAGGTACGTCGCATCGACAACTCGCCGGCGCGCAGTGACGGCATAGTCGACACCGGCCAGCGTGCGGAACCGGGCCTCCCCCAAATACTCGCTCATCGGAAAGTACGAAACACGTCCCGTGGGCAACAGATCCTGCTGCATGACCTGGTCGAAGTAGGCACACACTTCCCCGACCGTCGCCAGTTCGTAAAGTCCTTCGTTGCAGCCGACCTGGTCGATGCTGTCACCGCCCAGCCGTCGGGAGTTCACGCCGTAGTATGCCGACGGCTGATGCAGCCGCACGAACGGATAAGCCCTCGTCCAATGCCCACCCGGCTGGTGGCCGCGGTCGACCACAACCACGTGGGCATCGGTTTCGGCCACCAGCGTGTCGGTGAACGCCATACCCATGGCGCCCGCCCCCACAATCAGGTAATCGGTCTCGATGGTCTGCAACCTGAACCCCCCTGCCCGCGTCGCGTCGGTCAACTCAGCGCGGCTGCTGCACGGCGAGCGGCGGTCGCCGCCGTGGGCCAGGGTAGCCGCTCCAGCAGGCCGGCGGGCAGGTCGGTATGCCCGTGGAGTCGCCGCGCCGACAGCGAGTCCAGCGCTATCAGCGTCGCGCGGTGATGTCCCCGCTGCGGTGTAAGGCCCGGCACCGGTGCGGTGCTGCCGGGTCGGCTGTCACTACGGAACGCACATACCGCCGCCAACGTACGGCGCTCGCTCGTGCCCGCGACTTCTATTGCCGTCCAGGTCTCCTGCGCTTGATGCGATCGGATCGCAGCGAGGGTGTCGGGCAGTTTGCGGTCAACCCTGAGCTGGTACGCCGCCACATAGCCGGCGCCGCCTTCCCGAAGCCCAGACCACGTTTCCCGCGCAGACGGTGCAGACACGCGCGGGACGTCGTCTGGGCCGACG
Organism: uncultured Actinomycetota bacterium; assembly: GCA_963795995.1. GTDB lineage: Bacteria > Actinomycetota > Actinomycetes > Mycobacteriales > Mycobacteriaceae > Mycobacterium. The sequence goes on from CAWCJY010000002.1 coordinate 505,846, forward strand.
GTCGCCACAATCCAGCCGATCTCACGCAGCTCATCGGCGAGCCGGCGCATCGCGATACCGGCGGTTTCCTGCAGTGGAATCTGCGCGGAGCGAGCCCGCAGCGCCGGCAGGTTTTCCAGGGCCAATACCGTCATGCCGATCCATGTTTTCCGTTGCAATGCACCGTTATCCGAAACGGCGTCCCGGCTGGTGACGCGGATCGCATCGGCCCGAATGCCGTAGCAGTCAACATATTTGGCGATCAGCGGCAGCGGCAACATATCAGGGCTGCCGGCCGGTGCGCTGACCCGCAACAATTCTGTCGTCTGTACCTCTATGCGCGGTCCGTGGGCACGCTGGGGTTCGCGGCGCATTATCGTCAGCCGTCGCCGCAGGATGGTCGTCAAATGCAGTCCGTGCCAGCGGCCCAACAAGAGCACTACCACGACGACGGCGACGCCGAGCAGCCACCGGTCACGCGTCGTCTGCCACGGATAGGCCATAGCGGCGGGCACAACGGCCAGCAGAGTCAGCGTTACCCGCCCGCTGCCGGACCAGGCGGCTGTGGAACGTTGTGTCATCTGATGACTTCCTTTCGTCGACGCGCGATGACCGCGGCGGTCACGACCGCTAACGCCAGGGCCACCGTCCCCGCAAGCGCGATGATTTGCGGTGTCGAATCTTTCGGCGCCGGCTCGGCCGGGCCGCCGATCTGCTTGACCGGCGCGCCACCGGCTGCCGTAGTGGCGGGCAGTTCCCAGCTCAGCGCCGCAAGCGGGTCCAGGGTGCCGGCGCCGACGAGGTTCGACGGCACCCGTGCGCTGTTGTGCGCGGTGGCGGTGATGCGTTGCATGATCTGCGCGGCGGTCAAGTTGGGGAACTTGCTGCGCACCAAGGCCGCGACGCCGGAAACGTAGGCGGCGGCATAGCTGGTGCCGTTCAGTGCGACGAGTTGTTGCTTTTCGTTCGGCAGACCGTTGGCCAGCCCCCCGTCGTCGCGATTACTCACCGACACAATGTTTTCCCCCGGCGCAGCCACTCCAACCCATGGCCCGGCCATGGTGAATTTGGACGGTTCAGCCTGCGGGGTCAACGAGGCCACCGACAGCACAAACGGCTGCCACCACGATGGGGTGGATACCGACGTGACGCCCGACCAGTTGCGCGGATCCTCCGGGCGGCTCATGTCGGTGAGCGGATTGGACTCGCATGACGTTCCGCCGCTCACCGAGCCGGTGGGCCCGGTGTTGCCGGCCGCGGCCACGATCACCGCATCTTTGTCGACCGCGGCGTAGCGGATCGCCGCGCCCAGTGCCGACTGGTCGACGTTGTGGTCGGCGGGCAGGCAGGTCACTTCCGAGATGTTGATCACCCGGGCACCGAGGTCGGCGGCATGCACGATCGCCCCGGCCAACGTCGCCACATCAATTCCTGCTTGGGCCAACGCCGGATCGCCGCCGGCTGCTTTGGGCGCGAACTTCGCAGAGGCCGCGCGGATGGACACCAGCCGCGCGGCGGGAGCGACGCCGGAGAAGCCGTCATTGCCGGGCTGGCCCGCGATGATGCCCCCGACCAGCGTGCCGTGCCCGTCGCAGTCGCTCAGGCCGTCGGTCGACTCCACATAGTCCCCGCCGGGGCTGACGTCGGGCAGCCGCGGACCCGGGCGCACTCCGGTGTCGAGGATCGCGACCAGTTGACCGTCGCCGCGCGAAAGCCGCCACGCTGCAGGGAGATCGAGCATCGTTTGGCTCGGCGCCGTGAGTGCGACGTTGGTGCCCGGGAGGACACCGGCCGTAGCGCAATCCCCGCGTCGATCCATCGGGGCTACCGGCGCCGGATTTCCGGGCGGCGGCTGCACAGCCGGGTCGACCCGGGGCTGGACGATCGCCAGCGCCGACGGACAGGTCAACGTCATGACGGCCAAGGCCACTAGGGCCGACGCCACGATGACCGATCCAAGACGTCTCATCGATTGAGCACCCAGCTGAAAAGACCGACCAAAAACGCAGCGACAGGAATCAGTGAGGCATCGACGGCGGAGGCCACAAGTCCCAGCAGCCGCCGAAGCGGCAGCGAATAGCTTTCCGGTGCGGCGATCACTGGGTTGAGCGCCGCCACGACCCAGGCCAAGGCAAGCACGGCGAGCACCGCGGCCGCCACTACTGCAGCCAGATAGCGGGCGGTCGCGGTGTACAGCACCAGAACCGCGATGGTTACCAGGCCCGGTTGAGCCAGCAGCCACGCCTTGCAAGCAGCCGAGTCCCAGACCCGTGCGCGCAACGCCGCTGCCAGCGCGGTCGCCGCGAGCAGGTACCAACCCAGACTCGGTACTGTCTCAGGCCGCCAAGCGATGGCCAGCGAGCCGAGCACACTCAGCAGAACAGCACCGGCGATGAAACCGATTTGGTGTGCGTCCCCGATCCGTACCCGGCGCGGCAGGTCCTCGAGCACGCGCAACGACGGTGCGGACGGAGTCGGATCGCCGGGAGCGGGAATGACCGGCAGCGGGAAGCGGGCCCATAACGCCGACAACTGTGCCGCTTGAACCGTGACCAACAACGCGACCACGACAAGTCCGCAGCCGACGGTGAGTAACGGGAAGTGCCAGAGCAGTTCAGCGCCCGCGGCCAGAAATGTTCCCGCTCCCAGCACTGTTGTCGCGGTGAAGACACTAAGAGCGAATTCGTGCTCGCGGCTGGCCAGCATCATCGCAATCAGCGACCATGCGGTTACTCCGGCCGCGGCGAGCGTCAGCTGGTCAATATCGAATTCTGTTGGCACCACCAACGCGGAGACGGCGGCTATCGGCACCAGTGCCGCAACCGCCAAAGCGACGCGGGTATACCGTGGGCGCACCAAAAGCGCTGCCAGCGCGGTCATTATCGCGATCCCGCTCACGGCGAACAGCCCGGCGGCCGTACCGGTCACCACCCGGTGGGTGACCGCCAGGCCGGTGCCGGCGATGACCATTCCGATGACGGCGGTCAGAGCTGCGGCCTGAATGTGTCTGCCGCCCCAGGGCTTCAACCGCGACGCCGAGAAGATCACCGCGGCGTCGGCGATGTCCTCGACGATGCCGGGCGCGGCCGGACCGTCGGGCACCGGCTGCAGGGCGAGGAGGTCACCGTCGACGACACCAACCGTGTCCAACGTCGCATCCAGGCTGAACGGGGCTCCACCGATCGGAGCGAGACTCAGGCGACGGGAAGCCTCCTGCAAAGCCGGGTCTGGATCGGCGGCGTCACCGTTGGAGCCGGCGGGCACGACCAAACGCCGCACGGCGGGCAGAATTTCGCGGAGCGGCAGTTCGGCGGGCAAAGCCATCTCGGTCAGCCGGCTTTCGGCAAGGATGGCGACCCGCACGATTGGCATGACTGCGTTGGTCATCGCCGGATGCTCATCTGTTGGCGCGACATGGACTCACTTTCTCGTGGTGGTTGTGTTGTTAATGCGTCTGCGCAGTGAAGTCGCGGGACATTCTGGACCCCGGAAACCAGTGCCCGTCGGGCAGTTCTGCCGTCAGCTGTTCGGCGGCCATCGCGATGGCCGCCGGTGTTCCCGGGCGAAACGTCGATACCCATTCCCCGTCGAAGGCCCGAGACGGGCTCACCAGCACCCGGCCGGCGGTGGTGTCGACGATGCTCACCCCCACTTCGGTGGTGGCGTGCCGGCCATCGTGGCGGCAGCCGGCGACGATCTCGACATAACTGCGTGGACCGCTGAACACCGACTGCACCACCGGGCGCGCCGAAGGCGGGATGCCCAGATATTCGACGACTTCGGCTAACGGTGTGCCCCCGCGTAGCCGCTCGTCCGCGCGGGCGCCGACTCGGGCCGGCAAGCTGAACTCCTCAAACCGCGCGGGTGGTCGCTGCGCCAGCCCGGCACTCAACACCCTGGGCAACGCTCGCGGGTCGTCGAGCGCCATTGCGGTGAACGTGACGAGCTGAGCGTTGCGCAGCGACACCACGCTGGCGCCGCCACGCCAGGCGACGATGCCGCGCAGCAGATCACCGGCACCGTCGGCTCGAGTTGGTCCCACGTAGCGCAGATCCAGCCAGCGCTCCGGGAAGCAGACCGCCCGAATCCAGTTGGCAACCGCCGAGTTGACGACGCCGTGGGCGGACAGCACGCCCATGCGAGTCAGCTCGGCGGCCTGACACGCCATGAAGGCCTCCCGCTGGGCAGCGTCGTAATAGGGCGTGGTGATGGCCAGCACCCATGGAAACGTGCCTGCGCCAACCGTCTCGGCAATGAACCAAGCCTGATCGACGGTCAGCTCAACGGCATTCGGCTGAATCGGCATCAGTCGTAGAAATCCTGGTGATCAATCGGCGGGCTAGCCGCCCCATTTGGCGGCTTCGGCTTGGTCGCGGGCAAACATCGACAAGGTGTTGTTCTCATGGGTGCCGGCCATCGCGTGATAGGCGCGCACCAACTCCGTCATCGCCTGATTCCACTGGTTCTGCCACACCTGATAGGACATCCCGGTATCACCTTGCCAAGCACTGGACAACGCCGCCTGCTCACTGGCGATATCAGCACCCAAACTCTGCAACGTACCCGCATACCCCGACATGTCGGCAGCATGAGCCAACATCGCCGGATAGTTGTACATAATCTGCGACATCACAAACCCTTTCTAAAAACCGGTGTAACTCGACGCCGCCGCCGAATCCGCCGCCACATAGCTACCAGCGGCATCACCCAAATTGGCCTGCGCAATATCAAGCAACGCATTCACCTTCCCCGCCGCCTCGACAAACCGGGCATGGGCGCCCTGAAACGCCGCCGAAGCCTCCCCCACATGAAAAGCCTGCGCCGACATCGCCTCCTGCTCAGCCTGCCCAATCGTGGACCGCATCAACCCCGCCTTCGCCGAAAACGCCGACTGCGACGCCACCAACTGCGGAATATGGGCATCCAACATACTCATCCGGTACTTCCTTTCATTCCGATTGCCGTTCACCCGAAAAGTCGTGCTGCGTCAGTTGTTCGCTTGACCCTCCCCTTCACCCGCAGGCCCGTCGCCGCTCCAGCTGCCCGGCACCATCGGCATTCGCGGACCCCCGCCGAACTCATCGCCGGCCAACGCCGTCAATCCCGCCGCGCGACCGGTAGTTTCCTTGGCAGCCGCGCCGACGAAACCGAGGGTGCCTGCGCCGTGATCGGAGGCCGTTGCCGACGCGAGCGGGTCCTCGTCTTTCCGCTCCCACTGCGGGTCCACGCTGATGTTCATGTCGGCGAATTCGTCGCCGAATCCGCGCATCTCGGCCCGCCGCCGTCGCCGCGACCGGGCCCGCTCGGTACTCGAGGCCGGTCTGGACAGCGTGACGGCAACCGGTGATGCCGGCGTCTTCGAACCTCCGTGTCCGGTCAGTGTGGGCCCGGGTCCGTCTCCGGCGTCCACGCCGCCGACCAGGTAGGCAGGCGCGGCCGAGGCTGGGGCGGCGGCCGAGGCCGCACCGGCACCGGCGCCGGCGCCGCCGGAAACTGTAGATGTCGAGCCGCCGGTCGGCACCGAGACCGGCGAGGTCGTGCCGGCCAGCGGCCAGGCGCGGGGCTGCTCGACGACCGCGAGGGCCGGCATGTTGCCCGCCGCGGTAGCTGGCACGGCGATCGGCGCACCCAGCGACAGCAGGTAGTTGATGCCCAGGCCGAGAGAGATCGGCAGCACGAACGGGGAACTGAGAATCATCGACCAGGTCGTCCACCCGACCGGCTGGAAGAAAGCCTGGTACGCGACGAAGAACAGCAGGGGGAACCAGGCGCTCGGATTCGCGGCGATTGCGTTGATCGTCTGCGCCGGGTTCTGGATGAGTTGGACGATCTGGTTGTACATGTCGGTCAAGAAGTTCGAACCGGATGATGGCGGGTCGGCGGCCGCCGCCCCATTGTTGGCTTTCACCACCGCCGGCGCGGGAGTGGTTCGCGGCGCTGATGCCAGCGCGGTGCCCGCGACGACTTGATAGCCGCCCATGGTGGTGGCGGCCTGAACCCACATCCGCACGTAGTCGGCTTCGTTGAGCGCAATGGGAATCGTATTGATACCGAAGAAGTTCGTTGCCAACAGCACCGCGTGGATGGCGTGGTTGGCGGCCAGTTCGGCAAGAGTCGGCATCGCCGCCAAAGCTGTGGTGTAGGCGGCGGCGCCGACTTCATGCTGCGCGGCCACCGCGGCACTGTCGGCGCTGGCTTGAGTGAGCCACGCCAGATACGGCAGATGAGCGGTCACATATTGCGCCGCACTGGGACCTTCCCAGGACCCGGCCTGCACCGAGGTCAACAGACTGCTGAGTTCGCTTGTCGCCGAGGCGTATTCGTTACTCAACGAAGTCCACGCCGCGGCGGCGGCCAGCAACGAGCCGGGCCCCGGACCGCTGGACAGCAGCGCTGAATGCACTTCCGGCGGCGACGCCATCCAGATCGGCGCCGTCATCGTCACCCCCCTGTAAACAAAAATGAGGAGGCTGCGGCGGCGTCTCCGACGGCGTAACTTGTGCCGGATTCCGCCACCCCCAACCCGGAGCGGCCCAGCTCCTCAACGCCCTGAGCTGCGACCGCAGCATGCTCGCTGCCCTGAGCGCTGAACCCGGCGGCGGTCTGTAGCGACACCGGGTCAGCCGCCGGTGGCACCACCGCAGTTATCAACGGTGCAGCACCGGCATGGGCGGCCGCCAGTCGGGCGGTGAGCGCCTCGACAGCCGCGCTGGCGGCAGCCAATCCCTCAGGCACAACTCGTAACACCATGACGCAGACTCCTTTTCAACTACCGACCGTCAACGACGGTCACACTCTCGTCGACCAACGGATTGACCAACTGGACATAGGTAGGGCTATCGCTGTCTCCTAGCAGGACCGCCCGGCCGGCAGGCAGCCGGCCAAAACGCTGACCGCGGACCTTGCCGCCGTCGGTGGGATTACCCGAGAGCATCAGCGTTGTGGCCTGCAGGTCGTTGAGCCGCCGCAGCAACGGGCTGGTCATCAACCCGTGCGCTGATCCGCTGGCGCGGGCGGTGACGATCACTCGCAAACCCAAATCGCTTGCCTGCGAGAGCATACCGATGAGCGGCGTCCACGGCCGCTGCCCGACATAAGGACCGGTCATCGCCGGTGTATCGGGGATCTGGTCGACATCGTCGATGATCAAATAGTGCGTATGGCCTTGGTATGACCACCTGGACAGTTCGGCTGCCGAAAGGCCGGCGGGTGGGCGCCGCGCCTCGATGAGCGCTGACAGTCCGAGCATCGCCGGGATGACCCGGTCGACGTTGGCGGTGTACTCGTTGTCTGCGAACAGCGGCTCGTCGACGAGGTGCAGCCGGCGGTCCAGCACGGTGAACGCGGCCTGGTCCGGCGTGGAGTGCTGACGGACGGTCCGAATGATGTGGCGCAGCAAAGTGGTTTTACCGGATTTGCTGTCGCCGAACACCATCAGCAGCGGGTTGTCGGCGAAGTCGAGTTCGACCGGCGCCAGATCCTCTTCGCGCTGACCGATGACGATCCGATCACGGCCGACATACAACGGCCCGATCGCGTCGGGACTGAGGCTGGAGGGCAGCAGCCGCACCGGCGGAGCACTGACACCGGGATGGCGGGCGTTGATCGCGGAGATCTGATCCAACTCCGGAGCGGCGAACAAGAAGTGCTCGGCGGCCATGGTGAGGCCGCGGCCCGGCTGGTCGTGCGGCACGGCTTCGGCCGGACGACGCAGCGCACCGACCACCCGGACATTGCTGTCCCGCGCGTCGTGAAGTTTGAGCTCCAGGCGCAGCCCCAGACCGTCGCGCATCGACAGCGGCACCTCCAGCCAGCTCGGGGTGGTGACGATGACGTGGATGCCGTAGGCCAGTCCGACGTTGACCAGCTCGGTTACCTGCGCCAGCAACGGGTTTCGGGTGTTGAACTGGTCGGTGTTGTCGCGACTGAAGGCATAGAGGTTGTCGACGACGAGGAACACCTCGCCAAACCCGTCGTCGAGTGCCGACCCGTGCCGCTCCCGGAACACTTCCCGCCGCTGCCGCGAGCGTAGTAACTGTTCGAGTTCGCCGAAAGTGCGGCGGATGCGTTCGGGTTCCAGCGGCGAAGCCACACTGCCGACATGCGCCAGATCTTCCAGCGCCCGCAGCTTGCCGCCGCCGTAGTCCAGGCAGTAGAACGTCACTTCCGCTGGCGAGTGCAGTTGGGCGGCCGACATGATGAAGGTCTGCAGTGCAGTTGACTTGCCGGACTTCGGACCGCCGTGGATCACCATGTTCGCAGCCGAGGATCGGGCATTGAACATCAGCGGGTCACGCCGCATCTCGAAGGGTTTGTCGATCTCGCCCAGCGGCCAGCGCCACTGCCGAGCCGGCACCCCGGCGCGCGCGAGCACCGCTGTCAGCGGAATCGGGTCGTCGAGCGGGGGCAACCACAGCTCGGGCGCGCGCGGCCCGTAGCGAGCCAGTTGGTCGCCAATGGTTGCGATCAGCTTGCGCGGCGGACCGGCCGGTTCGTCGTCTTCGCCACCGCCGATCACGGTGTCGGGATCGGGCTCGACATAACCCGCGGTGAACAGCTTGGGCTGTGGGATGGAGTGCATCACCTGGTGTTTCGGAGCTCGCGGCGGCTCGTAGATACCGTCGACATAGGTGCTGCGGAATTTCACCGGCGCAGCGCCGGGAGCCGGCACCAAGAACCCCTCCCCTTTGTGTTCCTTGCCGGATTCGATGTGATAGGCGTCTTCCACCCCGATGATCTGCCGCGAGACCGCGGGGCTGGCCACCTTCAAGCCGATGCGGTACGAGGTGTTCTTGTCGATGTCCTTGATCTTGCCGACGTCGAGCGTTTGGGACGCGAACAAGATGTGGATACGAAACGAGCGGCCCTTGCGCGCCACGTAGTCGAACAGCTCGGCGTATTCCGGGTGATCGGCGAGCATCAAAGTGAATTCGTCGGCGACCACGAACAAAGTGGGGATCGGTATCAGGTCATGCCCGGCCGCTATGGCGTTCTCGTATTCGGTCACCGAGTTGAACGCGCTGCCCTGAATCCGGCGACCGGCCTCGCGCAGCAGCACCTCGCGTCGGGCTACTTCCCCGCGCAGGGTGTCGGCGAAGCGATCAGCCAGTGACTTCTTCTCGGCCATGTTGGAGATCACCGCGACAACCTGCGGGAAGTGACGGAAGCTGTCGGCACCCGCCTCGCCCTTGAAGTCGGCGTAGATCACGATCAACCGATCTGCCGGGTGAGTTGTCAACAGCGCCAACAGCATCGACATCAGGGTCTGCGACTTACCGGAACCTGTCATGCCGATCATCAACCCGTGCGGGCCCATCCCGCCCTCTGCTTCATCTTTGAGGTCGAAGAACAGCGGCTCGCCGGTCGCGGTAACGCCGATAGGAACCCGCAGTTCATCGTCGCGGCTGCGCGGCGCCCACAGTGCGGCCACGTCGAGAGCTGACGCATCGGGGATTCCCAGCAGCGTGGTGAAGGCGGCGCCCCGGGTGGCCGCCGAGCGAAGTCCGGTGTGGGACGGGTTGGAATCCCACCGAGATAGCCGGCGGGCGAGATGCGTTGCCTCGGCGGTGCCCAAGCGGTCCGCATGGTCGATGTAGCGCTGCCAGCCGCCGGACTGCCACCGTTCGATCCGGCCGGCCGTGATACTCAGGATCGGCCGCTCCGGGTCCGAGTACTGTTCGCGGTTCGGCAAAGTAGTCGAGCGATGGACAACGGTGACCGCGGCCCAGCCCGCCGCCAATGTCGAGGCGCTGACGTCGTAGTCGGGATCGTCGACCACGATGAGCAGATGCCGCAGGGCATCAGCCGGCGCGCCGGAGAACGGCGGCCGATCGGCCAGCGCCGGGCCGACTAGCGCTGCCAGTTCGTCGACGTTGGTCGACAGGTAGCGGGCTGGGCCGACGCCGTCGATGCGGCCGGGAATGTCGGTGTGCGGCAACCACTTCAGCCAAGACCACTCCGAAGCTTCCAAAGCGGGGGCAGCCAGGACGATCCCCAGTACCGTCGGGTCGTGCCAGGTGACCGCTTGAGCGATCCATGCCCGCAGGGCGGCGCGCACGTCGTCGGTGTCACCGAGCACCGTGATTCGGGACACCTTGGCCAGATCGATAGCGGTCGGTGCATCGCGCAGGGTGCTCTGGGTGTCGAGCAGGCTTCGTAGCGCGCTGTGTGACACCGGCTCGAGGTCGATTTCGTCGGCAATGTCGCTGACGCGCAACGCCGTAGTCAGCGGAACGGTGTGCAGGCCGGCCCGAATCAGCAGGAAATCGGGGTCGTGCGGATCGCGCTCCCACTGACGCCGTGATCCCGGCACCGTCGCCAGGTCAGCCGGTTCGGGGTGCGACCACTCCGCCGCTGCGCGCTGTTCGGCAGCCTGGGCGCGGATGTTGTCCCGCACCACCGACAGGTAGCGCAGGTAATCGGCCCGTTCGGCGTCGACCTCTTCGGTGCGGGTCTTGTTGTCCGTGCCGCGGTAAAGCGCCGTCGCGGCCAGCAGCAACACGAACGGGAAGAACAGTATCTGCGGTGAGATCAGCCGCATCCCGGTGGCCACCAGCGCGATGATCATTCCGACGATGAGCATCACGATGAGGAAAGGCAAAGCGCGCCGCAGCAGTGACGGCGGAATCACCCGCGGCAGCTCGGGGGGAGCCTCGATGACGATGGTGCCCTTGCGGGTGGGTGGCGGTGGCAGCCGACGGCGGGCCTCGAAAATCAGTCGGCTCATCGGCTCTCCTTGGTTGCGACCGGATGAGTCCGCCGCGAGTCAGGTGCCAAGCTGTCATGGGCCAGCAGCGCGTCGGCACGCGACAGCGTCGGTCCGGCGGCGAACAATGCCAGGACCGACCACGGGACGGACAGCGCAGGCGAGCTAAGCCCAAGTGCTTCAGCGGTTTTGAGGTGGCCGGTGGCGCCTGCTTCCTCGTCGATCCCGTAGCGGACGCCGGTGTCGTCGATCCAGAACAGCCCCCCGGCGGGCGGGGACGCCGCTTCTGCGCCGACGTTCTGCGCGAAGTAGCCGTTGCCGGGCGCCAGCGCCACGCGGCTGGCGACCCCGTTGGCGCCGGCACCGACGAGGTCCACCGTGCGCACGGCTTCGGCCACCGGGAGCGCCGAGCCGGACAGTAGCGTCAGCGAGCTGGTGCTCGCACCGGCCGGTTTGCTCCAGTGCGCGCAGGTGACCGGAGCATGCGGCGCGTCGACGAGGGAGACCCGCTGTTCGGGATAGCGGGTGGTGTCCACCATCCGCGACACCGGCAGCCTGGCTATCTGGTCTGCGCCCAGCCGCGGCGGCTGATCGAGTCCGTACGAATTGGTGTTGCGCAGTATCGCGGCGAGCACCGGTGAGATCGGCTGCAGGCCGTCCGGCAGCACTGCGTAGTAACGCACGCTGGTGTCGGAGTTGACGTCAAGGGCGTGGGCCGTGACGACGGCTCCGACCGGCGCCGGTACCGGCAGCGCGAACTGCGGCGGGCTGCCGGCCCCCGAAATAATCGGAGCGGTAAGGGCCGGCGCTTCTGGAACGACGTTGAACAAGCCGGTTGCGATGGGCCGGGGCGCGGGCATATCGGCACCGAGGCCCAGAGCGCCGGTGACCGCGCGATCGGCCAGATCAATGCGACTGCGCTTGCCGTTCCACAGCAGCCAGGTCGCGCCGCCGTTGCCGACCAGCACTGCGTGACCGTCCTCGAGGGCGGCGGCCCGTGCCCCGCTGCTGTCGGGTGTCCCGGCGATCACCGTGACTCCGGTCGCTTGACCGGACACGGCATCACACACCGTCCAGCTCGCGTCCTTGGCGGTACTTTGCATCATCCGCTCCGGCGCGCCGGGAATTCCGACCAGGTTACCGCGCGGAATTTGGTCCAGCGCAGGGCTTTTCACTGTAGTCGGATTCACCGGTTGACCGACGATCAAGCGAGCGGAGGTGAGGTTGAGCACCGGGTGCAGCTGGTCGCCGATCCGCACGTACAAGGCTGCGGTGGACCGATCGGCCAGCACGGCATTGGTGCCCACCGACCCGCTGGGCCGGATCCACGAAAAGACGAAGCAGCCGATCAGCCCGGTGACCAGTATCAAAGCGCCCATCAGCACCGCCCGGGACTGACTGCGCAGCGGGTCGACGAGCATGCGGGTGTCGTGCAGGGCGACGCCGGAGGCGATTCGGCGCATCACGAATCGCCACCCGGTGACCTGGTGGCGGGTGACGAATCCGCGGCGATAAACCACCTTTTCGGGGTTGTCGTTCACCGGGGTACGTGATGTGAACGAGCGCCGTTCGTCGTCAGGCCGGCTCATGCCGGCACCGAAAGCCCGAGACCACGCAGCAGCGGCGCCACGGTATTGGCGACGTCATCGGCGGTGATCGTCATCAACTCGTCGTCGGTGAACTCACCGGTGCCGGCCTGCTCGCTGTGGTCCAACCGGAACTCCCGTTCCTCTTCCGACTTTTCGACGACGTTGCGGACAAATCGGCCGTTGCCGGCGATGTCGAGGCCGCGCCGTGACACACCATTGAAATCGGGTCTCGACGTCGCAGCCAGATGCGCGAAGAGTTTCTCCATATCGTCCAGCGCGGACGGTTCGAAGAGGCTGTCGCGCTTCTCGGCCATGAAGTGGGCGATTTCGACCAGCTCCGTCGGCGAATACGACGGGAAGTCGATACTGCGGGTGAACCGCGACCGCAGACCCTCGTTGGTGTCGAGGAACTTGTCCAGGTCGGCGCGGTAACCGGCGACGATGACAACCAGCCGGTCGCGGTCATTCTCCATCCGTGCCAACAAGGTGTCGATGGCCACCAGACCGAAGTCGTTCTTGGCGCCGGTGGCTACCAGCGCGTACGCCTCGTCGAGGAACAGCACCCCGTCGAGCGCACTGTCGATGATCGCGTTCGTCTTGGCTTCGGTTTCGCCGATGTGCTGGCCGATCAGATCGGCGCGGTGCACCTCTTTGATATTTTCCTTCTTCAAAAGCCCCAGACCGCAATAGATTTTGGCGACGACCCGGGCAATGGTCGTTTTGCCGGTTCCTGGCGGCCCGGTGAACACCAAGTGGTGGGTGCGCTGGGCTACCGTCAGCCCCCGCTGTTCGCGCAGCAGCCCCATCGCCACCGAGCTCTTCAACCGCGCCACCTGATTTTTGACCTCGTCGAGACCGATGAAGTCGCGCAGTTCACGTTCGGCTTCGGCGAGCAGCGCCGCCTTGCGCTCATGCGCTTCCGGGTCGACGAAGTCTTCGGCGCCGGGCTCGGTGTGCGGATCCCACGGATCGATACGGGCGTCAATTCGCGCCGAGGTCGTCGTGACGATCCCGAAGGTCGGATCGGACAGGGCATGCTCGACCTGTTCGTTCTCCGGATTTGCCGCGTACAGGTCCTGAAGAACTTCGCTGGCTGTCTCCTCGTCGTCCTGGGCCCGCAGGGTCAGCGCTTTAGCGAGTGCGCCGTCGACCGCGGCGACGGCGACCGGACCGTCCGGCTCCTCCAGATATGACAGAGCCGGGGCAAACATGCCCAGTCGCGCCAGGGCGATACCCAGCGTCACTTTCGCGGCATGTGCATGGAGCGCATCGAGGCCCGGGTCGTTGACGACCGGGGTCAGCAGCTTGACGACGTCCGACCAACGTTGGGCACGATGGTGAATCGCGACAGCAACCCAACGGCAGTCACGCCAGCCGGGCCGGCGCTCAGTGATTTCGGCGACCAGTTGATACGCGTCGGCATACCGCCCGTCCTCGGCCAGCGCTGCCGCATGGGCGAGAGCGAAACCGTCTGAGTCCGTAGCACGTAGCCGCAGGTATAGCCCGGTGTCGTAGTGAAAGCCCAAAGCGCCCGGTGCCAGTCCTACCTGCCGCTGAAGCGTGCCCGACGTGGCTGCGGTGCGCACTATCGCTTCCAGAACCGCCGGGGAGATATCACCGGCCGCGGCCAGTCCGGTCCACGCGTCGCATTGGTCGTAGGCGATGCGGCTGAGGCCCTCGAACCCTGATCGCGCAGCGGTCAGGTCAGCCGGGCGCTGGCGGTCGTAGACGGTGATGCCCAATGCTCGACAGCAGGTGGCGAACCGGCTGACGACGTCAGCGTCCACCCTGGCCGCGGCGGGGCGCACCCCGATACCAGCGCTTACCACCCGCGAATACCCTCCTGGCGTATGTTAGTGCAACCTAACTTTGCTGAAGTTAGCATTGCATAAGCTAAGTGTCGAGATGAGCGATCAGCTCGGTTGCTGGGCCGGCCCGCCTTTGGTCGCAGTCACCAGCGTGTTGCGGGCGATCATCGGCCCGGCTTCGGTGTCTGGGGCCGGCACGGGCCGGTCGACCCGGCGCAGGTAGTCAGCCAGCGGCGTCGGGACCGCGGTCCAGCCGCGCTCGCCGAACCATTGTTCGGCCGGGGCGTACCGCTCGTTGTAAACCAACTGGAAAAAGAGGCGCTGGTCGTCGGCGTCACGTTCCTCCGCGACGGCCGCCTCGAACTCGTCGGGCTGCATCGGGGCGGCATCTTCGATGGCGACGTGGCTGCCCGGGCCGGCCAGAGCGTCCACACCGCCGTAGAGCTGATGCTGTGCGGCGGCCGGAAGATAGATCATCAAGCCTTCGGCTATCCAGGCCGATGGCTTGGCAGCATCAAATCCGTTGGTTTGCAACGCAGCCGGCCAGTCCTCGCGCAGATCGACTTCAACCTCCCGACGCTCGGCGCGGGGTTGGGCGCCGTGATCGCCAAGCACCGAGCGCTTGAAGTCGAGCACCTCCGGGCGGTCCAACTCGAAGATCGTGGTACCGCTTGGCCAGCTCAGCCGGTAGGCGCGGGAGTCCAGGCCGGCTGCCAAGATCACCACCTGCCGCACACCGGCGTCCACGGCGCGGCGGAAATAGTCGTCGAAGTACCTGGTTCGCGCGCCCTGATAATTGACGAAGTTGTCGCCGAAATCGGTTGTCTTCAACTGATGTTCAGGAAGTTTGCCGTCCAGAACGTCGGCTGCGGGTCCGCCCACCGCGCGACAGAACACCTCGGCGTAGGGGTCGACGGCCAACGGATCGTGCTTCTGGGCTTCCAATGCTCGCGCAGTGGCCACGAACAAGGCAGTCGATCCGACGCTCGTTGTGATGTCCCAGCTGTCCCCCTCGGTACGCACGGTGGCGACCCTACGCCTGGGGACAAAGTGCACTGGTCCAGCCAGTTCAGTGGCCAGGGTTGGGTTGCTGGCGATCGTCATGACGACACCTCGTTTTCGTTGCCCGGTTGCGGCGACTCCTCCGGTTCTGGGCGCCAGGTGTAGGGCAGCATCGGCATGTTCGGCTCGCTGCCGAAGCCGTCACCGGCTAACGTCGTCAAGCCCGTCGCCGGCCCGATACCGTCCTTGCGGGCCGACCCGGCGAAACCCATGACGCCAGCACCTTGTTTCGACGCCGTTGTGGGCGCAACCGGCGCGTCCTCGTTCGGCGTGCCCCAGTCGGGATCGACTTCGACGTTCGTATCGGCGAATGCGTCTCCGTATGCGCGTCTGGCCACCCGCCGTCGTCGCCGCGCCCGTACTTGTTCCCGGGCTGCCGCTACCGCCGCAGACGCGACGAGATCCGATTCCGGCGCTTTGCGTTTGGCGCTGGCGCCGGCGCTGGCGCCGGTTTTCATCCCGGCGCCGAACCCACTGCCGAACGGATCGACCACGTACGGCGGAACAAACCCCGCTCCGCCGGCAGCCGGCGGCGGCGTCGGTGGTGCGGGACTGGCTACCGGGCTCGCCGTCGGCGCAGGCGGGGCGGGCGGGGCGGGCGGGGCGGTGGCGGGCACAGTCGGCGGCGCGGAGAACGAACCCGAAGAAGCGACCGGCAGCACGCCGGGTGGGGCCACAACAGGTGTCGGCGCCAGCACGACGACCGGCTGAGGGATCCCCGCCAGCCCGGCCAACCCTGCTAGACCCCCCACTGCTCCAGCGGGAGCGATCGACGGACTGGCCGCCACGGCCAGTAGCGCCGGATTCTGGCTCAACCAGGTGGCGATCTCGGCCACATGGGTCGGCCAATCGAAGAGTTCCAAACTGACCAGATACTGAAAGGCCGCCGCCGGATTCGTCTGGAGATCCACGCCGAACTGCTGGAAATCCTCCGTGAGCTCGAGAGCGCGAGCAACCCAGAAGATCGATTGGCCCGGGTCGGTATACGAGTCGTAACCGAGCCCGTTGAGCGTGCCTTGGGCAGGATTCCAGTTGTATCCGAAGTTTTGCAGCAGCTGCGCGAGGACGTTGTCGAACGCGTTGTCAATTGTCGGGTCGTGCGCAAGCTGGCTATTTCCAATACCCAGATCGTTTTGCAGGGATTGCGCTGTCGCCTCAGACTTGACGATCTGCGGAGCGGGATCAGTAGGCGGCGTCGCCGCCATCGCCGTACCGGCCACGACTTGATAGGTGGCCATCGTGGTGGCGGCCTGGACCCACATCCGCACGTAATCGGCCTCGTTCACCGCGATGGGGATCGCGTTGATGCCGAAGAAATTGGTCGCTACCAAGACTCCGTGAATGACGTGGTTCGCCGCGAGTTCGGGCAGTGTCGGCATCGCGGCCAACGCAGCGCTGTAGCCTGTGGCGACGGTCTCGTGCTGGGCAGCCGCTGTGGCGCTTTTCGCGCTGGCCCGCGTCAACCACTCGAGATAGGCCCCGTACGCCAGTGCGAACCTGTCAGCGCTCGGCCCTTCCCACGCCGTGCCCTGCACCGACGTCAGGATCGCGTTGAGTTCTACTGCGGTCGAGGCGTATTCCGCGCTCAGCGAGTGCCATGCTTCCGCAGCCGCGGTCAACGAGGCAGGGCCCGGACCACCGCTCAGCAGCGCCGAGTGAACCTCCGGTGGCGAGGCCATCCAGACGGGCGCGGTCATGACAAGAGCTCCTTGGCAGAGGTACTTGCCAGCAGAGCTTACTGACGTTGAAAACCATTATCAATAAGCCCCGCTCCGGTACGAGCTCGAGCGTGGTTACCCGATGGGATGGTCGCTCGCGTCGCGGAGCGCCAGGCGCAGTGCATGCAGCGCGTGGTGTAGCTCGAGCTTGACCAGATCGTCGTCCGTCCTCAGTTCGACAGCTATCTGCGCCGTCGTCCTGCCCAGGCAGTAAGACCGATAAATCAGGAGCCGGTGCCGATCCGACAGTTGAGCCATCGCGTCTCTGATGGGCTGCACACCTCGGTCCAGACAGGCAAATGCCGCCCGCTGAGGTCGCCGCGCCAAATCGGTCCGCGGGCACTTCACCGGACCGAGGTCCCATCGAGAAGCCGCTGGCCAGCGCCGACAGGTTGACGGCTATCGCATCTGCTGCTCAAAGCCGGCATTCCGATTGCCTCTCATCGAGAAAGTGCCGTAATACAACTTGCGCCTAGTTGTACTTGCTGTATACAACATTGTTATAGTTGTGTCAATCAGAGCAGATCACGGCTGTTTGTGTCGTATGCTTCTGGCATGCCGGAGTCGCCGAGCTTCCAGGCCGAGGTCCGCCAGTTGTTGCGGGAACGGGTCTTGAATGCGGCGTATGAACTCGTCTGCGCTGAGGGATGGCGCGCGGTGAACATGTCCTTGATCGCCATGAAAGTGGGGATCAGTCGGCAAGTGCTCTACAAAGAGTTCGGTGCCAAGCATGCACTCGGGCAGGCCTTGGTTCAGCGAGAGACGGATCGGTTCGTCGCCGGCGTCATCTCGGCGATGCGGGCTCATCCCGAGGACGTGGCCGCCGGCCTTGCCGCCGGCGCTGCCTTCACGCTGCGCGCCAGCACTGACCACGCCTTGGTGAGAGCGAGTATGGCCCGCGCGCGCGACGCGGAGGTGGGCCTGACTCCGCTGCTGACCGTGGGACCGAAGCCGATTTGGGCCGGCGCGATGAATGCTGTCGCGGCGGCGGTGCGCCAGTTCTACGTCCTTCCGGATTCGGTGGACCGGCAGTTGGACTCGATCATCGAAGTCGACTTCCGATTGACCTTCAGCCACATGCTGCAACCCATGAGCGGCGTCGACGAAGCGGTTCAACAGATTCACACCGCGGTGCGCGCGCTGCTGCAGGACGCGAGCAGCCAGGTGATTACTGTCTTTTGACGGGTGACCAAAACGGTGGTCAAACCAGTGGGCGCCCCGTCCTGATCCGCCGGTCCACGTCCCACAGCAGAACGTTGAACGGGAACTGCCGGACGAACCGCGGCATGAGGTGGTTGGCGGTGCGGAGCACTGCCATCAGCGCGTCGAAACGTCGCTGCTTGGCAGCGTCCCAGGGTAGTCGCATCTCGTCGCGAAACCGTTGCGGCAGAAAACCGGTGGTGATCAGCAGCGCGAGACCTTCGGGCAGCCGTCGCACCGACCGCGGGAGGGACACTCCTCGGATGCGCGCCGCCGCGATCGGATAGAGGTAGTCGCGGACGGTGTCGTCGATGTGCACCCGCTGCAGCGACTCCTGCCAGTACCGGTCGAAGGCGGCCCGGTCCGAAGGCCACATCTCCGCCGGGACCTGCAGCGTGGTGCCCAGGCTCATGCCCTCGCGGTAATGACGATCGGCTTCAACCTCGTCGAGGTCGCCGACGAAGATCCGGTGAACGTCGACGGCTCCTTTGTAGAGGCACGCGGCCACCCAGAGTTGTAAGTCGGGGTTGAAAGCGTCGTATCGCACCGGGCTGTCCGGTGTCGAGTAGACGTGCGCATGGACGCGGTTTACCGCCCGGCGGAAGGCCGCTTTCTGCGCGTCGCTGCCGGCGCTGGCGACCGCGAGATACGTGAATGTGGTGCGTGCCCGTTTGACCGGGTGCAGATCTATCCGGCCGCTTTCGACGCGACTCTCCAGCACGCCATAGCCAACGTCCGGCCGCGCCAGCTGCATGATCACGTTGGCAGGACCGGCCAGCAACGCGATACCCATCAGACCGTCGTCCATACCGGCATGCCGCACCTGCACTCGCCGCCGAGGCGTCGACCGCCGAGTGGGCGAATCGGCAATCGGTCGCTCGACGTGCCGACTGGTTCCGCCAACGGTCATGAGGCACCTGCCCGCCAATTGTGAAAACGGCTGTTTCCTGATATTGCCGTTGGCGTTGCCCGCTGTCAAGATGGTGTCCATGGCGAGCGTGCGCCCCTACCGCGGGGTCGAGCCCGCCGACCGGCTGGCCGCACGGCGCAATCGGTTACTCGGCGCCGGTCTCGATCTGCTGGGCTCTGAAGAGCAGGACGAATCTGCGCTGACCGTCCGCGCAATATGCGGTCGAGCCGGACTGGCCCTCCGCTACTTTTACGAAAGCTTCACCGACAAGGAGCAGTTCATCGGCGCCGTTTTCGACTCGGTCGTCGCCGATCTGGCCGCCACCACCCAGGCAGCAGTGGCTGCAGCGCCCGTCCGTGCGCAGACCCGGGCCGGCATGGCAAACATTGTGCGCACCATCGACGGTGACGCCCGGGTCGGGCGACTGCTCTTCAGCGTGCTACCGGCGAACGGAGTCTTGGTACGGAAGCGCTCGGAATCCAGCGCGCTGTTTGCGATGCTGTCTGGGCAGCACGTCGGCAGCGCGTTGCGGGTGCCCGACAATGACCGGATCAGAGCCGCCGCGCACTTCGCGGTGGGCGGGGTAGCGCAGACCCTCAGCGCCTGGCTGGCCGGAGACGTGATGCTGGATGCCGATCAACTGATCGACCAGTTGGCCTCGCTGCTCGACGCGCTCGCCGACCCGGCGCTGTATCGGATTTAGGGCTACCGGCTGACCGCCACCCGCCGGTCGGCAGCGGTCTTCGGTGTCAGCTTGATGTCGGCCTCCGCGAATTCCTTCATACGGCAGGCGAATTCAAGAGTGATGCCGTCGTGATCCTGGAAATAGGACGAGCGCACATAGACACCGGGATGGACTGTGGCCGACACCTGCAACGTGCTTTCGTCGTGGTTGAGGACGGGGCCCACCCGAACTCCTTGGTCTTTCAACCGCTGTCGGTAGGCGTCGAATTTCTCGGCCGGTACGTGAAATGCCAAGTGATTCATCGTGCTCACGGCGCTGGTATGTCACCGATACCCGGTATGGCGGCCGGCGAGGAGAAACCGCAGGCGGCATTTCGGACCGCCCGTTCGCAGTGCTGCGGACCTGGACCGATCCGCGGATGGTCGATGCGAGCATCGAGCCCACCGAACGCCAGCCCAACCTCTGTAATGCCGGTCTACCGGTCAAGGCCAATCGCCTGGCCTACGGCATCGCGGCGGCTTGCACCCTGCGCAACTGGCTGAGCATGTGGAGCCTGCGGGTGTCACAAACCCGCGCCGAGCCGCATCTGGCTCGCGTCACCTGCCCGGCCCTGGTGATCAACGCCTAGGCAGACACCGGAGTGTTCCCGTCGGATGCGCAACGCATCTACGATGCGCTGGCCAGCAGCGACAAGACGCAACTGGGCATCGACACCGACCACTACTTCACCATGCCGGGTGCGCGCAGCGAACAGGCCGACACCATCGCCAAGTGGATGGCAAAACGGTGGCGCTGAAGGCTCCGCCCCGTGTGACCGATGGTGGTCAACCAACCGACCGGTTATTAGATTGATGGGCACCAGCCCGGACCGCGCGTGAAAAGCACCCCGGAGAAGTCGCCGGAAAACGCAGGAAGGCTTACACCATGCCGATCGCGATCACTCCTGAGCATCACGACCTGGCCGACTCGGTGCGGTCGCTGGTGGCGCGACTCGCACCGTCGGAGGTCTTGCACGCCGCGCTGGAAGACCCGATCGACAACCCACCGCCCTACTGGCAGGCTGCCGCGGACCAAGGGCTGCAGGGTGTCCACCTTGCCGAATCGGTCGGCGGCCAGGGGTTCGGCATCCTCGAACTGGCGGTGGTACTGGCCGAATTCGGCTACGGCGCCGTACCCGGCCCCTTCGTCCCGTCTGCCATCGCAAGCGCATTGATCTCCGCGCACGATCCCGATGCGAAGCCGCTCGCCGAGCTGGCTTCCGGCGCTGCCATCGCCGCCTATGCTCTAGATTCAAGCCTGACCGCCACCCGACACGGTGCAGCGTTGGTGATCCGCGGCGAGGTTCGCGCGGTCCCGGCAGCAACGCAGGCCGCGCTACTGGTGTTGCCGGTGGCGATCGACAGCAGCGAAGAATGGATCGTGCTGGGTGCCGAGCAGCTGGAGATCGAGCCGGTGAAGAGCATCGACCCGCTGCGGCCCATTGCCCATGTGCGGGCCAACGCCGTCGAAGTTGCCGACGACGCCGTCCTGAGCAACCTGAGCAAGGCCGCCGCGCAGGCGCTGATCTCCACCTTGTTGTCGGCCGAGGCCATCGGTGTCGCGCGATGGGCCACCGACACCGCGTCGGCTTATGCGAAGATCCGGGAACAGTTCGGCCGACCGATAGGCCAGTTTCAAGCCATCAAGCACAAGTGCGCGGAGATGGCAGCAGATACCGAACGGGCCACGGCAGCAGTGTGGGACGCCGCCCGCGCGATCGACGAGGCCAGCCAAGACGTCGGTGCTGCGCCGGCGGTCGAATTCGCGGCTGCGGTGGCGGCGACGCTGGCACCGGCCGCGGCGCAGCGATGTGCGCAGGATTGCATCCAGGTGCATGGGGGTATCGGCTTCACCTGGGAACACGACACGAACGTCTACTACCGGCGGGCGCTGGTGCTGGCGGCCTCCTTCGGCCGCAGATCCGAATACCCCCAGCGGGTGGTCGACACCGCGACGAACCTGGGTATGCGCAAGCTCGATATTGACTTGGATCCCGACACCGAGAAGCTGCGTGCCGACATCCGCGCGGAAATTACAGCCCTGAAACAGATTTCGCGCGAAGAACGCATCACAGCCATCGCAGAAGGCGGCTGGGTACTGCCCTATCTACCCGCGCCGTGGGGTCGGGCAGCCAGCCCGGTCGAACAAATCATCATTGCCCAGGAATTCAGCACCGGACGCGTCAGACGCCCACCGATCGGGATCGCCGCCTGGGTCATCCCGTCGATCGTGGCATTCGGCACCGACGAGCAGAGACAACGGTTTCTGCCGCCGACCTTTCGCGGTGAAATAATTTGGTGTCAGCTGTTTTCCGAGCCGGGTGCCGGTTCAGACCTGGCCGGCCTGTCCACCAAGGCGACCAAAGTCGACGGCGGCTGGCGCATCACCGGGCAGAAAATCTGGACCACTGGCGCCCAGTTCTCGCACTGGGGTGCGATGTTGGCCCGCACCGACGCCAGTGCCCCGAAGCACAACGGCATCACCTACTTCCTGCTGGACATGGCCAGCGAAGGCGTGCAGGTTCAGCCACTGCGTGAGCTCACCGGGGGCGCAATGTTCAACACCGTCTTCATCGACGACGTGTTCGTGCCCGACGAGCTGGTCCTCGGCGAGGTGAACCGGGGCTGGGAAGTCAGCCGCAACACCTTGACCGCCGAACGGGTGTCCATCGGCAGCTCCGAGGCACCGTTCCTGGCAAACCTGGACGGATTCGTGGAGTTCCTGCGCGACGGCCAGTTCGACCAGGTGGCCCAGAACCGTGCCGGTCAACTGATTGCCGAGGGGCATGCCGCCAAGGTGCTCAATATGCGCTCGACGTTGTTGACGCTGGCCGGCGGGGACGCCATGCCGTCGGCGGCGATCTCCAAACTGCTGTCGATGCGCACCGCTCAGGATTACGCAGAGTTCGCGGTGTCCACCTTCGGTGCGGACGCTGCGAGCGGCGATCCCGACGAGCTGGCCGGCAAGTGGGGTGAGTATCTGCTGGCCAGCCGGGCCACCACGATTTACGGCGGTACTTCGGAGGTGCAGCTGAACATCATCGCCGAACGGTTACTCGGGCTGCCTCGAGACCCCTGACCGTCGCGACGAACGCTAGCCCTTTTTGGCGTCGTCCTTTTTGGCGTCGTCCTTCTTGGCGTCGTCCTTCTTGGCGTCGTCCTTCTTGGCGTCGTCCTTCTTGGCCTTGCCGCCCTTGTCGCTCTTGCCGCCTTTGTCGTCGCCGCCCTCGTCGCCGTCTTCACCGTCTTCGCGCAGCTCACGCTTGAGGATCTTGCCGGTCGAGTTGCGCGGCAACTCGTCGAGGAACACAACTTCGCGCGGCACCTTGTACTTGGCCAGCTGGTCCTTGACGTGCTTCTTGAGGGTGTCCTCGTCGACGTCGGAGCCGTCCTTCTTGACGACGAAGGCTTTCAGCCGGTGACCCCACTCCTTATCTTCGACGCCGATCGCGGTGGCCTCCACCACGTCGGGATGCCCGCTGAGGCAGTCCTCGACTTCGGCAGGGAAGACGTTCTCGCCGCCGGACACGATCATCTCGTCGTCGCGGCCGCTGATGAACAGCAGGCCCTTCTCGTCGAAGTAGCCGACGTCACCCGAGGACAGCATGCCGTCGATGATCTGCTTACCGCCACCGCCGGTGTAGCCCTCAAACGGGAAGCTGCTGCCGACGAAGATCCGCCCGACTTCGCCCTGCGGCTTCTCCTTGCCGTCGTCGTCGAAGATCTTGACCTTGACGCCTTTGACGACCGCTCCCGCCGTCGACGAGTTGTACTCCAGGTGTTTGGGCTCGGCGATGGTCGCGAACGCGATCTCGGTGGAGCCGTACATGTTGTAGATGACCGGTCCGAACTCCTTGAGCCCGCGCTCGGCCACATCGGCGTTCAACGCCGATCCGGAGACGAAGATGATCCGCAGGCTCGACAGGTCGGGCTTGTCGTCCATCTTCTCCAGCGCTTCCAGCAGTCGCGACAGCATCACCGGCACGACGACGATCGCGGTGGTCTTGTGCTTCTCGATGTCCTGCAACACGACATCGGGCTTGAATTTGCGGTGCAGCAATAACGTCGAGCCGAGGAATCCTCCGATGCCGGCGTGCAGGAAGCCCAGGGCGTGGAACATTGGCGCCGGCAGCGCCGTGACCTCTCCGGCCTTGAACGGAACGTGCGACAAGATACCGCCAATCGGCCCCAGGCTCGGTGGGGTGCTGCGGTTCGCGCCCTTCGGGGTGCCGGTGGTGCCGCTGGTCAGGATGATGATCGAGGAGTGCTTGTCCGCCTTAGGTGCGGGCTTGCCGCTGCTGTGTTCGATCAGGTCGGCGAGCGTCTCATCTTTGCTGTTCGACTTCTTGTCTGAGTCCGGATTGGTGCCTAGCGCCCGCATCTTGCCCAGCGGTGGCTCGGCCTTGCTGACGTCTTCGGCGTATTCGTCGTCGTAGATGATCAGTTTGGCGTCTTCGCGTTCGGACACTTCTTTGATCTGCGGCCCGGAGAACGAGCTGTTCAGCAGAATGATGCGAGCACCGACGCGCGCGCACCCGAACAGCCCGATGGTGAACCAGCGGCTGTTGCGCGCCAGGATCGCGACACCGTCGCCGCCCTTGACCCCTTTGTCCAGCAGACCGTGGGCCACCGCGTTGGCGGCGTCGTCGAGCTCCTTCCAGGTGATTTCGCCATCGTCGTCGATGATGGCTACCTTGTCCGGGGTGCGCCGGGCGTGCATCGCGGGCAACATCCCGATCTCGCCCCACTTGCGGATGTCATTCGCCATCGCGGCAACGTACTGGGGTGGCTGCAGCGGGAAGCCGCCCGCTTCGAGGATTTTGCGGACGTAGTGCAGCTCGGCCAGGCCGCGGTCGGCGTACTGCTGAACCTTGGACGCGGCGTTCCACGGCAGCAGGTCACTGAAATTAGGCATACCGCCACCCTATGTGACGCAGCTCGCAGCAACCGGAAAAACCTAGGATGAACACATGACCGGCCCGCTGTCGGTGGACGTCGACGGACGCCAAGTCGAGATCACCCACCCGGACAAGCTGGTTTTCCCTGGTCAAGGCGACGGCGTCAGCCACACCAAACTCGACCTGATCCGCTACTACTTAACTGTCGCTGAGGGCGCCCTGCGTGGAGTAGCGGGCCGTCCCATGATACTCAAGCGCTTCGTCAAGGGCCTGGCCGAAGAGGCGATCTTTCAGAAACGAGCTCCGGAGAACCGGCCGGACTGGGTGGACGTGGCCGAATTGCGATACGCATCCGGTACGTCGGCGAAGGAGGCCGTCATCCGGGACGCCGCCGGCTTGGCCTGGGCGATCAACCTGGGCTGCATCGACCTCAACCCGCATCCGGTGCTCGCCGAAGACCTCGATCATCCCGACGAGTTGCGGGTGGACCTGGACCCGATGCCCGGAGTGCGGTGGGGCCAGATCATCGATGTCGCGCTGGTCACCCGGACCGTACTCGAGGACTACGGTCTGACCGCCTGGCCCAAGACGTCCGGGTCGCGGGGCTTTCACATCTACGCGCGGATCGCACCGCACTGGCCATTCACACAGGTCCGGTTGGCCGCCCAGACGGTAGCCCGCGAAGTCGAGCGGCGGGTGCCGGAGCTGGCGACCAGTCGCTGGTGGAAGGAAGAACGTCAGGGCGTGTTCGTCGACTTCAACCAGAACGCCAAAGATCGCACCGTCGCCTCGGCCTACTCGGTGCGGGCCACCGCCGACGCCCGAGTGTCGACGCCGCTGTGGTGGGAGGAAGTGCCCGACTGCTGCCCGGAGGCGTTTACCCTCGATACGGTGCCGGAGCGGTACGCCGACGTCGGGGATCCGTGGGCGGGTATGGACGACGACCCGGGCGAGCGGCTCGATCCGCTGCTCGCCCTGGCCGAGGAATTGGGCCCGGCCGAGAAGGCGCCGAAAGGAGCCCGAAGAAGCAATGCCGGCAGGCGTGTCTCAACGATGCCGCTCATCGAGATTGCGCGGACCAAGACCAAAGACGAGGCGATGACGGCGCTGGATTTGTGGCGCGGCCGACACCCCGCCGCGGCTGCTCTGCTGCAACCGGCTGACGTGCTGGTCGACGGCATGCGCGGGCCCAGCTCGATCTGGTATCGCATCCGGATCAACCTGCAGCACGTTCCCCCCGAGCAGCGGCCGCCCCAGGAGGAGCTGATTGCCGACTACAGCCCCTGGCCGAGCCGGCCGACCGCTTAGCGACGATCTCGGGCACACGGTGGCGGCGCGTACGACAGAATTGCGGCATGCAGGCGACCGACCATCCGCTGGGTCAGATTGCAACGTCCCACGACACGTCGATCGCCCACCGGCAAATGACTAGGCGCCAGATCCTCCGGTTCGCCGCGGCCGCAACGATATTCACCGCCGGCTTCTCGACGGCATGCTCGTCGAAGAAGCCGGCTTCTGGCAGCGGCGGTGGCGGTGGTGCCGTAACCGTCCGGCATTTGTTCGGCGAGACGACTATTCCCGCGCCGCCCAGGCGGGTCGTCAGCGCCGGCTACACCAGCCAGGACTACCTGCTCGCGGTAGGGGTGGTGCCGATCGCGGTCACCAACTGGTTCGGCGATGAGCCGTTCGGGGTGTGGCCGTGGGCGCAGCCCCAGCTCGGTAACGCCCGGCCGGTTGTGCTCAATCTCGACCAGGGCATCCAGCTCGCCCAGATCGCCGGTCTAAAGCCCGACCTGATCGTGGCGACCGACGCCGGCGTCGACGCTGACACTTACCAGAAACTGACGGCGATCGCGCCAACCGTCGCGCAGTCCGGCGGCGACGCGTTCTTCGAGCCGTGGAAAGACCAAGCCGCCACCATCGGTGCGGCCGTATTTCAGGACGACCAGATGAAGTCGCTCGTCGACGGGGTGGATCAAAGATTCACCGCGGTCGGCGAGAAGTATTCGCAATTCAACGGTAAGAAGGTGCTGTTGCTGCAAGGCGGTTTCCAGCAAGACCATGTCGTTGCTACCGTCGCGGGTTGGCGTACCGACTTCCTAACCCGGATGCGCCTCGTCCTCGCCGACAACCTCGTCTCGTTCGCCGTCGACCAGCAGCGGGCCTTCATCCCGCGCAATCAGATCAAGAGTGTGCTCGACGCTGTCGATGTGCAGATCTGGACGACCAACAGCGATGAAGACCGGCTCGCCCTGCTGGCTGATCCTGACATTGCAGCTCTGGGGGCGCGCAACGTCTTCACGACCAAAGACCAGGCCGGCGCGATCGCCTTCGCATCGCCGCTGAGCTACCCCTTGGTGGCCGATCAGCTACCGCCGCTGATCGCGAAAGCGCTGGGCCCAGCCTGATTTTCGTCTTGGTGCGAGCGTTTGCTAAGGCACCTCTGGCAGAGCTCGAAGATCCCTCGCCGCTGGAGTGCAGAGGGGGTTACCGTCGAGTATGAGTGTGGGAGTGGATGCCGCGGTGAGCACCACCATCGCCGATTACGGAGACCAAGCGCTGCTCTTGCAGTTTGACAGCAGCGCCGAGGTATTGGCGTGGACCACCGCGGTGAAAGAGGCGGCGCTGCCTGGAGTAGTCGACATAGTTCCGGCCGCACGCACGGTTCTGCTGAAACTCGAGGGCCCTCGCTATCAGAACGTCACGCGCAACCGGTTGCGCAAGTTGCGGGCAACCACGGATACGATCCCGCACAGACCGTCGGATGGTCGGGTAGACGTGGTGATAGACGTCGTGTATGACGGGGCCGACCTGGGCGAAGTCGCGCGTCTCACCGGGCTGAGCACCGCACAAGTGGTCAACGCGCACACCGCGACTGCATGGCAAGTGGCATTCGGCGGGTTCGCGCCCGGCTTCGGCTATCTGGTCGGCGGGGACGCACGGCTGATGGTCCCGCGACGGTCCGAGCCCCGAGCGTCGGTGCCGGCCGGATCGGTCGCCCTGGCCGGTGAATTCAGCGGCATCTATCCCCGGCAGTCTCCAGGTGGCTGGCAGCTGATCGGCCACACCGACGCGGTCCTGTGGGATGTCGACCGGCCACAACCGGCGTTGCTGACCCCGGGCTTTTGGGTTCAATTTCGGGCCGTATAGAGGAGGTCACCCGTGACCACGCTGGAAATCCTGCGCACTGGACCGCTGGCCCTCGTCGAGGATCTGGGCCGGGTAGGGCTGGCTCATCTTGGTGTCACTCGATCAGGAGCAGCCGACCGGAATTCACACACCCTGGCCAACCGGCTGCTCGCTAACCCGGGCGACCGGGCAACCATTGAAGTGACCTTCGGCGGGTTGGTGGCCAGAGTGCGCGGCGGCGACGTCGACATCGCCGTCACCGGCGCCGACACCGATCCCAGGGTGGATGGAAACATGTTCGGCAACAACAGTATTCATCATGTTCGTGACTGTGAAGTGATATCCCTGGGCACTCCGCGCGCGGGCCTGCGGACCTACCTGGGCGTGCGCGGCGGCATCGACGTGACGCCGGTGCTCGGGTCGCGCAGTTACGACATGCTGTCAGGGATCGGACCGCTTCCGCTGCAGCCCGGCGACGTGCTGCCGATCGGTATGCACGCCGACGAATACCCACAGCTCGACCAGGCTCCCGTCGCAGCGATCGACGAGCGTCTGGTCGAAGTGCTGGTGGTGCCCGGACCCCGCGACGACTGGCTGGTCGATCCCGATGCGCTGGTTCACACCATCTGGATGGCCTCGAACCGCAGCGATCGGGTGGGAATGCGGCTGGAGGGACGTGCGCTGCAGCACCGCCGGCCGGATCGTCAGCTGCCCAGCGAAGGAGCCGCTCGAGGTGCGATCCAAGTGCCGCCCAACGGTTTACCGGTTATCTTGGGTCCGGATCACCCGGTCACCGGCGGCTACCCGGTGGTGGGTGTGGTCATCGACGGAGACATCGACAAGATCGCCCAAATCCGCCCCGGCCAGTACCTGCGCCTGCACTGGTCACGGCCGAGGTCTCCAGCCGCCGCGCTGAGCACCACTGCGGCGGGATACTGAGTCACGCATTACTCTTGAACAGGGGCTGGTACACAGGAAGTGTGCGCGCCCCGGTACATACCGCCCGCCTGGTACATACCGCCGATCTCGACAGTGACACCCGGCACAGCGCCTGCCGCATGGTCAACGAGGCGTTCGCCGGTGACTTCACCGACAGCGACTGGGATCACGCGCTCGGCGGGATGCACGCACTCATCTGGCGGCACGGTGCGATCATCGCGCACGGTGCGGTGGTCCAGCGGCGGCTGGTCTACCGCGGCACTGCGCTGCGATGCGGATACGTCGAAGCCGTGGCCGTTCGGGAAGACATGCGGGGCCAGGGGTTGGCTGTCGCGATCCTCGACGCGTGCGAGCAGGTGATTCGCGGGGGCTATCCGCTCGGGGCGCTTTCTTCTTCCGACCGCGGCCGCCGGCTCTACACGTCGCGAGGCTGGCTGCCCTGGCGTGGCCCGACGTCGGTTCTGGCGCCGACCGGACCGATCCGCACGCCGGAAGACGACGGATCGGTGTTCGTGTTTCCGGTCGCGGTGACCCTGGACGCCTCCGCCGACTTGATGTGCGATTGGCGCGACGGCGACGTCTGGTAGCTGTCTTGCACCTGGCCTAACGGTTCGGCAATTGCCCGGTAACGCCGCGGAAATCTGCCTGGCATACACACGTCAGATGAGCCAGCCAGAACAGGCGTCGCTGACCGGCTATCGAGTGGCGGTGACATCGGCTCGCCGCTCCGAGGAGCTGTGCGCGTTGCTGCGCCGCCACGGTGCGGCCATCTGCAGTGCCCCGGCAATCACCATGGTGGCGCTGACCGACGACGAGGAAGTACACCACTGCACAAAAGCTTTAATTGCTCAACCGCCAGACTTTCTGATTGCCACAACCGGTATCGGTTTCCGCGGCTGGATCTCCGCCGCCGACGGCTGGGGGCTGGCCGACGAGCTGATCACAGCGCTGTCAGCGGCGCGGACCGTGGCGCGCGGGCCGAAAGTCACCGGCGCGCTACGCGCGGCTGGTCTGCGCGAGGAGTGGTCCCCGAAATCGGAATCGTCGCGTGAGGTGCTGGCGCACTTGCTCGAGTCTGGTGTCGACGGCCGGCGTATTGCACTTCAACTACACGGCACCACCGATGACTGGGATCCGTTCCCGGAATATGTCAGCGAACTGCGGGCTGCCGGCGCCGTTGTCGTCCCGATCCGGGTGTACCGCTGGCGTCCGGCGCCCACGGGGGGTGGCTTCGATCAATTGGTGAACCAGATCGGTCAGCGGCAAGTCGACGCCGTCGCCTTCACCTCGGCGCCCGCAGCGGCCGCGACATTGATGCGTGCCGGTGAACTCGGCATCTTCGAGAGGGTCCTCGACGCACTGCGCTCTGATGTGCGGGCGATGTGTGTCGGCCCGGTCACCGCCGAGCCGTTGACACGCCTCGGCATACCGACATCGGCGCCGCGCAGAATGCGGTTGGGCGCACTGGCCCGTCACATCGTTCAGGAATTGCCGACCTTGCGGTCACGCACCATTAACGTCGCTGGACACGTGGTCGAAATCCGCGGCTCGTCTGTGCTCGTCGACGGGACGGTCAAACGGCTGTCACGCTCGGGCATGGCAACGCTGCATGCGCTCGCCGCCCGTCCCGGCACAGTGGTCTCTCGCGGTGACCTACTGCGCGTGCTCCCGGGCAATGGCACCGACACCCATGCCGTCGATACCGCAGTGCTACGGCTACGAAAAGCCCTCGGCGACAGAGAGATCGTTGTGACCGTAGTGAAGCGCGGGTACCGGCTGGCAACCGATGAAGCCTTTGCCGCGGTAGGAAGCTGACCGTCCAGGCGCATGTTCGCCCAGAGCGAACACGGCGCCGGAACTTCAGCGTACCTGACTCATGTTTTACGAGTCAGCGGACCGGCGTGCGGCCGGCCGCCGACATGAAGGAGACAAGACATGAGCAACCTGACCCTATGGTCGCGACCTGCCTGGAACACCGACCGCTGGCTGCGTGACTTTTTCGGCCCCGCTGCTACCGACTGGTTCACGCCCGAGACCGGCTTCAGTCCGGCCACCGAGATCGACAAGGACGGCGACGATGCGGTACTGCGTGTCGAGCTGCCGGGCGTTGACGTCGACGACGACGTCAAGGTCGAGGTAGCGCACGGTCGGCTGGTCATCCAAGGCGAGCGCCGCGACGAGCACGCCGCGGAGGCAGATGGCCGTACCCTGCGGGAAGTGCGCTACGGATCGTTCCGGCGGTCGTTCCGACTGCCTGCGCACGTCACCAGCGAGGCCGTGTCGGCATCGTACGACGCGGGCGTGCTGACCGTTCGGGTGGCCGGCGCCTACGCCGGAACTCAGGCGCAGCGCATCGCGATCACCAAGTAAATCCGCCGCCGGATCCGATGGCGCCGCTGGCGCCACCGGATCGGCGCATTCTCAAATATGGCTATCGGTACAGCTCGGATACTGTATGGCAGGATGACCGGCGCTGCCCTCGCTCGGGAGCTGACCGAACTGCCCGACGAAGTCCGGCGGGTTCCCGGGCCACCGATTCCGATACTGACGGTCCCGTACATGCTGCGGATAGCGGAGATCGGCGATGCCGAGCTGATCGCCGAATGGATGAATCGGCCTCACCTTGCGCAGGCGTGGGAATACGACTGGCCGGTGCTTCGGTGGCGGCGGCATCTGCGTGCTCAACTCGAGGGCACATATTCGCTGCCGCTGATCGGCGGCTTGCACGGAGTAGACCGCGGCTATCTCGAGTTGTACCGGGCGGCAAAGGATTCCATCGCGGTGCACTATGACGCGCATCCGTATGACCTCGGCTTGCACGCCGCGATCGCCGACCAGCAGTTTGTCAGCCGCGGCTTCGGGCCGTTGCTGCTGCCGCGCATCGTGACCAGCGTGTTCGAGATCGAACCGGACTGCACCCGGGTGGTGTTCGACCCCGACCACCGCAACACCGCCGTCCGTCGGTTATGTGAGTACGTGGGCTGCCGTTTCCTCGGAGAACACGACATGGCGAACCGGCGGATGGCGCTTTACGCGTTCGATCGCCCGACCAGCGCGTCGTAGCCTGCGTAGTCCGGCTTGAGCCCGGCGGCAACCAGCTCCCAGAGCACCTCGTCGGTGCCGCCGCCGACGCGGGCCAGCTTCATGTCGCGCCACCACCGCCCCAGCGGGGTTTCGTCGACGAGGAAGGCCGAGCCGCCGAAAATGTGCATGCATTCGGTCACCACCTCCTCGCCCAGCCGGGCCGCCGTCACTTTCACCGCCGCGGCGGTGCGCAGATCGAGCCGGCCGCCCGCCGCGATGCCCTGGAGGCCATGACGGAGCAGATCAACGCGGGCCGCCAGGTCCGCGATCCGCAGTCGCAGAGCCTGGTGCTCGAACAAGGTATGACCGAACTGGCTTCGAGTCATCATGCGAGCCAACGTAATTCCGATGATCCGCTCACAGGCCGCCGCGATCTGAGCGGCCAACGACAAACGTTCGTGTGCCAACCCCCAGCTGATCGCCGCCAGCCCCGTTCCGGGGCGCGCGACAAGCGCGTCAGCGGGAACCCAGGTGTCGATGTGCACCGCCGCAGTTTCCAGCGGTCCGGCGCTGACCTTCCGGTAGGGCGCCTGTACTTCGGTCTGGCTGGCTGGGACCGCGATCACCGCGACGTTGCCGTGCCGGCTGGCGGGGTCGTGGTCAGTACTGCGAGCGACCACCATGATGTGGTCGGCGATTGGAGCCAGCGACACGAATTTCTTCACACCACGCACGGTGAACCCGTCGTCACGAGCCTGGATCTCGGTTTCGACGATCTGCAGATCTGAGCCGCCAGACTCCTCTGACGCGCCGACGCACAATACCGCTTTACCCTGGACAGCGCGGTCACAAAGGTCACGCAAGTAGTCGGACTTGCCGAACCGGCGCAAGGTCGCAATGGCCGAGTCGTGCAAGCTCACACCAACCGCAATGCCCGCCGACATCAACCGGCCCAGTGCGGCGGCCAGCTCGATCAGCTTGGCGACATCGGGCAGGGTGTTATCGGTCCATTTGTGACTGAACACGCCCGCGGCCCCAAGGCGTTCAATCAGCTGGCGCGGAAATCGTTCGATGCACTCGGCTTCGGCGGTCCACGCCCGCACCCGGTCGTCGAACGTCGCGTCGAGCAGCCTCTGATAGTCCGCGATCTCCAATGCTGCCGCGGTGCTCATGTGCTGACCATGCCCAGGTTGCGCTTGACCTCGAGGCGCCGCAGCTTGCCCGACGACGTGCGAGGCAGCGATCCGGGCGACATCAGCACCACGCTGGCCGGTACCACGCCGCATACCGACGCGACCCTTTCGGCCACCGCAGTGCGGGCGCCCGCTTGGTCGGGGCCGCGGTACTCGGCTGCCACTACCAGCGTCGGTCGCGCCGTACCGTCGCCACCACCGACGGCGACCACTGCGCCGGCGCGCACGCCGGGGACCTGCGCGGCGACCTGCTCGACTTCAGTAGGGAAAATGTTGCGGCCCGCAAGCGAGATGAGTTCTTTGACCCGGCCGCACACCACCAACCCGTCATCGGTGAGGTAGCCCAGATCTCCTGTTGCGAACCAATTTTCGCTGCCGAGCGGCGCATCTCCGTGATAGCCGGTCATCATCGACATGCCGCGGAGTTCGATCTCACCGACGTCGCTGTCACCGTCGCCGCGCTCGTCGCCCGGCCGGATGCGCAGCTCCAGGCCTGGGATCGGCGGCCCGAGGATGGCATGGTCTGAGTTCTTGGTTGCGCTGTCGAGTCGGTGGACGCGCAGGCCGGTGCCCGGATTTGGCATGGTCACCGCGCAGGCTGCTTCGGCCAGTCCATAGGCCGGCGCCGCCGCGCCGGGGTCAAAGCCGAAGGGCGCCATGGCTGCCGCGAACCGGGCAAAACCGTCGCAGTCGACGGGCTCACCGCCATTGATGGCGACACGCAAATTGCCCAGGTCAACTTCAGCCACCCGCCGGGCGAACCGGCCGATCAGGCTGTAGGCGAAGTTGGGTCCGGCAGTCATGGTGGCCTTGCTGTCGGAAAGCCAGCGCAACCAACGGAACGGGGCAGCGGTGAAAGCGGCGGTGGGTGCCAGCCAGTACGGCGCACCGGTCAGTGCACCGGCCAGCAACAACATCAGTCCCATGTCGTGATAGAGGGGCAGCCACGAGCAACCGACATCGGTCGAGGCGTCGACACCTAAGCGCTGGGTCAGTCCGCGAAGGTTCGCATACACCGCCTCTGGGCCCAGCACCGCCGTGCGCGGTGTGCCCGTCGAGCCGGCCGTGCCTTGCAGCACAGCGCTTTTGGCAGGCCGAGGGGTTACCGCCGCTTGACTGCCGGCGCCGGCCACGGCCGTGGCGTCGAGCACCGTCGCCGAAAATTGGCTCGCGCGCAGCAGGTCCAATTCTGCGCCATGGCTGACTACCGTGGATATGCCGATACCGGCCAGGCGGCGCAGTGTGGTGTCAGCCCATCGCCGCGGATCGGCGCCGCGGACCATATCAGGCAGTATCGACACGGCCACACCGGCGAGCAGCGCACCCACCACCGTCGCGACCACGTCGACGGTCGGCTCCCCGACCACGCCCACGTCACCGGCGTCGTCGTCGAGAAGACGACTCGCGACCGTTGCGGCACGGCTGTGGACCTCGCCCCACGGATAACGCCGCCATCGGTCGGCGCTTCGGTCGAACACAACCAGGTCGGCGCGCGACTTCGTCATCGCGTCGGTCAGTTCCGACGCGAGCAAGCTCATGCTCGCGCCTTGTTCTTGATCACTCCGTCTAGATCGCCAATGGTGTTGCAGGTCAATAACTCTTCTTCAGACAGCGCCACTCCGAGGCGGTCTTCGATAGCGACCATCCCGACCGCAAACGCAACCGAATCCAACCCGAGGTCATCGATGAGGTGCGAGTCCGGTGTGACCCGCGCGAGGTCGACGTTGAGGTCGTCGCGCAGGATGGCCTCCAGCGCCGCACTTACCCCGGGGCAGGTCATGGCGAGCGAGTATATACACCGAAGTATGGTTAGGCTACCCTTCGCCCGGATAGCTGTCATGCTGACCAGGCCGCCATGCTGTGATTCCTGACACCATCAATCCGTGCAGAACCGTTGTCCGCCACTGCCGAAGCCGCCGCGGTGCAGCTTGCACCGTTCATTCCAGCGACCGAATCAGGCGTTGCCCAGCGGCGCAGCGCTCGTCCGCGGGTCTGGCCGCGCACCGTGTGCGTGGCCTCGAAGTAGTCGATAATATTGTGCCGCTCGACATCTCAAACACCGCGTCGAATTCAGCGGGTGCCGGCGGGTGGCCCGCCGGTCGCGCCAAGGCCATTGCCGGGGTCCCGTAGGGCGCTAAGTTGCGGCCCGATGTCAACAACTTGCGTGCGCGTGATCACCGCAGGGGCTCCGCCACCCCCCGCCCTACCAGCGCGTTGTTCTGAGTACGCTTCCAACAGATAACCAGAAGAGGAACACACCAGATGAGCGCACCCACGGCGAACCGTCCTGCCACCGGCGTCTTCTCAGCCTCGCGTGCACAAATCGCGCACCGTACCTTGCGCACCGACCGCTGGTGGAAGGCGCCGCTGCTGACCGACTTGGGGCTGGCCGGCTTCGTAATCTATGCGGCGATCCGGGCGTTCTGGGGCAGCGGATACTGGGTCGAGCACTACCACTATTTGACGCCGTTCTACTCCCCGTGCATCAGCGCGTCGTGTGCGCCCGGCGCCAGTCACTTGGGCGTCTGGTTCGGGCATTTCCCGTGGTGGATTCCACTGGGTGTTCTGCTGCTGCCCTTCCTGCTTGGTTTCCGGCTGACCTGCTACTACTACCGGCGGGCCTACTACCGGTCGGTCTGGCAGTCACCGCCCGGATGCGCTGTGGCCGAGCCGCATTCGACATATACGGGTGAAACCCGGTTGCCATTGATCATTCAGAACAGTCACCGCTACTTCTTCTACGTCGCGACGGTCGTTTCGGTGCTCAACACCTACGACGCGATCGAAGCATTTCATTCGCCGAGCGGCTTCGGATTCGGCTTGGGCAACGTGATTCTCGTCATCAACGTCATCCTGTTATGGGTGTACACGTTGTCGTGCCACTCGTGTCGCCACATCGCCGGGGGCCGGCTCAAGCACTTCTCGAAACATCCGGTCCGGTACTGGCTGTGGACGCAGATCAGCCGGATCAATACTCGCCACATGCAGTTCGCATGGATCACCCTGGGCACGCTGGTGGCGACCGACTTCTACGTCATGCTGGTGTCCAGTGGTGTGATTCACGATCTGAGATTCGTTGGCTGACAGGTTTCCTGACAAATAACCATTCAGACAAATGAGCGAGGTGTCATGACTGAGGTCGAACGGCACTCCTACGACGTCGTCGTCATAGGTGCCGGCGGCGCGGGATTGCGTGCGGTGATCGAAGCGCGCGAGCGGGGTCTCAAGGTTGCGGTGGTGTGCAAATCCCTCTTCGGCAAAGCGCACACGGTGATGGCCGAGGGCGGCTGTGCCGCTTCCATGGGGAACACCAACCCGAAAGACAATTGGAAGACCCACTTCGGCGACACCATGCGTGGTGGGAAATTCCTGAACAACTGGCGAATGGCCGAACTGCACGCCAAGGAAGCACCGGACCGGGTGTGGGAGCTGGAGACTTATGGCGCGCTGTTCGACCGCACCAAAGACGGCCGCATCAGCCAGCGTAACTTCGGCGGACACACCTATCCGCGGCTCGCGCACGTCGGTGACCGCACCGGCCTGGAGCTGATCCGGACCATGCAGCAGAAAATAGTCTCGCTGCAGCAAGAGGACTACGTCGAACTCGGCGACTACGATGCGCGGATCCGAGTGTTCGCCGAATGCACCATCACCGAGCTGATCAAAGACAGCGACGCGATCGCCGGAGCGTTCGGCTACTGGCGCGAAAGCGGCCGGTTCGTCGTGTTCGAGGCTCCGGCTGTGGTGCTGGCCACCGGAGGAATCGGCAAGTCGTTCAAGGTGACCTCAAACTCCTGGGAATACACCGGTGATGGACACGCTTTGGCGCTGCGGGCCGGGGCGTCGTTGATCAACATGGAATTCGTCCAGTTCCATCCGACAGGCATGGTGTGGCCGCCCAGCGTGAAAGGGATTCTCGTCACTGAAGGTGTACGCGGTGACGGCGGAGTGCTGAAGAACTCCGAAGACAAGCGGTTCATGTTCGACTACATTCCGCCGGTCTTCAAAGGTCAATACGCCGAGACCGAACAAGAAGCCGACCAATGGCTCAAGGACAACGACTCGGCCCGTCGAACACCTGACCTGTTACCACGGGACGAGGTGGCGCGCGCGATCAACTCCGAAGTCAAGTCCGGTCGCGGCACCCCGCACGGCGGGGTCTACCTCGATATCGCTTCCCGGCTGACTCCGGCGGAGATCAATAACCGCCTGCCCTCGATGTATCACCAGTTCATGGAGCTCGCCGGTGTCGACATCACCAAAGAACCAATGGAAGTGGGGCCCACTTGTCATTACGTGATGGGTGGCGTCGAAGTTGATGCGGATACCGGCGCGGCCACGGTTCCCGGGCTGTTCGCCGCGGGCGAGTGCTCCGGCGGTATGCACGGCTCGAACCGACTGGGCGGCAACTCGCTGTCCGACCTGCTGGTCTTCGGCCGGCGCGCCGGGCTGGGAGCCGCGGACTACGTGCGGGCCCTGAGCAGCCGTCCAGCTGTCGATCAACAAGCCATCGACGCGGCGGCCAAACAGGCGCTGGCACCCTTCGAGGGACCGACAAACGGCACCACCCGGGAGAACCCCTATACCTTGCAATTGGACCTGCAGGATTCGATGAACGAGCTGGTGGGCATCATCCGCAACGCCGATGAAATCAACCAAGCCCTCGACCGGCTCGCCGAACTGCGCGAGCGAATCAAGAACATCCAGGTGGAAGGCCACCGCCAGTACAACCCCGGCTGGAATCTGGCCATCGACTTGCGCAACATGCTGCTGGTCAGTGAATGCATCGCCAAGGCCGCGCTGACGCGTACCGAGAGCCGCGGCGGGCACACCCGGGATGACCACCCCGCGATGGACGCGTCATGGCGCAACGTGTTGCTGGTCTGCCTGGCAGCCGCCGGAGACGACGTGGTACCCGACGTCGAGATCACCCGTAAAAACCAGGAACCGATGCGACCCGATCTGCTGGAGCTCTTCGAGATTTCCGAACTCGAGAAGTACTACTCCGATGACGAGCTGGCCGAGCATCCAGGACGGAGAAGCTAGATGACCTACAACGCGAGTTTGCAGGTGTGGCGCGGCGACAAAGCCGGCGGCGCGCTGCAGGACTTCACGGTCGAGGTCAACGAGGGCGAGGTGGTGCTCGACATCATTCATCGCCTGCAGCAGACCCAGACGCCCGACCTGGCAGTGCGGTGGAACTGTAAGGCGGGCAAATGCGGCTCCTGCTCGGCTGAGATCAACGGCAAGCCCCGGTTGATGTGTATGACCCGGATGTCGACGTTCACAGAGGACGAGGTGGTGACCGTCACGCCGCTGCGAACCTTCCCGGTGATCCGCGACCTGGTCACCGACGTTTCGTTCAACTACGAAAAGGCCCGCGAGATACCGTCGTTCGCGCCGCCCAAAGAACTGCAGCCCGGGGAATACCGGATGGCGCAAGCAGACGTCGCGCGCTCCCAGGAATTCCGCAAATGCATCGAGTGCTTCTTGTGCCAGACCGTCTGCCACGTGATTCGCGATCACGATGAGAACAAGAAAGCGTTCGCCGGCCCCCGCTATCTGATGCGTCTCGCCGAACTCGACATGCACCCGCTGGACACCGTCGACCGGCGCAACGAGGCACAAGCCGAGCATGGACTTGGATACTGCAACATCACCAAATGCTGCACGGAGGTGTGCCCCGAGCACATCAAGATCACCGACAACGCGCTGATTCCGATGAAGGAGCGGGTCGTCGACCGGAAGTACGATCCGGTGGTGTGGCTGGGCAACAAGCTGTTCCGCCGCTGAGGGTGTGGGAAGGCAGCCAATCCGGGTAACCTGCAAGAGGCCGGACCCGACCGCGGCGACTACCCCACGAACGGACAGGCAGCCACTCATGATTATACGAAAACCGACCAGCATCAACGACATCCGCACCGCTATCGAAGAGTTGTCTGCTCGTGCCGATCTCGCGCACAAAGAAGGCCGGCACGACGAAGCTCGGGAGATCGAGCAGCGCATTCAGAACTATCGCGACGAACTCGGCCAGCGCCCCTGATCCAACCCCGCCGGCCTGGCGTCAGGCGCCCAGCCGCCGGAAAACGCTGCGGTGGAAAACAATGGGCGCGACGCCGGGGTCAACGCGGACGTCGCTGATCCGCAGCACCACGATGGTGTGATCACCGGCGGGAATCAGTTGTTCGATCGCGCTCTCCAGCCACATGCTGGTGCCCTTGATGAAGACCGCCCCGCCACCGTTGGACTCAGTCTCCAGACCGGCGAAGCGGTCGCCCGTTTTGGCGGCCAGGGTGCGGACGGCCTCGTCATGCGCTTCACCGAGCACGCTGATGCCCAGTTGCGGAACCTGTTTGAGCTTGGGCCAAGTCGTCGAGGAGTTCTGCACGCAGAACGACACCAGCGGCGGGTCGAGGGAGACCGGAACGAACGTGCTGGCCGCCAACCCTTCCCGGACGCCGTCGATCTCAGCGGCGATGGCCACGACCCCGGAGGGGAAATGCCCGAAAGCCTCGCGCAGCGAGGATGGGGTCAACTTGCTGATCGCGTTCACCGGGCTTCGTTCGCTGGTATGTCGTTAACGGACGTAGTCGTATCGCCGACCATACTCGCGGCGCCCCGCAGGATCAGCCGTACCCGTGCGCCTGGGCTACATCGGGATGCGCTCGCAGCCTGCTTTTCCAGGCGTTTCGCCCGTAGACCGAGAAGATGGGATCCGACGGATCCGCGTGCCGATGGGCGTGGGCCGCCAGTTCGCCGGGCAGCGACAGCACCGGGAGTTGGGCGTCCAATCGAGGGTTGAAGAAGTAAGGCAGCGAAATTCGTTCTTTGGCCGGTGTTTGCAGGTTGACGCGATGCTCGGTGGCCCGCAGATAACCACCTGTCGCCACCTCCAGCAATTCACCGATATTGACGATGAACGCTCCATCCAGGACAGGTACGTCAACCCAACGGCCGTGCACCCGCACCTGCAGTCCTTGACTATCCGGCTCAGCGAGCAGCAGCGTGAGAACCCCGGCATCTCGGTGCGCACCCACGCCCTGTGCGGTCGCGGCGCGCGCCGGATACCGGATGACCTTGATCAGGGTCGCCGGCGTCTCGGCGAAGGCGGCGTCGAACACCTCGCCCGGGCTGCCCAGCGCAGTCGCCCACCATGCCAGCAGGGTGCTGCAGACCCGCGAAAGCGCGGCGTCCCATTCGGCGATGATGCCCGGCAGCTCCGGCAGCGCGGCCGGCCACTGATTAGGCCCCTGCAACCACAGATAGTCCGGCTCGCCCGGGCCACCGATCGGCGTGCGCTCGGGGCCGATGTCGATTTGCTCGCGCCAATCCACTTCGCCGCGAGTCAGCTCGCCACCCAGCCGGGTATAGCCGCGGAAATGGCGGCTTCGCACCATGGCAATGGCGTCCTTGTCGGCCTGTGGCAGTGCGAAGAACCGGTGCGCCGCGGCCAGCAGCCTGCGGGTGAGCTCAGGCTGGACGCCGTGGCCGGTCAGATAGAAGAAGCCGACGTCACGCGCGGCGTCGCGCAGCTGTCCGCGAAGATCGCCGGGACGTTCACGCAGGTCCACGACAGGCAGCCCGGTCCCGGTTGTCACGGCGGTCACCCGACCATCATTGCCGCAGGTGAAACGGGATGCCACCGTCTGGATCCCAGTGCGTTCAACCGGTTGGTTAATTAGCGGTGCAATTTAGCTCACATCCGCTTGCGCCGTGTTACCAACCGGTATAGTTTTGGCGTCGTTACTGGTGGGTAACTTAACCCTAGTACCCAACCATCAGGTGGCATTCTCATCGAGGAGGAAGCACGTGAGCCACTACAAGAGCAATGTCCGCGACCAGGAATTCAACCTGTTCGAGGTGCTCGGTGTCGATAAGGCACTCGGCGAAGGCCCGTACAGCGACCTGGACGCCGACATCGCCCGCGAGATGCTGGCGGAGATGAGCCGGTTGGCGGAGGGCCCGATCGCCGAGTCATTCGTTGACGGGGACCGCAACCCGCCGGTGTTCGACCCCAAGACCCATTCCGTGGCGCTGCCCGAGTCATTCAAGAAGTCGGTGCTGGCGCTGCAGGACGCCGGTTGGGACAAGGTGGGGGTCGACGAAGCACTGGGTGGTACCCCGATGCCGAAGGCTTTGGTGTGGGCGCTGCACGAGCATGTCCTGGGCGCCAACCCGGCGGTATGGATGTACGGCGGCGGCGCTGGGTTCGCCGCCATCTTCTACCACCTCGGCACCGAGGAGCAGAAGAAGTGGGCGGTATTGGCCGCTGAGCGCGGCTGGGGCGCCACCATGGTGCTGACCGAACCGGATGCCGGTTCGGATGTCGGTGCTGCTCGCACCAAGGCCGTCAAGCAGGACGACGGCACCTGGCACATCGACG
The DNA here is from genome assembly GCA_963795995.1 of uncultured Actinomycetota bacterium. Lineage (GTDB taxonomy): Bacteria > Actinomycetota > Actinomycetes > Mycobacteriales > Mycobacteriaceae > Mycobacterium. The sequence continues at coordinate 547,106 of CAWCJY010000002.1, forward strand.
GCGTCAAGCGGTTCATTACGTCAGCCGATTCCGGCGACCTTTTCGAGAACATCTTCCACCTTGTCCTGGCCCGTCCCGAGGGCGCGAAACCAGGCACCAAGGGTCTGTCGCTGTTCTTCGTCCCCAAGTTCTTGTTCGACCCCGAAACCGGTGAACCCGGCGAGCGCAACGGCGTTTTCGTCACCAACGTCGAGCACAAAATGGGTCTCAAGGTATCGGCTACCTGTGAGCTGTCCTTCGGCCAGCACGATGTGCCGGCCAAGGGCTGGCTCGTCGGCGAGGTGCATGACGGCATTGCCCAGATGTTCGAGGTCATTGAGCAGGCCCGGATGATGGTTGGCACCAAGGCCATCGCCACGCTGTCGACCGGTTACCTAAACGCGCTGGACTACGCGAAATCCCGAGTGCAGGGCGCGGACCTGACGCAGATGACCGACAAGACGGCTCCGCGGGTCACCATCACCCACCACCCCGACGTCCGTCGCAGCCTGATGACGCAGAAGTCTTACGCCGAGGGTCTGCGCGCCCTCTACCTGCTCACAGCGACCTACCAGGACGACGCGGTGGCGCAAGCGTTGCACGGCGTCGACCCCGAGCTGGCGGTGAAGGTCAACGACCTGTTGCTACCGGTCGTCAAGGGTGTGGGCTCTGAGCAGGCCTACGCCAAGCTGACCGAGAGTCTGCAGACCTTCGGTGGATCCGGCTTCTTGCAGGACTACCCGATCGAGCAGTACATCCGCGACGCCAAGATCGACTCGCTCTATGAAGGCACCACCGCGATCCAGGCGCAGGACTTCTTCTTCCGCAAGATCGTGCGGGACAAGGGTGTCGCTTTGGCCCATGTTGCGGGGCAGATCGACGAATTCGTCAAGAGCGAGTCCGGCAACGGCCGCCTGAAGGCTGAGCGTGAACTGCTGGCCACTGCGCTGACCGATGTCCAGGCGATGGCCGCGACGCTGACCGGCTACCTGATGGCCGCGCAGGAGGACATTTCCAACGTATACAAGGTCGGTCTGGGCTCGGTGCGCTTCTTGATGAGCGTCGGCGACCTCATGATCGGCTGGTTGCTGCAGCGTCAGGCCGCCGTGGCGGTCGAAGCTCTTGACGCCGGCGCAAAGGACGCCGACAAGGCCTTCTACGAAGGCAAGATCGGAGTGGCGTCGTTCTTCGCCAAGAACTTCTTGCCGCTGCTGACCAGCACGCGTCAGGTGATCGAGACGCTGGACAACGACATCATGGAGCTCGACGAAGCGGCCTTCTGAGTTACCGCCTCTGCCGACCAGACGCAAAAGCTCCCGACTCGGCTGGCGATTTCTAGGGGTCGTCGCAACCACTGCTGTTAGTTGGTCAGTAGTAGATCACGCAAGCGCTCGGCTGGGGTGTCCCAGTCGAGCGTTTTGCGTGGGCGGCCGTTGAGTTGCTGGGAGACGTGTTCGAGGTCTTCGGGTGCATAGACGCTTAGGTCAGTGCCCTTGGGGAAGTACTGGCGAAGCAGGCCGTTGGTGTTTTCGTTGGTGCCGCGCTGCCAGGGGCTGGCCGGGTCGCAGAAATACACCTGCATGTCGGTGGCCATGGTGAACTGCTTGTGACGAGCCATTTCAACACCTTGGTCCCAGGTTAGGGATCCGCGTAGGTGAGCCGGCAACATTGAGATCGTTCGGATTAAGCCGTCGCGCACGGCTTCGGCGTGATGGCCATCGGGCAGGTGCACGAGCAGGGTGTAGCGGGTGGCGCGTTCGACGAGGGTGGCGATCGCGGTCTTGTTGCCTTCACCCATGATGAGGTCGCCCTCCCAGTGCCCGGGCACGGCGCGGTCGGCGATCTCGGCGGGCCGCTGGCTGATCATGATCATCGGATCAATGAAACGCTGGCGGCGCTGATCGGGTGCGCGGTGCGGTTTGCGTCGGGTGCGTCCTGACCGAAGCGCTTGTGCTACTTCGCGTTTGAGACCACCGCGGGCCTGGAAGTACAACGCCTGGTAGATCGTTTCGTGGCTCACCTGCATGCTTTCGTCATCAGCAAAGTCCCTGCGCAGTCGATGCGAGATCTGCTCCGGTGACAGCCGCCGGGACAGCCCGTTGATGACCGCTGCCCGCAGGTCCTCATGGACCACCAGTTTGGACTGTTTGGGCCGTAACCGGGCCGCTGCGGCGGCCTGGTGAGCGTGATACGGCAGATACAGCCCGTCAACCAGATGCGCGCGCACCTCCCGGGAGACCGTTGATTTGTGCTTGCCGATAGCGTTGGCGATCCGGGTCAGCGTCTGGCCATTAAGCAATCCGTCGGCGATCTTGAACCGATCATCTTGGGACAAATACCGGGAATTCGTCATCTGGGCGCCCACCGCCGAAGTAGTCACCGCAGCTATGTATCGGATGCCGTTGCCATAGTCCACCACCGTGCCGTCGGGATGGATGCGTGTCTTGCCCACCCTGCGGATCCCGGCACGCCAGTCCTGGGCTGTGCGCTCGTTTACCCCTACCTCGCGTGCCGCCCGAACCGTCGAGTACCCCGAGTCGGTCAACTCCAGGAACCGCTGCCGGGCGGCCGATTTGCCGCGCGATCGCCGATCCCTGCTGACCAGACCACGGCCCACCAGCACGTGGCGAGCCGCACTATGCGACATGCCCGCTGCCTTGGCAGCCCGATTGATCGACCCCGTCCGGGTGAACACCAGCACAACCCGCTCGGAATCGACGTCATCGACTACCCGCCGCGGCGCGCCGACCGGTCGACCCGTCGCCCGCAAAATGGCATACCCACGCTGCCGTGAGAGGCCAAGCCGTTCCGTAGCCTCCCGCATTGACACGCCGGCATCCACCAGCGTTGCTAGCCGATCACCGAACCGAACACAGTCCTCCAGAAACGACACGGCCGCCGCAACCTCTCAAATCGAAAGTGTTGCGACGACCGTGTGAACCCGCTCCGAGCGTGCGGGGGTTTTTGCGTCTGCTGGCCCTTAGACGAGCGAAAAGAGGAGCCGTCGCTGAATCCCCTCTGCCAACGGCGGCCCCTCAGACCGCCCGGAGGCCCGACGATCATTCAGGGATGCCCCGCGTTGCCATCGGGTCGGGGGGTCGGACGACAACGCGGAGCTATCCGCCATTCGGCTACCCTGTCGGTCGCGTCAACAAACACCGCAACACAATTCGGCCCGGCGGTCAGGCCTCGAGTATGGCGGTGACACCTTGACCGCCGGCGGCGCAAATCGAGATGAGACCGCGGACCGGCGTGCCGCCTGACCTCTCGGCCTTCTTCTGGGCCAGCTGCTTGGCCGTCTGGGCCAGGATCCGGCCGCCGGTGGCGGCGAACGGGTGACCGGCAGCCAGCGAGGATCCGTTGACGTTGAGCTTGGCGCGGTCGATGGAGCCTAACGCGGCGTCCAGCCCGAGCCGTTCTTTGCAGTACTCCTCGGACTCCCACGCCTGCAGGTGCGCCAGCACCACCGAGGCGAAAGCCTCGTGGATTTCGTAGAAGTCGAAGTCCTGCAGGCTCAGTCCGTTACGGGCGAGCAGCCGCGGGACGGCGTAGGTGGGTGCCATCAGCAGCCCGTCGGCGCCACTGACATAGTCGACCGCCGCGGTCTCGGCGTCCACGAAGTAGGCCAGCGGCGTCAAAGAGTGGTCGGCGGCCCACTGCTCACTGGCCAATAGGGCGACCGAAGCTCCGTCGGTCAGCGGCGTCGAATTGCCGGCGGTCATCGTGGCGTCGCCCGCCTTGACGCCGAACACCGGCTTGAGCTTCGCCAGCTTTTCCGCGGAGGCGTCAGGTCGCAGGTTGTCGTCGCGGTAGAGCCCGAGGAACGGCGTGACGAGGTCGTCGAAGAAGCCGCGGTCGTAGGCGGCGGCCATGTTGCGATGGCTGGCAGCCGCCAGCTCGTCCTGGTCGACCCGCCTGATGCCCATCTGCTTGGCCGTGACGGCCTGGTGCTCGCCCATCGACAACCCGGTGCGCGGTTCGCTGTTCACCGGGATTTCGACACCCAGGCTGGCGGGCAGCTTGCCGACCAGCTTCAGCCGCTGCAGGTTTGACTTCGACCGGCGCAATCCCAGCAGCGTGCGGCGAAGGTTGTCACCCAGGCCGATCGGTGCGTCGGAGGTGGTGTCCACCCCGCCGGCGGCGGCAACCTCGTAACGGCCGGCCGCGATACCGTCGGCCGCCGCGATCGCCGCCTGCAAACCGGTGCCGCAGGCCTGCTGCAGGTCGAACGCCGGGGTGTAGGACGACAGCGCCGAGCCCAGCACGCACTCACGCATCAGGTTGAAGTCGCGGCTGTGCTTGAGCACCGCGCCACCGATCACCGCTCCCAGACGCTCACCCGCCAAGCCGAAGCGGTCGACCAAGCCGCCCAATGCCGCGGTGAACATGTCCTGGTTGGACGCCTCGGCATAGGCACGATCCGAACGCGCGAACGGAATGCGGTTGCCGCCCAGCACGGCGACGCGTCGCCGGGATTTCAGGCTTTCCTCGGCCTGCTGGGCGCTGGTCTCCGAAGTTGCAGAAGCCACGTTTGTCTCCGTCAGTTGGGGTTATCCGCGGTAGAGGGTCATACTACCGACTGTTCTTACTCTCCAGTAAGTTCGGTCCCGCTACGGTCGTCGACAGACGGTACGCACGAGACGAAAGGCAGCTCTGTGGCGCCCAAGCTTTCATCGGACCTATTCTCCCAAGTCGTCAGCTCCGGTCCCGGCTCTTTTGTTGCCAAGCAGCTCGGTGTTCCGCAACCGGAGACCCTGCGGCGCTACCGACCCGCCGAACCACCGCTGAACGGGTCACTGCTGATCGGCGGCGAAGGACGAGTGGTCGAGCCGTTGCGGGCGGCACTGGACACTGACTACGAGCTGGTCAGCCACAACCTGGGTGGTCGGTGGGCCGATTCGTTCGGCGGCCTCGTGTTCGACGCTACCGGCGTCACCGCACCGGCGGGGTTGACGGCGTTGTACGAGTTCTTCGCCCCGCTGCTGCGCAACCTCGGCGCCTCGGGCCGGGTGGTCGTCGTCGGCACCACCCCAGATCAAGCCGCCACTACCGATGAGCGCATCGCTCAGCGGGCCTTGGAGGGCTTCACTCGTTCACTGGGCAAAGAGTTGCGGCGCGGTGCCACAGTCGCCCTGGTGTACTTGTCGCCGGACGCTAGACCGGCGGCTACCGGGTGCGAGTCGACGATGCGGTTCATCCTCTCGGCGAAATCGGCCTACGTCGATGGCCAGGTGTTTTACCTCGGTGCGGCCGACTCCACGCCGCCCGCCGATTGGGACCGCCCGCTGAACGGCAGAGTGGCGATCGTGACCGGGGCCGCCCGTGGCATCGGAGCGACGATCGCTGAGGTGTTCGCCCGTGACGGCGCCCGGGTCGTCGCGATCGACGTCGACGCTGCAGCCGAGCCGCTGGCCGAGACGGCCAGCCGGGTCGGGGGCACGGCGCTGACCCTCGACGTGACTGCTGCCGATGCCGTCGACAAAATCACCGAGCACCTGCGAGACCACCACAACGGACGCGCCGACGTGCTGGTCAACAATGCCGGTATCACCCGGGACAAGCTGTTGGCGAATATGGACGAGGCTCGCTGGGATGCCGTCATGGCCGTCAATCTGCTTGCGCCGCTGCGTCTGACCGAGGGTTTGGTGGCAAACCGCAGCATCGGCGAGGGCGGCCGGGTGATCGGGCTGTCGTCGATGGCCGGCATCGCGGGCAATCGCGGCCAGACCAATTACGCCACCACCAAGGCCGGAATGATCGGCCTCACTCAGGCGCTGGCGCCGGGACTCTACGAAAAGGGCATCACCATCAACGCCGTCGCGCCGGGTTTCATCGAGACTCAGATGACGGCAGCGATCCCCTTGGCCACCAGAGAGGTGGGCCGCCGACTCAATTCGCTGTTCCAGGGTGGTCAGCCGGTGGACGTCGCCGAGGCCATCGCCTACTTCGCCAGCCCGGCGTCGAACGCGGTGACCGGCAACGTGATCCGTGTGTGTGGCCAGGCCATGCTGGGTGCCTGAGGCTCGAAGGAGAAGTCAGTGACACAACCAAGCGGGTTGAAGAACATGCTGCGCGCAGCCGCGGGCGCGCTGCCCTTCGTGCCGCGCAACGACCAACTGCCCACTCGGACAGTGACTGTCGCCGAGCTGCCGATCGACCGCGCGAACGTCGCTGCCTATGCTGCGGTCACCGGGCTGCGTTTCGGCGACAACGTACCGCTGACCTACCCGTTCGCGTTGACGTTCCCGACGGTGATGTCGCTGGTGACCGCGTTCGACTTCCCGTTCGCCGCGATCGGGGCTGTGCACACCGAGAACCACATCGCGCAGTACCGGCCGATCGCGGTGACCGACACGGTCGGTATCGCGGTGCATGCCGACAGCCTTCGAGAACATCGCAAAGGATTGCTGGTCGATCTGGTCACCGACGTCAACGTCGGCAACGACACCGCGTGGCATCAGGTGACGACTTTTCTACATCAACAACGCACCAGCTTGTCCGACGAACCCAAGCCGCCACCGAAGAAGCAGCCAAAGCTGCCTCCGCCCAACACCGTCCTGCGGATCACCCCCGGACAGATCCGCCGCTATGCTGCTGTCGGCGGCGACCACAACCCCATCCACACCAATCCGATCGGAGCCAAGTTGTTCGGCTTCCCGACCGTCATTGCGCACGGAATGTACAGTGCCGCTGCGGCGTTGGGCAACATCGAGGGACAACTCGGGGACGCGGTGACCTATTCGGTGCGGTTCGGCAAGCCGGTGGTGCTGCCCGCCACCACCGGTCTGTACGTCGACCGGGTCCAGGACGGGTGGGATCTGGTGTTGCGCAACCTCGCCAAGGGCTACCCGCACTTGACCGGCACGATACGGGCGCTGACTTAAGAATCCTGCGCAGGTGTTGGCGACGTTGGCGAAGTATCGTCGTCCTGCGGTGGCGGCGGCAGCTTGTCGAGCCGAGAGCCCGGATCCGCGCAACCGCCGACAGTTACATGGCGACCGCCGACGGAAGCGCATGGGTCCGCCCAACTCACCGCCGGATTGTGGAGAGCGCTGATCGCTCCTGAAATCAGCAGCGCCGCGGCGAGATGTCGTAGCCGACGCATGAGCATCTCCTCACCTCACGGATGAGTGAGTTTAGCTCCGCCGGCAACAGAACGGACCTTATTTGCCGGTGGCAATCCTGGAAGGAGTTTCCGAGGCGTCGTCCCGCTGGGCGGGCGCACCCTTGAGACCACGCCAGAAGAGGTTGATCATCAACTCGGCCGCTCCGTCGACGTCGGTGTCACCGGTGCTGAGCCGGTTGGCAACGGCCTCGCCGGCGCCCACCAGTGCCACGGCCATCATGTCGAAGTCGGTGTCCGGCTCGGGATTCCGGGTGCCTGCCCGCAGCAGCTCGGCCACCAATTCGTTGATCCGCTCGCGTCCCTCACGGACTGTCTGAGCAAACGCCTGCGAGCTGGTGGCCTGGGTGTACATCACGATCCAGGATGCCCGATTTGCGTCGATGTAGCGCATGAAGGCCAGAATGACGTTGCGTAGCAGATCTTTTGCGTTTTGGCCGGCATTAATTTCGGCGCGCACCGTGTCGATGAACCGCGCCAGTTCCCGGCTCAGGCAGGCGCCGAACAGTTCCTCTTTGGAGCCGTAGTACAGGTACAACATCGGCTTGGAGATCCGCGCTGCCGCCGCGATGGAGTCCATCGAGGTCTCGTGATAGCCGTTGAGCGAGAACATTTCGACAGCGGCGTCGAGCATTTGCTGCTCCCGCACAGCGCGGGGCAGGCGCTTGGTGCCACCTGCCATCGTTTGTCCTTCTCGTGCTGCCCGCGGGTCCACTCGACCTCTACTGACTCCAGAATAGGCATTGTGGCCGTTTTTCACCGTTTGCAGGAGGGGTTAGGTCCCTTCACCGTGGCCATTCGCTGCACCGAGGCATCGACGTCCCGCATCTGCAACTCTCCTGCGGCTACTGCCTTCTGCAGTCGGTCCAGAACGGCGGACACTTCGTCGGTGGTGACCCACAGCGCGGTGTCAGTGCCGGCCTGCAGCGCGCGTAACACCGCTTCGGCGATACCGTACCGGTCGCTGACCGCCGCCATGCTGGACAGGTCGTCACTGAACACCGGCCCGTTGAATGCCGGGGCGCCGTAGCCGGTGCCGTTGCGCAGCAACTGGATCGCGGCCGGGCTCAGGCTGGCCGGGTCGGTGCCGGTGAGGCCCGGTACTTGCATGTGTCCGATCATCACGCCCACCTGCGGCATGCTGACGAGGCTGCGGTACGGGACCAGATCGTTGGTCTGCAGATCGGCGAGCGCAGGGGTGGTCACCGTGCCGGTGTGGGAATCTCCGGAGCCGTGCCCGTGACCGGGGAAATGCTTCAGCACCGGCAACAGGCCGGCAGCACTGAGCCCGCGGGCGTAGGCCCCGGCGAATTGGGTCACGTCCGCAGGGTTGGCGCTGAAGGAGCGATCACCGATGACGGTGTCATCCGGAGCGTCGCTGACGTCGACAACTGGCGCCAGGTCGATCGTGATGCCCAGCTTGTGCATCTGCTTACCCCGGTCGAGCGCCATCTGGTAGACCTCGTCGGCGCTGCGAGTCTGACCCAGCACTCGTGCCGACGGTGCCGAGCCGATCAACGAAGAAAGCCGCGACACCCGGCCGCCTTCCTCGTCGACGCTCACCGCCAACGGCAGCGGACCCGCCTGGCGCGCGATATCGGCCAGCGCACCGTCGGTCAGCATCGACAGGTTGGTCTTGCTGCCGATGAAGATGCCGCCGATGTGATGGGTCGTCACCACGGTTCGGGCGTCGTCGGCATCGCGCACCCCGACCATCAACAACTGAGCCAACTTGTCGAGGGTGGACAACGACGCCACTATGGCCGCCGGATCACCGCAAGCCGGCGGGATCGGCTTGGCGGCCGGCTGCCGGGCCGCCCCGGAACTCGTCTTGGGCGAGGATGCGGGAGCATGGCCACACGAGGCCAGCAGCGCCGCCGTAGCCAGCAGCGTCAGGATGCGCGGAAAAAGCATCCGCCCATGCTGGCACGAAGTGGACATGCTGCCGCGATCCGGGGGCTGGCCCGGACCGACGCGACATGGTCGTTGACCGCAATTCTGCTAGGTTGGCGGCAGCCACGATCGCCACGTTTGAGGAGAGCCATCGATGAACCGGTTCGTTGCGCCCGCCGCAGCCAGCATCGTGGTCGGTCTGCTGCTGGGCGCGGCCGCAATCTTCGGCGTGACTCTGATGGTGCAGCAGGACACCAAGCCGCCCCTGCCCGGTGGGGACCCGCAGTCGTCGGTGCTGAACCGGGTCGAGTACGGCAACCGCACCTAGCTTGGTGATGGCTTCACTCTGAGCACGCAGGTCCTTTCGGCCGCTGCTGCGCCGGCAACGGCGGCAGCGGTGCAGCAGCCGCTAGCTCGCCGTTGGCTGTGGTTAGCCGCAGCCATCGCGCTGGCGCTGAGCTTCGCGCAGTCGCCCGGCCAAGTCTCCCCCGACACCAAACTTGACCTGACCGCCAACCCGCTGAGGTTTCTGGCTCGTGCCACCAACCTGTGGAACAGCGAACTGCCGTTCGGCCAGGCCCAGAATCAGGCGTACGGCTACCTTTTCCCGCACGGCAGCTTTTTCCTGATCGGCCATCTGTTAGGTATGCCCGGCTGGGTTACCCAGCGGCTGTGGTGGGCGCTGCTGCTTACCGTCGGCTTCGCCGGCCTGCTCCGGGTTGCCGAGGCGCTGGGCGTCGGCAGTCCAACCGCGCGTGTGATCGCCGCGGCCACCTTCGCTCTCTCCCCTCGGGTGTTGACCACGCTGGGCTCGATCTCGTCGGAGACGCTGCCGATCATGCTGGCGCCATGGGTGCTGCTTCCGACGATTCTGGCCTTGCGGGCCGAGCCGGGGAAGTCGGTGCGGCGGCTGGCCGGGCAGGCCGGGCTCGCGGTGGCATGCATGGGTGCGGTCAATGCGATCGCGACGGCAGCGGGCTGCCTGCCGGCGGTGATCTGGTGGGCCTGTCACCGGCCGAACCGGTTGTGGTGGCGCTACACCGCGTGGTGGTTGGCGACGTTGGCGCTGGCGGTGCTCTGGTGGCTGGTGGCGTTGATCCTGCTGGCCCGGATCAGCCCGCCGTTCCTGGACTTCATCGAATCCTCCGGCGTGACGACGCAGTGGTCGTCGCTGGTGGAGGTGTTGCGGGGCACCGACAGTTGGACGCCGTTCGTGGCGCCCAACGCCACCGCGGGCGCCCACCTGGTGACCGGATCGGTCGCCATCCTGGCCACCGCCCTAGTCGCAGCGTGCGGAATGGCGGGGTTGGCGTTACTGGCGACGGGCAGTGTGGCGGGCGCCGGTCGGCTGGTGACGATGCTGTTGACCGGAGTGGTGCTGTTGGCCGCCGGCTACGTGGGCGGGCTGGGCTCGCCGCTGGCACACCACGTGCAAGCCTTCCTGGACGCGGGCGGCGCGCCGCTGCGCAACGTGCACAAGCTGGAATCGGTGATCCGGATCCCCCTGGTCCTCGGTTTGGCTGCGCTGCTGGGCCGCATACCGCTACCCGGCAGCGCCCCGACGCGGGTGTGGGTGCATGCGTTCGTCCGCCCCGAACAGGACAAGCGGGTGGCGGTCGGCATCGTCGCCCTGATCGCCGTGCTGGCCAGCACGTCGCTGGCATGGACCGGCCGGCTCACCGCCCCCGGCGCATTCGCTGCGATACCTCAATACTGGCGCGCCGCCGCCGACTGGCTCAGCCAGCACAACCGCGGTATTCCCACGCCCGGGCGGGTGCTGGTCATCCCCGGCGCACCGTTCGCCACCCAGGTGTGGGGCAACAGCCACGACGAGCCGTTGCAAGTCCTCGGTGCCACTCCCTGGGGAGTCCGTGACTCCATCCCGCTGACGCCACCGGAAACCATTCGGGCGCTCGATTCCGTACAGCGCCTGCTCGCCGCCGGACGTCCGTCGGCAGGACTCGCCGATACCCTTGCGCGTCAGGGCATCTCGTATGTCGTCCTGCGAAACGATCTGGACCCCGACACTTCGCGCTCGGCGCGCCCGATGCTGGTGCACCGCACCGTCGCAGGATCACCCGGCCTGCAGAAAGTCGCACAGTTCGGCGCACCGGTCGGCCCCGGCGCGGTGCCCGGTTTCGTGACCGACAGCGGACTTAGGCCGCGCTACCCTGCGGTGGAGATTTACCGGGTCGCCACGGCGATCGGCGATCCTGCTGCGCCGTATTTCGTCGAAACCGGTCAGCTCGCCCGAGTCGACGGTGGGCCCGAGGTGCTGCTGCGGCTCGATGAACGCCGCCGCCTGCTCGGCCAACCGCGACTGGGACCCGTGCTGCTGACCGGTGACGCCCACCGGGCCGGCCTGCCGGCGCCCGCCGTTACTGTCACCGACACTCCAGTGGCACGCGAAACCGACTACGGCCGCGTCGACGACCACTCGTCGGCGATCACCGCTCCCGGCGACATCCGCCGGGTCTACAACCGCGTGCCCGACTACCCCACGCCAGGAGCGGACACCGTCACCGGGGACTGGACCGGCGGACGGCTGACCGCGTCGAGTTCATCCTCGGATGCCACCGCGCTGCCCGACGTCGCGCCCGCGAACTCACCTGCCGCCGCGATCGACAGCGACCCGGCAACCTCGTGGGTGTCCAATGCGCTGCAGTCCGCCGTCGGCCAGTGGCTGCAGATCGATTTCGACCATCCGGTGACAAGTGCCGCACTCACCCTCACACCCAGCGCCACCGCCGTGGGTGCCCAAGTGCGCAGGATCCAGATTCTCACCGTCAACGGCACCACCACCTTGCGGTTCGACGAGGCCGGCAAGCCGTTGACCGCCGCGCTGCCCTACGGCGAAACGCCGTGGGTGCGCATCATCGCGATCGGCACCGACGACGGGTCCAGCGGAGTGCAGTTCGGGATCACCGACCTGTCGGTGACGCAATACGATGCATCCGGTTACGCCCACCCGATCACACTGCGCCACACCGCGTTGGTTCCCGGCCCGCTGCCGGCCTCGACCGTTTCCCAATGGGATCTGGGTTCCGAACTGCTCGGCCGACCGGGCTGCGCCGACGGCCCCGACACGGTGCGCTGCGCCGCGTCGATGGCGCTTGGGCCCGAAGAGCAGGCCAACCTCAGCCGCACCCTGACCGTGCCGCAGCCGGTCGCGGTGACGCCGATGGTGTGGGTGCGAGCCCGCCAGGGACCCAAACTCGCTGAGCTGATCGCCGAGCCGGGCACGGTGCGTGCCCGCGGCGACGCCGACGTGGTCGACGTGCAGGGATCGGCCTACGCCGCCGCCGACGGTGACCCTCGCACGGCCTGGACCGCCCCCCAGCATGTCGTCCAACACAAGACGCCACCCACCCTCACCCTCACCCTGCCGGAGCCCAGTGAAGTGACCGGACTGCGGCTGACACCCGCCGGGTCGACCCTGCCCGCCCACCCCACAACGGTGGCCGTCGACCTGGGCGACGGGCCCCAGGTCGGCAAACTCAGGCCAGGCGCCGGCGCGGCGACCACCGTGCCGTTGAAACCCCGGGTCACCGACACCGTCAGGCTCAGCCTGCTGGACTGGGCTGACGTCATCGATCGCACCGCCCTCGGCTTCGACCAACTCAAACCACCCGGCTTGGCGGAGGTCGCGGTGCTCGGCGCCGACGGCCATCCGGTGGCGTCCGCCGACACCGCAGGCAATCGTGGCCGCGAGGTCACGATTGACTGTGGCCACGGACCGGTTGTGGCGGTCGCCGGCCGGTTCGTGCACACCGCCATCCGCACTACTGTCGAAGCATTGCTGGACGGGGCACCGGTGTCGGCGCAGCCGTGCGAGCAGGACCCGATCGGCCTGCCGGCCGGCCGGCAGGAGCTGCTGATCAGCCCCGGCGACGGCTTCGTCGTCGACGGAGCGCAGCTTGCGGCCCCGCAGCCCGCACCGCGGACGGCTGCAACCGTTCCGGCCACCACCACGGCGTGGTCGTCGGCGCACCGTGAGGTTCAAGCACCCGCGGCGATGACCTCGCGGCTGCTGGTGGTGCCGGAGAGTATCAATCCGGGCTGGGTGGCCCGTACCGGTGACGGGGTCCGGCTCACGCCGGTCGCCGTCAACGGGTGGCAGCAGGGCTGGGTGCTGCCTGCCGGAACCTCCGGCACGATCACCCTGACCTTCGCGGCCAATTCGCTGTACCGGATGGGACTGGTCGGCGGGCTGGCGTTGCTACCGCTGCTGGCGCTAATCGCGCTGTGGCCGGTACGACGGCGAGATCATCGCGGCGACGTCGCGACACAACCGTGGACTCCGGGGCGATGGGCGTCCGTTGCAGTGCTCGGGGCCGGCGCGGTGATCTCCGGCGTTGCCGGTGTCGTGATCGTCGGCGCCGCCCTTGGACTGCGCTACTTGTTGCGGCATCGGCAGCGTTTGAGTGACACGGTCAGCCTCGGGTTGTGTGCCGGCGGGATGATCCTGGCCGGCGCTGCGCTGTCGCGGCATCCCTGGCGGTCAGTCGACGGGTACGCCGGCCACTCAGCAGTGGTGCAACTGCTGGCGCTGATATCGCTTGCCGCGCTCGCGGCCGCGGTAATTCCGACCCGGACCAGCGCCCGGCCTTAAGCTGGGCACCAGTACTTTTAGCTCGGAGATGCGGGCATGGGATGGTTTACGGCACCCGAATACTGGTTGGGCAGGCTGGTATTCGAGCGCGGCGTCGCGGCTGTCTATCTGATCGCATTCGTCGCGGCCGCACGACAATTCCGTGCGCTGATCGGGGAGCACGGCATCCTGCCGGTGCCGCGTCTGCTGGCGCGCCAGTCGTTCTGGCAGGCGCCGAGCATTTTCCATGTCCGCTATTCCGACCGGTTATTCGCACTGGTCTCTTGGCTGGGTGCGGCGGTGAGCGCGGCGATCGTCGCCGGTGCTGCCGATCTGGTCCCGTTATGGGCGGCCCTGCTGCTGTGGCTGCTGCTGTGGCTGTTGTACCTGTCGATCGTCAACGTCGGCCAGACCTGGTACTCGTTCGGCTGGGAATCACTGCTTCTCGAGACCGGCTTCCTGGCGGTCTTCCTCGGCAATGACCACACCGCCCCGCCGGTACTGGCGATGTGGCTGGCGCGATTTCTGCTGTTCAGGCTGGAATTCGGTGCCGGTCTGATCAAGTTGCGGGGCGATCCGTGTTGGCGCGACCTGACGTGCCTGTATTACCACCACGAGACGCAGCCGATGCCGGGCCCACTGAGCTGGTTCTTCCATCACCTACCCAAACCGTTGCACCGAATCGAGGGGGCCGGCAACCACTTCGCCCAGCTCGTCGTACCCTTCGGACTTTTCGCTCCGCAGCCGGTAGCCAGCGCGTCGGCGGCACTCATCGTCATCACCCAACTGTGGCTGGTGATCTCCGGCAACTTCGCCTGGCTCAACTGGCTGACGATTGTGCTCGCCTGCAGCGCAATCGACGATTCGTCGGCAGCGGCCTTACTGCCGGTGCCTGCGCGTCCATCACTGCCAAACCCGCCGCAGTGGTTCGCCGGCCTGGTGATCGCGTTCGCCGTGTTCACGGTCGTGCTGGCGTACTGGCCGGTGCGCAACATGGTCTCGCGTGGTCAACGAATGAACGTGTCGTTCAACCCGTTTCACTTGGTCAACACTTACGGCGCTTTCGGCACTGTCGGCCGCACCCGCCAAGAGGTCGTCATCGAAGGCACCGCCGATACCGAGATTACCGGGCGGACGGTTTGGCAGGAATACGAATTCAAGGGCAAGCCGGGCTCGGTGCACCGGCTCCCCGCGCAATGGGCGCCATACCACCTACGCCTGGACTGGCTCATGTGGTTCGCTGCGATTTCGCCGCTGTACGCCCAGCAGTGGATGAGACCGTTGCTGCTGCGGCTGCTGAGAAACGACCCGGCGACACTCCGCTTACTGCGGCGTAACCCCTTCCCTGAGTCGCCGCCGCACTATGTGCGCGCTCAGCTCTACCAGTACCGCTTCACGACGTGGCAAGAGCTGAGGCGCGATCGCATGTGGTGGTACCGCACGCTGGTGAGCCACTACCTGCCCCCCTTGACGTTGGCAGCGGGATTACCCGACAGCACGACGGGTACATGATCGATTGGCCGCTTGACTAGTTGGCCGCAAACTGCCTACGCCAAACGTGACTGCGTCGCGTTGGCTGCGGCACGGAATAGGACTGAGACAAGTGAAACTGGACACAACAACGACCTGCGACGAGACCGAGCGACGCCGGCGCAGTCGGCGACTGCTGCATCTCGCCGAGACCGATCGCCTCGAAACGTTCAGCGACGGCGTCTTTGCGATCGTGGTCACTTTGTTGGTTTTGGACTTGAAGGAACCAGTACATGCCGGCGGCCAGCTGCTAGCGGCGCTGGGTCGCCAATGGCCGGCATACCTGGCCTATTTCGCCTCGTTCGCGTACGTGGCGGTCATTTGGCTCAACCACCATCAGACGTTCGTCGGTATCCAACGCGTGAACCGCGGTGTGCACTTCGCCAACTTCGCCTTGCTGTTCACCACAGCGCTGATTCCGTTTCCCACCGCCGTGCTGTCCCGTACGTTCATCGCCGGTATCGACAGTCCGGATGCGCACACCGCAGTTGGCCTCTACGCCGGCGTCGCCGCTGCAATGTGTGTGAGCTGGCTGCTGCTTTATCACCAGGTCCACCGGCACCGCGACCGGCTGCTCGAAGAGCAGATAGATCGGGACATGTTCGGTGCCGAGCGAGCCCGCGCGATCATCGGCATCGTCGCCTACCTGACCGCGGGAGTGGTAGGCGCACTCTGGTTGCCGGCGTTCGCGCTGGTGGTCTTTCTCGCCTTACCGACCTTCTACGGGATCACCAGCGAGGGCCTCAAAGCCGTGCAGGCGAGGGGGTGAATACTTGACCCGATCGACCCGGCCCGCGGGTAAGCGGGCGCTGGTCACTTGAGGTAGCCGCGGAATCGGTGCAACCCTCGATGCCCGGGCGGTTGGATGTAGTAGTCACGCTGACCGATGAGCCAGCCGCCGGCCCAGGCCCGCCAGCCCCGCGGTGGAGCGTTGAACGACTGCAGCGTCAGTGGTGACGAGGTTGGGGCGGTGCCGGCGTTCGTCGCGGGCGATCCGGCGGTTGAGCAGTCGGTCGTCTCGTCGAGTGATGGTGCGGCTACGCCGGGTCAACAGCTCTAACTGCTGCCAGCTCAGCCCGTCCAGGTCGCCGTCCGAGTCGTGGGTGGCGAGCACGACTCCTCCGCACAGCAGCGGCACTGTCCTCGCGGTGAAACGGGTGGCAGCGAGCAGCATTTCGGTGGCGCTGCGGTTGACGCGGCGGTGGCACGGGCGGGCTGAGGGAGTGAACCAGAAATCGAATTGGCGATCCGTGCTGGTCAGGCTGTCAAGGCCGCAGTCGTGGACCAGTTTGGCGATGTCGGCGTTGGTGTAGGCGCGGGTTTCATAGACGACGCCGGAGGGGCTGAAGTAGAGAACAGTATTCATGCGATGTCCTATTCGGCTTAGTGCTGCGCTGTATGAAAGAAGCGGCCAGAAGGGTCGCGCATCGGGGATTGCCTCGTCACAGATCGGCTAAACCTCAATAACAACTTCAGTAACATTGGTTTCATCCCGCCACTGCCTTTGGCACCGGTTCGCCGTGATCCTGCACACGTCAGCACCCTGACCTGAGGTGTCAGTCGCCCGTGTGTGGCGTAAGAGTCGGAGCGATCATTTGCTAAACCGGCGGCTCGTGGGTGACCGCTTGATACCCACGTGCACCGGCCCGGTCCACGGCGGCGCGCACCAGCCTGAACACCAAACCTTGCAGTCCGGCGGCGACCAGCGCTGTGCGCGTCGACCGGTTCAGATCCTTCGGATCAGGCGGCGGCTCGTCGGCGTCGCCGAGCCGCTTCCAGATCTGGCTGAACACCTCTCCGGCCAGTAAGCCCCCGGCGACGCTGGTGGTGATGGACAGCGGCGTGTAGAACGCCTTCGATCGTCGGCTCACAGCGCCCTCCCGATTCGGCCTCGGTGTTGCCTGCTCTGGTACCCGGTCGGGTAGCGCCTCAACCGGTGCACGCGACTACAGGGTCGCGTCCAACTGGCCGAGCCGCTCGGTCAACCGGAGGTTCTCCGAGTAGTCGACCGGGCAGGAGATCAGCGATACTCCGTCGTCGTCGAGCGCGGCCTTGAGCGTGGGCAACAGGTCATCGGCGCTGCTGATCCGATATCCCTTCGCGCCGAAGCTTTGCGCGTAGCTCACCACGTCGGGATTGCCGAAGGAGACGTAGTAGTGGTCGCCTAATTCGAGGTCCATCTTCCACTCGATCAGCCCGTAACCGCCATCTTCCCAGATCAGCACCACCAGCGGTATGCGTTCGCGCACTGCGGTTTCGATCTCCTGCGAATTCATCAGAAACGCGCCGTCACCGACCACGGCGAGCACCTTGCTGTCCGGCCGGGCAAGCTTGACGCCAAGCGCTCCAGGCAACGCAAAGGACATGGTGGACAGGCCATTTGAGATCAAACAGGTGTTGCCTTGGTAAGTCGGATAGAGCCGGGCCATCCACATTTTGGTAGCACCGGTGTCGACCAGCACGACATCGCTGCGGCCCAGTGCCGCGCGGGTGTCGGCCACCACCCGTTGCGGCGCGAGCGGAAAGCGTGAATCCGCTTGCCCGCGGGCGAATTCCTCGGCCAGCAGGTCGCAGCCGGGTGCGGTCTCGTCGCTGCTGAAACGGTGACCTGCCATCGCGTCGGTCAACGCGTCCAGCGAGGCGCTGATATCGCCGATGATTCCCACGTCGACCGAGTAGTGCATATCGACCTCGGCGGGGAACCGGTGGACGTGGATGATTTTTTTGTCGGCCTCAGGGTTGATTTGGACGGGGTCGAACTCCTGCAGCTCGTAGCCGACCGCCACCACGACGTCGGCGTTGTCGAAGCCGAAGTTGACGTAGTCATGTCGCATGAACCCGAGGGTTCCGATGCTGTTGGGATGGTCGTCGGGCATCACGCCCTTGCCGTGAAAGGAGTTCGCCACCGGGATGGACAGTTCCTCGGCGAATCGAAGCAGGGCGGCGGTCGCGTCATTGCGGGCGGCGCCGTGCCCGGCCAACACCACCGGCCGGCGGGCCGAACGCAGCACCTCGGCCGCCCGCGCCACCTGACCGGCGGCCGGCGCTTCGGCATGCACCACGTTGCGGGGCAACGGGACCAGGTCGTAGTCACTGGCATCGGCGTCGATGTGCTCCGGCACAGCGAGGTAGACCGCGGCCGGGCGCTCGCTCTCGGCTAGTTTGAAGGCCTTGCGAATCATTTCCGGGATCGCCCGGGCTGTGGGAACGCCGTCGGCCCAGCGGGTGATCGGCGCGAACATGGTGACCAGGTCCACGTATTGATGGGACTCCTTGTACTCGCGGTCCTGGCCCACCTGCGCGGAGATCGCGACTAGCGGGGTGCTGTTGGTGGTGGCGTCGGCGACTCCCAACTGCATGTTGATCGCGCCGGGGCCCAAGGTGGCGGACACGACGGCCGCACGCCCGGTCACGCGCCCGTACATCTCCGCCATGAAAGCCGCCGCCTGCTCATGCCGGGTCAACACATAGCGGATGTCCGAGGCGGCCAGGGCCTGGACGAAGCGGATGTTCTCTTCTCCCGGTATCCCGAAGACGACGGCGACGCCTTCGTTTTCGAGGCATTTGACCATCAATTGGGCGGGGGTACTCACGGTGGCCACGATAGTGGCAGGGTGGGATGGCGAACGCCGTTCAGACGGTTACAGGTTCTAGAGGACCGAACCCCAGAGGATGACAACATGTCTATCGCCACGATCAACCCCGCCACCGGGGAGACGATCAAGACCTTCACCGCGGCAACCGACGAGGAAGTCGAGGCGGCTATCGCCCGCGCCTACGAACGGTTCCTCGACTACCGCCACTCGACCACCTTCGCCCAGCGCGCCGAGTGGGCCAACGCCACAGCCGATCTGCTGGAGGCCGAAGCCGAAGACGTCGCCGCCATGATGACTCTTGAGATGGGTAAGACGCTGGCCTCGGCGAAAGCTGAAGTGCTCAAATGCGCCAAGGGGTTTCGGTTCTACGCCGAGCACACCGAGAAGATCTTGGCCGACGAGCCGGCGGACGCCGCCAAGGTCGGTGCGAAGCAGGCCTACACCCGCTACCAGCCGCTCGGCGTGGTGCTCGCCGTGATGCCGTGGAACTTTCCGCTTTGGCAGGCCGTCCGGTTCGCGGCGCCGGCGTTGATGGCCGGAAACGTCGGCCTGCTCAAGCACGCCTCCAACGTGCCGCAAACCGCGCTGTACCTCGCCGATGTGATCGGACGCGGCGGCTTCCCGGCGGGCTGTTTCCAGACGCTGCTCGTCTCGTCGAGCGCCGTCGAGAAAATCCTGCGCGATCCCCGGGTCGCCGCGGCCACCCTGACCGGCAGCGAGCCGGCAGGTCAATCGGTCGGCGCCATCGCCGGCGACGAGATCAAACCCACGGTGCTCGAGCTCGGCGGCAGCGACCCGTTCATCGTGATGCCGTCGGCCAACCTCGAGGAGGCGGTCAAGACCGCGGTGACTGCCCGTGTGCAGAACAACGGCCAATCCTGCATCGCCGCTAAGCGATTCATCGTGCACGCCGACATCTACGACGAATTCGTCGACAAGTTCGTCGACAAGATGGAGTCGTTGAGAGTCGGCGACCCGACCGACCCGGACACCGAGATCGGTCCGCTGGCGACCGAGTCGGGCCGTGACGAGGTGCAGAAGCAGGTGGAGGACGCCACCGCCGCCGGCGCGGTGATCCGTTGCGGCGGTCAGCGTCTCGACCGGCCGGGCTGGTTCTACCCGCCGACGGTGGTCACCGACATCACCAAGGACATGGGGCTCTATACCGAAGAGGTGTTCGGCCCGGTGGCGTCGGTGTACCGCGCCGCCGACATCGACGAAGCCATAGAGATCGCCAACGGCACCACGTTCGGTTTGGGGTCCAATGCCTGGACGAATGATGACGCCGAGCAGCAGCGCTTCATCGATGACATTGAAGCGGGTCAGGTTTTCATCAACGGGATGACGGTGTCCTACCCCGAGCTGCCGTTCGGTGGTGTGAAGCGGTCCGGGTACGGTCGCGAGCTTGCGGGCCTGGGCATCCGCGAGTTCTGCAACGCCAAAACCGTCTGGGTCGGATCATCCGACGGCGGAAGCGCCAGCGGCGGCAAGAAGGTCGAGTGACGTCCGACCACCATCGAGATCGACGCTAGCGCCGTAATTTTCGTCCCCCGGCGGCGCTGGCGTAGATCTCGGCGTAAGCAGACCGGGTGTAAACCCCCTAGGCCGAGGCGGCCAGCGTGCGCTCGTCCTCGTCGGCGAAGGTGTCCTCCAGCTGCAACGGCGAGTAGTCGACGTCGATCTCTTCCAGCGGGCGTCCGCGGGCGCTGCTGATCGTCCCGAACCGTCGCATCCCCTTGTCGGTGGAGTACTGCAAGAACTCGTCGGTCGACAGGCCGAAGGGCATGTCGTCGCCGTAGAGCGTGAACCCGTCTTCGGTCAGCTGCAGCGCCAGCGGTATCAGCTCATTCATCCGAGTCTCGAACACCGTCCAATTGGCGTCGTCCGCGGCGACGTGACGCCGGCAGGTGAAGGTACCCCACGCCATATGGCGTCGCTCGTCGTCGCCGATGTGCCGGACCAGTTGCTGCATGCCGGGCAGGATGCCCCGGTCGACGCAGATCTTGTGCCAGGCGTAGTAGCCGGTCAGCGCCAGCATGCCCTCGACGATGTGGTTGTAGGTCACCGACGCCCGAACCTGGGCCGAGGGGGATGGATCGGTCAGCAGTGCGCTCAAGGAGTCCGGCAATTCCTCGTTGAACATCTGCTGGTATGCCGGGAGGTCGTCGAAATAACCGTGCAGATCGTCGGTCATGCCGACGGCGTCGAGCCACAACCGGAACACCTGGGTGTGTTTGGCTTCCTCGAACGCAAACTGCGTCAAGTACATCTCATCGCCCAAACGGCCTTCGGCCCGCATCGCGGCCATGAACGGCTGGATATCCTTGGTCACCGCTTCCTCGCCGGCGATGAACTGCGCGCACAGCCGGGTGGCGTAATCGCGTTCACGGTCCGACAGCAGCTCCCAGTCCGCGCGGTCGCGGGAGAAGTCGATATCGGCCGGATCCCAGAACTTCGCGTTGCCGCCGGCGAACAGCTTGAGCGGCAGGCTGTTCCAGTTCAGGCCGCCGGCCGCCAGTGAGCCGTAGCGTGTCCGTGTCATGAATTGACCTCCTCCAAATCTTTTCGGTGGTGGGCTTGCGGTATCGCGGCGAAGGCCGCCGACAGCACGGCGAGCAGCCTGCGGACCGCCAGGGCCGGCTGCTCGGGTGTGGGTTCGTCGAGCCCAAGGATCGGATCCACCCCACGCACGTAGGGGGCAAGCGCCAGATGCGGAAAAACCATCAGCAGCAGTGACAACAACGCGTCGGTGTCGGAGTCCGCGCGCAGGTCACCGCGGGCGCGGGCATCTTGGACCAGCGGCCGCAGCACCTCCAGATAGTGGCGGTGAATGACGGTCCGCACACTGATCCGCGCGTCCGTGTCGACCTCGAAGCTGGCCGCGGCGTGCAGTGCACGTTCGCGCGGATGGTCGGCGAAGTAGGCCACCCAATCGTCGAGCAGGTCGGTGAGGAATTCGAAGAAGGG
The DNA here is from genome assembly GCA_963795995.1 of uncultured Actinomycetota bacterium. GTDB lineage: Bacteria > Actinomycetota > Actinomycetes > Mycobacteriales > Mycobacteriaceae > Mycobacterium. The sequence continues at coordinate 568,785 of CAWCJY010000002.1, forward strand.
TCTGCTCGGATCGAGAGCCTGGATGCGGACCTCCATGTAGGAGCGCACGCGCTGGCTGGCGATATCGGCGATGAACGCATACAGGTCGCGCTTGTCGGCGAAGTACTGGAACAGGCTGCCTTTAGCGACTCCGGCCCGGCGCGCGATGACGTTGAGGCTGCCACGGGAAAACCCGTGCGCCCCGAACTCCGCCTCCGCGGCTTCGACGACGGCTGCGCGGCGATCCGGGTCGACGCGAGCCCACGTCACCGTCGGCATGGCGCCCCCTTACCTCGATGACCAGTGGTCACTTTACTGTGAGCCAGCTCACTCCTCAAGAGGTTGGCGGCGGTGACTCATGATGGGAGCTATGACCCGGACCTTTGACGAACTGGTTGCCGAAGCAGAATCGGTGTCGGTAGACGGCTGGGATTTCTCCTGGCTGGATGGCAGGGCCACCGAGCAACGTCCCACTTGGGGATATCAGCGACTACTTCGCGGTCGCCTGGCCAGCGTGGCGTCGGCGCTGGACATCCAAACCGGCGGAGGTGAAGTGCTGGCGGGAGCCGGCCCGTTCCCGCCGACGACGGTCGCCACCGAGTCATGGCCGCCGAACCTGGCGCTGGCTACGCAATTGCTGCACCCGCTGGGCGTGGTGGTGGTCGGCTGCGCTGAGCGGCCGCTGCCGTTCGCCGAAGCGGCATTCGACCTGGTGACGAGCCGCCATCCAGTCGATCTGTGGTGGGACGAGATATGCCGCGTGCTCAAGCCGGGCGGCAGCTATTTCGCCCAGCACGTCGGACCGGCTTCGAGCCGCGAACTGATCGACTTCCTCGTCGGTCCGCAGCCGGAGGCACTGGGGCATGGGCAACTGAGCCCCGACGCCGTCAAAGGCCAAGCAGCCGAGGCCGGTCTTACCGTAGTCGACCTGCGACTGGAGCGGCTGCAGATCGAATTCTTCGACGTGGGCGCGGTGATCTATTTCCTGCGCAAGGTGATTTGGGCGATTCCGGGGTTCACGGTCACCGACTATCACGGCAAGCTGCTCGCCCTGCACCAGCGGATCCAAGCCGACGGACCCTTCGTCACTAGCACCTCACGAGTGTTGATCGAGGCCCGCAAGCCCGGGTGATGCGGTTGCGAGGTGCCGTCCAGAACGGTCATGTCCGGGGCGTCGAGCGCCTAAACTCACACCACGACAATTTCGCCGGGTCACTAGTCGCACGGGCGCGACAACGGGCAGACCGGGGCGTCGCCGAGCCGCCAGGGGGGTGCTGTTGGTGGAGGAGCCGCCGGTCGGCGGCACGACCGCGGAGTGGCCCACTACATCGCAGTTCGGCCCCTACCTACTGAAGCGACTGCTGGGCCGCGGCGGGTTCGGCGAGGTGTGGGAGGCCGTCGACACCAACAAGAACCGCACGGTAGCGCTGAAACTGTTGACGTCGTCCTATTCCGCCAACCCGGCGTTTCGTGAGCGCTTGTTCCGGGAGGCCAGAACCGCCGGGCGACTCAACGAACCGCACGTGGTTCCGATCCACGATTACGGCGAGATCGCCGGACAACTGTTCATCGACATGCGGCTGTGCCGGGGCGCCGACCTACGCACCCTCTTGGAGGACAACGGGCCGTTGGCGCCGGGCCGGGCGGTGTGGATCATCAGCCAGATCGCGTCGGCGCTGGATGCCGCGCACGCCGAGGACATCGTGCACCGCGACGTCAAACCGGCCAACATCCTGATAACCCGGGGTGACTTCGCCTGCCTGGTCGACTTCGGCCTGGCCAACGCCGCCGACGACGCGAAGCTCACCAGCGCCGGTACGACGGTGGGGACCTTCGCCTATATCGCCCCCGAACGACTTGCCGACGAGCAGATCGACCACCGGGCCGACATCTATTCGCTGGCCTGTGTGCTGCACGAGTGCCTGACCGGCGCTCAGCCCTATGCGGCCAGCTACCCCGCGGCACTGATCGCCGCGCACCTGACCGCGCCCGTCCCCCGGCCCAGCGCAGAGCGGCCCGGTATCCCGGCCGCCTTCGACGACGTCATCGCCTGCGGCATGGCCAAGGACCGCGACGACCGTTACGTCAGCGCCGGTGACCTCGCCGCCGCCGCCACCCGGGCCCTGGCCGCGGCACCCGAGCAGCACCGCGATGCGTTTCCCACCAGCCAGGCGGCCAAGTTATTGGCCCAGGCAGGCCCGGCGCCCCGCCCAACAGCGGCGTCGGGCAACCGGCGCCGCCGGCGGCTCGCTGTGCTGGCCGTCACTGCAGCCGTGGTCGTGATTGCGGCAACCGCAACCGTATTGGCGGTCAGCAACCGGCACGATCATTCATCGGCGTCTGCCGCCACCCAGGTCACCACCGCAATTGGCCCGTCGGCCACACCGACCGTGACGTCCAGCCGCATCACCGCCACCATCCCCGTCGGTAAACACCCGGAGGGCGTGGCTGTCGACCCCACCACCCACACCGCCTACACCGCCAACTTCAGCGACAGCACCGTGTCGGTGATCGACACGAGCAGCCGTACTGTCACCGCGACGATCCCGGTGGGCAGAGGACCGGAGGGCGTGGCTGTCGACCCCACTACGCACACCGCCTGCACCGCCAACAACCGTGACGACACGGTGTCGGTCATCGACACCGCAGGCCGCGCGGCTACCGCGAGTATCACGGTGGACAGCCAACCGTGGGGGGTGGCCATCGACCCCAGCACCCACACCGCCTACGCCGCCAACATGTGGGACTACAACGTGTCGGTGATCGACCTGACCGACAACACGGTCATCGCCACCATCACTGTCGGCAAAAACCCGTACGGGGTGGCGATCGATCCCAGCACCCACACCGCCTACACCACCAACGGCGACAACACCGTATCGGCGATCGACACCACCAGCCGCACCGTCTCCGCGACCATCAAAGTCGGCAACGCACCCCGCGGGGTGGCCGTCGACACCAACACCCACACCGCCTACGTCGCCAACGAAGGGGACGGCACCCTGTCGGTGATCAACCTCGACCGCAACACCGTCACTGCGACCATCCCGGTCGGCAAGCACCCGTACGGGGTGGCAGTCGACCCGACCGCCGACACCGCCTACGTCGCCAACGAGGCCGACGCCACCGTGTCGGTGATCGACACCGCCAAGCGCACCGCCCGCGGGATCATCCGAATGGGCAGAGACCCGTGGGGGGTCGCCGTCGACCCGACCACTCATACCGCCTACACCACCAATCACGACAACACCGTGTCGGTGATCGAGCCGGTCCGCTGATCAGCTGAGGCGGCCGGACTGACGTGACGGTCGTCACATAGCATCGAGAGCGTGGCGCAACTGAACACCGCTCGAGGATCCATCGACACGACTGACCTCGGTGTCACTTTGATGCACGAGCACGTGTTCGTCATGACCACCGAGATCACCCAGAACTATCCCGAAGATTGGGGTGACGAGGACCAGCGCGAGGCCGATGCGATTACCCGCCTGAACGAACTCAAGGCCCACGGGGTGGACAGCATCGTCGACCTGACCGTGATCGGGCTGGGCCGGTACATCCCCCGCATCGCGCGAATCGCGGCGGCCACCGACTTGAACATCGTTGTCGCGACCGGCCTGTACACCTACAACGACGTGCCGTTCCGCTTCCACTATCTCGGGCCCGGAGCACAGCTCGACGGCCCGGAAATCATGACCGACATGTTCGTCCGCGACATCGAACAGGGCATCGCCGATACCGGCGTCAAGGCCGCGATTCTCAAGTGCGCCACCGACGAGCCCGGCGTCACTCCCGGTGTCGAGCGGGTGCTGCGCGCCGTTGCGCAAGCGCACCACCACACCGGGGTGCCGATCTCGACGCACACCCACGCGGGAACCCGGCGCGGGCTCGAGCAGCAGCGGATCTTCACCGAGGAAGGCGTCGACCTGTCCCGCGTGGTGATCGGCCATTCCGGCGACACCACCGATATCGACTACCTCGAAGAGCTGATCAAAAACGGTTCCTACATCGGGATGGACCGGTTCGGTATCGACGTGATCCTGCCGTTTGAAGAGCGGGTGAACACGGTGGCCACGATGTGCGAGCGCGGACACGCCGACAAAATGGTGCTCTCGCACGACGCCAACTGCTTCTTCGATGCATTGCCCGAGTCGCTGCTTCCGGTAGCCGCGCCGAACTGGCATTACCTGCACATCCACAACGACGTCATCCCCGCGCTCAAACAGCGTGGCGTCACCGACGAGCAGTTGCACACCATGCTGGTCGACAATCCGCGCCGCATCTTCGAGCACCAGGGCGCTTACGCCTGACCGGCGCCGTAGCGCGTCACGGTGCGATGGCGTCCTCTTGGGGTTTGCTCACCGCCCGGTCGGGTGTCCCGCGGTGCTGACGGCGTTTCTCCCAGCGCCGCAAGGCTTCTCGGCAGGGTGATTCCACGAGGGCATAGCTGACGGCGGCGATCGCGATGCCGAAGATCAGGGTCAGCGTCAGGACCTCGGGCATATGACCTCGGAAGGAGAACTCGCCGATCACCGGGAAGACCATGGTCAACGCGGCGAGGTGCCAGATGAACAACCCGTAGGACCACCGGCCCAGCGTCACCATGGCGGCACTGCCCAACAGCGGGTGGCGGGTATCGGGCCGATCCAGTACTAGCGGCGCCACCAGCGCGAACGCCACCACCGCGCCCATCGCTGTCTTGACCGCGAACTGCGAGGAGGTGCTCGGCACCAGCCCGGCCGGCCCGGCCAGCGGCGAAGCGGCCACGAGATACGCCGCTGCCGCGACAACGGCCATCAGCACCCGCCGCCGCGCCAACCGATGCGGCAACCCGACCGGGGTGTAGAGCCACTCGGCGAGCAGCATGCCCGCGGCGAACCACGAAAAGAACGCCGGCGGCCAGTTCAGGGCATTGAGTCCCGCTCGTGAGCCGATCGGGACCCAGCCCCAGGCCCAACTGGCCACCGCCAGCGCACCAATGACCGGCACCCGCCAACCGACCGGGATTCTGCGGCCCAGCAACGCCAACACCGGTAACGCCAAATAAAAAGTCACCTCGACCGACAGGCTCCACATCTGGGTCAGGCCGGCGGTCAGAGTCAGCGGCACATAGATCTGGGTGAGCGACAGATTCGCCAGCCAGACCGTCAGGCTGGCGTGCTCGGCGTCGGGCAGCAGGCAAAGGATGACGACAACGGCCACCAGATAAGCCGGCATGATCCGGACCGCCCGTGCACGCAAATAGTGTCCGGTGGCCGGCCGCGCCCCGATGCCTCGCGCCGCCGAGACGTGTCCGCGCCACAGCAAGAAACCCGACAGCGCGAAGAACACCGCCACCGCCAGATCGAAGCGGCCGAACAACCGGCCCCCGACGCCGGTGGAATGGCCGGTCTGGAAAGCGACGTGGGTGATGACGACGCCGATGGCCGCGCACGCGCGCATTCCTTCCACGGCAGGCAGGAAGCTGCGGGTCCCACCGACCCGCCGGCCGTCGGTCATGAAGACAGTCTGCCGCGGTGTCATTGCCAGTGCGGGCACACCCCCGCCGACGTTCCGATGACCCGGATACCTAAGCCGAGAACTTAGATTCTGCTGTTAGTGTCAAACGAGTTTTCGCTAGCTGCGGCGGAATTCGCCCGGGCACGCCGAGGAGCCGGGCAGTCAGGGATTACAACTTAGAAGGAGGTCACCGCAACGTGAACCGAGCAGTCGTGTTGCGGATAGCCGCATGCGGAATCATGGGTCTCGGAGCCGCCCTCCTGATCGCCGCACTGTTGCTGTGGACCTACACCACCAGCCGTATCACCAAGATCCCCCTCGACATCGACACCACCTTGATCGGTGAGGGCACCGGCAGCGCACTGGATCCCGCCTCGATCGGCGGCGACCAATTTGTCGTCAACCAGAACGTGCCGCTGGTATCGCAACAGCAAATCACCGTCGAATCCCCCGCCAATGCCGATGTGGTCACGCTCCAAGCCGGCGACTCGGTCCGGCGCACCGACAAGCAGAAGGACAGCGGCCTGCTGCTGGCGATTGTGGACACCGTGACGCTCAACCGCAAGACGGCGCTCGCGGTGTCCGACGACACCCATCCCGGCGGCGCCGTGCAGAAGCCGCGCGGCATCACCGACGACAATCCCCCGGCCAACATCGCGCTGCCGCACGACGGGCTGTCCTACCGGTTCCCCTTTCACACCGAGAAGCAGACTTATCAATACTTCGACCCGATCGCCCAGAAGGCGTACGACGTCAATTACGAAGACAACGAGGACGTCAACGGGTTGACCACCTACCGCTTCACCCAGAACATCGGATACGACAGCAGCGGCAAGCTGGTCGCCCCGGTCAAATACCCCTCCCTCTACGCCAACGACGAGGATGGCCGAGTCACCGCGCCGGCGGCGAAGTGGGGTGTTGCCAGCGACGACCCGAACGAGCAGATCACCATGACCCGCTATTACGCCGCGCAACGCACCTTCTGGGTCGACCCGGTGTCGGGCACCATCGTCAAGAAGCAAGAACATGCCAACCACTACTTCGCCCGCGACCCGTTGAAGCCGGAAGGGTCGCTGGTGGAGTACAAGATCACCTCCAACGAGGAGACCGTGGAATCGCAGGTCAACACTGCTCGCGACGAGCGCGACCGGCTGGCGCTGTGGTCGCGGGTCCTGCCGATCACGTTCACAGCGGCCGGCTTGATAGCGCTTGTCGGGGGTGTGCTGCTCGCCGCGTTCAGTCTGCGCACCGAGGCCGCGCTGATCGACCCGGGGCTGGACCGGGCTGATCACGGCTTCTTCGGCCGCAACGCGCCCGAGGCCGAGCCGGTGCCGGGCGCCGAAGCCGAAACCGAGATCCTGCCGACCCGCCCCGACCTGCAAGATGATGCAGGACCGCCGGGCGCGGATCCACCCGGGTCGTCAGAACCGAGCTCTGGCCCGCCCGAACGGATCTAGCCCGCCGACGATGCGGGTCCAGTGGTTTCAGCCGGGATACCCGCTCGCCTTAGCGCTGCTGATAGTCGGCCCGCTGCTGGGACCCGGTTACCTGCTGCTCCGCGACGCGGTGTCCACGCCGCGGTCCTATCTTTCCGATAGTGCGCTCGGGCTGGCCGAATCGGCTCCACGGGCGACGCCTCAGGACTTCGCCGTAGCGTTGGCGTCGCGCGTCGTCGACGGCGGTGTCGTGGTCAAAGTGCTGCTGGTGCTGGCACTGTGGCTGGCCGGGTGGGGCGCGGCACGCCTGGTTCAAACGGTGCTACCCGAGGCCGGGGCGGGTGGCCAGGTCGTGGCGAGCACTTTGGCGCTTTGGAATCCCTATGTCGGTGAGCGACTGCTGCAAGGACACTGGAGCTTGCTGATCGCGTACGGCTGCCTCCCCTGGGTCGCGACGACGATGCTGGCTGCGCGAGCGGCCGACGAATCCTGCCGGCGGAGACTGCTCGTGCTGGCGTTTTGGCTCGCAGTGGCGGGTGTGACGCCGACCGGTCTGATGCTGGCCGCAACCGTGGCGTTGGTGTGCGTGGCAGCACCGGGGACGGGTCTGCGGCGCGGGTTGTGCGTGGTCGCAACGCTGGCCGGTGCGATCGTCGCGGCCTTGCCGTGGCTGGCGGCGTCGGCGCTAGGTCTGTGGTCGGCAAGTCAGAACCAGGCGAACCCGTTCGCGGTTGCCGCGTTCGCGGCGCGCGCAGAGCCCGGGCTGGGCGTGCTGGGCAGCCTGGCCAGCCTCGGGGGACTGTGGAATGGCGAGGCCGTACCCGCGTCGCGGACCACGCTTTTCGCGGTGGTCTCCGCCGCGGCGCTGCTGAGCATCGTCGGGACCGGGTTGCCGGTGCTGGTGCGCCGCACCGCCGCGCGGCCGCTGGTCGTCTTGGCCGCGGTAGCGATCCTGGTGACCGCCCTGATGTCCACCACACCGGGTCTTGCGCTATTGCGAGCAGCGATCGAGGTGACGCCGGGCTTTGCCGTGGTGCGCGACGGACAGAAATGGGTGGCTCTGGCCTTGCCCGCCTACGCGCTGGCCGGCGCGGGAACGGTGTTGACGTTGCGACGTTGGCTGCAGCCTGCAGTGACGGCACTGGTGTGCAGCGCCGCGCTGATCGCGACCCTGCCCGACCTGGCCTGGGGGGTGGGCGGGAAGGTGGAGCCGGTGCACTACCCGTCCGGGTGGCTGGCGGTGTCGGCGCGGATCAACGACCATCCCGGCGCGGTCGCCGTGTTGCCGGCCGGCAGCATGCGACGCTTCGCGTGGTCGGGTCGAGCGCCGGTACTTGATCCGTTGCCCCGCTGGGTGCGCGCCGACGTGCTCACGACCGGCGACCTGACCGTTTCCGGGACGACCATCGCCGGCGAGGGGAGTCATGCCCGGGCGTTGCAGCAGTTGCTGCTAGCCGGCGTCGACCCTGACGCGCTGGCCCGCGCTCCCGTGCGGTGGCTGGTGGTGGAGTCAGGTACTCCCGGTGAGATGGGCGCGGTTGGCCGCACGCTCGGTGGCTTGCCGGTCGCCTACCACGATGCCGATCTCACGCTGTACCGACTTGGTCGCGACACCACGGGCGTATCGACCCGTAGGCGCACCATGGCCGTCCTAGCCCACCTGGCCTGGCTGGCCCTGCTCCTCGCGGGCGCCCTGGGGCTGGTGGCGTCGAGATTCAAACGAGCCCGCTGACGCGGTCACCCGCGTGCAGCGCGTCGAGCACACTGCGCATCGCGTCGGCGCTTTGCTGCCAGGAGAACTCGCCGCTGCGGATCTGCGCCTTGCCGCCGAGTTGCTCCCGCAGCACCGGGTCAGCGAGCAGCTCTTCGAGCCGATCCACTAGCTCGGCCCGATCGTCAACCAATAGGCCGGTCACCCCGTCGACGATTGAGTCGGACAGTCCCCCCGAGCACCGGTAGCCGATCGTGGGCACGCGGTGCTGAGCGGCCTCGACGACCGCCAATCCCCAGCCTTCCTTGCGGGACGGCAGCACTTGCACCCAACAGCGTTGCAGCAGCCGATGTTTGGCGACATCGTCGACGTGGCCGTGAAAAGTAACGGTATCGGAGATCGCGAGCTGCGCCGCATGGTCGACCAGCCGCTGGCGCCACCAGCCGTCGCCGATGATGTCGAGATGGACGCCGGGTATGCGTTCGCGCAGCGCGGCAACCGCGTCCAACGCGTCCTCGATCTGCTTGTGCGGCACCAGTCGCGACAGCACGACGACGCGGGGGGCCGGTGCGCGGGACCCGCACAGCGACTGATCCGGCGCCAAGTCAACACCGTTGCGCACCACGGCAATTCGTTCGTTGTCGACACCGAGATCGACGAGGTCACGGGCCGACGGCAGGGATACCGTCACGTACTGGTTGCGCCGGTGCGCCCGCGGTGACAACACCGACTCGACGAACCAGCCCAGCCGCCCAAGCACCGGGCCGGCCACCGGCCACTGTTCACGGTGACAGTGGTGGACCAGCACCGCGACCCGTCGGCCGTACACCAACCGCGCCAAGAACGGCAGGCCGTTCTGGGTGTCGACGACGACGTCGGGCCGCGACCGCCGTAACGGTCCGAGCCCGAGCCGAGCCCCGACCATCGCGGCCAACGCCCATAGATAGACCGAAAAGCGCCCACCCGCGCGGCTGATCTGCACACCGTCGACCGTCTCGCGTCGGGGTGCGCCGGGATAACGCGCGGTGCGCAGCGTGACAGCGACTCCCGCGCCGGCCAGCTGAGCGCCGATACGTTGCAGATAGGCTTCGCTGCCGCCGCCTTGGGGATGTCCGGTATCGCGCCAGCACAGCAGCAGCACCGCGCTGATACCGAGTTTGTCTGGGGGTGTACGGCCCGAAGGCTCACCATGCGCGGCAGACATCGATTGACAGCCTAACGGCGATCGCGAGCGCGGCTAAAAGCCGGGCGAAGCGGGTCGCCGCCGAACAACTGCGGCGATCGCGAGCGCGGCTAAAAGCCGGGCGAAGCGGGTCGCCGCCGAACAACTGCGGCGATCGCGAGCGCGGCTAAAAGCCGGGCGAAGCGGGTCGCCGCCGAACAACACAGCTGCTGCGTAGGGTGGCACCGATGGACGCCACTGACGTCTTCGCGCGGCGAGCGACGCTGCCCCGGTCGCTGCGGCTGCTGTCAGAATTCCGCTACGAGCAGTCCGATCCCGCCCGCTTCTACGGCGCACTGGCCGCCGACACCGCGACGATGGTGGCAGATCTGTGGCAAGGCCTCTACGGGGAATCTCCCCAAGGCCGCAGCTTGCTCGACGTCGGGGGTGGACCGGGGTATTTCGCGACCGCGTTCGCGGACGCCGGCGTTCGATACATCGGCGTGGAGCCGGACCCGCGGGAGCTGCACACGACGGCTCATACCGTCGCCGCAACCACGGGTAGCTTCGTGCGGGCGTCGGGAACCGCGCTGCCGTTCGCCGACGACAGCGTCGACATCTGCCTCTCGTCCAACGTCGCCGAGCACGTCCCCCGGCCCTGGCAACTGGGGGCCGAGATGCTGCGGGTCACCCGGCCGGCCGGCCTGACCGTGCTGTCCTACACGGTGTGGCTGGGGCCGTTCGGCGGACACGAGTTGGGGCGCACGCATTATCTCGGCGGGGCTCGCGCCGCCGCGCGTTACGCCCGCAAACACCGTCATCCGGCGAAGAACAACTACGGATCCTCACTATTCGCGGTGTCCGCGGCCGCGGGCTTGAAGTGGGCGGCGAGCACCGGGGCGATAATCGCCGCTTTCCCCCGTTACCACCCACGATGGGCCTGGTGGACGACGTCCGTGCCGCTGCTACGGGAGTTTGTGGTGAGTAATCTGGTGCTGGTTTTGCGGCCGGCACGGACCGGTGATGCGACTTGACTGAAACGTGTTCTCGTTCTGGCCACCGCTGAGTAGGGTGGCGTCCATGACCGTCAGCCACAAAAGCGAATACGACAAGCTGTTCATCGGTGGACAGTGGACCGCACCGTCGACCGACGAGGTGATCGAGGTGCACTGCCCGGCCACTGGCGATTACGTCGGCAAAGTGCCGGCTGCCGCCGCACCCGACGTCGACGCCGCCGTCGCGGCTGCGCGTCAGGCATTCGACCACGGCCCTTGGCCGTCGACGCCTCCCAAGGAGCGAGCCGCCGTCATCGCCGGCGCACTGAAGTTGCTCGAGGAGCGCAAGGACCTGTTCGTCCAGCTGCTTGCCGGTGAGACCGGTCAGCCGCCGCTCACCATCGAAACGATGCACTGGATGAGTTCGATGGGCGCGATGAACTTCTTCGCCGGCCCGGCGGTCGACCAAGTCAAGTGGGAAGAGATCCGCAACGGCTCCTACGGGCAAACCGTCGTACGTCGGGAGCCGATCGGGGTGGTGGGTGCGATCGTGGCATGGAACGTGCCGCTGTTCCTGGCGGTCAACAAGTTGGGCCCGGCGCTGCTGGCCGGCTGCACGGTGGTGCTGAAGCCGGCCGCTGAAACACCGTTGACGGCGAATGCGTTGGCCGAGGTGTTCGCCGAAGCCGGTCTGCCCGACGGTGTGCTGTCCATAGTGCCGGGCGGCATCGAGACCGGGCAGGCGCTGACTTCCAACCCCGACATCGACATCTTCACCTTCACCGGTAGCTCAGCGGTCGGCAAAGAAATCGGCAGGCGAGCCGCTGACCTGCTCAAGCCCTGCACCTTGGAGCTCGGCGGGAAGTCGGCAGCGATTGTTCTGGAGGATGTCGACCTGGCCGCCGCCATCCCGATGTTGGTGTTCTCCGGGATCATGAACACCGGGCAGGCCTGCGTTGCCCAGACCCGAATCCTGGCCCCACGCGCGCGTTACGACGAAATCGTGAACGCTGTCGCCGGTTTCGTGCAGGCACTGCCGGTGGGGCCGCCGACGGATCCGGCCGCCCAGATCGGCTCGTTGATCTCGGAGAAACAGCGCGCCCGGGTCGAGGGCTACATCGCCAAGGGCGTCGAGGAGGGCGCCCGGCTGGTGTGCGGCGGCGGGCGGCCGGAAGGCCTGGACGACGGCTTCTTCGTTCAGCCCACGGTGTTCGCCGACGTCGACAACCACATGACGATCGCGCAGGAGGAGATCTTTGGGCCGGTGCTTTCGATCATCCCGTACGACTCCGAAGAGGATGCGGTCAAGATCGCCAACGACTCGGTGTACGGGCTGGCCGGCAGCGTGTGGACTTCCAACGTGCCGCGCGGCATCGAGATTTCCGAGCAGATCCGCACCGGAACCTACGCCATCAACTGGTATGCCTTTGATCCGTGTTGCCCGTTCGGCGGCTATAAGAACTCCGGCATCGGCCGCGAGAACGGACCGGAGGGCGTGGAGCACTTCACCCAGCAGAAGAGCGTACTGATGCCAATGGGCTACACCTTGGAGAGCTAATGCTAGCTCGGGATTGGCCGTTCACGTCCGAGCCAGCGCTAACCTGGCAGCTTGGCGCGCGCATCCCCAGGACAAGGTGACGCCGTTGCTGCCGTGGCCGTAGTTGTGCACGTAGCGCACCTCGTCGAGCACCTGCACGTCGACTCGGACGGCGGGCCGGTCGGGACGCAGTCCGGTGACCGTCTCGATGACTTCGGCATCCCGCAGACGCGGCTCAATTGCTCTGCAGCGTTTCACAATTCGTTCGGATAGCTCCGGTTCGGGCCGCCGGTCCCAGCGGTCGGGAACCCGGATCCCGCCACAGACGATGCGCGCCGGGTGCGGGAAATAGTGGGTCCACTCGGTCGCCGAGGTCAGTTCGAGGAACAACTCGTCGAGGCCCGGGTTGCTCAGGACGACGTGCTGGCCGAACACCGGACGCACGGTGTCGTCGCCGACGAGCCGCCGCGCGCCCAGACCAGCGCAGTTCACCACCACAGGGGCCTCCTTGCCGGCGTCAAGCAACGACTCGACTCGGCGGATCTCGAGGTGCCCGCCGGCCACGGCCAACCGTCCCACCAGGTAGTCGAGGTATTGAGGCATGTCGATCAGCGGCATCGTCGCGCGAAAGCCGCGGGCGAAGCCCGCCGGAATGTCGGCCTGCGCGCACGGACGAAGCTCCGGGATCAGCTCGGCCTGCGGCGGCATTTCATGCAGGCCCGGTAAATCTCCGACAGCCAAGGCAGGCGCCAACCGCACCCCGGTCCCCGGCACCCGCGCCAAGTGCCGGAAGTCTCGCAGCGACTGCTTCATCCACGCCACCGTGTCGTCGACGGGTTCGGCGAATGCCGGGCCCCACAGGGCTCCGGCCACCACCGACGTGGTCTGTAGCGGTGGCTCCGCCGCCCACACCTGCACCGCAGCACCGGCCTCGGCCAGGCAGATCGCGGTAGTCAAGCCGCTCACCCCGGCACCGATCACCACGGCGGCCGCATTGCTGTCGCGTGTACTGACCAACTGGCTCGGAACCTCGTCTGTGCGGCTCGATGACTAGCGGTCCAGGCTACCTAGGGCACTCGCCCGACTAACCCCCAGCTGAATGACAGCTTGGGCGGATTATGGTTTGATACATAATCGCGGAGCGTTCCCGCACCGTCGTTACCCAGCTGAAACACTATCTGAACTGGTGTTTTACGCAGCGCCTTCCATTTGGCTATTTTGCACTTGCCCAATGTCTGGGCGGCAGGTTATGGTGATTTGCATAATTGTGCCGGAGCATCTGGCGCACACGGCATGAGATAGGCCGATACAACATGTGGATGATCGAGCTCAACATCGCCGGCCAGCGATTCACCCGACAGGTTTCCCGTTTCCCCGGTACGCCGTTCCGGACAGGCCGGTTCCGCGCCCGTACTGTGCACTGGCGAGTACCTCAGCTCCGCCACCCGCACGCCGCCTGACGGTTCGACGTCGAGAGCCACCCGGCCATGTCAGTGACGACACCAACTCCACCCGGGACGAGGGGCACGACCCGGACCAAAATGATCGTCAGTGCAGTCGATGTATTGCGGGAGCGCGGCGCAGCGGGCGTGACCATCGACGAGGTCCTGGCCCGCAGCGGCGCGCCGCGCGGCTCGGTCTACTACCACTTTCCTGAGGGTCGCAATCAAATCCTCACCGAGGCGCTGCGCTACGCCGGCGACACGATCACCGCCACCATCGATGACACCGTCGAACGCGGCGTCAAGGCCATGTTGCGGGATTTTGTCGAATACTGGCAGCGCCTGCTGGACGACAGCGACTTCAACGCGGGCTGCCCGGTGGTCGCGGCGGCGCTCGGCCCGGCCAACGACGAACCGCAACTGACCGCCGAGGCCGGCGCCATACTGGGGCGCTGGCGTACCGCGCTGAGCCGGGCGTTCGTCGCCGACGGCTTCGATGATTCGGATGCGGCGTCGCTGGCCATGATGTCGATTGCCGCGCTGGAAGGCGCCGTGGTGCTGTGCCGCTCGACACGCACCACCGAACCACTGCGCGATGTGCACGGTCAACTCGAATTCTTGATCAAGGCAAGGGAATTCGTTCGTCGCAACGGACTGAACAACCAGTAGGACCGGCTTGGGAGCAGTTAGTCGCTGGCCGGTAGCGGCTTGGCTTCCTTGACGCTCAAAGCGGTGTCACCGATGGACAACGTTCCGGCGCCCGCTTTGGTCACCAGCACCTCTGCGCCGGTGTCGTCGACATAACGCTTACCCATCACGTTCCCGCCGGCGAACGCCGGATCGAGTTCTCCGGAACGCGGTGCGCCCATCTCCGCCATCGGGGCGCCGCCGCAACGGAGTTGCTCAAGACTGTCGCCGGTTCTGACAACGATCACCTGGGTGTCGCAGACCTGGCTTGCCAGCCGGGTTCCGTTCTTGATCATGATGAGTCCTTACAACGAATCGCTTGCTGGGCGCTGGCTACGCAGTCCTTCGACGATTTCACGGCGCAGCACCTTGCCGGTCGCGTTGGTGGGCAGCTCGTCGCGAAATACTACTCGGTCAGGAGTACGCGAGCCGCGCAAATTTCGGCGTACATATTCGCGCAAGTCCTCGGGATCGGCGTCGGCATCTCCGATCGGCACGACGACGGCGACGATCGCCTGCCCCCACCGCGCATCGTCGACGCCGACCACGGCGACGTCGCGTACCTTCGGATGTTCGATCAGCACATCCTCCAACTCCGCGGGTGCGATGTTCTCTCCCCCTCGGATGATGGTGTCGTCGCTGCGTCCGCCGAGGAACAGATAACCTTCCTCGTCCACGGTGGCGATGTCGCGGGTGGCAAACCACCCGTCTTGGTCGAGCACAGACCCGATGCCGGTATAACGCCCGGACACCTGCTCGCCCCGAACGAACAACTCGCCGGTTCGGCCGGGTCCGAGCACGGCGCCATTCTCGTCGCGGATCTGCACCTCGATGCCGGGCACCGGTTGACCGACGGATCCCAGCCGTCTCGTTACGGCGGGGTCATCGGCCGCTTGGGCTCGGCGGTGGTCATCGGGTGTGAGGACCGCGATCGTCGAACTGGTCTCGGTCAGGCCATAGGCGTTGACGAATCCGACGTCAGGCAGCAGCTCGAGTGCTCGACGGACCAGCGGCAACCCGACTTTTGATCCGCCGTAGGCCAGATTGCGCAGCGACGGCAGGCGATGTCCGCCGTTCTCCAGCACGGTGACGATGCGGTCCAGCATGGTCGGCACCACGGTCGCGGTGCTGACCTGCTCGTCGTTGATCAGCCGCACCCATGCTTCGGCGTCGAACTCGGGCAGGTAGACCATTGTGCGCCCGGCGTAGAGATTCGACAGCGCGGCACCGAGTCCGGCGATGTGGTAGGGCGGCACGCAGATAAGTGCCGCGTCGGTGGGTTCGGCGGAGGCGAATTCGACGGTGCCGGTGACATAGCTCGTCAGATTGTTATGGGAGAGCTCGACGGCTTTGGGCAGCGACGTGGTGCCCGACGTGAATAACACCACGGCCACGGTGTCGGGGCCCGGAAACTGCTCGACCGGTTCGGCGCTGCGGGCGGCGGCCAGGAATTCAGCGGAGCTCATCACGTGGCTGTTCGAATCGACGGCGTCGCGGTAGCGGTCGTCAGCGATGATCAGCGGCTCGGGCAAGCGGTCGATCAGCGACTGCACCCCCCGCGGCGCCAGTCGGTAATTGATCGGTGTGAAAGCCCGCCCGGCGCGGGCCGACGCGAAGATCAACAGCGGCAACAGCATTCCACCGGTGCCGACGTAGGCCACGTGCTGAGCATCTGACGCGGCGACGACGCCGGCGCCACCGCCGGCGAGGTCACTCAATTGCTGGGTGGTCAACCGCGCATCTCCCGAGACCACGGCGACTCGATCCGGGCTACTGGACGCCGCCATCTCCAGAAGCAGGGAAATGCTCATGTTCGAAGTCTCTACGCTCGACGTGTTCGACAGCTCTCGGCGGGTCGAACTTACCCCGACGGCCGGATTTGTATCGCGCATGTCGCCGCGCCTCCAGCTGCGGAGCCGTTTGCCGAAACCACGCTTGGGTATCTGGCAGCGATGACCTCGCCTGCACCACAATCCCTGCGCGCCCTCGCTTTGATCTGCACCTTGAAGAAAGGTCCGGCGTCGTCGAGCAGCGAACTGATCGCCGACCAGCTGCTCGACCAGTTACGCAGTGCCGGCGTCGACGGCGAGAAGGTGCGCTGCGTTGACCTGGCGCTGCTGCCGGGGGTGGAAGCCGACATGGGCCCCGGCGACGAGTGGCCGGGACTGCTCGCGAAGATCAGGGCCGCGGACATCGTGGTGATGTCGACGCCGACCTGGGTCGGCCACATGTCCAGCGTCGCTCAGCGCGTGCTGGAGCGGCTCGACGCCGAGTTGTCCCAGAAGGACGACGCCGGCCGACCGAGAACGGTCGGCAAGGTCGCGCTGGCGGCGGTGGTGGGCAACGAGGACGGCGCCCACAAGATTATCGCCGACCTCTTTCAGGCGCTCAACGACATCGGATTCACGATCCCGGCGCAAGGCTGCACCTACTGGAACGGCGAGGCCATGCAGTCCACGAATTACAACGACCTCGATGAGGTGCCGGAAGCGGTCGCAAGCGTCACCGAGACCGCCGTTCGCAACGCCGTGCACCTGGCCGGTGCACTCCGCCAGTCTCCTTACCCGCCATATGAGTGATCAGGTGCCCGTCCAGCGCGGCGGGCGCTTCTCGGCGAATGCGACGGCGCCTTCCTTGGCGTCGTTGGACGCGAACACCGGCATCAAAATCTTCATCTGCTCGGCGAACATGGTGTCCGGGCTCCAGCCGCGGGACTCGTTGATGATTCGCTTGGTCGCGGCCACCGCCAGCGGACCGTTGGCGGTGATCTTCTCGGCCAGCGCGATCGCCGCCTCCAGCGCGGTACCAGGCTCGGCC
This sequence comes from uncultured Actinomycetota bacterium, assembly GCA_963795995.1. GTDB lineage: Bacteria > Actinomycetota > Actinomycetes > Mycobacteriales > Mycobacteriaceae > Mycobacterium. Next base: position 586,050 of record CAWCJY010000002.1, read on the forward strand.
AGCACGTTGACCAGGCCCAGCGCGTAGGCCCGCTCGGCTGGCAGGTTGTCACCGGTCAGCGCCAGCTCCATGGCAACGGCATACGGGATGCGCTGCGGCAGCCGCAGCAGCCCGCCCCCGCCAGCGACCAGCCCGCGTTTGACCTCGGGGATGCCGAACGCCGAATCCTTTGACGCCACGATGAGATCGGTGGCCAACGCTAATTCCGTCCCACCGGCCAGCGCGTAGCCTTCGACGGCCGCGATCAGCGGCTTGGCCGGGGGGCGTTCGGTGAACCCCAGGCCGCGACCCTCGACGACCACGTTCTCACCGCGCGCGAAAGCCTTGAGATCCATACCCGCGCTGAACGAGCCACCCGCGCCGGTCAGGATGCCGACCGACAGTTGCTGATCGCCGTCCAGCCGGTCCATGGCCTCGGCCAGGGCTCGGCTGACGCCGCCGTTGATGGCGTTCTTGGCCTGCGGCCGGTTGATCGTGATGACCAGGATGCGGTCGCGCTGCTCGACCAGGACCTCGGGTTCGGCGTTGGATTCGCTCACCAGGCGATGGTATCGACCCGGTTGGTCAACTCAGGCCGCCGCTATCCGCTTCGTTGTTCGCCCGACGTGTATCGCAACGGAAGGCTCTTACCAGCCACGGTGTCGATCACTGCCGCGGCGAGCGGTTTCACTTCGTAGTAGCGGTGGACGGAGCCCTGCGCATCCGGTGCCGTGGTGCACGGGCCGTTCGGGCACACCTCCTTGACCGGCCATGCGAGCAGGGCGATCCCCAGTACCGCGGCACTGGCGATCAGAACAGCTCGGAGTTTTCTCATGCCTTTCCCTTCTCGGCGAGCGGCTGCTCCGCGGGCTGTTTTGAGTCCCCATTGTCGCCCCGGCTAAGATCACAGCGAGATCCTTGCTGAATTCCAGGGGAGACGTTGACCGCCAGCGATATCGAGCCCACCGAGATATCGAAGTGGGATCCCGGCTTCACCGAACGGGTCATCAGCTGGCTGCGTCCGCTGATCAAGGGATATCACCGCGCTGACGTGCGAGGCCTCGAGTCCTTCCCGCCCGGCGGCGCGCTGGTGGTGTCCAACCACTCCGGCGGCTTGTTTCCGATGGATGTGCCGGTCTTCGCCACCGGCTTCTACGACAAATTCGGGTATGACCGGCCGGTCTACACGTTGAGTCACGACATGCTGTTCAACGGCCCACAGGGCAACTTCCTCATTCGCACCGGGTTCATCCGGGCCAATCACGAGAACGCGGACGAGGCGCTGCGCTCCGGTGGGGTCGTCGTGGTGTTTCCCGGCGGCGACTACGACGTGTATCGACCGACCCTGTCGGAGAACACGATCGACTTCGACGGCCGAACCGGCTATGTGCGGGCGGCACTGAACGCCAGAGTGCCGATCGTGCCGGCCGTCGGGATCGGCGGTCAGGAAACCCAGTTGTATCTGTCCCGCGGCGAGGGTTTGGCTCAGCTGCTGCGGCTCGACAAGCTGATGCGCGTGAAGATCCTGCCGATCTCGGTGGGCTTTCCGTTCGGGCTTTCGGCGGTGCTGCCGGTCAACGTGCCGCTGCCCGCCAAAATCGTCATGCAGGTGCTGGAGCCGATCGACGTGGTCGCGCAATTCGGTGAGGATCCCGATATCGACGAGGTCGACGCTCACGTTCGCCACGTCATGCAACAGGCACTGGACAAACTCGCCAAAGAACGTCGTCTTCCGGTGATCGGCTGAGGGGTCGCAGCAGATGGCAGGCCCCGCTGCGCTGACCCGAATCACCGATGCCGGGGGTCTGCTTGCCACCATGGTTCGGGCCGGGATCATCGCACCCCTTCGGCCGGACAAGTATCTGCGAATCGCCGCGGCCGCCCGGCGCGAACAGCTGTCGATGACAAGTGGGTTCGCGATGTCGGCGCAACGCTGCCCGAACCGGCCGGCGCTGATCGACGAGCTGGGCTCGTTGACCTACCGCCAGCTCGACGAGCGCAGTGATGCGCTGGCCGCGGCATTGCAGTCGTTGCCCGGCGGTTCACCCGCCGTCGTCGGGATCATCTGCCGCAATCACCGGGGGTTCGTCGAGGCGTTGATCGCAGCTAACCGGACCGGTGCCGACGTGCTGTTGCTCAATACCTCGTTCGCCGGGCCGGCGCTGGCCGAAGTCGTCGATCGCGAGGACGTCGACGCGATCATCTACGACGAAGAGTTCGCCGAGTCGGTCAATCGTGCGGTCGCCGACCGATCGAAGACCACCCGCATTGTCGCCTGGACCGACCACCGGGAAAGCCACGAGCACACCGTCGAGAAGCTCGTCGCCGCCCAGGCCGGTGAGCGACCGGCCACACCACAACGCAAGGGGAAGCTGATTCTGCTGACGTCGGGAACCACCGGCACCCCCAAAGGTGCCGCGCGGTCCGGCGGCGGCCCCGGTGAACTCAAGGCGATCCTGGACCGGGTGCCGTGGCGCGCGGAGGAAACCACCGTGGTGGTCGCGCCGATGTTTCACGCCTGGGGGTTTTCGCAGCTGGTGTTCGCCGGATCGATGGGCTGCACCGTCGTCACCCGTCGCAGGTTCGACCCGGAGGCGACGCTCGAGCTCATCGATCGCCACCGTGCCACCGGACTGGCTGTGGTGCCGGTGATGTTCGACCGGATCATGGAGCTGCCCGACGAGGTGCGGCGCAAATACAGCGGAAAGTCTCTGCGGTTCGCCACCGCGTCGGGATCCCGCATGCGCGCCGACGTCGTCATCCGGTTCATGGACGAGTTCGGCGACATCATCTACAACAACTACAACGCCACCGAGGCCGGCATGATCGCGACCGCGACACCCGCGGACCTGCGGGCTGCGCCGGATACGGCCGGGAAGCCGGTCCCCGGGACGGAGATCCGGATCTTCGACGACGACTTTCGTCCCGTTCCGACCGGTGAGGTCGGTCAGATCTTCGTCCGCAACTCCAGCCAGTTCGACGGCTACACCTCGGGCACCACCAAGGACTTTCACGAGGATTTCATGGCATCGGGCGACATTGGCCGGCTGGACGAGGCCGGGCGACTCTACGTTGTCGGTCGTGACGACGAGATGATCGTCTCCGGCGGAGAGAACGTCTACCCGATCGAAGTAGAGAAGACGCTGGCCGCCCACGCCGGCGTCGCCGATGCCGCCGTCATAGGGGTCGACGACGAACAGTACGGTCAGCGCCTGGCGGCTTTCGTCGTACTGCGCAGCGGTGCGTCGGTGACGTCGGATGCGCTCAAGCAGTTCGTCCGGGAGAACCTGGCCAATTACAAGGTGCCCCGTGAGATCTTCGCGCTCGACGAGCTGCCGCGCAACAGCACCGGAAAGATCGTTCGAAGCGAGCTGCTTGCCCGTGTCGGTGGGCAAAGCTAGGTCACAGTAGTCACAACAGCCCGGGCCTGGCTGAGGGTCCGACTCGCCCACCTCCGAGCGACAATCCCAACCGGCACAGGTCTTGTCGCTATGAGGCGGGCACAACGACCACTCCCGCCCGCACCGACAAATGTGGCGGATAGGACCGACTCAGACCTGGGCCATCGCGGTTTCGACCACGGTCAGTGACTCGGAAAGCCCTGCGGCGCGCCGTATTTCGACAAACTCTTCGATCATCGCGTCGGTCACTTCGTGGGGGTCGTCAACAGTGGCCCCGTCCGCCAGCACCGAGATGTTGAGCTGATCGACGTAGCTCCAAACCGTAATGTTCAGCCCACTGCCCGCCGTCAACGGTCCCACCGAATAAATCTCGGTAACCAGCGCACCACCGACCCGGCCGCGTTCGCGGGGGCCCGGCACATTGGAGACCGTCAGGTTCAGCACCTTGTTCTGCCCGTCCCGGGTGGACAGCCAGCGGAACAGCGACTCGGCGCCGGCCGGCGGAATATAATTCGACCACCGGCTGACCAGTTCCGGTCCCATCAGGTTGTGGCTTTCCTTCGCCGCCGCCGCCGCTTCCCGAGACTGGGCAACCCGCTGCAGCGGGTCCTCGACGTGCGCTGGCAGAGCCACCAGCACGCCACTGAACCGGTTCCCAGAAATGCGGTCGGGTGAGAAGTCATAGCTCACCGGCACCGACGTCAACAACGGATGGTCGGCGTGGCCGTCGTAGCGCAGCAACAATTTTCGCAGCGCACCCGCTGACGTCGCCAAAACCATGTCGTTGATCGTCGCGCCCAGCCGTTTGCCGGTTTCCTTGACGTCTGCCAACGCCAGGGTGGCGGTGGCGAACCGGCGCTCCGGGGTGATCATGTGGTTGATGAACGTCGGCGGCGGGGTGAAGGGGCGCGTCAGTTCCGGAGACAGTTTGCGTGCGCTGCGACGAACCCGGTTCACTCCTTCCGCGGTGTACTTCAGGGTTGCGGGCACCCGGCCGAGGTAGCGCAGGTGGTCACGGAACGCCGATCGCACCAACTGCCCTTTGGTGGGTGCGGGGTCGGTTTGATAAAAGTCGCGGTCCGACTGGGGGCCAGTTTGGAGGTCCATGCCCCGTGCCATCAAGTTGGCGGAGGCGATCCCGTCGGCCAGGGCGTGGTGAATCTTGCCGAGCACGGCGATGCGGCCGTTGGCCAGGCCCTCGATGAAATACATCTCCCACAGCGGACGGCTGCGGTCCAGCGGCGTGCTGGCTATCTCACCAATGGCCTCGTCGAGTTCACGCCTACCGCCCGGCGCGGGCAGCCGCCACGGCCGGATGTGGTAGCTCAGATCAACCTCGCAGTTCTCCCGCCACATCGGATGGTGCAGTTTCCACGGGATGGTGACGAGCTGATAGCGGAACGGGTCGAGCATGTGCAGCCGGCTATGGATGACGCGGCGGAACGCGTCGATGTCGAAGTCGTGCCGCTGGGGATCCAGCTCGATCACAGCCAGCTTGAGGGTATGCATGTGCACGTTGGGCGTCTCGCTGTAGAGCAGAAACGCGTCCCAGCCGCTGAGCCTTTTCACCGCCACCTCCCTTTGCAGGGACCATACAGTCGCAGGAGCTCAGATAACCTGTTTGGCTCCAATCGGCGGCCGGGTGCGGTGCACCTGGTTGAGGAACAACCCGACCGCGGTGGCCATCGCCCCGGTGCGGGCACCGTCGGTCAAGTCGAATCCGTGCCCAGCGCCGGGAAGTTCCATGTAACTGACGACCGACTGTGACGCATCGCGGAGCCGCTCGACAAAGCTACGGGCCTGCTCGACTGGGATGACAGTGTCCCTGCTGCCGTGAATCACCAAGAATGGCGGGGCTTGCGGATGGACCCGGGCGATCGGTGAAGCCTTGCGGAACACGTCGGGGTGACGTGCGATCGTCCGTTTCACCACCACCCGTTCCAAGAAGTTGACGAAGCGGACTCGCTCAGCGGTGGAACGGTCCTCCCAGTCGTAGCGCCCATAGATACCGACGACCGCATCCACCGCGGTGTCGGAGTTCTCCGGCAGCACGGCCTGGAAGTCTGGATCGTTACCCGTCAATCCGGCCAGTGCGGCCAGGTGCCCGCCGGCTGACGTCCCGGCCACCGCAACGAAATTGCGGTCACCTCCGAACTTGTCGACATTGGCCCGGGCCCACGCGATAGCGGTCTTGACGTCGACGATGTGTGCCGGCCACCGGTGATGCGGCGCGACGCGGTAATCGATCGACAGGCACACCCACCCCTGTTCGGCCAGGTGCGACAGCAGCGCATAGCCCTGCAGGGCGCGGCCGCCGTGGACCCAGGCGCCGCCCGGCAAGAAGATCAGCACCGGCGCCGACCCGGCCGGCAGGTCTTTGCGACGCCACACATCGAGCAGTTGGGTGGGGTGCTCACCATAACGGACTGACGTGCGGTAAAGGTGGCGGCGATGGCTCAGGGCCCGCCACACGGGTGGGGTCCGTTCGGGCGCGGGCCAGCCGATGGCCAAGTCTCTGGCCGGCACGATGCCGCGCAGCGCGGCTTCGGAAACCGCCTGTGTTTTGTCGCGATCGCAGCGCCGGATCTCCTGAACGCCTGGTGTGAACCACGACTTCGCGGCCGCAGAGAGGAGTTCCGGCATGACACGAGCGCCCCAGATGGTCATAGCGGTCATCCCGCCGATCGGCTCCAGACGCTTGCCCACCACCGGCAGCGAAGCCGACGCAACGCTTAACGCCAGCATATAGTCGGCCGGCCGCGCCCGTAGCAACCATCGCACGCGGGTAGCCATGGTTGGTCCGGGGTACCGGGTCGCCGGTCGTACCATCATGCGGGGACTGTACCCCGCTGGGTTGGCGACAAACGGTAATCGCCTCAACTTCCCTGCTCACCTCGGCATATGCGTCGAAAAGCGCTGATTTTCGAATTGCAGCCCTGCGCGAACCGGTGGTAAGCCATCACTGTGGCGCGTTCTGATTGCTGTCGAAAGAAGTGTGCGGGCTGACGTGACGGGTCGGCAGGTTCGGGCGAATTACGGCGCGTCACTGTCTCCCGACGCGACGGTCTTCGCCCACATCGTCGACGACGGCGGCTACCCGCGGGCGGTGCAGCGTTTCCTGCGGGGCTGGCGAGCCAGCTCGTCGCGCGATGTGGTGCTGCCGATCGACGGCCCGGTTACCCAGGTGATCCACTCCCCCGACGACCGCTGGCTGGCCTGCGAGGTTGCGCCGGAGGGCAGCACATGCACGCAAATATGGATCGTCACAACCGATCCCGACGATCCGTCAGCATGGCGAATCGACGGGCAGGACAACGGTACCGCTGAGGTGGTTGGTTGGGACGGCCCCCGGGTGGCGGCAATTCTGACCGGCGAAAACGGTATCGGCTCGTCGTGCCTGATCGAACCGTCCAACGGCAATCGCATTGTGCTGGACAAACGTTCGGGCGGCCGGCTGATCGACGCCTGGGCCGGCGCTTCGCTGGTGCGGGTGGGCCCCCGTTGCTACCACGAGCTGATCCTGCTGCACGGCCTGATCGAATCGGCGCTGCTGCCACCGGATCCCGGGTCCAGTACCGACACGGGCGTCATCCTCGACGACCATCATCCCCGGTGGATCCGGTACGGCTCGACCGGTGAACAGACCAGGCGTTACCAACCGCACAAGTTCCACGACGTGAACAGCCCGAACGGCTATGTGCGCGCCCTGGTCCGAAGCGACAACGGCTGCGACCATTTCCGCTTGCTGGAGATCACCGCCACCGCAGACGGGGTGGTGTATCAAGTGGTGGCCGAACGTCCGGACTACGACTTGGACGAGTTCGCCGTCAGCGACGACCTCACCACCGTCGCATTGTTATGGAACATGCACGGCGCCAGCGAGTTTCAGACGCTGTCACTGCTCGACTACACGCTGCAGGAACCGATACCGCTGCCCGGTCCGGTGGCCGGCGAATTGTCGATCAGCGCCACCGGTTCGATGGTGGCGATGACCGTGCAGGGCCCGTCGATGCCGCGCACGGTGGAACTGGTGGATCCGCGGTCGCGCGAGTGGGTCCGCATCGATCGTGAACCCAGCCGCGGGCCGGTGGTCGCCGGGCACGGCACCGGCCCCACCTGCGAGTTGATCACCGCTCGCGACGGGTTGGCGTTACCGAGTTGGTTGCACCGGCCACCGCCCGGCACACCGCCCGCCGGAGCGGTGGTCTATCTGCACGGCGGCCCGGAAGGGCAGGCCAGGCCGGACTACAACGAACTCTTCCCGAAGCTGCTCAACGCCGGCATCACGGTGCTCGCGCCGAACGTGCGCGGCTCCGGCGGGCTGGGCCGGTTCTTCATGCACGCCGACGACAAGGAAAAACGCTTCGCCGCGATCGACGACGTCGCCGACTGCGTCGGCTATCTCGTCGATCGTGCCCTGGCCGACCCGAACCGGGTGGCCTGCGCGGGCTGGTCTTACGGCGGCTTCCTGACGTTGGCGGCGCTGACCTTTCATCCGGCACTGTTCGCCGCCGGAATCAGCATCTGCGGCATGAGCGACCTCACGACGTTCTACCGCACCACCGAACCCTGGATCGCGCAGGCCGCTTACTCCAAATACGGACACCCCGTCTACCACCGCGAACTGTTCGAGGAACTGTCACCGCTGCGCCGTGTCGATGCGCTGACCGCGCCGCTGCTGGCGGTGCACGGTGCCCACGACACCAATGTGCCGCCCGCCGAGTCAGAGCAGATCATCGAGGCGCTGCAGGCGCGGGGTCGCACGGCGCGCTACCTGCTGTTCGACGACGACGGGCATGGAATCGTCAAACGGGAAAACCGCGAAGCGTTGGTCACCGCCGTGAGCGATTGGCTTACCGCTAGCTTCACCGCCGCCGCCTCGGCGGACCCGGTGCTGTCCGGGCAGCTGAAGCAAGGAGTATCCGATGGTTAGCGAGGATCTGCCGCAGCGACGTCTCGAGTTCATCAAGGAGCACATGGATACACGGCGTTTCCGGACCAACGTCACGAACTTGCGTATCCGCGTCCGCGATCGGGATCGGCGACCCTGAAGACGGTCAGGATCCGCCAGCCGCGTTAATCCTCGATCGTGCCGCCAGCGTCTACGGGGCGCTCGGCGGCCAGAAGGCGCTCCATCTCGGTCAGTTCCTCGGCGAACACGTTGCGGCGGGTGCGCGTACCGCACGACTGAAGCAGCCGAGCGAAGTCGTTGGCTGCCTTCTCGATTCGCTCGGAGAGACCGGCTGCACCCTGCCGGGCGCCGAAGTCTTCGGTGGCGGCATACACCCCGGTGGGCGACACGATGGCATGCAGATAGGAGAACATCGGACGCAGGGCGTGTTCGAGCACCAGCGAATGTCGTTCCGTGCCCCCGGTGGCGGCGATCAGCACTGGCATCTCCGACAGTGTCTCCTCGGGCAGGACGTCGAAGAACGACTTGAACAATCCGCTGAAGGAGGCGTTGAACGCCGGAGTGACGGCAATCAGCCCGTCAGCGTTGGCGACGGTTTCGAAGGCGGACTCCAACTCCGGCGCGGCGAACCCGGTCAGCATGGTGTCGGTGATCGAGCGCCCCAGACGACGCAGCTCGATCACCGACGAGACCACAGTCACGTTCCGGCTGGCAAACTGTGCTTCCACGGCCACGACGAGTCGGTCGGCCAGCAGCCGCGTCGACGACGGTTCGCGCAGGCCGGCACTGATGATCGCGAGCTTGGTCATGGTCGCTGCTCCCAGCCGTCTGAGGTGTCGTCCCCCTCGCTGCCTCCGCTGGGGATGGCGTCAGCCGAGCTCTTTTTCGCGGCCTTAACCAGAGCCTCGTGCGTAGGAGCGTCGGGCACGTGCGCAGGCCGGCCGACGGCGAATTCCTTGCGCAGTACCGGCAAGACCTCCTCGCCGAGCAGATCGAGTTGCTCGAGCACGGTCTTCAACGGCAGGCCGGCATGGTCGATGAGAAACAACTGACGCTGATAATCGCCGGCGTAGTCGCGGAAGCTCAACGTCCGATCGATCACCTGTTGCGGTGAACCCACGGTCAGCGGGGTCTGCGCACTGAACTCCTCCAAAGAAGGACCGTGACCATATACCGGGGCATTGTCGAAGTACGGCCGGAACTCGGCCACGGCGTCCTGGCTGTTGGGGCGCATGAAGATCTGCCCGCCGAGGCCGACGATGGCCTGATCGGCCGTGCCGTGCCCGTAATGCTCGAATCGCTCCCGGTACAACCCCACCATCCGTTTGGTGTGCTCCGGCGGCCAAAAGATGTGGTTGGCGAAGAAGCCGTCACCGTAGTAGGCGGCCAGTTCCACGACCTCAGGGGTCCGGATCGAACCGTGCCACACGAACGGTGCCACCCCGTCGAGCGGTCGCGGCGCCAACGTGAAGCTCTGCAACGGAGTGCGGTGCTTGCCGCTCCAGTCGACGACCTCCTCGCGCCAAAGCCGGCGCAACAACCCGTAGTGCTCCACGGTCAACGGAATCGCCGCTCGGATGTCCTGACCGAACCACGGGTAGACCGGCCCGGTGTTGCCGCGGCCCAGCATCAGATCGGTGCGGCCGCCGGACAGATGCTGCAGAACGCTGAAGTCCTCCGCGATCTTCACCGGATCGTTCGTGGTGATCAACGTCGTCGAGGTCGATAAGATAAGTCGCTCGGTCTGCGCGGCGATGTAACCAAGCAGCGTCGTCGGTGACGACGGCACGAAGGGCGGGTTGTGGTGCTCACCAGTGGCGAAGACATCCAACCCGACCTCTTCGGCCTTCCTGGCGATCGTCACCGTCGCACGGATCCGCTCGGTCTGCGTCGGCGTACGGCCGGTGGTCGGATCCTCGGTCACATCGCCCACCGAGAACAACCCAAAATGCATGCTGCCCAACACATTCCCCTGACGTAGCTCGTCCACCACCGCACACCGGCCCCGACGCTTGAAACCCTACCCGCCGGCGTCGCCGAGAAAATATCCAGCACGTCACGGCGTGTGACCGGCTGCATCGTTCAACGCAGCGGCACATCGATCGCTCAGTGCACGATCAGTTGCCCACGGTGCCGTCGACCAGCCCGCGTCGAGTGGCGGGGCTGGCCCCCGCCGGGGACGGCCGGCCGCCGAGGCAGACCACTTCGATCACGGTTGCGGCGCTCGGATCGCACGCCACGGCGACGACTTGGTGCGGGGCGCATCGCCCTGCGGAGGCCGGCCCGGCGGAATCGACAACCGCCGCAGTGGCAGTGGCGACAGGATCACGTCGCAACGGGGGAATCGTTCGCAGACAAGCTGATTCAGACACATCTGTCCGAAGCGGAGCAGTTCGTCGATCAGCTTCAGCACTGACCCACCGCCCACTTCCGTCGCTGTCACGTGACGCGAAGCCGTCCTTGCCGGACGGGCCTGCACACCGACGAGCACAGCATGCAAAGTGGCCTCGAATGCCGCGCCTGAAGAAATGACACGAATATGAGACAAAAGCTTGATGACACGAAGTGAGACATCCAGCATCGTCCCAGCGCAGATGGGCGCCATATGACATCGGGAATGAGAACCTACATCGACCGCTTGGAGTGGTTTACGACCTCACGGATGTAGGTTCCATTGGCCGCAATCCTGGGCCAGGACGTCGCTGACGTCGACTTCGAGCCCGCCGACCACCGGGCCTGGATTCGACGCGGTGCTCACCACGCGCTGGTAGAGAACTGCGGCGTGGTCGATTTGATCGCGAGACCAGGCCCGGGTCTGCCAGGCCCACCGGTGGCCGGACGTGCGCGATTTTCCGATGACGCCATCGGTAGCGGCCCACTCGCACACATCGATACCCCCGTAGACGCCGGTGCGCTGCACTCCAAGCACTGAGTTGATTCCGCGAAACCACTGCAGCGCGACGGTGTTCCAGGTGTCACGGTTGATGTCGTCGTCGATGCTGAAGAAGATTGGTGCACTCTGGCCACCACCTGCCGCGGTATGCAGCTGCCAGGCGGTGCGAGCGTCGGCGACGCCGCCGGCGAACCCGCGCGTGAAGTCCGATGGTGCTGTCCCGCCCGGCTTGCCGTATTGGTAGTTGCTGACGATCACCAGCCCAGCGGCGGTCAGCGACTCGGCGTAGGGCCGGGTGATCGGCTTGGCGCCAAAGGACGAGCCGGGACGCGATAGCGAGACGTAATTGACGACCCCGGAATAGCCGGCAGCTCGGATGTGCTCCGCTGGAATCTGGCGCATGGCGAAGTCGATCAGTTGGGGAGCGGCGGCCGCCGCCGTGGGGGTGCCGGCACTTGCTGATGCCGCACCCAGCCCGGCCAGCGCCGACACAGCGATTGCGTAGCGTACTGCGTCACGCCGGGAAACCGGGCGTGACCGCCGAAGACTGATGGTCGCCGACGAGTCCTGCATCGCGTGATGTTAACAACGTGACTGCTGTTAACGGTGTAGCCGTCGCTGGACGAGCTCAGTTTGGTTTTTCACCGTTTCATCGGCCGGCGTGGGAGCCGGATGCGGTGGCCGCCGTTTCAGTCGCATCTGCGGCGAGCGGTGCGAGTTCCGGGGCGGCCAGCAGCGGGCTACGGCAGGGGCGACATGCGGAACCTGGAGTGCCTCGACGATCGGCTGTTCGCAAACCATTGCCGCATACTGCAAAGGCCTACCGCCCAAGACTTCGCCGCGATCGCGACGCTGATCGCCGACGGCCGAGAAGCTGTCGCGACGCTCACGGCCGACGTTCCTAAATCGGAACGCCAGCGTCCTTGGTGAACTTGGCCTAGCGCGACAGTGCATCCAGGTTGCGCTCGTCCTCGATGACGACGTTGCGAGGCTCGCCGAGCTGCGTGCGATTGATTAGTCTGGTGACCCGCACCGCCCGAGGCGAACTACTGGCCGATGCCACGGTGGCCGGCGACTGAGCGACCGCACAGCCAGCCGCGGCGCGCCGAACCGCAAAGCTTGATCTTTGACTCGGTTCCCGCGATCCTGGCAGCGTGACCCCTCGCGAAAAGCCGTCGCGCGGGATTCTCGACCCGGTGGCGAAACGACTGCGTTTGCCGTTCGGCACGCCGGAGTTCCTCGACAAGATCATTTCCGGAGCTGAAAAAGAAGCCGGTCGGCGCACCCTGCACATGCTGATCACCACCTGGGACTTCGCCGGTGGCGGACCGTTCGCCGCCGGTGCGGTGGCCGGGGCGGGCCTGGCCAAAACCGCCGACCTGGTCCAAGGACTGTTCATCGGCCCCATATTCGACCCGCTGCTTCGGGCCCTGGGCGCCGATCACATCAAATTCCGCGCATCGTTGTGTGCCTCCCAGGTGGTCGGTCTGGGCATCATGCGCTACGCGCTCAAGGCCGAGCCGATCCATTCGATGGATGTCGACACGCTGGTCGATGCGGTGGCGCCGACGCTGCAGCGCTACCTGGTCGGCGAGATCTCCTAGCTCTCAAGTCGGGCAGACCCCCTACACCAGCTCGCCGGCGATAACGGTTGCAGCCACCATGCCGGCGTCGAGTTCTGCCAGTGCGGCCGCCGGCGGCAGTGTCAGCACGCACAGGTCGCCGGTCTGCCCGGGCGCGACCTCACGCGGTTGAGCAGGACGCTGCGGGTGGCCCAAAAACATCAGCAATGCCGCTCGAGCCGAGACGCATTCGTCCGCATTGAGTACCGCACCGCTTGGTGTGGCCCGGTGCACGGCGGCGCGCATGGCCGCCCACGGGTCATCGCAACCGAACGGCATGTCGGTCGACAGCGCCACCGGAACACCGGCGTTTCGCAGGGACTTGACCCGCCAGAGCTGACGGTGCTCGTCGGCCGGGACATCGGCCAGGTACTGGTCGCCCCGCTCGGCCACAAAATTGGGTTGGGTGACCGCGGTTATTCCGAGTCGGGACAGCTCGGCGATGGCGTCATCGGGCACCACGGCGGCGTGTTCGATGCGGTCACCTGGATGGGTGCCGGCCTGGTCCAGCGCGGCGATGGCCACCAGTAGCTGGGCAGCAGTGACGCAGTGCACGGCTACCGGCCCGCCCGCCCGGTGCCGGGCGGCGATCCAGTCGGTGAGGTCGTCGAGGTTGAGCTCATCGTCACGCAAAATGCGCTTGCCGGGCGACAGGAAATGCACCGCTTGGCGCACGTCACCGCGGCGCTGCGACGCGACCAGGTCAACGATGTCGGCGGCGTCGAGATCGGGCGTGGCATCGGTGACTGCGGTGACGCCGTACCGCATCAGCCGTCGGCTGATCTGAGCGAGGCTGATATTGCGGCGCGGTTCGCCGATCGACCAACTGGGATCCGCGCTGCGCAACCGACCGTCAGGGTGGTCGGCTAGTCCGATCCTGGCGAGTCCGGCCGAGTTGAGCACCCACTCCAGGCCGCTGCGGTGCTGCACCCGCACCGGCACCGCTGGGGCAAAATTGTCCAAGATTGCGCGATTCAGCGGGCCGGCCACCGATTCGTGATATCCGACGCCGCGGATCCAGCCGTCGCTGCCGGCTGTCGCGCCGGCCAGCGACCGGGACAAGTCCTGACCGTCGCGCACCTGCGGCGACCCCACCTGCAGTGAATCCTCTGCAGCCGCAGCAGAATAGAGGTGCACGTGATGGTCGTGCAGACCGGGCAGCACGGTTCCGCCCGCCGCGTTGAACACGTCCTCGCCGGGCCGCGACGGCAGCCCGTCCGCCACCTCAGTGACGTGGCTATCGACCCTGATGTCGACGGGCCGGCCGTCCAGCAGCGTGGCGTGCTGAATCAGCATGCGGCGTAGAGCCTTTCGGACACCACGCGTTGCACTGCCGCGTTGTCGGCGCCCAGCGGGGAGGCCGCAGGCGTGGACGGCGGCGGCTGCGGACCGGCGACGGGCACATCGGCGTCTGTCGGTGTGCGCGACAACGTGGCATACCGGGCGGCCGCCGCCGACATCGACACCTCGATCACCTCACCGCCGCCGCGGCGCAGCGACTGGGCCACCGCCCGCGCCGCCTCCAGGCCGCTCAGCGGGTCGGCGATCGCGTCGCCACAGAACACCGGCCCTGCAGGTCCGGTACCGACGAGGCCACCTGCGACCGCGGCGTCGTCGCCGAACGCCGGCCGGTCCGGTTGACCGCAATGACCGCCGATGCGTAGCCATACCCGACCGGGTCGCGCGGGCACATCGTCGGGGCCCAGCCGGCGGCGCCGCAAGGCAGCGGGACGCGAGCCTTCGATGACAACGTCGGCCGCTGCCAGAAGTGCCCGCAGCTCTTCGGTATCGGTGTCGAAATCATAGGCGGCAAAGAGTTTTCCGAAGTTCATCCAGTCGAAGAATGCGGACCGACCGCGACGGGGACCGTCGGGTCGGGTCGGGCTTTCCACCTTGACGACGAGCGCCCCGGAGCGGGTGAGTAGCTGCCCGCACAGGGGCCCGGCCCACAGCGACGACAAGTCGGCCACCAGCAGCTGATCCGGCCGGCGCGCCTCGACGCGTGCGCCGGCTCGCCGTACCGCTGGATCGTCGGCGGTTGCCTCCGCCAGGCCGGCGGCGGCGATGTCGAGAAACCCGGCACGGGCGACGACAGTGTCCGTCGAACGTGTTGCCGCCCAACGGGTCAGTGCCGGCCACGGGTCGAGGTCTTGGATATCGGCTTGCAGCAGTGCGGGCACAGCCGCGAGGTCGTCAGCGCGCGCCAGTGCGATGGCACACCAGCTGTCGGCGGTGCCGAGCAGCCGGGTGGCACCACCGGCGGAGATACGGCCGCGCCGGTTCAAACCGAGCAGCGCCGCACGACCGGCCAATATCGTGGCGGCGTCGATGTCGACGGCCAGCAGTTGCGCGATGTCTGCCGCCACCTGGCGGGCTTCGGCCAGCACGGCGGCGAGTGAGAAGTCCGGTGACCGGTCAGGCGCGCCGGTCAGCGACGCCAGACCGCTGGCGGCCCAGTCCGCCCTCTGGTCGCCCAAGCTCGAGTCCACGCCCACTATTGTGCGCGGCAACTCTTCAGAACTGCCGTGCCGTGAACCGCCAGTCCAAGACTTTCCGGTCCGGTTCGGTCTGCGGGTCGCCGACCGCGTACACCAGCGATCGCAACCCGAGGATGCCGCCGCGGTCGGCCGGCTCCGCAGACTCGACGTGTAGTTCGCTGTACAGGGTGTCACCCTCGTGCACCGGACCGATGTGATCGCAGGATCGCCAGCCAAGCACGGTCACCAGATTGGGCAGCAGCCGGGCGGCTTGTGCGAGCGCCAGCCCGATGGTATGCCCGCCGTAGACCAGGCGACGGTCGCCGGTGCGTGAATCATGATGTATCGCAGCAATGTTCAGAGTGAGACGAGCCAATTCAGGAGCGCAGCTGACCACGTCTGCGCTGCTCTGCAGCACCGCGCCCGCAAGGCCGGCGTCGAAATGCTTGCCCGGCACCCGGTTACGGAACGCTTCAGCGTTCCAATCGGCGGTCGGATCGGATACGGGTGCCAAGCCGTCGGTGCCGAGAACGGTCAGGTCGTCGTGGTGTCCGGTGTCATTGCCTTTCAGGCCGACCGGCAGCATGGCGCAACGGTAGAAATCGAGCACCAGTCGGTCAGCCTGGTCGATGGTGGTCATCCGCAGCGCGACCAATCCCGTTGGCGCGCGGCCGGGCTTGACTGTATTCGCTCGCAATCCGACGACTTCGGTGCGGGTATACAGGGTGTCGCCGATTAGCGGGAACCGGTGAAAGCGCAGGCCGCGGTAGAACAGGTTGGCTTTGACCCGCGCAGTGGCCAGCGTGCTCTGGCCGATCGCCAGGTCGCACACCAGCGCCGGATGCGCCAGGGTGGCGGGCGCACCGGTCACCGCGGCCGAGAGGCCGGCGTCCAGCGCCAGCCGCAGCCGGTCGCCGATGATCGCCTGATGTAGGGCGGCCATCCCGGACGTCAAGGTCATGGCCGGTGCGTCGTCGAAAACCTGACCGACCACGAGGTCGTCGAAGTACGGTTCGCCGCTCATCACGCCTCCGGGGGAGTCAATATGGCTTAAAAGGGCTTGCGAATCCTGACACACGGAGGCGACGAATGAGGGCGGGACTGACCGACGAGGAACTGCTGCTGGTCACCACGGTGCGCGCTTTCGTCGACAAAGAGGTCAAACCGGCGGTTCGCGAGGTTGAGCACGCCAACACCTACCCCGCTGAGTGGATCGAGCAGATGAAGCGCATCGGCATCTACAGTCTGGCCGTCCCGGACGAATACGGCGGGTCACCGGTGTCGATGCCTTGCTACGTGTTGGTGACTCAGGAACTCGCGCGGGGCTGGATGAGCCTGGCCGGGGCGATGGGCGGGCACACCGTTGTCGCCAAGCTACTTTCACTGTTCGGCACCGAACAGCAGAAGGATCGGTATCTGCCACCGATGGCGACCGGCGAGGTGCGGGCGACGATGGCGCTCACCGAGCCGGGCGGCGGTTCGGATCTGCAGAACATGTCGACCACCGCTCTGCCCGACGGGCCGGACAATTTGCTTGTCAACGGATCCAAGACCTGGATCAGCAACGCCCGCCACTCAGAGCTGATCGCGCTGCTGTGTAAGACCGATCCGAGCACCACACCCCGGCACCGGGGCATTTCGATCCTGCTCGTCGAGCCCGGGCCGGGGTTGACGGTATCGCGCGATCTGCCCAAGCTCGGCTACAAGGGCGTGGAGAGCTGTGAGCTGTCCTTCGACGATTTCCGGGTGCCGAGCACGGCGATCTTGGGCGGCGCGCCCGGCAGCGGCTTTTCGCAGATGATGAAAGGCCTCGAGACCGGTCGCATCCAAGTGGCTTCTCGGGCGTTGGGTGTGGCGACGGCGGCGCTCGAGGATGCGCTGGCCTACGCGCAGCAGCGCGAAAGCTTCGGCCAGCCGATTTGGAAACACCAGGCTGTCGGACACTACTTGGCCGACATGGCCACCAAGCTCACCGCCGCCCGCCAACTCACCCGCTATGCGGCCGAACGGTACGACAGTGGCGAGCGCTGCGATATGGAGGCGGGCATGGCCAAACTGTTCGCGTCGGAGGTGGCCATGGAGATCGCTTTGAACGCCGTCCGAATCCACGGCGGCTATGGCTATTCCACCGAGTACGACGTTGAGCGCTACTTTCGGGATGCGCCGCTGATGATCGTCGGCGAAGGCACCAATGAGATTCAGCGCAATGTGATCGCCGGTCAGCTGATTACCCGAGGCGGCCTTTGAGTTCTTCGGTGCGGACTGGCCGACTCACCGATCTCATCGACCAAACCCCAGTCCAAGGCCTTCGTTGCATCGATCCTCTTACCGGTAAGCACCAAATACGCTGTCCGCCAACGACCGATTCGTCTCGTCACGCTCACGGTGCCGCCCGCTCCAGGTATGAGTCCAAGACTTAGCTCCGGCAGGCCGAACACTGAATCCGGCTGAGCCTCCACCCGCCCGCAAAAGGCCGCCATCTCCAAGCCGCTGCCCAGCACCTGACCGTGGACTTCGGCGCGACAGGCCGCACCGAGTCGGACGGCAAGCGCGTCCAGCACCAGGGCCGGGCTGTGCCGGGTGCGGACCAGATGCGCAATGGCTGGGTCGCCGAAGCTGCCGAACTCGGCGAGGTCGCCGCCGCTGCAGAACGACGGACCGTCACCGTCGAGCACGACTTCGTCGATCGAGGGGTCGAGTTGCGCGACGGCCAACGCCTCCAATAACGCCGCGCGTACGTCGTTGGAGAACGCGTTGTGCCGATGCGGCCGGTTGAAGCGGATGCACAAGCTGTTGCCGTCGCGTTCGGTCACTACGGGGTCGGGGATTTCGGGCATGCGGGCCGGGCCGCGCTCGGCGAGCCAGCGGGCGAACTCCGGTCCGGTCTGCAGCGCGGAATAGGCCAGCGACTCGATCAGCACTGCGGCGCGCGTGGGACCGTCGGGATCGATCGAGCGCAGCACATCGTCACACACCGCGGCGGCTACCGGCCAGCGATCGACTCGGGCTTGGAGTTCGGCGACCGCGGAGCTGATCGACGGAACAGTGACCACCCGACGGTCGTCGGCGTGATCCTCGGTGAGCGTGAAAGTGGCGTTTTCCAGCCAGAATTCAGGGGCGCTGCCGAGTGTGCCGACGGCGACGACGGGAATTGCGGACTGCACAGCGTCGACGTCAGCCAGGGACGTGGCGAGATCGACGATGCGCAGCGTCACCCTGAATACCTGCTGACCAGCTCTGCTTTGTAAAGCTTTCCGGTGTCGCTGCGCGGCAACTGCGCCTCGAACGAGATCGATCGCGGACACTTGTAGTGCGACAGCCGATTCCGCAGCCAGGCCAGCAGTTCCCGGGCGAAATCATCGCCTGCATCGGCGGGATCGACAGTTTGCACCACCGCCTTGACGCTTTGGCCCATCTCCTCGTCAGGAATGCCGAACACCGCCGCGTCGAGCACCTTCGGATGGGTGACCAGCAAATTCTCCGTTTCCTGCGGATAGATGTTCACCCCGCCGGAAATGATCATGTGATGGCGCCGGTCGGTGAGGTACAGATATCCCCCGTCGTCGAGGTAGCCGACGTCGCCGACCGTTATCCACCCCCGTTGGTCGCGGGATGCGGCGGTTTTCTCGGCATCGTTGAGGTATTCGAAGTCGTAGCCGCCGTCGAAATAGATCTCGCCTGGTTGGCCGCTGGGCAATTCGTTGCCGTGTCGGTCGACGATGTGGATCTCGCACGCCATCGGCTTGCCCACCGAGCCGGGATGGGCCAGCCATTCTTCGGCGCTGATCAAGGTCGATCCGATGGCTTCCGAGGACGCGTAGTACTCGTCGACGATCGGTCCCCACCACTCGATCATCTGTTTCTTGATCTCTACTGGGCACGGTGCCGCGGCGTGCATCACCCGCTGCAGACTCGACACGTCATACGAATTACGCACTTCCTCCGGGAGTTTGAGCATTCGGGTGAACATGGCGGGCACGAATTGACCGTGCGTCACCCGATGGCGCTGAATCGCCTCCAGACATCCTTCGGGATCGAACTTCTCCAAAACGACGGTCGTGATACCGCCGGCCTGAGCGGTCATCGACCATACCGACGGTGCCGTGTGGTACAGCGGCGCCGGGCTGAGGTAAACCGATTCCGGGGTCATCCAGTACCCCACCAATGCCGACATCATGCCCGGCGCGTCAGCGGGTGGCACGTGCGGCAGTTGGCGTTTGATTCCTTTGGGCCGGCCGGTGGTTCCCGACGAGTACTGCAGCAGATCGCCTTCACGTTCGTCGTCGATCGGCATGTCGGGTTGAGCGGCAACACATTCGGGGTAGCGTTCCCAACCTGCCAAGTCGTCGTCTGCGATCATCAGTAACCTCGGCGGGCCGCCCGGCAGATGCTGCCGGAGATTTTCGCAGGTTTTCCGCAGCGCAGCCGAGCCGATTATCGCCTTTGCGGCGCTGTTGTCGACGATGTAGGTGACCTCCGGTGCGGTCAGGTGGGTGTTGATCGGCACGTAATACAGTCCGCTGCGGCGCGCCGCCCACATGACGGCGTGTATGTGCGCGTTGTTCTCCATGAGAATCGCGACCGCGTCACCTTCCTGCAGACCGGCGCGCCGGAAGTGGTGTGCCAGCCGGTTCGCGCGGGCTTCCAGCTCGTCGAAGGTGATCACGGTGCCAGAGGGATGCAGGATGAGAGCCGCTTTGCCAGCGCCGAGGTGTTGGCGAATCTGCATGCGCTGACTGTACCGCCGGGAAATTTGACGGGCGTCAAGTGAGTCGCGGCTCGGTCAGCGCAGCAGCACCGCACTGTCGCCGGCCGATTCGGCAGTCGGTTCCGGACCGGGCGCGGTCTAGCTACCCAAGTCGTTGCGCCGGTCGGCGATCACCGGACCCGCGGCGTGCTGACGTTCAGTCCGCGTCGGACAGTCGCTGCTTGAGCGAGTCGAATTCGTCTTTGACGCCGGTAGGCAGCTTTTCGCCGATGAACTCGAACCACTCCTCGATCATCGGCAGTTCTTTGCGCCATTCGCCGGCATCCACTCTGAGCGCCTTCGTCACGTCAGCGGGCTCGATATCCAAGCCGTCCAAATCGAGATCTTCGGCGGTCGGGACAATGCCGATCGGGGTGGACTGGCCGCCGGCCCGCTGCTCGATGCGGTCGACGATCCACTTGAGCACCCGGCTGTTTTCCCCGAAGCCCGGCCACAAAAACTTGCCGTCCTGGCCGCGACGGAACCAGTTGACGAAGAACACCTTCGGCAGCTTGGACTCATCGGAGTGCTTGCCCAGGTCGATCCAGTGCTGGAAGTAATCGCCGACGTGATAACCCAAGAACGGCAGCATCGCCATCGGGTCGCGGCGCACCGCACCGACCTTGCCCTCGGCCGCTGCGGTCTGCTCGCTGCCCATGGTGGCGCCCATGAACACGCCGTGTTGCCAGTCGCGGGCCTGGGTCACCAGCGGAACGGTGGTTTTGCGGCGGGCGCCGAACAAAATGCCCGAGATCGGTACGCCTTGTGGATCGTCCCACTCCGGCGCCAGGATCGGGCATTGCGACATCGGCGTGCAGTAGCGCGAATTGGGGTGTGCTGCGGTGGTTTCGGTCTCCCGGAAGTACCAGTCGTTGCCCTTCCAGTCGGTCAGGTGATGCGGGTCCCCCTCCAGGCCTTCCCACCACACATCGTCGTCGTCGGTGAGCGCCACATTGGTGAAGACCGTGTTGCCGCCGGCGATCGTGCGCATCGCGTTGGGGTTGGACTTCCAGTTGGTGCCCGGCGCGACACCGAAGAAACCGAACTCCGGGTTCACCGCGTACAGACGACCGTCCTTACCGAAGCGCATCCAGGCGATGTCATCACCGAGCGTTTCGGCCCGCCAGCCGGGGATCGTCGGCTGCAGCATCGCGAGATTCGTCTTGCCGCAGGCCGACGGAAACGCCGCGGCGAAGTAGTAAGCCTTGTTCTCAGGAGAGATCAGCTTGAGGATGAGCATGTGCTCGGCCAGCCAACCCTCGTCGTGCGCCATCGCTGACGCGATTCGCAGCGAATAGCACTTCTTACCCAGCAGGGCGTTGCCGCCATAGCCGGAGCCGTAGCTCCAGATCTCGCGGGTCTCGGGGAAGTGCGTGATGTACTTCGTTTCGTTGCACGGCCACGGCACATCCTTCTGGCCGGGATCCAATGGGGCGCCGACCGAGTGCAGCGCCTTGACGAAGAAGCCGTCGTCGCCGATCTTCTCCAGTGCGGCGGCGCCCATCCGGGTCATCACCTTCATCGACACCACGACATATTCGGAGTCGGTGATTTCCACGCCCAGTTTCGGATCGTCGGCTCCCAATGGGCCCATGCAGAACGGCACCACCCACATAATGCGCCCGCGCATACACCCGCGGTAGAGGTCGGTCATGGTGGACCGCATTTCGGCGGGTTCCATCCAGTTGTTCGTCGGGCCGGCGTCGATTTCCCGCTCAGAGCATATGAAAGTCCGCGATTCCACCCGCGCCACGTCGGACGGGTCAGACAACGCCAGGTACGAGTTCGGGTGCTTGTTCTCGTTCAGCTTGGTGAAGGTGCCGGCTGCGACCAGCTGCTCACAAAGCCGCTGAAACTCCGCGTCGGAGCCGTCAGCGAAGACCACGCGATCCGGCTCAGTCAGTTCGGCGACCTCGGCCACCCAGGACAGCAGCCCCTGATGATTCGTCGGCGCGGTATCAAGACCGGGGATGGTCGCTGAGGTCATCGAACTCTACTCCTGCGTTCCGTGTTTACGAACAGGTGACGAAATTCGTACCTGCATATTTCGGTAGCCCTAAAGACAGGTTATCGCTCGTCGTATACCCAAAAGGGGTCGGGTTTGTATCAGCTCACTCACAGGACCGATTCAGAAGATCCGAGAAAAGCGCGCGGAGAGCGCTACTCGTGACCGGCGAACGGCTGAGCCCCACTGCGCGCAGCACCGGCAGGGACCACGCTGACATGGCCATCGACCAGAGGGGCAAGCGGCTGATCATCCAGCTCAGCCCGAACGCTGCGCAGCGCGGCCTGCAACCTGGGCAGTTCTTGATCTCTTAGCACCACGGCCCGCGCATCCGCGACGGCGTGCTCGCGAAGTTCGGCGTCGATGGCGCTGACCTGATCGGCCACCCGGGCGGTGTCCACCTCGTCCCGCTCCCCGAGCGCTGCGCTCAGCGCCGACTCGGCCGCCAGCACCCGAGTGGCGACGAGCTGCTCTGTCGCCGCGCGCAGCGATGCCGTGACTTCGCCCACCCAGCGGTCGAGCACCGCCCGATCGTGCAGCAGACTCCGCGTGCCCACCACCCATATTGTGAGCGCCAGTCCGACTGCCATACAGGCAACGAACCCTGCAACGGTCAGACGCGAGGCCACACCACTCAGCAGCCGGCTCAGTGTCAGCGCTACGCCCAACCCGAAGCCGGCGCCCAGCAGCACCATCAGCCGCCTTTCCAGCCGCCGGGGCTGCAGCGTCAGTCGGGGAAGCTCGACCTGCGGCCGCGGCGCGGACACTGGTTCGAAATCGTCGGACAGTCCAAGGCCGCGGGCCACGTCAGCCAGGTGCGTTGCGCAGCCTTCGTCGACCTCGGCGACGACTTCGTCAGCGCGCCCTCGGGTGTAGGCCGCGAATCCGGGCAGTATTCGCCTGGTCAGGCCCGCCGCGTCCTCCTGCAGTTCGGTGCGTACCGAGGCGCAGCGGTTACGGGCGAAATAGGACAGCTGAATCCGGGCTTGCTGGATCTGGCTTCGCAACCCGATCGTGCGCTCGGATTTCAGCAGCCTTCGCTGCCGCAAAGCGGTGCTGCGCCGCTCGCGAAGCGCCGTGGCCCGTACGGTCCGGCCAGCGCCTTGGGCGTCACGCTCGTACCGCGACACCGTGGCCTGCAACCGTGACTCCCACGCTCGCAACTGGTTTCGCCGCACGACTCCCGGGGCGCCGAGATGCTGCCGGATCGCGGTCGCCAACTCGCCGACCCGTCGCGCGCCGCGCTCGGGTGCGGCGGCCACGCCGACCCACCGCACGTGCCGGTAGCGCTCGGCGTGTGTCGCCAGAACGTCCCGATCGGCTTCCAACACCTCACGCCACTGCCGGTGCAGATCGATTTTGGACACCGCGCCGATCACGATGTCGGTGTCGGCGGCGGTGGAGTCGATCAACGCACAATCCGATGCGGTCAGCACGGCGGCTGCTGAGACGACGAACACCACCGCCGTGGGCACGTCACCGGCGGCCAGGTCCTCCGATTCGACGAAGGTGACCTCCGGCAGCTGTTTGCCGAGGGCGGTCAGCACCGCGCTGACGCCGGCCAGCCAGGGGCCCGTCACCAACACCGCATCGACGCGCCGCACAGCCGGCAGCGCCAGCCGCGGCGTGATTGCCGCCATCGCCGCGTCCACCTCGGCGACCGGGTTGTGATCAGCGCCGATCACGCTGCTCCCCCGGCGCGCGCCCACAGCCGAAGCGATCCCCGGGCAATGTCCGCGCCGCAACTGCGGTGCATGGGCGCCACCGGCGCACGGCTGTAACGCTGCCAACACACCGCCCGGCGCAGGTGCGCGGTCGCGTTGTCGTGCGGGTCGAGTGTGGTATCGATTCCCTCGACGACGTCGACGGCGGCCGCCATCCGGGCCAGCACCGCCTCGTCGCTGCGGAGAAAGTCGTCGATGCGTCCGTCGATCACCGCCAGCGTCTCCAGCTCGGCGGCGGCGTCCAGCACACGACGGTAACGTGCCTCGACGCCGAGCCCATCGACTTTCTTTAGCACCGCATCGATCCCGCTGACCCGTCGCATCAGGGCGCTGATCTCCGTGGCAGGCGTCTGCTGCTGAATCCCCCCGACCGCGATGGCGACGCCGAACAGATCCAGGGTGTCCAGCAGACGCTGCCGAATTGAGGCGGGCACCGGGTGCGCACACGCCAGGAAGTGATCCGGGGATCGGGTGTCCGCGGCTTCGGCGGCCAGTACTCGCAGCGCCGCCCATAGGGTGTCGTCCAGCAGACCGTCTAGCGCAGCGACGGCCAGTAGCGCATTCATCGGCCGCGCCGCCGCGATCGGGCCGGCCGGGGTTCCGGTCAGGTCGGCTTTGTTCGGCACCACCAGCACCGGCAAGGTCGCTGCGGCGATGGCCTCTTCGTCTTCGGGTTTCACGACCTCGGCGATGACGTGCACGATTATTTCGGCGGTCGCCGAGGTCACTGCCACGGCAAGCCCGGCGCTCGCCAGGGCATGCGCGACGGTGCTGCGCCCGACACCGCGCCGCCCGCGTACCGCCACCCGCAGCGGCGCCACGATTCGCTGGGCGATGGCGGTCAGCCGTGGCTCGGCGGCCGCTTTTGCGAAACGCGCGAGCTCGTCGGCGAAAAGCTGGTGGCCGGGTGTGCTCATGTGCCGCCTGGTCGTCTGATCGCCCTGCTCCTCCCCGATCCCTACGGAATGGTGACACTTGAGTCGCCGAGACGCGAGCCACCACTCCTATCGGGGGCGCAGTTACCAGCAGAAGGCAACTGTTGGGTATCAATCTGCACCACAGGGCGGCTACATCGGTGGTTCGTGGGCCACCATGGACGAATGCATGCGCAGTGCGGGGCAGCAGCGGCCACATCGCCGGAACTGCCCGATACCCGCGTGCGGGCGCAGCGCGATGCGGGATATCCCCGGGTATACAGTTTCCGGTCGCGGCGCTCCGCCCTGTCCGACACCCAGCAGCAGACCTGGCAACGGCTGTGGCCGTGCTACGGGCTGGACGCTCCGCGGTTCGGTGCCGAGGCGATTTCTGGCGTCGAACCGCTGGACCGCTGCGCCTGGTTCGGCCGGGACGCGCCGGTGGTGCTGGAGATCGGCTGCGGAGTAGGAACTTCCACTCTCGCGATGGCGCAGGCAGAGCCGGCGATCGACATCATCGCGGTGGAGGTGTACCGCCGCGGGCTGGCGCAGCTGCTTTGCTGTCTGGAACGCGAGAACGTCCACAACGTCCGGCTGATCCGAGGTGACGCGGTCGACGTGCTCGAGCACCTTATCCCGTCGGGCTCGCTCACCGGAACTCGAGTGTTCTTTCCCGACCCCTGGCCGAAAGCGCGTCACCACAAGCGCCGCCTGCTGCAGCCGGCGATCATCGCCCTGATCGCGGACCGGCTGCAGCCCGGCGGCGTCTTGCATGTCGCCACCGACCACGCCGGATACGCCGCGCACATCGCCGAAGCCGGTGATGCCGAGCCGCGGCTTCGCCGCCTACCACCGGACACTCGACGGGTGATATCGGTCACCCGACCGACGACGAAGTACGAGGCGAAAGCCCGGGATGCCGGCAGCGCAGTCACCGAGCTGCTCTGGGAAAGCTGCGAACCGTGAGCATGACGCAAGAAGCGACCACCGTGGCTGCCCAAGCGGCGCCGACCGCCTCCCCGTCGGTGAATAACCCGGCGGGTGCGGAGAGCAACGTCGTTTCGCCCACGGCTGGACGCGTGCTGCTGGTCTGGGACGCCCCCAATCTCGACATGGGGCTGGGCTCCATCCTGGGCCGCCGCCCCACCGCCCTGGAACGGCCCCGTTTCGACGCGCTGGGCCGCTGGCTGCTGGCCCGCACCGCCGAGCTGGCCGGCAACCAGCAGGATGTCTCGGCGGAACCCGAGGCCACCGTGTTTACCAACATCGCATCTGGCAACGCCGAGGTCGTTCGCCCATGGGTCGATGCGCTGCGCAATGTGGGCTTCGCGGTGTTCGCCAAGCCGAAGGTCGACGACAACAGTGACGTGGACCTCGACATGCTCCACCACATCGCACTGCGGCGCGACGAGGGACTGGCGGCGCTGGTGGTGGCTTCCGCCGACGGGCAGGCCTTCCGCCACCCACTGGAGGACATTGCGCACACGGGTGTCCCGGTGCAGGTGCTCGGATTTCGCGAACATGCGAGTTGGGCGCTAGCTTCGGATAGCTTGGAGTTTGTCGACCTGGAGGACATCGACGGTGTTTTCCGGGAGCCGCTGCCGCGAATCGGGTTGGATTCGCTGCCTGAGCAGGGCGCGTGGCTGCAGCCGTTCCGGCCGCTGTCGGCGCTACTGACCTCGCGTGTGTGAGACTGACAACCAACGCGCGGGTCGCTAGAGATCCAGTAAGGAGATTGCGTGTTCGCCTGGTGGGGTCGAATTGTGTACCGCTACCGGTTCATCGTAATCGGGGTCATGGTGGCTGTTTGCCTCGGCGGTGGCATCTTCGGACTCAGTCTCGGCAAACATGTCACTCAAAGCGGCTTCTACGACGACAGTTCGCAGTCGGTGAAGGCGTCGGTGCTGGGCGACGACACCTACGGCCGCGACCGCACCAGCCATATCGTGGCCACCTTCACCGCGCCGCACGGCAAAACCGTCGACGACCCGGCCTGGTCCAGGCAGATCAAAGACTCCCTGGACGGCTTCGAGAAAAGTCACTCCGATCAGGTGCTGGGATGGGTCAGTTACCTCAGGGCACCGGATACCACCGATCCGCGTGTCAAGGGCATGGCGACCGAGAACAAGCAGCACGTGTTCGCCTCGATCGCCCTCAAAGGCGACGACGACGACACCATTCTCAACAACTACAAGGCGATCGCGCCCGACCTGCAGAAGCTCGACGGCGGCAAAGTTGAACTGGCCGGGCTCGAACCGGTGGCCAGCGCTTTGACCGGCACCATCGAAACCGACCAACGTCGGATGGAAGTTCTGGCGCTGCCGCTGGTGGCGGTGGTGCTGTTCCTGGTCTTCGGCGGAGTGATCGCCGCGTGCCTGCCGGCGATCGTGGGTGGGCTGGCCATCGCCGGCGCACTGGGCATCATGCGCTTCATCGCGTTCTTCGGACCGGTGCACTTCTTCGCCCAACCCGTGGTGACCATGATCGGCCTCGGCATCGCCGTCGACTACGGGTTGTTCGTGGTGAGCCGGTTCCGCGAGGAGATCGCCGAGGGCTACGACAGCGAGGTCGCGGTTCGCCGGACCATGATGACCGCCGGGCGTACGGTCACGTTCTCGGCGGTGCTGATCGCAGTCTCAGCGGCCAGCATGCTGGTGTTCCCGCAAGGGTTCTTGAAGTCGTTGACCTACGCCACTATCGCCGCGGTCATGCTCTCGGCCATCCTGTCGATCACCATCCTGCCCGCGGTGCTCGGCATCCTGGGCCGCCACGTCGACGCGTTGGGTGTGCGCACGCTGCTCCGGCTGCCAATGCTGCAAGAGTGGAAAGTCTCGCGGGCTTACCTGGAATGGCTGGCTAATCTGCTGCAGAAGACCAAGACCCGGGAAGAGGTCGAGCACGAATTCTGGGGCAAACTGGTCAATCACGTGATGAAGCGGCCGCTGGTGTTCGCCATTCCGATTGTGGTCGCGATGGTCCTGCTGATCATTCCGCTGTTCAAATTAGAGCTCGGCGGCTTCAGCGAGAAGTACCTACCACCCAGCAACCCAGTCCGCCAGGCTCAAGAGCACTTCGACAAACTCTTCCCCGGTTATCGCACCGAGCAAGTGACATTGGTGATCGAAAGCACCAACCACAGCAAGGTGACCGACCAGCAAGTCGCCGATATCAGCAACAAGGCACCGGTCAACGGGTTCACCGAGAAGACCTGGGAAGAACGGCCCTGCCCGACCGTTGCCGACAATCCCTGCGTCCCCGGACCTGACGGCACCACCCATCCGAAGGATGACACCGTTCGGGTCATCCAGAACGGCTTGGTCAACCCGAACGACGCGAAGAAGAAAATTGCAGAGCTGCGGGCCATCAACCCGCCCAAGGGTCTCAATGTCATGGTCGGCGGCACGCAGGCCCTCGTGCAGGACAGCATCCACGGCATCTTCAATAAATTGCCGCTGATGTTGGTCATCCTGCTGACCACCACCACGCTGTTGATGTTCCTGGCGTTCGGGTCGCTGGTGCTGCCACTCAAAGCAACGGTGATGAGCGCGCTGACCCTCGGGTCCACGATGGGCATCTTGACGTGGATCTTCGTCGACGGCCACTTCTCGACATGGCTGAATTTCACACCGACGCCGCTGACCGCCCCGGTGATCGGCCTGATCATCGCTGTCATCTTCGGTCTGTCGACCGACTACGAAGTTTTCCTGGTCTCCCGAATGGTCGAGGCCCGAGAACGCGGCATGTCCACCCAGGAAGCGATCCGGATCGGCACGGCGACCACCGGTCGCATCATCACCGCAGCGGCTACCGTCCTGGCAGTGGTCGCGGGCTCGTTCGTGTTCTCCGACCTGGTGATGATGAAGTATCTGGCATTCGGGTTGATGGCGGCGTTGCTGCTGGACGCCACTGTGGTGCGGATGTTCTTGGTGCCGTCGGTGATGAAGCTGCTGGGCGACGACTGCTGGTGGGCTCCGCTGTGGATGAAACGCCTGCAGAACCGCATCGGGTTGGGCGAAATTCATCTGCCCGACGAGCGCAAGCGAACGGCCCTCGGCGGTGGGCGTGCCGGCCGGCCGGCAGTTGCCCCGCGCAGCCTGCCCGCCGCCAAGCCACGTCCGCCGCATGACCCCACTCAACCTGGGGTGATAGCTTCCCCTCGCCCGCGCGTCGGCGCGCAACCGGAGTTCAAACCGCCGCCCGAGCCGGAAATGCCTTCCCGGGCAAAGACGACCCGGATGCCGGCTGCCGGTGCCGGCGAGGAGCCGGAGCCGCGGACAGCACGACTCACCACACCGCAGAACGCGCCCAACGTCGCACCACCCGCCGGTGCGCGCAGCCCCAAAGCGCCGCCGTCCCCACCACCCGACCGGGAGATTGAATCCTGGCTCAGCGAGCTGCGCTCTGCACCGCCCAAGGGTGACGGTCCCTCAGTCGCCCGACGACCGAACGCCGCGCCACCGAAGCCTTCTGCCGAAGAGACTCGAGCCATGCCGGCTCCGACCAGCCGGCCGGCCAAGGAGCCGGCCGACGAGGCCAGTGACGCCACCGCCGCCCTGCCCACCCCGCCGCGCACGGACGACGATGCCAGCGCCGCTACGGAGAAGTTGAACACCTCTGGTAACACCGGCACCGACGGCGACAAGCCTCGCCAGCGCCGCGGCGGCGGGCTGAGCGCACAGGATCTGCTGCGCCGGGAAGGCAGGTTCTAGGCGCTAGCCGGAACGCTTCGCGGTGACCTTGCCGGCCCGGTCGTTCGGTTCCCCGGCGTCCGGCTCCTCGCTCGGCTCGAGGCTGTCCGGTTCGGCCTGGACGATCGCCGAAGAGTCATCGGTCTGTGCCGCCGCCTCGGCCGAAGGGTCCGGTGCCAGCAGTACCCCAAACGCGTTGTTGAGGAACGCGACGGTCGGCACGGCCAGCAGGGCGCCGACGATGCCGCCAAGCACACCACCGCAGGAGATCGCCAAAACCACCGCCAGCGGATGGATCGATACCGCACGACCCATTACCAGTGGCTGCAGAATGTGCGCCTCGAGCTGATTGACTCCGATCAGCAGACCCAGTGTGATCAGCGCGTAGACGAATCCTTTCGCCAGCAGCGCCACGATGACCGCGAGAAAGCCGCTCAGCAGGGCGCCGACCAGTGGGATGAAAGCACCGAGGAAAACTACCGAGGCCAACGGCAATGCCAACGGCACACTCATGATGGCCAGCCCGGTGCCGACACCGGCCGCGTCGACGAACGCCACCAGAAAGGTGGCGCGGATATAGGCGATAAGCGACCCGTATCCGGCATGTCCGGCCGCGCGTACCCGGTCGCGCGCGCCGGCCGGAATTATTTTCGTGACGTACTGCCAGATGTTGCGGCCGCCATAGAGAAAGAAAATCAGCGTGAACA
The DNA here is from genome assembly GCA_963795995.1 of uncultured Actinomycetota bacterium. Classification (GTDB taxonomy): domain Bacteria; phylum Actinomycetota; class Actinomycetes; order Mycobacteriales; family Mycobacteriaceae; genus Mycobacterium. The sequence goes on from CAWCJY010000002.1 coordinate 616,119, forward strand.
GCGTCAGCAGCGCGGCCGTGACGATCTCGGTAATGGTCGCCGCCGTTGACAGGGCGCCGCTGGTCAGCTTGTCCTGGTTGTGGCGCAGCGCCTCGATGGCGGCGTTGCCGGCATTGTCGATCTGCTGTCGGCTCAAATGGGCCGGCCCTTGGATCAACCACTTACGGGTCGAATCGATGCTGCGTTCGATCTGAGCGACCAGGTCGGGCAGACCGACGACGAATTCGCTGACGACGAACGCCATGATGCCGCCCAGAATGGCGAAACCGCCGAGCAAGACCAATGCCACCGCGCCGCCGCGCGGCACGCGGTGGCGGTCCAGCCAGTCGACCGGATGTACCAGCAACGCGCTCAACAGCAGGGCGAGCAGTACCGGAACGAAAATGACTTCCAGTCGCTTGAAGGTCCACAACAAAGCGACCACCGCGGTCAGAATCACCAACAAGCGCCAAGCCCAGGCTGCGGTACTGCGAACGAGGGGTTCGACTGAGTCGGCGTCCCGGGTCGTCGACATGCAAACCAGCATGGCATAGCCCGGGCGGTGCCGGCTGCTCCCTGGTCGGCGCCGACAACTTAGGACGGCGCCGACACCCCGGCGGGCTAAGCGGCGATGATGGCGCGACCTGCACAGCTACGCTTATGCACGTGTCGCACGACGCGCCGGCCAGCAAGGCCTTTCGTCGACAGGCGGAGCCTGTTCGCGGCAGATACTGGTGGCTCCGTTGGGCGGTGCTGGCCGTCGTGGCGATCGTGCTCACCGCAGAGGTCACGCTGGTATGGGATCAGCTGGCGAAGGCGTGGCGGAGCCTCTACGGGGCCAAGTGGTGGTGGCTGGTCGCGGCGGCGGCGGCCGCGGGCGCATCGATGCACAGCTTCGCGCAGATCCAACGCACATTGCTGAAGTCAGCTGGAGTTCAGGTCAAGCAATGGCGATCGGAGGCCGCGTACTACGCCGCGAACGCGCTGAGCACCACTCTTCCCGGCGGCCCTGTCTTGTCGGCCACGTTTTTGCTTCGGCAGCAACGTCTTTGGGGTGCGTCGACGGTGGTGGCCTCGTGGCAGCTGGTGATGTCGGGTGTGTTGCAGGCGGTCGGGCTGGCCTTGCTCGGCCTCGGCGGCGCTTTCTTCCTCGGCGCCAAGAACAACCCGTTCTCGTTGCTGTTCACCCTCGGCGTCTTCGTTGCGCTGCTGCTGCTGGCCCAAGCTGTGGCGTCGCGCCCGGAGTTGATCGACGGTATCGGCGGTCGCGTCTTGTCGTGGGTCAATTCGATCCGCGGCAGACCGAGCGACACCGGTCTGGAGAAATGGCGCGAGATGCTCCGGCAGCTGGAGTCGGTGAGCCTGAGTCGCCGCGATCTTTCGACGGCATTCAGTTGGTCGTTGTTCAACTGGATCGCCGACGTCGCGTGTCTGGCCTTCGCCGCGTACGCCGCCGGGGACCACGTGTCGGTGGCCGGGCTGACTGTCGCTTACGCGGCGGCCCGCGCGGTCGGCACGATACCGCTGATGCCGGGCGGTCTGCTGGTGGTGGAGGCGGTCCTGGTTCCCGGCCTGGTGTCCAGCGGCATGTCGCTGCCGAGCGCCATCTCGGCGATGCTGATCTACCGACTGATCAGCTGGTTACTGCTAGCCGCCATCGGTTGGGTGGTCTTCTTCGTCGTGTTCCGCACAGAAAAGCAGGTGGACTCCGACGACGCTGACGCCGACTCGACCAACGCGGCGGACTTCGCTTCCGGGGCCTCCGAAAGAAACCACGGCGAAGTCCCGTTTACCAATTCGGGCGACGCCGCGCTGCAGGGTCCGCTGCCCCCGCTCAAGCCGAAACCCCGACCGGCTACCTGACCGCGGTCACCGGCGGTGCCGCGGGGTTGGGCACCGGTGCTGCGGGTACCGTGCCCGTGCCCAGAGCGGGTCCAGTGCCCGGGGCGCCGCCGACCGGCTGAGCCGGAGCGCCGGCGGGTAGACCACCCGGCAGGCCGGACAGACCGCCTGCCTGAGCGTTTTGGACGAGTCCGAGCGCCTGGGGAATCGAGATCGGCAGCTTGCATTTGGTCGAGAGGCCGACCAGCGGCTGCGAGATGGCCTGCAGATCGCCGGCCGCCTTGGGGTTCGCACCGAAATAACTCTTCAGCGAGTTGACGGCATCCGGCCCGGCGGGTTGCTGCAGGACGCTGGTCATCGCCTGGTTGGTATCGGGGTGCGAGTCCAGATAATCCCCCGCGGACTTGGCGACCGAGCCGATCGTCCGTGCCATTTCACTGGCTGCGCACGGGTCGGGCGCACCGGCCGCCGGCGGCGCAGCAACATTGACGGTCGCGGCTCCGCCCAACGCGGCAGCGGTCAGTACGCACAGCACGCCGTACCGCAGGGCGGCGGTCGTCGTCTTCATCGGATAACTCCTCGTGGTTTGCGGCATCAGCGCGCCTGGCCAAAGACTGCGGCGAACGGCGTCCGACCGACCCGCAGAAAGCCACCGACATCGTGCCACCCGGTGCGGCGCGGCTGCCAATCTGACGCCTGTGAATCTGCTCCTAGTGGGGTTGGTGCCGCCCGATCTGAGCCGTTTCCGCTGCAGCTCGCGTCGCCGCCGAATCGGTGTCACCACAGCTCAGTGCGCATAAGCCGCCTTGGGCGACCCGGTACTGAGGTAGGCTCACGGACACGCAACGCGGCGGAACGCGGGGGAGACAAAATCCAGCAGTTCATGATGCGCCTAAGCAGCTACCTGCGCAGATACCGCTGGCTGGTCTTCACAGGTTGGTTGCTCGCGCTGGTTCCAGCGATCTATCTCACGCTGACGCAGTCGGATCATCTGACCGGCGGCGGGTTCGAGGTAGCCGGCTCGCAATCGCTGCTAGTGCACGATCAGCTCGAGGACCACTACCCCGATCAAGGCGCCTCAGGGCTGGCTCTGGTCGCAGCACCGCGGGCCGACGCCACCTATCAGGACATGAACGCCGCCGTTGCGTTGCTCAAGCAAGTCGCGGGCGAAGTATCCAACGTGTCCATGGTTACCGACCCGCGGCAGCCGGCCCCACAGCCCGACCGGCCGTACGTGGTGTCGCTGCGGGTGGACTTCAACAACACCGGCGCAAGTGACGTCGCCAAAAAGCTCCGAGCGAAGGTCGGGGTGAAAGGCGATCAAGCCGGCCAGATGGCAAACGGGCACGTCCGGCTTTACGTCATCGGCCAAGGTGCCTTGAGCACAGCCGCGGCGGCGAACACAAAACACGACATCGCGGCCGCCGAACGTTGGAATCTCCCCATCATCTTGATCGTCTTGCTCGCGGTTTTTGGTTCACTGGCCGCTGCCGCGATCCCGTTGGCACTGGGCATCTGCACCGTCGCCATCACCATGGGCTTGGTTTACCTGTTGTCGACCTTCACGACGATGTCGGTGTTCGTCACCTCGACGGTGTCGATGTTCGGCATCGCCCTTGCCGTCGACTACTCCCTGTTCATCCTGATGCGCTTCCGCGAGGAGCTGCGGGCCGGACGCCAGCCGCAAGACGCGGTGGACGCGGCGATGGCAAGCTCCGGGCTTGCGGTGGTGTTGTCCGGAATGACAGTGGTGGCCTCATTGACCGCGATTTATCTGATCGATACCCCGGCGCTGTCGTCAATGGCCACCGGCGCGATCCTCGCGGTGGCGGTCGCGATGCTCACCTCGGCCACCATCACCCCGGCGGTCCTGGCGACATTCGGTCGGGCGGCCGCGAAGAGGTCTGCAGCCCTGCACTGGTCGCGGCGACCGGAATCGACTCAATCGCGGTTCTGGACGCACTGGATCGGTTGGGTGATGCACCGGCCGTGGGCGTCAGCGCTTGCCGCGTCGGCGTTCCTGATCCTCATGGCGGCACCCGCACTGTCGATGGTGCTGGGCAACAGTTTGCTGCGTCAGTTCGACTCGACGCACGAAATCCGGGGCGGAGTGGGAGCAGCCGCGCAGGCGCTCGGACCCGGTGCGCTAGGCCCAATCCAGGTACTGGTGACCTTTCCCGCCGCCGATGCGTCCGCGGCCGGTAACCGTCCGACACTCAGCGCCGTCAGTCACCAGTTGGCCGGCGCTCCCGACATCATCTCCGTCTCGCCGCCGACCTTCGCCAACGACAACAGCAGCGCGTTGTTCAACGCGGTGCTCGCAGTGGACCCCGAGGACATGGCGGCCCGGCAAACGGTCGGCTGGATCCGAAACCACGTCAGCGCGGCTCCGGCCGGTAACCCGGCGCGTATCGACGTCGGCGGCCCCACAGCGCTGATCAAAGACTTCGATGATCAGGTGTCGAAGACTGAGCCGCTGGTGCTGCTGGTCGTCTCGCTGATTGCCTTTGTGATGCTGCTGATCTCCATCCATTCAGTCTTCCTGGCATTCAAGGGCGTGCTGATGACGATGCTGTCGGTGGCCGCCGCCTACGGCAGTCTTGTGATGGTCTTTCAGTGGGGCTGGCTGGAGAAGCTCGGATTCCACCCGATCACCTCGATCGACAGCACCGTTCCCCCGCTGGTGCTGGCCATGACGTTCGGCTTGTCGATGGACTACGAGATCTTCCTGCTGACCCGTATTCGAGAGCGGTTCCTGCACTCGGCGGATACCCGCGACGCCGTCGCTTACGGCGTCAGCAGCAGCGCCCGCACCATCACCAGCGCGGCGTTGATCATGATCGCGGTGTTCATCGGCTTCGCCTTCGCCGGGATGCCGCTGGTGGCCGAGATCGGCGTGGCATGCGCCGTCGCGATCGCGGTGGACGCGACGGTCGTTCGACTGGTGCTGGTGCCGGCGCTGATGGCGATGTTCGATCAGTGGAACTGGTGGCTGCCCGACTGGCTGGCCCGGGTGCTGCCGTCAGTGGATTTCGAGAAGCCGCTGCCCATGGTGGATCTCGGCGACGTCGTGATAATCCCGGACGACATCTCCGCGCCGATGGTGCCCAGCGCGGATCTGCGGATGGTGCTCAAGTCGGCCGCACGATTGAAACACCTCGTTCCCGACGCGATTTGTGTGACAGATCCGCTGGCCTTCACCGGTTGCCAGCGCGGCGGTGATCGGCAGGGGCGGGTCAACGGCAGCCACCCGGCGGCCCACAGCACGGTTCTTGCCGGCGCACTCAGCGCCCCCAATGGTGATTCCGGCGCGCGCAGACCCGCCAACGGTTTGCCGCATCGCAACGGCAGAAGCCGTGCCACGGCACGATTCACCCGACCCGTGCACCCGGTGACGGTGTGGCGCGGACGGCTTTCGGTCGCCCTCGACGCGGCGCAGGCCGCCACCTCCGGCGAAACAAGCGATTACCCGGTGTTCGAGCGGCGCAGCCCGATGGAGACCACCCACGTCCAACTCCCCACCGGTGACCGGCTGCAAATCCCTACCGGCGCAGAGACGCTGCGCCTCAAGGGCTACCTGATCATGTGCCGTAACACCAGCCGCGACTACGCTGAATTCGCTGAGCTGCTCGATGCGATCGACGCCGAAACAGCTGCGGTGGTGTTGTCCGGAATGGATAGGTACTACTCTTGTCATTCACCCAGGCGACACTGGGTCACCACCCAGTTGGTCCGCCAGCTCGCCGATCCGCTTCCGTCCGACGGTCAGGACGACGATTCCTCTGAACCAGAATCGAAGGAAAACTGGGAGAATGTCAGGCAGCGCTGCCTGTCAGTGGCGGTAGCGATGTTGGAGGAGACGAGGTGACGTTGGCATCCGACCGTCACCCCGGACCGGTCCCACCTCGGTCCGAGGCGGACCGTCGCTCTGGTGCAGTGCCGGAGCGCTCCGGAGTGCGTCCACATCCGGCCGACCAGCCCGTCGAATTCTGGCCGACATCAGCAATCCGCTCGGCGCTGGAAGGCGGCGACATCGTCACCTGGAAGCGCATCGCCGTCGCTCTCAAACGCGATCCTTTCGGGCGAACGGCGCGCCAAGTCGAAGAGGTTCTCCACAGCGCCCACCCCTATGGCATCTCCAAGGCGCTGTGGGAGGTGCTGGAGCGCGCTCGTGCGTACCTGGAGGCCAACGAGCGCACCGAGGTAGCTCGTCATGTCCGGCTACTTATGGAACGATCCGGGCTCGGTGAGCAGGAATTCGCCTCCCGAATCGGGGTCTCGGTCGACGATCTGGTGGCCTACCTCGATGCCAGGGAGAGCCCGTCGGCGTCGCTGATGATCCGAATGCGCCGGCTTTCTGACCGGTTCGTCAAGGTCAGGTCCCGCCGGCCGGCTAGCGGGCTGCCACCTCAATGACTGGCGGTCAGCCGAATAACGTTGACCTGCAACGCATCCTACGTGATACGCATACCATCGCCGTTGTCGGTGTGTCAGACAAGCCGATGCGGCCGAGTTACGGCGTCTACACCTACCTCGCATTGACCGGCGATTACGAGGTGTTTCCGGTCAACCCGATGATCGCTGAGATCAACGGTCAAACGGTGTATCCCAGCCTCGCCGATCTACCGGTCGTCCCCGACATGGTGGACGTGTTCCGGCGGCACGACGAACTGCCGGCGGTGTTGGCGGAGACGCTTGCGCTGCACCCGCGGCCGAAAACCCTGTGGCTGCAACAGGGATTGTGGCACGACCAGGTGGCCCGTGCGGCCACGGCCGCCGGCCTGCAGGTGGTGATGGACCGCTGCCTGAAGATCGATCACGCCAGGCTGTTCTGATCGCTTCACGCTCAGATAGCAGCCATGGTCGTGAATCACCAATTCAGGACCGTGGGCGCGATCTCGCGGCTCGCTAAACCATCCATCGGCTAGCGGGCATGGATCGGTGACACGTCGAGCACCAGCCAGCGACCCTGATCCTTGGTCAGCGTGACGCGCAGCGCGAGCACCACCCGGGTGGGCTGCTCGCCGGGCGCGTTCTGGGTGCCGCGCAACACCACGGCCACACTGGCCGCCGACGGCCCGAGCGCCTCCACGCCGGCCGCCAACGTCTCGCCTCGGGCGGTGACATTGCGGTGCGCCAAATCCGCTGTGGTAGCGAGGAATCGGTCTTTGAACGGTTTCGCCTGCTCGGGCACCATCATGGCCGCCGCGCGGTCAGCCGAGCCGGTGGGATCCTGCGGAGCAAACGTCGCCGTTGCTTCGGCCGCCGCGGTGCCGACTCGCACCACCTCGGTCGAGTCGCTTTGGAACCGGCGATCAGACTTCGTCCAGTGCAGGTAGCCGGTCGACACGGCGGCCACCAGGGCCGCCGTGCACAGTCCCACCAGGGCGAGCCGCAAGCCGGGGGCGTCGTCGTCGGTGCCAACCGTCACCGAATCACGGCGCTGCAGAGCGTAGTTGACTGCGACGCCTTCGACGATCAACAACACGAGTACCGAGCACAGCGAAACCCACCACAGCGGCCACGCCAGAACAATCCCGACCATCATCAACGCGGCGATCGCGCCTATCGGCGCGGCAACGTCGAACGCCAGCACCCGCCATGCATTCCTCACCGGATCGACTCCAGCCGGGAGATGAGGGTTTTGCCGTCCACGTCCGAGACGTCCAGCCGCAGATCCCAGTGCACGGTCTGGGCCTTGCCGCCGACAGTCTCCGCGATGGAGGTGGCGACCACCATGACCGTGTCGGTGCGGCTGCTCGCCGGCAAGGGCACATCACGGACCGGTGGCCGCGTACCGGGCTGGATGTCGAGATCATGGCGCACTGATTCCACCGCCACCGCCTCGACCCGGCCGGTGCTCTGCGACTTGAGCCGCTGCACCACCTGGCGGTAGGGCTGGACCGCAGAGTCGAAGTCGACGTTGAGTTCGCCAACTGTCTGATCGCGCAGCCGCGCCAGGCTGGCGTCGACGTTCTCGGCGTTCATGTTGATCAGCACGCCCGACCAGTCGCTGGCGGTCTGCATGATGCGAGTCTGGTAGTCCCGCTCGTCGACGTCGCCGCGGTGCGCTGACCAGATGACCGCAACGAGCGCTACCGCAGCAACCGACAGCGCGCCGAGAACCGCCGAGGCGACGCCGTAGGGCGAAAGGACTCCGTTATCAAAGTCGGCGGCGTCCTCCTCGTCGGCCGCAGCCTCGGAATGTTCGCCGTCGGACATGGCCGTGAGGGTACCCGGCCGCCGGATCCCGCTCGGCTGTGCTGCCGTGCACTCGAACTGGAAGGATGGCGGGGTGACCGTTGGAACGATGCGCTCGGGCCTCGAGCTGAACTATGTCGATGCTGCTGCCCGCCCCCAAGATGACCTGTTCGGCCACGTCAACGGCCGCTGGCTGGCCGACTACGACATTCCGGCCGACCGCGCGACCGACGGGGCTTTCCGCTCGTTATCCGACCGGGCCGAAGAGCAGGTCCGCGACTTGATCATCGGCGCCAGTGAAACCGGAGCAGCAGCCGGCACCGATGAGCAGCGGATCGGCGACTTGTATGCCAGCTTTCTCGACGAGGACGCCGTGGAACGGCGCGGCGTCCAGCCACTGCTCGACGAGATGACCGCGATCGACGACGCCGCCGACCCCGACGCGCTCGCCGCCGTCCTGGGTGCCCTGCAACGCACCGGCGTCGGTGGTGGCTCCGCGGCATACGTCGACACCGACTCGAAGAACTCCGCCCGCTACCTGGTGCACGTCAGCCAGTCCGGCATTGGCCTGCCCGACGAGTCTTACTACCGCGACCAGCAGCACGCCGAGGTGCTTTCGGCCTATCCCGGCCACATCGCCCAGATGTTCGCCCTGGTGTACGGGGGCGGCATCGAAGATTACGCCGAAACCGCGTCGCGCATCGTGGCGCTGGAAACCAAGCTCGCCGCCGCGCACTGGGATGTGGTCAAGCGCCGCGACGCCGAACTCACCTACAACCTGCGTAAATTCAGCGATCTGACGGCCGAGGCTGCTGGATTCGACTGGGCCGGTTGGCTGGTCGCACTGGGCACTTCGCCGGACGTCGCCGATGAGATAGTTGTGCGCCAGCCTGATTACCTGACCGCGTTCGCAGCGCTGTGGCGAAGTGAGCCTTTCGAGGACTGGAAAGCCTGGGCCCGTTGGCGTCTGATCCATGCCCGTGCCGGCATCCTCAACGACGCGCTGGTGCGGGAGAACTTCGAATTCTACGGCCGACGGCTCAGCGGTACCGAACAGATACGTGATCGATGGAAGCGCGCAGTCGCACTGGTCGAGAACATGATCGGCGACGTCGTCGGGAAACTGTATGTGGAACGCTATTTTCCGCCGGACGCCAAGACCCGCATCGACACCTTGGTCGAGAATCTGCGGGCGGCCTATCGGGCCAGCATCAGCGACCTGGACTGGATGACGCCGCCCACCCGGGAGCGCGCGCTGACCAAGCTGGAGAAGTTCACCGCCAAGGTCGGTTATCCGAACAGGTGGCGCGACTACTCCCAGCTGGTGATCGAGCGAGACGACCTGTACGGCAACTGCCTGCGCGGATACGCCGTCAACTCCGGACGCGAATTGGCCAAGCTGGGAGCGCCGGTCGACCGGGACGAGTGGTTCATGACACCGCAGACGGTCAACGCCTACTACAACCCCGGGATGAACGAAATAGTCTTTCCGGCGGCCATTCTGCAACCGCCGTTCTTCGACGCCGAAGCCGACGACGCGGCGAACTACGGCGGCATCGGCGCGGTCATCGGCCACGAGATCGGGCACGGCTTCGACGACCAAGGCGCCAAATACGACGGCGACGGCAACTTGTCGGACTGGTGGACCGACGCCGACCGCGCCGAGTTCGCCGCCCGCACCACGGCGCTGATCGAGCAATACGACAGCTACCTCCCCCGTGATCTCGACGACGGTCATCATGGCTCACTTCATGTTCAAGGCGCGTTCACCGTCGGTGAGAACATCGGCGATCTGGGCGGGCTTTCCATCGCATTGCTGGCCTACCAACTGTCGCTGAACGGCCAACCGGCCCCGGTTATCGACGGGCTCAGCGGTGTGCAGCGGGTGTTCTTCGGCTGGGCCCAGGTGTGGCGAACGAAATCCCGTACGGCCGAGTCGATTCGGCGCCTGGCAGTCGACCCGCACTCACCGCCCGAGTTTCGCTGCAACGGCGTCGTCCGCAACATCGACAGCTTCTACGACGCCTTCGACGTCGCCGAACACGACGCACTGTATCTCGACCGGCAGCGCCGGGTCAGGATCTGGAACTAGCCGCTACTCGAAAACCGCGAGCAGACGCGAAAGCGCCTGAAATCCCAACAATGGAGTGCTGCTGCGTGGGTGGCCGGGCAAGGCCCGGCGAACACCGCCGGCGGTATTACGTCTGCCAGTCGTTGGAGCCGTCGTTCTTCGAGTACGTACCGGCGGAGTTCTTCACCACGATCGGATCACCGGTGCCGAAATTGTCGATGAACCACTTGGCATTGGTCGGGCTGATGTTGATGCACCCGTGGCTGACGTCGCGTTTGCCCTGATCGGCGACCGACCACGGCGCGCTGTGGACGTAATCGCCGCTGTTGTCGAACCGGACGGCGTCGTTGACGGTCACCTTGTAGCCGTAGGCTGAGTTGACCGGCACCCCATAGGTCGAGGAATCCATCACCACCGAAGGCTTCTTGTCAAGCACGTAATAGGTGCCGTTCGGCGTCTGGTGGCCGCCGGCCGCCATACCCATCGACATTGGGAAGGTCTTCTCCACGGTGCCGTTACGCGTGATCGTCATCTGATGGGTGGCGTCGTCGGCCGTGGCGAGCAGGGTGTCTCCGGTCCTGAAGTCCGCCATCGTGCCCGCGGCGTCCACGTGCACGGCGGTGTGTGCGGGCCAGAAGTTGATCGGGCGCCAGCGTATCTGGGTCGGGGTCAGCCAGTAGAACTTGCCGGGCACGGCTGGGGTCGACGAGATGTGGATCGCTTGCTCGGCCATCCCCTGGTCGGCGATGGGTCGCGCAAAGTTGATGATGATCGGCTGGGCGACACCCACCGTCGAGCCGTTGACCGGGTTGAACGAGGGCGGCACGAACGGCGGTTCGCCGACGAACGGCTGCGGATTCTGTCCGGCAGCGTCTCCGGCCACGGCTGGCTGTGCGCCCGGCACGCCCGGTTGCGACGCCAACGGGTCGGCGGGCAGCGGTCCGGCCGGGGGGTCGGTGGCCGACGGGGGTGGGACGTCCTGGGCCGGCAGAGGTCCGGCGTCAGGCGCCGGAGGCGGACCGGCGTCGACGGCCGTTGGATCACCGGGCGGCGGCGGCTCGTCCGGATCGGCCCAGGCCGGGCCCGCTCCGAGCGTGAGGACCAGGGCCAATCCGGCCGTACTGAGAGCGGCGAGAAGCGTGCCCCCCGTCGATCGCGACATCTGCATACCTCCAGTCAAGTCTCAACCCAGTGTGGCATAACGCCCTGGATCAGTTGACGGGCCGGGCGCTCCGGCCGGCCCTATCACGCCCCGAACTACGCCGCCGACCTGCTGTGTTTATCCGAGACGTGGCAGCGATCGTTACCGTCAGCTGCCCACCGCGGGCACGTCGAAAATGGTCTTGTTGGTTGTCATGACCGCCAGCGCAACACCCATCAGCACCGCTGAGGCCGCCAGCATCGCGGTCACGCTGCGCTCGTAAAGCAGCCCGCCGGCTAGTGACCCGGCCGTGATACCAACCTGGAACACCGCCATGTAAAGCCCTGAGGCTCCGTCAGGATCCTTGCCGCCCGCGCGCATCGCCGCAGCCTGCAGCATCGGCGACACCCCGTTGGCGGCCGCGCCCCACAGTGTGATTACACCGATTCCGAGCAGCGCACTGACCGCGGTCGGCCCGTGACCGAACGCGAGCACTGTCAGCACGGCGAACGTGACCCATAACGCCGACGTGCAACTGATCACCGCGATCCGGGGCCGACGGTCGAGCGGCCAGGCCACCAGCGGCATGGCGCCCAGGCCGGCGAAGCCGTAAGCGGCCAGCAACCAGGCAAGATTCGGCCCGCGCAGCCCGACCACGTCCCGGATGATGACGACGATGTAGGTGTATGAGATGTAGTGGCCGACGACCGCGACGAGGGTGACCAGACTGATCGTGACCAGTGGGCGGTTGCGATGATGGCGCGCCCTGCGCCCGACGGTGGCGAGCTGCTCGTCTGTCAGCGCCATCGCCGGCAGCGTCACTCGGGCCGCCAGGGTGATGAGCGCAGCGGCTGCGGTGATCGTCGCGACTGCCGCCCGCCAGCCCCAGAGCAAACTTATCGCCGCGGTCAACGGGCTGCCGACCACCACCGCCAACCCGATGCCGAGGTAGACGACCGTGGTCGCTCGTCCGGAATGGCTGGCCGGCACGAGTCTGGTGGCGATCGGTGCGAGAATCGACAACAGCAGGCCGTGGGTGACCGCGCACAGCACGCGGCCGGCCGCCAGCACTTGAAAGTTCGGCGCCATCGCGGAGATCAGCTGCGAGACCGTCAAGCAGATCAGGGCGAGCAGCAGAGTGCGGCGCCGTGGCCAGTGGGCGGTCCAGCGCACCAGCGGAACCGTCGTCACCGCCGCGACCAGCGCGTACCACGCCAGCAGCGTGCCAACCAGCGGGACACTGACGTGCAGGTCGCGTGAAATCGCCGGCAGGGCGCCCACCGGCAGGATCTCCGCGGTCACGTAGGTCAGCGCCGCCCCGGCCAGCACCGCCAATTGTGCCGCGACTCGCGGCGTCCATGGTCCGTTACACCCAGGCTGGCTGGCTGCGGAGATCACCGGGGCAGCAGTGCCCGGCGGCCGAGTCGGCCGCGGGGCTCCGTGCGTGCGCATTGCGCCCACGCCGACCACTCAACCATGGTCTGGCCGGTATCCGGGTGATCAGGAGCGGACGAGTCGCGCGATCGCTGCTGAGGCTTCGGCCAGTTTCGCGTCGCCGTCGTCGCCGCCCTGGGCGACCGCGCGGCTCACACAATGGCCGAGGTGCTCGTCGAGAAGATTCAATGCCACCGAGCGCAGAGCGCTGTTGACGGCGCTGATCTGAGTGAGGACGTCGATGCAGTAGTTGTCCTCGTCGATCATGCGTGCGATGCCGCGAACCTGGCCTTCGATCCGTCGCAGCCGCTTGGCGTAGTTGTCCTTCTGCGACGAGTAGCCGCGTGTCGATGCCATCTAGCCTCCCAGCATCTTCGTCATCTGATCGACCTCAGCCTGCTGCGCGCTGGCCATCTTGTTGGCCATCGCGATGGCATCCGGGTTGTTGCCGCCGCTGGCCTCGGTCTTGGCCATCTCGATTGCTCCCTGATGGTGACTGATCATCGACTGCAGCCACAACTTGTCGAAATCGGGGCCCGTCAGCGTTCCCAGCTTCGTCATGGTGGCCTGGCTGACCATCCCGGTCATGGCGGTGTCGGCGGGTCCGCGGGTGTCAGCGTCGGACTGGGTGCTCCACTGTGTCACCAGGTTCGCCAGCGATTTGATCTCCGACATCTGGGTGCTGGCGATGCTGGCTGCGAGCTTCGTCAGGTCGGCGTTGGTGGAATGAGCCGGCACCATCGCCGACAGGTCGGCGCCCTGCTGATGGTGGGGGATCATGTGGGTGGCGAACACCACATCTGCACGGTTGTGGCTGCTCGCCTTATCCTGCGTCGACGAGCTGCTACAGGCGGCGAGCGCCATGGCGGCAATGAGGGCCGTCAGGACCACCGCGGCTCGGCCGATACAAGCTTTCACGCCGCCAGGATACGTCATACCCTATACCCCGTTGGGGTATAGGGTATGGTTTGGGCAGGCATAACGCCGCGAGCATACTTGGATGATGGCCCAGACCGCTGACTTTCCCTCGACGGAGGCGCAGTCGCCGCCCTTCGACCTCAAGCCTCGCAGCCGCGACGTCACTGACGGCCTGGAGAAGGCCGCCGCCCGTGGAATGCTGCGCGCGGTAGGTATGGACGACGAGGACTTCGCCAAGCCGCAGATCGGGGTGGCGTCGTCATGGAACGAGATCACCCCGTGCAACCTGTCACTGGACCGGCTCGCCAAGTCGGTCAAGGAAGGCGTGTTCGCGGCGGGCGGTTACCCGCTGGAGTTCGGCACGATCTCGGTGTCCGACGGCATTTCGATGGGCCACGAAGGCATGCACTTCTCGCTGGTGTCCCGCGAGGTGATCGCCGACAGCGTCGAAACCGTCATGCAAGCCGAGCGGCTCGACGGTTCAGTACTGCTGGCGGGCTGTGACAAGTCGTTGCCCGGGATGCTGATGGCCGCCGCGCGCCTCGACCTGGCGGCGGTTTTCCTGTACGCGGGCTCGATTCTGCCGGGGCGAGCGAAACTCTCGGACGGCACCGAACGCGACGTCACCATCATCGACGCGTTCGAGGCGGTCGGAGCGTGCGCCCGCGGGCTGATGCCAAGGGAAGACGTCGACGCGATCGAGCGGGCTATTTGCCCCGGCGAAGGGGCTTGCGGCGGCATGTACACCGCCAACACCATGGCCAGCGCCGCAGAGGCACTGGGAATGTCGCTGCCCGGCAGTGCTGCACCGCCGGCAACCGACCGCCGACGCGACGGGTTCGCGCGCCGCAGCGGCCAGGCCGTGGTGGAGTTGTTGCGCCGCGGCATCACCGCCCGCGACATCCTCACCAAGGAGGCTTTCGAGAACGCGATTGCGGTCGTGATGGCCTTCGGTGGCTCGACCAACGCAGTGTTGCACTTGTTGGCGATTGCCTATGAGGCCAACGTCGAGCTGTCGCTCGCCGATTTCCGGCGGATAGGTGCGCAGGTGCCGCACCTGGCCGACGTCAAGCCGTTCGGCCGGCATGTCATGTTGGACGTGGACCGGATCGGCGGCGTGCCGGTGATCATGAAGGCGCTGCTGGATGCCGGTCTGCTGCATGGGGACTGTTTGACGGTCACCGGTCGCACGATGGCAGAAAACGTCGCGCACATCGCACCGCCGGACCCCGACGGCAAGGTGCTGCGGGGCCTGGACAACCCAATTCATCCGACCGGGGGAATCACGATTCTGCGCGGTTCGCTGGCGCCCGAAGGTGCAGTGGTCAAGACGGCTGGCTTCGACTCTGATGTGTTCGAGGGCACCGCAAGGGTCTTCGACCGGGAACGGGCGGCATTGGATGCCCTGCAAGATGGCACTATCACCGGCGGCGACGCCGTCGTCATCCGCTACGAAGGGCCTAAAGGCGGGCCCGGGATGCGGGAAATGCTGGCGATCACCGGCGCTATCAAGGGCGCCGGCCTGGGCAAGGACGTGCTGCTGCTGACCGACGGCCGGTTCTCGGGAGGCACGACCGGCTTGTGTGTGGGACACGTTGCTCCCGAGGCGGCCGATGGCGGTCCGATCGCGTTGCTGCGAGACGGTGACCGGATTCGGCTCGACGTCGCCAACGCGAGCCTAGAGGTATTGGTAGACGACGACGAGTTTCTTGCTCGCCGTGCCGATTTCACTCCGCTACCGCCGCGTTACACCACCGGGGTACTGGCCAAGTACGTCAAGCTGGTGGGCTCGGCCGCGATCGGCGCGGTCTGCAGCTAGCTCCCCTTTTCCCGGCGGGAGCGTGCGTGTTTGCACGCGACACGCCAGGCAGCATCGGCATTCTGCGCACGGTCGCGCCAGCTACTTGACCAACGCCAGGGCGAAGCCGTCCCACGTTTTGGCCCCGACCGTCTGAAGGACAACGGTGTCGAGCTTCGGGTGCGCACCCATTATCTCGAGCGTTCGGCGGACCGCCTGTGCCGCACCGTCCTCAGGCTCCGGCGACAACACCTTCCCCTCACGAATCACATTGTCAGCCACTATGACCGAGCCCGGATGGCTCAGCTGCACCGCCCACTCCAAGTACGAGGGGTAGTTCTCTTTGTCGGCATCGATGAACACCAGATCAAAAGGACCACCGGTCACGGTGGGCAACGTTTCCAAGGCCGCTCCGACGATCACCTGCACCTGCTTACCGACACCGGCTCGCTGCAGGTTGGCCCGCGCTACCTCGGCATGTTTGGGCTCGTATTCCAGCGTCACCACCTGGCCCTCCGGCCCCACCCCGCGGGCCAGCCAAATGGTGCTGAAGCCGCCGAGCGTGCCGATCTCCAAGATGCGACGCGCGCGGATTGCACCGGCCAGCAGCGACAGGAACTTGCCCTGTTGCGCCGATACCGCGATCGACGGTAAGCCGGCCGAACTGCTGGCTTCCAAAGCGGCCGACAGTGCGGGATCGTCTCCGACCACGGTGCCGTCCAGAAACGCGTCGACGTCGCGGGCAGTGGGTTGCTGGCTCATCTCTCCCACGCTAGCCCCGCGGCCCGGGGGCAACGCGCCGCGGGCCGCCGGAGGTTCGAGCCCGCCTCCCTCTTTACGGCATACCCGTAGGGGGTATATGCTCCTATCGGCATAGCCCGACGACAGATAGGTTCACCATGAGCAATTACGAGACCGGAATTCTGCTGACTTGCGGCCACGATGGCTGCGGCTGCCGGGTTCGCGTCGAGGTCCCATGTCACTGCGCCGACGAGAGCCAAGCGTATCGGTGCACGTGCGGAGATGAGTTGGTCGCCGCAGAGTAGCGAACTCGTCAGGTGCAGCCCAGTAGCGAGGGTCAGCGTCCGAACGTGCGATTAGTCAGCTCGACCTGAGCCGTCAGTTTGTGCTCCACCGCCGAAGCGCCTACCGCCACCGTGTAGGCGCCGCCGTCGATTCGCCAGCTGCCCGCACTGCCGTCGTAGCTCGCGAGCAGCCGCGGATCAGCCTCTATGCTCACCTGGCGAGATTCACCTGGTTCCAACTCCACCCGTTCAAATCCCAGCAATCGCAGCAGTTGCTGATGCGGACGTGCGGTCAAATACAATTGCGGGATGTCGGCACCGGCCCGGTCGCCGGTGTTGAGCACCGTGAAGCTGGCGGTCACGCTTTCGCCCCCGGTCGCCATCAAATCCCGGTATTCGAACCTGGTGTACGACAAGCCGTGTCCGAACGCGAACAGGGGGCTGCGCGACTGTCGGGCGAACCACCGGTAGCCGACGTCCGCTCCTTCGGAGTAGTGGATGGTGGTCGGCGTTCCCCACGGGGCAGCCAGCCCGGATAGCTCCGGCCGCGGTGTCTGAGTCAGGTCGACCGGAAAGCTCACCGGCAGCCGCCCCGATGGGTTGACGTGCCCGGTGATGACCTCTGCGATGGCCCGACCGCCGGCCTGACCCGGATACCACGCTTGTACGATTGCGTTCACCGAGTCCTGCCACGGCATCGCTACCGGGTTGCCGGTTTCCAGGACGACGACCGTGTTCGGGTTAGCTTGAGCGACAGCGGATATCACGGCATCCTGTCCCCACGGCAGCGCTAGGTCCACGCTGTCCAAGCCTTCCCCTTCGACGCGTACCGCGAACACGATCACAATGTCGGCTCGTCGGGCCGCCAAAGCTGCCTCCGCGGGGCTGATGCCAGGGTCGAACTCGATCCAGCTCTGCGGCAGCAACTTTCGCAGCTCGTTGAGCGGGCTACTCGGAAGCAGGTACAGATTGCGGCCGATGCCCGCCAAGCCGGCCGCCCCGATCGGGACTACGGCCGCATATCCCCCGGGCGGAACGACAGCACTCGACCCGCACCCCGTCGGCACCCCGACATTCGAGTGGCCGCCGATGACAGCCACCCGTGCCGATGACTCAGCTGACAGCGGCAGCAATCCGCGGTTTTGCAGCAGCACTATGCCCTGTCGGGCGATGTCCAGCGCAAGAATGTCGTGCAAAGCCATATCTGGCGCGGGCAGACCGTCCCACCGGTCGATCCCGACCGCGAACATCGAGCGCAGGATCCGACGCACCATATCCGACAGCCGCTGCGCGGGAAGCGTGCCGTCGGCGTGAGCCGCGCGCAGCCGGTCGGTGAACGCCTCGGCCTGCCAGAGGATAGCGTCGATCTGCGCGCCGGATTCCTGGTCGAGGCCTTTGAGTGCACACTCCCAGCAAGGTGTCGCACCCCAGTCCGACATCACCCACCCTGGGTATCGCCACGCGACTTTCAAGACGTCGTTGAGCAGTACCTCGTTTGCGCTGGCGTAGTCACCGTTGACCTTGTTGTACGCGGTCATCACAGCGCCGGGTTGCGCGCGTTCAATGGCGATCTCGAACGCCAGCAAATCCGACTCGCGGTGAGCGTCCGGGTCGATGACGGCGTCAAGCCAGTTTCGGTTGTTCTCATTGCAATTCAACGAATAATGCTTGACCGTCGAGATCACACCTTGCTCTTGGATCCCCCGGATCGATTCTGCGGCCATCGTGGCGCTCAATAGCGGGTCTTCGGAGAGATATTCGAAGTTGCGACCGTTGCGAGGATCGCGTGCGAGATTCATCCCGCCGCCCAGTAATACATTGAATCCTCGGCTGCGCGCTTCACGCCCGATCGCGGCACCGGACCCGCGGGCCAGCTCGGGATTGAAACTGGCGGCCAGCGCCAGCCCGGCCGGGAACGCGGTGGCGGTGTCACCAGGCCGGTAGCCGGGGTTGGTGACACCCAGGCTGGCATCGGTCATCCGCAGCGCCTGCACTCCGAGTCGCGGAATGCCGGGCACGTAACCCGCACTGCCGGGCACATCCGGTGGAAACCGCTCATCCCGAAACGGCAAGAGCTCGCTCTTGCCCATGACACTGACCAGCAGCGAGAACCGCTCGTCATCGGTCAGCTGCGCCTCTACTTCGCGTGCGCGGATGTCGGCTTCGCTCTCGCCCGCATTCATCAGCGGGCGCCTTCTTTGGCGTAAACCACCCGCAGCACATGCCCCAGCTCTGGGCCCATCACCAGCTCGGCCAAAGTGCACATCGTCGCCACGAATTCTGGACCATGCGCAGGCTGAGCGGTGCTCAAGTGGTGTGCCATCTCGTGCAGTACCACTAGCTCACGCATCGCCCAGTCCGCGGTGTCGCGGTCGGGCACGGCGATCACCCCGATACCGTCGCGATGCTCGTAATGCGCGGCGGTTGCCGCGCGCCGCGCCCGGACCGTCAACGGCGGCGCCGCCGGCCAGCGCCGGCGCACCGCAGGCAGTGACATCACGTCATCCACATAGCGCTGCACCGTGGGCAGCGAGGCGAACCGTCCCTCCGGCGGCAGCGTCAGCTGGGTACCAAAGAATTCGATGACCTGCGTGCCGTGCTCGGCGGCCCGGTCAAACATCGTACGGACGAAGTCCTCAGCCGCGTAGACCTTGGCGCGCTGCGTATCCCGAGCAGACGAGCCCGCGGCAGTCACCGGTTCAGCGCGGACCGCGCCGACGACAGTTCCGGACTGTTTCCCAGCCGAGCCCGCTTACCGGCCCGGTCCCCCGCACGTCGCGCCGCCGACGAGTACCCCGCCGATGCGCGGTGAGCCTGCCAGGTGCCCCGCGCCCTCGACGCGCTGCGGTAGTAGTCATGCAGCTCGATGTCCTTGTCCCGCAGCGCAATAGCAGTTCCCGGCGCGCGGCCGCGGTCCTTCTGCACTTCCCGGCGGGTTTGGTCGCGCGCCTCGATCAACCGCTGACCGATCCGGGCGCCGAACGCGAGCTGAAAGTTGAGCCGCGCGGTGATGGTCGGTGTCGGTCGGTGCGCACCCGAGGTGATGTAGGAATCCGAGGTCCGCACCATCTGAACCACCAAGCTGGCGTACAAGGCGTGGCTGGCATCGATGTCCTCGGTGAACCCGTAGGCATACACGAACGTGGAGTTCGACGCCACGTCACAGCGCACATCGTTGGCCGAGGCGATCATCACGAACAACTGGACGTAGGTCCGCAGACCTCTGGTGCCGGCCGTTCCGATCGTGATGGTGCGCTGGACGGGCGTTTGCGCAGCGGTGCGTTCGGCCGTATGCGCCCGGGCTACCGCCAGGTCGATCGAGGTCGCGGTGGCCAGCCGTTGCGCCGCCGCCATGAACGCCTCGGCTTCATGGGCGTTGTCGGTGCCTTCGGCCTGCCGCAGCAGGGCGGCGATTCTCGCCAGCATCTTGTCGTCGCTCATAGCGCCAAAACTACGGGACAGCCACGACATCCCGGTCCGGCGTGCCGGCGCCGACCACCCGGACGGCAGCGTTGTTCACAGTCGCGAATTGATCCACGAGACCACGTCGTCGAGCACCTGAGCGCGCTCCGGCTCGTTGAAGACCTCGTGATATAAGGCGCCATACTCCTTGAGCTCAACGTCCGACGAGCCCACCACCTCAACTAGCTTGCGACTGCCTTCGACCCCGGTCAGCCGGTCTTTCGAGCCGTGCACGACCAGCAGCGGAGCGGTCAGCGCGGGAGCTCGCTGCGGCATCGTCTCACCGACCAGCAGCAGGGCACGGGCGATCCCGGCAGGCACCTTCCCGTGGTGCACCAGCGGGTCGCTGTTGTAGGCGGCCACCACCGCAGGGTCGCGCGATATCGCGTTCGAGTCGAGCTCCTGCACCGGCAATCCCGGTGCGGCGACCCCGAGGATCTTGGCGGCGAACACCAGTAACGGCGACACCGCCTGCTGGGCGGCCACCGCCGGTCCGGACAGCACCATCAGGTCATAGTTATCGGGCCGCTCCACGCCGTACGCGAAGACGATCCCGCCACCCATGCTGTGGCCGAGCAGGATGCGTTTGCATCCGGGATAGTCCTTGGCCGAGATGCCGACGAGGGTGTCGTAGTCCCCGGTGTATTCGGAGATGTCCTTGAGCAACACCCTTTTTCCACCCGATCGGCCGTGGCCGCGATGGTCGAGCGCATAGGTGACCAGCCCAGCTTCGCCGAAGCGCTGCGCGACGTGATCGTAGCGGCGGGCGTGCTCACCCAGCCCGTGTGACAGAACCACCACAGCCCGCGGCGCGGAAGGCGGTGTCCACACGTCGTAGATGATGCGCACCCCGCCGATCCCATCGAAAGTCCGCTCGCTGCGGGTGGTGGTCATCAAGGCAGCGTAGACGCATTCGGCCAGGATTCCTCGCCGCGGCTGCCCGCGATGCCCGTCGTCCGGCAGCAGCCGTGTCATATGAAGTTGCGTAGTCTTTTTCAGGTGAGCTTGCTTGCCGAGGGCGTTGACGGTGATTTCTCCGCGCAGGCGGAGCCTTACCGGCGCGAACTGCTCGCCCATTGCTATCGGATGACCGGGTCCCTGCACGACGCCGAAGACGTGGTGCAGGACGTCTATCTACGAGCCTGGAAGGCCTACAACCAGTTCGCGGGCCAGTCGTCTGTGCGAACCTGGCTGCACCGCATCGCAACGAACGCTTGTTTGACCGCTCTAGAGGGCCGCAGACGTCGCCCGTTGCCCAGCGGGTTGGGTGCTCCCAGCTCCGACCCGAACGCTGAGCTGGTACAGCAGACCGAAGTGCCGTGGCTTGAGCCACTGCCCCAGCCGTCCGCCGACCCCGCGAACGCCGTCGAGTCCCGCGAGTCGGTGCGGCTGGCGTTCGTTGCTGCGCTTCAGCACCTGTCACCGCGGCAGCGCGCGGTGCTGCTGCTCCGCGAGGTGCTGCAGTGGAAGGCCGCCGAGGTGGCCATGGCGATCGGGACCAGCACGGCCGCAGTCAACAGCCTGCTGCAACGGGCGCGGGCACAGTTGGAGGCGGTGGCGCCCAGCCTCGAGGACCGGCTGGCCGCGCCGGACTCCCCGGACGCCCGGGACAGGCTGAGCCGCTACATTGCGGCGTTCGAGGCCTACGACATCGACCGGCTGGCCGAAATGTTCATCAGTGAGGCTGTTTGGGAGATGCCGCCCTACGTCGGCTGGTATCAGGGTCGGCAGGCGATTGCCACCCTGGTGCTCCGGCAATGTCCTGCGCAAGCGCCCGGCGACATACGCTTGGTTCCGCTGATCGCCAATGGCCAGACGGCGGCGGCGATGTACATGCGCGACGGCGACCAGCATCTTCCGTTCCATCTGCAGGTGATCGACATGACACCCGGCGGGCTATCCCACGTGGTCGCCTTTTTCGACCCCACATTGTTCTCGAAATTTGGCCTGCCGGAACGCCTTTGACCGGTTTAGTCGTGCCGCACCGACGCTGAGAACAACCTGCTGTCCGGCGGCGGCCCCGGCACCGGCCGCACCAGGCCCGCTCCGGTGATCAGCGGAAGATCCAGCGCCGACAGCAGACCGGCCGGCGCCGCACAGACCGCCGGTATGGCGTTGACCATTCTGGCTGCACCGGCGATGCGGGCACCTAAATCGTGGTCGTGGTCGTCGGCCAGCTCCAGCTCGCACCGGATGCTGGGCGAACCCTCGATCTCGACCCGGTATACGCCTTGGCCCGATGCCGCACCGAAGCCCAAGTCACGCGGGGCGATGGAGATATGCGGTTGCGGCCACTCGGGCGCGATGTCGTCGCGCATCCGGGTGACATGATCGACGACGAAAGTCGGTTTGTCGCCGACAAACCCGGTCAGGGTCGACCGCATCGCGGCCATCGTGCCCGCGGCGATGTGCCCGGTTGGGGTGTCGAACGATACGTCAGCGGCAATGCGATCGACACTTTCGTCGATGTGGTCGATTCGCGCACCCAGACCGCTCGCCAGCTGACGCAGCACCGGACCCCAACCGAAGGTGAACACCCCAGGCATGGCCGCCACCGCGGTGAATTCCGGGGGCTTGCCGAACCCGAGGATCTCATATACCGCGGCCTCGTCCGGATAAGTCGCATAGTTGAACATCTCCGTCACCCGGACGGTGTCGATGACTCGTGAAACACCCGAGAGGGCAAGAGGCAACACGTCGTTGGCGAAACCGGTATCAATTCCGGTGGTGAAGAACGACGCGTCGCCTTCCAACGCGGCCGTGTGCAGTGGCTCCGTGAAGGCAGCGTCGACGGCGTCGGGAAACACCAACGGCACCACCGAACAGGACACCACGTTCTTTCCGGCTCGCAGGATCGACGCCATGTCCTCGACCGCCTCCAGTGGCCGCAAATTGGCCGCGGCGGCGTACACCACAACATCGGCGGCGCCGGCGAGCAGAGCGGCTGGGTTCCGGGTGGCCGCCACACCGACCGGCTCGATACCGCAGAGTTCACCCGCGTCACAGCCTGCCTTGGCATCGCTGTGCACCACCACGTCGACCAAATGCAGATCGGGGTGATCGATCACCGCCCGTAGCGCAATCAGCCCCATCGAGCCTGGGCCCCACACCGCCACCTTCACCACATTTGCTCCTAATAGTAGGATTGCAATTTGACTATTTGGAGTGATGCTATGGATGGCGTTCCTGATTCGTCAACGGCGCAGAGCGGTGCCTCAGCGATAGTTAAGTCGCCACCCACCCGCCGAGTGATGAAAGTCCTTACCGCGCTTGCCGCTTCGGCCGACGGCCGGACCTCAGCCGAAGTGGCGAGAATCTGTGGCATCACCACATCGACCTGCGCATTGCTGCTCGCCGAGATGGAACAGTGCGGCTGGGTCTCGCGGCGCCAGGATCGCCGTTACCTTCTCGGCAGCGGGTTATTCGGCCTGGTGCACGGTCTACGAGCGCAATTCCCACTGCTCGACCGCGGCCGGCAGGCGTTGGCGTTCCTGCACACCACATTGTCCGCCGGATGCTCCATGTCAAAGATCGGCGACCGGCACCTGAGCACCGTTGACGCGGTCGGGCACGGTGCCGAGGGCGAACATGCGGTCGGCCAGCGCTTCCCGATCGACCCGCCGTTCGGGCTGGTGGCAATGGCATGGCGCGACGACACGGCGATCGAGGGGTGGCTGCAGCGGGTCAGACCCCGCTTGACCCACGCCGATATCAGCGAGCACCGCCGTGTGCTCGCCGACATCCGGCACCGCGGCTACGGCGCCTGGCGGTTCGACGATGCCCACGCGTCACTACACGCCCGGCTCACCGACGTGCTGGCGTCGTTCACCCCGACCGAGCAGCTGACCCGCCAGCTCAGCACGCTGTTGACCATGGTCACCCTGCAGTCGGTTACCCACGATCTCGAAAGTCGGCTCGGAGCAGCAGAATTCGTGGTGCTCCCGATATTCGGACGCAACGGCCAACCGGAATACCAGATCGAACTGCATCTGGCGCACGCCGGCGCGCTGACGCTCGCCGAACTCGACGATGCGTTGGCGCGAGCGCAGCAACTGCTGACAACCGAGGTAGCGTGACATCGTGGGTGCCACGATAGAAGTCCGGCGTGCGGCCGATCGAGCAGTTTCCAGGACGCCTTGGCTGAATTCCCGCCACTCGTTTTCTTTCGGCGATCACTACGACCCGACCAACACCCATCACGGTCTGCTGCTGGTGAACAACGACGACATCGTAAAGCCGCGCAGCGGGTTTCACCGCCACCCGCACCGAGACATGGAAATTGTGACGTGGGTGCTGTCGGGATCACTGACGCATCAAGATTCCCTCGGGAACGATGGTGTGATTTATCCCGGCCTTGCGCAACGCATGTCGGCTGGTAGTGGCATCCTGCATTCGGAGAAGAACGACTCGGCCACCGAGCCGGTGCACTTCGTGCAAATGTGGGTCACGCCCGATGAATCCGGTATCTCGCCGGGTTACCAGCAGCAGGACATCGACGAGGATAAGCTGGCCGGCAACCTGGTGACCATCGCCTCGGGGATTCCTGGTCGCGACGCGGCGATCACCCTGCACAACCGCCACGCCGCGCTGCACGGTACCCGGCTACAAACCGGTGCGGCCGCCGACTTGCCTCCAGCACCGTATCTACACCTGTTCGTGGCACGCGGCCGGGTCAGGTTCGATGGCAATGGCGTGCTGGCAGAAGGCGACGCCGTCCGCTTCACCGATTTCGACGGACAGCGGGTCACGGCCGCCGAACCCGCGGAGATCCTGGCGTGGGAGATGCAAACCGCGCTCGGCGGCTGAAGATTGGCCGTCGCCACGTGGTGGGCGATTACCGAGACCCTGGACCGGGCATACCTGCAGGCACTGGCCGTGTCGACTTGCTTTCGCTGACCAGAGGCAACCAGCGGCCCGCTCACCTTCGGAAAGGACGGCATCATGCTCACCTTGGGAATCATCGGCTGGATCATCATCGGCGGTCTGGCTGGCTGGATCGGCAGCAAGATCATGAGAACTGACGCCCAGATGGGTGTCGTTTTGAACATCGTGGTGGGCATCGTCGGTGGACTGATCGGCGGATTCCTGCTGCGTGGCTTTGGTGTCGACGTGGCCCACGGCGGCCGGTGGTTCTCGTTCCTGACGTGCCTGTTAGGCGCGGTGATCTTGCTGGCCATCGTCAAGCTGGTGACGCGGCGCCGGGTTTCTCGCTAGCGCAGTCAATCGGATCGCGTTCGGCGACATTCCATTTCCTCTGCGTCACCGGCACGAAGTTTGCTGACTCGAAGTCGGGCACCGGCCTTCGAACATAAGGTGGGGCGACAGAGGAGGCCTGATGTCCCATCCGCACGCACGCCACGCCGCCCCCGACCCCAGAGCAACCCGAACCGTGCGGTTCTGGCTGGCGCCGATCGTCATCACCTTGCTGCTGATGTCAGCGCTGGCCGCGCTGTACCTGGGCGGCATCCTCAGACCGGCCGCCAGCCTGCACCGATTTCCGATCGCGGTGGTGAACGAAGATGCCGGTCCGGTGGGCGGCCAGATCGTCGACGGTATGAAGTCCGGTCTCGATCGCAACAAATTCGACCTTCGCCTGCTCACGCGGGAGGAGGCGGTGCACCAGTTGAACAACGCCCAGATATATGGCGCGGTGGCGATCCCACCAGATCTTTCCGCGACGCTGGCCTTATTACCTGCAGGTGCGATGAACCCGGGAGACGCCGATCGCCCGATCATCACAGTCACCACCAACCCGCGGGCCGGCACGCTGGGCGCCAGCATCGCCAGCCAGGCGCTCACCGAGGCGATGCTTGTCGCTAACCATAAAGTGGGAGACCAACTTTCCGCACAAGTGGCCGCTCAGACCAGGGGGGCGCCGATAGCCGGCGCCGTATCGTTGGTCCTCACCAACCCGATCGAGATCAAGACCGGGGCCCACAATCCACTGCCCGACGGCACCGGCAACGGCCTGTCCGCGTTCTACTACTCGCTATTGCTGTTGCTGGCAGGCTTCACCGGCAGCATAGTTGTCAGCACTCTGGTGGACTCGATGCTCGGTTACGTACCTGCTGAATTCGGACCGGTGTACCGATTTGCCGCCCAAGTGAAAATCTCTCGCTTTCGCACCCTACTGATCAAATGGGCTGTGATGGTGATCCTCGCCGTGCTGACTTCCGCCGTTTATATGGCGATAGCCCATGCGCTGGGCATGCCTATTCAGCACGGAGTGCAGCTGTGGCTGTACGGCGTCTTCGCGATCGTCGCGGTCGGTGTCACCTCCAGCTCGCTGATCGCGGTGCTGGGCACTATGGGCCTGCTGGTGAGTATGTTGATCTTCGTCATCCTCGGGCTACCGTCCGCGGGGGCCACAGTCCCGCTTCAGGCCGCGCCGCCGTTCTTCACCTGGCTGGCCAAATTCGAACCAATGCACCAAGTGTTTCTGGGCGCTCGGGCGTTGCTCTATCTCGATGGCCGAGCCGATGCCGGTCTGAGTCAATCGCTGATGCTGACAACCGTCGGCTTGGTCATCGGACTCTTGTTGGGCGGCATCGTCACTCGTCTCTACGACCGCCACGGTTATCACCGCATTTCGCCGATGGCAGAGACGACGTCGACGGCCGACGGGACGAACCACCTGCAGGCGCCCAGCACACTCGAGGCGACGCCACCTTCCACGGCTGACGCTGACGCATAGTCAATTCACTTGCTGGTGTCAGCAAAGCTCAAGCGGCGGAACGTGATTCATTTTCAGCCGAAGCGTCACATCGCTGTTATCAAAGTTGACAGTGTTGTTTATGAGGCTGATGCTTATTCTTGGTATTCATCCGCTGCGAAGGGGCGACCGTGCCAAGTCTTGCCGTCGCATGGCGTCGCACAATCGCCGGCGCAGCGGTATCTGCCCTGCTGGCGACCGGCACCGGGCAGGCTGTCGCTGGCGCTGCGGCCGCCGACATGCTGGCAGACGCCATCGCCGCGACGAAGGGCTCATATCTGGTCTACAACTTCGGAGCCGGCCATCCCATGCCGCTGCTCAATGCCGGCGGCAACTGGTACGAGATGAACAACGGCGGGCATCTGATGGTCATCAAGGCAGCGTCGCAACGACTTACGCCGCACTTGCTGGTGGACAGCCACACCGGTTCTCAGGCCCGATGTGAGCGGATGAAAGCGCGCACCGGCGACGGGATGCTGCAAGCGTCGGAGATCTACTCCCCGGTGCAGGCCTGGCAGATGCTGGGTCAACCGACCATCGCGATCAACGCCAATTTCTTCGACATCCGCGGCCAGCAGCGCGGCTCGTGGAAGTCGACGGGCTGTTCGTCACCCCTCGGTGCCTATGTCGACAACACCCGCGGACAGGGACGGGCCAATCAGGCGGTCACGGGCACCGTTGCCTACGCGGGCAAACAGGGACTGTCCGGGGGTGACGATCACTGGCTGCCACTGGCAACGATGATCTTGCCTAGCAGTGGTGCGCCGTCTGTGGTGTGGCCACCAGGCGGCAAGAACGGCACCGACTTCGACGTCGCTGCGCCGGTGATTCAAGGATTGGTCGACAAAGGGGCCCGATTCGTCGCGGTCAGCGGACTTGGGTTGATGTCTCCGGGCAACACCGGCCAGCTGAACGACGGCGGGCCCAGCGCGGCGCGCACCGCGCTGGCCTACTCGAAGCCGAAGGACGAAATGTACGTTTTCCAGGGCGGCAACTACACGCCCGACAACATTCAAGACCTGTTCCGCGCCTTGGGCAGCGACACCGCGGTGCTGCTCGACGGCGGCAGCTCCTCGGCGATCGTGTTGCGCCGCGACAGCGGCGGCATGTGGACCGGCGCCGGGGCGCCGCAAGGGTCTTGCGACACTCGTCAGGTTCTCTGCGACGCTCATGAGCGCGCCCTGCCAGGCTGGTTGGCGTTCAACTAGACCGGTGGTCTCGGGCCGAACCGGAAGATCAGTAAGCTCACCGCTACAACCGCGCCCCTACAGCTGCGGCGTCAGGTCCAGCGAGGTGATAGTGGTCATACGGGTGACCAGCCACCGTGCATGGTCACGCTTCATGAACAGCCGGTAAGACAGGTATCGCAGCGCCGGAATGTTTTTCGTCACGGGGCTTGTCGACGTGGTGTTGGTGTACACCATGGCTACCGCGTTCGGACCCTCGAGCGATTCGACAGCCGCGCCGGTGACGACCGTGCTGTTGCTGATCTGAGCCTGCTTGTTGGGCGCGACGAGAGCATCGACGAACTTGCGATACTGGGCTTCGAAATCGCCGCTGAGATAGGTCGCCGCGCGGTCGCCGAGTTTGTCCAGATTCTCCGGCGTGTAGCTCCAGAGCGTCGTGATTGCGTTGGCTGCGGTTCGCGCAACGTTCTGCTTGGTGACGACGGCCACGCGATCCGCCACGTACGTCTGCACCGCCGCGCCCGCGAACGCCGCCGAACCGACGAACAACGTGGCCGCAGTGAGAACCGCGGCCGCACTCCACTTACCTG
The DNA here is from genome assembly GCA_963795995.1 of uncultured Actinomycetota bacterium. GTDB lineage: Bacteria > Actinomycetota > Actinomycetes > Mycobacteriales > Mycobacteriaceae > Mycobacterium. Next base: position 644,479 of record CAWCJY010000002.1, read on the forward strand.
CCTGCTTTCTGACGCGCATCGCTTGGGCGTTCGGTTCAGCTTCGTCGGTGCCGGCCGGTTCGGTGTCGCCGACGGGTTCGATCGCCGGTTCCTCTGCAGCGTCAGCCGGTTCACGGGCGGCCTCGTCACCGGTCTCCACCGGTAGGTGCGCGGTGTCACCGTCGACGGGGGGTCCCGCAGCCTCATCGCCACGATCCTGGGCCGTTTCTGTGGTCACCTCACCGGCGTCTTCCCGAGCGGCAGAGTCTGGAAGCGAAGCCGCGGTCCGGTCGGTGCTGACCCGCCGCCTTCCGAACGAGTGCCGGCGTTTCGGCTGGTATCCGGAATCAGTTTTTCCCGGCATGGCAGGGCTGGTTTCGACAGCTTCGGTTTCGACGGCGGAATCGGCCCGGGCTTCGTCGTCACGGCCTTCGGTCAGATCACCTGCGACAGGTTGCTGATCTTCCACGCGCTCCCTTCCTGCTGAGCCGTTGCCACCCAACGATCGGTGTTATTGAAAGTCTGCTTGCCGTCCGGGGACTTCAAAGTGACTTCGGTGGCCACCAGCACGTTGGCGCTACCGTCGTCATTCCACCGCTCCACGCCGGCGTCGAGGATGATACCGGTGGTTGGGTCTCCCCTGGCGATCTCAATCAGGATCTCGTTCGCTTTGTCGTTGTATTGCTTCGCGAAATCGCCTGTCGCTTCGGCCAGTATCCGCTTCATGTAGTCATTGGCGTGAAACGGATCGACCGAGGTGAACTCCGTCATGAACCATGACACGTAGCTCCGTACAGCGCGGTTTTTCTCAGCTGCCGAATCGCTGCGGAGGTGCGAATCCAGCATCAGGGCACAAACGGTGATCGCGGCCGCCATCAACACTGCAGCGACTGTGGTGAGCAACGGTAATCCCGTCAAGCGCGGTGGCCTTCGAAATCGGGGCCGCCACCTCAGCCCGCGCTGCGACTGTACTGTCCGAGTCACCAGCAGGGGCTGCTCGTCGGGTTGAAATTTGCGACGCGGGCTCATTTTCCGCCCGCAGCCGGTGTCGGTTTCGTCAATACGGTCAGATCGTCCACCCGCCAGCGGGCGTCGGCACCTTTGGCGAAGCTCACCCGAACGGTTGCGGTGATGTAGCGCTGCTCGGGCGGTAGGCCGCGTTCACCCCGCAGGAACAACAGCATCGACACGCGATCCGGCGTCGCGGGTTCCAGAATCGCGTCGTTGACTACGAAGTACTGATTGAGGACGGGGTGCTTCTGCACTGCTTCCTGTTGCTTGACTAACTGCGGGCGGTATTTGTCGGTGGTCAGCGACTGCGCGTGCGCGAAATCGTCGTGCACGGTTTTCGGATCATAGGAAAGGATCTCTACGACCATCTTGGGGCCTTGCGCCGTAACCTGATCACCCGCTTGTTCAACCGCCCGCTGATGCCGGTACACCAGAGCAGAGATAGCCGTACCGCCCAAACACAGCACAGCCGCTCCCAGCACCACGACCGCGGTGAACAGTCGTACGCGCTGCAGCGGCGCTCGTTGCTCGACGAACCGCACCTCGGTCCGCAGCAGTAGATCAGCGAAGGTGCGCCGGCGCTTGTCCCACAGCGGCCAAAGCCAACCCACCAACACCGACGCTGTGTCCAGCAAGTGGGCCAGATCCCGGAATAGCAGGCGCCACGGCCCGACAGGATCCCCGTCTGGGCGGACCACTGCGATGCCGACAATGGCGCGGCCCAGGCTCCAACCGATCATGCTCGGCAGCAGCAGCCGGTTCGCCAACATCAGCAGAATGACAAGTCCTGCGACGACGGCGCACACCCACCCCCACCCGCCTCGTAGCGACACCGTCAAGAAGACCAGTGCCATCGTCGCCACAACGGCGACACCGGGCACCACATCGACGACGATGGCCCAAGCGCGCAGATGCCACGGCGCGGCCGGGCTGCTTGGTGAAGCATCCCGAACGGTTGGCGTGGTCTCGGTCTCCTCGACCACCGCCGTCACTTCGCCACCTGGTCAAGCTTGGAAATCTTGTACTGATTGTCCGCGCGTGACATCGTCACCCGCAGTCGATAACCCTGTTCTTGGTCTTGGACCGCTGAGTTGGTCACCTTGGTGCGTAGCGCGACCAGGACGTCGATGGAACCGTCGGCGTTGTTGCGCTCCACCGCCGCGCGCATATCCGACACTTGAACACGAGCATTGGCGGCTTGATAGGCCTCGGCGAGCATGCCGCTGTACAGCGCGGCCTGCGCACCGAAATCTCCGGTGGAGCATTCGATGATTCGCCGCGCAGCATTGGCCATGGCAGTCGTGTCCGGCGCCTGCGTCGCCGCGACACAGTCCTTGGCGGCCTGCATCGCCGCCATGTCGTTACGCGCGATGTCCTGGCTATCCAGGTGGTAGCGCAGTGCGAAATAGCCGCCGAAGACGCCACCGCCGGCCAACAGGACCAGGACCGCCGTGATGGCGATCAACCAGCCTCGACCCAGCCGCGACGGAATTGGCTCGGCGACAACTGTCGCGTCGTCCTCGTTCCCTTCGGCGTCCTCGAGCTCAGCTTCCGGCTCAGCGTCAGACTCGGGCGCTATCTCGGTGCTGGTCTGGTCGGCTCCGCCCTCGGATTTCTCCGAATCCTCGGGCGTCACCTCGTGTGGTCTGGTCGGCTCCGCCCTCGGATTTCTCCGAATCCTCGGGCGTCACCTCGGTGCTGGTCTGGTCGGCTCCGCCCTCGGATTTCTTCGAATCCTCGGGCGTCACCTCGGTGCTGGTCTGGTCGGCTCCGCCCTCGGATTTCTTCGAATCCTCGGGCGTCACCTCCGAACGCGACGAGTCGTCGGCATCGGTGAGGTTCAGCCGGCGCTCGGCGCCAGCATCTCCTTCCATCCGTCGTCTCCTGTGTTGCTTGAGTTCTGGACCGAATACTTGACGCCGTCCGGCCCTATCAGTTCACCGCTTTGCGGACTGTAGATTGCCGTGGGCGGACCGCCCGGAGTGTAGAGGCAGGGGTTGGGCTGCTGGCCGTTGCACTGCACGCTACCCGATCCCGGCCGCTGCAGCGGATCGTTTTTCGGCGGCGGCGTGCCCGGCACTTGGTCGGCGGGCGCCGGGTTGAGACCGGTATTGATCGAGGGCGCCTGCTCGACTATGCCCGGCGTGATCGGCTGATCGCATCGAGCACCCGGTGCTGGACAGTTCTTGAGCTGGTTGGGATCGCCGTACCAAGGGTTGGTGCCCAACGGAACGTACGGTTTGGGGTCTCGGCACTCCCTCGGCGTTGCGGCCCGCTTTCCCGGGACGTCGACGCACGGAAAGTTGCGCGCCCCGCGCACGCCGTTGGCGGGGGTGTCCTTGGGAATCTTGCAGTACAGCCCGTTCGGCACCGGCATATCCCGGGTATCCGCCGGCGAGCGCCACTCCGATGCCGGAATGAAGCCGGTCAGGCACGGCGGGGGCTGATTGATCGTCGTCGCCACGTCGAGCGCAGCCAGGTTGGGGTAGGGCGCGCCTACCGTCTCCGCGATCGACGCGCCTTGCGGCAGGAACACCACGAACTGTTCGATCCCGTTGTGGTAGCGCTTGAGCATCTCGATGATGATCGCGAGATTGGCCAACGTCTGTGGCAGCGACTCCCGCACGTCACCGAACGCCGCGGTGACCTGATCGGCGGTCGGTGCCGCCTGGGACAGGATGCTCTGTACGTGCCCGTCGTTTTGCGCCGTCTGCGCGGCCAAGCTGTTCAAGTTACGGGCCCAGCGCTCGATCGCGTTACCAGAGTTGACTTGGCTGTCCAGCACGGGTGCGGAATTCTCGATGACGTCGTTGACATCGTGAATATTGGTCCTGAAGTCCCCGACGATCGCTTGGGTGGCGTCCACCAGCCGTTGCAGTGCGGGTCCTAGGCCGCCAACGGACTGCGCCGTCTCGTCGAGCAGCGTGCTGATCTTGTCTTTGGGCAGGACCGCCAGACCCCGGTTCGCGGCGTCTAGCAACGGCCCTATCTCAGCGGGCACCGTGGCCTTATGGATGGTCGATCCGGGCGAAAAGTTTTTGCGCGGATTGCCCGGCGACACCAGATCGACATACTGCTCACCGACGGCCGAAACGGAATGCACGTTGGCGATCGCATCGACCGGAATCTTGTAACGGCTGTCGATACTCATTATCGCCTGGGCGCCCTGCTCGGTCGGCTGGACGTCGGTGACCTTGCCGATCGTGACTCCGCGGAAGGTCACGTTCGCCGTCTTGTACAAGCCTCCCGACGCCGGCAATTCGGCCTTCAAGTCGTACCGGCCGATGTTGAATAGTGTCGGGACCTGCAGGTAGTACACGCCCAGCACGAGCACAGCGATCACCGACATGGCGACGAACAAGATCAGCTGCCGACGGACGAATTTGCTCATCAGCAGTTCCTGTCCGCTCGTTCGACCAACGGTCCGCCGGGCGCGTCGTTCGGGTTGGGCGTGTAGCGCACGTCCGGAATCATCGTTTCAGGATCGCGGCCAAAGGATTGCTCGAGCGCACGCAGCGCACCGGAAAGTCCGGTGCCGGTTAAAAACGCGTTGTCGTCGGCACTGTAGGTCACGTCGAGCATGATCGAAATGTTGAAGTAGTCGCCCCGGAAAACCTGCGGAGCGGTGTCAACATCGAACGGCTGCGTGAGGATCAATTTCAGCGCGCCGAGCAGATCGGGCGAGGCACGACCAAGCTCTCGCAGCGGGCACTGAAGCGCCTGTAGGTCGGTATGCAGGCTGCCGCGCACCTCCCCGAAGTACTGCCCGGCTGCGCCGGTGATCCGGCCCAATGAATCGCCTGCGTTGATCAAAAGATCTTGATAACGCTTGTCCGCGAGATGTTTGATCAACGGCGGTACGTCGGTCAGCACCCGGTCGATGACGTCGGCGCGGCCACCCACATAGGCCAGCAGCCGGTTGGTGGAATCGATGGCGTGGTTGATGTCATCGCGCTGATCGTTGACCTGGCGGGTGAAGGTGTCCAATTTTCCGAGGAAAGCCTTGATCTGATCGCCTCGGCCGGCGACGACATTGTTGACCTCGTTCTGCAGCACCTCGAGGTTTGGGATACCGCCGCCGCGCAAGATCAGCGCAAGACTGGCCAAGGTTTGTTCAGTGGTGGGAAACGCCGACGAGTTCTTCAACGGAATGGTGTCGCCGTCCTTCAGCAGCTGCGAGGACGGATTCGGAGGTTCCGCCAACTCCACATGCTGGGAACCCAGCAGACTGGTCTGGCCGATCTTGGCGATGGCATTTTTCGGTAGCTTGACACTCTTGTCCAAACCCAGCGTCAGCGTGGCGACCCAATTTTTGAGCTGGATCCCTTTGATCGTTCCGACGTAGACATCCGCCACCTGGACCCGGCTGTTACCGTTGATCGCCAACGTGTCCGGCATTTGCACGTAAACCGTGTAGGAGCCGGACTTGTTGCCTGGGCCGCCGGGAATCGACACGTTGGAGATACCGCGCCAGCCGCACGAGCTCAGCACCAACGCCACTACCGACAGGACCAGCCCCTGCCAGGCCCGGTGGCGAAGCAGCGAAATCGCCCTCACCGTGCCAGCCAGTGCCCGCCGGTTGATCGTGCGCTTCATGCTGGCAGCGCCCCCTGCCCGCCTCACTGGCCCGTACCCATCTCAGCGGGCAGCGGTGGCCCCGCGGGCGCCGGTGCCGGCACATCACGTGCAGGCGTCGGTGCGACCGGTCCCGGACGCACCTCCGGACCCGGCGGCGGTGGCGGTATGGGCACCTGCGGCGGGTTTTGGCCGATGACCGGCGAGGGATTCTCGTCGTACGCATTCGGGTAGCCCGGCGGGGTCTGCAGGTTGGATTGCACCGGCTGGATGTCCGGGCCGCCCATGAGTTCGGCCAAGGATTCGGGGGTCAGCAGCCCCGCGGTAATCGGGTCCACCTTCACGCCTTGCATACCCGGCGCGGTGATCCAGCCCGGTTGAGTGTTCTTATGCGACGTCGGGGTGTCCGGAACCCAGATGCCCGGGACGGTGGTGTCCTTGTACCCATTCGGCGGCTGCAGGCGCGGCTCGGAGTAGGCGATCTCCTTGGGTGTCGTCTCGGCGGTGCTGAACAGGTTCAGGCCGAACGGCAAGTAGTTGAACTTGATCGCGTCGAGAATCGGTGCGAGGTATTGCGCGCAGAGCTCGGCGGACTCTTGGTAGCCGGCCCGGCTGCCTGCCTGGATCGAGCTGCAGATGAACTGCATCGGATTCGCGAAGTTCGTGATCGCCGGAATGGCGACGATGGCGCCGTGCGACGGGTGGTAAATCGTGTTGATGTTCGCGGCTCCCGTGGGCGCGGCGTGCAGAAGGGTTTCCAGCCCGTCCAACGAGGTGGGTTGGACCAGCGTGGTGGTCACGTCGCTCAGATTGTTGATGTCGTGGGTCAGCACTTCGCGGTTCTTGGCGAAGAACGGCCGCACCGTGGAGAGCAGGCTGTCGAACTGCTGTAGCGCACCGGCAAGATCATGGTCGGAGCGGGTCAACCGGTCGGTGAACTGCGACAGGTTCTGGTTCAGTGCGACGAACTGTTTATCGTCCTGGTGCAGCGCGTCGACGAACAATGCCAGGCTGCGCACCACCGCGAAGAAGTCGCCCCGGCCCTCGTTGAGCGCGGTCAACGCCCGCGACAAGCTGTCAAAGGTGGTGTTGATTTGTTCGCCTTTGCCGGCCAGCCCGTCGGCGAACGACTCGATGACATCGCCGAACGGTCCCTTGGGCTGCGCCGGTGTGGGGCCCAGCTTGGAGATGATGTTGGAGATGCTGTCGCGCAGCTGGTCGAACTCGGTCGGCACCTGGGTGCGCTCGATCGGGATCACCGCGTTGTTCGACAGCACCGGACCACCCTTGTACGGCGGCTCCAGCTGAAGGGTTCGGGATGCCACCAGGGTGGGGTTGAGGATCACCGCCGAGGCGTCGGCCGGGACCTTGTACTTGTTCGCGTAGTGAAACGTCACCTTCATCTTGTCGCCGGCCGGCTCGATCTTGTCGACCTCACCCACCCGGAAGCCCATGATCTGAACCTTGTCCCCGGCGTAGAACGCGTTGGTCGCGGGGAAGTAGGCGATGACGGTGTTGTTGGCCAGCTTCTGGTAAAGCCGCCAGCCGACGAGCGCCGCAACCAGAGCCAGCACGATAATCACCGTTCCGATGATCATCGCTCCCCGTGACAGCTTCGGGAGCCGCAGGTTGTGGATATCGAAGATAGTGCTCAATTCTGGCTACCTCCTCCCGCGCCGCTGCCACCACTGCCGCCGGGGGTGATCAACGGAGCGGGCACCTGCGCCCCCGACCCGGGCGGCGCCGGCGGATTCGCCGGGTACCCGGGCGCAAACGTTGACGGCGGCGCTGCGGGACCGGCTGGCGCCAAATTCTCCGTACGCGATCCCGGCGGCGCGTTCGGCGGCAGCGGCACCGGTGTGCCCGGCAGGTCCGGTGCCGGCTCACCCGGGCGCCCGGCGATCGGGATACCGGGTGTCGGGGGCAAACCGCCGAGGTTCGGCGGCGACGTCCTGATGTCCGGCACCCCGAGGAGCGGTCCCGCCAACGGACCGAAGGGTCCCAGATTCTGGTCGGTGCCCCCGCACGGCAGCGGGTTGCCCGGTCGCGGCAAGCCGTCGGCAGGCGGAGTGAACGAACACGGCGATCCCGGCGCAACAGCCGGACCCGGATGATCCGGAGTGCCCTCCAGCACCGGCGGGGCCGGCGGCGGCGCGCCATTGGGGAACCGGGTTCCGTTCGGGTCGGGGAACCGGAATTCCGGCAGCCCGGCATTGCGGTAGAACTGCTCCGGGTCGATACCGCGTTTCCTGAACGCCGCATCGACGTAGGGCTGCAGGAGTTGATACGGCAGCAAGTTGGCTATCTGCACCTTGAAGTACGGGCCCGACGCAATGGTTTCCCCGAGTTGTACCACGTTGCGGGCGCCCCGGGTGATGCCGTCGGCCAAATCCTGCTTGCGCTCGTTGAGCAGGTCGCTGACCGTACGCAACTGCTCCAACACGTGATTGATGTTGGGGTTGTCGTTTATCAGCGTTTTCACCTGGGCCGAGAAGTTGGCGATGTTGCCCAGCAGCGCGTCAATGGCCTGTCCCCGGGCGTTCATAGCGGCCAGCAGAGTCTTGGTGTTGACCAGCAGCCGATCAATCTGTTCACTGCGGTTACCCAGCACACTGGCGACTTGGTTGGCTTGCGCGAGTAGATGTTTGACCTCTTCGTCGCGCTTGCCGATGGTGTCGGCGAACCTGGCCACTCCCTCCAGCGCCGGACTCAAGTGCGGGTAAGTCTGGTCAATGGTCTGCGCTAGCACGTTCAGCGACTGCTTGACCGTGTCGATGTCCCAGCCGGAGGCCGCGTTGGTGACGTCGAAGACGGCTTGGTAGAGCTGATATGGCTGGGTGCTTTGGCCCACTTGCAGTGTTGCGTTGGGGTGTAGCATTTTAGTGCCACGGGGCTCGATCTCGAGAACTCTTTTGCCCAGTAGGGTGTCGGTGCGGATCGTCAGCCGGCTCTCGCTGCCGATGGGCTTGCCGCCGGTCGTGAACTTCATCACGATGTGGTCGTTTTCGATCTTGATCGCTTGTATGACACCGACATTCAAGCCGGCGATTCGCACCTTGTCGCCTTTGTTCATCCCACCGGTGTCGGTGAACTGCCCGTAATAGGCAGCTGAAGCGAACAACATCGGCACACTGGTCATGGTCTGCCCGAAGGCAATGACCATCACCACGACCGCTAAGCCCATGAGCCCGATCCGCATCCGGTTGGGCGGTTCCAGCGTTCTCATTGCGGCGTGCACCTACCCGTTGGCTGCTGGAAGAGCCGCACCGTGCGGACCGGACCACCAGGCTGAAGTCCGTTGAACTTGAGCGTGATGTCGCAGGAATAAAAGTTCACGAAGTCGCCGTAGCTGCCGATCCCACGCCCGATCTTGTCCAATGCGATCGGCGTCCTGTGCAGCTGGTCGCTGTACAGGTCGCGCTGGTCGATGATCGGTTGCTGGACGGCCTCAAGGTAATTCAGTGTCTTGTGCAGCAGGGCTTGGTTATCGGCCAACAAGTCAGCGACCGCGCCGGTGCCGTTGCTGATGTCTGCGACGTCTGCCGCGAGGCTGTCCGAATGGTTCGCCAGGCCGGTGACCAGTTTCTCGAAGTTGTCGACGGTTTGGTCGAACTGCTTGCGATGCCGAACCGTGGTGTCCAGCACGATATTCAAGTTCTTGATGACCTGACCGATCGCCTGGTCGCGTTCGGCGATGGTGGAGGTCAGTTGCGCGGTCTGGTCGAGGATGTCGTTGATGGTTCCGCCCTGTCCCTGGAAGACGGTGATGATGGCCGAGGCGATGTTGTTGACCTTCTTCGGATCCAGCGCCTGAAACAGCGGTTGGAAACCACCGATCAGCGCGTCGAGATCCAGTGCCGGTGCCGTGTGGGCCAGCGGGATGGACCCGCCCGGCGGTAACACTTTGTCTGCACCCTGACCTTGGCCGCGTTTGAGTTCCAGGTAACGGTTGCCGATCAGGTCGAGGTAACGGATCTGCGCGGTCGTCGACTGATACAGCGGTACTGAGCGGTCGATGTCGAACTTGACCTGTGCTCGATGGTTATCGTCGATCAGCTCAATGCTTTTGACTTTGCCGATCTCCACTCCGGAGGCGCGAACGAACTGGCCTTCCCGCAGGCCGCTCACATTGGTGAACTCCGCGGTGTAACTGTTCGTCCGGTCGAAGCGAATTTGGCCGAACACCACGATGATGGCGACGGTGAAGAACACCAGCACCACTCCGAAGATGGCGAGCTTGACGATAGTGCCTTTGTTGCTCATGGGTTGATCGTGTTATCCCCTACCTGACGGCCCCAGACGTATTCAATCGCGTAGGGCGAACCGACTTCCAAGTGGTTGTAGGGCGCGACGCTGTTGCCGCTGTCCATCACCAGATACGGCGCCGGCCAGAAGTCGCGGGTGATCGGCTGCCAGCAGCCGGGCGCACCAGCGGGTCCGCCCTTGGTGTTGATCCGCGGCAGGTTGTCCGGATAAATATAGGGATTGGGCGCCCCGTTGATCAGACCGGCCGGTGAGGCTGCCAACAATGCTGGGAAAAAGAGGCTGCCCAAAGCGAAAGCAGGATTCAAAAGCAGTCCTGCCCCGGACAGCAGCTCGGACTCGGTCCGCAGCGAGTAGCCGTTGCTGCCGCCCGTGAATGCGGCGACCTTTGGTTCGACGTCGTGGTAATTGCGGATGGTGCAGTAAAGCTCAGGGCTGTATTCGTCGAGCAGCTGGGCGGTGGGCACCAGATCGGCGGCACCCCGCACCAGATACGGCCCACCGCGCTCGATGAGATCACCACCGGTGTTGCCGAATCCGACGGCCGCCATCAACGCTGCATCCAGATCGTCCTGCTGTCGATTGAGTGTGCGAGCGGTGATCACTGCATTACTGAGGAAGTCGAAAAAGTCCGGCGCGGAGTTACCGAAGGTGTCGGCAAGAGCTGCGAACTGCTGAATGTCGTGACGAACCTGCGGCTGCTGAGGGTTGACGTCGTCGAGGACCGCGTTGGCGTTGACGATTGATTGACCAAACTTGTCGCCCAGACCATTCAACGCCTGTGCCGCGGCGCCCAGTGTCATGTTCAGTTTGACCGGATCGACCTTCTCTGCGATCGAGCTGATGGTCTGGAACACCGTGTTGATCTCGGTCGTCACGCAGTCGGGCTTCATGGCTCCGGCGGACCCGGGGGGCGGCGGGCATGTCCGCAGGTTCCTGGCGTCGATCTCCTTTTTCGGTGAAATGGGCTGAGGCGAAGGGTTTTTCGGGGTGGTGAGCGACACATACTTGCCACCGAAGAGGGTGGTCGCCTTGATCTCGACGTTCACATTGGCCGGAATAAGGTAACAGCCTTGAGACGATCCACCCGAAGCGCCACAAAAGCTCCGCGAGCGCTTGAGGTACTTCTCGGTAATCTCCAAGGTGAACAAAGCTGCGGGCTTGCCATCCCGCGTCACCTCGGTGATCTCGCCGACCTTGCCGATCTCAACCCCGTTGTAGGTGACCTTCGATCCGGGGTCCATCACCAGGCCAGCCCGCGTCGATAACATCTGCAACTTGGTCTTCGCCGTGAAATCTCCCCGGAACTGCAGAAATACCAAGGCAAGGATGATCGCGAAGATCACCAGCAGCCCGACACCCACCAGCTTGAACGGCGGACTGCTGATTTTGTTTTCTTTGCCTTCCGGATACGTCATGGCGGCTACACCGTGAGGGCAAAGTTCGGGTTGACGCCGTAGAGCGCCAACTCGGCCAGCAGGATGACGAGCTCAACAGAAACCAGCGAGAAGCGCATCGATCGGCCGACGCCCTCGCCCACGCCGACCGGGCCGCCACTGGCGTTGTAACCGTAGTAGCAGTGGGTGATCATAATGATCGCGGCCATGACGATGACCTCCCCGAACGACCAGAACACATCCTCGGGACGCAAGAAGGTCCGGAAGTAATGTTCGTAGGTGCCGTGCGACTGGCCGTACAACAACGTGGTGGTCACCTGAGGGGACAGGAAAGTCGCGATCATCGCCATCGCGTAGAGCGGGATGATGACCACCAGCCCGGCGATGATGCGAGTGGATGCCAGATACGAAATTGATTTGACACCCATCACTTCCAGCGCATCAACCTCCTCGGCGATCCGCATCGCGCCCAGTTCGGCGGTCGCGCCGGCGCCGACCGTGGCCGCAAGCGAAACGCCGGTGACGACCGGGGCGGCAAGGCGGACGTTGACGAACGCGGAGAGGAACCCGGTGAAGGTTTCCAGGCCGATATTGCCCAGCGAGGAGTAACCCTGGATGGCGACCAGCGAGCTCCCGGAGAGCGTCACAAAGCCGACGATCGCGACGGTGCCGCCCACGACGGCCATGGCACCGGTGCCCATGCCGATTTGGGCGATCAGGCGCACCGTCTCTTTGCGGTATTCGCGTATCGCGTGCGGAATGTTGGCAACGCTCTCCACCGCGAACCAGGACAGCTCGCCGGCCTTCTCGAATCCACGCCCCGCGGCGCCGCCGTAGCGGCGCACATTTTCTGTCGCCCGCGGAAAACGCGAGCGCAGGACGGCAGCAGTCGACATGTTATTTGCCCGTTCCGAACCGCACACCGATGGTGGTCAGGATCACGTTGACCGCATACAGCGCCACCACACAGAGCACCACGGTCTCATTGACGGCGGTACCCAAGCCTTTTGAGCCGCCGCCGACGGTGAGACCGCGGTAGCAACCGACCAGGCCGGCAATCAGTCCGAACACCGCCGCCTTGACGGTGGCGATGATCACTTCAGGCAGGCCGGTAAGTGTGGTCAGCGTGGCCAGATAAGCCCCGCCCGAGACGTTCTGCAGATACACCCCGAACACAAAGCCACCGACCAGGCCGACCGTGATCACCAAGCCGTTGAGCAAAGTGGACACGATGGTCGCGGCGATCACCCGGGGCACCACCAGGCGGTAAATCGGGTCGATGCCCAGCACCTCCATCGCGTCGATTTCCTCGCGAATCGTGCGGGCACCTAGATCGGCGCAGATGGCGGTCGACCCGGCGCCGGCCACCACGAGCACCGTTGCCAGCGGGCCGAGTTGGGTGACCACGCCAATTCCCGCGCCCGCGCCTGAGAGGTCAGCGGCGCCGACCTCCTTCAGCAGAATATTGAGGGTGAAGATAAGTAGCACGGTCAGTGGGATCGAGACCATGATCGTCGGCAAAAACGCGACCCGCGTGATGAACCAGCACTGCTCGATCACTTCGTTCCACTGCGGTGGCCACTTGAACAGCGATTTGCCGGTCAGCACGCACATCCGGAAGAAGCCGCCGACGAGCGTCAGCGGAGATCGGACTCGGTCGCGGAACATGCCCACCACATCCGTTGACTCCGTCACCGCCGCCCCCTCCCCACGGAACCACCGGTGCCGCGGCGCAACGGCCGAAACTGTCGCACTTCGCCTCCCTCGCCGGGCCTAATGCGTGACCCCCGACTCCTTACTCGCAGGTAGTGAGCGGGACCACAGGACTGTACCCGATGGTCCGGTAGACCGGAGCCGCATCCGCAAATTTGAACCTCCGCAGACCTCACAGTGAAATTATCGTTACCGTCAATTCCGCGTTGGGTGCCTTGATGATCTGCTGCTCAGCCGTTTTCGGGCCCGCTCGGGCGCTTCGGCTTGGCCGCGTAGCGAGCGCGCAATTCGGTCTTGACGACCTTGCCCGCCGGGTTGCGCGGCAGTGCGTCGACGATTTCCAGACCCTTCGGATGCTTGTAGCGGGCTAGTCGTTCCGTGAGGAACTCGTCGAGGTCTTCCAGCCGTAACTCGCCCTGCGCGACGGCCGCAACCGCGATCGGAACCTCGCCCCACTTCTCGTGCGCCCGGCCGATGACGGCGACCTCCACAATGCTGGGATGGCTGGCGAGCACGTTCTCCACCTCGGCGCAGTAGATGTTCTCCCCACCGGAGATGATCATGTCCTTCTTGCGGTCCACTACCCACACGTAGCCGTCCTCGTCCATCCGAACCAGGTCGCCGGAATGGAACCAGCCGCCGGCGAACGCCTCCGCGGTGGCCTCCGGGTTGTTCCAGTAGCCGCTCATCAAAGTCGGTGCCCTATAGACGATTTCGCCGATCTCGCCGACGGGTACGTCGTTCATGTCTTCGTCGACGACGCGCGCTGAGACGGTAGGGATCACCTTGCCGACCGAACCGCGTTTCCCGATCGCGTCGTCGCCGAGCAGCGTGCAGGTGACCGGTGACATCTCGGTCTGACCGAACGCGGCCAATATCTGGGCGCCGGGAAAGGTATCTGACATCTGCCTCAGCAGCGTGTCGGATGCGGGCGCCGCCCCCCAGGAAATCACCCGCAGCTTGAGGTCGCGGGGATTGGACCGTTGTGCGGCGCAGACGGCCTGCCACTGGGCGGGCACCAGGAAGATGCCGGTGACCTTCTCCGCTGCCAGCACCTCCAGTAGGTGCCCGGGGTCGAATGCGCCGAGCGGATGGATCACAGTCGGGGTGCCCAGCAACATCGAAGTGAGCATGTTGCCGATTCCGGCGATGTGGAAGAACGGAACGCCGATGAAACCGATGTCGTTGTTGAGGTCGGCTCCGTGGGTGTAGAGCCCCGTCATGGTCTGCCCGGTGAGGTTGGCATGCGTTAACACCGCACCCTTCGGCCGCCCGGTAGTGCCCGAGGTGTACACGATGAGCGCCGGTGAATCGTTCGGGATGTCCACCGCTTCCGGTGGGTCACCGTTCTCCGTCGATCAAGTCCTCATAGCCCAGCATTGTGTCTTCGCCTGCCGCCCCGGCCACGATGATCGTGCCCAGCAGGGGTTCGACGTCGCGAACGCCGGCCGCAACCTTGGCCAGCACCGTTTCGGTGATCATGACGCGGGCTTCGCAGTCCTGAACCAGATAAGCGATCTCGGCCGGGGTGAGCCGGAAGTTCACCGGTACAGCGATCGCGCCGAGCATGTTCGCGGCCAGCACCGACTCCATGAACTCGGTGCGGTTGAGCATCAGAATCATCAGCCGGTCCCCGGACCCGACGCCGCGCCGGCTCAACGCGCCGGCCAGCGCGGCGACCCTGCCATGCAGCTGCCCCCAGGTCATCGTGCTCCCCAGGAATCGCAACGCCGGCGCGTGCGGCTGCATCAGCGCGTGCCGCTCGAGTTGGTTGACCCAATTTTGCCGCCGCGCCAGATACGGTTGCTCGGCGGCGGTGCCGGCTGGGCGGTCAACGGGTCGGATCCTTTCCTCGTTCCGCGCTCGCGCAGCATTGATATTTGATAAAAGATGATGTTGTCTGGTCACACTATGGCCTTGGCGGCGCCCAGACAAGGCCCGAAAGGTCCCGTGAACGCACCCGGTTCTGTCCAACCACGCATCCGGCGTCCGTTGCGCCGAGCGCAGTTGTCCGACGAGGTTGCGGCTCACCTCCGTGCAGCGATCATGTCGGGCACATTGCGGCCGGGAACGTTCGTCCGGCTCGACGAGACCGCCGCGCAGCTGGGGGTGAGCATCACGCCGGTACGCGAGGCGTTGCTCAAGCTAAGCGGTGAAGGCATGGTCCAGCTGGAACCGCATCGCGGCCACGTGGTGATGCCGTTGACCCGCCAGGACGTCGAGGACATCTTCTGGCTGCAGGCGTCCATCGCCGAGCAGCTCGCGGCCTCGGCCACCGGCAACATCACCGACGACGCAATCGACGAACTCGACCACCTCACCGAAGCGCTGGCGGCGGTTGTCGCCCGCGGTGATTCCGAAGCGATTGCGGCGGTGGAGTTCTCGTTCCATCGGGTCTTCACCCAGGCCAGCGGACGGATCAAGCTGGCTTGGTTCTTGCTGCAGGCCGCGCGCTACTTGCCTGTCATGGTGTATGCCGCTGACCCCGACTGGGGCGCGGCGGCAGTGGACAACCACCGGCAGTTGGTCGACGCGCTGCGCCGCCGCGACACTGCTGCCGTGGTGCAACTGACCAGATGGCAATTCACCGATGGGGCGCGTCGACTCAGCACGAGACTGGGAGCAAGCGGCGTCTGGGGCTAGCTCGACGACGATGCAGAGCGCGCAGCGCGATGAGGAGGAGTCGGGCAGTCAGGCCCAGCCCGCCGACGATGCAGAGCGCGCAGCGCGATGAGGAGGAGTCGGGCAATTAGGCTTAGTTACTTGCCGCCAGCTGTTCCGCGCGCTGTTTCAGGTTGTCAGCGAGGTACTCGAGCGCGTCGTTGGCGATCTTCTTCACCATCAGCTTCGGCACCGACATGGTCGGCTCGATGTCCATGTCGACCGTCAGTAAGCTGGTCGATCCGATGTCGACGACGCTGAACAACTGCTCCTGCTTGGCGAACAAATCGCCCTGCTGCATGACGGTCTGGATCTGGTTGGCGCCCGGGTAGTACACCGCCTGAATGAAGGTGCCTTTGAAACCCTCGTATACCGCGTCGAGCCGCAGTTGGCTGGGCCGTCCGTCGTCGTAGCGGGCCAGCACCCAAAGACCTTTGATCTCTGGGTTCCACTGCGGGTACGACTCGAAGTCCGCGACGATGGCCATGATCGAGGCGGCACCGGCCGCTACTTCGACCGTCTTGCTCACGATCGGCATTGGCCGAGCATACGTCGCTGATCAGTCGACGCAGGCCGTCGACAGCAGCGAACGAATGGCCTCCGGAATGGGTGCCGGTTTGTGAGTGGTGCGGTCGACGTAGACGTGCACCCAGTGGCCGAGCGCGGCGATGGCCTGGGGCTCATCGGCGGCCACGTCTTCGGCGACCCGGAATACCCCGAGCCGGTAGGTGGCGCTGGTGCGCCCGAGCCGCGTCACCGCCAACCCCACGGACAGCCGCTCCGGGAAATGCAGTTCGGAGAAATACCGGCATCCAGACTCGGCGACGATGCCCTGCGCCGCCGTGGTGACCGGGTCGATGTCTACGTTTGTGTTGATCCAGCCGTTGATCGCGGTGTCGAAGAGTTGGTAGTAGACCGCATTGTTGAGATGGCCGAACATGTCGTTGTCGGCCCACCGGGTCAGCACCGGCCAGAGCACCGGGAAGTCGCCGCTGGTGAGGCAAGAGGGTGTGGGCGGAACCGACGTCATGGTTGTATTCGACCATGACCGAAATCCGAGGTGCAGTGCTGGAGCGCATCGGATTGCCCCGGCCCTACGCCGAATCCCGGCCGCTCACGGTCACCGACGTTGATCTGTCGCCGCCCGGCCCCGGGGAAGTGCAGATCCGTATCGAAGCGGCGGGGGTGTGCCACTCCGACTTGTCGGTGGTCGACGGCAACCGGGTCCGGCCGACGCCGATGCTGCTCGGCCATGAGGCAGCCGGAGTCGTCGAACGCACCGGTGACGGCGTCGCGGATCTGACCGTCGGCCAGCGGCTAGTCATGTCCTTTCTGCCGCGCTGCGGTCACTGCGCGGCCTGCGCGACCGACGGGCTGACGCCGTGCGAACCGGGCAGCGCCGCCAATACGGCCGGCACGCTGCTGGGCGGCGGGATGCGGCTGAGCCGGTGTGACCGCCCCGTCTACCACCACCTCGGCGTCTCCGGATTCGCCACCCATGCCGTCGTGCACCGCGCCAGTGTGGTGCCGGTACCCGCTGATGTGCCTGCACCGGTGGCGGCGCTGCTCGGCTGCGCGGTGCTGACCGGCGGCGGCGCTGTGCTCAACGTCGGCCGCCCGGAACCCGGTCAGACGGTCGCCGTCATCGGCCTCGGTGGGGTCGGAATGGCGGCGGTGATGACCGCGCTGGCCCAGGACGACGTCCGGGTCATCGCGGTCGACCAACTGCCCGAGAAGCTCACAGCAGCAGCAGCTTTGGGGGCGCACGACACCTACACCCCGCAGGCGGCTGCCGACGCCGCCGTCAAGGCCGCCGTCGTCGTCGAGGCCGCCGGCCATCCCGCCGCCCTGCAAACGGCGATCGGCCTGACCGCACCCGGCGGGCGGACGATCACAGTGGGGCTTCCGCCGCCGGGCGCTCGGATCAGCTTGGCGCCGTTGGGTTTTGTCGCCGAGGGCCGGTCGCTGATCGGCAGCTACCTGGGCTCAGCGGTGCCGGCGCGTGACATCCCTCGGTTCGTCGAGCTGTGGCGCTCGGGCCGGCTGCCGGTGGAGTCGCTGGTTTCCTCGACGATCACCCTGGACGACATCAATCTCGCGATGGATTACCTCGCCGACGGCAGCGCGGTGCGCCAACTCATCACCTTCTGAAAAGCCCCCGCCGAGTGTGAACTTGACGACGCTGGATCGGCCTGTCGCATCGCACGATTCAGGTTCGACGTGCACGAAGCTCGGCGAGTACTTCATCGGTGTGCTCGCCGAGCTCCGGTGCGGTGGACCGGGGCGCCCACGGGGTGCCGTGAAAATCTGCCGGGGTGGCGACCATCGGCACGACCCCAGCTCCGCTCGGCACCTCGACAATGCCGCCGGCGGCGTGGAACTGCTCATCGGCGATCACGTCGTCGATCGTGTTGACCGGCGACCAGAAGAAGTCCGGTTCTCCTGAGAAGATGTCGGCCCATTCAGCGAGCGGCTTGGTCGCGAAGATCTTGTCCAGCTCGGCGATCAGTGCCACGGCGTTGGCTGCCCGCGACCTGGCATCTGCATAGCGCGGATCGGTGAGCCAGTCGGGGCGGTTGACGGCACGGCACAGCGGCGGCCAGTGCCGGCCGCCCTGCAGCCCAACGATCCAGAACCGCCGACCGTCGGCCGCCGCGTAGTTGTTCATGCACGGGTTGCCCATCGACTCCCGTTGCCCGACGGCAATGGGCTGGCCCGTCATCAGGAAGGTATTCAGGTCGAAGCTCACGGTATAGGCGCCCTGCCGATACAACGAGGTGGTCACCAGTTGCCCGGCACCGGTTCGGTCCCGCGCGACCAACGCCGCACAGATCGCCGCCGCCAGCGTCATGCCGGCTGAGTGGTCGCCCATTCCGCCGCGCTGAAACGGCGGTGTGTCACCGGGTCGGGTCAACAGGTGGGCCACCCCGGCTCGCGACCAGAAAGCCGCGACGTCGTAAGCCGCCCGGTCGGCGTCCGGGCCGGTTTCGCCGTAGCCGGTGATCAGTCCGTAGACCAAACGGAGATTCCCAGGAGCCACCGATGTGAAGTCGCAGCCAAGGCGCTGCAACGCGCCGGGGCGGACGTTCGTCACGAAAACGTCAGCCCCGCTGATCAATTCGAGAGCAGCGCCGCGGCCACTATCAGTGGTCAGGTCCAAGACGACGCTGCGCTTCGACCGGTTGTCCATCTCAAACGGCGGGCTGGTCTCCACGTCGAGCCCCAGCATCCGGCCGAACATGCGACCAGGATCGCCGGTCGGCGGCTCGATCTTGACCACGTCGGCGCCCCAGTCGGCGAGGATGCCCCCGGTCGCCGGACCGGCCACCCAGACCCCGAGTTCTACGACTCTGATGCCTTCCAGTGGTCCCGGCATGCTGGGCATCCTCTCGTCGGCTGGTTTCAGCGGCAAACCCGGCCAGGACGCTGCGGTCGGGCTAACCTCCTCTAACTGAACAGGAAGGTGGTGGCGCACTATGACGCTGGTCGCCGGTCACGGCCCGCTCAGCCGTGATCCCGCCGGATGGTTCTCGGCCCCGTTGCCGCCCGAACTGGTTTACATCGAACCTCATCCCCGACGTGTTCAAGCAATTCGGGGCGGACGGGCGGTGCTGGACACCGAGCGTGCGCTGCTCGTGCATCGGCGGGATTACCCGTTGTCGTACGCGTTCCCTGTCGACGAGGTCGACGGCCTTCCTTATCACCCGGTGTTGGAGGCGCCGGGCTTTGTGCAGGTGCCGTGGGGCGCGGTCGACACCTGGCTGGAAGAGGGCCGGAAACTTGTGCATTACCCGCCCAACCCGTATCACCGGATCGACGCCCGCCACACGAGGCGACGGCTGCGGGTGGTCATTGCCGACACCATCGTGGTGGACACCGACGACACCACGGTCCTCTTCGAAACGGCGCTACCACCTCGCCTCTACGTCGATCCGGCGCATGTGCGCACCGACCTCGTAAGACCGACCGACACGTCGACCTATTGCAATTACAAAGGGATGGCACGGTATTGGTCTGCCGTCGTCGGTGACACCGTCGTCCCCGATGTGGCGTGGAGCTATCCCGATCCCCCACCCGAAAGCTCGCCGATCACCGGCTTTTTCAGTTTCGACCCCACCCGCGCCAAGGTATTCGCCGATCTGCCGGAGTAGGCACTGCTACAGCCGTGCCTGGGTTTTGATCGCAGTGTCACTGGTACGCAGTGGGCGGATCAGAGCCTCCTGACTGAACGACGCGATCAGCTCACCCTCTTCGGTGTGCACCGCGCCGCGCACATAGGACATGCCCGCGCCCACCTGGGTGCTCTCGTGGGTGTAGAGCAGCCAGCCCGTCCATGCCACCGGTTCGTGAAAGCTCACCGTCACGGTCAGCGGCGCGGTGGACACGGTCAGATGCGATTGACTGGTGCCGATGCCTTCGTGGGCGCGCATGGTGGTCGAGATGCCGAGGTGACCGGTGAAATAGGCGACCAGCGCTTTAGCCAGCTCGTCACGGGCCGGGATCGGGTCGTAGTGCAGCCAGGCATAAAGCTCCGGCGGCCCCACTTCGTCGGGGCTGTTGACGTCGACCACGTCGACCAGTCGCACGTCCCGGCCGGTCATCGGCATCGGCGACGGATTCGCGTCGGCCGGTCCACTCACGTTGGGGCGGCACAGCTGGTGGCGGATGACGTCGGTCGACGGCACATCGGCGAGCGCGGTCACGGTGATGCACCGCCGGCCGTTCTGCTGCACCGAGACGATGGCGGTGGCCGTCGAGCGACCTTCATGAACCACGTCGATGACGAGATCGACAGCCGGACCGGTCAGCACGGCACGCGAGAACACAGCGTGAGCCGACCGCACCGACTTGCCCGGGAAGCGCTTGGCCACCGCCACGATCGCCTGCGCCAACACTTGGGTGCCTTCCACCACCTGGCGTTCGTCGTCACCGGCGATGCCGGTGTCCGCGGTGAAGCGGTCCGGGCCGCTGGCATGCGCGTCGAACAACTCCAGCAGGTCGGTGACCGACCAGTGCACCTGCCCAGCATCCGTCGCCACTCAGCGAGCGTGGCACCCGGGCCGCACCTTGTACAGCAATCCGCCCCTCAACCCGTGCCGATCACCAGCGTTCCGAATCGGTTGATCGTTTCGAGTGCGTGCCCCAGACTGTCGCCCGGCAGTCCCACCTGCAGCCAGCTGACGCCGAGACTCGCCAGCTTCGCCGCACCGGCCAGGTAGGCGTCGGCGTTGAAATCGTCGCGGGCCGGGCTGCCGCCGTCGAAGTTGGTGAACACCACGTCTATCTGCGACAAGTCGCGGCCGGCGTCCTCGAGCCGACGGCGCAGGTCGGATACCGTGTCGCCCAGTCGCTCGATCGAGTCGATGGCCGCCGTGCCTGCGGTGTGGGCGAGGCTGGCCGGCGCGGGAAAGGGACACCAGCCGTCACCCTTGTCCGCTACGCGCTGCCGGGCCGCCGCGGTGTTACCCCCGATCCAGATCGGTGGGTGCGGCGCAGTCACGGGCCGCGGGTGTGCGGTGATCCCGTGCGCGCTGAAGTGACGGCCCTCGAAGGAGACGTCGTCGGTGGTCCAGATTGCGCGGATCACATCGAGGGCTTCGTCGAACAGCTCGACGCGCTCCTCGTAATTGACGCCGAGGGCAGCAAACTCCCGCTTGAGGTAGCCAACCCCGACCGCGAGGGTGAATCGGCCACCAGAAAGTAAGTCGAGCGTCGCGCCAGACTTGGCTACTAGGAACGGGTTTCGATAGGGCAGCACCACGATGTTCGGCACGAGTCGCAGCGTCATCGTGCGGGCGGCAGCGAAGCCCATTGCCACAAACGGGTCAACGGTGTCATGCCCCCCGGCTTGCAGCCACCGCTGCGTCGGAGCCGGATGGTCGGTGAAGCCGAAGCCCTGAAACCCGGCCGCTTCGGCCGCGGCGGCGACCGTCGCGATCCCTGCGCCGCTGACCAGTTCGGCATTGTAGGGGTGGGTGTGCATCGGGTGGGTGATGGTGAAATGCATCTGCCCGCCTTCCCTGACTTTTCACCGAAGTGCTGGTCTCAACATAATGTTTGACACTTCGACGACGAGTTGTAACGGCCCGACGATCGACACGGCCGGCGGGCACCGCTCCGGTGCTGGGCTTCCAAACTTGGTACGGCGGAAAACCCTGTGACAAAACGAAGAGATTCCTACAGTGCAGGCATGAATCGGACGTGGGTCGACGATCAGGACACGCCGACACAGCAACGGATTCTGGCGGCCACCGCCGAGGTGGTCAGCCGCAACGGCAAGAGGAAACTCAGCCTGTCCGATGTCGCGGCGCAAGCCGGTGTCTCGCGTCCTACGCTGTACCGCTGGTTCGCCTCCAAAGAGGACTTGTTGTCGGCGTTCGCAGCCTACGAACGGCAGACCTTCCAAAGCGGGTTGGCCGAGGCGACGGTCGGTATGAGAGGCGTGGACAAGCTCGACGCCGCGTTGCAGTTCATCGTCGACTACCAGAACGCCTATTCAGGTGTGCGCATGGCGGACGTCGAGCCCGAGCACGTCATCGCAGAGTTCTCCCAGGTGCTGCCGCAAATGCGGGCAGGGTTACAACGCCTGCTCCCCGGCCCCGGCGGTGCGGTGAAAGCATCGACGGCGATCCGGGTCGCGATCAGTCACTACCTGGTGCGAAGCGATGACACCGATCAGTTTCTGTCGCAGTTGCGCCATGCGGTCGGAATCACTCGACGGTACTGAACAGCACCGCGGCGTTGAGGTATCCGGTCGGGTCGAAAGCTGTCTTCACCGCCCGCATCGCCGCGATGTCGGCAGTCTCGCGCGACATACCGAGGTACGCGCGCTTTCGGCTGCCCACCCCGTGTTCGGAGCTGACGTTTCCACCGGACTGCGCGATCAGCTCCATGATCGCCTCATACAGGTCGGGTTCCGCCTCGGCCGCGCAGCGCAGCACGTTGAGGTGCAAGTTGCCCTCGGCAATGTGCCCGAACAGGACCGGAAGCGCCTCGGGTGCATGCCGGTGAATCACCGTGTCGGCAGCACGGGTGAACCCGTCAACCACGGCCAGCGGTAGCGATACGTCGAATTTCAGGGGCGGCCCGTACACGCCGAGCACCTCGGTAAGCGACTCACGAACGCGCCACAACCGTTGCTGGGCGGCCAGGTCGATGCCGACCGCGGGCTCCGCGCAGGTCGCGACGTCGCTCAGCGCCGCGGCGAGCCGCTCGGTCTGGTCGTGGTCACCGGCCAGCTCCACCAGCAGCAACCAATCAGCGGCCACCGGCGCGGGTACGCCGGCATGCTCACCGGTCAGCGCGGCTGCGCGCCCGTCGATAAGTTCCAGCGCGGCGATCCCGTCGAGGTCACGAAACAACCGCGCGGCGTCGGTGACGGCGCCGAGGTCGGCGAAGCCGCACACCGCGGTTACTCGATGCGACGGGTGGGGATGCAGCCGCAGATCGAGTGCAGTGATCACACCGAGCGTCCCCTCGGCGCCGACAAACAGGGCCGGCAGGTCGTAACCGGTGTTGTCGGCCCGGACGTGGGAGTGTCGGCGCAGCACCGAGCCGTTGGGCAGCGCGACGTCGAGGCCCACGACCTGTTCGCCCATGTTGCCGTACCGCACTGTGCGCAGGCCGCCGGCGTTGGTTGCGGCCATGCCACCGACCGTCGCGGTGTCGCGTGCGGCGAGGTCGACACCGAACACCAGTCCGGCAGCGGCCGCGGTGCGTTGCACCGCGGCTAGTGTGGCGCCCGCTCCGACCGTCAGGCGGCGTTCGCTGGTGTCCACCTCGCCGATGATGTTCAGCCGCTCCGTGGACAGCAGCACATCGTCGTACTCGGGAACGGTCCCCGCGACCAACGAGGTACGTCCGGCCTGGATCGTGACGTTCGTGCCGGCATCGCGGCACACCGTCAGCACCTCGGCCACCTCATCGACGGTGCCGGGCCGCACCAGCGCCCCGGCCCGACCCCGATACCGGCCGGTGTAGTCGACACTGCGGCCGCCGAGTACTGCCGGATCGACGCTGACGTGACGAGCTCCCACCACCGCTGCCAGGCTTCGCGGAACGGCCATGGCGCCCGGTGTATCACATTGCGCGTGCCCGGCTTCTCCTCCGGCCGCTTCGCGGCCTGCATCGTCGCCGGGCGGCGGTCAGAACCAGCTGGGGCGCATCTCGAGTGTGGTGCGGTCCAGGCTTTCGAGCAGGTCGAGTTGCGGTGCGGTCCTGGGCAATTCGTAACGGAAGAAGAACTGGGCGGTGTGCCGTTTGCCGTCGTAGAAATCGCCGCTGTGACCATGCGCCGCCAGCAACTGCTCCAGCCACATCCACGCGATGGCGATGTGCCCGAAGACCTCCAGGTAGATTGCGCTGTTGGCGAGCGCGACCTCGATATCACCGGATCCGAACATCGCCGTCGTCACCGCCATCAGGCGCCGGCTGACCGCGTCTAACTGGGCCGCCGGACTCGCAAGTTCGCCGCCCACGGCCTGGGCGGCCTCGACAGTGTTAGCCACCGCGTCGTTGAACGCCACCATGCCGGCACCGTTTCGCTGAGTCACCTTGCGGCCCAACAGGTCCAGACTCTGGATTCCATTGGTGCCCTCGTGGATCGGGTTGAGCCGATTGTCACGGTAATGCTGCTCGACGTCGTACTCGCGGGTATAGCCGTACCCGCCGTGAACTTGGATCGCGAGGTTGTTCGCCTCCAAACACCATTGCGATGGCCAGCTTTTGGCGATCGGCGTCAGCATGTCCACCAGCAGGGTGGCATTTTCGAGTTCGTCTGGCGACTCCGCCGTGTTCTGAATGTCGATGAGCCTGCCGCAATATAAGCCCAGCGCCAGGGCGCCCTCGACGTAGGATTTTTGCGCCAGCAGCATCCGTTTGACGTCCGGGTGCTCGATGATCGGGATTTGCGGCACAAGGAAGTCTCTGCTTGCAAGCGGTCGCCCCTGTGGCCGCGCACCGGCATACCGCAACGACTTCAGGTAGCCGGTATAACCCAGGGCGATCGCGCCCATGCCCACACCCAGTCGGGCCTCGTTCATCATGTGGAACATGTAGGCGATTCCACGGTGCGGTTCTCCGACTAGATAGCCGACGGCCCCGGGTTCACCACCGGGCCGAAAGGCGCCCTCACCGAAGTTCAGCACCGTGTTGGTGATACCGCGGTAACCCATCTTGTGGTTGAGCCCGGCCAGCACAACGTCATTGCGCTCTGCAGTCGAGCCGTCCGGGGCCACCAGATGCTTCGGCACGATGAACAGCGAGATGCCTTTAGTGCCGGGGGGCCCGCCGGCGATCTTGGCCAATACCAGGTGCACGATGTTCTCGCTGAGCTCATGATCGCCACCAGAGATCCACATCTTCGACCCGAACAACCGGTAGCTGCCCGGATCTTCGAGATCGGGCTCGGCTCTGGTGGTGATGTCAGCCAGCGACGAACCGGCCTGGGTCTCCGAGAGGCACATCGTCCCGAGGAACCTGCCGGCCAGCATCGGCTTGACGTACGTGTCGATCTGTTGCTCGCTGCCGAATTTCGCAATGAGATTTGCGTTGGCCATCGTCAGCATGACGTAGCCGGCGGTGCTGACGTTGGCCGCCGCGAGCCAGGCGAACCCCGCTTGGGCAACGGTTGCGGGCAGCTGAGCGCCGCCCAGATCGTGGTCCATCGCCATGCTCAGCAGATCAGCCTCGGCGAACGCGTCCAGTGCCTGCTTCACCTCCGGAATCACGGTGACCTTGGCCCCGTCGAAGGTGGGCTCCTGAGTGTCGCTCTTCTTGTTGTGCGGGGCGAAGTACCGCGTCGCCAGCGTCTCGCACAGGTCGAGCACGTCGGAGAATGTTTCACGGGAGTGGTCGCAGAACCTGGCTCGCTTAGTCAGCTCGTCGATCCGCAACCACTCGAATAGCAGGAAATCGAGGTCCCGCCGCGATATCAAGTCGGACTTCATGGCTTCACCGTAGGCGCCGCGCCGGTAGCGGTGGACTCTGGCGGCGCGAGGGGGGACTCAATGGATGACGCTCGCTCCGCCATCGACTGGAATCACCGCCCCGGTGATGTAGGAGCTGGCCCGGCTGGCGAGGAACACGGCGATGCCGGCGATGTCGTCCGGCTGGCCGATTCGGCCCAGCGGCAAGAACGACCCGACCGCCTCCGGTCCGGCGCTCAACAGCTCTTTGGT
Organism: uncultured Actinomycetota bacterium; assembly: GCA_963795995.1. Taxonomy (GTDB): domain Bacteria; phylum Actinomycetota; class Actinomycetes; order Mycobacteriales; family Mycobacteriaceae; genus Mycobacterium. The sequence goes on from CAWCJY010000002.1 coordinate 670,256, forward strand.
CATCCGGGACTGGAAAAGTCCAGGAGCGATGGCATTGACCAGGATGCGCGGCGCCAATTCACCGGCCAGATGCTGGGTCAGCATGTGCACGGCGGCCTTGCTGGCGCTGTAGGAAAAGTTGTTCCGGCCCGGGCCCGGCGGAACGATGCCGTCGATGCTGCCGGTGTTGACCACCCGGGCCGGATTGTCGTCGCTCGCAGCTGCGGTCAGCATCGGCACGAGCGCCCGGGTGAGCAGAAACAAACCCTTGACGTTGACGTTGAAGACCTTGTCGAAGCCCGACTCGGGGAAGTCGTTGAAGGGCGCTCCCCAAGCGGCTCCAGCGTTGTTGAACAGGGCATGAATGGCGTCTTCGCGATCGGCCAGGCCGGTAGTCAGCGCCTGCACACCATCGGCGGTGCCCAGATCGGCGGGGATCGCCGCTACTCGACCGTATGACGACAAGTCGTGCACGGCTGCTGCCAGCTCGGCTTCCTTGCGGCTGGCCAGATACACCCTGGCACCCGCTTGCAGCAGTCCGCGCGCAATCATCAGGCCGATGCCACGACCGCCACCGGTCACCACCGCGGCTTTCCCATCCAGCCTGAACAGCTCAGACATGGCCCCGGTCATCAGGACCAATGTCCGGCTCGATCGATTCCGGGGTTGAACCCCAGCGGAGAGTCGACGCGGATCGCCTCGTCACGGATCAGGCCGCGCAGCAGTGCGGTGCTGAATTCGGCGGCGATCTCCTTGGCCGTGCGCCGTCCGCTCGGTCGCAGCCAGCGGTAACTGCCCAGCGTCATCCCGATATAACCGAGGGCGAGCACATGCGAGTCACAGTCATAGAACTCGCCGCTGGCGACCCCGCGGTCGATCAGACCGTGCACGTGCTCGTAGACCTGCGTCTCCTTCTCGCGGATCTCAGCGACCTGCTCTTCGGTGAACCACTCGGTGATGTACGGCTGCTCTTGGAAATAGACGGCCGCTTGCTCAGGGTTGCGCGCTATTCCGGTGAGCAGCCGGATCGTGTACTGGTAGAGCGCCTCGCGGGCAGTCCACGACGGATCGTCGTGCACCGCAGCCAGGGTGCCCTCGGCCGCCCGGCGATAGATGTCGAACAAGATCAGCGATTTGCTGGCGTAGTAGTGGTACACCGTCGCCTTATTCAGCCCGACCACGTCTGCGACGTCGTCCATGCGGGTGCCGTGATAGCCGCGCGCGGCGAACAGCTTGGTCGCTACAGCCAGCAACTCCTCGCGCCGGCTGAGCCCGTTGGACGGGCCGGCCTCCTGCGGCATGTCACCTCGCTTCGGCTCAATCAACTGGTTGGAAGTCTATGCAACCCGCTGGGCACGGTTGACCGATGGGACTACACTTCATGGACGAAGCAGGTCGCGACTCGAAGGGGTGATCCGATGGACCCGGACCCAAGCTACGACGGCTCCGACGAGATTCAGTTTTTCCTCAATTACGCGCTCTTCGGCTTGCGCGGCGTGGTCGACGGCAACGGCTACCCGCCGCCGGCCTACCCGCCGGTCTAACCAACGCGAGCGACCTAGAGAGCTTTCAGCTCTTCGGTCACCTGCGAGACTGACTTCTTCGCGTCGCCGAACAACATCGTGGTGCCATCGGCGTAGAAGAGCGGGTTGTCGATGCCGGCGAATCCCGAATTCATCGACCGTTTGAGCACGATCACCGACTTCGACCTGTCCACGTTCAGAATCGGCATGCCGTAGATGGGGCTCGACGTCTCGTTGCGGGCCGCCGGGTTGGTCACGTCGTTGGCCCCGATGACCACTGTGACGTCGGTACGAGCGAATTCGTCGTTGATGTCGTCCATGTCCTTCATCGCGTCGTAGTCGACTTCGGCCTCCGCCAGCAGCACATTCATGTGCCCGGGCATGCGCCCGGCGACCGGGTGGATCGCGTACTTCACCGGCACACCACGGTTTTCCAGCAGGTTGGCCAGGTCCTTCACGGCGTGCTGGGCCTGAGCCACGGCCAATCCGTAGCCGGGCACCACGATCACCTGGTTGGCGTAGGCCATCTGGATGGCGGCGTCGGCCGCCGAGGTCGACTTGGCGGTTCTGTTGCTGTCGTCACCGCCGCCAGTCGCCACCCCGCCACCGCCGAAGCCGCCGGCAACGATCGCGGGGATCGACCGGTTCATCGCCTTGGCCATCAGATTGGTCAGGATCGAACCCGAGGCGCCGACGATCATGCCGGCGACGATCATCGCGGTGTTGTTCAGCGCCAGCCCCGCAGCGGCGGCCGACAGCCCCGTCAGCGCGTTGAGCAGCGAGATCACCACCGGCATGTCGGCGCCGCCGATGGGCAACACCACCATCAGGCCCAGCACACCGGCGGCGGCCAGCAGGCCGAGCATCCACCACAGCGGCACTCCGCCGGTACCGGGATGAGCATGCAGACCGATGACCACCGCCGCAGTGACAGCAGCAGCCAACAGCAGCAAGTTGATCGGTTGCTGCAGCTTGCCGAAGCCGATAGGCGAGCCCGAGATGATCTCCTGCAGTTTGCCGAACGCGATGATCGACCCCCAGAACGAGATCGACCCGATGATCGCGGCGAACAGCGACGCCACCACGATGTGCACCGTCGGGCTCTCTTCGGGCGGGAACGCCGAGAAGCCGGTCGTGTCGATGAACTCCGACAACGCGATCAGTGCGACCGTTCCGCCGCCGACCCCGTTGAAGAAGGCCACCAACTGGGGCATGGCCGTCATCTTGGTCAGCCGCGCCGGCGGGACGCCGAGCACCACGCCGACCACCAAGCCGGCGATGATCAGCGGCCACTGGTCGGTGTGCCGGATCAAGATCAGCGTTGCCGCCACCGCGATGACCATGCCCACCGCGGCGATCAAGTTGCCGCGCACCGCGGTTTTGGGCCCGGTCAGGCCCATCAGCCCGTAGATGAACAGCCCGAACGAAATGATGTAGAGAACGGTGACCAAGTAGTTCATTTCGCCGCCAAGTCCTCGGTTTTGACCGGCGCCTGCTTCTTGCCTTTGAACATGCCCAGCATCCGGTCGGTGACGATGAACCCGCCGATGACGTTCAGAGTTCCGAAGACCACAGCGACGAACATGATGATCTGCACGGGCAACGACGGGTTCTTCACCGTCCCGAACACCACTAGCGCGCCGAGCACCACGATGCCGTGGATGGCGTTGGTTCCCGACATCAGTGGCGTGTGCAGCGTGTTCGGCACTTTGGAGATCACCGCGAAGCCGACGAATCCGGATAGCACCAGGATCGCCAAGTTGGATAGCAGTTCGCCGTACATCTAGCTGTCCTCTCCGCCAGTCATGAGCGCCGCTTCTCCTCATCGCTTCGCTCTGCTTCGTCGCCGGCGGTGCGGGTCACACACGCCGCTGCGACGACTTCGTCGCCGAAGTCGGGTGCGAGTGCGCCGTCATCGATCAGAAGATCCAGCAGAGCTGTGATGTTCTTGCTGTACAGCTCGCTGGCGTGCTCGGGCATGGTCGCCGGAAGGTTCAGGGGTGACGCGATCGTGACATCGTGTTTGACCACGGTGCGGCCCGGTTCGGTCAGCTCGCAGTTACCGCCGGTTTCGCCGGCCAGATCCACCACGACGCTGCCCGGCTTCATCCCTTCCACCGCCGCCGCTGTGACCAGCCGCGGCGCCGGCCGGCCCGGCACCAAAGCGGTCGTGATGACCACGTCGAAGCCGGTGATCGCCTTCTCCAACGCCTGCTGTTGCTGCTCGCGTTCATCGTCGGTCAGCTCGCGCGCGTAGCCGCCCTCGCCCGATGCGGCCAGATCTTCGCCGAGCTTCAACCATTGCGCGCCCACCGAGCGGACCTGGTCGGCCACCTCGGGGCGGACGTCATAGCCGGTGGTGCGGGCGCCCAGCCGCTTGGCCGTTGCCAGCGCTTGCAATCCGGCGACCCCGACGCCGAGCACCAGCACGGTAGCCGGCTTCACCGTGCCGGCCGCTGTTGTCAGCATCGGGAAAAACCGGGTGGACTCCGATGCGGCCAGCAGCACAGCTTTGTATCCGGCGACGTTGGCCTGTGACGACAGCGCGTCCATCGCCTGAGCCCGCGAGATCCGCGGAATCGCCTCCAGCGCGAATGCCTGCACGCCGGCCGCCGCCAGCGCCTGGATCTGATTGTCGGTGTTGCGGGGGGCGAGAAACCCGATAAGGGTTTGACCGTGGTGTAGCCGGCTGACCTCTTCGGTGCTCGGCGGCGCCACCTTGACGACCACATCAGCCGCCCACGCATCGCCGATCGTCGCGCCACCGGCGGCATAGAGCTCATCGGGAAGCAGCGCTCCCTCGCCCGCACCGGACTCGACAACGACCGCCACACCGCTGCTCACCAACGACGCGACCGCCTTCGGAACCAGCGCGACGCGTCGCTCGTCGGATCCCGACTCGGCGACCACCCCCACCGTCGTCTGAGTATCTGTCATAGCCGGATCGTTGCGCCTTCCCTGTCGGACCGGCCATCGCCCGGCCGGTGCCTCGCCGAGCCTAACTGGTGGCAGAATCGCCGATCTGGTGCCATCTGATCGGCGGTTGCCCACCTGCAGGCCGTAACGTTTGCCTCTGTGCTCGTGGTCAGATCGCTGGTTTTGGTGGTGTGTCTGCTGCTGGTGGGCTGCAGCCGCCTCGTCGCGGGCAGCCCGGAACGACAACAGCGCGCTGCCGGACCTGGCGGACCCATCCAGCCCGCGCAGCTCGATCAGCTGCTGACCAAGTCCTCATCGCTTTCCGTCGTGCCGGGCGCTCCGCTGATCGAATACGACTTGCAGTCAGCTCTTTTCATCGGCGCAGACCCGGCCGAGTGTCATGGCGTAGTGGGCTTCGGCCACTTCCCGCTGTTCCCCACCGATTACACCGGGCGCGAGGCCCGCACCCAGGTGGACAACGAGCAGTACCAGCATCAGCTGCTCGAGGCGTCGGCCACTTACCAGAACGACTTCGACGCCTCGGGCTTTCTGGATTCGATCAGAAAGACTGTCACCGCCTGTCAGCATCCGGTGGCGGCGTGGGGCGATGACCAGAAAAGGATGACTGTCATACCGGGACCGCTGATCGCGGAGTCCTCCGACATTGCGCACTGGTCGACGAACCTGTCCGGCGATCGGTGGGTCTGCGACTTTTCGGTTGTCGCGCTGGCGAACGTCGTCTCAGAGATCGTCACCTGCTCGGCGGATCGATCGATCAACAATCAGGCGATTGCTGCCAGCCGGCTCAAGAAAATCGAGGAGCTGCTGAATTCGACCGCTTGACCGCCACGTCGTGCTACCACAGCGGAAAGTCTGGGCCGTGCTCCGACGAAGTGCGGGGCCCGAACAAGCGGCGCTCGGACTCTTCGATCGCGACGTCGTTAATGCTGGCTTCTCGGCGGGACATCAGCCCGGCGTCGGTGAACTCCCACAACTCATTGCCGTAGCTGCGCCACCACTGGCCCCCGGCGTCGCGACATTCGTACTGGAAGCGGACAGCGATCCGGTTGTCGTGAAAGCTCCACAGCCCCTTGCGCAGCACATAGTCGAGCTCGCGCTGCCACTTCTCCGTCAGGAACGTGACGATGTCGGTGCGCCCGACGATGTGTAGGTTGCGGTTGCGCCACTGCGAGTCGATCGTGTAGGCCCGGCTCACGCGCTCGGGGTCGCAGGTGTTCCATGCGTCCTCGGCAGCCTGCACTTTCTGCAGCGCGGTCTCGCATGTGAACGGCGGTAGCGGCGGCAGCGTCTCGGTCATGCCGTTCATTGTCCTTTTAAAGTCCGCCAGCAGCGGTTCTCTCGACGTGTCCTATCGTGGCGGCATGGACTTCGCGATGTCGGCCAAGGCCAGCGACTACCACAAACGGCTGTCTGACTTCATCACTGAACACGTCTTTCCGGCCGAGGCCGAATATGACCGGTATCGCCTCGAAGCCGGCCCGAACGACCACACCGTGCCGCCGATCATCGAAGAGCTGAAAGTCAAGGCCAAAGAAAACGGGCTGTGGAATCTGTTCCTGCCGGCCGAGTCGGGGCTGTCGAACCTCGACTACGCCCCGCTGGCCGAGCTGACCGGGTGGAGCCTGGAGATCGCACCCGAGGTGATCAACTGTGCCGCACCCGATACCGGCAACATGGAAATCCTGCACATGTTCGGCACGCAGGAGCAACACGAGCAGTGGCTGCAGCCCCTGCTCGACGGCGACATCCGCAGCGGCTTCTCGATGACCGAGCCGGCAGTGGCCAGCAGCGACGCACGCAACATCGAAACCATCATCGCCCCCGACGGCGCCGACTACGTGATCAACGGTCGCAAGTGGTGGACATCGGGCGCGGCAGATCCGCGTTGCAAGATCCTCATCGTGATGGGCCGTACCAATCCGGACGCGGCCGCCCACCAGCAGCAGTCGATGGTGCTGGTGCCGATCGACACGCCAGGCGTGACGATCGTGCGTTCCACACCGGTGTTCGGCTGGCAGGACCAGCACGGGCACTGCGAGGTCATTTACGACAACGTTCGCGTCCCGGCGACCAATCTGCTCGGCGAGGAGGGCGCCGGGTTCGCGATTGCCCAGGCCCGGCTCGGGCCGGGCCGCATCCACCACTGCATGCGGGCCCTCGGTGCCGCCGAGCGGGCGCTTGCCCTCCTGGTCGACCGGGCCCGCAACCGGGTGGCATTCGGTCGGCCACTTGCCGAGCAGGGCGTCGTGCAGCAGTCAATCGCCAGATCCCGCAACGAAATCGATCAGGCCCGATTGCTCTGCGAAAAGGCCGCCTGGACCATAGACCAGTACGGCAACAAAGCGGCGCACCTTTTGGTGTCGCAGATCAAAGCGGTCGCCCCGCAAGTGGCCTGCGATGTGATCGACCGGGCCATCCAGGTGCATGGCGCCGCCGGCGTCAGCGAGGACACACCGCTGGCTCGCCTGTACGGCTGGCACCGCGCGATGCGCATTTTCGACGGGCCCGACGAGGTGCACTTCCGTTCGATCGCACGGGCCGAAATCCGCAAGGAGCAAAGCAACTTCGCCGCGGCGGTCACCTGAGGTGGATGCCGGGGTACGCGAACTGCACGGTGCCTGGAATTTTCGTGACGTCGCCGACAGCACCGGCGGATTGCGGGCCGGGCGGCTGTTCCGGTCCAGTGAGCTGAGCCGGCTCAGCACCGAGGGCCGCGACGAGCTGCACCGGCTGGGGATCACCGACGTCGCCGACCTGCGGGCAACCCGGGAGGTCGCCCGCCGCGGGCCGGGCCGGGTCCCGAAGGGCGTACAGATTCACCAGCTGCCCGTTCCCGATGTTGCCGCCGATCAGAACTCCGGCGACGAGACTGCCCCACACGAGCATGCGTGGCAGCGGATGATGACCGAAAAACCAGACGGCGAGTCGGTTGTCGACGCGGCCGTTCGGTTCATGGTCGAGGAATACCGGAAATTTCCGACGCGCAACGGCACGCAGCGCGCGGTGCAACGGGTCATCTCGCTGCTCGCGTCCGGACGCGCAGTGCTGACCCACTGTTTTGCGGGTAAGGACCGCACCGGCTTTGTCGTCGCGGTGGTGCTGGAAGCCATTGGACTGGACCAAGAGGCCATCGTGTCCGACTATCTGCGCAGCAATGACGCCGCGCCGCAACTGCGCTACCGGCTGCTGGAGCTGGTTGCGCAGCGGTCGGAGGCGGAACTGACCGCGGAGGTGATGACGTTCACCGAGGCGCGGCTTTCCGACGAGGTGCTCGGCGTCCGTCCGGAATACCTGGCCGCGGCGCGGCACACCATCGACGAGGAGTACGGCTCGTTGACCGGCTATCTCCGCGACGCAGGAATCGCTCAGGCTGACGTCGATCGACTTCGCCGCGAGCTGCTGGGCTGAGCTTTTTCGGCCGCCGATTCAGGCTCACCGCCGCAGGAATACTGCGGCAACTGCTGCTGAAAATTTCAGAAGAGAAACGTAAGAGTTCCCTAGACGCAGCCTCTGGGCAAGGTGTACAACATACGTACAACTGGCGCACGCCGAAGAGTTGAGTGCGCCGACAAAACGCAGATCGCAGGCAGCTTCGCCAATGTCGGGGAGGTCGGAATGTCAGGACGTAAGCTTCGTTGGCTCACCGCCGGGCTGTTCGCGACGGGCGGCGCCGGCCTGTTGACGTTGACGGCGATGATGAATTCGGCGTACGCCTTCGGCGAGACGCCCGACGCTGCCGCCGCCGACCCCGCCGTCGGGTTGGTGATGGGCGGCAGCGGGCTTCCAATACCTACCGAGCCTTACGTGCTGGGCGCCAACCTGGGCTTCATCGACGGTTTCGGCGCGGACAAATATCCCACCGATTATCCCGGCGTCTTGATCAACGGGCTTTTCACCCCTGAAGGGCTATATCCCTTGACGGGTGTGAATACGTTGCACTTCAACGACCCCTCGGGCCCGTTCACCGCCTTCAACGTCGCGACCGGGGGCACCCCATTCACGATCGAGGGCTTGCCGGACCAATCCACCTCGGTGGGCCAGGGTCTGTCCATTCTGAACTACAACATCCTGGCCAACCTCGGAGCGGGCGACACCTCGACGGTGTTCGGCTACTCGCAGAGCGCCACGATCTCCGGCCTCGAGATGGGCATCCTCAAAGCCGAGAACGTGCCCACCGGCGCGGCGAACTTCGTGCTGATCGGTGACCCCAGCGCTCCCAACGGCGGTCTGCTGGAACGCTTCAACGGGTTCGAGACGATGAGTGGTGACACCCACAGTCTGCCGCTGCAGCTTCCAAGCATGGGCCTGAATTTCGACGGCGCCACCCCGGCCAGCGACTACACCACCTCCATGTACTCCCTGGAATATGACGGATTCACCGATTTCCCGCGCTATCCACTGAACTTCCTGTCTGACGTCAACGCGTTCCTCGGTATCGAATCGCTGCACGGCACCTACCTGAACCAGTTCATCGACACCGTGTACCCGCCCGCGGACCTGGCCGGCGGCCCGACTGGCGCCGACGTCGCCGGTGCGATGCTGCTGCCCGGGTCGGCAGCTCTCGGTGCCGACAGCCTCACCAACTACTACATGATCGACACCATTGACAACGAACCCATCACGGCGCCGCTGGTGTCGCTGATCGACGGCATCAGCAAGCCGCTCGGCGATCTGCTCGGCCCCGATCTGACGACGTTGATCAATTTGGGCTACAACAGCACTGGCGATGTCGGTTGGTCCGCCACGGCGGACTCGCCGGCGAATGTGGCCACCCCGTTCGGGCTGTTCCCCGACATGACCAGTGCCGACATGACTCACCTCGCCACCGAGCTGAGCAACGGCTGGAACAGTGGGCTCGCCGCGTTCGAAAACGATCTGACCACGGGCACGCCGCTGCTGGCATCGTCGGTTTCAGAACTGACGCAGACCGCAGCCCCGCTGACGCTGCCGTCGCTCACCGAAATCGTCAACGCATTGTCCAGCGTGGCCTCGACGGCCTATGGCACGCTGCTGCCGACGGCAGACATCTTCAATGCCCTGCTGACCAGTGCGCCCGCCTATGAGGCCACCCTGTTCGCCGACAACCTCGCGACCGGTGACCTGGTGGACGCGTTCGGTCTGCCCGTGGCGGCGAATACGGCACTGGACACGCTGGCAGCCGGTTTCGAGTTCGAGGTTCTCGACAACGCGGCATCGGCAATCCAAGCAACGCTGAGTGGCCTGTTCTGACGGTCCGCTAAGCGAGCTCTCCGCCGGCCCGGGGACGCAACGGGCCGGCGGACCGGCAGAACCCGTCGGACAGTGGGGAGGTCGTGATGTCAGGGCGCAAGCTGAAGTGGCTCACCGTTGGGTTGTTCGCAAGTGGCGGTGCCGGCCTGTTAGCTATGACATCGACGATGGCGGCAGCACCAGCCCTCGCTGACACCGGCGGCTTGGGCAGCGATGCGTTTCACGGCGGCGGTGGTAGTGGCGATGTGGCGTTGGTGATGGGTCCCAGCGGCTTCCCGGCGCCTGCCGACAGCTACGTGACGGCCGCGAACGACCTGTACATCCAGCCGTTCGACCCAGGGGCCACCTCGCTGCCGCTGACCACACCTGAGGGGTTGTACCCGGTCACCGGCGTCAACAGCTTGCCCTTCGACACGTCGCTGGCTACGGGCGTAACCACCTTGGATCGCGCAATCATGCAGCAGCTCGACCTCGGAAAACATGTCGATGTCTTCGGTTACTCGCAAAGCTCCTCGATCTCGTCAGTGGAGATGTCACAACTCCACGGCGAAGGCGTCTCGCCCAACGATGTGTCGTTCGTTTTGGTCGGCGATCCCAACAACCCGGACGGGGGAATGCTGGAACGCTTTGTCGGCGCGTCGATCCCGAGTTTCGGTGTGACGGCCAACGGCGCAACTCCGAGCGACCTTTACCCGACCGAGATCTTCACCAACGAATACGACGGCTTCGCCGACTTCCCGCGGTATCCCATCAACCTGTTGTCAGACCTCAACGCTTACATCGGCATTATTTTCGGGCACGCCACGTATCTGAACCCTTCTCCAGACTCCATCCCGATCGATTTGGGCACCTTCGGCGAGACCACCTACTACATGAATGTCGCCGACAGCCTGCCGCTGCTCGACCCGCTGCGCTGGTTTGAAGGCGGAAATCCTCTGGCCGACCTGTTGCAACCGGACCTGTCGGTGCTGGTGAATCTGGGCTACGGAAGCATTTACAACGGTTGGGATAGCCAGAACGCACCCGATGTGCCCACACCGTTCGGCCTGTTCCCGACCGACCTCAATATCAACGATGTGTTCAACGCGCTGGTGCAAGGCATTCCGGAAGGCATCAACAAGGCAATCGCCGATATTCAAGCAGGACAGTGGACGGACCTCTCGTCGCTGTATCAGCTGCTCGATGTGGCGCACACATTCGGCCTCACGCCGACCGACACCCCGACACTGACCGAGTTGCTGGGAGCTGGGGCGACCTACTTCAATGGGGACGTTCTGCCTACCCCGATAGATTGGTCCTCACCCACCGATATCGTCAACGGCCTTACCAACATAGTTTCCACCGACGCCTCAGCTCTGCTGCCGACGTTCGATACCTTCGTCGCGCTGGGCGCCTCGCTGCCCAACTACGACGCCAGCCTGTTCTTGGACAACCTCGAGGCCGGCAACCTGGTGGCCGCACTGGGCGATCCGATCGCGGCTGACATCGGAATTGCGCCGCTGCCGATAGGTCTGGAACTGGCGGTACTTGGCGAGACGCTCGCATCGAACGCCTACCAGCTGCTCGGGGGCCTCTGAAGCTACGGTTCGAGCACGACCTTGCCGAGCACGCCGCCGTCCGCCAGGCACTGCAGCGCCTCGCGCCCGTGTGACAGCGGAATACGTTGCGGCGACGGCGGCTTCAGACCCCCAGAGACGAGTTGACTCAGGCCCCAGGCGAATAGCACGGCCGAGCCGGGCACTTTGCTCAGATACTCGCCCCAGGCGACCCCGAGCACGCCGGCGTTGCGCAGCAGCAAGCGGTTCACTTTCACGCTGGGTATGGCGCCCGCAGCGAACCCGATGACCAGCAGCTTGCCGTCGATGGCCAGCACCCGAACGGCCTCGTCGAACGCAGACCCGCCGACCGGGTCGACGACGATGTCCACGCCCCGACCGTTGGTGACCTCACGAACGCGCTCCGACCAGCCGTCGGTCAACGGCAACACCACGTCCGCCCCCAGCGACTCGACGAATGCTGTTGCGCCCGTCCGATGAACCATCGCGATCACCTGGCCGGCGCACATCGCCTTCGCCACTTGGACTGCTGCCGAGCCGACGCCGCCGGCGGAGCCCAGCACCAGCACTGTGTCCCCTGGCCGCAGGGCAGCGCGGCGAGCCAGCGCAAAATACATCGTGTTGTAGTTCACCAGCAATGACACCGCTTCGGCGTCGTCGAGCTCGTCGGGGCTGCGAGTCACATTGGCCATCGGAACGGCCACTTGCTCCGCGTAGCCGCCGAGCATCCCGAAGGCCGAAACCCGTTCTCCAACCGAGAATCCGGATTCCTCCGGCGCCCAGCGCACGACGCCCGCGACTTCCATGCCGGGCACGAATGGCGGCGGCAGCTTGAGCTGGTACTCGCCTTTGCTCAGCAGCAGGTCGGGATAACACACACCGGCGGCTCGGACGTCGATGACCACATCATCTGCGGCCCGGACGTCATCGACGTCGGTGTACACCAGTCCGGAAGGGCCTGAGAGTGCTTCGACCACACAGGCTTTCACGGAGGGCGCTTACCGTATCGCGAAATTGGCCTGTTGAGCAGCGGACAAGTCGTCGATTTCGGACCAGTGCCCGGCCACATCGTCCACTGACGGCGGCGATTTAAAGGTGACGCCTTCGTTCTGGAAGAGCGCGGCTCGTTGCACCTTACCGCCGCCGACGATGAAGATTGAGCCGGTGTCGGGTACCTCCTCGGTGCACAAGTAGGCGACGACCGGCGCCACGAAGTCCGGGGTCAAGTTCTGCAGCACCTCTGGCGGCAGAATGTCTTCGGTCATCCGGGTGGCCGCGATCGGCGCGAGCGCGTTGGCCTTGATGTTGTACTTGGCGCCCTCTTGGGCCAGTGTGTTGATCAGGCCGACGAGGCCCAGCTTGGCGGCACCGTAGTTGGACTGACCGAAGTTGCCGAACAGTCCGCTGGTGGAAGTGGCGACAACCACCCGCCCGAAGCTCTGCCCCCGGAAGTGTGGCCACGCGGCACGGACCACGTTGTAGCCGCCGTAGAGATGCACCTTGAGCACCGCGTCCCAGTTCTCGAAGGACATCTTGTGAAACGTACCGTCACGCAGAATGCCGGCGTTGCTCACCACACCATCGACCTTGCCGAACTCGTCGAGAGCGGTCTTGATGATGTTTTCCGCAGCTTCGGGCTCGGCAACGCTGTCGTAATTGGCGACCGCGCGGCCACCCGCGTCGCGGATCTCAGTGACCACGTGGTCGGCCATCGCCGATCCGCCGCCGGTCCCGTCGCGGGCCCCGCCGAGGTCGTTGACCACAACGCTGGCGCCTTCGCGGGCGAGGGTCAACGCGTACTCGCGGCCTAATCCGCCACCGGCTCCCGTGACGATGATGACGCGATCCTGCACTCCGGGCATGAACTTCCTTTCGGGCTATACGGCGCGGGCTAGAACAGCCGGCGCGCCCACTTCTGCGCCTTCTCTGTATACGGCGGGTAGATCATCTTCGAGAGATCGGGTCGCGTCGGCTTCGTCATCACCGCCTTGCGGTGGCTGAACTCCTCGAAGCCCCAGCGACCGTGGTAAGCGCCCATGCCCGATGCGCCGACCCCCCCGAACGGCAGCTTTGCCGTCGACACCTGGAAGGCGAGGTGGTTGACCAGCATGCCGCCGGCCGGCACCTCCCTGATCACCCGCTCCCGCACGGCGCGGGTCTTGGTGAACAGGTAAGCCGACAGCGGTTTGGGCCGTGCGTTGACGAAACGGATTGCGTCATCCAATGATTCGAAGGAGACGACCGGCAAGATCGGCCCGAAGATTTCGTTCGTCATCAACGGTTCGTCAGGATCCGGGTCGACGACGACGGTCGGTTGCAGGCGCAGGTTCGACGCGTCGGAGTCGCCGCCCAGCGCGATCGAGCCTTTGGTCTGAGCCAGGTCGTCGGTCAGCCGATCGAACTGACGTTGGTTGACGATGCGCAGTCCGCTCGGCTCTTTGGAGCGGAACGTGGTGATGGCGTCGCCGATCTTGGCGACGAGTTCGTCGCGAATCTTGGCATCGGCCAGCACATAATCCGGCGCGATACATGTCTGCCCGCCGTTGAGCAGCTTGATCCAGGCGATCCGCTTGGCCGCGACGTCGACGTCGGCATCCGCGGCGACGATGACCGGGCTCTTGCCGCCGAGTTCGAGAGTTACCGGGGTCAGGTGCGGCGCCGCGCCCTCGTAGACTTTGCGGCCGATCTCGGTGCCGCCGGTGAACAGCACTCGGTCGAAGCCCTGCCCGATCAGCTCTTGGCTCACCGCGCCGTCGCCCTCGACGACTGCGATCGCGTCGTTGTCCAGATAGCGGGGCACCAGCTCGGCCATCAACTCGGAGGACGCCGCGGCGATCTCAGATGGCTTGAGCACCATGGTGTTTCCCGCAGCGATAGCGCCGACCGCCGGGCCGAAGGTCAAGTAAAAGGGGTAGTTCCACGCGCCGATGATCAGCACCGTGCCGTACGGCTCGTACTCCACCCAGCCTCGACCGGGCAGCTGCGCGAGTTCGAGCAGCCGGTAGCGGCGGCGCATCCACCTCTTGACGTGTTTGGCCGCGTACCGCGCCTCACCCGCGGTGCCTGCCGAGTCGGAAAGCCACGCTTCGAACGGTTGGCGGTCGAGGTCTTCCTTCAGCGCTTTCGCTATCTGCGCCTCGTTGTCCACCATCATCTTCTCGAGCGCGCGCAGCTGAGCGCGCCGCCACTGCACATCCCGAGTCTTGCCGGTGGCGAAAGTTTCCCGGAGGCGCGTCACTGTTTCCGGGATGCCCGACGCAGGCGTTGCAGCAGTGTCAGCAGTCTGTGCAGTGGTTTCGGTGGTCATGGCATTCCTTCCCGACCGGCGAAAACTCAATCCTAATCAACCACCGGTTGGGCGTACACGCCCTGCACGCCTCGGAAGAACCTACCCGCGCTCCGCGGTGACGAAGTCGGCGAACGCGTCCCGGTCATCTGCCATCGGCAGGCCGTCGACCCAGCGGTTCAGCCGGCGCATCTCGTCATGCGAGTGTTGCGCGGTGGCCCGCCAGCCGTGCCCGTTGAGCCAGTCAGCGACCTCCGCGCGATGCTCGTCGTGGTAGATCAGCGTCTGCACGTCAACGGTCTGCTCGAAGCCGAGTTCGTCAGCCGCTTTCTGAAAGCGTTCCCGCATCTCTTCACGCCGCTCGTCGGCTTGCCGCGCCGCGGTCTCCGCTGCGATCCGGCTGCCCGGCGCGCTGAGCTCAGTCACCTGCTCGAACAGCCGGTCTTGAGCTTCAGCGGGCAGATACATCAGCAGCCCTTCAGCCAGCCACGCGGTGGGCAAGGCCGGATCGAAGCCCTCGCCGCGCAGTGCGGCCGGCCAATCCTGACGCAGATCGATCGGCACCTCCCGCCGCACAGCCGACGGGGTAACGCCATGCCCGGCCAGCGTGGCGGATTTGTAAGCAAGAACCTTGGGTTGGTCGATCTCGTAGACCGTGGTGTCGGCCGGCCACTGCAACCGGTAGGCCCGCGAGTCCAGGCCCGAGGCCAAGATCACCACCTGCCGGATGCCGGCCGCACAGGCTGCCGTGAAGTAGGCGTCGAAGAAGTGCGTCCGCACCGCTTGATAGCTGCGCATGTGGTGAAAGATCGCGGCCGTCTCCGGATCGATCTGCTCCAGTCTCGCGGTCATCGAGTCGTCGAGCATGGTTTCCCAGACGCCGGTGCCGGCCTCGCTGACCAGAACTCTGGCGTACGGGTCATGGATCAGGGCATCGGGCTTGTCGGATTCGATGGCCCGCCCGGCGGCCACCATCACCGCGGTGGTCCCGACGCTGGTGGCGATGTCCCAGGTGTCGTCATCGGTGCGCATGCTGCTCATCGGGTTCCCGCTTTCTGCCCAACGCGTCTGGTGATCAATCGGCCGCGACGAGACGTGCCCGCACCAGCGTGCTGCGTACGGTCTCTTCGACGAGGTCGTCGGGTATTGCCCGGCCCAATCGCGCCATTTCCTCGCGGTTGCTGACAGCGTGTACCTGCCAGCCGTGCTCGCTCAGCCACAGCGCCGCGTCGGCGCGCTCGGTGTCCTGATAGGTGAGGGTTTCGACGTTGATGTCGATGCCGAGTCGCTGCCGCATCCGCAGCCAGCGTGCCCGTCGCGCCGCCCGGCGGCGCTCCGTGTCACCCGACCCCATCTGGAAGGCCTCAACGGCGACTTGGCTGCCCGGCGCGCTGAGCGCTGTGAGCATCTGGAAGAGACGATTCTGCGCGTCGGTCGGCAGGTACGGCAGCAGGCCCTCGGCCAGCCATGCGGTGGGTCGGCCGCGATCGAAACCGGCAGCAGTCAGCGCGGCCGGCCAATCCTCGCGCAGATCCACCGGAACTGCGTATCGCGTCGCCTTCAGAACAGCACCGTGCGAATGCAACGTGCTCTCTTTGTATGCCAGGACTTTGGGCTGGTCGATCTCGTAAACCGTGCAGCCGGAAGGCCAATCCAGTCGATAGGCCCGCGAATCCAGTCCTGCCGCCAAGATGACCGCCTGACGCACGCCGGCGCCGACCACGTCGTGAAAATATTGGTCGAAGAAATGGGTGCGCACGGCCTGGTAATTACAGGCCGTGCGGTGGGCGCGTCGGCCATGTTCGTCATCGCCGAGCCACTCCAGATCAGGACTGGCCAACCGCCGCCATGCCGGCCCAGCCGCCGCCACAAGTACCTGGGCGAACTCGTCGCGGATCAGCGGACGCGTCGAGCCGGTCTCGACGGCGCGAGCGGCGGCCACCATCACGGCGGTAGTGCCGACACTGGTGGCGATATCCCAACTGTCGCCTGCGGTGCGCACCGAGCGCACGTCATCGAGTTCAGTCATCCCGTGCACATGCTACTCAATAAGTTAGGCGAACTATATGGTGCTGTGCGCTAGATCACTGTGCGGCCTGTCAGTTTTTGAGGTACCAGAGCCGGCCGGCGATCAGTTGCTGAAGTTGGGCCATGACCGCGCGCATCTGTTGGCCGGCGCCGACGAACCCGGCGTAGAAACCGAGACCGCACAGCACTGCGATCAGCGTCTCGACCATGGACGCCACGTCGGTGTCCGCTGGGAGCTCGCTGGCCTCGACGGCATCGTTGACCGCTCGGTTAAGGAACTCCCGGGTTGTGCGCAGCGAATCGGCTCCGGTGCGCCGCAGTTCGGGTTGCCGCCGTGACTCCAGCACGGCGGTGAGCAGAAAGGCCGCCGATGAAGGGTTGTCCGAGTCGCGTTCAGTGGCCGCGGCGATGAACTCCGACAGCCGACCGATCAGGGTCGTCTCCTGCTGCGCCTGCTCGACGGCGGCGACGACGATCAGTTTGTTGGTCTGTTCGACCACTTCGCGGTACAGCATCTGCTTGCTGGTGAAGTAATGGTTGATCGCGGGCCTGGTGAGGTCGGCGCGCACCGCGATCGCCTGGAATGTCGCCGCCGCGTAACCGCGCTCGCTGAACACTATGCGAGCAGCGCGCACGATGCGCTTTCGCGTATCGGCCGCTGTCGCTGCAGGGGGCCGCCCGGGACCCCGGCTTGCCGTCGGCGGCACATATAAATTGTGCCACAGATCACACTTGATGCTGCCGGTCTACCGTTACTGCGTCGCCGGCAGATGCCGCTGCGGGCAACAGCCACCGGACGGCCGGTGTCCGGGACCGCGCTGGGTGCACTGATAACGTCCCGGTCATGGCGCGGGCGGAAGGCACCGATTCCCACGCCGGTGCCGAAGAAGATATCGATGACGAGGCCGGCGGACCGTTGGGCCGCTTCATCAGAAATCTTGAATACGTACAGAAGTGGCTTTTGCTGGGCATGGTCATCGGCGTCATCGCCGGTTTAGGTGCCGTTCTTTTCTATCTGACGCTGCGGTACACCAGCCACTTTCTGCTGGGCGATATAGCCGGGTACCACCTGCCCAGCCCCCGCAGCGAGGGCGGCGGCGCGGGATCCCCGGATCACCTGAGACCTTGGGCGCTGCCGCTGGTGACGACGGCGGGCGCGCTGGTATCAGCCTTGATCGTGGCGAAGTTCGCACCGGAAGCCAGCGGCCACGGGACCGACAGCGCCATCGAGGCGGTCCACACCGATCCTCGGCACATCCGCGGCAGGGTGGTGCTGGTGAAGATGGTGTCCAGCGCCTTGACCATCGGGTCGGGTGGTTCAGGTGGCCGTGAGGGACCCACCGCCCAAATCTCCGCCGGCTTCGCTTCGATGCTGACCCGGCGCCTTCATCTGTCCGACGACGACGGGCGGATCTTGGTGTCACTGGGCGTGGGCGCCGGCATCGGTGCCATCTTCGGCGCGCCGCTGGGCGGCGCGGTGCTGGCCGCGTCGATCATCTATCGCGACGACTTCGAATATCGGACCCTGTACCCCGGTTTCATCACCTCAGCGACGGCGTATGCCGTTTTTGGTTCGTTCCTGGGCTTTGAGCCGATGTTTGGCTATGTGGATGCCGAATACCGCTTCGAGGAGGCCGGGCCGCTGCTGTGGTTCGTCGTGCTGGGCGTCGTTGCGGCAACTGTCGCGTATCTGTATGCCCGCATCTTCTATGCCACCAAGACGCTCACCGCCCGCCTACCGGGTGGCCGGGTGATCAAACCCGCCCTGGGCGGACTTCTGGTCGGGCTGCTGGGCTTGGCCATCCCTGAGATCCTCAGCAGCGGTTACGGCTGGGTGCAGTTGGCCACCTTCACCGACGAGTTGATGGCGATGCCGTTGTGGATTGTGCTGGCGCTGCCACTGGCCAAGATCGTCGCGACGTCGCTGTCGATCGGGACCGGCGGATCGGGCGGCATCTTCGGGCCGGGGATCGTGATCGGAGCTTTCGTCGGGGCAGCACTCTGGCGCCTGGGCGAGTTGTTTCACCTGCCCGGTGTGCCGAGCAACCCGGGCATCTTCGTCGTGGTGGGCATGATGGCGTGTTTCGGCAGCGTCGCGCATACACCGTTGGCCGTGCTGATCATGGTGGCTGAGATGACCGGATCGTTTTCGGTAGTGCCCGGAGCGATCATCGCGGTGGGGATCGCCTCCCTACTGATGTATCGCACGAAGGTGTCGATCTACCGCGCGCAGCGCCTCAACCGGGAAACCGCCGAAGCTGAACGCCGGCACGCCGACGCGGGCGAACCTCGCTAGCGGCTAGCGGGGGGCAGTCGGCGGCACTGATCTGGGTGGCTACTGTCCGCCCCGGGCACTGCCTGCGGCATCGTGTTCGGTGCTGGTGCCTTCATGCGCCAGTTGACCGCCGGCGTTCTCCAGATGTGCGCGCACGAACCACTGGAACTTCTCGAGCTCGGCAGCGTGACCGATGAGGATGTCCTGACTCACCGGATCGAGTTCCTCGGTCACAGCGATCCCTTTGCGGGTGTCCTCGATGACGCCGTTGTAGACGAGGTCCAGTGCCGCCAGATGCGCTTGGACGGTGTCGCGGCCGACTGAATAGTCGTCCCAGGTGCGGTCTTTGATGATCGCGCCGGGAGTGCCTTGCGGTGACGCGCCCAGGGTTGCGATCCGCTCGGCCACCTCGTCGGCATATCCGCGCACCAGCTTCACCTGCGGATCGATCATTTCGTGCACACCGATGAAGTTGGGGCCCACCACATTCCAGTGCACATGCTTAAGCGTCAGGTGCAGATCGTTGTAAGTGCTCAGCTGTTTCTGCAACAGTTCGGCGATTTGCGCGCCCTGCTCCTCGGACAAGCCAGGAACGGTGAACTGCGTCATTGAATACTCCCTAAAATCGTAGGCATGGCCACATCGGCCACGAATACCCGAACACCGCAGCCGATAACCGGCTACAGGGCCCGAATATTCTGCACGGGCAGCCGTGCCCCTCGTCGTGGTTCGTATGCTATTCCGCTGGCTTCGAGCAGGCGCACCACACGGTGCCGGTGCGGCCGCAGGGGCTCGAGTAATTCGATCATGGCGGCGTCGTCGACAGGTCGACCAATCAGCGTCCACCCGATCATCTTGGGAATGTGATAGTCGCCTATCGATAATGCGTCGGCGTCACCGAAGGCTCGCTGCGCGGTTTCGGCGGCCGTCCACACCCCGACACCCGGCAGCGAGGTGAGCGCATCGCGGGCCTGGGTCGCCGGCCACGACGAAAGCCGCTCCAGCGACGAGGCGCGCTGCGCGCAGATGACGACGGTGCGGGCTCGGCGGGGGTCGACGTTGGCGCGGTGAAATTCCCACGACGGGATGCCTCGCCACACCTCGGGTGACGGCGGCACCCGCATCCGCGCCGGCGCAGGCCCGGGGGCGGGTGTGCCGTATTTGGTCACCAGCAGCCGCCACGCGCGGAAGGCGTCGGCACCCGGGACCCGTTGTTCCAGCACCGCCGGAATCAATGCTTCCAGCACCCTGTCGGTGCGGCCCAGCCGCAGATGCGGTACCCGACGGTGTGCCGCCGCGATCATCGGGTCCAGGGGCGCGAAATCTGACGCGTCGTCCTGGGCGCCCAGCATGGCCGGTATTGCCTCGACGAATTCTTCGGCGCCGTCGCCCCACGCCGTGCAGTGAACGGCGTGCGGCGCGGCGCGGCTGACCCGTGCCGTGACCGCTCCGGCAGTCAACAGGGCGGTCCGCCAGATCGCGCCGTCGGCGGCGAGTTGAAAGCAGGGGTCCCGCGGGCCGCGACGCAGCGGCGCCAGCGTGATGCCGGGGCTGACCACACCGGGGAAGTCGACGGTGCGAGCGCAAATCGTGGTCGGAATGCTCCAATCTTAGATTCGCCAGCGCGACCGGTCTTAGACCGGCCCGACGATTGACCGCTAACTGTCCCGAGCGTCAGTATGGCGATGTGACCACGCCGTTCGACAGCCCACAGGCTGAGCTCGCGTGGATGTTCCTGCAGTGCCTCGGCGAGGGTGACGTCGACGAATGCTTTGAGCTGCTCAGCGACGACTTCACTTATTGGAGCATCAACACGCGTGCGTCAATCGACAAAGCCACCCTGCGACGGCAAATCGAGCGGCGTAAACAACAGGTCGAGGTCACACTGGACTTGATCCGGTGCATCAACCAGGGCGACAGTGTGGTGGTCGAGGCGCAAGGTGACGGGGTCACCACCAGCGGTGTGCGCTACGACAGCCCGTATGTGTTCATCTTCGAAACCCGGGACGGCCAGATCGCCTCGGTGCGGGAGTACAGCGACACCCGGCTCGCGGCCGAGGCGTTATCTCACCCGGCCTCTTGATCTACCTCGACGCTGATGTCTGCCTTGTTCGGATAGAACGCCACGTGACCGGCGATCGCCGCGACGGCCCGATAGGGCTGCTCGTAGGTCCAGATGGCATCCTCGACGGTGTCACCGCCTGAAGTGGTCACGTGGTAATAGCTGGCCTCGCCCTTGAACGGGCAATACGTAGCCGTCTCACTTCGGGAAAGTACGTGCTGCGCGACATCACCAATCGGAATGTAGTGCATCACAGGGAGAGTGGCTTCCTTCAACCCTAACGCGGCGTGAGTGTCTGCAACGATCTCATCGTTGATCCGGACTTGAACGCGTCCGCTGGTCGGCTCAATGTTGATCGGGTGGCCGGCGGTGGGTTCCAGGACTGGTCGGTGGCTCATCGTGCATCTCCTCACGTACGGATAGCGGGTGCAACACCGACGGCCTCAGAAGATTCCCGCCGCTTCAGCCCGGGGCTGTGGTCCTGCCTTTGGCGCTTCGCAGTTGCACCCAGAACCGCGCGGCCTCACGAATGGATTCCTCCACCGGCCTGGGCTGCCAACCCAGTTCGCGGACTGCCTTGCTGTGGTCGACCGGAGCTTCGGCGCGCATCATCCGCACCGACGCCAGGCTCAGTTGCGCATCCTTCCCCGTCACACGCGCTCGCACGCTGCCCAGGGCGCCGAGCCCGTACAGCACCGGCACGGAGATCGAGCGCTGCGGCGGCGTCGCCCCGGCTTCGTCGGCGGCGATCCGCACGACGTCCTCAAGGGAGATCATCCGTTCCGAAATGAGATACCGTTCGCCGTTGCGGCCGCGTTCGGCGGCCACAATCAGTGCTCTGGCGGCGTCGTCGACACCGACGACTTCCAATTGGATGCCCTTCATTGTGAAGGGCAGCTTGCCGAACACCGCCCCGGCAATGAATGCGCCGTGTGGAGTGCCGCCCCAATCACCACTGCCGTAGGTCGTGGATACGCACATCGCGACGGCGGGTAAACCCTCCTGGGTGAAATAGCTCAGCACCAACTCCTCGGCTTGCAGCCTTGATTGCACGTAGGGGGTGAGCCGCCGGCCGGTGATCCGATCCTTTTCGGTCGCCACCCGGCCGCGCCGCCGGCCCACGGTCGCATACGAGCTGGTGAAAACGAATCTGCGCAACCCCGCATGCTTGGCTACGTCGAGAACGTGTCGGGTGCCCTCGACGTTGGTCCGGAACAGCGGAGACGGGTCGCGCAGCCAGGCTCGGGTGTCGACCACGCAGTAGTAGACGTCGTCGCAACCGTCCATCGCTGCTGCCAAGGTGTCGGAATCGAAGACGTCGCCGTGAAACCTGGTGACCGACAGGTCGTCAATGCTGCGCGTGTTTGCGGCCGGTCGCACCATGGCCCGTACCTCTGCGCCGTCGGCGACCAGTTGACGGGTGACGTGGGAGCCCAGGAAACCGTTGGCGCCGATCACCAGCTTGGGCGCAAGTGTCATGTCGGGCTCTCTTCCTGGCCGCCGTACTGCCGCATCCAGCGCGCCGCGTCGGCGTCGAGGGTGCCGAGTTGTCGCGCTTTTCTGCACCATTTCATCCCCGCCGCCAGGAACCGCAACGGGTTGTAGATGTCTTCTTGGCGGCACCACTGGTTTTCACCGGCGTAAGTGATGATCGAGATGTTCGTGGCGCTGATGACGCTGCCGTCGCCCGGGTCGACCATCGGATTGTCCAGTTCGCAGATGATCCGGCCGGTGGACTCGTCGATGACCGACCACAGCGACGGGAAGGCGGTCATGTGACTTCCGGGAAACGTCGTCATCGTCGCGTGAATCCAGTTACGCACTTGCTCGCGGCCCTTCATGGTGCCTGCGGCGTGTTCGACGTATTCCACGTCCGGGGTGTAGTGCTCGACCCAGATGTCCCAGTCGCGGGTTTCGGCTGCCCGGGCCACCGTCGCCTCGAATTGCTGGAAGGCCGCCGAGAGCTCTTCACGGCTGAACAATTGGGTCGTCACCCGAGCACCTCGCAACTCAAGTCGGCGGCGTGATCGGCGGATACAGCGGCCGGAAACGGTGTGTAGCCTAGCAAGGTGGTGCGTGGCTGTTGCTCGAAGGAGGAGCGAGAATGGGCAACTACGATAAGGCGATCTTGGCCGGTGGCTGCTTTTGGGGCATGCAGGATCTGATTCGCAAACAGCCCGGTGTCGTTTCGACCCGCGTCGGATACACCGGCGGCCAGACGCCGAATGCGACGTACCGCAACCACGGCACCCACGCCGAAGCCATCGAGATCACCTATGACCCGTCCCGCACCGACTACCGGACGCTGCTGGAGTTGTTCTTCCAGATTCACGATCCGACAACGAAGAACCGGCAAGGCAATGATGTCGGGACCAGCTACCGGTCCGCCATCTTCTACCTCGACGACGAGCAGAAGCGGACGGCGGTGGACACCATCGCCGATGTCGAGGCGTCCGGGTTGTGGCCCGGCAAGGTGGTGACGGAAGTCAGTCCCGCCGGTGAATTCTGGGAGGCCGAGCCGGAGCACCAGGACTACTTGGAGCATTACCCGGGCGGCTACACCTGCCACTTCGTGCGGCCCAATTGGAAACTGCCGCGAAGGGCCGCTGTCGACCATTGACGGCCCGCTTAGCGGCGGTGTGCGACGATTCGTCCGCCGTCTTTCGGGGTGAAGGCCACGCCGCGGGCGTGCCACTTCTCCCCCGGGGCCGTGCTGGGCTGAATCGTGAAGTGCCGCAGCACGGTTCGAAGCACGAGATCCATCTCCATGTTAGCGAAGGCGGCTCCCACGCAGCGCCGGGTACCGCCGCCGAAAGGGATCCACGCGAAGGCCGACGGCTTGGCGCCGATGTAACGCTGCGGCTCGAAGCGTTCCGGATCGGGGAACAGATCGGCATTGGCGTGCAGCTGGGCGATGCTGACGATGATCGAACACCCGCGGGGAATGGTCCACTGCCCCAGCTCGTATACCGGTGCGTAGACGTGGCGACCAGCGGCATCGATGACCGTCCGGTTGCGCTGCACTTCGAGGATGACTGCTTGGCGCAGCTCGTTCTCCTCGGTGTCGGCTTCTTCCGCGAGCGCGGCGAGCACGTCGAGGTGGCGGGTGAGGCGTTCGAATGCCCAGCCCAACGTGGCCGCAGTGGTCTCGTGCCCTGCCGCCAGCAGTGTCAACAGCTCGTCCCTGATTTCCTTGCGCGACATGGGCGAACCGTCTTCATATGTGCTGCGCAGCATGAGAGCCAGCACGTCGCTTCGGTTCTCGAAGTTCCGATCCGAGCGCTCACGGGTGATCAAGTTGTCGATGACGACGTCGTATCTACGCCGCCACTCCACCAGCCGGCCCCACGGGCTGTAGCGACCATAGGTGCGTGACGGTGCTGGCAGTTGTGCCAGCCGGGAGCCGAGCGTGACCCACGGCGGGATGATGCGCCGCAGCTCGTCGAGTTCCGCACCTTCAGCGCCGAAAACAGCCCGCAGGATGGCGTTGAGCGTAATTCGCATCATCGATGGCAGAGTTGCGAGCTGTTCACCATCGGGCCAGGCAACGATCTCGCGCAAAGTCTCCTCGACGACGATGTCCTCGTAATTTTTCATGCTTTTGCCGTGAAAGGGTGGCGCCAGCAGACGTCTCCGCCGCCGGTGGTCGTCGCCGTCGAGTGCGAATACCGAGCCCGAGCCGAGCAGCCGGCTCAAATTGGGCTGAATGTTGCCCAGAACTTCTGGGCTGGTGGTGAAAACCTGCTTAGCCAGCAGCGGATCGGCGACCACCACGGTCCGGCCGTACACCGGGATGTTGAGCGTGAAGGCGTCGCCGTATCGGGCTGCCATCTGCTGAACCATTCGGCGACGAGAGAGGGAGAACGCGATGCCCTGCAGCACTTTGGGTAGACGCGGCGCGGGCGGCAACCAGACGGCGGAAGGCACCTCCGCACTTTGGTTGACAGCGTCGATTGCGTCACTCATGGCAGTGGACTTCAGGCCCGAAAGGCATCTTCCCACGGTACCGGGTGATCGTCGCGCTGCTTTCTTTCACCACCGAAGTTGCCTGCAGGGTCGCGATTGTTCGAAAACCACGACCCTGGGCGCAATCCGGACGCAGGCAGCCTAGGCGGCGAGCGGTTCCGGAACGCTCACCTGCCTGGAGTCGCCGGTCCGCTTCTTGGTGGGCAGTGTCAGCTTGAGTATTTTGCGGACAACGGTCCCGAATTGCCTGGGCAGCGAGCCGGCGTTGTAGGGAATGCCATACCGCCGGCAGATCTCGCGCACCTCAGGCGCTATCTCGGCGTAGCGGTGAGCCGGCATGTCC
Source organism: uncultured Actinomycetota bacterium (assembly GCA_963795995.1). Lineage (GTDB taxonomy): Bacteria > Actinomycetota > Actinomycetes > Mycobacteriales > Mycobacteriaceae > Mycobacterium. The sequence goes on from CAWCJY010000002.1 coordinate 695,440, forward strand.
GGGAACAGATGGTGCTCGATCTGGTGTGACAGGTTGCCCGACAGCAGATGAAAGAGCTTGCCACCGGTCAGGTTCGCCGAGCCGAGGACCTGGCGGAAATACCACCTGCCGCGGGACTCGTTCTCGGTCTCCTCGACAGAGAACTCTTGCGTCCCGTCCGGGAAGTGGCCGCAGAAGATGATCATGTAGGACCAGACGTTGCGCATCAGGTTGGCCGACATGTTGCCGGCAAACACAAACGGCGCGAACGGCCCGGCCAGTAGCGGGAACGCCACATAGTCTTTCATCATCTGGCGGCGGGTTTTACGCCAGATACCCTGCAGGACTTCGCGTTTGTCGGCGACGGAGATTTCGCCGGTGCGAATCCGTTCGGTTTCCAGCTCGTGTAGCGCAACGCCGTATTGAAAGAGCACCATCAGCAGGAACGCGTAGACCGGATTGCCCAGGAAGTACGGCTCCCAGGGCTGGTCCTCGCTCATCCGCAGAATCCCGTAGCCGATGTCGCGGTCCATTCCCACGATGTTGGTGTGGGTGTGGTGCATGTAGTTGTGCGAATGCCGCCACTGGTCCGCCGGGCAGGCGGTGTCCCATTCAAACGCCGGGCCGGAGATCGCCGGGTCCCGCATCCAGTCGTATTGGCCATGCATGACGTTATGGCCGATCTCCATGTTGTCCAGGATTTTCGACAGCCCGAGCATGGTGGTGCCCGCCAACCAGGCCGGGGGCAGGATTCCGGCGAACAGCAGCGCGCGGCCGCCGACTTCCAGTGCACGTTGGGCTTTGATGACTCGACGAATGTATTCGGCGTCGCGCTCACCGAGCTCGGCCGTCACGCGTTCCTTGATGGCGTCGAGTTCACGACCGAAAGCATCGGCCTGCTCAGCCGTCAAGGCGATCTTGGGGTGTGCCATTGTTACTCCTCCTTTGGTCTTCACCGTGACTGTGAATCTGGCGACATGACACGCCGCGCGGCCGTCGCCTGACGCACAGTTGGATAGTTCATCGGTTCACAGGGCCAGTTCGACATCGCCGACCGGGACTGATACGCAGATCTGCACGTCTTCGCCCGCGTTCGTCGAGACGCCGCCGGTGGTCAAATTGCGCACGACGCCGGCGGTCTTCCGCCGGGTACAGGTGTGGCAGATACCCATTCGGCACCCACTTTCCGGTGCCAGCCCGGCCGCTTCGGCTTGCTCGAGCAACGAGCGCCCGTCGTCGACGACCGCGATGTCGCTGTCGGCGAACGACACTCGTCCGCCCGACGGTGTGGCGGGCAGTTTTGTCGAAAGTCCCACAAAGCTTTCCGACTGGGCGGCAGGGCAGTGTTCGCGAACTGATCTGACCAAAGCCGGCGGTCCGCAAACGAATACCGCATCAGGCGACGGCATGGCCGCCGTCAGATGGTCCCGCCCGAAGCGACCGGTCAGCTCACCTGCACCAGATCGGGTGTAGCCGTGCAGCACTCGAACCCGCCGCATCGCGGCCAGCTCGTCGCGATAGCACGCCTCCGCGGGAGTCCGTGCGTAGTGGATGAACGCGATCTCGCCGTCATGGCCTTCGGCGACCAGTGTGCGCAGCATCGCCAGCACCGGGGTGATGCCGCTGCCCCCGGAGACGAACAGGATTCGACGCGGACGCCGTTTCGGGAGCACGAAGTCGCCGGCGACGCCGCCCAGAATGAGCACCATCCCGGGGTGGGCCTTTTTGTACAGATACGACGAAACCAGGCCGTCGTCGTGTCGGCCGATGGTCAGCTCGAGGTTGGGCGTGCCTTCGCCGTTGGCAGGTGAATAGCAGCGGGTGTGTCTGCGGCCGTCGATCTCGACGGTGAGGTTGACGTACTGTCCGGCCTGCATAGCCTGACCGGCGAAGGCCGCGTTGGGTGCCAAGTTGAGGGTGACGCTGCGCGGGGTGGTTCGCCGTACCTCGACCACCTTGGCGCGGGCCTCACCAAGCGTCCAGGTTGGCGCCACCAGCTCGGTGTACCGGTCGACGCCATGCGGTCCGGTCAGCAGATCAACCAGCTGAGAGCCCAGGACTCGCTGCGTGAGGTTTTGAGTGAACATGCGTACACCATGCGACTTCAGGGCGGCGATCGTCAAGTGTTTCCGCAGGTCTGTGGTAGGATTCACAACAGTGAACATGCGTACGCCCAGCTCACGTTCGCGCCGGTCCGGGCACGACCGTGTCCGGGAAAATCCCACTCGGGTGGAGCGCAAGGAAGCGACCCGGCGCTCCATTGTCGCGGCGGCGCTCAAGCTGCTGGGTGACCGCAGCTTCAGCGGTCTGAGTCTGCGCGAGGTGACTCGGGAAGCCGGGATCGTGCCGGCCGCGTTCTATCGGCACTTCGAGTCGATGGAGGCTCTCGGGCTGGTCTTGATCGACGAGTCGTTTCGAACGTTGCGGGATATGCTGCGCGGCGCGCGGGCGGGCAGGCTGGACCCCAACCGGGTGATCGAGTCGTCGGTGGAGATCTTGGTCGCCAGCGTCGCCGAGCGCCGCGAGCATTGGCGCTTCATCGGCCGGGAACGCTCCAGCGGAGTGACGGTGCTGCGGTACGCGATTCGCACCGAGATTCGGCTTATCACCTCAGAACTGGCCACCGACTTGGCCCGTTTCCCCGGGCTCAGCGCGTGGAGCACGGAGGACCTGAACATTCTGGCGGCCCTGTTCGTCAATTCGATGATCGTCATCGCCGAGGCCATCGAAGATGCCCAGAGCGCTGAGGCGCTCGAGGAGATCCGCCGGATCGCGGTCAAGCAGCTGCGAATGATCGCCATCGGTGTCGCCGACTGGCGAAGCGCCCCCTGAGGCCCACGTGGCGACCAGAGTCCGCGATCTACTCAGCGCCGCACTGGGATCGCTTCGCTATGAACCGGTCGAGAAGCGCCTTCGCGTATACCTCGCCGGCGAGCTGGTCGCCGACACTGTTGCCGGACTGCTGATTTGGGAACCGCGTCGCATCGTACCGACCTACGCGGTGCCGGATACGGATTTTTCGGCGCAGCTGCAGCCGGCGGCCCAAGGCGAACTCAGCGCTGAGCCGACACTGACCCCGGCCAATCCATTCGGCGCCCACACCTGTAAGGGCCGCGTCTTCGACGTGATTGTCGAAGGGATGCGGCGCCCGGCGGCAGCATTCCGGGCCGATGACCCGGATCTGGCCGGCTCTGTGATCTTGGATTTCAACGCTTTTCAGTGGCGCGAAGAGGCCGAGCAGATTGTCGCGCACCCGCACGACCCGTTCAAACGGATAGACGTCCTGGCCAGCAGGCGTCATATCCGCATTGAATCCGGGGGGCGTGTACTGGCCGAGTCGTCTGACTCGATGTTGTTGTTCGAGACGCTGTTACCGGTCCGGTTCTATTTGCCACGGACCGACGTCGTCGCCGATCTCGAGCCGACCGACACCATCACGTACTGCGCCTATAAAGGTCGGGCAGCGTATTTTTCGGTGTCCGGCGGCCCGACCGACGTGGCGTGGAGTTATTACCAGCCGTTACCTGACGCCGAGCCGGTCCGGGACCGGATCGCGTTCTTCGACGAGCGGGTGGACGTGATCGTCGACGGGCAGCGTCGGCAACGCCCGGTCACCCACTTCGCGCGCTGACGGCACGAAGGTACGGATGAGCGATTATGGATTCCCGGTTTCGTCGACGACCTCGAACAGCGAGGCACCGTCCTCCGGGGCCCCGTCGATCTGGCCGCGGTGCGCCCGCCCGGGCGGCTCATCGTCGAGCGGTTCGTCGCCGATGGAGTCGTCAGCGATCGGTTCGACGCTGATGTCGGTGACGTCGGGTTCTTCCGCGGCGAGCCGGTCGTCGAGCGGTTCACCCTCGCGCTCTTCGCGTTCGGTGATGCCGAACTTGTCGACACCGCTCCAGTCCTCCGGCGGGTCGACGACGATGTCCCCGTCGTCATTGTGAATCTCGTCGGAATCGGTGGACTCGCTCTGATTCAAGGTGTACCCGGGGCCGCCCTCTTCGGGCATGTTCGAGGCGTCGAACAGATCGCCTGAAGTGTCACTCGTCATTGGCCACGGTTGCCCGTCGAGCCCGGTCACTAAACGAGTTCCTATTGCGGGGCGCGCCACATCGGCCACAGTGTCGGCCCGCCGTCGGGCAGCACGATCTCACCGGTGACGAGGAAGCCGAAGCGTTCGTAATACGGTACATTCTCCAATTTGCTCGACTCCAGATACGCCGGGCAGAACTCGGCGTCGCAGCGGTCCAATCGCGAACGCATGAGCGCCTGCCCGAAACCTTTCCCTCGCACGGTGGGGTCGCTTCCGATCGTCGCGAGGTACCAGTGCGGCTCTTCAGGATGTTCACTTTCCATCAGGTTCAGCAGCTCGGCGAGCCTGCGTCCCAACGACAGGCGCAAACCGAAGCTACGAATGAACGTCGGTGTCATGGCCAGTTGCGCACGAAGCGAGTGCTTCCACCGGTTTGGCGGATCCCACAGTGCCGCCGCACCGATAAGGGGCCCATCGCAGGCCACTTCGACGCCGCCACCGGATAGGTGATGGTGCCGGGTCATTGCCGCGAAGAAGCCTCCTAGCCGGACTGCCCGCGACTTTTCGTCGGACAACATCCACATTGCGACCGGATCGTCGTAGAAGGCCCGGCCCAGTGTGGCCGACAGTGGACGAACGTCGGCTTTCTGTGCGCGGCGAACCTCGATCGTCACCTTGCCAGGTTAGAGGTTGCTTCGTCGCGGCCTAAGCTCGAGGACTGTCAGCAGCGAGCGAAAGGGCCGAATCGTGTGGGATTTCGAGACAGAGCCCGAGTATCAAGCGAAGCTGGATTGGGTCGAACACTTCATGGCCGATGAACTCGAGCCGCTTGACCTGGTCGCGCTCGACCCCTACGACAAGAAAAACCCCGACACGACGGCGGTTTTGCGGCCCCTGCAGCGCAAGGTGAAAGACCAGAAACTGTGGGCTGCTCATCTGAAACCGGAACTGGGCGGTCAAGGCTATGGCCAAGTCAAGCTTGCGCTGCTCAACGAGATCGTCGGCCGCTCCCGCTGGGCGCCATCAGTGTTCGGCTCGCAGGCACCCGACTCCGGTAATGCCGAAATACTGGCGATGTTCGGCAGCGAGGACCAGAAAGCCCGCTACCTGCAGCCGCTACTCGACGGCGACATCACCTCCTGTTATTCGATGACTGAGCCGCACGGCGGCTCAGACCCGGGATTGTTCGTCACTCGTGCCGAGCGGGACGGTGACTGCTGGTTGATCAACGGTGAGAAGTGGTTTTCCACCAACGCCAGACACGCCGAGTTCTTCATCGTCATGGCTGTCACCAACCCCGAAGCGCGCACCCGCGACAAGATGTCACTGTTCATCGTCCCGGCCGACACACCCGGTCTGGAAATCGTGCGCAACGTGGGTGTAGGCCTGGCAGACGGTTCAGGGGCGTCGAGCCACGCCACACACGGGTACGTGCGCTACACGAACGTGCGGGTGCCCGACGACCACCTGCTGGGCGGCGAAGGCCAAGCGTTCGCGATCGCGCAGACCCGGCTGGGTGGCGGCCGCGTCCACCACGCCATGCGCAGCATCGCGCTCGCACGACGGGCGTTCGACATGATGTGCGAGCGCGCGGTGTCGCGCCAGACCCGGTTCGGGCGATTGGCCGACTTGCAGATGACTCAGGAAAAGGTTGCCGACAGCTGGATTCAGATCGAGCAGTTCCGGCTGCTGGTGCTGCGAACCGCCTGGTTGATCGACAAACACCGCGACTATCAGAAGGTGCGTCGCGACATCGCTGCGGTCAAAGTCGCCATGCCGCAGGTGCTCCACGATGTGGTGCAGCGCGCCATGCACTTACATGGCGCGCTCGGTGTCTCCAACGAGATGCCATTCGTCAAGATGATGGTCGCCGCTGAGTCGCTGGGCATCGCCGACGGCGCCACCGAGCTGCACAAGATGACGGTAGCCCGTCGCACGCTGCGCGAATATCAGCCGGTCTCGACGCCTTTCCCGTCACAGCACTTGCCCACCCGCCGTGCCGAGGCCCAGGCCCGACTGGCCGAGCGTCTCGAACACGCGGTAGCCGAGTTCTGACGACGCCTACGAAATGTAGCGGACAACGCTTTCTGCGACGCACGCCGGCTTGGGAGCGCCTTCGACCTCGACAGTGGTCGACATGATCGCCTGCACCGCGCCGTTGCCCAAGTCCTCGACGTCAACCAGCGAGCTGCGGGCGCGGACCCTCGACCCGACCGGGACCGGGGCCGGAAAGCGAACTTTGTTCAGCCCGTAGTTGATCCCGAGCTTGACGCCGTCGACGGTGTAGATCTGGTGCTGCAACCGCGGTAACAACGACAGCGTCATGAAGCCGTGTGCGATGGTCGTGCCGAACGGCCCCTTGGCCGCCTTCTCCGGGTCGACGTGGATCCACTGGTGGTCCCCAGTCGCGTCGGCAAACAGGTTGACGTCTTCCTGTGTGATGGTCACCCAGTCGCTTTCCCCGATCTCCTGACCTTTCGCGTCGGCAAGTTCAGCGACGGATTTGAACGTGCGCAATGTCTTCTCCTCTACTTCGGCTGGTGACCATAGTGCCAGCGTGGTGGCAACCGGAGTGCGTCGCAGTCGCCTTCTGCAGTGCCGATGTTTCGCGCTTGTCGGCGATTGGGTAGCCCGAGCGCGTATTTCCGATGACGGCAGTTGAGAGGAACGACGAGGATGACCGGACCCAGACATGAGAAGCCGGAGTCGGACGTCGAGCCGGAGAGCCACGAGACCAGGTCCCGTGCCGGCAAGGGGGCTGACGACGGCACGTCAGGTGAAACGGGCGCAGCGGAGGACGGCACCTATGTGGGTGCGACGGGTCCCGATGATGCTTTGGATGTCGGCGAGACCGGGGCTGAAGCCCGCAGCCAGCACGGGTAAGCGATGCGCGGGTGAGGCTGCTGCTGCTTGCCGATACCCACATTCCGCGGCGGGCGCGGGATCTGCCGGCTTCGGTCTGGGACGAAGTCGCCAGCGCGGATGTGGTGATGCACGCCGGCGATTGGGTCAGCCCTGAGTTGCTGGACGAGCTGGAAACCAGGTCTGCCCGATTAGTGGCGTGCTGGGGAAACAATGACGGGCCGCAGCTGCGGGCCCGGTTGCCCGAGTGCGCGGAGACAACGCTGGCCGGCCTGCGTTTCACCATCGTCCACGAAACCGGTGCGGCAAGCGGCCGGGAGGAGCGCATGTCGCGCCGTTACCCCGGCTGCGACGTGCTGGTGTTCGGCCATAGTCACATCCCCTGGGATAGCACGACGAGGACGGGATTGCGCCTGCTCAACCCCGGATCGCCGACAGATCGGCGTCGTCAACCGTTCTGCACCTACATGACTGCGACTGTGGCCGGGCGCGCACTCAGCGACGTGGTTTTACATCGCCTCAGCAAATAGCTCGAAAACAGAGGTATCATCAGTGAAGTGGAGTCGCCCGCTGATCTGACGGTCGAGCTGTTCAGTGTCGTCGGACGATTTCGCCGGCAACTGCGCCGCTTGGTCGGACGAAGTTTCGAGTCCGCCCATCTCACCGAATCGCAAGCCGAGTTGTTGCGGCTGGTGGGGCTCCGACCGGGCATCTCGGTCAGCATGGCGGCCGCGGAACTGGGGCTGGTCCCCAACACCGCCTCGACCTTGGTGTCCAAGCTCGCGGGCGCGGGCTTGCTCGTCCGGAGCGTCGACACCAACGACCGCCGGGTGTGCCGACTGCGGCTCTCCGAGCCGGCTCAGCAGATGGTCGATGCGTCGCGGGCGGCACGCCGGGCACTGCTGACCGACGTGCTCGACGCGCTCGATGACGGTCAGATCGCGGCGTTGGCCGGCGGATTGGAGGTACTTGACACTATGACCCGAATACTGCAGGAACGCTCGATATGAACAGCGTTGAACCGATGGCCGCCGAATGCCGGGGACTGACGTACCGCTACGGACAGTTCACCGCGGTCGACGATGTCGACATGGGAGTTCGGAGCGGAGAAACGATGGGCCTGCTGGGTCCCAACGGAGCGGGAAAAACCACCCTGGTCCGCATGCTCATCACGCTGACTCCGGTGCAGCACGGCGAGCTGCGCATCTTCGGTATGGACGCCCGTACCCACGCTTCTGAAATCCGTGGCTTCATCGGCTATGTTCCGCAGCAACTTTCGATCGAGCCGGCGTTGACCGGCCGACAGAACGTCGAGTGGTTCGCACGGTTGTACGGTGTCTCGCGGGTGGACCGCAAGCGTCGCGTCGGCGAGGCGCTCGATGCAATGCAACTCCTCGACGTCGCTGACCGGGTCGCCGCCACCTACTCCGGCGGCATGGTCCGCCGACTGGAACTGGCGCAGGCGCTGGTGAACCGGCCGTCGCTGCTGATTCTGGACGAACCGACGGTCGGGCTCGATCCCATTGCCCGCGACGGTGTTTGGCAACAGGTCCGGCGTATGCAAGCCGAGCTGGGCATGACCGTCCTGCTGACCACCCACTACATGGAAGAGGCCGATGCCTTGTGCGACCGGGTCGCGCTCATGCACCGCGGCCGCTTGCGGGCAATCGGATCCTCCGCCGAACTGAAGTCAACTGTTGCACCTAATGCCACGCTGGAGGATGTGTTCCGCCATTACGCGGGCTCCGGCCTGAGCGAGGACACGTCAACAGGGCGGATCCGCGAAGTACGGTCGAGCAGAAAGGTTGCCGGCCGTGTCGGTTGATCAGACGCCGAAAGCGGGACAGGTGCGTGCCGCCCAAAGCTGGCACCGGGTGCGCGCAACCTCGTTGGCTATCGGCGCTTTTGCGATCGTCGAGTTGCAGAAACTACGCCATGACCGTACCGAGCTGATCACCCGAATGGTGCAGCCGGCGCTGTGGCTGCTGATTTTCGGCACCACGTTCAGCCATCTGCGCGCCATCAACACCGGATCAGTGTCCTATCTCGCTTTCCTGGCACCCGGAATCATCGCCCAATCGGCGCTGTTCATCTCCATTTTCTATGGCATACAGATTATTTGGGATCGAGACGCCGGCATCTTGGCCAAACTCATGGTCACACCGGCTCCGGCCGCGGCGCTGATCACCGGCAGATCGTTCGCCGCCGGTGTGCGGTCGGTTGCCCAGGTCATCGGCGTACTGGCACTGGCATACCTGATGAGAGTGCATTTGACGGTTAATCCGCTGCGGATCTTGGCAGCGATGGCGGTGGTGGTGCTCGGCTCGGCCTTCTTCGCCTGCCTGTCGATGACGCTGGCTGGACTGGTCCGCAACCGTGATCGGTTGATGGGCATCGGGCAGGCCATCACGATGCCGTTGTTCTTCGCTTCCAACGCGCTCTACCCGGTCGACGTGATGCCGGCATGGCTGCGCGTGCTCAGCACGGTCAACCCGCTCAGCTATGAGGTCAACGCCTTGCGCGCGTTGCTGATTGGCACACCTTTCAACCCGCTGGACACCGTCGTGCTGGTGGTGGCGGCCGGGCTGGGGATACTGACCGCGTCGGGGCTGCTGCGGCGACTCGTCCGCTAGCCCGAGTCCGCCCCGACTCTCAATCGTTAGCCAACTGCGACGCGACGCCTCGGCGCCGACGGGCGTCGGGCGGCATCCCGTTGTGTTTCACTGCCGAGGACAGCCAATCGACCGCTTCGGCGGCAGATGAAAGTTGGGATGGGTATTAGCTATGAAGTTCGTTGAAAGGATGCGTGGCGCAGCGGCAAGTATGCCGCGCCGGCTGACGATTGCGGCCATCGGGGCTGCGCTGTTGCCCGGGCTCGTCGGCGTTTTCGGCGGCTCGGCTACTGCGGAAGCATTTTCCAAACCGGGTCTGCCAGTCGAGTACCTGCAGGTGCCCTCACCGTCTATGGGGCGCAACATCAAAGTTCAGTTCCAGGGCGGTGGACCGCACGCGGTGTACATGCTCGACGGCCTGCGCGCCCAGGATGACTACAACGGTTGGGACATCAACACTCCGGCGTTTGAGGAGTACTACCAGTCGGGACTGTCGGTGATCATGCCGGTCGGTGGACAGTCCAGCTTCTACAGCGACTGGTATCAGCCGTCGCAAAGCAACGGCCAGGACTACACCTACAAGTGGGAGACCTTTCTGACCAGGGAGATGCCCGGTTGGTTGCAGGCCAACAAAGGCGTGTCTCCGACCGGCAATGCGGCAGTGGGTCTTTCGATGTCGGGTGGTTCTTCGCTGATCTTGGCGTCGTACTACCCCCAGCAATTCCCCTATGCCGCTTCGCTGTCGGGCTTTCTGAACCCGTCAGAGGGTTGGTGGCCGACGTTGATCGGCCTGGCGATGAACGACGCCGGTCATTACAACGCCAACAGCATGTGGGGTCCGACCAGCGACCCGGCGTGGAAGCGCAACGACCCGATGGTGCAGATACCGCGACTGGTGCAGAACAACACCCGCGTTTGGGTCTACTGCGGTAACGGCACACCCACCGACCTCGGCGGTGACAACATGCCGGCCAAGTTCCTGGAAAGTCTCACCTTGCGGACGAACGAGAGCTTCCGGGACAACTACGTGGCCGCCGGTGGCAATAACGGCGTGTTCAACTTCCCGACCGACGGCACACACGCCTGGCCGTACTGGAACGCGCAGCTGGTGGCGATGAAGCCCGACATCCAGCGGGTGCTGGGCGCGGGGTCCAACGCCAGCTGAGGCTGTCACACATCGGCAGCAGCGCAGTGCCGCGCTGCTGCCGATGTCGTGTCTGAAGCTACTTCCACAACGCACGCCGGTCGACATACAGATAGGTGTAGCCGGTCGTGAAAGCGCATACGACGCTTGCGATTGCAAGCATTGAGGTACCGCCGGTCGATGAGCTGATGAACCCGCCGCCGGCGGCGCCGCCGGTGAAGCTGCCGAACAGCAGAAAGTATCCGAGCCAGTCGGCGAGCTCTCCGCCGTTGAGGTGACGTTCGATACCCTGGCCCATCTTCACCAGGGTCCCGGTCACATAGCTCAGCGGAATCGAGACCTCACCGGCTTTGACGAATGTGGTGTTCAAAGCCCCGATCCCAAAGGTGACGAACGCGATCGGCAGTAGCGGAAGCGGTCGCGCGTCACCGCCGCAGACAGTGATGTCGAGGACAGTGGCGATCACGAGCGACAACGTGGTCAGCAAGGTGGCACTGTGCGGTCGCGTCGACCACAGGAACCGCCGGCACAGCGACGTGCTCACCACACCGGCGACGAACGCCACAATCAGTAACGCGGCTGATATCGACAGCCATTGTTCGGCCCGAAAATATCCGAGCACGGCACGCTGAGCGTTTCCGGTCATGAACGTCACGAAGTAGCCGGAGGAATGCAAGAACGCGGTAGCGCCCAACAGCCCGGCCAAAGCCGACAACACCCAGGACAGCTTTTCTTCGCTGTCGAACCTGCTGCGAATCACACGCAGCATGTTTCCAGATCGCGAAGGCCGGCGAGGCGGTCAAAGTCCGCCTTCAGGCCAGATTTCTATGCGGTTGCCAGGCGGGCGATCGCTCGCAGCGGAATCGGCAGCCAGCCCGGTCGGTGCCGCGACTCGTAGCCGGCCTCATATACCGCCTTGTCAAGTTCGTAGGCGCTCAACAACAACGCGGAATCGCGCGGGTCCGTACCGGACGCCGCGGTGTAACCGTCGCAGAATGCGCTGCGATTGCGTTCGACCCATTCGCGGGCGCGGGCAGCCAGCTGTTTGTCGGTTGACTGGTCCACCAGCGGACCGTATGCGGCGTACTCGTACGAACGCAGGACGCCCGCCACGTCACGCAACGGGGAATCAGGCGCTCGTCGCTCTTCCAGCGGCTGCCCGGGCTCGCCCTCGAAGTCGATCAGCAACCAGGTTTCCGGTGTCCGCAGCACCTGCCCGAGGTGCAGGTCGCCGTGAATCCGTTGCACGGTCATCGTCTCGCCGGCGAGCTTGCGGAAGCGATCCTCGATCGTCGCGGCGTATTGGGTGAGTTCAGGCACCGACTTCGCCGTCGACGAGAATCTGGCGAGCACGGTGTCCACTGGAAACGTGGCCTGCGACGCGCCGAGCTGGTCAGCCAAAGTTGCATGCACCGACGCGACGGCCTCCCCCAGCCGGTAGGACTCGCCGGCGAAATCACCGCCTACCTCGTAGGCATACAAGTCGCCCTCGGCGAACAGGTCACGAACGCTCGCGGTGGCCGTCGCCCAGCCTTCGGCCGCGTTGGCCGCATACGTGGTCACCATGCCCAACGGAGTAGGCGCCGCGCGGGACGAACCGAGTTCATAGGAGCCGAGCAGCCGGGCCACGTGCGGGTTGCCGGTGCGGCCCAGCACCCGGTTCAGCTCGATATCCGGGTTGATGCCGCTGCTCACCCGACGGAACATTTTCAGGATGGCCTCTTGCTCGAAAATCGCGCTGGAGTTGCTCTGCTCGGCTTCCGAGACCCACGAGGGCACCTCCAGCGGCAGCGTGACATCTGGCTCCCGGGTGAACTGCACCGCACCGCGCGTCGCGGACGAATCGATCAACGACAGCAGGAATTGGGTCGCCGCGGGGTCGTAGAGCGCGTCGTACGCGGTGCGGTCGTTGTCGGTGCCGATCGTGGCGACCGTGCTGTATTCGGAGACCGGCCCGGAGTCCCATCGGACGAGGACCTGGTAGCGCTCGGCGAAACCGTCGGTGTAGGCGACGTCGACCAAGACCAGGTCGAGATCGTCGCGCAGGGTGATCACCATACCGGGCTCGGCCGACGACAGCTCTCGGGTGCGTCCGGCGTACCACCGTTGCTGCGGAAGCCATTCCGAGAACGGCAAGTTCATTGCGTCTCCTCAGACTCACAGAGCTGAAACCAGTAGAATCCATGGCCTGGCAAGGTCAGCAGGTACGGCAGCTGGCCGATGCGGGGAAAGACCACGTGCCCGGTCAACTCGACCGGTGTGCAGGTGTTCCAGTGCTGCAGATTCAGTTCGATGGGCTGTGGGAAGCGGGACAAGTTGTTGACGCACAACACGACGTCGTCGTCAGATTCGCGGGCATAAGCCAGCACCGACGGGTTCGACCCGCCCAACTCGCGAAACGTGCCGGTCGCAAAGGCGTCGTGCCGGCGGCGCACCGCGAGCATGGTGCGGGTCCAGTTGAGCAGCGACGTCGAGGTGTCGCGTTGGGCCTCCACGTTCACCGTCTGGTAGCCGTAGACCGGGTCCTGACTGGGCGGAACGTAGAGCCTGCCGGGATTGGCGGTGGAGAAGCCGGCGTTGCGGTCCGGTGTCCACTGCATCGGCGTGCGGACCCCGTCTCGATCACCGAGCCAGATGACGTCGCCCATGCCGATCTCGTCGCCGTAATACATGACCGGTGAGCCGGGCAGCGACAGCAGCAGCGCGGTGAACAGCTCGATCTGGTTGCGGTCTTTCTCCAGCAGCGGAGCCAGTCGCCGGCGAATGCCGACATTGGCTTTCATCCGCGGATCTTTGGCGTACTCGGCGTACATGTAGTCGCGTTCGTCGTCGGTGACCATCTCCAGCGTCAGCTCGTCATGGTTGCGCAAGAAGATGCCCCACTGCGCCATCTTCGGGATGGGCGGTGTGTGGGCCATGATCTCCGAAATCGGGAACCGTGATTCGCGGCGCACCGCCATGAAGATGCGCGGCATCAGTGGAAAGTGAAACGCCATGTGGCATTCATCGCCGCCGGTGTCGGGATCACCGAAATACTCGACGACGTCGCTGGGCCACTGGTTGGCTTCGGCCAACAACACCCGACCCGGGAACTCGTCGTCGACCACCTCGCGAACCCGCTTGAGAAACGCATGCGTCTCCGGCAGATTTTCACAATTGGTGCCCTCACGCTCGAACAGATAGGGCACCGCGTCCAACCGGAACCCGTCGATACCGAGATCGAGCCAGAACCGGATGACATCGAGCATCGCTTTCTGCACAGCGGGGTTGTCATAGTTCAGATCTGGCTGATGTGAGAAGAAGCGGTGCCAGTAGAACTGGTGTCGGACCGGGTCAAACGTCCAGTTCGAGTCTTCAGTGTCGACGAAGATGATCCGTGCGTCGGGGTACTTGTCGCTGTCGTCGCTCCACACGTAGTAGTCGCCATATGGCCCGTCGGGGTCGCGTCGGGACTCCTGGAACCACGGATGGGAGTCCGATGTGTGGTTCATCACCAGGTCGGTGATCACCCGGATACCGCGGCGGTGCGCGGCGTCGAGCAGTTCGACGAAGTCGTCGACCGTGCCGAATTCGGGCAGCACTTTATAAAAGTCGCGAATGTCATAGCCGCCGTCGCGCAGCGGTGAGTCATAGAACGGCGGCAGCCAGATGCAGTCGATGCCGAGCCATTGCAGATAATCGATGCGCTCAGTCAGGCCGCGCAGGTCACCGAAGCCGTCGCCGTTGGAGTCGTAGAACGCCCGGACCAGCACTTCGTAGAAAACCGCCCGCTTGAACCAAGTCGGGTCTGCCGGTATCTCTCGGGCGTCGCGAAAGTCGTCAGCGGTGGGGTGTTCCACCACACCGGCCTCGATGTGACTGCCCTCTGCGGGATCGTGCTCGACGTTGTCGCTGATCTTCCTCGTCAAGTCCACGAGCCTACAGGTACCCGACAGAACACGCAGCAAACACTATGCGTGCCAAACGAATTGAGCGCAGCAGATATTGTGCTACCGGCACGGCTATCAGCCGGGCGGCCCGGGCGCCAACGTCACGGGAACATTCCGTGACGCGCCCGGCCCGTCCTGGACGGTCAGCGTGACCGAGTCACCCGGGTGGTGCTGGTCGAGGACGTTCGTCAACGCAGTGGCCGAGTTCACTGCATTGCCGTTGACGGCGCTGATCACCGATCCTTGGGTGAGGCCGGCGCCGGCGGCCGGCCCCTCCGGTATCACCTGCTGGATCACAGCACCGCCGCCGCGCGCGTCGGAAACGCCGACACCGAGGAACCCGGTCGGACCGATGTGCACGGTTGAGGAGCCGGCGCCGGACCGGATCTGGCCGGCGATCGACATGGCCTGGTTGATCGGGATCACAAACCCTTCCCCGCGACCCAGCCTGAAGTTGTCCGACGCGGCGGTGTTCAGCCCGATGACCTGATTAGCGCTATTGACCGTCGGCCCCCCGGAGTCTCCGGGGCGGATGGCCGCATCGACCTGGATCAAACCGTCGAGCGTCTCGGTACTACCGGTCAGCGAGTCTGACGCCGACACAGTCTGGTTCAGCCCGGTCACCCGGCCCGCCACCGCGCTCGGCGTGCCGCCGGCGCCACCGGCGTTGCCCAGCGACACGATTGGGTCACCGACTGCGACCCGCGAGGAATTGCCGATATTGGCAACAGGAAGCCCGGAAGCACCGCCTAGCTGCACCACGGCGATGTCTTCGGTGCGGTCGTAACCGATCACCTCGGCGGGGTAGCTCTGGCCGTTGCCGATGTCTCTTGCGGTGATGTCGGTTGCCCCGGCGATGACGTGGTTGTTGGTCAGCACCACACCGCCGGGATCGATGACGATGCCGGTGCCGGCACCCACCGCGCTCTGGAAGCCGAGTTTGGTGTCGATGTCGACGATCTGCGGACCCACCTGTGAAACGGTCGCCAGCGGATCGAGCGGCGGCGGCGCCTCGCTGAAGGGGGTGAGCGGGATCGCCGGCGAGGCCTGCGCCGGCGACGCGGCCAGCCCCAACCCGACGACAGCCGCGATACTGATTAAGCACGACGACAACCGGCGTCCCGATTTATGGCGGTGGTATTTCCGCATTCCATCACCTCCGATAGGTGTAAGACTCAAATTCTGCCGCAGCGGTCAAGCGCGGCGGTGCGCTTTCGAAACTCCACCCTAGTCATGACCGGTAGAGATTTGTCTGGTCGAGCATGTACAGCAGGCATTCAGCGGTTGAGCACGGGCTCCGAATAACCACAGCATCGGTTTGGCAAACTAAATTGCGCAGTGGGTAAAAGCCGCGCGCGACGGAGCGGCTCAGATGGTGGCTCAGATCACCGATCAAACCGCTGCCGCGTTGTGACCCACACCAATCCCGAAGACTGCGCCGGCCGCCCGCGTCGCCTGCTTCGGCGACCTTGATAATCGACGACATGTGGACACAGGACCTGATCTGATGGGTGTGCTCGACTCATTCCGGCTCGACGACAAGGTCGTCATTGTGACCGGCGCGTCATCAGGCCTGGGTGTCTCGTTTGCCCAAGCGTTCGGCGAGGCCGGCGCCGATGTGGTCCTCGGAGCGCGCCGCGCGGATCGGCTGCAGGCCACCGCCGCGCTGGTCGAAGCCAGCGGCCGCCGAGCGGTGTCGGTAACGACCGATGTCAGTGTGCCCGCGCAGTGCCAGCAGCTCGTCGATTCGGCAGTTGAAACTTTCGGCCGGGTGGACGTGTTGATCAACAACGCCGGCCTCGGAACCGCGGTTCCGGCGACCAGGGAAACCGCAGAACAGTTCCGGGCGGTGATCGACGTCAATCTCAATGGCTGCTATTGGATGGCGCAGGCGTGCGGACGCGTGATGCGACCGGGCAGCTCGATTGTCAATATCGCCAGCGTGCTGGGCATCAGTACCGCCGAACTGCCGCAGGCCGCCTACAGCGCGAGTAAAGCGGCCATCATCGGGCTGACCCGTGATCTTGCCCAGCAGTGGGGTTCACGCAAGGGCATCCGGGTCAACGCGCTGGCGCCGGGCTTCTTCTCCTCGGAGATGACCGACGAATACCGGCCGGGTTATCTGGAAAGCCAGGCACGGCGGCTGATCCTGGGCCGCATGGGCGACCCTGCCGAACTCGCGGCGACCGCGGTCTGGCTGGCCTCAGCGGCCGGCGGATACGTCACCGGCCAGACCATCGTGGTCGACGGCGGCTTCACCATCACCTGACGGGCCATTTTCCGCGGCCGACCGTACTTTTAAGCTGGTTCGATGGTCGACTTCGACTTTCACGCCAGCTTCGCGCAAGCGCCGGTGGCGCGGCTGGCCACCGTCCGGCCTGGCGGCGCGCCGCACCTGGTGCCGGTGGTGTTCGCGCTACGCGACGATGTGGTGTACACCGCCGTTGATGCCAAGCCGAAGACCACGCGACGGCTACGCCGCTTGGCCAACATCGCAAGCGAGCCGCGGGTCAGTCTGCTTGTCGACGGCTATTGCGACGACTGGGCGCAACTGTGGTGGGTTCGTGTCGACGGTACTGCGGCCATCCATGACGACGACGACGTCATGCGCGCTGGCTACCAGGCGCTGCGCGCCAAATACCCTCAGTATCAATCGGTTCGCCTCGACGGTCCGGTAATTGCAATAACGGCGCGGCGCTGGACGGACTGGCGTGCCTGAACTTCGGGTCGTGCGATGAAAAGTGCGCTATTTCGATGAGTCTTGTGCTCGCCAGGCCTGAAGGGAAAAGTGACGTAGGACACGTACAACGGGGTATGAGGGAGGAACGTCATGGCAGACAAGGCGACGAGTTCCCAGAATGCGGGGGCCGCTCCGCTCGCGGATAGTCCGGCCGCCGTCCGCAACGTGGTGTTGGTGGGGCCATCGGGCGGCGGAAAGACCACACTGGTGGAGGCCCTCCTAGTCGCCTCGGGCGTGCTGTCCCGCCCCGGCTCCGTCGTGCACGGCACCACGGTATGTGACTACGACGACGCGGAGATCCGTCAGCAGCGGTCGGTCGGGCTTGCCCTAACGTCGCTCTCGCACGACGGCGTCAAGGTGAACCTCATCGACACACCCGGATACGCCGACTTTGTGGGCGAGTTGCGCGCCGGGCTGCGCGCCGCAGACTGCGCCCTATTCGTGATCGCTGCGAACGAAGGTGTCGACGAGCCCACCAAATCGGCGTGGCAGGAATGCGACCAGGTCGGCATGCCGCGCGCGGTGGTGATCACCAAACTGGACCACACCCGGGCGAACTATCAGACCGCACTCACGGCGGCACGAGAAGCGTTCGGGGACAAGGTCTTACCGCTATACTTGCCGGCCGACGGCGGCCTCATCGGGTTACTGTCGCAAACCCACTACGAGTACGCCAGCGGTAAACGAAGCACGCATCCGCCGGAGGCGGCGTACGCCGATCAGATCGATGCGGAGCGCGGAAACCTCATCGAGGGGATCATCGAGGAGTCCGAGGATGAATCCCTGATGGAGCGGTATCTGGGCGGTGAGAACATCGACGAGTCGGTGCTCATCGAGGACCTTGAGAAGGCAGTCGCGCGGGGTTCGTTTTTCCCGGTGCTTCCCGTCTGTAGCAGCACCGGGGTCGGTACGTTCGAGTTGCTCGAGATTGCCACCCGGGCGTTTCCCTCCCCGCTGGAACATCCACTGCCAGAGATCTTCACACCGCAAGGCGGCCGGCGCGGCGGTCTGGCCTGCACCGCCGACGGTCCGTTGCTCGCCGAGGTGGTCAAAACCACGTCCGACCCCTACGTCGGGCGGGTCAGCCTGGTCCGCGTCTTTTCTGGAACCATCAAACCCGACGCGACGGTGCACGTGTCAGGCCACTTCGCATCATTCTTCGGACCTGCTGCAGGAGCAGGGAACTCGCACCCCGACCACGATGAGGACGAACGCATCGGAAATCTGTCTTTCCCGCTCGGTAAGCAGCAGCGGCCGGCTCAAGTCGTCCTGGCGGGCGACATCTGCGCGATCGGCCGACTGAGCCGAGCCGAAACCGGAGACACCCTATCCGACAAGTCCGAACCACTGGTGCTCAAACCCTGGAGCATGCCGGCGTCACTGCTGCCGATCGCGGTTCAGGCCCACGCCAAGACGGACGAGGACAAGCTTTGGATCGGGTTGGGGCGGCTGGCCGCTGAGGATCCGACACTGCGGATCGAGCAGAATGCCGAGACTCACCAGGTTGTGCTCTGGTGCATGGGGGAGGCGCACGCCGGTGTCGTCCTCGACGCCCTCGCCAACCGGTACGGGGTAACGGTGGACACCGTGGGACTGCGGGTGCCGCTGCGTGAAACGTTCGCCGTTAAGGCGAAAGGCCACGGCCGTCATGTCAAACAGTCCGGCGGGCATGGCCAATACGCTGTCTGCGACATCGAGGTAGAGCCGCTGCCGGAGGGGTCGGGCTTCGAATTTCTCGACAAGGTGGTCGGTGGCGCAGTGCCGCGGCAATTCATTCCCAGCGTGGAAAAAGGTGTCCGCGCGCAGATGGACAAGGGTGTGCACGCGGGTTATCCGGTTGTCGATATCCGCGTCACCCTGCTCGACGGCAAGGCGCACAGCGTCGATTCATCGGACTTCGCGTTCCAGATGGCCGGGGCGCTGGCGCTGAAAGAAGCCGCAGCGGCCACCAAGGTCAGCCTGCTCGAGCCGATCGATGAGATTTGCGTGCTGATCCCCGACGACCTGGTCGGCGCGATCATGGGCGATCTGTCCGGGCGTCGCGGACGGGTACTCGGCACCGACACCGCAGGCGGTGACCGCACCGCGGTGAAAGCCGAAGTTCCGCAAGTCGAACTCACCCGCTATGCCATCGACCTGCGCTCGCTGTCGCACGGCGCCGCCTCGTTCGCCCGGTCTTTCGCCCGTTACGATCCCATGCCCGAATCAGCCGCCGCGCGGGTGAAGCCGGCCGACTGAGCCACCGGCGCAGCACGACATCACAAGGCGAATCGCCGAGTTGTACTGCAGAGCAGCGGCTGGTCGCGGCTGACTTCGCACCTGCCGGCCGCGGTAAGCAGTTTGCTGAATCCGCTGTCTGGGTACATATTGGGACGTTAGTGTGAGATCTCCTGCTCGCCGTCGTGAAGGGATACAGGCCATGCGTAGCGTGGTTCGGCTCGTCTTGAGGGTGGCGGGAGTGGCGGCGGGATTCATCGCGATGACGCTGGCCGGATCCGGCCTCGGTGTGGCGGCGGTCGCACCGCCGATACCCAACCCCGTCGTCGCATCGGTTAAACCAGCCGCGGGTGACGTGGTGGGTGTCGCGCACCCGGTGATCGTCACCTTCAACGGACCTGTCGCCGATCGCCGGGCCGCCGAGCGATCCATCAAAATCATCTCTCAAGGGCGCCCGAACGGGCACTTCGACTGGATCAATAACGCTGTAGTGCAATGGGTTCCAGACGCCTACTGGCCCGCCCACAGTCGTGTCGCGGTAGAAGTGCACGGCTTGTCGACCGGCTTCGAGACCGGGTCCGCGGTGCTGGGAGTCGCCGATATCACCGCTCACACGTTCACCGTGAGCGTCGACGGCGAGACGCTGCGCACGATGCCGGCATCGATGGGTAAGCCCAGCCGCCCCACCCCACGCGGCTCCTTCACCGCGCTTGAAAAGCAGCGGACCGTTACCTTCGATTCCCGAACAATCGGTATCCCGCTCAGTTCGTCTGAGGGATACTTGATTCAGGGGCAATATGCCGTGCGCGTCACCTGGGGAGGTGTCTACGTGCACTCCGCACCATGGTCGGTGGATTCGCAGGGTTATGCGAATGTCAGCCACGGCTGCATCAACCTCAGCCCGGACAACGCCGCATGGTATTTCGACACCGTACACGTCGGTGACCCGATCATTGTGCAGTGACCGTCGGCGCCTGACTCCACCCACGTTTCAAACTCATGTGTCGTGATGGGCACGCGTGTGCTAACGAAAGACATTGGTGCAGTTGCCGGATCGAGGCTGACGTGGCTCGGAGGACAAGATGACAACTATGAAAGCACGCGCGGTGCGGTTCGATCGCTACGGCGACCGTGACGTGTTGTATGTGGCCGACATCGACTTGCCGTCGCCCGGCCCGGGCGAGGTGCTGGTCGAGGTGCGGGCGGCTGGAATCAATCCCGGCGAGGCCGCGATTCGAACCGGCGCGCTGCACGACATGTTCCCGGCCACCTTTCCTTCGGGTGAAGGCAGTGACCTTGCCGGCTTTGTCATCGGTCTGGGTTCTGGGGTCACCGAGTTCACGGTGGGCGACGAAGTCCTGGGTTTCAGCGCGCGCCGCTCCAGCCACGCCACCCATACCGTCGTACCGGTGCAGCAACTGGTCAAGAAACCTCCCGAATTGAGCTGGGAGGCAGCAGGATCGCTGTACGTCGTCGGCTGCACGGCATACGCCGCGGTTAATGCGGTGGCACCGGAGCCAGGTGAGACGGTGGCCGTGTCGGCGGCCGCCGGCGGGGTCGGCAGCCTGGTCGTACAGCTACTGGTGCGACGGCGGACAAGAGTGTTGGGTATCGCATCGAAGAACAGCGCCGAGTGGCTTGCCGATCACGGCGTCACGCCGGTCGAATACGGTGACGGACTTGCACGTCGCTTGCGCGACGCCGCGCCGGACGGGATCGACGCGTTCATCGACTTGTTCGGTCCCGACTATGTGCAACTCGCCATCGACCTCGGTGTGGTACCAGAGCGAATCGACACCATCATCTCGTTTGCGAAGGCCGCTGAAGTGGGCGCGAATACGGAAGGGAGTGCCGACGCGTCGACGCCGGAGGTGTTGGCCGAAATGGCCGACCTGGTGGCCAGCGGAGCGCTTGACTTCGACATTGCCGCCACCTATCCCCTGGACCAGGTGGCCGATGCTTTCGCGGAGCTCGAGCAGCGCCACACCCACGGCAAGATTGTGTTGCTGCCCTAGACACCGGCATCAACACGGCTGTTGCGCAGGAGGATCGACTGTTCGTGGCGGCCTCAGCCGATACCGGCCTGGACGAGTCTGACGATGACGAGTCCGCAGGCAAGCACCAGGTAGGCGCGCAACATGACCAACCCGGCTCGGCGGGCCGGCGACATGACCGGTCGGTCCGAACGCGCCGATGCGTTCGGTGATTTCTACATTCCGGTCACCCCAGAAGCCGGTCGACTGCTGTACTCGCTGGTGCGGGCGACTCGCCCGGCAACCGTTGTCGATTTCGGCATGTCGTTCGGTGTCTCTGCCATCCATATTGCGGCAGCATTGCGCGACAACGGCGTCGGGCGACTCGTGACTACCGAGCTGAACGCCGGCAAGATAGCCGCAGCGAAAAGGACTTTCGCCGACTCGGGCCTCGACGATCTGATCACCATCCTGGACGGGGATGCGCTGTGTACCCTCGCCGGGCTGCAGGGACGGGTCGGCTTTGTGTTGCTCGATCGCTGGAAGGACCTCTACCTGCTGGTCATCGAGCCGCACTTGACGCCGGGAGCGCTGGTCTTTACTGACAGCACGGAAATCAGTTGCCGTGCAACCGTTTGAGTAGTGCTAGCGAACCGATTCCTCGAGCCACGGAGTCAGCCATTTGACGCCTTCCTCGGTGAGGTGAACGCCGTCGCTGCGCACCTGTACACCGTCGACCTTGGCTGTGTAGACACCGTCAGGACATAACTTCTTGTTCAGGTCGAGTATCCCGATGCCCGGGTGTTGCGCGATGACGTTGTGTAACAGAGTGTTCCATTGGTCGACCCGCTCAGGTTGGTCCTCCGGCCAGGCGCTTCCGTTCGGCTTCTCACCGCGGCGGCTGTAAGGCACGGTGGCGACAACCAGCCGGCCTCCGGTGGCCGAAAGAACATGCAGTGCACGTTGCAGTTCTTCGGTCAGATACCCGTCGAAAGATGGGTCACCGATGTGAGTCCATCTGCCCTCGTTGACGCGGTCGACAGTCTCCCAGCGGCCGATGATCAGCAGCGCAACGTCAGGCCGGTCACCCGCAATCTGCGCCGCCCATCTGCTCGGCCAGGAATCACATTCTGGCTTCGGGTCAAGGGTCTGGCCCAGATACTTGTACGGACCGCCGCGCACCAGGCTGCATCCGATGACGGTGTGGTCGACGAAATCGAAGCCGGGTGTGTCCGGCAGGTAGTGCATCAAGGTCCACGCGATCGAATCACCGAAGACGGATACGGTGAAGGCGCGGTCCGGATTTCGCTGTGCCGCCGGCCGCGCGGTCACAGATGGGTTGACCGCGGGTGAGTCTGACACGGCGGCCACCGCGGATACGCCGGGCGGCAGACTGCTATCTGGTGCCGTAATGGAACCTTTGGGCACCGGCACCATCAGCATGGTCACCACGACCGCACTGGTGATCGTCGCCCCCGCCAACGGGAGCAGCGGGACCCGCAGCGGTCGCCAGCGCCGAATGGGTTGTTCGATCAGCCACCACGACGCCGCGGCAGCCGCCACGGTGGCGACACATCGAGCCAGGAACAGCGGTGTTCCCGACCATCCGGTCCGTTCACCGTTGACGACCATGAAGATCGGCCAATGCCAGAGGTAGACGCCATAGGAGATGGCGCCCAGCCCCACCAACGGGCGGCAGGCCAGGACGCGGGCCACCAACCCGCGCTGGTCGAGCGCCACCGAAGCGATGACCATCACGGCCGCGATTGCTACCGCCGCCAGCAGACCGTTGTGGAAATCGTGGGCGGTGCCGGTGGCGCGGTGCGCGGCGAAGGCCAAGCCCGCGAGACCGAGGACCGGCAGCAGCCGGGCCACCCGCTTCCCCCAGCGGGACCCGATCAAAGACCAGCCGCGGTTCAGCGCTGACCAGTCCTGAACCAGCAGGGCCGCGGCCGCCGCGCCGATCAGCAGGGCCTGCGCCCGGGTGTCAGAGCCGAAGTAAACGCGGTCCCGCGTGGCATCCGAGGCCAGCAAAAGCGCAGCGGCCGCCGAGCCCAGCGCTCCGAGAGTGGCAATCAGGAAAGCGGCGAACCGCACCGTTCCCACCGATGCCCACTTTCCGCGACGATTGGCCAGCGCCGCCAATGCGATGGTCAGCGTGATCAGCAGTACTGGCCACACGAAGTAGAACTGCTCCTCCACTCCGAGCGACCAGGTGTGCTGCAGAGGTGACGGCGTGGCTCCCTGCCTGAAGTAGTCCGTGTGCTGGGTGACGAACCGCCAATTCGCTACCCAGAAAAACGCGGCGATCGCATCGCCCCGCAAGTTGGCGACGGCTTCTGGGGGGAGCAGTTGACGCACGGCGCCGACCGTCAGCGCCATCAATAGGAGCGCCGGCAGCAGCCGCCGGGCACGACGAATCCAGAAGCCGGTCAGGTCGATACGCCCGGTGCCGCCTAGCTCATCCAGCAGCAGCGAAGTGATAAGGAATCCGCTGAGCACGAAAAATATGTCGACACCGATGAAACCCCCACCCATGCCGGGGACGCCGCCGTGATCGGCGACTACCAGCGCAACGGCGACTGCCCGCAGGCCGTCCAAGGCAGGGATGCCAGGTCGACGCCGCGGACGGGATCCCGCGCTGCGGCTCCAGCTTGCCGGACGGCGGACCTTCGGGGCGGGCGCTATCCAGCGGGGTCGGCGAACACCACGAACCGGCGCGGCGCTAATCCTGGCCGGTTCGTTGCTAGCTCGTTGCGTCTGCTGACCATCTGGCCGGACGACGCGCTCGTTGCCGCCGATACGTCGATGTCCCTCTCTGCCGAAATCACGGAAAGCTTAGAGCTGACACGGCCGGGTAAGCCGGCGACACGGCGGAGGCCTGACCCGAAATCCTCGAGCATCGCTTCCCACTCAGCCATTGACATCGACGATGATTCGCCCACGCAGTTCACCTTCCAGGAGTTGGCCGGCAGTCAGGATCGCGTCGGGCAGGGGAATCTCGGTGGCGATCGCGTCGAGCTTCGCCGGATCCAGGTCGCGCGCCAAGCGTTCCCAGGCAGCGATGCGCCGCCCCGTCGGCGCCATCACGCTGTCGATACCGAGCAAGGTGACGCCACGCAGAATGAACGGCGCCACCGTGGCCGGGAAATCCATGCCCTGTGCCAGGCCACATGAAGCCACTGCACCGCCGTAGCGAGTTTGAGCACACGCATTCGCCAGCGTGTGGCTGCCCGCCGAGTCGACGACTGCGGCCCAGCGCTCCTTCTGCAGGGGCTTGCCGGCCTGGCCGAGCTGTTCGCGATCCAGCACCGTGGTGGCGCCTAAGTCCCGCAGATAGCCCGCCTCGGCGGCTTTACCGGTCGATGCGACCACGGTGAAGCCGGCCGCCGCCAACAGCGCAACCGCGATACTGCCGACCCCGCCCGTCGCGCCGGTCACCAGGACCTCGCCCTGGTCTGGCCGCACCTCATGGCTCAACAGGGCGTCGACGCACAGGCCGGCGGTATAGCCGGCGGTACCGATCGCCATTGCCTGCCGGCAGTTGAAAGCAGTCGGCAACGGCACCAGCCAGTCACCGTTGACACGGGCGCGCTGCGCCAGCCCGCCCCAATGAGATTCGCCTACGCCCCAGCCGTTGAGGACAACCCAGTCACCGTTCGACCAATTGCCGTGCCTGCTTTCGGTGACGACACCTGCCAGATCGATTCCGGGCACCATCGGGAACGAACGCACAATCGGCGACTTGCCGGTAATTGCGAGCGCATCCTTGTAGTTCAACGTCGAATACTCCACATCGACGCTGACGTCACCCTCAGGAAGCTGTGCCTCCTCCAATGTGGTGACCGCGGCCGACTGGACCTGCTCGCCCTGCTCGATAAGGATTGCGGAAAACATAAGGGTTCGTTCCCCCCTCGACCGCGGACAAAACTAAGGCCAGCGCCCCCGTCGTCAGAATGTCCA
Source organism: uncultured Actinomycetota bacterium (assembly GCA_963795995.1). Lineage (GTDB taxonomy): Bacteria > Actinomycetota > Actinomycetes > Mycobacteriales > Mycobacteriaceae > Mycobacterium. The sequence goes on from CAWCJY010000002.1 coordinate 720,895, forward strand.
CGTTACGATCAACCTCACCCCACAGCACGCTACGGTGTGCGTTGACGAAGCCAGGGGTCTTAAGGCTGAGTCCTTCAGGAGCGTCGACGATGTCGCATGACGATCGACCGCGGTTCGACAACCAGCCGGTCCGCTGGGACGACGAGCAAGCGGCTGATGCGTACGCGCGCCGCTGGTGGGTCCGATCCACGCTTGCCGACTCGCTGGCCGACGCTGCCCTGAACACACCGCGGCGGGTGCTGTTGGTGGACGGTGATCGCCACCTGAACTGTCAACAGCTCCACGAGCGGGCAAACGTGCTGGCGCGCACATTGTCGGCCCGCATGCCGGCCGGCAGCGTGGTGTCGTTCATGCTGCCCAATTGGCATGAGGCCGCAGTCATTTACCTGGCGACCACCCTGGCCGGCATGGTGGTCAACCCCGTCCTGCCGTCGCTGCGGGAACGCGAGGTGCTCTTCATCCTCGAAGACACCGGCAGTCGAATGGTGTTCGTACCGCAGACATTCGCCCGCCATGACTACGCATCGATGCTGCAGCGTGTTACCCCGCAGCTCCGTGAGCCGCCCGAGGTGGTGGTGCTACGCGGCGACGGCTCAGCTTGTGATGGGCAGACACCGTTCCTGTCACTGTTCGCTCAGCCACCACGCGCGGTTAGGCTGCCGACGCTGAACCCGGATGCGGTGCGGATGATCCTGTACACATCGGGAACCACAGGGCGCCCGAAAGGCGTTATGCACAGCCATAACTCGATGCATGCGCTGATCCGCCAGACCCGTGAGCACTGGCTGGTGGAGCCCGGCGACCGGTTCCTGGTTCCGTCGCCGATCGCACACATCGGGGGCTCGATCTACGCGTTCGAATGTCCCCTGCTGCTCGGCACGACCGCGGTACTGATGGATCGCTGGAACGCCGATGACGCCGTAACGATCTTGGAATCCGAACGCTGCACGCACATGGCGGGCGCTACGCCCTTCCTGGAGCAGCTCCTCGCCGCCGCCAACCGTCGCTCGACCCGCCTGCCCAACCTGAAGTTGTTCGTCTGCGGCGGCGCCTCGGTAGCGCCATCGCTGATCCGTTCTGCCAGTCAATATTTCGAGCGCGCAATCGTCACACGCGTGTACGGCTCCACTGAACTTCCCATCACGACAATTGGTTCCCCGCTCGATGCTGACCGCGCCGCTGACACCGACGGACTTGCCGGTGCGGCCGACATCAAAATAGTCGGCGGCGACCGCGCGGACGCCGACGGAGAAATTCGGGCGCGCGGCCCCCAGATGCTGGTCGGCTACGTGCACGGGCAGGACGAATTGCCGGCGTTCGATGCCGAGGGGTACTTCCGCACCGGAGATCTCGGCCGCTGGGTCGACGACCGGTATCTTCTGGTCACCGGACGGGCGAAGGACATCATCATTCGCAGTGGCGAGAACATATCGCCGAAAGAGATCGAGGACGTCCTTGCCGGTCATCCGGCAATCGCCGAGGTAGCCATCGTTGGTGTGCCGGATGCCCGCACCGGGGAGCGCGCCTGCGCAGTGGTCGTGCCGAAGACTTCGTCGGCCCCCGACGTCGCCGAATTACGCAGCTACCTGCAGGCACACGGCGTCGCCACGTTCAAAGTCCCCGAACAAGTTGTCATCTGGGATGCGTTGCCCAGAAACGACGCAGGGAAAGTGTTGAAGCAGCTGATCAGGGCGGCCCTGGTGAAGGCGGACTAGTGATATGCAGGTAGCAATCGTGACCGGTGCCAGCGGAGCGATCGGTTTTGGCTGCGCCAAAAGGCTTGCCGATATGGGCATGGCGGTTCTCGGGACGGGCCGCGACGAAAGTCGGTTGGGCGCGCTGTCGGAGGCAATCGACGATCCGGTGCGGGTGGCCACCGTCGCGGTAGACCTGACCCACGATGATGCGCCCCGCCGCATCGTCGATGCCGCCACCGCGCGATGGGGTCATGTCGACTTTCTGATCAACAACGCCGGGATCGGCAGCCCTAAGCCGATGCACGAAACCGATGACCAGACACTGGACCACTTCCTGGGATTGATGCTGCGCGCGCCGTTTCGCCTGGCGCGAGACGTGCTGCCGCACATGCCGCCTGGTTCGGCGATCATCAATGTGACTTCGACGTTCGCGGTGGTCGGCGGCTTGCGCGGTGGTGCCTACGCGGCCGCCAAGGGCGGGCTCACCGCGATGACCACGCACATCGCCTGCCAATACGGGTCACAGGGAATACGATGCAATGCGGTGGCCCCCGGGGTGATACACACGCCGATGACCGAACATCGTCTGCAGGATGAGCGCTTCCGCAGACTGAACACCGAGATGACTCCTCATCAGCGGCTCGGCACAGTCGACGACGTCGCCGGCGTTGTGGGGTTTTTGTGCTCGCCCGGGGGCAGCTATATCAACGGTCAGACGATTGTTGTCGACGGCGGGTGGAGTGCGACGAGATTCCTGTCGGAGTACGCGCTCACCTCGCAGTGGACGGCCCGGTGAACCTGTTTCAGCGAGCTCTCAGTGGCTGCGGGTGAGCGCCTCGACGAACGCAGTCATCCGCGCACGGGTTTGGTCTGACAACCAACTGGCCAGTACCTGCGCATCCAAGTCTGCAGCCGAATCGATTGCCGCGCGCGCCGGCCGGTGCAGCTGACGCTTGGTGAGCGCATACGCACTTGGACAGTGTTGACCGAGTTCGCGCGCGATCGCCGTCGCCCGTGGGAGCAACTCGCTGGTCGGCACCACCGCGTCGATCCAGGCACGCGCCGACGCGGAGTGCATGTCGACTGTCTTTCCCTCCAGCGCTGCGCGGCTCGTCGACAGTCCCATCGTGTAGCGACAGATTTCGAGCGCGGCCACCGGGAACGGGACACCGACCGCAAGCTCGGTGAGGCCGATCGTCCCCGCCGACATGAGGCGTACATCGGCACACATGGCGAGGACGCAGCCACCCGCGATGGCATGCCCGTTGATTGCCGCGACCACCGGCGCCGGGTGGTCGAAGACTGCGAGCATGGCCTCGGAGATGGCCGCTAGGAATCGGCCGGTGTACTCCGACCCGCCTTCGACAATCGCCCTCAGGTCGACACCAGCCGAGAAACAGTGTCCGGCGCCGGTGATGACGATGGGACCGTCGATGCGACGCATCGTTGCGATCACGGAGTCAAGCAAGTCGAGATCGCATGCGTTCACCGGCGGATGGTCGAATCGAAGCGTCGTCACGCCTTCGACCACCTTCACATCTGTGGTGGATCGGCTTCGCGGCATGTCAATGTCCTCCTTGCTTGCTCATTGTGCTTCTCCGGTCTGAAAGCGCTGCCGAATGGCCGCCAGCATCGCGACGTGCGCCTTGACCGCCTGTCGGGTCGTCAACGCAACCAGCGGTGCCGGTGTGGTGATGCGCAGCCGCTCGACCAGCCGGGTGCCCCCGTCGACCGCGTCGAAAGACACCGTGCCGTCCAGCCGCACTCCCGGGAACTGACGAGCCGAGGTGATGACGTCGCCGGTGTCGAGGACCGTGAGCCTGGCCCGATAGCTGGTGCGAATGGGCAAGCGGCCCCATGGGATTCGATCGGCGATCCGGTAATCCTGGACGTACCCGCCGGCGGTGTCCCTGCGCGAGACGGTGCGGACCGAGATGATGAGCGGATGAACGAGTTTCAGATTGTCCAGGTTCACGTAGAAGTCGCGCACATCGGCAGGCGCGGCCGGAACATGTTCGGTTAGTGTCCGCGCGGCGCAGACGCTCCAGTAATTCACAGTGCAATGACTAACCCATGATCAGGCCACGGTCCAGCGCGCGCATTTGCAAGAGTGCGACAACGAGCAGTGGGCACGTCGATCGCTACGTGCTGCGGCGGGGTTTCAGCGCAGGATGAAGTGCCCACCGACTTCAGTGAGCAGGTAGTCGGTGCGCCACCAGGTCAGCGTCGCGAACAACAGCAAGGTGGCGCCAGTCACCGCGGCCTGAATGAGATTTCGGCGCACTCGGGGCGCGTACACATACGCCGAAGCGATTGTCACGCCGGTGATCAGCCCGCCGAGGTGGCCTTGCCAGCTGATCGCCGTGGAACTGATCATCGGCGCGGCCACGGTGAATACCAGATTCACCGCGATGACCACAGCGACCCAGCGAATGTCGAGGTTGAGTTTCCGCAGGACTACGAACGCCGCGCCGAACAGGCCGAAGATGGCGCCCGATGCACCCGCGGTGGCCGTGTCGAGCGGCGAAAGCAGGTAGGCGATCACCGAGCCGCCAAGTGCGCTCAACCCGTAAAGCGCACCGAACCGGAGCCGACCTAACCACATCTCCAACGGCGGCCCGATCACGTACAGCCCCCACATGTTGAGCAGCAGGTGGGTGAGGCCATAGTGCAGAAACGCGGAGCTCACCAGGCGATACAGGTCACCGTCGGCGACCGCGGGCGGCCAGAGCGTGAGGTGGTTTTCCAACGACGGTGATGCGGCCTGCAGGACGAACATCGCCGAGTTGACGGCGATCAATGCGTAGGTCAGAACTGGTGCGCCTGAGCGCAATCGTCCGCCGAAGTGCGTGCGCGCTGCCGGTGTGGTCCGCGCGCCGGCCCGCACGCACTGCACACACTGCTGGCCGACGGTGGCGTCGCGCATGCATTCTCCGCAGATGTAGCGGTCACAACGGGTGCAGCGGACATACGATTCGCGATCGGGATGCCGGTAGCATCTCGGCTGCACTGCAGAATCGTCCGGCGGGTTCGCGATGCTCATCGTCGTGGTTGCCTTCAGCGCCCGGTGAGGTGTTCCAGGTGTTCTGGGTAGCGGGCGCCTTGGACCTTGACTAACTTTGTCGCGCGGTCGATCTCGTGCAGATCGTCAACGCTCAGCTCGATTTCGGCCGCTGCAGTATTCTCTCGCAGGCGATCCGGCCACCGAGTACCGGGAATGGGCACGATCCACGGTTTCTGGGCCAGCAGCCAGGCCAGAGCGATCTGGGCCAGCGTCGCCTGCTTGCGCTGCGCGACTTCGCTCAACAGGCGCACCAGTTCGATGTTCGCCGCCCGCGGCTCGGGCGCGAAGCGGGGAATGGTGTTGCGGATGTCCGAGCTGTCGAATCGTGTTTCCGCGCTGATTGTTCCGGTAAGGAACCCTTTGCCCAGCGGGCTGTACGGAACAAAACCGATGCCCAGCTCCTGCAGCGTGGGCAGCAGGTCCTCTTCCGGGTGGCGCCACCACAGCGAGTACTCGCTCTGCACTGCTGTCAGTGGCTGCACTGCGTGCGCCCGGCGGATCGTCGCAGCCGACGCTTCCGACATCCCGAAGTGCTTGACCTTTCCTGCCGTGATGAGCTCTCGCACCGTCCCGGCTACGTCCTCGATGGGCACCTCGGGATCGACCCGATGTTGGTAGAGCAGATCGATCGCCGCTACTTGCAGCCGCTGTAGTGACGCGTCGGCGACCTGCCTGATATGCGAGGGCCGGCTGCAGAGGCCCAGCCCTTGGTGCGGCCCACCGAAAGCGAACCCGAACTTGGTAGCCACCACCACTTCATCGCGAGCAGGCGCGAGTGCTTCGCCGACCAGCTCCTCGTTGACGAAAGGGCCGTACACCTCGGCGGTGTCGAAGAAGCGGACGCCGCGGTCGACCGCGGCCCGGATCAGCGCGATCATCTCGTCCCGGTTGCCGGCACGGCCGTAGCCGCTGCTCATCCCCATACAACCCAGGCCGATCGCCGAAACCTCGAGGCCGCCACCCAGTGTTCGCGTCTTCAAGTCGGCTCCTGTCGAACGGTCAAGTCCAATACAGTGTGCGCGCCGCGGGCAGCGTCGCGGCCAGTTCGGCTTGGAACCAGGTCCGCAGCTCACTCATGGCGTCCTTCGGATAGACGTACTTCGCCGAACCGTATTTGCCAAACTTCCGGGTACGAGACGACTCGTCCATCTCCAGCTTCGTGCGGGGATACCAGTTGAGCAGCACGTCTTTGCTGCCCGCGGTGAAGCGGTGGGTGATGCATTCGACCGTCAGGTCGAGACCGGCGATGTCGGCGACCGCATCAGCGACGTCGCGCAGCATTGCGCCGTAGCGCTCGCGCCAGTGCGGGATCGGCATGATCGGAGCGATGGTCAGACCTACCCGGTAGCCACCACGCGCCAGTTCGCGCAGTGCGGCGATGCGCTGCGGGAGCCGCGCGGTGCCGCCTTCGAAACGGCCGGCGATCTCGTCGGCGTTGACCGATAACCGCACGCGGGTGCGGCCGGCGTGCGGCACGTCGAGCAGCGGGGCAACGTTGTCGTACTTGGTGGTGAATCGGAGCCCGACCGGCGCCGACCAGTCGTGCGTGCCGACGTGGGCGACGGTGGCTGACAGCGAGCCGGTCAGATGCTCCAGCGCCAAGGGATCGGTGTAGCAGGACGCTTCGAACGTGGTTCCCTCGTCGGCCCGTTCAGGTGACGCGGAGGTGATGGTGCCCCGGCCGACGTAGTCGTCCATCTCGCTCAGAATCTCCGGCAGATTCGCGTAGACGCGGGTGATCGGCGGTCCGGACAGCGACCCGGCGAGGTAGCAGTACTGGCAATGCGCGGGGCAGCCTTCGGCGAGGTCGATCCGCCAGTCCGCGCTGGGTGGGATGGGCTGTAACCGACGCTTGCTGGGAGGTGCGACGACGACCGCGAGCGTGCGCTTGGCCAGCGCGTACGCGGCGCGGTCGTTGTCGGCGCGCAGCGGCGGCAGTCGATCACCAGGCAGCACGCTGATGTCCTTCACCCCCGCGGCCTCACAGCGCGCGACGATGTCGGCGCCGTGTGCCAGCTCGAACGCGGATCTGGTGACCAGCACTCGAGCCGGTGTCCACAGCGTGGGAACGTGGGGCTCTCGGGAAACTACTGAAACGGTTTGGGGCGAGGTCATCGTGGTTGCTTCAACGATGCGCGCAACCGCCGGAATTCCCGCTCACTGGTCGAGGGTCATGGCCCAGCGGATACCGCTGACCAGCGCACGGCCGGCCATGCGGGTCACGGTCGCCTCCAGCGGAGGTACGTAGGGCAGCAGCAGCGGTAGCCGGGCCCATGCCGGCAGCATTGCCACCGCGGTGGCAGCCAGCACCCCGTACGGCAGCCGGGCGGGTAGCACCAACGGTGGCGTCAACAACAAGAACCGGGCAGCGTCACGAGCAGCCGGCGTTCCATGCAGTTCGGGCCGGAAGGCGTCGATTCGCTCGCGCACGGCTGCTTGGGTGCGGGGCGGATCAGGCACACCGAGCGCGGTGGCGACCACGGCCATGTCGGCGACATACCCGTCGCGGCCGGCTTGGTCCAGCGCAGCGGCGCCATAGAACTGGTGTGCCAGCAGGAAACTGTCCACCTCGGCGATATGCACCCACTCCAGCAGATGTGGATCGGTAGCGTGATAGGGCCGGCCATCCGGCGCGACACCGTGCACGTAATGGTGGATGCGCCGGACGTGATCCACCGCCCGTTGGGCGGCATCAGCGGTGCCGAAAGTGGTTGTCGCCAGAAACGTGCTGGTCCGCTGCAGCCGGCCCCACGGGTCATTGCGGTAGTCGGAGTGCTCGGCTACGCCGGCCATGGCCAGCGGATGCAACGACTGCAACAGCAACGCCCGCAGACCGCCGACGAACATCGACGCATCTGCGTGAACCCGCCGAATCGGACGGCCCTCGTCGAACCACCGCGGGCCCGGTGTGTTGTGAATACGTTCCCGGGCGGCGGGCCCCTCCGGCCCGGCCACCATGGCGAACAGCCTGCTGCCCACGTCTCGCCGAACTGCGCCGACCGCCGAGGACATCGTCATACCGCCACGCTACGGCGTCGCGAAGTCGGGCGGCATGACCGCGTTAACCCATGCGACGCTATCGAGGACTATTTGTAGAAGGTGAAGGGTAAGCGCCGTAGTTCGGGGAGGCGCCGCCGAGGATGGCTGAAGGGTATTAGGGGTAAATGCAATGAGGGTTCCCGGTGTGGGTGCCGTGGTCAATGGCATGGCTGGTGGAGCGGGCCGCGTCCTGCAAGCCGGGATGCACGGCGCGGCGGATGCTGCGATCGCGATGCAGCTGCTGACCGCACCGGTCGTGCGATCGGTCGGCCAATCGACCGGCCGCGCGCTCGGAGTCGGTGCTTCGGCCAACGGCTCGGCTGGCCACGCGGTGCCGCCGGTTCGCTGGCGTAGCGGCCGGCGGGTGCATCTGGACCTGGACCCACTGCTGCCGTTTCCACGGTGGCATCAGCACGCGGACGCCTTGGAGGCGCCCCTCCGCACAGTCCCCGGCGTGGCCAGTGCCCACGTCGAGGGCGCGTTGGGCCGGCTCGTCATCGAGCTCGAAGACCAAGCGGACGACGAACAGGTGCTGGACGCGGTACGCGAAGCGGTTACTTCCGTCGCGGAGAAATTGGATTCGACAGGGCCCTCGAGCCGGACGGAATCTACCCCTCGCACTGCGCCGTTCGCCGATCCGGGCAGTCCGCTGGCGATAGTGGTGCCGCTGACTGCCGCGGCGATGGATGTCCTGGCGATCGGTGCCGCGGTCACCGGCTGGTTCGCCCGCTTTCCCGCCGCTCCGAAGACTGCCCGCGCTGCGGCTGCTCTGGTGAGCAACCAGCCGCGGTTGGTGTCAGTGCTGGAATCGCGTATCGGCCGGGTCGGCACTGACCTCGCGCTGGCCGCCTCGACAGCGGTGGCCAACGGACTGACGCAAGCGGTGGGCACACCGCTGCTCGACCTGGCGCAGCGTTCCCTGCAGATCTCGGAGGCGGCCGCGCACCGCGAAGTATGGCGGCAGCGCGAACGCCAGCTGGCCTCGACGAAGCGGCCGCAAGCTCCGGTGGTTCCGGTGATCTCGTCCGCCGGTGCGCAGGCCGCGAGCGCCGGTGAAGCCTCGCACGTCGTCGTCGACGGAGCTGTCGACGCCGCTATCGACACCGCCAAGGGGGCCACCGCCGGGCCGGTGGAGGAATACGTCGACCAAGCCGCGAACGGCGCCTTGGTGGCAGCGGCGGGTGCCTTACTCGGCGGCGGTGGCGCCGAAGACGCCGCCGGCGCGGTGCTGGCCGCGGTCCCGAAAGCCGCGCACTTGGGCCGGCAGACATTCGCCGCGGTGCTGGGCCGCGGGCTGGCCAACGCCGGCCAACTGGTCCTGGATCCGGGCGCCTTGCGTCGTTTGGACCGGGTGAACGTGATCGTGATCGACGGGGCGGCGCTGCGCGGCGATGCCCGCGCAGTGCTGCATGCGCGCGGCGACATACTGGGCTGGGACGAAGACCGGGTGTACGAGGTCGCCGACGCCCTCCTGCACGGTGAGCAGGCGCCCGAGCCCGACCCCGACGAGTTGCCGGCCACCGGGGCCAGATTGCGCTGGGTCAAGCAAGGCCCCTCGGCCGCACCAGCCCAGGGCCTGGAACGCGCCGAGCTTGTGGTCGACGGTGACTGCGTGGGCAGCGTCGACGTGGCATGGGAGGTCGACCCCTTCGCGGTGCCCCTGCTCCAGACCGCGCACCGGACGGGAGCCCGGGTGGTGCTGCGGCATGTCGCCGGCACCGAGGATCTGTCCGCCAGCGTCACCGCCGCTCACCCGCCGGGCACACCGCTGCTCAAGCTGGTGCGTGAACTTCGCGCCGACCGCGGACCGGTGCTGCTGATCACCGCGCTGCACCGGGATTTCGCTTCCACCGACACGCTGGCCGCGCTGGCCATCGCCGACGTGGGGGTGGCCCTCGACGACCCGCAAGCCGCCACTCCGTGGACGGCGGACATCATCACCGGTACCGACCTCGCCGCGGCGGTGCGGATTCTGTCGGCGCTGCCGGCGGCACGGCAGGCCAGCGAATCGTCGGTGCGGCTCGCTAAGGGTGGCACCACGTTGGCCGGGCTGCTGCTGGTCACCGGCGAACCGAGCGCGCCTCTGCACCCGCTTGCGGTACGCCGCTGGCTCAACCCGGTCAACGCGGCCGCGGCCAGTGCCCTGGTGTCCGGAGCGCTGTCCGCCACCAACGTGTTACGGCGACCTGACCCCACTCCGCAACCGCTGACCGCGTGGCATGCGCTGGACCCGGAGATCGTCTACTCGCGGCTCTCCGGCAGCGCGCACCCGCTGGCCGTCGAAACCGATACCACCTGGTGGCGTCAACGCCTCGAAGACTTGTCCTACAGCCCGCTGGTCGCACCGCTGCGCGGTCCGGCGAGCCGGGTGGGGCGGTTGCTGTCGGCGACGCGAGCCGAATTGGCCGATCCGCTGACTCCGATCCTCGCCGTCGGGGCGGCGGCATCGGCGATCGTCGGCAGCAACGTGGATGCGCTGCTGGTCGCGGGAGTGATGACCGCGAACGCCATAACCGGAGGCGCGCAACGGCTGCGTGCCGACGCAGCGGCCGCCGAGTTGTTCGCCGAACAGGACCAACTCGCGCGTCGCGTCCTCGTGCCGGTGGTGGCAACCACCCGACGGCGGCTGGAGGCGGCCCGGCGTGCCGAGCGCACGGTGACGGTGACCGCGAACTCGTTGCGTCCGGGTGACGTCATCGACTTGGCCGCCCCGGATGTGGTGCCGGCCGACGCTCGGCTGTTGGTGGCCGAAGATCTCGAGGTCGACGAGTCTTTCCTGACCGGTGAGTCGCTGCCGGTGGACAAGCAGGTCGATCCGGTTGCCGCGACGGACACCGAGCGGGCCAGCATGCTCTTCGAGGGCAGCACGATCGTCGCCGGGCAAGCACGAGCCATCGTCGTGGCTACCGGCAACGCCACCGCGGCACAGCGGGCGATCGCAGCGGTCGCCGATATCGAGTCGTCGGCAGGGGTGCAGGCGCGGCTGCGAGAGCTGACCAACAAAGTTCTGCCACTGACTCTTGCCGGTGGAGCAGCGGTCACCGGCCTGGCGTTGCTGCGCCGGGCATCGCTGCGCCAAGCGGTCGCCGACGGCGTTGCGATTGCGGTGGCGGCCGTCCCCGAAGGCCTGCCGCTGGTAGCCACCCTCGCTCAGCTTGCCGCTGCTCAGCGCCTGACGCGGCGTGGGGTGCTGGTCCGGGCACCACGCACCATCGAAGCCTTGGGCCGGGTCGAGACTGTGTGCTTCGACAAGACCGGCACGCTCACCGAGAACCGGCTGCGCGTCGTTCGCGTAGTCCCGGCCGCTACTGAGCCGACCGGTCCTTTCCCCGGTCCAGCCGATTCGGTTGCCGCCGAGGTGCTGCGGGCCGCCGCCCGGGCCTGCCCGCAACCGCAGAACGGCCAAGGGCACGCGCACGCCACCGACGAAGCGATCCTGACCGCAGCGGATTCGATTCTGGATCACGACGATTCGGACTGGACGATGATCGCGGAAGTGCCCTTCGAGTCCAGTCGTGGCTACGCCGCCGCTATCGGCACCGCCGAAACCGACCGCGGTGAACCCACTTTGATGCTGAAAGGTGCCCCCGAGCAGATCCTGCCGCGGTGCCGATTCAGTAAGCCTGCCGCCGACCGCAAGCATGCGGAGTCGGTGGTGCTCAGCCTCGCCGACCAGGGTTTGCGCGTGTTGGCCGTGGCCCAGCGCAACTGGGACGAGGACGCGACTGACGAGTCCGAGACCGACGCCGACAGCGTCGATGCGGCCGCTCAAGACCTGGAGTTGATCGGTTACGTCGGCCTGGCGGACACCGCGCGGCCGTCGGCACGCCCGCTGATCGAAGCTCTCGGCGATGCTCAGCGCAAAGTCGTGCTGATCACCGGCGATCATCCGGTCACCGCCCGGGCGATCGCCCGGCAGCTCGGGTTGCCCGCCGACGTGCAGGTCATCACCGGTGCGGAATTCGCTGCCCTCGACGAGGATGCCTGCACCCGGCTGGCCGCCGACGTCCAGGTCTTCGCCCGGGTCAGCCCGGAGCAGAAGGTTCAGGTGGTCGCCTCGCTGCAACGCTGTGGGCGAGTGACCGCGATGGTCGGCGACGGGGCCAATGACGCCGCCGCGATCCGGATGGCCGACGTGGGCATCGGGGTGAGCGGCCGCGGCTCGTCGGCCGCCCGCAGCGCAGCCGACATCGTGTTGACCGAAGACGATCTCGGGGTGCTGCTCGACGCATTGGTCGAAGGCCGCAGCATGTGGAGCGCCGTGCGGGACGCCCTGACCATTCTGGTGGGCGGCAATATCGGCGAGGTGATCTTCACCATCATCGGGACGGCGCTGGGCACCGGCCGGGCCCCGGTCGGCACCCGCCAACTGCTGCTGGTGAACTTGCTGACCGATATGTTCCCGGCCCTCGCTGTCGCCGTCACTCCGCAGCATCCGGAACCTGAGCGCACCGATGACCAAACCGAGGAAGAGGTCGAGGCAGCTCGGCGCGAGTACCAGCGTGCGGTGCTGAGCGAGCCGACCCCGTCCCTCGATGGGCAGCTGATGCGTCAGATAGCCACCCGGGGCGCCGTCACGGCCGCCGGTGCGACCGCAGCCTGGGCTATCGGTCGCTGGACGCCCGGAACTCAACGGCGCACAGCCACCATGGGTTTGACTGCGTTGGTGAGCACTCAGCTGGCGCAGACGCTGTTGACCCGCCGCCACAGCCCGCTGGTGGTGACCACCGCCTTGGGTAGCGCGGCCGTTTTGGTGGCCATCGTCCAGACCCCCGGTGTCAGCCACTTCTTCGGCTGCACGCCGTTGGGTCCGGTGGCGTGGGCGAGCGTGGCCGGTGCGACCGCGACGGCGACGGCTGTTTCGGTGCTCGCGCCCAATTGGCTGACGAAAAACGTTGCTGCGGCAGTGCCGCCGGACAGTTCGGTACCCCTGCCCGTCACACCCGATGAGACCCCCCACGAATACACCGGTGCGCCGCTGCTTCGCGTCGTGCACTCGGTCGACGGCCAGGCGTAGCCCTCAAACCGGCAGGTCGTTTCGCGCCACCTTGCCGGCGGCGTTGCGCGGAATACTGTCGACGATGCGGACGTCGCGCGGTTGTTCGAAACGGGACACCTTCGGCTTCAAGTACTCCCGCACCACCGTTTCATCGATGTCGCTGTCGGGCCGTGCAACCACGAATGCGGCCAGTCGTTGACCGAACCGCTCGTCGGCTACACCGACAACGGCGATGTCGATGATATCCGGGTGTTCAGCGAGTGCGTTCTGGACGGCACTCGGATAGACGTTCTCACCGCCCGAGACGATCATGTCGTCTTCGCGGCCGACGATGAACAACCGCCCGGCGTCGTCGAAGTAGCCCATGTCGCCAGTGCTGGTCATGCCGGCGACGATGGCTTTCCCCGCGCCACCCGTGTAACCCTCGAAAGTCAGCCGACCGCCGACGAAGACGCGGCCGGTCACGTTCGGGCCGACCTGCGCACCGTCGTCGTCGAGGATGCGGACCGCGCTGCCGGCTGTCGGCTTGCCGACCGTCTCGGGGAACTCGTGGAGATCGGCGGGAGTCGCCAGCGCACCGATGCCGACTTCGGTCGAGCCGTAACCGTTGTACAGGACGTCGCCGTAGGCAGCCATGAAGCGTTGCACGAGGCTGGGATCGAGCCGATCACCGCTGGACAGCACGACCCGCAGAGCCGGCACCGGATTGCGTGCCCGCACGGTGTCCGGCAGATCCAGGATGCGCGCCAGCATGACCGGCACGGCGGTCAACGCGTCGGCGCGATACAGCGACGCCTGGGCCAGCACCGCCTCGGGATCGAACCGCCGATGCGTGAGTATCGTGCCCCCCAGGCCGACGGTAAGGATGGTCATGCCAAGTCCCAGGCCGTGAAACATGGGTGCTGCCAGCGCCATTCGCGAACCGGCCCGAAGCCCGGTGCGGTCGAGGAGCGTGACGCCCACGCCCAGCACCCCGGAGTTCACCCGGGGCGCGCGGGGCACACCTTTCGGTTTCCCGGTGGTGCCGGATGTCAGCAGCACGATCCGCCCGGGCGGCGCCACTTTCGGCCGAGCAGCAGCATCCTGCACCGTGACCTGTGCCGGGTCGACCACCAAGACCGATTCGTCGGCGGCGTGCACCCGCTCGGTGAATTCGTCCTCGCAGACGACCACCCGGATTTCGTGTGTACTCAGCGCGGCGGCCAGCGCATCGGTGCGGAACTCAGTGTTGACCAGCACCACGTCGGCGCCGATCAGGGCTGCGGCGAACAACGCCTCGACGAAGCTGCGTCCGTTGCGGCACAACACCCCGACGGCCTGCCCGGCTTCCACGCCGGCGCCCGACAGCTCGGTCGCCAGCGCCTCGGACCGCGACTGCACTTCCCGATAACTGACAGCGCCGTCATCGTCGATCACCGCAGCCCTATTCGGCCATCGGGCCGCTGTGACCGCCAACAGGGTGAACGGATTGGCCCCTCCGCGAAGCGCCTCCCGGATGAGCCGCAGCAGCGCAATCGGCCCCGGCGGGCTGAGCACTTGCGAGCGCAGCACCGCCCGGCCGGCCACAGCGACCACCCCGAAGGGCATCATCTTCGGGCCTCGCGCTTGTCGATGACACGGCGGTGCCACAGTCGCGCTGCCCGGTCCACCGGGCCGGCCAGCACCACCGAGACGACTTCGGCGGAAAACGTCCAGGGCGGCGCAATGGTGCGCGGTCGTTCGATGATCGCTTTGGCGATGACGTCAGCGGCCTGGTCGGCAGATAAGCCAGGAAGGCGGCGCAGCATCGGCGTCGGTTCGATCATCCTGGTGCGAACCAGTCCGAAGTACACCGAGGTGACGTCCACGCCGTCGGTGTGCAATTCCGGCGCGACACTGCGCAACCAGCGGTCGAACGCCCCTTTGGAGGCCTGATAGGCACCCCACTGCGGGCCGGGCGGGACGCGCACGCCGACGCTGGACACGTTGACGATGTGGCCCTCGCCGCGTTCACGCATGGCCGGTAGCACACCGAGCAGCAGCCGGATCGGCCCGAGATAGTTGATGTCGATGGTGCGCTGGAAGTCGTGCGGCCGGTCGTACTGGTCGTGCAGCGATCGGCGCAACGACTTGCCGGCGTTGCTGACCACGATGTCCAGCGGCCCGTGTTCCTGCGTTATGCGGCTGACCAGCGCGCTGATGGCGTCTTGGTCGGTCAGGTCGGCGGGGTAGGCCAACGCGCGGCCACCACCCGCGCTGATCGAGGCGACGAGCTCCTCGAGCCGGTCCGCCGAGCGGGCGACGACAAGCACCGTTGCTGTCGCCGCGGCCAGCTTGCGGGCGGTCGCCTCGCCGACCCCGTATGACGCTCCGGTCACCAACACGGTCTTGCCGGAGACGACGTCGCGCAGCTTGTCAAGGTCTTCGACCCGCGCCGGGTTGGCGATTCTGCCCAGTGCCTGTGCTGCCAGGTTCATATTTCGCGTACTCAACTCACTCCGGGATTCCCGGCGAACCACGCGGCGGTGACCCCTCGCGTCACCGGCGGCGGGAAGTGCTCGGTCGGTGCGCCCAACTGACCGAATTGCACCGTCCACAGCGGCGAAGCGCGATCAAAACAGGTACCGGGGCCCGCGCTGGGAAGCCAGAGCACAGCAAGGTTGGAGCCCGGATCGCCGCAACCATAGACGCCGACGTAGCCGTCGTCCCGGCCGCCCCAACTGCCGCCGTTGCGAAGCAGACAGCGGGTACCGTCGTCGAGCACCACCGCGAACGGGTCCGGTGTCGCGGTGGGTTGCACTTGCGGCAGCTGCCCAGCATAGGAAACCCGATGGAGCTGCAAAGACCACGGATCATCAACGCACAGAAGTGATTCCGGTGTGGACGGCCAGCAGGTGCCGGCACTGGCCGCGGTGGGAGAGCAGTAGTAGATGTCGTCGGCCACGGCCGACGGCGAGGGGGTCGTGCAGCCAGTGACGACGGTGACGTCGCCCTGCGGCGGTGCCTCGTGGTAACCATTCGCCGGTTCGCCATTCGGACCGACCGAAACCGCGGTGATGACTTGGGTTGATGCCGGCTCGGCCACCGCGGACCCCGACACCTGGAACAGGCTGATCGCGACAGCAACCAGGACGGCTGCGGCACGCGACACTACGGTCGTCATCGCCTTTGTCTGACGTTCTGCACTGAGCTGACCCTTTCCTGAGGGCCGTCGCGCACGGGCCCTTCTCCGAAGGGTAAACGAGTGATCAGTCGCGGATGAAGCCCTTGTTGCACATCAGGAAGTCCGCCAAGAACCCGTCGTGCGGAAGCTCAGGTGATCCGTAGTACGTCGGATGACGGCCGTGGTAGACGTTCCTGATCGTCGGCAGGTCGATCAGCGCCTCGTCGGGAAGCCTCGTGGTCTTCGACTGGCACCGGCCTGGGCACGTTCAGCAGCGACAAGTCGGCAGTGACGTCCAAGGCCATGCCGTCGATCCTGTCGCATCCAAGATCGGCGGGGTAATCACCGCGATCGGTAATTTTGCGCCAACTCTTGGCGATTGGCGGGGGTCAGTGCGCTGCCAGCTCTCGAAAGTAGTCTTTCAGCGTCCGGGGTTCCCTACCCAGGATCGTCCGCAACACCACGGCGTTGCCGCCCGGCAGACCGTGTCGGTCGTAGTGCGCCATCATGCGCGTCATGCCGTCACGGAACGGCCCAGGCGGTAGCCGTGCGGCAAACTCTTCTAACGGTATCTGCGCTGCGGTGATGGGCCGTTCCAGCACCTCGCTGAGGATCGCAGCGGTGTCGTGGCCGTCCTGCATGCCCGGCGCACATAATTCGAACGTGCCGTAACTGAGCTCGTCTGCGGTCATTGCCATCGCGGCGACCTCGGCAACATCGCGATAGTCCACCGAGCACATCTTCGACGTCAGCGAATGAGGTTGCTCCAACCGGCCATGCTCGACGATGTCTTTCCAGGACGCTGAAAAGTTTTGCATGAACCGTGCCGGCTGCAGCACGGTGAAATCCAGGTCGGAACTGTAAAGAGCTTCCTCCACCGGCAGTTTCGCGGCGCCGTGATTTGTCATCGCCGAAATCGACGGGTGAATCACGCCGGAGAAGACGAACTTCCGCACACCGGCTGCGCGAGCCGCATCCACCATCGCCAGTCCCATGGCGGCCTCGTCGGCCGCATGCGCCGGGCCGATGTGAAAGACGCCGTCCGCCCCCGCGACAGCATCGGCGAGGCTGGCCGGTTTGGCGAGATCACCGAGGACCGTCTCGTCCGCACCGTTATTCCGGGCCACCTCTGCTCGCTGCTGGTCACGGACCAACGCCCGCACCGCGACGCCTCGGCGCGTCAGCTCGCGCAGTACCCAGTGGGCGTGGCGCCCGGTCGCGCCCACCATCAACACTCGCATCGGTTTCTCCGCCCGAAGTCCCTGATCAGCCTGTCGATGTCCGGGCGAGCGCAGCCATCATCGCCTCGTTGAAGCCCGAGTAGACGTCCCCGTACACCCCGTCGCGCTCGGCGTACCGGAAACGCCTGGCGCGCTGTACCACTATCTCGTCGGCCTGCGGGTGGGTCTGCAACAACATCATCGTCTCTTCGATGTATTCGTCCAGCGGCATGGCGTTAGAGTCGAAACCGCGCTCACCCTGCAGAGCGGTCTGCACCTGCGGCGGCACGATTTCGATCACTTGGACCGGGGTCTCACGCAGCTGAAACCGCAACGACTCGGTATAACAATGCAGCGCCGCCTTGGTCGCGCAATACGTGGGTGTCAGCGCGCTGGGCATGAAAGCCAGACCGGAGGTGACGTTGAGGACAGCGGCATGCTGCTTGTCCAGCAGCGCCGGCAGTAAGGCCGCAGTGAGGCGAACGGGTCCGAGCAGGTTGATCGCGACGGTCTGCTCCGCCACGTCGACGCTGGCCTCCACCAGGTGCTCCACCCGCTGGATGCCGGCGTTGTTGACCACCACGTTGAGGCTTGGATAGCGGTCAGCCAACTCGACGGCGAACCGCTGAATGTCGGCAGCATCCCCCTGGTCCAACGGCAGATACTCGATTCCGGGATTCGCGTCGGCGACGGCCTGCAGAGGGTCGCGGCGCCGGCCGGCGATGACTACCCGGTTACCGAGCCGGTGAAAAGATTGCGCCAAACCGCGTCCGATACCGGTGCCACCACCGGTCACCAGAACGGTATTGCCCGTCATCCGCATTCGTTCGCTCCGTCCGGCAGTCTGTGCGCTTCCTTCGCCAGACATACCCATCTAGGCCGGTCCGGCCCCACCCGATTGCGATGGCCGAAGCGAGCAGCCGCGGAAGCTTGTTATACTATCTAAGTATCCTATTCCAAATCTTCTCAGGAGGAACCGCATGCCGCGGACAGACAACGACACGTGGGACCTCGCGACCAGTGTGGGCGCCACGGCGACGATGGTCGCCGCGGCTCGGGCCATCGCCAGCAGGGCGCCGCAGCCGCTGATACATGACCCGTTCGCGGAAACTCTGGTGCGCGCGGTCGGCGTCGACTTCTTCACCCGATGGGTCTCCGGGGATCTGCTCGTCGCGGACGTCGACGATCACGAGTCGGGCTGGAAGCTCGAACACATGCCCGACGCGATGGCGGCCCGCACGCAATTCTTCGACTCTTTCTTCCATGATGCGACGCAAGCCGGGATCCGCCAGGCGGTGATCATGGCGGCTGGTCTCGATGCGCGGGCCTACCGCTTGACCTGGCCGGCCGAGATGACCGTCTTCGAGATCGACCAGCCTTCGGTCATCAAGTTCAAGACCGCCACCTTGGCCCGGCTGGGGGCCGCTCCGACCGCCGACCGGCGGGCGGTGGGTGTCGACCTCAGACACGACTGGCCGGCTGCCCTCGTCGAGGCCGGGTTCGACACGACGCGACCCACCGCATGGATCGCCGAAGGCTTGCTGGGTTATCTGCCGCCAGAAGCTCAAGATCGCTTGTTGGACAACATCACCCGTTACAGCGCTGCGGGCAGTCAACTCGCCAGCGAAGCGGTGCCGAGCCTGTCGGAAACGCGAATCGACGAAATGCGCGAAACGATGCGCAAGGCCAGTGCGAAGTGGCGTGACCACGGCTTGGATCTGGACTTCGCGGACCTTGGCTATGTGGGTGAGCGCAACGACGTGGCCGCCTACTTGGACCGCTTGGGGTGGCACTCGGTCGGCACGCCGATGAGCGAGCTGTTGGCTGACAATGGACTCACGGCGATCCCCCAGACCAACGACTCGGTGTCGGTGGCCGACACCGTTTACTACACGTCGGTGCTGCAACAGGGCTAGGCGAGAGTAATGGAATCTAGCCGACGAGGGCTCAACGATGTAGTCACGCGCTTCTGGAGCTTCGCGGCGCCGGGCTACAACCTGCCGGTTCTGCAGCAGTGGGTATACCGTCCCGCCCACGACGAAGTGATCACCCAGTTGCGTGCGCACCAGTGCCACACGATCGCCGACATAGCGTGCGGCACCGGCATTCTGGCTGACCGCATCGAGCGCGAGCTGCAGCCGGACGAGGTCTACGGCGTGGACATGGCTGACGGCATGCTGGACCAGGCCCGGACCAGATCGACGCGGGTGCAGTGGTTACGCGGACCGGCCGAACAGCTGCCTTTCGGCGACGGGGCTCTTGACGCCGTCGTCACGACGTCGGCGTTTCACTTTTTCGACCAGTCGGCTGCGTTGCGGGAATTCCATCGGGTGCTTACCCCGGGCGGACTGGTGGTGATCGCTGCCTTGAGCGCGCGGCAGCCGCGGCTGCAGGGTCCGGTGGCCAGCAGGTGGAAGCCGGCACACCATGCCTCGCCGGCGGAGATGCAGAAGTTATTCGAGAGCTCCGGGTTCGCCGTCCGCGAGCAGCACCGGATCCGGCGGCCGATCCTGACCCGGTTCATCTCGGATCTGGTCACCGTCGGCGCCAGACGTTAGCCATCGATATACGAAAGGACTTCCGTGACCGAGCTGAAAACGACCCTGCCGCCGGCGTTGAACCGGGCGCTGACCCTGCTCACCGACCCGCCGTCCGCCCCCGATGTGAGCAAAGGTTATCTCGATCTGCTGGGCGCTGAACCGGCCGATGACTCTGCGTTGCCGAAGAACACCGGGGCCATCCAGGCGTTATGGGCTTCGGCGGTCGGGTCGCTACTCTACGACAACGCCCAAGCGCTGTCCCGCCGACTGTTCGCCGCCTGGCAGCACCCCACCGAGTGGTTGAACATTCCACCCGGCGGCATCGCGTTGGACGTCGGCAGCGGTCCGGGTAGCGTCACCGCCGCACTCGCCCGGGCCGCCGCCCCCGACGGGCTTGCTTTGGGCGTCGACATCTCCGAACCGATGCTGGCGCGTGCGGTGCGCGCACATGCCGGACCGCACACCGGTTTCCTGCGGGCAGATGCGCAACGACTGCCGCTGCGAGACCAGACTGTCGATGCTGTGGTGTCCATAGCGGTTCTGCAATTGATTCCCGATCCGGTCGCGACGCTGAAAGAGATCGCCCGGGTGTTGCGGCCGGGTGGGCGACTGGCGCTGATGGTGCCCACCGCCGGGCGCGGTGCCAAGCTCTGGCGCATGCTGCCCAACACCGGAGCGTATTTCTTCGGCGATGACGAAATCGCCGACATCCTGGAAGACCACGGCTTCGTCAGCGTGCGGACGAAGTACTACGGCACGATTCAATGGGTGCGCGGCAAACACGGGTGATTCCGTAGGGTTCGAAACCGCCGAAAGGTATTGCTTGTCGACCCGCTTCCCGATGCCCGGCTAGTTCGGCACACATTGCTTGCCGATCTCTGTACGGTGAGCCGGGATAGCCGGGCGGCGGCCACCACGGCCTAGCGGCTGCGCGCACACGACGCAGTGCCGCCCTCGACACCAGCAGGCAGGCGGGGCGCAGCAGTTTGGTTTCGCCGAGCCGAGACCGGTATGGCAAAGGGAGGGCCGATGGGCAAGCGTGGTGAGCGCGCCATCGTCTGCGGTGCAGGTATGGGCGGGTTGCTCGCCGCTCGGGTGCTATCCGATTTCTACGGGACCGTCACGCTTGTCGAACGCGACAAGCTTTCTGATGCCACGGTCCCGCGGCGCGGGGTTCCGCAGGGGCGGCACTTCCACGTTCTCTGGAGTCGCGGTTCGCGCGAGTTGGGGCAGTTATTTCCCGGCCTGCAAGACGACCTCGTCGCCGCGGGAGCGACGGTGTGCGACGACGGTGACCTGTCGCAGGTATCCATCCGGGTGGCCGGACATGAGTACAACCGGTCGGGCAAATTCTGCGACCCGGCAGCGGTGGTCATTCACCTGCTGAGCCGGCCGCTGCTGGAATCCCAGGTCAGGCGGCGCGTCCGCGCCATCGACAACGTCGAGATACTCGATGGTCACGACCTGGTCGAACCGATCGCCGCCCAGCCGCAGCGAGTCACTGGCGCACAGGTGGTTAACCGCGACACCGGAGTTGAGCAGCGGCTGGACGCCGATCTGGTGGTCGATGCGATGGGCCGCAGCGCACGCACCCCGGCATTCCTCGACCACCTGGGATACGGCCGGCCGGTCACCGAGCGCTCACTGGCCAACGCCAATTACTCCAGCCAATTGATGCGAGTTCCCGCTGGGACGATCAACGAAAAGATGACCTTCGTCGTGCCCGAACCGGAACGACCCACCGGCGGCGCTTTTTCGGTGTACGAGCACGACACCTGGATCTTCACCGTCGCTCGCCTGGCCGGACAGGAACCTCCCGATACTCTCCCCGGCATGCTTGCCTCGGCCGCGCAGTTCGCGCCGCCTGCGCTGGTGACCGCACTGAAGCGCGGCGAACCGCTCGGTGAGGTCGCTGTCTTCCGTTATCCAGGCGGTTTCTGGCGACGCTATGACAAGATGCTGCGATTCCCGGCCGGAATGTTGGTGTTCGGCGATGCAATCTGCAGCACCAATCCCATTTACGGCCAAGGCATGACGGTGGCCGCATTGGAAGCCGTTGCGCTGCGCGAGTGTTTGGCCCAGGCGAATGGTGATTTGAGTAAGCGCTTCTTCGGCGCCGCCGCCCAGATCATCGGCCCGCTCTGGGCGTCCAACCAGTTCAACGATCGTTACATGAGCAATCTGGACCCAGGCCAAGCGGTGCCCAAAGACCTGATGGAATTCCGTGAGGTGGTGCTGACCGCCGCAGAGCACAGCCCGGCACTGACCGAGAAGCTCTTTCGATCGATGAACCTCATCGACCCGCCGACTGACTACAGCCCCCTTCTCCGCTGAGCCGTTCAAAATCCGCGGAGAGCAGAAGCTGCAGAGTCTTGCGCAATTCACCCAGTCGCCGCTCGCCCAGAATCTGGTGCCATCGTTTCTCCAATTCGATTGCGGCCGAATGCATCACCCGTAGTACCCGGCGCCCGTGGGGTGTCAACTGAATGAGCTGAGCGCGGGCGTCGGCAGGATCAGGCACTCGGGTCACGTAGCCGTGCCGTTCCAGCGAGGTGACCGCCTGGGCGATAGCTTGGCGGCTCACCCCGAGCCGCTCCGCCAGATCCGAGGCATGTAATCCGTCGGCTACCAGCGGCAACAGAACAACCGACTGTGCCGGCCGGACACCGTCAAGTCCGGCCGCGGCGAGGGCCGCTCTCGAATGTGGTTTTTCGGACGCGGCCACCAACTGCACCAGAGCTGGCACCGTCGGCTCCCGCTGTGCATTTGAAACACCGCCCACGACCACGAGTCTGCCACCATCGGCAGGAATGACAAGCTGCTTGTCAAAAGCAGTACAGGCTGTCACGATGAGGCATGCGGTTTCGCCGGGTTGGGGTTCTCAACGGGTGTCTTCTCGGCCTTCTTGTCCTCGCGGCCGGCGGTTGTCGCAGTAATCACGCGGCGGGGACATCCGCTCCCCACCCAATCCCCGTCGGACAGTCCAGCCAGACCATTGAGTGGGGTGGGGTCAGCAGGTCCTTCCACCTCTACCGGCCGCAGGGGTTGACTGGTGCGGCGCCACTAGTGGTGATGCTGCACGGCGGCTTCGGCACCGGCGCGCAAGCCGAGTGGTCATACCACTGGGACAGCGAGGCCGACGGCGGTCACTTCCTGGTGGCTTACCCCGACGGCCTCAACCGAGCCTGGAACGCCGGAACCTGTTGCGGCGAACCGCACAACACAGATGTCGACGATGTCGGTTTCATCAAGACCATGGTCGCCGCCGTCGAGAAACAGATCCCGATCGATGCGGGCCGCATCTTCGTCACCGGCATGTCGAACGGTGCGATGATGTCGCTTCGGCTGGGCTGCCAGACTGACCTCTTCACCGCCATTGCGCCGGTTGCCGGCACCCTGGTGACGGCCTGTTCACGTGCGCACCCGACGTCGGTGCTACAAATCCATGGCACCGCCGACGATAGAGTCCCCTACAACGGCGGACCCGGTAAAACGTTCGCGGCCAACGGTGCTCCGCGCGTCAACGGCCCCTCAGTGGCGTCGGTGAACGCGGCGTGGCGTTCCATCGACGCATGCAGTCCGCCCACGTCGAATACAGCAGGCTCGGTGACGACAGAAACCGCAGCATGCCCGAACGGTCGCACGGTGGAACTGATTTCCATAGCGGGCGCCGGCCATCAATGGCCGGGCGGCGTGCCCAGTCCTCTCGTCGAGAACATCGCCGGGATTGCCGCACCGTCGACCGCCCTCGACGCCACCGACACCATCTGGCAGTTTTTTCACCAACGCCA
Source organism: uncultured Actinomycetota bacterium (assembly GCA_963795995.1). Taxonomy (GTDB): domain Bacteria; phylum Actinomycetota; class Actinomycetes; order Mycobacteriales; family Mycobacteriaceae; genus Mycobacterium. The sequence continues at coordinate 744,387 of CAWCJY010000002.1, forward strand.
CCGCTGAGATGACAGCGTTGATTCCGTAGCATTGACAGCGATGTTGCCGGCTACGAGTCTGCAGTAAGCAGATGACCCACGACATCCGTGTCCTGAACTCCGAAGACGACCTCATCGCCGCGGCTAACGTTTTCCGTACCGCCATGGTCGGGTTTCCACCGCTGTCCGACCTGCCGCCTGGTCAGATCACCACGCTGCTCGAGCCGGGCCGCACCATGGGAGCGTTCGTCGATGGACAACTCGTCGGCACCGCTGACGCCACTACCAGCGGCTTGACCGTTCCCGGCGGAGCGATTGTCGACCACGCCGCGGTCACCCACATCGGGGTGCTGCCTTCGTTCACCCGACAAGGTGTCGCCTCGGACTTGATCCGTCATCAATTGCACGACTTCGCGGCGCGGGGAGAGGTCGTTGCGACGTTACGCGCCTCGGAGGCAACGATTTACGGTCGTTTCGGCTACGGAGTAGCCAGTTGCTCACACACCGTGGCGGTTCACACGGCACGCGCGCGGCTGCGTCCCGAGGTCGGCCATGGCGGTCCGGTGCGCCTGCTCGACCCGAATGACGCATGGGAACTGCTGCCACGGATCTACGCCGCCAATCGGGCGTCCAGGCCGGGAACCGTCGACCGGCCGGCGGTGTGGTGGCAGAGCCTGCGGCTGCGAACGGAATCGTCAGTCGGCCCACGGTATGTCGCGGTACATGGTGTGCCGGGATCCGAGTCGGGTTTCGCCCGCTACCGACCCATCGACACCGAAACCTGGTTCGTCAGCGACCAGCGCACCGTCGTCGTCGAGGACTTCTTCGCACCCACCACCGAGGCCTACCTCGGGCTGTTGCGTTTCCTGCTCGGCCTCGACCTTGTTGATCGCGTCATGTTCTGGATGCTGCCGGTCGACGATCCGCTGCCCTGGCTGCTCACCGACCGACGAGCCGCGCGGGTCACCCAGGCGCACGACGAGACGTGGCTGCGGATGGTCGACGTGCACCGGGCGCTGGCGTCGCGGCGATACGGCGGCGAGGGTGCCGTCACCATCCGCGTCAACGACCCGTTGCTGCCGAACAATTCAGGCAGCTTCACCGTGAGCGGCGACGGTGCGCAACCGACGGACCGGCCCGCCCAACTGCACATCGGCGCTGAAGGGCTGGCCGCTGTGTTGCTCGGCGGCACAACCTGGCGCGGTCTCGCTGTGGCCGGGCTGGCCCGCACCGCCGATTCATCGGCACTCGCCGCGGCCGATCGGTTGTTCACGGTGAGCCAGGCACCGCATGCCGGCTTCTTCTTCTGAGACAGTGCGTATGGAGGTGCTTGCGTGATCGTGATCGTCGGCGCGGGTATCTGCGGTCTGGCCGCCGCCTATGAGCTGTCGCGGCGTGGGGAAGACGTCGTCGTATTCGAGCGTGGTGAACCGTTCGCCGAGCAGTCCACGGGTCTGGCGCGAATCTTTCGCATCGCCCATCGGCGCCCAGCCTTGTGCAGCCTCGCGATGCAGGCGCGCGACGGGTGGCAGCGTTGGGAGGTTGAACTGCAGGCGGGGCGGCTGCTTGGCCGGGAGGGCTTCATTGCTGCCGGCCCCCGCGAGGACACCGCCGCGGCGATGCAGAGTGCCGGAGCCGAGTTCTGCTGGATCGACCGCCGCGAGATCGCCGCGCGCATACCGTTTCTGGTCGCGCCGTGGGAGACGGGAGTGCTCGACCTAATGGGCGGAAGCTTGCGCATTCGCCGCGCGCTTCGCGCCTTGGCGCAACGGGTCACCCTCCGCCCCGGAGAGGTGGTTCGGGTTGCCGAGGATGGCTCGACAACCCTTGCCGACGGCACCGTCGTGCGGGCTGACCACGTGTTGATCTGCGCGGGGGTTGAGATATCCGCGCTGTTCGGCCCGCTTGCGGTCGAGTTCGGTCCGCACACCCGCTTCACCTACGCCGGTGCGGACGCCAGCGGCGCGGCCTGCCTATCGGCGCCCGAAGGTTATGGCCTGCCGCTGGGCAGTACGGGCCGCTGGGCCTTCGGGCAAGAGAAACCGGATCCTGAGGCTGTCCGAGCGCTGTTCCCGTCGCTCAAGCCCGTCGACCAGGTGGACTGCGTCACGGTCCACGCACCGTGGCTCGACGCCGGCGGCGACGGCTGGACGGTGGCACGCCGCGGCCGGGTCGTCGCTTTCGTCGGCAGCAACCTGATGAAGTTCGGGCCGCGCCTCGGTGAGCTGCTTGCTCAGGCGGTGCTGAGCGACGAGCTGCCCAGCGACCTGACCCGACTGGACAGGTGAAGGGAAGCCGTTATGCCGCCAGCACAGCGCGGTTGGGCTCGCCGACGACGCTGAGTCCGGCCAGGCGACGCCATGAGCGGATGGCATGACGAGTGAGGTCCACGATTGCGGCGGCGGCGCCGTCCTGCCGGGCGGCGCGAGCGGCGTTGTCCCAAGCGGCAATCGGTAGCGTCTCCCCGAAGGTCAGCCGGTGATGTAGCTCAGCGATGCGCGAGCCTCCGTCGCAACTGTGTCGGCGTATCGAACTACGCCCCACGGCGGGCATGGTCAGCAATTTGGCCACCCAGGTGTGCATGACGGTGTCGGCAACCTCGGCGGTTCTCACCGTGAGCCAATCCAAGTCGAGTACCAGCAAGCTGTCTGCCGGCGACAGGTAGCGACACACTCCTTTTGGGCTTTCTGGGTGCAGAGTCTATGGCCGGCGAGGTCACCGCACGGCGCGACACTCGGCGACATCACGTGCCGTGCCGGGCACGCTCACGCGTGGCGCAGCACCACCAACTCGCCTGTCACCGTTTCGTTGCCGAGTAGCTCTGCGATCCGGGAACTCTGACGTTCGGCCAACCGCCAAGCCTCGGTATGACCGTGGCGCTCGGCGAGCGTTTTCTCGACGGTGTCCACCAGCTCGGTCCAGGTGTCCGGGGTCGCTGGGAGGTCGGCCGTACCCAGCCACTGCTCGACGTGCAGCAAGGAGCGATCGACCAGATCTCGCAAACCATCAACGGTCGGAAAGTGGTTGCCCTGCAGTACATTAGCGGGTATGTCGCGGCGAGCGACGAAAACCAGCAGCCCGATCGGCCCGCCGCGGCGCACGGTACGCCGCAGTTCCGCGAGCAACTCCTCTTGATCTGCCGTCGTGCACAAGACACCCAACGACCACGCGGCGTCGAAACTCGAGTCGCTCATCGGCAACACCGAGCCGTCCGCGCGTATCACCGGGAAGTCGAATAGTCTTTTCGCCGCGCGACATGCGCCCGCTTCCGGTTCGGCCAGTACGGCCCGCACCGATCGAGCTTGCGCCGCATAAGCGGCCGGACCGCCGACGCCGGCCCCACTGTCCAACAGCACGTCGCCGGGTGCCAGGCCCATCTGGTCGATGAGCCAGTCCAAGGCGGCGGGACTACCGCTGCCGCGGCACCCGGCCGGCACGTGATAGTCGGGACCGAGTTCGGCCGCGACCTGCGCGGTCCACTCCGCCACCGTGTCGAACTCCGCCTCCATCGCTTCGGTCACAGCGCCTCCACGCGAATCCGGCGACCAACTTCGGCTTTGATCTCCGCGCCGAGGCGAGATCCCGACGCCGACGCGAGCCCGGACACATTCACGCCGTCGACGCCGTCGATCTGCAACAGTGTCCGTGCTTCGTCGACGGCGGCGGCGATCCCCGCTGCCACCGGATCTGCAGCGCTCAGCACCTGTTCCGTCACACGTTGATCGAGTTCAAGACCGGGCAAGCCCTGCAGGACCGCCGCGGAGACGCTGTCGGTGAACACCGCGACGGCGGCGATCACCGGGATCGTCAAACCCGCCGACCGCGCCGCTGCCATGAACTCGGTGACGATCTCGGGGAAAGGCACGTGGTTGAGCACCCCCAGGCTCGCGCCGGCGCGCTGCTTCTCCACCAGCCGGGCGGGCCGGGCGTGCCGGGGCGGGGCGGTGGGCGTCTCCGGCGCCGCGGCGATCATCCCGACCGAAGCGGACAGGGCGATCAGGCGCAGCCCGTCGAGATCGAATGTCTGCGTGACGTCCGGACGTACGTCGTAGCCGCGCCCATCGCCGGTCACGCACAGCACCGTGTCGACCCCGATGCTGCCCAGGCCCCTCAGTTCCTGCTCGAGCACCACCCTATTACGGTCTCGGCACGACAACGTGATCCACGGCACCACACCGGCATCGAGTAGCAGCGAGCCCATCAGCGTCGGGGGAAAATCCGGTTTGTTCTGATGCTCGCCGACCAGGACAGCGTCACACCCCGAGGAGAGGACGGCCGCCGTCGCCGCGACGTCGTCGCGATCGAACGGAGTGCAGCTGAAGTCGGTCAGCACCAGCGGCGCGCGGATCGGCCGCGGTGCGAGCTGGACACCCGACCACGGCACCACATCATCGAAGACGCACGGATCCGGGTTCATCTCGCATCGGCCGTCGGGCCGCACCCCGCCGCACGGTCCGAACTGCATCCGTTTCGGACAACCCGACATCGTCGACATCGTCGCCCCTTGCATCGGTATTCGCAGGCATGTACCCCGCGGGCCGGGTGTGCAAGCGCGTTGCAGAGCTGGTCGTCGGCCCGTGTGAGAAACCCTCGCCGGGGTATCCCCGGCGGTGTGCCATCACGTCCTCGAACTCATCCCCTCGCCGACCGTCTCCGGGTGCGCTGATGGCGGACACCCAACCGATACCCCATGATCTGCGTCGGCTGGCGGCGGCGCACGGGGTGGCCAGCTCCTACCGCAACGAACGGCGCGAGCCGGTGGAGATCGACGCCGAAGTGCTGATCAAGGTGCTCGGGTTGCTCGACGTCGATGCCGGTACGGACGCCGAGCGACGCCGGGAGCTGGCCCGGCTGGCCGAGCTGGACCGCGCGGGCGTGCTGCCACCGACTCTCGCCGCACGTTTGGACGGGCGCGCGCAGCCGCTGCCGGGGGCCGCGTTGCTGGTCGGCGAAGACGGCGAGCAGACCGAGGTGCGTGACGAGCTGCCCGCCGAGCTGCTGCCGGGCTGGTATCGGTTGCACACCCGTGACGGCCAAGAGGCGACGCTGGTGGCGGCGCCGTCGCAAGTACCGTCCGCGCCGGCCACCTGGGGCTGGATGCTGCAGCTTTACGCGCTGCGCTCGACCCGCTCGTGGGGCATCGGTGATCTCGGGGATCTGCGGGAGTTCGTGAACTGGACCGCCGCTGAGCACGGAGCCGGTGCGGTGCTGCTCAATCCCCTGCTGGCACCTGGGCCGACGCATCCGGTGCAGCCCTCGCCCTACACCCCGTCCAGTCGCCGGTTCGCCAATCCGCTGGCGCTGCGCATCGAAGACCTGGCGGCGTACCGCCGGGCCGACCCGCAGACCCGCGCGGAGGTAGACGCGCTGGGGGTGTCGGCGAGTACCGAGCGGATCGATCACGACCTGGTGTGGGCGGCCAAGCGGTCGGCGTTGGAGTTGCTCTGGCGAAGCGAGGGCCGGCCTTCTCCGCTCGATGAGCCCCTCGCGTCGCAGCCGACCGAGGGATTGCGCGACTGGGCGACCTACTGTGCATTGGCCGAGCGGCACGGCGGGCGCTGGACCCGATGGCCACGGCCGCTGCGCGATGTCGCCGGGCCGGCCGTGACGGCGGCACGCCGAGAGCTGGCGCCCAGGGTGGCGTTTCACGCCTGGATCCAGCAGCGGTGTGCCGAGCAGCTGACCGCCGTGCGAAGTGCAGCGCGGGACGCCGGCATGGCGCTCGGCGTGTTGCACGACCTCCCGGTCGGTGTCGACTCGGACGGCGCCGATGCGTGGGCGCTGGCCGACGTGCTCGCCGCCGGGGTGAGTACCGGGGCACCGCCCGACAACTTCACTCCGCGTGGCCAGGACTGGGGGCTGCCGCCGTGGCGACCGGACCGCCTCGCCGCCACCGGGTACGCCGCGCTGCGGGACATGTTGCGCGCCGTGCTCGCCCACGCCGACGGTCTGCGCATCGACCACGTCGCCGGGCTGTGGCGGCTGTGGTGGATCCCGCCCGGTGATGGCCCGGATCGCGGCACCTATGTGCACTACGACGCCAACGTCATGCTGGCGGTCCTGGCGCTGGAGGCGCATCGGGCACACGCCACCGTCGTCGGCGAGGATCTAGGCACTGTCGAACCGGAGGTGACCGAAGCGCTGGCCGACAACGGAATGCTGGGCTGCGCCGTTTCCTGGTTCACCCGGGACGAATCCGCGGCGGATCAGCCGCTGCTGCCCGCGGCCAAATGGCCGGCGCGGGCCGCCGCGAGCCTGTCCACCCACGACCTGCCCACGGCGGCCGGTTTCCTGCGTGCTGAACACGTCCGGGCACGCGCCGATCTTGGTCTGCTCGACGACGTGCCGGCCGAGCAGGCAGGAGCCGCCAAGGAGCGGGCGGAGTGGCTGGAGCTGCTGCAGTCCGAAGGGCTGCTGCCGCCCGACCCGGACGAGGCGGCGATCATCACCGCGATGCACCGGTTCCTGGCATCGACCCCCAGCCGGCTGAAGCTGATCTCGCCCTACGACGTGATCGCCGAAACCCGGCAGCCCAACCTGCCCGGCACCGTCGACGAGTATCCGAACTGGCGGCTGCCGTTGCCGGAAAGCTTGGAGCAGCTGCAAGCCGACCCGCGGATGACCGAAGTCACCGCCGCCTTTCGCGAAACCACTGCCGGGTGATCGGCGATTCGCTACGGCATAGCGGTGGGCGCGACGCCGGGAGCGCCGAGCCGACCGGTGAGCCACGGCAGCGTTGCCGCGAAGGCGGTGGCGGCCGACGGCCAGTCGTGTCTGCCGGGAAGGTCGACAACTTTGCAATCGATGCCATTGGCCGCGCCCAGCTGACAGAGCGACTCGGCGGCGGCCCGACCGACGGCTGGACGATGCTGCTCATCCTCATCGGGTTTGGCCGCGGCCGGCCCCGGAACCGCGAACACACCGGACAGGTGGGTGTACCGGCCATGGCTGGTGATGACCGTTCGCGGATCGAATCGCGACCAGGCCTTTTCGTCGCCACCGAAGAGCCGGTCGATCGTCTGCGCCCGGGTGCCCGCGTTCGGAGCTATATCGCCGCCGATGTCGACGAACGCGCCGAACTCGTCGGGATGCATGACGGCCAGGTCTACCGCGCACGTCCCGCCGGACGAGAACCCGACCACACCCCACTGGGTCGATCCGCCGAGCCCGAACGAAGCGTCAACGTCGGGAATGACACCGGCGGTCAGGTGGTCCGCGGCGTTGCCGCGCGACCCGTTGACGCATTCCGTGTCGGCGGTGAACGCACCGGTGGCATCGGCGAAGACGGCGACCGGGGCATTGCCGGCGTGCGCAGCCGCGAACGCATCCAAGGTGCTCACCGCATCACCGACGCGGATCCAGTCCGCCGTGGTGTTGAATTCACCGCCGATCATCAAGACAACGGGCAGCTGCGGCGGTGGCGAGCTTTTGAACCAGGCCGGCGGCAGGTACACCCATTCGCCGCGGTGGCGGAACCCCGACGCCGTCGCGTCGGTGTGCACCGCCACGACCGCTCCCCGCTGCGGCACAACACCATTGCGTTGCATGGCCTTCGCCGTGCGCAGATCAACTTGGTCGGGCAGCGGGCCGTTGGTCAATTGACTCCACGCGGCCTGAACGGTCGGCAAGTAGCCGAGCCAAGCATTGATGGTCAATCCGGTACTCAGCAGAGAAAATGACGCCGTGAAAACGGCTGCGTTACGCCACCACCACCCGGCACCACGCCAGCCGAAGATCACGATCGCAGTGGCGCCTCCGACAAGCGACACCCACAGCCACATCTGCCAGGGCGGCGGCTCACTGGCAAGCCCGAGCGTTCCGTAGTACCAGTGCGCCAGTAGGCCAATCAGTACCCCCGCCGTCACGGCCAACGACATCCATCGGGTCCACCAGCGCCGCCGCACGCCGCGGACGACCACATAAAGCAGAGCCGCGGCGGTAATGATTTCCACCGCTGCCGGGATAACTCCGTGCATCAGCGAGGCGTTCCACATACCGTCCGCGACGCCGGCGGCCGGCGCACCCGGCAACGGCATCGCGGCTCCTTTCCCTCGTCGCAGCTCTGTACTTACCCACAGGTGTTCTCCGAAAACCTGTGGCGCCGTGGCCTCAACGGGCACCGCACCGCCGAGCGCGGGGGTGTTCCTGCAGAGTGCGAGAGGGATGGAGACCGGCGATCAGACTTCTTGCGCTTCTGAGTCCGGCACTATCGACACCTCGGGTATATCCAGATCATTGGGAATTTGGTCGATTTCGCCGAACTCGTCCTCGGTCACGCTGATCGGGTCCGGTTCTGCGCTGACGTCTCCTGATGTGTTGTCCCAACTGGCGCTGAACGTGCCCCCAACCGTGCCGTCCGCGGACTGGATGACGATGGAGTAGAAGCCTGCGGGCACGGCCGGGAAAGTGACTTTGGCGGCGCCGGTATCGGTCGACAGTAAGGACTGCTCGACCGCCTCAGGTCCCCCATTGGGAGTGCGCAGTACGAGAACAACGTTGTAGCCGTTGTCGTTTTGGCTAATGTTCAGTCTGATCGTTACATCGACCGTTCGATCGAGGGTGAATTCGGTCAACTTCGTCGGGTTGGGGCCGCTCGCGGAGAAGGACCCGGATTGAAATGTCACAGACATATGTGCGCTCCACTTTCTAGTTGGTGGATGGACAAGTCAGAACCTTGTGATCGTAGATACTTTCAGGAGATCTTCGCGGCACCGATCGCGTAGGACCTGAGTAGTTGACCACCTGTGCTTGCACCGGACAATGGTTAAGCTCCTCGAACGAGGCGCCTGCCTGATAGACCCGTACCAGGGTCACCAATCGCCATGATCGACTTACCGAAGGAGCCGCGCGGATGTCTGCCACCATCGTCCTCGATACTCAGGTCACGTTCGTCACCGACTCGGTAAATCCCTGCGCCAGCCAGAATTTCAGCGTCTCCTGGCAGGAGGTGAACACCGGCGATGAGGACTCCGCGGACTATCAAGACATCTTCGACATGGACGACGAAGGCACCGGCGACAGCCAGGAGTTGGCCTGTGACCCATTGCCCGCCGGCCAGTCGGTGCAGCGGTCGCTCACCTTCAACCTGCCCGCCGGTGACTACAAGATGTCCTTGGTCATCAACGGGCAAGGTCCTTTCGAGCTGGGCAACGTCATCATCGATGATTGCGAGTGACGAGAGGTCTCCAACTATTTCTAGCGTCACGACTTTTAGTTGCACTGTTCGCAGCTTTTCTGGCTCGATGTAACTCTGTTACCAGAACGTGGCCGACACGTACTCATTATTGAGCTAGGTTTACCACTCGGCTGATCTAGTGCTTGCTCGCGCTGCGGCGCGGCGCGAGCAAAAGGGATGTGTCCTGAGTTTTGGGGGCGGGGCACTGAAACTCTGCTTTACGAAAGGAATAGATGGATTTCGAGGGCGAACACACTCGTGACCTTCTGACACTGGCTCAGCGGGCACTGCGGGGCGACGACGTCGACAAGGGAATGCTCTGCACGGCCGCGATCAAGGTTATCGACAACCCTCCCCGGGATGGCATTCTTCGTAGCCTGGCTGATCACGTGTGCCAGGCCGTTTTCGACTGGGCGTGCTTCGATGGCTCACCCGCGCGGCTTCAGGGTGTCGTCGAAAGCTACAAGATGGCAGCGAGCGCTCTGCAAGTGGAGGAGCAATTCAACAAGCTGCGACATTGATTGCGTTGAGGCCGTGACCTTGCCCAACGGTGTAGCGCTGTCGTGGCTTTCAATCGCCCTGGGACACCCTCGCGAAGTCCCGGTTCACGAGAAATCGTGAGGATCACGGCGACGATGCAAAGATGGCGTCGGCCGCTGCCGGCGTGAGGCCGAGCCGCCAACGCCTCGATCCCCTGTTGCGCGATGTTGAGAACCGCTGTCCCGTCGAGGGTGAAGTACCGGCCGTTGTAGCACTCATAATGCCGCTGGGCCTCGTCACGTGTCAGCCGGGGCAGAAATGAGGCGATGTAATCGACGGTAAGACCGGATTGTTCGGGGATCATTTGGAGCGCTCGCTTAGGCGGCATCAATCGAGCCGTCTCGCAGGCGTCGCAGGTCCATCTGGTATTCACCTAGAGGTCGCACTAGACATTCGGCGTCACGGTCCGGGTCCAGGCCATGCTTACGGAGAACGATCCGGGCGAAACAACCCGGCGGAGAATGCGCGGTGTGGATGGCCAGGCGCCGCCCACGAAGCCCTGCCATGGACGTCACATTCGCACTGCCGATGAACCAGAACAGCGGACGACAGGTGTTGACGCTGAGCAATGTCCAATCGATCCCGTCGGTCAGTCGCGACAACAAGGCGCGGCCCAAACCGATTGTCGCGCCATGGCGCAGACGTTCAATTCCCCAGTCGATTCCGTCGCGGATGGCGACGTGCACACCTTCGTCCTCGTAATAACCTTCCTGGTCGGCAACATAGGCGACCAGCTCTTCGTGAAGGCCGCGCCCGACATAGGCCAGGTCGATCGTCTTCACACCTACTCCGTCCGATCTGGCAAAATCTGCAGCGGCGCAATTGTTTTCAATTCATGGCACGGCCGCCGTTGATCTTCAGGTAATGGCCGGTGGTGAACCCGGTCGTGCACCCGGAATCTTCATTGGCCAAGAAGGCCACCGTCTTGGCCACCTCGTCAGGGCTCGCAAGACGCCACATGGGATTTGTTGTGCCGAGGCGTTGCGCCTCCTCGGCCGGTAACTGGTCCTTCACCTTCGTTTCGGCCACCGCGGCGGGCGCGACCAGGTTTGCGGTGACACCGTGCGGTGCAAGTTCGAGTGCGACGAAGCGGACAAACTGGTGCAAGGCCGCCTTAGTCCTGCCCAGCGCGATCATTCCTTCGCGAGGTCGGCGGGACAGCCCCGTGCTGAGATAGATCAGGCGGCCGTAGCCGCGTGAAATTGTGCCGGGCACAAAAGCCTTGGTGACCAGGAAAGCGGCATGCAGTTCGCGCTCCAGCTTGCCGCCAAGCTGCTCCCAGGTGAGATCGACGAAGGAGGTCACGTCGAGGGATCAGTGCGTTGTGGATGAGCACGTCAATACGTCCCCACCGTCGTCCGGTTTCGTCGACCATGGCGGCGACGTCGTCGGGCGCGGTGACATCGGCTCGGATCGCGACGGCTTGACCACCGGCTGCGGCGGCAGCCCGCGCCACCTCGTCTGCCTGCTCGGCACTGCTTCGGTAGTTCACGACCGCCCGAAATCCTTGCTCTGCCAGAACTAGTGCAGTCGCCGCGCCGATTCCCCTGCTGGCTCCAGTGATCACCGCAACACACTTCATCCGCGCCACCTCCGCCGCTATTCACTGCCCGGCTGAGTCGCCTGCCGGTTACAGTTCCCTGACGGCCAGACGAAGGGACGATGTCGATGCATCGCATGTCGAAAAATTCTGAAAGCCGCCGGGACGACGTGCGCTGGCGATGCCAAACGACACCCCTGCGCTACACCTCGGTGAAGCTGCCAGCAAGAGTGCCGACCTTCTCCGGCTTCTCTTCCTAGCCGCCGATGCACACCGCCAGCCGGGGTTCGGAGTCCCGCCTGGGGGGTAGTTACCCGCCATGAATCTGAAACGAGTCTTGGCCAGTGTCGAGCAGATCGAGGTCCTCGATGGGCCGGCCGAAGCGGGCTCCCGTGCGGCCGGGCGGTTGATCGGCCGGGGCCGCTTCGCACGGGCCCTACGCGGGTCTTGGCTCGGCCACCCTGTGCACCCTCTGCTGATCACACTTCCCATCGGCACGTGGATGGTTTCGGCAGTCTTCGACGTGGTGTTCAAAGACGTGACAACAGCCCGGCGACTCCTGGCCGTCGGCTTGGCCGCAACACCGCCTACCGTGCTGGCGGGCTGGGCCGACTACACGCTGCTGGACCGGCGACAGCAGCGCGTCGGGCTCGTGCATGCGGGTTCCAATGCCGTTGGCGTCTTGATGTTCTCGCTGTCCTGGCGGGCCTACCGACAGCAACGCCTGCGGTCGGCACGCGCCTACACCTTGCTCGGACTGATGGTTATCAGCGTCGGCGGCGCGTTGGGCGGACACCTGTCCTACGCGCAGGGGGCCGGCATGTTCCGATGGCAGCCGGCGCGCGCCGTGACTCAGCGCAGCCCAGTCGAGTACCTCCGCGCCGCCTGAGGTCCTCTTGCCGGGGGCTTTCAAGCGCGCTGAGGCTAGAAAGTTAGCCGGGCAACATGATCCGGCCGGGCAATACTGAATCGTGCCATCTTCAGCGCGATGCCAGCCCTGGTGGTCAGCGCGCGGGCTGCAGTGCCCTCTTGACTGCCGTCGTCCATGCAGATGACAGGATCTAAGACTTTGCAGGGGGAAGCGATCACATCGGTGCGGACGCGAGCCGCATCAGCGTGACGGCCATCGGAAAGTCACGCAGACAGGATCTCCAAGTTCGAGTCGCGCTTGCGCGGTCGCCGCGGTCCACGCATCGTGCAGCACAGTTCGACGTCGATGCGAAGCTCGTCGCCGGCCACGATCGGGCGGCGCTGCTCGAATACTTCCTCGGTTTTCCAACAAGGCTTCTCGCCCAGCAACCAAGTCACAGGAACTGCTGGCGCATCGCAATTCGGGAGAGCTCGGTACCCATTCCATCGTCGCGCGCCGGGCGCTGCTTCGCCAATGGTTACATACATTGCGTTGCATCTGGTGTTCAACCACCGTTAGCATGACGTTTAGGCGATGAGGCCCGCCTTTAACCGCCGCACCGGCTGATGGCTTCTACCCGTGAGCGTTGGGGTAGAAGGGCGGGGTGAGCGATCACTGCCATAGAGCCCGAACTCCTGCACGGTGACGCCCATTCATTGACGGCGTCAGCACCGGTCGTGTCACGCGAGACCGGCCGTGGCAAAGATTGCACTGGCATTCCAACACGATTGTGGCACTTTCGAATCAATGCGTGGCGCATCGACTTGACCCAAAAACATCGATCTCGTCCGCCAACCCTCATCAATGTCCCTTCGAACACTGCCTTTTGCTGGGTCACTCGCGCAACCCGCAGCGTAGCGAATTCACGCATGTCGGATGCAATCAAATGGGTCTGAGCCGCACCACGTTCGGTTATATCAGTTACGAACGAAACTCGAGAGCCCCGCCGACGTGACAGTCATTCCAGCCGAATCGACCACCGTCTTTGACAACTATAGAGAGGAAGATCAATGTCGTTCGTCATCACACAACCGGAAGCGTTGACCGTCGCCGCCGGCAACTTGCAGAGCATCGGCTCGTCAATGAATTCCGAGAATGCGGCCGCCGCGGCACCGACCACCAGCGTGGTACCTGCCGCCGCCGACGAGGTATCGAGGCTGACCGCTTCGCAATTCGCCATTCATGCGCAGATGTACCAGGCGATCAGCGCCCGGGCAGAGGCGGTGCACCAAATATTCGTCAACACATTGGGAACGAGTGCGGCGTCCTATGCGGCCACTGAAGCCGCCAACGCGATCGCCGCTGGCTAGAAGGGGTACGGCAATGAATTTTGGAACGCTACCGCCGGAGGTTAACTCCGGCAGAATGTATGCCGGCCCCGGCTCAGGGCCTATGCTGGCCGCTGCGGCGGCCTGGGATGGGCTGGCCGGCCAGCTCCACTCGACGGCAGCCGCTTACGACTCCGTGATCTCCGGCCTGACGGGCGCATCGTGGCTGGGTCCCTCGTCAACGTCGATGGCTGCAGCGGCCAAACCCTACGTCGCGTGGATGAGCACAACCGCCGCGCAAGCTGAGCAAGCCGCCACCCACGCCAAAGCGGCGGCGGCTGCCTATGAGACGGCGTTCACCATGACGGTCCCGCCACCGGTCGTCGCGGCCAACCGCAGCCTGTTGATGACACTGGTTGCGACGAACATTCTGGGGCAGAACACGCCAGCGATCGCGACCACCGAAGCCGATTACGCCGAGATGTGGGGCCAGGACGCCGCCGCGATGTACGGTTACGCCGGTTCGTCGGCGGCAGCAACGGCGTTGACGCCGTTCACTCCGCCGCCGCCGACCACCAATCCGGCTGGGGCGGCCGGCCAAGCCGCCGCAGCGGGGCAATCGATCATGTCGAACGGACCGCAGCTGATCTCCGCGGTTCCGCAAGCGCTACAGGGGCTCGCGGCGGCACCGGCGGCCGCGGCGCCGGCAGCCCCAGATCTTTCCGGGCTGCTGACGGCCCTGACACTGATCGTTATCCCCCTGACGGCTCTCGACATACCTATAGCGACTGCCAGTGCCACCGCGTCATCGACGAGCGCGTCGGCGTCGTTCACATCGGTAGGAACTACGTATCGGGGTCTCCTGATCAATGCCGACCGCGATTTTGCTCAAGGCAAAGGGCCGTTCACCGGCAACGGGCCGGGCGGCGCGATGCTGCCACAATGGATCGTCAACGGCCCAAACGGGTTTGATGCGCCCCTGGAGGCAGCGCCGCCACCGATGGCTGCGGGCCTGGGCCAGGCAAGGACGGTCGGTGCGCTGTCGGTGCCATCAAGCTGGGCGTCGGCGGCTCCCGAGTTCCGCACTGTCGCCTACGCGATGCCACTGACCGAGGCCGACGTCGCTCCCGAGATGGTTGCGGGTAATTCGAGCAACCTGTTCAGTGACATGGCGCTGGCCGGTTTGGCCGGACGCGCTGTCGGGAGCACTGCTTCCCTCGGGCGCGGGGATCAGCGCATCCGAGTGACCAGCCGCGGAAAGCCGATGCCACCGCAGCGGCCGCAAGGCGAGCCGGTGACAGAAATTGCTGCCGAGCTGCGCGAAATCGCCGCCCGGGCGCAATCACTGCTGACCAAGCTGGCCGACTCTGGACTTATGAGCGACGATGAAGTTACAGACCACAAACGACGCCTTTTCCGTTACTGAAACGTTGCCGACTGGCCGCCGATCGTCTACGGGGGCTGGGCGCATGGGCTTTGTACCTGCGGCAGCCACAGTGGCTCGCTGCAGATACTGCACCATCACATACCGCGGCAGTGCACTGCTGCCGTCGCCGTAGCAACGCATTCATGCGGCTGTTGAAACTTCCGGCGAATCGACCTGTTTCGTTACCGCCGGCGCCGCCGGCCAGCCGGCCATTAGCCAAGCGGCGGTCCAAGGCGAGCTTTATCGCCTGAAAGGGACTGTGAAAGCACCTTGAAAAGCTCAGACTCGCCGCGCGGGCGAAGCTCACCTTGACAATCCTTAACCGGACACGCCGGTGGGGCTGCACAACGATTGCCCATCGATCGCGGGCGCGGGTCTACCAGAGTGCCAGCGTGCGCCGTTTCTGAGCTCGACCTCTTGTTGTCAGCCCGCCACCCACTGTTTCCCGTGGGACCTTTGAATGGTGTGTAGATCCGCCAGGCGCGAGAGCGCACAAAACGCTTCAGTCGGCATGGATTCGGGCTATCCTAAGCAACTTTCGCCTTGATACTCCGTGACCGGAGCCTTATTCCTGAAGATTTAGCGGACTCGCAGGTCGCTGCCCTGGGCGGCGACTTCGGCGGCGCCGGCGGCGGCGGCATCAGGATCGAGATAGGTGCCCCCGCGGATCAGGGGGCGGCCCTCATCGTCGATGTCATAGCGCAACGGAACGCCCGTGGGGATATTCAACTGGGCGACTTCCTCGAGGCTGAGCAGGTCTAGGTGCATGCACAGTGCCCGCAGCGAGTTGCCGTGCGCGACGACCAGCGGCGTCCGGTCTTGGTGCAAGTCTTGCACGATAACGTCCTGCCAGTAGGGCACAACGCGGGCGCGGACATCGGCGAGCGCCTCGCTAGCTGGCAGTTCTGCGGCCGGCAGCGCGGCGTAACGCGGGTCGTGGCGGGCACTGGTGGGGTCGGCGGCCTCCAGCGGTGGCGGTGCTTCGTCATAGGAGCGGCGCCAACGGGTGAACGCGTCGTCGCCCGCGTCGGCGCGGACCGCTGACTTGACGCGGCCCTGCAACGCGCCGTAGTGCCGTTCGTTGAGCCGCCAGCTGCGGTGGACCGGGATCCATCGGCGGTTAAGGACCGCGAGCGCGATGTCCAGGGTGCCGATCGCCCGCGATAGCACCGAGGTATGCGCGACATCGGGCAACAGACCGTGAGCGGCTAGCAGTTCTGCCGCCCGGACGGCTTCCGCTTCGCCCCGGTCGGTGAGCGGCACGTCCAACCATCCGCTGAAGGTATCCTCAGCGTTGGCAATGCTCTGCCCGTGCCGCAATAAGAGCAACGTCCGTACCGCGTCGGGACGCGCTTTCACGCTTGTGGGCGGCTTCCACAACGGTATCTCTTGCTTCCATTTGCTCCGTTAACCCCATACCACCGCCCGCCGCGGCTCATACCGAGGGGCGTGATGTCGCGTTGCGTTCCATACGACGGCGCGTGGCTATCACTGCGAAGGTCGCAGCATCCCAGACGCGATCACCGCGGCCACCATCCACGCCGCGGCGTAACCGAAGGCCACAGTCGGTGAAGCCACCGCATACAGCAACCCCGCTACGACAGTCGCGACCACATCCCCTATTGCCTGTACCGCGCCGAGCACACCGAATCCACTGCCGCGCAGTCGGTCTGGCAACATCTGTGCAACCATCGCCGATTGGATGGGTTCGGCCAGCCCGATACCAGCCCCCGCGGCGGCGAAGCCGAGTGCGATTACTATCGCGTTGTGTCCGCCGGCGGCGAAAACTCCGTAGGCGAGCACATAAACCGCCGCAGCTGTGACGAACACTGTGCGCGGCCCGGTCTTGTCATACCAGCGCCCCGCGGTCAGCGACGCCGCCGTCGCGACAACGTTGTGGCCGGCGTAGATCAGAATCGCTATCGACGTCGCCGCCGCAAGTGAACGCTGCGGTGAGGTCAGCAACTGCGTGGCGCGCAATATCAAAAGCGTAGTCGCGACATTTCCGAATTCGAACAGCGCCACCGGCGATAACGCCCTTAGCATGCCGGCGTCGCGCAGCGCACCCAATTCCATTCGGCGCGCCGCGGGCTCAGGACCGGCGCGGACCCGATTACGCGATTCCCGAGCAGCGACGATGATCGCGATCGCCGCAAACAAGCCAGGAATAGCTGCCAGATAAAGCGCAGGGCGAACGCCTACCCAGGTCACCAAGCCGGCAGCCAGTAAGGGGCCGGCCACCGCACCAAAGTTGTCACCTGCCCGCTCAAGCCCAAATGCCTTACCGTGAGCGGACCTTGGGCTCAGCGATGCTAGCAGCGCGTCGCGCGCCGGTGACCGCAAACCCCTCGACAGCCAGGCAACGGCACGTAACGCGCCGGCCTGCCACACCGTCACCGCAGCGCCGATCGCCCCCGTCGCCAACGCGGTGCCGAGATAACCACCGGAAGCGGTCCGCCCGCGCTGGCGAGGATCGTTGGCCAGTGGGCCGCCGACCAGCTTCATCACGCCGATGAGGGCGTCACTGATCCCGTCGATCACACCCAAAGCTGCCGCCGAAGCACCCAGCGTGCCAGTCAGGAACGTCGGCAGGACCGACGTGGTCACCTCATGGCCGGTATCGGAAAAGAAGCTTGCCACTCCCACCGCACCGACACCGGGAGTCAGCCAGCGTCCTTCCGGCGCTGCGGTCACCGCATTGCCATGGCCCTCACTCGCTTCACTGGTCAAAGTTCCTACCAACTACGGCTAGTTCTCGAAGACATCGGCCGGGATACCTCCCGGCGGTATCACTTGCGCACCCCCACAACCGATCAGCTCGGGAAAACTGCGAACCACATGGCGATGTAGTGACAGATCGCCGCGACCGCGGTGAAGGCGTGGAAAACTTCGTGATAGCCGAAGGTCGTCGGCCACGGATCGGGCCAACGCAGTCCATAGAACACCCCACCGATGCTGTTCAGCGCGCCGCCGACAGCCAGCAACACTATTGCGGCCACCCCGGCGTTGTGCAGGATCAACCCGGTGTACCAGACCGCCACCCAACCCAGCAGCAGATAAAGCGGCACGCCCACCCAGCGCGGCGCCCTCGGCCAGAACACTGTCAGCGCAATTCCGGCCAGCGCACCGCCCCAGACGATCGCCAGCACCACATGCCCGGTAGCGCGCGGCATGGCCAGCCTGGCGAACGGTGTGTAGCTCCCGGCAATGAACACGAAAATCATCGAGTGGTCGAGGCGCTTCATCCAGTTCCGGATGGTCGCCGACTCCCAGTGGACGCGGTGATAGATGGCACTTACGGTGAACAGCGCCACGATCGCCAAGGTGTAGGCCAGCGTCGCGTGGCCGGCCAGCTTGGACTGTACGGCCCATGACACCGCCACCAGTGCCGCACCTGCGGTGGCGGCCACCCCGGCACAGTAGACATGGATCCAGCCGCGCAGCCGCGGCTTAGTCAGAAGCTGAGCAGCGCCATCGACGACATGGTCGGCGACGTCCTCGACAACGGCCATCGGCCCAGACGGCTCGGATGTCGAGGTGGCGTCGGTGCGGTGGCTCAATGTCTTCCCTAACTCCTGCCGAGACCGCCAATCCTGCGATCGGTCAAACCATACTGCGGTCGGTCATATACAGAACCTAACCGCGGTTAGCTTACCAGAACAACGGTAGCGCTCCGTTATGGCAAGCTGGGGCCGTGGACTCACGCGAGGGCGCCGGTAGCGTCGGGTGCTGGCTGCTGCTGGCATACCGCATCCCGCGTGAACCTACTCGTCTGCGGGCGACGGTGTGGCGTCGCATCAAGGCGCTCGGCGCGATCTACTTGCACAATTCTGTGGCGGCGCTGCCGGATTCACCGAGCCACGAGCGCGCTTTACGTGCCCTGCGACGCGAGATCGTTGAGCTCGGCGGAACCGCGCAACTCATGCGATCAGAGCTTCTCGCCGGATCAAGCGACCTGGTGGCCATGTACAACGCCACGCGAGACGAGGAGTACACCGAAATCATCGACAAGTGTCAAGAATTTCTCGCCGAGATCGAAAAGGAAACTAGCGCAGAACATTTCACATATGCCGAACTCGAGGAGAACGACGAGGATCTCAAAAAGCTCGACAGCTGGTTCGACAAGGTCACCCTCCGCGACACGCTCGGCGCTGGTCTTCGCGACGACGCTGCAGCTGCGCTCAAGAAGTGTGTCTCAGCGCTCGATGGATTCGCTCACCACGTCTATCTCGCCGAAGACCGCGATTGAGGGCTGCGGACCGAAGCAGTGCTGCTGAAGTTGCATCATTTCCAGCGTCAATCTCGCGTGAGCCTCGTCGTTCGGCAAGGACAAGCGGCTTTCTGCCGGCAGCCTCGACGGGGACCCCGCGCGGCAATATGAATTTGTATGGTTGTCGCCGATGAGCGTAACGAGGCGGGTCGCCGCAGACTACTGGCCATACTCGATAGCCAGGGCAGAGCGGCGTCGCCCCCGCTGCCGCACATCGCCGTGGCGGCGACCTCAAACCAACCTATTATCGCCTTGCAACAATTGCCGATCGAGCAGGACCTTGACCGAAAATAGGGCTACCTATTGGGCAACCAACATGAAGGAGCCGCCACCATGCAGTTCGATGTGACCATCGAGATCCCGAAAGGGCAGCGCAACAAATACCAGATTGATCACCAGACAGGCCACATTCGGCTCGACCGCTACCTGTACACCTCCATGGGTTACCCCGCGGATTACGGATTCATCGAGGACAGTCTCGGGGAGGACGGCGACCCGCTGGATGCTCTCGTGCTACTGCCCGAGCCGGTGTTGCCCGGAGTCATCATCACCGCACGGCCAGTAGGGATGTACCAGATGACCGACGAGGCTGGCGGTGACGACAAAGTGCTTTGCGTGCCGGCCACCGATCCGCGATGCGAGGACATCACCGATATCGGGGACGTGCCGCCATTCGAGCTGGACGCCATCAAGCACTTTTTTATGCACTATAAAGACCTGGAGCCAGGCAAATACGTCGAGGTAGGCGACTGGGCTAACCGAGAGGCAGCAGAGGCAGAAACGCAGCGATCCCTTGAAAGGTTCCGCGCCAAAGGTCACTGACTGAAGCCCTCGACGGCTACATCCTTTGAGCGCCTGATGCGCTGCTTATCTTGCAAGATCACTTATACGACCGGCTTCGCGCGTGCGCGGAATAGGCACGCAATCGGCGTCTCGCATCCGGGACGAGTCAGTGCGAGATCACCGTCAGTCGGGGCGAAGGTCTTGCACAAGCCACGACCGCAGGGGCGCCGTTTTACGCGCCGCTTGCACCCGTTTGCTAGGCGGGTGCCCAATCTGCTCAACGCGCCCGAGGTCGTCAGGTGGAATCAGCTCAAGTGCAAGGATCGCCGCTTCATCGAGTGCCCGCACAGGGAGTTGATCCTTATTCTTTCTGCACGTTGCTCAGCCTTCGATCACAAGTTTTCGGAGCTTCGCATCCTAGCCTCACTGTTGCCTGGATTGGCCACGCTCTCTTAATCCTGATTCTGTGCTCCGCTAGAACTGGCTCCACGATGGGCAAAGACCCTACTCGATCGCAACCCCTCTGCAGTTTCGTTAATCCTTTGTGGCCGGCGCACCCGCGTACCATCCCGACGACGGAACCGGGCCACAGCATCGTCGTGACTGCCGTCGTCCACGCAGACGACGACATGATCGGGAACTCGCTGAGGAGGAACGATCACATCGGGTGTTGACGGTGACGCATTAACATGCCGGCCATCGGAAAGTCACGCAGACAGGAAGCGCCAGTGCCTGTCGGCGTGCGTTGCTCCGATATCCGCACGTTAGGGTGCTTTAGTCCGGCTCAGTGAAGAAGCCCGATGAAGAATTCGAGAAGGTAATGACTGCAGCAGCCGAAGCGTCGGCGCTCGAACCGCGGGTCGGCCACTACTACCAGATGGACGGCACCTACCTGGTTGGCCGCGAGAAAGTGCGCGAATACGCCCGCGCGGTGCAGGACTACCACCCCGCGCACTGGGACCACGACGCCGCAGCTGAGCTGGGTTACTCGGGCGTGGTGGCGCCGCTGACGTTCACTTCGGTACCGGGCATGACCTGCAATCGCCGCATGTTCGAATCAGTGGTCGTCGGTTACGACACCTACGTGCAGACCGAAGAAGTCTTCGAGCAGCATCGCCCGATCGTGGCCGGCGACGAGCTGCACATCGACGTCGAACTGTCGTCGGTGCGCAGGATCGCCGGCCGAGATCTGATCACCGTGACCAACACCTTCACCGACGCTTTGGGTGAGCGGGTGCACACCCTGCACACCACGGTCGTAGGCGTGACCGCAGAGGATGTCGATCCGACGATCAAGACTGCCGTGCAAAACGCGATGATGCACGACGTCGACATCCTCGCGATCGGGGAATCCGATGAAGCATATGAAAAGACGGTGCGCCCTGAGGGTGAGGTCCGGATCGCCGAGGGAGGCGCGACCCGCACGCCGGGGACGCCGTCCCTGAATGATGTGCAGGTCGGCGACGAGCTACCGCTGCGCCACACCCGACTGTCCCGCGGCGACCTGGTGAACTATGCCGGCGTGGCCGGGGACGCCAACCCGATCCACTGGGACGAGGACATCGCCAAACTGGCCGGGCTGCCCGATGTGATCGCCCATGGCATGCTCACCATGGGTCTGGGTGCCGGGTTCGCCTCCGCATGGTCGGGCGACCCCGGTGCGGTGACCCGCTACGCGGTGCGGCTGTCCCAGCCCGCGATCGTGTCGGCCACCGAAGGCGCAGACATCGAATTTAGCGGCCGGATCAAGTCTTTGGACCCGGCCACCCGCACCGGTGTCGTCATTGTCGGCGCGAAGTCCGGTGGCCGGAAGATCTTCGGCCTGGCGACGTTGAACGTCCGCTTCCGCTGATTTGGCGGCCATGGTCAAAATCGCAAAGGAACCGCTGACTTGGTAGGGCGGGCGGCGCCACCGCTGCTGAGATCTTCACCACGCCGGTGAATAGGCCCTCGCCCGTAATCGTATTGTTCCGATGACTTGCCGGCGAGGCCGCGACGACGCTGCCAGCGAAAGGTGATCGCCGCACCGGACACATGACAGGGCCAAGGTTGAAGATGGAGACATTGACACCGCTGAGCGGGTGTGCGGCGAAATTCGGCTGGGCGCTCAGCATTATGGCCGGTTGGGTCGTTGCGGTTGTCTTGGCCGCGACGTCGATGCTGGGTACATCGGCGGTGGCCAGAGCTGCGGACGGCTCGTGCCCTGACGTCGAGGTGATCTTCGCCCGCGGCACCAACGAACCACCCGGTGTGGGGGCGACCGGGCAGGCATTCACCGATGCACTCACCAGCCGTCTGCCCAGCACTTCGGTCGATATTTATTCCGTGGACTATCCCGCCTCGCTGGATTTTCAAAGAGCGAGTGACGGAATTGTCGACGCCGCCAATAAAGTCGAGGGCGTCGCATCCACCTGTCCTGACACCGACATTGTCCTCGGTGGCTACTCCCAGGGCGCCGCGGTCGTCTCCTACATCACCGCCGACAGCATCCCGGAGGGGTATCCGCTACCGCCGGAAATCGACGGCCCGCTGCCCCCGAGCACCGCTAATCATGTTGCGACGGTCGCCTTGTTCGGGAAACCCTCCAACGGGTTCCTCAACCTGGTGGATCGCAACGCCCCGCCCATCACCATTGGACACCTTTACGCCAACAAACTCATCGACTTGTGCGCACCCGAAGATCCGGTGTGCGCCAGCAGCGGCTTCAGCCGTGCCGCTCACAGCGCCTACCGATTCAACGGAATGACCGACCAAGCGGCAGATTTCGCGGCATCTGCTGTCAAAAGCTCGCGCTGAGCGGCGACGATGCAACACCATCGGTGTCGCCATTTGCATGCGTGGCAGGCGACTCAGCCGGTGCGTGCCTCGCGGGCCAAGGTTGCTGCGGCCGAACGCAATTGCTCCGCCGAGGCGAGCGGCGTGTAGAAACCGATCCGCGTGTAGGCCACACCTCGCGGGGTGTGCACTCGCAAATCCAGGCCGTAGCGGTCGACGCCTGTGCACACCGCGGTGTCCGCGTCGGGGTAACCGCCGAGGACCCGCGACATCGCTGCAAGCGCGTCGGCATGGTCGGTGTTGAGGTGTGCGACAGCCCTCACCGCGACCGGCGCGACCGGATCTGGCGACGCCGCGATGTATTGCTCCCCGGAGGCCGAGTCCATCCGGCCGTATCCACCGACCCACCGCACCCGCTGAACGTCAAGCACCCAGAGGGTGAAGTCGCTGAAGTCGAGGTAGATCCGGGCGGCGGGCACCGCGTTGAGGTAGGCCGCTCGGGCCGCGTCCCGTTCGGCGGCCGAGGGCTGAAACACTCTGCCTGCCAGAGTGATCCGACTACAGGCCAACGGGTCGGCGTCAGTACTCGCCGCGACGATCGACAAGCTGGCGCGCGGGTCGCCGCTCAGGTTCCGGCCGTGCTCGGCCAGGTGCGATACGCACAGAACCGGCGCTGCGCCCAGCAGCCCGTAGGCGACGAACGACGCCCACGGATCACCGTCACCGGTCAAGGTCGCCAGCGTGCCGGCGTTGTTAGCCGCGGCGATCGTGCGTGCGTGCTCCGCTGCCGACGGACGAGTGCTGCTCGCCGGCGGCGTCAGCGGCGCGGCCATGGTGGGCGCATCAGAAGGAGCGCCGTGATCGCGGGACGACACCGAAGCGAGGCTACCGCCAGAAGCCGATTGATGCAGCGCTCGAGCATCGCGTTCGCCGCGTCGCCGGCATCAAGCTTTCACCCAGCATGGCATGCACTTCCGCGGCTACTCACCCGCTAAACGGAGAAGCATGTAGCTTCTCAAAGCCCCTTCTCATATCGCGAAACTCTGAGCTGCGGTTATGCCCGGCTGCCTCACTTCGTGTCATCAGCCTTTCGTCTCAGATTCGTGTCATTTCTTCAGGTGCCACATCTAGACGGCCCGGTGCAGTTCGGCGGAAATGAATCCGTCGGCGGAACTCATCAGACGTGAGCGGTGCTCCCATTGGGTGATGAAGGTGTCGATTTGGTTCGCAGGGATGTCGAAGGCGTCGATGAAGGTGATGGGAGCTTCGTCGACAATGACCGTATTCACCAGCGGCTTATCGTAGTTCTGGACGGTTTCGAGTGCTTCTTCTGGCAGCATGCTTGGACCTTCTTTCGTCGAAGGCTCATCGGACCGTCGTGATGGGCAGTTGGAGACAGGAGGCACGGGGTCCCCCGGTATGAATGACGTGTTGGCCGCTGTTTTGCGGTGTGTACTCGCGCAGTCCGGGCATCCATGACCCAAACAGGTTCTGCGCGCTGATGACGAGGCGAAGTTGCTCGCCGGGGTAGAACTGCAAACCGATTGGCAACAGGTCGATTTCGACGTCGACGACCTGGCGGGGGTTCAGCTTCTCGACCCGGTCGAAACTGTGGACGGGGACTTCGTCGGTCGACAACGTCTCGTCCAAGTGCCGCATCGACACGCGCAGGCGACCGCTGGAACCCTTGTACCGCAGTATCGATGCCCCCCGCTCGGTGACGTCGTGAATCATCGCGCCGTGGTTAGGCACGGTGAACTCCTGTAGCGGAGTTTCCTGCTCATTCAACTTCTGGACGAAGATGAATAGGTCCATGTCGTCGGCACCCTTGGCTTCCACCCACAGCCGCGCCTTGGGGTAGCCCACCATAGTGGTCTGCTCATCGAAGCGGACGAGGAACGACACCAGGCCAGGATTAGTTT
Source organism: uncultured Actinomycetota bacterium (assembly GCA_963795995.1). GTDB lineage: Bacteria > Actinomycetota > Actinomycetes > Mycobacteriales > Mycobacteriaceae > Mycobacterium. The sequence goes on from CAWCJY010000002.1 coordinate 768,975, forward strand.
CCGCGTTGTACGCCACCGTCACCTCCTGCGCGGGCGCCTGCGTGCACAGCGTGCGCGAGTGACCGTCGAGGTAAAACTTCCGGTAGGCGACGCCTTTTGGGGGGAACTGGTCAGCGGGCAGATTGACTTGGTCGCCGCCTTCGAGATCAAGAAGGGCATACCGGACGCTGGGCGTCTTTTCCCAACCGTTGTCCTCACCCTTGAGGAAGTGATTGAAGAATCGGCGCAGATCTTCTCTGTTCGCCTCGTCGTAGTAGTCAGGCCACTCCTGGCTGTTGTGGATGCGCAGCCACTTCTGTTGCGAACCCATCCCTCGCCAGGCCCGGAAGGTGCCTCCTGTGTGCAAGGTGTTGGAGTAGCTGGCCACGACGTAGGCCGGCACCGTAATCCGCTCGACGCGCGGGATCTTGTTGCGCCACAAATCGTTCATCAGCGGGTACCGCTCCGCCTCGGCGATGATGTCCTCCTTGCGGCTCTTGCCCCAGAAGCTGTTGTCGCGAAGCTGTCGGGCGAACCCGGTGTCGGGCATGCCGCCGCGCATCACCAGATCGCGGTAGACGTCGCTGATGCCCTCCCACGGATTGATGGCCGCCAGGTGCGGCGGCTGTTCGGCGGCAGCGAACCACTGCGAGACCGCGAGATAGGAGGTGCCGCTCATCGCGACCTTGCCGGTGCACCACTCCTGGGCGGCCAGCCACTCGATCAAATCATGGCAGTCCTGGCCCTCTTGGTGATCCCACAGGACGCTGTCACCCTCGGAGTCGGAGACGCCTCGAGGATCCGGGTTGCAGATCGCATAACCGTGAGCGCACCAATACGCCGGATCGGGCCCCTCGAACTTGTGCAAGCCCGACACAATCCCGTTGTTCAAACCGACCAGCCCGAAGACCCCCATCGCGGCGGGGGCGCTGCCCTCCCCCTTGCCGTACGGGCTGAACGCCATAATGACCGGCACCTTCTCGGACCCCGCCGGCCGGAAAATATCGACATAGGTACTCACCCCGTCGCGCATGGTGACGCTCACGTCTTTGTCGAGCACGATGTCGACCGGCAAGGCGCTAAATGCAGGCGCGAGCCGAAAACCCGCCGGCAGCCTCCGTGTGCCGGGATCGAACCCGCTCAGCACGCCAAAGCGCTCACCCGGTTTCAACGGATGAGACGGCATGAACACCTTCTCCACCTGAGCCATGTCCATCCTTTCAACGCCCTGCGCAATCCGCCTTCCCGACCATAAGCTCGACTTGGCCGAAAATCAACATCGGTTGAGATAATGGCGGTGCGAGCGGTACGTTATGGGCATGACCGCCCACAGCACGCCAGCGTCCATGGCGCGCCGCGGGCGCCGACCAGGCAGGAGCACTACTCGCCAAGCCATCCTCGAGGCGGCCCGAACCCGGTTCGCCAGCGACGGTTTCACCGCGACGACCATCAGGCGGGTCGCAGCCGATGCCGAGGTCGACGCCTCGCTCGTGATGCAGTTCTTCGGCTCGAAAATGAGCTCTTCGCCGCCGTCATGTCGATCTCACCGGAGGCGCTGGCACGCTTGAGCACCGCGTTCGAAGGACCCGAGGAATCCCTCGGTGAACGAGTCGTCCGCGCCAATCTTGGTGTGTGGGAAGGCGCTGCGCGGGATTCCGAGCCGCTCATGGCGATGCTTCGAGCTGCCATCGTCAACGACCAAGCGAGCGCGCAACTGCGGGAATACATCCAGGCCCGACTGATTGAAGGCATCAGCTCACGTCAGGTAAGCACGACGATGCGGCGTCGGATACACCGTGCGGGGCGCGGTGAGGTCGTTCAAGTAGCTGTCGTCGTCGGCCGAAGCATGGCCAGCCAGCAGAACTGCACCCGCGCCGAGTGTCAGCAGGACCTTCATCGGACCAGGATGGACACGCAACGCTGGGATCACTTGGGGATTCGCGAGGTCGGGGAAATCGTGGCGCCGGCCCAGTTATCGCTTGCCATCGAGTTCATAACAGTCAAGTCGCGACGATCTGTCGGCGCCCACCGCTACCGTCATTTAAGTGACGATGACACCTGAGGTGCCGCCGCTGCTGGCCGAAGTGCTAAGGAAGCCGCCGCTTCCGCAGCGGGCCTTTCCCTGGAAGCCGGCCGCCTGGCGAAAAGAGATGCACGACCTGCCTGACGTCCTGCAAGTACTCGACGAGCTTCCCCCGCAAGTTGATCGGAGCGTCGTTCGTGAAACCGTGCTCGCCCAACTCGATGGCGGACAAATCTTGCCCGCCTTCGTCAGTGCGATGGTCTGGGGCCATGGCGACGCCGGCTACGGACCAACCCGGGTCCGCTGGGTCCTCACAGGTGTGGATACCGGCGCCCACGACGCACCAATACGAAGCGACATCGGCGGCATTCTTGGCACCGCCGCTGAGATCGTGCGCGCCGATGGCCCCGTCGAGGGTTTCCGCTACATGAGCAACGCGGGTCGCATCAAGTACCTTGCGAGTGCTTTCTTCACGAAATGGCTTTACTTTGCTTCAGCGCTCGGCGGCGCCGACGACCCGAACGCGGCTCCCATCCTGGATAAGCAGGTCCATGACTGGCTAGAAAAGCAGGCCAACTTATCCCTGGACATCAGCCGAACTCTTGAATACGAACGCTACGTCAACACCCTCGCGCATTGGGGTGATCCCTTCGGCCGCACCCAAGTTCAGGTGGAAAAAGCCATCTTTGGGCTGGCAACCGGTCGAGATTGATGTTGTCCGATGTATCTAACCGGAGCGCGGTAGTCGTGGCACGTCGGTGCCCGCGCTTACTGTCCAGTAGATGCAGGATCAGGATTCCGTTGACCCCGGTGACGCTGCGCTGCAGGAATTGATAGCCAGCGTTGCCGACTACATCGACGACCCCGTCAAGAAAGAGTTGCTTCTCGATTTCCTAACCATCATGCGGCCCATGGCCGAGTGGTCCGAGGGAGAACTCGAGTTGCTCACCCAAACATGCGCCTACGTCATAAGCCTGGCCCGATTGAACCGCGACCTGAAGCAGCTCAATGGACACAGTGCGCCCGGGACTTCCCCGACCAACCCTCAGATCATTAGCAAGCGAGCGCCCCTAACCGCGCGCCCCGCCGATAACCACCAGCTACGTCAGTTCGAACTCTGCGCGCTCACGGCCGGTCGGTGTAGGACGGCGACACCAGGCTGAAGCAAACCTGGGGCCTCGGCGGCTACCGGCGCAAAGGCCGGTTACACCTGAACTTGAATACCGCATTTGCGTGCCGCGGCAGTGCTCGATGCTTTCATTCCGCACCTCGTCACATCGTCGGTGATTCACAAGTACGTTGACACCGCTCGGTCCATCACGGAAGCCTCGCAGCGCGCGCAATACAATGGTCAGTTGTACGAGATGGAATCGAAATACTCGAAAGTTTTTACTGTTTAACGATTTTGGACCGGTCAACGGTCGTTATTGAGTTTTCGTGGCCCCTAAGTCTGTCAGCGATCAAACTTCATGTCGGTAGCGCTGGAGACCACATGCCAGTGTCTTCGACGTACAGCTGCGTTGCAGGATCGGCGAATTGGGCGGTAGTCGCCCGATGCGGGGAGCAGGCGATGCAGCACCCAGACCACCCGCGCTATGGACAGCAATGCCCCTATCGCCACAGCCACAGTCAGCAGCTGCAGCGGCCAATAGCCGACGGCGACTTTGGCGTCGGACATCAGAGCGGACAAGGCCACGACGAACAGCACCAGCAACCGCGGCAGCGCTGCCAAAAACACCCGCCCTGCCCGCTGGCGTCGAACAGATCCGCGGCGTGTGTCCGGTCTGCGCCGGGACGGCTCGAGCGCCTGCGGATGATGCCCTCAAGAAGCAGACGCCGTCGAGCGCCTCACGCGGCCACATCGTCGAGTGTGTGATCAAGTTGGGAGCCCAGCAGCCTGAGCTTGGAGTTCAGTTGCTCTGCGGTTGGGACGGTGGCGTTCTCGACGAGCGCTTTGAGCTCGGGTACAGGTGTGCGTGTTGCAGCAGCGCCGGGTTCGAATAGTGGGCGGCCTTGGCCGGGAGCAGATACGAGGGCACCACGGGTGCAGGCGAACCGCTGGGAGCCGAAGGACCCAGGGGTAGCAGCAGTTTGAGGTAGGTGGAGTCTTGATTCATGAACCGCACGAAGGACGCGGCGTCGGCCAGGCACTGGGCCGTGCAATGCGCATTCACCGCGAAGGAATCGACCCAGGCGATGGGTGTTGAGCCGGTGTCATCGAGGGCTAGATCTGAGACGGCGAGATCGGAGTCGGGCAGGCAAACATCACCGCATGCCTGGCGTGCGGCGAGTACGTCGTGCAGTAATTCCGAATACCCGATCAGCGCTTTGGCGTCGTGGCGGGCGAACACTGTCGCGTATACGCGGGGGTCGTCATGGGCCGCCTTATCTCGGCACCCGCCGGACGGGCACAGTTTGAGCAGTCGGGTGATGTCGTCGGCTAGCGCGCTGTCCATCGATTCCGCGGCGGCCAATGCGCGGACCGTGTCGGAGTAATGGTCCAACGCTGCGGATAAATAGAACTCTCCGAGCGTCAACTTGCCCTTGAGGTTGACGAGGAGGCGGTCGGTCGCGTCTGCAGATCCCAGGAAACGCTCGAGGTCGACGAGTGTTCGGGTCGGGAATTGCGGCGCCTTTGCCTCCGGGAAGAACAGCAGGTTGCGGCACACCCAGTGCGCGGGACCGTACCGTTTGCCGTTGACCTGCGTGCCCACATAGGCATTGGTCAGTAACGCTGCCGGCGGTAAGAGCATGTCGCTGGGGAGTTCCCGGATCTTCTTATCGGCGATGAATTGCGCCAGCAATACGGAGTCGACCTCGAAGACGTCGGCGTCGACGGTTTCGATGTAGTTGGGTTCGTCGGGCACGTAGTAGTTGCTGCGCAGATCGAGGATGTCCAATGAGACATGCTGGATGGGCGGCCTCGAAATCCCGCTTGATCCCCTCGGCCGCGTCCACAAATTCAGGGATGAACGGGTACAGCGCCACGCGCATTTCTCGGCGGCCCGCGACGGCGTTCGCACATATCGCGGTGCAGATGCTCAGGGCTATCGTCAAGCCCACGCACACGACGGCAGGTAATGCTCGACCACTGCGCCGGCCCACGCCGGACCTGCTGTCGTGGACTGCGGGTGGCACGCGATTCACTCTTGGCTGAGCAGGGCTGGCGGCCAGTCCTTCGGGCGGATGCACGCAGGCATGTCGTCCGAGGAAAAGTCCCAGTCGAACGACACGTTCTTCCACACCCGTGGCCGGGAGAACACGGTCGACCGATTGGTGAACTTCGCCCCACCGAAGATGGTGTGGCCGCCGGCCTCACCGCCGAACGTGACCTTGTCGAAGAGCACAGTGGCGGCCGCGCCGTCGAACGCTGCCTCGCTGAACACTGTCGTGCCGCGGAACTGCGTTCCGACAAACGTGGTCTGCGCCGCGCTGAACACCGCCCGGGGGAAGGACAGCAAGCTCTTCATGAACTGGGTGTCGGTGAAACTCACGTCATCACCGCCGAACGTCACCGCGGTAAACGACGTTGCCCCGTTGAACAATGCCGAGTCGAACGAGGTGCGGTGCGTGGTGAACTGCGCGTTGTCGAACAGCACGCTCAGCGCGCCCTCAAACCTCGCCCACGCGAACGTGGCGGCGGCACCGGTGAACGTCGTGTCGTTGAAATTCGTCTGTACGGCGCCGAACTGGACGCTGTTCAAACTGAGGCTAGTGTCACGGAACTGCGCCCCGGTGAACGACGTCGTCGTCCCCCGAAACGCCGCCCCCGCGTATGACACGGTATCGCCGCTAAAGATCGTATTTTCGAACGAGGTGATCGTGGAGTCGGACAGTGTCGCGTTCGAGGGAGGTTGCCTGCCGCTGAATACCGCGTTGTCGAACGTGGTCGCGGGGCCGGTGAACTGGGTCCCGTCGAATGAGGTGACCTTGGTGACGAATGTCGCTTTGTGAAACGACGTCTTGGCGCCGAATGTCGCAGCGTTGAAGGACGCGACCTCGACGTCGAAACCGGCTCGCTCGAACGTGATCGCTGACGTATCCCTGCTACAGACAAAGTCCGTGAACGTCACCGACCGACAGGTGTACCGCGCTCCGGCGAATGACAGGACAGTTCCGCTGAACGTTGCGTTGTCGAAGGCGACGAAGGTTTGGTCGCCACTGAATTTGGCGTTCTTGAACGACGCGAACTCGCCCCCAAACACGGCCCGGTTGAAGTGGATGAGACCGCTGAATGTGGCGCCGTGAAACGAGGTGATGTTGCCGCCGAATACCGCTCCACTCCAGTCGGGATCCTCAAACAACACCTCGGTGAAGTCGAAATCATGCGCAGACCAGCTTACGTCGGCTTTGTGTTGCAGGCGCGCGGCGATGACCCGCACGATCGTTTGGCGAACTTCGCGGTCATTTTGGCGGATGGTTTGGTGGCGCGCCTCCTCGGGCCGGGAGCCCTGACCGTGAGTCGTGGTCACCAGTTCGGTGACGTGACTCTCTCCGTACGCGGGATCGTAGGGCAGCCGCAAGTAACCGCACAGGACGTCGACGCACTGCTGGCGGCGACTGAATGTCGTGCGAGGTTCATCGGCGACCCCGGCCAGCGCGTAGACACCGGCAATCCGCACCGCGGGGTCAGGGCTGCCGAGTTGAGCGGCAGCCGCGCCGAATCGTTCGACGAAGCGGCCGTCTTCGAGATCTTGCTGGCGGCGGTAGGCGACCACGAGGGCCACGGCGCCACCGACTCCCGCTACGGCACTGAGCGCGGTCTTCAAGATGTCGGCGCGGTTGGCGCGAGTCGTGTCGTCAATACCGACGAGATGGCCGAAGACGGTAAAGCCCAGCCAAATAAGCACGGCACCAACAAGTACCGCCGAGGCCACCGCGAAGAACAACGGAAAGCCGCGGGGACGCCGGCGCCTCTGGCGAAAATAAGTTCGCCACGATTGAGCAGTGAGCCAGCCACCCTGAGCGCGCACTAGATTACCCAAGCACATCACCGACAAACTGCGCTATCCGCAAGTGCCGGTCGGGGTGCGCCCATTCACCGGGCAGGCGCGAGGCAGACTCGTAGACGTCGCCGGCTGTGCCTGCTCAAGCTGAAACGCACACCGAATCGGTCGGTCGCCTCCGAAGGCTCGCGGCCACAGACCGTCACGGGCTGTCGACGCCCGGCCGTGCACTCACACGTGGTGAGCAGTGTCGGCACGAACCGCGGAATCTGTGAACGAGGTCAGCGCAGCACCGTCGGGCATTCCGATCGCACACGTGCCTGCGCCGCGCCTGGAACGCAGAGGGCTCCTAGCGGTGCTCAGCGCAGGGTCTGCCGCCGGTGCCCTTGCACGCAGTGCAGTCACCGAAGGCGCCCCAGATCCTGCCGGCACCCCTGCACGTCGAGCAGCGGTGCTCACGACATTTGCTGCAGCGATCGTTATAACCCATGATATCCCCCATCAGCAATGGGCAGCAGTATGCCCGGTCAGCGTCAACGCCGTGATGGTAGCTACCAAGCGTTCAGCCGCATCGCGGGCGGGCGCTGTGCTACCACCAACAACGTCGCGGCCGCGAGCGTCAGTTCGACGCTGTAGTTCCGAATCCTGCTGGTCGCCTGAAATCGTTTAGCCATGCTGGCCAGAACATCGCAGGGAGACTTGCGGCGATCAGATCTAACCGCTTCGTGCGATGATCAGGCACGCTGGCTACCGGTAATGCCGTCCGCCAACGTAATTGGGTAACTGGCCCTACGTCGGCGAAGTAAGCTCTTGTTAAGATCGCCGCTGCGCTGCTTTCCCCGATAAGTGCTGCCAATTTGGCGAGACCCACTCTGGCTTTAGTTCCGGCTAACAACCAGGCAGCGCGCTCAGCAGCGACCTCAAAGTCGGACGCTTCGAGAATCGAGATAGCCGCGGTCACCCCAACCGCCGTGTCAAGTGCCCGAGCAGGCGGGTAAGTAACTGACGCGCCTCGCCCCTCTGGGCATGTTCGCACGTCCAGGCCGGTGGCTCCAACGAAGTCAACGAGACCCACCGTCCTTACTGCAGAGAAGCCGACGATCGAAGCGTGCGCCAAGACGCGATTCGCCAGGGTTGCAAAATCGCCAAGCACCGATCGAGCGGGCCGCTCATCGACGGCGTAAACCCCGAAAGATGCGCCGTTATTGGCAATGACGTCTAAGACGGTGTCTTGAGCGGCCGTCACCACTCCCGAATGCCGGATCGAGGTCGTATGGTTTGCGGCGAGTCGGCACCGCAAAAGCATCGACTCGGCAGCGGAACGAAGGGCCATGGGCCGCACCTGGGGCGACGCTGGCATTTCGTGCACGCATCTAATAGGAGGCGCCCGTGACGGGTGCAAACGAAAGACAATCCGAGTCGCCAGTGAAGCTGCCAACGTTCTTGAGCTTCCGCTAGGCAGTCTGGGCAAAAACGAGAGCCGGCACGACGCACAAATGGAGATTCAAAAGCGATGAGGCCAGTTAGATCATCGATTTCGATCGCGGTTCCGTCATAGCGGCTCAACGTCATTGACAGCAGCCGAGTCGGTGACACACCCGTCTGGGCCGTCAGGCACGCCAGTTCAGATCTCGTCGGGCGGACGATCAGCCGTTTGTGTCGAGCAACGAAAATCCCCAGGATTCCCAGAGTTCTCCCGAGCGTCAGATCTATCGCTCGGGAGGTGGCCTCTATCCACGAGTCGATAGCCTCCCCGTCAATCGGAGCAACTCTGACAGGGAGCCCGACACAGCCTCGCCGCTCTTACCAGTCTCTAAATACGCGAAGTGCAGGTCGAAAGATGGGAATTGGCTTTTCTAGCGAGCTGGCCCCTTTTGCTAATCTTCGCTGCATCTCGACAGGTGTGTCAGTGTAGGTTCCCAAACTCGCTGTCCACTCGCGACGGCTTGACGTGCAGCGATGCAAGTTGTCTTCACTTCGTGTCCACACCCGTTTGTCCCACCATCATGTCCACTTTTGCGGAGCCCGCGTACCGCCGCGACTTAGTCCGCGGCAGCCAAGCGTGGCGCGCCCCGGCGCTCCCATGGTGTTTCGTCACCGTGACGACATTGCTTCGTGTTCTCTGTTGCGTTGTTCTGCAACGTAATTAGTCCGCGGGCTCGTGTATGACAGTGCCGTCAGGCAGAATCGGCGAGCGCTACGCGATTACCTGCATCGGGCACTCGTACCGGCTTTAGGTCTGCCTGCCGATGCTCGACCGTGACGCCGTGTGTTGAGTTGCGTGCGTGCGTACAGCGGGGGCGATCCAGCGCCGCAGGAATTCTCGCAGTTCTTCACCTCGGCGCGCAGTACCGCCGGGGTCGACGATGAACGATTGCAGGGTGCGTAGCATGAGTTCGACCAGTTCGTCGAGCATGGTTCCGTCGAATCCTGCTGCGGCCCAGTCTACTTGGAAGCGTTCCAAGATAGATCGGCCGAAGCCGATCGCGAGGTCCGAGGTCATGCCAGCGGCGAACGCGCTGGCCTTGCCGGGCTGCATGACCAGCCGCAGATACCGGTCATCGGGCAGGGCTTCCAGCGTATAGGCGATGCCCTCGACGACCGCGTCTGTCGGATCGGTGATCGACCCCAATTGTGCGGCAAGGCGATCCAGGAAGGCGCCGACCGCCGACAAGGCGGTCGCGGCCAGAAGCACCTCGTGGGTGGGGAAATAGCGGTAAACCGTCTGGCGCGTGACGCCCAGGCTCTGGGCCACTTCGGAGACACTGACAGTGCCGTGGTCGTCGATTCCGCGGCGGGCCGCATCGATGATGCGGCGCGCGGCCTCGTCGTCATCGGCGGGGATGTCGCCCGACCAGCCATGTCTGCGCATACCAAAATCCTCGCATCGTCAGTTCGCCAATCTTGACAATACATCCCGATGTTATTGTATGGTCCGGGTATGTCCGGCAGCACAGCGAGCAGCACCGATGAGACCTTGACCGACCGCGCGCTACGGCACGCCCTGGACGGCACCACCGACCTGGCTGACCGTGAGCTGAAAGTTCCACTGCACTACTACCGGGACCCCAAAATCACCGAGATCGAGGAGTCGCAGATCCTGCGCCGGGTACCGCTGGCGATCGTGCCGTCGGCGCAGATCCCAGCCAATAACGACTTCGTGGTCCGCTCCGTGCTCGGCGACTCGCTGCTGGTCACCCGCGACCGCACCGGCACCAGCCACGTGTTCCTCAATTACTGCCGGCATCGCGGCGCGATGCCGGCCTGCGGGTCGGGCAACGCCTCGCGGTTCGTTTGTCCATATCACGCCTGGACCTACCGCAACACCGGCGAGCTGTTCATGGTGCCCGGCAAGGCGGGCTTCGATTCGATGAACACCGCCGACTACGGCTTGGTCGAATTACCGTCACAAGAACGCCACGGCTTCGTCTGGGCGGTGTTGAGCGCTGACTCGACCATCGACGTCGACGCCCACCTCGGACCGATCGGACCCGAACTGGCGCAATGGAACTACAACGCCTACGGCTACCACACCGAACGCGAGTTCGCCTCCGACGTGTCATGGAAGGGTGCGTTGGAGGCATTCGCCGAGGGCTACCACTTCCCATTCGTCCACGGACAGAGCTTGATCGGCCAAAACACCCTGCCCAACACAGCGGTCTACGACGAGTTCGGCAAGCACCACCGCATCGGATTCCCCTTCACCTGGATCACGAACCTGACCGACGATGCCGCGGCCTCACGCGAACCGTCGACCAACATGGGCCTGATCTACTGGATCTACCCCAACCTCATCCTCGCCAACAGCCCAGTCGGCGTGGAGATCATCGACATGCTCCCCGAAGGGCACCCGACACGCTGCACCGTGCGGCACAGTTGGATGGGACGCATACCGGCCACCAACGACGAGATGCGCGCCGGATATGACGCCATCTACGAATCCGTACACGCTGCCGTGCGCGACGAGGACTTCGCCATGCTCCCGCAGTGCGGTGAAGGCGTTCGACACGGACAACACGACCACATGATCATCGGCCGCAACGAAATCGCGGTCCAACACATGATCACCGTGTTCGCCGAAGAACTCGGCGTGGCCCTCGCATGACGTCCCGATCCTCGACCAGCGTGAGTTTATCGCGGTGAGTTACGTTGCTGCTTAACTTCATCACGGATTGAACTGCGGCGACGGCGCCAAGGACGGGGTGCTCAGCGCTGTTGATCGATGAGGTCGGCGAGCGCCCGTTGCGCCTCATCGGTGGCCAGGGCAGCCTGGCGAACATCTCGGCGGTCATCATTGCCGCCGGCCTCGTCCACAGCATCAGCCTCACCGCTACAGCACGGGTGAGATAAGAATCTCCAGGCCGGCCATCGCAGTCGGGTTAGGCCAACGCGTCCCATACCGCCCGCATCAGATCCAGTGTGTCACCTGCGCCACCTCGGACAAGCCGTTCAGTGTCGCGACGAGACCGTCGGCATACGTTGCGGCCGAAGCGGTGTCGGGTGATCAGCGGGTGCCGATCAGTCCTTTGGACTCGGTGCATGCGTTCACAGCGGTTTGCGCGCCGCTGGTGCGGTACAGGTAGGCCAGCTATTTGACCACGAAGGGCAGGCTTAGTGAGGGCGCTACCGCCCACGGGATGTTCATGAAGATGAATTTGATGCCGAAGCCCCAGGCGTCTTGCTCGATGTTGACATCCCTGCGACGAAGTTCGCGAACGCGGGTCCGGGTTCGGTCAGGTTGAAGATGGGTGGCTTCGTGGTCACGTCCGTTGGCCTGCTTTAGGTATTGGGTAGGCCGGAAGGCAGTGTCGTCAGGGCGAATTGCTTCTTGAGCATGGTGTATCCCCAGCCCAGTACGAACCACGGTGCGATCAGCCAGGGACTGTTGAGCAGGATGAATTTCACGCCGAAGTCCATGAAGCTGGCGGTGTTGGTTGAGGGGAATCCGGCGATGATTTCGGTGCCGTAGTAGTACCAGGTCAGGACGGTGTGGGTGACCGCGGTCGTCATGACCAGCAGGGTGCCTCGGTAGTCGGCGAACTTGGACCGGAACAGCAAGACCAGTCCGGTGATGCCCACGCAGGCGTTGATCACCGAAAGCACCTCGACCATTAGGAAGTTGGGTTCGGCGTGCAGGTAGCGCAGGTCGCCGCCGTCGATGTAGCTCCACCAGGGGTATGCCCACGCCGCGTCGCGCGCTCCGGCGATGGCTTTGTGCATGATCAGCCAGCCGAGTTCCCACGTCAGATGTGTTGCATAGGAGACGATCACGAAGGGCAGCACGATCCCTTGGACGCGCTGAAATCGGTTCCAGGTGCGCAGCGACGGGATGGGTAGCAACGCGGCGAAGATGCCGATGAAGTAGGCCAGGGTGGCTTGCACGGCCATCGCGTTGGCGATGACGACGCGATCCACGTCGCTATGGAAGGCCAGGTAACTGTAAATGGGGAATGCCAAGGCTAACGAGCCGAACGCCACGATCCACACGATGCGCAGCCCGCGCGACGGTGGCAATTTGGCAGTGATCGGCCCAGCGTCTTTCGTTACTGCCCCTACGGTCGCCATCGACGCTCCTTTGCTGCGTGACTCGGGTAATAATCATAATTCTCTGTACCAGAACCAGGATTACTGTAGAACAGTAGCATTAGTTGACAGTCTTGATTGAGGAAGGGTGGGTGGTGATGGCGACGCCCCAATCCTCATGGCCTGTCGCCGAGATCGCCGACGTGCGCCGCACAATGTATCGGCAGCAGATCGTGGCTGCGGCGGAGTACGAGTTCAGTCAGACGGGTTTCACCAACGCGCGGATGAGTGAGATCGCCAAGACTGCCGGCGTGTCACTTGCGACGGTCTACAAGCACTTCGCCGGTAAGGACGACATCTGGGATGCCCTCAATGCCGTACGCATGCAGGAGTTCGTGACCGCCGTGCATGCTCGCGCCGAAACGGTCGAATCGCCGTTGGAGGCGATCCTGGTCGGTGCCCGCGCAGAGGTCGAGTTCTTCGCCGCGCATCCCCACTTTCTGCAACTGCACATCAACGAGGGTTTGAGTTGGTCCTCGCCGTCGGGAGAAGCTGGCCGTGGTGGCCAGCGCACCGCCTGGCGAACGGGCATGCAGATGATCACCCGAGCCGCCGAGGCCGCCGTCGATGCGGGAGAAATTACCGGCCTGCTTCCTGAGATCGCCGGTGCACTGGTCATTTCAGCTCTACAGATTTGGCTCACCGATTGGGTTTCCAAAGGTAAGGCGACCCCGATTGAGGCAGTTGCCGATGCTGTGGTGCAACACCTGCGCGTCAGCCTCGCCGCTGAACGACCTAGACGGGGCTAGTTGGTTTCGGTGGCCAGCACCCGGTAGACGGTCGCCCAAGGGTTGACGCAATGGTGACGGAAGCCATGCCAATAAAGTCGGTCTTCAGACCTGGGCTGCCAACGTATCGTCAAGCCCCTCAGGCTGATTCCCAGCTATTCCTACTTTCAGATGAAGCTGTCGAGCCGAGTTGATGCAGTCCAGCGCATCGGGGTACAGGTCGCTGCGCGCTGCGGGCGACCATCGGCACACCGGAGGGCATGTACGGACGACGGAGATGACGGCGTATCTGCGCCGCCAGGGCCATCGGGTGGCGGCGTGCACGGTGGACCGGCTGATGCGCGATGAAGGCCTGTCCGGTGTGGTCAGAGGCCGCAGACACCGCACCACCATTCCTGGCGGTAAGGATTCTCGTCGGGCACCGGATCTGCTCGACCGCGGCTTCACCGCCGCGGTACCCAACCGGAAGTGGGTCACCGACTTCACCTACACCCGGACGTGGTCAGGGTTGGTCTACGTGGCGTTCGTCGTGGACTGCTACTCGCGGGCCATCGTGGGCTGGCACGCCGCCACCGTCAAGGACACCGTGCTGGTCACCACGACATTGAAGACGGCGTTGTGGCGGCGTGATCACGCCGAGCACCGCGTCGACGACGGGTTGATCCACCACAGCGATGCCGGCTCACCAATATACGTCCATTGCCTTCGCGGAAACCCTTGTCCTGGAGGGGATCGCGGCATCAATCGGAAGTGTC
>CAWCJY010000003.1:0-484435 GCA_963795995.1 uncultured Actinomycetota bacterium
TGCGCGACGTGGAGTTCGCGGTGCAGCTGCTGCAACTGGTGCATGGCCGCAGCGACGACTCGCTGCACGTGGCCTCCACGGTCGACGCGTTGGCAGCCCTGGGCGCGGGCGGCTACATCGGCCGCGACGACGCCGCGAACCTGACCGCCTAAGACCAGTTCCTGCGGTTGCTCGAGCACCGGTTGCAGCTTCAGCGGCTCAAGCGCACCCATCTGCTGCCGCCACCCGACGACGACGAGGCGCTGCGCTGGCTGGCCCTGGGCGGCCCACGTGCGCCCCGACGGCACACATGACGCGTGGGCGTGCTCCGCGAGGAGCTCAAGCGCCAGCACGTGCGGGTGTCGCGGCTGCACGCCAAGCTCTTCTTCCAGCCGCTGCTGGAGTCGGTGAGCACGGACGGCATGACATTCTCCGGCGGCATGACACCGGCCGCGGCGGAGCGTCAGCTGGCCGCACTCGGGTATGAAAGCCCGCAGGCCGCGCTGCACCCACCTCGCGGCACTAACCAAACACAGCGGCCGTCGCGGCCGGGTGCAGTCGGTGCTGCTGCCCAAGCTGCTGTCCTGGCTGTCGAACGCGCCCGACCCCGACGGCGGGCTGCTGGCCTACCGGCGGCTCAGCGAGGCGACGGCCGACCAGCGCTGGTACCTGTCGACGCTGCGCGACGAGAACGCGGTGGCCAAGCGGCTGATGCATGTGCTGGGCACGTCGGCGCACGTCCTGGAGCCGCCGACGCGCGCACCTCAGGTCATCAAGCAGTACGGCGACGGCCCGTCCGGGCCCAAGCTGCTCGACGTCAAGCCCGGCGCGTTCGGCCCCGCGCTGATCGCCTGCGCGGGCCGCCACGCCGACCCGGTACGGGCGATTGCGGCCGCACGCGCATTGCGCCGCCGCGAGCTGGCCCGCATCGCGTCCGCCGACCTGCTCGGCATGCTCGACGTGGTCGAAGTCGGCGACGCGCTCACCTCGGTGCGGGTGGCGGTGTTGCAGGCGGCCTTGGAGGCGGTGATCCGGGCCAACTCGCCGACGGCAGCCCCCCGGCCACCATCTCCCTTATCGGGATGGGGCTGACTGGGCCCCTCGCGAGTTGGGTTACGGCTCGGACACCGACGTGATCTTTGTCTGTGAAGCAGCCGGTGACGCTCCCGACGCGGCCGCAGTGCGGTGGTCGACGTCGGTGGTCGAGCAGCTGCGGGCATTGCTGGGCACGGCCACCGTCGACCCACCGCTGCATCTGGACTCCAATTTGCGCCCAGAAGGCCGCAATGGCCCACTGGTTCGGACGCTGGCCGCTTACCGGGCCTACTACGCCAAATGGGCGCAGCCCTGGGAGATCCAGGCTTTGCTGCGAGCGCACCCGGTCGCCGGCGACGAGGATCTGGGTCGGCGGTCGTGCTGATGGCCGACGACATCCGCTATCCCGCCAATGGGGTGTCACCTGAAGCCGTTCGGGAGATTCGGCGCATCAAGGCCCGCGTCGACGCCGAACGGTTGCCGTACGGCGCCGACCCCAACACCCACACCAAGCTGGGGCGTGGGGGATTGACCGACATCGAGTGGACTGTGCAATTGATTCAACTGCAGCACGCACACGACATCCCGGCATTGCACAACACCTCGACGCTGCAAACCTTGACCGCGATCGCTGCGGCGGAGCTGATCGCCGAAGACGATGTGGAACAGCTGCGAGAAGCCTGGCTCACCGTGACCCGGGCCCGCAACGCGCTGACTCTGGTGCGGGGCAAACCCACCGACCAGCTGCCTGGGCCGGGACGGGTGCTCAACGCCGTGGCGGTCGCGGCCGGCTGGCCCGGCGGCGACGGCAGCGAGTTCCTGGACAACTACCTGCGAGTGACTCGGCGCGCAAAGGCAGTGGTGCGCAGGATATTCGGAAGCTGAGGCGGCTGGTCGGTGCAGGTCGAGTATGAGGTCATCACCGCCGAGGAGCACGGTCAGCTCACGGCGTTGTATGGCCCGTTGACCGATGCCGTCCGTAACCTCATCGAGGCCACCATCGTCACCGCGGTAGACGCCGGCGCCATCGACGACGCTCGCCTCGCGATTGAGGCCGTCACGGAGACGTTGCGCGAGAAGCAACTCGACGGGTCCTCCGGGGTGCGCTACGCCGTAGGTGAACGACCGCTGGTGTGGGGCAATGCCGTGATTGGCATGCGCAACCCAATCGCCCCGCCGCTGACGATGCATCGAGACGACGACGGGCGGTGCTGGAGCGACTTCGTCCTTGGGGCTGCGTACGAGGGGCCGCCGGGTTTGGTGCACGGCGGTGTCTGCGCCATGGTGCTCGACCACATTCTCGGTGAAGCGGCCAGCGAGGGTTTGACCAAGCCGTTGTTCACCGGCACCATCACGGTGAAGTACCTGCGTGGCACACCATTAGGCGGGCTGCACGCGGAAGCGGTCATCGAGCGCGTCGAAGAATTCAAAACGTTTGTGCGTGGCAAAATTTCAGACGCCGAGGGCGTCACTGCCGAAGCGGAAGGCGTCTTCATAAAACCGGCCTGGGCTCGGACAGCCGGATGAAGTATTACATCAGCAGCGCCTTCTTGAATACCCGTGAGATCGTCGAGATCGCTAAGGCCGCTGACGAATTCGGCTATGACGGCATCGGGATCCCCGACCACGTTGTCAACCTGGAAGCTCTCGAAACTCCATACCCCTACACCAAAGATGGGCAGCGGCGCTGGCAGCCCTTCACCGATTGGCCCGATCCTTGGGTGCTGATCGGTGCGCTGGCTCAGGTGACGACACAGCTGCGGTTCGTCACCACCGTCTACATTCCGGCTATGCGGAATCCCTACTTGGCAGCGAAAGCCATTGGTACCGCTGCTGTTCTGGCCGGCGGCCGGGTCGAGCTGGGAATCGGGGTCGGGTGGTGCCGGAGGAATTCGAGCTGATGGATCAGCAGTTCAAGGCCCGCGGTAAGCGCACCGACGAGATGATCGACTTGATGCGCGCGCTGTGGGAACCCGACTGGACAGAATTCGACGGCAAGTTCTTCTCGACGCCGCGACTCGAGATGCAGCCGGTACCGCCGCGGATACCGGTGTACGCAGGTGGGCTCAGCGAGGTTGCGTTTCGACGCGCCGCCCGCAACGACGGTTGGATCGGCGACTTGATCAAAACCGACCGCGCCATCGAGGCGGCCACTCGGCTGCGCACCTTGCGCGCCGAACACGGTTTATCCATGGATGATTTCACCATTTTGACGCCGCTCACCGACGCCTTCACCGTCGCCGACTACCAGCGCGCCGAGGCCGCCGGAATCACCGGAATCCTCACTATGCCATGGATGTTCTATGCCGGGCCCGACGCCTCGCTGGCCGAGAAAGTCGACGGCATGCAGCGGTTCCGCAAGGACCTTGCGCTGGACTGAGTTTCCAAACCTCCTGCGTCACTGTGGTTTCAGCGGTTTATTGGGGGGATTTCTTGTCGGTGGGCGCCGATAGCATTCGGGTATGGCAGCCACCACTCGCGAGGAGATCGTCGAGGTGTTCGACGCTGTTCGCGACGCGGTGTCTCGGTTGGCGGAGTTGTCATTTCATGTGTTGACCACCCCGGAGCGGTTGGCGTTGCTCGAGCGCCTGGAACACGACACCCGCCGGTTGCCGGTGGCGCGGCACGCGTTGATTACCGGGGTGCGTCAGCAGGCGACGCCGGCGGAGATCGGCGGGAAGCTAGCGCATGTGCTGGCCGACCGGTTGGGCATCACCCGCGCCGACGCGCACCGCCGTATCGAGGAAGCCGAAGACTTAGGGCCGCGGCAGGCCCTGACCGGTGAGCCGCTGCCGCCAAGGCTGGCACCCACCGCGGTCGCCCAGCGCGCCGGGCGGATCGGGGAGGCTCAGGTGCGGGTGATCCGTGGATTCTTGCGCGACCTGCCGTGCTGGATCGACGCCGACACCCGCGAGCACGCCGAGGCGCAGCTGGTCGAGCTGGGCGTCCAGTACCGTCCGGAGTTGCTGGCCAAGCTGGCCGACAAACTGGCCGACTGTTTGAACCCCGACGGCGACTTCAGCGACGAAGACCGCGCACAGCGCCGTAGCTTGGTGTTGGCTAAGCAGGACCGCGACGGCATGTCGCTGATCAAGGGGTATCTAACCCCGGCCGCGCGGGTCGCCCTGGAAGCGGTGCTGGCCAAGCTCGCTGCCCCCGGCATGGCCAACCCGTATGACCCCACCCCAGTGCTCGACGGCACTCCGTCGCAGAAGGCGGTGGAGCGCGACGCCCGCAGCCCGGCGCAGCGCAATCATGATGCGCTGCAGGCCGCGGCCCGCGCGGTGCTGGCGTCGGGGGAGTTGGGTCAGCACAATGGGCTGCCGGCCAGCATCATCGTCACCACCACCCTGCGCGAGCTGGAAGCCGGTGTGGGCACCGCGCTGACCGGTGGCGGCACCCTGCTGCCGATGACCGACGTGATTGCGATGGGCCGCCACGCGCATCATTACTTGGCCATTTTCGATAAGGGCCGTGCGATCGGGCTGTATCACACGAAACGGCTGGCCTCACCCGGGCAGCGAATCGTCTTGTACGCCAAAGACCGAGGGTGTTCGCATCCCGGCTGCGATGTGCCGGGCTATTTGTGCGAAGTCCATCACTGCACCGACTACGCCAGCTGCCACACCACCGACGTCGACGACCTGACGTTTGCCTGCGGCGCCCATCATCGGCTGGTGCAACCGGGCGGCTGGACCACCCGTAAACGTTCTAACGGCGACACCGACTGGATCCCGCCACCGCACCTCGACCGCGGCCAACCCCGCACCAACGTCTTCCACCATCCTGAGAAGCTTCTTCGGGACGAAGACGACGAAGACGACAGCGACCGGTCTTCGTGAAACATTTGCCGCGCTGTGCCTGCCGGATGAGCTTTGGTAGGGGTCGCTGAACTCAGTTGTGATGGGCTGAAACGGCAGCATAGTCGCGGATATATGTTTGCGGACGGGTTACCGCTATCAGTCAGGATCGCGTCAAAGCTTCCCGTCGGTCGCCTAGTTGGCCTAACGTTGCCACCGTGGAGCCGCACGCGAATCCCGAGCTGGTACCTGTCGAGACACTGCGCTCAGGTGACCCGGTCACCGATATCCAGGGTGGTGGTCAGCACTACATCGTTCTCGAATCCAAGGCCATCGATGACAGCTGCGTTGTCCTCGAGCTCGAGTCGAAAGCGAATGACCAACTCCGAGTGATCGAGATGTCTTTCCCATCGGGCTACCGCATGGGCAGGTCGCCTCACCGAGTGCTGTGATGCGGCTGAATGGCTGAGGTCAGGCCATTCCGCATCGACGTCCCTAGCGCAGTCCTGGATGATCTGCGGGCACGATTGGCGCACACGCGATGGCCCGAAGCCGAGTGCGTCGACGACTGGAGCCAGGGCATGCCGCTGGCGTATACCCGCGAACTGGCTGCCTATTGGGCCGACGACTACGACTGGCGTTCGCGCGAAGCGGCGTTGAACCGATTCGACCAATTCATGACCGAAATCGATGGGCTGAACGTTCATTTCATTCACCAGCGGTCGCCTCACGCAGCGGCCTTACCTCTGCTGATCACCCACGGCTGGCCCGGCTCGATAGTCGAGTTCCACAAAGTCATTGAGCCGCTGGTCAGCCCGCCGACAGGCCGTGCCGAAGACGCATTCCACGTGATCTGCCCCTCCCTTCCCGGCTACGGGTTCTCCGGCAAGCCCACCCGAACCGGCTGGGGCGTGGAGAAAATAGCGCAGGCATGGGACATGCTCATGCGCCGTCTCGGCTACGACCGCTACGGTGCGCAAGGCGGCGACTGGGGCGCAGCCGTCACTACCCAATTGGGCCGCAACCGCGGTCACTGTGTCGGCATCCACCTGAACATGCCAATAGCCATGCCGCGCAGAACGTCTGACCTCAATGAGGACGACCAGCGAGCGCTTGCCGCCATGGCAGAACACCGCCGATGGGGCACCGGTTATTCCAAGCAGCAGTCGACCCGACCGCAGACGCTGGGTTACGGACTGGCGGATTCGCCGGTGGCACAGCTGGCGTGGATCGTCGAGAAGTTCTGGGCCTGGACGGACTGTAACGGGCATCCGGAAAATGCGATCAGCCGCGACGAGCTGCTCGACAACGTGATGATGTACTGGGCCACCGGCACCGGTGCGTCCTCGGCCCGGCTCTACTGGGAGAGCTACAGCAGCTTCGCGTCCGCCGCCCGTGTGGAACTACCCACCGGCGTCGCGGCATTTCCGAAGGAGATCCTGCCCACGCCGCGAAGCTGGTGCGAGGCCGTCTACAACATCACGCACTGGTCGGTCATGCCGCGCGGTGGTCACTTCGCCGCGTTCGAACAACCCGGGCTGTTCGTCGACGACGTCCGCGCGTTTTTCGCGACCGTCCGCTGAAAGTCAAGCGGGCGGATCAGGCGCCAGGCTGCCGTTCGGCGCGATGTGGGCGAAGATCTGCTCGACCATCGTGACTACATGGGGGTCGTCGACGGTGTAGATGTGCCGGCGACCCTCACGGCGGACGCTGATGAGACCCGCAAGACGCAGCTTGGTCAAATGCTGGCTCATGGTGGCCACGCCCACGCCCGCCCGGTCAGCGAGGGCAGTGACGTCTTGCCCACCGCGCGCGGCCAACCACAGCACGTGCAGCCGAGCCGGGTTGCCCAGCAGCGCAAACGTACTGGCTGCCGACGCCAACTGCGGGCGCGTCGGCTCGGTGCGGGGGAGGGCCGAATCCGTGTTTTCGGGCGCGCCCTTTTTCAACTTTGCCATGTCGATACCCATTGTCGCGCACTGCTGACGGTCGGATTCACCATCCCGAAACATTTTGTCGTTTGCGAAGTTGACGAAACGAGGGAAGGATATTGGGCGGTCCGGGTGAAAGGTAGTCCACCGTGACGCATGTTGCGCTGTTGATCGCGTGTGCGGCGGCGATCTATCTTTCGTGCGACTGGTTCGTCAACGCGGTCGAATGGCTGGGTCGGCGGCTCAATCTTGGTGGCATGGCGGTCGGCACCATTCTGGCTGCATTCGGCACCGCATTGCCGGAGTCGGTGGTCACACTCGTTGCCGTCACCACCGGATCCACCGCGCAGATCCGCAATATCGGTGTCGGCGCGGCGATGGGCGGTCCGCTGGTGCTGGCGACCATCGCCTACGGGGTAACCGGGGCATTGCTCTTCGTCCGGCACCGGGGCCGTCGACGAGAACCCGTCGCTGCTGGAGTCGATCGGGCAGCCCCCGATCGGCCGGGAGATGAGCGCACCCACGACGTGTTGTCCGACACTGACCAAGCGGCGCGGTTGCACAAGGATCAGCGCTGGTTCATGGCGGTGTTCGTCGTGAAAGTCGGGCTTGGCCTGGTGGCGTTCGCGATCAAGCCGTGGCTGGGTCTGGTGTTCTTTGCGGTCTACGCCGTCTACTTCTGGCGCGAAATTCGCGGCGGCCACCTGCTGGATCAGGACGCGGAGTTGACACCGCTGAAGCTGCAACGCCGGGCCGCGCGACCCGCCACGACGGCGGTGATCGCACAGACGCTGGCCGCGCTGGCAGTCATTTTCGTCGCTTCGCAGGTTTTCGTGCACCAGCTCGACGCGATCGGTCCAATGCTCGGATTGTCCGCGTCAGTCACCGCCCTGCTGCTCTCGCCCATCGCGACCGAGCTGCCCGAGATCATGAACGCCGTCATCTGGACCCGGCAGGGTAAGACGCAACTCGCACTGGCCAACATCTCCGGCGCGATGATGATCCAGGCGACCGTGCCCAGCGGTCTGGGCTTGCTGTTCACCGATTGGCGTTTCGACCACGCCCTGCTCTGGTCGGGAGTCGTCACCATGGTCGCCATCTTCTATTTGATGGTGGCGCTGCGCACCAACAAACTGACCCCGATACGTTTGGGCCTCGTCGCGCTGCTGTATCTGGTCTTCGCCGCCGGGCTGATCCCGATTCTTCACTAAATCCATTCCGGTGCCAAAATCGGTGCATGGCGCCTGATCACGCGCATGGGGAATGGCCCATCCGCGCCGAACTGTTGGCGGCGCTGTCGGTGGCGATCGACCTGGGCTTGGGCCAGCCGAGCGAACACATGCTGCGCGCCGCGCTGATCGGGGCGAGGATCGCCGATCGTCTCGGGCTCGACTGCGGCCAGCGGGACTGCACGTACTACACGAACTTGCTCATGTGGATCGGCTGCCATGCCGATTCGCACGAATACGCGCAGTGGTTCGGTGACGACATTGCGGTGCGACGGGATTCGGCTTTGGTCGACTGGTCGGGTCTGCCGTATCTGCGTTTCCTGATCGGCAATGTGGCTCGGGGAGAACCGTTGACCCGACGGCTATCCGTGCTGGCAATGTTGTTTGCGAATGCGCGCGGTCATCTGCGACCTCATCGCGGCGCTGGGCAGCCAATACCGTGACTATCGCAGGCAGGTGCCGATGCTGGTACCAATCCCACGCTGACTGACGGGAGGCAGAGGTTCAGCGACCGCGAACCCGCCGATTCCGCCACCAGCGGCTCAACGGCGAATCCGCCCGAGAGCCTCGCCCCCAGCCGACGGTGTCGCGGCGGGCGGCACGCCTGCCCGGCCAGTCCCCACCGCCGGCGACCGGACCGGCCGTGCCGATATTCCTTCTGCGCCAACCCAATCCCGCGCGGCGGCGGCGGTCGTCCAACGCATATGCACCCGCACCCAGGAAGATCAGCAGGAAAAAGGCGAAGCAATACATGACAGCGGGCTCACCGCCGTTGCTGATCGGGAAGAACCCGCGCGGAAGGTGCACGGTGAAGTACGCGACCGCCATCTCCCCGCATGCCACGAACGCCGCGATTCGAGTGAACAGGCCGACGGCGATCAGCGTGCCGGTGATCAGCTCGATCCACCCGGCGTAATAGTCCGGCCATAGACCCACCGGCGCTGCAGGACCGAGCGGCCAGCCGGTCAACTTGGACAGGCCGTGGCAGAGCCATAACAGTCCGAACACCACTCGGAAAACAGCCAGGGCCGTCTGCGAGTAGGTGTTGAGCCGTCCCTCCAGGTTCCGCATCGTCATGTGCCGACCATACGGCTTCTGACCCCCGCCTCGGCCCGGCTCCGGGATTTCCGCAAATGTCCCGACACGCGGTCAGTAAGGCGTAAATCAGGAAAGCTGAGACGAAACTGAGCGGCGTTTCGGGAGGGCGCATTAAGCAGCATCGCCGGCACCGAGGGCCCGCGATTGGAGAGAAACTCACGAGCATCGCCCGTCGGATGGCGTGCGAAGACGGCGCGGCGAAGGTGCTCACCGCCGTCGAATCGAAGCTGCGCCAATTCGCGTGACCTATCCGTTCGCCCTTTTACGTGACTCGTCTAGCGCCCTATGCTGGTGAATCAGGAAACTCGGGGGCCGAAGCGGCGGAGAGTCGGATGACCGCAGCGACCGCGTGCCGCACGTGTGGCAGCCTGCCGCGCGCGGGCGCGCGGTTCTGTGACGGCTGTGGTCTACCACTAACGCAGGACAGCGCCCGCGCGGAGTACAAGCAGGTAACCGTCCTGTTCGCCGACGTGGTGCACTCCATGGACATCGCTGCGGCGGTGGGTCCGGAGCGGCTTCGCGAGATCATCACCGAACTTGTCGACCGCTGCTCGGCGATGGTCAAGCGATACGGCGGCACGGTGGACAAGTTCACCGGCGACGGGATCATGGCGGTGTTCGGCGCACCAGCGGCTTTGGAGGACCACGCGATTCGTGCCAGTCTGGCGGCCCTGGGGCTTCAAGAGGAGGCGACGCGCCTTGCGGTCGCCATCCGACAACGCGACGGTGTGGACCTCTGGATGCGGGTAGGACTGAACTCCGGTCAAGTGATCGCCGGTGAAATCGGCCTCGGACCGTTCGGTTACACCGCCGTCGGGGAGCAAGTCGGCATGGCGCAACGGATGGAATCGGTGGCACCGCCGGGTGGGGTGATGCTCAGCGCGTCAACAAAACGGCTTGTTGATGGCGCTGCGATTCTGGGCGAATCCGAGCTGGTCAAAATCAAGGGCGCAGAGCAGCCAGTCGTGGCCTATCGGCTATTGGGCGTCGGAGACGGACAGCGCGCTGTCGGCCTTGGTGAGTCGAGCCTGGTCGGTCGACGACGGGAGTTGTCTGCCGTCGAGGGCTTGCTGGGCCGCTCAGTCGACGGCCACGGCGGTGTGGTCAGCGTCGTGGGGTCACCCGGCATCGGCAAAAGCCGTTTGGCGCAAGAGGTTGCCTCGATAGCTCGTCGCCGCACCGTGGAGGTGTTCACCACCTTTTGCGAATCGCACGCCACCGATGTTTCGTTTCGGGTCCTGGCCCGGCTGTTGCGCGCGGTCACGGGGGTCGAGGGCGTCGAGGCGGAGGTGGCCCGCGCACAGGTCCATGCTCAGGTTCGGGACGCAGACCCCGAGGACTTGGTGCTCTTCCATGACCTGCTGGGCATCGGCGATCCCGAGTTCTCCCTGCCCAAAATCGATCCGGATGCCCGCCGACGACGGTTGACCGCGTTGGTGAATGCCGCATCACTGGCCCGCTCCGCCCCCGCCCTCTACATCATCGAGGACGCCCACTGGATCGATGCGGTCAGCGAATCGATGCTGGCCGACTTCCTCGAGGTGATCCCGCAGACGCACTCGCTGGTGCTGATCACCTACCGCCCCGAATATCGGGGCGCCTTGAGCCGGGTGCCCGGTGCGCAAAGCATCACCCTTACACCTCTCACTGGTGCCGAAACCTCGGCTCTGGTCGCGGAACTGTTAGGCCCCGATCCGTCCGTGGCCGAGATCCACCAGATCATCACCGCACGCGCGGCCGGCAATCCGTTCTTCGCCGAAGAGATCACTCGGGAGCTCGCGGAGCGCGGTGTGCTGGTCGGCGAACGTGCCCACTACTCCTGCCGCACCGATGTCACAGAGGTGCAAGTACCGGCCACGCTGCAGGTCGCCATCGGTGCCCGCATCGACCGGCTACCCCCAGCGGCCAAACGCACCCTTGCCGGCGCGGCGGTCATCGGGTCTCGTTTCAGCTGCGATCTGCTTGCCAGCCTCGGCATCGACGCCCGCATCGAGGAGCTGATCACCGCCGAACTGATCGAGCAGGTGCGACTCACCCCGGGACCCGAATATGCGTTTGTCCATCCGCTGATTCGTACCGTGGCCTACGAAGCACAACTGAAATCCGATCGCGCAGAGTCACACCGGCGGCTGGCCGTCGCGCTCGAAACTCGCGAGCCGCAATTGGCCGACCAGAACGCGGCGTTGATCGCCGACCATCTCCAAGCCGCCGGCGACTTGCATGGCGCCTACGGCTGGCACATGCGCGCCGCGGGCTGGGCGACCAACCGCGACATCGCCGCGGCGCACTTGAGATGGGAGCGCGCCCGAGCGATCGCCGATGCCCTACCCGCCGACGACCCGAACCGGACAGCCATGCGCATCGCCCCGCGCAGGATGCTGTTCGCGGTGGCCTGGCGAGTCCACGAACACATTCCCGACGCTCTTTTCGAGGAATTGCGGGAGCTGTGCAGCACCGCAGGGGACAAAGCCTCACTGGCCATCGCCATGACAGGGCGGGGGCACGATTTGTTCTACCAGGGCCGGATAGCCGAGGCCGCAAAGCAGGCATCCGAGACCTGGGCCCTGATCGAATCGCTCGACAATCCGGCGTTGACGGTGGGGCTCTCGCCCTCCCTGATCCGTGCTAAGACCGGCAGCGCCGAATGGTCTGAAGTGCTGCGATGGTCAGAAAAGGCCATCGAGCTGGCTGACGGTGACCCGTCTCAAGGCAACTTCATTCTCGGGTGTCCGCTGGCACTGCACCTCACGACAAGGGGTATGGCGCGCTATTGGCTGGGCCTTTCCGGATGGCGCGACGACCAGCGCCACGGCCTGGCCATGGCCCGCCGCTCCGATCCCATGTCGTATTCCGGGGCCACTGCCTACGTCTACTTCCCGGGAATACTGAATGGCGTACTGCGGCCGGACGATTCCGCAATGCGCGACATCGACGACGCCCTACGGGGTGCCGAACGATCCGGCGACGATGTAGCGTTGAACTTCGCTTGGATGTCGCTCGGCGCTGCGCTGGTTCACCGCCACACCGCCGCGGAGCATTACCGCGGAGAAAAGTTGCTGACCGAGATCAGCGAAGGGTACGAACGGCGAGGACAAAGCCGAAACCTGTTGCCGATCATCAACGTGTGCCTCGCGCAGGAGAGGGCTCGGCGTGGCGAGCGCGATGAGGCGATACCGCTCATGCGTGCCGCCGTGGACCAATTGTTCTGGAACGGACGGCTGCTGATGTTCGGCGTCCGCGCGACCGGCGTTCTGGTGGAAACGCTGCTGGAACGTGGGGCCGAGAGTGACATGGCCGAAGCCGAGGCGGCCGTCGAGCAGTTGGCGACCGCGCGAGGCGAACAGGGTTTGGTCATACGCGAGGTCTGGCTGCTGCGACTTCGCGCTGTCCTGCAGCGTGCTCACGGTGACGAGGCCGGCTATCGCGAATACCGGGACCGCTACCGCGACATGGCGAAAACGCTTGGCTTCGAGGGCCATATCGACTGGGTTGCGGCGATGCCGTGAGGGTCAGCCGGCTTACACCTGTCGAGGTTAATCCGCTAACGGCACGCGCCAAAAGCGCCGGCAAATTAGCCGTACTCCCTAGGGTTCACGCCCCGGCGCAGCTCAAAGGTGCTTGGAAGTTTTTCAGCGCAGCGGCGCGATTTGCTCAATTCACGATGTCCAGACGTGTTTTGTCATACCGTTGGCCATGACCAAGCTAATCAAGATCATGGCCGCAGCCGCCATCATGATCGGGGCGCTCGCCGCATTTGGACTCAGCACAGCACTGGCGCCCTACGCCAAAGCCGACGTATTCGATATGTGCCCCGACGGGCATGAGGGCGTAGTAGGCGGCCATACCACCTGTCCCTTCGCCGAAAACGTGCGACAGGCTTTCCTCGCTTCGGGCATGTCTCACCATTTCCCGGCGTACTCGCCCGTCACCGGAGAAACCTATGCAATGGACTGCGAGGGTGAGTACCCCGCCTACTTCAGCGACGGTGCGGTGGTTACGTCGACTCGTTGCTACACGACGGCGAGCGATGCCGAAGTAGTGGTCTGGTGAAGTCTGGATGAGTTGGGTCCGCATGAGCGCGATCTCGACGCGTCTAACCGCCAAAAACGAAATCGGATTTCATTGGCTCCGATTGAAGACCACTCGACCAAGTGGCACACGCCGTTGCCCGTCGCCACCTGGCCCGACATGTGATTGACCGGACGTGATGGGAACGCAATCACCACTGCGTTCGGACAGGTGCCCGCTGGGCATTGGCGGAACGGGCCAGATGAAGTCGCGATTTCGCCAGAACTGTCAGACCGCATAGCGGGCTTACACGTTCGCCGTCGCCCTCATCGGTGGCACGGCTGGCTTAGCGACCGGCGCTGTAGGCTCCCTTGCTGCGCCGTGGGCGAACTGGGGAATCGAGAAGCGTCGCCGCCGACAGGACAGGCGAGTCGAACGAATCAGACAATGGCGTGCAGGTGTCAAGGCCCTCAGGGAGGCTGAGCCGTACGACGGTAAGCCCAACCAAGTGCCGAAACGCAGTTCGCTCGGGGACAGGGTCACCGAACGTACTCAATACGCAACGGTGGTGCCGCATCCGGATCTGGCGAACGTGTACACCAAGTCTTGGTTTCGAACGCTAGCGAGCGAACTTTCGAAGAAGACTGTTCGGCAGATCGAGGAGTTGACAACGCATCCCCTGCAGCAGCGTCTCCGTGCCACACAGGGGACGACGGGTGCCGACGGGGCTGCAGACATCTCCGCCGTTGTCCGCAGGAAGGTTGCCGTGTTTGTGGCCCATCCCCAACACCTGGCAGGTCTGTACCGCCAGCACGATAATGGAGCAGCATTGGAAGTGACGCTGCCCGCAGGTAATGGCATTCACAGCATCACCTTCGCCAGCGACACGGGACATATCCCGAAGTTGGGTTGCCGTTTGGCCCCCATTGGGGACGCTCACGATGCAGAGGGTATTCCCCGCCGCACGTACATGTACGTGACGAACGGTTCCGTCGACGGCCGCCCCGAACAGCCGTTGTTTTTCACAGTCGGTAGACCAATGATGCTGGAAAACAGTGAGGGCCTCCAGGTGCGCGACCTGCGTCGGGTTCGTCGGACGGTTCCCGCTGTGGGAGTACGAGTATCCGCGATCTGACGACCCGTCTGGATAGCCAATTCACAGAACGGTGAAGTGGGGATGAACGCAACATGACCTGACCCCGATTGGTTGATCCATGGCTTATGAGAGTCTTGTCGCCCACGACGTGGGCAGGAAGGCTCGACAAATCATGGCGACGAGGAAGCGGCACAGTCCCGAGCAGATTGTTCGCAAGCTGATGGCGGCCGATCGGCTGCTGGCCGAGGGCAACGACATCGCGGCGGTGTGCCGCGAACTAGGTGTCTCCGAGGCGACGTATCACCGGTGGCGCAACCAGTTCGGCGGCCTAAAGTCTGAGGACGTCAAACGGCTCAAGGATCTCGAACGCGAGAACGCCACCCTTAAAAGGCTATTGGCTGACGCTGAGTTGGAGAAGGCTGCGCTCAAGGAGATCGCGAAGGGAAACTTCTAGGCCCGGAACGCCGGCGGGCGGCCGTTCGTCACCTCCAGCGGGTGCTGGGGGTCAGTGAACGGTTCGCCTGCCGGGTGACCGGGCAACACCGTGCCACCCAACGCCATGAACCGGTCGCGACGACTCCGGAGGATCCCGAGCTGCGTTGCGGGACTGGCTGCGCTCCTACGCCAAGGATCACCCGCGGCGAGGGTTCCGGGCCGCCTATCACGATGCGCGTGCCGAGGGTTGGGTAGTGAATCACAAAAGGGTCCAACGCATGTGGCGTGAGGAGGGCCTGCGGGTGCCGCAGCGGCGAAGACGCAAACGCCACGGAACCTCTACTGCACCACGGGAAGTGGTCGCTGATGCGCCAAACAGGTTGTAGTCGGTTGACTTCCAGTTCGACGTGACCACAGACGGGCGGCCGATCAAGATCGTGACGGTCATCGACGAACACACCCGTGAATGCCTGGGCGGGATGGTCGAGCGCCGCATCACTGGCGATCAACTGATCGATGAGTTGAATCGCCTGGCCGCCCAGCGCGGCACCTTCCCCGCGGTGCTGCGCTGTGACAACGGCCCCGAACTGGCCTGCAGCGCAATGGCCGACTGGGCCGCCGGACAGGTCAGTTTGTCGTTCATCCCGCCGGGCGAGCCGTGGCGCAACGGCTACGTCGAATCGTTCAACTCCCGCATCCGCGACGAGTGCCTCAACATCAATAGCTTCTGGTCACTCGCCCAGGCCCGCGTGGTCATCAGCGACTGGAAACACGACTACAACCACCACCGCAGGCATTCAGCCCTGGACTACCAACCGCCCGCCCGCTACGCCGCCACCTGTACCCACCAGTGAACACCCCTCGTTCGCGTTCGCGGATGACCACATCACTTTCCTGTGCCGACCATCTATCGTGAAATACCAAGATCCGAAATGGGTTTCAGTCCATATAGCTCTTCGACACACGACACAAGACATCGGCAAGGGCTTGGGGTCTTGAAAGCAACGGTGAATGACTGCCGGGAAGCTCGACAAGATGAGCGCCGAGCCTGTCGCGCGCGATCCGTGTCGACCACCTAGGGGCGACGAATCGATCGTTGGCGCACACAACGTAAGTTGAACTGGCAGAAGGAAATTCGGGCAGCGAAAAGGGAAGCACATTTGGATACGACGACTGAGGACGAAGCCGGTTGATGGCAGCCTCCGCCACAGAATCTTCGCAGTCGGCGCAGATCAACTCTCGCGCCAGTTCCAGGTCGACCCATCTTGTTCGCAACTGTTCGTCAGGCTCGCTAAGCCCGTCGACCCAACGAGGGTTCAGCATCTGTGAGTCGCGCTGCAATTGATCCAACATGCTGCGTCCGACGTCTGGCACCAAGGCGCATACGTAGACCAAGTGGCGCACGGGACGCCGCGCCGCTACCAACGGGATCGTATGACCTCCATACGAATGACCCACAAGCACCACCTCGTCCTGACTCCGCTCCAGCGCATCGCAAACCACGTCGGCGTAGGTGTCGAAGCTTGCCGTCCCGTCTTCGGCAGGCAAGTCCATCACGACCACTTTATGGCCAGCTTGCTGCAAGAGCGGGGTGAGCGACTCCCAGGACCACGCACCGAGCCAAGCTCCGTGCACCAGGGCAAAAGTGGCCATGAAGTGAGCGTAGAACGCCACCCCTTCCCGCCGAGGAAGGAAGACGAAACGGAGTTACGCAAAACCGCTCACGCGGCGCAGCCCTGGGCTACCAATCCCCAGCCCGCTACGCTGCCACCTGTACCAGCAATGAACGACTCTCGTTCGCCGTGGACCAGTTCACGGGGTCCGGCCAAACAGGCCGAGACGCGATGCCGTGAGCGCCTTCGCCGCTTTGATGTTCGTCCGTGCAGTCGCAAATGTTTTGTTGTGGGTTTCTCGAAAGTCGCAGCGAAAGTATCGGGCTCGCGAGGGTGATCGCGGCAGGGGATTGATCCACCTCTCCTTAGCCGTGAGGTCAACCCCCGTCAGTCTTTTGGCCGAGGCCGAAGCCCTGCACGGAGGTTGACTTTCCTTTCAGGACATAAAATCCCCGGTCGATGAGTCCGGGCGGTCGAGACGCCAAAACGTCTGCGCACTGCCGCGTGAGAAGGATCGCGTCGCCGGTGGTCTTAGTGAGCTGCTCGACGCGAGCTGCCACGTTGACGGTGTCACCGATGAGGGTGAACTCGAGCTTGCCGCCGCCGCCGATGGTTCCGGCGATCACCGCCCCGGTGTTGATGCCGATGCCGATTCGAAGCTCCCCGCCGAATCGCTCGGCGACACGGCGTTGGATCTGCACAGCGGCGGCGATAGCGGCATCGGCATGATCCGCGAGGTCGTTCGGTGCGCCGAAGACGGCCAGCGCCCCGTCACCTAGGAACTTGTTGACGTGCCCACCGGCGTCGAACACGCTCGGCACCACAAAGTCGAACAACGCGTTGAGGCGGGAGACCGTGTCCTCGGCGGTATTGGCCTCGGCGAAAGGGGTGAAGTCGCGCACGTCGACGAACATCACGGTGACCTCGCGGCGCTCACCGGTGAAGACATCATCACCCTGCTGAAGCAGCCGCGCGGCCAAGGCTGGGTCGACGTATGTCCCAAACGCCGCCTGAAGCCGTTGCCGCTCAGCTAATCCCGCCTGCATGCGATTGAACGACGCCGCTAGCGCGCCGAGGTCGTCGTCTTGAACCACCGGTAGGCGTCGGCTGTAGTCACCAGCCGCAACACGTTCAGTTGCTTGGGCGAGGTCGCGAATGGGTTGCAGCGACGGTGAAAACAAGACCCCGACGGTGATCGGCACCCCGACGCCCAGCAGCAACCCGAGCCCGATCACACCGAAGACGAGAGGTTCCCTGGGTGCCCGATCGAGCGCCGCCGCCACCATCGCGCCATAAACAGCGAACGCGAATATGACCGCCATCACGAGCACGTTTGACCAAGCGGCGAAGCTCGGATGTGACCGGGGAAGGGAATCACCGATCGCCGAATCACCGGCTATCGCGACTCTGGCAGGCCGCACGATCCTTTGCGGGAGTGTGTGCACTGTTATCAGTGCGAGGGCCGTTCCGACAATGATGCCCAGGACCACGTACTGGACTAGCCGCGAACCGGTCACCCCGACGATCGCACCGACAACGGCGGATAACACGCCGGCCAAGACAGCGTTGACCGTTACCACAAAAATAACCATTTTCCGGGTCCAGGCGTAGGTCGCGGCCAGTGCCTTCACCCGATCGACCTCCTGACCTGCCACCCACCGCTCCACAACGCGACGCTCCCCGGACCTAGAAAAATGGCCGCCCACTGCAGCACCGTCGAGGCGACAACGGTGACAGCAGCCGCTTCGACATATGCACCAGAACTCTCGACAGCAACAATCAGAAACGACCAAAGAAGGTAAACCGGCATCGACAGCGGCACCAAGAGGGCGTAGAGCGCCCACGAGTACCTCAGCCCATACCGACCCCACACCCACTGCCAGAACCGATCCATCCAGGGAGACTAAACGGCTGGGCCAGCTTGTCCATCCGTGTTTGATCGCACATCTACATTGCGCCCCGCACGGCCCGGGTATCAGCGCGGCAATCTTCGCCCTATCAGCGAATGACTGCAGAGACTTTTGAGACATGCTCATGTCATGACCGCAATCGCTATCTCAACCACAGGCGCTCGACTCGGCTACGCCCGTGTGAGCACCGGCCACCAGTCCTTGGATCAGCAGCTCGACGCGCTCACCGCAGCGGGTGTGGACCCGAAGCGGGTCTATAGCGACAAGCTGTGGGGAGTGTCGACACGCGAGCAGCGACGTGGCCTTGCCGCGCTGCTTGATTACGCCCGTCCCGGTGACGCCATCGTCGTCGTGGGAATTGACCGCTTGGGGCGGAAT
This sequence comes from uncultured Actinomycetota bacterium, assembly GCA_963795995.1. GTDB lineage: Bacteria > Actinomycetota > Actinomycetes > Mycobacteriales > Mycobacteriaceae > Mycobacterium. The sequence goes on from CAWCJY010000003.1 coordinate 18,513, forward strand.
GCCGCTGAGATGATGACCACAATCCGGGAGCTGGGTCAGCGGGGCATCGTTCTTCGCTCACTGCGAGAAGGCATCGACACCAGTAATGCCACGGGCCGCATGGTCGCAGGCGTGCTCGCCAGCCTTGCCGAGCTTGAGCTTGAGGTAGGCCGTGAGCGTCGAGCAGTGGCGCGTGAGGCGCGTCGGATGCGCGGCCAGCACATCGGGCGTCCCAGGGCGCTCGATGTGAAGAAAGCCGGTCTGGCGCAGCGGATGCACGCTAATGGTGAGTCGGCGAGCACGATTGCCAACGCCCTCGGCGTGAGCCGGGCGACGGTTCACCGCGTCTTGGCCGAACAGACTGCTGAAGGCGATTGAGAACATGCTGCGCCGCTTGGGCGTTCGACACGCGACTCGCGCAGCTCAACCAGAGTGTTCGAGTTCTGTTCGGGCCTGGTCGATTTGGTCATAGGCGTAGGTCGCCATCGTGGCGATGGTCATTGTCGCACCCTTGCGGGCGAGCGATTCGTAGGTCGCCTCGCCGAGGATGTAGCGGAGGTGGCCGATCGCGGCGGTGAATTCAAGCAAAGTCCGCTCAGTCATGGCACCGACCGCGAACCCGGCGATGGTGGCCGCAGGTTCGTAGCGTCCGAGCCGGTCGAAAATAGCGGCGAGGACGGCCAGCGAGGCGCGGATCGTCGTGGTGTCGCCCGCATTGTGGTAGTTGCGGATCGCCAGCGTGAGGTGATCGAGCGCGGACACGGTGTCGCCCTGTTCGGCCTCAAGTCGTGCGAGAGTGTTCGCCAGGGTTGACGCGACGGTGCGGTTGCCGCCGTCTTGCGCGATCACCAGACCCCGGCCGAGGACGTTAAGCGCCCCGACGGGATCGGCGTCACGGAAAGCCGCACCGCAGGCACCGAGCGCCAACGCGAGCAAGTGCGGGTTGCCTGTTGCCTCCGCAGCCTCGATGAGGCCATCGGCGGAATCCATCGCCTCTCCACCGGAACCGGCCAATGCAAGGGCGACAACCAGCCATGCCCGGAGGTGCACATCGTTGTCGCGACGGCGTGCGAGCTGGGCGCGGCACAACTCGGCCAACCGCTCGGGCTGCCCGATGATTAGGTATACAACTCCAAGCACGCCCTCGATGCCGTACGGCAGCGCATCGCGGCTCCTGCCGAGAACGATCTGCCCGGCGTCGCTGTAGCCGACAGCCGCCTCGATCCGTCCGGTCGTGAAGCACCGCGACGCAATCACATACAGGGTCGCCAGCCGGGGGTGGTCGGCGACGCGGGCGGGCTCGATCAGCTCTTCGGCCCAGGAGATCGGCTCGTAATTTTGGGCGCAAATACCGAGCCACCCCACATAGGTGGCGAGGGTGGCAGCGACATCAAGATCGCCGTGGTCGGCGGCCCACCGAAACGCGGTGCGCAGATTGGCCAGCTCGACGGTGAACCAGTCGTAGGCCTCCCGCTGGCTGGGGCTGTCCCACAGGGTCAGGATGTCGGTTTCGCGCCCGGCGAAGTGGCGGGCATGGGCAGTCCGCACGTTCGTTGCTTCGCCGTGGGCAACCAGTTGTTCCTCGGCGAACTGGCGGATCGTCTCCAGCATCGAGAACCGGGTCCGCCCCGAAGACCGGTCGGCGACCAGCAGCGACTTGCGCACCAGCGCGTCGAGCAGATCCAAGACAGCGAAGTCGTCGATGTCGTCGGATCCCGCCACGGCGCAGGTGCTTTGCAGGTCGAATCCCCCGGCGAACAACGAACACCGCTCCAGCAGTGCCCTTTCAGCGTCGTCGAGGTGGTCGTAGGACCACGCCACCGCGTGGCGCAACGTGTGGTGGCGTTCCAGGCCGCGCCGCGAGCCGACCAGCAGCCGGAACCGCTGATCCAAACGATCACGCACCTCGATCGCCGTCATCGACGCCATCCGTGAGGCCGCCAACTCGATGGCCAACGGAATCCCGTCGAGGCGTTGACAAATCTCGACGACTGCGGCTGATTCATCGCCGTCGACCATCGCGAAGCTCGGTGCAATACCCTGAGCGCGTTCGACGAACAGGCTCACCGCCGCTGAGTCGATTCCCGCGCCGACGTCCAGCGAGGGTACTGGCCACACTTGCTCCTGGGCGACCCCGAGTCCTTCGCGGCTGGTGGCAACGACCCGCACGGTCGCGGATTGCGTGAGGATTGCTTCGATCAGGTCGGCGGCAGCGTCTAGAACGTGCTCGCAGTTGTCGAACACCAACAGCCGCAGCCTGCCCTCCAGCGCGGCGGCCACCGACTCGCTCACGCTCTTCCCCGGCTGTTGGATGATGCCCATCACCGCGGCCACCGCGTCGGGCACCGCCGCCGGATCGGTGACTGCGGCGAGTTCGAAAAACCAGACACCGTCGGGGTATTCATCGGCTAGGCGGCTCGCGACTTCGATCGCCAGGCGGGTCTTGCCGACCCCACCCACCCCGGTCAGCGTCACCAGCCGATGAGCCTTCACCACGGCTTGCAGCTCGGCGACCTCGGACTCACGCCCGATGAAGCTCGTGGTCTGAGGCCGCAGGTTCCCCGGACTAGCATCCAGCGCCCGCAACGCGGAAAATTCTTTCTGCAGGCCCGGCGCTCGGACCTGGAAAACCCCGATTGGGGTCGGCAGATCCCGCAACCACCGCGGCCCCAAATCCACCAGATCCACTCCGCTGAGCAGACCCGCCGTCGACTCGGCCAGCAGGATCTGACCGCCATGCCCGGCGGCCATCACGCGTGCAACCCGATTCAAAACCGCTCCGGAATAGTCGCCCGCACGCAACTCGGCTTCCCCGGTCGCGATCCCCATCCGCACCGGCAACAGCAGCTGCAGCTGCGCGGCCACCGCGGCATCGACGGCAGACCTGGGTGAGGCGAAGGCGGCGCACACGCCGTCGCCGGTGTGCTTGAACAGCCAGCCGCCGTGCCCCTCGATCGCCCCGCGCAATACCTCGTCGTGGGTGGCCAGCGCCGCCCGCATGCCCTCGGCGTCGGCCTCCCACCGACGGGTCGAACCCTCGACATCCGTGAACAGGAACGTCACGACACCCGTAGGAGGGGGCACCTCTGCAGAATGACACAACGAACCCTGTTCCGCCTCGAACATCACAGGACGACCCTGACAACAGATCCTCGGATCCGCGAAGCTGGTCCGCAGTCATTCCACAGCAGTTTCGACGACCGTCTTCCCGCCCAATTTTTCCAACGCTGTGACATGGGATTTTTCGTCGCAGCCAAGGCTTTCAACCGTCCCAAACGCCCACGTTGACTCGTTCACATCGAGTAGGTCAGGGTGCGGCGACCCGATGGCCAGGCCTACGCGGATGAGCAGGGACACCTGCTGAAGACCTGGCCAGTTGTGCCAGTTGTGCCACTGGGCGCGCAGGCACAACTGGCACATCTCTCGGCCGAAAGGTCTTCCTTACAGACACGGTTCGCCTGGGGGGGAACCCCAACTGGCGCTGGCGGACACCTCGTGCAAATTAGCGCCTCTCTCTCCGGCGAAAATCAGTGCGAGACTTTCATTTGCAATTCGTCTTCGGTAGACCGAGGGGCGGCCTTTCCGGGATCTGGTGGGGCGGGAATCGCCTTGGCTCGCCGGACCGCGTCAGCAAACAGGTGCACTCCGCATAAACCCCGACGCCACACAGCCAGCCCACAACCCGGTTCCGTACACCCGCTCGACTGACGCTCGCTGCCCTTCCTCTCATCCATGCAAGGCCCTAACGGGCCTCTCAGAGTTGCCAAATCGACAGGTTGTGCAACGTAAGTGGCGCAGCCGTCAGGCTGCAGTCGCATGGCATACCAGTGGCCGCGTGTGAACCGGCGGATCTCGTAGCGTTCGGACTCGTTGCAGTAGATGGAGGGGGATGAGGGCCGTCAGGCGCGTTGTGGCGCGTTGGCTGACGCTCACGCGGGCACACCCTTCAGTGTCGCCTGCAGCTCCTTTGCCAAGAAAGCCACCAGCCCGCTGCGTGGGTACACCAACCGTCGGCCCCGCCGATACGAGAACTGGACCGTGTCCCAGATGCCGAAGGTTGTACATGCGCTGAACGCAGACGCCTAACACGTCCGCTGCTTCCTCGACGGTCAGCAATTCACTGTCATCGGTTATCCGTACCACGGTCTTCTTCTCCTAATCGGTTATGCCAGCTCATTGAGTAATTCTGGAGGAGGAATCTGATCAGGCCCTTCTGCTCCTCCATGCGTTTTCGATTCGGTTGCAACCTAATTGGAGGAGTAAGGCTTTTTCGCCCATAGGGTCGGGGCACGGGTTCGACCGCGAACTCTTGCGACTGCTCAGGCACCGATATGGACAGTCCTCGCGTGACGATCTGATTGACTTCAAAACGAAGTTGGATGGCTAGGTTGAGCAGTTGGAGGCACCGAGAGCGCGAAAGTTGTTGCTGTGAATGACGACAGTGGCATGTCGAACAGTTCTGCCCGACGACCGAACAGGTCTGGCAGCTCCACGACGCGATGCCGGAACACCTGCAGGTTGCCGTCTTGCTTGGAGCGTTCGCGGGCCTGCGCGTGTCTGAGGCGGTGGCGCTGCGGATCGAAGACGTGGACTTCACACGCGGCGTTGTGTTCCCGAAGGTGCAGTGGTCCCAAGGACAGGGCTGGTCGGCAGCATTAAAGACCAAGGGCAGCAGCGCACCCGTACCGATCCCGCGCGAGCTGACGTTGATGCTGTCTTCTTCAGTGCAACAGTTCACCGGCCCGACGCTGGTGACCAATGGCAGGGGCAAGCTTGTAGGCCCCTGGATCATTGACCGCGCCGTGGACAGGGTGCGCCGAGGTAGACGAGCTTCACTTTCACTGCTTGAGGCACCATCTCGCGTCCCTGCTGATCGGCAGCGGTTGTGACGTGAAGACCGTTCAGGCCCGTATGCGCCACAGCTCGGCGCGGACCACGCTCGACGTGGACGGGCACATGTGGCCCGACAAAGACGAGACGACCCGCACAGCAATCGGTGGTGTGTCATCGCTGCGCGGGGGGCGTCGACCCTCCAAGGTCTTGCGGGCGCTCTGCGGGCGAAACCCGGACCCTTGCACTATCTACGCTGGTCAGCGCGTTAGCCGACTTAGACGTCGTAGTCAGCGCGAACTGCGTGCTGGGCGTTTGTTTTCGTTTGCTGGGCAGGGCGCCCATTGGGTTTGCGGTTAACGCCTTTTGTCGGGGCATTAGGTGTGAAGGACCGGCCAGCGTGCTCTGGCGCAGGGGATGCACGCTAATGGTGAGTCGGCGAGCACGATTGCCAACGCCCTCGGCGTGAGCCGGGCGACGGTTTACCGCGTCTTGGCCGAACAGACTGCGCAACTCAACCAGGGTGTTCGAGTTCTGTTCGGGCCTGGTCGATCTGGTCGTAGGCGTAGGTCGCCATGGCGGCGGTGGTCATCGCCTCACCCTTGCGGGCGAGCGATTCGTAGGTCGCCTCGCCGAGGATGTCGCGGAGGTAGGCGATCGCGGTGGTGATTTCGGGGAACGCCGCCGAAGATAAAGGACTGAGCGCGAACCCGGCGATGGTGGCCGCCGGTTCGTAGCGTGCGAGCCGGTCGAAAAGAGCGGCGAGGACGGCCAGCGGCCAGCGGATCGCGGTGGTCTCGCCCGCGTTGTAACAGTTGCGGATTACCAGAGTGAGGTGATCGAACGCGGCCAGCGTGTCGCCGTGCTCGGCCTCAAGTCGTGCCAGAGTCAGCGCCAGGAGTGTCGCTTGGGTGCGGTTGCCGCTGTCTTGCGCGATCACCAGACCCCGGCGCAGGGCGTTAAGCGCCCCGACGGGGTCTGCGTCACGGAAAGCCACACCGCAGGCACCGAGCGCCCCCGCGAGCCAAGACGGGTTGCCTGTTGCCTCCGCAGCCTCGATGAGGCCATCCGCGGCATCCATCGCCTCGCCACCGGGACCGGCCACTGCGAGGGCGTTAACCAGCCAGGACCGGATGAAGATGTGGGTGTCGCGGCGGCGTGCGAGCTGGGCGCGGCACAACTCGGCCAACCGCTCGGGCTGCCCGATGGCTAGGTACGACATTCCAAGCAAGCCTTCGGAGCCGTGCGGCAGCGCATCGCGGCTCCTGCCGACAACGATCTGCCCGGCGTCGCTGTAGCCGACAGCTGCCTCGATCCGTCCGGTTCTGAAGCACTGCGACGCAATTGCGTACAGGAACGGCAGCCGGAAGTGGTCGACCGCACCGGCGGGCTCGATCAGCTCTTCAGCCCAGGCTATCGGCTCAAGGGTTTGGACCCACACGCCGAGGAACCCCGCATAGGTGGCGATGGTGGCGGCGGCGTCGAGGTCGCCCTGGTCGGCGGCCCAGCGAAACGCGGTGCGCAGATTGGCCAGCTCGGCAGTGAAACAGTCGTAGGCCGCACGCTGGCGGGGGCTGTCCCACAGGGCCATGATGTCGGCTTCCCGCCCAGCGAAGTAGCGGGCATGCGCTGTGCGGGCTTCGGTCGCCGCCCCGCTGGCGGCGAGTTGTTCCTCGGCGAACTGGCGGATCGTCTCCAGCATCGAAAACCGGGTATGCCCAGAGGAGCGATCTGCCAGGAGCAGCGACTTGCGCACCAAGGCATCGAGCAGATCGAGAATGGCATAGTCGTCGGGGTCGTCAAGTCCTGCTACCACGCAGGCACTTTCGAGGTCGAAGCCGCCCGCGAACACCGAACATCGGTCCAGCAGCAGCTTCTCCGCATCATCGAGCAGGTCGTAAGACCAGGCCACCGCATGACGGAGCGTCTGGTGGCGTGCTAGGCCGCGCCGCGAGCCGACCAGCAGCCGGAAACGGTGATCGAGGCGATCACGCACGTCGCTGGCGGTCATCGACGCCATCCGTGAGGCCGCCAACTCGATGGCCAGGGGTATCCCGTCGAGACGACTGCAGATCTCCACCACCGTGTCCGACTCGTCGCGCACCGAGAAGTGCGGCGCGACGGCCTGGGCGCGTTCCCCAAACAGCGTCACCGCTGACGAATCGATTCCTGTGCCGACGCCGAGCGAGGGCACGGGCCACAGATGCTCGTCGGCAACCCCGAGTCCTTCGCGGCTGGTGGCAAGGATTTTCGCCGTCGCCGATTGCGCGAGGATCGCTTCGATAAGATCGCCTGCGGCGTCAAGCACGTGCTCGCAGTTGTCGAACACCAACAACCGCACTCGGCCCTCTAACGCAGCCGCCACCGACTCGCTGACGCTCTTGCCGGGTTGTTGAGTGATGCCCAACACCGCTGCTACCGCGTCGGGCACCGACGCCGGATCAGTTACCGCAGCCAGTTCGAAAAACCAGACACCGTCGGGGTATTCATCGGCTAGGCGGCTCGCGACTTCGATCGCCAGGCGGGTCTTGCCGACCCCACCCACCCCGGTCAGCGTCACCAGCCGATGAGCCTTCACCACGGCTTGCAGCTCGGCGACCTCGGACTCACGCCCGATGAAGCTCGTGGTCTGAGGCCGCAGGTTCCCCGGACTAGCATCCAGCGCCCGCAACGCGGGAAACTCTGTCTGCAGGCCCGGCGCTCGGATTTGGAACACCCCGATTGGGGTCGGCAGATCCCGCAACCGCCGCGGCCCCAAATCCAGCAGATCCACTCCGCTGAGCAGACCCGCCGTCGACTCGGCCAGCAGGATCTGACCACCATGTCCAGCGGCCATCACTCGTGCAGCTCGGTTGAGCACTATTCCGAAGTAGTCCCCGTCTCGCAGCTCGGCCTCGCCGGTTGCCAGCCCCATTCGCACCGGCACCTGCAACTCCCGTTGGGCGCCGATCGCGGCGTTCACGGCTGAGGTCGGCGACGCGAAGGCCGCTACGAAACCATCGCCTGTGTGGTTGAACAAGAAACCGTCATACGCTTCGATCGCCGTGCGCAACACCTTGTCATGGACGACGAGCGCTGCCCGCATCGCTGGCGCATCGGCCTCCCACCGACGGGTCGAACCCTCAATATCGGTGAACAAAAACGTCACCACCCCCGAAGGGGCAGCGGCCGCCGCAGGAGCGGGCACCCCCGCAGAATCTCACAACAGACGCGCTCATACCATGCACATCGCCGATCCGGCCCTGCAGCCAGCAGTAGTGGCGGAGCGCCTCGCTACACCGGCCCGGACCCTAGCACTATCTGCGCTGGTCAGCGCGTTAGCCGGCTCACACGTCGTAGTAGAGCGCGAATTCGTAGGGATGCGGCCGGATGTTGATCGGCTCGATCTCGACCTCGCGCTTGTAGCTGATCCACGTCTCGATCAGGTCGGGGGTGAAAACCCCGCCCTCCGTGAGGTATTCGTGGTCAGCCTCGAGCCGGTCGATGACCGCGGCCAACGACGTGGGAGCCTGCGGAATGTTGGCGGCCTCGTCCGGCGGCAACTCGTAGAGGTCCTTGTCCACCGGTGACTGCGGCTCGATCTTCTTTTTGATGCCGTCGAGGCCGGCCATCAGCATCGCCGAAAACGCGAAGTAGGGGTTACCCGAGGAGTCGGGGCACCGGAACTCCAGCCGCTTGGCCTTCGGGTTGTTGCCGGTGATCGGGATGCGCACACACGCCGATCGGTTGCGCTGGCTGTACACCAGGTTGATCGGCGCCTCGTAGCCGGGAACCAGCCGCTTGTAGGAGTTGACGGTGGGGTTGGTGAACGCCAGCAGCGACGGTGCGTGATGCAAGATTCCGCCGATGTAGTGCCGGGCGGTATCGGCGAGACCGGCGTAGCCGACCTCGTCGTAGAACAGCGGCCCGCCCTCCTTCCACAACGACTGGTGCACGTGCATGCCGGACCCATTGTCGCCGAACAGTGGTTTGGGCATGAACGTCACGGTCTTGCCGCCCTGCCACGCGGTGTTCTTGATGATGTATTTGAAAAGCATCAAGTCGTCGGCGGCGTGCAGCAACGTGTTGAACTTGTAGTTGATCTCGGCCTGGCCGCCGGTGCCCACCTCGTGGTGGCCCTTCTCCAGCACGAACCCGGCGTTGATCAGGTTGGTCTGCATCTTGTCGCGCAAGTCGACGTACTGGTCATTGGGCGCCACCGGGAAATAACCACCCTTGGGGCGGACCTTGTAGCCGCGGTTGGGGCTGCCGTCGGCCTCGGTGGCCACGCCGGTGTTCCACCAGCCGGAGACGGCGTCAACCTCATAAAACGACCCGTTGGTGCGCGAGTCGAACGCCACCGAATCGAAGATGTAGAACTCGGCTTCCGGCCCGAAGTAGGCGGTGTCGGCGATCCCGGTGCTGACAAGGTAGTTCTCCGCCTTGCGCGCCACGTTGCGGGGGTCGCGGGAGTACGCCTCACGAGTGAACGGGTCGTGCACGAAGAAGCTGAGGTTCAACGTCTTGGCCGCGCGGAACGGGTCGATGATCGCCGTGTCCGGGTCGGGCAGCAGCATCATGTCCGATTCGTGAATCGACTGGAATCCGCGGATGGAGGATCCGTCGAAAGCCAATCCGTCTTCGAAAACGCTCTCGTCGAAGGCCGAAGCGGGGATGGTGAAGTGCTGCATGATTCCGGGCAGGTCGCAGAACCGAACGTCGACGAATTCAATCTTCTCGTCAGTGATGAATTTGACGAGGTCGTCGGCAGTCTTGGCGGACACCGAAATGTTCTCCCTGGTTGCGGGCTTCGCGTCTAATGCCGTCATTTGAAAGCGCTCTCCTTTACTGGCCCCGCACAGTGGTGGCTCGACCAGACGGTATGGATGCCATGTTGCCCGTCAATCACCCCTATGTTGCGCTGAGGTTACGCGACGAGCGACGAGCCTGCCCACCGCGGTCAAGCCCGGCTTCTACAGTGGCAATCATGGCCCGCACTTATCAATATCCGGGTCAATCACTCGGATTGCCCGAACGGGGCTCGCGGTCGCTGGCCCGGATGGGTCGCCGGTTGGCCGCGCTGACGCTGGATTGGCTGATCGCCTACGGTGTGGCGGAACTGGCGCTGGCGTCCAGGCTGATCGCGCCTGCCATGTTGTCGACGGCGGTGCTGGTCATCTGGCTTGTGCTCGGTGTGGTCGCGGTGCGGCTGTTCAGCTTCACGCCGGGGCAGCTCGCCTGCGGATTGCTGGTGGCGTCGGTGGATCGGCGGGAGCACGTCGGTCTTGGTCGCGCCGTGGTGCGCGGACTGCTGATCGCGCTGGTGGTACCTGCGCTGTTCACCGACGCCGACGGCCGCGGCATTCAGGACAGGGTCACGGCCACCGCCGTCGTGCGCCGCTGAGTTACCTGCGACGCACCGTGCGCTGCACGCCGCGCGCCTTGGCAGTGGTCGGCATCGGGCCTTTCGGCATGGCCGCCGCACCGGCCCGCGACCCGAGTGCGGTCAGCCGCGACTCGAGCGAGTCCATCTGTTTGACGGTGATGTTGGCTGGTAGCCGGGCGAGGTGCCGCTCCAGTTTGGCCAGCGGAACCTCGTCGGCACCGTTGCCGACGACGATGTCGTAGATCGGAACCTCACCGACCACTCGGGCGGTGCGCTTCTTCTCCTGAGCCAGCAGCGGCTTGACTCGGCTGGCCGACCCCTCGGCGACGAGGATGACGCCGGGCCGGCCGATCACCCGGTGTACGGCATCGAAGTGACCGGTGGCCGCCACCCCCGGAGTCACCCGCCACTTGCCGCGCAGGTTTTCCAGCGCCCACGCTGCGGCGCCGGTCTGGCCTTCGGCTTTGCGGTACACCGACCGTTGCGCGCGGCGGCCGAAGATGATGAAAGCCACCAACGCGCCGAGGACCACGCCCAGCGGGATCATCATGAGCATGGCGGGCCCGCCGGCGGCCACCCCGCCCGCCACCGACGCCCCCGTGATCACCACGAAGGCGATGATCATGTAGGGCAGCAGACGCTTGTCTTCTTTGCGCTGGATGTTGAACGCCTGCCACAGCTGAGCACGACGCTCCTTGGCGGTGGCCTTGCGGGCTGCCTTAGCTTCAGCCTTGGCAGCCTTGGTCGCCTGGGCGTTACGGGACTTTGCCATGGATTCAGGATACGGCTGGCCGCGCCTGCACAGTCTGCTCGTATAGCCGTCCCGCCCGGTACGACGACCGCACCAACGGTCCAGCCAGCACGCCGGCGAAACCCAACTCTTCGGCGTAGCGGGCGTATTCGGCGAACTCCTCCGGCGGCACCCAGCGCAGCACCGGGTGGTGGCGCGCCGACGGACGCAGATATTGGGTGATGGTGACGATCTCGCAGCCGGCCTCATGCAAGTCAACCAGGGCGGTGCGCACCTCGTCAGGCGTTTCGCCCAGGCCCAGGATGAGGTTGCTCTTGGTGACCAGCCCACATTCCCGGGCTTCGGTGAGCACGCCGAGGCTGCGCGCATACGAGAACGCAGGCCGGATCCGTCTGAAGATGCGCGGCACGGTTTCGACGTTGTGCGCCAACACTTCCGGGCGGGCATCGAACACCTGCTGCAGGGCGGCGGGATCGCCGTTGAAATCAGGAATCAACAACTCGACGCGCGTCGATGGGTTGAGCCGCTTGATGGCCCGTACCGTCTCGGCATACAGCCAAGCCCCGCCGTCGGGCAGGTCATCGCGGGCGACGCCGGTGACCGTCGAATACCGCAACCCCATCGCCTGGACGCTTTCAGCGACCCGTCGCGGCTCGTCGCGGTCCAGTGCGGCCGGCTTGCCGGTGTCGATCTGGCAGAAGTCGCAGCGCCGGGTGCACTGCTCACCGCCGATCAAGAAGGTCGCCTCGCGGTCTTCCCAGCACTCGTAAATGTTGGGGCAGCCGGCTTCTTCGCAGACGGTGTGCAGGCCAACGCGGCGCACCAGCTTCTTGAGGGCGGTGTACTCCGGCCCCATCCGCGCCCGCGTCCTGATCCACGGCGGTTTGCGCTCGATCGGCGTCTGGGCGTTGCGCACCTCCAGCCGCAACAGTTTGCGGCCCTCAGGTGCGACGGTCATGGGGCCGATGCTACGCGGGCAGTTGTACGCCAGCTCAGCGCGAGCCGGCCGTCCAGGGCGTCACACACCGCTTCGGAAACCAGTGTCCGAACCTCGTCGACTCGGACGCGGCGATCCAATTCGACCGACAATGAGGTGACGCCGGCGTCGGTGATGCCGCACGGGATGATCGGCGCAAACGCATTTAAGTCGCAATCACAGTTGAGTGCGAACCCGTGCACCGTCGTCGCCCTCGATACCCGCACCCCGATGGCTGCGACCTTGCGCGCGGGCCGCCCGCTCGCGGCGGGCAGCCACACTCCCGAACGCCCGTCGATGCGGCCCACTCCCACACCCAGCTCCGTGCACACCTTGATAAGCGATTCTTCTAAAAGCCGAACGTAATTCACCACATCGAGCGGTTCAGCCAGCCCGACGATGGGATAGCCGACGAGTTGGCCGGGGCCATGCCAGGTGATCTTGCCGCCGCGGTCGGTGTCCACGACGGGCGTGCCGTCGGATGGGCGCTCACGTGGCTGCGTGCGTCGCCCGGCGGTGTAGACCGACGGATGTTCCAGCAGCAGCAGCGTGTCTGGGCCACCGGCGAGCCGGGCATCGGCCAGGTCGCGCTGCAGCTGCCAGGCGGTTTGATAGTCGAGGCTGGCCAGTTGGCGAACGTCGATCGGAGCGATGCTCGACCGGATGGAGCTCACAGTGGCGAGGTTACCCGGCGGTCGTGTGCGCGAGACAGAACCCACGGCTGTGCTTCGGGGCCCAATCACGACCCACGTTTCTGCTTCGCGCCAAAGACCCAAACGATTACGCGGCGCTGCGGCGGGCGGTGGCGTAGCCCAGCGCTTCGCCGATGGTGTTGTGGTGGAACGTGAAACCGGCGTCTTCCAGGGCGGCCGGAATGGCCCGCTGGCCGCACAGCAGTCCCTCGTTGGCGAACTCCCCGAGGGCGGCGCGCACCGCGAAACCCGGCACCATCAACGGAGTACGCCGGTGCACCGCACGACCCAGAGCTGCGGTGAACTCAGCGTTGGTGACCGGAGCAGGGCCGGTCAGATTGACCGGCCCGGACAACCCGTCGTCGAAGATCGCGAACTTCAATGCCCGCACCTCGTCTTCGAGGCTGATCCAGGAGATGTACTGGCGGCCGTTGCCCAGCCGGGCGCCCAGGCCGACGGTGAACAGCGGCCGCAGCCGGCTCAGCGCACCGCCGGCGGGTGCCAGCACCACGCCGGTACGGGCCAGCACCACCCGGCTGCCGGATTGCTCGGCGACCTCGGTCGCAGCCTCCCAGTCCTGACACAGCTGGGCGAGGAATCCCTCACCCGCGGAGGCGTTTTCGTCGACCGCCCGGTCCTTCGTGTTGCCGTAGTAGCCGACGGCGCTGGAATTGACCAGCACCTCCACCCCGGCGTCGGCAACCGCAGCCGACAGCACTTCGGTCGGGGTGATGCGGCTGTCGCGCAGGTTCTGCTTGAACGCCCCCGACCAGCGCCGCCCGCCGATGTTGATGCCGCACAGATTCACCACGGCGTCCACCCCGCTCAGCGCGCTGGCGTCGAACTCGCCGCTTTCCGGGTTCCAGTGCAATTCGCCGGCGTTGGCGGGGGTTCGGCGCACAATCCGCAACACCTGATGGTCGTCGGCCCGCAGCGCTGCCACCAAAGCCGAGCCGATCAGTCCCGACGAGCCGGCGACGGCAATAACGCTCATGGCCATCAGAGTCCCAAATCGGCCTCGAACGCCGCCTCTTCGAGCCGATGCTTGACGGTGGTCAGGAAGCGTCCGGCGTCGGCGCCGTCGATCAGCCGATGGTCGTACGTCATCGGCAGATAGCAGATCGAGCGCACCCCGATCGACTCATTTCCGCTGTCGTCGACGACTACCCGTGGCCGCTTGACGATGGCCCCGGTGCCTAACATCGCGGCCTGCGGCGGCACCAGGATCGGGGTGTCCAGCAGCGCGCCCTGGCTGCCGATATTGGTGATGGTGAAGGTACCGCCGGATAGCTCATCGGGTCGCAGCTCGCCCGAGCGCGCTCGGGTCGCGATGTCGGCGATTGCTCTTGCCAGCCCGGCCAGCGACAAATCACCGGCATTGTGGATCACAGGGGAGAGCAGTCCTTGCTCGGTGTCGACGGCGAAGCCGAGGTGTTCGGCGTCGTAGTAGGTGATTTCCTTGCTGTCTTCGTTGTAGCTGGCGTTGACATTGGGGTGCGCCTTGAGTGCGTCGATCACCGCGCGTGCGATGAACGGCAGATAGGTCAGGTTCACGCCTTCGCGTTCGGCGAACGCGGCCTTGGCCCGAGTCCGCAGCGCCACGATCCTGGTCATGTCGACCTCGTGCACCTGGGTGAGTTGTGCTGTGGCGTGCAGAGATTCGCGAGTCTTGCTGGCGGTGATCTGGCGGATGCGGCTGGCTTTTTGCGTGCTGCCGCGCAGGTGCGCGAGCGCCGGAGACGGAGCCGCGGCGGTGGCGGCGGGTGGTGTCGGCGCCGCCGGTGCGGGCGCCTTGGCGGCCTCTTCCTTCTGTGCGGCCGCGGCCAGCACATCCTGCTTACGAATGCGGCCGCCGACGCCGGTGCCCGTCAGTGCCGCCAGGTCGATGTCGTGCTCAGCGGCCAGCTTTCGCACCAGCGGGGTGACGTATGGTGCCCCGCCCATTGCGGCGGGCTGTGACGGGGCCTCAGGCGGCGGCGCCGGGGCAACAGACGGTGGCGCCGGGGCGGGAGGCGACGGCGCCGGTGGGGGCTCTGCCGCGGGCTTCGGTTGCGCCACCGGCTGCCGCTCAGGCCCGCGTTCGGGCTCGGGCTCCGGCTCGGGTGCGGGCGGGGTCTTCTTCTCCGGCGCCGCGGACGGCTGCCCGGTGCCGATCCTGGCCAGCTCGCCGCCGACCTCGACGGTGGTGTCCTCCTCGGCGGTGATGCTGAGCAACGTGCCCGCCACCGGTGCGGGGATCTCGGTGTCCACCTTGTCGGTGGACACTTCCAACAGCGGCTCGTCAGCCTGCACCGAGTCGCCGACCTTCTTCAGCCAGCGAGTCACAGTGCCCTCGGTCACCGACTCGCCGAGCTCGGGCATCAACACCGGCTGCGAGTCCGCCGCGGCACCACCGCCGGAGTCGGAAGCCGGCGCCGTAGGCTGCGGCTGCGGCTGCGGTGCAGGTTCAGGCGAGGGTTCAGCGGCCGGCTCGGCCGCAGACTGGGCAGCTTGACCGTCGCCCGCGTCCGCGCGGTCCCCGATGACGGCCAGTTCGCCGCCGACCTCGACCGTGTCGTCCTCCTGGGCCACGATCTTGGTCAGTACGCCGGCAGCCGGCGACGGGATCTCGGTGTCGACTTTGTCGGTGGACACCTCGAGCAGCGGCTCGTCGACTTCGACCGTGTCGCCTTCTTGCTTGAGCCAGCGCGTGACCGTCCCCTCGGTGACACTCTCACCGAGGGCCGGCATCTGGACTGAGAAGGCCATCTCTGTTGACTCCTCGATCGATCAATCGGTCGACACGGCTGACCTCTGACTTACCACAGCCAGGTGTACCAGTTGGGCACCACGCGGCAGGCCGGAACCCATCCTGTCACTGCGCCCGACCACGCATTCAGCCAGGGCGCAGGCGCTTGACAGTTGACAGGGGCGCAGGCAAGGTCGAACCCGCTTGCCCGGCAGTCAGCGCGCGGAGGTCCTCTTGTCAGCACTACAACCGGTGGCTGAGCGCCTCATCGACAGCTCCGACGGTGTCCGCATCGCGGTCTATGAAGAGGGCCGCCCGGCCGGACCGACCGTCGTGCTGGTGCACGGCTGGCCCGACTCGCACATGCTGTGGGACGGCGTGGTGCCGCTGCTGGCCGAACGGTTCAGGGTGGTGCGCTACGACAACCGCGGCGTCGGTGCGTCGACGGTACCCAAGGCGGTGTCCGCCTATGCGATGGCGCATTTCGCCGACGACCTCGACGCCGTTATCAATGCGCTCGGCCCCGGCCAGCCGGTTCATGTGTTGGGCCACGACTGGGGATCGGTCGGCGTCTGGGAATACCTGAGCCGTCCCGGTGCGCGGGAGCGGGTCGCCTCCTTCACCTCGGTATCCGGCCCGAGCCAACACCACCTCGTCGACTACATCTTCACCGGTCTGCGCCGCCCCTACCGTCCGCGCAACTTCCTGCGGGCGCTGAGCCAGGCGCTGCGGCTGGGCTACATGGCGGCTTTCTCGATACCGCTGCTGGCGCCCCTGCTGATCCGGGCGGCGCTGTCCAGTGCGCTGATCCGGCGCCGGCTCGTCGGCGGCATTCCCGCCGACCGCATTCACCACTCGCCGCAGCTGGCGCGGGATGCCGCAAACTCGGTGAAGACCTACCCGGCCAACTACTTCCGGTCATTCACCGGCCCTCGGCGTGACCACTACGTCGACGTGCCGGTGCAACTGATCGTCAACACCGAGGATCCGTATGTGCGCCCCTACGGTTATGACGCCACCGCCCGGTGGGTGCCGCGGCTGTGGCGCCGCGACCTGAAGGCCGGTCACTGGTCGCCGATGTCACATCCGCAGGTGCTCGCAACCGCGGTGCAGGAGTTCGCCGACTTCATCGAGGGCAAACCGCCCAGTCGCGGGCTGCTGCGCGCGCAGGGCGGCCGGCCGAGCGACGACTTCTCCGGCACCCTGGTCTCGGTGACCGGGGCCGGCAGCGGTATCGGCCGGGCGACTGCGCTGGCGTTCGCCGCCGGCGGCGCCGAGGTGGTGGTCAGCGACATCGACGAGGCCGCCGCCAAGGACACCGCCGCTCAAGTCACGGCCCGCGGTGGCGTCGCGCATCCCTATCGGCTCGATGTGGCCGATCCGGAGGCGGTCGAGGCTTTCGCCGAGCAGGTCTGCGCCAGCCACGGCGTGCCCGACATCGTGGTCAACAACGCCGGTATCGGCCACGCCGGCCGATTCCTGGACACGCCGCCCGAGGGGTTCGACAAGGTGATGGACGTCAACTTCGGCGGCGTGGTCAACGGCTGCCGGGCGTTCGCTCGCCGGCTCGTCGAGCGCGGCGCCGGTGGGCACATCGTCAACGTCGCCTCGATGGCGGCCTACGCGCCGTCCGCCGCGCTGAGCGCCTACTGCACCTCCAAGGCGGCGGTGTTCATGTTCTCCGACTGTCTGCGGGCTGAACTGGCGACGGCCGGTGTCGGCGTGACGACCATCTGCCCCGGCGTGGTCAACACCAACATCGTGCACACCACCAGGTTCGACGCGCCGAAGAGCACCAGTGAGCGGCTCGAGGGTCGGCGCGCTCAGCTGGAGCGGATCTACGCCGCGCGGCGGTACGGCCCGGAGAAGGTGGCCAAGGCCATCGTGTCGGCGGTGAAGAAAGACAAGCCGATACGGCCGGTCACGCCGGAAGCCTATTTGTTCTACGGCCTCTCGCGGGTGCTGCCGCCAGCGCTGCGCAGCACCGCACGCGCCCGGGTGTTGTAGCAGCGTCGCCGAGCCGATGCATTGATCGCGACGGTTGAGGGTATCCGCAGTTGATTTCTCTGCGTTGAAAGGACTCGCCGATGACAGCGAAAGAAGACATGGCCACCACACGCGAGGTTGCTGCGTCCGTCCAGCAGGTGTGGGACGTGATGGCCAACGGGTGGACTTACTCGCAATGGGTGGTGGGCAACAGCCGGACGCGTGCGGTCGACTCCAGCTGGCCCGAACCCGGTGCGGTCATCCGCCACTCCGTCGGTGTCTGGCCATTGGTGATCAACGACCAGACCTCGGTCGAAAGCGCCACGAAGCCGAATGAACTCGTCCTGCGAGCCGGGCTCGGGACACTCGGTGCGATGCAGATCACGATGCGACTCGAGGAGATACCGACGGGCTGCCGAATCCACATGATCGAGGTGCCGGTCGAGGGGCCACTGCGTTTCATCCCCGATCGACTGAATCTAATGGGCATCTTCCCGCGCAACCGAGAGTGTCTGCTGCGGTTGGCGGCTATTGCCGAACGACTCGAACCAAGCCAGGTGAAGTAGATGACCGGTGGCCGTGGCGATTCAGTCGATGCGGTCGTCATCGGTGCCGGGCACAACGGGTTGGTCGCCGCGTCGATGCTGGCCGACGCCGGCTGGGACGTGCTGGTGCTGGAAGCCCAGCCCGAGCCGGGCGGTGCGGTGCGCAGCGCCGAACTGACGCCGGGCTACATCACCGATCTATTCAGCTCCTTCTATCCGATGACCGCGGCGTCGCCGGCTATTGCGGCACTGGGGTTGGAGGACCACGGGCTGCGCTGGTCCCACGCCCCGGCGGTCGTCGGGCATCCGCGCAGCGGCGACGACGACGACCCGCCCATCCTCTACCGCGATCCGGCTCGCACTGCCACCGAATTCGAGCGTCGTGAGCGGGCCGACGGCGAGAACTGGTGGCGGGTGGTCCAGCTGTGGGAGAAGATCAGAACGCCGCTGCTGGACGCGTTGTTTTCGCCGTTTCCACCAATACGCCCGGCGTTGAAGCTAGTGCGTCGGCTCGGCACCTCCGAGGCGATCAGGCTGGCCAATCTGCTGGTGCAGCCGGCAAACGCCATGGTCGAACGTCTCTTCGTCGGTGAGGCGCCCCGGACACTGTTGCTGGGCAACGCAATGCACGCCGACATACCGCCCGACGCACCCGGCAGCGGCGTGATGGGATTCTTGATGGCGATGCTGGGCCAGGACGTCGGATGGCCGGTGCCCGTCGGCGGGTCGGGTCAGATGACGGCGGCGCTGGTCAACCGGGCCCGCGCTGCTGGGGCGCAGATCGAATGCAATCAAGAGGTATCGAGTATCCAGGTGCGCGGCGGTCGGGCGGTGGGTGTCATCACCGCCGACGGGCGTGCGGTGCGCGTGCGCCGAGCGGTGGTGGCCAACGTGACGGCACCGCGGCTGTTCTGCGACCTGCTGCCGCGCGACACGGTGCCCGACGATCTGCTGCGCGACATGCAGCACTACATCTGGGATCCCCCGGTGGTGAAGGTGAATTACGCGCTGTCCGAACCGATTCCGTGGCGGTCAGAGAAACTGCACGGTGTCGGCACCATTCATTTGGGAGCCGACGCCGACGGTCTGATGCGGTGGATGGCGGACCTGAACACCCGTGTGGTGCCCGAGAGCCCGTTCATGCTGTTGGGACAAACCACCACAGCAGACCCGACCAGGTCACCGAAGGGCACCGAAAGTGCCTGGGCTTACACGCATTTGCCGCGCACGGTGGCCGACGACAAGTCAGCGGAACAGATTGCCGAATCGATGGACCACGTCATCGAAGAACACGCGCCTGGTTTCACGGCCCAAGTGATCGGCCGGTTCGTGCAGCGCCCGTCCGACCTGGAAGCCAGCAATGCGAATCTGCACCGGGGTGCGGTCAACGGCGGCACTTCTCAACTACAGCAGATGCTGATTTTCCGGCCGGCACCCGGAATGGGCCGAGCCGAAACGCCGATCCAGCGGCTGTATCTCGGCAGCGCCTCTGCCAGCCCCGGGGGTTCGGTGCACGGTGCCTGCGGGCGCAACGCGGCCAACGCCGCACTGCACGCTGACGGCCTGACCGGCTGGCCGCGGCGGGCGTGGAGCCGTAGGTACATCTCATTGCTGATGCGGTAGGTCCCGCCCGGCCCGGCTGTTCTTAAGACAACGCCTTCGCGCGCGGTCACCCATTTTCTGCGATGTCTTCGAGCACCGCGATCATGGTGCGGGTCGGCACACCGGTGCCGCCCTTGGGGGTGTAACCCCACGGGCTGCCGGTGTTGTACGCCGGACCGGCCACGTCGATGTGCGCCCACGCCACCCCGTCGGCGACGAACTCACGCAAGAACACGCCGGCAACCAGCATCCCGGCGAAACGCTGCCCGCTCACATTGGCAAGATCGGCCACCGTCGATTTCAGGTCGTCCTTGAGGTCGTCGGGAAGAGGCATCGGCCAGCCGTTCTCCCCGACGCGCTGGGAGATCGCCGCCACCCGATCCCGGAAGTCGTCACTGCCCATCACTCCCGGTGTGCGGCTGCCCAGCGCGACCACCTGCGCACCGGTCAGCGTCGACGTCTCAATCAGGTAATCCGGTTCGTCCTCACAGGCCCGCACGATGGCGTCGGCCAGGATGAGCCGGCCCTCGGCGTCGGTGTTGAGCACTTCCACCGTGGTGCCGCCGTACTGGGTGAGCACGTCGCCGGGGCGCTGCGCCGTGGCCGACGGCATGTTCTCGGCGATCGGCACGGTGGCGGTCACGTCGATCGGCAGCTGCAGCTGCGCAGCCACCGCGACGGTAGCGATGACCGCGGCGGCTCCACCCATGTCCGAGGTCATGTGGTGCATCGAGGCCGCCGGTTTGATGGAGATGCCGCCGGTGTCGAACGTGATGCCCTTGCCGACCAGCGCCACCTTCTTCGCCTGCTTGCGGTTTTTGGCCAGCCGGGATCCGTGATGCGTCAGCCGCACCAGCCGCGGCGGCCGCGACGAGCCCTTGCCGACGCCGATCACGCCACCGTAACCGGCTTTCTGCAGTGCCTTCTCGTCGAGGATCTCAACATCCAGCCCGGCGGCCGCACCCAAAGACTGTGCACGAGAAGCTAATTCGGCCGGAAACAAGTGGCTCGGCGGAGTGTTGACCAAGTCGCGTGCGGTGGCCACCGCCGTCGCCACCGCTGCGGCGCGGGTGGTCTCGGCCTTCGCGCCCTTGGCGGTGGACAACATGGTGACCTTGCGCAGCCCGGGGTCTTTCGGCGCTGTCTTATCGGTGCGGAAGGCGGTGAACCGGTAGCTGCCCAGGATGAGCCCCTCGACGGCCGCGGCAAGAACACCGGCCCCGGAAAGTCCGCCCAGCGTGGTGATGACCGATTCGGCGGAGCCCAGCGCCCGGGCCGCTGTGCCGGCGGCCCGGCGGATCAGGTACGCGGGCCACTCGTCCCGAGGTTTGCCCAGCCCGACTGTCAGTACGCTGCCCACCGGCAGTGACCCCACCACCAGCCGGTGCACCTGCTCGGCGCCGCCGGTTGCATCCAGTGCGCGCAACGCGGCCTCGATGTCGGCCACCGCGTCGGCCGGCAGAAACGGCTCGGCGGTGGCCACGGCCGCGCCCGGCCGATCGTCGCCGTTTTCGGTATCCGTGGATATCACCGGAATGATCAGCACCGCTGCTCCGGCGCCGCGCCGCGGCAGCGATGAGGCGACGGATACGGCAGGGGCGGCATAACGCGGTGGGGTGCTCACCTCGACACCCTATCGACCGGCGGTTGTTGCGGCGGCAGCGGCCGGCGCGGAAGCAGCACGCTTCATCGAGTGTCGAACTCGTTGCGCGACAACTGTTGTACAGCGAAACTTCGATTATTAGTTGGCATGCCCAGGCGAGGCAGGGTAGAACTCCGCGTGAACTTTGGTGAGCCGGCCCCAACCCCGTGACAGCCGGATGTCCAGTCCTTTCAATCACTTACTTCGGCTGGGCCTGTTCGCACTTGGATTGGGCATTGGGACTGCGGTGGCGGCTACCCCCCTCGGGTGCGTCGACCGACTCGTTCAACGATTGGCTGTACTTGATCGACGGTGCTGGCGGCGGTGACCTGGTCGGCATGTCAGCGGGGTCGACAACACCGCTGGTTTCCAGGTCTCGACCAACGGGACAGGCTTCCGCCATCGGCGACAGCGCCATCGCTACAGCCAACAACAACGGGGCGGCAACTACCTCATCGACATCCTGCCCACCCTGTTCTAGGCGCGCACCCGGCACCAGCTGCGGACGCCCGATTAGGGTGAGTTGCCGTGACCAATGACCCGCAGCACGGACCGCTCGAAGACCGTCATCGCGAGCTGGGCGCGACGTTCGCCGAGTTCGGCGGCTGGCTGATGCCGGTGTCGTATGCCGGCACCGTCAGCGAGCACAACGCCACCCGCGACGCCGTCGGCCTGTTCGACGTCAGCCACCTGGGCAAGGCATCGGTCCGCGGTCCGGGCGCCGCGCAGTTCGTCAACTCCGCACTCACCAACGACCTGAGCCGCATCGGGCCGGGGCAGGCGCAGTACACCTTGTGCTGCAACAAATCCGGCGGCGTCATCGACGACTTGATCGCCTACTACGTCGCCGACGACGAGATCTTTCTGGTGCCCAACGCCGCCAACACCGCCGCAGTGGTTGCCGCGTTGCAGGAAGCTGCCCCGGACCAGCTGGCCGTCACCGATGAGCACCGCTCCTATGCGGTGCTGGCGGTGCAGGGCCCGCGTGCAGGCGACGTGCTGGACTCGCTGGGACTGCCGACCGCCATGAGCTACATGGCTTACCTCGACGCGACACTAAACGGCGTTCCGGTGCGCGTCTGCCGCAGCGGGTACACCGGCGAACACGGCTATGAGCTGCTGCCGCCGTGGGAATCCGCCGGTGCGGTGTTCGACGCGCTGCTCACTGCGGTCGACCGGGCGGGTGGCCAGCCGGCCGGACTGGGTGCCCGCGACACGCTGCGCACCGAAATGGGATATCCGCTGCACGGACATGAGTTGTCGGCCGACATTTCGCCCCTACAGGCCCGGTGTGGCTGGGCGATCGGCTGGAAAAAGGATGCGTTCTTCGGACGCGACGCCCTGCTGGCCGAGAAGGCCGCCGGCCCGCGCCGGCTGCTGCGAGGGTTGCGCGCGGTCGGTCGCGGTGTGCTGCGGCCCGATCTGCCGGTGCTCGACGGGGACACCAAGATAGGCGTCACCACCTCCGGAACGTTCTCTCCGACACTGAAAATCGGCATCGCACTGGCCCTACTCGACACCGACGCCGGCGTCGAAGACGGCCAGCATGTCAACGTCGACGTGCGGGGCCGCGCGCTGGAATGCGAAGTGGTGCGCCCACCCTTTGTCGCGGCGAAAACTCGCTGAGCCCAGATACAATCGCAGGATGACCC
The DNA here is from genome assembly GCA_963795995.1 of uncultured Actinomycetota bacterium. Classification (GTDB taxonomy): domain Bacteria; phylum Actinomycetota; class Actinomycetes; order Mycobacteriales; family Mycobacteriaceae; genus Mycobacterium. Next base: position 41,261 of record CAWCJY010000003.1, read on the forward strand.
GCGCGCTCCTCGAGTTCACTGTAGTGCGCACCGCAAACCCGACGAGCGACCAGGGCCGCCAGGCTATCCTGGCCGACCCGGGCTTCGGCCGGTACCACACCGACCACATGGTGTCGATCGACTACACCGACGGCCAAGGTTGGCACGACGCGCGGGTGACCGCCTACGCCCCGATCGAACTGGACCCGTCTGCGATAGTGCTGCACTACGCGCAATCAGTGTTCGAAGGGCTCAAGGCCTACCGTTGGCCGGACGGGTCGATCGTGTCGTTCCGGGCGCCGGCCAATGCCGCCCGGATGCGGGCTTCGGCGCGCCGGATTGCGATTCCGGAGCTGCCCGAGGAGTTGTTCGTCGAGTCGCTGCGTCAGCTGATCGCCGTCGATGGGACTTGGGTGCCGCCCGTCGGCGGCGAGGAGTCGCTGTATTTGCGCCCGTTCATCTTCGCCACCGAACCCGGACTCGGCGTGCGGCCGGCCAAGCAGTACCGGTATCTGGTGCTGGCCTCGCCGGCGGGCGCCTACTTTCCGCATGGCATCAAGCCGGTCACCGTGTGGGTGTCGACTGAGTATGTGCGGGCCAGCCCCGGCGGCACCGGAGCGGCCAAGTTCGGCGGCAACTACGCCGCGTCGCTGGTGGCACAGGCCGAAGCCGCCGAGAAAGGCTGCGACCAGGTGGTGTGGCTCGATGCCGTCGAACGGCGCTACATCGAGGAGATGGGTGGGATGAACATCTTCTTCGTGTTCGGCAGCGGCGCATCGGCACGGCTGGTCACCCCCGAGCTGTCCGGGTCGCTGCTGGCCGGAATCACTCGGGACTCGTTGCTGCAGTTGGCAACTGATGCCGGCATCGGTGTGGAAGAACGCAAGATCGACATCGACGAAGTGCAGAAGAAAACCGTGGCAGGTGAGATCACCGAGGTGTTCGCCTGCGGGACCGCGGCGGTGATCACCCCGATCTCAAGGGTGAAACACGGCGACGGTGAGTTCACGGTGGCCGACGGCGAGCCCGGCGAAGTCACGATGGCGCTGCGCGACACCCTGACCGGTATCCAGCGCGGCACCTTCGCCGACACCCACGGGTGGATGGCCCGGCTGGGCTGATCATCGGCTCGGTGAATGAATCGACCTGGGTGCTGCAGCCGGAGTCGACTCGATCGGTGTACGGATGACCTGCAGCCCCACCGAGGCGAGGATGGTGGGGATCTTCCGCACGAACATTCGGTCCAACTCCGCGATGTCGGGATACCGCTCCAGCAGCTCATCCCATGGCAGCAGATACGGCGTCTCTTTGCGAAGCTTCGCTTCTTCTTGCAGCCGCTTCAACTCCGCGGGGTCATCGGCCTGCGGCATATCGATCAGGGTCCAGCCGTCGGCGATGCGCTCGCGGTTCCACCGGTCATGTTCTTCGATGCCGAGAACATTGACCTCGTCCGGTTCGAAGGTGAATTCCTTTGCGTCCCAGTCCCGCAACGGCGCGATCGCGCAACCGATGAGGCGTAGCTTGACGGGAATCCTACGCGCCTGGTCGCGACTGGAGTTTCGGCGCGATTCGTCGAGATCCTCCCAAGTCGGGGCTGGTTGCTTGTCCCTGATTCGGCCTTTACGCCAAAGCTCATGGATGGCGTGCGCCATCGGTTCCACTGAACCGACCCGGACGAACTCGGCGGTGGCGGTGCGGTCAATGCTGGAGAAGACCTCGATTGCCGTCAGCGCCCCGGCGTCTTTGACGTCATCGAGCAATCCGGCCACCCCGTGTTCGCGCGACAGTACCGCCACCACCGGGATCGTCGAATCCAACTCGTGGCGCAACTTCAGCGCCGTCTCAAACACCCGCTCGTCTCGGTAGGCGGTCACGTAGGCACAACTGATCGGGGGTGTAGCGGGGTCGCGATGATGCTCAGGGAGCCGGCCGATGTCACGAGCGGTCGGCGTGAAGGAATTGAATTCACAGTACTTTTCCAGCGCGGGGTGTTGGCCGAGCAGTGCGTCGATGCGATCATTCGGCTGATCGTCGAGGACGGTGACCACGAGCGGCTGCCGGCTGTCGCCGCGGCTGTCATACCAGACGCGCGCCGCATGATAGATCAGCCAGTCGCCCAGCGGATCGAGGTGAGCAACGAGGATGTGCGGCTGACCGTGCTCGGTATCGAGCGGGTGGTCCTCCAGCAGCAGTCGAGCGCTGATCTCGTTGACGTTGAAGAAGTCGACCGACAACTCGGGGTCGTCGTGCTGGGTCTCTTGGATCCGCAGCAAGCGACAGAATTCCGGATTCGTGATGAGCGCCAGGCAGCGCAGATCGGCGGAGCCGCGCCGAGGCAGTCCGCGCACGGTGGCGACGATCTGCGTGTTGACCGAATCCGTAGGAGTGATGGCGAGCACCCGGCTGGCGCGCTGCGCGCCGGCCGCCTGCAATGTCCGCCGGCGTTGAGCATCACCGACGATTACCGGGATACCCAGGGTGCGGCACAGCTCGATACCCGAATTCGAGGCATCCAGCTCGACGACGACCACCGGGACCCGGTTGTCGTGCAGATGACGGAGAAAGACACTGCCGACATAATCGCCGAGGCCGCAGACCACGACATGATCGCGCATCCTCCTGGCGCGCATCTGCTGCAGCCGATCGCGAAACAGCACTCCTAGTGCGCTCACTGTGGCCCACCCGGCGACCAGTGGGGCAACGAAGCGCGCGACGTCGGCCTCTACCGGCAGGTCGGTCTTGTCCGGGGCATCGATGAAGAAGTCCTTGATACTGATGTATGCGGCGTCGCTGAAGTTGACGTGCTTGTGCGGGTATTCCTCCACCAGGAACTTCAACCACCCGACGGATCCGAGCGCGAACACGCCGGCAACGGCGATCGCCAGCAGGTACCAACGGTAGTCGTACAAGAAGCGGGCTAAGTAGCGGCGCACGCTCACTTCTGAACCGCCCATCTCGACGCTGATCGCGTCTGCCATGGTAAGCGATCTTCAGTCACCCGTATGGTGCTACTCCGCCTCGGCCGGATCGCCTTCGACATACCGCAGCGCGAATTCATCGCCTGGCACCGGCCATTGCTCGCCGTCGGCGCCTCGCACCACCCAGTCGCCGTCCGACGCTGTCGTCGGGCCCTCCAGGGTTTCGACTATTTCGCCCGGCTGCGCCCGGCGGGCGAGCACCTTTCCGCGCCTTTGCCATTGAGCACCCTCGACGTGCCGATAGGTGGCATGAAAAATGTCGTCGCGGACCGACCAACATTCCCCGTCGGATTGCAGCGCCCAATCTCCGGCTTGGGCAACCATTGTTGCTCCGGACCGTGACGTCCACGTCCACGAGGTAACCCGGCGTTCGGCCGTGACTGTCCCTATCCTGGTAAATGATCGCCACACCGACGTGACCATAGCCGAGTGGCGATCAGAAGGTGTGCCGCGCCAGCCCGGCGAGCAGTACTGCCGCCACCGTCGTGGTCAGTTCGATCGCGGCGCCCAGCACATCGCCGGTGATGCCGCCGAACCGGCGCACACAATGTCTCACCAAAAGAACGGCGCAGGCCAGCGCCGCCAGCACCGCAACCGGACCCTGCCACAGTCGCGGGCCCGCCCACAGCGCAGCCGCGGCCAGCACCGCGACCCAGGCGATCATGGCCGCTGCCGGTTGAGTGCCTGCGACCTGAGCGCCCAGCATGCTGCCTTCGGCGGCCGGCCACGAGCGTCGGCAGGCGAGCACGCCCGCAACGCGACCAGCGCATACCGCGACGACGATCGCGGTCGGAGGCAGCGCAGAGAAGGCCAGCCCTTGCAGCAGGATCGTCAGCGCGATCGCGATCACCCCGAACGGACCGGTCGATCCGTCCCGCATCACCGCAAGCGCTCGGGTCGGCGGCCCATAGCAGCCCAGCCCGTCCGCGGTGTCGGCCAGGCCGTCGACGTGCAGGCCGCGGGTAGCGGCCAGCAGCGCGGCGACGGCGAGCAGTCCGGGCAGTGGGCTGGCAGAGCCGAAAATCACCGTGCCGGCCCACGCCACCGCAGCGGCGAGCGCGCCCAGCACCGCCCCGACCAGCGGCAGCGCGGTCACCGTGTCCCCGCTCAGCTGCCGGTGACCGACACCGGGCAGGACGGTTCCGAACGCCAAAGCCGAAGTCAGGGAACGGATCACCGACCGCTCCGGGTGGAGACGCCGGCAGCGGAGAAGGTGGCCATCGACGACAGCGCGGCGACCGCGCCGCGCAGCACCGGCAGGGCCACCGCCGCGCCGGTGCCCTCGCCGAGCCGCATCCGCAGGTCCACAATCGGCTCGAGCTCCAGCCGCGCCAGTGCCAGCCCGTGGGCCGGTTCGGGGGAGCGGTGACCGGCCTGCCACCATTGCCGCGCTCCGGGCGCCAACTGATCGGCGACCAGCGCCGCGGCGGTCACAGCCAGGCCGTCGAGCAGCAGCGGCGTGCGCCGCACGGCGGCCTGCGCACAGAATCCCGCCATCGCCGCCAAATCGGCGCCGCCGCAACAACGTAATAATCCGACCGGATCCGGCAGCACGGTGCGGGCCCGGTACAACGCATCACGTACTGCCGCTGTCTTGCGCGCCCAACCGGCGTCGTCGATCCCGGTCCCGTAACCCACCGCAGCGACCGGCTCAGCGTCCGTCAATGCCGCCACCAGAACCGTTGCGGGTGTGGTATTTCCGATGCCCATGTCGCCGGCGATGAGTATATCGGCACCCGCATCGACTTCCTCGTCGGCGATCCGCTGACCTGCCTCGATTGCGGCCGCGGTCTCGGTGGCCGACAGCGCGTCTTCTCGGGTGATGTCACCGCTGCTGCGTCGCACCTTGTGCGCGCTGATGTGCTGCGAGAACGCGTCGGCGTCCACGGCCAGGTCCGCAACCCGCACCGCGGCGCCGGTGACACCGGCCAGCGCGTTGATCGCGGCGCCGCCCGCCTCGATGTTGGCGACCATCTGAGCGGTGACCTCCGGCGGGTATGCGGATACCCCGCAGCTGCTGACCCCGTGGTCACCGGCGAACACCACCACCCGGGCGCGATCGAATTGCGCAGGGGGACAACGGCCTTGGCATGCGGCGACCCACACCGACAGATCTTCGAGTCGTCCCAGCGCGCCCACCGGCTTGGTCAGGGTGCGCTGGCGTGCGCGGGCGGCAGCGGCGGCGTCCGCGTCCAGTGCCGGCACCGGCGCGAAGGCCATCAGGGTGCGCCCGGCTTGATCGACAGCGGCTGTCCGGCCACTACCAGCACCACCCGCTGACACAGGTTGGCCAGCCGCTGGTTCAAAGTGCCCAGTTCGTCGGTGAAGCGGCGGCCCGACGCGGTGGCCGGCACCACGGTCAGCCCGACTTCCGCGCTGACCAGTATCAGGGGCGCGTCGAACGCGGCGACCGCGTCCACCAGCTCGTCGACGTCGACGCTCACCGATCCGCTCTGCCAGCCGCCGCAGCGATCCAGCATGGCGGTCAGCCAGCCGCCGACATCGTCGATCAGTGTCGGTATGTCCGGTGAGCGGCGCAAATGTGTTGCCACGTCGACGGTTTCCAGCGTCGACCAGTGCGCGGGCCGCCGGCTGCGGTGCTGGGCCACCCGCTGTGACCAGGCGACGTCGTCGTGGTCGGCGGCACCGGTGGCCAGATAGTACATCGGCTGGCCCGGTGCCAGCGTCTCGGCAAGGGCGGCCTCGGCCCATCCGGACTTACCCGACCTGATTCCGCCAAGGACCAAGGTCCGCACGGCTAGGTGATGTGGCTGCCGCGGCTGACCTGCGGGCGCGGTGCTCGCATCCGGCGCAGCTGAGACGCTCTGCCGGCGGCGTAAAGCCCCAGCCGCCAATGGCTTTCGGTGTTGCCGGGGAACTTGTCGTCGACCAGTTTGCCTACCTTGCGGCCCAGCAGGATGCCGTCGATGGCCATCAAGCCGGTCAAGAGCAGCATCGCCGGCGAAATGAACAGCTGCAGCTGCGGCACCCCGAACATGATGAACATCAGCCCCAGCGTGGAGGGCATGAAAAGGCCGAGCACATTGCGACGGGCATCGACCACGTCGCGCGCGAACCGGCGTATCGGGCCTTGGTCTCGAGGTAGCAGGTAGGCCTCTTCGCCGGCCATCATGCGCTCGCGCCGATCGGTGGCCCGGGCCCGGCGTGCGGTGTTCTCGGCCCGGCGTTCTTCCCGACCGAGTTTGGGCCGCGCGATCGCCTTGCGCCTGGCACGGGCCTCCGCGCCGGTCATCGGCGCGGGCGCGACAGGGCCGCGGCGTCCGGACTTGGCCTGCGTGCGTTTGGGGGTCGGCCGTCCTTTGGGCGCCGTCGTGCGGGGACTGCCAGCACCCCCGGCCGATAGGGCCGGCCCGGAACCGGCTACCGCAGCTGTGGTGTCGTCGTCACCGTCGTCGTCGACGTTGCCTTTGTTACGGCCCAGCAGCTTCACAACCGCCAGGCTACTTCCCGGCGCTGGTCCTACGCTTGCTGGGTGAGTGGCGCCGAAGCGGAGGTGCGCCCGGCGGCGCTGCGGGTGCTCGTCGCTCCGGACAGCTACGGCGACAGCCTGACCGCGGTGCAGGCCGCCGCGGCGATCGGCACCGGCTGGCACCGGGCCCGGCCCGGCGATCTGTGCGTCAGCGCTCCGCAGTCTGACGGCGGCCCCGGCTTCGTCGCGGTGCTGTCGGCCCGGCTGGGCGAGCTGCGCCGGCTGCGGGTGTCTGGACCGCTGAACGCCGACGTCGAGGCCGAGTGGCTTTTCGACCAGACGTCGGCGACGGCATACCTGGAGTGCGCGCAAGCCTGCGGCCTGCATCTGTTGGGCGGGCCACCGACGCCGCGAACCGCGCTGGGCGCCCACAGCGCGGGGGTGGGCCAGTTGATGCTCGCCGCACTGCACGCCGGGGCGCGGCGGATCGTCGTGGGGCTGGGCGGCAGCGCCAGCAGCGACGGCGGTCGGGGGCTGGTCGACGAACTGGGCGGCCTGGCCGCCGGCCGGCGGCGGCTGGCAGGGGTGGAACTGATCACCGCCAGTGACGTCGAACACCCGCTGCTCGGCCCGTGCGGCGCTGCGCGGATATTCGGGCCGCAGAAAGGAGCCGACCCGGGCACGGTGGACCTGCTGGAACGGCGGCTGGAAGGCTGGGGCCACGAACTCGATCGGGCCGTGGGACAAACGGTGAGCGCCGAACCCGGCGCCGGCGCCGCGGGCGGGATCGGCGCCGCCCTGCTCGCGCTGGGCGGGCGGCGCGCGTCCGGCGCCGCCGTCATCGCCGAACACACCAACCTGGCAGGCGACGTCGCTGCTGCCGACCTGATCCTCAGCGGTGAAGGCCGACTGGACCAACAGTCACTGCAGGGCAAGGTGATCGGCGCACTGGCGGCAGCCGCCCGCTCGCGGCGCGTGCCGTTGCTGGTGCTGGCCGGACAGGTGTGCCTCGACGAGGCCGCCCTGCGCGCCGCCGGGATCGCCGCGTACTCGCTTGTCGACTACGCCGGCTCGGCGCAATCGGCCATGGCCGACGCCGCCCGCCAGCTCACCGGCATGACGGCCCGGGCAGCGGTGATGTTGGGGGAATAGCGGCAGGACAAGGTACCGTTGAACAGGTGGGCGTTCACCGGAGGTGAGGCCCGGTACGCGATGAAGACTGTAGGGGAGAAGCAATGACCGTTCAGGGCGAGTCGACCACCACCACCACCCACGGTGTGATCTTGACCGACGCCGCCGCTGCTAAGGCGAAATCACTGCTGGACCAGGAGGGACGCGACGACCTGGCGCTGCGCATCGCGGTCCAGCCGGGCGGCTGCGCCGGATTGCGCTACAACCTCTTCTTCGACGACCGCACGCTGGATGGCGACCTGACCGCGGAGTTCGGCGGTGTGACGTTGACGGTCGATCGGATGAGTGCCCCCTACGTGCAAGGGGCCTCGATCGACTTCGTCGACACAATCGAGAAGCAGGGCTTCACCATCGACAACCCAAACGCCGGCGGCTCTTGCGCCTGCGGCGACTCGTTCAACTAACGGGCCCGCTGTTGCGCTAGTAAGCCCCGGCCGTGCGCAGCATGTAGGAGCACACCAGAACGTCGCCGTGCTGGGTGAGCAGCTGGGCAAGCCCCTGGACCTGGTCGCGCGCCGACCCGGTGGGAGACTTCACCCGCATCGAAAACAGCACCTGCGCCTGATAGCTGGACAGGTAGACGACCTTGTCGATCGACGTCACCTCGGCCTGGGAATACTGTTTGCGGAACGCGTCGCTGCTCAACTTGGCCAGCGCCTTATCGGACCGCCGGTCGTGCACGGCGTCGTAGATTCCGCACAACATGTTGCGGGCGACCGTTTCGGTATCCCGGTTCTCAAGGGCCGTCAGGTAATCCTGAATCGCCACCTTGGCCGTCGCATCGGACAACGTGCCGCCGGCGCTGGACCGGCCTTGCTGCGACCCGTACCAGATTGCCAGCGTCATCGCGGCGACCAGGACCAGTGCGGCCACGGTGATGATGACCACACGTCGCCGCTGCCGCTGGGGGTAGGGCACCGGCGGCGGCAGCTGCCCCGGATAGGCGGCGGTCAGGGCCGCGGGTCCACTGGGGTGGGGGTCGGTATAGGGCGGGCCGTGAGCGGCAAAACCATGGTCGGGCGTACGCGGACCGGCCATACGGGTTCTCCTACGGTGGGGGCGGGACGACCAAACGGTGTGGTCAAAAGCATCGACGTCCTCAAGGCTCTAGGCAGAGGCTATCGCACGGTGGGCATCGCCCACGGTGTGACGGCGGCGCCTGCTGGGTAAGCTGCTGGCCGAGCTCGTTCAATGAAGGGTGGAGTTTTCGTGACGATTGCGGTGACCGGGTCCATTGCCACTGACCATCTGATGCGGTTCCCTGGCCGGTTCTCCGAACAGCTGCTCGCCGACCACCTGCAAAAAGTGTCGCTGAGCTTCCTCGTCGACGACTTGGTGATCCACCGCGGCGGTGTGGCCGGCAACATCGCCTACGCCATCGGTGTGCTTGGGGGGGATGCGGTGCTGGTCGGCGCCGTCGGCGACGACTTCGGCGAATACCGCCAGTGGCTGCAATCGCACGGCGTCAACTGCGACAACGTGCTGGTCTCCAGCACCGCGCACACCGCCCGGTTCGTCTGCACCACCGACTTGGAGATGGCGCAGATCGCGTCGTTCTACCCCGGGGCCATGTCGGAGGCCCGCGACATTTCGCTTGCCGACATGGTGTCAGCGGCCGGAACCCCCGAGTTGGTCATCGTCGGGGCCAACGATCCCGAAGCGATGTTCTTGCACACCGAAGAATGCCGCAAGCTGGGTCTGGCGTTCGCCGCCGACCCGTCGCAGCAGCTGGCGCGGCTGAGCGGTGACGAGATTCGCAAGCTCATCGACGGCGCCACCTACCTTTTCACCAACGACTACGAATGGGATCTGCTGCTGTCGAAGACCGGCTGGACGGAGGCCGACGTGATGTCGCAGGTCGGGCTGCGGGTGACGACGCTGGGCGCCAAGGGCGTGGACATCGTGGACCGCGACGGCACCAGCATCCATGTCGACGTAGTGCCGGAGAATAGCCAGGTCGACCCGACGGGCGTGGGTGACGCCTTTCGCGCCGGTTTCCTGACCGGCAGCAGCGCGGGCCTGAGCCTGGAACGGTCGGCCCAGCTGGGGTCGCTGGTGGCGGTGCTGGTGTTGGAGTCGACAGGCACCCAGGAGTGGGACTGGGATCGCGAGGACGCGGTGAACAGGCTGGCCGGCGCTTACGGCGCCCAGGCCGCGCAGGAGATCGCCGGCGCGCTTGCCTGATCTCGGCCACAACCAACGCTGACGACCAGACGCAGAGTTGCCGCGACACGCCGATGAGAAGGCGATTTTGCGTCTGGTGGCCGGGCAGGGCCCGGCGAACACCGCGGGTAAGTGCCCTACAGCTGCACGGGGTAGTGCGGCTCGGCTATCTGCGGCACCACACTGTGCTCGACGAAGATCGCATACCACAGCATGAAAATCAGCACCGTCCACAGTCGCCGGCTGTGATCTGTTGTGCCGCAACGATGCTCCTCGAGCATCCGACGCACCGCAGGCAGGTCGACGAACTCGTCGGCGGCAGAGGCGTTCACCGTCGAATAGGCCCACTCCAGCAGCTCACCGGCGCGCAACCAATGCCGGACGGGAACCGGGAAACCCAATTTGGGCCGGTTGAGCACATGAGCTGGCACGATCGGTTCCAGCGCGCGCCGCAGCGCGTATTTAGTCGTGGTCCGGGTGATCTTCGCAGTGTGTGGCAGGCGGGCGGCCACCGCGAACACCTCTGGGTCCAGGAACGGCACTCGCAGCTCCAGCGAATTGGCCATCGTCATCTTGTCCGCTTTGACCAGGATGTCGCCCCGGAGCCAGGTGAACAAGTCGACGTGCTGCATGCGGGCCACCGGGTCCCAGCCGGCGGATTCGCTGTACACCGGTGCCGTCACGTCGGTATGGGTCCAATCCGGCCGAAAGCCGGGCAGCACCGCCCGCAGTTGCTCGTCGGAGAAACTGCGGGCGTTGCCGTAATACCGCTCCTCTAACGTCAGCGATCCGCGGTGCAGCAGGCTCTTGCCGCGCAAACCGTCCGGCAGCGGCTTGGACACTTTGCCCATCGAGCGGCGCAGCGGCCTCGGCAAGTAGTCAAATGGTTTGAGTGACAACGGTTCGCGATAGATCGTGTAGCCGCCGAACAGTTCGTCGGCGCCTTCGCCGGAAAGCACCACTTTGACGTGCTTGCGGGCTTCGCGGGCTACGAAGAACAGCGGCACCAGTGCCGGGTCGGCCACCGGCTCGTCGAGATACCAGACGATCTCGGGCAGCGCCGCGACGAATTCCTGCGGGCTTACTACTTTGGTCACGTGCCGGGCGCCGATCGCTTCGGCGGACGCCACCGCTACATCGACCTCGGAGAACCCCTCACGTTCGAAGCCGGTAGTGAAGGTGATCAGCCGCGGATTGTGGCGGATGGCCAGCGCGGCGATCGCGGTGGAGTCGATACCGCCGGACAGGAACGCGCCGACCGTGACGTCGGCGCGCATGTGCTTGGCGACCGAATCCTCGAGCACCGCGGTGATCTCGTCGTAGCGTTCCTGCTCGCTTCCGCGGGTGATCGGCACGGCGGCAAACCGGGGCACGAAGTAGCGCACGATCCCGGGCTGCGCGTTGTCCGGCCGGATCCGGGCGTAGCAACCGGATTCCAGCCGGCGAATGCCGGCGTGCAAAGTTTCCGGCTCGGGAACGTACTGCAGGACGGTGTAGTGCTGCACGGCCCGCGGATCGAGGCGGCAGTCGAACCCCACCAGGTCAGCCAGTTGCAGTAGGCATTTCTTCTCGCTGGCTACCGCCGTGCCGCCGGGGCCGGTCGCCATGAACAGCGGCTTGATACCGAACGGATCCCGAGCGCAGAGCAGTTCGCCGGTGACGGTGTCCCACAGCGCGAACGCGAACATGCCCCGCAGCCGCGCCAACGCGTCGGTGCCCCAGTAGTGGTAGGCGGCGATGATCGATTCGCCGTCACCGTCGGTGGCGAAAACGGCCCCGTGCGTCGCAGTGAGCTCCGCGCGCAGCTCGACGTAGTTGTAGATCTCGCCGTTGAACACCAGCACGTACCGCTCGGGCGTCTCTGGCGGTCCCCACCGCAACGGCTGACGCGAGTGCGCGATGTCGATGATCGACAGTCGGTTGAACCCGAACACCACCGGCCCGTCGACCCAGGTGCCCGGCTCGTCGGGGCCCCGATGGCGCATCAGGTGCGACGCAGCACCGACGGCCTCGGCGGATTCGCGGCCCGCGGCACCGACGAAGGCCAGCAGTCCACACATTGGGTCAAGTATGCCGCAGAGCGGCAGCCGCACCGCGTGGTCTACGCTGCGTAGTATTCGATTGCTGCAGCTTGTGACACAGGAGGCGACACCGTGACACCGTGCGGTCCAGGCCGTTCGTCTCAGCGTCGGGGGCCCGGCCGGCTGCTGATACTGGCCGCCATTCTGGGCCCGCTGGCGGTCACCCTGAGCGGTTGCAGCTGGGCCGATGCGATGGCTCTGGGCTGGCCCAAGGGCATTACCCCGGAGGCGAAGATCAATCGGGAGTTGTTCATCGGAGCGGTGATCGCCTCGCTGGTGATCGGTGGCATCGTGTTCGGTCTGATCTTCTGGTCCTCTGCCTTTCACCGCAGGAAGAAAACCGACACGGATCTGCCTCGCCAGTTCGGCTACAACATGCCGCTCGAGTTGGTCCTCACCGTGACCCCGTTTCTGATCATCTCGGTGCTCTTCTACTTCACCATCGTGGTGCAGGAGAAGATGCTGGCGCTCAAATCCGGTTCCGAAGTCGTCGTCGACGTCACGGCCTTCCAATGGGGCTGGAAGTTCGGATACCAGAAAGTCAACTTCAAAGACGGCACATACCATTTTGACGGCGCAGACCTGGCGCGCAAGCAGGCGATGGTGTCCAAGCCCGAAGGCGTCGACAAACGCGGCGAGGAGCGGGTCGGCCCTATCCGGGGGCTGAATACCGAGGACCGCACCTATCTGAACTTCGACACGGTCGAGACGGTGGGGACCAGTACCGAGATCCCGATCCTGGTGCTGCCGACCGACAGGCGCATCGAATTCCAGCTGGCCTCAGATGACGTCATTCACAATTTCTGGGTGCCCGAATTCCTATTCAAGCGCGACGTGTTTCCCGACCCCCGGGCCAACGCCACCACGAACGTCTTCCAGATCTCCGAAATCGAGAAGACCGGTGCGTTCGTAGGGCACTGCGCCGAGTTCTGCGGGACCTATCACTCGATGATGAACTTCGAAGTGCGCGTGGTGGGGCCCAACGATTTCAAGGCATATCTGGACCAACGGAGAGCCGGCAAGACCAACGCTCAAGCGCTGCAGGTGATCCACCAGCCGCCGCTCGCGGTGACCACGCACCCCTTCGACACCCGCCGCGGCGAGCATTCCGAGATCGCGAGCAAGTAGGAAACGCCCAATGCACATCGAAGCCAGGTTGTTCGAGTTCATCGCCGCGTTTTTCGTGCTGGCGACCGTGCTGTACGGCGTGCTGACCGCCTTCTTCGCCCCCAGCGGCCTGGAGTGGGCCGGCACCACCGCGCTGGGGCTCACCGCTGGCATGGCGCTGATCATCGCAACCTTCTTGCGGTTCGTGGCACGCCGGCTCGACACCAGGCCCGAAGACTACGAGGGCGCCGAAATCAGTGATGGCGCAGGCGAACTGGGCTTCTTCAGCCCGCACAGCTGGTGGCCGATATTGATCGCCCTGTCCGGCGCGGTGGCTGCTGTCGGCATCGCGCTGTGGCTGCCGTGGTTGATTTTCGCCGGCGTGGTCTTCATCCTGGCCTCGGCTGCCGGCCTCGTCTTCGAGTACTACGTCGGTCCCGAGAAGCACTGAGCTGCGGCGGCGGTCACCGACAAGGTCACAATCAAGGCACCAGTCGATCCGCGGCCAGTTCGCCACAAGTCGAATGCCAAATCGGGTTGGGTAGGGTTGCCGATGCACAATGGAAACCTCGCTGCGCGGCTGGCACGACAGCCCCGGTGCCGCACGCTGGTGATGTGAGTGGAACAGGATAGGCGAACATGAGCGGGCCGAATCCGCCGGGAGCGGACTTCGAAGATCTGGATCCCGGTCACGAACTCAGCGGCGAACCAGGTCCTGACGTCCACCCCGGCCGCGGCGACCGGAAAGCGGCCGACGAGGCGAAGCAGGCCGGCGAAACCGACGCCTTTTCGCAGGCCTATTCGGCTCCGGAGTCCGAACAGTTCAGCAGCGGGCCCTATGTGCCGGTCGATCTCGACCTCTACGACTACGACAGCTACGACGCAGCCGACCAAGACGAGGAGGACGGCCCGCCGCGTTGGCCCTGGCTGGTCGGCGTCGCAGCCATCTTGGCTGCCATCGCCCTGGTGGTATCGGTGTCGTTGCTGTTCGCCCGCACCGACACCAGCAAGTTGGCCACGCCACCGACGGCCGGCCCGTCCACGCCGCCGTTCCAGGACGAGATCATCGTGACCACCACGTCGCCGTCGCCCGCGCCGCCGCCTGTCAGCGAACCGCCGCCGCCCTCCTCGTCGACGGAGACGGCCGAGCCATTGCCGCCGCCGCCCAGCGAGCCGCCTGCACCGGAGCCGTCCGCACCCCCGGCGACCACCACAGCCGCGGCCCCCCCGTTACCACCGCCGCCCACGCCGACCACTCCGGCCGGCCCGAAGCAGATCACCTACTCGGTGACCGGCACCAAGGCGCCCTTCGACATCATCACGATCACCTATGTCGACGCGTCCGGGCAGCGGCGGACGCTGCCCAACGTGCCGATCCCGTGGTCGATCACGCTGACACCGATCTCCACGTCGGACGTCGGGTCGGTGCAGGCGTCCAGCCTGTTGCGAAACAGCCGGCTCAACTGCTCGATCACCGCCAGCGACGGAACGGTGCTGGCTTCCAGCGCCAGCAACGCAGCGCAGACGAGTTGCTGATGGCCGACAGGTTCTCTGCGGGCCGGCGCGAGGGGGCGGGGCTGTCGCCGCTTACAGCCGATCGGGTTCTGATCGGCGTGTGCGCCGGCGTCTGGTTGGTACTGGTGGGCATGGGGGTGGCCGCCGCGGTGGCATTGGCGGAGCTGAATCGCGGGTTCAGCAGGTCGGCGGGTAGCCAGCACACACCCGGGTTCCTGTACGCCGTCATCATCGTGTCGGCGTTGGTCATCGCCGGTGCGATCCCCGTCCTGCTACGCGCGCGGCGAACCAACCAGGCCAGGTTTGCCGCTGGGTCGGCCGGCACGCCGGCGCGCCGCACAGGTGAGGAGCCGACCGCGCCCGGCTACCCAACGCCGACACTGGCGGCAGCAGAGCTTGGCAGCACCGAGCGGATCCCGTCGCTCGGGTCGTCAGCCCCGCTGTCGGACGCGGACCTGGACCGGATTTGGTTGCGCGGCGCCGTCAGCCTGCTGGCCGTTATGGGAGGGGCGCTGATCGCGGTGGCGGGGGCGACCTACCTGATGGCCGTGGGACGGTATGGGCTGGCCTGGACCGGCTACGGTGTGGCCGGGGTCGTCACCGCGAGCATGCCGGTGCTGGTGTGGTGGCATCTTCGGCAGACCCACCGCGTGCTCAGCGACTAGTGCCCCTCGCGCTCGCCGTTCGACGAGCCGTTGTGGTGGCCGTTTGTCGAGCCGTTGGCGCCGTGCTGGCGCTCGCGCAGCGCCAGCATCGCGCGTTGTTCGCCGGCGTGCTGCGCTTCGCGCAGGGCGGCGTCCTCGGCGACCGGGTCAGCGCGCAGCAGGCTGCCGGAGCCCGGTGAGCCCGCCGAGCCCAGCCGGTTCATCTTGCTGGGGACCGGCGCGCCCTGATAAGGCAGGGGCAGCGGATGGCCATGCTCGTCGACCGGGCCCAGCGGCTGGTGCAGCTCAATGTAGGCACCGTGCGGCAGCCGTTTGATGATGCCGGTCTCGATGCCGTGCTCGAGCACCGACCGGTCACTGCGCTGCAGCCCGACACACCAGCGGTAGGCGGCAAAGTACACCAGCGGCGGCAACACCACCATGCCGATGCGCCCGATCCAGGTCGTGGCGTTCAGTGAGATGTCGAACTTGTAGGCAATGACGTCGTTCATCGCACTCAACGTGAGCACCATGTAGAACGCAATCGCCATGGCGCCCACCGCGGTACGCACCGGCACGTCACGCGGCCGCTGCAACAGATTGTGGTGAGCATAATCACCGGAGAACCGCTTCTCCAAGAACGGGTAAATCGTCAGCAGCACAAAGATCACACCCATCAGCGTGGCCACCCACACCGCGGCCGGAATGGTGTGATGGCCGAAATAGAACTCCCACGGCGGCCAGATGCGGGCCAGCCCTTCAGTCCACATCATGTAGAAGTCCGGCTGGCTGCCCGCGGAAACCTGGGAAGGTTTGTAGGGGCCCAGGTTCCAGATCGGGTTGATCTGCAGCAGCCCGCCCATCAGGCCCAGGATGGCCACGGTCATCGCGAAGAAGGCACCGGATTTGACCGCGAATACCGGCATCACCCGCACCCCGACCACATTGGTCTCGGTGCGCCCCGGACCGGGGAACTGGGTGTGCTTTTGAAACCACACCAGCGCCAGGTGGATACCGATCAACGCCAACATGATGCCCGGCAATAGCAGAATGTGCAGGGCATAGAGCCGCGGGATCAGGATGCCGCCCTCGGCGCAGTTGTATCCCACACCTCCACATGGGAAGTCGCCACCAAACAGCGCCCAGTGCAACCAGGTACCGATCACCGGCATGCCCAACGTGATCGACGACAATGCCGCGCGCAGCCCGATCCCGGACAGCAAGTCGTCGGGCAGCGAGTAGCCGAAATAGCCCTCGAACATCGCCAGGATCAACAACAGCGACCCAATCACCCAGTTGGCCTCCCGGGGCCGGCGAAACGCCCCGGTGAAAAACACACGCGCCAAATGCACCATGATCGCCGCAGCGAACATCAACGCCGCCCAGTGATGCACCTGGCGCACGAACAACCCACCGCGCACCTCAAAGGAAATGTTCAGCGCCG
This sequence comes from uncultured Actinomycetota bacterium, assembly GCA_963795995.1. Taxonomy (GTDB): domain Bacteria; phylum Actinomycetota; class Actinomycetes; order Mycobacteriales; family Mycobacteriaceae; genus Mycobacterium. The sequence goes on from CAWCJY010000003.1 coordinate 57,793, forward strand.
ACTCATAAGCCTTGGACATCTCCACACCACGCAACGGCTGATAGATCCCGTTGTAGGTGACCTCAGCCATCGACGGGTCGAAAAACAACGTCAGATACACCCCGGTCAGCAACAACACGATGAAGCTGTACAACGCGATCTCACCCAGCAGAAACGACCAATGCGTCGGAAACACCTTGTTCAGCTGCCGGCGCACCGCCGCCGCCGGGTGATAGCGCGTGTCGATGTCGTCGGCCTGCCGAGCCAGCGCCGCACCCACGTCCACCTTCGGAATAAGACTCATGTCGTCTTACGCTCCCAAAACGCCGGGCCGACAGGCTCGATGAAATCGCCGTTGGCGACCATGTGCCCGTTGGCGTCAATGGTAATCGGCAACTGCGCCAACGCGCGAGCCGCGGGACCAAATATGGGTTTGGCATAGTGCAATGCGTCGAACTGCGACTGGTGACAGGGGCACAGGATGCGGTAGGACTGCTGCTCATAGAGCGACGCCGGGCAGCCCAGGTGGGAGCACACCTTGGTGTAGGCGAAATACTCGCCGAAGTTGAAGCTTTCCTGGCCTTTTCGTTTGACGACCTTGGCCATGTCGTTCGGGCGCATGCGGATGAGCATCACCGGGTTGCGAACGCCCATCATGATCGCCGACAGCCGTTCGTGCGATTCCGGTGTGGTGCCGTCACCGTCGGACTCCCGCCACGGGAACACCGTTTCCATGCCGCCGGATTCGAGGTCTTCTGGGCGGATCTTTACGAACGGGGGCCCACCGTGGCGACCGGTGGCGCGGCTTAAAAAGATGGTCTCGCCGGGGAACATCGGGGTCCAGCCGGACGTCAACAACACCGCCTTGTTGCCGGTGGCGGTCTGGACAACCGGTTTCCACGGGTTCTTGATCAGCCCGCCGATGAATGCCACCAAGGTGCTCAGCCCGAAGGCACCGAGCCCGATGCCCAAAGACATCCCGATCAGCCTGCGCCGCCGGATCGTTGAACCCTCGAACGCATCGGATAGGTTCGCGACCACGGTCTTGCGGTGGATGGCCGGCGACCTGTTGTCGTGCCGTTCCTGAATGGAGATCTCTTCGGGGATGAACTTCTTCTGGTAGAGCACCGCTCCCACGGCTACCGAAAGGATCGACAGCCCGAAGGTGAGGCCGTACAGCGGCGTGGTGAGGGAGTAGAAAAGACTGCCTTCAGCTTGCAGCGGCTTGTATTCCCATGGCCAGAACAGGAACACCAGCAGCAAGGCCAGCCCGAAAAACCCGGCCAGCAGCAGCCAGATCGCCACTTGGCGTTCGGCCCGCTTCTCGGCCCTGGTGCCTTCAATCGGCCATCGCGACTCTTTGTAGACGATCTCCACGCCGTCCAACCGGCCACCGAGCTCGACGAGTTCCTCCCGCGACATCGCGTTCAGCGTCGCCTCGTCCGGCTCCTTCGCGGGTGCGGCGTCGGTGTCGGCGCCGACCGGGTCGTTGACGTCAGTCATTTGCGCCGCTCTTCCCCCGCAAGCAGGAGGTGCCCCCACCTCATCGCTCCCGTTAGATTGTCGCGGCGCGAGTCATTTAGCGCCCCGATCATGTTCGTGCCCCGATCCACAGTGCCGCGCCGATGACGGCGACCATGCCGATGATCCACATCGCCATACCTTCGGGTGCCGGGCCGAACCCGCCCAGGCCGCTGCCGCCCGGCTGCCGTTCCTCGCTGACGGTCTTGATGTAGGCGATGATGTCTTTCTTCGCATCCAGCGACAGTTGGCCGTCGGAGAACTTCGGCATGTTCTGCGGGCCGGTTCGCATCGCGGCGAGGATCTGCTGTTCGTTCGCGGGGTCCAGGGTGGGAGCGTACTTACCCGAGGACAGCGCCCCACCCCGGCCGGTGAAGTTGTGGCACGACGAGCAGTTCAGCCGGAACAGGTCGCCACCGCGGCCAAGGTCGTTGCCGCGCAACGAGGCCTGCGCGAGGCTGCCGTCGGCGTCCCGGACCAGGGTCGGACCGCCGCCGTTGGCCTGAACGAAGGCGCCCAGCGCGTCGATCTGCTTGTCGTCGTAGATCGGGTCCTTGCGCGGCGCCTGGGCCTCGCCGCGTACCAGCGGCATCCGGCCGGTCGAGACCTGGAAGTAGACGGCTGCCTCGCCGACACCGACCAGGCTGGGCCCGCGGTCTTGGACACCCTGCAGGTTGGCGCCGTGGCAGGTGACGCAGGAGGTCTCGAACAGCTGCTTGCCGGTGCGCAGCTGCGCGTCCTTGGAATCGTCGGCGACGGCCACCTGAGGCTTGGGCGTCAAGATAGCGGCCAGTCCGCCGGCGATGGTCAGCGCCACGACCAGCAGCAAGCCGGCGGACAGTCGGCGCCGGAAACGCCGGCGCGAGCGCTCGCTCAACCGGCTCAACCCCAGTCTCTTCAACCGAGCACTCCTTTTCGCCTCACGCTCGCTCATCGGATGAAGTAGATCGTGGCGAACAGCGCGATCCACACGATGTCGACGAAATGCCAGTAGTAGGAGACGACGATGCTGGCGGTCGCCTGCGCCGGGGTGAACTTGCTCATCGTGGTTCGCGCGAGCAGGAAGATGAAGGCGATCAGACCGCCGGTCACGTGCAGCCCATGAAAACCGGTGGCCAGGTAGAACACGGTGCCGTAGGCGCTACCGGGAATCGTGGTGCCGTGGCTGACCTGCTGGTAGTACTCGTACGCCTGACCGAGGATGAAGAACAAGCCCATCAGAAAAGTGAGCACATACCAGCGGCGCAACCCGAACACGTCGCCGCGTTCGGCGGCGAACACGCCCATCTGGCAGGTGAACGACGAGGCGATCAGCACCAGCGTGACCGGAACAGCTTGGTACAGGTTCAGTTCGGTCGGCGCGGGCGGCCAGTTGCCGCCGGCCTGCGACCGCGCTGTGAAGTACATCGCGAATAGGCCGGCAAAGAACATCAGTTCGCTAGACAGCCAGACGATGGTGCCGACACTGACCATGTTGGGCCGGTTCAGCGAGTGCACCCGCGACGTGATCGCAGTACCCGAGGTCCCCACAGCGCTGGTCACATCCGCAAGTATGACGCTTTGTAGTTGATGATCTCCACTCGGGGCGCCAATTCCGTGGGACCATCGGCGCGTGGCCGTGTCCTCTGCCTTTTCCGCCGGCGGCGCAGCCGGGTCGGGGCCGTCTGCTGACCACTCGTGGCCGCAGGTCCTGGGGCGTTTGACCGCCGGGCGGGACCTGGTTTTCGGCCAGGCCGCCTGGGCCATGGAACAGGTCATGACCGGTGTTGCGACATCGGCGCAGATTGCCGCGTTCGGTGTGGCGATGCGGATGAAGGTCCCCACTGCGGCCGAGGTGGGTGCGTTGGCCGACGTCATGCTCCGCCACGCGCACCCGCTGCCGACTGACCGGATCGGCGTCGAGACCGTGGACGTGGTGGGCACCGGCGGCGACGGCGTCAACACCGTCAACCTGTCCACGATGGCGGCGATCGTGGTGGCTGCCGCCGGCGTGCCGGTGGTCAAGCACGGTAACCGGGCGTCGTCGTCGCTGTCGGGCGGCGCCGACACCCTCGAGGCGCTCGGGGTGCGCATCGACCTGCAGCCCGACGACGTGGCCCGCAGTGTCGCCGAAGTCGGGATCGGGTTCTGTTTCGCCCCGCAGTTCCACCCGTCGTTCCGGCACGCGTCGGCGGCCCGGCGCGAGATCGGGGTGCCGACGGTGTTCAATCTGCTTGGGCCGCTAACGAATCCGGGCCGTCCGCGGGCGGGGCTGATCGGCTGCGCGTTCGCCGATCTGGCCGAGGTGATGGCCTCGGTGTTCGCCGCGCGGCGGTCCAGCGTGCTGGTGGTGCACGGCGACGATGGACTCGACGAGCTGACCACCACGACGACGAGCACGATTTGGCGGGTGCAGGCCGGCACCGTCGACCGACTGACCTTCGACCCGGCCGGTTTCGGGTTCCCGCGTGCCACGCTTTCCGATTTGCAAGGCGGCGACGCGGAAAGCAATGCGGCCGAAGCACGTTCGGTGCTGGCCGGGACCCAGGGACCGGTCCGCGACGCCGTGGTGCTCAACGCCGCCGGCGCGATCGTTGCGCACAGCGGACTATCCAGCCGCGCCGAATGGTTGCCGGCGTGGGAGGACGGGCTGCAGCGCGCCGGCGCCGCGATCGATACCGGCGCGGCCGAACAGCTGCTCGCGCGGTGGGCGCGGTTCTCCCAGCAGCTCTGAATCCCAGTCGCGGACGGCCTGCTCGGCGGCCAGTCGGGCCGAGCGGGCCGCGTCGGCCCACGCCGCCCACGGCCCCGCCGACCGCAGCGGGGACGCCCAGCCCGCTGCCTCGCCGGTGTCGGCGTCGTCGCAGCCGACGCGCACGATGCGCACGCCGGGTCCTGCCAACCACCGCGCGATCAGCGCCGTCTCCTCGACCAGCGCTCCGCCGAGCGGAGCCGAATGTGCCAGGATCGCCTGCGCGGCCGCGCACAGCGCGTCGACGACCGGCATCGGCGGCACGCCGCGCCCGGCCGTGCCGGCCGCGGCGAGCTGACCGCGGCGGATGACCGCGAGCTGCCAGCCGCCGGCGCCGTCGGGCGCGGCGGCCACCAGCTCGCTGACCGCGGACAACGCCCGCAGGCGCTGTCCGCGCCAGAGCACCTGCACCGCTGCGGCGGCGTGGTCGCGTAGTCGGGCCGCGCTTTCATACCGGCTGCGCTCGGCCAGCGCACGGACCCGCTGCACCGCCGCCGCGAGGGGGCTGTTGTCCAGGCCGTCGATCAGCGCGACAGCGCCCTGTGCCACTGGCGCGTATTGGTCGGGGGTGACGTCGCGCGCGGCGGGGCACGGCGACACCTCGAGTTGTGGGCAAGCCGGACCGTGCGTCGCCGAGCGCGCCAGCCGCGCGGTGCAGGTCCGCACACCGGTAAATCGGGCCAGCAGCTCGGCGGTCTCGGCCGCGTCCGCACGGCAGCGAAACGGGCCGACGGCGCGCTGGTGCCGCGGCGCGCGTACCACCGACAGGCGGGGGAACGCCTCGTCGGTGAGCACCACCCACCACCAGCGGTGCGGGAATCTCGACCGGCGGTTGTACGGCGGCGCGTGCGCGGCCAGCAGCCGCAGCTCGCGGACACCGGCTTCCAGCGCGTGCGCACACTCCACGTGATCCACGGTCTCGGCCAGCCCGACCATCTCTTTGATTCGGGCCCGCTGGTCACTGCCGTTGAAGTACTGAATCACTCTGCGTCGCAATTCTTTTGCCGTGCCGATATAGAGCACCTCGCCGCCCGGTCCGCGGAACAGGTAGACCCCCGGCCGGTGTGGGAGCCCCTGGGCGAGCACCCGCTTGCGGCGCTGGGCGGCGGTCACCCCGGGCAGATACGAACGCAGGTCGGCGTAGCTGTGCACGCCCTGGTTGCCGACCCGCTCGATGAGCGCATGCAATACGTCGACGGTGGCGCGGGCATCGTCGAGCGCGCGGTGGGTGGGCTCGGTGGCGACGGCGAACAGCCGGGCCAGGGCGCCCAGTCGCACGCTGGGAGCCTCTTCCCGGCTGAGCACCCGGCGAGCCAGCTGCACTGTGCACAGGACCCGTGGCTGCGGCCAGGGAATGTGACAACGTTCGGCGGCGGCACGCAAGAACCCGACGTCGAACCGGGCGTTGTGGGCCACCCATACGCTGCCGTGGGCGAAGTCGAAAAACATCGGCAGCACCGCATCGATGGTCGGCGCGGCGGACACCATCGCGGTGGTGATACCGGTCAGTCGCACGATCTGCGGCGGAATGCTGCGCTGCGGATCGATCAGGGTGGCGAATTCGCCCAGCACGGCGCCGCCACGCACCTTGACCGCACCGATCTCGGTGATGGCGTCCGGCGCTGATCCAGCGGTGCCGGTCATGCGCCCGCCGGTGGTTTCCAGGTCGACGACCATAAAGGTGGTTTCCCGCAGTGACACGTCGAACGCCGGGTTTCCCTCGGCGAAGCTCAGCTGCGTCCCACCGGTCGCGCCCACGGCGAGGACGTTAAGCACCCGCACCGACATGCTTCGGTTCCCACGCCGGGCGCGGATCGAGGTGCTCGGGCCGCGCCCGGAGAACGTGTCGGTCCCTTCAGTTACCGTGCGGGCAGGCGCACCGACAGCAGCGAGAGGACTCGTCAGATGGCAAGAATCAGCATGTCAGACCCGGCGGAGCCGACCGGCCCGCGCCCTGAGTCGGGATCGGTGGTGATCGACTGCGACGACTGCGCGGCGCGTGGATCAGCGTGCAGCGAGTGCGTGGTCAGCGTGTTGCTCGGTGTTCCGGCGACTTTGCTGGATGAAGAATGTGCGGCGCTGGAAACGCTGGCCGATGCCGGGCTGGCCCCCCGACTGCGCCTGGTGCCCATTCACAAGCACACGCCCGGCGGGGCATGAGAATACGACGTGGCGTGAATCTTGCCGATTTCTTAATATTTCGCTGTTGGACATTACCGATGCCGTTTCGTAACCTGTCTGAGACCTGAGGCAAGTTCGGCGGTGACGTCGACGGGCGTTTGAAGGAAGCGAAATTTTGGGGTCTGGATTCCGCGGCAGAGACTGGACTAAACGTATTTCCAATCGAATTGCCGTCGCAGCCACCGCCGGCTTTCTTATATTCATCTCAGGTGCTTTGAGCGCCGATGTGCTGGCCGACCCATCGGGCGACGCGATGGCAAAGCTCAACGAGCTTTCCCGCCAGGCCGAGCAGACCACCGAAGCGATGCATACCGCTCAGCTCGACCTCGGCAAGAAGGTGGCTGCGCTGCGTACGGCGGAAAAGAAGCATTCCGATGACCAAGGCGCGCTGGATGCGGCGAAAGCGCGACTGGCAACTTTCCAGTCCGCGGTCAACGAGTTTGCTGCCGCAATGTACATGGGTGGCCGTACCGACGGCATTCATGCATTCCTCACCGCGGAGTCGCCGCAGCAACTGATCGGCAAGCTGGTTGTTCAGCGGGTGATTTCGTCCGAAATGTCGACCCAGATGGCTAGCTACCGCGCGGCATCGGACCAGACGACGAAGGCTGAGCAGGCATCGGCGAAATCGGCCGCCGACGCCCGGACCGCCGCCGAGCAGGCCGCCGCCGTCCGGGCAACTCTGCAGTCCAAGCAGAGCCAGCTGCAGTTGCAGATCGCGGTCGTCAAGTCGCAGTACCTGGCGCTAACGCCCGGTCAGCGCACCGCGCTGGCCGCTCCGGGACCGGCGGCGCCGCCGACTGCACTTGCCGCCGCGGCACCCGCACCGGCGGCTCTGGCTCCCGGCGCAGCAGGTCCCGCCGAACCGGCGCCCGACGCCGCGCCACCCGACGGTGGATTTGGCTTACCGGGGTTACCGGGCTTCGCCGGCGCGGCTCCCGGCGGCGGTGAGGGTGCCGGCGAAGGTGTGACGGCGGTGCAAGCGGCGCTGACCCAGATCGGCTCGCCTTATGTGTGGGGTGGCGCCGCGCCGGGCGGTTTCGACTGCTCCGGGCTGGTGATGTGGGCATTCCAGCAAGCCGGCATCGCGCTGCCGCACTCCAGCCAGGCGCTGGCCCAGGGCGGCCAACCGGTGTCGCTGTCTGATCTGCAGCCCGGTGACGTGCTGACCTTCTACTCCGACGCCTCCCACGCCGGCATCTACGTGGGTGACGGCTTGATGATTCACTCCTCGACCTACGGCCAGCCGGTGCGCGTGGTACCGATGGGCTCGTCCGGGCCGATCTACAACGCGCGCCGTTACTAGACGACGGCCGGCGCTGCTGGCGGCCGTGTTGGTCGCCCAACTGATAGCGGCGATCGCTGTGGTGCTCGATGCACCACCACATCCCGCCCGATCGAGCGCGCCGTCACTGGTCGTCGCTGCCGGTCGCACGGTCCGCCTGGTCAACCAAGGTGGTGCTGCCGGCCGGTTGCTGTTGAACCGGGTGGCAGCCGACATCGGCTCGGCCGTCGACGCGGTGGTCAGCTTCTGGGGAGCCGACTGGTCCAGCGATATCACGGTGGTCGCCACCGGCTCGGACAGCCAGTTCGCCGCTGAGGCCGGCGGTGGACCTGCCGCGCAGTGGGCAGACATCGCGGCGATCGCCGTCGCCGACCGCGTCGATCCCGCCCGGCGGACCGCAACCGGCCAGCGGATCGTGTTCGCGCCGGCAGCGGCGACGATGAGCGAGCGATCGCTGCGAATTGTGCTGACCCATGAGCTTTTTCACTACGCGGCGCGCAGGGACACTGCTGTCGATGCGCCCCGTTGGCTCACTGAAGGCGTGGCCGACTTCGTCGCCCGGCCGCAGACCACGGTGCCCAGGCCCGCACAGTTGCCGACAGCGCTGCCGTCGGATGCCGACCTGGATGTGCCCGGCCCGCAGCGCTCACTGGCTTACGACCGGGCATGGTGGTTTTCCCGCTTCGTCGCCGACAGCTACGGTCCGGTGACGCTGCGCCGGCTGTATCAGGCCGCCTGCGGTGTGGGGCATGCTGACGTGCCGACCGCTGTTCGCGAGGTGCTCGGCACCGACACGGCTGAGTTGGTCGGACGCTGGCAGCAGTGGTTGGGCCGTTAGCCTGGGCCGGTGTCCCGGGTCCTACTGGTCACCAACGACTTCCCCCCGCGGCCCGGCGGTATCCAGTCCTACCTGGGCGAGTTCGTCGACCGAATAGCGAGCAGCGGGTCGCATGCGCTGACGGTCTACGCCCCGCACTGGAAAGGCGCCGACGCCTTCGACGCCCGGGCGACTGGTTACCAGGTGGTGCGCCACCCCGGGACGCTGATGCTTCCCGATCCCGTCGTCGACACCCGGATGCGCCGGCTGATCGCCGCGCACGGCATCGACACCGTCTGGTTCGGGGCTGCGGCGCCGCTGGCGCTGCTGGCTTCCCGCGCCCGCCGGGCCGGCGCGGCCCGGGTGCTGGCCAGCACCCACGGCCACGAAGTGGGCTGGTCGATGCTCCCGGTGGCGCGGAAGGTGCTGCGTCACATCGGCGACAATGCTGACGTCCTGACCTTCGTCAGCCGCTACACCCGGGCGCGCACCGCGTCGGCGTTCGGGGCCGGCGCCGCGATGGAACACCTGCCGCCGGGCGTGGACACCGACCGGTTCCGCCCCGACCCGGCCGCCCGCGCCGACCTGCGGGCCCGGTTCCGCCTGGGCCAGCGTCCGGTGGTGATGTGCGTGTCCCGGCTGGTGCCGCGCAAAGGCCAGGACATGCTGATCAGAGCGTTGGGGTCCATTCGGCAGCGAGTGGACGGCGCCGCACTCGTCATCGTGGGCGGCGGCCCCTACCTGCCGGCATTGCAGCAGCTGGCCGAGCGTTGCGGGGTAGCCCGGTACGTCACCTTCGTCGGCGGCGTGCCGACTGCCGAGCTACCGGCCCACTATGCGATGGCCGACGTGTTCGCGATGCCGTGCCGCACCCGCGGCGCCGGGCTGGACGTCGAAGGATTGGGCATCGTGTTCCTGGAGGCCTCGGCGACCGGGGTTCCAGTGGTCGCCGGCCGCTCGGGAGGAGCCCCGGAAACCGTGCGGCACAACAAGACCGGTTTGATCGTCGATGGGCGCCAGGTGGATGAGGTCGCCGACGCGGTCGCCGGGCTGCTGGCCGAACCCGACCGCGCGGCATCAATGGGAGCTGCCGGGCGGGACTGGGTGACGGGGCAGTGGCAGTGGGACACGCTGGCCGCTCGGCTGGCCGGCCTGCTGCAGGCGTGAAAGCGCCAAATGCCACACTGGCGTGACGTTCGGCGCGTGCAACCGGTTAGCCCGAGTCGTATATCGCCTCGATGTCGGGGGCGAACTTCTCGGCCACCACCTTGCGTTTGACCTTCATGGTCGGGGTCAGTTCGCCGGTGTCTTCGGTGAAGTCGACCGGCAGGATCCGGAATTTGCGGATCGACTCAGCGTGCGACACCTGCTGGTTGGCCTGTTTGACGGCCGCGTCCACCTCGGCGAGCAGGTCGGGGTCGGTGGCGAGGTCGCCCACCGATGTGTCGGCGCCCTTGCCGTTGCGCTGCTTCCAGCCGTCGAAAGCCTCCGGGTCGATGGTGATCAGCGCCCCGACGAAGGGCTTGGCGTCGCCGACCACCATCGCCTGGCTGATCAGCGAATGCGATCGCAGCTGGTCTTCCAGCACCGCGGGAGCGACGTTCTTGCCGCCGGCGGTGACGATGATCTCCTTCTTGCGGCCGGTGATGGTCAAGAAGCCGTCGTCGTCGACCGCGCCGAGATCGCCGGTCTTAAACCAGCCGTCGTCGAAGGCCTCGTCGGTGGCCTGGTCGTTTTGCCAGTAGCCGCTGAACACCACCCCGCCGCGCACCTGTAACTCCCCGTCGTCGGCGATGCGCATGCTGTTGCCGGGCACCAGTTTTCCGACCGTGCCAATCTTTACCCCGTCGATCTGGTTGACCGTGATCGCCGCGCTGGTCTCGGTCAGCCCGTAGCCCTCGTACACGGTCAGACCGACGCCGCGGTAGAAGTGGCCCAGCCGGGCGCCCAGCGGGCCGCCGCCGGAGATGGCCGCATGGCAGTCGCCGCCGAGTGCGGCGCGCAGCTTGCCATACACCAGCCGATTGAACACCGCGTGCTTGGCCCGCAGGCCCGGCCGCAGCCTCGGGAAGCGGCTGTTCTTGGCCTTGCTCCAGTCAACGGCGGTCTGCGCGGCCGCCTCGAAGATCCGGCCTTTGCCGTCTTTGTCGGCGTTCTGTTCGGCGGTGTTGTAGACCTTCTCGAAGACCCGCGGCACCGACACCACGATCGTCGGCTTGAAAACCGAGAGCATCGGCACCAGGTTCTTGATGTCGCTGGTGAACCCGACGGTGACCTTGTTCGCGAACGCTGCCATGGTGAGCGCTCGCGCCAGCACGTGGGCCAACGGCAGGAAGATCAGCAACCGCTCCCCTTTGGTCAGCAACGTCGGAAGCGCCTCTTTGGTGCCGCGGATCTCGTACACCAGGTTGGAATGAGTGAGTTGGCAGCCTTTGGGCCGCCCGGTGGTGCCGGAGGTGTAGATCAGGGTTGCCGGACCAGCGCTGCCGATGCCGTCGACCCGGGTGGTGAGTTCGGCCGCATCGACCGACGCGCCCTCACGGGCGAGCACCTCGAGCGCGGTAGGCCCCGGTCCGTCGATGTGCAGTACCCGCCGCAACTCAGGTATTTGGCCGGCGAGTTCGGCGACCATCGTGGAGTGCGCGTCGGTTTCGGCGAACAACAGCACCGCCGCGGAGTCCTCCAGCACCCAGCGAACTTGCTCGGCAGACGACGTTTCGTAGATCGGCACCGTCACCGCGCCGACCGACAGGATCGCGAAGTCGAGGATCGCCCACTCGAAGCGGGTCGCCGACAGGATCGCCACCCGGTCACCCGCCTCTACCCCGAGCCCGATCAAACCCAATGCCGCGGAACGAATTTCGGCGGCCGCAGCAGCGCAGCTGACGTCGGTCCAGGACCCGTTCACGAGCCGTTGAAAAATCGCGAAGTCCGGATCGTCGCGCTCGTGATCAAATACTGCGGTCACGATACTGTCGTGCTCGCCGACGGTGAACGGGGCGGCAACGCTGAACTCACGCACGCTTGGACCTCGCTTGACGGTTTCTGGTGCAGTCGGCTGGTTGCCATCCAGCCTAGTGCTGCGACGCGGCAGGCCTGGTAACCGCAGTCGGACCGGCCGGCTCAGCTGCGGCACGTCATGGGATTTTGGTTCGCCAAGTGGTCGCACCAGAGGCAGGGGTCGTCGACTTCGCTGCCATAGACGACGTAGTTGGCCACCGCGCGCACCGCCGCCGCCGCCAGCTCAGGCGTTGACACGCGCTCACCGGCCCGGTGATCAGCGAATTCAAGTGCGCCGACAGAGGCGGCCAGCGGCACGACGCGGCAACGGGGCACAGTATGCGCCCGCGCGACCGTATGTGAAGCTGAGGCGATGCACAGCATCCAGGTCGCCGACGAGACGTTCGTGGCCGGTGACCCGGTGGCGGTGGGCAAGGCCGTCGCCGACCGGGCGAGTTGGCTGCGGTGGTGGCCTGACCTGCGGCTGCACGTGGTGGAGGACCGCGGTCCCTTGGGCATCAGATGGGCGGTGACCGGCGCGCTGACGGGCACGATGGAGGTCTGGCTGGAGCCGTTGCTGGACGGCGTGCTGCTGCATTACTTCGTGCACGCCGAGCCGTCCGGGGTTTCGGCCTGGCAGTTGGCCCGGATGAATTTGGCCAAGCTGACGCACCGTCGCCGAGTGGCGGGAAAGAACATGGCCTTCGAAGTCAAAGCGACGCTGGAACGCTCCCGCCCGGTCGGGGTTTCTCCGGTGCTTTGACTGGTCAAGTACCGCGCGGGGAGTAGCGTTTCTGCGAAGAAGTGGGGCACTCCCGCCGGACCCGCAAGCGGGGGAGAGGGAATCAACAGGTGGCCGAGAAGACGGCGCAGACCATCTACATCGACGCGGACCCGGGCACGGTGATGGCGGTCATCGCCGACATCGGCTCCTACCCCGACTGGGTGTCGGAGTATAAAGAGGCCGAGGTGCTCGAGGCCGACCCGGATGGCTACCCGAAGGTCGCTCGGCTGGTACTGGACACCAACGTGCTCAAAGACACTTTGGTGCTGTCCTACGAATGGCCCAAAGACCGGGGTTCGGTTCGCTGGTCGCTGGTGTCGAGTTCCCTGCTTAAATCCCTCGACGGTGTTTATCGGTTGGCGCCCAAGGGTGCTGGCACCAATGTCACCTACGAGCTCACGGTCGATTTGGCCATTCCGATGATCGGTCTGCTCAAACGCAAGGCGGAACGCCGGCTGACCGATACCGCGCTGAAGGATCTGAAGAAACGAGTCGAGGCTGAGTGATTCGGTAGCGCCCGCCCTGGCTCGCACCAGTTTGTTCGTCGGCAAGGGTGGGGTAGGAAAGTCCACCCTGGCGGCGGCCACCGCCGTGGCTGCCGCGCGCGCCGGGCAGCGGGTCTTGCTGGTGTCCACCGATCAGGCGCACTCCCTTGGCGACGTGCTGGGCGTTGCGGTTCCCCCTACCGGTCAGCGTGAACCGGTGCGAGTGCTGGCCGACCTCGAGACCGCGGCGGCCGATCCAGGTGGCGGCTTCCTTGACGCGCTGGCCCTGGACACCTTAGCGCTGCTCGAAGTGCGCTGGAGCGGTGTCGTCGACGCGCTGGACCGGCAACTGCCCGAGTCCGAACTGGCCATGATCGCGCCAGAGGAGTTGTCGGCGCTGCCCGGGGTTCAAGAGGTGCTCGGGCTGCATGAGGTCGGCGAGCTCGTCAGCGCCGGGCGCTGGGATCGCATCGTCGTCGATTGTGCGTCCACCGCCGATGCGCTGCGGATGCTGACGTTACCCGCTACCTTCGCCCTCTACGTGGAACGCGCGTGGCCACGACATCGGCGGCTGAGCGCAGCGGCCGAGAATGGGCGCTCGGCTGCCGTGGTGGATCTGCTGGAGCGCATGAGTGCCGGCGTCGAGCACCTCAGCGCACTGCTGGCTGATGGCGCGCTGGTCGGTGCCCACCTGGTGCTGACGGCTGAACGGGTGGTGGCGGCCGAAGCGGTCCGCACGCTGGGCTCCTTGGCGCTGATGGGCGTGCGCGTCGAGGAGTTGATCGTCAACCAGGTCCTTCCGCGCGACGATTCCTACGAGTACCGCAATCTGCCGGACCACCCGGCCTTCGACTGGTATGCCGAACGAATCTGCGAGCAGCAGGCGGTCCTGCAGCAGCTCGACGGCACCATCGGCGATGTCGGACTGTTGCTGGTTCCGCATCTGGCCGGCGAGCCGATTGGCCCCAAGGCGCTCGGTGAACTGCTCGACCTTGCCCGGCGGCGCGACGGATCCGCCCTGCCCGGCCCGCTGCGTCCGGTGGTGGATCTGGAATCGGGGTCCGGGCTGGGCTCGGTGTACCGGATGCGGCTAGAGTTGCCACAACTCGAATCCGATGCGCTCACCCTGGGCCGGGTCGACGACGACTTGATCATCGGTGCCGGCGGGATGCGGCGCAGGGTTCGGTTGGCGTCGGTACTACGGCGATGCAGGGTGCTCGACGCGCGCCTTCGAGGCACTGAGTTGACAGTTCGATTTCGACCGGATCCGGAGGTGTGGCCGAAGTGAGCAATGGTCACCGCGACATCGGACCGGAATTGCGGAAGCTTGCGCAGTCCGTTCTCGATGGTATCGATCCGGCGGTTCGTGCGGCGGCGGCCCGAGTGGGGGCCGGCGTTGGTGCCGGCAAATGCCAGCAAGTGTGGTGCCCGGTGTGTGCGCTGGCCGCGCTGGTCACCGGCGAGCAACACCCGATGCTGACCGTCGTCGCCGACCACAGCGTCGCCCTGCTGTCGCTGGTCCGGTCGATCGTCGACGACTTGGACAAGAAAGCGGACGAACCCGCATCGCCGCCATCGGACGGCGCATCCGCCGGGGCCGCTGACGCCGGGCCGGCGGGCAATGGCGCTGCGAAGAACCGATATCAGTCGATCCCGGTCAGCGTCGACGAATAACTTCCTCAGCTACGACTTATGGTTCCGGCCAGACCGGGTCGGTAGAGTTGTCCTTCAACACCATCCGGTGTCGGTGATCGGGAGGGCCCATGTGGTATTGGCTGATGAAGTACGTCTTCATGGGCTGGCTGTTCACCTTGCTCGGACGGCCGAAAGTCGAAGGGCTGGAAAACCTTCCGCGGTCAGGCCCGGCGATCCTGGCCAGTAACCACCTGGCCGTCGCGGACAGCTTCTACCTTCCGCTCGTCGCACCACGGCGGATCACTTTCTTGGCGAAGCAGGAGTACTTCACCGGTTCGGGTCTCAAAGGCGCCTTCTTACGCTGGTTCTACAGCAGCACCGGGCAGGTTCCGATTGACCGCAGCAGCGGTGACAGCGCGCAGGCAGGGATGGACACTGCGGCGAGGATTCTCGGCGAGGGCAAGTTGCTGGGCATGTACCCCGAGGGCACCCGTTCCCCCGACGGCCGGCTGTACAAGGGCAAGACCGGGCTGGCGAGGCTGGCGTTGCACACCGGTGTTCCGGTAATACCGGTCGCGATGATCGGCACCAACAAAGTCAATCCGCCCGGCAGCAAGTTGTTGCGGTTCGCCCGGGTCACCGTTCGGTTCGGCAAGCCGATGGACTTTTCCCGCTTCGAAGGCCTGGCGGGCAATCATTTCATCGAGCGTGCCGTCGCCGATGAGGTGATGTACGAGCTGATGGGCTTGTCCGGCCAGGAATACGTCGACATCTACGCCGCGACGGTCAAAAACGGTCAGGAGGCGGAGGGCACCCCCAAGGACGAGGCTGCCCGCATCCCCGAAAGCGCGGCCGGCTAGGCGTTTCGCCCCCGGTCACGGGTTGAAGGCGGTGCTGTCGTCGACGGGGTGGGTTGTACTCACCAGCTTCGCGTAGCAGTGGTCGCGATCGAGGTTATGGTCGTGGCACCAGCCCAGCGCCTCGTCGGCATGGGGGAAGACCACTCCCGCGATGGTGATCCAAAAGTCCGGTGCGGAGAACGTCGACCAGTCCCCGGACCACAGCAGCCGGACCTCCGGATAGTTCAGCCGCAGCTGGAGATGCTCACGCAAGGTCGCGGCGTTGTCCCAGGTGATGCCGTCGTCGAAGACGCCGGGCCGTTTGGAACTTAATTGCGGCACCCACCGGTCGGCGAGGTGACCGGCGACGAAGGGCCGGTCAGCGTTGGCGATCGTCCGTAACGCGTCAAGGCTCGCCGAGTCGTCATCCCCGGTCTGCGGATTCGCCGGGCCGGTCGCGGTGCTCGACGACGAAGTGCCGGCAGAAGCTGACGCACTCGATTGCGTTGAGCCCGATTGGTCGCAGTTGACGACGAATGTCTTGGCGTTCAGGTCGACGTCGCCTTGCTGGGAGGCGCCGTTCGTCGGTATTTCGCTGGTGGACACCGGCAGCCGCCAAAAGGTTCCGACCGGGAAACGAAAGTCGTGCTCGATCTCTGGTTCGGATTGGCTGCCACCGGGGCCGGGGGCGATGACGATCGGCTTGGCTGAGAGATCGAACATTCCCGAAGCGATGTTTTGGCCGTCGGAGGTGACGCTGATGCGGGTGTTCGGTGCGGTGAGTACATCACCGCCGGGGCAGTGGGCCACGATCTTCATGTGGATGACCAGCGCCCCCGACTCCGCGCGAATGGTCTCCGGCACGAATTCCGGGGCCCGGCCACACTTGGTGACCAGGTTGGTGCCGCCCGGTGCGCTGGTGCGGTTGTCGCTTCCTCCGCCACCGGGCGCGGCGACTCCCACGTAGTAGGCCTTGGCCACCCGGTGACTGGTCATGTGTCCGTGTCCGTCGATCGACCCGACCATGGCGGTCCAGCCGCCGAAGCCCTTCTTGATGCCCTGGCTCGATGGGCCCCAAACGGCTTTGTCGGGTTGGCACCCGTAGTAGCCGAGCCAGTCGGGGTGCTCATCCGGCCTGTCCCAGGCACCGCCGACACGGGCCCGGCACTGCGTTCCGTCGTCGAGCAATAGCCCCAACGGATAGGCGTCTTCGGTTTGGGCTTTGCGCGGCGAGTTCAGCCCGGAAGCGCCGAGGTAATACAGCTTGTTGGAAAACGGATCCTGCAGGCAGTACATGTGAGCGATGTCAGCCGCGGGCCAACAGGCGTCCGCTGAGTCGGCGGTGGCGCCGCAGAAGCGCACGCCGGCCGTCTTGTCGTAGGGTGATGGCGTACCGAAGGAGCAGTCGATCTGGTCGTTCGAGCGGCTGTTGTGCAGGTCCCAACCGCTTTCCACGTTGCCTTGTGAGTCAACGGGTTCCAGGACGGTCACCGTTGGCTGGTTCACCTGGTGATACACGACCGCCGCACCGGCGACCAAGGCCAGCACGGCCACGATCGCGACCAGCAGCCAGCCTTTGACCGCCCGGGACATCCGCTGCGGGAAATAGAACGGGGTGCCGGCCGCGGGCGGGTGGGGAGCGGTGTCGTCGACGAAAAATCGCCAGCCCGGCGGAGCTGGCGGCCAGGACGGGTTGGGTGACCAGGCAGCGTCTGGAAACCAGCCCGGCGGAACCGGCCACTGTGGCGGCGCATTGAAGCGCATGCGTCGAGCCCTTCCTAGTCCTTGCGTCGTTTGCGCGAGATCACAAGTCGGCCAGCCGAAGGATTCGGTCTTCGATCGCACGGGCCAGTAACGCGGACTTCGTCGGCGCCGGCCTGCCGACGGCCGCGTATTTGGCCCTTGCTCGCTGCAGGTGGGTGCGCACGGTACTCGGCGCGATGAAGAGGCGCTCACCGACCAGTTCCTTGCTGCCCGTCTGGAACCAGGCGATCAGCACCTCTTTCTCCCGTTCGGAGAGCTTCGGGCGATGCGTATTGCCGTCTCTGAGCAAGGCTTTCGCCGCTCGCGGGCCCACGTACGGCTTCTCCGACGACGCGGAGTGGATGGCTGCGATGAGGTGGGAACGGCCCTCTGACTTCGTCAGGTAGGTGACCGCCCCGACTTCGAGCGACTTGAGGATGACGTCGTCGGCGTTGAGGTGGGAGTAGACGACGACGTGGTGGCCGGCCTGGCAGAGATTCTGCAGGGTGTAGAAAGCCGGCCGATCGTCGTCGCTTTGCAGGTCAAACAACACCACGTCCGGGCCAGCTGAACGCGTGGAATAACGCTTGAGGAACGCTGCCGGCTCTCGGAACTCGCCCACGAAGGCGATGGACGGGTGCGTGTCAGCGCACCAAGCCCGCACCCCGGCGTGCACCACGTCGTGGTGGTCGATGATTGCGACTCGCACTCCGGCTTCGGTGGCCGACGGCGGCGCCACCGGCGTCGCCTGCCACTCTGCGCTAGACATCTGCCGCGGACATGCGCATGGCCTCACGCCCCCCAATTTCCCGGGCGCGGCGACGCTGCGAGTGACTCAGTAAGCGGCGTTCTACGGAATCAAATGCATCGGTCACCGAGCCGTCGACGTCTTACCCACCCTGTCGGTCAAAGCGGCTCTGAAGTTGGCGCCACACCCGTTTGCTCGAGTGAACGCCCCCCGCCTGAAACCGGACTTTATCCAATGGTCGTTGTCTGTGGCAACGGATGGGCAACCTCGCCGGCAAACGAAGGTGCTGGGCCAGCTTGGACAGTCCGAAGGTTTCCGCGACACGGTGTATGCACTGACGAGACCGCGATTAACGTCGTGCACGGCGTTGACCCGCTCATCGAAGGGGACCCCGCTCCCGGCGGCGGGCATCGACACGACACGTTATGCGATCGAAAACGCTGAGTGGGTCCTTAATCTTTTCAGAGCGTTGCCCGCGAACAGTTCTCCTACAACGAGCCGGCAAGCGGTGACTGCCTCTGCGGTGACCAGTGGCGGTGAGGCCGAGGTGGTGTCCGCCGAACGGATGAATCAGCTTCGATGAACGGTGTCGCGGCGCCGCTCCGGTTAGGTTTCCGTGACGAAAGTGCGCCGAGCCGTGCGGCGCATGCGGTTTTCGGAAGGCGTGCATGACTGAGAATGACGACGAACCGACCTGGGGCGCTGCGTACGAGCCCGGGCCGCCACAGCAGTCCTTACCCGTGGTGGGGCCGGCCACCGGTCCCTCCCGAACCACGCCGCACGCCGAATATCATCGGCAGGCCGCCGACTACTTTGAGACGGCGGCCGGGGCAGCTGCCGGCGGGCCGGTGTGGTACCCCAACGCTCAGACACCAGTGGCCGACGGCACCGGCGTGCTATCTGGCAGATATCTGCCGGGCTCCGCCCGCGAGTCCCCGGTGATCCGGCTGATGGAACGCGGGCTCCGCGGTGACCTCATCCGGCAGCCTTGGTTTGAGAACTTTCGCCGCCGGTCACCTGATCCGTTCGTGTTCATCAGCTACGGGGTGGCGGTGTTCGTGACGATCCTCCTGATGCTCACCCCGTCAGCGATAGTGGCCACGCTGGTGATCGACGCCCTGTGGGTGGCGGTTGGCTACCTGTACCTCGCGATGGCAACCAAATTGGCGCATCAGTTCCTGGAATTCGGAATCTGCTTGGTCGGCACCGTAGTACTGGCCGCCCAGATCTGGACATCTCTGTTGGCGATCGACAGTGTGGCTCGATTCCTTCCGGCCTATATCGAGCCGAAAGGACTTCTGGCGATCAAGCTCCTTCTCGACATCGCCGGCGCGGCGTCTCTCGTCTACGTCGGCGTACAGGTTCATCGCGGAATCGCCCGTCTCACCCACGGGTGAGTGGCGCAACACATTCGGACAGCGAACGGACGATGACTGACCAGCACAGCGGCGGCGCCCACCCGAAACTTTCGCCCAGCAAGTTCGGTGCGGGTTACACGGTCGGTGACCGCAATCTGGCGCCTTACAAGACTCCGCCGCCGGTCACCTATCCCGCCGTGCCTACGAGCGGGTATCCGCCACCGGCTGCCTACCCGCCGCCCCCGCCGGGGCAATACATGAACCCGTGCCGGCGCCGCCCTACCCGGTGGCATCACTGATGTGACAACAGCTGCCGGGCACCACCAATTCACTGGCGATCGCGGCGCTTGTTTGCTCGCTTTTCCTCGCGCCGCTCGGCATCATCTTCGGGCACACTGCGCTCGCTCAAATCAATCGCAACGGCGAGGAGGGCCGGGGATTGGCGATCGCCGGCCTCGTCATCGGCTATGTCTGGACCAGCCTCGCATTTCTGTGGTTCATGCCGCTTTTCGGCTTATGGCGATAGTGAACCTAATATTTGACCGGATCAAATGACGATTTAGGTGGGAAAAAAATCAATGAATTCGCGAATCAAGGTATCCGCGCGGTCGCGTGTGTGCAGTCACCGAGCACCGGTGCAGGGTTCGGCTCTGGCGCCTGGGGTTCTCGGCCTGACCATAGCTGGACTGGTTTCTGGCCTTATGATCCAGTCGGTCGAATGCGCAACGACGGCGTGGGCAGACCCGATCGCAACGGTCAAGGCGCGGACTCAGCGCATGTCGGACGCCAGTTTGAACTCACAGCAGGAAGGCTGGTACAACCCCGGCGACAAGTTAACGCTGGTGTGTTCCGAACGTGGAGAACCGGTGAAAGGGTTCTTCAGCTTCAACATTCCCAATGGCGGCTGGGATAACCTGTGGTACAGGACATCCGACAATAACTTCGTCCCCGACGTCGACATCGAAACGGGAACGCTCAACGACGTCACGCCCGACTGCAGCGGCGGTGCGCCCGCCCTAGCGGCTAGTGGAGATCGGGGCAGTCAGGCGCTCGCCTGGGCGCGCCAGCAAATGGCCAGCGATCCCGATAATCCAGTGCAGTGCGAGGTGTTCGTAGAAGAGGCTTACAACCACGCGTTCCGGTATCCGACCGCGTACGCCGCTTTCGACGACCTCAAAGCAAAAAACCAGATTCACACCAACGCCGATAACATCCCGGCCGGTGCGCTGGTTTTCACCAGCGATCCCCGTTTCGATGACGGCAATGGTCACGTGATGCTCAGTGAGGGTAATGGCAGATACCTGACCGCCAACTACTACCAAAACCCAAAAATCCGTGATGTGCCGCTGAATTCAAATGACTCCCAAGACAAGTTTCTCGGGTGGGCGTATGCACCGTAGGTTGACTGAAGCGGTGACGGAAAAGCGTGAATTGCGAGCTCCCGAAGTCATTTCGGCAATAGTAGCTGTCGCGTTTGCATTGGGGGCGCATGCTCGGCTCGTCGCGTGACCGATTAGGAGCCAACCAGCCCTCGAAAATTTGAAGGGGCCGCGAGTGCCGCACGGGCGCTGATGAGCGTGTGCGGCTAAACCGACCCGCGCGTGGTGTTGAGGATCAGCTGCTGAATCGCGTTGGCCGCCTGCATCATTGCTTGGTACTCGGTTGAATCCGCGGCGACCGACAGCGTCCCGCCCGCGAAGTTGCGTACTGACAGACCGAGGTGACGGGCAAGCCATAGCTGAAACGCCGCTGCCCCGTAGCACGCGAATGCGAACAAAATGCCTATCGACCCAAACGCCCCGCCTCCGGACAAGCCGCCGGCCGCTGAAAACAGCAAGAAGGTGCCGAACAGACCGGCGAAGATGGCTAGGCGCAGGCGCCGTTGCGAAACCAGCCGCCCTACCGTCACTTCGGCGATTGCCGCTATCGGGCTGCTATGAACCGCATCCCCGACTTTGAAGAAAACGAACACGTGCTGCGGGTGGACGACGGCGACCCGCTGTTTGGTCACGACCAACCCAGACTTGTTCGCACGAAGAATCGGTGACGGAGTGAAATCGGCAGCGAATACAACCTGTTCGCCTGGGAAGAGTGGGATGTTCTGAAACTCAGCCATGCGGATCATCCATGGTTGAGTGCGACCCCTTCGCGTGTCACCACCGCGCCGGCTTCCTTTCGCTGCATCGACCCACTTTGCCAGTTCGCAACCGTCCCCCGGTATCAGCCGAACGAACGACGCTGACCCATTTTGTGTGTACTGCTCAGCCCAGGGCCGCCGTGAATACGGGATCGGGCTCCGGGGCACTCGACGGCGCCCGCTGGGTGCGGATGGCGAAGATTGCTCCGGCGGTGACGATGGCCACCAGTGCCCACCACAGGTAGGAAGCTCCCACCAGCTGACGCCACCACGTGGCCGTCGTCTCATGGTTTTTGGGCATCAGTTCGATGGGCGGCCAGACCATCAGCCCCATTCCGGCGGCGCTGACCAGAGCCAACGCCGCGCTGCGACGCCGCCAGGCCAGGACAGCGGCGACGAGCACCGCCGGCAGCATCCACACCCAGTGATGTGACCACGACACGGGTGACACCACCAGCTCGAACAAGGCGATACACATCAGCGCCAGCGTCGGCTCTCCGGCCTGCAAGACCCGCCGACAGGCCCACACCGTCACGGCGAGCATCAGCAAGCCGCCGGCCGCCCACGGCAGCAAGCGGTCATGCTCGCCGATGCCGAGGCGAGCCAACATCCCCGCCAGATTCTGGTTGGTGTTCAGCGTGGCCGTCCCGATCCGGTCGGTTTCGGTCACCGTGTGGGTCCAGTAGTCCCAGGAGTCGCGCCACGCCAGTACGAAACCGACCGTCGTGACCGCCGCGAACGACCCGAGCGCGGTCAGCACCGCCCGCCTGTCGCGGCGCAGCAGGAAATAGAGCAGAAACACCGCCGGGGTCAGTTTGAGCCCCATACCCACGCCCAGCAGCAATCCGCGCGGCCACCGGGTGTGACGCGGCAGGCAGTCGGCAATGACCAGCGTCATCAGCACCGCGTTGATCTGGCCCAAGCCGAAGTTTGACTGGATCGGCTCCAGCCAGATCACCCCGGCCGCGACTACCGCCAGGGTGAGCCAGCATCGACGTGACCATGCCGGGCCCGGCAACACTTGCGAACAAGCCCAGACGTCGAGGCTTGTCAACACGATCATGATCGAGGCGATCAGCATGCCCAGTGTCGTAGTAGTGATTGCGACACTGGCGGCCGGCATTCCCAACCAGGCAAAAAGGCAGAAAATGATGGCCGCCAGCGGCGGGTAGGTGAACGGTAGGTTGGCGGTCGGGGTGTGAAACCGCGCGCCATCGGCGTACAACGGACGGTCGTGCATCCAGGCTCGCGCGCCCATCTGATAGACATCGATGTCGATGCGGTACGGAAAATGCCCGTACAGATTCCAGGCGGCGCGGCCCGCGACCGCGATAAGCAGCAGACAGCAAACGCCCCAGGTGAGTGATCGAAGGGTGGCTGTCCGCCCGCGTCGACCGGCCCCGTCGGGCGAACCCCAAGCACTCATGTCGCAGAACAGACTATCGGTGCTTTTGGCGTGCCGAGCGCCGTGGCGGCCGCATTGGGCGTACGTTTTCTAAGGTGCTTCATTGGTTGCAGGCAGACATCATCGGGCGGGGCCGGTTGCCCCTGCTGCTGTGTCTGATCGCGTTCATTGTGACGTTTGCCATCGCGCGGACCTTTGTTCGCTACATCCGGTACCGCGCCGCCGCCGGCCGGCCACCGAAGTGGTGGGAGCCGCGAAACGTGCACATCGGGTCCAAGCACATTCACCATGTCGTGGTGGGAGTGGTGTTGGTGATGGTGTCCGGTGTGACATTGGTGGCGCTTTCGCTCGAGCGCAATCAGCTTGAGATCAGCGTGGTTGCAATATTTTTCGGCATCGGGGCTGCGCTGGTGCTCGACGAGTACGCGCTGATCCTGCACCTGTCCGACGTCTACTGGGAGGAAGACGGGCGGTCGTCGGTTGACGCGGTGTTTGCCGGAGTCGCGGTCGGCGGACTGCTGGTGTTGGGTCTGCACCCCATGATGTTCTTCATCAACCTCTGGCACGACACCACCCACTCGACGCTGATGCGGGCGGCGGTGATCATCGGAATGATGCTGACGCCGCCGTTGGCTCTCGTGGTGCTGCTCAAGGGCAAAGTCTGGACCGGTCTGATCGGCATGTTCTTCGTCGTGCTGCTCTTTGTCGGAGCGGTCCGCTTGTCGCGTCCGCACGCGCCGTGGGCGCGGTGGCGTTACACGACGCAGCTGGACAAGATGCGGCGCGCCCTGGAGCGGGAACGCTACCTGCGCCGGCCGGTCGTGCGTGCCAAGCTGTGGCTGCAGAACACCATTGCCGGTACACCGCGGCTGCCCACCGAACGGGCGGTCGACGCTCTGCTGGACCGCGAAGTACACCCCGCGCCGCCACCGGAGGGGGGCGTCGAGCCTGTCCTGGCCGCCGGCCGTAGCGGCTAGCGGACGGCTGTGCGGTATTTCTACGACACCGAATTCATCGAGGATGGCCGCACGATCGACCTGATCTCGATCGGGGTGGCCGCCGAGGATGGTCGCGAATATTACGGCGTTTCGACCGATTTCGATCCCGAGCGGGCCGGTAGCTGGGTTCGCACGCATGTACTGCCCAAGCTGCCGCCGCCGGCGTCGCAGCGGTGGCTTTCCCGAGCGCAGATCCGCTCAGACCTCGAGAAATTCTTCGGGGTCGACGGCCGCGAGCCGATCGAGCTGTGGGCCTGGGTCGGGGCCTATGACCATGTCGTGTTGTGCCAGCTCTGGGGGCCGATGACCGGCTTGCCCGCTGCGATGCCCCGGTTCACCCGCGAGCTGCGTCAGCTCTGGGAGGACCGGGGGCGCCCCCGGATGCCGCCACGACCGCCGGATACCCATGATGCCCTGGTCGATGCCCGCGATCAGCTGCGGCGATTCCGGCTCATCACTACTGGCAACGAGCATTCGCCCTAGTCTCGCCTTGATTGGAGGCCGGCCACCTCCTGGTTACCATGGACGGGTGAACTGGACCGTCGACGTGCCGATCGAGCAGCTGCCATCGCTGCCCCCGTTGCCGACGGAGCTGCGGGCCCGGCTGGACACCGCGTTGGCGAAACCGGCGGCGCAGCAGCCGAGCTGGCCGGCCGATCAGGCCGAGGCGATGCGCGCGGTCCTGGAAGCGGTACCGCCGGTGACGGTGCCGTCGGAGATCGTGCGGCTGCAGGACATGCTGGCCCAAGTCGCGCGCGGGGAGGCGTTCCTGCTGCAGGGGGGCGACTGCGCAGAGACATTCGTCGACAACACCGAACCCCATCTTCGGGCCAACGTCCGCACGCTGCTGCAGATGGCGGTGGTGCTGACCTACGGCGCCAGCCTGCCGGTCGTAAAGGTGGCGCGGGTCGCCGGCCAGTACGCCAAGCCCCGGTCGGCCGACCTGGACGCACTGGGTTTGCGGTCTTATCGGGGCGACATGATCAACGGGTTCGCTCCAGACGCCACCGTGCGCGAGCACGATGCGTCGCGGCTGGTGCGCGCCTACGCCAACGCCGCCGCCGCGATGAATCTGGTGCGCGCGCTGACGTCGTCGGGTTTGGCTTCGCTGCACCTGGTGCACGACTGGAACCGGGAATTCGTTCGGACCTCACCTGCGGGTGCGCGCTACGAGGCGCTGGCCGCCGAGATCGACCGCGGCCTGAAGTTCATGAGCGCGTGCGGGGTTGCCGACCGCAATCTGCAGACCGCGGAGATCTACGCCAGCCATGAGGCTCTGGTGCTCGACTACGAACGGGCACTGCTGCGATTGTCGGACCTCGAAGACGGCGAGCCGCAACTGTATGACCTTTCCGCGCACTACCTGTGGATCGGCGACCGCACCCGGCAACTCGACGGCGCGCACATCGCTTTCGCCGAGGTGATCGCGAATCCGATCGGGGTCAAGATCGGCCCGACGACGACCCCCGAGCTGGCCGTGGAATACGTCGAACGGCTCGACCCGCACAACAAGCCGGGCCGGCTGACGCTGGTGAGCCGGCTGGGCAACAACAAGGTGCGCGATCTCTTGCCGCCGATCATCGAGAAGGTCCAAGCCACCGGCCACCAGGTGATCTGGCAGTGCGACCCGATGCACGGCAACACCCACGAGTCCTCGACCGGCTACAAGACTCGCCACTTCGACCGCATCGTCGACGAAGTGCAGGGCTTTTTCGAGGTGCACCGGGCATTGGGCACCTACCCCGGCGGTATCCACGTCGAGATCACCGGTGAAAATGTCACCGAGTGTTTGGGTGGGGCGCAGGATATCTCGGATACCGACCTGTCGGGCCGCTACGAGACGGCGTGCGACCCGCGGTTGAACACCCAGCAGTCGCTAGAGTTGGCGTTCCTCGTCGCCGAGATGCTGCGCGACTGAGCTTTTTGCGGCCACCGTGCGTGTTTGTGCGCGACACGCCTGGGGACACAACCACGCACGTTCGCGCAGAGTAGTTAGAACAGCCCGCTCACGTTGCTGCCGATGGTCCACGCCACGGCCGCGACCAGCCCGGTGACCGCCAGCACAATGGCCACCCAGACCACGACCATGCGCTGCGCGTGTTGGCGCGCCCAGATGAACTCGCTCATCTCGATTCCCCCGAAATACCTTGCGGCGGGGGGGTACTGGTCGTCGGTCGTCGCCTCCGGATCGTCCATCAGCTCGCGGGAGAGCTGGCGGGTCGGATGGCGTACCGGTGTCGGGTGCACCGGTGGCGCATGCTGGTCGGTCATCTGGCTGGTGCGCTCGTGCTGCAGCACCGCAGATCGGTGTTGCGCCGATTCTCGTGGCGCCGGGACCAGGAAGGGCGGCAGGGCCAGCTCGTCGGCGATCGCGTCGAGTTCGGCGCGCATCTCCTCGGCGTCGCCGTATCGGCCGGCTGGGTCGCGAGCGGTCGCGCGTGCCACCAGCTCATCGAATTGTTTTGGCACTCCCGCGATCACGGTGCTTGGGCGGGGAACGTCAGTATCCAGTCGTTGGTAAGCGACCGACAGTGCGGAGTCACCGGTGAACGGTGTCCGGCCGGTCAGCAGCTCGTAGGCGAGTATCCCGACGGCGTAGACATCGCTGCGCGGGCTGGCGTCACCGTCCCGGACCTGCTCGGGTGACAGATAGGCGGCGGTGCCGAGGATGACGCTGGTTGAGGTGATCTTCGCCGCGGTGACCGCGCGGACCAGGCCGAAGTCGGCGATCTTCACCTCGCCTTCGTCGGAAATCAAGATGTTCTCCGGTTTGACGTCGCGGTGCACCAGCCCGGCTCGATGCGCGGCGGCCAGTCCGCCCAACACCGGGCGAAGGGTGGCGGCGACGGCGTGCGGCGGCATCGGGCCGCGTTCTGCCAGCAGCTCGCGCAGGGTGCCGCCTTCGATGAGCTCCATCACCAGATAGGGATGACGGGCATCCAGGCCCTGGTCGTAGACGGCGACCAGCCCGGGATCCTTCAGCCGGGCTACGCTTCGGGCCTCCCGTTGGAAGCGGGTCAGGAACTGCTGGTCAGCGGCGTACCGCGAGTCCATCACCTTCAGCGCCACCGGGCGGTCCAGGCGCAGGTCCAGGCCGCGGTAAACCGTTGACATGCCGCCGGCCGCGACCTCGGCCAGGACGCGATACCTGTTATCCAACAGCACGCCGTCCAATGGGTCGAAAACCACTCCAGTCATGGTAGGTGGGGGTGTCGATTCGGGTGGAAACGCGGCCTCGGAAGAAAGCCGGGAGTTCTAGACTCAGCGCGGTGAGCAGTATTCCGGCCGGCGACGACGTTCTGGAACCCGACGAGCCCACCTACGATCTGCCGCGAGTCGCCGAGCTGCTCGGTGTGCCGGTCAGCAAGGTGCACCAGTACTTGCGGGAAGGACATCTGGTCGGGGTGCGACGCGCCGGAGACGTCGTGGTGCCACAGCTTTTCTTCACCGAAACCGGCGAAGTGGTCAAGAGCCTGCCCGGTTTGCTGATGGTGTTGCACGACGGTGGATACCACGAAACCGATATCGTGCGCTGGTTGTTCGCTCCTGATCCGTCGCTGACGGTCACCAGGGACGGGACACGCGATGCCGTGAGCAATGCCCGCCCAGTCGACGCGCTGCACGCCCACCAGGCTCGCGAAGTGGTGCGCCGCGCGCAAGCGATGGCTTATTGACCCTCGTTCGAGCTGCTCTGAGCCGCTGCGCTATCCGACTGCGGCGCGCGGTACAGCGTGGACCACGCGATCGCTGCGCAGGCCGTCGCCAGCGCGACGTGAGCCCACGAATACATGCCATGCGCCCCGTCGGGTCGAAAGATCACCATGATCCACGTGGAGAACCCGGCAATGCCCGCCAGCGCCTTGCGCGACTGCGCCAGGGGAGCCGCGGCTGCCAGCGGCCAGCTGTAGTACCACGGCAGCGCGGCGGGCACGAACAACACCACGACCAGCATCGCCCACGCTATGCCGGTCAGGACGGCGCGGTCATCGTTGCGGAATCGCCACCACAGCGCGGGCAGCGCGACAGCGATGATGACGATGCCGATGATCCGGGTGATCTGCAGCACCGCGTAGAAGTTGACGGGAAAGAAAAGCCCCCCAATCGCGTGCATCAGGTTGGCCACCGCCGTCGGGATTGTCAGCCAGTTGATGATCTTCACCGAGCCGGCAAGGGCTGAAAGCCATCCCAGCCCTACTCCTGCCACCGCGGACAACGCCGCGAACACCGCAACGAAGATCAGCACGGATGCAGCAGTCGCCGCCGTGAATGCCGCCAGCGGCCGGTACCCGCGCCGGTCGCGCAGCGCACGCATCCACACCCACACCAGGAACGGCAACGCTATTGCGGCTGTCGCCTTGACCGCCGCGGCGACGGCGACGACCGTGAAGCCAGCGACAAAGTGGCGCTGGAAGGCCAAGGCGATCCCGGCGGCCATCAGGCCGACCATCAGCATTTCGTTGTGCACTCCGCCCATCAGATGGACGATCACCAACGGGTTGAGCACACAGATCCACAGCGCGGCCGGGCCGCTTGCACCGAGGTGGCGGGCGATCCGCGGTGTTGCCCAGATCAGCAGCGCCAAACCGGGCAACATGCACAATCGCAGCAGCATCGTTCCGGCAATCACGTGATCGCCGACCAGCGTCGTGATGAACCTGGCGATCAGGATGAACGCCGGCCCGTACGGCGCGGTGGTGATGGTCCAAATCGGACTTACGTTGTCCAGCAACGGATTAGGGTCATCCACCGGAGCGGCCACGTAAGGGTCCAGCCCGTCGCGCAACAAAGCGCCCTGAGCCAGATAGGAGTAGGTGTCGCGGCTGAAGACGGGCACCGATCCCAGCAGCGGGGCCAACCAGAAGCCCGTGGTCGCCACCATGGTGTACTCGGTGGCCTCCCCGGCGAGCACGCGGCGGCCCAGTCGCCACCACGCGATCAGCATCAACGCGACCCCGGACCACAGCAGTAGCGACGACAGCACCAGCCCATGGCCGAAGCGCAGCCAGGACAAGTGCATCGACTCCAGCAGCGGGTCGTGTTGCTTGGTACTGCCCGCGCCCAGCCCACCCACGGCGATGAGCAGCGCGCCCACGAAGCCCTGCAACGCCGGTCGGGCCTCCGGTGCTGCGGTGAAGTCACGCAACCGCGAAAACCCTTGCGCAGCAGGCGTTTCAGAGTGCGTTGTCGGGGCGGGAGTCGGGGTCGACATGCTGTCAGGCAGATCTGTTGGCGGCCAGTTCAGCCAGCGCGGACAGTCCCGCCTTGGCCGTCGCGTCGATGGGTGCGTCGGCCAGCGTGGCCAGCGCCTGCCGCGTGAGCCGTTCGATCTGGTCTTCCACCGCAGCCAGTGCACCCACTTTTTCGATGACTGCACACACGTCGCGGACCTGGTCGTCGGTCAAATCGGTGCCGATCGAGTCACGTAACACGTTGGCAGCCGCCGGATCGCTGGTGTCGGCCAGCTTCATCGCCTCGGCCAGCAGCACTGTGCGCTTTCCGTACCGCAAGTCGTCGCCGGACGGCTTACCGGTGACCTCGGGGTCGCCGAACACACCCAGCACGTCGTCGCGCAGCTGAAACGCGATACCCAAATCGGAACCGACCCGGTGGAACAGGTCGAGCACGTCGGGCCGGTCCGCGGCGGCGGCTGCCCCGACCTGCAACGGCCGCGCCACGGTATAGGACGCGGTCTTGTACATGTTGACGGTCAGCGCTGACGTCACCGACTCCGCGGCGCTGGCTTCGGCGACGATGTCGAGGTACTGCCCCCCCAGCACCTCGGTCCGGATGTCCGCCCATACGCGGCGCACCCGGCGGTGCGCATCCGACGGCAGGTCGAGGTCGGCGACGATGTCGTCGGCCCACGCCAGCGCCAGGTCACCGAGCAGAATGGCGGCCGACACTCCGAACTGGTCCGCTGAGCCCCACCACCGCCGGCCCCGATGCAGCTCGGCGAACTCAACATGGGCGGTCGGCCTGCCGCGGCGCGTCGCCGAGCCGTCGATCACATCGTCGTGTACCAGCGCACACGCGTGCAGCAATTCCAGCGCCGAGAACAGCAACCACGCCTGGGGGTCCGGTTCTGCGGCGGCCACTGCGCGCCAGCCCCAGTAGGCGAAGATCGGCCGCAGCCGCTTACCTCCGCTGAGCACGAAGCGCTCCAAGCCCGCGATCAGGCCGTCGTACTCACCATCTATATATGCGGCGCCGGCACGCCGATCGTGCAGATAAGTCCGCAGACGTTCGGTGATCGCGCCGGCCAACTCGGCGGTTGCCGCTGCTTCGACACTCAGCGCGCCACCCCTTTCTCTTTTGCGGCATCCGGCCAGCAGTGCTCCAAGACTAGAGGGTAGAAGCCGCCGCCTATGCTGTCCGGGTTACCTACGCCAGTTCGCCCGGCACCGACAACGGCTCATCGATCAGGAGCAACGCTTGACCCTCAACACCGTCGCGCTCGAGTTGGTGCCGCCGAACGCGGATCGCGGGTCCGAGCAGGCGATTGAAGAAGCGCGGAAGGTGCTGCAATTGTCGACCGAGTGCGGCCTGGATGGCCGGATCGGGCATGTGATGATCCCCGGGATCATCGCGGAAGACGACGACCGGCCGGTCGAGATGAAGCCCAAGCTGGACGTGCTGAGTTTCTGGACCATGGTCAAACCACAGCTGCCGGGGGTCGGCGGCCTGTGCACCCAGGTCACCGCGTTCATGGATGAGCCTTCGCTGCGGGATCGGCTCTGCGAGCTGAACGGCGCTGGAATCGAGGGCATCGTTTTCGTCGGCGTGCCTCGCACCATGCAAGACGGTGAGGGGTCGGGCGTCGCACCGACCGATGCCCTGTCGATCTATCGCCAGCTGGTGGCCAACCGCGGGGTGATCATGATTCCCACCCGAGAAGGTGAACACGGCCGGTTCAATTTCAAATGCAATCAGGGTGCCAACTTCGCCCTGACGCAGCTGTTGTACTCCGACTCGATATCGCGCTTTCTGCGTGAGTTCGCCGAGCGGTCGGATCATCGGCCCGAGATCTTGCTGTCTTTCGGGTTCGTGCCGAAGGTCGAGACCCGGGTTGGTCTGATCAACTGGCTGATTCAGGATCCCGGCAATTCGGCGGTGGCCGAGGAGCAGGCGTTCGTCCGGAGAATGGCCGGCTGCGAGCCGGCCGACAAGCGCCGGCTCATGCTCGATCTGTACAAACGAGTGATCGACGGTGTCGCCGAGCTTGGTTTCCCGCTGAGCATCCACCTCGAGGCGACCTACGGCGTGTCCAAGCCGGCCTTCGATACCTTCGCGGAGATGCTGGCCTACTGGTCGCCGAAAGCCGTGGCCGCCGAGTCAGGTTAGCCGTTTCTCGAGGTACGACACGATCCGCTTCCGCAGCGGTTGCTGGTCGTCCACGGTGAATCGAGGAGAGCGGTCGCGGCCCAACCAGGCCAGCACCACCACCACAGCAGCGACCGCTAACGACGAGATGCCGAGCCACAGAGCGGCGTTGGTGAAAGAGCGGGTGCTGGGATCGGTGTAGCGGGCCTGGGCGGTCATCGTGCTGACGATCCCCGGCTTGAGTTTCCACTGCACCACGTCCGACTCGACGCGGGTTCCGTTCGTCGAAGTCACCGCTCCGGGGAAGGCCACGCTCAGCTCGACGTCGGCGTCGGCGTCGGTCAACGACGTCAGGTCCGCACGGCCCTCCAGAATCACCAGGTTGCCGGCTCGGCGCAGCGACAGGTTGACCCCGGCGGCGTCCGGGTTCATGTTCGCCAGTTGCGGAAGTTCGGCGAAGGTCAGGTCGGAGAACACCGCCTGCGAGCCCACATAGCCGTCGCTTTCGTACTTCGAGATCGCGACCTTCTGGCTGAACGGCACATTGGGATCGAGCTGCGGCCCGGGGTCCTTGTCGTTGCGCGGTTTGGCCGCGGCGACGATCTCCCCGGACACCAGATCGTCGGGTGAAATCGTGATCGACGCTCTAACGCGCACACATCCGGCAGCGATAGGCAGCACCAACAGCAGCATCGCGATCGCCAGCAGCCGGCGGCGACGGCGGTGATTCGGACCGGCCGACAGCCTGGTGGACCTGACGCGCACCGGATCATCGTGCCAGAACCGGCTAGCGGGGTGGTCTGCTGCCCAGCCCGGACGTTTCTGCTGTCAGTTGCGGCTCGAGCGGTAACCTGCGGCCCAGAATGGCGAAGGGCCGCGGGTCACCGGCGAAGTGATAGCCCCGGATGATGTCGGTGAAGCCCAGGCGACGGTATAACCGCCACGCCCGATTTGCCTCTCCGTTGGCCTCCGGAGTCGAGAGCAGAACGTTGGCCTCACCGCGCCGGGCAAGCAGCCGGCGCGCCAACGCCTCGCCCAAGCCACGGCCTTGCGCCTGGGGATGAATATGCAATTCGGTCAATTCGAAGTAGCTGGCCATCAGTTTGGTGATCTCCGGGTGGGCGAGGCCACCGCGTTGCATACCGACCACCACCTGCTGTTGCCACCACTGATCTGGTGCGCCGCAGTAGCCGTACGCCACGCCCAGCATCGGCGCGCTGGTCAGTTCGGCGGCCGACGGCGATTCCCCGTCGCGGCAATCGGCCGCTACGGCTGCCACCGCCTGCCAACCGGGGCGGCGGGTGTGCTCCAGCCACAGGGCGGCGCGCTGGTTTTCGGTGCCGCGCGGATACCGCATCGCGTCGACGTAGACCCCCAGCGCGTCGCCGAGGCGACGCTGCAGGTCCTGCGGCGACAGGTCTACGAGGAAAGTCGCCAACTCGCGGTTTCCTTTTCGGGTCGATGAATTGGTTCGGTGCATTGGTCCCATTATCGGCCCGGCGAGAGTCCAACCGCATCGTCGACCGGCTGGGCCACAATCGGCTGCCGAACCGGTGGTACGGCGCTCATTGACCTCGTATCATCTCAGTTAGTTGCCCAGCCAAGGGGCATCTACGCTTCCCTGATTAGTGACAGCCTGTCGGCAAGGAGGGACGAATGCCACTCTCCGATCATGAGCAACGGATGCTCGACCAGATCGAGAGCGCACTCTATGCCGAGGATCCCAAGTTCGCCTCGAGTGTCCGCGGCGGTGGCTTGCGCGCGCCGACCGCCCGGCGGCGACTGCAGGGTGCGGCGCTGTTCGTCATCGGTTTGGGGATGTTGGTTTCGGGTGTGGCTTTCAAAGCCACCATGATCGGTGGCTTCCCCGTCCTTTCCGTTCTCGGGTTCGTGGTCATGTTCGCTGGTGTGGTGTACGCCATCACCGGTCCGCGACTTTCGAGCCGGCGGGATCGTCCGGCATCAGGACCGGCGGCGCGTCAGCGGCGTCCCAAAGGGTCCGGCGGCTCGTTCACCAGCCGCATGGAGGACCGGTTCCGCCGCCGTTTCGAAGAGTAGACGCGGGCCGGGAGAAACGGGGCAGCTGCGGCTGCCCCGTTTTGCTGTTTGGCGCGAGCCATCCGATGCCGACTCTGCGATGTGGGCGTGCACCGCTGCGCCGGACGCGATCTGTATGCAGGCTCGACGCTCTCAGCGCAGGCTCGGCACCGCCCAGCTGTTCCCACGTCACCCCACTCGCAAGTAAAGCGCGTTGATCTGGCCTTTTACCACGAGCATCTGCAGTCGCTGACCGCGCTTTCGATGCCCTGGGGCGACGGGTGGGGAAGACGCGCCATCAGGAGCTTGCAAATGGCGCAAAGTGGGGAATTGTGGGGTAGTGTGGTGCACAGCGGAGTGAGGGAAGCTTCGCGGCCCGGCGGGAGGTGGCGAGATGTTTCTCGGCACCTACACGCCCAGGCTCGACGACAAGGGGCGGCTCACGCTGCCCGCCAAGTTTCGCGACGCGCTGGCAGGGGGGTTGATGGTCACCAAGAGCCAAGACCACAGCCTGGCCGTCTACCCGCGACCGGAATTCGAGCAGTTGGCTCGCCGGGCGAGCAAAGCTTCCCGCAGCAACCCGGAGGCTCGGGCGTTCCTGCGTAACCTGGCCGCCGGCACCGACGAACAGCACCCAGACGCCCAGGGCCGGATCACGCTGTCCGCCGACCATCGCCGCTACGCCAACCTCTCCAAAGATTGCGTGGTGATCGGATCCGTCGACTACCTCGAGATCTGGGACGCCCAGGCCTGGCAGCACTATCAGCAGATTCACGAAGAGAACTTCTCCGCGGCCAGCGATGAAGCACTCGGCGACATCATCTGAGGCGCGTGCCCGTGCAACGTGGCCTCTGCCCGAACCGACCCTGACGTACTTCCCCAACGCCAGGTTCGTGCTTTCGGACAGGGACCTCGATGCAGGGGCCGCCCGCGCACCGCGAATCACCGGGCGATCGCAAATGCGGCGAAGCCGGGCGCAGCGGGTCGCCCGCCGGGCCGCTCGGGGAGGTGTTGCCTTGTCATATACCGCAGGCGATTTCGGCCATATGCCGGTCCTGCTCGACCGCTGCGCCGCACTGCTCACACCGGCGCTGACCCGACATGGCTCAGATGGTTCCGGCGCGGTGTTCCTCGACGCCACCCTGGGCGCCGGTGGGCACGCGGAGCGGCTGCTGACCTCGCTGCCGGAGCTGCACGTGATCGGCCTCGACCGTGATGCCACCGCCCTGGGCATCAGCGCTGATCGGCTGGCCCGCTTCGCCGACCGGACCACGTTGATACAGGCCCGCTTCGACGAGCTCGCTTCGGTGCTCGCCGAAAAAGGTGATGCGACCACTGGTTCGGTGGACGCCGTGCTGTTCGATCTCGGTGTTTCGTCCATGCAGCTCGACCGTCTCGAGCGCGGCTTCTCCTACGC
This sequence comes from uncultured Actinomycetota bacterium, assembly GCA_963795995.1. Taxonomy (GTDB): domain Bacteria; phylum Actinomycetota; class Actinomycetes; order Mycobacteriales; family Mycobacteriaceae; genus Mycobacterium. Next base: position 92,213 of record CAWCJY010000003.1, read on the forward strand.
CCACGACGCGCCGCTGGACATGCGAATGGACACCGGCTCGCCGCTGACGGCCGCCGAAATCGTCAACACTTACGACGAGGCGGCGCTGACCGACATTCTGCGCCGGTACGGCGAGGAGAAGTTCGCCCGTCGCATCGCCGCATACGTCGTACGCCGCCGAGCCCGCGCCCCGTTCACTTCGACAGGTGAACTGGTTGAGGTTCTCTATGAGGCGATCCCGGCACCGGCTCGTCGCACCGGCGGGCATCCCGCCAAGCGGACGTTTCAGGCACTGCGCATCGCGGTCAACAGTGAGCTCGACTCGTTGCGCAGCGCCCTGCCCGCCGCGCTCGGCGCACTGCCCGTGGCTGGGCGCATCGTTGTGCTGGCCTACCAGTCGCTGGAAGACCGCATCGTCAAAGGCGTCTTCGCCGACGCGGTCAGCTCCGGCAGCCCCGCGGATCTTCCGATCGAATTGCCAGACCACGCACCGCGATTCCGGTCGTTGACCCGCGGTGCCGAGCGCGCCGACCGCGCCGAGGTGGAGCGCAATTCGCGAAGCGCCGCGGTGCGGCTGCGAGCTCTGGAACGAACTCAACCGGGCCGTGCCGTCAGCAAGAAGGGTCGAATATGAGCGCTGAACGCCAAACGCCGATGCGACGCAATAAAAGTCAGGCGTCGACTGAGCCCGGTGCGGTGCGGCCGAAGCGGCCGCGCAAAGGCAAGGCCTCGGCGCCCACCCGAGACTCGCGAGGCGCGCGTTCAGGCCCGCAGACCGCGCCGATTCCCCGGCCGGCGCAGCGGCCCGCACGTCCCACCAGTGCCCGCCAGGCCAAAGCCCGGGCCAAAGCGCGAAAGGCCAAATCCCCGAAGGTGCTTCGGCCACCGCTGCGCGATCGTTTGGTTGCCCGGCTGACGTCGGTAGACCTGAGACCGCGCACGCTGGCCAGCAAGGTGCCGTTCGTCGTGCTGGTCATCGGTTCGCTTGCGGTGGGCCTCGGTGTGACGCTGTGGTTGTCCACTGACGCCGCCGAACGCTCCTACCAGCTCGGCAACGCCCGGGTGCGCAACCAGATTCTGCAGCAACAGAAGGAGGCGCTGGAACGCAAGGTGCTCGAGGGGCAGGCAGCGCCGGCGTTGGCCGAAGCAGCCCGGAAACTGGGGATGATTCCGACCCGGGACACTGCACACCTCGTTCAGGACCCGTCGGGTAACTGGGTGGTAGTCGGGACCCCCAAACCCGCAGAGGGCACTCCGCCGCCGCCGTTGAACACCAAGCTGCCGGATGACAAACCGCCGAGCCCCAAGCCGCCGGCGAATCCGGTCGAAACCCCGGTCTTAGTCGCGCCGGGCGCCGGTGCGCTACCGCTGCCCGCATCAGGACCCGAGGTGCTCGTTCGCGCACCGGACGGTGCTTCGACAGTGGGCACCCAGCATCTGCCCGGCGTGGGCGGCCCGGCTGCGCCGGGCGCACCTCAACCCCAAGCGCCCGGTCCGGTACCCGGCCCGCTGCCGGCCCCCGCCGCTGAGCCACCTGCTCCTGCCGCCGGGCCACCCGCTGCGGTACCTGAACCGGCGGCTCCCGCCGTCCCGCCGGCGGCCGTGCCGCCAACGGTCGCGCCCCCCGGTGAACAGTTCGGCCCGGTGACCGTGACGACGCCCGGCGCCGCGCGGTGACCCGCAAGGACCGTTCGCCGACGCGTCCATCCCGGCCCCGTGCTGTGCGAAAAGGACAGCAAGCCAAGACCGTCACTGGGCGCGCGCAACCCAAGAAGCCGGCCAAAGCCAAGCGATCCCGTCGTGAAACTCAGGTAACGGTTGTGGCACAAGCGCATTCGGCACGGGCTCGCCGTATTCGGCAGGCAACGGATCTCGGTAGCCGCGGCGCGTCGTTCGTGATTCGCCACCGCGCCGGCAACGCCGTCATCTTCGTTGCGCTGATCGTGGCGGCCGTGCAGCTGTTCTACCTGCAAGTGCCAGAAGCCGCCGGGCTGCGGGCCGAAGCCGCGGGACAACTGAAGGTCACTGACGTCGAAAAGGCGGTGCGGGGCAGCATCGTCGACCGCAACAACGACCAACTCGCGTTCACCATCGAAGCTCGCGCACTGACGTTCCAACCACGCAGGATCCACAAGCAACTGGCCGACGCCAAACAGAAGAATGCAGCTGCTCCCGACCCCGACCAGCGGCTGCACGAAATCGCCAAGGAAGTGGCGACGCGGCTGAACAACAAGCCGGACACCGTCACCGTGCTGAAAAAGCTGCAAAGCGACGAGACGTTCGTCTATCTGGCTCGCGCGGTCGAGCCTGCGGTCGCCACGGCGATCACCGCGAAATTTCCCGAAGTGGGCGCCGAGCGGCAGGACCTGCGCCAGTACCCGGGCGGGTCATTGGCGGCCAACATCGTCGGCGGCATCGACTGGGACGGTCACGGCCTGCTGGGTTTGGAGGACTCGATGGACGCGGTGCTGGCCGGAACTGACGGCTCGCTCACCTACGACCGCGGGTCGGACGGCGTCGTCATTCCGGGCAGCTACCGCAACCAGCACAAGGCGGTCAACGGTTCCACGGTGCAGTTGACCATCGACGACGACATCCAGTTCTACGTTCAACAGCAGGTGCAGCAGGCCAAGAACCTCTCCGGCGCGAACAACGTGTCCGCCGTCGTCCTGGACGCCAAAACCGGTGAAGTACTGGCGATGTCGAACGACAACACCTTCGACCCGTCGCAAGACCTCGGCCGCCAGGGTGATCGGCAGATGGGCAACCTCGCGGTATCGTCGCCGTTCGAGCCGGGCTCGGTGAACAAGGTGGTGACGGCGTCGTCGGTGATCGAGTACGGCCTGACCAACCCCGACGAGGTGCTGCAGGTGCCGGGCTCGCTGCACATGGGCGGTGTCAGCGTGCACGACGCCTGGAACCACGGCGTGATGCCCTACACCACGACGGGGGTGTTCGGGAAGTCTTCCAACGTGGGGACTCTGATGCTGGCACAGCGCGTCGGGCCGGAACGCTACTACGACATGCTCCGCAGGTTCGGGCTCGGGCAGCGCACCAATGTCGGCCTGCCCGGTGAAAGCGCCGGGCTGGTGCCGCCGATCGATCAGTGGTCGGGCAGCACATTCTCCAACTTGCCTATCGGGCAGGGGCTTTCGATGACTCTCCTGCAGATGGCCGGGATGTACCAGACGATCGCCAACGACGGCGTGCGGATACCGCCGCGCATCATCAAGGCCACCATCGGGCCCGAGGGCACCCGGACCGAAGAGCCGCGGCCCCAGGGCGTGCAGGTGGTGTCGCCGCAGACCGCGCAGACCGTGCGCAACATGCTGCGGGCGGTCGTGCAGCGTGACCCGATGGGATACCAGCAGGGCACCGGTCCGCAGGCGGCGGTGGAGGGCTACCAGGTGGCCGGGAAAACCGGTACGGCGCAACAGATCAACCCGGCCTGCGGCTGCTACTACGACAATGTCTACTGGATCACGTTCGCCGGGATGGCCACCGTGGACGACCCGCACTACGTCGTCGGCGTCATGATGGACAACCCGGAGCGCAACCCGGACGGCACGCCGGGCCATTCGGCCGCGCCGTTGTTCCACAACATCGCCGGTTGGCTGATGCAGCGGGAGAACATTCCGCTGTCGCCTGATCCTGGCCCGCCGCTGACCTTGCAGTCCATGTAGCAGCGTCGCGTTCAGGTGCATCTGTTATTCACGATCAGTGCGAGCTAAGCCCGGCGTCGTCGTCGTTGTTCCTGCGCACCGCATCCTTCGCGCTGCGCTCACCCCGACCCTGAAAGCGTAGGCAATGGGTCGACTAGACGGTGCCAGTGTGGAACGCCGGCCCGCTGGCCATTCACACTCGGCGGAGCAACGCTCTTCCGTCGAGGGATGACTCGGCTACCGGCGGCCGACCCTGAGGCGTGGCTAACTGATTCCCTACCCGACGGGCGACCGCCCGCTGGGTAGTCTTCGCTGATCATGGCGATTGCCGCGTGACGGGAGGTGATGACGGTGACCACTGGCATGCGCCCCGGCGCCGGCGCCGGCCTGCCGCTACCCGTGCTGGCCGCTGCGGTCGGCGCGGTGCCCGCCGGCGGTGCGCATCCGCCTGACGTCCTGGTCACCGGCGTGACCCTGCGCGCTCAAGACAGTTTGCCGGGCGACTTGTTCGCTGCGCTGCCCGGATCGTCGACGCACGGCGCCCGCTATTTGGCCGATGCACTCGACCGCGGTGCCGTGGCGGTGCTCACCGACCCCGAGGGGATCGCCCAGATGGCCGAGGGCAGCCGGTCGGTGCCGGTGCTGGTGCATCCCGCCCCCCGCAACGTCCTTGGAGAGCTGGCCGCCCGCGTGTACGGACACCCTTCCGACCGGGTCACCGTCATCGGCATCACCGGCACGTCCGGGAAAACCACGACCACCTACCTGGTCGAGGCGGGCTTGGCCGTGGCCGGCCGCATTCCCGGCCTGATCGGCACCATCGGGATCCGCATCGACGGCACCGACATCTCCAGCGCGCTGACTACTCCGGAAGCGCCGGACCTCCAAGCCCAGCTTGCCGTGATGGCCGAAGGCGGAGTCGACACCGTGGTCATGGAGGTGTCCAGTCACGCGCTGGCGATGAACCGCGTCGACGGGGTGCGGTTCGCCGTCGGCGGATTCACCAACCTGTCCCGCGACCACCTCGACTTCCACCCCAGCATGGACGATTACTTCGAGGCCAAGGCCCGGTTGTTCGACCCGGCCTCGCCGTCGCACGCCAACACCGCGGTGATCTGCGTCGACGACGACGCAGGCCGCGCGATGGCCCGCCGTGCCGCCGACGCGATCACCGTCAGTGCCGCCGGGCACACCGCCGACTGGTACGCCGAGGATGTCGTCGCGGTGGGAGCCGGGCGCCAGGAATTCACGGCAGTCGACCCCACCGGTGTGCATCACCGCCTCGCCATCCCGCTGCCGGGCCGCTACAACATCGACAACTGCCTGGTGGCAGTGGCCATTCTGGATACCGTCGGGGTCTCTCCAGAGCAGGCGGCGCCCGGACTGCGCACCACTCGGGTGCCCGGCCGGCTCGAGCAGATCGACCGCGGCCAGAACTTCCTGGCTTTGGTCGACTACGCCCATAAACCGGGCGCGTTGCGTGCGGTGCTGACCACCTTGCGCCGGCCGGAGAGCCGGTTGGCGGTGGTCTTCGGTGCGGGCGGTAACCGCGATCCGGGTAAGCGCGCGCCGATGGGCAAGATTGCCGCCGAACTGGCCGATCTGGTGGTGGTCACCGACGACAATCCGCGCGACGAGGATCCCACCGCGATCCGCCGGGAGATCCTGGCCGGCGCCGACGAGGCGGGCGGTGCGGCGCAAGTCGTGGAAATAGCGGACCGGCGGGCCGCGATCGAGCATGCGGTCGCATGGGCCGGCCCCGGTGATGTGGTGGTAGTCGCCGGCAAAGGCCACGAAACCGGGCAGCGTGTCGGCGCTCAGCTCCGGCCGTTCGACGACCGGGTGGAGCTCGCCGCCGCTTTGGAGGCCCGCCGATGATTGCCCTGACGGTGGCCCAGATTGCCGAGATCGTCGGCGGCCAGCTGGCCGACATCTCTCCGGAGGACGCCGCGGACCGGCACGTCACCGGCACGGTCGAATTCGACTCGCGCAGAGTCACATCCGGCGGGTTGTTCCTGGCGCTACCGGGTGCCCGGACCGACGGGCATGATCACGCCGCGTCGGCGGTGGCGGCAGGGGCGGTCGCCGTGCTGGCAGCCCGCCCGGTCGGCGTGCCCGCGATCGTGGTCGCCTCCGATGCTCCTGCCACCAGCCGGTCGAGTGTGCTGGAGCACGACACCGACGGGTCGGGGGCGGCGGTCCTGGCCGCGCTGGCCAAGCTGGCCGCCGCGGTGGCCGAACAGCTGGTGGCGGCCGGGCTGACCATCGTCGGCGTCACCGGATCGTCGGGCAAGACGTCGACCAAGGACCTGCTGGCCGCGGTGCTGGCCCCGCTCGGCGAGGTGATTGCCCCGCCGGGATCGTTCAACAACGAGCTGGGCCATCCATGGACGGTGCTCCGCGCGACCACCAACACCGACTACCTGATTCTGGAGATGTCGGCCCGGCATCCGGGCAACATCGCGGCACTGGCCGCAATCGCACCCCCGGCGGTCGGTGTGGTGCTCAACGTCGGCACCGCCCACCTAGGTGAATTCGGCAGTCGGGAAGCCATCGCGAAAACGAAATCTGAACTGCCACAAGCGGTTCCGCCGTCCGGGGTGGTCGTCCTCAACGCCGACGACGCTGCGGTGGCGGCGATGGCGGACGTGACCAGCGCACGCGTGGTGCGAGTCAGCCGCAGCAGCCGCACCGACGCCGGTCCCAGCGACGTGTGGGCCGGGCCGGTGACTCTCGACGAGCTCGCCAGGCCACGCTTCGCCCTGCACGCCCAGGGCTCGGCGGTAGACGTCGAGCTCGGCGTCTACGGCGAGCATCAGGTGAGCAACGCGCTGTGCGCGTCCGCGGTCGCGCTGGAGTGCGGAGCCGCCCTGGAGCAGGTGGCAGCCGCACTGTCGCGCGCCCGCGTGGTGTCGCGGCACCGGATGCAGGTGGCCACCCGCGCCGACGGGGTGACGGTGATCGACGACTCCTACAACGCCAATCCGGAGTCAATGCGCGCGGGACTGCAGGCGCTGGCCCGGATCGCCGACCGATCGGGCCGCCCGCGACGCAGCTGGGCGGTGCTCGGGGAGATGGCCGAACTCGGCGACGACGCGGTATCCGAGCATGATCGCATCGGCCGGTTAGCCGTGCGCTTAGATGTGTCTCGACTGATTGTGGTGGGAACGGGGAGGTCTATGAGCGCCATGCACCGCGGCGCGGTCATGGCTGCACCGATGGGTGCACAGGCCACGATCGTCGCGGACGTCCCGGCCGCCCTGGCTCTGTTGCGGGCTGAGCTGCGGTTTGACGATGTGGTGCTGGTCAAGGCTTCCAACGCCGCCGGCCTCGGATGGCTGGCCGACGCACTGGTCGCTGACGCTGCCGACGAGCCGGGGCAGGGCGTTCGCCGATGAAGCAGGTAATCGTCGCTGTCGGCATTGCGCTGATGGTGTCGATCCTGTTGACCCCGCTGCTGATCCGGCTGTTCGCCCGGCAAGGATTCGGCCACGAGATCCGCGAGGACGGCCCCCCGAGCCACAAAACCAAACGCGGCACCCCCTCGATGGGCGGCGTGGCGATCCTGGCCGGTATCTGGGCCGGCTACCTGGGCACCCATCTGGCCGGCCTGGTCCTGCAGGGCCAGGGGCCGTCGGCGTCAGGCCTGCTGGTGCTGTTGCTGGCCACCGCGTTGGGCGCCGTCGGTTTCGTCGACGACCTGATCAAAATCCGCAAGTCGCGCAACCTGGGGCTGAACAAGACGGCCAAGATCGTCGGGCAGATCACCGCCGCGGTGCTGTTCGGCGTGCTGGTGCTGCAATTCCGCAATCCCGCCGGGCTCAACCCGGCCAGCGCCGACCTGTCGTATGTGCGGGAGATCGCCACCGTCACCCTCGCCCCCGCCCTGTTCGTGCTGTTCTGCGTGCTGGTGGTCAGCGCCTGGTCGAACGCGGTCAACTTCACCGACGGCCTCGACGGGCTGGCCGGCGGCTGCATGGCGATGGTCAGCGCCGCCTACGTGCTGATCACCTTCTGGCAGTACCGCAATGGCTGCGCGACCGCCCCCGGGCTGGGTTGCTACAACGTCCGCGATCCGCTGGATCTGGCGCTGATCGCGGCCGCGACCGCCGGCGCGTGCATCGGGTTTCTGTGGTGGAACGCCGCACCGGCTCGCATCTTCATGGGCGACACCGGATCACTGGCGCTGGGCGGCATCATCGCGGGCCTGTCGGTGACCAGCCGCACCGAGGTGCTCGCGGTCGTGCTGGGTTCACTGTTCGTCGCCGAGATCACTTCGGTTGTCATGCAGATCCTGACGTTTCGCACCACCGGCCGCCGGGTGTTCCGGATGGCGCCGTTTCACCACCACTTCGAATTGGCCGGCTGGGCTGAGACCACGGTGATCATCCGGTTCTGGTTGCTCACCGCGATCAGCTGCGGTCTGGGGGTAGCGCTGTTCTACGGCGAGTGGCTCGCCGCGATCGGTGACTGAGATGGGCCGACACCTGGCCGGCGTCGAGCCGTTGGCGCCGCGGGTGCCGGTGCTGGTGACCGGCGCCGGCGTCACCGGCCGGTCGGTGCTCGCCGCGCTGGCACCGCTCGATGTGGCGACGACCTTGTGCGACGACGACGCCGCCGCGCTGCAACGCCATGCCGACTTCGGGGTGGCGACTGTGGACACCTCGACCGCGGTCCGGCACATCGGCGACTACGCGCTGGTGGTCACCAGTCCCGGCTTCCGGCCAACCGCGCCGGTGCTGGTCGCCGCCGCGAACGCCGGCGTACCGGTCTGGGGTGATGTGGAGTTGGCCTGGCGGCTGGACCGGTCGGGCGGATACGGGCCGCCCCGCCGCTGGCTCGCAGTCACCGGCACCAACGGCAAAACCACCACGACATCGATGCTGTACGCCATGCTCACCGCCGCAGGCCTGCGGGCCCGGTTGTGCGGCAACATCGGCAACCCGGTGCTGGACGCCCTGGCCGAGCCCGCCGACCTGCTGGCCGTCGAGCTGTCCAGCTTCCAGCTGCACTGGGCGCCGTCGCTGCAGCCGGAGGCCGGGGCGGTGCTCAACATCGCCGAGGATCATCTGGACTGGCACGGCACGCTGGCCCACTACACCGCGGTGAAGGGGCGGGTGCTGGGCGGCCGCGTCGCGGTCGTCGGGCTGGACGACCCGCGTGCCGCCGCGCTGCTGGACACCGCTGCCGCGCCGGTGCGGGTGGGTTTCCGCCTCGACGCACCCGCGGCGGGGGAGCTGGGCGTGCGAGACGGCCTGCTGGTGGACCGCGCCTTCGCCGACGACCTACCCCTGGCAGCGACCGCCGCGGTCCCGGTGCCTGGTCCGGTCGGCTTGCTTGATGCACTGGCCGCCGCGGCGCTCGCCCGCTGCGTCGAGGTGCCCGCCGATGCGGTCGCCGGTGCGCTGAGGTCCTTCCGCGTGGGCCGGCACCGCGGCGAAGTCGTGGCGGTCGGCGATGGGGTCACCTACGTCGACGACTCCAAGGCCACTAACCCGCACGCCGCTGAGGCGTCGGTACTGGCCTACCCACGAGTGGTGTGGCTGGCCGGTGGCCTGCTCAAGGGCGCCTCGGTCGATGAAACCGTCGCCAGGATCGCATCTCGGCTGGTCGGAGCGGTTTTGATCGGCCGCGACCGGGCTGCGGTCGCCGATGCGTTATCGCGACACGCACCCGATCTCCCCGTCGTCCATGTTGTGACAGGCGAGGATGCTGATGTGGATGAGACTACTGTTACCAGCGAAGTGCGGGTTGTCCGACTGGCCGAGGAGCCGATCGGCCCGCAGATCATGACGGCGGCGGTGTCCGCCGCACGCGACCTCGCTCATCCTGGTGACACGGTGCTGCTGGCGCCGGCCGGTGCCTCGTTCGACCAATTCGACGGCTACGGCGACCGGGGTGACGCCTTCGCGGCTGCCGCCCGGACGACGGCGAGCTAGCTCGGTGGACAACGTATTGGCCCGGTTGCGCCGGGGCAAGAAGTCCGACACCAGGGTGCCGGCCGCCGACAGCGACGCAGCGCCGGCACCCGTGGAGTCGTCGGAGCCCGACTCACCGGGGCTGCTGGCGAGGGTGGCGCGCGGCCCCCACACCCGGTTCGGCGCTTGGCTGGGCCGGCCCATGACGTCGTTTCACCTGATCGTCGCGGTGGCGGCGCTGCTCACCACACTCGGGCTGATCATGGTGCTCTCGGCGTCCGGTGTGCGGTCGTACGACGACGACGGCTCGGCGTGGTTCATCTTCGGCCGGCAGGTGCTGTGGACGGTCATCGGGCTGGTCGCGTGTTACCTCGCGATGCGGATCCCGGTGCGGTTCATGCGCCGGGTCGCCTTCTCCGGTTTCACGCTCAGCATCTTTCTGCTGGTGCTCGTTCTGGTGCCGGGAATCGGCAAGGAAGCCAACGGTTCGCGCGGCTGGTTCGTGGTGGCGGGTTTTTCGATGCAGCCATCTGAACTGACCAAGATCGCGTTCGCCATCTGGGGCGCGCACCTGCTGGCCGCCCGGCGCATGGAGCGGGCATCGCTGCGAGAGATGCTGATTCCGCTGGTGCCCGCCGCCGTCATCGCTTTGGGCCTGATCGTGGCCCAGCCCGACCTCGGGCAGACGGTGTCGATGGGCATCATCCTGCTGGCCTTGCTGTGGTACGCCGGCCTACCGCTGCGGGTTTTCCTCAGTTCGCTGATCGCGGTAATCATTTCGGCGGCGATCCTGGCGGTCTCGGCGGGATACCGGTCCGACCGGGTGCGGTCCTGGCTCAACCCGGGACAAGACCCGCAAGACTCCGGATACCAGGCCCGTCAGGCGAAGTTCGCGCTGGCCAACGGCGGCATCTTCGGCCACGGCCTGGGTCAGGGTACCGCCAAATGGAATTATCTGCCCAATGCCCACAACGACTTCATCTTCGCCATCATCGGCGAGGAACTGGGCCTGGTCGGAGCTCTGGGCTTGCTGGCGCTGTTCGGACTGTTCGCCTACACCGGTATGCGGATCGCGCGCCGGTCCGCCGACCCGTTCCTGCGGCTGCTGACCGCCGCCACCACGATGTGGGTGATCGGGCAGTCGTTTATCAACGTGGGTTACGTGATCGGCCTGCTGCCGGTCACCGGCATCCAGTTGCCGCTCATCTCGGCTGGCGGAACATCAACGGCAACAACCCTTTTGATGATCGGTATGATCGCCAGCGCGGCCAGGCACGAACCGGAAGCGGTGGCGGCGCTGCGCGCCGGACGCGACGACCGGATGACCCGGCTGCTGCGGCTACCGCTGCCCGAACCGTACTCGCCGACCCGTGCCGAGGCGCTGCGCGACCGCTTGCGGTCCCGCCCGGAACCATCGAAACAACAGCGCAAGTCGGTGTCCGGCAAGCCGGCGCGCCCGGTGAGATCGCAGGCGACGGGTCGGCCCGATCACCGGTCGGGGCATCATAGAGGCGAACAGCGGCACGTCGGCCGGCCTCATTCTCGCGGCGGGCGAGCCCGCGCACTGGAAGGTCAGCGTTACGGGTGAACGACTCGGTCATGTCGGTGGTGCTCGCGGGCGGCGGTACAGCCGGCCACGTTGAGCCCGCGATGGCTGTGGCCGACGCGCTGATCGCCCTGGATCCGCAGGTCCGGATCACCGCACTGGGCACGCCGCGCGGGCTGGAGACCCGGTTGGTCCCCGAGCGCGGCTACTCCCTGAGACTGATCACCCCGGTGCCGCTGCCGCGCAAGCCGACAGGTGATCTGGCCCGGCTGCCGCCGCGGATCGTCCGTGCCGTCCGGGAAACCCGGGCGGTGCTCACCGAGGTCGGCGCCGACGTGGTGGTCGGTTTCGGCGGGTATGTGGCGCTGCCGGCCTATCTCGCCGCCCGCGGCACCCGGCGCCGGCGCCGGGTGCCGGTACTGATCCACGAGGCCAACGCCAGCGCCGGACTGGCCAACCGCGTCGGCGCGCGTGGTGCCCAACGGATCCTTTCGGCGGTGCCCAATTGCGGGCTGGCCCGCGCCGAGGTGGTCGGAGTGCCAGTCCGGGCGGCCATTGCCGGGCTGGACCGGGCGGCGTTGCGCGCCGCGGCCCGCGCCCAGTTCGGTTTCGACGAGAAGACGCCGGTGCTTCTGGTGTTCGGCGGCTCTCAGGGCGCAGCCTCGATCAACCGTGCGGTCGCCGCGGCGGCTGCGGGATTGGCCGCCGCCGGCGTGGCGGTGCTGCATGCTTACGGCGCCAAGAACACCATCGACCTGCGGACACCGGAGCCCGGTGAGCCGCCATATGTGGCGGTGCCGTATCTGGACCGGATGGATCTGGCCTACGCAGCCGCCGACCTGGCGATCTGCCGATCGGGGGCGATGACAGTCGCCGAAGTGTCGGCCGTCGGCCTGCCCGCCGTGTACGTGCCGCTGCCGATCGGGAACGGCGAGCAGCGGCTCAACGCACTGCCGGTGGTCAACGCCGGCGGCGGCATGCTGGTCGCCGACGCCGACCTGACGCCGGGCTTCGTGGCCGAACAGGTGGCCGGGCTGCTCATCGATGCGCCGCGGCTGGCGGCGATGACGAACGCCGCCGGGCGGGTCGGTCATCGCGACGCGGCACGACAGGTGGCGTCGGTGGCGCTAAAGCTGGCCCGGGAAGAGCGGGCGGTGCGTGCCGGCCGACCGACGAAGGTGACCCGGGCGTGACCGCCGCGCCGACGACGATGATGCCGGCGCCAGCCGGGATCGAGGAGTGGCGCCGATGACCGCGCCGCTGCCCGACGACCTGCGTCGTGTGCACATGGTCGGCATCGGGGGAGCGGGCATGTCCGGTATCGCCCGTATTCTGCTGGATCGGGGCGGCATGGTCTCGGGGTCGGACGCCAAGGAGTCGCGCGGGGTGCGCGCGCTGCGGGCCCGCGGTGCGCTGATCAGGATCGGTCACGACGCGTCGTCGCTGGATCTGCTGCCCGGCGGCGCGACGGCGGTGATCACCACGCACGCGGCGATTCCCAAGACCAACCCCGAGCTGGTGGAGGCGCGCCGCCGCGGCATCCCGGTGGTGCTGCGGCCCACGGTGCTGGCCAAGCTGATGACCGGGCGGACCACGCTGATGGTCACCGGCACGCACGGCAAGACCACCACCACCTCGATGCTGATCGTGGCTTTGCAGCATTGCGGCAGGGATCCGTCGTTCGCGGTGGGCGGTGAGCTGGGCGAGGCCGGCACCAACGCCCACCACGGCAGCGGGGACTGTTTTGTCGCCGAGGCCGACGAGAGTGACGGCTCCCTGCTGGAGTACACACCGAACGTTGCCGTCGTCACCAACATCGAGTCGGACCATCTGGACTTCTTCGGCGACGCGCAAGCCTATGTCGCGGTATTCGACTCGTTCGTCGAGCGCCTGGCTCCCGGCGGCGCCCTGATCGTCTGCACGGACGATCCGGGGGCGGCGGCGCTGGCGGAGCGCACTGCGGCGCTGGGCATTAGGGTGCTGCGCTACGGCTCGTCGCAGGCCGGGCCCGTCGACCAGTTGACCGGCAGCCTGCTGTGGTGGGAGCAACAGGGCACCGGGGCCGTCGCGCATATCCAGCTCGCCGGCGAGCGGCACCCGCGGGTGATGCGCCTTTCGGTACCCGGGCGGCACATGGCGCTCAACGCGCTGGGCGCGCTGCTGGCCGCAATCGAGATCGGCGCCCCGACCGAGTCCGTGCTCGACGGGCTGGCCGGTTTCGAGGGTGTCCGTCGCCGCTTCGAATTGATCGGGACCGTGGCCTCGGTGCGGGTGTTCGACGACTACGCACACCACCCGACCGAGATCGCCGCGACCCTGGCTGCCGTGCGCACCCTGCTGCAGCAGACTGGGCGCGGTCGGGCGGTGGTGGTGTTCCAACCCCACTTGTACTCGCGCACAAAGGCTTTCGCTGCTGACTTTGGCCATGCGCTGGATGCGGCCGACGAGGTGTTCGTGCTCGACGTCTACGGTGCACGCGAACAACCGCTGGCCGGGGTAAGCGGGGCCAGCATCGCCGAGCACACCCGCGTGCCGGTGCACTATCTGCCTGACCTGTCCGCGGTAGCCGACGCGGTAGCGGCTGCCGTCGAGCCCGACGACGTGGTCGTCACCATGGGCGCCGGAGATGTGACGATGCTGGCGCCCGAGATCGTCAGCGCGCTGCGGGTGCGAGCCAACCGGAGCGTGCCGGGCCGGTCGGGGGCACGGTGGTGACCGAGTCCGACGGTGCCCCGGTGACCGAGAACGCCGACTCCGAACCCGTGGCCGCGGAAGAGCGCGCCGCCGACGAGGAGTCGTCCGCTGACTTCGAGGGGCCGCGGCGACGGGCCCGCCGGGAACGCGAAGAGCGCCGCTCCGCGCAGGCCCGCGCCATGGCGATCGAGCTTGCCCGCCGGGAGGCGAAGCGTAAGACCACTGCAGCGGCCCCGCCGGAATCGGCGCGCCGGGGCGCTGTGCGGGGATTGAAGATGGCGCTGGTCACGATCCTGCTGGCGGTGCTCACTGTCGCGCTCGGGCTGGTCTTGTACTTCACGCCGCTGATGGCGGCCCGCAGTGTCCTGGTGGTCGGGCTGCAGGCGGTGACACGAGAACAGGTGCTCGACGCGGCGAAGGTGCGGGCGGGCACACCGCTGCTGCAGATCGACACCAGCCGGGTCGCCGACCGGGTGGCGGCGATCCCGCGGGTGGCCAGCGCACGGGTCCAGCGCCAATACCCGTCGGTGCTGCGGATCACGATCGTCGAGCGGGTCCCGGTCGTCGTCAAGGACTTCCCGGACGGGCCGCACCTCTACGACCGCGACGGCGTCGACTTCGCGGTCGCGCCACCGCCACCGTCGCTGCCCTATCTCGACGTCGACAACCCCGGACCGACCGACCCCGCGACCAAAGCCGCGCTTCAGGTGCTGACCGCACTTCGTCCCGAGGTCGCCGGTCAGGTGAGCCGGATCGCAGCGCCGTCAGTGGCCTCGATCACCCTGACGCTGACCGACGGGCGGGTGGTGGTGTGGGGCACCACCGACCACACCGAGGAAAAGGCCGAGAAGCTCGCGGCGCTGCTGACACAGCCCGGCCACACCTACGACGTGTCCAGCCCGGATCTGCCCACCGTCAAGTAGCCGAGTGTTACATCAGCGTGACGCTCGACCGGGTGCGGAGAAAAACTCGCCGAAATTCACCGGCAGCCGTCGGCGCGCCTGCATCGATAGCGGCGATGGCGGCCATACGGTTCTGTTTGCGCGGAACTACTTGACATAACTCTATATCTCTGGTTGAGGTTGAGAGTTTTCGGGCATGTCAAGTGGTTCGGCACCAGGCCCAACCCCCACCAGGGAGGAAGACGCATGATGACACCCCCGCACAACTACCTGGCCGTCATCAAAGTCGTCGGTATCGGCGGCGGCGGCGTCAACGCCGTCAACCGGATGATCGAGCAGGGTCTCAAAGGCGTGGAGTTCATCGCCATCAACACCGACGCCCAGGCGCTGTTGATGAGCGATGCCGACGTCAAGCTCGACGTCGGGCGGGACTCCACCCGCGGGTTAGGCGCCGGCGCTGACCCCGAGGTGGGCCGAAAAGCCGCCGAGGACGCCAAAGACGAGATCGAGGAGTTGCTGCGCGGGGCCGACATGGTGTTCGTCACCGCCGGCGAAGGCGGCGGCACCGGCACCGGCGGGGCGCCCGTCGTCGCCTCCATCGCGCGCAAGCTGGGCGCGCTGACCGTCGGGGTGGTGACGCGGCCGTTCTCCTTCGAAGGCAAGCGGCGGGGCGGCCAGGCCGAGAACGGCATCGCCGCGCTGCGGGAGAGCTGCGACACCTTGATCGTCATCCCCAACGACCGGCTGCTGCAGATGGGCGACGCGGCGGTGTCACTGATGGACGCATTCCGCAGCGCCGACGAAGTGCTGCTCAACGGTGTGCAGGGCATCACCGACCTGATCACCACACCCGGGCTGATCAACGTCGACTTCGCCGACGTCAAGGGCATCATGTCCGGTGCCGGCACGGCGTTGATGGGCATCGGCTCGGCGCGCGGCGAGGGCCGGGCGCTCAAGGCCGCCGAGACCGCGATCAACTCCCCGCTGCTGGAAGCTTCGATGGAGGGTGCCCAGGGCGTGCTGATGTCGATCGCCGGCGGCAGCGACCTCGGCCTGTTCGAGATCAACGAAGCGGCGTCGCTGGTGCAAGACGCCGCCCACCAAGACGCCAACATCATCTTCGGCACCGTCATCGACGATTCGCTGGGCGACGAAGTGCGGGTCACGGTCATCGCGGCCGGCTTCGACGCCATGGGACCCGGGCGTAAACCGATCGTGGGCACCGCCGCCGGCACCAGTACCAGTAGCGCCCCCACGATCACGTCGGGGAAGCACGGCAAAGTCTCGTCGACCCTGTTCGAGCCGGCGGAAGCGGTCAGTGTGCCGCTGCACACCAACGGCTCCACCCTCAACATCGGCGGCGACGACGACGAGGACGTCGACGTGCCGCCCTTCATGCGCCGCTGACCCCCCGCTTGGGCCACCGTGCGTTGCTGCGCACGACACGCCGACGTGGGCTATACATCTGTGCACGCCCGCGGCGGTGAACCGGCTCTGGGCTTGGATACTGGTCGGGTGGGTTACCGGATCCGGCGGGTGACGACCACCCGAGCCGGCGGCGTCTCGGCGCCGCCCTACGACACCTTCAATCTTGGCGACCATGTCGGCGACGACCCGGCCGCGGTGGCGGCCAACCGGACCCGGCTAGGGGACTCAATCGGCCTGGGCGCCGGGCGGGTGGTGTGGATGAATCAGGTGCACGGCGATCGGGTCGAGGTCGTCGACGAACCACGCCCGACCGCCGTTGACGACACCGACGCGTTGGTGACCCGCACGCCGCGGCTGGCGCTGGCGGTGATCACCGCCGACTGCGTGCCGGTGCTGCTGGCCGATGCGCGATCCGGTGTGGTGGCGGCCGTGCACGCCGGCCGGGTCGGAGCTCAGCGCGGCGTGGTTGCCCGCACCCTGGAGGCGATGCGCTCCATCGGCGCGCACACCCAAGATGTCTCGGCCCTGCTCGGCCCCGCGGTCAGCGGACGCAACTACGAAGTGCCCGCCGCAATGGCCGACCAGGTCGAGGCGACGCTGCCCGGCAGCCGCACCACCACCTCGCGAGAAACTCCCGGGCTCGACCTTCGGGCCGGAATTGCCTTGCAACTCAGGGATTTAGGCGTCACCGCCATCGACATCGACCCGCGGTGCACGGTTGCGGAGCGAAACCTTTTCAGTCACCGCCGCGACGCGCCGACCGGGCGAATGGCGTCGCTGATATGGATGGAATGAATGCCGTGGCGGTCGACATAGAAAGCCAAGCTGCTGCGCCGAACCGCAAATCCGAATTGTCCGACGCGTTGAAGCGGCTCCACGCCCGCGTCACCGCGGCTGCCCAAGCAGCGGATCGCAATGGCGACGAAATTGAACTTCTCCCCATTACCAAATTCTTTCCGGCAAGCGATGTCGGGATTTTGTTCGATCTAGGTTGCGCGGCGTTCGGGGAATCGCGCGAACAGGAAGCGTCAGCGAAGATCGCCGAACTCGCCCACCTGTGCGGGCATGACGCATTGGCCATCCGCTGGCACATGGTGGGTCAGATTCAGCGCAATAAGGTCCGCTCGATGGTCAGCTGGGCGCATACCGTCCACTCGGTCAGCAGCGCACGTGTCGTCAGCGCGCTCGACCGTGCTGTCAGCGCCGCTCTGGACGACGGGCGCCGTAGTGATCGGCTGCGGGTATATCTGCAGCTCAGCCTCGACGGCGACGTCTCCCGCGGCGGTGTCGACGTAGCGGAACCCAGTGCCGTGGACGAGCTGTGTGCGCAGCTCGCGGCATGCCCGACCCTGGAATTGGCGGGGCTGATGGGCATTCCGCCGCTGGAGTGGGAGCCCGAAGCGGCTTTCGCGCGCCTGCAGGCCGAGCACGTGCGGGTTCTCCAGTTGCATCCCGACGCGGTCGGGCTGTCAGCGGGCATGTCGAACGACCTCGAAGCCGCGATCAAACACGGTTCCACCTGTGTGCGTGTCGGTACCGCGCTTCTGGGCCCGCGACCGCTACGGTCACCGTGAACAGTCACTGTAGTCACACCTTCATCACAGACACCGGATTCGAGCATCCCAGAAGGGTCCCGCGATGAGCACTCTGCACAAGGTCAAAGCCTATTTCGGTATGGCTCCGATGGAGGACTACGACGACGAGTACTACGACGACCGTGCCCCGGCCCGGCCGGGGTATCCCCGGCAGCGGTTCGACGACGGTTACCGCCCGTTCGAGGGGCGTGACTACGACGACCCCCGCGGCGAGGGTCCCGACTATCCGGGTCCGGCCACTTATCGCGGCGGGTACGGCGACGAACAGCGGTTCCGTCCTCGCGAGTTCGATCGCACGGAGCTGGGCCGACCCCGCTTCGGGACGCTGCGGAATTCCACCCGGGGTGCGCTGGCGATGGATCCGCGCCGGATGGCAGCGCTGTTCGACGAGGGCAGCCCGATGTCGAAAATCACCACCCTGCGGCCCAAGGACTACAGCGAAGCCCGCACCATCGGGGAGCGGTTCCGCGACGGTACCCCGGTGATCATGGACCTGGTGACGATGGACAACGCCGACGCCAAGCGGCTCGTGGACTTTGCGGCCGGCTTGGCGTTCGCCCTGCGAGGCTCGTTCGACAAAGTCGCGACCAAGGTCTTTCTGCTGTCACCGGCGGATGTCGACGTGTCGCCTGAAGAGCGCCGCCGCATCGCCGAGACAGGGTTTTACGCCTACCAGTAGCAGCTGAGCGGGATGTAGCGCCGGCGCGGCAGTGGGTAGGCTGGCGACCGTCGTCGCTGGTAGCCGGTGGCGGTGTTGTCAATGTCACATCCTGGTCACGAAGGTCGGTTACTCGTTGGCGCCGTTGGTCCACATCCTCGGGTACGCGCTGTTCGTCTTCTGGTTGCTGTTGATCGCCCGGCTCGTCGTGGAGTTCATCCGTTCCGTTAGCCGAGACTGGCGCCCCCGCGGAGCCACCGTGGTGATCCTCGAGGTGATCATGTCGGTGACGGATCCGCCGGTGAAGGTGTTACGGCGGCTGATACCGCAGCTCACTATCGGTGCGGTCCGCTTCGACCTCTCGATCATGGTGCTGCTGCTGGTCGCGTTCTTCGGATGGCAGGCGGCCCTTACCGTTCGCGGCTGATCGACAATGACTCGGTGAGCTTTCACTCAACTGCACGACGGCACGCGGAAGGTTTCCGGTGGAATAAGCCGCTCACGAGAGCCGGATTTGTCGACCGCTAATTGTTTAAATTCGGTCTTAATTATCGGCCTTAACGGCAACAGCCGGGTCTGGTGTGACAGGATGGGCGCCAGTTGCGGTACGGGCTCAGCGCACCGTTCTACACTTTTCAGATCTGTTTGACCGTCCAGACTTGAGGGGGCAGAGAATGCCGCTTACACCAGCCGATGTCCACAATGTGGCGTTCAGTAAGCCGCCGATCGGTAAGCGGGGTTACAACGAAGATGAAGTCGACGCCTTCCTCGACTTAGTGGAGAACGAGCTGATCCGCCTGATCGAGGAGAACTCCGATCTGCGTCAGCGAGTCAACGAGCTCGACCAGGAGCTGGCCGGGTCCCGCGCCGGCAATGGAGCCCAGGCCACCGAAGCTATTCCGCTGTACCGGCCCGAACCGGAACCGCAACCCGAACCCCAACCCGAGCCCGTCAAGCCGGCGGCAGAGCCGGCGGCCCCGGCCGTGTCCAACGAAGAGCATGCACTCAAAGCCGCTCGGGTACTCAGCTTGGCCCAGGACACCGCCGACCGCCTGACCAGCACGGCCAAAGCCGAGTCGGACAAGCTGCTGGCCGACGCCCGCGCCAATGCCGACCAGATTCTCGGCGACGCCCGCCGCGAAGCCGAAACCACGGTCACCGAGGCCCGGCAGCGCGCCGACGCCATGCTGGGTGATGCCCAGACCCGCTCCGAGACGCAGCTGCGGCAGGCTCAGGAGAAGGCCGATGCCCTGCAAGCCGACGCCGAACGCAAGCACTCGGAAATCATGGGGACGATCAACCAGCAGCGCACCGTGCTGGAAGGTCGGCTCGAGCAACTACGCACGTTCGAACGCGAGTACCGCACCCGGCTCAAGACCTACCTGGAGTCTCAGCTCGAAGAACTGGGCCAGCGTGGCTCCGCTGCGCCGGTCGATTCCAGTGCCACCAACGAAGCCGGTGGGTTCAACCAGTTCAACCGGGGCAATAACTAGCGAAGGTGTCGCTCAGGCGGCACTGGAAACAGTCCGTCGAAGACGCTGGAGAATGATCGATGCTGATTATCGCGCTGGTGCTGGCGGTGATAGGTCTGGCGCTTCTGGTGTTTGCCGTCGTGACCAGCAACTCATTGGTGGCATGGTTCTGCATCGGCGCCAGTGTGCTGGGCGTGGTCCTGCTGATCGTCGATGCAGTGCAGGAACGTCGGCGACGCGCGCCCGGCGACACTGCCGACAACACGGCCGCCGCTGACAGCAAGCCGCACCCGGGCACCGATCAGGCAGCGGACAGTGCCGGTTCCGAACCGCCCTATGAGGACTACCCCGAGGAGTCCGACGATCGCGACGCGCACGAGGTGTCATCCCGTCGCGCGGAATCCGGCGCCGGCGCCAGCGAGGAACCGGGCGGGTCGGATGAGTACGACCATGGCGCGCTCGGCGAGGACACCTCCCGCTAGTCGGCGCTGTCACCCCGGCGTCGTGGCAAGCAGCTGGCGCACCTCGGCGTCGGTGACCTGACGAAAATCGGCGAACACCTGCCCGACCGCTTCGAAATCCGCGGGCATCGTCGCACACACCACGTTGTCCGCCTCCCGCGCAAGCTGGTGGCAAGCAGCCGGCGGTCCGACCGGGACGGCGACGACGATGGCCTCAGCACCCGCGGCCCGGACCGCGCGTACCGCGGCCAGCATGCTGGCGCCGGTAGCGATGCCGTCGTCAACCAGGAACACCGTTTTCCCGTGGCACTCAGCGACCGGACGATCACCCCGATAGGCGAGTTCGCGCCGCATCAACTCGGCGGCCTCGCGATCGATGACCGCTCGAATCTGGTCATCGGTGATGCCGAGGCTGGCGATGACGTTGTCGTTGAGCACGACGCCGCCGCCGCTGGCCAGAGCTCCCATCGCGAGCTCGCTCCAGTTCGGCACACCCAGCTTGCGGACCAGGAACACGTCCAGCGCGGCGTGCAGGGCTGCGGCGACCTCCCAGCCGACCGGGACACCGCCGCGAGCCAGCCCCAGTACGAGTAAACCCTCGGTGTCCCGGTATGGCGTGAGTTCTTCGGCGAGCGCGCGGCCGGCTTCGCGCCGGTCCCGGAACGTGCGGCGGGACGATCGCCGGAGAAAGCTCGATCGGTTCATAGCTGGTACCCGCTGTCGTGTGGCAACGCTGGCCTTATTCCACCCTACGGCCGCGGAGAGAAGCACGCCGGTGAAAAAGGGTGTCCGAGGGGGGACTTGAACCCCCACGCCCACTAATAGGGCACTAGCACCTCAAGCTAGCGCGTCTGCCATTCCGCCACTCGGACCGAATCAATAATCGGCAGCTAAGGCTATCGGATTGGCCGGTACCCACCCAAACCCTCGGGCGTTGCGATGGTAGGAAAGGTGACTGTGACGGTTCCCCCCGGCGTCCCGGTCGACGAGGTGGCGGGTGTCGTCAGCCGGCTGATCCGGTTCGACACCACTAATACCGGTGAACCCGATAGCACCAAGGGTGAGGCCGAGTGCGCCAGGTGGGTCGCCGCCCAGCTGGAAGAGGTGGGCTACCAGACCGAATACGTGGAATCCGGAGCGCCGGGCAGGGGCAACGTGTTCGCCCGGTTGCCGGGTGCCGACGAATCCCGCGGCGCGCTGCTCGTCCACGGTCACCTCGACGTCGTTCCCGCGTTGCCGGCTGACTGGAGCGTGCACCCGTTCTCCGGCGCCATCGCGGACGGTTATGTGTGGGGCCGCGGCGCGGTCGACATGAAAGACATGGTCGGGATGATGATCGTGGTGGCCCGCCACCTCCGGCAGGCCGGGATCATGCCGCCCCGGGAGCTGGTGTTCGCGTTCGTCGCCGACGAGGAACACGGCGGCAGATTCGGTGCGCACTGGCTGGTCGACCATCGTCCGGATCTGTTCGTTCGGGTGACCGAGGCGATCGGGGAAGTCGGCGGTTTTTCCCTGACGCTGCCGCGGCGCGACGGCGGCGAGCGGCGGCTGTACCTGATCGAGACCGCCGAAAAGGGTCTGCAATGGATGCGGCTGACCGCACGGGGGCGGGCCGGGCACGGCTCGATGGTGCATGACCACAACCCCGTCACCGCCCTCGCTGAAGCGGTGACGCGCCTGGGGCGCCACCAATTCCCGCTGGTGCTCAGCGACACGGTCGTCCAGTTCCTGACTGCGGTCGCTGAGGAGACCGGATACGCCTTCGATCCCGGCACGCCCGACCTGGAGGGAACGATCGAAAAGCTCGGCTCGGTCGCCCGCATCGTCAAGGCCACCCTGCGCGATACCGCCAACCCGACCATGCTCAACGCCGGCTATAAGGCAAACGTGGTGCCCGCTGTCGCCGAAGCTGTCGTGGACTGCCGGGTACTTCCCGGGCGGCAGCCGGCGTTCGAGGCGGAGGTCGACGAGCTGATCGGCCCGGACATCGCGAGGGAGTGGATCACCTCGCTGCCGTCCTACGAAACCGCCTTCGACGGCAACCTGGTCGACGCGATGAACGCCGCGCTACTGGCGGCGGATCCTGACGCCCGGACCGTGCCTTATATGCTGTCTGGCGGCACCGATGCGAAAGCGTTCGCGCGCTTGGGGATTCGCTGCTTTGGATTCACCCCGTTGCGGCTGCCCCCGGAGCTGGATTTCACGGCATTGTTCCATGGTGTCGACGAGCGGGTACCCGTCGACGCGCTGAAGTTCGGCACCCAGGTGTTGGCCAACTTCCTGACACACTGCTAGCTCACGTCGATCACCGGAGAGGACTCTCATGACCGCACCGCCCGACCCGTATGCCGCGTTGCCCGAGCTGCCGCCGTTCCAGCTGAGCTCGTCGTCGATCAGCGACGGCCAGCCCTTGGCCAACGCACAGGTCAGCGGCATCATGGGCGCAGGCGGGGAAGACATCAGCCCACAGTTGAGCTGGTCGGGGTTTCCCGAGGAAACCCGAAGCTTCTCGGTCACCGTCTACGACCCCGACGCGCCGACGCTGTCCGGGTTTTGGCATTGGGCCGTGGCCAACCTGCCCGTTGACGTCACCGAACTGCCGGACGGAGCGGGCGACGGCAGTGAATTGCCCGGCGGTGCTTTGACATTGCGTAACGACGCCGGTCAGCGTCGCTACATCGGAGCCGCGCCACCACCCGGTCACGGCCCGCATCGGTACTACGTGACGGTGCACGCCGTCGACGTCGACAAACTCGACCTTCCCGACGACGCCACCCCGGCGTTTCTCGGTTTCAACCTCTTTCAGCACGCGATTGCTCGAGCCGTGATCTACGGGACGCACGAACAGGGCTAACCAGGGTGCTGGCGGGTCGCCGAGCCGACGGCGTCGCGCAGTGAGCCGAACCCGCCGTCGTGCAGCCGACGGGCGATTCCGTCGTGAATCTGCTTGGGCCACAATCCTCCTCCGTAGACGAAGCCGGTATAGCCCTGCACCAGCGAGGCGCCGGCGATAATGCGATTCCAGGCGTCGTCAGCAGTCTCGATACCGCCGACGCTGATCAGCGCCAATCGGTCGCCGACTCGGCCGTACAGCCGCTGCAGCACTTCGGTGGCCCGGCGCGCCAGCGGCGGTCCAGAGATACCACCGGAGCCGAGCTGATCTGTGTCTGGCGTGGATAGGCCGGCGCGCAACACTGTGGTGTTGGTGGCGACGATGCCGGCCAAACCCAGTTCGACAGCGAGGTCGGCGAGGTCGTCGACATCCGAGTCGGACAGGTCAGGGGCGATCTTGACCAGCACCGGTGTCGAGGTCTCGGCGAGCACGGCGGACAGGATCGGGCGCAGCGACTGGACGGTCTGTAGATCGCGCAGCCCGGGGGTGTTGGGTGAGCTGACATTGACCACCAGATATGACGCCAACGGGCCCACCAGGCGGGCGCTGGTCCGGTAGTCGTCAGCGGCCTGGGCGGCAACGGTTGTCTTGGTCTTGCCGATGTTGACTCCGATCGGCACCTCGGGGCGATGCCGCGCGAGCCGAATCGCCAACCGGCCCGCTCCGCGGTTGTTGAAGCCCATGCGGTTCAGCAGTGCCCGATCGGCCGGTAGCCGGAACATCCGTGGCCGCGGGTTGCCCGGTTGTGGCTGGGCGGTGACCGTGCCCACCTCGGCGTAGCCGAAACCGAGTGCACCCCAGCTGTGCAGCCCCGCGCCGTCCTTATCGAAACCCGCGGCCAGCCCGAGCGGGCCCGGGAAGCGCACCCCGAACATCTCGCTGCTGAGCACCGGATCGGCCGGCGACAGCGACCGCCGCAGTCGGTGGCGTAGCAGGGGGACCGCGGTGACGCCGCGCAGCACGGCGAAAACCAGCCGGTGAATAGTCTCAGGGGGGATCAGAAACAGCAGTCGGCGTATCGCGCTATAGATCTGGTGACGGTTGTCGCGCGGCTCGCTGCCCATCACAGTTCCGGTTGGTCGGGCCGCCTTGAATTGTCGATGGGCGACTTCTTGCGGCGCAGCAACACCCGCCGGCTCCCGTCGGTATACAGACGTACCCGGGTCAGCTCCCAGCCGCGGTACTCCGCCTCGATGGACAGCCGGGTGGACGCGCTGACCCTGTTCAGCTCCGGCGGCAGACGCAATGGCACCCACTCATAGTCCTCGGACATTTCGGTGTCCCAGGAGGGCGGCAATCGGTTGCCACGCGCCGCGGTCAACGCCGCCCCTGCGGGTGCCGGTCAGCGTTCAATTGGCGCACGGTTGGGTGACATACCTTTCGACGGAAGTCGGTGGTCAGATGGTAGCGCAGGTGTCACTTGGCCTGGCGCTGCTGGCCGTCAGGTTTACAGTTCCCACCCCGCGGGTAACTGTGCGACCGTGCGACGCAGACGATCCAAAGTTAGCCGCGGGTGCCGGCCCGACGCGAGTACGGCGCACGCATGACTGTCGCTGAGGACCGTCAGTCCGGGGTTCCAGGATTCGTGGTCGAGGACATCTCGACCGGGGTCTTCGCCAGTGGGTACGGGCAGGTCGGAGACGGCCGCACCTTCTCCTTCCACGTCGAGAATCGCTCTCTGGTCGTCGAGGTTTACCGGCCGCGACTGGCCGGCCCGGTTCCGCAGGATGAGGACATCGTGGCGAAGTCCAGCCGCAGCCTCGTTGACGTCGACCTCACCGATCAACGCAGCCTGGCCGCTGCGGTGCGGGACCTGGTCGCGATAGCCACGACCGACGGTCACTGATTCCGGCGTTCCCGCCTGCCCGGTACGGTCGTCGTCGTGACTGCGGGCCCGACGATGTCCTGGGGGCAAGTTGTCGCTTTGTCGGTGGTGCAGGGTCTGACCGAATTCCTGCCGGTGTCGTCGTCGGGGCACCTGGCGATCGTGTCGCGGTTGTTCTTCGGCGGGGACGCCGGTGCATCCTTCACCGCGGTGAGCCAGTTGGGCACCGAGGTGGCCGTACTCGTGTACTTTGCCCGCGACATCGTGCGGATCGTCAAGGCCTGGGTTAACGGCCTCATCGTCAAGGCCCACCGCGACGCCGATTACCGGCTGGGGTGGTACGTGCTCATCGGCACGATCCCGATCTGCGTGCTGGGCCTGGTGTTCACCGACGAGATTCGATCGGGCGTGCGCAATCTGTGGGTGATTTCGGCCGCCCTGGTGCTTTTCTCGGCGGTGATCGCGGCGGCAGAGTATGTCGGGTCGCAAAGCCGGCACATCGACCGGCTGACCTGGCGGGATGCCGTCGTGGTCGGCGCAGCGCAAACTCTGGCGCTGATACCTGGAGTATCGAGGTCAGGGGCAACGATCAGTGCAGGTCTGTTTCTGGGGCTCGACCGCCAGCTGGCGGCCCGCTTCGGGTTCTTGCTGGCGATCCCCGCCGTGTTCGCCTCGGGACTGTTCTCCCTGCCCGACGCTTTCCACCCGGTGCAAGAGGGGATGAGCGCGACCGGTCCACAATTGCTGGCGGCGACAGTGGTCGCGTTCGCGGTCGGCATCGCCGCCGTCGCCTGGCTGCTGCGATTCCTCGTCCGGCACAGCATGTACTGGTTCGTGGGCTACCGGGTAGCCGCCGGGGTGACGGTGCTGGCGCTGCTCGCGACCAAGGCCGTGGCGGCGGCGTGACCGTTATCCTGTTGCGGCACGGCCGGTCCACGTCGAACACCGCGCACGTCTTGGCAGGGCGTTCCGACGGCGTCGAGCTGGACGACAAAGGCCGTGCGCAGGCCGCCGAATTGGTTGATCGGGTCAGTGGCCTGCCCATCCGGGCGCTGGTGTCTTCGCCGCTGTTGCGCTGCCGGCGCACCATCGAACCGCTCGCCGACACGCTCGGCGTCGAGCCGCTGATCGACGAACGGCTGTCCGAAGTCGACTACGGGGCGTGGACCGGCGGGAAAATAGGCGACCTGGCCAAGGAGCCGTTATGGGCGGTGGTTCAGGCCCATCCCAGCGCGGCGGTGTTCCCCGACGGCGAAGGACTGGCTGAGGTGCAAGCCCGCGCCGTCGCCGCGGTCCGTGACCACGACCGGCGGCTGGCCGAGCAGCACAACGGCGACGCGTTATGGCTGGCGTGTACGCACGGCGATGTCATCAAGGCGGTCGTCGCCGATGCGCTGGGCACCCATCTGGACAGCTTCCAGCGCATCACCGCCGACCCGGCCTCGATGAGTGTCATCCGCTACACCCCACTGCGGCCGTTTGTGCTGCATCTCAATCACACCGGCAACCGATTGACCGCCGGGCTGAACGCACCGCCGGCACCGAAAGGCCAGACGCCGTCGGGCGATGCCGTGGTGGGCGGCACCACCGACTGAGTCGCCCGGCGTGCGAAATTACATCGCAACGACAACTGCCGGTATTTTGGACATTGCCATGGCTCGCGCAATCCATGTTTTCCGCACACCCGACCGCTTCGTCGCCGGGACCGTCGGCCAGCCCGGCAACCGCACGTTTTACCTGCAAGCAGTTCACGATTCCAGGGTGGTGTCGGTGATCCTGGAAAAGCAGCAGGTCGCCGTGCTCGCCGAGCGCATCGGAGCGTTGTTGCTGGAAGTGAATCGCCGGTTTGGCACACCCGTCCCGCCGGAGACCGGTGAAGTTCAAGACCTCAGCCCGCTGATCACCCCGGTCGACGCCGAGTTCCGGGTCGGCACCATGGGCCTGGGCTGGGATTCCGAAGCGCAGACAGTGGTGGTCGAATTGCTGGCGGTCACCGACGCCGAGTTCGACGCGTCGGTGGTGCTCGACGACACCGAAGAAGGTCCGGACGCGGTACGGGTTTTCCTGACGCCGGAGTCGGCACGCCAATTCGCGACCCGTTCCAACCGCGTCATCTCCGCGGGCCGCCCACCGTGTCCGCTGTGCGACGAGCCGCTGGACCCCGAGGGACATATCTGCGCGCGCACCAACGGCTATCGGCGTAGCGCGTTGCTCGGGTCTGACGATGACCCTGAGGTGTGACGATCGGGAGGTGCTGCGGCGCGGCGAGCTGACCGTTCTGGGACGGATTCGCTCGGCGAGCAACGCCACCTTCCTGTGCGAGGCGAGCCTGGGTCAGCGCACCGCGCATTGCGTCTACAAGCCGGTCCGCGGGGAGCAGCCGCTGTGGGATTTTCCGGACGGGACGCTGGCCGACCGCGAAGTCGGCGCTTACCTGGTGTCCAAGCAGCTCGGCTGGGACATGGTGCCGTACACCATTATTCGTGAGGGGCCGGCTGGTCGCGGCATGCTGCAGCTCTGGGTGCACCAACCCGGGGACAGCGCCGATTCCGAACCGTCGCCCGGGCCTGACCTGGTCGACTTGTTCCCGACGGGCAAGCTGCCGGCGGGTTATCTGCCGGTGCTGCGGGCCCGTGACTACGACGGTGATGAGGTCGTCTTGATGCACGCCGACGACACCCGGCTGCGGCGGATGGCGGTGTTCGACGTGCTGATCAACAACGCCGATCGCAAGGGCGGCCACATTCTGCACGCCTTGGACGGACGGGTCTACGGCGTCGACCACGGTGTCTGCCTGCACGTCGAGGACAAGCTGCGCACGGTGCTGTGGGGCTGGGCCGGCAAACCCATCGACGACGACACCCTGGACGTGGTCTCCGGACTCGTCGACGCGCTCAGCGGCCCGTTTGCCGATGTACTGGCCCGACACCTCACCTCCCTGGAGGTCGCGGCACTGCGCCGGCGTGGTCGCGGACTGCTCGACAACCCGGTGATGCCGACGCCGGACCGGCATCGTCCTATCCCGTGGCCGGCGTTCTGAACCACCTGCGTCACAGCAGTCCCTAGGCCGGCGGACACCCAGTGTGCCCACCTACGAGCGACAAATCACCGCGGTCGCATCACTCGCTTCCGCCGGAGACACGAGTTGTCGCTCGTAGCTGGGCGCAACGCACACCCGGCTCTCCAGGGACGCAAGTGACCACAGTGACGAACGGGAACTGAGCGCTCCACGGCGCGGTCGGTTCGGCAATACTGGTTCGGTGAGCCGGGCTGACGATGTGACCGACGCGGCGCTGGCCGCGGAGTTGGCTGAGCAGGCCGGCCGGCTGCTGCTGCAGGTGCGGGACGAAGTCGGTTTCGCGTATCCGTGGCTGCTCGGCGACGTCGGCGATCGGCAGGCCAACGCCTTGCTGCTGGAACGGCTGCGCGCCGAACGTCCGGGCGATGCCGTCCTCAGCGAGGAAGCCGATGACGACCTGTCCCGGCTGAATGCCGACCGGGTGTGGATCATCGACCCGCTCGACGGCACGAACGAATTCTCCATACCCGGTTGCCGGGACTGGGCCGTGCATGTGGCGCTCTGGCAACGGGACGCCGGCCCGGCCGGTGCGATCACCGACGCGGCCGTGGCTTTGCCCGCGACAGGTGAGCTGTACCGCAGCGATACCGTCACTGCCGACTCCGCTCCGCATACGGGTCCCATCCGGATCACCGCCAGCTCCCACCGGCCACCGGCGGTGCTGTACCGGCTGGCCGACCGATTGGACATCAGAACGGTTCGCATCGGATCGGCCGGCGCCAAGGCGATGTCGGTGGTGCGCGGCGACACCGACGCCTACCTTCATGCCGGCGGCCAGTGGGAGTGGGACTCGGCTGCGCCCGCCGGGGTGGTGCTGGCGGCGGGCATGCACGCGTCCCGGCTGGACGGCTCGGAGCTGCGGTATAACCGGTCCAACCCGTATCTTCCCGACCTGTTGATGTGCCGTCCGGAGCTGGCCGACGTGCTGCTGGGCGCCATCCGGTTGGCGAGCTGACGCCAGACCTTACAGTCGACGGTATGCATTCGTGGTCGGCGTCGACGGTCCCGGCGCTGCCCGGACGCGGCCCGGAGCTTCGGCTCTACGACACGGCCGACCGTCAGGTCCAGCCGGTCACGCCCGGGCGGACCGCCACTATGTACGTCTGCGGCATCACCCCTTATGACGCCACCCACCTAGGCCACGCCGCGACCTACCTGGCGTTCGACTTGATACACCGGTTGTGGTTGGACATCGGTCACGGCGTGCACTACGTCCAGAACGTCACCGATGTCGACGATCCGCTGTTCGAGCGCGCCGAGCGCGACGGGGTGGACTGGCGCGAACTCGCGGCGGGTGAAGTGGCGCTTTTCTGTGAAGACATGGCTGCGCTGCGCATCCAGCCGCCGCACGAGTACGTCGCGGCAACCGAAGCGGTCGCTGAAATGGTCGAAATGGTAGAGAAGATGCTGGCGTCCGGGGCCGCCTACAGCGTTGACGACGCCGAGTACTCCGACATCTACTTCCGGGCCGGTGCCACCGTGCAATTCGGTTACGAATCCGGTTATGACCGGGACACGATGCTGAGGTTGTTCGCCGAACGCGGCGGGGACCCGAACCAGCCCGGCAAGGCTGATCCGCTCGACGCGCTGGTATGGCGTGGCGCACGGCCCGGCGAACCGAGCTGGCCTGCACCGTTCGGCGCCGGCCGGCCGGGTTGGCACGTCGAGTGCGCGGCGATCGCGCTCAGCCGCATCCGCACCGACTTGGACATTCAGGGCGGTGGCAGCGACCTGATCTTTCCCCACCACGAATTCACCGCCGCGCACGCCGAATGTGTCACCGGGGCACGGCGATTCGCGCGGCATTACGTGCACGCCGGGATGATCGGCTGCGACGGTCACAAAATGTCCAAGAGCCTCGGAAACCTGGTGTTGGTGTCGACGCTGCGGAGGCAAGGCGTGCAACCGTCGGCTATTCGCTTGGGTCTGCTGGCCGGGCACTACCGCGCCGACCGCGACTGGAACGCGCAAGCGCTCGAGCAGGCCACCACCCGGCTGCACCGGTGGCGCACCGCGACCACGCTGCCCGCCGGGCCGGACGCCGCCGACACCATCGCCCGGCTGCGCCGCTATCTGGCTGACGATCTCGACACACCCAAAGCGCTTGCTGCCGTTGATGGTTGGAGCACCGACGCACTGGAGTACGGCGGTCACGACACAGACGCACCGCGAATGCTGGCCGCCGCAGTGGACGCGCTGCTGGGAGTGGACCTGTAATGCCGGTGGCAGTACCTTTGCCACCCATGGCATCGGTTAACGGCAAGACTGTATTCATCACTGGCGCGGCCGGCGGTATCGGTGTGGAGGTGGCGCGCCGCCTGCATGACCGGGGCGCCAATCTGGTGCTGACCGACCTGGACGAAACGCAGCTCGACGCGTTGTCGGCCCGGCTGGGTCGTGATCGGGTGCTCACCGTGGCCGGGGACGTGCGCGACTTCGCGGCCGTGCAAGCCGTCGTCGACAAGGGAGTCGAACGGTTCGGGGGTATCGACGTCGTCATGGCCAACGCCGGGATCGGCAGCTACGGATCGGTTCTACAGGTCGATCCCAAGGCCTTTCGGCAGCTCATGGAGGTCAATGTCCTGGGGGTATTTCACACGGTGCGGGCCGCGCTGCCCTCGGTGATCGAGCGGCGGGGCTACGTGCTGATCGTCTCCTCGCTGGCGGCATATGTGGCCTGCCCGGGGTTGGCTCCCTACAACGCCTCCAAGGCCGCAGTCGAGCAGTTCGCCAACGCGCTGCGACTCGAAGTCGGTTACCTGGGCGTCGACGTCGGATCGGCCCACATGTCGTGGATCGACACAGCGATGGTCAGCGACAGCGCAACCGATTTACCTACTTTCCAGGAGATGCTGGCCAAGCTGCCCGGACCACTGAGCAGGACCACTTCAGTGGAGAGCTGTGGCCGGGCGTTCGTTCGAGGCATCGAGCGCCGCAGCACAAGGATCAACAGCCCGGCGTGGGTGGGCCTGGTGCGCTGGCTGCGGCCGGTGGCGGCGACCCGACTCGGGGAAACGCCGGTGCGGCGGTTCGTCCCGGATCTACTACCGCGAATGGACGCCGAGGTGGCCGCGCTCGGTCGGTGGACCAGCGCCCACACCGACTCACTCGAGAAGCGTTAGTCAGCGTCCGAAGCCGGGACGACGACGGCGCAGGTAGCGCTCGAACTCCGCGGCGAGGGCGTCGCCGTCGACCTTGCCCAGCGCCTCGTGCATGTCGACCTCGGCGTCGCCGCGCTGCTCCAGCGATTGCACGTATTCGGCGATTTCTTCATCGTCGGCCGTCATCTCGCTGACTGCCTGCTCCCACTCCTCGGCTTGCACGGGCAAGTCGGCCAGCGGCACCTCGATGTCGAGCACGTCCTCGACGCGGCGCAGCAGCGCGACCGTCGCCTTCGGGTTAGGGGGTTGCGACACGTAGTGCGGCACGGCCGCCCAGAACGTCACCGCCGGGATACCGGCGGCCACGCAGGCGTCCTGGAACACGCCGGCGATACCGGTCGGCCCCTCGTAGCGAGTCTCCTCCAAGCCGAAGCGCCGGGCCGACTCCGGGGAGTAGGCCGCGCCCGACACCGGGACCGGTCGGGTGTGCGGGGTGTCGGCCAGCAGCGCGCCCAGAATCACGACGGTGTCGACATCGAGTTTGTCAGCGATCGCCAGCAGCTCGGCGCAGAACGTCCGCCAGCGCATGTTGGGCTCCACGCCGTGCATCAGCACGATGTCGCGGTCGCTGCCCAGCGGCCGGCAGTGCGAGATCCGCATGGCCGGCCACACCAGTTCCCGGGTGACACCGTCTACTTGCCGGATGACCGGGCGATTGACCTGGTAGTCGTAATAGGCCTCGTCGTCGATCTCCACGATCGGGTCGGCTTCCCAGATGGCGTCCAAGTGTTCCAGCGCATCGCTGGCCGCGTCGCCGGCGTCATTCCAACCCTCGAAAGCCGCCACGACGATGGTGTTGTGCAGTTCGGGCAGCGCTGGGCTGCTTTTGGCCGGGGTCACAGAATTCAGCCTAAGGGTTTGCACCGACCCGTCCGCATGAAAAGGGCCGCATGCAGTGGCCTTAGCTTGAAGTGTCGCGTCAACCATCGACATCCTCGTCTTGACCGAGGCGATCGCTGCGGCGGCGGCCACCATGGTGCCCGCCGAGCTGCGCACCCTTGATCACGAACCGGGCTAATCCTTCTGGTGAGCGAGCCATTTCTATAGCCCGGCTATGCTTGCCACAATGACTTCCCCCGAAAAGCGCCGCTACGACACCGACCTGCTGGAGACCTTGTCGCAGCGTGTCGTCATTGGTGACGGTGCCATGGGAACGCAGCTGCAAGCCGCCGATCTGACCCTCGACGATTTCCGCGGGCTCGAGGGCTGCAACGAGATTCTCAACGAGACTCGCCCCGATGTGCTGGAGACCATTCATCGCGCCTACTTCGAGGCCGGCGCCGACGCGGTGGAGACCAACACCTTCGGGTGCAACTTGTCCAACCTGGGCGATTACGACATCGCCGACAAGATCCGCGACCTGGCCTACCGCGGCACGGCGATCGCGCGCACCGTGGCCGACGAACTGGGCACACCGGAGCGGCGACGGTACGTGCTGGGCTCGATGGGTCCCGGCACCAAACTGCCCACCCTTGGGCACACCGAATACGCGGTGATCCGGGACGCTTATGCCGAGGCCGCACTCGGCATGCTCGACGGTGGTGCCGACGCCATCCTGATCGAGACCTGCCAGGACCTGCTGCAACTCAAGGCGGCGGTGCTGGGGTCGCGCCGGGCGATGGCCGAATTGGGCCGGCACATTCCGGTGTTCACCCACGTCACTGTGGAAACCACCGGCACGATGCTGCTGGGCAGCGAGATCGGCGCGGCGCTGACCGCTATCGAGCCGCTGGGCGTCGACATGATCGGGCTGAACTGTGCAACGGGTCCGGCCGAGATGAGCGAGCACCTGCGGCATCTGTCCCGCCATGCCCGCATACCGGTATCGGTGATGCCCAACGCCGGGCTGCCGGTGCTGGGCACGAACGGCGCCGAATACCCCTTGCGGCCCGACGAATTGGCCGAAGCGCTGGGCGGCTTCGTCGCCGAGTTCGGGTTGTCGCTGGTCGGCGGCTGCTGTGGCACCACCCCGGAGCACATCCGTAAGGTGGCCGCCGCCATCGCCGACTTCAACGACGGAACCAAGCAGCGCGGCGAACGGCACGTCAGCTACGAGCCGGCGGTGTCGTCGCTGTACACCGCGACGCCGTTCGCGCAGGACGCCTCGGTGCTGGTGATTGGGGAGCGCACCAACGCCAACGGGTCCAAAGCTTTTCGTGAGGCGATGATCGCCGAGGACTACCAGAAGTGCCTGGACATCGCCAAAGACCAGACCCGTGACGGCGCCCACGTGCTGGATTTGTGCGTGGACTACGTCGGCCGCGACGGCGTGGCCGACATGACCGCGCTGGCCGGCCGGCTGGCCACCGCTTCGACGCTGCCGATCATGCTGGACTCTACCGAAACCCCGGTGTTGCAAGCGGGTTTGGAGCACCTGGGTGGGCGCTGCACGATCAACTCGGTCAACTACGAGGATGGTGACGGACCGGAGTCGCGGTTCGTCAAGACCATGGAGTTGGTCGCCGAGCACGGCGCCGCGGTGGTCGCGTTGACCATCGACGAAGACGGGCAGGCGCGGACCGCGGAGAAGAAGGTCGAGATCGCCGAGCGGCTGATCGACGACATCACCGGAAACTGGGGTGTCGATGAGTCGTCGATCCTGATCGACTGCCTGACGTTCACCATCGCCACCGGGCAGGAAGAATCCCGCAAAGACGGTATCGAGACCATCGAGGCGATTCGCGAACTGAAGAAGCGCCACCCGAACGTCCAGACCACGCTGGGGTTGTCCAACATCTCGTTCGGCCTCAATCCCGCTGCCCGCCAGGTGATCAACTCGGTGTTCCTGCATGAATGTCAGGAAGCTGGGCTGGACTCGGCGATTGTGCACGCGTCGAAGATTCTACCGATCAACCGCATCGCCGAGGAGCAGCGCGACGTCGCCCTGGACCTGGTCTACGACCGCCGCCGCGACGAGTACGACCCGCTGCAGGAACTGATGCGGTTGTTCGAAGGCGTGTCCGCGGCGTCGTCGAAGGAGTCACGGGCGGCCGAGCTGGCCAAGCTGCCGCTGCTGGAGCGGCTGTCGCAGCGCATCGTCGACGGTGAACGCAACGGCCTGGAAGCCGATCTCGACGAGGCGATGACCCAGAAGCCGCCGTTGGCGATCATCAACGACAACCTGCTGGCCGGTATGAAGACCGTCGGTGAGCTCTTCGGCTCCGGTCAAATGCAGCTGCCGTTCGTGCTGCAGTCCGCCGAGGTGATGAAAACCGCGGTGGCCTACCTGGAACCGCACATGGAGAAGTCCGAAGACGACGTGGGCAAGGGCCGCATCGTGCTCGCCACCGTCAAGGGTGACGTGCATGACATCGGCAAGAACCTGGTCGACATCATCTTGAGCAACAACGGGTACGAGGTTGTCAACATCGGCATCAAGCAGCCGATCGCCAACATCCTCGAAGTCGCCGAAGACAAGAGCGCCGACGTGGTCGGGATGTCGGGCCTGCTGGTGAAATCCACTGTGGTGATGAAAGAAAACCTCCAGGAGATGAACACTCGCGGGGTCGCCGAGAAGTTCCCGGTGCTGCTCGGCGGCGCGGCGCTCACCCGCAGCTACGTGGAGAACGACCTCGCCGAGATCTATCAGGGCGAAGTGCACTATGCGCGAGACGCTTTCGAGGGTCTGAAGTTGATGGACACCATCATGAGCATCAAGCGTGGCTGCCCTGTCGACGTGGACAGCCCGGAGGCGGTGGCCGCCCGCGAGAAGGAGGCCGAGCGCAAAGCTCGCCACGAACGGTCTAAGCGGATTGCCGCGCAGCGCAAAGCGACGGAAACGCCGGTGGTGGTGCCGGAACGCTCCGATGTCGCGGCCGACGTCGAGGTGCCGGTGCCGCCGTTCTGGGGATCGCGGGTCGTCAAGGGTCTGGCGCTGGCCGAGTACACCGGACTGCTCGACGAGCGTGCGCTGTTCTTGGGCCAGTGGGGTCTGCGCGGCGTGCGTGGCGGTGCGGGGCCGTCGTATGAAGAGCTGGTGGAGAGCGAAGGCCGACCGCGGTTGCGGTACTGGCTGGATCGGCTGTCCACCGACGGTGTGCTGGCGCACGCGGCGGTGGTGTACGGCTACTTCCCCGCGGTATCGGAGGGCGACGACGTCGTGCTGCTGACCGAGGCCCGGCCGGACGCCGATCAGCGCTTCCGCCTCACCTTCCCCCGCCAGCAACGAGACCGCTTCTTGTGCATCGCCGATTTCATCCGGTCGCGCGAGGTCGCGGGCAAGACCGGTCAGGTCGACGTACTGCCGTTCCAACTGGCGACCATGGGGCAGCCGATCGCCGACTTCGCCAATGAGCTGTTCGCCGCCGACTCCTACCGCGACTATTTGGAGGTGCACGGCATCGGCGTGCAGCTCACCGAGGCGCTGGCCGAATACTGGCATCGGCGTGTGCGGGAAGAGCTGCGGTTCTCCGACGACCGGGCGATGTCGAGCGAGGATCCCCGGGCCAAAGAGGATTACTTCAAACTCGGATACCGCGGTGCGCGGTACTCGTTCGGCTACGGCGCCTGCCCGGACCTGGAAGACCGGGTCAAGACCATGGCCCTGCTACAGCCGGAGCGCATCGGGGTGTCACTGTCGGAAGAGCTGCAATTGCACCCCGAACAGTCGACCGACGCGTTCATCCTGCACCACCCCGAAGCCAAGTACTTCAACGTCTGACGCGTGGCGATTGCAAGCCCTCGACATAGGCGACGGCTGCTGCCCGCGACTCGGGATCGTGCAGCGCTGTGACCAGCGAGTCGGCGTCGTTCCACGCCCGGGCGGCGCCGACCATCACCTCGGTCACCGCGTTCGTGTGGCGCTTGGTGGCGGTCAGGGTGAACGCTGACTTGCCGACCAGCAGGCCCACCAGCTCGTCGACCGCGGCATCCAGGCCGGCCGTCGGAACCACCCGGTTCAGGAAGCCCGCCGCCAGGGCCTCGGCCGCGCCGAATGGCCGGCAGGTCATCACCAGTTCTTTGGTTCGGGCCGGCCCGATCTCACGCACCAGCCGGGGGATGCCGCCCCAGGCGAGCGGAATACCGAGGTCGACCTCGGGAATGGCGAATCTGGTGTCGTCGGCGGCGACCCGCAGATCGCACGCGGCGGCGAGAACCACCGCACCGCCCACGCAGTGGCCATGGATGCGGGCGATCGTCACCGCTCGCATCGCCTCGATCGCCTCGGCCATCCGGCGTCCAGCGTCGGCTGCCTCGCGCCCCACCGCGCCCGGTGTCGTTTCGCCCGCCGCGGGCGCGGTGGTGAACGCTGCGAGGTCCGCCCCGGCGCTGAACGCCCGCCCCCGCCCCGCCACCACCACTACCTTCACTCCCGGCAGAGTGTCCAGCTGGCGGGCGGCGTCGACCAATTCGTGCAAGGTGGTGGTGCCCAGCGGGTTCAGCTTATCCGGGCGGTTCAGCGTAATATCTGCCCGCCGACCGTCGACCGCGACCTGGATCTCGGAGAACTGCATGCCTCACCGTACGTGCCGAACTGCGCTGGGCCGTTCGCAGGTGAGGACGCCATGAGTCATGCTGTCCGGATCGCGTCGGTGGCCGCCTTGGGCGGGTTGATCTTCGGCTACGACGTGTCGGTGACCAACGGTGCCGTCGGCGCGCTGGAAGGCGAATTCGGGGTGGGCAGCGTCCTGCTGGGCGCCGCGGCGGCGGGGACGTTGTTGGGCGCCGCGGCAGGCGCCATCCTTGCGGGCCGGATCGCGGACCGGTTCGGCCGGCTGTCGATGATGAAGCTGGCGGCGGCGCTGTTTTTTCTCAGTGCCTTCGGTGTCGGTCTGGCCGGCCACATCTGGGGTGTCATCATCTTCCACCTCATGGGCGGCGTCGGTATCGGTATCGCATCGGCCATCGTTCCGGCGTACATCGCAGAGATCTCCCCACCGCATGTCCGCGGCCGGCTCGGCTCCTTGCAGCAACTGGCCATCGTCTTGGGCATCTTCCTGGCGCTGGCGGTGGATTGGCTGCCGTTTCACCTTGCCGGCGGGCCCCGCGGCGAGCTGTGGCTGGGGCTATCCGCTTGGCGCTGGACGTTTTTGGCCGAGGCGATCCCGGCGCTGCTCTACGGCGCGCTGGCTTTCACGATCCCGGAGTCACCGCGGCATCTGATTGCGGTGCAACGGATTCCGGAGGCTCGCCGGGCACTTGCGATGGTGCAGGGGGAAGACGACGTCGACGTCACCGTGCAGCGGATCTCCGCGACGCTCAGTCACGAACACCCGCCGTCGTGGCGGGACCTGCGCCACTCGACCGGCGGTCTCTACGGCATCGTGTGGGTGGGCATCGGCCTGGCGGTTCTGCAGCAGCTGTCCGGCATCAACGTGATCTTCTTCTACGGAGATGCGCTGTGGCAAGCCGTGGGATTCGGTGCAGGCTCTTCGTATCTCATCGCCGTCGTCACGTCGGTGGTGAATGTTGCGATCACGTTGGTGGCCGTCGCGTTGATCGACAAGGTCGGCCGCAGACCGCTACTGCTGACGGGATCGGCGGTCATGGCGTTGATGCTGGCAACGATGTCCGGTGTCTTCGCCGGCGCGCCGATCATTGACGGCAAGCCGAAGCTGGACGGAGCGCTGGGGCCGATCGCGCTCATCGCCGCGAACGTGTTCGTCATCGCGTTCGCGGTGTCCTGGGGGCCGATAGTGTGGGTCCTGCTGGGCGAGATCTTTCCCAATCGTCTTCGCGCCGGCGGGGTCGGACTGGCCGCCGCCGCTCAATGGTTGGCCAACTTCGGGATCGCGTTCACCTTCCCGGCTTTGCGGCACATGTTGGGCTTCGCTTATGGCTGGTACGCCTTGGCCGCGGCCCTGTCCTTCGCGTTCGTGTGGCGATGGGTTCGCGAGACCAAGGGCGTGCACTTAGAAGATATGCAGCCGTGAGACGGTAATCGCCGTGACTTCAGTTGGCCGGACATGGAACAATCGCTGGCCGTGAAGACGTTCGATGATCTGTTCGCCGAATTGGGTGAGCGCGCGCGCAGCAGGCCGGCGGGGAGCGCCACGGTGGCCGCGCTGGACGCCGGCGTTCACGAAATCGGTAAGAAGATCCTCGAGGAGGCCGGCGAAGTGTGGCTCGCGGCCGAGCACGAACCTGACAACGCGCTGGCCGAAGAAATCAGCCAGTTGCTGTACTGGACGCAGGTGCTGATGGTGGCGCGGGGGCTGACCCTCGAAGACGTGTACGAGAAGCTGTGATGCTGCGCGTCGCGGTTCCCAACAAAGGAGCGTTGAGCGAACCCGCGGTCGAGATTCTCGGTGAGGCCGGGTACCGCCGCCGCAGTGATCCGAAAGATCTGACCGTCATCGACCCGCACAATAACGTCGAATTCTTTTTCCTGCGGCCCAAGGACATTGCGATCTACGTCGGGTCGGGTGAACTGGACTTCGGGATAACGGGGCGGGATTTGGCGCTCGAGTCGGGTGCGCCGGTGCGCGAACGCCTGGCGCTGGGTTTCGGGTCGTCGAGCTTTCGTTATGCCGCCCCCGCCGGGCGCAGCTGGTCGGTGGCCGACCTGGCCGGCCGACGGATCGCCACCGCCTATCCCAACCTGGTACGAAAAGATTTGGCCGTCAGAGGGATTGAAGCCCAAGTCATCCGGCTCGACGGGGCGGTGGAGATTTCGGTGCAGCTCGGGGTTGCTGATGCCATCGCCGACGTGGTGGGTTCGGGTCGCACCCTGAGCTTGCATGACTTGGTGGCCTTTGGTGAGTCACTGTGCGATTCACAGGCGGTGCTGATCGAACGGGCCGAGCCGGCGCCCGAGAGCACGCCCGAAAGCGCCGCACGCGACCAGCTGGTGGCCCGCGTGCAAGGTGTGGTCTTCGGTCAGCAGTATCTGATGCTGGACTACGACTGCCCGCGCGCACTTCTCGACGATGCCACGTCAATCACGCCTGGGCTGGAGTCACCGACGATCGCGCCGCTCGCCGACCCCGACTGGGTGGCGGTACGTGCCCTGGTGCCGCGCCGCGACGTCAACGGGCTCATGGATGACCTGGCCGCGATCGGCGCAAAAGCAATCCTGGCTTCCGACATCAGGTTCTGCCGGTTCTGATTTCAAATGTCCATTGCTACAGCGCGTAGCGCAACAGTGCTACGTCTGGGCGCGGTGGACGCGTTGATCAGCCAACGACAATTCCGTAATGACAGCGGCGCTGATACCTCACGATGGCTGCCAATGCGCTTCGCCGGCGAGAAGGCGGAGCTCGATGCTCAAGTCGATTGATCGGGACGAGCGGTGGGACGCGGCAAACACCGGTGGTGTTTATAGAATTCATAGCGCACTGCGAATCATCGTCGTGTAACGAATTTCTCCACCCGCCGACAGGTGGATGACGAACAAGCCGATCGGCCGACACGAACTATCTGGAATGCCCCGCGACTTTGGGCAGCATTCACGGTTGGTCATAATGATCGGCAATCGCCGGCGGAACGGACGCCAGGAGGCGTACTCGGCCAATTGGCCGCACCCGTGAAAATCTCGGAGTGGATAACCTCCGTCGAATTGCCGGCAGCGTTGCCAACGTCGGTGCTACTCACCCTCCAATCGCCGGAGCGCCGCCGTTGAAGGCGCTGCACCGGATCTACAGTTGAGTGCGGGCCTCAACCGTGAACAAGTGACAGCAACGACCGAGCGTGCGCGGAGGTCATGACGGCACCCGAGTTCTTGCCGTGCGACGGCGAATGTTTACTTCGCCCTAAAAGCAAGCGCGCGTGGGCGCTCCGAGGCGCCGTGAATGCCTCGGCATCGGCCCTGTTGCTGTGTTAGCGTCCCGCTAGACATCATCCAGGAGGATCGCCGTGACGCATGCTTACGTTCTGCTGCTGGCTCTGGGAATCGGTGTAGTCGCCGGGCTGCGTTCTATGACGCCGCTGGCCGTCGTGGCCTGGGCGGCCTACCTGCACTGGATCCATCTAGGCCACACCTGGGCGTCCTGGGTCGGGAATCTGGTGACGGTCATCGTCTTCAGCCTGCTCGCGGCCGGGGAGTTGGTGGTCGACAAACTTCCCAAGACACCCGCCCGTACCGCGCCGCCTTCCTTCGCCGCTCGGATCGTCTCGGGCGCATTCGCGGGCGCTGTCATCGGCACCAACATCGCCTGGGGCTACACCTGGAGCGCACTGGGCGCCGGCGTCGTCGGCGCCGTCCTCGGCACCCTCGGCGGCTATCACGCACGTGCACGCTTGACCACCGCCGCAAACGGTCGCGGCACCCCGATCGCGTTGCTTGAAGACGTTGTCGCAGTGCTGGGTGGCTTCGGGCTCGCAGCGATCACAACTGTGCTGTGACACAGCATTTCGACGCCATCGTAGTGGGCGCCGGGCAGGCCGGTCCGCCACTGGCGGGCCGGCTGACCGCCGCCGGTCACACCGTCGCTGTCGTGGAGCGCAAGCTGGTCGGCGGGACCTGCGTCAACACCGGATGCATCCCGACCAAGACATTGGTCGCCAGCGCCCACGCCGCGCATCTGGCGCGCCGCGGTGCCGACTTCGGCGTCGGCACCGGTTCAGTCAGCGTCGACATGGCGAAAGTCAAGGCCCGCAAAGACGACATCATGCTCGCCGACCGTCAAGGTGTCGAAGATTGGCTGAGCGGCATGGCGGGTTGCACCTTCATTCGCGGCCACTCCCGCTTCACCAGTCCGCACACCGTGCGGGTGGGTGACGACGTCTTGGCGGCCGAGCGGATCTTCCTCAACGTCGGGGGCCGCGCGGTGGCGCCCGACATCCCGGGGCTGGCCGATGTCGATTACCTCACCAACGTGTCGATTCTCGAACTCGACACGCTGCCAGAACATCTCGTCATCATCGGCGGCAGCTACATCGCGCTGGAGTTCGCCCAGATGTACCGTCGCTTCGGTGCCCGGGTGACGGTCGTCGAGAAAAGTTCGCGGCTGGCGTCGCGCGAAGACGAGGACGTCTCCGATGCGGTCCGGGGGATCTTAGAAGGCGAGGGCATCGAGGTCGTTCTCGATGCGGACGACATCCGGATCGCCAGACAGGAGAACGGATTTACGGTGACAGCGCGCGACGGCGCGGCGCCGATTTCCGGTAGTCATCTGCTGGTGGCGGTGGGGCGGCGGCCCAACACCGACGATCTGGGCCTGGATCAGGCCGGTGTCGTGACCGATCCCCGCGGATACATCACGGTAGACGATCAGTGCAAGACCAGCGTCGACCACATCTGGGCGATGGGTGACTGCAACGGCCGCGGCGCATTCACCCACACCTCGTACAACGACTTCGAGATCGTCGCCGCCAATTTGCTCGACGATGATCCACGCCGGGTCAGCGACCGCATTACCACCTACGCCCTCTACATCGATCCGCCTCTGGGACGTGCGGGAATGACCGCCGACCAGGTCCGCGCATCCGGCCGCCCAGCCCTGCTCGGTCAGCGACCCATGACCAGGGTTGGTCGGGCGGTGGAAAAAGGTGAGACCCAAGGGTTCATGAAGGTGGTCGTCGACGCCGAAACCGACGAGATCCTTGGCGCCGCCGTCCTCGGCGTAGGGGGCGATGAGGTCATTCACGCCATCTTGGACGTCATGTCAGCCAAAGCGCCGTACACGACGTTAGCGCGCACCATGCACATCCACCCGACAGTCAGCGAGCTGGTGCCCACCATGCTGCAGGAAATGTCGCCGCTGCAGTAAACGGTGCAGCATCAGGCCGCGGGCTGTTCCGGCCAGCCCGGATACGGCGGGGGTGTCCCACCGAACACCGGGCACAGCGCCTGATGCGGGCACCAGTCGCACAGTCGCGACCGGCTGGGCCGGAAATCTCCTGTGGCAGCCGCGGATTGGATCGCGCGCCAGATCGCGGCCAGGGTTTTCTCGAATCGCAACAGCTCGTCGCGGTCGGGCGCGTAGTCGAGCAGCTGACCGTCGGCCAGGTAGATGAGCCGCAGCCGGGTGGGCAGTACGCCGCGCGACCGCAGCAGCGCCACCGCGTAGAACTTCATCTGGAACAGGGCCTTGAACTCCGCCAGCGCCCGCGCCGCCGGCGGCGCCTTGCCCGTCTTGTAATCCACCACCCGCAGCTCGCCGGTGGGCGCGACGTCGATCCGGTCGATGAAGCCCCGCAGCAGTGTGCCGTCGGCCAGCTCGACCTCGACGCGCTGCTCACAGCTTTGCGGGTCGAACCCGGTGGGATCTTCCAGCCGGTAGTAGCCGGACAACAGTGCGCACGCTTCCTTGAGCAGCGAGGTTCGCTGCTCGGAACCGAAATCCGCTGCGAGTTCCGGCTTCTCGGCGATGACCCGGTCCCATGCCGGTTCGACCAGCGCCTGGGCGGTGGCTACGCCGCGTTGCGGCGCGGGTAAGCCGTACAACTGTTCCAGCGCGGCGTGCACCACCGATCCGCGCAGCTGCGCAGTAGACGGCGGCTCCGGCAACCGGTCGATCGCCCGGAACCGGTACAGCAGCGGGCACTGTTTGAAATCCGCCGCTCGAGACGGCGACAACGCCGGTCGCCGGATGGAGTGGTCACCCGGCTGTTCACGCATAGCAGCAGCCTAGAAGCGGGTGCCGACAACCCCGCGCATCAGTCTCGGCGCGTCTGCTGGCAGGCTGGCAACTGTGTCCTTCAACCGGCCCGTTCGTGGTCGGTGACCGTGTCCAGCTCACCGACGCCAAGGGTCGGCACTACACGATGCTGCTCAAGGCCGGTGGCGAATTCCACACGCATCGCGGCGCGATCGCGCACGACGCAGTGATCGGTCTGCCGGAGGGCAGCGTCGTGAAATCGGCCAACGGCGAACCGTTTCTGGTGTTGCGCCCGCTGTTGATCGACTACGTGATGTCGATGCCCCGCGGGGCTCAAGTGGTCTATCCCAAGGACGCCGCGCAGATCCTGCATGAGGGCGACATTTTCCCGGGGGCGCGGGTGTTGGAGGCCGGGGCGGGTTCTGGTGCGCTGACCTGTTCACTGCTGCGCGCGGTTGGGCCGGACGGCGCGGTGACGTCCTACGAGGTGCGCGCTGACCACGCCGAGCACGCCCGTCGTAACGTCGAGGTGTTTTTCGCCTGCGCACCGGATAATTGGCGACTGGTCATCAGCGACCTCGCGGACTGCGACCTGCTCGACGGGGCGGTCGACCGGGCGGTGCTGGACATGCTGGCGCCGTGGGAGGTGCTCGACACGGTAACCCGCGTCGTTGCGGCCGGCGGTGTGTTGATGATCTATCTGGCCACCGTGACCCAGCTGTCGAAAACCGTGGAGGCGCTGCGCGAGCAGCAGTGCTGGACGGAACCGCGGGCCTGGGAGACGCTGCAACGGGGTTGGCACGTCGTAGACCTCGCCGTCCGCCCGATGCACACCATGCGCGGCCATACCGCGTTCCTGGTGTCGGCTCGGCGGCTGGCTCCCGGCGCCGTCACGCCGACCCGGTTGCGTCGCAAACGTCAAGCTATTTGACGGCGAACAGACGCAGAAGCGCCTGACACGCCGGGCCCAATTTCGGGGGCACTTACGTCTGCTCGCGCGGCAAAACACGGGCACTCAGTCGTCGCTGCGATGCAAGCCTCGGCGCACCGACAGCAGCGCGAATTCCGGATGTGCCGCGACCAGCCGTTCGGCCGCGTCGAGCACCTCCACAACGTGGCTGCGATCGCCGGACACCGCCGCTACCCCGATGCCCGCACGCCGGTGCAAGTCGTGAGAGCCGGTCTGGGCGGCCGAGATGTCGAACTTCCGTCGGAGCTCTGCGACCACCGGGCGGATCACCGAACGCTTCTGCTTCAGCGACCGCACGTCACCGAGCAACAGGTCGAATTCCAGCCAACCGATCCACATCGAACAGGTTACGGAGTAGGAGTCGGGGCAGGGCTTGGGTGCGAGGTGCCGAACGCCAGCAGCACCTGGGCGGACTGCTGAGCCAGCTGCCAGCCGCCTTGGTAGCGCTTGAAATCCATCGGAAACGAAAAGCCGCTGACGCCGGGTGCGGTGACATTGATGGTGGCCGAGGCCTCGGCGGGATCCCGATCCGACCAGCCGATGGCACTGGCCTGGAAAGTCGGCGGCGCATAGCCGTTGGCCAGCAATGCACTGGCGAACTTGTCCAGCAC
Source organism: uncultured Actinomycetota bacterium (assembly GCA_963795995.1). Lineage (GTDB taxonomy): Bacteria > Actinomycetota > Actinomycetes > Mycobacteriales > Mycobacteriaceae > Mycobacterium. The sequence goes on from CAWCJY010000003.1 coordinate 136,547, forward strand.
GCCGGCGTCATCGGGGGTGGCGCCTTCGACCAGATTGAGCTTCGCGGTGCCGGGCACCGACGGGTCAGCAAGCCGGTACAGCACATCGGTAAGAGCCTCGGGTGGCGGAGCAGGAGCCGTCTTCGCCACCGGCGGCGCACTTGGTGCCGCCGCTGTCGCTGAGGTCGACGCCGGCCTGGACGTCGACTGGTGCTGATGCGCACACCCTGATAGCGCGGACGCCGCCACGAAGGTGGCGGCGCCCAGCACTACCAACAGTTGTCGGCCCATCCTCCCAGCGGCTAGCCCTGTGCGGCGTCCAGCAGCGCTTTCGCCGAAGACCGCGACAGCTTCCAGCCTCCCTGGTCGAGGAAGGACAGCGTCCGGGTGGTCGGCGCGAGTTGCGGACCGGTCGCCGTGACGTCCGCATTCACCGTGCCCGGGCCGGTCGACTGAATGTTGGTGATGTTGAACGTCAGCGGCAGCTGGCCGGCCGCCGCGGCCTGCTTCAGCTTACTGTCGGCAAGGCTGCCCTCGCCTCTGCCGATGCCACCCGAAATCAGGTCGCTTTTGCTGGCGAACGGGACGCTGGGGTCCTGCAGGGCGTTGAGCACGTCGGCCAGCTGGTCGGCGGTCGGCAGATCGGCGGGGTCCAGCGGCAACGGCACCCCGAACACCACCGGCTGCACCTGGGGCACCGTCGGGCCGACCGAAGCAATTGACGTCACACCGGCGGCCGCCGCGCCGATTGCCGCAACGGCTGCCACGCCTGTGGCTAGGAGTTTCACGGTCACTGGTTTCCTTTCGATCAGGCCGATTCGACGCAATGCTATCGCTGCGACCTTCCGTGTCGTGTTTCGAGTACGCGCGCGAATCGCCAATCGCCGGTAGCTTTGATGTATCCACCGCGCCAACTTCCGGCGTGGGAAAGGAGCTAACGATGGGTGAGTCAGAACGTGAAACGTTCAGGAACCCTCGCGGACGCGACGTTTCGGGCGACGATGCGGCCGAGTTAGAAGAGCTTCGCCGTGAGGCCGCCGCGCTGCGCGAGCAGCTCGAGCATGCCGTCGGCCCGGCGGGCGCTATTCGCGGTGCCCGCGATGTGCACCAGCTCGAGGCTCGTATCGACTCACTCGCTGCCCGCAATTCCAAGCTGATGGAGACTCTGAAAGAAGCCCGGCAACAGTTGCTGGCGCTGCGCGAGGAAGTCGACCGGCTGGGACAGCCCCCGAGTGGATATGGGGTGCTGCTGTCCGTTCAAGACGATGAGACCGTCGACGTGTTCACCTCCGGGCGCAAGATGCGGCTGACGTGCTCACCCAACATCGACGTCTACGCCATGAAAAAAGGGCAAACGGTTCGGCTGAACGAGGCGTTGACCGTCGTCGAAGCCGGCACGTTCGAATCGGTCGGGGAGATCTCCACGCTGCGCGAGATCCTGAACGACGGTCACCGCGCCCTGGTGGTCGGTCACGCCGATGAGGAGCGCATCGTGTGGCTCGCCGAACCGCTGGTGGCCGAGGATCTGCCGGACGGTGTGCCTGACTCCACCGGCGACGACGAGCGTGCCCGCAAACTGCGCCCGGGTGACTCACTGCTGGTCGACACCAAGGCCGGGTATGCCTTTGAACGCATCCCCAAAGCTGAGGTCGAAGACCTGGTCCTCGAAGAGGTGCCCGACGTCAGCTACGACGACATCGGCGGGCTGGGCCGCCAGATCGAGCAGATCCGCGACGCCGTGGAACTGCCGTTCCTGCACAAAGAGCTGTATCGCGAGTACGCGCTGCGTCCGCCTAAAGGTGTGCTGCTCTACGGCCCGCCCGGGTGCGGTAAGACGTTGATCGCCAAGGCCGTCGCCAACTCGCTGGCCAAGAAGATGGCCGAGGTGCGCGGCGACGACGCGCGCGAAGCCAAGTCGTACTTTCTGAACATCAAGGGTCCTGAGCTGCTCAACAAGTTCGTCGGCGAAACCGAACGCCACATCCGGCTGATCTTCCAGCGGGCCCGCGAGAAGGCGTCCGAAGGCACCCCGGTGATCGTGTTCTTCGACGAGATGGACTCGATCTTCCGTACCCGCGGCACCGGCGTCTCGTCCGATGTCGAGACGACGGTCGTGCCGCAGTTGCTCAGCGAGATCGACGGTGTCGAGGGCCTGGAAAACGTCATCGTGATTGGTGCGTCCAACCGCGAGGACATGATCGACCCGGCGATCCTGCGGCCTGGCCGACTCGACGTCAAGATCAAGATCGAGCGCCCCGACGCCGAATCGGCCCTGGACATCTTCTCCAAGTACCTCACCGAGGCACTGCCGGTGCACGCCGACGATCTCGCCGAATTCGGCGGCGACCGTTCGCTGTGCATCAAGTCGATGATCGAAAAGGTCGTCGAGCGGATGTACGCCGAAATCGACGACAACCGGTTCTTGGAAGTCACCTACGCCAACGGCGACAAAGAGGTCATGTACTTCAAGGACTTCAACTCCGGGGCGATGATCCAAAACGTCGTCGACCGCGCGAAGAAGAACGCGATCAAATCAGTGCTGGAGACCGGTCAGCCGGGTCTGCGCATTCAGCATCTGCTGGATTCGATCGTCGACGAGTTCGCCGAGAACGAGGACTTGCCCAACACCACCAACCCCGACGACTGGGCCCGGATCTCGGGGAAGAAGGGCGAGCGGATCGTCTACATCCGCACCCTGGTCACCGGCAAGAGCTCCAGCGCGTCGCGCGCGATCGACACCGAGTCCAACCTCGGCCAGTACCTGTAGCGTCTTGCCGCCGACATTGCAACCATGGCGACGACACGCCGACTGGCGTCGCCGTGGCTGCAGTTTCGAGACGGTCGGTCAGCCGGTGACCAGCGAATAGCTGTTGGTCAAGTCGTCTTGCAGGACCTGCGCGGCGTGGGTAGCGGTGTCAATGCGCAACGGGCTCGTCAGCACTCGTGACTGAAACGACCATCCGTTCGGCAAGTTGAGCCGCGCGCCGAGCCCCGGGAGGTCTGTCCGCGACAGATTCGGATCGACCATCTGGCTCCAGGTCTGCATAACCCAGCGGCGGAAAGCGGCGTCTTGCAGTTCGTAGATTTCTTCTCCGGCGTCGAAAGTGAAAACCGTGTGACGGTTGACCTGATTGGCGGTGTAGGGCACCGGGTTCATCCCGGACAGCAACACCGTAGCCTGCAGCTGCATCTCGATTCCGCCGAATACTTTGGTGATCCGAGGGCCCTGAGATTGCTTTTCGATCTCGTTCATGAGCCAGTAGCGCGGTCCGTTGAGCAGTGCGGCGGCCGCGCGGTGCTCGGTCGCCAAGGCGTGCGGATCGAGCGCCGACCACAGCTCTGCGGGGCAGTCGTTGAGCGGGAAGCTGTTGTAGACGGCGGCCTGCGGACCCGCCTCGCCAGGCGTGACCAGAAGCACCTCGCCGTAGCGCTTCCCCGACAGGCCGGTCATTGGATCGCGAAGCGCGTCGGCAGACACGAGGGTGAAGTTAATTCTTCACAGCACCTGCGTCAACCGTTACCCGCTCGGGCTCAGCGGTCAAGTAGTCCCTGCTGAGCGCGAGCGCGGTGACCGTGGCGATGATCAGCAGGTAGACCGGCAGCAGATGGGTGTAGTCCGTGTAGCCGATGGCGAAGTGGATGACGAGGGCGGGAGCCGTCCCGAACACCCAACCCAGCAGCAGACACCACCACACCCAACGTTGACCGCGCCGCCATCCCCACATGCTGATCAACAGCACGGCCAGGCCCGCCCGATCAGGGCGCCGCCGAAGCCTGCTCAGCACCAGCACGCAGGTACGGCGCTCACCGATGCGACGTTGGCCAGTGGGCGAAGCGGATGGTAGGTCCAATCCGGCATCATCGGATTCTCGCATTCAGGCAGCAGTGCGTCGGGCCGTTACCGGCCCGCATCGTCGTCACGCTGTGCTGATGGCGCGACTCCTCCTCGGGCCGTTACCGGCCCGCATCGTCGTCACGCGGTGCTGATGGCGCGACTCCTCCTCGGGCCGTTACCGGCCCGCATCGTCGTCACGCTGTGCTGATGGCGCGACTCCTCCTCGGGCCGTTACCGGCCCGCATCGTCGTCACGCTGTGCTGATGGCGCGACTCCTCCTCGGGCCGTTACCGGCCCGCATCGTCGTCACGCCTAGGCTTTAGGCATGCAACGAATCATCGGGACGGAGGTCGAGTACGGCATCTCCTCACCGTCGGACCCGACAGCCAACCCGATCCTCACGTCGACGCAGGCGGTGCTGGCGTATGCCGCCGCTGCTGGCATCCAGCGCGCCAAGCGCACCCGCTGGGACTACGAGGTGGAATCACCGCTGCGCGACGCGCGCGGTTTCGACCTGAGCCGATCGGCCGGTCCGCCGCCGGTTGTCGACGCCGACGAGGTCGGCGCCGCCAACATGATCCTGACCAACGGCGCCCGCCTCTACGTGGACCACGCGCACCCGGAGTACTCCGCGCCCGAGTGCACCGATCCGCTGGACGCGGTCATCTGGGACAAAGCCGGCGAGCGGGTGATGGAGGCCGCCGCCCGGCACGTCGCCAGCGTCCCAGGAGCAGCCAAGCTGCAGCTCTACAAGAACAACGTCGACGGCAAAGGCGCCTCCTACGGCTCACACGAGAACTACCTGATGAGCCGGCAAACCCCGTTCTCTTCAGTCATCGCAGGCCTGACCCCGTTCCTGGTCTCTCGGCAGATCGTCACCGGCTCCGGGCGAGTCGGGATCGGAGCCGCCGGCGACGAACCCGGCTTCCAGCTGTCGCAGCGCGCCGACTACATCGAAGTGGAAGTGGGGCTGGAGACCACGCTCAAACGCGGCATCATCAACACCCGCGACGAGCCGCACGCCGACGCGGACCGGTACCGCAGATTGCACGTCATCATCGGCGACGCCAACCTGGCCGAAACATCGACCTACCTGAAACTGGGTACGACGGCGCTGGTGCTCGACCTGATCGAGGAAGGCCCGGCGCACGGACTGGATTTGAGCGACCTGGCGCTGGCGCGGCCGGTGCACGCCGTCCATGCCATCAGCCGAGACGCGTCGCTGCGCGCCACCGTGGCCCTGGTCGACGGTCGGGAGCTGACTGCGCTTGCCCTGCAACGGATTTACCTGGATCGGGTGGCCAAGCTGGTCGACAGCCGCGATCATGATCCACGCGCCGCCGACATCGTGCAGACCTGGGCGCACGTGCTGGACCAACTCGAACGTGATCCGATGGAATGCGCGGACCTGCTGGACTGGCCGGCCAAACTGCGCCTGCTCGAAGGGTTCCGGCAGCGGGAAAACCTGAGCTGGTCGGCGCCCCGGCTGCACCTGGTCGATCTGCAATATTCCGATGTCCGGCTGGACAAAGGCCTCTACAACCGCTTGGTGGCGCGCGGGTCGATGCGGCGCCTGGTCACCGAGCAGCAGGTGCTCACCGCGGTGGACAACCCGCCAACCGATACCCGGGCTTACTTCCGCGGCGAATGCCTCCGGCGGTTCGGCGCCGACATCGCCGCCGCGAGCTGGGACTCGGTGATCTTCGACCTGGGCGGCGATTCTCTGGTGCGCATCCCAACGCTGGAGCCGCTGCGGGGCAGCAAGGCGCACGTCGGTGCGTTGCTGGACTCGGTGGACAGTGCCGTGGAGCTGGTGGAACAACTCACCACGTGACTCCCGTTACGTCGGGCAATGAGGGTGTTGACCGGTAGGGTAGAGAGACCGGTGCGCGGGTGATGCGGCCGATGACCAAGCAGGAGGCGGCGATGGCGCAGGAGCAGACCAAGGGTGGCGGTGGTGGTGGCGACGAAGACGAATTCGCCGGCAACGCCGCTGCGGGTCAAGAGCGTCGCGAGAAGCTGACCGAGGAGACCGACGATTTGCTCGACGAGATCGATGACGTGCTCGAGGAGAATGCTGAGGACTTCGTCCGCGCGTACGTCCAAAAGGGCGGACAGTGACCTGGCCGTTCCGTGATCGCCTGGCCTCCCACTCAGCAATTCCCGCAGCTTCAACCAATCCTGTAGATCTGTCCTCTTTCACCGACTTGCTGCGTCGGCAGGCGCCAGAGTTGTTGCCGGCAGGCGCTGGTCGTGGCACGACGCTCGTCAGCGAGCAACTGCCGCATGGCACCACGATCGTCGCGGTGAAATACCCCGGCGGCGTCGTCATCGCCGGTGACCGACGTTCCACGCAGGGCAACATGATCGCCGGCCGCGACGTGCAGAAGGTCTACATCACCGACGACTACACCGCGACCGGCATCGCCGGTACCGCCGCCATCGCCGTGGAGTTCGCCCGGCTCTATGCCGTCGAGCTCGAGCACTACGAAAAGCTTGAAGGTGTGCCGCTCACGTTCGCCGGCAAAGTCAACCGGCTGGCGATCATGGTCCGCGGCAACCTCGCCGCCGCGATGCAGGGCCTGGTGGCGCTGCCGCTGTTGGCGGGCTTGGACATCGGCGACCGCGAGCCGGAGAAAGCCGGGCGAATCGTGTCGTTCGACGCCGCCGGCGGCTGGAACATCGAGGAAGAGGGCTACCAGGCGGTGGGGTCTGGTTCAATCTTCGCCAAGTCGGCGATGAAAAAGCTGTACTCGCAGGTCACCGACGCCGAGTCGGCGCTGCGGGTGGCGATCGAGGCGCTGTACGACGCCGCCGACGACGACTCCGCGACCGGTGGCCCCGACCTGGTCCGCGGCATCTATCCGACCGCAGTTTCCATCGGGCCCGACGGCGCCGTCGACGTGCCCGAGCAGCGGATCGCTGAGCTGGCGCGTCAGGTCATCGAACGGCGCTCCCGCGCCGATACGTTCGGTCCCGATGCCCAGCCGCGGAGTGAAAAGTGAGCTTTCCGTATTTCATCTCACCTGAGCAGGCGATGCGCGAGCGCGGCGAACTCGCGCGCAAGGGCATCGCGCGGGCGCGCAGCGTGGTGGTGTTGGCCTACGCCGACGGGGTGTTGTTCGTGGCCGAGAACCCGTCGCGGTCACTGCAGAAGATCAGCGAGCTCTATGACCGCGTCGGTTTCGCAGCCGCGGGCAAGTTCAACGAATTCGACAATCTGCGGCGCGGCGGAATCCAGTTCGCCGATACCCGCGGCTACGCCTACGATCGCCGCGATGTCACCGGTCGCCAGCTAGCCAACGTCTACGCGCAGACCCTGGGCTCCATCTTCACCGAGCAGGCCAAGCCGTACGAAGTCGAATTGTGCGTGGCCGAGGTCGCGCATTGCGGCGAGACGAAAGCGCCTGAGCTGTACCGAATTACGTATGACGGGTCGATCGCCGACGAGCCGCATTTCGTGGTGATGGGCGGTACGACCGAGCCGATCACCACTGCCCTCAAGGAGTCCTACACCGAGAACACCGACCTGACCGATGCGGTCCGGATCGCGATCGCCGCGCTGCGCGCAGGCAGCGCGGATAGTTCAGGTAGTGATCAGCCGACCCTCGGGGTCTCGTACCTGGAAGTGGCAATACTTGACGAGAAGCGGCCACGACGCGCGTTTCGGCGGATCACGGGTTCGGCGCTCGAAGCGCTGCTGCCCGAGCACGACACGTCCGGCGATGGCAACGGCACCTCGTCGAAGTAGCTGACAGCAACTAGCTGACAGCATCTCATCAAATAGCATGATGCTATGCTGTCAATCATGCGTACCACTGTGACGTTGGATGACGACGTCGAGCAGTTGGTACGGCGCCGGATGGCTGAGCGGCAGGTCTCATTCAAGCGGGCCCTCAACGACGCGATCCGGGATGGCGCGGTAGGCCACCGAGAGCCGCGTCGATTCACTACCCGCACCGCCGACTTGGGTATCTCCTCGATCAACCTCGACCGGGCGTTGCAGCTTGCGGCCGAATTGGAGGATGAGGAGCTGGTTCGCCGCCAGCGGCGGCGGTCGTGAGGATCGTCGACGCCAACGTCCTGCTCTACGCCGTCAACACCGCAAGCGATCATCACGACGCCTGCGTGCACTGGCTGGATGGCGCGCTGTCGGGCGCCGACAGCGTGGGCTTCGCATGGGTGCCGCTGCTGGCATTCATCAGGCTCTCCACGAAAGAGGCGTTGTTCCCTGCTCCGCTGCGAGTCGAGGATGCCATCGGTCAGGTCGCCGACTGGCTGGCGGCCCCGTCCGCGATTCTGGTGAACCCGACCGCTCGGCACGCCCAGATCTTGAGCGGAATGCTCGCCCAAGTTGGCGCCGGCGCGAACCTGGTCAATGACGCCCACCTGGCCGCGCTGGCCCTCGAGCACCGCGCCGCCGGCATCGTCTCTTACGACAGCGATTTCGGTCGGTTCAGCGGGGTGCGATGGGATCGTCCACACTCATTACTGTAAGGACGTTGTGGTTCCTAATCAAAGCAGCGCGCTTCGGGTTCGCCTCGCTCCTCTGATCGCCGAATCTTTAGTCGACGTCCTCGGTTGTCCACAGCTGGCAGCTGCGCCACAGGCGCGGGTGAGGCGACGCCTAGCGTCATACGGGACGCTTTTGCCGGAAACACCGTCGGGTGAGGACAACAAACCGATTCTTGCGGCCTGTCAACGGCTTACGGTACTACCTGTCAACTACCGGCCTTTATCCGCCTTTTGCCTAGAGCGGTAAACGATAGCGAATACGATCAACGCGATGGCTCCGCTGTCCCAAATGGTTGCCACTATGAAAGCTCTGCGACCCGCGTGCGCCGTATATGCGTTGCCGCCGTGCACATGGACATTTAGCGATGACCCGTCGCTGTTAACGATGCCCCCGATCCTGCCGGTGTATGACTCTAAGCCGACGCTCCACGTGCCCAGCAGGTGAAGACGTGTGAGGGCCGATAGGCCGATTTGCTGGCAGCGCGAGGGACCGAGGTTAGGCTTGCAGCGAGACCCGGCGTTGTGGAGAGGTTGGGCTGGCATGACGGTGTTCGTCAGCTACTCCAGCCGGGACAGGGACGCGGTAAAAAGTCTCACCCAAGATCTGCAGGACGCCGACGAGCAGGTATGGCTGGACCAGCGCCTGGCCGGCGGCGACGCATGGTGGCGCGCGATTCTCGAACAAATCCGCGGCTGCGAGGTGTTCATCTTCGCGCTGTCACAGAACTCCATCGAATCCAAGCCCTGCCAGGCCGAACTGCACTACGCGCAGGCGCTCGGTCTGCCGATCCTTCCGGTACAGGTCGGCTCGGTCGACAGCATGCAGCTCAATCCGCTGGCCACGGTCCAGGCGATTGACTACCGCCATCAAACGCCCAACACCGGCATGCGGCTAAGTGCCGCGCTGCACCGCGACCGGGCACGGCGTCAGCCGCTGCCCTCACCGCTGCCTAAAGAACCCGAGGTGCCGTTCGAATATCTGATCCGGCTCTACACCACCATCTCGAACCCCGACTATCTCACTCCGCGGGATCAGGCCGCCCTCGTCGCCCAACTGCAGGTGGGACTAGGAGAAGACGGCCAGCACGAGGCCGCACGCAAGGACATCGTGATGCTGTTGACCAAGCTACATGACCGTGAAGATGCCACCCATCGGACGCGAACCGATGTAGAAGCCATCCTGGCCTCCATCGGCGCGGAGCCGCCCCGGCAATTACCCATGGCTACCGACACCGTCACTCCAGTCGAGGAACAGGTCGGCGATATCACACCGCCGGTCTCGACTGGGCCGCCCACCGAGACCGGACATAAACCCGCAAATAAGGACCGCACAACGCTCGATCGCCCTACCGGCACTGACCTACGCAGCGAACACGAATCGTCAGCTCCAGCTGGGTGGCAGCCACCGACGATGGCCGCGGAGGTCGACCCGGCCCTGGCCGCCGCGACTCAACAACGTTCCCATGGCAGGTACCCCGATCAAGCCCGACCACAGGCCGCTGCGCAGCCGTGGGCGCCGAAAAGACCTCCGGCAGCAGCCGCGCCCGCCGCGGCGCCTGCCATCAGCGTCGGCAGATTAACGTGTGTTCTTTGCGGTGTCGTCTTGGTGGCCCTCTCGACTGCCGGCTTGCTCCTCCCGAACTATGACTCCGCCATTTTCCACGGCGCTTCTACTATGTACGCCTTGTACGGCTTGTTCGCATTCGGAACGATCCCAGGCATCGTCTTGTTGGTGCTTGGCCGCGGACGCGCACACCCCGAGCGGACAATGTGGGGTTGCGCCCTTGTCTCCCTCGGGTTGACCTCAGGGTTAATATTCGACTATTGGAGAATGCATTTTCTTGCTGGCAACAATGGGGCCTTGATATTTGCTATTCCGGGCCTGCTTTTAATTCTCGTCCCGATGTTCCTGCGCCGGCCGAGCCGCGCGATCGCACGCGGATGTCTGCTGTATGGCGCAGCTATCGTGACGCTGGCCGTCATTGAGCTAGTACTCGCCTTTTTTTATTTCCGGCAAACTACCCGGCATTGTCGATCGGCGCCGCAATCGGCCTGGTACTTCTGGTGGCCGGTGCCATCGAGTGGAGGTTGGCACATCAAGGCGGCAATCGCGAGGCCCGTCAGGCACCATGGCTCCACTGACAGCGGCGTCGGGCAACCACGTCCCTTCGACCCAGTTGCTTCGCGGGCCGACGGCCTGGCGGCAGACACCTCAGGCGATGTGGACGTCGCCCAGCTCGTCCACCACGACCGTTCTGCCGTTCACCGGCCTCAACGGTCCCGCCGGTGTGGCGGTCAACAGTACCTGCACCCTCTACGTCGCCGACGCCAGCAACCGGGTGCTGGAACTGCCAGTGCAGTAGCGCGGTTGCAACGGCCGGCGGCCATGTCGACCTCGCCGAACCAGACACGAGTGCTGGCTCTTCAGCGGCCTAACCAACATGGCGGCTGTAGCCGCTTCATCGTTGCATGCATGACCGAGTTGATCATGGGCGCCGGGGATGATGTACTCGCCGAACCCGGGCATGCAGAGCGCCACTAAGCGTTGAAGGCGCAAAGCGTACTTCCCCGATTTCGTTACCATCATCGGCTTAAAACCTTCGGCGGCTGGTGCAATACCCAGTTGGCCGACGGCGCGGAAATCTTCAGAAATACACTCCTGCATGTATTTGCCTGGCACCTAGCAATGGCGAGCACGTGATTCCTGGCAATCGAGTTTTCAATGTGGCCGATAGTGACGGGTAGCGCCGCCTTGGAAAACACCATGTGGTCAGACCATGGGATTTCGACAAAAGTGCCGTGCTGATACTTGGCTGCGGTTCGGCGAACAACTCCCGATGGCACGAAACGGTCGCGCTCAGCACCCACTACCAGCACGGGGGTAGTGATCGCCGCGAAATCGACAACGGTGGCCTTGGAAAGCTCTGACGCAGCAAGGAACATCTCCCAGATGCTTCCACTAAGCCAGCATGGCGTGTGCGCGCCAACCAACTGCGCCAGCAGCCCGCCCTGCGAGTGACCTACCAGAAGCGGTGCATGATCCAGCGAATTCACGAACGCCACCAAGTCGTCGGGGTAGTCGCGAAGGCTCAGTGAGGCGATTTTCATCGCGCCCTCGTGCAAGGCAGTTCGTGAGAGCGCAGCGTCGGTGTGTGCGCGTGTATCCACGCTCATCGAATGCGGCGCGTGCCGAAGCCAACTGGTCTCCCCGGCCGCAGGAGCCGTGAATCAACGACGTGTTTGGTTTCGGCCATGAAACTAACGATGACAGCTAACACGCCAATAGACAGTGCCCAGAGGCTCCCCGCGCCCGCCGCAGCGACGCCGAAGGCGCATTCAACGCCGCACATGTCGCCGAACGCAACAAACCGCCGCACTTTGACCGTTTGGTTGTCGATCTGGTGTCCGGACTGTTCCTGAAGCATTTCGAGCCAAGCCGCGCCAAACCCGCGAAAGCCACAAGCCTCGATCAGCGCGGCTGCACACCCTGGTACGCCGACAACCAGTACGCTCGATCGTGTGCAGCGACGGATCATGGGAATTGAGACCGAATTCGGTGTTACCTGCACATTTCACGGTCATCGACGGCTCAGCCCGGACGAAGTGGCCCGCTACTTATTTCGCCGGGTGGTCTCCTGGGGCCGCAGCTCGAACGTGTTCCTGCGCAACGGCGCGCGGCTCTATCTCGACGTAGGCAGCCATCCGGAGTACGCGACGGCCGAGTGTGACAGCCTGATCCAGCTGGTCACCCATGACCGCGCGGGTGAGCGGGTGCTGGAAGATTTGCTTGTCGACGCCGAACAACGGCTGGCCGACGAGGGCATCGGCGGCGACATCTACCTGTTCAAGAACAACACCGACTCTGCGGGTAACTCGTATGGCTGCCACGAGAACTACCTGATCGTGCGTGCCGGCGAGTTTTCCCGCATCTCCGACGTGCTCCTGCCTTTCTTGGTCACCCGTCAGCTGATCTGCGGCGCCGGCAAGGTGCTGCAAACGCCCAAGGCAGCCACCTTCTGCCTGTCCCAGCGGGCCGAACACATCTGGGAGGGCGTCTCGTCGGCCACCACCCGCAGCCGCCCGATCATCAACACCCGCGACGAGCCGCACGCCGACGCCGAGAAGTACCGGCGCCTGCACGTCATCGTCGGCGACTCCAATATGTGCGAGACCACCACCATGCTCAAGGTGGGCACCGCGGCGCTTGTTTTGGAGATGGTGGAAGCCGGCGTGGCCTTCCGGGATTTCTCGCTGGACAACCCGATTCGCGCGATCCGCGAGGTCAGCCACGACGTCACCGGCCGCCGCCAGGTGCGGCTGGCCGGCGGCCGTCAAGCCAGCGCACTGGACATCCAGCGCGAGTACTACGCGCGGGCCGTCGAGCACCTGCAAACCCGCGAATCCAACGCGCAGATCGAGCAGGTCGTCGACCTGTGGGGCCGGCAGCTCGACGCCGTGGAAAGCCAGGACTTCGCCAAAGTCGACACCGAGATCGACTGGGTGATCAAGCGCAAACTATTTCAGCGTTACCAGGACCGCTACAACATGGAGCTGTCCGACCCCAAGATCGCCCAACTCGATCTGGCCTATCACGACATCAAGCGCGGCCGCGGCGTGTTCGACCTGCTGCAGCGCAAGGGCCTGGCTACCCGTCTCACCACCGACGAGGAGATCGAAGACGCCGTCGACCAGCCGCCGCAAACCACTCGGGCCCGGTTGCGCGGCGAGTTCATCAGCGCCGCCCAGGCCGCCGGGCGGGATTTCACCGTCGACTGGGTGCACCTGAAACTCAACGACCAGGCGCAGCGGACCGTGCTGTGCAAAGACCCGTTCCGCGCGGTCGACGAGCGGGTCAAACGGCTGATCGCCAGCATGTAGGGCCAGCCGGTTGGCAATTTCCAAAGTCGAACGGCTGATGAACCTGGTCATCGCTCTGCTGTCCGCCCGCGGCTACCTGACGGCGGAAAAGATCCGATCCACCGTGGCGGGCTATTCGGACAACCCCAACGCCGAGGCGTTCTCGCGGATGTTCGAACGCGACAAAAATGAGCTGCGCGACCTCGGAATCCCGCTCGAAACCGGCAAGGCATCGTCGTTCGAACCCGTCGAGGGCTATCGCATCAATCGCGACGCCTACGCGCTGCCGCGGGTTGACCTGACCTCGGAGGAGGCGGCCGCAGTCGCGGTCGCCACCCAGCTGTGGGAATCGCCGGAACTGATCACCGCGACGCAGGGCGCGCTGCTGAAGCTGCGGGCGGCGGGGGTGGATCTCGACCCGGACGCGTCGGTGTCGATCGCCGCACCGGGCGGCCAGTCCGGTCTTCGCGGGTCAGAAGGCGTCCTCGGCAAGCTGCTGGCCGCCATCGATGCCGGCCAGCGGGTCCAATTCCCGCACCGGCCGGCACTGATGACGCCCTACACCACCCGCACCGTCGACCCATGGGGAGTGCTCACCGAACGGGGCCGCTGGTATCTGGTCGGACACGACTGTGACCGCGACGCCACCCGGGTGTTCCGGCTGTCGCGGATCGGCGCGGAGGTGACGCCGATCGGCCTGTCCGGTGCGGTGACCCCACCAGATGGCGTGGATCTGCGCGAGATCGTTGCCGAGTCGGTCGCCGAAGTGTCTGCGGCGGCCACCACCCGCGCAACAGTGTGGGTGGCCGACGGACGGGCCACCGCCCTGCGGCGGGCGGGAACGTCAATCGGGTCGCGCGAACTGGCCGGCCGCGACGGCGAGCTGATCGAGCTGGACTTGGGGCCCACCGACCGGCTGGTGCGCGAGATCGCCGGTTACGGCGCGGACGCTGTCGTGCTGGAACCACCGGCCCTGCGCGACGATGTGCTCGACCGGTTGCGCGGTCAGGAGCAACGCCGATGACCCCGGTTTCCACTCGGCTGGTGCGGCTGCTCAACATGGTGCCGTACTTTCAGGCCAATCCGCGGGTCACCCGCGCGCAGGCCGCCGCGGATCTCGGGGTTTCTGCTCAACAGCTCGAGGATGACCTCAACCAGCTGTGGTTGTGCGGTCTTCCAGGGTACGGTCCCGGCGATCTCATCGACTTCGAATTCTCCGGCGACACCATCGAGGTGACGTTTTCGGCGGGAATGGACCGGCCGTTGCAGCTCACCTCGCCGGAGGCCACCGGTCTGTTGGTGGCGCTGCGGGCGTTGGCCGACATCCCCGGTGTCGTCGACCCGGAGGCGGCGCGCAGCGCGATCGCCAAGGTCGAGGCCGCCGCCGGCGCCGCCGGGCACGGTACCGGGAGAGCCGCTGTGGCAGAGCCGGCGCCGACCGAGAGTGATGCCGCGACGGCCGTACGGACGGCGGTGCGGGGGAGGCGGGCGCTGTCCATCGACTACTACGGCGCGTCCCGCGACACGCTGTCCACCCGGATCGTCGACCCGATCCGGGTGGTGGTGGTCGGCGACCAGAGCTACCTGGAGGCCTGGTCCAGGGAGGCCGAAGGGGTGCGGTTGTTCCGGTTCGACCGCATCGTCGACGCCCGGGTGCTCGACGAGCCATCCGCGCCGCCCGAACCGGCGCTGCGCAGCCCGCCGGACACCGCACTGTTCGACGCGGACCCGTCGTTGCCCTCGGCGACGCTTAGGTTGGCGCCATCCACGTCCTGGATGTTCGAGTACTACCCGATGCGGCTGCTGCGTGAGCTGCCCGACGGCTATTGCGAAGCGGCGATGACCTACGCCTCCGACGACTGGATGACGCGGTTGGTGCTGGGTTTCGGGCCGGAGGTACAGGTGCTGGCGCCCGAGCCGCTGGCACAACGGGTGCGGGACGCCGCCGCCGCGGCACTGGACGTCTACCAGGCCGTGGCGCGGCTGAAATAGGGTTCTCTGCTGCTGCGGTAGCATCGGGTGGACGTCTGGAGGTAAAGAAATTGGGCAGTCTTAGTCCCTGGCATTGGGCGATCCTTGCCGTGGTGGTAATCCTCCTGTTCGGCGCCAAGAGGCTCCCCGACGCGGCTCGTTCGCTGGGCAAGTCATTGCGGATCTTCAAGTCCGAAGTTCGCGAGCTGCAGAACGAAGGCAAGCCGAGCACACCTGTGACGCCTCCGGGCGCGACCTCGGTGCAGTCCGAGCGGGTCGACCCGCCGGCGGCCCCGGGCCAAGACCGCACCGACGCCCGGCCGGCCTAACCTGGCACCGCAAGCACGGCGCACTACAGCTTTATTCAGGCGTCTCGACCCGCGCTCTCGTCGCAGCCGCGCCAACCCCGACGGCACGATGTCGCTGGTCGACCACCTGACCGAGCTGCGCACCCGGCTGCTGATTTCAGTCGCAACGATCCTGCTCACCACCGCGGTCGGCTTCACCTGGTACTCCCACAGAGTGTTCGGGCTGGAAAGCCTCGGTGAGTGGTTGCGACACCCCTACTGCGCGCTGCCCCAATCCGCGCGCGCCGATATCAGCGCCGACGGCCAATGCCGGCTACTGGCCACCGCACCGTTCGACCAGTTCATGCTCCGGCTCAAAGTTGCGTTGACCGCAGGACTCGTAATGGCCTGCCCGATGTGGCTGTATCAGCTGTGGGCGTTCATCACACCCGGGCTGTATAAGAAGGAGCGCAGGTTCGCGGTCGCGTTCGTGGTTCCCGCGGCGCTGCTCTTCATCACCGGCGCGATCCTGGCTTACGTGGTGCTGGCCAAGGCGCTGCGGTTCCTGTTGACCGTCGGCAGCGATGTGCAGGTGACCGCGCTCTCCGGCGACCGGTATTTCGGCTTCCTGCTCAATCTGCTTCTGGTGTTCGGCATCAGCTTCGAGTTCCCGCTGCTGATCGTCATGCTGAACCTGGCCGGCGTGCTGTCCTATCAACGGCTCAAATCGTGGCGACGCGGCCTGATCTTCGCGATGTTCGTATTCGCCGCGATTTTCACGCCCGGCTCCGACCCGTTCTCCATGATGGCGCTCGGCCTGGCGCTGACCCTGCTGCTCGAACTGGCCATCCAGATCGCCCGATTCCACGACAACCGCAAAGCCAAGCGCGAACCGGCGCTTGCCGACGACGAAGCGTCGCCCGTCGAGCAGCCATCCTCGGTGGCGGCGCCGTCGCGCATCCCCGGACCGCATGACGACGTCACCTAGTCCTCTTCATTGCCGCGAGCGTGCGTGTTGGCACCCCGACACGCCGATCCGGGTGTCCAACTGCGTACGGTCGCGGGCAGCAAGGGCGTGATGAGCGAGCTAGCTAAGTTCACCCCCGGACTGCCGTTCGCGCTGGACGGCTTTCAGCAGCGCGGCTGCGCGGCGCTCGAGCAGGGTCATGGTGTGCTGGTATGCGCTCCGACCGGGGCCGGCAAGACCGTGGTCGGCGAGTTCGCGGTTCACCTGGCGCTGGCGGCCGGCGGCAAGTGTTTCTACACCACCCCGCTCAAAGCGCTGAGCAACCAGAAGCACGCCGACTTCGTGGCCCGCTACGGCAAGGGCCGGATCGGGCTGCTCACCGGCGATCTGTCGGTCAACGCCAACGCGCCGGTGGTGGTGATGACCACCGAGGTGCTGCGCAACATGCTGTACGCCGATTCGCCTGCGCTGCATGGGCTTTCACATGTTGTGATGGACGAGGTGCATTTCCTGGCCGACCGGATGCGCGGCGCGGTGTGGGAAGAGGTCATCCTGCACCTGCCCGACGAGGTGCGGCTGGTCAGCCTCTCGGCGACCGTCAGCAACGCCGAGGAGTTCGGCGGCTGGATCCAAACCGTGCGCGGTGACACCACCGTGGTGGTCGACGAGCACCGCCCGGTGCCGCTGTGGCAGCACGTCTTGGTGGGCAAACGCCTCTTCGAGTTGTTCGACTACCGCGCCGACGCGGGGGCCGATGCGCCCGTTACGACCCGCCGCCCGCGCGTCGACCCGGACCTGCTGCGCCACATCGCCCACCGCCGCGAAGCCGATCGGCTGGCCGACTGGCGTAGTCCCCGCCGGCAGGTGGGAGGAGGGCCGGGGCGGGCGGGGCGGCCCAACAGCTACCGGCCGCCGCCCAGACCAGACGTCATCGCCACCCTGGACCGGGAAGCGCTGCTGCCGGCGATCACGTTCGTGTTCTCCCGGGCCGGCTGTGATGCCGCGGTCAAGCAGTGCCTGCGCTCCTCGTTGCGGCTGACCACCGAGGAGGAGCGGGCGCAGATCGCAGAGGTCATCGACCACCGCTGCGGTGATCTCGCCGACACCGACCTGACGGTGCTCGGCTACTACGAGTGGCGCGAGGGGCTGCTGCGGGGTCTGGCCGCCCACCACGCCGGCCTGCTGCCGGTGTTCCGGCACACCGTCGAGGAGTTGTTCACCGCCGGTTTGGTCAAGGCGGTGTTCGCCACCGAGACCTTGGCGCTGGGCATCAACATGCCCGCCCGCACGGTGGTGCTGGAGCGGCTGGTGAAGTTCAACGGCGAGCAGCACGTCGCGCTGACTCCGGGGGAGTACACCCAGCTGACCGGGCGGGCCGGCCGACGCGGCATCGACGTCGAAGGCCACGCCGTCGTGGTGTGGCATCCCAGTGACGAAACGAGCGAGCCGGCCGAGGTGGCGGGCTTGGCGTCCACCCGTACTTTCCCGCTGCGCAGCTCGTTCGCGCCGTCGTACAACATGACGATCAACCTCGTCCAGAGAATGGGACCCGACGAGGCGCACCGGTTGCTGGAACGGTCGTTTGCGCAATACCAGGCGGATCGATCGGTGGTCGGCTTGGTGCGCGGTGTGGAGCGCGGCAAGCGGATGCTCGACGAACTCAGCACCGAACTCGGCGGCAACGACGCACCGATCCTCGACTATGCCCGCCTGGCCGCGCAGATCTCCGAACGCGAACGCGCGCAGGCCCGAGCCTCGCGGCTGCAGCGACGGCAGGCTGCCAAAGACGCGCTGGCGTCGTTGCGCCGCGGCGACATCATCACGATCACGCACGGCAGGCGCGGCGGGCTGGCGGTGGTGCTGGAATCCGACCGCCACAGCGACGAGCCACGGCCGCTGGTGCTGACCGAACACCGCTGGGCCGGCCGAATTTCTTCGGCTGACTATTCCGGCGCGTCAGCCCCGGTCGGCTCGATGACGTTGCCCAAGCGGGTAGAACACCGGCAACCGCGAGTCCGCCGCGACTTGGCTTCGGCGCTGCGCTCGGCGGCCGCAGACATCGCCGTTCCGTCCGGTCGCGTCCGACGCGGCCCCGACGGCGACGCCTCGGACATCGACCCGGAGCTGGCGTCGTTGCGGGATAAGCTGCGTCGGCACCCCGCACACCGTGCGGCGGATCGTGACACGCAGCTCCGCGTCGCCGAGCGGTATCTGCGCACTGAACGCGACAACGCGCAACTGCAGAAGAAGGTGTCCGCGGCCACCAATTCGTTGGCCCGCACCTTCGACCGCATCGTCGGTCTGCTCACCGAGCGCGGCTTCATTCAGCTGATCGACGGTGATCCGCAAGTCACCGCCGATGGGCGGCTGCTGGCCCGGATCTACAGCGAGAGCGACCTGCTGGTCGCTGAATGCCTGCGCAGCGGCGCATGGGCGCAGCTGAGCCCGGCCGAGCTGGCCGCGGTGGTGTCGACGGTGCTCTACGAGGCCCGCGGCGGTCCCGACAGCAGAGGGCAGGGCGCACAACCCGGCGTACGGGTGGTCGCACCGCCGCTACGGCAGGCACTGGCCCGCACCCGGCGGCTGTCGGCGGCGTTGCGCGCCGACGAGCAGCGGCACCGGATCTCACTGAGTCGCGAGCCCGACGACGGCTTCGTCGACGCGGTTCATCGCTGGGTGACCACCGGTGAGCTGGCCGCCGCGCTGGCCAGCTTCGAAGATGCCGGCAACGGTGCGGCGTTGTCGGCGGGGGACTTCGTGCGGTGGTGCCGTCAGGTGCTGGACCTGCTCGATCAGGTGCGCAACACCGCGCCCGAACCGCAGCTGCGAGCCACCGCCCAGCGGGCGATCGACGGGGTGCGGCGCGGGGTCGTGGCGGTTGACGCCGAGTAGGCTTTGCGGCAGCTACGGTAGCTGGATCGCGTTTGAGCATGACGGGAAGGACCGAAGACACGATGAGCGGACCGCACGGAGTCGACCCGACCAAGCCCTGGCAGCCGCCGCGCCAGGGTGAGGAGCAACAGCCTTCCCCCAGCGATCCGACCATGAGCGCGGCGCACTGGCAACAGCCCTACGGCGAACAGCAGACCTGGCAAACGCCGGCCTACGCCCCGGGCGACTACGGGCAATACCAGCAGCCCGGCCAGGCGTATCCGCCGACTCAGCAGTATTCCCAGCCCGGCCAGTACGGCCAGCCCGGTTACCAGCAACCTGACCAGTATGGCCAGCCGGGGCAGTACGGCCAGCCCGGCCAGTACGGCCAACCCGGGCAGCCGGGGCAATACCCGCAGCAGCCGGGCCAGTACGGCCAGCCCGGATATCCCGCGCAGCCGGGCCAGTATGGCCAACAGCCCGGGCAGTACGGCCAACCCGGGCAGTACCCCGGGCAGGCCGGGCCCTACGGCCCGCCGGGTGGTCGCGGTCCGCGGCGCGGGCTGATCGCCACCGTGATCGGCGTTGTCGCCGCGATCGTCGTCGCAGTGGTCCTGGTGCTCGGCTTCTGGGCGCCGGGGTTCTTCGTCACCACCAAGCTCGACGTCAAGAAGGCGCAGGCCGGTGTGCAGCAGATCCTGACCGACGAAACCAACGGCTACGGCGCCAAGAACGTCAAAGACGTCAGCTGCAACAACGGCAAGGACCCGACGGTCAAAAAAGGTGACACCTTCACCTGCGATGTCAGTATCGACGGCACCAAGCGACACGTGACGGTCACCTTCCAGGACAGCAAAGGCACCTACGAGGTGGGCCGCCCACAATAGGGCCAGGGCTTAGCCAGGCAACGAGTCGAGCGCCTTCTGCAGGCGCCCAACCGACGAGCCGACGCCCAGCCGGGTCGCCAACTCGGCGGTCCGGCCAGGGTCGGCCGCTGCCAGCGGCAGCACATCGGTTTTCGTCGACCGGGTGACCGGTGCGTCCGTCGCCACCCGTACTACCGTGCCGGCGGTGTCGACATAATCGGCGGCCGCCCTCAGCTTCTTGCGGATGCCTTTGGTCAGCGACGATTTCGGGTCGGCGGCGGCGGCCACGATCGCGCTCAGCGAGCCGTGCTGGGCGAGCAGCGTCGCGGCGGTTTTCTCGCCGATACCCGGCACGCCCGGCAGCCCGTCGGACGGGTCGCCGCGCAGCAACGCCAGCTCGGCGTACGCCGCGCCGGCCCGGCCCGCCGGCAACCCGTAGCGTTCGGCCACCTCGGCCGGTCCCATCAGGGTGGCGTTGGACAGTCCGCGGCCCAGGTAGAGCACGCGAACGGCGACGGGCTCGTCGGCCACCACCTGCAGCAGGTCGCGGTCCCCGCTGACGACCACGACCGGGTCCCGGCGTTCCCGCGCGGCCAGCGTGCCGATCACGTCATCGGCCTCGAAGCCCGACGCACCGGCGGTGCAGATGCCGAACGCGTCGAGGATGTCCTCGATCATTTCCACCTGTGGGGTCAACTCGTCGGGCACCTGCTCGACGTCGACCTCGCCCTGGGTTTCCTGTTCGAGGCGATGCGCTTTGTACGACGGGATCAGGTCCACCCGAAACTGCGGGCGCCAGTCCACATCCAGGCACACCACCAGCCGGCTTGGCCGGTGGCGGCTGATCACCACGGCCATCGAGTCCAGAAAGCCGCGGACCGCGTTCACCGGCCGGCCGTCGGGTGCGGTGATCGACGACGGCACCCCGTAGAAGGAGCGAAACCACATGCTCGCGCCGTCGAGCAGCACTAGCGGCGGAGCGGGCACGCTGGTCATCCTGCCAGTGCCGAGCGTCGAATTGTCGTTGCCATATCGGGGCGAAATCTCCACAACAAGTCGACGTTCGGCGGGCCGCTAGCCTGATTGACATGGGTGCCCGCCGATTCGAGTCCGACGTGTATGCCCGCCGGCTTGCCGCGGCGACGGCCGGCACCGCCGACGCCGGTCTGGCCGCATTGGTGATCACCCCTGGCCACGACCTGCGCTATCTCACCGGTTCGCGGGCCCAAACCTTCGAGCGGCTCACCGCGCTGGTGGTCCCCGCTGCCGGTGCGCCGACCGTGGTGGTGCCGCGGCTGGAGTTGGCCGCGCTGAAGGAATCCGCGGTGGCCGAGCTCGGGCTGTCGGTACGGGATTGGGTCGACGGCGAGGATCCCTACCAACTGGTGGCCAGCGCCTTGGCAGCTTCAGCCGGCGTTCCGGCGACGGTCGCGGTCACCGATTCGATGCCCGCCCTGCACCTGCTGCCGTTGGCCGACCTGCTCGGCGCAACGCCGGTGCTGGCCACCGCAGTGCTACGCGAACTGCGCATGGTCAAGGATCCGGCCGAGGTCGACGCGCTTCGCAAGGCCGGTGCTGCCATCGACCGGGTACACGCCCGGGTGCCGGAGTTCCTCGTTCCGGGCCGCACCGAAGCCGACGTCGCCGCGGACATCGCCGAAGCCATTGTCGCCGAAGGGCATTCGGAGGTGGCGTTCGTCATCGTCGGCTCCGGTCCGCACGGCGCCGACCCGCACCACGAATACTCCGATCGCGAAATCCGTGCCGGTGACGTGGTGGTGGTCGACATCGGCGGCGTGTACGAACCTGGGTACAACTCCGACTCCACCCGTACCTACAGCATTGGCGAACCCGATCCGGAGGTGACGCAGCACTATTCGGTGTTGCAGCGGGCTCAGCGCGCGGCCGTCGAGGCGGTGCGTCCCGGTGTCACCGCGGAGCAGGTGGATTCGGCCGCCCGCCGGGTGCTGGCCGAGGCCGGCCTCGCCGACTACTTCGTGCACCGCACCGGTCACGGCATCGGGTTGGCCGTGCACGAGGAGCCCTACATCGTTGCGGGCAATGACCTGCCACTGGCGGCGGGCATGGTGTTTTCGGTCGAGCCGGGCATCTACTTCCCCGGCCATTGGGGTGCCCGCATCGAGGACATCGTCGTGGTGACCGACAACGGCGCGATGGCCGTCAACAACCGGCCGCACGAGCTGGTTGTGGTGCCGCTACGTTGAAGGCGTGTCACTGCTGAACCTTGCGCTGCTGCCGATTCGAATCGCACGTCATGTCGTCAACGCCGCCACCCACACGCTGACTCCTACGCCCGCACCGGCCGGTGACCTCGTGGTCGTCGAAGGGATGCCCGAGGGCGCACCACCGGCAGCGCGGCGGGCTGAACCGAAGCTTCCCGCGCCGGCCGGCTGGCCGTTCGGCGAGGAGTTTCCCCGTACCTGCGGCGCGGCCCGCCTCGCCGGCGGCGCGCTGTTCTGGACCGATTTCTTGTACGACGACCACGGCGCGACCGGCCTGCCGGTCGGGGATCTGAAGATCCAAGCCCCGCCGCGCGGCACCTACGTCTACCCTGACGGACCTGCGGCCGGCAACGGTGCCGACATCTTCCGGGCCGCGGTCGGCCTGACCGACACCGACACCTGGTGGCGGGTGGACTGGAACACCCTCGTGGACGCGTCGGTGCCGATCGCATTGTTCACGTTCGGCACCGGCCGCGGCGCGGGCGGCTTGAAAGTATGGCCGGCGGGGGCGGGCATCCGGTCGGCGGGCATCGACACGGCCTTGCTCATCTCCGGCGCCGCTGCGCAGCTCATCGACCTCAGCACCGAAGTGTCGACGCCGGTCCAACACAGCGTCGACATGCAATCCCGGTCGTTTTTGGCGCGAGTCCCGCGCGCACTGCTGCAGCCCACCGGCACGTGGACAGTGCGGTTGGCGGCGGGATTGGCGAACGCCGCAGGGGATGGTTTCGCCGACGTTCCCGCCGAGCGCGGCGCCCTGTCGGGTCAACCGAACGTCTACAACATCGCGTTCCGCACCAACGAGCAGGAGCCGCCGCAGTTGAACTTCTGGTCGGATGCGGCGCAGGCCGCCGCGCTGACCGACGGCGACGTGTCGCAGTTCTCGCTCGCCGTCGACTGGGGCCAACTGGTCGCCGGTGTCAGCACGCCGGAGCCGGTCATCACCGGCCCGTCAACCCGCTGGTACGTGTCCTCGATCGAGTTGGGTCAAGGCGTCGGGCCAACCGACCTGCTCAGCATTCTGAGCAACAAGCCGCTTTTCCTGGGGCGGGTACAGCCGTATGCGGTGTGCTTGCCGGCGACCTACGTGCCCGGTCAGCGGTTGCCGCTGACCCTGCTGCTGCACTCGCTGTCCCTGGGGCAGAGCCAGTTCGCGGCCATCGACCCGCGTCTGCTGCACGAAGTATGCGACGGCCGCGACTCGGTCGTGGTGACGCCGCTGGCCCGGGGTCCGTCGTGCTGGTACTTCGACGAGGGCGAACTCGACGTCTGGGAAGTGTGGGCGCGGGTGGCCGAGCAACTGGGCACCGATCCCAACCGCACGGTCATCGCCGGCTATTCGATGGGTGGCTACGCCGCGTACAAGCTCGGGCTGGCTTATCCGGAGGTGTTTTCCCAGGCGGTCGCGCTGGCCGGCCCGGCGACGTGCGGGGTGCGGCTGCTGCCCGACGTCGACCTGCCCGCCGACCTCGACCTCGAGTCGCACTGCGCCCGCGAGGGCGACACCTGGCGGCTGCTGGTCAATGCCCGCTGGCTGCCGTTCGTCATCGCTCACGGCCTGCTCGACGAGCTGGTGCCCTTCGCCTCAGCCGCCGAGCAGGCACTCGAACTCGACCGGCTCGGCTACCGTTATCGGTTCACTGTCTACCCGCTCGAAGACCACATCGTCTTTGTGCTGCAAGACAAGTTCGACGACCCGGTGTCACACATGGGAACCGGTCTGCGGCAAAGCGATCCGGGCCACATCACTTTCGCTTGGTACCCGCAGCTGGTGCGGGCCGACCTGGGGATCGGGCCACACCAGGTTTGGTGGATATCGGAGCTGACCGCGGATCCGCAGGTGACGGCAACGCGCGGAGCGATCGCCGAAATTGATGCGCGCTCGTATGCCCGGCCGGACCCGACCCACACCACACACCGCCGCCGCGGCTTCTTGCTGCATTTCGACCCCACACCGGGGCTGTACTCCGAGCTGACCTGGCGGCCCGGGCTGCCCGCCGACCGGCTGCCCTACCTGACGCTGCGACTTACCGGCGTGGCCGGCCTCACTGTGGACGTGGCGCGGGCCGGGCTGGCGGCCCTGCCGTCGTCGACGATCACCGTCGCCACCGACACCGCCGCTCAGCTTCGGCTGGCCTCGTTGCCTGCTGGCGTCACATTGGCGGTCGACGGCAAGCCCACCGGGCCGACGGTGGCCTTATCGGCGGGCCGGCATCAGATCACGCTGTCCGCCGCGGCGGCCAAGCGCTGATCACATCCGGCAGTGCTATCTCGTCTCGGAGGGGGTGCCCGTTGTGCCCACCTTCGAGCGACAAATTGGCAGACCGCACGAAAAGTCGCTCGGAGGTGGGCACAACGACACCCGCGACCCCCGCAGTGACTGATGTGCCCGGTGTGACGAAAGCCGGACCGGGTTATTCGCCGCTGCGGTCCAGCAGATCCGACGAGCCCAGCACTCGCTCGATCTGGACCTCGATGACTACTCGCCGCGGGTTGGGCCGCGGAGTGCGGTACCGCTGCGCGTAGCGCAGTTCGGCATCCCGAACGGCGTCGATTTCCTTGTTCACGCTGGACCGGCCCTCCAGCGACAGCCAGCGCGCACCGTCGACCTGACTGAGCACGGCGACCCCGCCGCGTTCGGCGTTGACCGCCTTCTGTGAGCCTCCACTGGTGATGACCCGGGCGATATGCGTCTTCGGGTCGAAGGTGAAACCCACGGCCACCACATGTGGCGAGTTGTCGGCGCGCAACGTGGTCAGCATCGCCAGGTGGCGTTCGCTGAGAAATGCCAGCGCGTCGTTGGTGAGCCGGGTGGTGGTGCGGGTCATCAACGCCCACGTTATCGCAGACGATAATGCAGCCGTGGACGACACGGGCGCCGGATCGGTGCTGATCTTGGGCGGTCGCAGCGAGATCGGGATGGAACTCGCTGCGCGGCTGGCGCCTGGCGTGACGGTGGTGCTCGCGGCGCGTCGAGCCGACGAACTGACCGAGCAGGTCTCGCGGCTGCGCACTGCCGGGGCGGTGGGCGTACACACCCGCGAATTCGACGCTGACGACCTGGCCTCGCACGGCCCGCTGGTCGCGTCCGTCGTCGCTGAGCATGGTGCCATCGGCACCGCGGTGCTCGCCTTCGGAATCCTCGGCGACCAGACCCGCGCCGAAACCGACACCGCGCACGCGGTGGCGATTGTGCACACCGATTACGTCGCGCAGGTCAGCCTGCTCACCCACCTGGCCGCCGAGATGCGCGCCGCAGGCGGCGGAACGTTAGTGGTGTTCTCCTCGATCGCCGGCGCGCGCGTGCGCCGCGCCAACTACGTCTACGGCTCGGCCAAGGCCGGTCTGGACGGCTTCGCCAGCGGCTTGGCCGACGCGCTGCACGGCACCGGAGTGCGGGTGCTGATCGTCAGGCCGGGCTTCGTCATCGGGCGCATGACTCAGGGCATGACACCGGCGCCACTGCCGATTACCCCGGCGCAAGTGGCTGCGGCGACCGCTCGTGCGCTGACCAAAGGCCGACGCACAGTCTGGGTTCCGTGGGCCTTGGGGCCCGCGTCTATCGTCATGCGGCTGATGCCGCGGTTCCTCTGGCGGCGGCTGCCCCGATGATCCGCGCCGGCGACGATGCAGCGCGAAGCGATGAGGAGGAGTGGCGCTTATGATCATCGTGGTTGGAATCGGCGCCGACGGCCTGCGAGGCCTGCCGGAGGCGTCGCAGCGCGAATTACGCCGCGCGGCAACCATATACGGGTCACGTCGGCAACTCGAGCTGCTCGACGACAGCGTGTCCGCCGCCCGCCGCAAGTGGCCGTCGCCGCTGCTGCCCGCCCTGACAGGGTTGCTCGAAGCCGGCACCGACGTGCATGTGCTGGCCAGCGGGGACCCGCTGCTGCACGGCATCGCAACAACGCTGATCCGATTGCTCGGAGCCGAGCAGGTCAGGGTGCTTCCGCACGTGTCGTCGGTGACGCTGGCGTGCGCCCGAATGGGCTGGACCGCTCAGGACACCGAAGTCATCAGCCTGGTCAACGCCGACCCCCATACCGCAGTGCGCCGCGGCGGCCGGGCGATCGTGTTGTCCAGCGACCGATCCACCCCGAAAACGCTGGCGGCGCTGCTCGACACCTACGGCCGGGGCGACTCCGCATTCACCGTGCTCGAGCAACTCGGCGGTCCTGCCGAAAGACGCCGCGACGGCAGTGCACACCAGTGGGCCACCGAGGCTGCCCTCGACGTTGACGACCTCAACGTCGTCGCGGTCAGCTACCTACCTGACGAGCGGGTGGCCGCACTGCCCGACGACGCGTTCGCCCACGACGGGCAGATCACCAAGCACAGCATCCGCGCGGTGACCCTGGCGGCGTTGGCGCCGCGGCCGGGGGAGCGACTGTGGGATGTCGGCGCAGGGTCAGGGAGCATCGCCGTCGAGTGGTGCCGCAGCTGGCGCGGCTGTACCGCGGTGGCGTTCGAACGCGACGACACGCGCCGCAGCAATGTGGCGTGCAATGCCGGCGCCTTCGGCGTCCATGTCGAGGTACGCGGAGGCGCACCCGATGATTTCGACGGCGCCGCAGCACCGTCGGCGATTTTCGTCGGCGGCGGCCTCACTCAGCCCGGTCTGCTCGACGCGTGCCTGAAGGAGCTGCCCGCCGGCGGGCGCCTGGTGGCAAATGCGGTCACCGCAGAATCCGAAGCCGTTCTGGTGCATGCACACTCACAGCACGGTGGGAAACTGCAACGCTTTCAGCACTACCAGGGCGAGCCGTTGAGCGGATTCACCACCTGGCGTCCACAGCTGCCGATCACCCAATGGCAGGTGAGCAAACAGTGACGGTGTACTTCATCGGCGCGGGCCCCGGGGCCGTCGACCTGATCACCGTCCGCGGCCAGCGGTTGCTCAGCCGATGCCCGGTGTGCCTCTACGCGGGTTCGATCATGCCCGCCGATCTGCTGGCGTGGTGCCCGCCGGACGCCAAAGTCGTCGATACCGGTCCACTGACGCTGGAACAGATCATCGCCGAACTGGCCGAAGCCGACGCCGCAGGCCAGGATGTGGTGCGGCTGCATTCGGGGGATCCGTCGCTCTACAGCGCGCTGGCCGAGCAGTGCCGCCGGCTCGACCAGTTGGGCATTGGATACGAAATCGTGCCCGGTGTACCGGCTTTCGCCGCGGCTGCCGCTGCGCTCGGCCGCGAACTCACCGTTCCGGCAGTGGCGCAGACGGTGATCTTGTCGCGTGTCGCGACGTTGTCGACGGCCATGCCGCCCGGCGAGGACCTCACTACGCTGGCCCGAGCGGGTGCCACTCTGGTGTTGCATCTGGCCGCCGCCCAGATCGACACGATCATCCCGCAGCTGCTGGCCGGTGGCTACCAACCCCAGACACCGGCTGCCGTGGTGGCTTTCGCGAGCTGGCCGCAGCAGCGGGTGCTGCGCGGCACGCTGGCCGACATCGGGCAGCAGTTGCACGACGCGCAGATCACCAAGACCGCGGTCATCATCGTCGGCGACGTGCTGGCCGCCGAAGGTTTCACCGACAGCTACCTGTACTCGGCGTCGAGAAGGGCGCACTGATGCGCGTGTTGGTGCTCGGCGGGACGGCAGAAGGGCGGGCGTTGGCCGCTCGGCTACATCCGACGGTCGAGGTGATCAGTTCGCTGGCCGGTCGGGTGCCGAATCCGGCGCTGCCGGTCGGCGCCGTGCGCCTCGGCGGGTTCGGCGGAGCCGCCGGCATGCGGCGCTGGTTGGCTGAGGAGCACATCGACGCCGTCGTCGACGCCACGCACCCGTTCGCAGCCACCATCACCGCCCACGCTGTCGGAGCGTGCGAGGACTTGGGGCTCCCATATGTCGTGCTGACCCGGCCGGCGTGGGATCCCGAGTCCGCCATCGTGGTGGCCTCCGACGACGAGGCAGCTGAAGCCGTTGCTCGACAGCGCTTCTCGCGGATCTTTCTCACCACCGGTCGATCCGGTGTCGCCGCATTCACCGACAGCACGGCCTGGTTCCTGATCCGCGCGGTCACCGCGCCCGACGACAGCACTCTGCCGAGCCGCCACCAGCTGGTGTTGTCCCGTGGGCCGTATCACTACGAGAACGAACGCGCGTTGTTGCGCACGCACCGCATCGACGCGCTGGTCACCAAAAACAGTGGCGGCCAGATGACGCGGGCAAAGCTGGACGCCGCGGCGGCGCTGCACATCCCGGTGGTGATGGTGGCGCGACCGCCGTTGCCGCCGAGCGCAGCGACAGTGGCGACCGTGGCCGACGCGGTCAACTGGGTTCTCGAGAGGACTCGGGGTGCGAAGACCTGACGACGGCCGCGAGATCGCCGATGTGCACCTGGCGGTGTGCCGACGTTTCACCGACACCGTCCGCCTCGCCGACGGAAAGTGGGACCGCCCCACACCATGTGACGACTGGGACGCGCGAGCCGTGGTCGAGCACGTGATCGGATTCCACGATGTGCTGCTGTTGCGCCCACTCGGCTTGAAGCCGGATCGCCCGCGTGACGACCCCCTTCGACGGTGGCAGCTGACCGTCGATCGACTGGGCGAGGCATTCGACCAGCAGGCCCCGACCGAGCTGGTGCCGCGGCTCAGTCAAGACGTGCTGGTGCACACGTGGGACCTGGCTCGGGGGGTCGAGGCAGACGACCGGCTCGATCCAGGCTTATGCGCAATGTTCCTCAGCCGGCTTCCCGCCGACCTGCCCGCCCTCAGCTCGTCGGGCATGTTCGCGCCGCCGGTCGGAGTCAATGACGACGCGGACGCCCAGTCAAAGCTTCTTGCCGTCCTGGGCCGGGATCCGTCCTGGCGTTCGAAACGCGGATCGCTAGCATGATGACGTGATCGCGGGCGCCCGAAGACTGGTTGGTGCTGGTGCGGCGCTGCTCGCGACGTCGGCCGGCCTGACGTTCGGTGCTGCGGCGTTACCGTCAGGGACACCGGGCGCCGCGCCGTCAGCCACCGCGGCAAATTGCCCCCCGGTTGAAGTGGTCTTCGCCCGCGGCCGGCTGGAATCACCGGGGACCGGCGTACTGGGCAACGCGTTCGTCAACTCGCTCCGCTCGAAGACCGGCAAAAGCATCGGCGTATACCCCGTCAAATACCCCGCCGACAGTGAGGTCGACGTCGGCGCCAACGACATGAGCCAGCACATCCAGTACATGACCGGCAACTGCCCCGACACCCGGCTGGTGCTGGGTGGCTACTCGCTCGGCGCGGCGGTGACCGATGTGGTGCTCGCAGTTCCGTTCTCGGCCTTCGGCTTTGACAACCCGCTTCCTGACGGAACCGATCAGCACATCGCGGCTGTGGCACTGTTCGGCAACGGCAGCCAGTGGGTGGGTCCCATCACCAACTTCAATCCGACCTACAACGACAGAACCATCGAGTTGTGCCACGGCGCCGATCCCGTGTGCAACCCGGCCGACCCGAACACCTGGCAGAACAACTGGCCGCAACACCTCGCCGGTGCCTACATCGACGCGGGCATGGCCGATCAGGCCGCCGACTTCGTAGCGGGCAAGATTTAGGCCTGCGCTGATGGCCCGCGAGTACCGCAACACTGCGGGCTCTATGACGGGTAACGCCTCGGAGTGAACACCCGGTCAGCGGAATCGGCGGCGTACCACTGGGTTTGCGACGAGCCGACGATCAGCAGGCAACGCATGTCGACCTCGGCGGGATCCAGGTCGGCCAGCCGCACCACCGTGACGCGCTCACCCGGTCCGGACACGTCGCGACCGACGACCACCGGTGTGCCCGGATCACGATGAGCCAGCAGCAGATCGCGCATCGCGCCGACCTGCCAGGTGCGCGTCTTCGATGCCGGGTTGTAGATGGCCAGCACCAGATCGACGGCCGCGGCGGCAACAAGGCGCTCGGCGATCACCTCCCACGGCTTGAGCCGGTCGGACAGCGAGATCACCGCATAGTCGTGGCCGAGGGGGGCGCCGACGCGGCTGGCCACGGCTTGGGCGGCGGTCATCGCGGGAACCACCCGCACCGTGACATCCGGCCACTGCTTGGCCTCCTCGAGCACCGCGGTGGCCATGGCGAACACGCCGGGGTCACCCGAGGACACCACCGCGACGGCGCGGCCTTGCTCAGCCAGCGTGCAGGCTAGTCGCGCGCGAGCCACCTCGTCGGTGTTGTCGCTGGCGTGCCGACGCTGACCGTCGTGCATCGCCACCCGGTCCAGGTACGGGCCGTAGCCGATCAGGTCGGTCGCGGCGGCAAGCTCGCGGCGGCTCTCCGGCGTCATCCAATCGGTGTGCCCCGGGCCCAGCCCCACCACCGCCACCGTCCCACGCCGAGACCGGCGCTGCTGCCCGCCCGGCAGCAACGCCAGTGAGAAGTACGGCACGCTGGTCGGGTCGACGTCGCCGGCCGGCAGCACCCGCTGCCCGGGTGTGCTGGCCCGCTCGACGTAGAACGCGTCGTCGAGCCGGCCGGTCATCGAAAGTGCTTGACGCACAGCCGGATACGACCGGCCCAGTTTCAGCACCACCGCCGCGTCGGTGTCGGCCAGCCGACGGGCCAGCTCAGCAACCGGCAACGTGCCGGGCAACACCGACAGCACCTGGTCGCCGGCGACCAGCGGGGTGGCGATCGCCGCCGACGCGGCGCTGACCGACGTCACCCCCGGCACGATCACCGCGTCGAACCGCTCCGTCAGCCGGGTGTGCAGATGCATGTAGCTGCTGTAGAACAGCGGATCGCCTTCGGCCAGCAGCGCCACGTCCCGCCCGGTGTCGAGGTGCACGGCGATCCGTTCGGTGGCGTCGGCGTAGAAATCTTCCAGAGCCCCCGGGTAGCCGCCGGGATGATCGGTCCCCTCGGTGGTGACCGGATATACCAGATGCTCCTCGATCTGCCCGGGCCGCAGATACGGCTCGGCGATACCGCGGGCGATGCTGCGGCCATGCCGGGCGCTGTGATAGGCGACCACGTCGGCGGCGCCGATCACTCGGGCCGCCTTGACGGTGACCAGCTCGGGGTCACCCGGCCCCAGGCCGACGCCGTAAAGCGTTCCGCGCCTGGTCATTCGGGGCCGGCCGCGATCGCGTTGACAGCGGCGGCGGCCATCGCGCTGCCGCCGCGACGGCCCCGCACGACCAGATACGACATTTCGCGTGGCCGGTCGATCAGCTCCTGCTTGCTCTGCGCAGAGCCGACGAAGCCGACCGGACCGCCCAGCACCGCCACCGGCGCAGGTACCCCGTCGTCGACCAGCTCGAGCAGCCGGAAAAGCGCGGTGGGCGCGTTGCCGATTGCCAGCACCGCACCGGCCAGCCGATCGGCCCACAGCTCCATCCCGGCCGCCGAACGCGTGGTGTGTCGCCGGGCGGCCAGGTCCGCGGCCCGTGGGTCGGCGACCAGCGAGACGATCTGGTTAACGGGCAGTCGAGCCGCGGTGATGCCGGCGGCCACCATCGATGAGTCGCACAGCACCGGAGCGCCGCCGGCCAGCGCGGCGCCGGCCCGCGCGACCACATCGTCGGTGTAGGCGACGTGCTCGGCAACGTCGACCTGCCCGCAGGTGTGGATCAGCCGGACCACGACGCGCTCGATGTCCGCGGGGAAGCGGCTCAGGTCGGCTTCGGCGCGGACGGTCGCGAACGACTGGCGGTAGATCTCGGCGGCGTCGCGGAGATAGTCGAGCACCCGCTCACCTTAGAGGCTGGGCCGACCTGAGCACCCGGTATCCATCGCCGGTGGCCACCAGGACCTCACCGCTCGGCGGGCTGCCGCAGGCCCGCTCGCATCCCACGAAGTGGCGATGGCGGTCGACCGGGTCGCCGGCCACGGCCGCCGCCGCGTCGGCCCGCACGTCGGCAACCGAATGCTCACAACCCGGCCGGCCGGCGCAGGCGCTGACCGTCAGCCACGGCGAGTTCGCGTCGAAAACCAACCCCAACGGGGCGAGCACCCGCAGCGCCGCGTCGGCGACCGACTCGTCGAGATCGCACACCAGCACCGATCGCCACGGCGTGATCACCAGCGGCGCCTCGATCGCGGCGAGGTATTCGGCGACGCGGGCCGGCAGCAGGCCCAGCGGCACCGCCGCGCCCAGCGCAATGCGGCCGTCGTCCTGACCGATCCAGCCCACCGGCGGCACGGTGACCGGCTCAAACTGCCTGCCCGCGAATTCAACGCCCGGCAGCACCCCGGCAATATCAGCTAATTCGTTGATACGCCAAGCGGTGTCGCGGACGGCGACGAATCGAGCTGCGACTGCGAGCATCGTCGGGATCACGTGGCCGGCAGGTAGTCGGATGCCGGTGTCACGTCCGGCCAGCGCCAGCGCGGGCCCACCGTCCAGGGCATGCACACCGACGTCGGCGCCCAGCCCCGACACGTCACCCCGGCCGTCATCGATGCCGAACCAGAAGCGGCCGGGCAGGTCGGCCAGCGCGGGTTGGGCCTGGATCGCTGCGTCGAGTTCGGTGACCCAGCCCCGCACGTCGGGCCGGCCGCCGACCCGCCCGGACAAGGGCGACGCGACGATGTTACGGACCCGTTCGTGGCTGGCCGACGGCAACAACCCGGCCGCGGCAATGGCCTCGGCCACCGGCGTCGCATCGGTGATTCCGCGGATCTGCAGATTGCCGCGGGCAGTCAGCTCCAGCACGCCCGACCCGAACCGAGACGACGCCACCGCCAGCGCCGCCAGTTGCGCGGCGGTGATCATGCCGCCGGGCAGCCGAACCCGTACCAGCGCGCCGTCGGCGGCCTGATGCACCTGCAACGCGCCCGGGCAGGCATCGTGGGCATGGGCTCTGGCCATCTGCCCACGGTACGGCGCCCGTCCGATAGCCGACGAGACCGCTGATGCCCGGCTGGGGTACGAATGTTGGGTGTCCGATCCGACTGTGCTGCTGTTGTCGACGTCCGACACCGACCTGATCACCGCCCGCGCCAGCGGCGCGAGCTACCGGTGGGCCAACCCCGCGCGGCTGCTCGACGATGAACTGCCAGAGCTGCTCACCGGCGTTGACGTCGTGGTCGTCCGCATCCTCGGCGGCTACCGGGCCTGGGAAGACGGCATCGACGCCGTGCTCGCCAGCGGCGTCCCCGCGGTCGTGGTCAGCGGCGAGCAGTCGCCCGACGCCGATCTCATCGAGCGGTCCACCGTGCCGGCCGGCATCGCGCTGCAAACGCACATCTACCTGGCTCAGGGCGGGGTGCCCAACCTGCGCCAGCTGCACGCCTTCCTGTCCGACACCGTGCTGATGACCGGCTTCGGATTCAGCCCGCCGGAAACCACTCCGACGTGGGGCGTAATGCCATGGCCGGTGTCGCAAAACACCGGACCGACGATCGCCGTGTTGTATTACCGCGCACAGCAACTCGCCGGCAACACCGGCTACGTCGAAGCGCTGTGCGCGGCGATCGAAGCCGCCGGCGGCCGGGCGCTGCCGATGTTCTGTGCGTCGCTGCGCACCGCCGAACCGGACATGCTGAACACACTGGCCGGCGCCGACGCGATGGTGGTCACCCTGCTGGCCGCCGGCGGAGTCAAACCCGCGACGGCGTCGGCCGGCGGTCTCGACGAGAGCTGGAACGTCGAACACCTCGCCGCCCTCGACATCCCGATCCTGCAGGGGCTGTGCCTGACCACGTCACGACGGCAATGGCAGGACAACGACGACGGGCTCAGCCCACTGGACGTGGCCACCCAGGTCGCCGTGCCCGAATTCGACGGGCGCATCATCACAGTCCCGTTCTCGTACAAAGAGCTTGACGACGAGGGGCTGATCGCCTACGTCGCCGACCCGGAGCGCTGCGCGCGGGTCGCCGGGCTGGCGGTGCGGCACGCGCACCTGCGCCGGATCAGCGCCGCCGACAAACGGGTGGCCATCGTGTTCTCGGCCTATCCCACCAAACACGCGCGCATCGGCAACGCGGTCGGACTGGACACCCCGGCCAGCGCGGTGGCATTGCTGCGCGCGATGTCCGAGCGCGGATACCAGGTCGGCGATTTGCCGGGGGTGGCGGCCGGCGACGGTGACGCGCTGGTGCACGCCTTGATCGAACGCGGCGGCCAGGACCCCGACTGGCTCACCGACGCGCAGCTGGCCGGCAACCCGATCCGGATGTCAGCCAGTGATTACCGCGACTGGTTCAATACCCTGCCCGCCGAGTTGACCGACGCCGTGGCGGCGCATTGGGGCCCGCCGCCGGGGGACTTGTTCGTCGACCGGACACAAAACCCGGACGGCGAGATCGTGATCGCCGCCATGCAGGCCGGCAACGTCGTACTGCTGGTGCAGCCGCCGCGCGGTTTCGGGGAGAACCCGGTCGCCATCTACCACGATCCTGACCTGCCGCCCAGCCACCACTACCTGGCCGCCTACCACTGGCTGGATGCCGGCTTCGGCGCGCACGCCGTCGTGCACATGGGCAAGCACGGCAACCTCGAATGGCTGCCCGGCAAGACACTGGGGATGTCAGCGGCCTGCGGGTCCGACGCCGCGCTGGGCGATCTGCCGCTGATCTACCCTTTCCTGGTCAACGACCCCGGCGAGGGCACTCAGGCCAAGCGGCGGGCGCACGCCGTCCTTATCGATCACCTCATCCCGCCAATGGCGCGCGCCGAAACTTACGGCGACATCGCCCGTTTGGAGCAGTTGCTCGACGAGCACGCCGCCGTCGCGGCCTTGGACCCGGGGAAGCTGCCCGCCATCCGCCAGCAGATCTGGACGCTGATCCGGGCCGCCAAGATGGACCACGATCTGGGCCTGACCGAGCGGCCCGCCGACGAGTCGTTCGACGACCTGCTGCTGCACGTCGACGGCTGGCTGTGCGAGATCAAAGACGTCCAGATCCGCGACGGTCTGCACATCCTGGGCGAAAAGCCCACCGGCGAAGCCGAACTGAACCTGGTGCTGGCGATACTGCGCGCCCGGCAGCTCTTCGGCGGCGAGCACTCGGTACCCGGGCTGCGTCAAGCCCTGGGGCTCACCGAAGACGGCACCGACGAGCGGTCCTTGGTCGACGACGCCGAAGCCCGGGCCCGGCGGCTGGTCGAAGCGCTGCAACACAGCGGCTGGGATCCCGGCGTCGTCGATCAGCTCACCCCCAACGCGGACGTGGCCGCGGTGCTGCGATTCGCCGCCACCGAGGTGGTGCCCCGGTTGTCGAAGACAGCGGGTGAAATCGACCAGATGCTGCGGGCGCTGGATGGCCGGTTCATCGCGTCCGGACCGTCCGGCTCGCCACTGCGCGGGCTGGTCAATGTGCTGCCCACGGGCCGTAACTTCTACTCCGTCGACCCCAAGGCGGTGCCATCCCGGCTGGCATGGGAAACCGGTGTGGCACTGGCAGATTCGCTGCTCGCGCGCTATCGCGACGACTACGGTGACTGGCCGCGGTCGGTGGGCCTTTCGGTGTGGGGCACCTCAGCGATGCGCACCGCCGGCGACGACATCGCCGAAGTGCTTGCGCTGCTTGGGGTCCGGCCGGTATGGGATGACGCCTCGCGCCGGGTGACCGGCCTGACCGCGATCCCGCTGGATGAGCTCGGCCGGCCCCGCATCGACGTGACGGTGCGGATCTCGGGGTTTTTCCGCGACGCCTTCCCGCACGTCGTGACGATGCTCGATGACGCAGTGCAGTTGGTCGCCGGCCTCGACGAATCCGACGACGACAATTACGTGCGGGCCCACGCCCGCGCCGACCTGGCGCAGCATGGTGACCAACGCCGCTCCACGACGCGGATTTTCGGCTCCAAACCGGGCACCTACGGGGCCGGGCTGCTGCAGCTGATCGACAGCCGCAACTGGCGCGACGACGCCGACCTGGCGCAGGTGTACACCGCGTGGGGCGGGTTCGCCTACGGCCGCGACCTGGACGGCCGCGCGGCAACCGACGACATGAACCGGCAATACCGGCGCATCGCGGTGGCCGCCAAGAACACCGACACCCGTGAGCACGACATCGCCGACTCCGATGACTACTTCCAGTATCACGGCGGCATGGTCGCCACCGTGCGGGCGTTGACCGGTCAGGCGCCGGCGGCGTACATCGGCGACAACACCCGCCCGGACGCGGTCCGCACCCGCACCCTGTCGGAGGAGACCACCCGGGTGTTCCGCGCGCGTGTCGTCAACCCGCGCTGGATGAGCGCGATGCGCCGGCACGGCTACAAAGGGGCCTTCGAAATGGCAGCGACGGTGGATTACCTGTTCGGCTACGACGCCACCGCCCGGGTGATGTCCGACTGGATGTACGAGCAGCTCACCGAGCGCTATGTCCTGGATCCGGAGAACCGCAAGTTCATGGCGGAGTCCAACCCCTGGGCGCTGCACAGCATGGCCGAACGGCTGCTGGAGGCCGCCGGACGCAAAATGTGGGATCAACCGCAACCCGCCACCCTCTCTCGCTTACGTCAGGTGTTGCTCGAAACCGAGGGCGACCTGGAAGGCTGAGCCGGCGAGGCTGCGGTTTCGTACGCCTGAGCGGCGTGTCGCGAACGAAACCGCAGTGTCGGGCGATGGCGGCTGCTCGTCGGTATGTTCTAGGCTGTGCAGCCCACCTTCGCCGACCTTGCGAAATCTCAGTACATCCTGTTGACCACCTTCACCAAGGACGGTCGGCCCAAGCCCACCGCGATTTGGGCGGCCCCCGACGGTGACCGGCTGCTGGTCATCACCCAGGAGACGTCGTGGAAGGTCAGGCGGATCCGCAACACCCCGCGCGTCACGCTGGCGGTGTGCGACATGCGGGGCAACGCGCAAAGCGAAGCCGTCGAGGCGACGGCCACCATCCTCGACAAATCCCACAACGGCGCCGTGTACGACGCCCTGGTCAAGCGATACGGCCTGGTCGCCCGGCTGTTCAACTTCTTCAGCAAGCTGCGCGGCGGCCTGCACAACAACGTCGGCCTGGAATTGCGGCCGGCCGGCTAAGCCGCCTCCCCTGACAGGTGCTCGGAGAAGAACGAGAAGACCCGGGCCCAGGCGTCCTCAGTGGCGGCCTGGTTGTACCCGAAGCCGGCGATCCGCAGCAGCGGCTGGCCGGGCAGCTTGTTGGCGAAACTGTGCCCGGCGCGCGGGTAGACCTTCACGTCGTTGGCGATGTTTCTGCCCTCGAGCTCACGGTGCAACCTCTTGGGCGCGCCCATGCCCAGTGGGTCCCGACTACCGAAGCTTGCGACAATCGGGCAGGCCCCCTCCAGGGTTGCGCTGAGGTCGCGCGGCAGGGGAGTCCCGTAGAACGGTGCCGACGCGGCGAACCCTTTCGGCGACATGACCAGTGCGAAGTGCCCTCCCATGCAGAAGCCCGCAATGCCGACACGGCCGGAACAGGTCGGATGGGACAGCAGATACGTCCGGGCAGCCAGAACGTCGTCCAGCGCGCGGCCGCGCTTGGTCAGCAGCTCCCGAAACACCCGCGGGATGCAGCGCGCCCGGCCGCCCCGCGCGAACAAATTCGGAGTCAACGCGACATACCCGGCCGCGGCGATGTGGTCGTTGATCGACTGTTTGTCCGGTCCGTAGCCGAGGACGTCGTGCACCACGACCACGCCCGGCCATGGCCCCTGGCCTTGAGGAACGCTGAGCAGCGCATCGATCGGCCCGGCGGGAGTGTCCATCTCGATGGTCGTCACGTCCGCCATCTAACCGCGCCACCCGTGGCGACGGAACTCCGGCGATCACCACAGACGTTCTCCTCACATGGTGTCGCGACTTTTCCTCGGGTACGCCGCCCTCGAACTGACCGTGTTGCTCGCGCTCACGTCGACGATTGGGCTGGGCCGCACCCTGCTGTTGCTGCTGGTCACCTTCGTCCTCGGTGTCGTCGTGGCCGGCTCTCAGGCCAAGCGTCAACTGCTGCGGCTGCGGTCGGGATCAGCGACCGGGCGCTCGGCCGTCACCGATGGGGCGCTGACGGCGCTGGCCGCGGTGCTCGTCGTTGTTCCGGGGCTGGTCACCAGCGTCCTGGGGCTGCTGCTGTTGGTTCCGCCGATCCGGGCCGCCGCCCGACCGCTGGTGCTCGCGCTGGCCGCCCGCAGCACCGGCCGGCCGCTGATCACCATCGCCGCCACCCGTGCTGCGCGGCAGGCGAGCAACCGGGCGCGTGCCCGCGGGAACTACATCGACGGCGAGGTCTTAGACGTCACCGACGTCACGGATGCCGAATCGCCCGCCCTGCCAGGCCGGCCTGAGTCGATCCATGGGTGAGCAAGACCTCGAGCTAGCCGACGAACGCAAATTAAGCGAGAACACACCGAATCCGGCTGCCCGCCTGGGCACCGCGCTGCGCACCGTGGTGTTGCCCCGGACAGCACGATGGTTCCGGCCGCGGTGGCTGCGGCTAAGTGTGTCGGTGGCCGCTGGTGTGCTGCTGTGTGCAAGCTTTCCCCCGTTCAACTGGTGGTGGTCCGCGGTTCTCGCGGTCGGTCTACTGGCATGGGTGTTGACCCGTCGGGCCACCACGCCGGTTGGCGGCCTGGGCTACGGCTTTCTCCTCGGCCTGGGCTTTTACCTGCCGCTGTTGCCGTGGATCAGCACGCTCGTCGGGGCCGGACCCTGGATCGCGCTGGCGGTGCTCTGTGCGGCCTTCCCGGCATTCTTCGGCCTGCTGGCTGTCGCCGTGCGGCCGCTGCCCGGCTGGCCGATCTGGTTTGCGGTGTTGTGGGCCGCCGTGGAATGGGCGAAGTCGACCGTGCCGTTCGGGGGTTTTCCCTGGGGCGTGCTGGGCTTCGGTCAAACCAGCGGGCCATTACTGCCGTTGGTTCAGCTCGGTGGGGTCGCGCTGTTGTCGGGCGCGATCGTGCTACTCGGCTGCAGCGCGACGGCGATGGTGGAGGAGGTGGTGGTGTGGTGGCGACATGGCCGCCACCCGCACGCTAACGACCCCGGAATCGGCACCGTGCCGCCGGCTGTGGTGCTGCCTGGAGTCTGCATCGCATTCGTCCTGTTCGCTGCCGTCGCGGTGTGGCCGCACGTCCGCCATTCCGGAATGGGGTCCGGCGACGACCCGACTGTCACGGTGGCCGCGGTGCAGGGCAATGTGCCGCGGCTGGGACTCGACTTCAACGCGCAACGCCGGGCTGTGCTCGACAAGCACGTGCAAGAGACCCTTCGGCTGGCCGATGACGTGCAGGCCGGCACTGCTCCCAAACCCCAGTTCGTCATCTGGCCGGAGGACTCGTCGGACATCGACCCGCTGGTCAACCCCGACGCCGCCGCCCAAATCACGGTCGCGGCTACGGCGATCGGCGTCCCCATTCTGGTGGGGACGGTTCTCGACCGTCCCGGCCCGCACCCCGAGGATCTGGATTACACCAACACCGTGATCGTCTGGGATCCGGTCACCGGGCCCGGCGAACGCCACGACAAGCAGATCATTCAGCCGTTCGGCGAGTATCTGCCCTGGCCGGGGCTCTTCCGGCACCTCTCGGGCTACGCCGGCCGCGCCGGCCACATGGTGCCCGGTCGCAGCACCGGCGTAGTGCATGCGGCGGGGGTGCCGGTCGGGGTCAGCACCTGCTGGGAAGTGATCTTCGATCGCGCGCCACGAGAATCGGTGCGCAACGGCGCGCAGATGCTGGCGGTGCCCAGCAACAACGCCACCTTCAACAAGACCATGAGCGAACAGCAACTGGTCATCGCCAAAGCCCGGGCCGTCGAGCACGACAGATACGTCGTGGTCGCCGGAACGACCGGGATCAGCGCCGTCATCGCACCGGACGGCGGCGAACTGGCCCGCACGGATTTCTTCCAGCCCGCTTACCTGGACACTCAACTGCGGCTCAAGACGACGTTGACGCCGGCCACCCGCTGGGGTCCCGTCGTGCAGTGGCTGTTCGTCGGGATGGCCGTAGCGGTCCTGCTGGTCGCGATACGGCACAATGGGTGGCTCGCGCGTCCGAGCCGGAGCCGGTCGCGGACCCCAACGCCGGCAGGTAACACCGACGATGCGCCCGACAGCGACGGCGGGCAGACTCCAGACAAAGGAGCCACATGACCACCGGCCAGCCGACGACGGAAGCACCAGGAGAGCGCCCCAGCCTGCGCACCCTGGTGATCATCCCCACCTTCAACGAGCGGGAGAACCTGCCGCTGATCCTGGACCGGCTACACCAAGCTCGCCCGGAGGTCCATGTGCTGGTCGTGGACGACGACAGCCCCGACGGGACCGGGCTGGTCGCCGCGGAATTGGCGTCAGCGCGGCCCGAGCAGCTGCACGTGCTGCACCGCACCACCAAGGATGGTCTGGGTGCCGCCTATCTGGCCGGCTTCGGCTGGGGGCTGTCCCGGGACTACTCGGTTCTGGTGGAAATGGACGCCGACGGCAGCCACGCACCCGAGCAGCTGCACCGCCTGCTGGACGCCGTCGACGCCGGAGCCGATGTGGCCATCGGCTCGCGCTACGTCGACGGGGGAACGGTGCGCAACTGGCCGCGCCGGCGTAAGGCGCTGTCCAAGACTGCGAACACCTATTCGCGGGTGATGTTGGGTATCGACGTCCATGACATCACCGCGGGTTTCCGCGCCTACCGCAAAGAGGTGCTGCAGACGATCGACCTGAGCGTGGTTGACTCGAAGGGCTACTGCTTTCAGATCGACCTGACCTGGCGGGCCATCAGCAACGGCTTCACGGTGGTGGAGGTGCCGATCACCTTCACCGAACGCGCCATCGGAGTGTCGAAGATGAGCGGCTCCAACATCCGGGAGGCGATCGTCAAAGTCGCTCAGTGGGGCATCAGTGGTCGTATGAACCGCGGGCCGCGCCGTACCGAGCTATCCGCGCGAGCCGGCCAGGAGGACTAGTTCGTCACACCCCGCGGCGCCGGGACTTGATCAGGTCCAGCCGCTCCTTGAGCAGCTCATCGAGCTCGTCGACCGAACGGCGTTCCAACAGCATGTCCCAGTGCGTCCGCGGCGGCTTGACCTTCTTCGGCTCCGGCAGGTCACCTTCGATCAAGGTGCCTTCCATCCCGTTGCGGCACATCCAGCTACCCGGGATTTCGGCGTCGTCGGCGAACGGAACGTCGAACTCCTCGCCGTTGTCGGTGCGGTACCGCGCGATCTGACGCGGCGCCAGGTCGTGGTTACGGTCGGTCTCGTAACTTACGGCTCCGAGGCGACTGCCTCTCAGCACACGATCAGCCATCGTCAACACTCCTCTTACGTTTCTCCGGTGACAACGCGGTAGGGGGCTGGCGTAGTTCCCGGGCGGTGCCGCTTGCCTGTCTGGCGCGGTCCGACGCAACTACTCATGATACCGGGATTCGCCGGTGCAGCCGATTACAGTCGTCAGTCGTGACCCGCCGCACGCGACCACAACCGTGTCGCTGGTGTGGTCGCCACGTCGCTGACAGCGGTATGGGCCGCCGGCGCCAGTACTGTCGGCAGTCCTGCCGGCAGCGCGCCTACGAGCAACGCGCCTCGACCAGCGCGTTCTCCGGTCTGCCGCCGGACGTCGTGGTGCTGTCGGCTGGTGAGGCGGCCGAGCTGTCCGATCGGGTCTATCAGGTGCGATGTGCTGCCGAAGATGTTGTCACCGCGCTTGGTGAGGGCGCCGGACGCGCTGAACTCCGGGAGCTCTGCGACGCGCTGATGCGGGCTGTCGAGGCGGCCGACGGCTGGCGCTGATTCCTTTCCCGTGGCCCGCCCCTAGCCGCTTGACCACGGTGATTGCCCGCTGATCGGCGGCGGGTACAGTCACCGCTTAACGGCCGGGCCGGGGGCCAGCAGGAGTGTAAAAGTCGTGCCGAGAATGGCCTTGCCTGTCGAGCCGGCGCTAATCGAACGCGAAGTGTTAGGCGAGGGGTAACGACATGGCCGATCAGCTCCAGCATGCGACGGAGGCGCTGCGTAAGGCACTTGCTCAGATCGAGCGCTTGAAGAGCAAGAACCGTGCACTGCTGGAACGGTCGGCAGAACCCATCGCGATCATCGGGATGGCGTGCCATTTGCCCGGCGGGGTGGACTCGCCGGAGGGTTTCTGGGACGTGGTGTCGCAGGGCCGCGACGTCATGTCGGAGTTCCCGACCGACCGCGGCTGGGACCTCATGGGTTTGTTCGATCCGGATCCCGACGCGCCGCACAAGTCCTACGCCCGCTACGGCGGCTTTGTCGACGAGGTCGCCGGTTTCGACGCCGGCTTCTTCGGGGTGTCCCCGAGCGAGGCGCTGGCGACCGACCCGCAGCACCGGATGCTGCTCGAGTTGTCGTGGGAGGCCTTGGAGCGCGCCGGTATCGACCCGACGGCGTTGCGCGGCAGTGCCACCGGAGTCTTCGCCGGAATCATCGTGCAGGGGTACGGGATGCTTGCCGAAGAGATCGAGGGTTACCGATTGACCGGCATGACCTCCAGCGTGGCGACCGGACGGGTGGCTTACGTGTTGGGGCTGGAGGGTCCGGCGGTGTCGGTGGATACTGCCTGCTCGTCGTCGCTGGTCGCCCTGCATATGGCGGTGCAGTCGCTGCGCTCAGGTGAATGCGACCTGGCCCTGGCCGGCGGCGCAACCGTCAACGCCACACCGACGATCTTCGTGGAGTTCAGCCGGCATCGCGGCCTGTCGCCGGATGGCCGGTGCAAGTCGTTCGCCGGGGCGGCCGACGGTGTCGGCTGGTCCGAGGGCGGCGGGATGCTGGTGGTGGAGCGGCTCTCGGATGCCCAGCGGTTGGGGCATCCGGTGTTGGCGGTGGTGCGGGGTTCGGCGGTCAACCAGGACGGGGCGTCGAACGGGCTGACTGCGCCGAACGGTCCGTCGCAGCAGCGGGTGGTGCGCGCGGCGCTGGCCAACGCCGGCCTGGGTGCTCGCGATGTCGATGTGGTCGAAGGGCACGGCACCGGCACCACGCTGGGGGATCCGATCGAAGCGCAGGCGTTGCTGGCCAGCTACGGCCAAGACCGTGTGCAGCCGTTGTGGTTGGGGTCGGTGAAATCCAACATGGGTCACACCCAGGCCGCGGCCGGGGTGGCTGGTGTGATCAAGATGATTTTGGCGATGCGCCATGAGGTGTTGCCGGCGACGTTGCATGTCGATGCGCCCAGCCCGCATGTGGATTGGTCAGCCGGTGCGGTGTCGTTGTTGACCGAACCGCAGGCCTGGCCGCAAAACGGTCAGCCGCGCCGGGCGGGGGTGTCCTCGTTTGGGATCAGCGGCACCAATGCGCATGTGATCATCGAGGCGCCACCGGCTTTGGATGCTGTCGAACAGAGATCTTTACCGCCGGTGGTGCCGTGGGTGGTGTCGGCGAAGTCGGCGGCGGCGTTGGGTGCGCAGGCGGTGCGGTTGGGTGAGTTCATCGCTGCGCAAGATCACCTCGATGCCGCTGATGTGGGGTGGTCGTTGGCGGGCCGGTCGGTGTTCGAGCATCGGGCAGTGGTGCTCGGTGCTGAGCGTGGGCAGTTGCTGGGTGGGTTGGCCGAGGTGGCCGACGGACTGGCGGGTGCCTCGGTGATCCAGGGCCGCGCCACTGCGGCGGGCAAGACGGTGTTCGTCTTCCCCGGCCAAGGCTCCCAATGGCTCGGCATGGCCGTCGAATTACTCGACACCGCACCGGTTTTCGCGCAGCACCTGAACGCATGCGCAGGTGCCTTCGCCGAGTTCGTCGACTGGTCGCTGACCGACGTGTTGCGGGCAACGCCCGGCGCCCCCGGGTTGGACCGCGTCGACGTGGTGCAGCCCGCACTGTTCGCGGTGATGGTGTCGCTGGCCGAACTGTGGAAGTCGGTCGGCGTACGCCCGGACGCCGTCATCGGGCACTCCCAAGGTGAGATCGCCGCGGCATACCTGGCCGACGCCTTGTCCTTACACGACGCCGCACGGGTAGTCACGTTGCGCAGCAAGCTGTTATTGGCACTCGCCGGCCGCGGCGGTATGGCGTCGCTCGCCTGCGGACCCGACCAGGTGCGGGAACTGTTGGTGCCCTATGGCGATCGGGTCAGTGTCGCCGCGGTCAACGGCCCGTCAGCCGTCGTGGTTTCCGGCGACAGGGAGGCACTGGA
The DNA here is from genome assembly GCA_963795995.1 of uncultured Actinomycetota bacterium. Lineage (GTDB taxonomy): Bacteria > Actinomycetota > Actinomycetes > Mycobacteriales > Mycobacteriaceae > Mycobacterium. Next base: position 180,918 of record CAWCJY010000003.1, read on the forward strand.
CGCGCTCGTCCGGCACTGCACCGCGCGGGACCTCCGTGCTCGGCGAATCGACGTGGACTACGCGTCGCACTCCGGTGCCGTCGAGGAGATCCGCGAAGAGCTCGTCGCGGCACTATCCGGTATCGAACCCCGATCGTCGCGCACCGCGTTCTTCTCCACCGTCACCGGCGCTCTGCTCGACACCGCGGCGTTGGACGCCGAGTACTGGTTCCGCAATATCCGCCAGACCGTAAAATTCGAGCAGGCGGTACGCACAGCCTCGGTTGGCGGCTACCGGACGTTCATCGAATCCAGTCCACATCCCGCGCTGATCGGCGGGGTGGAGGAGACCGTCAGCCACTGCACCGACGGCGCTACCGAAGCTATCGTCATCCCCACCCTGGGTCGCGACGACGGCGGCCTGCGCCGGTTCCTCACTTCGGCCGCGCAGGCTTTCGTGTCGGGTGTGGCAGTGGATTGGCGTGCGGTGCTGCTGGGGGCAGGTTTTGTGGAGCTGCCCACGTACGCCTTTGCAAGACAGCGCTTTTGGCTGTCCGGTGATGGCGCTGCCGTCGACGCCACCGGTCTGGGTTTGGCGTCGGGTGAGCACGCATTGCTGGGTGCGGTGGTGGAGCTGCCGGCGTCGGGCGGAGTGGTGCTGACAGGCCGGCTGTCCTGCGGGTCGCAGTCCTGGCTCGCCGATCATGCTGTCGGTGGAGTGGTGGTATTTCCTGGTTCGGGCTTCGTCGAATTGGCGATCCGGGCGGGCGACGAAGTCGGCTGCTCGGGCGTCGACGAACTGACACTCCGCGCTCCGCTGGTGATACCGGCGGCCGGTGCCGCTGCGGTGCAAGTGGTCGTCGACGCTGCCGACGACTCGAGCCACCGAAACGTCTCGGTGTTCTCCCGCACCGACGCTGACGCCGACTGGACCCTGCACGCCGAGGGAGTGCTGAGCGCCCAAACCTCCGCACCGGCCGCTGATCTGGCGACGTGGCCGCCGGCAGGCGCTGAACCCGTCGACGTCACCGGCCTCTACGACCGGTTGGCCGCGCGCGGCTACGGTTACGGTCCGGCGTTTCAAGGGCTGACCGCAATGTGGCGGCGCGGCGACGAGCTGTTCGCCGATGTCACACTCCCGCAGACCGCCGGGAGCGCAGCAGCATTCGGCGTACACCCCGCGCTGCTGGACGCGTCGTTGCATGCACTGGTCACCGTGCATGACGGGGCCGAGGTGGCACTGCCGTTCTCGTGGCAGGGGGTGTCACTGCACGCCGCCGGTGCGTCGTCGGTGCGGGCGCGGATCGCGCCGGCCGGGCCGTCGGCGGTGTCGGTGGACTTAGCGGACGGGCTGGGGTTGCCGGTGTTGTCGGTGGCGTCGATGGTGGCTCGTCCGGTATCCCAGCAGCAGTTGATGGCGGCTGTGACGGGTCCGGGAGCCGACCGGCTCTTCGAGGTGATCTGGTCGCCGGCGAAGGCGCCCGCAGCGAGCAGCGCTGACCACCCGTCCTGTGAAATCGTCGAATCTGTTGCAGGCGAACATGATCCGATCTCAGAAACGTATCAGCGCACCCACGAAATTCTGGCCGCACTGCAGTCGCACCTCACTGGCGAGGGCTCGGGCATGCTGCTGGTGTGCACGCGCGGCGCGGTGGCGTTGCCGGGCGAGGATGTCACCGATCTGGCGGGGGCCGCGGTGTGGGGGTTGGTGCGGTCGGCGCAGACCGAGCATCCGGGCCGCATCGTGCTGGTGGATTCCGATGCGCCGCTCGACGATACGGCGGTCGCTCGAGTATTGGCGACCGGTGAGCCGCAGCTGCTGCTGCGCGACGGCGTCGTGTACACCGCACGGGTGCACCACAGCCGCGCGGCCGACGGTGTCCTGGTGCCGCCGGCGCAGCGACCCTGGCGGTTAGGTCTCTCCAGCGCGGGCACTTTCGAGAATCTGCAATTGGAGCCCGTCCCGAATGCCGGTGCGCCGCTGGAGCCCGGCCAGGTCCGGGTCGACATCCGCGCCATCGCCACCAACTTCCGCGACGTCATGATCAGCCTGGGCATGTTCACCCATGACGCACTGATCGGCGGTGAAGGCGCTGGCGTGGTGGTCGAAGTGGGACCCGGGGTCACCGATTTCGCGGTCGGCGACTCGGTGTACGGCTTCTTCCCCGACGGCAGCGGCACCCTGGTCGCCGGCGACGTCCGGCTGCTGCTGCCGATGCCTTCGGACTGGTCGTACGCCGAAGCCGCCGCGGTCTCCGCCGTTTTCACCACCGCCTACTACGGCTTCATTCATCTGGCCGGCGTCAAACCGGGTCAGCGGGTGTTGGTGCATGCCGCGGCCGGTGGGGTGGGGATGGCTGCGGTGCAGCTGGCGCGGCATTTGGGGTTGGAGGTGTTCGCCACTGCCAGTCACGGTAAGTGGGACACCCTGCGTGCCATGGGTTTCGACGATGCTCACATCGGTGATTCGCGCAGTCTGGATTTTGAGGACCACTTCCGGGCGGTCACCGGCGGTCGCGGGGTGGATGTGGTGCTGGACTCGCTGGCCGGTGAGTTCATCGACGCCTCGCTGCGCCTGGTCGCCCCGGGTGGGGTGTTCTTGGAGATGGGCAAGACCGACATCCGTGACCCCGACGCGGTCGCCGAGCAGCATCCCGGTGTGCGCTACCGCGCCTTCGACCTCTTCGAGCCCGGCCGGGCGCGCATGCACCAATACATGCTCGAACTCGCCGAACTCTTCGACGTCGGAGTGCTGCGGCCGTTGCCGGTGACGCCGTTCGATATTCGGCGGGCGCCGGCGGCGTTGCGGTATCTGAGTCAGGCGCGGCATGTGGGCAAGGTTGTGTTGATGATGCCGGGTGCGTGGGCGGCGGGCACGGTGTTGATCACCGGTGGTACCGGGATGGCGGGTTCGGCGTTGGCTCGCCATGTGGTGGCCGGGCATGGAGTGCGGGATTTGTTGTTGGTCAGCCGGCGTGGGCCGGCGGCGCCGGGTGCGGCGGAGTTGGTGGCGGAGTTGACCGCGGCTGGTGCTGCGGTGTCGGTGGTGGCCTGTGATGTGGCGGATCGCGAGGCGTTGGCCAAGGTGTTGGCTGATGTTGCGGTGGCGGCGCCGTTGTCGGCGGTGATTCATGCTGCTGGGGTGCTGGATGATGCGGTGGTGACGTCGTTGACGCCGGCGCGGGTGGATGCGGTGTTGCGGGCCAAGGTGGATGCGGCGTGGAATTTGCATGAGTTGACCCGGGATGTGAGTTTGTCGGCGTTTGTGATGTTTTCGTCGATGGCGGGTTTGGTGGGGTCCTCGGGTCAGGCCAATTATGCTGCGGCGAATTCGTTTTTGGATGCGTTGGCGGTGCATCGGCGCGCTCATGGTCTGCCGGCGATCTCATTGGGCTGGGGTCTGTGGGACCAAACCAGCGACATGACCGGCGGGCTCGACACTGCCGGACGCGCCCGGCTCGCCCGCACCGGCGTGAAAGCCTTATCGTCGGCCGCGGCGTTGCAACTCTTCGACACCGCGATGGTGGTCGACGAGCCGTTCGTGCTGCCGGCCCACATCGACCTCACCGCACTGCGGGCCAATGCCGTCGTTCCGCCGATGTTCGCCGACTTGATTACCACGCCGACCCGGCGCCGGGTCGATGACACACTGGCCGCCACCAAATCCAAATCCGCGCTCGCGCAACGACTGCACGGCCTGCCGGGAGCGGAGCAGCATGCGGTGCTGCTGGACTTGGTGCGCTCGCATATCGCCACCGTGCTGGGCAACACCACGCCGGAGGCGATTGATCCCGACAAAGCTTTTCAGGAGTTGGGCTTTGACTCGCTGACCGCGGTGGAGATGCGTAACCGGCTCAAAGCCGCCACCGGGCTGGCTCTTTCGCCCACCCTCATCTTCGACTACCCGACACCGAGCCGTCTCGCTGCTTACTTCCTTAGCGAACTCGCCGGTGTGCAGCAAGAAGTTAAACACGTGCCCGCTGTGCGCATCACGGGTGACGATCCGATCGCGATCGTCGGCATGGCGTGCCGCTACCCGGGCGGGGTGAATTCACCCGAAGATCTGTGGGATGTGGTGTCACAGGGTCGCGACGTGCTCACCGAGTTCCCCAGCGACCGGGGCTGGAACTTGGCCGAACTGTACAACCCCGACCCCGACGTTCCGGGTGCCTGCTACACCCGCACCGGCGGATTCGTCGACGGCGTCGCCGATTTCGACCCCGCATTCTTCGGCGTCGGCCCGTCCGAAGCGCTTGCCATGGATCCCCAGCAACGCATGTTCCTCGAGTTGTCGTGGGAGGCGCTGGAGCGCGCCGGTATCGATCCGGCCACGTTGAGCGGCAGCGCCACCGGCATCTTCGCCGGAATCATGACACAGGGCTACGGCATGCTCTCCGCCGAACCGGTAGAAGGTTTCCGCCTGACCGGCCAGCTGTCCAGCGTGGCGTCAGGCCGGGTGGCTTACGTGCTGGGGTTGGAGGGCCCGGCGCTGTCGGTGGATACTGCCTGCTCCTCCTCGCTGGTGACGCTGCATATGGCGGTGCAGTCGCTGCGCTCGGGTGAATGCGACCTGGCTTTGGCCGGCGGTGTCACGGTCAACGCGACACCGGACATCTTCGTGGAGTTCAGCCGGCATCGCGGCCTGTCGCCGGATGGCCGGTGCAAGTCGTTCGCCGGGGCGGCCGACGGCACCGGATTCTCCGAGGGTGGCGGGATGCTGGTGGTGGAGCGGCTCTCGGATGCTCAGCGGTTGGGGCATCCGGTGTTGGCGGTGGTGCGGGGTTCGGCGGTCAATCAGGACGGGGCGTCCAACGGGTTGACCGCGCCGAACGGTCCGTCGCAGCAGCGGGTGGTGCGCGCGGCGCTGGCCAACGCCGGCCTGGGTGCTCGCGATGTCGATGTGGTCGAAGGGCACGGCACCGGCACCACGTTGGGGGATCCGATCGAAGCGCAGGCGTTGCTGGCCAGCTACGGCCAAGACCGTGTGCAGCCGTTGTGGTTGGGGTCGGTGAAGTCCAACATGGGTCACACCCAGGCCGCGGCCGGGGTGGCTGGTGTGATCAAGATGATTTTGGCGATGCGCCATGAGGTGTTGCCGGCGACGTTGCATGTCGATGCGCCCAGCCCGCATGTGGATTGGTCAGCCGGTGCGGTGTCGTTGTTGACCGAACCGCAGGCCTGGCCGCAAAACGGTCAGCCGCGCCGGGCGGGGGTGTCCTCGTTTGGGATCAGCGGCACCAATGCGCATGTGATCATCGAGGCGCCACCGGCTTTGGACGCTGTCGAACAGAGATCTTTACCGCCGGTGGTGCCGTGGGTGGTGTCGGCGAAGTCGGCGGCGGCGTTGGGTGCGCAGGCGGTGCGGTTGGGTGAGTTCATCGCTGCGCAAGATCACCTCGATGCCGCTGATGTGGGGTGGTCGTTGGCGGGCCGGTCGGTGTTCGAGCATCGGGCAGTGGTGCTCGGCGGCGACCGTGAGCAGTTGTTGGGTGGGTTGGCCGAAGTGGCCGACGGACTGGCGGGTGCCTCGGTGATCCAGGGCCGCGCCACTGCGGCGGGCAAGACGGTGTTCGTCTTCCCCGGCCAAGGCTCCCAATGGCTCGGCATGGGCATGGGCCTGCACACCGCCTACCCGGTGTTCGCCGAAGCGTTCAACACCGTGGTGGCAGAACTCGACCGGCATCTGCTGCGTCCCCTGCGCGAAGTCATGTGGGGCCACGACGAAAACCTGCTGAACAGCACCGAATTCGCGCAGGCGGCCCTGTTCGCGGTCGAAGTGGCGCTATACCGGTTACTCGAATCGTGGGACCTGCGCTCCGACTTCGTGATGGGCCATTCGGTCGGCGAGTTGACCGCGGCACACGTCGCCGGCGCACTGTCACTGGAAAACGCTGCACTGCTGGTGGTCGCGCGGGGCCGGTTCATGCAGGCCCTGCCACCCGGCGGGGTCATGATCGCCGTGCAGGCCACCGAGGACGAAGTACGGCCGTTGCTGACCGGCAATGTCGGCATCGCCGCGGTCAACGGCCCATCCTCAGTGGTCATCTCCGGCGCTGAGGACGCGGCCACGGCCATCGCCGACAAACTGCGCGACCAAGGCCGTCGCGTCCACCGCCTCGCCGTGTCCCACGCCTTCCACTCACCGCTGATGGAACCGATGATTGATGAATTCAAGGCGGCAGCACGAGAACTCACCGTCCATCAGCCCACCATCCCGGTCATCTCGAACGTCACCGGACAGTTGGCGGGAGACGACTTCGCGTCGCCCGACTACTGGACCCGACACATCCGCGCAGCCGTGCGGTTCGGTGACAGCGTGCGCTTCGCGAAATCCGCCGGAGCCGGCCGATTCCTCGAAGTCGGGCCCGCGGGCGGGCTGACCACGTCGGTCGAGGACTCGCTCGCCGAGGCCGACATCGTGTCGGTACCGATGCTGCGCAAGGACCGACCCGAACCGACCGGCCTGATGACCGGAGTGGCACAAGCCTTCGTGTCGGGTATGGGTGTGAACTGGCGAGCGGTGCTGCCCGGAACCGGGTTTGTCGAGCTGCCGACGTACCCGTTTGAGCGGCGGCGGTTCTGGTTGTCCGGTGATGGCGCTGCCGTCGACGCTGCGGGTCTTGGTTTGGCCCCGGGTGAGCACGCGTTGCTGGGTGCGGTGGTGGAGCTGCCGGCCTCGGGTGGGGTGGTGCTGACGGGTCGGCTGTCCTGTGCATTGCAGCCCTGGCTTGCCGACCATGCCGTGGGCGGCGTGGTGGTGTTCCCCGGTGCGGGCTTCGTCGAATTGGCGATCCGGGCCGCCGACGAAGTCGGCTGCTCGGTGGTCGACGAACTGACACTGGCGGCGCCGCTGGTGATTCCCGCGGCTGGGTCGGTGGCGGTGCAAGTGGTGGTCGACGCCGCCGACGACTCGGGCGGCCGTGCGGTGTCGGTGTTTTCCCGCGGCGAGGCACGCCCGGGCTGGACTCTGCACGCCGAAGGCGCGATCCGGTCGAGCGGCGCAGAACCGGGTACCACGTTGTCGACGTGGCCGCCGGTAGGGTCGGCACCGGTCGACATCGACGGGCTATACGACCGGTTGGCCGCCCGCGGCTACGGCTACGGTCCGGCCTTCCAAGGCCTGACGGCGATGTGGCGGCGCGGCGACGAGGTGTTCGCCGAGGTATCGCTACCCGCCGACGCCGGCGTATCCCCGGCGGGATTCGGGGTGCACCCAGCGGTGTTGGACGCCGCCCTGCACGCAGTGATCGTCGCGACCGAAACCGGCGACAGTGCCGACAAAGACGGCGTACTGGTGCCGTTCTCGTGGCAGGGGGTGTCGCTGCATGCGGCCGGTGCGTCGTCGGTGCGGGCGCGGATCGCGCCGGCCGGGCCGTCGGCGGTGTCGGTGGATTTGGCGGACGGGCTGGGGTTGCCGGTGTTGTCGGTGGCGTCGATGGTGGCTCGTCCGGTGTCTCAGCAGCAGTTGATGGCGGCTGTGACGGGTCCGGGAGCCGACCGGCTCTTCGAGCTGATCTGGTCGCCGGCAACCCTGGGAACCCACCATGAAGCGCCGTCGCATGATGTCTTCGAATCGGCTCCTGTGGACGACAATCCGCTCACCGGGTTGTATCAGCGCACACACGAAGCGCTGCAGGGTCTGCAATCCTGGCTGGCTCAGCACGACTCCGGGATGCTCGTGGTGGTGACTCGCGGCGCGGTGGCGTTGCCGGGCGAGGATGTCACCGATCTGGCGGGGGCCGCGGTGTGGGGGTTGGTGCGGTCGGCGCAGACCGAGCATCCGGGTCGCATCGTGCTGGTGGATTCCGATGCGCCACTGGACGATTCGGCAGTCGCTCGACTGCTGGCCGCCGGTGAGCCGCAGGTCCTGCTGCGCGACGGCGTCGTGTACACCGCACGGGTGCACGGCAGCCGTGCCGTCGACACCCTGCTGGTGCCGCCGAGTGACGGACCGTGGCGCGTGGGCATGTCCAGTAAGGGCACGTTCGAGAATTTGCAGCTGGAGCCGATTCCCGATGCTGATACCCCGCTGCGGCCAGGTCAGGTGCGCGTCGCCGTGCGGGCCATCGCCGCGAACTTCCGCGACGTCATGATCGCCCTCGGGCTGTACCCGGACGACGACGCCGTCATGGGCGTGGAGTGCGCCGGCGTCGTCATCGAAACCGCGCCCGGCAGCGCTCGTTTCGTCGTCGGTGACCGAGTCACCGGGCTCTTCCCGGAAGGTACCGGCACCGTCGCGATCACCGACGAGCGGCTCCTGATGGAGACTCCGACCGGCTGGTCTCATACGGAGGCGGTGACCGCGCCGGTCGTCTTCGCCACCGCCCGCTACGCGCTGTCAACGCTCGCGGACGTCAAACCGGGTCAGCGGGTGTTGGTGCATGCCGCGGCCGGTGGGGTGGGGATGGCTGCGGTGCAGCTGGCGCGGCATTTGGGGTTGGAGGTGTTCGCCACCGCCAGTCACGGTAAGTGGGACACCCTGCGTGCCATGGGTTTCGACGATGCTCACATCGGTGATTCGCGCAGTCTGGATTTTGAGGACCACTTCCGGGCGGTCACCGGCGGTCGCGGGGTGGATGTGGTGCTGGACTCGCTGGCCGGTGAGTTCGTCGACGCCTCGCTGCGCCTGGTCGCCCCGGGTGGGGTGTTCTTGGAGATGGGCAAGACCGACATCCGTGACCCCGACGCGGTCGCCGAGCAGCATCCCGGTGTGCGCTACCGCGCCTTCGACCTCTTCGAGGCGGGTGCCGACCACCTGCAACGGATCCTTGACGAATTGGCCACCTTGTTCGCCGAAGCCGCTCTGCGGCCGTTGCCGGTGACGCCGTTCGATATTCGGCGGGCGCCGGCGGCGTTGCGGTATCTGAGTCAGGCGCGGCATGTGGGCAAGGTTGTGTTGATGATGCCGGGTGCGTGGGCGGCGGGCACGGTGTTGATCACCGGTGGTACCGGGATGGCGGGTTCGGCGTTGGCTCGCCATGTGGTGGCCGGGCATGGAGTGCGGGATTTGTTGTTGGTCAGCCGGCGTGGGCCGGCGGCGCCGGGTGCGGCGGAGTTGGTGGCGGAGTTGACCGCGGCTGGTGCTGCGGTGTCGGTGGTGGCCTGTGATGTGGCGGATCGCGAGGCGTTGGCCAAGGTGTTGGCTGATGTTGCGGTGGCGGCGCCGTTGTCGGCGGTGATTCATGCTGCGGGGGTGCTGGATGATGCGGTGGTGACGTCGTTGACGCCGGCGCGGGTGGATGCGGTGTTGCGGGCCAAGGTGGATGCGGCGTGGAATTTGCATGAGTTGACCCGGGATGTGAGTTTGTCGGCGTTTGTGATGTTTTCGTCGATGGCGGGTTTGGTGGGGTCCTCAGGTCAGGCCAATTATGCTGCGGCGAATTCGTTTTTGGATGCGTTGGCGGTGCATCGGCGCGCTCATGGTCTGCCGGCGATCTCATTGGGCTGGGGCCTGTGGGACCAAACCAGCAGCTTGACTGGAACATTGGACAACGTCGACTTCGCCCGGTTCGCCCGGGACGGCATCGTGGCTATGCCGTCGGGCGAAGCGCTGCAGCTGATGGACACCGCGATGGCCGTCGACGAGCCGTTCGTGCTGGCGGCCCACATCGACTTCACCGCGCTGCGAGCCAAATTCGACAGCGGCACCTTGCCACCGATGTTCGTCGACCTCATCAACGCGCCGGCGCGGCGCCAGGTCGACGACTCACTGGCGGCCGCCAAATCGAAATCCGTTCTGCTGCAACGCCTCGAGGGTCTGCCGGAGGACGAGCAGCATGCGGTGCTGCTGGACTTGGTGCGCTCGCATATCGCCACCGTGCTGGGCAACACCACGCCGGAGGCGATCGATCCGGACAAAGCTTTTCAGGAGTTGGGCTTTGACTCGCTGACCGCAGTGGAGATGCGTAACCGGCTCAAAGCCGCCACCGGGCTGGCCCTGTCGCCGACGCTCATCTTCGACTACCCCAGCTCCGCGGCGCTGGCGGGCTACTTCCGCCGGGAACTGGTCGGTGCGTCCACCGGGCAGCCGGAGCGGTCCGCGCCCGGCGAGGCCGAAATTGCGCAGGTGGTGGCATCCATACCGATCAAACGCCTGCGCCAGGCCGGGGTGCTGGACCTCTTGCTGTCGTTGGCCAACGAGACCGACGGAGCCGGTGGGTCCGAGGCCGGCGAGAAAGACTTCGCCGGCATGGACCTCGACGACCTGGTCAACGCCGCGCTCCTCGACGATGACGACTAGCCGATGAAACCCAAGGTCTGCCGGTGAGAATCACGGTCACCGGAGCCAGCGGAGTCGTCGGTCGCGGTATCGTCACCAGGCTGCTCAGCCAGGGCCACGACGTCATCGGGCTGGCCCGTCGGCAACCGGAAAGCTGGCCTACCGCAGCCACTTTCCATCAAGCCGACATCCGGGACGCCGCCGCGGTGCGGCACGCGATCGCCGGTGCGGACGTCGTCGCGCACTGTGCCTGGGCCTTCGATCACGGCCGCGGTGACCAGAGCGGTCGCGAGATCAACATCGGTGGGACCGCCAACGTCGCCGACGCGGTGGCCCGTCACGGTGTCCGGCGCGTCGTGTTCGCCTCGTCCGCGCATGTTTACGGCGCCTACCGAAGCGACAATGTGCCGTTGACCGAAGCCGCACAGCTGCACCCGGGTCTCGCGGAGGCACGGCACAAGGTCCGATCCGAAGAGCTGCTGGCCGCGTCCGGTGCAGAGTGGGTGACGATCCGGTCAGCGGTCATCCTCGGTCGAGGCGTCGACAACTGGGTTCGCCGGATGTTGGCCAGCCTGGTTTTCTCCGACCCACACGGGTTGGCGGCTCGCCCGGTGCAGGTCGTGCACACCGACGACGTGCACCGGCTGTTCGTCCAGGCCATCGTCGACCCCGGTCTCGGCACCGGGCTCATCAACCTGGCCGCGCCAGGTGAGACCACTCTGGCGGAGTTAGCTCGGGCGCTTGGACGCCCAATAGTCAAGGCGGACAGGCGGCTGGCGCGCTGGCTAAGTCCCGCCGCGGAGCGCGAACTGCTGCTGGCCGCACCCCGCATGGCAATCACCCGCTTGCAGGAGGTCTGGAACTTCACGCCGGCCTGGACCGCGGCGGAATGCGTCGACGACGTCGCGTTGGCGGTACGCGGCCGCATCAGCGTCGGCAGGCGGTCGATGTCGTTGCCGTGGCGGCTGACTCACGCTCAGGACATCCCTGCTGTCGACGCCCCGGCCCCTGACGGGCTTGCCCCGCAACTGGCGGGCCCACCAGGATGCAACGGAGAGTTCGACACGCCGATCGACCCGCGTTTCCCGACCTACCTCGCCACCAACTTGTCCGAAGCGCTGCCGGGCCCGTTCTCGCCGTCATCGGCGTCGGTGACCGTCCGGGGCCTACGCGCAGGTGGGGCGACCATCGCTGAACGGCTGCGGCCCGGCGGGCTGATCCAGCGCGAGATGGCAACCCGCACCATCGGCGTTTTCGGCCATCGGTTGTACGGGGCCATCACCACCGCACACTTCATGGCCGAAACGGTGCCGTTCGTCAAGCCCGCGACCGTCATCCGTCAGAGCCAGTTCTTCGGCCAGAGTGTGGCCGCCCTGCCGATCCACGGCGATCAACAGCTGCCGCGTGAACCCCGCCACTGGGTCCGGCTCTGGCGAACGATCCGCAACATCGGCGTGTTCGGGGTCAACTTGGCAGGGCTCAGCATCGGCGCGGCCCACGACACCGGTGACTACATCGCCGATATCGAACGAATGGAAAAGCTCACCGCCGATGATATTTCGCAGCTATCGGACCGCCGGTTGACGAGCTTGATCTTGTTGGCCCGCGACCATGTCATCCACGGCTGGGTGCTGGCCATGGGATCGTTCATGTCGTTTGCCGCGCTCAGCGTGATCCTGCGCGGACTGTGCGGACGAGACACCGTGTTGCTGGTCGGTCAGAACCTGGTCAGTGCGCAGCCACTCAACGCGGTGTACCGGCTGGTGCACGCGGCGCACCGCGACCCCGAGGCGGCCCGGATCCTGACCGAACCGGGGAACCACCTCGACGCGCTGTCGGCGCGGGCACCGCGGTTTCACTCGGCCGTCCTCGCCGAGCTGGCCCTGATCGGCCACCGCGGCCCCGCCGAGGTGGAGATGCGCGCAGCCAGCTACGCCGACGACCCCGAACTACTGATCCGGATGGTGGCCAAATCACTGCAGCTCCCCACCCGGCCGGCATCACCTCGTGCGGTGATCCCGCGGCGTGCCCGGCCCGTTGCGCAGCTGGCTGCCCACCAGCTCCGCGACCGGGAAGTGCGCAGGGACAAAATGGTGCGCGCCATCTGGATACTCCGCACACTGTTACGCGAACAGGGCAGCAGACTTGCCGACACCAATATCGTCGAGACCGCCGACGACGTCTTCTATCTGCTGGTCGACGAACTCGACGCGCTGCCTCCGGATGTGCGGGCCGTGGTGGCGCGCCGCCGCGCCGAGCAGGCCAGGCTGACCGGAGTCGTCCCGCCGGCGCTGTTCAGCGGCGGCTGGCAAGCCGGCACCGCCCCGGCTGCCGTGCTGGTCGCCGGTGAGACGCTGCAGGGTGTCGGCGCCTGCCATGGCCGGGCCCGCGGCCGGGTTCGGGTTGTGCGACCCGACACCATCGACGAGCTGGAGCCGGGGGAGATCCTGGTCGCCGAGGTCACCGATGTGGGCTACACCGCCGCGTTTTCCTACGCAGCCGCGGTGGTGACCGAGCTGGGCGGGCCGATGTCGCACGCCGCCGTGGTGGCCCGTGAATTCGGCGTCCCGTGTGTCGTCGACGCCCAGGGCGCGACGCGGCGGCTGCCACCCGGGGCGCTGGTCGAGGTCGACGGCAGGCTCGGCGAGGTTCGGGTTCTCGAGGTGGATTCCGACAGGAAGTCGGCATTGCCGGCGAAACGACAGCAGCCGCAGAACGTAGTGAGAACGCCTAACACGCCGCACGTGTAGGCCACTGGTTCGCTACCGTCGGAACATGCACGAACACACCGTCCGCGCACACACCACGACCGGTATCGTCGAAGGCTTCACCCGTGACGGCGTGAACCGTTGGCGATCCATCCCCTATGCACGGCCCCCGGTGGGACCGCTGCGCTTTCGCGCGCCACTGCCGGCCGAGCCGTGGTCGGGTGTGCGGCATTGCCACGGGTTCACCAACTGCGCCCCCCAACAACGCCGGTACACCCTGCTCGGCGTCGGCAAATACCAGGCAATGGGGGAGGACTGCCTCACGCTGAACGTCGTCACACCGGACAAGTCACGCGACGAGGCACTGCCGGTCATGGTTTTCGTGCACGGCGGCGGATACATCCTGGGTAGCTCGGCCACCCCGCTCTACGACGGTGCAGCGCTGGCCCGCCGGGGCTGCGTATACGTCTCGGTCAACTACCGGCTGGGCGTACTCGGGTGTCTGGACCTCTCGGCATTGTCGACCGCAGACACCACCATCGAGAGCAATCTTTACTTGCGTGACCTGGTGCTGGCGCTGCGCTGGGTCCGCGACAACGCCGCAGCCTTCGGTGGTGACCCGGACAACGTCACAATCTTCGGCGAAAGCGCCGGCGCGCATGCGGTTGCCACCCTGTTGGCCGTTCCAGCCGCCAAAGGCCTTTTTGCGCAGGTTATTTCGGAGAGTCCGGCATCGGGCATGGTGCGCTCAGTCGAGGTTGCGGCCCGCTTTGCCGAACGCTTCCCCGCGCTACTCGGGGTGCGCCGGAAGGACGCCGCCAGCGCGTTGATGCACGCATCCCCGGCCGAACTGGTGGCTGCCCAAGACCGTCTGATCGACGATGGCATGGAGAACCGGTTGGGGGCCTTCCCGATAGGTCCGGTTTTCGGCGACGACTACTTGCCACTGGACCCGGTCGACGCAATGCAGCGCGGTACAGCGCATCGGGTACCGCTGGTCGTGGGAACCAACGCCGACGAGGGTCGGCTGTTCACCCGCTTCCTGCGGCTCCTACCGACGACCGAGCCGATGATCGAGGCGTTGCTGGCGGACACCGATCCGGCTGCTCGCGAACGAATTACCGGTGCCTACCCCGGCTATCCGAGTTCGGCGGCGTGTGTCCGGCTGGGCGGCGACTTCGCCTTCGGCTCGGCGGTCTGGCAGATCGCCGAGGCTCACGGTGGCAACGCGCCGACCTACCTGTACCGGTACGACTTCGCGCCGCGGCTGCTGCACTGGTCGGGCCTGGGCGCGACACACGCCACGGAGCTGTTGGCTGTTTTCGACATCTACCGCAGCAGGTTCGGTGCCCTGCTCACCGCCGCGGCCGACCGCCGGGACGCTATCCGGGTCAGCAATGAGATTCAACGCCGTTGGCGGTTGTTCAGCCAAACCGGAACGCCCGGCGACGGGTGGCCCGCGTACACCGATCTCGACCGTGCGGTGCTGGTGTTCGACCGCAAATGCCGCGTGGAATACGACCCGCACCCGGAGCGACGGATGGCATGGGCGGGCTTTTCGTTAGCGACCGAGTCATGATTTCGCCGAAATCACCGGTCGACAAGTTCCCTGTGGTGGTCATGGGCGTGTCCGGTTCGGGCAAGTCGACCGTCGGCGCCGTGCTCGCCCGACGACTGCAAGTGCCCTTCGCCGACGCCGACGACCTTCATCCTCGGGCCAACATCGAGAAGATGGCCGCGGGCCATCCGCTCGACGACGATGATCGGCGGGCCTGGATCGATGGGGTCGGGGAGTGGCTGGCCGGTCACCGCGACGGCGGTGTGATCAGTTGCTCGGCGCTCAAACGCAGATACCGCGACCAGCTCCGAGCACATTGTCCAACGGTCGGCTTTTTGCACCTGAGTGGTTCACCGGAAGTGATCGGTGCCCGCCAAGCGGCGAGGAAGGGGCATTTCATGCCGTCGGACTTGCTCTACTCCCAGTTCGATGCGCTGGAGCCGCTCGAACCCGACGAGCGCGGTGTGGTCGTGGACGTTGATCAGGACATCGACGACATCGTGGCGGCGTACGTGGCGGCTGCGCATCGTTAGCATGCTGGAATGTATGCGCTCGTCGTTGCGCTGACCGTGGTCACGCACTTCCTGTTCATCGGCTACCTCGTCGCCGGTGGCTGGCTCGCGCTGCGCTGGCGGCGGACGATCGGGCTGCACATGGCGGCCGCGGCCTGGGCGATCGCCAGCGCGGCCGGGAATGTCGGGTGTCCGCTGACCGGTCTGGAGCGTTGGGCCCGCAACCGCGCCGGTATGCCGCCGCTGACGTCAGAGGGCTTCATCGCCCACTACCTCACCGGCGTGTTGTACCCCGCCGGTTGGGTGGACGTCGTGCAGCTGTCGGTCTTTGCGATCGTGGCGATCTCGTGGGCGGTGTATGTCTGGCGAGGCCGGCACCGCGAATCGACGGCACCTGCCGCCCGTCAGACGGTCAGCCCCAACGGCTCGCTTTGAGGCGGCCCCGAGCGGCCAGTTCGGTACTGCGCGCCCGGGCGATGTCGGCGAGGTCGGAGCCCCGATCCAACGCCGTGTCGGCTAAGTCGCCGCCCCGGTCGCGGGCAACCTCGGCCCATTCAGCGCCCCGGTCGCGGGCCCGCTCACCGAACTCCGCGCCGCGGTCACGGGCGGTCTCGGCCAGCTCAGCACCGCGGTCACGGGCGGTCTCGGCCAGCTCAGCACCGCGTTCCCGCGCGGTCTCGGCCAGCTCAGCACCGCGTTCCCGCGCGGTGTCGGCCAAGTCGCTGCCCCGGTCCCGCAGCACTTCGGCCAGCTCGGCGCCGCGCTTGCGGGCGCGTTTGCGTGCGGCCTGCACCACGGGTGCGCTCTTCTCGGCGGCTGTGCTGGCCAGTTCGGTGCCGCGTTTCCGGGCCGCCTCCACGTACGGTTCGCTTCTCTCAGCCGCCGTGCTGACCAGTTCGCGGCCACGCTCTGCGCCCACCTGAAGGCCGTGACCGATTCTGTCCAGCAGCTCCTGATCGATCAGCGCATCGGGGGCACCGCCCGGCAACGCCGACGACACGGCCCCCGAGATCCGGTCGGCGGCCTGTCGACCACGCCACCCCAACGACGGCTTCCCCGCGGTGTCGGCAGCAGCGATTATCAAGCCACCCAGCAAACTAATGTCGGTCAAGAAGCCACGCCGTTTCTCGGCCTTCCGCGCCGAATCGGTCTCGCTCCAGAATTGGTGATGACCAAGGCTCCCCGGTATCACCGTGAAGGCCAGGACGGCAGAGGCGACACGGGGTACTTTGCCCGTGGCCAGCAACAGACCGCCGGAGATCTGGACGGCCGCGTTGATGCGAGCAAATGTCTCCGGGTCAGTCGGCACTTTGGTGCCCACCGGATCCGGCAACTGGCGTAAACCTTCCATGGCCGGTTGAGCCGCTTCCGCGCCAACCGTCGGGTTGCGCAACGTCTCTACACCTTGGCCAATGAATACAGCGGACAGCAGGGGTCGTGCGATTCTGCGAATCAACATGCGGCGGTGGGTTCCCTCGTTACTCGGTGTGCAAACCGTTGGATGCTATCGCTTCTTCGGGCGTGCGGCGACCAATAAAGCGAACAGCGAGCGGCAGAATAATCCAGAAGCCGAAGAGCGCGGCGAATCCGCAGGTACCGGCCACCAGAGCAGCGGTGTGTCCCGCCACTACGTCGAAGATGATTATCGTGACCCCGGTGAGCGCCATGCCCAGCAAACACAGTCCGCCCAGGGCGAAGCGATGCGAAGCCGACACCAATTGCACCAGTTTTCGTTGCCGAAACAGGATTCGGTGCATGCCGACCGGGGCGATCAGCAACACCGCCGAGCCGACTGAACAGGCCACCGTCGCCAGATAGATGCGGCGCATGAGGTCGCTCAGCACGTCGAACCGGGTCTGAAATGGCAGCACCAAAAGGAAACCCGTGAGGAATTGAACGCCGGTCTGCAGGACACGAAGTTCTTGCAGAAGGCTGGACCAATTCCGGTCCAGGCGTTGGGTCTCTGTTTCCGAACGTTCACGAGAATCCCAAGCTTGGTCGCGTTCGGGATGGTCGACGTCCACGCCGGTGATCATGCCAGGCGAGTTGCTAGGTTTGCGGGATGACGTCCACGTCGGAGTCCGCCGAGCGAACGATCCGGCTGTTCGAATTGGCCGATCGCGTCCCCGGATTCATGCCCGCGGACGAGGGTCGGGCGCTGCACGAGGCGGCACTGCACTATTTCGACGACGGCGTCGGCGTGGAAATAGGCACGTATTGCGGCAAGTCGACGGTGCTGCTCGGAGCGGCGGCGCTGGCTCGCAGAAGCATCCTGTTCACCGTCGACCACCACCGCGGATCTGAAGAACACCAGCCGGGTTGGGAGTACCACGACGCGTCCATGGTCGACGAAGCCACCGGTCGGTTCGACACCTTGCCCACTTTCCGCCGCACCCTCGACAACGTCGGCCTCGACGACACTGTGGTCGCAGTAGTGGGCAAGTCTGCGGTGGCGTCCCGCGCGTGGCGCACGCCGCTGCAGCTGCTGTTCATCGACGGCGGCCACAGCGAGGCGGCCGCGCAACAAGATTTCGACGGCTGGGCGCAGTGGGTGTCGATAGGTGGTGCGCTGATCATCCACGATGTGTTTCCCGACCCACGCGACGGCGGTCAGGCCCCGTACCGAATCTATTGCCGAGCAATCGATTCGGGTAAGTTCCGGGAAACGTCCGGTACCGGGTCGCTGCGGGTGCTGGAGCGGACGTCAGGCGGGCCGGGCAACAGCGGGTAATTAAGTTCCGCTCGGAGTGCCGACGCATTCGCAGTCGTAATCACCCTCCAGGCCGCGCGGCAAGTCGCTGCCACGGAAGATGCCGCTGGCCGGAGTCGTCGACGACAATGCGTCGGCCGCCAGAATCACCGCGGCCCCGGTCCAGGTTGTGCGTTCGACCGGCCACCGCTTCCCGTCGCTGAACACCAGTCCGGTCCAGTAGGATCCGTCGTCTTCGCGCAGATGCTGCATGGCCGCGAATTGGCGCAACGCCGCCCGACGGCTACCCATCGCCTCGAGTGTCAGCACCAATTCACACGTTTCGGCACCGGTCACCCACGGCCGGTCGTCGACACAGCGGACACCGACCCCGTCGACGACGAAATCGCACCAGCGCTCGGCAATCCGGGCGCGCGCAGCCGGGCCGCGAAGCGCACCACCCAGAATGGGGTAGTACCAGTCCATCGAATGGTGCGGCTTGTGGTTGAACGCAGCGGGGTGGGTGGTGATGGCATGCCCCAGCCGGCCCACCGCCATCTCCCACTCCGGCCGGGGCTGGTCAAGATAGCTGGCCAGCGCCAGTGCACAGCGAAGGCTGTGGAACACGCTTGCGCACCCGGTCAGCAGCGCTTCACCGATCGGGCCGAAAGGCCCGCTAGCCCAGCCGATTTCGCCACCGGCGAGCTGTAGTCCAAGCACGAAGTCGATGGCGGCGCTCACCGTCGGCCACATTGCGGCGGCGAAGTGGCGGTCCCCGGTGACCAGCACGTGATGCCAGACCCCGACCGCAATATACGCGCAGAAGTTGCTGTCACTGTTGGCGTCTTCGACCACCCCGCCACGCAATTGAATTGGCCACGTGCCATCGGCTCGCTGCACGGACCGGCACCAGCCGAACGCGTAGCGCGCCGGCTCGATCAAACCCGCTGCGGTGAGCGCCATCGCGCATTCGACGTGGTCCCAGGGGTCGGTGTGTCCGTCCGCTGACCAGGGGATGGCGCCGGACGGCTCTTGTACGGCGGCGATCGACTCCGCTGTCTGTCGGCATTGTGCGTCAGACAAGATATCGGGAACAGCCGGTGGCCTATACCGGTTCAACGGCGTGCACCGGCTTCTCGAAATAGAGTGCGACACTTTTGCCGACCAGCGGATTGAGCATCTTCTCGGTCAGCCGGGTGATCCGCGGCCGCTCCATGATGTCCCACACCAGCAGCTTGTGATACGCGGCAACCGCGGCATGATCGGAGTTGTCAACGCCGACAAAACACTTCAGCCACCAGAACGGCGTGTGCAGGCCGTGCGCATGGTGAGCGTGGCTGAACGCCATACCCGCGGCTTCGAGCTTGGCACGCAGTCGGCTGGCCCGGTAGATCCGGACGTGGCCACCTTCGTTGCTGTGGTACTCCTCCGACAGCAGCCAGCACACGCGTTCCGGCAGCCACCGCGGCACCGTCACCGCGAGCGTCCCACCTGGCTTGAGCACCCGGATCAGTTCGCGGATCACCGCGTCGTCTGCCGGGACATGCTCCAGGATTTCCGAGGCGATCACGCAGTCGAAGGTGCCGTCACAGTAGGGCAACGCCAGCGCGTCACCGATCACTGTCTCGGCCCGCGCGGACCTCGGTGCCTCGCCATTGTCGGCCATGGCGCGCAGGATCGTGCGCACGTTGTCCAGTTCGGCACCGTTCTGGTCGAAGGCGACCACGTCGGCACCGCGACGGTATGCCTCGAAGCTGTGCCGCCCGGCTCCGCAGCCGACGTCGATGACCTTGGTTCCCGGGCCGACGCCCAGCCGGTCGAAATCGACTGTCAGCACGACTCGCCCATGGCATCACTCGCCACGAGATGCCGCGTGCTCCTTGCTATCGCCCGGCGGTACACCTGCACCGTCTGCGCGGCCACCGACTCCCAGCTGTAGACGTCGAGTCCGCGTCGCCGACCGGCCGCGCCCATTCGGTGCAGCTCGTCGGGGGAGGCCAGCAGGCCTCCGAGGACCCGGACCAAGTCGCCGGTATCGCCGGGGGTGACCAGCCGGGCACAGCTGCCGTCGGTGCCGAGGACCTCAGGCAAGGCGCCGGCGCGGCTGGCAACCACCGGCGTTCCGCTGGCCATCGCTTCCACGGCGGGAAGCGAAAATCCTTCGTAAAGGGAAGGGATACAGGCAATCTCGGCCGATGCCAGTAGCCTGGCCAGCTCGGCGTCGGAAAGGCCGCTGGAGATGTGCACGATGTCGGACAGGCCGAGTTCGGCGATCAGCTTCTCGGTCGGGCCGTTGAACTCGAGCTTGGCGACCAGCTGCAACTCCAGCTCGTGCTGCGTTCGCAACGCGGCGATCGCCTGCAGCAGATGCGCGACGCCCTTGAGCGGGGTGTCCGCGCTGGCGACGGCGATGACGCGACCGGCGACGCGCGGTTGGCTGGGTGGGGTGAACAAGCCGGTGTCCACGCCGAGTGGAACCACGGACAGCTGTTCGGGGAGCACACCGAAATCGGCCGCGATGTCTTCTGCTGACGACGACGAGACCGTCAGCAGATCCGGGATGCGGCGCGCCACCCGCTGCTGCATCTTCGAAAAGCCATACCAACGCCGCACCAACGGCTTACGCCACCACCGTGCCGCCGCGACATCCAGTAACCGGTCCCGGGTGATCGGGTGATGGACCGTCGCCACAACCGGTAAACCTTGCGCCGCGATATCGAGCAGGCCGACACCGAGACTCTGGTTGTCGTGCACCACGTCGAAGTCGCCGCGTCGGCCCGCCAGCAAGCGGGCGGCCCGCCGACTGAACGTGCGAGGTTCGGGAAACCCGGCTGTCCACATCGTCGCGAGTTCCAAGACATCGATATGATCGCGGATCTCGCGCAGATGCGGTGTACGGAAGGGATCCGGTTCGCGGTAGAGGTCCAGGCTGGGCACTTGGCGCAGGGACACCCGGGGATCAAGTAGCTCGGGATAGGGCTGACCAGAGAACACCTCGACGTGGTGACCGAGGTCGACCAGTCCACGGCTGAGGTGACGCACATACACACCCTGTCCACCGCAGTGTGTCTTGCTGCGGTAAGACAGCAATGCGATCCGCATGCTCACGCCCGTTCTGTTGTAGTACCGGCAAGGACGTTAGCAGGCTGGCTGGACAGCTGTCTGGACTATATAGCTTGGCGAGCTATGCGCCTGACCACACGGGTCACTTCTTTCTCGGCCTGAAAGGTGCACCCTTCGTGCCCACCTACGCGCGACAAAAGGGCGGACTACGCACAAAGTCGCGCATAGGTGGGCACAACGACACTGCCGCCCCGCTGTTACGAATGGGCCCGGTGGTAACGCCCGGTATGTAACGGCCAGCCGGCCGAGCTCAGGGCGCGCGGATACGGCTCACCGGCAGATCGACCAGGCGGTCCATCAGTTCGGGATCGTCATTGGTGTAGCCGGCGACCACCAACCCCGACAGCTGCGTGTAGGAGTAACAGCTGGTTTGGGGCGTAACCCCATGGGCAGTCCAGGTCGATTTGTAACGAAGAAGCCGATTCGGGCTGACCACCCACGGCCGGGTCTGGCGGGGCCCTCCAAATCCACGTGATCATGGTGCGGGATCGCGGTGGCTTCGGCCGCAAACTCCTGGATATACGGTGGACTACATGCGCGCGTTGATCGTTGTCGACGTCCAGAACGACTTCTGCGAAGGCGGATCGGTGGCAGTCGTCGGCGGCGCCGCCGTCGCCGGCGCAATCACCGGGTATCTGTCCACCGCGCGCGGTTACCAGCAGGTGATCGCCACCAAGGACTTTCACATCGATCCCGGTGACCACTTCTCCGACCGCCCAGACTTTTCCACCTCGTGGCCGCCGCACTGTGTCGCGGGCACCGCCGGGGCTGACTTCCATCCCAATTTCGACGCGGGGACGATGGAGACGGTCTTCGTCAAAGGCGCCTACTCGGCGGCTTACAGCGGCTTCGAGGGTGTCGACGAGGCCGGCACACCGTTGCTCGACTGGTTGCGCCAACGCGATGTCGAGCAGGTCGACGTGGTCGGGATAGCGACGGATTATTGCGTGCGGGCAACGGCCGAGGACGCCGTACGTGCCGGATTCGCCACCCGTGTCCTGGCCGATTTGACCGCGGGCACCGCCGCAGCCTCGACTGCAGCAGCCGTCGAGGCGATGGAAGCCGCCGGCATCGCGATCGGCCACAGCAGCTGATGGCGCCCGCTGATCAGGAGCTGCTGGCGGCCGTCGAACGGTCACCGCAGGCGGCCGGGGCGCATGACCGCGCCGCCTGGGTCAAGCTGTTCACCACAGACGGCCGCGTCCACGATCCGGTCGGCTCCGCGTCACAGGTCGGACACGCGAAGATCGGCCGGTTCTACGACACCTTCATCGCGCCGCGTGACATCACCTTCCGCCGCGATCTCGACGTGATTCGCGGTCACGCCGTCGTCCGGGACCTGGAAATATGCGCCGTAATGGGAGCGGTGAGCATGGCCATTCCGGCCTTCCTGCGCTACGACCTGCGCGACGTCGAGGGCGAATGGAAGATCGCGGAGTTGCGCGCCTACTGGGACATGCCCGCGATGGTGCTGCAGTTCGTGCGCAACGGCGCATCTGCGGTACCGCCCGGGCTGCAACTGTCGTATCGCCTGCTGCGCAATCAGCGACTGCTGGGCACCGCGGGTTTCGTCGCCGGATTGCGACGCGGAGGCTCGCATCCCAAGCGGGCACTGGCCGCATTCTTGACCGCGGTCGGACAGGGGGACCAGCAGGCGGCCGCCCGGTCGCTGCCCCGGGGCGTGACCATCACGATCGGCGACGACGAGCCGGTAAGCGTCACCGAGGTCGTCGACCGGCTGAAGGGCGCCGGCTGGACGAAGATGATCGCGGCCGGCTCGGAGATCGCCGTCTCGCTGAGCGCTGCGCAGGGGCGCGGTGTGCTGTTCGCGGACGTGACCGAGTGCGGTCGGCGTATCAGCGGGATCCGTTTGTTCTTACGATGATTGACGCATCCCGTGCGAGTCAGCGCCGTGGTCGGTAAGCAGTTCGGGCGTCGGACGTTGCTGCGCGGCGCCGGGGCGCTCGGCGCGTCGACGCTGGCCCCGCTGACCGCGGGATGTGGTGCTGACAGCGACGCGCTCACATTCTTCTTCGCGGCCAATCCCGAAGAGGCGGACGCCCGGCTGCGGGTCATCGACGAGTTCCGGCGCCGGCATCCCGATATCAAGGTGGCCCCGCTGCTGTCCGGGCCCGACGCAATGCAGCAGATCACCACCTTCTGCGCCGGGGGGAAGTGTCCCGACGTACTGATGGTGTGGGAGCTCAGCTATCCCGAGCTGGCCGATCGCGGAGTGTTGCTGGACCTGAACCCCCTATTGGCCGGCGATCGGCAGTTCGCCGCGGAGTTGAAAGACGACAGCATCACCGCGCTGTATCAGACCTTCAGCTACAACAACGGTCAATACGCCTTGCCCGAGCAGTGGTCGGGCAATTACCTGTTCTACAACACCGACCTCTTCGCCGACGCCGGGGTCGCGCCGCCACCGACGGGGTGGGAAAACCCTTGGAGCTTCGCGGAATTCCTCGACACAACTCGCGCACTGACCAAGCAGAACAGGTCCCCAGGGCCGACCCGTTGGGGGTTCGTGGATACGTGGACACCGTCGTATTCGGCCGGCTTGTTCGGCATGAACAACGGAGCGGCGTGGTCGACGCCGCGGATCAACCCCACCCACATCAACTTCGACGACCCGTCGTTTCTGGACGGAGTGCAGTTCTACGCCGACCTGACCACCAAGCACCATGTGGCGCCCACCGTGACCAACCAGCAGTCACAGTCCACGACAGACCTGTTTTCGTCAGGCATGGCCGCCATGGCTCTCGGCGGCCACTGGCGCTATCAGACCTTCGACCGAGCCGAAGGACTCAACTTCGATCTCACCGTGCTGCCAACCGGGCCGAAAGGGCGTGGCGCTCACTCGAATATCGGCACCACCGGGCTTGGCATCGCTGCGCACAGTCGCCGCAAGCAGCAGGCCTGGGAGTTCGTCAAGTTCGCTGCGGGCCCAGAAGGACAAGCGTTGATCGGCGAATCGCGACTGTTCGTCCCGGTGCTGCGGTCGGCGCTCAATTCGGCCGGATTCGCTCGAGCGCACAGCAGGATCGGCAACCTCGGCGTGCTGACTGGCGGGCCCGCCCACTCCGAGGGCATGCCGATCACCCCGGCGTGGGAGAAAGTCAATTCGTTGATCGACCGCAACGTCGGACCCGTCATCCGGGGCGCGCGCCCTGCGACGTCGTTAGCGGGCAACCTGACTCGCGGCGTTGACGAGGTGCTACGCAACTCATGACAGCGGTCAACGATTCCACCCGCGCACTCAGCCGCCGTCGCCGGCCCTGGCAGCGGCGCGACCGCGCCGGGCGGCTCTTCGTCGCACCAAATCTCGCGGCGGTCGCGGTTTTCATGGTGTTCCCGCTTGGATTCTCGCTGTACATGAGCACCCAGAACTGGGACCTGTTCAGCCCGCCGAAATTCGTCGGCTTACGCAACTATGCCGACCTCTTCACCTCCGATCCGCTGTTTGCGATCGCGCTGCGCAACACAGTGATCTTCACCGTAGGCACGGTCGTGCCGACCGTCGTCATCAGCGTCGCCGTGGCGGCGGTGCTGAACAGAAAAGTCAAGGGAATCAGCGTCTTCCGCGGGGTGGTCTTTCTGCCCCTGGCGGTCTCCTCGGTGGTCATGGCCGTCGTGTGGCAGTTCGTCTTCGATACCGACAACGGACTACTCAACATCATGCTGGGCTGGATAGGGATCGGCCCCATCCCGTGGCTCGTCGAACCCACGTGGGCGATGGTGGCGCTGTGCCTGGTCAGTGTGTGGAAAAGCGTGCCGTTCGCAACCGTGGTGATCTTGGCCGCGATGCAGGGGGTACCGGACTCGCTTCACGAAGCGGCCAAGCTCGACGGCGCCGGCCAGCTGCGACAACTGATTTCCATCACCATGCCGATGATTCGTGGCGCCCTTTCGTTCGTGGTGGTGATCTCGATCATCAACGCCATGCAATCGTTTGACCTGGTCTACGTGCTCACCGGCCGCAACGGCGGACCAGAGACTGGGACCTACGTGCTGGGCATCATGCTTTACCAGCATGCCTTTGGCTTCCTCGAATTCGGTTACGCCGCCGCGCTGGCCTGGGTGATCTTCGCGATTCTGCTCGTCCTCACGGTGGTGCAGCTCCGGCTGGCACGACGTCGCAGCGCCACGGAGCAACGATCGTGGGCTTAGCCGTGCGGATGATCCGGCCCAGCATCGTGCGCGGCGTCGTGCTCTACCTCGCACTGCTCGGCATCGCCTGGTGCTCGTTGTTTCCGATCCTATGGGCATTGTCGGGATCGTTGAAAGGGGAGGGCGAGGTCACCCGGCCCACGCTGTTTCCCGCGCATCCGCACTGGTCGAACTACGGCGAGGTGTTCGCTTTGATGCCGTTCTGGCGGATGTTCGGCAACACCGTGCTGTACGCCGGATGCGTGACTGCCGGCCAGGTCTTCTTTTGCTCACTGGCCGGATATGCTTTCGCGCGGTTACGGTTTCGGGGCCGCGACGTGTTGTTCATGCTGTACCTGGGCACGTTGATGGTGCCGCTGACGGTGACCGTGATTCCGCAATTCATCCTGATGCGGATAGCTGGGCTGGTCGATACGCCGTGGGCGATGATCGTGCCCGGATTGTTCGGCAGCGCGTTCGGCACCTACCTGATGCGCCAGTTCTTTGCGACGATCCCGGCTGAGTTGGAGGAAGCCGCTATCCTCGACGGTTGCTCGCCGTGGCAGATCTATTGGCGGATTTTGCTGCCGCACGCACGACCCGCGGTGATGGTGCTCGCCGTGCTCACGTGGGTGGGCGTGTGGAACGACTTCCTTTGGCCGCTGTTGATGATTCAGCGCAACAGTATCGCCACGCTGACCCTCGGACTGGTGCGCATGCAGGGCGAATACGTGGCCAGATGGCCGGTGCTGATGGCGGCGTCTATGCTCATCCTGCTGCCTCTTGTTCTCATTTACGCTGTGGCGCAACGTGCTTTCGTCCGCGGAATCGCCGTCACCGGGCTGGGCGGGTGAATCCGCGATGGCTTCGGTGGGTTTCGAGCAAGTGACGCGGTGTTACCCCGGCAGCAGCCAGCCGGCCGTCGACCGATTGGACTTGACCGTCGAGGACGGCGAGTTCGTCGTGCTGGTCGGGCCCTCTGGATGCGGCAAAACCACGTCGTTGCGAATGGTCGCCGGCTTGGAGACGGTGGACGCGGGCCGTATCCGGATCGGTGACCGCGACGTCACCCGGGCCGAGCCCAAAGATCGCGACGTGGCGATGGTTTTCCAGAATTACGCACTGTATCCGCATATGACGGTGGCCCAGAACATGGGTTTTGCCCTCAAAATCGCCGGCACGCCGAAAACCGAGATTCAGACCCGCGTCCTGGACGCGGCGCGGTTGCTGGACTTGCAGTCCTATCTGAACCGAAAACCCAAGGACCTCTCCGGCGGCCAGCGTCAACGGGTGGCGATGGGCCGGGCAATCGTGCGCCGCCCGCAGGTGTTCCTGATGGATGAGCCGCTATCCAACCTGGACGCAAAATTGCGGGTGCAGACCCGCAACCAGATCGCCGGGCTGCAGGAACGGCTGGGCACCACCACGATCTACGTCACCCACGACCAGGTCGAGGCCATGACCATGGGCGACCGCGTTGCGGTGCTGCGGGACGGCGTGCTGCAACAGTGCGCAGCGCCGCGCGAGCTCTACCGCAAACCCGCCAACGTGTTCGTCGCAGAGTTCATCGGCTCGCCGGCGATGAACCTATTCACCATGCCACTCGTCGATGGCTCAATCACGCTGGGGGAGTGGCAGTCCCGGGTGCCACGAGAGATCGCCGCCGAGGCGGAAACCGTCGTCGTCGGCGTCCGGCCTGAACACTTCGACGTGGGCAGCACCGGTGTGGAGATGGAAATCGATCTGGTCGAAGAACTCGGGGCAGACGCCTACCTGTACGGCCGCATCGTCGGCCCCGGTGCCGGCGCCGGGCAATCTCTGGTCGCCCGCACCGACGGGCGCGACTCGCCGCCGCGTGGTAGTCGCGTGCACCTGCGCCCACGGTCCGATCATCTGCACGTTTTCGGCACCGATGGCCGTCGACTCAGCTGAAGGGCACGAATATGACGACCGTTTATGCGACCCATTCCCGCTGTGTTGACCATGACCTGCCCGGTCACCCCGAGAACGCCAGCCGAATACGGGCGGTCTGGGACGGTCTGGAGGAAGACGGGCTGACCGCGCGGATGCAGCGGCTTGACGTGCACGCCCTCGACGTGGACCTGGCGCTCGCCGTGCACACCGATGACTACCTCGACGTGCTGCGGCGAATCAGCGCGGGGCACCGAATCATTCATCTGGATCCGGACACCTATGCCGGACCGGAGGCCATGACGATCGCGCTGCTGTCGGCTGGCGGCGTGGTCGGTGCGGTCGACGCGGTGCTCAGCGGACTGGCTACGAACGGGTTCGCGGCAACCCGCCCGCCGGGACACCACGCGATGGCCGACCACGGGATGGGGTTTTGCCTGCTGGGCAACGTCGCCATCGCCGCGCGCCATGCCCAAAGAAGGTTCGGGCTCGAGCGCATCATGATCGTCGATTACGACGTCCATCACGGCAACGGCACCGAAGCGATGTTCTACGACGACCAGTCGGTGCTGTACATCTCGACGCACCAGTACCCGTTCTATCCGGGCACCGGCGCTGCGGGCGATGTGGGCACCGGCCGTGGCGAGGGCTACACCCTCAACATTCCGCTGCCCGGCGGCTGTGGAGACGCCTCGTACGCAACGGCTTTCCAGCAACTCGTGTGGCCGGCTGCGGAACGTTTCCAGCCGCAGCTGATCCTGGTCTCCGTCGGGTTCGACGCGTATTGGGCGGATCCGTTGGCGGCGATGCGCCTGACGATGAATGGCTATTCGCACCTTGCCGCCCAGGTGATCCGCATGGCGCAACGGTTTTGCGCAGGCCACGTTGTCTTCGCGCTGGAAGGCGGCTACCACAGGGACGCGCTGCGGTACGGCGCCGGCAACCTGGCGCGACTGCTGCTCGGTGACCCGCCGATCGACCCGCCGGGTGCGCGGCCGGCCCCGCTGCCG
This sequence comes from uncultured Actinomycetota bacterium, assembly GCA_963795995.1. GTDB lineage: Bacteria > Actinomycetota > Actinomycetes > Mycobacteriales > Mycobacteriaceae > Mycobacterium. Next base: position 208,776 of record CAWCJY010000003.1, read on the forward strand.
GAACCTGACATCACAGGATTGATGTCGCGGCTTCGGCAGCTGCACGGACTCTAGACATCCTCACCTCCGGCGATGCGGCACGATGGTTTTCATGAAGTTGACCGACGTCATGCGATCCACACCGGCAGTCCGCGAATACGCCGACGATCCGCTGCCCGATGAGATCTTGGGACGGATTCTCGACAATGCCCGCTTCGCACCCTCCGGCGGCAACCGGCAGGGTGTGCGCGTCGTCATAATTCGTGATCAGCACATCCGCTCAGCACTGGCCGATCTGGCAGAGCCCGCAGCGCGCCGCTACACAGCACAGCTTGCCAATGGTGAGTCGCCATGGAATCCGCTGCAGCCGCCGGGCGTAGACGCATCAACTATCGAAGCAACTCAGGCGCCTCCTCAACTGTCGGCTCCGCTGCGGGAGGCGCCGGTGCTGTTGGTCGTTTGCTTGGATCTCGCCGTCGTCGCAGCCACCGATCAGGACCTCGACCGGATCGGGGTGGTGCCCGGCGCGTCGGTGTATCCGTTCGTGTGGAACGTGCTGCTGGCGGCGCGCAATGAGGGCTACGGCGGCGTGCTCACGACGATGGCTGTGGCAGCCGAGCCAGGCATCAAAGAGCTTCTGGCGGTGCCTGATTCGTATGCCGTCGCCGCACTCGTGCCCCTGGGTAAGCCGGTGCGTCAAGTGATCAAGTTGCGGCGAAGGCCGGTGCACGAGTTCGCCAAGCGGGAACGTTTCGACGGAGAACCTTTTAACACCGCGCCGTAGCAGCGTCTCTCACCGGCGGGTCAGCGTCGGGCGATTTCGGATTCGAGGCGCGCGCATACCCATCTGCGAATGTCCGGGTCGTGGACTGTTTCACATACCGGGCGCTGGTTACCGCGGGACGTCATGCCGGACGTCCGAGTCGTGCTGCGCACCGACGGTCCGGCAAGCGTACGGCGTGCGGTTACCGGTCGTCGAACTGATGCGAACCAAAGACGAGGCCCCTCGCCGTACCTTACCGAGCAGCTGTGGGTCACCAAAACCTAGCGCCCGATAGTCGATGGCGTTAGACCGCGCGGCGTATGACTGGCTCGGTTCATTGGATAGCCGTGCCGGCGGGCTTTGCCGCGAGGGCGGCGAACACGAGACGGTCGATGAAGTGTTAGTTCGTTTACGATGGTCCGCGGCGTGCGAATTCAGCCATGAGGTGGACTAGTTCGGCTCTGGTGGACACGCCCAGTTTGGCGCCCGTCCGGTAGAGGTGTCCTTCGACGGTGCGCACCGACACGTCGAGGACCTCGGCGATCTCCTTATTGGACAAGCCGTTGGCGACGAGGGTCGCGATCTCGCGTTCACGGGTGCTCAATGGCAGCGGCGCGGCCGCGGCCTGAGTTGCCGGAGTCCTCCCGCCACAGTCGGTGATAATTCGGTCTGCGCGCCCGCTGGCAGTCAAGGCCGCGCCGCGCCGATTCTCTCGCGTAAACGCCAACGACGCGTGTGCTGCAGCGTCGGCTGCGCCCATCCGGTCACCCATCACCTCGAATTCGCAGGAAACCCCTTGTAAGGCATCGCCGTCGTCGCGGGCCAGGGCGCTGGCCCAGCGGGCCGCGAGGCTGGCGCGGGGACCCTCCACAAGGCTCGCCAGTTCGGCGAGCCGGGGCGCCTGCTGCTTGTCGCCGAACTGGACCGCCGCCTGCAGGCACATCACTTCCCGGGCGTACTGCCCGTGCGTGCACGCGAATTCCGCGGCCCGGGCGGCGAGGGCCTGTGCCTCCGATGTGCGGCCGCGCGCGGCCGCCACCCAGGCGGTGGCGAGCAGCCTGTTGGATTCCAGGTACACAAACGCGGGGTGTCGACTCCGCTGTATTTCGGTCTGCGCATCCAGTGCCGCGTCGCTGTCACCTGAGCGGGCCAGCGCCTCGGTGTAGACCAGCATGAAATTGTAAGAAAGCCCGTTTGTGGTCCCGTACCGACGGCAGTCGTCGACTGCTGACTGCAGGCATTCCACCGCGGCGGGCAGATTTCCGTTGCCCAATGCCGCCATTCCGTTAATAGCGGTGGTGATCGCTCGCGTGATGCCGGGCACGTCGGCACACTGCTGGTACATGCACTCCGCGACAGTGACGGCTTGTGTGATGTATCCACCGAAAACAAGAGCCTCCATGTGAAATATGCCCAGCAAGATCGCCTGATAGGCGGCCTCGGGTGAGGTGGCGGCTAGCGCGGCGCCCTCGTCGGCGACTGCCGCTGCCTGCAGCGGACATCCCAGATCGCACAGCGCGACAGTCCGCGCCCAGATCCACATCATTGCCGGCACCGCCGCGAGCTCACCGCGATCGATGACATCACGCAATGCCAGCGCTTCTGCGGGTCGAGCAGCGGTCGCTAATTGCACCGCCCGGAAGGCCAGCAGTGCACGGGCAACCTGCCCCGACGAGACGGCCAGCGCGTCGTCGATGAGCTTCCTGGACTCCTCGGGCCGTGCCAGGGACCAATGCATGTTGGCGGCGCGCACAAGCAACGCGGTTATTCGCACGGCATCGGGCAGCTGCCCGGCGCTCAGGGTGGCCAGGACCTGGTCAGCCTCCTCGGCTCTGCTCAACAGGCTGAGCAGTTGGGCGCGCAGCAGTTGGGCCTCAACACCGGCGGCGGCGCGCACGGCCGCGTCGGCGAGCCGCTCGGAAAGCGCCAGATCCAGGCGCGTCATCGACGCCATCGCCGCCCGCACGAACAGGTCGCGATCTGGAGGCAGGTCGGATTCCAGCCACAGCAGGCCCAGCCGCACTGGGTCGGGCTGCCCAAGACGGATTTCCGGCGCAGTCATGGCGTGGGCGATGCGCCCGCGTAACCGCCGCAACCGCAATAGCCCTGATTTCGCCAGCCGGATCTCACCATAGAGGGGGTGCCCGACGCGCACAAAATCGGAGGGTGACCCTCGCGAGACTGCGATCAGGCCGCGGCGCTCGGATTCCTCGATCACCTCAGGATCGGCCAACGACGCGAGGTAGACCAGTTCGAGGGGTTCGGCGACGACCACCAAATCGACGACGTCGAGCACCGGGGCGCTGGCCGCACCGACGTGCAGTTCCACCATTTCGATGAGCGACGGTGACACCGCCATCGCGCCCACCCACTGCCAATGGTCGTCGCTGTTGATCAGCCGCCCGGCTCGCAGCTCCTGGTCCACCAGGTGGCGCAGAAACAGCACGTTGCCGCGCGTCGACCGCCACATGCGGTGCGCGCACTGCGAACTGACACGGCCACCCAGGGCCGATTCGAGCAGCGCGTTGCACTCCGCGCCTGATAGCGGTTGAAGGTCCAGCCGGCGCAGGTGGGCGTCTTTCCACAACGCGATCACCGCATCGGGGGCCGGCTCTCCGGTGCGGACCGTGGCGATCACCGTCGCGACACGTTGCAGGACGAGTTGGTGCAGCACGAACGCGGACAGACTGTCGAGCAGATGTGCGTCGTCGACAGCCACCAAAACCGGCCTGCTGTTCGGCGAGGTCGTGATCGCGGCGATGATGCGGCGGGCAAGCTGCAGCGGATTGTTGTCGACTTCGTCAGCCCACTGTGCGAATGCACCCAGCGGGATCGACTGGGCCGCCACAGTTCCGACCACCCAGCGCACCACCCAACCCAACGCTGATGCGGCAAACCCTGCTTCATGAGCCAACCGGGTTTTACCGACCCCGGCGCGGCCCGCGATTACCACTCCCACGTGCTCACCGTCACCGCTGAGCACGTCGGCGATGAGTTTGAGTTCCTCGGCGCGGCCCGTCAGGGGCCATGTCGCCATAGTCCCCAATGCTAAGGCTGTCGGCGTTGAGCCGCGCGGTAATCCGCCCGGGTCACCGCGGTTCGTGGCGCTTTCGTCCCGCACATCGCCGCACCCGATTGCCAGTTACAACAAAGCCGGGCTCGCAGCAGCTTCGTTACCATGCGCAGCCAACGTTTCACGCGCGATCAGCGCTCGGTCAGGGGCCGTGAGCGGGTCCGTGCTGGCGCAGTGCTGTAGCGAGTTTCTCCTCGGCGACATGCAGCAGCGTCTCTAGCCCTTGAGGCACGATGTGCAGATACTCGCACATGACATCGTCAGCGACACCGGCGCTTCTCAACCGCAACGCAAGCGAATGCGGCTCGGGCAGCAGCCGCAACGCCGCCTCGTACGGATCGATTCGGCACTCCTCCATGCAGCGATTGTGAACCAGCACCGACCGGTCAGAGCGAGTAGTCGACTACTCAGGCGAACATTAGTGAGGAGCAATGATCAGAACTTGTGGATGAGCCTCGGCGGAGCGGCGTGAAAGGGGGCGCACCTTCCGAGGATGATCTGAATGTCGAAGGTCTGATCAAGAGCCGGCGTTGGCGCGCTGGTTCGGGAAGGTACGCCGATGCTCACGGTAGTTCACGATGCGGAGTCCGCCAACGCCAACGATGGTGCGGGTCGGTCGTTGATCGATGAGATTGTCCGCGACGGTGACCGGCAGATGCTCGCCGCGGCATTGCAAGCCCAGGTCGCCGCCTATGTGGCGCAGTTCGCCGATCAGGTCGATGAGAACGGGCGCTGACTGATGGTGCGTAAACGGCTATCACCAGGAACGCGACGTGCTGACCGCGGCGGGTGGGGTGACGATGCGAGCGCCGCGCGTCAACGACAGGCGTGTCGACCCTGATTCCGTTGAGCGGCAGCGGTTCCGCGACGATCCTGCCGGCCTGGGCACGCAAGTCGGCGCAAATGGCCGAGCTGCTGCCGCTGCTGCAACCTGCACGGCCTGTCGACCAGTGACTTCGGTCCTGCATTGGAGCAGTTCCTCAGGTCGGGCGCGGGGCTCTCGGCCACCACGATCACCCGGCTGACCGCCCAGTGACAGGACGAAGCGAAGACCTTCAATCAGCGTGATCTCTCGGGCACCGACTACGTGTACCTGTGGGTCGACGGCATCCACCTCAAGGTCCGGTTGGAGCAGGAGAAGCTCTCCCTGTTGGTGATGATCGGGGTACGTGCCGATGGCCGCAAGAAGCTCGTCGCCCTGGCCGATGGGTACCGGGAATCCACCGAGTCGTGGGCCGATTGCTGCGCGACTGTCGCCGCCGCGGCATTAGCGCCCCGGTGCTGGCCGTCGGCGACGGCGCCCTGGGGTTCTGGAAAGCTGTCCGCGAAGTCTATCCCGCTACTCGTGAACAACGCTGCTGGTTTCACAAGCAAGCTAATGTGCTTGCCGCGCTGCCGAAATCAGCGCACCCTGGTGCCCTGGCCGCGATCAAGGACATCTCTACAACGCCGAGGGCATCGAATGGCCCAGGTCGCGATCAAGGCCTTAGAGATCGACTACGGCTCCAAGTACCCCAAAGCGGTCGCCAAGATCGTCGAAGACGCCGATGTGACGCTGGAGTTCTACAAATATCCGGCCGAGCACTGGATTCAACCGCGTACCACCAACACGATCGAATCCACTTTCGCCACCCGTGCGGTTGCGGACCAAGGTCACCAAGTGCCCCGGATCGCGCGCTGCCGGGATCGCCATGAATTACAAGCTGATCGACGCCGCGCAAGCCCGCTGGCGCGGCTCGGCAGATGCTTTCCCTCTTCCGTCTGATTGCGTTGCAACTTTGAGACTACGCAGGAAGTCAAGGGCCTTCCCGCACGAAAGTCGGATGCACGACGAATCACCGCTGCCCGCTCAGGACTGAAGAGGCAATGATTATTTTGCTTGCTCCGCGGTTTATGGCCGTTTACGCCTATACCGCGCCGACAACAGCGACTACTTTTTCAACGTCCCCGACCGCGGCCTGCAACTGATTCCACAGGGCTGCGAGATCCGTGTTCCCTTGGGCATCGTAGTAAGAGCTACACCCTGCTTGGAGATCGCCCCATACGCTATGAATCGTGGGATTGGTGCCGTTGTTCCCCCAGTTGAGATTGTTGTTGGAACCCAGGGATTCTGGCCCACTGCCGGCCCCGATCGAACCGTTCTCTCCGAAGACAAATGCCGTGCCACTCTTGCTTTTCAGCACCACGAGGACACTCACGTTGTCCGAAGACCAGCAGCTGCTGTTTAGTTGTCCACTGTAATTGAAAGCGCCGTTCGAGGTTATGGTCACGTTTACGGGCCCCTCGATCACGCCATCGGGGGGAGTGAGGTTCATATGATGGTTGAACACGATCTCCGACGAGGTAACAGTGACATCACTCGGCGGTGGCGGCGGCGGTGAAGTTGATACGTCACCCTGTTGCGATACGTTCTGGTCAACGAGTTGGCGTGTCGGCGGTACGTGACCCCACGGACCCTGTTCCAGCCAGAGTTTGCCATCGCTGCCGAGGACATAGACATGATCGTTATCGATGGCATGGAACGCGACGGCATTTGCGTCTATCTGGGGAGCGGTGGCTCCTTCGCCCACAGTGTTCAGCCAAAAGGTCCTGTTCTTAGCGAGAACATAGACCTGGTTATTCGTGCCGGGTGCCACTTGGAAGGCTGCGATATTCCCTCCGCCGACCTGTTGGCCGCTTGATCCACCCCCCACGGTGTTCAGCCAGAGGGTACCGTCGTGAGCCAGAACGAAGACCTGAAGACCCGGAGCAGATCCGAGCGCTTGGAAGGCGGCGATATTGCCGCCGCCGATCTCGATTCGCGACGGTGGAACAGTGCCCCACGGGCCGGTCTCGAGCCAAAGGTTGCCATCATTTCCCAAGACGAAGACCTTGTTCGCGTCGATCGTCTGAAACGATCGGACATTGCCATCGACGTGTTGTCGGGGTGGTGGCACTGTCCCCCAGGGCCCGTGTTCAAGCCAGAGGTTCCCGTCAGTGCCCAGTACGTATGCTAGCTGCACTCCCGAGGTCACATTGCCATCGAAAGCGGCGACATTTCCGTCGATCTGGGGGGCGCTCGTACCTTGTCCCAAGGTGTTAAGCCACAGCGTGTGATTGGTACCGAGCACCAGGACCTGGCTCGGCGGATTTTCGTTTATCGGGGCGAATGCAAGGACGCCATGTCCGCCGACCTCTTGGCGTGATGGCGGCGGATGGCCCCATGGTGCGCTTTCGAACCAGAGGTTGCCATCGCTTCCAAGTACGAACGCTTCGTTGCCGTTCCATCCGAAAAACCCGGGGTGGGTAGACGGACTGCTCTGCTGAGTCATTTTATATTTCCGCTCCGTGTATGTTTTCTAAGGTGGGTCACCAGGAGCGCCAGATCGTCTGTGCTGCAACGGGTTTAGCTGCAGTAGTGAGCCCCGAATATTTCGCGCTGGAACGGGCTGAAGAGGCATAATCAACATCGCGGTCCGCTTTCGTCATTTCGCTACCCACCCCCAACCTCTGGTGTTTACTGGTCTTTATCTCGGGCACGTTTACGTCGCTCCGGCCGTTGCTCATGCTCTGGCTTTGCGCTGAACGTGCGTGTCCTGTTGTTCATCGTGGCAGCGGAAGCGGCAGTGGGCACGAGTAGTGCACTACTCGATTTCAGCGCAGAGCGATGATCAGAACCTGTGGATATGAGCTTCGGAGGCGGCGCAGGTGGGCGCACCTTCCCGAAGAAGATCTGAAGTCTCCGAACTTGTCTGATCACGGGACCGGCGTCGGCGCACCGGTTCTGTAAGGTACGCCGATGCTGGCAAGCAGTTCACGGTGCGGATTCCTTGCACGGGAACGGGACGGCGGGTCGGTCGCTGGTGGATCAGATCGTCCCCGACGGCGCCCGTCAGGTGCTGCGGGCAACGCTACAAGCCGAGGTCGCCGCCTAAGTGAAGCAGTCCGCTGACCACTTCGACGAGAACGGCCACCGGTTGGCGGTCCGTAACGGCTATCACGGCGAACGTCAGGTACTGCCGCCGGTGCGGTGGCGGCGAAAGCGCCGCGGGTCAACGACAAACGTGTCGACCCCGACTTCGGTGACCAGCAGTGGGTTTTCCTCGACGATTCCGCCGGCCTCGGCGCGCAAGTCTCCACAGATGACCGAAGTGTTGCCGCTTTTCTACCTGCACGGGCTGTCAATCACACCGGCCGAGCCCGACACTTGATCAACCAAACCGATGTGCCCTGATACAACGCCCATCCACAGGTATTGACAATTTCTCTCAGTGACGACGTGTCCACGCTCCTATGCGGGACTGTCCGCGAAACGGTGGGTCTGGCACTTGGTCTGACACGCCGCGCTGTACTTGGCGGGAAGGACTGACGATGTCACGCCGAGGTGCCCAACGATCCAGAACGGCGGCGTACCTGGTGGTCCCACTTGCCAGCCGGGTCCAGCAGGAGTGCCGAGATGACGGCGTTCACGAGGTTTCGCGCGTGTGCTGGTTGCCGAGCACCGCTTTCTTGAACGCCGTGCTGTCACCACCGGGCGCACAATGGAGCAAGTCGGGTCGACGCCGTGGTCCTAAATGCCTGTGTCTGTCGCGCTTGAGCCACTGTCGACGGCAACTGAATACTGACCAGCGCGCGGCAAGGTGAAATCTGATCAAGTTGACACAGCTGCCTCCTAGGCCGGAGATCGACACCTCGAAGCCTAGGGGCCTAGGGTTAACGCCCGCCCCCCAGCGGGTAAGCACCCAGCTTACCGGGGCTGGCCTGGGGGTCACCGTTGTCACCGTCGGTCCAGGTCGGTGCGACGCGCGAGGAATTCGCGGCCCGATGAGGACGTTGAGCAGCCTCGCCGAGGTCCCCTAGGCACACCACGGCCCATCGCATCAACCACCAGCGCGAGTGCGCAGCCGCAGCCGAAAGCGGACGAAGCTGGCGGCCACAGCCCCCAACAGCACCAGCAGGCCGGTATCTTCCAACCAATAGCGCAGCGCATGTAGCCACATCCGCTCGCCGGCCACAAGCGGGTCAATGGTGCGCAGATCGACCGTCGACGCCGAGGCCGCGAAACCCCACCGCGCCGGCAGCAGCCACGAGACCTGGTCAAGGCCCAAGCGTCCGGTCACCTGGATCAGGCCACCGGCCAGCACCATCGACGCCATGATCGTTGCCACCAGCATGGGCAGCACCTGCTCAGTGGAGCGAGCCAGCGACGACAACGCCAGGCCCACGATGGCCGAGACAATGGCCGTCAGCCCCAGCGTCACGTACAACTCGGTGATCCCGTTATCCACTAGCACGGCGCCGCGGGTCGGCATGCCTTTCCCGGCCGCTACGATCGCAGTGAGGATGGCGGTCTGAATCAGCGCCGCGAGGCTGTAGGCCAGCACTTTGGCCGCCAGATACGCCGACGATGACAGGCCCACGGCCCGCTCGCGCTGGAAGATCAACCGTTCGCCGACCAAGTCGCGGACGGTTAGCGCGGTGCCCATGAACACCGCGGCGAGGTTCAGCAGGACCAAGATCGAGTTGGCCTCATTGGGCGAGGATCCGCGCAGGTTGGCATACCCGAACCCGGTGTGGCCGGGGACCGCCAGCGACAGCGCGCCGAGCACGAACGGCAGCAGCGCCAAGAATATGAAGTAGCCCCGGTCGGCGGCGATGAGCCGGGTCTGGCGGCGTGCCAGTGTGAAGACCTGACGCAGTTGGCTGGTGTGCGGCGGAGTGCCCAGCGGCGCCGCGCCTACAGTCGGCATACGTCGGGCGGCGGGCGGATGACGCTTCAAAAAGGCCCGGTGCACTCCGTCCGGGTCGGTGCTGACCCGGGCGAAGATGTCGGCCCAGTCGGTGGTGCCCATCGCAGGCCCGATCTCCGCGGGCGGTTCCGCGAACGCGGTCACGCCGCCGGGCGCCAGCAACACGATTTGGTCGCAGATCTCGACGTAGGTCAACGAATGGGTCACCACGATCACCACCCGGCCGGCGTCGGCTAGCCGGCGCAGCATCATCATCACCTGCCGGTCCAGCCCCGGGTCCAGCCCGGAGGTCGGTTCGTCGAGGATGAGCAGCGATGGACCGGTCAGTAGCTCCATCGCCACCGATGCGCGTTTGCGCTGCCCGCCGGAAAGCTTGTCGACGCGGGTCTTGCGGTGCGGCGTGAGGTCCAGCTCGTCAAGCACCCGCGTGACCAGTTGACGACGATCGTCGGCCGAAGTGTCCGGCGGCAGCCGCAACTCCGCGGCATAGCCAAGAGACTGCTCGACGGTGAGCTGGCGATGTACGACGTCCTCCTGCGGCACCATCCCGATCCGGGAGCGCATCAAAGCGTAGTTGGCGTGCACGCCGTGCCCGTCGAAGGTCACAACGCCGGCGCTGGGGGATCTCGTACCCCCGATCACCTTGACCAGCGTCGACTTGCCCGCGCCAGAGGGCCCGATCACCGCGGTCAGCGTCCCGGGTCTCGCGCTGAACGACACGTCCTTCAACAGCTGGTGGCCGTCGATGGTCAGCGCCAGCCTATCGGCGGCCAGCCCGCTGGTGTGCGCCGGTGCAGTCCGTGGCACCAGCGTGTGCCCCGACACCACCAGATCGGTGTTGCCGACGGTGACGACATCGCCGTCGCGCAACAGCGCTTGGGTGACCGCTGCACGGTTGACGAATGTGCCGTTGCTGCTGTCGTTGTCGCGGATCACCAAGCCGCCCGGGGTGGAGACCAGTACTGCGTGCACGCGGGATGCCAGCGCGTCGTTGATGACGACGTCATTGGTTGTCGCCCGGCCGACCGTCGTTGACTCGACTGGGGAAATTGACGGTCGCGGCGGTAGCAGTATGCGCATCGTGTCGCCGATACGGGGCCGAACCGGAACCGACGATGCCGCGGACGACGCGACTCGGAACGTCAGCTGCGGCCCGTGCGGGCTGCCGAGCGTGACGCTCCGGCCGTCGTGGATGGCAGTGAGCTTGCTGCGGGTGTCGTCGACGTAAACGCCGTTTTGGCTCTTGTCGACCACCACCCACTTCGCGCCGTCGAACCGAAGGATGGCGTGAATGCGCGATATCAAACTGAGATCGGCTCGATCACCGTCGTGCAAACAGATGTCGCACTCGCGGTCGCGACCTACGACGACGTCCCGGTCGGCGGCAAAGGTGTACATCGCCGACCCGAGCGAGACGGTCAACGGCGGTGGGCTGACTTCGCTCATTACGGCGAGCTTGGACGTTCTGCCTTCGTCGAACGGCATGCTGGTTTGATCTGTGGGTAGACCCGGTGCTCTCATATCCCCCCGACATAATTGAAGCCTGTAGGCGACGTTTGCAGAAATTTCGACGTCCTCGGAGTTCGCGTCGAAGTCCGAGCTGTCGGATTCTCTCCGCTCCCGGACAAGGACATCAGTGCCGATCATATGGCTGCCACGCGATCAGCGGTCCGCGATCGCTGCCTTGAGGCCGCGCAGTGACCGGAAAGAAACTAAGCCTTTACTTGGCCTGAGATACGTTGCATTTGCGGTGCTAGCGCCGTAGTTCGCAACCCCATCGGCGTGGCCGCCGGCCCCAACAGCGGGCCCCTGGTGGCCCGGCATTCTTCTGGTGTATTCATTGAACACCGGTGGTGCGGGCCAGGCTATCCGACGCAACAACTTTCGTCACTGTGACATTTAACGGTCAGGACGCGGGGCCCCGGCAATCAATGCGGGAGAGAGGGCGGCGGTAAACGTCCCCTCGATGGTTGACGGGCACAATGAACACAACGTCCGAAGGCCGCGGAATTGTTTTAGTGGATCGGAATAGCAGCGATCCACTAAACTATGTTGTGCTGCAATGTAACTCGCAATACGTCGTACCGATAAGCGACATTATGTCAGGTTAACCGCTGCATATTGCAACATATGCCCTGCCCCCGCCCGCTGCCCCTTGTTGTGTTGGCGCTCAAGTCTTTCCCGTTGCGCCCTCACAAGGAGCTCGGCGCAGATTCTCGGCTTCGAGGACACCCAGATGGTCCGCAAGATCGTCAACCGTAAGTACTGGTTGCTGGGCCTATGAGCGAATTCGGTGTCTGGATAACCCGTGGCCAGTACGCCTCCTTCGGCAACGAGGTTTCCCCCGCGACCCGAAAAAGCCGTAATCCGGCTCAGCCCTCCAACACGGAGACGACCTTCTTGGCCGTCGCCTTGGCGGAACCCGGATTCTGGCCGGTTACCAGCCGTCCGTCGACGACGACGTACGAGGCAAAGGGAATCAAACCCTTTTCGTAGTGGGCGCCGCGCTTCTTCGCTTCCTCCTCGGCGTTGTAGGGCACCAACTTGTCGATCCGGGCCAGGACCTCCTCCGACCAGGCGAATCCGGTGAGCTTGCGCCCGGCCATCAAGAGCGATCCGTTTGACAGCTTGGTGTTGAGCAGGCCGCAGTAGCCGTGGCAGACGGAGGACACGATTCCACCGCGCTCGAAAATCTCGCGCGTGATGCGTTGCAGGCCCCCGCTATCGGGAAAGTCAAACATCACCGCGTGACCACCGGTGAAGTAGATCGCGTCGAAATCCGCCGAGTCGATCTCATCGGGTGCGGCGGTGTCGCCCAGCAGCGCCATCTTCGCGTCGTCGGACTTCCACGCCTTCGCGCTCTTGTTGTAGTTCGGGAACTTCAGCGAACGCGGCTCCAGCGGCGAGGGGCCGCCGTTCGGGCTGACGATCGTCTGTTCATAACCGGCTTCAGCGAAGACGTGATAGGCGTGCGTCAGCTCCGAGAGCCACAGCCCGGTCGGCTCGGACGGATCCTCGTAGTGAGAGACGTTGGTGACGACGTTCAGGATGCGCTTGCTCATGCTCTGAAGAATTCCGCTGCCGGTCTGGCAGCGCAACAAGCTGGCCACTTCTCACAACTAGTTGGCCATCCGTCAACTGTTGTGCAAGGCGCGCTGCTTTCTAACCTCGATGCGTGTCGCCCCGCTGACGCAGGCCCTCACCGAACGGAGAGTCCAATCATGACCACAGACGCAGGCGCAGGCCTCGGTTCTCCCCGCGTTCGATGGTGCGGGCCAGGTGCCGCATTCGTCGACGCCTGAGGCCGTGAATCGGCTGGCGCGGAAAATAGCAGATGAAGCGACGTGTTCGCGGAGTCGGGCAGCATCGGGATGGCGCATGTGATGGGACCGATCGATGAGATTCGGCCATGTGAGGTTCATGTGAGTAGGCACGACATTCTGCGCTCGCCGGCGGGCGCGGCGCTGCTGGTCGACCTGGCAGCTGAGCACGGAATGCCCCATGCCGACGCCCTGCGTGGCACGTCCCTGACCCGGGATGTACTCGACGACCTCGATGCCGAAGTCCGCTTCCGCGATGAACTCCAGATCATCACGAATATCTTTGGCGCACTTGATGATATTCCCGGGTGTACCGAACAACCGCACGACCTCGGTCAGGCCGGTGACGTCGAGCGGTGCGCTCGGATCGAGCCGGGCGCGCGATCTTCAATGTCGTGGAGGAACTCGAGGATGGTGTGGCCGTAAAGGCTTGGGTGGGTGAAGCGGAACATGTGCCCGGTCTTGGGGAGTACAACCTCGCGGGCGTTCGGGAGTCCTTGGCGTAGTTCCCGAGCGGCGTGCTCCCCGACGAGTTGGTCATCTTCCGGGGTGATGAGCAGGGTGGGAACGTTGACCTTGGCGAGCTGATCGCGCACGTCGAAGGAGATGACGCTGGCGACCCGTGCGTTGTAGGAGCCTGCCGGGGTGTTCTCGACGAACAGCTGGCGGTAGTCGTTCTGGGTGTGCGGAAACTCGGCATCGTGGTCGAACTTCGAGGCGAGGCTGCGGGCGTGGTAGCGCAGCGTGCCGTTGCGGTAGAGCGATCCGCGGACGTACTGCGAGGCGCGGCCAGCACTGTTCTTCCAGCGCGGAAGGGGGTTGGCGGCGAACCCTCCGGACAGGACCAGTCCACGCAGTCCGGTTGGCTGTCGCAGCGCGAGTGCGAGGCTGATGACGGCGCCGTACGAGTCGCCGACGAGTACATAGTCCGAGAGTCCCTCGACCTGCGTGGCGAGGAAGTCTGCGTAGCGCTCGACGTCGTCGAGTCCTTCGGGGAGACGCATGGTGCGCACTGGGTAGGCGGCCTTGAGCGGAGCGAGCTGGGGCTCGTCCCAGGGAGCGCCAGAGAAGCAAGGGACTGTGACGAGCGTTGGTGTGGCGGTTGGCATGGTGGCCTTCTTTCGGTTTGAAGTGGTGCGTCAGCCTCGGGTCTATTAGGTGACACGTCACGATAATACATGACGCGTCATCTAATGGATATATAATGTGACGATGGACTCGATAGAGGAATTCCGTTACCTCATCCTTGCCGCCCAGCGGGAAGGTGCGCGGGCCCTGACGACGGCGCTCAAGCCACACGATCTGACGCCTTCGCAGGCCGAGGCGATCGCGGTCCTGCGTGATGCGACGGGACCGCTGACCGTGAGCGAGATAGGGCAGCGTCTGGTATGTGAAGGCGGTAGCCCGAGCAGGCTGATGAGCACGCTTACCCAGAAGGGCCTCGTGGAGTCGACGGTTGGCTCTACGGACCGGCGAACAACGCTGCTGTCACTCACCTCGGCGGGCGTCGACGCCGCGCGAACCGTGAGTCAGATCGAACAGAACCTCTATACAGCCCTGGGCTTTATCTTGGGCGACGACCAGGTTGCCGCTGCGCTGCCCGCGCTGCGCGCTCTCGTGACACAGCTTCCGGCCGGACAGGCGTTGCAACGCCGGATCACTGACAAGAGCTCGGCGGGCTAGAGCATTCCCCCCGCCTCATACCCACAGCCACGTGAGTACCGCCAGGGATGCGTTGGGTGCCTCCTGCGGGGGTTCAGGACCTCGCTGCGCTCGGGCGGGTTTTCCCAGGATTACTGACTAAACCGACGACGCCGGGCCAAAATTCGCGACGGCAAGTGGGGCCAAATCACTTGACGACACCTAAATGACCTAGACGACGATCAGCGGACCACCCCCAGACGAGCTACAACTTCCATGCTTGAGCAGGTCTCGACCGCAACCTGGACATTGACGGAGGGAATACGACAGATTCGAATATGCGGCTTTACCGGTAACAATTGGTTCAGCAGCCGGCCTGAATCGCGAAGATGCTCGCGCTTGGAATATGTTCTTGCACTGTCTATTTAAGTGGGAGCGAGCTCAGTCAGCTTGGCCACGATACACCCGAGTACGATTCGAGGCGATCAAAATGTGAGCACCGCTACCCCGCCGGGGAATTCGAGAGGGCGATCCGTTTCGTGGTCCAGTCGCTAGGCGGCTTGGGGTTGGTGGAGCTCGGAGCGGACGAGCTTCAGTGGGCAGTCGCCTTTAGGTGCAAAGATATTGCCTGTTCAGCAGACAATTCGACGGTGGCGAGTAGGAACCGGTCAGCGCGCCTCGGAAACCACCTGTGGCTGAACCACCGGGTGCAATGATGCGATTCCAATTCGCGGGGCTGAGAACATAGTGGGTGCCAGATTGTGCAAGGGTGCTATTCCAGGTGTGCGAAACGGATTCTCCCACTGGCAAGTCGAATTCAAGCTTCCAATCGGCTAGCGGTACCGTGCTCGAGTTGGTGATGGTGAAGTGGGCGATGAAACCGGTCTGCCACGCATGTGACACCGACAACGTCGCGGTGGCCGCAGCCGCATGAGCGACGGGGGTGATGGCGAGTGCGAGGATGGCGATTATCAATGCCGACACGGTTACGTGAAGCGCTGTGCGACAGCACTTCACGTAGCTGTCCAGTCCGGCCATAGCAGCCAACCCTAAAGCCAAACAGGCGGTAACAGCACAACGCATCGCGGGTAAGCTGCAGTACCTTTGCTCAACTGAAACCGTGATGAAATCTAACCTCGATCCACCCTGAACCATGTATCGGCCCGGCCGAACACGAACTTGCGGACGCGGAAAGCCAGAACGCGAGACTCATCGGGGCGCGGAGGCGTACTGCAACTGGCGGCCAGCCACCCAAATCACCACCAGCACTACTCTCCCACCGCTCCGAGACGTCAAGTCGTTGATCGTCGGCGTTGAGGCGGTGGGCTTCGCCGCTATGACCGACTTGCCGGCCCATGCGTCTGCAGTATCTTGAATTGCGACTATTACTTGACGAGTCGTGCTGGCACGACAGCAACACTGGGGGGTTGGCTGCACGGTAGGTAATTAGTAGCGGTTCCGCTGAGTGTGTCGGCGTCAATGACGTAGGTAATGGTCAATGCCTCGCCGCCACAGTCGGAGGGTACCTGCCGCGTTCCTTGCCACTTGCTGCCGCCGAGATGGAGGTCAGTCGTCCAGCCAAGTGACGATTTCACGTGACCGCACACCGGGCCGCACGGGGTGATTACCCATGTCGTTGTGCTGGGCACGCCGCCCTGTCGCGGCTGACCGTTGATCGTAAGGAGAGCACCGTCGGTGACGAAGCTGTAGGTGCCGTTCAACGCTGCGGGTGTTGGTTTGCTCGTTGATGCATTCGAGATAGGCGCTGAATCGCGCGGTTGAGTCGAACATCCGCTCACCAAAGCGGTGGCCAATGCGGCGCCGATCAACGCTGACCCAACGACGTGGCGGCGTCCGAAACCATACTGTTCGAGTCGTCGGCTCATGCAATAAACGATATGCACCCGTGAGCGGGCGAGCGCGCGGCACTTTGCCGAGCGCTGCTCCCATAACCGCGCGCCGGGCGCTCGGTCGCCTTCGGCTGGAACCACTCCCCCTTAGCGGCTTAGTACACTTCGGCAGATGTGGTCTTGAGCGCCGAGCTGCGCCGGCTATGGCACGCACTGGCTGGTCAACCCGACGAATGGAGGGTTGTGACGAGCACGCCGATACCTTTTGAAGTGCACGAGTCAGGAGCGCTTCTGCACGGCACCAAGGCCGACCTCTCCGTGGGTGATCTCCTGGTACCCGGGCTCCGGTCGAACTACGGCTCAGCACGCCTCGCGAATCACGTGTATGTGACGCGAACACTAGACGCCGCAGTCTGGGGAGCCGAGCTGGCCACCGGCGACGGCCGGTGCCGCATCTACGTCGTCGAACCACAAGGCGCACTTGAGGACGACCCGAACGTCACGGACAGAAAGTATCCCGGCAATCCGACCCGCTCCTACCGCACCCGGGAGCCGGTGAGAATAGTCGGCGAGGTCACTGACTGGGCAGGGCATTCGCCCGAACAGCTTCAAGCCATGCGGGACCGCCTGGCCGACCTGGAGCGCCGGGGACTAGCCGTGATCTACGACTAGGTCGAAGCCCGCCGGATTGAGCCTTGGGCACCGTTCGCGGAACGGCTGTGGAGTCGTCCAGTCAAGGCTTGAGCAGAGGACGCAGATCGTCCAAGCGGTCGAACAGATGCCAGATGTAGGCAGACGACCCGTTCTCCCGGTGCGGATGCAAGTCGGCAAGCGCAGGATCATCACGGTAGCTGTCGAAGGCATCCTTGGACTCCCACTCGACGAGAATCAGCACCTGCCGCGGCTCAATGTCTCCGACGATCGACTCACGAAACTGGCCGAGCGCGACGACCCGGCCACCGTGCGCGGCGACCTCGGCCGGGGACCGTCTGGAGTAGGCAAGGTACTCATCCCGATTAGCGACATCGAAGAGATTCAGGGCATACACCGTCATGGCGCAAGACGCTACCTCGCCCACACCCGAACGGACGTGACGCAGGGGGCGAACTCAGACTTCGCCCCTTAAGTCCCTTTGACGTTGAGCACCTGTCGCAGTTGATGTTCGACTTCGACAAGCTCTGCAGCATCGGCCATTACCATGTCGATGTCCTTGTAGGCATCCGGGATCTCGTCGACCCACTGCTCGCCGTGCCGGTACTCGATTCCCACCATCCGTGCGGCGAGGTCGTCGGCGCTGAACCGTCGTCGAGCTTCGGCGCGGGAAAACCTGCGTCCCGCTCCGTGCGGGGCACTGCACAGCGCCGCGGCCTTACCTTTGCCGCGCACGATGTATGAGCAGGTGCCCATCGACCCGGGGATAACGGCACGCCGGCCCGCGTGCGCGTCAATGGCCCCCTTGCGGGTCAGCCATACATCCCGATCACCGTGGCGCTCGCGCTGGGTGTAATTGTGATGGCAATTGACCCGGTCGGCCTCGATGTCGGCAGCGTGATCGATGTCGACGCCCATGAGCCGGGCCAGTGCTTGGCGGAAACGGTCCATCATTTCGCTGCGATTTTCCAGCGCGAAACGTTGCGCCCACGTCAGCTCGCGCAGATAGGCAGAGAATTCCGGCGTGTGCTGCGGCAGGTACGCCAGATCCGGGTTGGGCAACTTGACATGCCATTGTGCACATAGCTTTTGGGCTATCTTGATGTGTCGCTGCGCGATCTTGTTGCCAACGCCGCGGCTGCCGCTGTGTAGAAACATCCACACTCGGTCCCGTTCGTCGATGCACAGTTCGATGAAATGGTTGCCCCCGCCGAGGCTTCCGAGCTGTTCGCGCCACTTCGGGGAATGTGACAAGTCCACTCGATCCCCCGCAGCTTCCTCCAGCATCTCGATCCGCGGACGCGTGAACGGGAAACGGTCATAGTCCCGGTTGTAGTTTCCCGGCGACAGCGGTATTGCCGACTCCAGTGAACGACGAAGCATCACAAGCGACTTACCGTCTAAGTCAGACTCGTTGAAGGCGGTGCGCGCCGCGATCATCCCGCAGCCGATGTCGACGCCGACCGCAGCGGGAATCACCGTCGCCTCGGTAGGGATCACCGTGCCCACCGCACTCCCCTTGCCGAAGTGCGCGTCAGGCATCAGCGCCACATGCGGGAATATGAAGGGCATAGATGCGGTCTGCTTGGCCTGCTCCAACGTCGCGTCGTCGAGTTGGCTAGCGAAGTTGAGCAGGCGAGCACCTAACTTTGTGACGGGCATGTCGCAAATTGTCCCCCACTCGGGTGGGCATTCTCGACGCATTTTTCGCGGGCCGCCGCGTAACGTCGGCCCTGTGGTTGACGGATCAATGGGAAGCCAGTGCTAGGTACCTCAAAAATAGGGTGAATATCCTGTGCGTCGATGGCCGCTCGCATTGCGGCTGTCACGGCAGCGGTGATCCGCCAAGCATGTCGAGCAGCGGACCTAGCGGACGCGGCGCCGTCAGCGGATCGCACCAGCCTGGTAAAACCGGTGTCCGACCGCTCAGCAGGGCGAGGAACCGCCTGATCAGCGCGGTCTTGCCGGCCCCGGCTTCGCCGCGCAGCAACACCACGCGGCCATCACCCCGGGCAGCCGCACGGCGGAGCCGTTTCAGCTCGGCCAGCGCGGTGTCACGCTCGATCAGCCGGTCCGATCCGGCCACTGTTGCTCCTTCGGTTGCGGTCTGGCGGCAGCGGACATCAGCCGCAGCGATTTAGCCGATGCCCAACGCCACTGACGCCGCACGCATTACGCGGTCAAACGTTGGCATCGTCAGTATCGAAGTGCCCTGATGATCACTGCGGATCCGTCGAACGTCATCGAAGTAGTCCGAACCCTGCTTGACACCGCGCTGCGACGTGCCCTAGCAGAGCCCCAGCAGTTGAGCGACTTCTTCACCCACACATCTGTGAAAATGACTCGAGGTTTTAAGACGGCGCAGACCGTCCCGGTGCCGCGTCGAGATTGACGTTAGAACGAAATCCGGGCGACTTTTCGGCGCTGGCGTAGATTTGGGCGAAGTTCCGGCAATACTGGCTGTGTTGCTCGGCCGACGGTCAGGCACTTCACAGTTCCGGACGGCGATGGGCGGGTACAGACGTGAACATGGATGTATGTGAGTTGCCCGCCGTCGCGCTGACCCGGCCGGCGTGACGGTGGCCGCCGATGGGTCTGAGCCCAAGCCGCGCCGCACGCTGAAAGGCCTCTCGGATGTACGCGCGTTCTTCCACACCAACACCGTTCCGCTGTACTTCGTCTCGCCGACCCCGTTCAACCTGCTGGGTGTCGACCGCTGGATACGAAATTTCTTCTACCTGACCTACTATGACTCGTTCGAGGGCGAACATCCGCGCGTCTTCGTGCCCCGGCGGCGTGACCGCATTGATTTCGCGTCCATGGGCGATGTGAGCAACCACATTCTTTCCGATCCCGAAATACTCGAGCTAATTGCGCAACGCGGGCCTGGTGGCAAAGCCTGCTTTGTAACGCTTGACGAACAGACTCAAGCGCTGGCGCACCAGGCAGGTCTTGAAGTCATGCACCCTCCCGTTGAGTTGCGCCATCGCCTGGAGTCCAAGGTTGTGATGACCCGCCTGGCCGACGAGGCGGGCGTACCGAGCGTGCCGCATGCAGTCGGGCACGCCGGCTCCTACGACGAGCTAGTGGCGCTCGCGCGAAAGGCCAAGTTGGGTGATGACCTCGTCGTCGAGGCCGCTTACGGCAACGCCGGCAGCGCGACGTTCTTCGTGCGCGGTCAGCGGGACTGGGATGAGCACGCCGGTGACCTGCTGGGGCAGCAGGAAATCAAAGTGATGAAGCGCATCCGCAACGTCGAGGTGTGCATCGAGGGCACCGTGACTCGCCACGGCACCGTGATCGGCCCCGCAATGACGAGTCTCGTCGGCTATCCGGAGTTGACCCCCCACCGGGGCAGCTGGTGCGGCAATGACGTCTGGCGCGAGGTGCTGCCGCCGGACCAGACACACGCCGCGCGGGAGATGGTGCGGAAGATGGGCGACATCTTGAGCCGCGAGGGATACCGCGGCTACTTCGAGGTGGACCTTCTGCACGACCTGGACTCCGACGAGATCTACCTCGGCGAGCTGAACCCGCGCCTGAGCGGCGCCAGCCCGATGACGAATTTGACCACCGAGGCCTATGCCGACATACCGCTGTTCCTCTTCCACTTGCTCGAGTACATGGACGTGGACTACGAACTCGACGCCGAGGAGATCAACTCGCGCTGGGAGCGCGGCTACGGGGAGGACGAGGTCTGGGGTCAGGTGATCCTCAACGAGACCTCGCCGGATGTCGAGCTCTTCACCACCACACCACGCACCGGTGTGTGGCGCATCGACGACGACGGGCGGGTCTCCTTTGCCCGCCCCGCCAACGACTGGGACTCAGTGGTCGATGGGAACGAGGCCTTCTACATGCGGATCGCCGCGCCCGGCGACTTACGCTGCGAGGGCGCCCAACTCGGCGTGCTCGTGACCCGCGGGCACCTGCAGACCGACGACTACCAGCTCACTGAGCGCTGCCGGCGCTGGATCAAGGGAATCAAGGCGAGGTTTGCCTCAACACCCCTGACGTCGACCACACCGATTGTCTCGCGCCTCGTCGCACGGGCGTGACCAGCGGCTGCGTGATCGGCGGCGCACCCGGTCCCGTCCCGGCCGGCATCGCGCTGAACAACTGGTTGTCGGCGCCCTATGCCCACTGGTCATTTCAGCACGTCGAAGACATGGTGCCGACGGCGCTCATCTCCCGCGGGACCGGGGTGGTCGCGGCGTTGCCGGCAGCGAGCGCTCCGGTGGCCGAGATCCAGGTGAGGACCACCGCCGGGGTGCCCGCCACGGTCGACGCGGTGATGGCCGCCACCGCTACCGACGGGTGGGCCGTCGCTTACCGCGGTTCGTTGGTGGCCGAGGAGTATCTCCACGGAATGGGGAACGAGACCCGGCACCTGCTGTTCTCGGTGAGCAAGTCGTTGGTGGCAGCCGTTGTCGGAGTGCTGCACGGAGCCGGCGCTCTCGACCTCGACGCGCCGGTCACGGCGTTCGTTCCTGCCCTGGCGAACTGCGGCTACGCCGGTGCGACGGTGCGCCATCTGCTGGACATGAGGTCGGGTATCGCGTTCTCGGAGAATTACAGCGACCCCGCCGCCGAGATTCACCTCCTCGACCAGGCGATGGGGTGGGCACCCCGAAGTGGTCCACACGTTCCCGCCACGCTGCACGACTTCCTGCTGACATTGCGGCGAAAGTCCGCTCACGGCGGCCCGTTCGAATATCGGTCGTGTGAAACCGATGTACTCGGCTGGATCTGCGAAGTGGTTGGCGGCCAGCGGATGCCCGAACTGATGTCGGAACTGCTGTGGAGCTGCCTCGGCGCCGCATGCGACGCCACCATCGGCGTGGACCCGGTCGGCACCGGATTCTTCGACGGCGGCGTCAACGCCTGTCTTTCCGACATGATCCGGTTCGGTTCGCTGTTTCTGCTCGACGGTGTCTCGTTGACCGGCCACCAAGTGGTGCCGCCGGCCTGGATCGCCGACACTCTCGAGGGCGGGCCCGACTCGCGTCAGGCGTTCGCCGCCTGCCCCGACGACAACGAAATGCCCGGCGGCATGTACCGCAACCAAATGTGGTTTCCCTACCCGGCCAGCAACGTTGTGCTGTGCCTGGGCATGTGCGGTCAGATGATCTACGTCAACCGCGCCGCAGAGCTGGTCGCCGCCAAACTATCCGCTCAGCCGCACTCCCACGAGCCGCATATGTTGGACACGCTGCGCGCATTCGACGCGATCGCACACGAACTGGCCGGCAGCGGCTGACCGCCCAAAATATGCAGGTTGCGATCAGCAGGATTATGATCCTTCTATCCGAATCGGCCGGCTGCGTACCTTTCCCTGGTGACATCGAACCTGGACAGCATCCCGGCGCGGGTCCGTCGACCTATACCGGTGGCGTTCAGACAAGCCCTTTTCGTCGCGGTGACGGCCGGGCTGGGTTACGGATTCGATTCGTACGCAGTCAACATCTACGGCCTGGTGCTGCCGGACATCAAGAAGACGTTGCACATCACTGAAGCCCAAGCCGGGTACATCGGTTCGATCTTTCTGCTCGGCTACACCATCGGCACGGTCGGCTTCGGATTCGCTGCAGACCGCTGGGGGCGCAAAACCACTCTGGGCGCATCGATCCTGCTCTATGGCATCACCACGTCACTGGCCGGACTGACGTCGAACATCGCCGCCTTCACCCGACTTCGGTTTCTCACCGGTGTCGGCGGCGCCGGTGAGCTCGCGGTCGGTGCGCCCTACGCTGCGGAAGTCTGGCCTGCCAAGACGCGCGCGATCGGTGTTGGCGGCGTGATGTTTTCGCTCTTCTCACTTGGCTACGTGCTCGCCGCGGCGGTGGCGCTGGCATTGGTGCCGCACTTTGGCTGGCAGTCAGCATTCGTCGTCGCGGTGATCCCGGCCATCCTGCTGTTTCTCGTTCGACGCGGCATCACAGAATCGCACCGCTACACCGAGGTACGGGCCAAAGTCGACAGCGGGGCAGCTAAACCCAAGCTCTGGCTGCTGCCCGGCGTGCGGCGACGACTGCTTGTCGGCTGGCTCATCTACACCGCCAACGCGGTTGGCTACTGGGGCATGACGCTGTTCTTGACCACCTACATCGTGAAGAAGTATCACGCCTCGCCCATCGACGCGATCCGGTACGCGCTGGTGTTCTTCTTGCTGCAGGTCGTCTTCGCTTACCTCGGCACGGCGCTCGCCGACTGGCTGGGACGACGGCCCTCGGCGATGCTCGCCGGGGTCATCGAGATCGTCGCAACGGTACTGGCGGCCACCTCCGACTCGTTGCCGCTGTACCTGGTCTACGGCGCGGTCGCCATCGCCACCCTCGGATGGCTCTGGGGTGTCGGCGATACGTATATCTCCGAACTATTTCCAACCGTGTTGCGCGGCACCGGTTTCGGCGTCGCAGTAGGTGGCGGACGCACCGTCTCCATCGCGGCGCCGGCCGTCGTAGGCTGGGCAATCACCCGGTACGGTATACAGGCGCCCTACCTCGCCCTCGCCGGCTTGTGGGCGTTGACGCTGATCGGCTATCTGCTCGGGCCCGAGACAAAAGGCAGAGAACTCGAAGACCTGGCTGATGAGGCTGTGTCAGAAAAATTGCTAATGGCAAGTGTTGCGCCGAGCTAGCGCAGCTACCCTGGCCCCGTGAGCAGCAACCGATTGCCCGGCGGAGTGGTGCACAAGCTGCCCGCGGACCTGCGCGATGCACTGGCCGCCAACACCGCGGCGCTTGTTGCCTGGAAAGACATCACACCGCTGGCGCGCAACGAATTCATCTGCTGGGTCGAGGACGCCAAACAACAGACCACTCGCGAGCGCCGCATTCGGCGGACGCAGGAGGAGCTGAAGGAAGGCCAGCGCCGACCTTGCTGCTGGCCGGGCTGCAAGCACCGGGAGCGTAACGGCAAGTAAACGGTCCGCCGGTTCGGCCGTGGGTGGTAAGCCGGGTGCCGGCAGGACCGCCCGCGGCCGTATGTCAGCATTTGGCCATGACTGCATACCGCTTCGCCCGTATCAGTGGAGCCCTGGTTGCGACGACGTGGGCGTTGTTGAGCGCCCCGGTCGGCAGCCCTGTCGCGTCGGCTGACCCATGTTCGGACATCGCGGTGGTTTTCGCCCGCGGCACCCATCAGGACCCTGGCGTGGGCAACATCGGCCAGGCTTTCGTCGACTCGCTCACCTCCCAGGTCGGTGGCCGGTCGGTGGACGTCTACCCGGTGAACTACCCGGCCAACGACGACTACCACACCAGCGTGTCAAACGGTACCGACGACGCGAGCACACACATTCAGAACACCATTGCCAGCTGCCCGAACACCAAGATCGTGCTCGGCGGCTACTCGCAGGGCGCCACCGTGATCGATTCGTCGACCACGGCGTTGCCGGCGTCGGTGGCGGACCATGTCGCCGCGGTCACCCTCTTCGGCGAACCGACCAGCCAATTCTCTTCCATGTTGTGGGGCGGCGCGCCGCTGCCGACGCTCAACCCGATCTACAGCGCCAAGACGCTGAGCCTGTGCGCTCCTGACGATCCGATCTGCACGGGAGGCGGAAACATCATCGCGCACGTCTCCTACATCGAGTCCGGGATGACCAGTCAGGCCGCGAGTTACGCGGCCGGCAAGCTCGGCGGCCAAGCCCCGGACAGCGCCCAGTAGCTCAGAACGCGTACCGCACCCGGCACGTCGGCAGCTTGACCGCCAGCAGGTCGGTCAACTCAGTCACCCAGCGGCCTTTCCACGGGCTCTTGTAACGCACATTCCACTGGCCGCTTTGGCTGCGCTTGAGCTGCTGCAGATCTGGGCGCCACAGCAAGTCCTCGCCTCTGGGATGCCAGCCGAGGTTCACTTCGTGCAAGCCCTCGTTGTGGGTCAGGAAGATCACTTCGGCTGCGAGTTGCTGCTTGGTGCGCTCGTTGGTGCCGTCGGCCACCTGCTCGAGCAGCTCAGCCCAGTCGGCCAACCAGCCCTCGTGGACGATGACCGGACTGAAGTTCAGATGGACCTCAAAGCCCGCCTCGACGAAGTCGTCGAGGGCGGCAATGCGGTCGGCGACCTTTGAGGTCCGGATGTCGACAAGGCGCGAGGTCGCACTCGGCATCAGGCTGAACCGCACGCGGGTCCCTCCCCGCGGGTTGTAGGTGAGCAGGTCCCGGTTCACCCATTTGGTCGCAAAGCTGGCCTTCGCGTTCGGGATTCGAGCGAACAGGTCAACGAGGTCGCGGACGTTGTCGGATACTACGGCGTCGACCGAGCAGTCGCTGTTCTCGCCGATGTCATAAACCCAGTCAACAGGGTCGCACTGGTTCGGCTCCGGCTTCACGCCCTGCCGGGCGGCGTGTCGCTCGAGGTAACCGGTGATGTTCTCGATATTCGCGAAGACCGTAATCGGGTTGGCGTAGCCCTTGCGGCGCGGAACATAGCAATACGAGCAGGCCATCGCGCAACCGTTGGCGGTCGACGGCGCGATCCAGTCGCTCGAGCGCTCATTGCGACGGGCAGACAAGCTTTTCTTCTCCCCCAGGACCAGCACCTCCCGCTTGTTGCGGACCCAGTCCTCGACGTTGCCCTCGTTGCCGTACAGACCGGGGATGGCTTGGTGCGTGGCGACCTCGATGCGTTCGGCGTCGGGAAAACGGTCGAGCACCTGGCGGGCGCGCGGGAACCGTTCGATCTCGGGCTCGTGATAGATCCGCTTGACAGTCAGCAACCGCTGGGCTGAATCGACCGGCAGTGGGCGGGACGGTACGTCGTGGTTGACCGTGGACGTCATGCCGGCTTCAACACGCGCGCGTCCGCCGCAATTCCGGGCGATTGAGACTTGCGTACCACCCGGGCGACCAGAGCGAGCTAGGTTTCTTCGGGTGAAGTTCGTGTTGGCAGCGTATGGGAGCCGCGGCGATGTCGAGCCGAGCGCCACCGTCGGCTTGGAGCTGCTGCGACGGGGCCATGACGTGCGGATGGCGGTGTCACCGAACATGCTCGACTTTGTCGAGTCGACGGGGCTTACTGCCGTCGCCTACGGACCCGACTCGCAGGCGCTGCTGAATGACGAGAACTTCGTGCGCAACTTAGCGCAGAAGATCCAAAATCCGATCGGCATGTTACCCGAAGTGATCGAGCACGTGAACCGGGTCTGCGCGGAGAAAACCACCGTGCTGACCTCGCTGGCCGACGGCGCGGACCTCATCCTGGCGGGCTACAACGAGCAAGGCGTCGCGACTAATGTCGCTGACTATTATCGAATCCCGTTGGCCGCGCTGCATCTCTTCCCGGTGCAGATCTGGTCGTCTGGCGGGCTCTATTCGCGAATTTCGAAAATGGCCGAAGACGCGCAGCGCCGCGCGCTCAGCCTGCCGACGGCAACTGAAGCCGCGCTGCCAGCAGTCGCGGATCTTGGCTCGCTGGAAGTGCAGGCCTACGACGAGGTCTGCTTGCCCGCGCTGGCCGGCCAATGGCCGCAAGGCATCGAGCAACGCCACGTTGTCGGCGCGCTGACCCTGCAGCTGCCGACCGATGCCGATGACGAGGTCTTGGCGTGGATCGCCGCCGGCACGGCGCCGATCTACTTCGGCTTCGGCAGTACCCCCATCACACCGTTCGCCGACACCGTCGCCATGATCAGCGCGGCCTGCGCGCAACTCGGCGAGCGCGCGTTGATCAGCAGCGGTCCGAATGACGTCAGCCACCTCACCCATTCCGACCACGTGAAGATCGTCAGCGCGATCAACCATGCCGCCGTCTTTCCGGCGTGCCGCATGGTGGTCCACCATGGCGGCGCCGGCACGACCGCCGCAGGCATGCGGGCCGGCGTCCCGACCCTGGTCCTGTGGCTCTGGCTCGACCAGCCGATCTGGGCAGGTGCGGTCACTGCGCTGAAGGTCGGCGCCGGCCGCGCCTTTTCGGCGACCACCGAGCCGTCCCTAATCGCTGACCTGCGCGCCCTGCTGGCTCCGCGATACCTCGCCCGCGCCCGTGCGGTCGCTGCCGAGATGACCACACCCGCCGCCAGCGGGAAAAACGCTGCGGATCTTGTCGAACGATCCGCGTGCCGGCCGAACTAGTGCTCAGCCGTGCGGCGCCTCGGAGATCTTGCTGTCCGGGGTCCCCACCGTCTGGCACCAAGTCGTCGCCGAGATACGCGTTGCCGACAGCTCCAGGTTGTTCGGTTCAGCACCGCTCTTGTCCTTGAGCATTTTGCTGATCTCTTCGTTCTGTTTCTTCTCGTCCTGCGTGGTGAAGTCTTTGCACTTCGTGTCCCCGCCGGTGTTGACGACCTGTGATGCCGAACAGCCGCTGAACAGCAGAACAGAAACCGTAACCGTAGCGGCTGCAAAAAGTCTCATCGATGGACCTCCTGAATGTGGTTGCAACACCGAGCTTCACATGTAGCACAATCGCTGGCCAGACCAAAGCGTGGCGTAAGAAAGCTACCGCATGAGCGGTTTGCCAGCTTGGGGGTCGTGCGGCGACGGTGGACCGATCGCCCGTGTCTTACCAGGCAACCGGGGTGCTCTTGGCCGGCGACGCGCTCGCCCTGCGTGTCGCACCGATGCAGTCTTGACTGAATCCAGATCAGGGGTCATATTGTCACGGTGTCGTCATCGGCGGATCACGCAGAAAAACTGCGGATGGCCGATTTGCGGGTGACCCGTCCCAGAGTCGCCGTACTGGAAGCTGTGCACGTTCACCCGCACGCGGACACCGACACGATCTTCACGGCGGTGCGAACCTCGCTGCCGGACGTCTCCCGCCAAGCGGTGTACGACGTACTCAACGCGCTCACCGCCGTGGGTCTGGTACGGCGAATTCAGCCTCTCGGGCTGGTTGCCCGCTACGAGTCCCGGGTCGGTGACAACCACCACCACGTCGTATGCCGGTCCTGTGGAGTCATCGCAGACATCGACTGCGCAGTCGGTGCGGCGCCCTGCCTGACGCCAGCAGACGACGACAATCTCCTGGATGGCTTCGTTCTGGACGAGGCCGAAGTCATCTATTGGGGACTGTGCCCTGATTGCACGATCTCGAGCTCCTGATAAAACCCGTTACCTCACTACCGGAAAGGAATGCCGTGTCATCGGACGTATCCCACAGCCACCCGCCAAGCCCAGAGGCTGAGACGGCCAGCACGAGTGAAAGCGAAAACCCGGCGATCCCCTCTCCCACGCCGAAAGTGCACGGCGCGCTGCGGAATCAAGACTGGTGGCCCGAGCAAATCGATGTCTCCAAGCTGCACCCCCATGTGCCTGCGGCCAATCCGCTCGGCGAAGACTTCGACTACGCCAAGGAATTCGCGAAGGTCGACGCCGAGGCGCTCAAGGCCGACGTGGCATCGGTGCTCACCACCTCGCAGGACTGGTGGCCCGCCGACTACGGCCATTACGGCGGCTTGATGATCCGAATGAGCTGGCACGCCGCCGGCACCTACCGCATCCACGACGGCCGCGGCGGTGGCGGGTCGGGCATGCAGCGCTTCGCGCCGCTCAACAGCTGGCCGGACAACGCGAACCTGGACAAGGCCCGCCGGCTGCTGTGGCCGGTCAAGAAGAAGTACGGCCGCAAGATCTCCTGGGCCGACCTGATCATCTTCGCGGGGAACGTCGCTTTGGAATCGATGGGATTTCAGACCTTCGGCTTCGGTTTCGGCCGGCACGACGTCTGGGAACCCGAGGAGATTCTGTTCGGCGAGGAGGACACCTGGCTGGGCACCAACAAGCGCTACTCCGGCGAACGCGACCTCGCCGAGCCCTACGGCGCCACCACCATGGGGTTGATCTACGTCAATCCCGAGGGGCCGGAAGGCAAGCCGGATCCGGTCGCGGCGGCCAAGGATATCCGGGTGACGTTCGGCCGGATGGCGATGAACGACGAGGAGACCGCCGCACTCATCGTGGGCGGCCACAGCTTCGGCAAAACGCACGGTGCCGGCGACGCCGAACTGGTCGGTCCCGAACCTGAGGCCGCGCCGATCGAACAACAGCAGCTGGGCTGGAAGAGTTCTTTCGGCAGCGGCAAAGGCAAAGACGCCATCACCAGCGGCCTGGAAGTGGTGTGGACCTCCACCCCGACCAAGTGGGGTAACGGGTACTTGCAGAACCTGTACGGCTACGAGTGGGAGCTGACCAAAAGCCCCGCGGATGCCTGGCAGTTCGTCGCCAAGGACAACGCCGGTGCGGGCACGATCCCCGATCCGTTCGACGGGCCGGGTCGGGCCCCGACGATGCTGGTCACCGATATCGCGTTGCGGGAAGACCCGATCTACCGGGAAATTACCCAGCGATGGCTGGACCACCCCGAGGAGCTGTCCGAAGCCTTCGCCAAGGCGTGGTACAAGCTGTTGCACCGCGACATGGGACCACTCACCCGATACCTCGGGCCGTGGGTCGCTGAACCGCAGCTCTGGCAGGACCCCGTGCCGGCCGTCGACCATGAACTGGTCGACGAGCAAGACGTCGCGGCGCTGAAGAGCAAGGTGCTCGAGTCCGGCCTGTCCGTGCCCCAGCTGGTCAAGACGGCCTGGGGAGCAGCGAGCAGTTTCCGTCGGACCGACAAGCGCGGTGGTGCGAACGGGGCGCGGCTTCGCCTCGAGCCGCAGAAGAACTGGGAGGTCAACGAGCCGTCCGAATTGGCCAAGGCGCTGCAGGTTCTCGAGCAGATTCAGCAGGACTTCAACGGATCTGCCTACGGCGGGAAGAAGGTTTCGTTGGCTGATCTGATCGTCCTGGCCGGCTCAGCGGCGGTGGAGAAAGCGGCCAACGACGCCGGGCACCAGGTCACAGTGCCGTTCACGCCGGGTCGTACCGACGCGTCGCAGGAGAACACGGATGTGGAGTCCTTCGCGGTGCTCGAACCGCCGGCCGACGGCTTCCGCAACTATGTGCCACCGGGCGAGAAGACCCAGGTGGAGAAGCTGCTGCTGGAGCGTGCCTACCTACTGGGCGTGACCGCTCCGGAGCTGACGGTGCTCGTCGGGGGGCTGCGGGCCCTTGGCGCCAACCACGGCGGCAGCAAGCACGGTGTCTTCACCGAGACACCGGGCGCGTTGACCAACGACTTCTTCGCCAACCTGCTCGACATGGGCATCGAATGGAAGCCGTCGGAGCACACCGAGAACGTCTACGAGGGCCACGACCGCGCATCGGACGCCCAGAAGTGGACCGCGACCGCCAACGACCTGGTGTTCGGCTCGAACTCGGTGCTTCGTGCCCTGTCCGAGGTATACGCACAGGACGACGCCAAGGACAAGTTCGTCGAGGACTTCGTCGCGGCGTGGGTCAAGGTCATGGACAGCGACCGGTTCGACATCAACTAACACGACTCACTCATCGATCAGAACACCCCGCGCGCCGCCGGCCCGCGGGGTGTTCTGTCGAAAATTGCTCAGTAGTTGTTGCAGGTGTTGGCGACCTGAGAAACAAGTCCGAGGTACGGCTGCGCCGCCGGGTAGCTCTGGGCCTCCGCGATCATTTGCTGGCGCTGATCCGTCGGGGCGGCGAGAAAGTCGTTCAACCATTTCTTCGCGTAGTGCGAATTGTTGAACTTCGCGGCGGCATCGGGCGATTGTGCGCCGAGTGCTGACACCACCTGGTTGTAGTTGCAGGTGGTGTTGACGACCGGACCAAGATCGGGATCCGCGGACGCGATCCCGGCTCCTGCGGCCAACGACAATGCCAGGCCGCCGACCGCCCCCGCCACTTTCGTCATGGACAGCTTGACCATATGCCGAATACCTCCCACGAAAACTTCACCGACCCATCAACGACGACTTCAGCGTACCGGACCATCTTCGGGCACCCGGCTGGCAAAAGCCTGGGAGCAGCGACGTCTGGCAGCATCTGGCAGTGCCGCAGGTGGAGTTGGCAGTGAGTGCGGCCGAACAATGGGCGCATGACAAGCGAATCGATTTCCGTTGATTTCCGCCGCGCCGACCGGCGCTGGCAACCGATCTTTGCCGATCTGGCCTTCTGGACCCTCGCGGGTGCGACGGTCGCGGCACTGTCCGGGCCCCTCGGTCAGTGGTGGAGCGCGCCGCGGATGGCCTTGGTCGCCGGCGGGCTGAGCTTTCTTGCCCTCGGTATCGGCCTGCTGTGGGGACTGCAGCGGGTGCGCCCCACGCCGCGCACCCTGGTGCGCAGCTTCGCCATGGTCAATCTGGTGCTCGCGCCGGTGGCGTGGGCAGCGGCGCTGTTCCACTTGTTGCCGCTGAGCGCCGCGGGCAATTGGGCGCTGGCCGCCGCCGGGGACGTGATGCTGATGCTCGGCCTGTGGCAATGGTGGTCGGTGCGCCGCGCCTAGCGCACTACCGCCGGGCCTCGCGCACCTTGTACGTCGAGGGCCAGGATTTTCGGCCCTCGTCTCCGACCAGCGGGGTGCCCAGGCCACCGACCTTGACGTCGTACGCCTCCTGTCCGGCGCCGACTTCCCGGTTGGCGTGCTGTTGAGCCAGGTAGTAGAGCTCGTCGATGGTCGCTTCGGAGTAGGCCACGAACGTGGTCTTGCGGGGCGCATCGTCGGCGCGGGCGATCAGCGGGTCGGGTAGCAGCCGTGGCGCCAACAGCGCCAATCCGAGCAGGGAAAACGGAATGACCCAGTAACAGACGACGCACAGCGGTGTCGTGGTGTCCAACACCGTGGCGTCACCCCGCACGATCGGCGGGATCGAGGACGACACCGTCATACCGGCGAAAGTGGCAACCCAGATCCAGGTCAGCCGACTGGTGGTTCGGCCGAAGGACTCACTGTTGACCAGCGCTGCCGGCTGGCCTACACCGGCGATCTCCCGGACAAACGGCTTACCGATCAACATGCCGGCCAGGGCAGTCACAAGGACTCCGGCGGTGCTCAGCGGCTGCAGCCACCGCTCCAAAAACGACTGGTTCGACGACACTGTGAGGACAGCCAGCGCCGCGAAGGTCGCGACAGCGCCGATGTCGAGCGTGCGCCCCGGTGCGCATCTGCCCCGGCCGACCAGCAGTGCGGCGAGAGCGACAGCCAAGGCGACCACTGCCGCAGCGGCGAACGGCGCGTTAGCCAGCAGCACCCAATAGACAATCCACGGCGCAAAACCGAGCGGCATGCCCATGATGGGTAAGTGTATGAGCGGCCGCTGCCATGACCCGACCGCGTCCGCGAATCGGCGCCGCCGATCCCGACTCTTGGTCCACCCGGCTGTGGAGCGAAATCGAGCCGACGTTCGCCGCGATCCTGCACCACCCGTTCCTCACTGGGCTCACCGACGGCAGTCTCGATTCCGCGGTGTTCGCGCAGTACGTCGCGCAGGATGCGCACTATCTGCGTGATTACGCCCGCGCACTGGCGGTCGTGGCCGCCAAGGCGCCTACGCTGGCCGACACGGCGATGTTCGCCCGCCACGCGGCCGACGTCTTCGAGGTGGAACTCGCGCTGCACGCCGTGCTGTTACCTGAACTCGGGCTGGATCCCGGCACCGTCGACGCGGCGCCGCCGACGCCGGTGACCCAGGCATACACCAGCTATCTGCTCGCCACTTCCTACCGGGGCAGCTTCGCCGACGGGCTGGCCGCGATACTTCCCTGTTACTGGATCTACGCCGAGGTCGGCGCGCAGCTGCGTGCATGCGGCTCCGCGGATCATCGCTACCAGCGTTGGATCGACAGTTACGGCGCTGAAGAGTTCGCCGCGACGGTAGAGCAGGTTCTGACTGTGGCCGACCGGACCGGAGCGTCGCTCAACCAGGCCGACGAGGCCGTCGCACGCCGGCACTTCGCGACCACCGCGCGTTACGAATGGATGTTTTTCGACGCGGCTTATCGACGTGACCGCTGGCCGGTGTGAGGCCGCCCGTGATCAGGGACTGACCGCTGCGAGCGCCGCGTCGTAGTCCGGCTCGTGCGCGATCTCGGGCACCAATTCGGCGTAGGCGACGTTACCGTCGGCGCTGACGACCACGACGGCACGGGCAAGCAGCCCAGCCATCGGACCGTCGGCCATGGTGAGGCCGTAGTCCTCGCCGAAGCTGTCGCGAAATGCGGACGCCGTTTTGACGTTTTCGATGCCTTCTGCGCCGCAGAATCGCTGTTGCGCGAACGGCAGGTCTTTCGAGACGCACAGCACAGAAAGCCCACCGCCGGCGGCGCGCTCGTTGAAGGTCCGCACGCTGCTTGCGCACACTGGGGTATCGACGGACGGGAAAATGTTCAACACCAACGGCTTACCGCGGAAATCGTCGCTGCTGACCCTGCCGAGGTCGGCGCCGGTCAGGGTAAAGCCCGGAGCCGCGGACCCGACCGCCGGTAGGTCGCCAACCGTGTGAACCGGATTTCCGCGCATCGTTATCTGTGCCATGAGCTAAGTGTGCCCAGTTCCGACACGGCAACGTTCAGCGGGTCGGAGAAAACGGATTGTGAGCGCACCGTGCGTGTATGTTGACCGCTCCGTGGTACAAACTTGGCAAGGAGGCCAGTCATGCCGGAAGCGGGTATCGCGGCGTTGCTCGCGCTACTTGCAGCATTGGCGTCGGCGATCGGCAGCGTGGTACGGCAGCGCTCCGCGCAGGAAATCACCAACGAACGGGTCGGCCATTTCGCGCTGTTCGGCAGATCCTTACGCGATTCCCGCTGGTGGTTGGGCAGCGCCGGCGCTGTCGCCAATTACGGCCTGTTGATTGCGGCGCTCGGGCTGGGCTCGGTGACGCTGGTGACAGCACTGCAGGTGACGGCGCTGCTGTTCGCCCTGCCGATTTATGCACGATCGACCCACCACCGGATCACCGGCTGGGAATGGACATCGGCAACTCTGCTGGCCCTGGCGTTGGCCGTGTTCCTGGTGGCCGGCGACCCGAAGGCCGGCCACTCGCAGGGCTCACTGACCGCATGGATCACGGTGAGCGCGGTGATGGCTCCGGTGCTCGCCCTCTGCATCGTGGGCGCACGGATCTGGCACGGTCGGCCCGTCGCAGCCATCCTGCTCGGAGTGGTGGCAGGGTCGTCGTTGGCGGTGTTGGCCGTGCTGACAAAGGGTGTGGTCGACATGTTCGGTGAGGGCTTCACGACCGTGCTGCGAGCGCCCGAGCTGTACGCCTGGATCGCAACCGCGCTGGCCGGGATGATTTTTCAGCAATCAGCGTTTCGGGCGGGCTCGCTGACTGCCTCGATGCCCACGGTGAGCGTGGCTGAACCCGTGGTGGCGGCAGCGCTCGGGGTGACCATGCTCGACGAGACTCTTGACACCCAAGGCCCCAGGATCTTCGCGCTGGCAGCTGCCGCGGTGGTCGTCATCGGCGCGACGTGGGCACTGGCCCGCGGCAAAGCCGCCACAATGGGGGCCGGCACCGGGGGCGACGTGCGGCACGCCGACCAACCGGTGCCGTCCAGAAACTAGGCCGAACGCGCGCCCTCGAGTTTCACAGAGCCGACTCATGTAGCGCCAGGCTGACGAAGACGTAGGCCATACAGAGCAGCAGGTTCAGTGCCGCCAAGACCAGGCCGCCGACAATCAGCCAGTGCACCACGCGTCGTTGCGCGCGTTTGAGCTGGGCGTGGCGTTCCTGGCGCTTCAGCTCAGCTGCCCACAACGCGAATTTCACGTCCACCAGTTCCTCGGACGCGAATGGCGCACCCGCCGCTATCTGCCGGAGCCGGGTGGCCGGTATGCCCACTCCCACACCGGCGAAACGCCGGCTCATCCGTCGCGCGCGCCTGCGGCTCAGGGACTGGTCCCACAGCTGCGGCTGATGCGACCGACCTCGCCACTCCTCGCCCCAGGGGGTTGACGAGGTCGCCATAGGCCTTCACTTTAGAGCGACGGCGTGGCGTCCCGGGCTCTTTCGGCGCGCACGGCGGTGCCTGAGAGAGACATTTTTCACAACTCGCGATTAACCGTTACTCGGCCCGCCGCGGCGGGTAGCCGACCGGTTGGCGTGGGCACGCCGACCAGAAAACCTAGATCCTCAAGGGGGAAATGTCTTGCCTACATCGGAAATCGCCACACTTTTGGCGCAGCTGCGAACGGTATTGGACCTGACGCACACCGAAATTCAAGTTGCTGAAACGCGAATCGTGCAGGCCCGCACCGAGGCCGTGCGACGCGAGCTGATCCAGAACGCGGCCAACGGGCGCGAGCGCGCGGAGGCCATCGAGGCGGCCGTTCGGGACCTCGGCGGCTACCCCGACATCGTTGGGCCGATCCTGGGCCGCGCGACCGCCGCGGTGAAGGCGCTGACCGAGCAAGCCCAACCGTTCAGCGAGGCGCTGCTGGGTGACCTTGCCCTCGAAGACCAGCTGTTGGACCGCTCCCGCTACATCAAAGCCCTCGCGGTCGCGGCGAAGCAGAAGGACGTCGAGAAGCTCGCGACGCGGCTCATCACCGCGCACGCGGCAACGGTCGAGTGGCTGACCACCGTGCTGGCCGAAGACGCCCTAGGCGGCCCGGCGGCGCTGCGACGCACACCCGTGCAGGCGGCCACCGGCTCAGTGGTGAAGCTCTTCAACCTGCCGCTCAACTGGTCCACCCGCGGAGTCGACCGCGCCGTTGAGGCTGTCCGGTCAACACGGCCGGCGATCAAAGACCTGGTCAACCGCGGCGCTCACGCGGGCGACGTGGCAACCAAAGCCGCTGTGGCCGCACGGGACGTCGCGTTGGAAACAGCGGAGAAGGTCATTCGCAATGACGGAAGCAGTGGCGCTGCCGACAAGTTACACGCGACGCGCAGCCGCGTCGGTGTGCTGAACGCTGATGAGCTTCCTATCGCCGACTACGACCAGCTCAA
This sequence comes from uncultured Actinomycetota bacterium, assembly GCA_963795995.1. Taxonomy (GTDB): domain Bacteria; phylum Actinomycetota; class Actinomycetes; order Mycobacteriales; family Mycobacteriaceae; genus Mycobacterium. The sequence continues at coordinate 244,539 of CAWCJY010000003.1, forward strand.
CCAGACCGACGCGGTCAGCGCGGTCAAGGACCTCACCGACGCCAAGGACATCCGTGTGGTGGTTGCTTACGAGGAGGCACACCGCAACCGTTCACGGGTAGTGTCTGCCGCGCAGACCCGGCTGGCCGGCATCGCGCAAGAGGCCATCGGAGTCAACTGACTCCAGGCGACGATCCCGCGGCGACCTCGCCTTGGTATTTCTTGACCATGTGGTCGATCGCCTGAAGTTGCGTCTGTGCGAGGTCTTCCCGCACTTCGCTGGCCCGCGCAGCGGCATCCAATGTCGGCTGCGCCAAGCCTTGAAAGTGCGGCATCACCTCAGCGGCGAAAAGTTCGGCCGACCGCTTGGTCGCCGCGGGATTTGCCCACTCATGACCCATCTGCAGCATGCAGCCGAACCCACCGGACTTATCCCACAATCGCTGCACTTGGGCGCGGGCCCGCTCCGGTGTGCCGATGACGCCGGCGCCGTTGTCGTTGATCATGTCGATCATCTCGTCGAGCTGGTCCCCCGCCATCGTCATTTGAGGGAATGCCGCCACCCGCTGGAAATACCGAAACCACGACTCGATGCCGAACTTCACGTCGGCGCGGGCCTGCTCATCGGTCTCGGCGACGTGGAACGGCCCGACCAAAGTCCAGTCCCCGCGGTCGACACCAGTACCGAAGGCTGCGGCGCGTTCTTCGACGATGCTCCAGTGGTAGGCAAGAGCGTCGAAACCTTCGATCGTCAGCGTCGCGCCGATGGACAACAGCCCGATGCCGTGTTTGCCGGCCAGCCGTGCGCCGGTCGGCGAGGCAACCGCAGCGACGGCCAGCGGGATGCCGCCCTCGGAATACGGCGCAAGCTGCAGCCGGGCATCGAAGAGCTCGTGAGTGGGTGTCTTCGCAGTCACCGTGTCCCCGGCCAGCAGGCGAACGACGATGTCCAAGTTCGTCTCGAGAAGCTCGCGGGTGTCGGTGGGCGTCAGCCCGATCATCGCTGAATCGGTGGGCAGCGAACCGGGTCCGACGCCGCCGATCACCCGGCCGTGCGTCAGGTGATCCAGCAACATCAACCGGTCCGCCACCCACAATGGGTTGTGATAGGCCAGCGAGATGACACCGGTGCCGAACCGGATCCGCTTGGCTCGCTGCGCCGCGGCGGCAATGAAAACTTCCGGCGAACTGATGATTTCGCTGCCCGCCGAGTGATGTTCACCGAACCACACCTCGTCGAAGCCGAGCGCGTCGATGTGTTCGGCGAATTCCAGGTCCCGCTGCAAGGCCAGGGTCGGATTGGTGCCCGCCCGGTGGAACGGTGCGATGAAATAGCCGAACCTCAGCTTCGCCATCGAACTCTCCTTGCAGTCGAGTTGCTTGGAGAACCTTAACTCTGTTGGACGGCTCGAGAGAGGAAAGCTTTGCTTCTCCGATCGGCTGCTAGATCGGCGGGGCGCCGGGGGCGCGAACGACCATGTGCACCGCAGGGAAATACGCCGCCATCTCCATGCGCGCTTTGCGCAGCGCGGCAGTGCCGTAACCCTTCTTACGGTGATCGGGATGAATCCACACCCGGACGTTGACCTCGCTGTGCAGCAACTCGCCGAAGACCATTCCGACTTTGTCGGTGCCCTCCTCGGCGACAAACCACGCGGCCTCCTCGGCCCCGACCCGCTCCAACGCCAACCGGATCTCGTCGTCAATACTTCCGGCCGGACCACCGGACCCGTCACCGGCCGCCCCGATTTCCGCGGTGCGCGCGGCGAAGATGTCGCGGTCCGAGGTGCCGTTGAAAGCGCGCAGTGCCAGCGTCTGTCCCGAGCTTGCCGGTCGCTCGGTGAGAGCGAAGCTCAGCTGCGTGTTCAAGTTGTCCAGCTCACCGGCAATCATGCGGCGCGCCTTCTTGGTGAGTTGATCAAACGACATCGCCATCACCGCTTCGCCGCCGAGTCGCGACGTACCGAGCAAAGCTGCGATAGCCGCCACCGCGGCCGGGCTGTCTTCCGCCTCGACGATCACGTCGAGCACCTCATGCCGACGTTCCAGCGCGGTGAGCAGCGCATCTGCGATTTCGCGGCGGGCGGCGGTGCGGTCATGGTCCGTCATGGGGTAAGCCTAAAACAGGGCGCGATGATCTGTGCAGAGCTGGTTGTCGCAACTCGCTGTGATGAACGATAAGGCTTTCAGAAGCGCTGTGCAGCAACGTAGTTCACATTCGCTCGGCTGCCCTGCTCGTCTGCGGCGGCGACCAGGGCTTGCTTCGGCAGGAAGTCTTGGGAAACCTAGCCACATGGACATGGACACCTTCATCGCACGGCTCAACGAAGATCTGGGCACCGAATACCAATCGATCGTGCAGTACATCCAACACACCGCCACGGTCAAAGGCCCGGAGTACCACTCAATCGTGGAAGAGCTGAACAACCACCTCACCCAGGAGCTGCAGCACGCGAAGATCCTCGCTCAGCAAATCGACTTTCTGGGTGGTACGCCAACGGTCAAGGTGCCCGACATACCGGACGCTTCGGACGGAGCGGCGGCGTTGAAAGCCGACAAGGAACTCGAAGAGCGTCAGCTGCAGCGTTACCGGCAGCGGGTGATGGAGGCTAATGGCCTGGGGCTACCGGATGTCGCCGAAGCTTTGCGGCCGCTACTGCAGCAGACCCAAGATCACGTGCGGGAATTGCAGGACGCCCTGAACGAGTAGCGTTGAGTGGTTCGATTCTCAACCCGTGAGGCCGGTGATTGCTGATGCGATACAACCCCCCGCCGAATTGGCCGAAGCCACCGGAGGGTTGGTCGCCGTCAGCGGAGTGGTCTCCGGATCCCTCGTGGCCGCCACCACCCAAGGGTTGGCAACTCTGGGTGGACGACGCGCCTGTTTCGGGCAAAACAAAGTCCGCGATGGATCGACTGGGGCAAACCAGCGACGATGTCGAGTACTTCGGCGATGACCGTGCCTGGTCCGAGGATTCTGGGCGGATACCGGCTCAAGACCGTGGCAACAGCGGGGAGCCGGCCGCGCCGCCCCGACCGACTCAAATAGCGCCCGAGAACCTTTCGGCTGTGCATCTCGGCCAACGCGCGACCGTCAAATGGGAGGACGAGCAGAAGTACGACATCGGGACTATCGTCGCCGTCTCGGCTGATTCGACCTCGATCAGCGTCACGCTCGCCGGAGTCGATGCGCCTATTTCGTTTCCCCGAGAGGCAGCCCAGCGCGGTTCGCTTCCCCGCCTGTACCTGTGGAGTTGAAAGTCATCTGACCGGCGGGACCCCGGCGAAGCTGGTGGCATCATCGCGGTATGGGCTTGTTGTTCCGGCTGGCGGAGCTTCTGCTGCTGATCCTGCCGCTGGCCGGCATGATCGCCGCCGCGCTCCGGGCGTTCTCCGCCAACCGGCGCCGGCCCGCCCGGGGGCCTGCAGGGGTGAGAGAGGACGACACCGCGCCGCTGAGCGTGCCGCGCGACCGCTCGGCGAGCAACCCGGCGGCCCGTTGGACGTCGATCAGGCGCGTCGTCGAGGAGCACAGCCGGACGGACGCGCGGTGGCTCGAGTACGAACTCGACCTCGGCAAGCTGCTGGACTTCCCGCTGATGACCGACATGGGTCACCAACTCACCATGAGCTTCCACAAGGCCAAGCTCCGGGCAGATCTGCTGCGGCCGGCGAAGGCCGAAGATCTGCTCGACGACCCGGAAACCGCGGACCGGTATCTCGCCGCCGTCGAAGACTATGCCAGCGCTTTCAATGTCGCAGAAGCCGAGGCGATCCGGCGCCGCCGCAGCGACTTCTCCGACGAACACCAGCAGCGGATCGCGCGCGCTCAGCGGCTGATTCGGGTGGTGTCGGATGCTGGGGCGACTCCACAAGAGCGTCAACACGCCTACGACCTCGCTCACAAGGAACTCGAGGGGTTGATCGTGTTGCCGAGCCGCGCTCAGGCGCAGCTCGAACGCGCGATTCCCGGCGAAATCGAGGAGTGATTGGTCGGCTTCAGGAGAGTCTGACCAGCATTTTGCCGATATTGGCTCCGGTGAACAGCCCGTTGAGGGCGTCGACGCACGACTCGATGCCCTCGAAGATGGTCTGGCGGTGCGCGATCCGCCCCTCCTGCTCCCATCGGCGGAGCGCGGCGAACGCCTCGTCGAAGCGACCCCACTGGTCGAGCGCGTTGAAGCCCTGCATCAACGCGCTTTTGGCCAGCAGGTTGACATAATTGGCCGGCCCGGGGTGCTCGCCGCTCAGGTAGCTGGAGATGATGCCGCACATCACGACGCGTGCTTTCGGCGCCAGCCGGCCCAGCACCGCGTCGAGGATCGGCCCGCCGACGTTGTCGAAGTAGACATCGACCCGCTCGGGGCAATGGTGCTTGAGTGCTGCCACCAGGTCGTCGTTCTTGTAGTCGATGCACGCGTCGAAACCGAAGTCCTCGACCACCGCAAGGCACTTCTCGGGCCCGCCGGCGATACCCACCACCCGGGCACCGGCGATCTTGGCGATCTGCCCGGCCACCGACCCGGTCGCGCCCGCGGCTGCGGAGATCACCACCGTCTCGCCGGGTTGCGGACGACCGACGTCGGTCATTCCGATATAGGCGGTGGCCCCGGTCGGCCCGTAGACCGACATTACCGCCAGTTGATCGACCGAGTCCCTGCCGGGGATGGGTGTGCTGAACACGTCGTCGCGGACGAGCACGTACTCCTGAAATCCGGTCAGCGTGGTGATCACATCACCGACGGCGTACGCGTCACAGCGTGACTGGACGACTTCACCGATGCCTGCGGCACGAATCACCTCGCCGAGCTGCACCGGCGGAAGATAGCCCTGCTGATCGTCGAGCCAGGTTCGGGCAGCCGCATCGATTCCGACATAGGTGGTGCGAACCACCGCTTCGCCGTCGGCCGGCTCGGGCGCCGCCGAGACGATCAGTTCGGTATCGGCAGGCTGGACCAGCCCCAGCGGGCGACGACGCAACAGGACTTGGCGGTTCATCAGGTGCGGCACGATGCGAAACTACCGAAGGCGTTCTGGGGCGAAGGCCGTTCCGCAGATAAAGCCACGAAGGCGAGCCGTGCGGTCCCGGGCTCGACGCCTATACCGGCGCCCCGATCACGGCGTGACGGCCCGGCGGTGGCAGCCCGGACATGTCCACGACAAACGGATCACTGTTGCGCACAATCAAAGTGGGCGACGAGCCGCACGGGCTGGCGGTGTGGCCCAGCCCGTGCCGCTATTCGCTGCAGGCCACACTGGTATCACCGGGTGACCCGTGTTTCATGCCAAAGCTGTTAGCGCCGAGAGAGTTTGGACGCCGTGCTGATCCTAGGACGTCTTTTCGAGCTTGGCGAGCAGTTCGTGGCAGCGCTTGGCTCGCTCCGAATCCTGCGACATGACCTCTTCGAAAAACGACGCCACGTCGTCAAGGTTGGCGTTCTTCGCGTCGCGAACGTACTGTCCGTAGTCGTGCCCGGCTTTCAGCGAGTGGTATTGCAGCGTGATGAGGTCGTACTCCACATCACCGAAGCCGGTTTCACCGGTTGCCATGGTCTCTCCGTTCATCGTGAATTGTTGACCCCTGAGTGCTACCCGCCGTGGGATCGCCTAAACGAACCATCCCGGCCGCAACTTGTTTCGCGCCCTGTCGTGCCGGGAAACTGTGCGGCATGGCAGTCACCGAGTCGCGCGAAGTCGTCATTGAAGCAACCTCCGACGAGATCATGGCGGTGCTGTTCGACATCGAAACGTTGCCGGAGTGGTCCTCGATTCACCAGACCGTCGAAGTTCTCGAGCGTGACGATCAGGGCCACCCGAGCAAGTCGCGGCAGGTGGTCAAACTCGTGGGCCTCAGCGACGAGCAGGAATTGGCCTACTCCGTGCACGACGACGGCGTCAGCTGGAAACTGCTGACCTCCAAGCAACAACGCGCACAGGAGGGTCGCTACACACTGACGCCCGAGGGTGCGCAGGACGCCGCGACCCGAGTTCGTCTCGATCTCACCGTCGACCTCGTCGCGCCGGTGCCGGGCTTCCTGATCAAGAGAGGCGCGAAAGGTTTGATGGACACTGCCACCGAGGGACTGCGCAAGCGGGTGCTCAAAGTCAAGAAGGGCGGCAACGGCTAACCGCTCAGCCGCCGGGCGGTGCTCTATTGCCCGGGCGGTGCTCTATTGCCCGGTTCCTCCTCATCGCGCTGCCCGCTCTGCATCGTCGCCGGGCGGTGCTCTATTGCCCGGTTCCTCCTCATCGCGCTGCGCGCTCTGCATCGTCGCCGGGCGGTGCTCTATTGCCCGGTTCCTCCTCATCGCGCTGCGCGCTCTGCATCGTCGCCGGGCGGTGACCAGTGCACCACCTTCATCGCCGTCATCTCGTCGAGCAGCTCCGGCCCGAACCCGAAGCCGGTTCCGCTGGCCCGCCGCGGTTCGGAAGCCCCGCCGGGAGCTCCGCCGAAGACCGCGTTGATCTTCACGGTGCCCACCGGAAGAGAACGCCACGCCGCCTGCGCGTGGGCCATGTCCGCGGTCAACACGGTGGCGGCTAGCCCGTAGCGGTCGTCGGCCGCTTCGGCCAACGCGGTGTCGAAATCGGGCACGACGCGGACGGGGGCGACCGGGCCGAACGTCTCCTCTTCAAACACCAACATTCCCCCGCTGCAATCGGCCAGCACGGTCGGTGGGTAGAACGCGCCGCTTCCCGGTGGTGGCGCCCCACCGATCAACACCCGCGCCCCGGCCCGCACCGCCTCGGTAACGTGCCGGTGCACCTGATCGCGTTGGCGTTCGTCCACCAGTGGGCCGATCCGGCCGGCCCAGTCGCGGGCCTCGTCGACCAGCGAGTCGACGAACGCCGCGGCCACCGACTCGACAACGTAAATGCGCTCCACCGACACACAGATCTGTCCGGCGTTGGCGAAAGCTCCGAGAGCGGCCTGCCCGGCCGCCCACCGCGGATCGACGCCGGCGTCGACGATCAGGGCGTCGTTGCCGCCGTTTTCCAGCAGCGCCTTGGCGCCGCGGTCCGCGCAGGCGCGGCCGATCTGCCGGCCGGTGGCGCTGCTGCCGACGTGAGCCACGACGTCGACCTGCTCGGCCGTGGTCAGTTGGGCGCCGACCGTTGCGTCGCCGTCGATGATTTCGAGCACCCCGTCGGGCAGCCGGCCGGCCACCAGTTCGGCGAATCGCCGGCCGGTGCGCGGGCAGCGCTCACTGGGCTTGTGCACCACGGTGTTTCCGGTGACCAGCGCGGCGCCCAGCAGCCCGGCGGCCACGGCGACCGGATCGTTCCACGGCGTCAGCACCGCGACCACGCCGCGAGGTTCGGTCAGCATGAGGTCGGTTGCCGTCCAAGCACCCTGCAGGCTACGTCCCCGGTGCAGCGGCCCCAGCTCGGCGTACTGCACGAGCGTTCCGGCACCAGCCGCCACCCCGCCCAGGGCGTCGGCTTTCAGCTTGCCGGTTTCGGATTCGTTGAGTTCAGCCAGTTCGTCGGCGGCAGCCCGGACATCGGCTGCTGCCGCGCTCAGCGCCGCAGCCCGCTCGGTGGCCGGTGTGCGGGCCCAGCTGACCGCGGCCCTGCGGGCCCGTGCGACAGCCTCGGCGCAGGCGGACGCGTCGGCGATCGGGATCCGGGATTCCATGGTCTGCGACACCACTTCGTGTTACCCCACACCATGGTCGATAACACCAGTCGCCGTCATTCGGGCCGGTCCGGCGAAAACGGCAAGTACAAGCGGCGTAACGGCGCAAGGATAGACTTGGTCATCGGAGCGAACGCGCGCTGAACAGGAGTGTAAATCCCCATGGCCACCACCATCGAAGCCGATGCACAAGCCGCCACACCATTCGACAACGACATCGCGGCCACGCAGCGATACCTCGACAGTCCGCGGTTCGAGGGCATCATTCGCCTGTATTCAGCACGCCAAGTAGCAGAGCAGCGCGGCACGATTCCCACCGACTACACCGTCGCCCGCGAGGCGGCCGGGGCTTTCTTCTCCCGGCTGCGCGAATTGTTCGCCGAGCGCAAGAGCATCACGACGTTCGGCCCTTACTCGCCCGGCCAGGCCGTGACGATGAAGCGAATGGGCATCGAAGGGATTTACCTCGGCGGCTGGGCGACGTCGGCGAAGGGTTCGACCACCGAAGACCCCGGCCCGGACCTGGCCAGCTATCCGCTGAGCCAGGTGCCCGAAGAAGCCGCCGGGTTGGTGCGCGCCCTGCTCACCGCCGACCGCAATCAGCAGTACCTACGCCTGCGGCTGAGCGACGCCGAGCGGGCGGCAACGCCGGCGACCGACTATCGGCCGTTCATCATCGCCGACGCCGACACCGGCCACGGCGGTGATCCGCACGTGCGGAATCTGATTCGCCGCTTCGTCGAGGCCGGCGTCCCGGGATACCACATCGAAGACCAGCGTCCGGGCACCAAGAAGTGCGGTCATCAGGGCGGCAAAGTCCTGGTCCCGTCCGATGAGCAGATCAAGCGGCTCAACACCGCCCGCTTCCAGCTCGACGTCATGCGGGTGCCCGGCATCATCGTCGCGCGCACCGACGCCGAGGCGGGCAACCTCATCGACAGCCGCGCCGACGAGCGCGACCAACCCTTCCTGCTCGGCACCACAAATCTCAAGATCCCGTCGTACAAAGCCTGTTTCCTGGCCATGATGCGCCGCTTCTACGACCTGGGATTCACCGAGATCAACGGGCATCTGCTGTATGCGCTGCCCGACGGGGAGTACGCCGCTGCCGACGCCTGGCTGGAGCGCCAGGGCATCGCGAAGGCCATTGCCGAGGCGACCGCGGCCGGGCAGCACAACGGCGCAGCCCGGTCAGTCGACGCGATCTACGACAAGATCGAGTCCAAGTTCGTCGACGCCTGGCAGGAAGACGCCGGACTGATGACCTACGGCGAGGCCGTGGCCGAATTGCTCGAATTCGCCGAGAGCGAAGGCGATGGCGAGCCCCGGGACATGAGCGTCGCCGACTGGCGTAGCTTCGCCGAGCGTGCATCGCTCTACACCGCACAGGAGAAGGCGCGGGAGCTGGGTGCCGACCCGGATTGGGACTGTGAGCGGGCGAAAACCCCAGAAGGCTATTACCAGATTCGCGGCGGCATTCCGTATGCGATCGCCAAGTCCCTTGCCGCGGCACCGTTTGCCGACATCTTGTGGATGGAGACAAAGACCGCGGATCTGGTCGATGCCCGCGAGTTCGCCGAGGCGATCCACGCCCAGTTCCCCGACAAGATGCTGGCCTACAACTTGTCGCCGTCCTTCAACTGGGACACCACCGGGATGACCGACGAGGAGATGCGAGCTTTTCCCGAGGAGCTCGGCAAAATGGGGTTCGTCTTCAACTTCATCACCTACGGCGGCCATCAGGTCGACGGTGTCGCCTCCGAGGAGTTCGCGACCGCGCTCCGACAGGACGGCATGTTGGCGCTGGCGCGGTTGCAGCGCAAGATGCGCCTCGTCGAATCGCCTTACCGCACACCGCAAACCCTCGTCGGGGGGCCGCGCAGCGATGCGGCGTTGGCTGCCTCTTCCGGGCGCACGGCAACCACGAAGTCCATGGGGAAGGGCTCCACGCAGCATCAGCATCTGGTGCAGACCGAGGTGCCCAAGAAGCTGCTCGAGGAGTGGCTGAGCCTGTGGAGCGAGCATTACGGGCTGTCGGAGAAAATGCGCGTGCAGCTGCGACCCCGCCGTGCCGGCTCAGACGTGCTCGAGCTGGGTATTCACGGTGACGGCGACGAACAACTGGCCAATGTGATCGTCGACCCGATCAAAGACCGGCACGGCCGCAGCATCTTGACCGTCCGCGACCAGAACACCTTCGCCGAGAAGTTGCGGCAGAAGCGCTTGATGACCTTGATTCACCTCTGGCTGGTGCACCGCTTCAAAGCCGATGCGGTCTACTACGTCACCCCCACCGAGGACAACATCTATCAGACCGAAAAGATGAAGTCCCACGGCATTTTCAGCGACGTGCACAAAGAGGTCGGAGAGATCATCGTCGCCGAGGTGAACCGGCCCCGCATCGAGGAGCTGCTGGCGTCTGACCGCGTGGCGTTGTCGCGGTTGATCAGCAAGCAGAATTAGTCCGCGCGGCGCCTGAGCCGTCGAGGTCAGCGATCGCGCAGCAATCGTCAGCTGCGCATCGCGGCCTCAAGGCACGTTGACGCAGACGCCGCCCGCACAGCCGCTGCCACCGCCGGGGCCGCCGCCACCGCAGCCCACGCCGGGCACACATCCCGACCCGCCGCCGGGCCCGCCGCCACCGCTGGGACCGCCGGGCACGCCGCCACCTCCGCCGTTCGGGCCGCCACCACCCGTGGCGCCGGGAGCGCCGCCGCCACCGGTACCCGGGCTGCCGCTACCGCTGGGAGCAGGTGACGTGGCTGATGGCGCGCTGACACTGATGGTTGTGGTGGTGGTGCTCTTCGTGGTCGACGTCTTGCCACCTTTGTCGCCGCCGCCGCAGCCGACCGTCAACGAAAGTATGGCCGCGCCGCCGAATAGCACGGCCGCCGTCCTCACCGGGTATCTCATCAGCCCTCCCTCTCTGCCTAGACCGGCTAGCAATACCCACGCGACGGGAGTGCAAAACGCCACAATGCTCAGTTGACAAGGTGCGCTTGCCAACTGCGTCGGCGGACGCCTCGCCCGATTCAAGTGCGGTACGGCAGTTGCGCTTGAATTAACGGGGCGATTTTCTCGGCCATGTATTCGTGTCCGGCATCGGTGGGATGAATACCGTCCGGGCCGATCAGATCCGGCCTGTCGACGAACCAGTGCTCGGCGAGCGGATCGACATACGTGGCGCCCGCGCCCGCGGCCTGGCCGGTGAGCACATCGTCCACGGCCAGCACATCTTCCGGCGGATCGGCGGTCGGCCACGGCGGCCCGATCACCAGTAGCCTCGCCGACGGCGCGATGCGGTGAGCAAGATCGAAGGCGCCGTGCGCTTTGTCGGCAAGCAGCGCCGGATCCACATCCTGGTCATTGCGAGACCCGAAAAACACCACCAGGCCATCGGTGGGGTGCACCGCGCGGGCGGTCAGGTCCTCGAATTCGCTGCCGTGGTCTCCGGGTACCGCATAACCGGCTCTGCCCTCAGATGCGACATCGGGTGCCACCTGCACGCCGTCGTGCGCCAGCGCGAGCCACGCGCGAGCCGTCCACGCGTTGCCTCCCAAACCGCCCTCATCGGTGCCGGTGGTGTAGGAATCACCGATCACCGCAACATGGTTCACCGGCGAACCCAACGTCAGCAAGTCAACGGCGCGGGTAAAACCGGGAGCCTTGCCCGCTGTGTCGCCGCACACCAGGATCAGTGAGAAGACCAATAAGGCCGCCCGACCCATTGCTGCCTCCCCTCCTGGCGACATGCTGCCGCTGCACGTCGCTCAAGCGGCATCGTACGAGCAATCAGACCAACGACACGTGGGTCCACGTTGGGCACTGGGCCGCAGGCGACTAACCGGCGCGCACCGACACCGCTCTACTTCGCGCTTCCAGCGCACGGTCGATCGACTGCAGCCTGCCCCGCACCGGGTCGACCGACGCATCGACAAGCTCGGCAGCTCTCAACTTTCCGACGTCGACCAGCTTGCGCATCCAGCGTCGAGCCGGCTCTTCCACAAGGTAGAACAGCAGGGCGGCGGTACCGACGGCCAGCGCGAGCAGCCCGGCTACACCCAGCTTCCCGCCGGTGCCGTGCAGGGTCAGCTCGAACTGCTTCGCGGCCCAGATCCACCCGGTGTGCACCAGTTCGTGCACCATGTACAGGCAGAATGAAATCTGCCCGCCGAACACCATTGTCCGCGTGGACAGCAACCACGGCAGGCTGCCGGTTCCGATGGACAGTGCCATCACCAGCGGAACGAACAGCACATCGACGAGCCCCCCGCTGTCCTGAACCCCGCTGAGCGGATGGGCGTCGAACAGGTACATCAGGCCGACGATGGCGGCGATCAGCAGCACCGACCCATACCCGGCCACGCGTCGGGCGCGAGAAGTCAAACGCAACCTCGCCACCGCGACACTGACCAGCGCTCCCGCGGTGAATTGCATGACGATGCGCGGCAGCCAACTCCACGGCGTGTAGAACTGGCCGCTGAGTAGCAGCAACAGCACCGGCGGAAGCGACGCCGCAAACGCCAGCCAGACAAGGGTGCGCGCTCTGGTGACATGAGCCATTCGGAAGACCACCAGAACAAGGACACCGAACAACAGATAGGCCAACCACTCGGCGCTGATCGACCAGGCCGGGCCGTCCCAGCTCGAACCGTCGAAATAGGGCTGAAACCACAGCTGTACAAGCAGGATCTGTCGCACGTAGCTGATCGCGGTCAGTTGATCAACATGTTCCGTGGGCACGTGACCGACATGCAGCGTGAACAACACCCACAACGCCGCCAGGTGCAAGGTGACCAGATAGACCGGCCACACCCGAGCCAGCCGCAGCCAGAGGAAGTGCAAGGTTGCCCGCGTGGACCATGACCAGCCCATCCGGTCGAGGTAGTTCCACGTCAACACGAACCCGCTCAGGATGAAGAACAAGTCGACGCCCTGAGCGCCGCAGTTCAGCACCGGCGCGAGCGCGTCGCTGAAATCAGGCGCCGCCTCCCGCAACAGCGGCCGGAAATGGAACAGCACCACCCAGACGGCGGCGATGATGCGAAGACCGGTGAGGGCCTTGATCTCTCCGCTGCGCACCACACTCTTCCCGTTAGCGACCCCTGCTGGTCTCGCCGCCCACAGGGCAGCGTTCGGAGGGTATCAGTGGATCGCCCGCAAGGCGCTCGGCAACACCGTGTGGCCCGGTCACAACCCGATTGCCGAGCCGTTGACCCCGGATAGCGCCACAGACGACCCGGCTGAGAGCTGCAGAAATATTTAGCAGACCTTTAAATCCTGCTCCCGGTCGCCTTAACTTCCGCGACTAGCGTTCGGGTCATCGGTTATCCCTTCGATAGCCGTGGCGCCCAACGCCAAGTCAGAAGTGAGGCCGTTCATGACCGTTTCGATCGACTCGGCCCCTTCCGGTTACCCGCCGCGGCACGGCAGCCCGGTGTTCGAATGCGCCGGCGCCCAGCTGAGAGCCCAATGCCGTCAGCTGGCCACGGTGGTCACGATCAGTGGCGCAGTCGACCTGAAAAACATCGATCAGGTCAGCGGGTACAGCAGACGCTTCATCTTGGCGGACAAGGCTTTCGTCCTCGACTTGCGCGGTGTGGACTACTTCGCTTCCGAAGGTGTGACGTTGCTGCGCCGCATCGAAGAGGATTGCCGCACTGCCGGCGTGGAATGGGCGCTGGTCGCCAGCCCCGTCGTGGGCCGGGTGCTTCGCATCGTCGACGAAGAGTCCTTGTTTCCCGGTGCTGCCTCGGTGCATGAGGCGCTGCACAACTTCGCCGACACCATCTCCGCCCGCCGTTCCTCGCTTTTACCGTTGCTCAACAAAACTGCCTGACCCTGCCGGGGCTACTGGCCCCGGTCGTACCTGATCGGCCGGCAGGCAGACTGGTCGAGTGGACACCCTTGAATACGCGCCCGGGCGGCTGGCCGATCTTTTCGGCGACGCAGGGCAGCGCACCGTCTTGATGTGGCATGGCCAGCAGGCGAATGCCCGCGCCGCCATGCGTCCGCTCGCCTCGCTGGTTGCCGGACATGGCTTACGCGTCGTGGTGCCCGACTGGAATTCGCATGCCGACGACGGTGGGCGCAAGGACTTGTCGGCCTCGGTTCAGTTCGCCACCGACCAGGGCGACGATGCTGACGGGCTGGTGCTGGTGGGGTGGTCGATGGGTGGTTTGGCGGCGGCGGGTCTGACGGTCCGCGCACCCGACATCGGTGTCGCGGTGACTCACACCGTCTGTCTGGCCGGCGCTTTCATGGTGCCCGACCCGATCTCGGGAGAAGATCTGCGCCATCAGTTGGCGAAAGGCGCGAAGACTTCACCGTTCACCCTGCTGCATGGTGTTGCCGACGATGTCGTCCCGATCTCGGCGAGCCGTGAATTCGCTTCACTGCTAAAGCAACACGCGTGGCCGGTTGAGGTCGTCGAGCTCCCGGCCGACCATGGCTCAATCGCCGGCGCGCGGTATGACAGGGCGGCCGATCGCTACGCGGCCGCCAGTGACGCCGGCACGTTGGCCGTCGCCGACGAGGTAGCGGCACGGATCGCCGCCGGTGCACTCAGCTGACGATCACTGCGTCGGTTCGTGGTCGTCTCGCTCTTGGGATTCGTATTCGATGTCGAGCCGTTGCTCCGGGCGCCGGGTCTCGGCTCGAAGGGCCTGCGTGTAGTAGGACTTGTCCCCCTCGATCAGCGGGGGTTGCACGATACTGCGCGGCCAAAGATGTTTGGTGCGGACCACATCGGCTTCGATCGCATAGATGATCAGCGTCGCCTGCAGCGCCAGCCACGACAGCAGCCCGAGCACGACGCCGAAAAATCCGGCCACAGCCTGCGCGTGGCGCAGCTGGTGAGCCACGACGACGCTCGCGAGCGTGAGCAATAACTGCCACCCGACCGCGCTGATCGCCGCTCCGGGCAACATCGCCCGCGTCGGCACCGAGTGGGAAACCGCGACGCGGAACAGGGCAAGGAAGAAACCGAAGCCGAGCACCGTCCCGACGAGGAAACTGACCAGCCGGGCCGGCATGCCGTCGAACCCCAACGACCGCGCCGCACCGGCAGCCGTTCCGGACGTGCCGGTGACGACGACGATCAAGCCGAGCACGGACAGCGCCGCGATGGTCCGCAGATACCTCGGCGCGAAGCCGGGCCAGTCGACCTTCGGCACCGCCCAAACTGTGTTGAGGGCATTCTGCAGACCGTTGGCAAATCCGCGGGCACCGTACAGCGCGCCCAAAACGCCAACGGTCAACGACACCTTGGTGTCGCCGAAGCTCGCGACGCCGAGCTGCTGGTGAATCTGCCCTCCGATGATGGGGAACTCCGCGAACGCGGAGTTCACCAGGCGCTGCTGAATCGCGGGGTGCGCCCGCAGCACCACGCCGGCGATCGCGGTCAGAGCGAGCAACAGCGGGAAGGTTGCGACGAAGGAGTAGTAGGCCAGCAGAGACACCAGATTCCCGCCCTGGTCGTCGCCGAACTTCTTCACCACCGCGATCGGAAAACCCACGACCGCATGCCGCTGCTGCCAGCTGTCGAACCCGCGGGCAGCCCGCTCAACCGGATTCATTCATCGCTCCCGCGCCGTTGGGAACTCACCGACAGTCTGGCCAGGTGCCAGCCGACACGCGCCAGCGTAAGCTGCTATCCCATGAAGCCGCAGAACGCGACGGTTCTGGCCGCCGCCTGGATCCTCGCGAGCTGCGCAGGATTCGCCGGTATCGCCGCTGCTGATCCCGCAGCGCCGCAGCCGGCACCGCCGCCCGCTCCCAAGGCGACCATCGACCACGACGGCACCTATGCGGTGGGCGCCGACATCGTGGCCGGTACCTACAGCTCCGCGGGTCCGGTCGGCAGCGGCACCTGCTACTGGAAGCGCATGAGCGGCGCCAACGGCAATGAGGTCGTCGACAACGCGATCAGCAAGAAGCCGCAGGTGGTGCAGATCGACCCGGCCGACAAAGCTTTCAAGACCGATGGGTGCCAGCCCTGGGCGCTGACCGACGGGGCCAACGCTGGTGGAGATCTGCCGCCGGCGGCTGCCCAGGCGCAGTTGAACGGCATCCTCAATGATTTGAACGCCCGCGCCGGTCAGGCCGGGGTGCCGCCGGTTCCTCATCCCTGAGGCTTGCCGCGGCATCACTTGCCCCGCAGGCGTGATTTGGCCTGCTTCACAACATCCGCAGCAGTCCGGCTGGCCGCCTCTGACTTCTCCACAGCCTTCTCGGCAGCTTTGAGCCTGCGTTCGGCCGCGCGCAGAAGTTCCCGGGCTTCGGTGTGCTGCGATCGGGCCTGCGCCAGCTCGGCCCGCTGATCGGAAAGCGCATCGTCGGCCGCTGCCTTGGCGCGCTCGGCTTCGGCCAGCTCCGCGGTCAGCTTCTCGTCCCGCTGACGTGGGGGCCGCGCTTTGCCGTCGGGTCGCCGGCCGGTGCTCGCCTGACCGAACTCGCCGAATCCGGACCAGCGCTGCGGCCTGGTCAGCCGACCGAGCGTGGTCGCGACGCCCACATCGGCGATGGCGGCTTGCAAGGTGGCGGTCACGTCGTCGCGTACTGCCGCTGGCGGATCACGCAGTTCGGCGGCTGCGAACGCGGTCCGGGCGAGTTCGTCGATGAGTCGGCGTTGCTCGGCGGACAGCTCCCGGATCTGGTCACCGTCCATCGCCGCGTGCGCGGCCCGCAGGCGGTTACCCAGGTCGGCGATGCGCTGACCGACTTCTCGGTGCGCGATCACGAGCCGGTTGACCACCCAGGCTGCGATCGTGGGTCTGTTGGTGGCGGAGATCTGCTTGGCGGCGTCAGGGTCACCGCGACGCTTTGCCGCCGCTTTCAGTTCGGTGCGCAGCGCTATGAAGCTGTCCGGCTTCGCCCAATAGAGTTCGTCGAGTTCGTCGTCGCTCACATGTGCGCGACGATGAACGACAAAATCGCCACGCCGAACGCCACGATCCCGCTCAGCAGTAACAGCGAACCAGCCGCTGACAGCTTGTCCTCGTGACTTGCTTCGTGACCGCGCAAGAGGCGCACACTGTTCGGAACGTGGCGGAAAATGTCCCCCCAGCGCGTCCGAGCCGCGGCCCGCTTGACCCCGGTGCGGTCGTCGTCAGTTCGTTCGCGGGGCGCCGCCCCGGTGCCGTTGGCGAACAGTACGAATCCCACGACGGACAAGACCAGACCTGCGAGGAACAGCACCACAGCGAGCGCGACCATCGCGTCCTCCTCCCTCAAACGTCACCGGCCCACCTCCGACAATTAGATAGGAGCAATGAAGTCAGCGTTGTAAAACTCGGCGGGGTCCTGAGAATGTTCGTTGAATCGCTTGATTGTCACCCATGCGCCGGTTGCGCCTGAGCGGATGCTGTCTTGAACGGTCACTGTGCCGGAGCCGGCGCCGTCGGTGTTGAGGCTGCCGTAGGCGGCGCCGGGATCGCCCGGACCGCAAGTCGCCGAGGACGGCCGAGGCGCCTGAATCAGCCCGACGTCGTAATGCGTATCCGGCTGGCCGTAGAACAGCTGCACGTCAGCGGTCACGCTCGACCCGGTACTGCGAATCACGGCGTTGGCGACGCCGAAGCCTTTCGGCGCCACGGGCAGCAGCTGGCTGAAATCGCAGGCTCGGGCAACGGGGCGCAACGGAACTCTCGTTGGCCCACCCGAGTTAGGCGGATTAGCCGACGCGGTACCGATCGCCAGCATCACCGCCGAGGACGCTGTCAGGCTCATTGCTGCCGCGGACATTGGTACGCGTGTCGACCAGCCCATCGGGTTCACCGTCGCTATCTGTTCGATTGTTCCTACTGCACTACATAGACAGCGGGCTGCACGCCGAAACCCACAATCTGTGGGCAGCATAGGTGCTCTGTCGGTGCAATTGCCGAGGATTGTGCAAGCGCCGGTGCCGTTGGCTGGGTGGTCTTGCGGGTCCCGACGTGGATGATCGCGGAGATACCAACGCCTAGCCGGGTTTTCGGGCGACGTATCTCGGGTATGAAGAGCGTCTCGGGTATGGGGTCGCAAACAAGGGTTGGAGTTGGATCGAGCCGTGCCGGCGATAGAAAAACCGAAAGACGTCGCGACGTCGCCGATGGCCGACGCGGGTCACGCGTCCCAGGATGGCCGCACACCGCGCCGCCGGTGGCTGCGCTACGGGTTGGTGGCGCTGTTCGTGCTCGTCGCGGTGATCGGCGTGGTGCAACTGGCATCGCCGCTGCGCTGCACACCCGACAGCTGCGCCCGGTCGGACGCCGCGCGAGACAAGCAGGCGCCGGCCCAGTTGACGGTTACGCCGGCGGCCAATGCCGGCAACATCGATCCGCTCGAACACGTCTTGGTCAGTGCCAAATCCGGCACGCTGACCGACGTCCGCATGGTCAACGATGCGGGCAAGCCGATCGCCGGCATCATGACACCGGACAACACGGTGTGGAAGCCAACAGTGCCGCTGGGCTACGGACGCACCTACACGCTGACGATCAGCAGCCGCGGGCCCGGCGGTGTGCCAGCCACCCAGGTGTCGTCGTTCTCCACGCTGCAGCCGCCCAACCAGACCAAGGTCTCCTTCACCACGACATCAGAAGCTCAATTGCACGACGGCGGCACTTACGGCGTCGGCACTGTGATCGTCGCCCACTTCGATGAGCAGATCGGTGATCGGGCCGCCGCGGAGCGCCAGCTGGTCGTCACGACGAACCCCTCGGTAGCGGGGTCGTGGTTCTGGGTCGACGACCAGAACGCCCACTGGCGCCCGGAGAATTACTACGCGCCGGGAACCACCGTCACCGCCGAGGCCAAGATCTACGGGATCGCGGTCGGCAACGGCCTGTTCGGGCAGGAAGACAGCCGGGTGTCGTTCCGAATCGGTGACGCCCACGTCTCCATCGCCGACGACGCAACCAAACAGGTCAGCGTCTACAACAACGGTGCCCTGGTGCGTACCATGCCCACCTCCATGGGAATGGGCGGCACCCAGACCATTGGCGGGCAAACCCTGTCGTTCTGGACCCCGCCGGGCATCTACACCGTGCTCGACAAGGGCAACCCGGTAGTGATGGACTCCTCGACGTTCGGACTGCCCAAGAACTCCCGCCTCGGCTACCGCGAGACCATCAACTATGCGACCCGGATCAGCCTCGACGGTATCTACCTACACGAGCTGGACTCGACGGTGTGGGCTCAGGGTCGCACCGACACCTCGCACGGCTGCCTGAACCTCAACGGGGACAACGCAAAATGGTTTTACGGCTTCTCCCAACCAGGTGACGTGGTCGAGATCCGCAACACCGGCGGACAACCGCTGCAACTGGCGCAGAACGGGGACTGGACGGTGCCCTGGGCGCAGTGGCGCGACGGCAGCGCGCTGAAGCCGGCCCACTGAGCGGCCGGCTCAGTGCGACACCCGTTCGGCTGTGCCTGACGTCGCCGCGATCAGGTGCCGGTAGAAGCGAATGCCCCCGTCGAGAGCCGAGATGTCCAGGCTTTCGTCCGCGCCGTGTACCGAGCGCAGTTGTCGGTCCGAGATTGCAAAGGGCATGAAGCGGTAAATGTGCGAGGTGAGCTTCGCGAAGTGCCGGGAGTCGCTGGCCTGCACCATCACGTAGGGCACCGGCAAGGCGTCGGGATGCGATTGTGCCAGCGCGGCTTTGATTCGCCCGAAGGAGTCGCTACTGGTCGAAGACGTCGGGACCGGGTCGGTGCCGTACTCGACGTCGACGCTGACGCCGGTGCCGTCCAGTACTTTCTGCAGGTGGGCCCGGGTGGCCGCGACGGTCTCCCCCGGCGCTATCCGGACGTTCACCGTCGCGGTGGCCTCGTTCGCCAGCACGTTGGCGGCGGGGCTGCCGGACAGCGTCGTCACCGCGACGGTCGTGCGGGCGAGCGCGGCCACCGACCCGCCCAGCCGGGCCAGGACCCGCGGGATCAGTGGCTCGCTGATGCGGGCCGAGACGACGGGTGCGAGCCACCGCGGCATCCGGGGCGCCATCGTCTTCACCATTTCGACGATGACCGGGTTCGAGCGCACCGGGAAAGGCTGCCGGTCAAGGCGGATCACGGCGCGGGCAAGCTGGGCGGCCGCACCATTCTTCTCCGGCGCCGACGCATGACCGGCCGCACTGCGGGCCGTGAGCCGGAAGTTCGCGACGCCTTTCTCGGCGACCCCGATCATGGCCAACTGCCCCGACACCGCCGGGACCATCCCGGAGATGATGGCACCGCCCTCGTCGATGACCAGATCTGGCCGTACCCCCCGGCTCCTTAACAGGTCGGCCACCACGCTCGCATGTGACCCACCGATCTCTTCGTCGTCGCCGAACGAAACGTAGACGTCCCCGTCGGGCGAGATACCTTGTGTCAGCAGGCCTTCGACAGCCTCCATTATGACGAACAGGGGACCTTTGTCGTCCAGGGAGCCGCGGCCGTAGATCCTGCCTCGATCGATCTGGCCGCCAAAGGGTGGCCGAGTCCAATCCTTTTCGGCCACCGGGACCACGTCGTAGTGCGCCATCAACAACGTCGACGGCCCACCGCCGCCGCGCCAGCGGTACAGCAGGCAACCGTCGGCCACCAGCTCGTGCTCCAGATGCTGGTGCGTCAGCGGATACATCCCACGAAGCAGCTCGCGGAAATCGACGAAGGCCGCGTCGTCGCGGTCGCCGCGCACCGACACGGTCGCGACCCTGACCAGCCGCGCGAGTCGTTCGGCCAGCTCCAAGCTCGCAGCCGCAGGCGAAGCAATGCCGGTGCCCATGACACCATGCTGCCCGAGCGTTCAAGCCTGCAGACGAAGCGGCACCAGCGGTGACATCACCGCCGGGCAATACTCGCCGATGGCAATCAGGGTGAACGAGCCCGCCGTCTCCGTGGGCATGCCGGTGTTCTCGGCGACGCTGGACACTATCGAGTCGAAGCTGCGGTGCGATTGCACCAGCATCGGGCATACCGAATGGCCCAGTGCCACCGTGCTGGCGGGCGCGCTATAAGAGATTCCGGCGTTGCTCAGCGCCGTGAGGAACGAGTTGTCGATCAAATCTGCGTGTGCCGGTGCTGCTGATGTGGCGGCAAACACCATCAGCCCGACTGGCGCCGCGAGAGCCACTCGAATCACTCGCACCACACTGCTCAGCAAAGGTCACGAGAACAACACAAGGCTATAACCGTTTGTGCACGATGCCGCGCGTTGCCTTGCGATCGGTAACAAGGTCAGTTGAGACGGTAGAAGCGCTGGGCGTTCAACCCGCCGATCTTCGCGCGCACGTCTTCGCTGATGTCTGGCCGGGTCCGCAGATGTTTGGTGCTTTCCGGCCACTCGCCGTCCCAGTGCGGGTAGTCGCTGGCGAACATGATGAAGTCGGCACCGAGAACGTCGACCACCCCCGGCAAGATGGGTTCTTCCGGCTCGCAGGTCACCCAGATATTGCCGGCCGCCAGATACTCCTGCGGATCGCGCTGCCAGCCGCGTTCGATCCAGTCGCCGCGCTTCTCGAAATGCTCGTGCAGGCGGTCGATGAAGAAGGGCACCCAGCCCACCCCTGCCTCGAGAAACGCGACCCGCAGTCCAGGATGCCGGTCGAAGACGCCGCCCGAGACCAGTGCGGTCATGGCGGTCATCTGGTCGAACGGGAAGCTGACGCAGTGCACCTGAATGTAATTGGTGAACCGGTCGACGCCGATTTTCGGAAGGTGGATGCCCGGCGCGCCGTGAATGCCGAGCGGCATGTCCAACTCGACCGCGGCGGCGTAGAACGGGTCGAGGTCGGAGTGGTCGAGGTTGCGCGTCTTCAGCGCCGGCGGGACCAACGTCGCCACCAGGCCGAGATCCTTGGCTTCCCGCATGACATCGACGGCCACCGCACCGTGTTCGATGGGAACCACCGCCACACCGCGCAACCGCCCGGCCGACGGCGCGCAGTAATCGGCGATCCACTGGTTGTACAGCCGCGCGAACCCGGCTGCCAGCTCCGGTTCTTCCAGCGTCGGCGCGCACAGCCCCAGGCTCGGGTAGAGCACCATCGTGTCGATGTGATCGCGGTCGGCATCGACCAGCACGCCGTCGGCAGACCTGCAGTTGATGTCCGGTGCTGCGCTGAGCCCGTGCTCGGGCGGGCAGCCGGCACCGGGGCCGCGGTCTTGCGGATAGGTGCGGCCTTCGATGACCAGGCCCGGCTTCCCGCCGGCGTTGGCGGTGACGCGCTGCGGCCAGCGCTTCATCGCCTCGATGGCGAGCGAGGGGCCTTCGGCGACATGGCCGTCGGCGTCGATGATCCGCATGCTGACTCCACTGAAAGGGCACTACTGGCGCTGAGAAACCCTAACCGATGGAAGGCCCACCGCACCGGTGATCCTGCGTGCGAGACTCTCGACATGGTTGTCGCGATCGCACGCCCCAAGCTGGAAGGCAACATTGCTGTCGGTGACGATCGTCAGCTCGGGTTCGCCGAGTTCGGCGATCCGCAGGGGCGCGCGGTGTTCTGGCTGCACGGCACGCCCGGCGCGCGCCGCCAGATTCCGACCGAGGCCCGGGTGTACGCCGAGGACAACGGTGTACGACTGATCGGGATCGACCGACCCGGAATCGGCTCGTCGACCCCCTTCCAGTACGACACCGTCGTTGCCTTCGCGGACGACCTGCGCACCGCGGCGGACACGCTGGGCATCGACAAGATGGCCGTCGTCGGCCTGTCCGGCGGCGGCCCCTACACCCTGGGATGCGCGGCGGCGATGCCGGACCGGGTCGTGACGGTCGGCGTGCTCGGCGGCGTTGCGCCCACCTGCGGCCCGGATGCGATCAGCGGCGGAGTGATGGCCCTCGGTTCGCTCGTCGCGCCGCTGCTGCAGTGGGCCGGGCTGCCCATCAGGCTGGCGGCGGTCGCCTTCATCCGGCTGGTCCGGCCGGTGGCCGGGCCCGCGCTGAACCTGTACGCGCGGGTCTCGCCGGAGGGCGATCGGCGTCTGCTGGTGCGGCCCGAATTCAAGGCGATGTTCCTCGACGATCTGCTCAACGGCAGCCGCAAGCAGCTCGCCGCACCGTTCGCCGACATCGTGATCTTCGCCCGGGACTGGGGATTTCGGCTGGACCAGGTGAAGGTCCCGGTCTGCTGGTGGCACGGCGACCGCGACCACATCGTTCCGTTCTCCCACGGCGAGCACGTCGTTGCACACTTGCCCGACGCACAGCTCTACCGGCTGGCCGGCGAGAGCCATCTCGCCGGGCTCGGGCGCGCCGAAGAGATCCTGCGCACCATCATCGAAGTCTGGGACCGCCTCGACAAAAAATGATCAACGATTGATGAGCACCCGCCGGTGCGACAGTCGCGGCTCACCGGCGATTGCAGCAACGACTCGCCGAATCCCATGGCTACCCATTCGCGTTGACGGTGACGATCGTGCCGGTGCTGATCGCGGTGACGCTGGTGTCGCTGATCGTCACCGCCACCGGAATACGGTTCGGCACCGAGCACACTGCTGTGCCGGCGGCCGCACGGACTTAAGCGGCCGCCGAGTCGTCGGAGCGGGTCAACGCACGCCGCAGCAAATGCATCACCACCGTCGTCGAGCGGTCGCGAACGTCGGCCCGGTTACCGGGCAGACGCACCGTGCGGGTCAACGAGCGGCCCCCGGCCACCAGCACGCTGAAGCACACCGTGCCCACGGGTTTGTCGGCGGTGCCGCCCCCGGGGCCCGCGATCCCGGTGGTCGCGATCGCGGTGTCCGCCTCGAAGCGGCGCAACGCGCCCTCGGCCATCGCCTCGGCGACCGGCTCCGACACGGCTCCATGGGTTTCGAGCAGAGCCGCATCGACACCCAGCAGTTCGACTTTCGCCGCGTTGGCATAAGCGACGACACCGCCTGCGACGTAGGACGACGAACCGGGCCGCTCGGTCAGCCGGGCGACCACCAGCCCGGCGGTGCAGGATTCCGCGGTCCCGATCCGGCGTCCGGTCAGCAGCTGCGCGACTTGTTCGTCCACCGACGAGCCGTCCTCGGAGAAGATCTGGTGCCCGTGCCGCTGGTGCAACAGCGCCGACAGCTGTGCGTACACCGGGTTCGCGTCAGGTTCATAGCGCGTGACCATCTCGATTTCTCCGCGTCGCAGGCAGGTGGTGATCTCCAGCGACGAGAAGTCCGACACCTCTTGTTCGGCCGCGCGCAAGGTCTCGGCCAGGCCGGATTCCGGGAGGCCGAACATCCGCACGGTCTGCTGCCGGTAGTTGGTCCGGCCGGCGATCGCCTCCTGCACCGTGGGGCTCTGCACGGCTGTCCGCCACATCGGTTGCAGCTCGCGGGGCGGCCCCGGCAACACCACGACGGTCGGTCTACCGGGCACCACCACCCCTGGCGCGGTGCCGACCGGGTCGAGGATCTGCGCTCCGGCCGGAACCATCGCCTGCTTGCGGTTCGCGGCGCGGACCGCGTCGAAGTCGGCATCGCTGAACGCCGACATCAGCGACTTGAGGATGGCGGCGATCTTCGCCTCGAGCTCGACGTCCAACACCAGCTCGCGCCGGCAGAACCTGGCCACCACGTCGACGGTCATGTCGTCGGCTGTCGGACCCAGCCCGCCACTGGTGACGATGAGATCCACCCCGGCGTCGGCCATGAACCGCAGCTGCGCCTCGATGTCGTCACGGCGGTCACCGCAGATCGTGATATGCGCCAATTCCACCCCGAGCTCCAGCAGCCGATCGGCGATCCACGGCCCGTTGCGGTCCTGCACCCGCCCGGTCAAAACCTCGGTTCCGGTGACGACGATGCCTGCGCGTGCGCTCACTGGTATGAGATTACGCAACGGGCGTGTTGTTTTAGCCTGTGGCAGTGGCGCAGACTCCGCGGACCCGCTATGCCGAATGGGGCGAGTTCGACATCGCCTACCAGGTGATCGGCGACGGGCCCATCGACCTGCTGGTGCTGCCCGGACCATCCATTCCCATCGACACCATTGACGCCGAGCCGTCGATGTACCGCTTTCATCGACGGCTGGCCTCGTTCAGCCGGGTGATCCGATACGACCAGCGCGGAATCGGGTTGTCGTCGCGGGTGCCGTCGCTGGATGTGATCGGACCGGAATTCTGGGCGCAGGACGCCATCGCGGTGATGGACGCCGTCGGCAGCGAGCGCGCGACCATCCTGGCACCGAGCTTCACCTCGATGACCGGAGTGGTGTTGGCGGCCCAGTATCCCGAACGGGTCAGCAGCCTGGTGATCATCAACGGCGCGGCCCGTGCACTGCGGGCACCCGATTACCCAATAGGCTTCGAGATCGCCGACACCGATCTGATGACCACGGTCGCGATTGAGCCGGATGCGGTCGAGCAGGGTTTCGACCTTCTGGGCATCATCGCGCCCAGCGTCGCCAACGACGATGCGTTTCGCGCGTGGTGGGACATGGCGGGCAACCGCGCGGCGTCACCGAGCATGGCGCGCAACGTGATCAAGATCGTCAGACAAGCCGACGTGCGCGACAAGCTGGCGTCGATCACCGCACCGACACTGATCCTGCATCGCGACAACCCGAACTTCAGTCCGGTCACCGGCGGCCGTTATCTGGCCGAACGCATCGCCGGATCCCGATTCGTCGAACTCCCCGGCGACGACACCCTGTACTGGGTTGGTGACACCGGGCCGATGCTCGACGAGATCGAGGAGTTCGTCACCGGCATCCGCGGTTTCGGCGGCGAGCGGGTGCTCACCACGGTGATGTTCACCGACATCGTCGGCTCCACGCAGCGGGCGGCGCAGCTCGGCGATCACCGGTGGCTCGACCTGCTCGACAACCACGACAGAATCATCCGGCACGAACTCGACCGATTCCGCGGCCGCGAGGTCAACACGGCCGGTGACGGTTTTGTCGCGACCTTCATCAGCCCCAGCGCCGCCATCGCGTGCGCAGACGCCCTCATCGACGCGGTGCACGTGCTGGGCATCGAGGTGCGGGTGGGCGTGCACGCGGGCGAGGTCGAGGTGCGCGGCGGCCCCGAACGCCTGGACGTGGCCGGCATGGCCGTGCACATCGGGGCGCGCGTCGCCGCCCACGCCGGACCCAACGAACTGCTGGTGTCGTCGACGGTGCGCGACATCGTCACCGGCTCGCGGCACCGGTTCTCCGATCGTGGCGAGCACGAACTCAAAGGTGTGCCCGGGCGTTGGCAGCTGTGCGCGCTGGTGCGTGACCAGGCGGCGGTGGTCTCCGTGGCCGAACGCTGAAGCGGGTGGCGGTGACGTTCATTGTGCCCACCTCTGAGCGACAAATGGGTTGGCGAGGCGACTCACGCGCCGCACTGCGGAAGTTGTCGCTCCCAGGTGGGCACAGCAACAACCGGCGCTTGCAGCTGCAGATGAGGCGGATGTGACTGGCGAGTTTATTGTGAGCCGGCAGCCGGATTGGACAGGTGCCGCTCCACTGATTCCACTTTGCGCGTCATCAGGTTGGCCACTGACGGCCGCCAGTCGGCTTTGATGACCACGCTGACCCTGGGGGCCCGGGCGGCCACGGCTTCAACCGCTCGTTGCACGACCGCCATCACCTCGTCCCAGGTATCGCCTTCCACCTCGGTGAACATCGCGCCAGTCTTGTTGACCAGACCGGACTCCCGAACCACCCGCACCGCTTCGGCGACGATCTCACCAACACCTTCACCCACACCGAGCGGGGTGACCGAGAATGCCACCAGCACCGACATCCATCGACTGTAACCAGGCCGGCATCGGCGCTGCGCGAGAGGATGGCAGCATCGCGCGCATGCGGGCGCTGGTGCAACGGGTCACCTCAGCACGGGTGTCGGTGGGGGGCCGGGTGGTCGGCGAAATACAGCCTGACTGCCAAGGGCTGCTCGCGTTCGTCGGGGTCACCCATAGCGACGATCCTGCCATCGCCGAGCGGCTCGCCGAAAAGCTCTGGCGGCTGCGGATTCTCGACGGCGAGAAAGCCGCGGCCGATGTGGGCGCACCGGTTCTGGTGGTCAGCCAGTTCACCCTCTACGCCGACACCGTCAAGGGCCGGCGACCATCATGGAACGCCGCCGCGCCGCGGCCAGTCGCCGAACCGCTGGTGACCGCCTTCGCTGCGGCGCTACGACGGCTCGGCGCGCAGGTGCACACGGGGGTGTTCGGGGCGCATATGCACGTCGAGCTGGTCAACGACGGTCCGGTGACAGTGCTACTGGAAGTCTGAACGTTCATGCGATGATCGAGGAGACAATGACGACTCCAGGATGGGCACGTTCCGACGACGACCAATGGGACATCGTCAGCGGTGTGGGCTACACCGCGCTGCTGGTGGCCGGCTGGCGCGCCGTCCATGCCGTGGATCGGCAGCCGTTGGTGCAAGATCACTACGCCAGCCATTTCATCGTCGCGTCGGCGGACCCCTATCTCACCGGGATACTCGAGCGGCCAACGACTTCGCAAAACGCGTCCACGTTCCCGCGTCTCTACGGGGTGCAGACCCGGTTCTTCGACGACTTCTTCAACACCGCTGGGCACGAAGGCATTCGGCAGGCCGTCATTGTCGCGGCCGGCCTCGACTCGCGGGCCTACCGGTTGCAATGGCCTGCTGGCACAACGGTATTCGAAGTCGATCAGCCGAAAGTTCTGGAGTTCAAAGCCCACGTGCTCACCGAACACGGCGCCGAGCCGACGGCCGAGCGCATCGCCGTCGCCGCCGACCTGCGCGACGACTGGCCGGCAGCGTTGGAAGCAGCCGGATTCGACTCGCAGGCCCCGACCGCATGGTCGGTGGAAGGTTTGCTGCCGTACTTGACCGGGGCGGCGCAAGGTGCGTTGTTCACCCGTATCGATCAGCTCTCGGCTCCGGGCAGTCGAGTCGCGGTGGGCGCGTTGGGGTCACGGTTGGACTCCGCACAGTTGTCGGCTCTGGAAGCGGACTATCCGGGGGTCAATATGTCCGGCGAGGCCGACTTCTCCGCACTGACATACGACGACGACCGACCCGATCCGGCGCAGTGGCTGAGCCAGCGCGGCTGGACCGTCGACCCCGTGCGGACCACGTTGCAGCTGCAGGCCGGCTACGGCAGGACGCCCCCCGAGGTGGACGTGCGAGTCGACGGCATCATGCGTTCGCAGTACATCACCGCGACCCGCTGAACCTGCCGCGCTACTACATCCTGTGCGGAACGTCGGTCACCAGGCCGCCGTCGACGACGAACTCACTGCCGGTCGCATAGGACGACTCGTCGCTGGCCAAAAAGACCACGAACGTAGAGATCTCCACTGACTCGGCCGGACGTCCCAGCGGAATCGTCACCATGTCGTCGGGCAGGTGCCTGGTCATCGGGGTGCGGATGAAACCGGGGTGAATCGAGTTCACGCGAATCTTCTGCGACGCCAACTCGAGCGCAGCCGATTTGGTGAGGCCCCGCACCGCCCACTTGGTCGCCACGTAGCCGTGCACCATCGGGGCGCCGCGGATGCCTTCGATCGACGAGATGTTGATCATCGACCCGCCGCCGGCTTCGGTCATCGGCTCGACCGCTGCCCGCATGCCCAAGAACGTGCCGGTGAGGTTGACATCGATGATTTGCTGCCATTTGTTCAGATCGAAGGACTTCAGCTGCCCCAGGTTCACGATGCCGGCGTTGTTCACCAACACGTTGAGGAAGCCGAAATCCCCCACCGCGGTAGCGATCGCGGCCTGCCACTGATCGGGTTGGGTCACGTCGAGGTGTACATAGCGGGCAGCGTCACCCAGGTCATCGGCCACCGCCTTGCCCTTGTCGTCGAGAATGTCACCGATCACCACTTTGGCGCCCTCGGCGACCAGCAGCCGCGCGTGCGACTCCCCCATCCCCCGAGCGCCACCGCTGATCAGTGCTACTTTCCCGTCCACGCGTCCCATGACGGGTGAGGTTACCGCAGCGCCTTCACTCGTCGTACACGCCGTTTCCGGTTATCAGTGGCAAGTCCAGTGTCGTCCGGATACCGGGTGGCGCTGCGATGACCGCCGGGATCGCGTTGACGATGCGTCCCGCGGCCGCGACGATCGCAGCGTGGTTGTGATCGCCCTTGCGGCTGGTCGGGCAGATGTCGAGCCGGTAGGACGGCTCGCCGGTGATCTCGACGCGGTACGAGCCGCCGGGCTGCGCCGGCTGCGGCCAGTCCGGACGTAGGTCTGCCCGCAATCGGGTGACGTGTTCGATCACAATCGCCGGTTGCCCGTCGACGATGCCGCAGATCTCGAAGCGCAAGGCGGCGACGCTGCCCGCCGCGACGTGGCCCGCGGCGATGTCGAAATCTTCGGGCGCGGGTTCGCGCTGGTAGCTTTCCTCGATGCGGTCGACCTGTATGCCCAAGCCTGCCGCCAGCTGCCGGATCGACGTCCCCCACGCGATGCCCAGCACACCGGGCTGGAACAAGATGGGGATCTCGTCGAGTGGTTGGCCGAATCCCATGACGTCGAACATGACGGTCGCGCCGTCGTACGTGGCGTAGTCGGCGATCTCCATGCAACGCACCTGTTGGATGCGCTGGCAGGTACCGGCGAGTGTCAGCGGGATCAGGTCGTTGGCGAAGCCGGGATCGACCCCGGTGATGAACAGGCTGGAATTCCCCTGTCGCGCAGCATCTTCCAGTCCAGCGATGTACTTGCCGGGCATCAGCTGCCACGGGTATTGCAACACCACCGGGGCCGAGCCGACGACGTTGACACCGGCGGCCAGGATGTGCCGGCAATCGGTGATCGCCTCGGGCGTGCGGTTGTCGCCCATCGCGCAGTAGACCGCGCAGTCGGGTTGGGTGGCCAACACTGCCCCCAGGTCGTTGGTGGCGAGGACCCCGGTGGCGTTGTTCAGCCCGGCCAGCTCCGCTGCGTCTTTGCCCGTCTTGGTCGGCGACGACACCCAGACTCCGGTCAGCTCGAATCGCGGATCGGTGATCAGCTGTGTCAACGCCAGCCGGCCGACGTTGCCGGTGCCGATGTGAGCGACGCGAATGGCCATTGGTTTCTCCTCGCGACGGTGCGGCCGGACCTGGTTTTCAGCTGGGGGCAGCGTATCCGCCCGCCATGATGGGACGCGTGAATCTCATCTTCGATGTGCAGGTCCTCGCCCACCGACACGCGAGCGATCTCCCCGCTTCGGTGCTCACCTCGATCGCCGATTACTACCACCGCGCGACGACCTCGCGGCCGATGAGCCGGCTGATCGTGGTCGTCATGCTGATGCTGTCAGTCGCGTTGGCCGCGCGGGCATTTCGTCTGGGCAACCGCACCGACAGCATCGCCGAGCAGAGTCGGCTGGCCCGGTCGATGCCGGCAACACCTGCTGGGTGCCTGCTGTATGACCGTCGTGCTGGCGCTATGGATCGCCCACGACCCGCTGTCAGGGTCGCATTGAGCTCAGTGCGTCGCTGCCAGGCCGTGCCAGGTCCGCCGCAGCCACTTCGGGCAATTGCTGCGGAAGCAGCGCGAGCAGCGGCACATAGCCGAACGGCGCTGCGTCGGCGGGATATCCGGCGCGCAGAAAACCGACGATCTTGTCGAAGACAGCTGCAACGGCCACGCTAATCGACCCCCTCAGCACTCCGCGCGCCGGCGACGACCAGGCTGCCCGGTTGGGCATCGAATGCCGCGCCGTCATCGGCGGTGCCGTTAGCGGCGGTATCGAACACACGCGTATCGATTTCGAGGTGCTCGTCGGGGAATCGTCCGGTGGCCTGGAAGACCACCCGACGGGCCACTTCCACCGCATGATCTGCGAACCGCTCGTAGAACTCGCTCAACAAGGTGGCGTCGACGGTGGCGGCGGTACCGTGCTTCCACTCGCCGTCGAGCACCACGCTGAACATGCGCCGGTGCAGCCGATCCATCTCGTCGTCGGCGACCGGGATGAGTGTCGCCGCATCCGGGTCGCCGGACAGCAAGACCTGCTGGGTGGCGCAGCCCAGATCCGCCGCGATCCGGCCCATTTCGGCGAAGGACGCTCGCACGTTGGCGGGTGCGGCGTGCTGCGGGTACCGGCGCGCGGCGATCTTGGCCACATGCAGCGCCAGCGCACCCATCCGCTCGACGTCGGCCGCGTTCTGGATCGAGCCGATGACGGCCCGAAGGTCTCCAGCGACCGGCGCCTGCAGTGCCAGCAGTACGAACGCATCTCGTCTGGCCTGATCAGCGGTAGCGGCAATCAGCTCTTGATCGCGGACCACCTGGCTGGCCAACGCCAGGTCGGCGGCCAACAAAGCTCGCGTCGCGCGTTGCATCGCCGCGCTGGCCAGCCCACAGGCCTGAGCCAGCTGAGCGGTCAGACTGGTCAGTTGCCGGTGGTAAGCGGTCCGCATTCGGGCAGCATATGACGACTGACGAGATAGTGGCGCCCTGGCAAACATTCGGGAAACTGCTCACGACGAACGCGTAGCGGTGCCGTGCTATGGTCGGCGGCAATTCGCGAAGCCACACCGCTCGGGTTTGCCGCTGGTATCGGCCAGTGACGCGAGTTGAGCAGCCCCGCAAAGGCTTTCCACACATGGATGGCGGCTGAACCGCCTGGTTGGGTTAGCCAGTCCCCCTCGCGCCAGCCACCGGGAACCGGATAGCCGGCGACACCGGGTGACGATTCGGGTCACCGAGCTGGATGTTGGGCAATAAAAATCTGAGTAGGCGGAAAACCCTGACCCGGCGGGGCCGGTGGTGATCTCGGCGGCCGGAGTACTAAACTAGAACACGTTCCAATATGTCCCCCGGCCCGGCAGGAGCAGGCATGCACACCCCTATCTGCGACGAGCTCGGCATCGAGTTTCCGATCTTCGCGTTCACGCACTGCCGCGACGTCGTCGTCGCCGTCAGCAAAGCCGGCGGTTTCGGGATGCTCGGCGCGGTCGGCTTCACGCCCGAGCAGCTGGAGATCGAACTGAACTGGATCGACGACAACATCGGCGACCATCCCTACGGCGTCGACATCGTCATCCCCAACAAATACGAGGGCATGGACTCCCAGCTGTCGGCCGCGGAGCTCACCAAGACGCTGCGGTCGATGGTGCCGCCCGAGCATTTGGATTTCGCCCGCAAGATCCTTGCCGACCATGGTGTTCCCGTCGAGGACAGCGACGAGGGCAGCTTGCAGTTGCTCGGTTGGACCGAGGCGACCGCGACCCCACAGGTCGAGGTGGCGCTGCGGCATCCGAAGATGGCGATGATCGCCAATGCGTTGGGCACTCCCCCGCCCGACATGATCAAGCACATTCACGACGAGGGCCGCAAGGTGGCGGCGCTGTGTGGCTCGCCGTCGCAGGCTCGAAAGCACGCCGACGCGGGCGTGGACATCATCATCGCTCAGGGTGGCGAGGCCGGCGGGCACTGCGGCGAGGTCGGCTCGATCGTGCTGTGGCCGCAGGTGGTCAAGGAAGTCGCTCCGCGCCCGGTGCTGGCCGCAGGTGGTATCGGCAGTGGCCAGCAGATCGCGGCGGCGCTGGCCTTGGGCGCCCAGGGCGCCTGGACCGGCTCGCAGTGGCTGATGGTCGAGGAGGCGTCGAACACTCCGGTTCAGCAGCAGGCGTACGCCAAGGCGAGCAGCCGAGACACCATTCGCAGCCGTTCGTTCACCGGCAAACCGGCCCGGATGCTGCGCAACGACTGGACCGAGGCCTGGGAGCAGCCGGACAACCCGAAGCCGCTCGGAATGCCGCTGCAGTACATGGTCTCCGGCATGGCTGTGCGGGCAACGAACAAGTATCCGAACGAGACCGTCGACGTCGCGTTCAATCCGGTCGGGCAGGTCGTGGGTCAGTTCGAGAAAGTCGAGAAGACGTCCACGGTCATTCAGCGGTGGGTGCAGGAATACCTGGAGGCGACCAACCGACTCGACGAGCTCAACGCCGCGGCCGCCGTCTGAGGACCGCTACTCGTCGACGTCGGTGCCCTTGAGTGCTTCCCTGGTCCGGTCGACGGCGTAGGTTGCGATGTCCGTCGCGCTGTGGACGATGCCTTCGGTAGCGCCGGAGACGTCACCCCGAAGCAGGCCGCCGGCGCTTTCCACGATGTCGGAAGCTCGCTCGACCGCGTTGGTAGCGATGTCTTTGGCCGCGTCGACCGCATCTTTGGGATTGATGCCCATCTACAGTCTCCTATTCAGCGAGGTCCGTCGCATCGACTCTAGACGGTCACTGATCGGTGATGCTGGTGTCGGAGGGGAACTGGCCGCCGCCCGGATCTGGCAACCCGCGGGCGGTGAGGTTGCCGACCACCCAACCCTGGGCGCTCGTGCAGGTCATCGGCAACCCGTCAGGCGATTGCGCTGCTGACCCCCGCGGGTCCGCATACTTGGCGCACGGTTCGCCAGGCTGATGGACGCCATACAACGGGTAGGACAGCACCCAGTGACCCGACTGCGCGGCCGGGAACTGGTTGATGATGAAGTGGCACGCCTCGGCCTGCCCGTCCGGACCTCGTCCGTAGGTAAACCGCTCGTAGTTGTCACACGCGCCGTCCAGTACCGCGTCATAATTCATTCCCGGCACATCGCCGTCGTAGTGTCCGTTGTCTGCGACAGCGGCTGGTGCCGCGCCGATCGCCGCGCTGGTGATGGCGGCGCCGACGAACAGTTCGCGAATCATGGTCCACCCTCGGCATCTTTGTCGTCGGGCCACCGCCCTGCCGGCGGCCTGTATCGAAGCATAGTGAGTCCGGGCCCGGCGTTCAGGGCGTTTCGGACCGGACACCTGAACCCGTCCAAAACATGCTCCGTCGGCAGCGCCGCGATGCTTTACTGGGCCAGCAGACTTCGCCGTCGAGGGGTGCACTGATGCCGACGCCAAATCTCCCGCCCGGGTTCGATTTCACCGACCCCGACATCTACGCCGAACGGTTGCCGGTCGAAGAACTTGCCGAGATGCGCCGGACCGCGCCGATCTGGTGGAACGAGCAGCCCATGGGCGTGGGCGGGTTCGACGACGGCGGCTTCTGGGTGGTCAGCAAGCACAGGGACGTCAAAGAGATCTCACTGCGCAGCGACGTCTTCTCCAGCCTGCAGAAGACCGCGCTGCCGCGATACCAAGACGGCACGGTCGGCGAGCAGGTCGAGCGCGGCAAGTTCGTCTTGCTCAACATGGATGCACCGCAACACACCCGGCTGCGCAAGATCGTCTCGCGGGCGTTCACTCCCCGAGCCGTCGAGCGGCTGCGCGACGACTTGGGGGAACGCGCGCGGCGGATCGTCGAGACGGCGGCCGCCGAGGGATCCGGCGACTTCGTCGAACAGGTTTCCTGCGAACTGCCGCTGCAAGCCATCGCCGGGCTAATGGGTGTGCCGCAGGAGGATCGCAAGAAATTGTTCGACTGGTCCAACCAAATGGTCGGTGACATGGATCCGGAGTTCGCCGGCAATGACGCCATCACCGCCTCGGTCGAGCTGATCATGTACGGGATGCAGATGGCGGCCGACCGGGCGAAGAATCCGGGGCAGGACCTCGTCACGAAGCTGGTCGAGGCCGACATCGACGGGCACAAGCTGTCCGAAGACGAGCTCGGCTTCTTCGTCATCCTGCTGGCGGTGGCGGGCAACGAGACCACCCGTAACTCCATCACCCAGGGCATGATGGCGTTCACCGACTTCCCCGATCAATGGGAGCTGTACAAGAAGGAGCGTCCGGTCACCGCGGCCGACGAGATCGTCCGGTGGGCCACCCCGGTCACGTCGTTTCAGCGAACCGCGCTGCAGGACCACGAGCTGTCCGGGGTGCAGATCAAGAAGGGCCAGCGGGTGGTGATGGTCTACCGGTCGGCCAATTTCGACGAGGACGTGTTCGACGACCCGTTCACCTTCAACATCTTGCGAGATCCGAACCCGCACGTGGGATTCGGCGGCACCGGTGCCCATTACTGCATCGGGGCGAACCTCGCCCGGATGACGATCGACTTGATGTTCAACGCGATCGCCGACGGAATGCCCGATCTTGCATCGATGAAGAAGCCTCAGCGGCTACGGTCGGGCTGGCTCAACGGCATCAAACACTGGCAAGTGGACTACGGGCCCACCGCGAAGTGCCCAGTGGCGCATTAGGGTACGCCGGATGGCTACTCACCAGGCTGCCCAGATCGAGTCCGCCGGCGAACCACTACACATCGTCGAGGTGCAGACCACGCCACCGGGTCCCGACCAAGTGCGCGTCGCGGTGTCGGCCTGCGGTATCTGCGGCACCGACCGTGCCTTCGTCAGCGGCGGTTTCCCCGACATGTCCTGGCCGCTGACCCTTGGCCACGAGATCGCCGGCACGATCGCCGAACTCGGCGATGACGTCACCGATTTCGCGGTCGGCGACCGCGTCGCGATCGGCTGGTTCGGCGGGCATTGCAACCACTGCATCCCGTGCCGCAAAGGCGACTTCATCCACTGCGCCAACGGGCAGGTGCCGAGCTGGCACTATCCAGGCGGCTACGCCGAGTCGGTGACCGCGCCCGCCAACGCGCTGGCCCGGATCCCCGACGGGCTCTCGTTCGCCGAAGCCGCACCGATGGGCTGCGCCGGCGTCACCACCTACAACGCGCTGCGCCACACCAACGCCCTGCCGGGAGACCGCGTCGCGATCCTCGGCGTCGGCGGCCTGGGGCATCTGGGTCTGCAGTTCAGCCGGGCAATGGGTTTCGAAACCATCGCGATCAATCGGGGCACCGGCAAAGCCGACGACGCGCGCCAGCTGGGCGCCCACCACTACATCGACTCCACCGACGGCGACGTCGCCGAAGCCCTACAAGCGTTGGGTGGTGCAGCGGTTGTCCTTGGCACCGCGGGAAATTCGGAGGCGATGGCGGCCACTGTCGGCGGGCTGGCCCCGCGCGGTGAATTGGTCACCATCGGCGTCACCCCGGATCCATTGCCGATCAGCCCGCTGCAATTGATCAGCCCCGGCCTCAGCATCATCGGCCACCCCTCGGGTACCGCGCGCGAAGTCGAAGAGACCATGCACTTCGCGGTGCTGTCCGGGGTGCGGGCCTGGATCGAGGAACGGCCGCTTGCCGAGGCCGCCGAGGCGTACGCCGCCATGGATGAGGGGCGGCCGCGCTACCGCATCGTGCTCACCATGTGAGCACCACCGGGTGGCGCCTGGATGCCTCGTACGGAGAACTCGTGATCCGCACCGGCGTCACCGGCCGGGCGGCGCGGATGGGTCATCGCTTGACGATGGCGATGAAACGGTGGCACGCGACGGTGAGCTGGTCGGGCAGCGAACCGATTGCGGTGCAGCTCATCGTCGAGGCCCGGTCGTTGGCGGTGCTGCGCGGCGAGGGTGGCGTCAAGGCCTTGTCGAATCGGGAAAAGTCGTTGGTGCGGTCGAACGCGTTACGGGCCCTGGACGCCGGCCGGTTCCCGAATATCTGTTTCGCTGCTGACCGCATCGAGCGAACCGCCGACGGCTACCGCCTCAACGGAACGTTGCAGATCCGCGGAACGACGCGAGACCGCGTAGTCGACTTGCGCGTCGAGGATTGGGGCGACTGTTGGCGTCTGTCGACGCAGGCGACGGTCCGCCAGACGGATTTCGGTGTCAAGCCGTACACGCTGCTGATGGGCTCACTGAAGGTCGTCGACGACGTGACGGTGTCGTTCACCGCCCACCGGGACAAACCACGGTGACTCGACTAGGTATCAAGGAGGTCCGATGCAAATCGGAGCGGTGTTCCCGCAGACGGAGCTGGGTGCGGACGCCGGGGCGGTGCGGGCATACGCCCAGCGGGTCGAAGAACTGGGATACGCGCATCTGCTTGCCTACGACCACGTCGTCGGCGCCGACCCGCAGGTTCACCGTGGCTGGAACGGGCCGTACGACTTGTACAGCACCTTCCACGAGCCGCTGGTGATGTTCGGCTACCTCGCCGCGGTCACCACCACGCTCGAGTTGGTCACCGGCATCGTGATACTGCCGCAGCGGCAAACGGTGCTGGTTGCCAAACAGGCCGCCGAGGTCGACCTGCTCAGTGGGGGCCGACTGCGCCTGGGCATCGGCCTCGGCTGGAATGCGGTGGAGTATGAGGCGCTCGGCGAAGACTTCGGCAACCGTGGCAGGCGCTGCGCAGAGCAGGTCGAGGTGATGCGCAAGTTGTGGACGGAGCCGACGGTGACCTATCGCGGCAACTACCACCAGATCACCGGCGCCGGACTGGCGCCGCTGCCGATTCAACGACCGATACCGGTCTGGTTCGGCGCGGCATCGCCGCCCGCGTGCCGGCGCGCCGGTCGGCTCGGTGACGGCTGGTTCCCCATGGTGGGACCAGGCCCGCGCCTCGACACCGCACTCGGGCTGGTACGGCAGGCAGCCATCGAGGCCGGTCGAGACCCCGCTGATATCGCTATGGGAGGCACGGTTTCCTGGCGCGGGAATCCGAAGAAATTCGCCGGGCAGCTGCGCAGCTGGGCAGATGCCGGCGCCTCCCACGTCTCCGTCAACACGATGGGCGCCGGTCTGCCATCGGTCGACGACCATCTGGCTGCCTTGGCTGACGTAGCCGCAGCCGCCACCTCGCTCACCGATTAGCTGCGGCGAGACCCGGCTACGGCGGGGGCGCTGGTGCGTCCGGGGCTTGAGCCGGCGGAGCGTCCGGCTGCTGGCCGCGTAAGCGCTCGAGGATCTTCGTCAGAAGCGGGTGCGGATCCGGTGGTGCCTCCGGCTCTGGTGGTGGCGGTGGGGCTGCCGGCGGCGCAGCCGGCGGGCCGGCCGGTAGCTGCTCGGGCAGCTCAGCCGGCGACTCCACCTCG
This sequence comes from uncultured Actinomycetota bacterium, assembly GCA_963795995.1. Taxonomy (GTDB): domain Bacteria; phylum Actinomycetota; class Actinomycetes; order Mycobacteriales; family Mycobacteriaceae; genus Mycobacterium. The sequence continues at coordinate 281,853 of CAWCJY010000003.1, forward strand.
GGTTGCTGCGCGACGGGCTCCGGGGCCTGGACCGCAGCCGGTGCCGGCACCGACGCGGGACGCGGTTCAGCCGTCGCCGCCGGCGGCGGCAACGGAGCCGGGGGCGCTGCGGGCGGTTCCGGCATCCGCGGCGCTGCCGCGGCGTGGACCACGTGCTCGGTCGGTAGAACGTCTTTAGTAGAGGTCACTCGCAGGCCCACGGCCAACGACAGCGCTCCGACCAGAGCAACCGCGGCCGCGATCAGCGCAGTCAAAGCGCCGGCGTACGACGGCGACCGGAGCCGGCCGGCACCGCCGCCGTCATGCGACCCGACGTCCACCGCGTCGGTGAAGCCGGCGTGGTGGGCCGAGGCCAGCGCCGCGCCCCGCGCCAGGGCCAGCTCGGCTCCGCCTTGGGTGAAGACCGGGACCGGCAAGGCGTCGTGCAGCCGCGACCCGAGCTCCTCGAGGTCGACCTGAGAACCGACAACAACGACACAGTCGGGCTGCCAGCCGTCACGGGCGAACATCTGGCGCAATACTTTGAGAACTTCGTCCGGGCCGTCGGCTGACTGCGTGGCAGCGGTCCGCGTATCCCCCGCACCGGCGTCGACCGTGACCACAGTGGCGGCCGCAGGTTCGAGAACACACACCGCCGTCTTGTCGTATCCGACGACGGGCGCCAAGCCCTGCGCCAGCGTCTCGGCGGCCTGCACAGTCCGCACCGGTACGACGTTGTCGAAACCCGCGGCGGTCAAACTCTCCACCAGCAGGGCGGCCCCGGCGGCGGCGTCATCACTCCATGTCATGCCGATCGTGTGCAGCCGGCGATCATGCGCCGTCGCCGCGGCCTCGGCGCGCGACACCGCGGCGGCCACCTGTCTGGACGTTCGCACGGCAGACGTGCCCCCGCCAGCCTGGGCGGTGAATTCGTCGTGATCCAAGATGGCGCCGTCTGCTTCGTGCCCTTCGACGAGCACCCACCCGACGTTGGTCGAGGTCAGCGACAGGCCAAGTACCGTTTCCAAGATTGCACCCTTAATCGTGCCCTACCTGCTTAAATCGCGCCCGTCGCAACGTCACCGCAGCCGCGGTGCTTCGCGAGCGCCCCGAGCAGACCGGACAGCTGGTCTTTGTCGGTGTACCCGGGTGAGCCTACGCGGGCGCCGCCCCCCTGCTCGACGCGGAGGGCGAACCGGCGTCCTCGACGGTGCGCGCAATCGTTGCTGGATTTGCACATCGCCGTCAATAACTGGTCCCGCTTGAACCGCTTCCCGAGCAAGGGCAACGGCCGAAAAAGCGATCGCTGATGAGGTGGTGAGAACGATGCGGAATCGAGATACCGCCGCGTCCTAATCGACATATTGATCGGGCGGAGGTAAGTTTTGCCGAGAACGCACGCGGGCACGTTTTACCGAACTTTTCGCCGGATACCCGCGGAACGCATGACGGCATACGGCAAGGGGCACTGCGATGACGAACATGAGCAACAGGATGCGGGGCTGGGCGCGCCGGCTGCTGGTCGGCACCGTGGCGGCCGCTGCTCTCCCGGGTCTGGTCGGCCTGGTCGGCGGCGCCGCCACGGCGAATGCCTTTTCACGTCCGGGTCTGCCGGTCGACTACCTGCAGGTGCCGTCGGCGTCGATGGGCCGCAACATCAAGGTTCAGTTCCAAAGCGGTGGGGCCAACTCGCCGGCCGTCTACCTGCTCGACGGTCTGCGGGCCCAGGACGACTACAACGGCTGGGACATCAACACGCCGGCTTTTGAGTGGTACTACCAGTCAGGTCTTTCGGTGGTCATGCCGGTGGGCGGGCAATCCAGCTTCTACACCGACTGGTACAGCCCGGCTTGCGGCAAAGCGGGCTGCTCGACCTACAAATGGGAAACGTTTTTGACCAGCGAGCTGCCGTCGTACTTGGCCTCGCAGCAGAATGTCAAGTCCACCGGAAGTGCCGCCGTCGGAATTTCGATGTCCGGGTCGTCGGCGATGATTTTGGCGGCTTATCACCCACAGCAATTCATCTACGCCGCCTCGTTGTCGGCGCTGTTGGATCCCTCCCAAGGAATGGGTCCGTCGCTGATCAACTTGGCGATGGGTGACGCCGGTGGCTACAAGGCCAACGACATGTGGGGTCCGTCGAGCGACCCGGCCTGGGCGCGCAACGACCCGTCGCTGCAGATCCCGACGCTGGTCGGCAACAACACCCGATTGTGGGTCTACGTCGGCAACGGCAAACCGTCGGAACTGGGCGGTGCCAACCTGCCCGCCGAATTCCTGGAAGGTTTCGTGCGGAGCAGCAACGTCAAGTTCCAGGACGCCTACAACGGCGCGGGCGGCCACAACGCCACGTTCAACTTCCCTGAGAACGGCACCCACAGCTGGGAGTACTGGGGTTCCCAGTTGCAGGCCATGAAGCCTGATCTGCAGGGCGCGTTGGGCGCCGGCCCGGCAACCTAAGACGCCGGATCTCCCAGGTGGAGTGCTTACCGCGTGGGCGTCAGCTGAGCGGTGATATCGGCCCACGCGGTGGCGTCGTTGCGGTGATAGTCCATGTTGCGGCACTGGCCGTATAGCCGCATTACGCCCAGGTTCGGAAAGTCCCCGTCTCGATAGACCATTGCGGTGACGTCGTCACGGGTCAGCGTGACGCCATACAAGTAGCGGCTGGGCGGTAGGCCTTCTTTCCAGCCCTGCGTGACCAGCGTCGCCCGGATCGCCCGGAAATACGCGTCGACGCGAGCATCGGGGGGCACCGCGAAGTTCAGATAGATCGCGCCCTGGTACGGCGGATCGTCGTGACCCTTGCACGACATCAACTCATAGCCCGCCGTGGGCTTCTGCAGTCCGGCGGTCCTGATGATCTGTCTGGCCGGCTCGAGCACTTGCGCCTCGCTCTGATCGTCGTTGACCGGGTGCGCCGGGTGATCCAGGGAATCGGCCGCCGACGAGTGCAGTCGGCCCACCGACAGGATCAGTCCGCCCAGCAACAGCGACAGCATCAGGGCGGCAGCGATCAGCGCCCGAACTGCGGTTGTGCGGTGCCACGCCTTGAGCGTGTTCATCATTGGGTTAACCGCCTCACTCGCTGGGACGATCGCCCAACAGGCTAACTCTGAACCGGACGCTGCGGGCGAGGACAGCCGCACAGCGCGGCGACCCGGTGCAGGAGTCAGGGCGCCTATAACGGAATTCTCGAACCGGTAACATTTCGGCTACAGCCGGCGAAATGCTGCGTATGAAAGCTGTGCGCGGGCCCCTGGCCAAAACGGCTCTCACCGGATTGTTCATGGGTGCGTCTTTCGCATTGTCCAGCGGTGTCGCAAAGGCCGACACCCTCAACTGGGATGCCGTGGCGCAATGCGAGTCGGGGGGAAATTGGTCGGCCAACACCGGCAACGGCCATTACGGTGGCCTGCAGATCAGCCCGGCGACCTGGGCCGCTAATGGCGGCATCGGGTCGCCCGCCCAGGCCAGCCGCCAAGAGCAGATCGCGGTGGCCGATCGAATCCTGGCCACCCAGGGTCCTGCTGCGTGGCCGAAATGCGGCGCCAGCAACGGCCTGGCGCCGTCGGGTGTCCCGTCCACTGTTGACTATTTGCGTGCGGTGAATCGACTCATTTCAATCTTCGTCCCGCACTAGGGCAAGATCGGCGTATGCAAGGCTCGGCGACGGTTCATATGGCAGCACCGGCGGACAAGATCTGGGACTTGATCGTGGACATTCGCAATACCGGACGATTCTCTCCGGAAACATTCGAGGCGGAGTGGATGGACGGCGCGACCGGGCCGGTGCTGGGCGCGCGATTCCGCGGCCACGTGCGCCGTAACGAGATCGGGCCGGTGTATTGGACGACGTGCCGGGTCACCGCGTGCGAACCGGGCCGCGAGTTCGGGTTCGAGGTCCTCCTCGGTGACCGGCCGGTCAACCATTGGCGCTACCAGTTGACGCCCGCCGGCGGCGGCACCGACGTCACCGAGTCGTTCCGGCTCACCTCGTCGCCGCTGACGACGCTCTACCACTGGGTGTTCGGTGGCTTCTTGCGTCAGCGGCGCAACATCCGTGACATGACCAAAACTCTGCAGCGCATCAAAGCGGTAGCCGAGGCGGCCTGACTCTCCCGATAGGCTGGCCGCAGGCCGTCACGCCGTTACAGCCGAATCCGGGAGGCTGCCGTTGAGGCAAAGGTTGCACTGGCTGACACTGCATGGAGTTGTCCGCGGGCTTGCATCCATCGGTGCCCGACGAGGTGATCCGCAGGCGCGGTTGATCGCCGACCCCGCGATCAAAGCCAACCCGGTGCCGTTCTACGAGGAGCTGCGGGCACGCGGGCCGTTGGCGCGAAGCAGGCTCAGCCACCTTACCGTCGATCACGGGGTTGCCCACGAAGTGCTGCGATCCGACGACTTCCGGGTGATCTCGATGGGGGCGAACCTGCCCGTTGCGGTTCGGTGGCTGGAGCGACGCGCCCGCAACACGTCGCTGCATCCGCTACGCCCACCGTCGTTACTGGCCGTCGACCCGCCGGAACACACCCGCTACCGCAAGACGGTGTCGTCGGTGTTCACAGTCAGGGCGGTGGCCGCACTCCGAGACCGCGTGCAGCAGACGGCCACCGCTCTGCTGGATCAGCTGGCCGAAGAGCCGGGCGTCGTCGACATCGTCGACCGGTATTGCGCGCAGCTTCCCGTCGCGATCATCAGCGACATTCTCGGGGTGCCCGACGCCGCGCGGTCTCCGCGTCCTCGAGTTCGGTGAACTTGCCGCACCCAGTTTGGACATCGGCCTGACCTGGCCGCAGTACCGGCGGGTGGAACGCGGTATCGCCGGCTTCAACTCCTGGCTGGCTGACCATCTCCAGCAATTGCGGCGCGCACCCGGCGACGACTTGATGAGTCAACTGATTCAGGCCGCCCAGAGCGGCCCGGACGCATACCTGAATGAGAGTGAGCTGCGAGGTATTGCCGGTCTGGTGCTGGCCGCTGGTTTCGAAACCACCGTGAATCTGTTGGGCAACGGAATTCGTTTGCTGCTCGATGCGCCCGAACAATTGCGCGTCCTGCGTGAGCGCCCGCAGCTGTGGCCGAACGCGGTCGAGGAGATCCTGCGGCTGGAGTCGCCGGTTCAGCTCACCGCGCGGGTGGCCCGCAACGACACCATGATTCGGGATACGCCCATCAAGCGGGCCGGGCTGGTGGTGGTGTACCTGGCCGGCGCCAACCGTGATCCGGCAGTTTTTCCCGATCCGCATCGCTTCGACGTCGAACGCGCCAACGCCAACCGGCATCTCGCGTTCTCCGGTGGCCGGCACTTCTGTTTGGGTGCCGCGCTGGCCCGGGCGGAAGGCGAGGTGGGGTTGAGGACCTTCTTTGACCGCTTCCCCGACGCGCGGTCCGCGGGGGCCGGCAGCAGACGCGATACCCGGGTGCTGCGCGGCTGGTCGACCCTGCCGGTGGCGCTCACCCTTAGCCGCCAAATAGCGGGCAGCAATCAGGTCAGGTAGCGGCCGAGCCAGTTGAGCACGCGCCGCCACGCGTCCGCAGCCGCGACCGGGTTGTAGCGGGGCCCGGTGTCGTTGAAAAAGGCGTGATCGGCATCCGGCTCGACCACCATCTCGTTGACCAGTCCGGCGCGGTCGAGTGCGGCCTTGGCCGCCGACTGCGACGCGGTGACGCGGGTGTCAAGGGCTGCATAGATACCCAACACCGCGGCTTTGGAGCCGGTGAAGCTTGCACCGTCCGGCAGCGGCCCGTAAAACGGGACGGCGGCGGACAATTGCGGCTCGGCGGAGCCCAGCAGCTGCCAAACCAGTCCGCCGCCGAAACAAAACCCGACAGCGGCCGCTCTGCGGTCCTGCACCCGCCGCTGCAACTCCGTGACAGCTGACTTCAGGTCCGCGGTGAACCGTTCCGGCGCCACCTGTGCCAGCGCAGCGGCGGCCTGCGCGGGATCCGCGAATTCGCCGCTGCCGCCCTGCTCGGAGAGCAGATCGACGGCCAAAGCCGAGTATCCGGCACCGGCCAGACGCCCGACGACCGAGCGCACCCAATCGTTCAAGCCCTTGTTCTCATGGATGACCAGTAGGCCACCTTTGGCGACGCGCGCGGCAGCCCAAGCGCCCTGCAGCCGACCGTGCGGGCCGGCCCAGGAAACCGGCGTCGTCGGCAGGGCGGCGGCCATGCCCGGCGGCTGACCGCTTCGCGTTGCGGTGGTAACGCCCGAAGTTGGGCCTTGCCCGGACTTCTGATCGCCGCAGGCGGCGATCAGGGCGGCCGCGGCGCCGGTTTCAAGACCCAGCAGAGCCAGCCTCCGCAACGCTTCTCGGCGGCTCAGCAATCCGTCGACATGGTCGACCGCGACCTCTTCGGCGAGGTAGCGCTGCAGCGACGTCATGTCGGCCCACCACGAAATTCCCCGGCCGGGCGCGTAGTCGTCAGCGCGGGCAGACCCAGAAGCACCCGGACCCGCGGAAGGAACATCAGACCGCCGGCGATGCTGATGACGAGCCCGGCGACCAGGTCATAGGTGATGCGGCCGGAATCGCGATACTGCGCTTCGGCGACGATCGCGAACAACACCATCGCCGCGCCGCCGCCGAGGACCAGATATTGACCAGTCGGCGTTCTCCAAAAGAGCACGACCACGCCGGCAACAGCTGTCAGGCTGCCCGCGATCAGCAGCATCAGATAGAGCATCACCGGCAGGGGAACATGGGGTGTGGTGCTGTCGACGGATTGCTGGCAAAGATAGTAAATCTCGTCGCGGAACTCGCCGCACGCTTTCGAGGCGCGGCTGACGGCGCTGGTGATCCCAACCCAGAGCGCCGCCGTCAGAACCGCCCCGACCAGGCCGAGCACCCCGATGACGCCCAGGCTCGACCCGACGGCGACTTGCTGGTTGCCCGGCGAGGAAGATTGCACTCTTAAGTCAGTCCCCCGACTCAACGAGTCCTTTGAGCCGTTTCAGCGTTTCGCTCAAGGTGCCACCGACCTGACGCACCGCGATCCGGTCGGCGATGTAGGCCAACAATCCACCGGGCGCTTGGTAGGAGAGCCGAAAGGTGATCTTGGTCCTGCCCTCGCTCGCGTCGCGCAGGCGAATCCGGCCGCGCATGCTGATGCCGGTGATGCCGACCCAGGCCAGGTCGCGGGCGTCGTCGAACTCGACCACTTCGATGAGGCCACCGACGGGAACCGACCCGATCTTCCAGTGCACCATGTACCGGGCGCCGACGCCGGCAGCCTGATCGTTGGCATTCTGCCAGCGCTCGAGTCTCGCCATGAACGACGGATAGCAACCGGGGTCACCGACCACCTTCCACACGGTGTCGCGGTCGGCGTCGATGAGGCACCGGCGTTCGACGCGCATCAGCCGATCACCGGGAATCGGCGTTCGGCGGCCAGGCGGTCTACGCCGGCCTGCAGACTGGCCAGCACCTTGTCGTTCACCGCCTGGTCGTCCCCGTCGACTTCGATCGGGTCCTGCACTTCGATCGTGATCTTGGCGGGCAGCGGAATGTGGCCGGCGAAGTCGCTGATGTTGATGCCCCACGGCAGCGAGATCGATATCGGAACGCCTTTTACCCGCAGCAGCTTGTCGGTCATCAGCAGCTTGGCCAGCCACTGCCCGCGAGTGAGGAACAGGGCGGTCTCCTGCCCGCCGACGCTGGCGACGGGAACGATCGGAACACCGGCATCGCGTGCCAACCGCACGTAACCCATCCGTCCGTCGAAGTCGACTTTGTGCCGCTCCCACGACGGCCGGGCGACCTCGTAGTCGCCGCCGGGGTAGACCAGCAACGCCGCCCCGGACTTGAGCGCCAGTTCGGCGTTCTCATGATTGGCGGCGACGGTGCCGAACTTGCGCAGAAAGCCCAGCGGCGGCGCGGAGACAACCAGGTTGTGAGCCAACTGGTAGAACGGCCGCTCTACTCCGAAGTACGAGCAGAACGCCAGCGTGAAGACGAATGTGTCCGGTGGGACGTTGCCCCCGCTGTGGTTGCCGACAAGCAGCACCGGTCCGTCGTCGGGAATCCGGTCCAAGCCCCGCACGTCGGCCCGAAAATACAGCGAGGCCAGCAGCCAGGTGCCCGGCAGCTGTTCACGAATGTAGTCAGGGTCGCGCTGATCCAAGTCGGCTTTCGGCACCCGCGACGCGACTTGTTTGGTGATCCACTCCTTGGCATCCCCCAGGCTCGCCATAGGCGCATTGTGGCACACCGTGAGCAGCCAAGACAGGCCGGTGGGAGAACAACGCTTCAGCGTGGGGTGGCTTCGAGGCGGTAGACGCGGGCGGCATTGTCGTGGGCGACCAGGTCGACTACCCGGATGGCATCTGCCTCGCTCCAGTCGCCATGGTCGAGGAAATCGTGCAGCGTGCGCTGGATTCCCCTGCGCCACAACGTCGCACCGAGGAAATGCAACTCCGCGGGGCCGAACCCGTCCGACGAGTACATCAATTTCCGGAATGGTGCCATCTCGAGCAGCCGCGCGATGAACGCCGGCCCGCGGGCGCCCAGATGATTGATGCTCAATCCGCCGTCGAGAAAGACGTTGTTGAAAGCCTGCGCGAGATACCCGGCTTCGCGTTCGTAGGGATAACAGTGCAGCAGCACGATCGGGGTGTCGCCGGACTGCCGGAGAAAGTCGAGCAGATACAGCGGATTGGCGTGCTGCAGATTGCAGTCGCGGTCTCCGAAACCGACGTGGAATTGCAGCGGCTTACCCAGCCTTAGTGCCTGATGCAGCCCGAACCGCAGCAACGTCCGATCAACCAACCGGACGCCGCCGCTGTCACGCCACCGATTGGCCGCCTCGGCGACCTGCGCTGCCGGCGGCTCGGTCAGGTCGCCGTCAAATCCGCCGCGGTAGGCCAGGATCGACTTGGTACCGACCGCGTTCGCTGTCCGCCGGTGCAGGATCTCCTCGAATGCGCCGGCGTAGTCGCCCGGTGCGTGGGCGGCCTGCTCGGCCACCTGCTCCAGCCGGACCAGCTCATGTGCCGTCCCGCCGGACAGGTCGGCCAGCGCCGCCGGGTCGGCTACGCCGCCCGACAGACCGGTGTCGACCAGCCAGTCGGTGACCGCCGCACCGCGCAGAAAGAGCCTTGCCACTTCGGCCTCGCCGACTTGGCCGCGGCGTTCCCAATAGTGCTGTGGCTGTACGTGGCGGGGTAGCCCCAGCACCGGCGCACAGTGAGCGCGCAGGGCAAACCCGAGCTGCGAGTCGAATCCGGAGTCAGACAGTGGTTCGGTGTTGGCCTCGTTGAGTGCGTTCTCAAACCGGCTCTGGTTTCCCGCCGTCAGCCAGCACCCGTGCACGTGCTGATCGATCAGCGACACCTCGGCGATATGGCGGGTCAGCGCCGAATCATCGGCGTCTGTTGCCGGCAGCGCCAACGTCACACGCTCCAAGCCATCCGGAACTTGTCCGCCAATTGGTCTGGGTGCAGCTTGCCGTAGTGCTTCCATTCAAAACGCCGCACAGCGACCGTCGCGTCGACGACGGGGTCGCCGAGGATGGCGCGCATCTTCTCCGAACCATCCAGTGCGGCAATGACTTCAGACTGGATGTGAGGTAGCCGCACGATGCCGGCGCTGTCGCGTTCGGAGTCGGACAGCGTTGCCGGGTCCACCGTCGTCTCCGGCGGCAGTACAGCGCGCTGCTCGATTCCGTCCAGCGCCAGTCCCAGGATCGTCGCCGACGCGAAATACGGATTGGCCGACGGGTCGACCACCTTCACCTCGACGTGGCCACCGTACGGGTTCACCGGCCGGGCCTGCACGAAACGCAGTGCTGCTTCTCGGTTCTCGATGCCCCAGCAGACGTACGCGCCGGCCCAATTCCCGGGTTGCATACGCAGACCCGAGACCACCGACCCGCATAACATGGCCTGCGCTTCCGGCAGCCCGCGAACGATCCCGGCCAAGACGTTCTCGCCGGCGGCGGTCATACCGCCTGCGCCGCTCCCACCCGCGAACAGCGGTCCGTCCGAGGTGGTCAGCGAAAAGTGTTGGTGGGCACCACTTCCGACGCGATCGGCGAACGGCGCCGGGGAAAGACTGATGCGGAGCCCGTACCGGCGGGCAACCCGTCCAATGATTATGCGTGCCAGCACGAGCTGGTCGGCTGCGGCCACCGGAGCCAGCGGTGTCAGCGAGATCTCGAACTGATTGACCCCGTACTCCGAATGAAACTGCTCTATCCCCACACCCGACGAGCTGGCGGCCGCGATGACGTCGCGAACGAACGCCTCCCGTTCGAGCAGACCGGCCAAACCATACTGCGCCCACACGGTCGACGGCGGACTGCTGCCGTCGGGACCGACAAGCAGGAACTCCAGTTCGTGGCCGATCACCGCGTCGACGCCGGCGCCGGCGAGCGCGGCTTCGATCCGGCTCAACGTTCCCCGAGCGCACACGGGTACCGGTGCGGCGTCCTGGGTATAGAAGGCGGCCGGTGCCCAGGCCAGTCCGTCGCCCACGATCCGCAGCGCGGCGAGATCGATGCGAATGCGGTGGTCACCGACCACACCGATGTCGTCGGTGAAGGCAATGCCGGTCTGATCGATGGCGAACGCGTGAAAGACCAGGCTCGCGCCCAGGCCCGGGTCGGCGAACGTGTTGGTCCGGCGTATCGGCACCGCTTTGGCCTGCGTGAGCCCGGCCGGGTTGACCACTGTGCCGATGACGACGTCGACGCCTTCGGCTTCGAGTTGGGCGATCGCCGCAGCGGCAAGCGGTGCGGCGGTCAAGCTCGGCTGGGCAGGGTCAGCTGGCAGGACTGGGCGATGTCGAGAGTGCGCAGAACTCGTCCCATGCCCAGCCACAGCGCACAGGACAACGCGAGGTCGGCGAGCAACTCTTCGGAGAACTCGGTGTTGCAGCGGTCCCAGAAGTCTTCGTCGTCGCGCAGTGCGGTGTGTTCGGTGGCGAAGCGGTGCGCGAACTCGGCGGCGAGCCGCTCCTGCTCGCTGTACCCCGGCCAGGTGCGCCATTGCGGCGCATGGTCATACAGGTCTTCGTCGACTCCGGCCGCGGGCCCGTCCGCATCGCGGACGTTGACGCAGACGACACATTCGTTGTCGTAGGCGATAACCATTCGCGCGAGTTCCCGAGTGCGCATCGGTAACCGATTGCGGTTGTAAACCGCGTCGCTGAACGCGCCGATCGCACGGCCCAACTCGGGAGACCTGAGAATCCAGCCGGTCAGGTCATCGTCAGCGAAGGTTCCGATTCGACTCATGGGCAGATGGTACGCCGCGGGCCGGAGCCGGCACGGGCAGTCGCCGGGTCACCAGCGTGGTCAGCTGAGTCCGATCGTCGTCCCAATCGCGTTGCATGATCGCTCGAGCCGTGATCCGCTCGACAGCGGCCTGTACTTCGCGACGGTCCGGCCGTTTCTCGAAGCCAGGTGATCGGGCCAGCTTGTCGACGATCCAGCCGAGCAGCAACGACGACACGAAATCGACCTCGCGGACACCGATTGGCGTCAGCCACATGTCGTCACCGTCGCGCATCACATACCCGGTGCGCGCCAACCGGTCGAAGGTGGGTTCGAGCACTTCGTACGGCACTTTGAGGTCGTCGGCGATATCGGTCAGGCGCGCGCTTCCGAGTAAGCGGGTGTAGCGGTGAATCCGCAGAATCCCCCACAACCCGGCGACGTCGAGCCGGCAGTCGGGCCGCAGGGCGATGCTGCGCAACCGCATCCCCGGGGCTCCCTGATACAGCAGGCGCCCGATCGCCACCTCCAGCAGGTCTTCCGACGACTGGGTGGTGGGCATCCCGAACCCTTCGCCGAGATCGGCGGCGCTGCTGCCGACGTCGCGCAGCGGAACCTCACGCAAGAACAACGCGACCACGAATCCCACCAGCGCCACCGGTGCCGCACACGAGAACACCAGGTCGAGCGAGTCGGAGTAGGCCGCCACGATCGGCGCGGCCGTGCTGTGCGGCAAACGGTGCAGCGCCTCGGGTGAACTGGCCGCCTGGGCAGGCAGCCGGCCGGCGATCAACGCCGCCCGCAACCGGCCGGTGAGGAAGTTGTCGAACAGTGAGCCGAATATGGCGGCACCGAACGAACTGCCGATGGTGCGGAAGAACGTCACCCCCGAGGTAGCGACACCCAGGTCGTCGAAGCTCGACGTGTTCTGCACGATGAGCACCAGCACCTGCATGCACAGCCCGATGCCGAACCCCAGGATGTAGAGGTACAGCGACTGCAGGAACGCCGACGTCGACGCGTCCATGCTCGATAGCAGCAGGAAGCCGCCGGCCATGACCGCGGTCCCGGCGACGGGGAATATCTTGTAGCGGCCGGTGCGCCCGACAAGGATGCCGCTGCCCATCGAGGTGGTCAGCAGCCCGGCCACCATCGGCAGCGTGCGCAGTCCAGAGACGGTGGCCGAGACGCCGTCGACATATTGCATGTAGGTCGGCAGGAAGGTCAGCGCGCCCAACATTGCGAACCCGACGATGAAGCTCAGGACGCAGCACACGGTGAACACCGGACTGCTGAACAGCCGCGGCGGCAGAATCGGGGCGACGGCCCGGCTTTCCACCCACACGAAGGCGGCCAATGCCGCGGCGGAGCCGACGAAGAGCCCGATGATTGTCGTCGACCCCCACGGATAGGTGGTGCCGCCCCAACTTGTGGCCAGCGTCAAACCCGCGGCGCCGAGGCCGACGAACACGATGCCGGTGTAGTCGATGACTTGTCTGATGCGCTCGTGCAGCGCCGGTATGGTCGCGGCCGCCACAAAGAAGACCACCACCGACACCGGCACGTTGATCCAGAACGCCCACCGCCAGGTCAGGTGGTCGGTGAAGTAGCCGCCCAGCAGTGGGCCCACCACGGTCGTGACGCCGAACACCGCGCCAAGTGCGCCCTGATAGCGGCCGCGATCGCGCAGCGGGATCACTTCGCCGATCAGCGCGGTCGCGGTGACCGTGATACCGCCGCCACCAATGCCCTGCAGCGCGCGGGCCAGCACCAGCATGACCATCGACTGCGCGGAGCCGCACAAGATCGACCCGAGGAAGAAGAACGCGATCGCGGCCTGAAACACTGCTTTGCGCCCGAACAGATCACCGAGCTTGCCGACCAAGGCGGTGACGATGGTCGACGCCAGCAGGTAGCTGGTGACAACCCAGGATTGGTGGCCGGCACCGCCCAGGTCGGCCACGATCGTCGGCAATGCCGTCGCGACGATGGTCTGATCCAGCGCCGCGAGCAGCATGCCCAGAATTACCGCCAGGAAAATAAGCTTGCGCCGCTGCGGTGTGATCTGGGTGCCTGCGGTCTCCGAGCTGGTGGCCGTGGCGGTCGTCATGGCTGCCCCTCCCCTCAGCCTTCGATGCTAGGCCAGGTTGGTGGTCAGTCCCCGCTGCTGGTCGACCCTGGTGGGCGGGAAACACACTGCGCGGAGTAGAGCTCCACGCCCAGCTTGTCCATCAGCTCCAGCTGCGTTTCCAGGTAGTCGACGTGGTTCTCCTCGTCGGCCACGATTTTCTCGAAGAGGGTCGCGGTGGTGCTGTCTTGGCGTTCCCGGCACAGGACGATGCCGGGCTTGAGCCGGTCCAGTACCTCCTGCTCGATGGCCAGGTCGGCCTCGAACTGTTCGCGCAGGGTCTGGCCGATGCGCAGGGAGAACAGCCGCTGGTAGTTCGGTAGGCCGTCCAGCAACAAGATCCGGTCGGTGATCGCCTCGGCGTGCCGCATCTCGTCGAAGGACTCCGCGCGGGTGTGTTCGGCGAGCTCGGTGAAACCCCAGTTCTCTTGCATTTTGGAATGCAGAAAGTATTGGTTGATTGCGGTGAGCTCACTAGTTAATTGCTCGTTGAGCAGGCGCAAAACGTCAGGATCACCTTGCATGATCACTCCTTTTGAACTGTTACGTATCAAATTTGCGGCCGAGTCAGATGGTGCTGGGCTGGAGCATCACCGTGCCGCGCACACTCAATGTAGTGCACGCGGTGCCGGTCGGCGAGGTGTTTCACCGAGCCTCGGCGGGTCGCGACAGCCGGTCGAACGCCTCCCGGCGCCGGGCGCCATATTCCCTGGTTAATGGTGCTTTTTGTTAGGTTAGACTGCACTAACCAACTTAGGTTAGACTTAACTAACATGCGGCCTGCTCAAGCCTGTGTTCGCGCCGCGCTGTGGGATTGCCGGGAGGGCCTCGGACGGATGTGGTCGACGCAGACGGAACAGCGAGAACCGGTTGAAACCGGACCTGAATTCGTATTCGATGACGCAATTCCAGGGCGTAATTCCGCGCTTTCTTCCGACCGCGAAATCGACCCCGAGTTGTGTGTCAAATGGTTTATCAGGGCCGATTTTGCGGAGCCGGTCGAGCCGCGGGTGGTGTGCTGATGTACGTCTGCCTCTGCGTCGGCGCGACGAGCCAGACGGTTTCCGACGTGGTAGCTGGCGGGGCGTCGACGTCCCGCGAGGTCGCCGCGGCGTGCGGAGCCGGCGCGGACTGCGGGCGTTGCCGTCGCACGCTGCGAGCGATCATCGCCGCTGCTGCGCAGCTGGAGAGCAGCACGCCCCGCTAGTCCCGCCGCCTCACATTCCGGTCAGTTCGTCACGGCAACCTGGTTGGCGCCGGACGCCCAGGCCCGCTCGAAGGTGCCAATGGGAACCTGCTCGTCGCGGCCCGATCCGATACCGCTGTCGTTCAGGTGCACCACACCGGCTCCGGTGTCGACGCCGGTCACCGTCACGGCGTGATCGGCCGGGCCGCTTCCGCCCTGCCAGATCGTTTCGCCGTTGACAGAAGCGATCACCTTGTGGCCTGCAGCCAAGTCCTGCTCGAGGCCGCGGATGCTGGTGTTGGTCAGCTGGGAGCCGACGCCGTAGTGGGCGAGAAGTGTCGGCACATCTCTGAAATCGGTGCCGTTACCCCGGTAGATGGGTCCGCGACCGTAATTGCTGGGGGTGTTTTCCGCCACCGAGACGATCTGCTGCTCGCTGGGCTCATTCCCGGTCACTTGACCCACCACATCGGCCACCGCCATTTCCACGCAGTCACTCGAGTGTTGCGGGCGCCAAAACGGCGCCGCGGCACCAGGATTGCCGTACATTCCGGGGTTCGCCTGCGGTGGTGCAGCGCCGGGGTTGGTGCCCGGGGCCGGCGCGTCGGGGGCGGGGGGCGGGGTACCGAAATGGTGGTGTCGCAGAGCCCAGGAGGCCAAGTCACCGTCCAAACCGGCGACGTGGTCAGCGCTCCGGGCGCTTGCCGCCGGGACAATCCCGGCGAATCCAGCCACCGACGCAGTGGCGGCTAAGCTCAACACAGCCGCAATCGCGCCCGTGCGCGCCGCTGCGGCGAACTTGGTCTTGGTCATGGTCATCCTTTTCTCGGGCCGCCTCGGCGGCGTTTGCTTCTTCTGAGAAAAGGTTCCGGCGCAGTCCTCTACGGATTCTCAACGGAATCTTGCCGCGCAGCTAGCGGGTGGTTTTTTAGTGTCCGTTCGCGTCCCGATGCCCGACTTCGAAGGTGAATTCGTGTTGGCAGATCCGGATAGTGTCACCGTCGGACAGGTTCGCGCTGCCGCGGATTCGCTGGCGCTGCACCTCGACGCCGTTGGCGGACCGCAGGTCGGTGATGACGAAGCTGGTGCCGGTGTCGCTGATTACGGCGTGGTGCCGGCTGACCTCGGCGTCACCCAGCACGATGTCGTTGTCGGGCAGGCGCCCGATCCGGGTGGCCGCCCCCGCCAGTGAATGGCACCGCCCGGACTTGTCCCGCAGCCGGGCGTACGCCGAGCTGGCGTTGACCGCGGTGCGCTGGCCGATGGCGAACATCGCGTCCGCGGCGGTGGTTTGGGCCGCGGTTCGGGCATTGAACGGTTGCTGACGCAGGATCCGGTCATGTAGCGAACGCACTGTGGGGCCGGGATCGATGCCGAGGTCTTCGGCGAGGATGGTCTTGAGCCGTCGATAGGCATTGAGCGCATCGGATTGACGGTCGGCCACGTAATAGGCGGTGATGAGTTGGGCCCATAGCGGCTCGCGATAGGAATGCTCGGCGGTCAGCGCTTCCAGCTCGCTGATCACCGCAAATGCCCGCCCACAGGCGATCTCGGCCTCCGCACGGGCGGTGTGGGCAACCATCTTGTCTTCGACAAGCGCGGTGGCGAACGCGTCGACGAACCGGAGGCCGCGCAGATCCTCCAGGACCGGTCCGCGCCACTCGGCCAGAGCCTTTGAGAGGTGGTGGCTGGCTTGCTCGAACCGGCCGGCCGCTGCTTCCTGCATGCCGGCGTTTTTCTCGGTGACGAACCTGCCTATGTCGCAGTGCTTGTCGGCGGCATTGAGCCGATATCCCGGCGGCGCGTTGACCAGCACGTCGGGTGTCGTAGGTGCTGCTGCGCCGAGTAGCCTGCGCAGGTTGGACACATAGGTATGCAGGCTGGCGCGCGCACCCGGCGGCGGCCACTCCTCCCAGACGGCATTGATCAACGAATCGATCCCGACCGGTCGATTCCGGTTGATGACCAGCATCGCCAGCACCGCCCGCTGTTTGGGGGTGCCCAGCGGCATCGATGCTCCGCCCGCGCTGACCTGCAGCGGTCCCAAGACGCCGAATTCCAGCCGCACGTCTGCCATAGCGCCTCATTGTGGCTGCTCGCCGGGCTTCTCGCGCGGAAACTAGCGCCGGTTAGTCAGGGATCACCTTTCCCGGCGGCTGGTGAAATCAGCCAGCGCGTCGGCGTTGGCCTGTCCGCCCATCAACTCGGCGAAGTAGGCGTTCTCCCGCGCACTGGCAGCCGTGATCTCGGGACGGATCGGCTCGACGATCGTGCGCTTGACCGCCATCAGGCTCGAAATCGGGCGCGATGCAAGCACTTCGCCGTGCCGGCGCGCGTCGGTGAGCAGATCCGGCGGATCGCACACCTTCCAGACCAGCCCCATCCGCAGCGCCTCTGCGGCGTCGACCCATTCCGAGGACATCAACAGCCACGCTGCGTTCTGGCGGCCGACCAGCTGCGGCAGCAGATACGACGACGCCGCCTCGGGTGCCACGCCCAGGCTGGTGAACGGACACTTCAGCCGAGCGGTGGCGGACATGAACGCCAGGTCGGCGTAGCCGAGGATCGTGGCGCCGATCCCGACGCCGACACCGTTGACCGCGCAGATCAGCGGCTTCGGTAACCGAGCCAACGCGTCGATCAACGCGGTGAACGCCGATGCTTGCCCGGCTAGTTGCGGGTCGGTGATGCGAGCCTGCATCTCGATCAGGTCGGCACCCGCACTGAATGCGCGCCCCGCGCCGGTGAGCAGTACCACGGCGACATCCGGGTCGTCGGCGGCAGTGCGCAGCGCCTCGGCGGTGGCCTCGTAGAGCGCCTCGTTGAACGCGTTGAGCGCCTGCGGCCGGTTGAGCGTGAGGGTCCGCACCTTGTTGGCGTCGTCGATGAGCAGCAGATCAGCCATTGCTGTAAACCCGGGTCGGCTCAACCAACACCACGGCTCGCCGCTCGGCGGCCATCACCCGGTCGAATTCGTCCCAGTCGTCGTGGGTGCCGCCGGCCGCGGAGTAGACCGCGCGGATCAGCAACCGCAGCTGCTCGGCGTCCGCCAGCCAAGATTGCGGGTCATCCGGCCCGGCCAACTCCGCCCGCCCTTCCACGGTCGCCCAGCGCCACCCGTTGCGAAAGGTGACCGCCAGCTGCGGACGTGCCCGCAGATTGGCGAGCTTGACCTTTCCGTAGGTGACGAAACCCGCCGACGGCCGGCCGCTGACGGGATGTGCGAGCAGGCCGACGTTGACCAGTGAAGCCTGCACCGTCCCGTCGGCCCGCACGGTGGAGATGATCGCCAGACCGTTCTCGTCACCGGCGAGTGCCGCGGCGTCGTCGAGTGTGGTCATCTGCGGCTCCTCAAGCGGTGAACGGTGTCTTCAATACGTAGCGGCTGGTCGGCACGGTGTCGATGTTTTCGTTGGCTCCGAAAGCCGATGTGCTGGCGACCATTCGGCTCACCCGCTGCTGGAGGTCGGCGTCGTCGGCGGCGCCGAAGAACGCGGTGAGGTCGGTGATCGCCGCGGCCGGGAACAGCTCTTCGACGATTCCCGCGATGGCCGGTGCGTCCGGGGTCAGGGTACGCACCACCCAGTTCTGGGTGTAGCCGAACGTCGCCTGCGTTTGGATCGCCACCGGCGTATGGTCTTGCTGCCAGCGGCTCAGCCAGCTGTCCTGGTCCATTGCGGCAGGCCGGCGCAACAGCGCTATGTTCGCCAGACCAGCGGTGCGACAACCAATCTCGACCGGAGCGGGCATCGGGACGGACTCGGTAACCAGGTAAGCCGCCACAGACTCGGCTTCCGTGCGCAGCAGCCTGAGCACCGCGGCGACCTGCTCGCCGTAGCACTGCTGGGTCCACAGGCTGATCACGGCTGCCACCGGCGGGTCAAGGCGCGTCAGCGTCATCAGTGAGTGGCGGACCGCGCCGTCGCGGACGTTGACTGACAGACCGGCCACCCCGAGCCCCAGGACGGCGTCGGCGACGGGACCGCGTTGTCGGGCGCACCAGTCGTCGTCGGGATCAGCGGCCCGCAGCACCACCATGACTTTTTCCATAGGCGGCTGCTCTTCAGTCCGATCGTTCTCGGGCCCACCGCGGCTGGATGAAAACTCCCTCAGCTTCCACTGTGATGCCCTTCTCGTCGGCCAGATGGCCCACCGCGAACGTCTTGACTCCTTCGACGCGGGTGATTTCCGCCTCGGCGTACAAGCTGCCCAGCCGAGTGGCTCGCACGTAGCGAAGGGTGATGGTTCCGGTGAATCGCGGATTGATTCCGTCGCTGGCCGCTTCACCCAGCAGGTGGTCGAGGATGAGGGCGGCAACTCCCCCGTGTACGTGACCGGGTGGCCCCTCGTAGGCGGCGCCGAGATGAAATTTGCACCATGACTTGCCTGACGCGTCGTGGTGGACGGTCAGCGGCGGTGCAATCGGGTTGCGGAGCCCGATGACGGCGTTTCCCCACGCCATCCGCTCGCCGCTGGCCAGATAACGAACACCGAACGACCCGTCGACCTGGCTGCTCCGCAATCGCGTTGTCGCCGAGTCGATTTCGGCTTTGGCCGCGGTGACGGCGGCCTCGTCCACGTCAGTCCGCACGGTGGCGTCGATCAGCTCGCGAACGGACTGGGCCAGTGGGCCATGGATCGCTCGCAGCCGTTGGACATCCTCGGCGGTGATGTCCTCGCGGGTGAACTCGAGCATGATTGAAACTAGAACATGTTCCACCGCGCGGCCGACGGCGGGTCCCGTCGGCTGCCCGACCAGGCACCGCAACTTGACGTCGGTCATTGACAACCGCACGAGCTCACTGCGATAGTCGGGCAACGCTAAACGAAAACGTTGTTCTCAGATAATGCGTACCTCGGCGGTGCGGAGGCGGTGAAGGTGTGAGCGCTGCACAGCGACCGGTGGCGTGGTTACCGCACTCGATTACCGAGGCGTCCTCGGGCGCACCTGAGAGCGGCGGTGTCGACTTGGCGGGCGCGTGGGCGCATCTCTTGGGCAAGCTGGCGAGCGCAGCTCAGATAGTGGAGTCCGATTCCGCGAGCCGCAATCGGGTCGATCGGGCGGCCGGGATGCGGCACCTGATGGTCTTGCTGGCCGCCGGTCTCGATGAGGCGTTGCGATTCGACCCTGATCCGATTCTGCGTGTCCAGCGCACCAGCACTGACGATGTCCTGACTTGGGGCATGGAGTGCCCGGACTGCCTGTACACCCGCGCCACGCTGCACGGCGGTGAGACCTACCGATTGTTCGGTAACCGTGGCAGCGCCCGGTATGTGGGGTTGCAGACAATGAACGGGATCGCCTCGACCGCAAACGCTTTAGTCGACGAACTGGTGACCGACGCCGACGGCGACTTCGAGGTGTTGTTGTCCGAGCAGCAGCACGACGGCAACTGGCTGCGGATTGAGGGTGATCATCCCACGCTGACGGTGCGGCACTTCTTCTACGACTGGGAGACCGAGGTACCTTCGTCGTTGCGAATCGAAAGGATCGGCGATTGCGCCGATCGCCACAACCTCACCGTCGATCCCGACGTCGTGGTGTCGCGGCAGCTGGTCGCGCTGGGTGACTTCGTTAACGACAACCTGCAATTCTTCTTGCAGTTCGGTGCGTCGCCACCGCCCAACGGCTTTCTGCCTCCGATCGATTACACCGGGATCGGTGCGGCCGCGGAAAACAGGCCCGTCATCGGGCGCTGGGAACTGAACCCGGATGAGGCCTTGATCCTGACAGTTGAACCGCCTGAGGGCGTCTACTGGAGTATCTCGCTTGGCAACCCTTGGTGGGAAACCATTCACTATGGTCGCCATCAGTCCAGCCTGAACGCCCACCAGGCCGTAGTTGACACCGATGGTCTCGTGCGGGTGGTCCTGAGCGGGCGCGACCCCGGGATTGCGAACTGGCTGGACACCGCCGGATTCAGCAACGGCGCGATGATCCTGCGGTGCGTGCGCACCGCCACCGCACCGACGCCCAGCGTTCGAGTGGTGCCCTTCGATGGCATCACTTCAGCGTTGCCCTCCGACACCAAACTGGTTCCCGCATGGGAGCGGAGGGCGATGCTTGATCGGCGCAACCGTGCTGTGCGCGAAAGGTTCGCACGGTGACATTCTCCCCCGACGAGCTTGAAGACGGCGCCCGCGCCGCGACGGGGCTGCATGACTTCGGGTCGGCCTACTATCGCGACGGCCTGGAACGCACCGTTGATGCGCTGAGTTGTGAAGCCGAGCTCAACGACATGGGCCGAGTCATTCAACATGCCACGATCAGCAACGCGCTGATTCAGCGCCTCAAAGTTGAACACACCTACGCCGAGCATCCGCAGATCGACGACGAAGTGGTGAGCGGTCCGGTATTTGTCATCGGGCTGCCCCGCACCGGGACCACAGCGCTGAGTCAGCTGGTGGCAGCCGACCCCCAGTTCCGTTCGCTGCGCATGTGGGAATCGCAGGCCCCGACCCCGCCGCCCGAGGCGGAAACCCAGCACACAGATCCGCGTATCGCGCAGGCCGAAGCAGGCCTTCGGATGCTGCACGACATGTTCCCGTTGATGAAGACCCTGTACAACTCGGAGGCGACGGCACCCACCGAATGCCAGGATTTGATGGGCATGAGTTTTCGTACCTTTCACTTCGATGGCGTCGTTCGCGTCCCGAGCTACCTGGCGTGGTTGATGAATTGCGATATGCGCGAGACTTATACGTATCACCGCCGGGTGCTCAAACTGCTACAGTGGCACTGCCCGCCGACGCTGTGGCACCTCAAGACTCCCGTGCACATGTTCGCCCTGGATGCGCTCGTCGAGGCATACCCCAACGCGAAATTCATGTGGTGTCACCGCGATCCCGCCAAGGTAATGGGGTCGGTGTGCAGCCTCATCCGGTACGTGCGCAGCTGGAGCAGCGACCGAGATGACAGGCCAGAGTTGGGTGCCGAACAGCTGAACTGCTGGGCGGAAGGTATTTCGCGGGCAATGGACTTCCGTAGACGTGCAGGCGATGACCGATTCTGCGATGTCTCCTTCGCCGACCTGCAGAACGATCCGGTAGGTACGTTGGCGAGAAGCTATGCATCGCTGGGCTTGACCTTCACCGACGCCAGCGCCCGTGCGGTCCGGCACTGGGCTCGCGGACACGAACCCGGCTCACGAGGCGCGCACGACTACGAGCTGGCCGACTACGGCTTGACACCCGAGGGCGTCCGCGAACGGTTCACTCCGTACCTGCGCACCTATGATGCGACCGCATGACCCGGTCAATCACGAGGCGGCGCAACAAGCTAGCTCCCGACCCATGTGTACGCCGCGCCATCTTGACCGCCGCGTCAGAAACGATGCGCGAACAAGGAACTCGAGGGCTCGTGATCGCGGCGGTGCTCGAGCGCGCCGAGCTGAGCACGCGTGCCTTCTACCGGCATTTCGGATCAAAGGACCAGTTGGTCGCCGCGATCTTTCTCGAGATAGCACACGTCGAGAGGGAAAGACTGACAAAAAGAATGGGGAAAGCCGGCAATCCCGTTGAGGCGGTGACCGCCTGGATCGACGGGCGCCTTGATCTTGCATTCGACGCAGACGTCAAGTCTGATCTGCGCCGGCTGTCGCTGGAAGCTCAGTCGCAGATGTTCGCTTCCCCTGAACTGGTTCAGCCTGCCTACACCGAGATGCTGCAGCCGCTCATTGACCAACTTCGCCGTGGCCTGGTGCAGGGGGTGTTTCACGACATCGATCCGGTGGCCGAGGCCCGGTCGATTCAAGGTGTGGTGTGGGCGGTAACTGAGCGACAGTGGGCGACGGGAGCCTGCCAGCGCGCCGACGTCCGCAAACGCGCTCTGCGCTTCTGCTTGCGCGGCTTAGGCGTAGCGCCTGAAACAATTGCTGAGGTCGCTGCCGCGAATGATCACGAGGAGTAGCGATGGACCTGGGTTTAGCCGGATCGAAAGCAGTCGTTACCGGGGGCAGCAAGGGTATGGGTTTGGCTATCGCAGAAACCCTGGCCTCCGAGGGAGCTTGCGTCGCCGTGATGGCCCGAGGCCGGCCGGCTTTGGACGCCGCCGTCGAGTCACTTCGAGCGACCGGTGCTCCCGATGCCGTCGGAATCAGCGTGAATATGGCCGATGCCGAATCCATCGCGGCCGGATTTGACGCAGTCGCCGTGCGCTGGGGACAGCTGAACAGCCTGGTGCACACGATCGGCCCGAGCGACGGATACTTCGAGCAGATGGGTGACAACGAGTGGGATGCCGCGTTCGCGCTGGGCACCATGTCGGGCGTGCGTTCCATTCGCGCCGCCTTGCCCCTGCTGCGCGCCGCTGGCTGGGCCCGCATCGTGACACTGTCCGCGCACTCCATTCAGCGGCAAAACCCGCGTATCGTCGCCTACACGGCATCCAAGGCAGCACTGTCCAGTATCACGAAGAACCTGTCGAAAAGCCTTGCTGCGGATGGGATCCTGGTGAATTGCATCTGCCCGGGAACGATCGTCACGGCCAGCTTCACTGAGCAACTCGCGGAGTTGCTCGCCGCCGACGGTCTCGACGCCGCCAACCCGTACGACGTCATGAGCTGGATTGACAACAACTTTCATCAGCCATGCGACCTGGGCCGCGCCGGGCTTCCCGAGGAGGTCGCCTCCATCACCACCTATCTGGCGTCCCGGCGAAACGGCTACGTCACCGGTGCGACGGTGAACGTCGATGGCGGCTCGGATTTCGTCTGACCGAACGCTAGGCCCGCGTTAATCCGATGTCAGCACTCTCTGGATCGCCGGCGCGACGAGCGCAATAAGAGATTCGAGTTCTGTGCTGGCAAGTGTCGGGACACCGACGATTCGCCGTCCCACGATGATTCCGACCAGCATCGACGACGCCAGCCCAGCGCGGAGCACCGCATCGTCGTCGATCGGACGTGCGACGGCGGTATCGAGCAGCCGAGCCTCAATGAACTCCCGCAGCTGCTCGCGCGCGGTGTCGTTGACGATAGCGCCGCGGAGCATCGCCATGAGCGGCTCCGAATCTTGCGCGGCCCCCTCCCACACGCCGAGAAAGGCACGGACCACTCGTTCGCCGATGTGCTCGTCGGGTCCGTCAAACGCGACGCTGAAGCGGGTCAACGCGTCGGGTGAAATCGACATCACGGCGGCGAACAGGTCGTTTTTCGACCGGAAGAACTGGATCACCAGCGCCGCGTCGACTCCGGCGTCAGCCGCCACCTTCCTGACTGTGGTAGCGGCAAAACCGTCGCTGGCGAACCGGGCGCGGGCGGCGTCGAGGATGGCTTGCCGAGTCCTACTCGTGCCTGGCCGACGCCCGCGCCGCACCGCTGACGCGGCTGTGTTGTCCATCGGCATGCCCTGAACCTACCGCTTCACAGCTATAAAATCAACCGCTGTTGATTTATTTGCTGGGTTTTTGGCTTACCCTCGTGGTAGCCAGCAGAGCAGCGGGGAAAGAAGACTTCAATGACCTGAGCGAGTTCAGGCCAGGCACCCGCACCCTGCCGGCGGGTTCCCGCATCGGCCCGCAATTCCGAACGTTGCCGACGGACATCTTGTTCGAGAAGGACGTGGCGGTCACCGTGCGTGACGGTGTCACGATTTACGTCGATGTGCTCCGTCCCCCTGGTACCGAAAAGGTGCCCGTCATCGTCGCCTGGAGTCCCTACGGCAAGAGTCAGGGCACCGCCGGAAGCGTCACCTCCTTATTCGCCATGCTCGGGATGGACAACCGGGCATTCTCAGGACTGGAGAAGTTCGAAGGACCCGACCCGGCGTACTGGTGTGCGCGGGGCTATGCGATCTGCAACCCCGACCCCCCGCGGCATCGCTCAGCCGGAAGGTGACAGCGCGATGTTCGGGCGCCAGGAGATGTTTACCGAGATCTCGTCCTGCGTGCTCGACCTGGAAGGCGGCGACCGCACCGATCAGACCGCTGACGCGTTTCCACCAGAAGGCGTCACCTATGCGAAGTACTACCTTGACGGGCGCTCGCGCACGCTGACCACCGAGCCGGCCACCGAATCGGCAACGGCGGACTACGACTGCGAGTTCACCACGGCTTTGGCGTCATTCGTGATTCGCTTCGGCGACGAGACCGTGATCGTCGGCTACCCGAAGGCGCGATTGTGGGTGGAGGCAGCGCCGACGACATGGATCTGTTGATGTCGAAATCGACCTATTCCCAGTCGGTTCTACCCTGGCGAACAGTTTCGGCTGATCGTCAACGCGCAGAACGCATTAGGGCCGATCATGCCCGGAACGCGCGATCACTTTCCGCACAACAGCGGAAAACTCGTCATCCACACCGGCGGGGATTGCGCATCCTATCTGCAACTGCCCGTGAAGAGCTGTTGACCGCCTCGTCAACGCCCCGTCGACGAGGCCACGCGTCCTTTTAAATCGGCCAGTTCGGCTGCGGAGTAGTACTTGCCGGCTCGCACCACAGCGTGGATGTCATGCAGGTTCGCGACACTGTCGAGCGGGTTGGCATTCAGCACCACCAGGTCGGCAGCACGTCCTGGCTCGACGGTGCCCATGGTGTCCTGTCGGCCGAGATATTCGGCGGGGTCGGTGGTGGCCATCTGCAGAATTTTCAACGGTGTCAGGCCTGCCTTGTTCAGTTCACCGAACTCCTGGCGCAGGGTTAAGCCGGGCGCCATCATGGATCCGCCATCTGTGCCGGTCATCATCGGGACGCCGTGGTCGGCGAACAGCTTGGCGAGACGTAGCTGATATGGGTACAGCGCCTGATAGGTCGCACGCGCCTCGGCGGGCAGTGCGCGATACTTTTTCGTCACCTTGCGCCATCTTTTGATGTCCCTGGTAGGCAGATATGTCAGCAGCTCGTCACGCTCATATTCTTCTGCTCCGGCGTATTGCATGCTGCGCAGCCGAACCAACGTCGGCACCTGCCAGGTGCCGTGTTGGGCAAGCTCTGCCGCCAACGCCGCGGCCCGGTCCGCACTGTAGGTGTCCAACGCGCGTTGAATCCGTTCGACATCAATAGGTTTAGTGAAAGCGGCAGGATTGACCAGTACCTTTCGCATTCGCCACGCCACGATGTGCTCGAGGAAAGGAATCTTGAAGGGTGGCATCTTGATTCGTGCTCGCCGGGATGCGTCCGACCGCAGCTCCTCGTCGATGGTGGAACACGACGCCCACACCGACGATCCTGGTCCGAGATGCTCGACGGAGCAAAAGCCGGCACGGGAGGCGGCTACCGCGTCCACGCCCTCCGGGAGGTGACCCAGAATCGGTATCCCGACGGCGACGGCTTCGTCGACGGCGGCCATGAAGACGTCGGGGTCTGTCATGACGACCTTCACGAAGTCGGCCCCTTGGGCATGCTGTCGCCGAATCTCGGCGGCAGCGGTCCGGCTTGAACCGGCATTGAGCGGGGTGAGGATGGTGCCCGGTGCCTCGAGCAGGGCGGGTGCCGCAGGTCCGATCCGCAATGCGTTGTGGCGTCGCCGCTGCAGCAACGCCGGCGAACCTGACATCTGCCGAAACCCGGTGACGCCCTCGGCGAGCATCAGCGCCAGGCTGCCGGAAGGATCGTCGAGGTTCAACGCGTGCGAATGCATGTCGTTGTACCCCGGCACAATGAACTTGCCCGCTACGTCGATTCGGTCCGCTGCCGACTCCCCATCCGTCGCCCGGCCCCCAGCCACTTCGACGATGCGTCCGCCCTGTATGCGAATGCTGACGTCGCCGGCGGTGCTGCCGTCCCTGGGGTCGACAACCGTTCCCCCATCCAGCAGCAGAGTCGGCGGTGTAGCGGTGTCGGTCGAGGGATCCGCCTGAGGTGTACCTCTCCCCCATCCGCGTTGCCCCGAGACAAGTCTGAGCAAGCGTGGCACTGCGGGTGGTTGCGAGTACGCGCAGCAAGGGCAGCCGGTTGTTTGCATCGCTCGACCTAACTTTGTATCCCAGTCATGCGACCACCCTGCTGTGTACGCAGTCGTCGGCGCAATCTTGGTCCGTGACCTTTAACGTTAATGGTCGTCGCCGTCGTCGTCTGAGGGAGGAATTGTCATGCGGATCATCACTGTGGAAGAGCACTTCCAGCATCCCGACGTCAGCGCGCGGGTGACGCAGTTGGCCGGGCCGCCGCCGATCGCGCCGGTCGAGGAGTTCGCCGAATTCGCCAACGCGTTCGCACTCGACCCGGACTCCACCGCGCGCTTAGGCGGCAATCGGCTGGCGCACATGGACAACGTCGGCATCGACATCCAGGTCGTCTCGCACGGCAACAACAGCCCCAGCACGCTTGCGCATCCAGAAGCGGTTGACCTGTGCCGGCGGGTGAATGATGATCTGGCAGCACAGATCGCCGAAAATCCCGATCGATTCCGCGGATTTGCGACGCTGCCACTTTACGATCCGGCCACCGCGGCCGACGAACTGCGACGGTGTGTCGGTGAACTCGGATTTGTCGGCGCACTTATCGCCGGCAGCTACGAAGGGCTGTTTCTCGACGACGCGCGCTTCGACCCGATACTGACTGCGGCTGAAAGCGTAGATCTGCCGATTTACGTCCACCCCGGCCTTCCCGACGCCCGCGTGTTCCAGCAGTACTATGCCGGTGTCTGGCCGGCCTCGGTGCAGATCATGTTCTCCGGGCCCGCCTTTGGCTGGCACGCCGAAGCCGGCATCCACATCTTGCGGCTGATCCTCGCGGGCGCCTTGGATCGCCATCCGGCACTCAAGTTGCTCAGCGGCCACTGGGGCGAGCTAGCAGCTTTCTACCTCGAACGCCTCGACGAGACATTTTCCCTGATGCCTACCGGACTCGAGCGTCAGCCCGGTGACTACTTCCGCCAACAGGTTTGGATTACGCCGTCGGGCATGTACAACCAGCACCAACTGAATTTCATGATGGCTGAATTAGGCGCTGAGCGGATCATCTACTCCGAGGACTTTCCCTATATCGTCCGCGAAGACGTCTCGACCTTCCTCGAACAAGCTGGGATCTCGGAGGTCGACACCCACGCCATTGCCCACACTAACGCTGAGGCACTCCTTCGAATTTGATGCAGCGTCAAGCGGACCGGTTAGCCGGCGACCCGGACGTCGTGTTCGCGGCTCACCAATTCACCGATGATGCCGGCCAGCTGCCGGTAGGGCTTGTCACGGCTGCTCGATGAGCGAAACACCAGTCCGATCTGTCGGCCGGGACGGGGCGCGGCGAACTTGGCCAGCCCGAGTTCGCCGCGTGCCGCTTCTACGGGCACGGCGGTCTGTGGGATCAGAGTCACCCCCAGGCCGCCGGTCACGCACTGCACGGCCGTTGCCAGCGATGCTGCGCGGGTGTTCGCCAGTTCGACTTTGAAACCCGCCTTCTGGCAGACGTCGAGCGTCTGGTCGCGCAAGCAGTGCCCCTCGTCGAGCAGCAGCAACGGCAGCCGCGCCAGCACGGTCGGTGACACCCGGCTTTTGCCGGACAGCGGATGCCCGACCGGCAAGGCGAGTACGAAATCCTCGTCGTAAATCGGGACCTCGGTGAAGCCACTGCCGTCGGCAGGCAAGGCAATCAGCGCCGCGTCCAAGGCTCCGTCCCGCAGTGCACGCAGCAACCGCTCGGTCTGGTCTTCGGCGACCGACAAGGTCAGCGCGGGTAGTCGACTCCCCAGTCCGGCCAGCAACGACGGCAACACATAGGGGGCCACAGTTGGGATCAGACCCAGGCGCATCATGCCCTGTAGGGGGTCGGACGCCCCGGCGACGACAGCGGTGAAGGTGCTGACGGCCTCCATTACGGCCCGCGCGTGCGGCAGCAGCTGCTGTCCCTCCGTGGTCAGGAAAACTCGGCGGGTGGAACGCTCGATCAGGCTGACGCCGAGCCCGGCCTCCAGTGCCGCCAGCGCCTGCGACAGCGTCGACTGGCTGACCCCGAGTGCTGTTGCGGCAGTTCCAAAATGCTGCTTCTCGGCCACGGCGACGAACGTCCGCAGACCGGCCAGTGTTGGTTGATAACTCTTATCGGGCATACCTATCAGTTTAGTGGTATATATCACCTTTAATTCAAGGTCGGTTTTCGGCAGGATGGTGCTACATCACTTTCGTCTGCCTAAATCTGATCTTGATAAAGGAGTGACATGGCCCTGTTGACCATTGGCGACCAGTTCCCCGCCTACCAGCTGACTGCGCTGGTCGGTGGCGATCTGTCGAAGGTCGACGCCAAGCAGCCCGAGGACTACTTCACCACTATTTCCCACGACGACGAGCCCGGTAAATGGCGCGTAATCTTCTTCTGGCCCAAGGACTTCACGTTCGTGTGCCCGACTGAGATCGCCGCGTTCGGCAAGCTGAACGACGAGTTCGAGGACCGCGACACGAAGGTGCTCGGAGTTTCGGTGGACAGCGAGTTCGTGCACTTCCAGTGGCGCGCACAGCACGAGGACCTCAAGCAACTGCCGTTCCCGATGCTCTCGGACATCAAGCGCGAGCTGGTTCAAGCCACCGGGGCGCTCAACGCCGACGGCGTCGCCGACCGGGTGACGTTCATCGTCGACCCGAACAACGAGATCCAGTTTGTCTCGGTCACCGCCGGTTCGGTCGGGCGCAACGTTGACGAGGTGCTGCGGGTGCTGGATGCACTGCAGTCCGACGAGTTGTGTGCGTGCAACTGGCGCAAGGGTGACCCGACGCTGGACGCCGGTGATCTGCTCAAGGCTTCCTAGATGAGCGTCGAAAACCTCAAGTCGGCACTGCCCGAATACGCGAAGGATCTCAAGCTCAACCTCGGCTCGATCACCCGCAGCACCGTGCTGAACAGTGAGCAGCTTTGGGGGACACTGCTGGTCAGTGCGGCGGCGACTCGCAACAGCCACGTGCTGGCCGAAATCGGTGCGGACGCGGCCGACAACCTTTCGGCCGAGGCGTACCACGCGGCGCTGGGCGCGGCGGCCATCATGGGTATGAACAACGTGTTCTACCGCGGCCGCGGCTTCCTGGAGGGCAAGTATGACGACCTGCGCGCCGGCTTACGGATGAACATCATCGCCAATCCCGGTGTGGACAAAGCCAACTTCGAGCTGTGGTCGTTCGCGGTGTCGTCGATCAACGGATGCTCGCACTGCGTCGCCGCGCACGAACACACGCTGCGTGAGGCGGGCGTCGACCGCGAGGCGATCTTGGAGGCGCTGAAGGTGGCCGCCATCGTCTCGGGAGTCGCGCAGGCCGTCAGCGCTTCTCAGGCTCTGGCCGCGGTCGGATAGGCGGCCCGTTTCTGATGCCGTGGGTCGAGCATGTGATCTGGTGGCAGGTCTACCCGCTCGGCTTCGTCGGCGCCTATCCTGCCGAGCAGCCGCCGACTGCGGCTGAGCACCGGCTGCGGCGGGTCGCGGAGTGGTTCGATCACGCCATCGAGTTGGGAGCGTCCGGGATTGCGCTGGGGCCGATTTTCGCCGCACGCACCCACGGCTACGACACCACCGACCACTACCGCGTCGACTCGCGGCTCGGTGACGACGCCGACTTCGATTACCTGGTCGCCGAGGCGCACCGTCGGGGTTTGCGGGTATTGCTCGACGGGGTCTTCAACCACGTCGGTATCGACTTCCCGCGGTATCGCCAGGCGCTACAGGAAAAGACGTCGGGCGGATGGTTTCGCGGCCGGCCGGGCAGTTTCCATACTTTCGAAGGCCACGGCGACCTGATCACGTTGAACCACGACAACCCCGAGGTCGCCGACTACGTCGTCGACGTCATGGCGCACTGGCTGCGGCGGGGTGCTGACGGCTGGCGATTGGACGCGGCCTACGCGGTGCCGCAGTCGTTTTGGACCTCAGTGTTGCCCAGGGTGCGTGACATGCATCCGGACGCGTGGTTTGTCGGCGAACTGATTCACGGCGACTACGCAACGGTGGTGCACGACACCGGCTTTGATTCCGCGACCCAGTACGAGCTGTGGAAGGCGATTTGGAGCAGCCTGAACGACGCCAACTTTTACGAGCTGGACTGGGCGTTGCAGCGGCACAACGACTTCCTGGCACGATTTTCGCCGCTGACCTTCCTCGGCAACCATGACGTGACCCGCATCGCAAGCCAGCTTGACAATCCCCGACACCTGGCCCACGCCCTGGTGATCTTGATGACGATCGGCGGCGTCCCCAGCGTCTATGCCGGCGACGAGCTGGGCGCACGTGGCGTCAAGGAGGAGCGGTTCGGCGGCGACGACGAAGTGCGCCCACAATTCGGCTCACCTCCACCGCAGTTGGATTCACACACCGCCCAGGTGTGGGGCCTGCACCAGTACCTGATCGGATTGCGCCGCCGCCACCCGTGGCTGCACGGCGCGACCACAACCGCCCTGCGACTGGACAACCAGCAGTACATCTATCAAACGCGGCGCGGTGACGACGCGTTGGTTGCGGCGCTCAACATCGACGCCACGCCGCTGCACCTGCCGCTGGCCGAGCTGGGCATCGGCCGTGCCGAGGTGATCGCCGGCACCGCGGCCCCGCCGCAGCAGATGGTCGACGCGGTCGATGTCGAACCGCACGGGTGGCGGATTCTGCGGCCGGTAGGGTCGACTTAGAGGCGCGCCACGGTCTGCGGGTCTTCTTCCCCGTCGTAATACTTTTCCAGCACCGCCAGGAAATCGCGGTTATCGGTTGTTGCATGGGCGAACAACGTCATCGATGAGCGCACTTTCAGGTCGTCGGGTGACCCGAAGATCTGCGTGACCGAACGGCCTTCGACTTGGTTGACAAGCCGGGCGCATTCGCGCAACCGCGGGCCGAGCACGTCGTGGCCGAGGTAGGCGCGGGCCTCGTCGATCGAGGCGATCGCATACCGGGCCGCCGTCGGGCTGCTGCCGAGCCCGGAGATCTGCGG
The DNA here is from genome assembly GCA_963795995.1 of uncultured Actinomycetota bacterium. GTDB lineage: Bacteria > Actinomycetota > Actinomycetes > Mycobacteriales > Mycobacteriaceae > Mycobacterium. Next base: position 313,202 of record CAWCJY010000003.1, read on the forward strand.
AAACACAAACCAGATCCAGTGAGTTCGTTTCCGGCCGTCGCGCAGCTCATCGAGCACGGTGTGGTAAACCCGAGCCTGCGCGTCGACGAAACGCTGCAGGTCGAACGGATCGCTTGCAGATGCCATGTCACTACCGTGGCATAGTTCCCCGGCTGCGAGGAGGTATCGATGGCGATCGAGCGACGGCTGCCGAAAGTTCGCGACCTTGCGCCGCTGATCCGGTTGCGCAGACCGCGCCTCGACCGCACCCGACGTGGACTCGACACCGCGCTGACCATCCATGACCTGCGGCGCATCGCCCGACGGCGCACCCCGAAGGCGGCGTTCGACTACACCGACGGCGCTGCCGAAGAAGAGATATCACTGCAGCGTGCGCGAGACGCTTTCCGCGACATCGAGTTTCACCCAACCATATTGCGCGACGTGACCACCGTGCGCACCGGCTGGGACGTGCTCGGCCAGCCGGTCAACTTTCCCGTCGCGATCGCGCCGACCGGTTTTACCCGGTTGATGCGCACCGAAGGTGAGATCGCCGGCGCGCGGGCCGCGGCGGCGGCCGGTATTCCGTTCTCGTTGTCAACGCTGGGAACCGCCTCGATCGAGGACGTGGCGAGCGCTATTCCGCGCGGTCGCACATGGTTTCAGCTCTACATGTGGCGTGATCGTGAGCGGTCGATGGCGCTGGTGCGACGCGCGGTGGATGCTGGGTTCGACACCTTGCTGGTCACCGTCGACGTTCCCGCCGCGGGCGCGCGGCTGCGTGACACCCGCAACGGCATGTCGATTCCACCAGCCCTGACGCTGCGTACGGTGCTCGATGCGGCCCGCCGCCCGCACTGGTGGTTCGATCTACTCACCACCGAGCCGCTGTCTTTCGCATCGCTGGACCGCTGGTCGGGCACCGTCGGCGAATACCTGGACAGCATGTTCGACCCCAGCGTCACATTCGCCGACCTGGCGTGGATCAAAGACCAGTGGCCCGGCAAGCTGGTCGTCAAAGGAATTCAGACACTCGACGACGCGTGCGCCGCGGTCGACAGCGGTGCCGACGGCATCGTGCTGTCCAATCACGGCGGCCGGCAATTAGACCGGGCGCCAGTGCCTTTCCACTTGCTGCCCTCGGTCGCGCGGGCGATCGGCGACCGCACCGAGATTCTGCTCGACACCGGAATCATGTCCGGCGCCGATATCGTCGCCGCGGTCGCGCTGGGCGCGCGGTGCACGCTGATCGGGCGCGCGTACCTGTACGGGCTGATGGCCGGCGGCGAGGCCGGGGTCCGGCGTGCCCTCGAGATCCTCACCGGCCAGCTCACCCGCACCATGCGGCTGCTCGGTGTCACGTGCCTCGAGGAGTTGTCACCCAAGCATGTGACACCGCTACGGCGGCTGGCGCCGGTGCCCTACGGCTGAGAGTGCCGACGCGGTGGTCATCCACAGGCTCGAAAGCGGCAACTGTTCGTCGTAGCCGTGTGGCATACTCGAACCTATGTTCGAATCATCGAGTGGTGTGTTATCCCCGCCGGAGGTGATCGCGCGGTTTGATGAGCTCTTCGAGCGGCATTATCCGTCGGCCACGCAGCAGTCGGGGGCGCTGCTGGATCGGGTCTGTGCGTCTTCGCGCGCGGAGAACCAAGCCGCAGCCGCACAGCTGGTCGCGATCGCAGAGTTGTTCGGCTACCGGCTGTCGCGCTGTGCGGAGAATGAGGACTGGGCGATCGACACCTGTGAGGCGGTCACCGCTGAGCTGGCGGCGGCGTTGCGGATCAGTCAAGTGCTGGCGGGCAGCCGGCTGCGCTATGCGCGGGCGATGCGCGAGCGGCTGCCGAAGCTCGGGGCGGTGTTTGAAGCCGGTGACATCGACTTTCGGCTGTTTCAGACCATCGTGTATCGCACCGATTTGATCACCGACCCTGCCGTGCTGGCCGCGGTGGATGCCGCGCTGGCCGCGGTGGTGCCGCGCTGGGCGTCGATGACCCAGGGCCGGCTGGCCGGACAGGTCGACAAGATCGTGGCCACCGCTGATGCTGATGCGCTGCGGCGGCGTCGGGAGCGGTACGCGGATCGGGAGTTTTCGATCTGGGATGGCGGCGACGGGCTCACCGAGGTCTTCGGCAGACTGGCCACCACCGACGCCCACGCAGTAGATACGCGGCTGGATGCATTGGCCTCCACCGTGTGTTCAGAGGACCCGCGCACCCACACACAGCGCCGTGCCGACGCGCTGGGGGCACTGGCGGCCGGGGCTGACCGGCTGGGCTGCCGCTGCGAAAGACGCGACTGCCCCACCGGTAATCGGCCCGGCGCAGGGCCGGTGGTGATTCACGTGATCGCCGAGCAAGCCACCCTTGAGGGCCACAGCAGCACACCAGCATCAGAGATCAGCGCCGACGGGCTCATCCCCGCCGAACTGGTGACCGAGCTCGCCGCCTCCGCCAAACTCATGCCGCTGATCCACCCCGCCGACGCGCCGCCCGAGCACCGCTACACACCCTCGCGGGCATTAGCAGATTTCGTTCGCTGCCGAGATCTGACGTGTCGATTCCCCGGTTGTGACCGGCCCGCGATGAACAGCGACGTCGACCATACGATCCCCTACCGCGACGGTGGCTCCACGCACGCCTCCAACCTGAAGTGTCTTTGCAGGCCCCACCATTTGATCAAGACCTTCTGGGGCTGGCACGACAAGCAGCTCCCCGACGCCACGGTGATCTGGACCTCACCAACCGGGCACACCTACATCACCACCCCCGGCAGCGCCCTGCTGTTCCCCAGCCTGTGCCACCCCACCGGCGAATCACCTCCGCCTCCATCTACCGCCGACGACTACTGCGGCGAGCGCACCGCGATGATGCCCAAACGGCGCCGCACCCGCGCCCAAACCCGCGCCCAACGCATCAACACCGAACGCCGACAAAACCGTCAAGCACGCCGGGCACAGCGCCCAAGCTACTTCGGTCCCGCACCACCCGGCGCCGACGACGATCCACCGCCGTTTTGATGTCGGATCCTGTTGAACCTGTCGCTGGCTACGTAACGTGGGGCCTACCTGAGCTCAAGGAGGTTAAGGTGCCGACAACCTGGGCGGGTGCCCTACTGCAGAAGCGGCGTGACAATCGGAAACACCGCGTTTCAGCGTTTCCGCATCAGGCGGCCTTCCTGCTCGACAATCCGCTACGCCGCAGACTGTTCAAGCCGGGCCACATTCTCGACGTCATCGGCTTGACCGGATCTGAACATGTCCTGGAACTCGGACCTGGCCCGGGCTTCTACAGCGTGGAGCTTGCTCGTCGGCTCACTGACGGCCGGCTCGAATTGTTCGACCTGCAGTCCGAGATGCTCGAGAAGGCCAAGCGGCACCTCGAGCGGGCCGGCTTTCGCGACGTGGGCTTCACCACGGGACAGGCCGGCCAAGCACTTCCCTTCGCGGACAACACTTTTGACACCGCCTTTCTCGCCGCGGTGATCGGGGAAGTGCCCGACAAACGCGCGTGTATCCGGTCGCTGGGGCGCGTGCTGAAGCCGGGCGGGCGGCTGGTCTTCGCCGAGACGTTTCCCGACCCCGATCGACTGAGCGTTCAGGAGCTACGAGACCTCGCCGAGCCGGAGGGTTTTGAGTTCGTCGACGCGGTCGGCAATCGATGGCGAGATGTCGTCTGCTTCCAGATAACCACGTGAGGCGTTTGCTAGACACAAATTGTCGCCGATGTGAGAATTGGCGTCGACGGTTAAGCCGGGTCGGAGAGGCAGTGGGTGTCGCGAATCTTCCTGAGCCACGCCAGCGCCGACAACCGTGATGCGATCGCCCTAAAGAGATGGTTGGTCGAGCAGCGCCCCGGATTGGCCAACGAAATCTTTCTCGACATCGACCAGGATTCGGGCCTTCGAGTAGGCACGCGATGGAAGGGTCAGCTGTTCGAGAGCAACTCTCGGTGTGAAGCCGTCATCTGTTTGCTGTCCGCGCATTGGGAGACCTCGCACGAGTGCAAGACCGAATATCGCACCGCCGAAGGCTTGGGCAAACAGATCCTCGTCGCCCGCCTCGAGGACAGCGGCAGCACCGACATCACCGGCGACTGGCAACGTTGCGATCTCTTCGCCGACGGGGCAACCACCGATATCGAGGTGCCCGGGGGGTCGCCCGTGCGGTTCAACACCGCCGCGCTGTATCAGCTGCGCAAAGCACTGGAAGGCGCCGGCGTGGCGCCGGAGAACTTCGTGTGGCCACCAAAACAGGATCCGCAGCGGGAGCCGTATCGAGGTTGGGAGCCGTTCACCGACATCGACGCCGGAATCTTCTTCGGCCGCGACACTGCGATCGTGCGTGGACTCGACGAGCTGCGGTCCATGCGGTTTCGGCTGCTGGCAACGCTATCCGGACAGAAGACCCTGTTCGTGGTGTTGGGCCCCTCCGGCAGCGGCAAATCGTCATTCCTGCGCGCCGGGCTGATTCCGCGGCTGCAGCGCGAAGACCGCCGCTTCCTGGTATTGGGAGTGCTACGCCCGGAAGGCGCGGCGCTGACCGGCGAACAGGGTCTGGCCGCCGCCATCGAAGCCGGCCGCCGGGCGGTGGGACTCACCGGGCCGCCGCTGGGAGCGCTCAAAGCCGCGCTCAGCAATGCCCAGCAAGTATGCCAACTGTTGGCTGACATTCGAACCAGTGCCGCCGCACGCCTGCAAGATGCCGATGAGGATAGCGGCGCCCCGACGCTGGTCTTGCCGTTGGATCAAGCCGAGGAGCTGTTCTCCGCCAGCGCCGGGGAACAGGCCGAGCAATTGTTGACGCTGCTGGCTGAGGTACTCAGTGGCCTGAACTCCGACGACGTCGGGTTGATCGTGGCCGCGACGATCCGCACCGACCGCTTCGAGGTGATGCAGAATCACCCCGCGCTGGACGGGCTGGGCACGGTGTTGTTCGACGACCTCAAAGCGATGCCGCCGACCCAGTTCGAGAGGGTCATCACCGGCCCGGCGGCGCGCGCCAGCGAAGGCGGGCAACGCTTGGCAATCGCGCCGGACCTGGTCACTACCCTGCTCGCCGACGCCGCTGAGGGCGCCGACACCCTGCCGCTGCTGGCCTTGACCCTGGCCCAGCTCTACCGCGACTACGCCAGCACGGGACAACTGACGCTGGCGCACTACCACGCTATGGGCGGCATGCGCCGGGTCGTGCAATCGACCGTCAACGAGATCTTGGTCGCCGACGCCGACGAACGGGCCGCCCAACTGCAGCTGTTGCGTGCGGCCTTCGTCCCCTGGCTGGCCACCATCAACCCCGACAACGACCAACCGCTGCGACGGGTCGCGCGCTACCGCGACCTGCCCGCGGACAGCCTCCCGCTCATCGATGCGCTGGTGGAAAAGCGGTTGCTGGTGCGTGACACCCGTGCGGGCGAGGCGGTGATCGAAGTCGCGCTGGAAAGCCTGCTGCGGCAGTGGGACGAGCTGGCGGGCTGGCTGCGCGAGGAACGCCAACAGCTCACCACCGCAGACGACGTCGAGCGCAACGCCACCGCGTGGAGCACTCATGACCACGACCCAGCCTGGTTGCTGAGCGGGACCCGGCTCACCGACGCTGAAACGCTAGCTAACAGAACGGGATTCAGCGAACGACTGGCCGGTGCCCGTAACTATCTGACAGCGTCGCGGGACATGGACAATCAGCGGCTGGCCGCTGAAGAACAACGACGCCAAGCCGAACTCCGGCACGCCAAGGAACGTCAACACACCGCCGAATCTCACGCCGGCGCCATGCGCAAACGCGCCCGCATATTGCTTGCCGTCGCCGTCGTCGCAATCGTTGCCGCTGTTGCGGCTGTCGTCGGATTTGTCCAAAACAACGCCGCGACGAAGCGGGCGCAAGCCGGTGCGCGCCAAGCGGTCGCACTGCGATTGGTCTCCGACGCCGCCGATCTGCTCGCTCAGCATCGAGCCGGCGGCGACATCCGGGCTTTTCAGGAGCTGCTCGCCGCCCACGGGCTGGCAGATCGGGTGGCCGGCGCCGGCATGCTCGACGCCGTGGTAGCCCGCTTGACCACTGCCAAAGTTGTCGACGTGGGCGGTGCAGTCAACAGTGTGGCGATCAGCCCGGATGGCAACCACATCGCCGCCGCCGCCGACGACAACACGATCCGGTTGTTCGACGCCGACAGTGGCCAACCCGTCGGCTATCCGCTGTTCGGCCACACCGCTGCAGTGAACAGTGTGACGTTCAGTCCGAACAGTAAACGGTTGGCCTCCGGGAGCGACGATCACACCGTGCGGCTCTGGAACGTCGACACCGGCCAACCCGTCGGCCCACCGCTCACCGGCCACACCGGATCGGTGCGTACGGTGACGTTCAGTCCGGACGGGCATCGGCTGGCCTCGGGCGGTCACGACAACACGCTGCGGCTGTGGAACGTCGACACCGGTCAACAGATCGGCGACTCGCTCGCCGGGATCACTGACTGGGTGAACAGCGTGGCGTTCAGCCCCGACGGCCACCGACTGGCCTCGGCTGGCCGCGACGGGCTGAAGATGTGGAACGCCGACACCGGCCAACCAATGAGTATGGCGCCAGCCGGACCTACCGCCGCATGGAATTGTGTGGCCTTCAGCCCGGACGGGCACCGCCTGGCCGCCGACAGCGAGGACAACGTGCAGCTGTGGGACGCCGACACCGGCTTACCGGTCGGCGACCCGCTCCAGGGTCATACCGACTCAGTGGAGAGTGTGGCGTTCAGCCCCGACGGCCACCGCCTGGTCTCCGGCAGCCAGGACAAGACGGTGCGGGTATGGAATGTCGACACGGGACAGCCCGTCGAAGCTCCCCTCCTCGGGCACACCGACTCGGTGACCGGTGTGGCCTTCGCGCCGGACGGACACCATCTGGTCTCGGCGAGCACCGACCACACCGTGCGGGAGTGGGACAGCGATCCCGGCACCCCCTTGGCGACCCTGCCCATGATCGGCGGGGTGTCTGACGCCGTGACCAGTGTCGCCTTCAGTGCGGACGGGCGTCGGCTGGCCTCGGGAAGCTGGGACAACTTGGTGCGGGTGCGCAATGCCGACACCGGCCAGACCTTGGCAACCCTCAAGGGAAACGACAATTGGGTGACCAGTGTGGCGTTCAGTCCGGACGGGCATCGGCTGGCCTCGGGCAGCCGGGACAGCACAGCGCGGGTCTGGGATGCCGACACCGGACGGCTTCTGGTCACCCTCAGGGGGCACCACGACACGGTGAACAGCGTGGCGTTCAGCCCCGACGGGCACCGGGTGGCCTCCGGCAGCGACGACCACACGGTGCGGTTGTGGAACGCCGACACCGGACAAGCCCTCAATACCCTCACCGACCACACCGCGGCGGTCGAGAGCGTGGCATTCAGCCCTGATGGCCGCCAGCTGGCTAGCGGTGCCGTCAACGTGGTGGTGTCTGACGCCGACACCGGCCGCCAGCTGCGCACGCTGATCGGACACAAGCAAACAGTGAACAGCGTGGCGTACTCACCGGACAGCCACTGGCTTGCCTCCGCCAGCGACGATGCGACGGTGCGGATCTGGCGGCCCGGCACCGGACAGACCGTGGCCACCCTCGATCACCCAAAAGCGGTGAGCAGCGTTGCTTTCGCCCCAGATGGGCAGCGGCTCGCCAGCGGCGGCTGGGACAACACCGTGCGGCTGTGGTCCTGGAACGGCGACACCGTCCAGCCTTTCGGCGCACCCATGAGCGCTTACACCACCACCAGCGGACTGGCGGCTGTGTCAAGTGTGGCATTCAGCCCTGACGGGCAGACCTTGGCTCAAGGCGGCTACGACGGCACCATCCGGCAGTGGCCGGCGGTCGCCACTCGAGAACTGCTCTGCAGCAAACTCACCACCAATATGAGCCGTAAGCGCTGGCATGACTGGGTGGCCGCCGACACCGGCTATAAGACCCAATGCCCGAATCTGCCCATCCCGCCAGATGACGGACAGTTTTCGCCCCTTCCCGGCCAAACCCAGCTTCCGTTCGACGGATTGAGCCATCCGCAGGCGATCACCGTCGACCACTCCGGTGCTGTCTACATCGCCGATACCGGCAACAACCGCCTGCTCAAACTCCCGGCCGGGGCCACGAAACAGCAGACCCTGTTGAGCGGGCTGAATCAGCCCGACGGGGTGGCCGTTGACAGCACCGGGACCGTGTACGTCGCCGAAGCAGGTACCAACCGAATCCTCAGACTGCCCGCCGGATCCACCCAGACGACGCCGGTTCTCACCGACCTCAAGCACCCCACCGACGTCGCTGTCGACACCGCCGGCACCGTCTACGTGGCCGACTCCGGGAACAAACGGGTGCTGAGACTGTCTGCCGGATCCACCTGCCCGGCGCACCTGTCCTTCGACGACCCCGGCAAACCCAATGCGCTGGCCGTTGACCTCAAACAAACGGTCTACGTCACCACGGAGGAGAACAACGCCAACGGCAACATGCTCGCCATCCCCGCTGGTGCGGCCCACAGCACCGCACTCCCGTTTACCGGGCTCGATGCTGGTGCTATCGCCGTCGACACCGCCGGGAATCTCTATGTGAGCACCGTTGGCGCGGTAGCCGAGCTGCCGGTGGGCGGTCGTGCGCCGACCGCTCTGCCGTTCAGCGGGCTCAAGGGGGCTCCGGCGGTCGCGGTGGACACGAGCGGCAACCTCTACGTCGCGGACACTGAGAACAGCCGAGTATTCATGCGGCACACCACCCCCATGAGATGACGCGGTGCGGAACAAATCCGCCAATACCAAGGTTGAGCCACGCAGGCTGAACTTTGGAGGATTGATGGCTGAAGCCACATCAGTGCCGGTGTTGTTCGTCAGCGACCCGGTCGTCTTGCCCGGCATGGTTGTTCCGATAGCTCTCGACGACGCCGCCCGCGCGGCCGTCGATGCGGCCCGCGCCACCGACTCGGGCAAGCTGCTGATCGCCCCGCGCCTGGAGGACCGCTACCCCTCCTACGGGGTGCTGGCGTCGATTTTGCAGGTGGGGCGGATCGCCGGTGGCGGGGCCGCCGCGGTGGTGCGCGGTGAGCGCCGCGCGCACATCGGCGCGGGAGCCGCCGGGCCGGGCGCGGCGCTGTGGGTGGAGGTGACCGAGGTAGCCGAACCCGAACCCAGCGATGAGACGCGTGCGTTGGCCGCGGAATACAAGAAGCTGCTGCTGGCGATGCTGCAGCGGCGCGAAGCGTGGCAGATCGTCGACGTCGTCAACCGGCTGACCGACCCGTCCGCGCTGGCCGACACGTCGGGCTACGCCTCGTATCTGACCGACGTGCAGAAGCGGCAGCTGCTGGAGACCGAAGATGTGGCGCAGCGGCTGCGCGTCTTGATCGACTGGACCGGCGACCACCTCGCCGAAACCGAGGTCAACGACAAAATCGCCGAAGACGTGCGAGCCGGCATGGAAAAGCAGCAGAAGGAGTTCCTGCTGCGCCAGCAGCTGGCAGCGATCCGCAAGGAGCTTGGGGAAGGCGAACCCGAAGGGTCCGACGACTACCGGGCCCGAGTCGAGGCCGCCGAACTGCCGGAGAAGGTACACGAGGCCGCGCTGCGCGAGGTCGGCAAGTTGGAACGCGCCAGCGAGCAGAGCCCCGAGGGCGGCTGGATCCGCACCTGGCTGGACACCGTGCTGGACCTGCCATGGCATGTGCACACCGAGGACTCGACCGACCTGACGGCCGCCCGGGAAGTCTTGGACGCCGATCACCACGGCCTCGACGACGTCAAGGACCGCATTGTCGAATACCTGGCCGTGCGGGCGCGGCGCGCCCAGCGCGGGCTGCAGGTGGTCGGCGGTCGCGGCTCCGGTGCGGTGATGGTGCTGGCCGGCCCGCCCGGCGTCGGCAAGACGTCGCTGGGCGAAAGCGTGGCCCGCGCGCTGGGCCGCTCCTTCGTACGCGTCGCCTTGGGCGGGGTGCGAGACGAGGCCGAGATCCGTGGGCACCGGCGCGCCTATGTCGGTGCGCTGCCCGGCCGAATCGTGCGTGCCATCAGCGAGGCGGGCTCGATGAATCCTGTTGTGCTGCTCGACGAAATCGACAAGGTCGGCTCCGACTTCCGCGGCGACCCGTCAGCCGCGTTGCTCGAGGTGCTGGATCCGGCGCAAAACCACACCTTCCGGGACCACTACCTGGACCTCGACCTGGACTTGTCGGATGTGATGTTTTTGGCCACCGCCAACGTGATCGAGAACATCCCGTCGGCGTTGCTGGACCGCATGGAACTGGTGCAGATCGACGGCTACACCGAGGACGACAAGGTCGCGATCGCGCGTGACTTCCTGCTGCCGCGGCAGCGCGAACGGGCCGGGCTGACCGACGACGAAGTGAACCTGACGGACGCCGCGCTGCGCAAGATCGCCGCCGACTACACCCGCGAGCCCGGTGTGCGGCAGTTCGAACGGCTGCTGGCGAAGGCGCTGCGCAAGGTCACCACGAAGCTGGCCGGCTCCGCCGACCGGGTGACGGTCGACGAGCCTGACCTGACTGGCTACCTGGGCCGGCCGCGGTTCACCCCGGAGTCGGCCGAGCGCACGGCGGTGCCGGGCGTCGCGACCGGGCTGGCGGTGACCGGGCTCGGCGGCGACGTGCTCTACATCGAAGCCGGCTCTACCGAGGGGGAGGCGGGTCTGCAGCTGACCGGCCAGCTCGGTCAGGTGATGAAGGAGTCGGCGCAGATCGCCTTGTCGTATGTGCGTTCGCATGCAGCGGAGTTGGGCGTCGACCCGAAGTCACTGGACCGGCGTATCCACGTGCACGTGCCCGCCGGGGCGGTGCCCAAAGACGGCCCGTCTGCCGGGGTGACGATGGTGACCGCGCTGGTGTCGATGGCCACCGGGCGCCAGGTGCGCGCCGACGTGGGGATGACCGGCGAGGTCACGCTGAACGGTCGGGTGCTGGCGATCGGCGGCGTCAAGCAGAAGCTGCTGGCGGCCCAGCGGGCCGGGTTGTCGACGGTGTTCATCCCGCAGCGCAACGAACCGGATCTGGACGACGTGCCGGCCGAGGTGCTCGACGCGGTGGACGTGCAGCAAATGACCGACGTCGCCGAGATCGTGGCGCGGGCGTTGGAGTCAGCGGGCGCCGCCACCGCGGCCGCCTGACGTTCGGCGCCGGAGGTCACGCTGGCGTGACACTCGCCGACGAATAAAGTCGGCGAATGGCTTATGACCTCGAGTTGGCCGAGCGGATCCGCGAGCTACTGGCTACGCACAAAGGCGTCGAGGAAAAAGCGATGTTCGGTGGGCTCGCCTTCCTGATCAATGGACATATGTCGGTGGCCGCCAGCGGTCAGGGCGGGTTGCTGACCCGAGTGCCGCCCGACGACGCCGACACACTGCTGCAGCGCCCGCACGTCAGCCCGATGGTGATGCGCGGCCGGGAAGTCCGCGGCTGGCTGCGGGTCGACGCCGACGCGCTGAAGACCAAACGCCAATTGCACAGCTGGGTAGCGCGCGCCACCGACTACATCCGCGATCTGCCGCCGAAGTGAGGCACGGTTGGTGAAATGCCGCCGCGGGTACGCGCTGGTCTGTGGACAACCGCCGGGAGCTAACTCGACGACTGCTGAAGGTCGCCGGCACCACCTACGCCGCGGAGGCGGGGGTCCGAATCAACGACAAACCGATGCCGCTGTTTCAACTGCTGGTGCTGTGCATGCTGGCCAGCAAGCCGATCGACGCGTCGATCGCCATGCAGGCCGGCCACGAACTGTTCAAGGCAGGGTTGCGCACGCCGAAAGCAGTGCTGGCCGCCGACCGTCGCACCATGATCAGCGCGTTCGGCCGCGCCCACTATGTGCGCTACGACGAAAGCTCAGCCACCCGACTCACCGACATCGCCCAGCAGGTCCGCGACGAATACTCCGGTGATCTGCGCGAACTCGCGCAGCGCGGCCACAACGACATCCGTGCCGCCAGGACGCTACTCAAGAAATTCAAGGGCATCGGCGACACCGGCGCGGACATCTTCCTGCGTGAAGTGCAAGATCAATGGACCTGGGCAAGACCATATTTCGACAAGCGTGCGACCGCTGCGGCCAAGAAACTGGGATTGCCGGCCGAACCAACAGACTTGGGCCGCCTGGCCCCGCGCCAGAACGCCCGTCTGGCCGCCGCGCTGGTGCGAACGTCACTCGATGACGACCTGCGCCGCCAAGTGACCCGGTGACTGTGCGGATCGGCACGTCCGGATGGTCCTACGACCACTGGACGGACGTGCTCTACCGGCCAGGTCTGCCCGCTGCGCGCCGGTTGGGCCGTTACATCGAGGTGTTCGATACCGTCGAGCTCAACGCCAGTTTCTATCGGTGGCCGAAAGATTCGACGTTTGCCGGGTGGCGCGCCCAGCTGCCGGACGGGTTCACCATGTCGGTCAAGGCGCATCGTGGGCTTACGCATTACCGTCGGCTGGCCGACCCGCAACCCTGGATCGAGCGGTTTGAACGCTGCTGGGAGGCACTGGGCGATCGCCACGGTGTGCTGCTGGTACAGCTGCATCCCGGACAGCGCCGCGACGACGATCGCCTGGACGCCTTCCTGGCCGGCGTGCCGCGCTCGATCCGGGTGGCCGTGGAGTTGCGGCACCCGTCGTGGAACGACCCCGCGGTCTACGCGTTGCTGGAAAACCGGCACGCTGCCTACGTGGTGATGAGCGGCGCGGGCCTGCAGTGTATTCCTCGTGCCACAACCGATTTGGTGTACATCCGGATGCACGGGCCCGACCCGGGCTCGATGTACACCGGCTCCTACCCGACCGAAGACCTCCGCCAATGGGCGGACCGGCTGGTCGGCTGGGGCCAGGAAGGCCGAGACGTGTGGATGTACTTCAACAACGACCCGGGCGGCCATGCGGTACGAAACGCGTTGACACTGCGGGAAATTCTTAGCTGATCGACGACAGCATCAATCCAGTGGGGTCCAGCTGCGAGCAATCACCGCCGGGAGGCGCAGCACCTGAAGGCGGTCCCGCTCGGCACGCCTGCGTTTGATTCGCAATCGTGCGTCCGGCGGCATGGTCAGCAATTCGTCGCTGGTCAGATAGTAAAGGTCACCGACAGTGTCGATCAGGTCTGCCGAGACTCTGCGAGACGCCAGCTCTCGCAGGGTCATTCGAAGCTCGTGCGTGAAACGCATGGTCGTGTCGTAGGCAAGTTCTCGAGAGGCGCGGGCTTTGGCCGAGACGCGCCCGGCCAGTGTCGTCGCCGACGCCGCCTGGCTCGGATCTTGGCCGGCGGCGTCGGCGGCGGCCCTGAGCAATACCGCCGGATCGTCACCGAAGGTCGGGTTGGCGAATTCGGCCTCTCCCGGTCCGCGGTGCGACAACCGCGGTACGGCGGATGAAAATGCGGCGGCCACGGTGCGCGACGACGCCCGGATGCCATCGAGGTCCCCTGCTTTGGCCATCGCGCGCAACTGCCGGTTGGACCGCAGCGGCGCCGCCAGCGACGAAATCTTCTCGACCACTCGCTGGTTTTCGATCAGTGCGTCTATCCCCCACCCGGCGGTGTCAGCCGCGGACCGCGACAGCGTTGCGGTGGTGACACCGGAATCGATGACCCATAGCGCGGTGAGACTCCAGCCCTGGTGAATCCTGGCGCGCAGCAGCTGAATACGCGTTTCCAGGTGGGCGCTGGACAGCCGGGTCAATGCGACGGTGTCGACATGCTCCTGCGTGGCGGCGGCGCTGTAATCCGCGGTGTCGGTTTTCAGGTGCCGCAACAGCGCCAGAGCCCGGCCGGTGGCGACTGCTTTGGTGGCCGAACCCAGCATCCGGCCGGTCGACGGCAGTCGCTTCCCCGGGAAAAACCTGGCCATCGGGGCTTTCCCGTCGAGTGCCCGTTCGGCGACGGCGCGTTGGTCCCAGCCGGGCAGCTGGGCGGCGGCGAGCACACTGGTCGAGACCGCGAGGTAGGGCCGGTGACCGAACACGGCGATGGCCCGGTTCGCCCATTCCGCGGCGACCGGGCTGCCCGGCGTCATCACCTGCGCCATGACTCGACTGGCCGCCCGCAGGCCGGGCAATTGGATGTCCAAGGTCATCGGCGTCAACGGGCCCGGCAGCGCCTGGCTGAACCCGGTCGCACTGAAAACGGGAAATCGAGGGTCGATCCGGTCGTCGAACTCCGCTTCCAGCCCGTCAGGTGCGGCGCAGAGCAACCGCGGGTCGTCGGCCGGCCCGCGCCGCGGTGCCGCCTCCACCGGTAACGGCAGATGGCCGGGCAGACCGATCCCGCCGGTGGCGTCGAGGCGGCGTCCGGCGAGCCCGCGCGCGGTATCGGCCACCGCCTCGGTAGCCTGCCAGCCGAATTCGAAGTTCCAATCCTCTTGCAGCGCCGCAATATCGAGCGCCGGTGTCAGTTCAGGCCAGGTCGACAGCCGGTAACGCCGGGAGCGGGTGGCCGCTTCCAGAATCGGCCGCGCGGTGATGACATTGGTGGTGTCCGGTGTCGCCAAGTCGGCCACACCGGTCCGGTTACTCGGCACGGCCAGCACCAAAAACCGGACCAAGTCGTCGACGTGGACGAGCCGCACCGGTAGCGACGACACCTTGAGGTGCAGCAGGGTGCCAACCGTCCGGCACACCGCCCAGTCGAGTTGGCGGCCGATCAAAGGGGCGACGCGAACGACCAGGCTCGGTGCCCAACCGGTGGACACCAACGTCTCGGCCTGTCGGTACAGCGCAGGTTGACCGGCCGCCTGGGAGACGAACACCAGTCGGTCACCGGCGCGGGCCGCCGCATGGCTGACCCGCGCGATACCGTTGATACCGGCGGCACTTGGCACGCCGGCCTCGACCGGCGCCAGGTGAAGCACCACGTCGGCGTTGTCGGCCAGCTTTTGCAGCACCGGGTCGCGCAGCGACGCGCAGACGAATTCCACACCGGGATCCAGCCCGTCGTGGGGACGCTGCCCGATGCCGCTGACCGTGTGCCCAGCCGCCACCAGCTGCCGCGCGACAGATCGCCCGAGCATTCCGGTGACGTCGGTAACCAGGACCCGCACGTGCGGCACCTTTCTCGCGGCTAATCCACAATAGGCATGCGGGCGAAGCGGCCGCGTAACTTTGCTGGCAACCTGTGCACCGCGACCGGTGACAGGTATCTACTGCAACGTCGCGGTGCCGTCGCGGTGCACCGCAACCTTGGCGGCGGCGATGTCCTCGTGCACCGTCACTTCGGCAGCAGCTGAGTCGGTGATGACGGCCAGGGTGCGCCTGTCGTCCGGGGTGCGGACGGCCAGGAACGCCTTCTCCGGGCGGCCGTCCCGGTGGAACGGCGCGGTCCACGATTCGACGGTGCCGACGCCGTCCCATTCCAGCGCGGCCTGCCGGGTCGGCTCTCGATCTACCACCGATTGCACGTCTTCCCACGCGAACGCGCAAGGAGGCGGTTCGCTGCTGTACACCCCGAAACTGTGCTTGGTCAGATAGCCGCCGTTGGCGCTGACCAGCCCCCGCCGGCCCGGATTGTTCGACAGCAGTCCGGCCATGGTGGCGATGGAGTGAGTGACGTAGTTGTTCCACGGTCCGCCGGCGAACGTCAACCCGCCGGTCACGGTCAACGGACGGCCCGGGTCGTCGACGGGCAACCCCAACTCCGCCGCGGCGATCTGAACGGCGGACGGAAAGCACGAGTACAGATCGACGTAGTCGATGTCGTCGATTCCCAGACCGGCCAGTTCGAGCGCCCGTGCCCCGGCGATGCGGATCGCCGGGGAGCGGTGCAGTTCGGCGCGTTCACTGACCGAGTAGGTGTCGTGTGCGTCGGTGCCCGCATACGGATACACCCAGCGTTCGCTGGGAACCCCCAACGCGGCCGCGGTTTCCGCGGCGGTCAGGATCAGCGCCGCACCCTGGTCGACCATATTGTTGGAGTTCATCAGCTTGGTGTAAGGCCAGCTCACCATCCGATTCTGCGGACCGGCCTGGCCGATCTCTGCCGCCGTCAACGGCTCCCGGATCCAGGCGTGCGGGTTGGTCACGGCGATGGCGTTGAACCGCGCCCACAGCTCGCTGATCCGGTGACGATGCTCGTGCGGCGACTCGCCGGTGCTGATCCGCAACGCCTGCTCGAAGAGCGGATAGACGAACGCCGGTCGGTGCAGCTTGATCCGGTCCTCGGCCGGCCCGGCCATCGGCACGTCGTCGCCGTTGCCCGGCGGCGGCGGCACCGAGTCGTCCTGCTGAGTCCAGCTGAGCTTGCCGCCGCGGGCCCGTAGCCGGGTGCGGGTGCGCCAGGTCTCGGCGCCCGCGATGAGCACCACACCGGCTCGCCCGTTGCTGATGTCCACACAGGCCGAGTTGACCAGGGACTGCGGCACGTTGCCACCTACCCCGCTGTAGCAGGTGGCGGGGTGGTCGGCGCCGATGCGCTGGCCGAGCAGCAGTCCGGGATCGCGGTAGCGCGCCGAGAAAACATTCACCACCCGGATGGCATCGACGGCTTCGAGCACCGCGGCATCGCCGGCGCGCCGGGCCGCGTCCGCCATCAGGTCGACCGGCTCGACGTTGGGGTTTTCCGCGCGCTGGCTGACCTGGCCGTAGCCGACCAGCACCGGTGTCCGTGGGTTCAATGACATCGGCAGATGCTAGACGTCGTTGTCCGACGCGAACAGCACGTGGTCGCTGATCAGTGCTTCGATGTCCTCGGCGTTCATTCCCAGCACCTTGCGGCAGATCTCCCGGGTGTCCTGGCCGGGCAGCGGTGCCGGGCGCTGCGGCGCCGACGGGATGTGCCGGAAGGGCGCGGGGCCCGTTTCGGCCGGCAGCGGATGATCGATGAGCGGATGCGTCATGTCGCTGAACAGGTTTCGGGCGCGCAGTTGCGGATCGTCGATGATGTCCGGCGGTCGGTTCATCGGCCCGGCGGGAACGCCGGCCGCTTGCAGCGCCTCGGCCACCTGTACCGGGGTGCGAGTACGAGTCCACGCCGACAGCTGCGCCGTCAACTGCCGGTGGTTACCCGCCCGCGCCTCAGCGCTGCCGAACCGGGGATCCGCGGCCAGTTCAGGCTGCCCGAGGACCGTTGCAGCAAAACACATCTCGGAGTCGGACCGGATCGATACGACGCACCATTCGTCGTCGCCCGCGCAGGGACACACGGCATGCACGCCGGTGTCCTCGTGCAGGGCGGCAGCGTCGGCTTCCCGGAGAGCATGGGTGACGTAGGTGGTGTCGAGTTGGTTGACGACGGCCTCGGCTTGGGAGACGTGGACTCGGGCGCCGGCGTCGGTTCGGTCGCGGTGGATCAACGCCGCCAGCGCGCCGATGGCGGTGACCCGCGCGACCACGTGGTCCGGAAAGACCGTCGTCGCGTCGTAGAACGGGTGCCTGGAGTTCTCGGTCGCGGCCTGCTCTGACGTCCACAGCATGGTCACGCCGGTGCTGGCCCGCACCAGCGGCCCGTATCCGAGTCGCGCGCTCCAGGGGCCGCTGTCACCGAAGGCGCTGCTTTCGGCGACCACGAGTCGCGGGTTGAGTTCATGCAGCGCGTCATGCGGAAAGCCAAGCGCGGATAGCGTTCCCGGCTTGAAGTTGGCGAAGACGGCATCGGCGTCGGCGACCAGTCGACCGAAGAGCTGCTTTCCGGCAGCCGCGCGCAGGTCAAGACCAAGGGCGAGATGGTTGCGGTGAGTCCAGGCGAACGACTCGCTCATCGCTTCGCCGATGCGTGCCTGGCGCAGACCGTCGGGGTAGGCGGGGCTCTCGACTTTGATGATCTCGGCGCCGAGGTCGCCGAACAGCCGGCTCAATTCACCGCCTGCCACGATGATGCCGAGGTCGATGATGCGCAGGCCGTCAAAGGGACGCGCGACGTTCTCGGTCGGCGGGACCGCGGTCGGCCGGGGCCCCCAGCCGGGCCGGAGATCAGCAAGCGCCGGCGCGGGCGTGCGGAAGCCCGCGTGCCGCCCGTCGACGCTGAAGTAGCCCACCGGGACGGCCGCCGGCACGCCGGCGGCGAGTTCGGAAGTGGTGATCGCGCCCGTCGCCTGGAAATGGTCCGACCGCAGGATCTCCGAGGGCGAAAAAACCGCGGCGATCGGCACGCCGCGCGCCTGGCCGGCGGCCACCAACGCGGCCCTGCTCTGATTGGCGAAGAGAGCGCCGATGAGCACGCCGATCTGCGGCCAGGCCGCGAACCGGGCCCCGATCACGTCATACCGGGGGTCTTGAAACTGCTCCGGCTCCCCCAGCCAGCTGCGCAACCCGTGCCACTGCCGCGGTGACATGACGCAGAGCCGCACGTGGCCGTCGGCGCACGGGTAGATCGGGTAAGCGTCCTGATTTCTGGGCCGTCCCCGCCACCGGGACGGGCTGCGGATGCCCGCCGCGGCCTGCCCGTGCGCGCCGAACGCCGGGTCGAGCGCCATCACGACCGCGTCCAGTCGCGAGAAGTCGATGTAATCGCCTGTGCCACAGCGCAATCGGTTGTAGTACGCCACAAGTGCCGCCCAGGTGGCCTGCACCGCCGCGGTCGCCGAGGCGATGCCGTCGGGCGGCAACACCGGTGTGCCGGCGGTCGGACCGGACCGGGACAGCGAGCCCGCCAGTGCGTAGAGCACCGGGTCGGTCGCCTGCCACGACGACCGCGGACCGGTCGCGCCGAAGTCGGTGACCGACACCACCACGAGGTGCTGGTGTCGATCGGCCAGCTCGGCGCCCGACATCCCGTACGCAGCGGCCTGGCCGGGCAGACCGCTGTCGATCACGATGTCGGCAGCACCTGCCAGCTCGAGAAATCGGCCTCTGTCGCCCGCCTCGGACGGATTCAGCGCGGTGCTGCGCTTGTTCGCGTTGTGCAACGCGAACGGCACGCTGACCCCGGCCAGGGTGGGCAAACCGTTGCGCGACGGGTTGCCGCCCGGCGGCTCCACCTTGAGCACATCGGCGCCCAGATCGGCTAGCAACCGGCCCACCATGTCCGCTGCTCCGTCGGCTAGGTCGAGCACCCGCACCGAGGTCAGCAGCGCTGCACCGTCGACCGTCACCCGGCCAGCGTAGTGGCCGCCCAACCTCGGTATGGTGCGGCGCACACCGAACCTGGGAGACAATCGGACGGATGAGCGCACCGACCCAGACAGCCCCAGCACTCTCCGACGGCGAAGTTGGCCTGATCGACGCTTACTGGCGCGCCGCGAACTACCTGTCGGTGGGTCAGATCTATCTGCTGGACAACCCACTGCTGGCCGAACCGCTGACGGCCGAGCACATCAAGCCGCGGCTGCTCGGGCACTGGGGTACCACCCCGGGCTTGAACCTGATCTATACGCATCTGAACCGCGTCATCCGCAACCGCGACGCCAATGTCATCTACGTCACCGGGCCAGGTCACGGCGGCCCCGGACTGGTGGCCAACGCCTACCTGGAAGGCACCTACAGCGAGGTCTACACCGGGATCGAGGAAGACGTCGAGGGGCTGCGGAAGTTGTTTCGACAGTTCTCCTTCCCCGGCGGCATCCCCAGCCATGTCGCGGCGCAGACACCAGGCTCGATCCACGAAGGCGGTGAACTGGGTTACGCGCTGGTGCACGCGTACGGCGCCGCGTTCGACAACCCGGACCTGGTGGTGGCCTGCGTGATCGGCGACGGTGAGGCCGAGACCGGTCCGCTGGCCGCGAGCTGGCACTCCAACAAGTTTCTCAACCCGGCGTGTGACGGCGCGGTGCTACCGATCCTGCATCTCAACGGCTACAAGATCGCCAACCCCACCGTGCTGGCCCGCATCCCGCACGCCGAGCTGGAGTCGTTGCTGCGCGGTTACGGCTACCGGCCGATCACCGTCGCAGGCGAGGACCCGGTCAACGTGCACCAACAGCTGGCCGCCGCCCTCGACGAGGCGTTCGACGATATCACCGGCATCCAGCAGGCGGCGCGCAGCGGGGGCACCACCGCGCGACCAGTGTGGCCGATGATCGTGTTACGCACTCCCAAGGGCTGGACCGGGCCGAAGACCGTCGACGGCAAACCGGTAGAGGGCACCTGGCGATCACATCAGGTGCCGCTCTCCGAGACGCACGACAATCCCGACCACCGCGCCCAACTCGAAGACTGGCTGCGCAGCTACCGGCCGTCGGAGCTATTCGACGAAAGCGGCGCTCTGCGACCGGAGCTGCGGGCGCTGGCTCCGCACGGGAAGCGACGAATGAGCGCCAACCCGCACGCCAACGGCGGACTGTTGCTGCACGACCTGGACCTGCCCGACTTCCGCGACTACGCGGTCCAGGTCAGGCAGCCCGCCGCCGAGACCGATGAAGCCACCCGGGTGCTGGGCACATTTTTGCGGGACGTGATCACCCGCAATCCGGATCGGTTCCGGCTGATGGGGCCCGACGAAACCGCGTCGAACCGGCTTTCGGCGGTCTTCGAGTCGACCGACAAAGTGTGGCTGTCCGAGGTCGCGCCCGTGGACGAAAACCTCGCAGCCCGTGGCCGCGTGATGGAGGTGCTGTCCGAACACTTGTGCCAGGGGTGGCTGGAAGGGTATCTGCTGACCGGTCGGCATGGACTGTTCAACTGCTACGAGGCCTTCGTGCACATCGTCGACTCGATGTTCAACCAGCACGCCAAATGGCTCTCGGTCAGTCGCGAGCTGCCGTGGCGGCAGCCGATCGCGTCGCTGAACTATCTGCTGACGTCGCATGTCTGGCGCCAGGACCACAACGGCGCGTCGCATCAGGATCCCGGCTTCATCGACCTGGTCGCCAACAAGCGCCCCGAAGTGGTGCGGGTCTACCTGCCGCCGGACGCCAACACGCTGCTGTCGGTGGCCGACCACTGCCTGCGCAGCCGCAACTACGTCAACGTCATCGTCGCCGGTAAGCAGCCGGCGCTGGCCTACCTCGACATGGACTCGGCGATCGCGCACTGCACCCGCGGGCTGGGTATCTGGCAGTGGGCCAGTACCGCGACAGCCGAACCCGACGTGGTGCTGGCCTGTGCCGGGGACGTCCCGACGCTGGAGACCCTGGCGGCCGCCGACATCTTGCGCCGCGAACTGCCGGAGCTGGCTGTGCGGGTGATCAACGTCGTCGACATCATGCGGCTGCAGCCGGACTCCGAACACCCGCATGGGTTGGCCGACAGCGAATTTGACGCGTTGTTCACGTGCGACAAGCCGGTGATCTTCGCCTACCACGGCTACTCGTGGCTGATTCACCGGTTGACGTATCGGCGCACGAACCACGACCACATGCATGTGCGGGGATTCAAGGAACGCGGCACTACCACGACACCGTTCGACATGGTGATGCTCAACGACATCGACCGTTTCCACCTGGTGATGGACGTCATCGACCGGGTGGACGGGCTGGCCAGCCGAGCCGCCGTGCTGCGTCAGCAGATGGCAGACGCTCGGCTGCGGGCCCGCCGCTATACCCGTGACCAGGGCGAGGATCTGCCCGAGATCGCCGGGTGGAGTTGGGAGCAACTGTGAGCGAGCCAGGACTGCATCCGCTGGTGGCTCAGCTCGCGGCGCTGCACCGCTTCCGGGTTCTCGTCGACGTCGCCGTCATCGTCGTCGTGCTGACGCTGACGAATCTGATCGCGCATTTCACCACGGCCGGGGCGAGCCTGGCTGCGGTCCCGGCCGCCGCGGTGGGCCTGGTGGTTTTGTTGCGGTGCAACGGGTTGGGCTGGGCCGAGCTGGGGCTGGGCCGTGAGCACTGGAAATCCGGGATGGGCTACGCGCTGGCCGCGGTGGCTGTGGTCGTGGCGGTGATGGCGCTGGCTGCCTTGCTGCCCGCCACCCGCCCGATGTTCATGAACCACCGTTATGCGACGGTCTCCGGCGCGTTGCTGGCTTCGCTGATCGTCATTCCGCTGCAGACGGTGATACCTGAGGAGCTGGCCTTCCGCGGTGTGCTGCACGGCGCGCTGCACCGGGCCTGGGGTTTTCGCGGTGTGGCGCTGGCGGGCTCGCTGCTGTTCGGCTTGTGGCATGTGGCCACGTCTCTGGGCCTGACCCGCAGCAACGTGGGCTTCAGTCGGCTTTTCGGCGGCGGGGCGGTCGGCATGCTGGCGGGTGTGGCGCTGGCCGTCTGCGCGACGGGGGCGGCCGGCTTCGTGTTCAGCTGGCTGCGCCGGCGCAGCGGCAGCCTGATCGCGCCGATCGCGCTGCATTGGTCGCTGAACGGCCTGGGTGCACTGGCCGCCGCGGTGGTTTGGCAGGTGTCCGGTTGAAGGTGGCTACACCAGCAGCACCGCCGCACCCGCGATGTTGCCGGCGCTGAGGTCCGCTAACGCCCGGTCAGCCTGCGCCAGTGGGTATTCCGGTGTGATCACCGTGATGTGGTGGTCACCCGCGAAGTCCAGGAAGGCGCGCGCGTCGGCGCGGGTGTTCGAGGTGACGGAGCGAACCTGGCGCTCCTGGAACAGGTGCCGCTGGTAGTTGAGGGCCGGGATGTCGCTGAGGTGGATTCCGGCGATGGCCAATGTGCCGCCGCGGTCCAACGCGTGCAGCGCGGGCAGCACGAGATCGCCGACCGGAGCGAACAGGATAGCCGCGTCCAGCTCTACCGGCGGTGGGTCGGCGGCGCCCTGCACCGAGGCGACGCCGAGGTCAAGGGCCAGCTCGCGGGCTTTGGCACCGCGGGTCATCACGTGCACTTCGGCACCTTGGGCGAGCGCCACCTGCGCGGTGATGTGGGCGCTGCCGCCGAAACCGTATATTCCCAGCCGCCCGCCCGGCGGCAGCTCGGCGCGCAGCAGTGAGCGGTAGCCGATGATGCCGGCGCACAGCAACGGCGCCAGTTCGCTGTCGCTGTAGCCGCCGGGCAGGTGATGAGCGAACGCGGCGGGCACGGTGATGTATTCGGCATAGCCGCCGTCGGCGTCCCAGCCGGTGTAGCGGGAACGCGGGCAGAGGTTTTCGTCGCCGCGGCGGCAGAATCGGCACACCCCACAGGTGTGGCGCAGCCAGGCGATCCCGACTCGGTCGCCGACGGCGAAGCCGGCGGCCGCTGGGCCGACTTCGACGACCTCGCCGACCACTTCGTGCCCGGGCGTCACCCGGTCGCGATGGACCGGGAGGTCGCCCTCAGCGACATGCAGATCGGTGCGGCACACCCCGCATGCGCGCACGGCCACCAGCAGCTCTGCCGAGCCGGGGCGGGGCACTTCGGTGGTCACCGGCTCAATTGGGCCGGTGACCATAGGCCCGGGCCGGCGCACCCGCCAGGCGGTCATGGTCTCGGGTGCCGGGTTGCCCAATTCACCGACCGCCGACGGTTACGCCCGCGAAGCTCGAGCAGCTACAACGTGCGGGTGCGTGACGTGACGAGTTTGTAGATCACCAGCAGCAGCACCGCACCGACAAGTGAGCCCAGGAAGGTGTAGGTGACCGGCTGCCGCAGAAGGAATTTGTGTTCGAAGATGAGGGCACTCAGGCCGCCGCCGACGAAGCTGCCCGCGACGCCGAGCAAGATGGTCGCGATCCAACCCATCGGCTGTCTCCCAGGAACGATGAGTCGAGCGATGGCGCCGACGATGAGACCGAGGACGATCCACACGATGATGTTCCACATGAGCAGCTCCTTGGAATATTGACTTGTAGGCGGGACCGTCGCAGGTCAGACCTGTCGGGACCCGTAGCCGCACCGTAGCGAACTACGACTCGGAGTTGCCCCCGAACGGACTTCTGAAACCCGAATTCTCGGTGAACCAGCCGGCTGGCCTGGCAGAACGCCTGGTCAGGTCGCCACCGGTTGCGGCGGTGCGGCACCTGGCGGTGCGGCCTCGCCGGCCGGAGCCCCCGGTGCGGGTGCCGGGGCTCCTGGTGCGGGTGCCGGCGCTCCCGGTGCAGGAGCCGGCGCTTCCGGCGCAGGTGCCGCAGGAACTCCAGGTGCCGGCGCTGGAGCCGCCGGGGGCGTGAACGGACGGATCGACTCGGCGAGCGTCTTGGCCGCGGGCCTGTCGACCGGGTTGTTGGCGGTGCCCAACCAGACCACGAACCAGCGCTGGCCCTGCGCCCCGGCTGTCCCGTTCGGTGCCGGCGTGCCGATCACACCCGTCCAGATCTGACCGTTCGGCTTGGTGGCGTCGCTGAATTTGACCTCGTAGTACGCCGCACCGCCGGTCAGACCGTTGCCGTTGAGGGGAACGGTTTCCTGGTTGATGCGGGTTCCGGGATACGGCATGAAGAACTCGCCCATGTCCGACGCCAGCCGGGTCGCGGCCTTGGTGTTGTCCGGTTCGGCACTCGCGTAAAGCTTCTGGTCCAGTCGGCCGAGCAGAATCCGGGTGTCGTTGGCGACCGGGGGCTGCTGCCCCGGCGCGACGGGCCCGGGTGTCTCCTTGCTCAGCAGTGCCGAGCCGTAGTCGAGGCGGCTGGCGTCCGACTCCACCCAACCCGCGGGGACGACGTAGCTGAACCCGCCCGCGGCATTGTCGACTCGACCGGGTTGCGGGGCGTTGGGGTCGACGACCGCCGGCGGGGCGTTGGGATCGATGCCCGGCGCCGCCCCGACCGGGTCGGCGGCCTGCGGCGCGGCGTTCGGGCCGGCCGGGCCCGGCGCCGCATCCGGCGCTCCGCCACCCGGCGCCGGTGCGGCGTCAGGACTGGCCACCGGCGACGGTACGGCGGGGTTCGGTGGCGGCGCCGGATCGGCGTGCGCCGGTAAAGCGATGCTGATCGCGCCGGCGCCGGTGACCGTGGCGATCGCCAATGTCTTCCACACACCGCTGCGCCATTTCACAATCTGGTTCCCCTCGTTCATGGACGCGAACCTACCCTGTTACCGCCGTGACGCAAGTGCGATTTGCTCAGGAAGTGAACGTGTCGCAACCGAACCGAAATGCCGGTCCGGAACCCGCACCACCGGCGCAGATGGCGCGCCGCGCTTTCCCTCCAGTTCAGTCCGGCGGATGGCTATCCGGCGATGTCGAGTAGAAGGCCACCTCTTGGGATTTGACCGACAACCACACCATGTCTCCCGGGGTGAGCCGCAAGTCCGCGGCCGCGTCGGCGGTGATGTCGGCGGCCAGCCCCGGGGTGCTGCCGGAGGGGTCGACGCAGCACACCCGCACCACCGATCCGCGGCTTTCCAGCTCGGCGACCCGCACCGCCACCGTATTGCGAGGGCTGCCGTGCGGGGCGTCGCGATACACCGCAACCACCGCCGGTGAAAACACTGCGACCGCGGTATCGCCGGCGGTCAGTTCATCAGCCGAGGTCCCATGCCAGCGGGTACCCCACTTGTCTTTCAGCGCGCCATCGGCGCCCACAGCGCCGCTGACCAGGTTGACGCCGGCGATGCGGGCCCCGAATTGGCTGCGCGGCGCGGTCAGCACTTCGGCCACCGGGCCGAGCTCAGCGATCCTGCCGGACTCGAGCACCAGCACCCGGTCTGCCAGCGTGTACACGTCGACCAGGTCGTGGGTGACCAGGACGGCCGCGCGGCCGTCCCGGGTCGCCACCTTGCGCAGCACCGCGCGGACCGCCGCGGCAGCCGAAACATCCAACCCGGACAGCGGTTCGTCGAGCAGCAGCACATCGGGTTCGGCCGCCAGCGCCCGCGCTATCGCGACGCGTTGGGCCTGGCCGCCGGACAGCTGCCGTGGCCTGCGATCGGCCAACTGCTCGCCGTCGACTTCCCGCAACCAGTGCAGCGCTGAAGCCTTGTGGCGCCGCGCCGGCCCCACGGCCCACCGCCGGCGCCGGTTGCGCGGACCGAACGCCACGTTGGCAGCGACGCTCAGGTGCGGAAACAACAGCGGATCCTGCAACAGCAGACCGACTCGCCGATCGTGGGTCGCCACGCTGACTCCGCGCCGGGTGTCGGTGAGCACCCGATCACCCAGACGCACCAGCCCGTCGTCCGGGCGAACCAGCCCCGCAATCACCTGCAATGCGGTGGATTTACCCGCTCCGTTCGGCCCGAGCACCGCAAGCACTTCGCCGGCCGGCACCGAGAACTGCAGCTCCAGCTGGCGCTCGGCCACGACCGCGCGCAAGTGCAGCTCGCTCACCGCCGGCTACCCAACCCCGGGCCCGGTCAGCCGGCGCGCACCCAGCCCCACGACCACCAGCGCAGCAACCGCCACCAACAGGATCGACAGTGCCACCGCCGCGTCCGCGTCGCTCACCCGCTGCACATAAATTTCCAGCGGCAGCGTCTGCGTGACGCCCCGCCGAGATCCGGCGAATGTCAATGTCGCGCCGAATTCACCGAGCGAACGGGCGAACGCGAGCACCGCCCCGGAGACCAAGCCGGGCAGCAGCAACGGCAGCGTCACCTGCCACCACACGGCGCTGGGCCGCGCCCCCAACGTCGCGGCCACCACCTCATAGTCGGCGCCCGCGCTGCGCGCTGCGCCTTCCAAGGCGATGACCAGAAAAGGCAGCGACACGAACGTCTGCGCCAAGACCACCGCTGTAGTGCTGAACGCGATGTGCACACCGGCCGCGTCCAGGTATCGCCCGATCAAACCGAACCGGCCGAACGCGTACAGCAGCGCGATGCCACCGACCACGGGCGGCAGGACCAGCGGCAGCAGAATGAACGGCCGAAACAACCGCACCAGCCGGAACCCGCTGCGGGCCAAAACCAACGCCATCGGCACTCCCAGCAGCAGGCACAGCACAGTACTGGCTCCGGCGGTTTTGAGGCTCAGTGACAACGCCGCCAGCGACGAGCGGCTGGTGATCAGCGACCAGAAATGTGGCCAGTCGACCTTGACCGCGACCGCCACCAGCGGCAGCGCCACGAACAGCACGCCGACGGCGGCGGGGGCATACACCCAACGCGGCAGACCCGCGACCCGGTTCACGTGATCGATCAGGGCTTGGCGAAGCCCATCTGAGCCAGCGTGTTCTTACCCGTGGCACTGGTCACGGCGTCGACGAACTTCTGGGCCGCCCGGGGCTGCGCCGTTTTTTTGAGCACCGCGATCGGATACACGTTTCTGGCACCGGCGGCTTCGGGAAACTCCACTGTGGCCACTTTGGCGCCGGCGCCCCGCGCGTCGCTGACATAGACCAGTCCGGCGTCAGCTTCACGGGTGGTGACCTTGTTGAGGACATCGGTCACGCTGGGCTCCTCACTGACCGGGTTGAGGTGTACGCCGGTGCTGTCCTCGACGCGCTGGGCGGCCGCGCCGCAGGGCACCGGCTGCCGGCACAACACCACGCTGAGGCCGGGCTTGTTGAGATCGGCAAACGTGTGCACCTGTTTGGGGTTGCCCGGCGCGGTCACGATGGTCAGAGTGTTGGACGCGAAGTTGACCGGGGTGCCGGTCAACAGCCCGGCCCGGGCGACCAGGTCCATCTGCGTGGTGTCCGCAGAGGCGAAGACGTCGGCGTTTGCGCCTTCGGTCAACTGAGTAGCCAGCTCTGAGGAGCCGGCGAAACTGAACTCGACCGTTGCCCCGGAGTTATCGGTCTTGAACTGTTCGCCGATCGTGGTGAACGCCAACTTCAGCGACGCGGCGGCGAAAACCACGATCGACTGCGGGGACGGCGACGACTTCGAACCGCATCCGGTCAGGCCGGCAACTACGGCGAGCGACGCGAAAACTGCGATTGTCCCGATACGGTGCATGGACGCCACGCTAACGCCGGGCCAGGTGCGGCCGGCGAAGAATAGTTACCCAATTGATGGTCGTGTCGTGCCGGTGCAACGTGTCTCCGATAGCTACCCTCCAGTAACATATAGCCAGGCTTGACGCCGAGACGCTGATCTGCCGGTCTGGTTCAGCGCTGAACAGGGAGGTCAGGGCAGTGCAGGTGCTGGTCACCGGCGGTGACACCGAAATTGGCCGTACCGTCGCCGAACGCTTTCGGGATGACGGGCACACGGTGACCCTCGTCGGCGCCCGCCGCGACGAGCTCGAGGTGGCCGCCAAGGAACTCGATGTGGACGCCATCGTCTGCGAGACCACTAACCCGGCCGACCTCGCCGAGGTCCGCGGTGTCCTGCCGCATCACCTGGACACCATCGTGAACGTCCCCGGGCCCCGCTGGGACGCAGGCGACCCGCGCGCCTACTCGCTGTCCGAGCTGGCCGGTGCCTGGCGCACCGCGGTCGACGCCACCTGCCTGACGGCGGTGCTGACCGTACAGGCAGTGGGTGACAATCTGCGTTCCGGCGGCTCGATCGTCTGTGTGGTGCCGGAAAACCCGCGGCCGGGTAGCGCTGACGCGGCGGTCAAGGCCGCGCTGTCGAACTGGGTGGCGGGGCAGGCCACGGCCTTCGGCACGCGCGGAATCACGATCAACGCGGTCGCGTGCGGGCGCGGCGCCCAGCCCGGTTACGACGGGCTCACCAGCACACCGCCGCCGGTCGCGGCCGAGATCTCCCGGTTGGCGGTGTTCCTCACCACCGCGGCGGCCCGTCACATCACCGGCCAGACGCTGCATGTCGGCCATGGAGCGCTGACACAGTTCGATTAACTTTGATCGGGGTCGGGGCCAAGCCGGATCAGGTGCCGGCGTCGACGGGGTGATCGTCAACCTGGCCAACGCTTCCGCCCGGCATCATCACCGATGTGGTCGAGGCTGCTGCCCGTGCTGGTGCGCTGACCCTCGCGCGGGTCACGCTTGTGATTGACCTCGCATGTGGTTGAGCACACAGCTTTGGGGTAACCGCGGAGCGCGCGACTACCGTGGAGGTAACCGCAGTCGCCATCGAGGAGCAACCCAATCATGAGTGCCCATCTTGACGACGTTGCGGCGCCCGGCCGCCGCCACCAGGTCGTCATCATCGGATCCGGATTCGGCGGCCTCAACGCGGCAAAGAGGCTTCGGCGGGCCGACGTCGACATCAAACTGATCGCCCGCACCACCCATCACCTGTTCCAGCCCCTGCTCTACCAGGTGGCGACCGGCATCATCTCCGAGGGTGAAATCGCGCCCCCGACCCGGGTGGTGCTGCGCCGACAACGCAATGTCCAGGTGCTTCTCGGCGACGTCACCCACATCGATCTGGCCGGCAAGTTCGTCGTGTCGGAGCTACTCGGCCACACCTATGAAACGCCCTACGACAGCCTTATCGTCGCGGCCGGTGCCAGCCAGTCCTACTTCGGCAATGACCACTTCGCCGAGTTCGCGCCCGGCATGAAGTCGATTGACGACGCGCTGGAGCTGCGGGGACGCATTCTCAGCGCCTTTGAAGCGGCCGAGCGGTCCAACGATCCCGAGCGGCGCCGCAAGCTGCTGACGTTCACCGTCGTGGGCGCCGGACCCACCGGCGTCGAAATGGCCGGACAAATCGCCGAATTGGCCGACTACACGTTGCGGGGCGCCTACCGGCATATCGACTCGACCAGGGCGCGGGTGATCCTGCTAGACGCCGCACCCGCGGTGCTGCCGCCGATGGGCGAAAAGCTCGGTAACCGGGCAGCGGCACGACTGGAGAAGTTGGGCGTGGAAATCCAGCTGGGGGCCATGGTCACCGACGTCGACCGGGACGGCATCACGGTCAAGGACTCTGACGGCACCGTCCGGCGTATCGAATCGGCCTGCAAAGTGTGGTCCGCCGGCGTCGCGGCCAGCCCGCTGGGCCGCGATCTGGCCCGGCAATCGTCCGTCGAGGTCGACCGCGCCGGCCGGGTGAAGGTATTACCGGACTTGTCCATTCCCGGTCACCCGGACGTTTTCGTCGTCGGCGATATGGCGGCGGTCGACGGCGTGCCCGGGGTGGCGCAAGGTGCGATCCAAGGCGGTAAATATGCTGCCCGGACGATCAGAGCCGAGCTGGATGGCGCCAATCCGGCAGCGCGGGAGCCGTTTCAGTACTTCGACAAAGGGTCGATGGCCACGGTGTCGCGGTTCTCAGCAGTGGCCAAGATCGGGCCGCTGGAGTTCAGCGGCTTCATCGCCTGGCTGATGTGGCTGGTCCTGCACCTGGTCTACCTCATCGGCTTCAAGACCAAGATCACCACGCTGCTCTCGTGGACGGTGACGTTCCTGAGCACTCGCCGCGGCCAGCTGACCATCACCGAGCAGCAGGCATTCGCCCGAACCCGGCTCGAGCAGCTGGCGGTGCTGGCGGCCGAGGCGCAGCGCGACGCGGCGGCGAGCGTGGCCAGTTAGAGCCGTTGCCCTGGCCGGGGGGCGAGGTTTTGCAACCGCACCTGACCGCGGGCGAGCAGGCGGCCGTCGTCGTCGGTGATCGTCGTCAGCCACAGCTGGGTGCTGCGGCCGCGATGAATCGGCGTGGAGACCGCGGACGCGGTGCCGGCCGAAATCGAGCGCAGGAAGTCGGTGTTGTTGTTGACCCCGACGACGGTGCCACCCCCGTTTTGCTCCAGCCAGGTGTGACCGGCGACGCTGGACAAGCTCTCGACGATCGCGCAGTACACGCCGCCGTGCACGATGCCCCCCGGCTGCAGCAGCCGGTGATCGATCTCCAGCTGCGCCCAGGCCCCATCGGGCGTGATCTCGTGGTACGTCAGGCCCAGTTCATTGTCGAACCCCTGGCCAAGTCCAGATAACACGTCCCTGTGTCTACACCGGACCCCGGCGGGCGGGTGCTTTCGGGGTGCGGGATGCTGTAGCGAGAGGCTTCCGCTACCCGATACTGTGGGGTCCCGGCGCGGACTTGCCGCACTGGCACCGGAAGGGACGACATGGCAACGGCGACAACCGAGCCGGTACGGCTACCTCCGGGCCCGCGGTCACCGAAACCCTTCCAGGCCCTCAGGTTCCTGACTCAAAACCATGGCATGTATGCCGCTCTCGGCCGACGCTACGGCAGCCCGATCATCAGCGTGAATCTGCCGGGCGTCGGCCACGCGGTGGTCATCGGCGACCCAGCCGTGGCGAAGGAGCTGCTGACCAACAGCACCGATCTGGTCGAACGCCCGCCATCGGGGGGCGGGAGCCTGGGCGACGCATGCGGCCCTGGGTCGACGTTCAGCCTGGCCGGCGACAAACTCCTCGCCCGCCGCAAGATGGTGCTCCCGATGTTTCACGGCAAGCGGATGCGCAGCTACGAGCACATCATCGAAGAGGAGGTGATGCGTGAGATCGCGGCCTGGCCGGAGGGGCGTGAGTTCGAAACGCTGCCTTCGATGACGGCGATCACGCTCGGCGCGATCCTGCGTGCCGTTTTCGGCGCCGAGGGACCCGCGCTGGACGAGCTTCGCGAGCTGGTGCCGTCCATGGTCACGATTGCCAGCCTCGTCTTGGTGGTGCCACCGAGGATGCGGCGTGACCTGGGTCCGTGGAGTCCGTGGGGGCGGCATCTGCGGTACCGGCGCCGTTTCGACGCTATCGTCGACTCGCTGATCGCCGATGCGCGGGCCGACCCGGCCGTGGCAGAGCGCAGCGACGTGCTCGCGCTGCTGGTGCAGGCCCGCTACGAAGACGGTGAGCCGATCCCGGATCGGCACATCGCCGACGAGATGCTGACCCTGGTGGCCTCCGGTCACGAGACTACCGCCGGATCTCTGGCCTGGGCAGTGGAGCGGTTGCGCCGTCATCCACAGCTGCTGTCGCGGCTGACCGAGGAAGTTGACGCCGGCGGATCTGAATTGCGGCAGGCCACGATCGCCGAAGTGCAGCGCATCCGGCCGGTTCTCGACGCGTTTGTGCGGCGCACGAAAACGCGAATCAGGCTGCGGGACTGGGTCATTCCGGAGGCCACTAACTTGGTGTTCAGCATCCCCCTGGTCCATGACTCTGAAGAGAGCTTCCCCGACGCTGCGTCGTTCAACCCGGACCGATTCATCGGCGGCCCGAAGCCCGCTGCGTGGATTCCGTTCGGTGGTGGCATGAACCGTTGTGTCGGCGCGGCGTTCGCCACCATGGAGTCGGACATCACTCTGCGCACAATGCTGCGGGAATTTCGGTTCGTACCCACCGATGCGCCCGGCGAACGAGGGCGCTGGCGCGGTGTCGCGACCGTGCCGGCCCGGGGCGCACGAGCGACGGTTCACCGGCGAACCGCCGCGGCGTCGAGTGCCGCTGGCTCGGCATCGTTGACCGAGCAGGGCAGCGCTTAGTGCAGCTGGCATACTGACGCGCTGTGATTTCGACTTTCAGGCAGTACGTCAAACCCATCGGTAGTTATTCGTGGTTCAAGAAGACCATGAACAAATATTGGTACCCCCTCATCACCCGCAAGTGGGATGAGGAGGATGTCGTCTTCCTCAACTGGGGCTATGAGGAAGATCCGCCGATGGCGCTGCCGCTGGACCCGGCGGATGAACGCAACCGGTACTGCATTCAGCTCTATCACCGCACCGCGAGCCAGGTCGATCTGAGCGGCAAACAGGTACTGGAAGTCAGCTGCGGTCACGGTGGTGGCGCCGCGTATCTGGTCAAGACTTTCGGCCCGGCCTCCTATACCGGGCTGGACTACAACCCAGACGGCGTGGCATTCGCCCAGCAGAGGCATAATCTTCCGGGCCTGGACTTCGTGCACGGCGACGCCGAAGACTTGCCTTTTCCCGACGAGTCCTTCGACGCGGTGGTCAATGTCGAAGCCTCACACGCCTACCCCCATTTCGCCCTTTTCGTCCGGGAAATGGTGCGGGTGCTGCGCCCAGGCGGGCATTTCCTGTACGCCGATTTCCGCGGCTTCTTCGAATTCGAGGCGTGGGAGGCAACACTGGCCGGCATGCCGATGCAGATGGTCTCGGAGCGGGAGATCAACGCCGACGTGCTGCGCGGACTGGACAACAACTCGGCGCGGTACCTGGAACTTGTCGGTCGACACGTCCCCAAGTTCCTGCAGTCCTTCGGCCGCCTGTTCGCCGGTGCGCCAGGCACGCTGATGTACCGCGAACTTCAACGCGGGCGGCTGTCGTACCGGATGTACCACTTCACCAAAAACTGAGGCATGAACGGCGTCCACTCATGCGGTGCGGCGACGAGCGCAGCCGGCTAGCCGGTCAACCGCTCCCCTTGCCATGTGATCAGCGTTCCTCCGCCGGCCAACGCCAGCACAGTCGAGCATGAGTCGCCGGCAGCCAATTCTGATGCCGGATAACGCAGCTCGTTGACATAGGCACGCGGAGCGGAGAGCATGTCGTCGACCAGTGATCCGGTGCCGAGCTCGACCCGGTGACGCAACAGCGGAAGGTTTTGCCGGTCGGCTCGCAGCGATCCGGACCAAAATCCCTGGCGCTCGTCAGACCTGCCGATTTGTACCCTCTCACGGAGTCGGACGCGGCCGTCGTCCGCCAAACGCAAAGCCACGGTCGACACATGGCGCGCAGCGGCGACGACCACCGTAGGCTCGAGGTCCACATCTAGATCACCTGCCACGTCGATCTCCCAGTGGACATGTGAGGCCTGGCTGGTTGTCGCCCCAGGCCACACGAGGGTCGCGGCGACACTGCGCAGCTTCAGGCGGGCCGCCTGCTCGACGACCACCCGGATCTCAATGCTGTCCCCGCCCAGCGGTGTAGCGGCTGCCGACACCAAATGCACCGTATCGGGTGTCGTGCAGCGCGCGGCCACACCGCCGCGGCATTGGATGCGCGGCAATCGGCTCGGTGATGCGACCAGCACCACGCGCGACCGCATCACTGCGCGGCGGCCTCACGTAATTGTGCGCGCACCCATGTCAGCACGGCGGTGGCGGCGGGATCGTCGGTCAACGACTGCAAAACCGTAGGCCGGCCTTCGCGTACTGCGGCGGCATCGCGAGCCATCACCCCCAGGTCGGCGCCGACCAGCGGAGCCAGGTCAGTCTTGTTTACCACCAGAAGATCCGAGAAGGTGACACCCGGCCCGCCCTTTCGCGGTACCTTGTCGCCGCCTGCCACGTCGACGACGAAGATCTGCACATCAACCAAGCCAGACGAAAATGTCGCGGTGAGATTGTCACCGCCGGACTCGACCAGGATCAAGTCAAGCGGTTCATGTGCGGCGATCAGGTCATCGATCGCGTCCAGGTTCGCGGTGATGTCGTCGCGGATCGCGGTGTGCGGACAACCGCCGGTCTGTACCGCGGCGATCCGCTCGTCGGGCAGCACGGCATGCCTACGCAGGAAGTCGGCGTCTTCTGTGGTGTAGATGTCGTTAGTCAGCACGGCCAACGACAGATCGTCCCTGAGTTGTCGGCACAGCGCTGCCACCAGCGCGGTCTTGCCGGAGCCGACCGGGCCGCCGATGCCGATGCGCAGCGGCTCGCCCTGCCGCCGAATGCGTTTGGGCCGATCGGTTGTCGCATGTGAGTGCGACAAACTGTCAAGAAAATGCGGTGGCATGAGTGGCCTTTCAGGAAGCAAATAGCGGACGCGCGCGTTCGGCGTGCCGTTGTGCGAGCGTGTCGAGGAGCGGGTCGGAAAGGTCAGCCAGCCCTATGGTCGCCTCTGATGCGGTGCGCTCACACAGGCCAGCGAGTCGGAAAGTCAGTGCCGACACGTCGGCCGGGTCCAGTGCCAGCAGTCGCTGGGCAGCGGTCGCTGAGCTGGTCATGGTGGTGTAGACGAGCATCAGCGCGCTCTGCTCGGGACACAGACCACTCTCGGCTCCCACCCGCCCGGCCGCAACGGCAAGATGTGGGCGCTGACCCAGCCCGTCCCAGCAAGTGTTCGGCCATACCTGTCGCGCCAACCGCGCCAATCCCCGGCCTTGACTGCGCGACGCTTGCCGGCTGGCCGGGGCCGGCGTGCGGGCATCGGTTTCCCGATCGGCGTCCTCGACGCTGATCCCACCCCGATGGACCGCCACCGCAATCGACCCGGTGACCAGCCCGTGGCTGCGGATCCTCCGTATCAGAAACGCTTCCAGCGTCGTCAAATTGGTCACCAGTCCACTGGTGACGGCCTCTTCGAGACCGCCAGAGTGCACGTGGGCACCCGCGGGCAGGCGCGAGTCGGTCAGCGTGAGCAGTGTCGCCAGTGCAGACATTTCGAACGTCGTCAAAATAAGAAATACCGTTGGGCCATCGGTAATTCTGCCGCTGGGTGCTCCGGCCAGACCTCGCCGTCGATGCGCACGGTGAAGGTGTCAGCATCGACTTCGATATCCGGCAGTGCGTCGTTCAGTGGAAGTTGAGCCTTGCCGATCGCACGCACGTCCCCAACCGGGACTAACCGCCGGTGGACGTCAAGCTCTTCGGCCAGACCGGCATCGATGGCCTGCGGCGCGACGAAGTGCACCGAGGTGGCGGCGGCGGCCATCGGCGCCGCGCCGAACATCGGCCGGGGCAACACCGGCTGTGGGGTGGGTATGGACGCATTCGCATCGCCCATCGCCGCGTGGGCGATCACGCCGCCCTTAAGCACCAAGTGCGGGCGGACCCCGAAGAACGCCGGCTCCCACAACACCAGATCGGCAAATTTTCCCACTTCCACTGAACCGATTTCGCGATCGAGACCATGCGCGACGGCCGGGCAGATGGTGTATTTCGCGATGTAGCGCCGCACCCGCATGTTGTCGGCGGCACCGTCGCCAGGCAGCGTGCCGCGGCGGCGCTTCATCACGTGCGCGGTCTGCCAAGTGCGCAGCACCACCTCGCCGATGCGACCCATCGCCTGAGAGTCGCTGCCGATCATCGAAATCGCTCCCAGGTCGTGCAGCAGGTCTTCGGCCGCAATGGTCGAGGGCCGGATCCGGCTCTCGGCGAACGCCAGGTCTTCGGGCACTTTTGGATTGAGGTGATGGCAAACCATCAACATGTCCAGATGCTCGTCCAGGGTGTTGACCGTGTGCGGTCGGGTCGGATTGGTGGAACTGGGCAGCACATTGGGTTCGCCTGCGACGGTGATGATGTCGGGAGCATGGCCGCCGCCAGCGCCCTCGGTGTGATAGGCGTGAATCCCGCGTCCCGCGATTGCGGCCAGGGTGTCCTCGACGAAGCCGGTTTCATTGAGGGTGTCGGAATGCAGCGCCACCTGTACACCCGCGTCGTCCGCGACCGTGAGGCAGGCGTTGATGGCCGCGGGAGTGCTCCCCCAGTCCTCGTGCAGTTTGAACCCTGATGCGCCGGCGCGTAATTGCTCCCACATCGCGTCGGGATTCGTGGTGTTTCCCTTGCCTAGTAGTGCGATGTTCAGCGGCCAGCAGTCCAGCGCCTCCAGCATCCTGGCGAGATGCCATCCGCCGGGAGTGACGGTGGTGGCCTTGGTGCCCTCGGCAGGTCCGGTGCCGCCGCCGATCATGGTGGTGGTGCCTGCACCAAGCGCCTCGTCCATCAGCTGCGGACAGATCAGATGTACGTGACAGTCGACGGTGCCCGCTGTCAGAATGCGGCCGTTACCGCGAATGACCTCAGTGGACGGCCCGACGACCAGGTCCGGGTGGATGCCCGCCATGATGTCGGGGTTGCCGGCTTTGCCGACCGCGACTATGCGGCCATCGCGAATCCCTATGTCGGCTTTGATTATTCCCCAGTAATCAATGATCACGGCACCGGTGATCACGGTGTCGGGGGCGCCGTCGTTGCGGGTCACTCGGGCTTGTCCCATCGATTCGCGCAGCACCTTGCCGCCGCCGAACACCGCCTCGTCACCGGCCAACCCTGGTCCGCCGCTGCGGTCTTCGGTGATCTCCACCAGTAAGTCGGTGTCGGCCAGCCGGATCCGGTCTCCCGTAGTGGGCCCGAAAAGCTGCGCATAGCGCTCTCTGGACAGCCGCGTCATCAGCGATCCAACCGGCCAGGCGGGTTCAGGGTCAGACCGTGCACCTCGCGCCGTCCGCGCAGCGGGACCAGTCGGACGGTTCGAGGAATGCCCGGCTCGAAGCGAACGGCGGTGGCAGCCGGAATATCGAGCCGGTAACCATGGGCTGCGGCACGGTCGAATGACAGCGCCGAATTGGTCTGCGGTAGGTGGACATGGCTTCCGACCTGCACCGCACGATCGCCGGTGTTGACAATCTGCATCTCGATGCGTTGGACGCCGGCATTGATCTCGATATCACCGCTGCCGTAGAGGATCTCGCCAGGAATCATGCGATCGGGTGATGGACGGTGATCAGCTTGGTGCCGTCCGGAAACGTCGCTTCCACCTGCACGTCGTCGAGCATCTCGGGCACTCCCTCCATCACGTCGTCGCGGCGTAGCACGTCGCATCCGCTGGCCATCAGCTCGGCGACAGTGCGGCCGTCGCGCGCGCCCTCCAGGATGTGGTCAGAAATGACCGCGACGGCCTCGGGGTGATTGAGGCGCAAGCCGCGGGCCTGGCGTCGGCGGGCCAGCTCGGCAGCATAGGAGACCAGCAGTCGGTCCTGCTCGTGCGGCGTCAGGCGCATATTTTGCGATCCTGCCACGCCACGGTGTTGCTGACACCCCGCAGGCTCACCCTGCCCGTGTCTACAACGGGATCGCCGGTTGCGGTCGCCGGCCAAGCAGGTACTTTGTAGCGTGGCGTGCCACAGGACCGCCCGGACGAGTTCGCCGTACCCGGACAGCGACAAGACGGTGAAGGCTGGATGCGTGGCGCGTCGTTTCACGAAACAGGCCGTAGTTTGCCGTTCGCTTAGGTCTCAGACGCCCGGGCATCCTGCGCCGTGAATTGGTTCGCGACGAGAGGAACACCCGATGACAAATCCGTTCGCTGGACAGGCTGACATTCCCAACCGGGAAGGTATGTGGGCACAGCAGGCCGAGGCTGAGCTGCCAAACCGTCGCCACCTCGAAGAGATCGAACGTTGTCTCGCCCACGGGCTGGAGGCCGCCCCGACAATCAACGACCGCACGCTGTCGACCTTCTCCCGCGGCGAACTGCCGCACTTCGCCGGCGAACGCGGGACGTTTTTGAAAGCGCCTTTCCTCGAGGATGTGCACGACGTCTCCGACGCTGAGGTAGCGGTGTTCGGAGCACCGCTGGACGCGGGCACCACCTACCGGCCGGGCACCCGATTCGGTCCGATGGGAATCCGCCGCTCGACCAACCTGTTTGGGACCTACTGCTACGAACTGGGTGTCGACCTGCGCGAACAGCTCAACATCGTCGATATCGGCGACGTCGTCACCATTCCGGCGAACATCGAGAAGTCGTTCGACCAGATCAGCCAGGCGATGTCGCACGTGGTCTCCCAAGGCGTGTTCCCGGTGGTCCTGGGCGGTGACCATTCGATCGGGTTCCCGACGGTGCGGGGACTGGCCCCGCATCTGGACGGCAACGTGGGCATCATCCACTTCGACCGCCACGTCGACACCCAGGAGACCGATCTCGACGAGCGCATGCACACCACTCCGTGGTTCCACGCCACCAACATCAAGAACGCACCGGCCACCAACTTGGTGCAGATCGGCATCGGCGGATGGCAAGCACCGCGCGCGGGCGTCCAGGTCGGACGCCAGCGCGGCAGCACCGTCATCACCGTCGGTGACGTCGAACGGGTCGGGATCGAAAAGATCGCCGAGGTCGCGCTCGAAACGGCGTGGAAGGACGCCAAGGCGGTATACCTGTCCTTCGACATTGACGTCATCGACGCCGGATTCGTACCCGGCACCGGCTGGCCCGAGCCGGGTGGCCTTTTGCCCGGGAAGCTCTCAACCTCATCCGGATGATCTCCGAACCCGGGCTGAACGGCATCGAGGTGGTGGAGTGTTCGCCGCCCTACGACTGGGCTGAGCAGACCGCGCTGATGAGCAGCCGGGTGATCCTGGACAGCTTGGCGGTGATGGTGCGTGCAGGCAAACTCGGCAAGAAATCTGCTGCGCTCAAGCGGCACGCGTGGGGCCCGTTTGCCGAGTGACTTGACTGCCGCGGGAAGGCGATGAAACCGCTCGCTCGGGCGATCGAGCAGACCGCAATCTCAAGGTCTCAGGAAGCTCCCAGCGAATGACTAGCTCAATGCCAGCAAGCGTTTCTTATCATTGCCCACGGTGACAATTGCCGATAGGTATTAAGCACCGGTATCGAGTGCATTAACATTCAGTTACGCCCGATGCCGACGGGGAGGGGCAATTGACGCGGGTCATGGCGCTCAAAGCCGAGCACCAAGTCATCATTTGGGACATCTCAGCAGGCCGGCAGCGTGCGGACACTGCCGGACCGGCTTGTTAGGAGGGGGTTTCGCGGTTGGAATTCGCGATGCTGCCGCCGGAGGTGAACTCTGGCCGGATGTACGCGGGCGCGGGGTCGGGGCCGATGGTGGCGGCCGCAGCAGCTTGGGACGGGTTGGCCGCGGAGTTGACTTCGGCGGCCACCTCTTATCAGGCGACGGTTTCCCAGCTGATTGATGGACCGTGGGTGGGTCCGTCATCGACGTCGATGGCCGCCGCGGCGGCTCCGTATGTGTCGTGGATGAGCAGCACTGCTGCTCAGGCTGAGCACACTGCTAACCAGCTCAGATCGGCAGTAGCGGCCTACGAAGCGGCGTTTGCGGCTACCGTGCCTCCGCCGGAGATAGAGGTCAACCGGGCGATGTTGGCGTCGTTGGTGGCCACCAACATTCTCGGGCAGAACACGCCGTGGATCGCCGCGCTCGAGGCGCAGTATGCCCAGATGTGGGCCCAGGATGCCGCGGCGATGTACGGCTATGCCGGCGCGTCGGCGGCGGCAACGACGCTGGCGCCGTTTACCTCGCCGACGCCGAACTCCGACCCGGCCGCTGCGGGTACTCAAGCCGGCGCGCTCGCTCAAGCCACCGCTTCGGCGACCGGAACCGGCACGCAGTCAACGCTTTCCCAGGCACTCTCGAGCGTGCCCAACCTGCTGCAAAACCTCGCGTCGGGAGCGTCCGTCGATCCAATAACGTCCCTGCAGAACATTTTGACAAGCCCGTTGGGCACCGCGATCAACAGATTCGGCTCAGACGTGGGGAACGTCGCCACCGAATTCAGTGGATTTGCGTTCGTGGCTTCCGGTTTCACACCCATGTTCTCGCCGTTCTTCGTGCCCCATGTGCCACCAGTGTTTGCCACGACCGACCTGCCGGCGGCACCGGAGGGAGCGCTGGCGACCGGGCTCAGTGCCCCAGCCTCGGCAGGCTCAGGGAGTGCCGGGCTGTCCGCGGGCGTGGGTGAGGCAGCGTCGGTCGGGAAGCTATCCGTGCCGCCGGCTTGGCGTACGGCATCCCCGGCGGTCCGGCTCGCCACCGAAACATCACCATTGCCGGGCGCCGGCATGGGCGGTGCACCGCAGGCTGAGGCGGCCGGACCCGGCGGCTTCTACGGCGGCATCCCCCCGGTCGGCAGCCTGGTCAACGCGCCGAGGGGTGACCAGAATCGTCCTCGGTCCGGCGTGCGTCAGAAGGTGATCCCCGAACTGGCCAGGGAGCAGGGCGCTGACGAGCCCGTGGCCGCCCGGCCCGCGCAGCGCCAGCGAAGTGTTCAAACTGTCGCCAGCTCGTTGAGCGGACAGGAGCGCGATGAGCTCGACCAGCTCCGCAAGGAGCTCGCCGAATTGGCGACGGAGCGAGATGCAGCAGCCCGCTTGATCAAGGAGGCGATGTGGTGACCAGCCTCCTAGATTTCGCGATGCTGCCGCCGGAGGTGAACTCCGGCCGGATGTACGCGGGCGCGGGGTCGGGGCCGATGGTGGCGGCCGCAGCAGCTTGGGACGGGTTGGCCGCGGAGTTGACTTCGGCGGCCACCTCTTATCAGGCGACGGTTTCCCAGCTGATTGATGGACCGTGGGTGGGTCCGTCATCGACGTCGATGGCCGCCGCGGCGGCTCCGTATGTGTCGTGGATGAGCAGCACTGCTGCTCAGGCTGAGCACACTGCTAACCAGCTCAGATCGGCAGTAGCGGCCTACGAAGCGGCGTTTGCGGCTACCGTGCCTCCGCCGGAGATAGAGGTCAACCGGGCGATGTTGGCGTCGTTGGTGGCCACCAACATTCTCGGGCAGAACACGCCGTGGATCGCCGCGCTCGAGGCGCAGTATGCCCAGATGTGGGCCCAGGATGCCGCGGCGATGTACGGCTATGCCGGCGCGTCGGCGGCGGCAACGACGCTGGCGCCGTTTACCTCGCCGACGCCGAACTCCGACCCGGCCGCTGCGGGTACTCAAGCCGGCGCGCTCGCTCAAGCCACCGCTTCGGCGACCGGAACCGGCACGCAGTCAACGCTTTCCCAGGCACTCTCGAGCGTGCCCAACCTGCTGCAAAACCTCTCGTCGGGAGCAGCTCCTGGATCGAATGCGCTGTTGGACTTTTTCAACAGCTCGCCGATTCAAGATTTTGAAACACTCGCCGAAGATACTTTGGGCATCGGGGTGTTCTCCTACGGAGTCAACTTCGCTATATCCGGGGTGTGCTTGACAGTTGCGCCATTTATTTCGGGCGCCTTGACTCCATTGGCTCCTGGGCTCGCGGCGGCGCCGGTGGCTGCGGCGTCTGCGCTGCCTGACGCCGGGCTCGCAGACGGGTTGGGGTCGACCTTGCTGGGTTCACCCGGTTCAGGGATCGGCACGTCGGCGTCGGCAGGTTTGGGCGCTGGCGGCGTGTCGGCGGGGCTGGATGAGGCGGCGTCGGTCGGCGGCTTGTCGGTACCGCCGTCGTGGGGTACGGCGTCCCCGGGGGTCCGGCTTGCCGCCAAATCGTTGCCGATGGCAGGCGCAGACGGGTTGCCGCAGGCTGAGGCAGCCGCACAGCCGGGCTTCTACGGCGGTATGCCCCCAATGGGCCCGGTGGCAAGTGTCGTGAATGCGCCGAAAAACGAGGGCGGTCGCCATCGATCCGGATCGAGTCAGAAGGTGATCCCGGCGTTGGCTAGAGAGTCGGACAGTCACGAGGACGGCCCGGACCGCTGGCTGAAGCCGGAACGTACTGTTCCAAACGGCGACGGCGCAATCAGCGAACGAGATGAGCTCCATCGGTTGCGGAAAGCAATAGCGGACATGGCCAAGCAGCGCGATGCGCTCAAGCGCACTGCGGCAGTTTTGATTAAGGAGGCAACGCAAAAGTAGCGACCCCTTTCGCTCAGCGCTGTCGCGGTGGCGGAAACTGCAAAAGCAGACCTGGTTTCGACAACCGGTCAGGTCTCAATTCAATTATTTTTCACACGACCATTTTTCTGGTCGGGGTGAAGTTGGGAGAGCGATTTGTCCATCGATTTGACGTCCAATGCCGCGCACGATGACGAGGACGACGTCCGGCAGGCGGAGTCGGCGCTCGACCTGACCTCCGATGCTGCAAACGACGACGAGGACCAAGCGCAACTGAAGGCGCTGGGATTCCAGTCGGAGTTCAAACGGGACATGAGTCCGTGGGCCAATTTCTCGCTGGGCTTCACCTATCTGTCGCCGGTGGTCGGCATCTACACGGTGTTCGCGTTCGCATTGGCCAGCGCCGGTCCGCCGATGATCTGGAGCCTACTGATCGTCGGCGCGGGGCAGATGCTGGTCGCGTTGGTCTTCAGTGAAGTAGTGGCGCAGTTCCCGGTGGCCGGGGGTGTCTATCCGTGGGCGCGACGGTTGTGGGGACGCAAATGGGCGTGGATGACCGGGTGGGTCTACATGTTCTGCCTGCTCGCACTGATCGCGGATGCGGCCTTCGGCGCAGGCCCGTACGTCGCCGCTATGTTCGGCTTTGCGCCCTCTGTGCACGCCAAAATCTATTGCGCACTCGGCGTGTTGGTGGTGGCCACGCTCATCAATCTGACCGGGACCAAGATATTGGGCTATTTCGCCATCTTCGGGTTCAGCGCGGAACTCATCGGCGCACTGGTGGTCGGCGTCTGGCTGCTGCTCACCCACCGGCACCACGGGCTCGGTGTGCTGTTCCACAGCTTCGGCGCCCAGGGCGATCACAGCTTCCTCTACGCTTTCCTGGCCGCCAGCCTCATCGGCCTCTACCAGTTCTTCGGATTCGAGGCGTGTGGCGACGTCGCCGAGGAGGTCCGCAACCCAGGTGTGCAGATTCCAAAAGCGATGCGGCGCACCATCTACGTCGGCGGTTCCGCGGCCACATTCGTCTGCCTGAGCCTGATCTTGTCAGTCGGGGATTTCGGTGCGGTAATTCGCGGTGCAGACAGCGATCCGATCGACACTGTTCTGGTAGGGGCGTTCGGGGACATCGGGTCAAGGGTCGTGCTCGGCATCGTGTTGATCTCGTTCGTTTCGTGCGCACTGAGTCTGCAGGCCGCAGCCAGCCGGCTGATCTTCTCCTACGGACGCGATGGCATGATCATTGGCTCTCGGCTCT
The DNA here is from genome assembly GCA_963795995.1 of uncultured Actinomycetota bacterium. Classification (GTDB taxonomy): domain Bacteria; phylum Actinomycetota; class Actinomycetes; order Mycobacteriales; family Mycobacteriaceae; genus Mycobacterium. Next base: position 356,194 of record CAWCJY010000003.1, read on the forward strand.
TGGCGCACTTCGATCACAAAAGACACGTGCCGCCGTACGCCCTGCTGGCCTCGGTCATCATCCCGGCGACGCTCATCATCGGTTCCATCATCTCGACCCACCCACTCAACAAGCTCATCAGCTTCGGCACAGTCGGGGTTTACCTCGGGTTTCAGATGGTGGTGCTGGCCGCGCTGCGTGCCAGGATGAAGGGTTGGAAGCCGTCCGGCAAGTACCGGCTCGGCCGTTGGGGAATGCTCATCAACGTCGGCGCCCTGGGCTATGGTGTCGCGGCGATCACCAACGTCTGCTGGCCGCGGACACCTGAAGCCCCGTGGTACGACAATTACGTTGTTTTGCTGATGTCGGCGGCCGTCATCGGCCTCGGCCTCTTGTACATGATGACCACCCGGACCCACGCCAACAGCGACGCCCCGCACGCTGACGCCATTCCTGTGCGGTGAGGCGGTTGGGCAGCTGCCGCGCCCGCACCCAACACGGGCAAACCCCGTGCGGTGGACACGGGGTTCGCCTATCGAGGTGGACCGGGGTCGCTGCAGCCCTCAGGACTCACCGCGGTCGCATTGATTCTCGACTGGCTCAGCATAGGGAAGGCTGCCCTAAAGTGGCAAGGTGTTCGCCGTGCGCACACGCCCGTACCCGTACGACGCTCGGTAGTAATTCACGGTAGGCTGTGCACGTTGCACAGGAGATGACTGAGACATGGCCAAGCTGACGCGCCTGGGAGATCTTGAACGTGCGGTGATGGATCACTTGTGGTCCACGCCTGAGCCGCAAACCGTTCGGCAGGTTCATGAGGCATTGTCTGCCCGGCGCGACCTTGCCTATACGACCGTGATGACGGTGTTGCAGCGGCTCGCCAAGAAGAATCTGGTTTCGCAGATCCGCGACGACCGGGCGCACCGCTACGCACCCGTCCGCGGCCGCGACGAGCTCGTCGCCGGCTTGATGGTCGACGCATTGGACCAGGCCGCGGACTCCGGCAGCCGGCAGGCCGCGCTGGTGCACTTCGTCGAGCAGGTCGGCGCCGACGAGGCGGCTGCCCTGCGGCGTGCCCTGGCTGATTTGGAAGTACATCACCGGGGAACCCGGTCTGCTGATATCGGCGTGGAGGACTGAGAGAGACTGACAACGTGTCCGGGCTGGCATTCACTTTGCTTGCGGCGCTGCTGGTCGGCCCGATACCGGCGCTGCTCGCCCGCGCGACCTGGCCGTTGCGGGCCCCGCGAGCCGCGGTAGTGCTCTGGCAGGCTATCGCGCTGGCCGCGGTGCTTTCCACGTTCAGTGCCGGCATCGCGATCGCCAGCCGCCTGCTGATGCCCGGCCCGGACGGGCGTCCGACCGCCAGCCTCGTCGGCGACGTCGACCGGCTCGGGTGGCCGTTGACCGGTCTTTACGTGGCTGTCTTCGCCTTGACACTGCTGGTCGGTGCCCGGCTGGCGGTCGCGGTGGTGCAGGTGGCGATCGGTACGCGACGACGCCGCGCTCATCACCGCATGCTGGTCGACCTGCTCGGCGTCACTGATGACGCCCAGTCCACCCGGCCCAGCGACCTGCGCATCCTGGGAGTGGCGCAACCGTTGGCCTACTGCCTACCCGGCGTGCGCCGGCGCGTCGTCGTGAGCGAAGGAACCCTGAGTGCGCTGACCGAAGAGGAAGTCTCAGCGATCCTGCGGCACGAGCGCGCCCATCTGCGCGCCCGGCACGACCTTGTCCTCGAGGCGTTCACCGCCGTGCATGCCGCTTTTCCCCGATTCGTCCGCAGCGCCAGCGCGCTGGATGCGGTGCGGCTGCTCGTCGAGCTGCTCGCCGATGACGCCGCCGTGCGCGTGGCCGGGCGGACTCCGCTGGCCCGGGCGCTGGTGACTTGCGCGTCGGGTGGGGTTCCATCGGGCGCGTTGGCCGCGGGCGGGTCCAGCACAGTGCTGAGGGTGCGTCGGTTGTCGGGGCGCGGCAACAGCCTGGCGCTGTCGGCGGCCGCGTACCTGGCCGCCGCCGCGATGCTGGTGGTGCCCACTGTGTCCATGGCGGTGCCGTGGTTGATCGAACTGCACCGGCTCTTCAGCGTCTGACAATCCAATACGAGAGGCGAACAGATGGGCTCATCGGAATCGAACGAGGGCACCGCACAGATAGGTGTCACCGGCCTGGCCGTCATGGGCTCTAACATTGCCCGAAACTTCGCCAAGCACGGCTACACGGTGGCGCTGCACAACCGGTCGGTGGCCAAGACCGACGCGCTGCTGGACGAGCACGGCTCCGAGGGTAACTTCGTACGCACCGAGACGATCCCGGAATTTCTAGCCGCCCTCGAAAAGCCCCGCCGGGTGCTGATCATGGTGAAAGCCGGGGAGGCCACCGACGCCGTCATCGGCGAACTTGCTGACGCCATGGAAGACGGCGACATCATCATCGACGGCGGCAACGCGCTCTACACCGACACCATCCGGCGGGAGAAGGCGATGGCCGAACGCGACCTGCACTTCGTCGGGGCGGGTATCTCCGGCGGTGAGGAAGGCGCACTGAACGGGCCGTCCATCATGCCCGGCGGACCGGCCGAGTCGTACAAGTCGCTGGGACCGCTGCTCGAGGAGATCTCCGCCCACGTCGACGGGGTGCCGTGCTGCACCCATATCGGCCCGGACGGCTCCGGGCACTTCGTCAAGATGGTGCACAACGGCATCGAGTACTCCGACATGCAACTGATCGGTGAGGCTTATCAGTTGCTGCGCGACGGGCTGGGCAAGGACGCCGATGAGATCGCCGACGTGTTCGACGAATGGAACAAGAGCGAACTGGACAGCTTCCTGGTGGAGATCACCGCCAAAGTGCTGCGCCAAAAAGACGCCAAAACCGACAAGCCGCTGGTTGACGTCATCCTCGACGAGGCCGAACAGAAAGGGACCGGGCGCTGGACGGTGAAGTCGGCGCTCGATCTCGGTGTGCCGGTGACCGGTATCGCCGAGGCCGTGTTCGCCCGCGCGTTGTCGGGTGCGGTCAATCAGCGCAAGGCCACCACCGAGCTGGCCTCCGGTGAGCTGAGCGCCAAGCCCGAGGATGCCGAACAGTTCATCGAAGACGTACGCCAGGCCCTCTACGCGTCGAAAATCATCGCCTACGCCCAAGGCTTCAACCAGATTCAGGCCGGTAGCGCCGAATACGACTGGGACATCACACCCGGCGACCTCGCCACCATCTGGCGCGGCGGCTGCATCATCCGCGCAAAGTTCCTCAACCGCATCAAAGAGGCCTTCGACGACAACCCCGACCTGCCGACGCTGATCGCGGCGCGCTACTTCCGCGAGGCGATCGAGTCGGCCATCGACAGCTGGCGGCGGGTCGTGGCGACCGCCACCGGGCTGGGCATCCCGATCCCGGGGTTCTCCTCGGCGCTGTCCTACTATGACGCGCTGCGCACCGAGCGGCTGCCCGCGGCGCTGACCCAAGGTCTGCGAGACTTCTTCGGCGCCCATACTTACGGGCGGACCGACGAAGATCGCGACAAGAAGTTTCACACGCTGTGGAGCGGGGACCGCAGCGAGATATCGGCGTGACTTTCCCAGCGGGCCGGCTAAGGGGGCGAACGGTCAGAAGATGAAGTATCTGCACGGGCACCGACCCGGTTACGACCTGACCTACGACGACGTTTTCATCGTGCCGAACCGATCCGACGTCGCATCGCGGTTCGACGTCGACTTGTCCACCGACGACGGCTCGGGCACCACGATTCCGGTGGTGGTCGCGAATATGACCGCGGTCGCCGGTCGCCGGATGGCCGAGACGGTGGCCCGCCGCGGCGGGATCGTGATTTTGCCGCAAGACCTGCCGATCAGCGCAGTGCGAAACACAGTGGACTTCGTCAAGAGCCGCGATCTGGTGGTCGATACCCCGGTGGTGCTGGAGCCCGACGATTCGGTGTCCGACGCGACCGCGCTGATCCACAAACGCGCGCACGGCGCCGCGGTGGTGCTCTCCGAAGGGCGCCCGACCGGGTTGGTGACCGAATCGTCCTGTGCGGGGGTGGATCGCTTCACCCGCGTCCGCGACGTGGCGGTGACCGATTTTGTGACCGCCCCGGTGGGCACCGACCCGCGCCGGGTGTTCGACCTGCTGGAGCATGCACCGGTCGGCGTGGCGGTGTTGACCGGCGCCGACGGCATCTTGGCCGGGGTGCTGACCCGCACCGGGGCGGTACGCGCCGGCATTTACACCCCGGCGCTGGACCACGCGAACCGGCTGCGTGTCGGTGCGGCGGTCGGGATCACCGGCGATGTGGCCGCCAAGGCGCAGGCGCTGGCCGACGCCGGCGTCGACGTACTGGTGATCGACACTGCGCACGGCCATCAGGTGAAGGCGCTCGACGCGATCAAGGCCATCTCGGCGCTGGACCTGGGACTGCCGCTGGCCGCGGGCAACGTCGTCTCGGCTGAGGGCGCTCGGGACCTGATCAGCGCCGGGGCGGCCATCGTCAAGGTCGGCGTCGGCCCGGGGGCGATGTGCACCACCCGGATGATGACCGGCGTGGGGCGGCCGCAGTTCTCGGCCGTCGCCGAATGTTCGGACGCCGCACGAGCACTCGGCGCCCACGTCTGGGCCGACGGCGGGGTCCGCCAGCCCCGGGATGTGGCGCTGGCGCTGGCGGCCGGTGCGTCGAACGTGATGATCGGGTCCTGGTTCGCCGGCACCTACGAATCCCCCGGCGACCTGATGCGCGACCGGGACGACCAGCCGTACAAAGAAAGCTACGGAATGGCGTCCAAGCGTGCTGTGGTCGCGCGCACCGCCGCCGACAACGCGTTCGACCGGGCCCACAAAGCGCTGTTCGAGGAAGGGATCTCCACCTCCCGGATGGGGTTGGACCCGGCCCGCGGCGGAGTCGAGGACCTGCTCGACCACATCACCGCCGGGCTGCGCAGCACTTGCACCTACGTCGGCGCGTCGAGTCTGCCGCAGTTGCACGAGCGGGCGGTGGTCGGCGTGCAGTCGGCGGCGGGCTTCGCCGAAGGCCATCCGCTGCCATTCGGCTGGTGACACTGCGGTGTCATGACCCCAGCCTGGCATCGCTTTTCGCTACCATGTGAGCTTCAGGTAGTGATTTGAAGCGAAAGGGTTGAAGTGCCGCAGGCACGCGACAGCGTGGTCGACCGGAGCCTGAGGATGCGGCAACCGAGCTGCTGATGAACCTCGCCGTCACTCTGTTCAGCGTGCTGGCCATCGCGGTGCTGACCGCCGGCACCGCGATGTTCGTCGCCGCCGAATTCTCGCTGACCACCCTGGAGCGCAGCACCGTCGAGGCGCACGCGGGCACCGGCGCTCGTCGCGACCGCCACCTGCACCGCGCGCACCGCACGCTGTCGTTTCAGTTGTCGGGCGCCCAACTGGGGATCTCGATCACCACCCTGGTCACCGGCTACCTCACCGATCCCCTGGTTGCCGAAGCGCCGCATCCGGCGATGGATGCGCTCGGCGTGCCCGAGCGGATAGCCGACGCAGTGGTCGCGTTCGTGGCGCTGGTGATCGTGACGTCGGTGTCGATGGTGTTCGGCGAGCTGGTGCCCAAGTACCTCGCGGTGGCCCGCCCGCTTCCCACCGCCCGCGCGGTGGCAGGCCCCCAGGTGCTGTTCTCGCTGATCCTGACTCCGGCCATTCGCCTGACCAATGGAGCAGCCGACCGGATCTTGCGTCGGCTGGGCATCGAGCCCGCTCAGGAACTGCGGTCGGCGCGCTCACCGCAGGAGCTGGTGTCGCTGGTGCGGACCTCAGCGCGCAGCGGCTCGCTGGACCCGACCACCGCCGCGCTGGTGCACCGGTCACTGCAATTCGGCACCCTGACCGCCGAAGAACTGATGACTCCGCGCTCCAAGATCGTCACGCTGGAGGTCGACGACACCGTCGCCGACCTGGTTGCGACGGCCATCGAAACCGGGTTCTCCAGGTTCCCCATCGTCGACGGCGATCTCGACCAGACGATCGGAATCGTGCACGTCAAACAGGTCTTTGCGGTGCCGCCCGCCGATCGCGCGCACACACTGCTGACCGCGGTGGCGCACCCGGTGGCGGTGGTGCCCTCGACGCTGGACGGCGATTCGGTGATGGCTCAGACCCGCGCCAGCGGCTTGCAAACGGCGCTGGTCGTCGACGAGTACGGCGGCACCGCGGGCATGGTCACCGTCGAGGACCTGATCGAAGAGATCGTCGGCGATGTACGCGACGAGCACGACGACGCCACCCCCGACGTGGTGGCGGCCGGCAACGGCTGGCGGGTATCGGGCCTGCTGCGCATCGACGAGGTCGCCGCGGCCACCGGCTACCGCGCCCCGGACGGAGAGTACGAGACCATCGGCGGGCTGGTACTCCAGCAACTCGGCCACATCCCCGAGGACGGGGACACCGTGGAGCTGGCCGCCTTCGACCCCGATGGCCTGTCGGACACCTCCAAGCACTGGCGGGCGACCGTCATCCGGATGGCCGGCCGCCGGATCGACCTGCTCGAGCTCGCCGAGGTCGGCCGCGGCGACGCTGTCCCCTCGGGATTGAGCCGCTGATGGCAGACCTGCTGCGAGTGCTGCTGACGCTGTTGCTGATCGTCGCCAACGCGTTTTTCGTCGGTGCCGAATTCTCGCTGATCTCGGTACGACGGGACCGGCTGGAAACCCTGGCCGACCAGGGCAGGACACGTGCGGTCACGGTCATCCGGGCCGGCGAGCGGCTGCCGCTGATGTTCGCCGGCGCGCAGCTGGGTATCACGCTGGCCTCGATCCTGCTCGGCCGGATCGGCGAACCGGCGGTCGCCGACCTGCTGCAGGCACCTTTCGACCTGTTGGGTTTGCCCGGTGCGCTGCTGCACACGGTGTCCTTGGTCGTCGCGTTGGCGATCGTCGTGACGCTGCATGTGCTGCTCGGCGAGATGGTGCCCAAGAACATCGCCATCGCCGGCCCGGAGAAGGCGGCGATGCTGCTGATTCCGCCCTACCTCGTCTACGTGCGGGCCGCCCGCCCGTTCATCGCCTTCTACAACCGATGCGCCAACCTGATCCTGCGTGCCCTGGGGGTCGAGCCCCGCGATGAGCTTGCCATCACGGTGTCCATGGCCGAACTGCGGGAAATGATCGCCGAGTCGGTGTCGGAAGGTCTGCTCGACCGCGAAGAACACACCCGGCTGACCCGGGCGCTGCAGATCCGCAATCGCCTGGTCACCGATGTCGCGGTGCCGCTGGCCGATATCCGGGCGGTACCGGCGGCGGCCGGCTCCGGCCCGACGGTCGGCGCGGTCGAACAGGCGCTGGCGCAGACCGGCTACTCCCGGTTCCCGGTCACCGATCCCGACGGTACCTACATCGGCTACCTGCACATCAAAGATGTGTTGTCGCTCAGCGACCACCCCGAAGCCAGCATCGACCGGGCGACGGTCCGGCCACTGCCCCGGATTCCGGAGTCGTTGCCGCTGGCAGAGGCGTTGTCGCGGCTGCGGCGCACCAACAGCCATCTGGCCCTCGTCACCGCCCCCGGCGGTCGGGTGGTCGCGATGGTGGCGCTCGACGATCTGGTCGAAGACTTGGTGGGCACGGTGCGGGAAGGCACCCAGCGTGCGTGAGGTGCTCCCACCGGCGCGCTGGCAAAACCGTGCCCTGGCACACCGGCGCCGCGTCACGGCGTTTCTGGCGACGCACCGAACCGGGCAGCCACATCCGGTGTGGGACTTTCTGTTCAACTACTACAGATTGCGTCCGGGGCAGCTGCAGTGCTGGCATCCCGGATACGGTGTGGTGCTGGCCGGCGACGGGGCGCTGCGACGCTACCGAAGCCGCCGGGGTTACCTGCCGGTCCCCGACGGCGTCACCGTCAGCGACAAGCATTTGCGCAGCCGGTTGGACAGTGTCGAGTTCGTGGCGCGGCTGCTGCGCGCGACCGCACAACACCCCACTCGGCTGACCTGCTTCGGCCTGCACGAATGGGCGATGGTCTACCGCAGCGACACGCTCCGCCATCAACAAGTCCCGCTGCGCTTGAGTGCGGCGGACACCGACAGGCTGGTCGAGTCGGTGCCGCTGCGGTGTAGCCACTTCGACGCGTTCCGCTTCTTCACCGCCCAGGCGGCCCCTCGCAACGCCGGCGCGCCGACCCGCGCTGCCCAGCACGATTGGGAGCAACCGGGCTGTCTGCACACCAACATGGACTTGTACAAGTGGTGCTACAAACTGAGCCCGTTGGTCGATTCCGAGCTGCTGCTGGCCTGCCTGCGACTGGCCGCAGCCGCCCGCGAAGTCGACATGCGGGCCAGCCCGTATGATCTCAGCGACTACGGGTACTCGCCGATCGCCGTCGAAACCAGCGCCGGCCGCGCCGAGTACGTGCGTTGCCAGAATGCCATCGCCCAGCGTGCAGCGCCGCTGCGGAATGCGCTGCTGGACCGGTGTGACCTGCTGTTGCAGGCCACCGGATGCGAGTAGTCGTGCTACCGGCCGGGTAGGCTGGCTAGTTGCCAGACAGGGAGGAACGATGACTGATCGCGTGCCAGTGGGCAACCTGCGGGTCGCCAAGGTGCTGTACGACTTCGTCAACAGCGAGGCTCTGCCCGGCACCGATATCGACCCCGACAGCTTCTGGGCGGGCGTCGACAAAGTGGTCACCGACCTCACCCCGCGCAACCAGGATCTGCTGCGCCGCCGTGACGAATTGCAGGCCCAGATCGACAAGTGGCACCGGCACCGCGTGATCGACCCACACGATCCGGAGGCCTACCGCCAGTTCCTCACCGAAATCGGCTATCTGCAGCCCGAACCCGGCGACTTCACCATCACCACCTCCGGTGTCGATCCGGAGATCACCACGACGGCCGGCCCCCAGCTGGTGGTGCCGGTCACCAATGCCCGCTTCGCGCTGAACGCGGCCAATGCGCGCTGGGGCTCGCTGTACGACGCGCTCTACGGCACCGACGTCATCCCGGAAACCGACGGCGCGGAGCAGGGCAGCAGCTACAACCGGGTGCGGGGCGACAAGGTGATCGCCTATGCGCGAAACTTCCTCGACAGCGCGGTGCCGCTGGCGTCCGGGTCCTATGCCGACGCGACCGGATTCACCGTCGACGACGGTCAACTGTCCGTTGACCTGCCCGACGGATCGACCGGACTGTCCGACCCCGGCCAGTTCGCCGGTTACACCGGTTCGGCGGAAACGCCCACCTCGGTGTTGCTGACCAACCACGGCCTGCACATCGAGATCCTGATCGACCCCGAGTCGCCGGTCGGCAAGACCGACACCGCCGGGGTCAAGGACGTGGTCCTGGAGTCGGCGGTCACCACGATCATCGACTTCGAAGACGCGGTCGCCGCCGTCGACGCCGACGACAAAGTGCGGGCATACCGCAACTGGCTCGGCCTGAACCGCGGCGACTTGACCGCCGAAGTGAACAAGGACGGCGACACCTTCACCCGGGCACTCAACCAGGACCGCCACTACACCGCGCCGGACGGCAGCGAGTTCGTCTTGCCGGGACGCAGTCTGCTGTTCGTGCGCAACGTGGGCCATCTGATGACCAACGACGCCATCGTCTTGGAGAACGGCGCTGCAGACGGCGGAGCCGAAGGCACCGAGGTGTTCGAGGGCATCCAGGACGCGCTGTTCACCGGGCTGGCCGCCATTCACGGACTCAAAGCCGGCTCGGACAACGACGAAGCCAGCGGGCCGCTGGCGAACAGCCGCACCGGCTCGATCTACATCGTCAAGCCCAAGATGCACGGGCCCGACGAGGTTGCCTACACCACCGAACTCTTCAGCCGGGTCGAAGATGTCCTGGTGTTGCCGCAGAACACCATCAAAGTCGGCGTCATGGATGAAGAGCGGCGCACCACCGTCAACCTGAGGGCCTGCATCAAAGCCGCGGCGGACCGAATCGTGTTCATCAACACCGGTTTTCTGGACCGCACCGGCGACGAGATCCACACCTCGATGGAATCCGGCCCGATGGTGCGCAAAGGCGCCATGAAGACCCAGCCGTGGATCTTGGCCTACGAGGACAACAACGTCGACGCCGGGCTGGCGACCGGGTTCGCCGGTCACGCCCAGATCGGCAAGGGCATGTGGGCGATGACCGAACTGATGGCCGACATGGTCGAGCAGAAGATCGGGCAGCCGCGCGCCGGCGCCAGCACCGCCTGGGTGCCCTCGCCCACCGCGGCGACCCTGCATGCGATGCACTACCACCAGGTGGATGTGGCCGCCGTGCAGAACGAGCTGGCCGGTGAGCGACGCGCCTCGATCGACCAGCTGTTGACGATTCCGTTGGCCAAGGAATTGGCTTGGGCGCCTGAGGAGATCAAGGAAGAGGTCGACAACAACTGCCAGTCGATCCTCGGCTATGTGGTGCGCTGGATCGACCAGGGGGTGGGCTCCTCGAAAGTGCCCGACATCCACGATGTCGCGTTGATGGAAGACCGTGCGACGCTGCGGATTTCCAGCCAGCTGCTGGCCAACTGGCTGCGGCACGGGGTGATCACCGAAGCCGACGTGCGGGCGAGTTTGGAGCGGATGGCTCCGCGGGTGGACCAACAGAACGCCGGCGACTCCGCTTACCGTCCGATGGCGCCCGACTTCGATGACAGCATCGCCTTCCTGGCCGCCCAGGAGCTTATTCTGTCCGGGACACAGCAGCCCAGCGGTTACACCGAGCCGATCCTGCACCGGCGCCGCCGTGAGTTCAAGGCTCGCAACGGATGAGCACGGCTAAGCATGGGTAGACACAGCAAGCGCCGGCCAGGAGCGCCCGGCGGTGAACCGCCCGAGGACTCAGCCGGCGAGCCGGCCGGTGTTCCCGAGGGTGGCGCCGACCCTGCCGGCGACCCTGCCGAAGATGTCGCCGGGCACGGCTTTCACGACGACCAGCTCTACTATGCCGCCGATGCCGATGCCGATGCCGACGCCGATGCCGACGGCGGCGTCGAGGGCGGCATCCATGTCGGCACCCAGGAGGAGGACTTTCCCGACTTCCCCGGTCCCGGCCGTCGCCCCCCGCCGTCGCCGCCGCCGGCCGGCGGCGGTCATCGTGGCGGGGACGACTGGGGCGGGGGCCACCGCAGTGACGGCGGCCGCCGCGGCGTCAGTGTCGGCGTCATCGCCGCGCTGATCGCCGTCGTGGTGGTGGTCGCGGCGGTGATCCTGTGGCGGTTCTTCGGCGACGCGCTGTCCCATCGCTCAAACACAGCGGCCGCGCGCTGCGCCGCCGGTAAGGAGACCGTCGCGGTGATCGCTGATCCCGCAATCGCCAGCCACATTCAGAATTTCGCCGATCGATACAACGGCTCAGCCGAACCGGTCGGCGATCGCTGCGTGGCCGTGACCGTCAAGCAGGCCGATTCTGATGCCGTCGTGGGCGGTTTCATCGGCAATTGGCCATCGGAGCTGGGCGACCGCCCGGCGCTGTGGATTCCGGGCAGTTCGGTGTCCGCGGCGCGACTGTCAGCCGCGGCGGGCAAGCAGACGATCAGTGACAGCCGTTCCCTGGTCACCTCCCCGGTGCTGCTCGCGCTTCGACCGGAGCTGCAGCGCGCGCTCGGCGGCCAGAATTGGGCGACATTGCCCAGCCTGCAGAGCAATCCGGATGGCCTGGCCGGGCTTAAACTGCCGTCCTGGGGATCGTTGCGGCTGGCGTTGCCGACCAGCGGCAACAGCGACGCGGCGTACCTGGCGGCTGAGGCGGTGGCCGCGGCGTCGGCGCCGGGCGCTCCGGCCACGTCGGGCAGCGGCGCGGTGCGCGCGCTGATCGGCGGGCAGCCCAAGTTGTCGGACAACTCGGTAGCCGAGGCGATGAACGCACTGCTCAAGCCGGGCGACCCGGCGACCGCGCCGGTGCACGCGGTGGCCGTCACCGAACAGCAGCTGTTTCAGCGCGGACAGTCGCTGTCCGACGCGGCGAGCACGCTGAGTTCGTGGCTGCCACCGGGTCCGGCCGCGGAAGCCGACTATCCGACGGTGCTGCTGAGTGGCTCGTGGCTCTCCCAAGAGCAGGTCACCGCAGCCAGCGCGTTCGCCCGTTTCCTGCACAAGCCGGATCAGCTCGAGGAACTGGGCAAAGCCGGTTTCCGGGCCCCGGGCGTGAAACCGCCGAAGAGTAACGTGACCGGTTTCCCGGCGCTGCCGGCGGCTTTGTCGGTCGGTGACGACACCATGCGCGCGACTCTGGCCGACATGCTGGCCGCGCCGGGAGCCGCGCCGGCGGCCACGATCATGCTCGACCAGTCGATGACCGTCGACGAGGGCGGTAAGACCCGGTTGGCGAACGTGATCGCAGCGCTCAGCGACCGGATCGGGGCGCTGGCGCCGAATTCCGTTGTCGGCCTGTGGACGTTCGACGGTAAGGAAGGCCGGTCCGAGGTACCGACTGGGCCGCTGGGCGATCAGGTGAACGGTCAGCCGCGCTCAGCCGCGTTGAAAGCGGCGCTGGACCGGCAGTATTCGTCGCCCGGCGGAGCGGTATCCTTCACCACTCTGCGATTGATCTACCAGCAGGCGGTGGCCAATTTCCGTGCCGGTCAGAATAATTCGGTGCTGGTGGTGACGGCGGGACCACACACCGATCAGAGCCTCGACGGGGCGGGGCTGGAAGACTTCGTCCGCACCAGCGTGGACCCGGCCAAGCCGGTCGCGGTCAACATCATCGATTTCGGCTCAGATTCGGACCGGGCGACCTGGGAAGCCGTCGCGAAGCTGAGCGGGGGCAGCTACCGCAATGTTGCGACGTCGGCCTCTGCTGATCTGGCGACCGCGGTCGAAACCTTCCTCAGCTAGGAGAAATTACCGTCGAGTGTGTGGGTTCTTACCGGACAATCGGCCGGAACACGTCAATTACCCCCACACTCGGTGACCAACCGCCCTACGCAAAGGCCTCCACCGGCGGGCACGAGCAGACCAGGTTCCGGTCGCCGTAGGCGCCGTCGATGCGCCGCACCGGCGGCCACACCTTGGGCCGGAAGGTCTTGCCCAGCGGGTAGGCGGCCTGTTCGCGGCTGTAGGGGTGATCCCAGTCGGCGGTCAGCAGGCATTCCGCGGTGTGCGGTGCGCCCCGCAGCGGATTGTCGTCCACCGGCCACTCCCCCGCGCCGACGCGGTCGATCTCGCGGCGGATGGCGATCATCGCCTCGCAGAAGGCATCCACTTCGGCCAGGGTTTCGCTTTCGGTCGGCTCGACCATCAGCGTGCCGCTCACCGGGAAGCTCATGGTCGGAGCGTGAAAACCGTAATCCGCCAGCCGTTTTGCGACGTCCTCCACGGTCACGCCGGTCGACTTGGTGATCGGCCGCAGATCCAGGATGCACTCGTGGGCGACCATGCCGTGCTCGCCGGTGTACAGCACCGGGTAGTACTCGTCGAGCCGGCGTGCGATGTAGTTGGCCGAGGCGATGGCCACCAGCGACGCCTTACGCAGCCCGGCGCCCCCCATCATCCGGACGTAGGCCCAGCTGATCGGCAGGATCGAAGCCGATCCGTAGGGCGCCGAGGAGACCGGCCGGCCGCGCGGCAACTCAGGTGCCAGCGGGTGCCCGGGCAGAAACGGCGCCAGATGCGCGCGCGCCGCGACCGGCCCCACACCGGGACCGCCGCCCCCGTGCGGGATGCAGAACGTCTTGTGCAGATTCAGGTGACTGACGTCGCCGCCGAACTTTCCGGGCCGCGCCAGCCCCACCAGCGCGTTGAGGTTGGCGCCGTCGACGTACACCTGCCCGCCGGCGTCGTGCACGGCAGCGCACACCTCGGCGATGTCCTGCTCGTAGACGCCGTGGGTGGAGGGGTAGGTGATCATCAGCGCCGACAACCGCTCGGCGTGCCCGGCGACCTTGGCGCGCAGATCGTCGAGGTCGACGTCGCCGTTCTCGCGGCAGGCCACCACGACCACCCGCATCCCGGCCATCGCCGCCGACGCGGCGTTGGTGCCATGCGCACTCGACGGAATCAAGCACACGTCGCGATGTGATTCCCCGCGGCTGCCGTGATAGTCGTGAATCGCCAGCAGGCCGGCGTATTCGCCCTGCGAGCCCGCGTTGGGTTGCAGCGAGATCGCGTCGTATCCGGTCAGCTGGATCAGCCAGGTCTCCAGCTCGGCGATCAGCTGGCGCAGTCCAGGGGTGTCGGAGGCCGGGGCGAAGGGATGCTGGCGGGCGAATCCCGGCCAGGTGATCGGCTCCATCTCGGCGGCGGCGTTGAGCTTCATCGTGCACGAGCCGAGCGGAATCATGCTGCGGTCCAACGCCACGTCTTTGTCGGCCAGCGTGCGCAGCCGCCGCATCATCGACGTCTCGGTGCGGTAGCTGGTGAACGCCGGATGGGTCAGGAACTTCGATGTCCGGGTGGCGATCTCGGCGTTCACCGGGTCGGCGGGCGACACCCCGAACGCATCCAGCACCGCCATGACATGCCCGTCGGTGGTGGCCTCGTCGCAGGCGATCGACACGTGATCGGCGTCGACCCGCCACAGGTTGACGCCGTTGGCCTTCGCTGCGGCGAGGACCTCGTCGGCACGGCCGGGCACTCGCGCCAGCACCGTGTCGAAGAACTGGTCGTGCACCAGCGCATCACCGAGCGCGGCGGCGATCGTCCCGGCATGACCGTGCACGCGGCGCGCGATTGCGGTCAGCCCGTCGGCGCCGTGATAGCCGGCATACATGGCCGCCATCACCGCCAACAGCACTTGGGCAGTGCAGATGTTGCTGGTCGCCTTGTCGCGACGGATGTGCTGTTCGCGGGTTTGCAGCGCCAGCCGGTAGGCCGGCGCGCCGTCCCGGTCTTTCGACACCCCGACCAGTCGGCCCGGCAGCTGCCGCGCGTGCTTGCCGTGCACCACCAGGTAGCCGGCGTGCGGGCCACCGAATCCCATCGGCACCCCGAACCTTTGGGTGCTGCCGAAGGCGACGTCGGCGCCGATCTCGCCGGGCGGGGTGATCAGCGTCAATGCCAGCAGGTCAGCGCCGACGGCCACCAGCGCACCGCGCTCGTGTGCCTGCGACACCAGCGCGCTCCAGTCGGTGATCCGCCCGCTGGCTCCGGGCAGCTGGGTCAGGACGCCGAAGAACTCTCCGTCCGGCAGGCCGTCACGCAGATCGGCGGTGACGATTTCAATACCGAGCGGCTCGGCGCGGGTCGCCAGCACCGCCGCGGTCTGCTCGAACAGGTCGACGTCGACCGCCAGCTGATTCGCTTTGCCGCGCGCCGCGCGGTGCATCAGCGTCATCGCCTCCGCGGCGGCGGTGCCCTCGTCGAGCATGGACGCGTTGGCGACCTCGAGACCGGTCAGGTCGGCCACCATCGTCTGGAAATCCAGCAGTGCTTCCAGCCGGCCCTGGCTGATCTCCGGCTGATACGGCGTGTAGGCGGTGTACCAGGCCGGGTTCTCCAAGATGTTGCGGCGCAGCACCGGCGGCGTCAGCGTGTCGTAGTAGCCCTGCCCGATCATCGACACCGCGACAGCGTTGGCCTCGGCCATCGTCTGCAGCTCGGTCAGCGCCTCGGCCTCGGTCGCGGGCGGCGGCAGCTGGTCCAGACCCGGCGCGGCACCGGCATCGGTGAGCGCGTCGAGGATGCCGGCGGGCACTGCACGGCTCGCCAACTCGTCGAGGGAGTCGACGCCGATGACGCCGAGCATGGCTGCGATCGCTTCGTCGTCGGGACCGATGTGCCGGTTGGCGAAAGGCGTGTGGTCGGACACTTGCGGCTCCTGACGCAGAGGTGGGCGTTGCCTCCCCCTCTGTCGTCTACCCGATACGGGTGCCTGAGAGATTCGGCGCGGTGCGCCTTTCCCCATGGGCGGGCGAACCACCACAAGGCGGGTCACCGCTTTCCAGAGGCATCGTGGCCTGGCGCGGTCCGGGTGCCTGAGAGGTTAGCGGAGAGGTGTTGCTCCTTCGGCGTCCGTGGCTGGCCGTCACGAAACTCTCCCGCACGAGGGCGATGCGCCCACCAGTCTACCGGCGACCGCCAGGTGAGCGCCCAGGGCCGCCGACACTGAATTTACGTACGCGACACGCCGTTGAAGGTGTTCGAATTTGCAGTCTCGCCGCAGCGAGCTAGCCGATTTTGCGGTCGCGGTGCTTGCGCCGCGAGGCCAGCTCATCCTCGGGGGCCGCGATCGACTCACCGCCGTCGGCGCGCTCACCGGGGAAGTCGGCGATGACACCGGTGAGTTCGCGCATCGCACCGGATACGGCGATGCCGAATACGCCCTGCCCGCCCTGCAGCAGGTCGACGACCTCTTCCGCGGACGTGCACTCGTACACCGTGGTGCCGTCGGAGAACAGGGTGATGTTGGCGAGGTCCTGTACCCCGCGCTGCCGCAGATGGTCGACGGCTACCCGGATGTTGTGCAGTGAGATCCCGGTGTCGAGCAGCCGTTTGACGATCTTGAGCACCAGGATGTCTTTGAACGAGTACAGCCGCTGGCTGCCCGAGCCCGCCGCGCTGCGGATCGACGGCACAACCAGCGATGTGCGGGCCCAGTAATCCAGTTGGCGGTAAGTGATCCCGGCGATCTGGCAAGCACTCGGGCCGCGGTAACCAATCAGCTCGTCGGGCACCGAATCGTCGGGAAACAGGCCGGCCTGAATTGGTTCGCTGGGCGCAGGGGCGGTGCGGTCACGGGTGGCTGCCGCGTCGTCATCCTCGGCGGATTCCGACCCCAGCTCCAACTGACCGTCACGCGGTTGCTCGCCCACCGTGTTCCTCTTTCCGATGTCACGCTCGCGCAGCCGGGATCGCTTCGGCCCCGAGTGCTTGAGAGCATACGCTTTTCAACCCGTTGTCGTGGTTATCGTCGCCATCAAAGTATGGCGGTCCCGGGGGCGGCCGGGCGGTTTCCGCCGGGCGTGTCTGCGGCAGAGCGCCAGATGAGACGTATCCGTGATGTTGCCTCGCCGGCAAACTTCGGGAAGGACCTCGAGGTGTCAGGTCGCCTTGAAATCGTCGGGCGAGACGCTGTCCAGGAACTCCTTGAACTTCTCCACCTCGTCCTCGCGCACCCCGCCGCTGGGCTCCTCGTCGCTTTCATCGGGAATCAGCAGGCCCGCTTCCGCCAGCACCGCTTCCTCGACGTAGATCGGTACTCCCACCCGCAGTGCGATGGCAACCGAGTCCGAGGGCCGTGCCGACACGGTGATGTTGCGGTCGAAAATCAGGTCGGCGTAGAAGGTGCCTTCCTGCAAGTCGACAATCCGGACTTCTTTGAGCGAATGTCCCAGCGCGGCAATCAGATCGCGGATCAAATCGTGGGTCAGCGGACGGGGTGGCTCGACGCCCTGCTGCTCGAGCGCGATCGCGGCAGCCTCCGACTGGCCGATCCAGATCGGCAGATATCTGTCACCGTTGGCTTCACGCAGCAACAGCACCGGCTGGTTCTGCGGCTGCTCGACGCGAATGCCGACGACGCGAACTTCACCCATCTGTGTCTGCCCTCCGCATTTGCCGCTCTACCGGACTCAGCCTGGTGCGGCGAGCCCGTCGGACACTGTGCACCGGCAAGCCGTCGAACACCAAGCTGTCGACCGAAGTCTAGTCCTCAGCGGTGCAGAACGTCGCGGACAGCTGACTTGATCAACGACGTGTGCAAGGTGATTGCCAGGGCAGCTACCTCCCGCGCCAACTCGTCGGCACGGTCGCGGGCACCGGCCTTGCCCGCCTTGATCACCGGACCGGCAATCTGTGCGATGAGATCGGATTGCCGGTCGGCCGCCGACCGGAACGCGCGCAGATGCCGGGGCTCAACCCCGTAATCGGCCAGGGCGCGAGCGCACTGCAGGATCACCACGGCGTGTTCGTCGAAGAAACCGGACGGGCCTGCCGTGATCACGCCCGATTTGAGCAAGGCGGTCAGCAGTTCCGCATCGACACCGGAACGCTTGAGGAGGTCTTCTCGGCTCAGCCGGATAACGTTGGGAGGGTTCGCCTCGGCGGCCGGACTCGAACCGCCGGATACCGACACCAAACGCGGTACCCCGTAATGCGTTCCGGTCGACGACGGCAGCTCCCCGTCCGGCTGGGCGTCCAGTTGGGATTTGATCACCTTCAGCGGCAGATAGTGGTCCCGCTGAGCGGTGAGGACGTAGCGCAGTCGCGCGCAGTCATAGGCGGTGAAGCGGCGGTATCCCGATGCGGCCCGCTGCGGGGTGACGAGTCCCTCGGCTTCCAGGAAGCGGATCTTGGAGATCGTCACGTCGGGGAAATCCGGCCGGAGCACATCGAGTACCGCTCCGATCGACATCCCGGCCAGCGCGGGCGTATCGGGTGCGGTCACTGGCCGCCTGGTCCCGGTTCGTCACCCGGCTTGGGCCCGGTCAGAAACACCAGGCGAAACTTGCCGATCTGCACCTCGTCACCGTTTGCCAGCACCGCCGAATCGACCGGCTCCCGGTTGACATAGGTGCCGTTGAGGCTGCCGACGTCGACGACGTTGAACTCGTCGCTGTCCAGCCGGAACTCCGCGTGCCGACGGCTGACGGTCACGTCGTCGAGAAAGATGTCACTGTCGGGGTGGCGACCCGCCGAGGTGGTCGGCTGGTCAAGCAGGAAGCGGGACCCCGCGTTGGGTCCACGTTTGACGACCAGCAGCGCCGAGCCTGCCGGCAAACCTTCGACGCCGGAAACCGCGGTCTCGGCGCTGGTTTGCGCCGGAGCATCCAGTTCGGTGAGGAAGTCGGCGCGGAATACCGATGTCGTCTCCACCGTGACATCGTCGGAGGTCTGGTCGTTGTCGTTGTCCGTCACCCGCTGCTCCTCACTAGCCGCTGTGGCGTAGCCTGCCCCGCCCCGCCGGGCCGGCTTCCCAGCGGCGTGCCTTCGATCTGTCGACCGTACCGCGCACCGCTCGTCAATGTGCCCCCCACCGCAGTTTCACCAGACTGACTGCGCCGGACGGACCTTAACAACCGTCATTTACGACAGCGTGCCCCGGTAGGCTTCGGCGTCCAGCAGCGCGGCGAAGTCCTGCTCCAGCGCGGCGCCGTCGTCGGCCTGCAGGTCCAGCAACCATCCGGCACCGTAAGGGTCGGAATTCACCAGTTGCGGTTCGGCATCCAGATCGGTATTGACCGCCACCACTTTCGCCGAAACCGGCGCATACAGATCCGATACGGATTTGGTGGATTCCACCTCGCCGAACGATTCGCCGGCGGCAATGCCGGTGCCCACGTCGGGCAGCTGAACGAACACCACGTCACCGAGCGACGACTGCGCAAAGTCGGTGATCCCCACCCGTACGGTGTCTTCACCGGTGCGGCGCACCCACTCGTGCTCGGCGGTGTAGTGCAAATCCGGCGGGATTTCGCTCACGGCAATCCTGTTCTGATCGAGGCTAGCTATTTGACGGGCTGAGCGTATTGGTGCGGTTTTGGTTGCCGCAAGGCGGTCACATCGACCCGGTCGAACTGTTGCACCGACATGCGTCCGCCGACCCGCTTGACGCTGTCGACGGCGCCACCGGGGATGTTCATGGCAGCCGCCATGGTTGGCGGATCACCAATGGCCACAAGCGAATACGGTGCGGACAGCGGTTTCCCGTCGATCGTCAGCGCGCCGGGAGCGCCGACCACCCAGGTGTCGACACCGACCCGTACCGCCTGGTGTCCGTCGTTGATCTCGATGGCCTCAGCGCCGGCGGCGCGCAGCTCGTTGATCACGTCGAGCATCGTTTGCGGCGCCACCCCGGGACCGGGGTCGTCGATCGTCACCCTGACCCCGGGACCGGTGGCGCCGACCGTGCCGACCAGGATGGACAGCGCCGCCAGCCTGGCCTGAGCGTTTTCGATGGCCGCCTGGTTGTTGCTGCCCGATGCCTGCAGGGAGCTCAACGTCCGCTGCAGGTCGGCCACTTCGGTGTTCAGCGCGGCTTCCCGCTGACGCAGCGAATCCAGCAGCACCAGCAAATCAGCCGGGCGGGCGGTTTCCAAGGCGTCACCTGAGCTGGTTTCCCGGACCTGGGTCACGATCGCCACGCCCAGGACCAGGCACAGCAGTGCCGCCAGCGCTCCGAACACCAGCTGCGATCGGCTGCGCCGGGCGCCCCAGCTGTGGGCCTGGCGGAGCCGTCCGATCACCGTCCGCGGCTCATCGGGTGGTAGTTCGTGTCGCCCATGCTGGCCGGCCGACTCGTCGGTGGCGCCGCTGTCGTGGTCGTCGTGGTCGCTCATCGCCGTCAGGCTCCGAACAGGCGACGCCGCAGCGCGGCGGCGTTACCGAAGATCCGGATGCCCAGCACGACGATGATCGCGGTGGACAACTGAGTACCGACGCCCAATTGATCGCCGACGTAGACGATCAGCGCGGCCACCAAAACGTTGAACACGAACGAGACCACGAACACCTTCGGATCGAAGATCCGCTCCAAATAGGCGCGCAGTCCGCCGAACACCGCGTCGAGCGCTGCGACGACGGCAATCGGCAAGTAGGGCTGGATCACCTCCGGCACACTGGGGTGAAAAAGCAGACCCAGCACGATGCCGATGGCAAGCGCGGCGATTCCGATCATCGGCGTGTGGTTCCCGCCACCAGCTTTCCCGTCACTCTAAGCTCCAATTCCCTTCGCGAATTTGACATCTCGGATTGCTCCCGCGGGCAGCACGAGGCCGTCGCCGAGGCTCACGGTGACTTCGACGCCGTAAGCCGTCGCCAGCAGCCGCAGCCGCTCCAGGCCGGGGCTGCCATCGAACGCGTCGCGCATGGCGTGCGGGGGACCCACGGCAAGGATGGTGAACGGGCTGCTGACCGGGTTGTTGTCGATCAGGATCGCCCCACCCGCCTGCCGGATGGTCACGTTCGGCCCGATCCGGATGCCACCGACGGAGATCGCCTCGGCTCCGCTGCTCCACAATGAGTTGACGACAAGCTGCAGGTCCCGGTCGAGGATGATCTGACGGCTGTCGGCGACACGTTGCTTGGACACGTCGGACAGGTTCGGGCTGACGCTGGGTTCGGTCACCGTCACAGTCAGCCCCGGGCCGGTGACTTTCACGCTGGCTGCGGCCAGGCTGAGCTTGTCGAGGCCGGCGAGCAGCCGGCTGCCTTCGGCGTCGTCGGCCAGCGCGCGGCGTTGTACGTCGTCGACTTGGGCGGCGAGCGCGTTGCGGCGATCGACCAATTCGCCGATGGAACTCTCGGTGGAGCGCGCGCTGGCGGCCAGCACCTGTTGTGCGGCAGTCATTCCCGGTGCGACCGACCGGGCCTGGGCGACGGCGGCGGCGAATACCGTCGCGACCAGCAGCGCCGACAGCGCCTGCCACAGCCAGTCGACCACCCGGGTGCGGCCGCTGGGCGGGGCGGACAGACGGTCACGGTTGGCGGCTGCGGCGGCGTAACCCGGATCCAGATGGTTCGACAACAGGTGGCGAAGCAGCGACGGCACGGGCAGGAGTTGGGGCCGGCGCGCCTCGTGTGCGCTGAGGCCGGCATCCGGGTCATAGCCGCCCAGGGCACGGTCGGGATCAACCATCGTCGCCCGCCCGGTCTGCCACCGGTTCAGCGCTGCGCGCGCTGACCTTGGGCATCCGGCGCACGACCAGCGCCACCTGCACCAAGTACAGCACGAACGCCCATAGATACATGTACATGCCCCAGATCACGAAGGCCCACCCGCAGGCCAGCACCACCCGGCTCCACAAGGCGTGCCACTGACCCAGCAGGATGAGCGGGAAGCCCGACATCAGGCCGAAGGTGGCCGCCTTTCCGACATAGGTCACCGGTAATGCGGTCAGGCCCCGGCTGCGCAGCAGCGGCAACGTCGCGGCCAGCAGCGCATCGCGGGTCAGCAGCGTGACGACGATCCACCACGGCACGATTCCGCGCACCGCGAACGCGATCGGAATGGTCACCATGTACAGCCGGTCGACCGTGGGGTCCAGCAGCTCGCCCAGCCTGGAGGCCTGATCGAGCAGCCGGGCGATCTTGCCGTCGGCCCAGTCCGAAGCGCCGCTGAAGATCAGGATCCCCACCGCCCAGCCGTCGGCGTGGCGGAAGAGCAGCAAGTAGATGAAAGCCGGGATGAGCGCGAGCCGAATTGCGCTCAGGACGTTGGGTACGGTCAGCACCCGATGCTGCGGGGTCCCGGGCTCCATGGGGCGTGACCTTAGCTGAGCACCAAGACGCTTTAGCGGAAAACCCCGGGCAGGCTCAGCGCGGAAAGCGTGTCATCGGACAGCGGGTTGTCGTGCACCATGTAAGTCCATGTCGATGTCGGGCGGGCGAGCTTGGACAGGTCGACGCCCGGCTCGTCTTCGATGGTCGGCGAGGTTTCGAAGGTTTGCTGTGCGGCCTCGATCGCATCGGCGGCCAGCGAGGCGAACGCGTCGACGGCCAACCGGTGGAACTCGTCGAGCGGGTTCTGCCGGCCCAGCGCGCGCAGGTGGATGCTTTCCCGGATGTCGGCCAGGTAGGCCAGGTGGTCAGCCCACCCGCGGTCGAGGTGGTACAGCATGATCAGTCGGCAGATTCTTTCCAGGTGGTCGTCGGAGAGCTTCTCCGACAGCTCCTCGTAGCGATCGGACGCCAGCTCGGCGAGCTCCTCGCGGGCAGCGGCAGTGCTCAGCAATGTGTTTCGCCGCTCGACGATGATGGCGCGCTGCTGAGCGATCAACTGGTTGTAACGCCAGGTGTTGGCGTGCACGTCGAGCATCCGGCCCTCGGCCACCCGCTGCGCGTGATCCAGCAGCCCGGCCGCTTTCGTGCTGATGATCCGGCCGTCCTCGTCGGTCCGCATCGGCAGCTTTTTGATGTCAAGGTTGGCCGCGGCGACGTCGTCTTCCCAGCTGGAGAAGAACACCGACGACCCGGGGTCACCCTGGCGCCCGGCCCGGCCCCGCAACTGGTTGTCCAGCCGCTCGGTGTTGTGCCGCCCAGTGCCGAGCACGTGCAGCCCGCCGAGCTCGACGACCTTCTCGTGGTCTGCCTCGTCGGAGCCGCCGAGGCGGATGTCGGTGCCGCGCCCGGCCATCTGGGTGGACACCGTCACCGTGCCGAGCTTGCCGGCTTCGGCGATCACCCGCGCTTCCTCGGCGTCGTTCTTCGCGTTGAGCACCACCGCGGGCACTCCGCGGCGCAGCAACCGCTCGTGCAACTCCTCGGATTCGGCGACGTCGCGGGTGCCGACCAGCACGGGCTGGCCCGTCTCGTGCACGTCGATGATGTGCGCGATGATCGCATCGTTCTTGGCTGCCGCGGTGATGTACACCCGGTCGGATTCGTCCGCACGGATGTTCGGGGTGTTCGGCGGTATCGGCGAAACGCTCAACTTGTAGAACTGGCGAAGCTGCTCACCGGCCGCCAAGGCGGTGCCGGTCATTCCGCACACCGTGGCGTAGCGGTTGATCAGAGCCTGCACCGTGATGGTGTCCAGCACCTCTCCGGTCTCGGTGGTTTCGATGCCTTCCTTGGCCTCGACCGCCGCCTGCAGTCCGTCCGGCCAGCGCTGCAGCTGGGCGATGCGGCCCCGGGAGGAGTTGATCAGGTGGACCGCATCGTCGCGGACGATGTAGTGCACGTCGCGTTGCAGCAGCACGTGGGCGTGCAGGGCGACATTCACCTCGGTGAGTGTGGAGCCGACGTGTTCCTCTGAGTACAAGTTGATGCCGCCGAGGGCTTGCTCCAACCTCTCGGCGCCGGCGTCGGTCAGATGCACGTTGCGGCTGTCGGGGTCGGTGGCGAAGTACTCGTCGGCGTCCTTGGCGTCGACCAGCTCGCCGACCAACCGGATGATCTCCAGCCGCGGCGTCTCCCGGTGGCTGGTGCCGGCCAGCACCAGCGGCACCAGCGCCTCGTCGACCAAGACCGAGTCGGCCTCGTCGATCAGCGCCACGTCGGGGTTGGGTGAGACCAAATCGTCGACGTCGGTGACCAATTGGTCGCGCAGGACGTCGAAGCCGATTTCGTTGACCGAGGCGTAGGTGACGTCACATTTATAGGCCGCCCGCCGCTGCTCGGCGGTCGACTCAGCCGTGAGCCACCCGACCGTCAAACCCATCGCTTCGATCAGCGGACTCATCCATTCGGCGTCGCGATGGGCCAGGTAGTCGTTGATGGTGACCACATGCACGTGCCGGCCGGCCAGGGCGTAACCCGCGGCGGCGATCGCCCCGGCCAGCGTTTTGCCTTCCCCGGTGGCCATTTCTATGACGTCACCGGCGAGCATCCGCAGCGCGGCGAGCAGCTGCACGTCAAACGGCCGCAGCTCAGTCTTGCGCTCAGCGGCCTCTCGGGCGATCGCGAGGAACTGCGGGATGTCGGCGGAGTCGGCGAGGTCGTCGAGTTTGAGCAGACCGGCGGCCTTGACCAACTGCTCTTCGTCGAGGCCGGCGGCTTTCTCCTCATACTCGTCGGAGGCACTCACCTCGGCGAGCGAACGCCGCTGGTCCTTTTCCGTGCTGGCGCCGAGCAGTCGCCAGAACCGGCTGGTCAGCCGCCCCGGTTCAGCGTTGGTGGTCTTAGGCACAGCACAACCGTACGCGGCCCGCCACCGGCGCGAGCGTGCGTGTCTGAGCGCGACACACCGGTCTGGGTGTACCAGTACGCACGCTCGCCGACGGTGGCCGGTTACCCCGGAGTGAAGTCGATCCGAACCCAGTCCGTGACGGTCTCGAACCCGATGCGTTGGTAAATCGAGTTGGACACCGCGTTGGACAGATCGGCGAACAGCACCACCTCGACGGCACCGTCGCCCAGTGCGTACCGCGCCGCTGCGGCGGTAACCGCCGACCCATAGCCACGTCCGCGCAGTTCGGTGGGCGGGTAAACCGGCCCGATCCGGGTGACACCGGCGATGGGCGCACCCAACATCGCGATGCTGGCCGGCGCCCCGTCGACGTCCCACAGCAGCGTCAGCGCCTCTCGGCGCGGACCGCGCGGTACGTGCCCGAATGCCTGGAGGTGGAAATCGGCCAGCCACTCGTCGAGCAAGCCGGCGTCGGCGTCGGTGGCTATCCGGTATGCGCCCGCGACATCAGTGGGCGAGCGCAGCTTCCCCAATCGGTACAGCCGTTCTTCGGCGCCCACCGTGGCGTCGCGCTGCGTAACCACCTGCCACACGTCAGCGAAACGCATTGCTGTGCATCGTGTTCCGTGTATACCGGGCAACTGTGGCCGAAGCCGTGCCACCTCGGCGACGACGGCGCCCACGGCAAACTCGGGCAACCCGCCGCACAGTAACGGGTACGGCGGGGTCTGCATCACCGCGCCGACGCACACTCCGTCGCGCCAGACCGTCAACAGCAGCGGATCGGCCGGCGGCACGCCGCGGTGCAGCAGGGTGAGCTCGACGGTCGACGTGACCGGGTCGCGGCGATACAGCGAGTCGGCGGCCGCGCGGAAGTCGTCGAACGACTGGTACTTGCGAACCTGCACGCCTACGCCAGATTCGAGCGCCGCGGATAGGCAATCGCCGGGTCGGTCAGCACGTTGACCACGGCGGGTACATCGCTGTTGAACGCACGTTTGAGCGCCGGACGCAGTTCGGCGGGTGTGGACACCAGCTCGCCGTGTGCCCCCAGCGCGCGCGCCACCTCGTCATACCGGGTCTCCGGGCGCAACTCGGCCACCACCGAATAGCCGTACAGCATCTCCATCGGATGCTTCTCCAGCGCCCAGATCCCGTTGTTGCCGATCACCGATACCACCTGAACACCGTGCCGTACCAGGGTGTCCCATTCCATGCCGGAGAATCCGAAGGCGCCGTCACCCTGCAGCAGCACGACCTGACGGTCCGGGCGGGCGAGTTTGGCGGCCAGCGCGTAGCCGGGCCCCGAACCCAGGCAGC
This sequence comes from uncultured Actinomycetota bacterium, assembly GCA_963795995.1. Lineage (GTDB taxonomy): Bacteria > Actinomycetota > Actinomycetes > Mycobacteriales > Mycobacteriaceae > Mycobacterium. The sequence goes on from CAWCJY010000003.1 coordinate 381,965, forward strand.
CGAAGGGGCCGCTGTCCAGCCAGGCGCCGGGCACATAGCTGTTGATCACCCGGCCCGCGTAAGACCCGAAATCGCCGCCGTCGATGACGACGATGGCGTCGCGGTCCAGCAGCGGCGCCAGTTCGGCGTAGACCCGCATCGGATGCAGCGGGGCCCGGTCGTCGGCGATCTCGGCCTGTTCGAGGTCGCGCGCAGCGTGCTCGGCGCCGCGCAACCCGTCGAGCCAGTTCTGGTGGCCCGCGTGCGGGCTTCCGGTCAACGCCGCCAGCGTCGCGGACAGGTCACCGTAGAGCCCGGCGGCGACCGGGCGCGGGTGCGGGCGGTCGGGTTCGGCACGGTCGGCGACGATCAGTTGCGTCTGCGCGCCGAACACCTTGCCGAAGCCCAGCCGGAAGTCCATCGGCACACCGATGATCAGGGCTACGTCGGCTTCCCCCAACGCTTTCCCGCGCGCCCGGGAAAACGCCAGCTCATGGTCAGCGGGCACCGTGCCGCGGGCCATCCCGTTCATCAGTACCGGGATCCGTCGCTCCTCGGCGAGCCGGAGCAGGGCCGCTTCGGCGTGCCCCCACCACACGTTCGTCCCGGCCATGATGACCGGTCGTTCCGCACCGGCCAGCAGTGTTGCGGCGCGGTCGAGGGCATTGCCTTCGGGTGCCGGTGCCGGGCGCGGGTCGGTCAGCGCGCCGGGCCGGTCGTCGCATCCGGATTCGGTGAACACCACGTCCATCGGGAAGTCGAGGAATGCCGGACCCGACGGCACGGACACCGTCGCCCGCAGCGCGTCGTCGACGAGCGCGCTGACGGTGTCGGCCGACGACGCGGTAGCGGCGAAGCGGGCCAGCGGCGCGACGAACGGCACGTGGTCGATCTCCTGCAGGGACCCCATCCCCCACCGGGCTGCCGGTGCCCGGCCGCCGAGCACCAGGAGCGGCGACTGGTTCTGCTGCGCTGCGCCCATCGCGCTGAGGCCGTTGGTGACGCCCGGACCGGCGGTCAACGCCGCCACCCCTGGCTGTCGGGTCACCTTGGACCAGCCCTCGGCGGCGAAGGTGGCGGTCTGTTCATGACGGGTGTCGATCAGCCGGATGCCTTCGCTGCGGCAGCCGTCGTAGATAGAGAACAGGTGGCCACCAGACAGCGTGAAGACGGTGTCGATACCGCTGGCCTTCAACCGCCGGGCGACGAGCCGGCCGGCGTGCATGGTCGGGCTGGGTGCGGCGTCGTTGCTCATGCCCGGAGCGTAATCGCGCGGGTCAGGTACCTTCGCCGGCAGGATCCCGGTGAGGCGCCACCCGGCTGCCGCTAGTGCAAGGAGACGTCGGCGTGGGCGACGACGACCAGATGTTCCATTCATCGATCCAGTGGGGTAGCGAATTGCTGCACTCGCTGGAGTGGCTTGCCGGAGCGTGGGTGATCAGCGCGGTCTGCGTGGGAGTGGGGCTGGTGCTGCTCAGGTACTTCACCCGGTGGGGCCGTCAGTACTGGCGCATCACCCGCGGCTACTTCACCGGACCGGCCGCCGTCCCGGTGTGGCTGATGCTCGGCGTGCTGCTGCTGCAGGTGGTCACAGCCGTGCGGTTGAATGTGCTGTTCAGCTATCAGAGCAAGGACATGTACAACGGCCTGCAGATCGCGTTCCTGGGCGCAGGCGCGCACAACGAGGCCATCGCACATTCCGGTCAAGACGGGTTCCGGATGTCGCTGAAAGTATTCTGCGTCCTGGCCGCGATCTACATCGCCCGGATCATGACGGACATCTATTTGACCCAGCGGTTCATACTCGCCTGGCGAATGTGGCTCACCGACCATCTGACCACCGATTGGCTAGACGGACGCGCCTACTACCGAAGTCGCTTCATCGACCACACGATCGACAATCCCGACCAGCGGATCCAGCAAGACGTCGATGTTTTCACCACCGGCGTGGGCGGTACTCCGAACGTGCCGTCCAACGGAACCGGCGACACCCTGTTGCTGGGTGCGGTCCAAGCGGTCGCCTCGGTCATCTCCTTTTCGGCCATCCTGTGGAACCTGTCCGGCGGGCTGACCGTGCTCGGCGTGGAGATTCCGCGTGCGATGTTCTGGGCCGTCATGATTTACGTGCTGATAGCGACAGTCGTCACGGCCTGGATCGGCCACCCGTTGATCAGGCTCAGCTTCGCCAACGAAATGCTCAACGCGGCCTTCCGTTACGCGTTGGTGCGGTTACGCGATACCGCTGAGGCGGTGGGCTTCTATCGCGGTGAGCGGGTCGAACGGTCCCAGTTGATGCGGCGTTTCACCCCGATCATCGACAACTACCGTCGCTATGTCAGCCGCACCGTCGGCTTTCTCGGATGGAACTACTCGGTCAGCCAGACGATCGTCCCGCTGCCCTGGGTGCTGCAGGCGCCGCGGCTGTTCGCCAGGAAAATCGGCTTGGGTGACGTCACCCAAACCGCCAGCGCATTCGGCAATATCGAAGGGTCACTGTCATTCTTCCGTAATCATTACGACAAGTTCGCCGCGTTTCGCGCCGCGATCCTTCGGTTGCACGGCTTGGTCGACGCCGATGAGCGCGGGCGCGAATTGCCCTCCCTCACGGTGGAAACCAGCGGCAACGGTTCGGTGCGGCTGGACGGTGTCGAGGTGCGTAGTCCCGGTGGAACCCAATTGATCGATCCGCTGGACGTGCAGTTGGACCCCGGCGACTCGTTGGCGATCGTCGGCCCCTCCGGCACCGGCAAGACCACGTTGCTGCGCAGCCTGGCGCAGCTGTGGCCATACACCTCAGGTGTTTTCAGCCGGCCGGCGGGCGACCATCAGACGATGTTTTTGTCCCAGTTGCCTTACGTTCCGCTGGGTGACCTGCGCACCGTGGTGGCGTACCCACGTTCGCCCGACGATGTCACCGACGACCGTTTGCGCGACGCGCTGAGCAAGGTGGCGTTGGCTCCGTTGGGAAACCGGCTCGACGAGGAACAGGACTGGGCCAAAGTGCTGTCGCCGGGTGAACAGCAGCGCATCGCGTTTGCCCGTGTCCTGCTCACCGGGCCGCAGGCGGTTTTTCTCGACGAGGCCACCTCAGCGCTGGACGAAGGGCTGGAATTCGCGCTCTACGAATCGCTGCGCACCGAGCTACCGGAATGCGTCGTGGTCAGTGTGAGCCATCGACCAACCGTCGAGCAGCATCACCAACGCTTGCTGGCGCTACTCGGCGAAGGCGAGTGGCGGATCAGCCGGATCGAGCAGGAGCCGGCACGGGTGTAGGACGTCGTCCGTCCTGGCGCGGACGTGCGCAGATGTACACCGCGAGCGGCGTGTCGGCGCACAGACACGTACGCTCGCGACGGGTTGTCGGGGAGGTTAACGTGCTGCGGCGTGCGCTCCGGCGCGGCGGCCGAAGAACGAGCCCTCACCGAGCTGCGTCCCGCTGGCATACCCCTTGCCGTCCTGGGCAATGTTGGACGCGCACGCTCCCACCGCGTACAAACCCGGGATGGCGCTGCCATCCTCGCGCAACACCTGACCGTCCAGCGAGCAGGCCAGCCCGCCCATGGTGAACCCGGCGTACATCGCCTTACCCAGCGACAGGTCGAACGCTCCCCACGGACCGTTGTCTTGCGGGGCAAGGAAATTCGGCTGTTTACCGAAGTCGGGGTCTTCGCCACGGGCGGCGTGGGTGTTGTAGCGCTCCAGCGTCGCCACCAGGTTCCCTGTCGGAATGCCCAGCGCGGCCTCCATTTCCGGGACGCTTTCCCAGCCGTCGATCAAGGGCACCAACGGCATCTTCGGTTTCTCCAGATGCGCCTCGTCGGCAATCAGATAGGCCGCGCTGTCGGGCTGGTCCATCACGAAACCCGACGTACGCGAGTGGTACGAGTCTTCGGCGACGAACCGCTGGCCGAGCTTGTTCACGATGATGCCGGTGAGCAGAATCGACGGCGGGTACGCCGGTGCGGTGATGAAGATCTGATCCATGTGCTGGGTGGCGCCGCCGGCCGAGACACCCATCCGGATGCCGAGCCCGTCGTCGTAGGTATTGCCCAGCACGAAAGGCTTTTCGGCCAGGTTCGGGGTGTAGGTGGCCACCATCTCCGGGTTCATCACGAATCCGCCGGCGGCGATGATCACCGACTTCGCTTTCACCGCACCGGGTTCGGAGAAGTGTTTCCACATCACCCCGGTCACTGCCGACGCGTCGTCGACGATCAACTCGGCGGCGCCGGTCTCGTAACGGATCTGTACGCCCAGGCTGGTCGCCCGTTTGAGCAGCAGGTCGATCACCATGGCGGCGCCGCCGGTATCGCCGGGCACCGGCACCTTGTGTCCCCGCGGCGCGGGCACGGCCTGCTCGAGGAACGGAAACACCTTCTCGTTGCCGGTGTACATCAACCCTTCGGTGTTGGGTTGGATGACCGCTTTCTCGGGGAAGTAGCTGCGCTCGAATTGAAAGCCGAGGTCTTCCAGCCAGTTGAAGTGCTCGACGCTGCCGTCGCAGTAGGCGCGAATTTTCTCGTGCTCGGGCTGGCGGGACACCGCGACGAGGTACTTGTACATCTCCTCCGCCGAATCGGGGTGGCCGGTGGCCTGCTGCACCGCGGTCCCGCCGCCGAGGTAGAAGTGGCCTCCGGCCAGTGCGGTGGTACCGCCGGCCGCTGCGGCCCGCTCGAGGACGAGCACCCGCGCGCCGGCCGCGGCGGCGCTGACCGCGGCGCAGCCGCCGGCGATACCGAAGCCGACCACCACCACGTCGACGTCATCCGACCACGTGGTCACATCGTCGGCGTGTACGGTCGCTGGGATCTCGGTGCTCATTGGCGCCACTCCTCTTCATCGTCCCCTAGCAAGCTGGGTTGCCCCCGCGTTCTGCATCGTCGAGGGCGCGGCTCACGCCTGCTCATGTTTGACGTAGTCGAAGAACGCCCGGATTTCGGCACCGATGTGGGCGATCTCCACGAAGGGCACCCCGGCGTCGGGCGCCGAGACGTACGCGAACTGCATACCGCCGGGCATGACGCCCTCTTGAACGACGACGGCGCCTGCACCGGTGGCGTCGGCCCGCATCGCGGTGAAGTGCTCCGGGCTTTGCGCCTCGATGCAGATGTGGTGCAAGCCCGGGCCGCTGTCGCGGAGAAAGTCACTATAGATGTTCTGCCCACGGACCGGTTCGATCAGCTCCAGCTGCATGTCCCCGAGGTAGCTCAACGAGATGTTCGCGACGAAGTCGGCGGGCTGGCCGTGATAACGGCAGGTGTCGGGCGCGAAATGTATCTGCGGCATGCGCACCCATTTCCGGACACCTAACAGGCCGGTGAGGGCCTTTTCCGTGGCATCGAGGGCGGCGGTGACCCACGCTATCTGTACCGGCGATCCCCCGAGTTGGCTCATCGCCTCGCAGGATATCGCAGCCTTCGGCTCGGCCGAAAGATGTTGCCGCAAGCGGCCGGTGGGGAGCTAGCGGAGCCGGGTGAACACGTTCTATTTCTCGCTAGATCAGCGGACGGTCGGAGAGGTTGGTCACGCCGACGTCTTCGCGGACCTGCTGACTGGCATCCCGCCAGGACACCGCGGCCGGGGAGTCACCCCAGATGCTGGTAAAGATTCCGACGATCAGGCTCGAGCCGCCCGCGGTACCGATGTACACCGGTCCGCCGGAGTCACCGTTCTGGCTGATCACGCTGTGGGACATGGTGAACCAGCCGTTGTTCACGCTATCGACCGTGCCGCAACTCTCACCGGTGACCACGCCGAAATGGCAGACCGCCTCTCCGGGCTGGACCACCAGACCGGGATCGGACCCCAGCGCGCGTCCGCCGGGCATGAGGTTGCTGGCCGTCACGCCGTCGGTCAGCACGATCGCCTCGTAGTCCGCGATCAGCTGGTCGGTGGCCACACTGGTACCGCGGGGTGTGTTGTCCCGGTAGGTCGCCAGGTTGCCGATCAGGTTGCCGTCTTTGTTGGTCACCGGTCCGCTGCCGCGGCAATGGCCGGCGGTGAACGCGACCCGCAGCGCCGGATCGACGTAGGCCAGCGTGCACAGATGGGTGTCCTGGTGGATTTCCATGCCCGGAAACACCAGCACCGGGTCCGCCTGGGCGACCGGTGCCGAGAGTGCGGGCAGCAGCGCCGCGGTGATCGTCACAGCGAACGCGGCGATTGCGAGGTGGCGCACCGCGGACTCCCCTCCGTTGATACCCGGCCGTGAAGACGACCGGCGTAACCCCGCGAGACATTACCTATTCCAGCGCGGCCCAACCACAATCTTCGCCGGGACTGGCATTTGGTCGTCGCTGCGGGGCTGCCAGCCCGGCGGTCCGAAGATATAGCGCAACCGATCGGGCAGGCGCGTCGCCGACTTCACGTCACGGGCGATCGCGACGTATTCATGGGTTTGCAGCCGCCAGATGTTGAATGTGTCGACTTGTTTGGTCAGGCCATAATGCGGGCGGAAAATCTCCGGCTGGAAACTTCCGAACAGCCGATCCCAGACAATCAGAATCCCGCCGTAGTTTCTGTCGAGGTATTCGGGGTCCATTCCGTGGTGCACCCGGTGATGAGAAGGCGTGTTGAAGACGAACTCGTACGGCCGCCACATCGTGGTGATGCGTTCGGTGTGCACCCAGAACTGGTAGATGAGGTTCACCGAGAAGCTCGCGAACACCATCCACGGCGGGATGCCTAACAGCGGCAAGGGGATCCACATCAGGATCTCTCCGCTGTTGTTCCACTTCTGGCGCAGCGCGGTGGCGAGGTTGAAGTACTGGCTGGAGTGGTGGGCCTGATGGGTGGCCCACAGCAAGCGGACCCGGTGGGCCATCCGGTGATAGCTGTAATACAGCAGGTCCACACCCAGGACCGCGATGGCCCAGGTGTACCACCGGGTCGCCGACAGGTGCCACGGCGCCAGGTAGGCATAGATGGCGGCGTAGCCGAGCAGGGCCACGAATTTCCAGGTGGCGGTGGTGGCCACCGACACCAGCCCCATCGAAATGCTCGCCCACGAGTCGCGGGTCAGGTACGCCCCGGACAGCGGCCGTGGCGGCTGCTGCGCGGACCCGCCGGGTTTCGAAAGCTGCTCCAGTTTGCGCGCCGCGGTCCATTCGAGGATCAGCAGCATCAGGAAGAAGGGAATGGCGAACAGCACCGGGTCGCGCAGCTGCGCCGGCAGCACGGCCAGCCCGTTCGCGATCGCGTCCACAGCAGACACCATACGACTGACCAGGACGCCGGCTGCCAGACGGCGATGGTCAGCTGGATTGCGGCACGGCCGGCATCGGGTCGTCGTCGTCACCGGCGTACCAGTGCACAGCCAGGACACCCGGTTGCAGCGAAAGCTCAGCGACCAGCTGCTCGAGCCGGCTCGGCGCATGGCCGTCGCTGAGCAGGTACGCGGTCAGCGCGATGTTGTCGTCGCCGCCGCGGCCGGTGTGGATGCCGCGCAGCACGAAGTCGTTGCCGCGGGTGCGTTGCACAATCTGGGCGCGCGCATACTTCTCGGATTTGGGCCGACAGATCAACTGCAGCTGATACTGCTGATCGTCCTCGTCTTCTTCCACGACGTTGTCATGGTCGATGAGGTGGCCCAGTGGGCGACCCAGTAGGTGAACGCCGACGACGGTGCCGGTGGCGATCCCCGCGAACAGCAGGTGCCCGGCGGCGGCCAGCACACCGACCGCAGCCGAACACCACAGCGTCGCCGCGGTATTCAAGCCGCGAACGTTGAATCCCTCACGCAGAATCACCCCACCGCCGAGGAACCCGACGCCTGACACCACATAGGACGCCACCCTGGTCGGACTGCTGTCGTTGGTGGCCGCGGCGTAGAGCACGAACAGGGTCGCGCCGGTAGCTACCAGCGCATTGGTGCGCAGGCCGGCCATGCGGGCTCGCCACTGCCGCTCCAGGCCGATCACAGCGCCGCATCCCACCCCCACGGCCAGCCGCAGCGCAAAGTCGGCCAGGCTCAGCGACTGCATGGCGGGTAGCTCCTCTCACCGGCGCGGCGGGTCAGCGCACACCAGTGTGAAGGAGTGTGACGCCGGCGCGACGAACCGGGGCCTGGTGGTCAGGAGTTCGGCGGGTTGCCGCCGGAGCCGCTCGACGGCAGTTTGTCGGGGCAGTATGCGTTCAGCGAAATCCCCAAGAACATCCGCGCACCGTCGGGCGAGATGCCCGGATTGGCGCTTTCGAGCACGGAGAGCACTTCTGGGCCTTGTTTTCCACTGGCCACCAGTTGGCACACCGTGTGTCCGGCCGAGATCGCTTGATCCGGGTTCCGGAAAGTGATGCCGCCTTGGTGAAGCGATGCGAGAAACGCGTCGTCGGTGCTGTCGGCGACGGCAGGCGCGGACACGGCCAGACCGATCACCGTGGTCATGCCCATTAAGAGCGGCAACCGTCTCATGAACCAGCATTGTCACATGGTGCGGCGCTCGCCGCATGTCGGCGACGCGGCCCACCGCGCTCCCGGTCCGGCCGGGTCAGCCGGCGGCTGACCAGCTTGGCACCATCGGCGGGCGGTCCAAGAACCGGGTGTCCGGGAGGGAAAGATGGCCGGTCGGACGGGCGCCTGCCCCCGTCGGCGCGATTCCGGGCATGGCTGACGGGATCGCCTGAGGTGCGCCCAGCGGTGTGCCGCCCAGTGCGGAGCCGAGCGGACTTACCGCTGGGGTGGCTGCCGTCCAGTTGGGCGGCACCGATACCGGTCCGATCGAAGCTGCCTGACCGAGACCCGCTGACACACCGCCGCCGAGTCCGCCCACGCCGCCGACTCCGCCCAGTGGTGCGGTCAACGGTCCGCCCAGCCCGGCGCCGAGCCCGCCGGTCGCCGCCCCGCCCAGCTCCGCCGCGCCAACGCCTGAGTTCGCGCCGATCAAGCTGGTGAAGGCGCCCAGCGTGTTTCCCGGGGTGTAGAACCCGGACGAGAAAATGGTGTTCCAGATATTCGCGTTGGGTCCCCACTCCGCCCAGAAGTTGTCGAGCGCCGAATTGCCCGACGAGCCGCCGAGCAGCAGCCCGGCCAGCCCGGATTGGGCCGACGCAGACGACGACGCCGATCCGGTCGACAACCCACCCGACCCGAGGTTCTGCAGCGCGGTGGGGATGGCCGACGTCAGCTGCGACAACGTTGTCTGGGTGTTTGTGCCCGCTGACGTGGCGGTGGCTTGAGCGACGGTCGCCGCCTGGCCGGCCAACCCGCCCGGGTTGGTGTTTTGCTGCGGCGCGATGAACGGCGTCACCTTCGTCGCGGCCGCTGACGATCCGGCATAGCCGTACATCGCCGCGGTGTCTTGGGCCCACATGGCACCGTATTGGGCCTCAGTAGCCGCGATCGCCGGCGTGTTCTGACCGAGGACGTTGGTGGCAATCAGTGACGCCAGCTGGACGCGATTGGCCGCGATCACCAGCGGCGGCACGGACGCCGCACGTACCGACTCGTAGGCGCCGGCGGCCGCCGTCGCCTGGGTTGCCGCTTGCTCGGCCTGGCCGGCAGTCGTGTTCATCCACGCCACATACGGCGCAACGGCATCAGCCATCGATGCAGCAGCCCCGCCCTGCCAGCCATCGGTGGCCAGGCCGGAGATGACCGAGTTGTATGAGACGGCGGCCGACCGCAATTCGGCGGCCAGCTGCCGCCAGGCTTCGGCCGCCGTGAGCAGCGGTGCCGAGCCGGGGCCGGAGTAAATTCTGCCCGAATTGATTTCGGGGGGCAGCAGGCCGAAGTCCATCAGCGCAGTCATCGCTCAGCACCTCCCTGGCGTGATCGCGACTGTGGGCACCGCAAACTTGGTTGCGGCTGTGTGGCTTTCGGCTGTAAAGCGACGAAGGACATCGGACTTCTCCTCACGGATGCAGGCCGAACCCGGGCAGCAGAAAGTCAGGTCAGGGCGCCCGCCGAGTGCTTATTTGCATGCAGGCAGTGCCCAAGACGCGTCATCGTCAGCTGTTTCAGGCGACGGAGCCGGGGCCGGATTTGAACGAAACGGTCATCGAACTGGGATACGTAGTGGGATAAGGACTGTCGTCTCGACTCATCTCGTTCTCACCTCCTCACGGCCAGGGCACACGGGGATGCCGCCAAATGCACAGCGGAGTGAGACCGCCCGGTCAGTCGATCGGGCGGGCACCCCTCTCGTCAGAGCTTTGGCACTGCACGGCTTATCCAGAATTTGATCCGGAAGCCACTTGGGCTCAACCCTTAAGCCGGGAGGAGCTGTCCTGACCCTGGGCGTCTTTCGACGTTCGAGGTCAGTGGCCTATGTCCGTGCAGACGCCTCACCTAGCGAGGTGCTTGCGGTGTCCATAGTGGCACTCAGGCCGAGCCGCGTCAAGCGGGGACATCTTAGTATCCTGTGCCGCAACGCAACCCGGCGCCCTTTGCTGAATCACGCTGATTGTCAGCGTGATTGATCGACCTACCGCTATCCGGCGGCCGGCGGCTGAGCCATCACCGTGGGCCGGAAGCCGTACCGGGGGGTGGCGAAGCTGAAGCTGCTGCGTGAGCCCGCACCCGCCATGGGCATGCCGGGCATGCCCGGCATGCCTGCCGTCCCTCCTTCGGGCGCGGTCATGCCGACGGTGTGAAAGTCCATGGCGCCCGGGTTGAGCGGGGTGGTCATCTGGTTCGCCGGGGTCCAGCTCTGCGGCACCGCCAGTTTGCCGACCAAAGTCGCTCGTCCCACGTCCGCGGACACCGGTGCGCCACCGAGGCCAGCCAATCCGCCCGACGCGTGGGCTGCCGGTGATATCGCCGCTGAGAGGGAGGGGATACCTGACCCGCCGCCCAACCCACCGGGTGGCAAGATGCCTCCTACGGCGCCGCCGCCGAACTTCAGCGAGTTGATGTCGGCTATTGCACTGGTGACGGCGGGGCTGATGAAGGCCGGGTTGACGTATCCGGCCGAGACGAATCCGTTCGTCAACCCGGAGCTCAAGAAAGTTCCCGCGGAGGAACCGCCCGACCCGTCAATGGCGTTCAGGAATCCAGCCAAGCCCGTCGTTGCCGTGTTGGTTCCCGGGGCAAAGGGATCCACCGCGCCGAGAAGTCCTCCCAGTCCAGACCCGGACGTCGTCGACGCCGCCGGTGTCGCCAAGTTCTGCAAGGCGTTCGGCACCGAGTTCACGAACTGCGACAACGAGTTCTGGGCTCCGGTCCCGGCTGTCGCACTTTGAGCGGCTACCCCCGCCGGATTCGTGTTCTGCGTAGGCGTAGTGAACGGTGAGACGCTCGATGCGGCCGCCGAGTTGGCGGCATAGCCATACATTGCGCCGGCATCCTGTGCCCACATTTCGCCGTACAGCGCTTCGACGGCCGCGATGGCCGACGCGTTCTGGCCCAAGACGTTGGTCTGAACCAGGGACGCCAGCTGGGTGCGGTTGGCAGCGACTGCAGCCGGGGGAACCGTCGCGGCAAATGCCGCTTCATAGGCACCGGCCGCGTCGGCCGCCTGAGCGGCGGTCTGCTCAGCTTGCGCGGCGGTGGAGGTCATCCACTGCGCATAGGGCGCGGCGGCGGCCGCCATCGCATTCGACGCCGGACCGAGCCAGCCGTAGTCGATCAATTCCGAGATCACGGTCTGATAGGCCTCGGCCGCGGTACTCAGCTCCGCGGCCAGGCTGTTCCAGGCGGTGGCAGCGGACAGCAGCGGCGCCGAACCAGCGCCGGCGTACATCCGCGCCGAGTTGACCTCTGGGGATAACGATCCGAAATCCATTACGAGCCGTTTCCTTTCAGGTGGCCGCAGCCGCGTTCGCGGCTTCGGTGGCGGCGTACGAACCAGCGCTAGCTTTCAGCGTGGCCGTGAACAGTTCGTGAATGGCGGCCGCTTGCGCGCTGACGGCTTGGTACATCTGGGCGTGTGCGGCGAACTGCGCGGCCGTCAGCGCCGAGACTTCGTCAGCCGCGGCGGGAATCACCCCGGTGGTAGGGGCAGCCGCCGCAGCGTTCTGGGCAACCATGACGGAGCCGATGCCGTTCAAATTACCGGCGGCTGCGGTCAGCAGCTCCGGCTGTGCGGTGACAAAGGACATTGGACTTCTCCCTACGGGTAAGTCCGATCGGTCAACGAGGCATGCGACGCCGCACGGTTCCGTGTTGGGAAGACCGTGACGCGACGCCTGCCCAGGTCAGGTGGCGCAGCAGCGACCGTGACCGGATCGGAGGCAAACGGTCATTGATTTTGAACAGTGACTAGAGCCGGGACTCAATCTCGCCCCCTCACCTCCCCTCACGGCCGCGGCGCGGGTGTGCGCCAGTGGTTGCACTTGCAAGGGAGATACGCGCGACGATCCGGTCGAACGCAGCACCCCTGTCGGCAGAGCTTCGGCACCACACGGCGTATCCGGCAGAACCGGAAGCCACTTGGGCTCAACCCTTAAGCCGGGAGGAGCTGTCCTGACCCTGGGCGTCTTTCGACGTTCGAGGTCAGTGGCCTGTATCCGTGCAGACGCCTCACCTAGCGAAGTGCGTCAGCGCCATGGTGGCACCGGGGATGATTCAGGTCAACCCACCTCGCCGGAGGTTGGGGACACGCTGCGCGGCGGATGGAGGCGCAATTGCTGCCACTGCACCGCAGGGACGGCTGATGTTCACCTCCGGGCGCCAGCGCCACGGCGCTGACCAGCACATTCAGCCCAGCCGCAACCAACTAGACGGCGGCGTAAACACCATAAGCATTGGCCTGGCAGCAAAAGTCGGGTTTACTGCTGACTTGCTGTGAATACTGCTCAGTCGGATTTTGACTCGGCCACCGCCGCGTTGAGCCCCTCGGCGAGGTCTTCGCGCGTCAACTCCTGGAAGCGAAGCATCAGGTCCACACTGAAGTCGCTCGCGTCGTCGGCCAGCACCGCGTCGAGGTCCTCGTCGTCGAGCCGGGCGCTGCGGTGATCGCGCGCCTTTTCCACCACGTTGCGCACGAACCCGGCATTGCCGAGCGTGTCGATGCCGCGGATCAGGTCGCCGTCCTCGGTGTAGGTCTCCTCGTTGTAGAACTTCGAGTACCTGGGCAGCAATACCTCGACGGCCTCGTCGGTGATCACGTCTTCGTTCTCTCGGCCCATCAACTTGGTCAAGTCGACCAGTTCCCGCGGGGTGTAGCTGTAGAACTCGATCACCGTGGAGAAGCGCCGTCGCAGACCCTGGTTGACCTCCAGCATCCGATCCATGGCTTTGGCGTATCCCGCGCCGAACACCACCAGCTCGTCGCGGTTGTTCTCCATGTAGATCAGCAAGGTGTTGATGATCGCGTTGCCGTACGGATCGCCTTGGTGGTAGCCGCGCTCGTGCAGCGTGTGCATCTCATCGAAGAACACCGCACCGCCGAGCGCTTCTTCGAGCATCTCCTCGGTGTTCTTCTCCGCGTCGGCCATGTACCGGCCCAGCAGTTTGGTCCGGCTGGTTTCCACCACCAACGGCTTGCGCAGCACGGTCAACCCGCACAGCTGCTTGGTGAACGCTCGCGCCACCGACGTCTTGCCGGTACCCGGCGGACCCAGCAGCAAGGTGTGGCGTGAACTCACCGGGACTGGCAGCCCCATCTTCGCGCGGGCCAGATTGACCTTGGTGTTGGACTTGATCAGCTTGATCTCGCGTTTGGCCCGCTCCATGCCGAGCATCGCGTTGAGCTCGGCGTCCCCTTCGGCCAGATACCTGGCAGCCATTTCGGCGTGGCGGGCGGCTTCGGTTTGCTCGCGGGTCGGCGCGCTGTCCGGGTCCCATGGATCGGTACGGGCCTCGATGGTTTCCGGGTCGGTCAGCACCAGCCGGTAGTTGGGGTTGTCCAACGCTTCGCGGGCCGGCGCGAACTTGGCATCGCGGGAGTAGACCCGGCGCAGCAGTTCGACGGCCTCCTCTTCACGGCCGAGGTGTCGCAGGCACATGGCCTGGGTGTACAGGGCGACATTCGCGGCCGGCGGCACCCGGTCGGCCTCGACGGCCTCGTCGGCGCGCCGGACGGCCTCTTCGAACACTCCCAGGGAGGCCAGCGCCGTGGTGGCCATGGCCGCACCGGCGGCTTTCAGCTCGGGCTGACGCCACGGCGTGGCGACCGGGAACTGACTGAGAACATCAGGCCAGCGGCGGGTGCGGAAAAACAGCACGCCGCGGGCGTAGCGGATCAGTTCGGTTTCGAACGGGTTGCGGGGGTCGGTGCCGTCCAGTAGCTCCGCCGCTTCTTTGTATCGTTTGGCTTCGGCCAGCGCGACAGCGTAGCCAACGGCGAGTGAGTCGACGCTGGTGATCGCCAGCCGCAGGAAAAGCCCGTCGGACACCTCGGGCCGGAACTGCAGATCGGTGACCCCGAGGCGGCGCAGCTCCCAGCCGAAAGTCCGGTTCGACGACCAGGCGTTCGCCAGCACCCCGATGCTCTGGTCGCCGGCGAGGATCCGCGCCAGCCAGCCGTCACACATGCCGGGATCAATCGAGGTGGCAGTGGTGAACATTCGCAACGCCACCTGCGGATTGTTGCTGGCCTGCAGGCCGCTTACCGAAATGCCGGACGCCAGCAGTCCGGCCACCATCGCGTTACGGGCATCCGTCGCACCAGCCGGTGGGCTGGTCACCGGTGGCCTCCCGCGGGGGCTGCCGTGAGCGGCGAGACCCGGGTCACCGGAACGGACAGCTGTTCTCTGTGGGCCAGCGGTCGACTCGGCACCACCAGCGCTGGGCGCCGCGTCGGCACCGGCAGGCTGGCGCTCACCGCGGCCAACTGGCGCCCGGTGAGACGATGCAGACCCCGCCACGCCTCTCGGCGCAGCCGCTCGTGGCTGTGGTAGCGGACCCACACGGACATGTCGGCGCCGCCGCGGCAGGCGGTGAGTTTGACCGTCACCGCCGTCGCATTGGCTTCCGGCAGCCACAGCTGCTTCAACGTGTCGGACGAAATGTTTTGGGGCGACACCCAAAAACTGGTCACGTACTCGTTGGGTCCCGCAGGCTCGTTGTGCTTCAGACGGCGCCGGCGGGCGCTGACGCGAGCCGGTTCCAGACCCGCCAACACCGCGGCGTCCAGATCGGCGAATTCGTCGGCCGTCACCGGGCGGGCCGCGCAGTAGCGCCCGTCAAGGTCGAAGGCGAGCCGTTCGGTGGCCGCCGCCAGGGTGGCGGCCACCGAATCGCGCGCGGCGACCGCGGCGACATTGCGCAGCGGATCCATCCGCAGCACCAGCCAGGTGCGGTGCTCGTTAAGCGCCGAAGGCTCCCCGGACTGCGGGTCCGGATCGGCGTCCGCCGACCGCATTCCCACCGAGACGATGTCGATCTCGTCGAGGCGCACGTCGAACTGACGCAGCCGGTCCACCACGACGCCCAGCGGCAACGTGGCCAGCGTGCTCTCCCGGGGGCGATGCCGTCCGACCGCGACATCGTCTCGGGGTTCGACGGCGATCGCCGAGACCAGCAGACCCTGGAATTCGCGTATCCCGACGACTTCGCGGCCGAATCGGCGGTGGTGGTCAACGGCGGGCGTGCGGCCCGTGGTCAGCATCGCCTGCGGATCGGCGAACCGGTCGAGCATGCGGGACGTCAGCGCCGACGCGAAGGTGTTGCGGTGATAGCTGACCAAGCCGACGATCGCCACCGCGACGACGATGGCCACACCCGCCCACCACGCGATGTGGTCGGTGTCCCACGCCGTGGGCCAGTGACTGGCCAGCGCCAGCACCGCAACGTCGATGACGAATACTGAAGTGACGCGTGGCCACGACAGCGCTAATCCGAAGCGGCCCTGCCTGCTCATTCTTCCTGCCTCCGTCGCATCAACACCGCTCCCCCGAACACCGCGCCGACCAACAGCAGCACGCCGGCCAGCCCGCCGCCGGCCACCCACACCGGCGTCATGTTGCGCGGCGGTGGCGGCGGCGGCATCGGCAGCGGTGCCGACCTGGTCGGCAGCACCGGGCCTTCGGGCACATCCCACGTCAGCGCCGCTACCGGGTCGACGACGCCGTAGCCGAGTTGGTTGTCGATCCCTCGCGCAGGAGGACGGGCCGTGTGGATCAGCCGGTTGATGATCTGATGCGACGACAGCTCGGGATACTTGGCGCGGACCAGGGCCGCCACGCCCGACACGATCGCGGTCGCGAAGCTGGTGCCAAGCGGCGGCACCAGCGTGTTGTCCGCACCGTCAACCGCGTTGACCAGCCCGTCATCTTTGGTGGAGAACCCCACGACGTCAGTCCCGGGCGCGGCGATCGACACCCACGGCCCGGCCACGCTGCTGGCCAACGGTGCGCCTCTGGAGTCCACAGCCCCCACCGTCAGCACATACTGGTCGAACCATGCCGGTGTGACCACCGTGGTCGCCTCACCCCAATCCCGCGGGTCGTCGGGGTGCAACGCATTGAAGGTCGGGTTCTGCTTGCAGTCCTTCTGGCTCACGTCGCCGGCAGCGGCGACGATCACCGCGTTCTTGTCGTCGGCCGCGTAACGCACCGCGGCACCCAGGTCCGCCTGGTCGAGGACATTGCGCGAGCTCATGCAGATGACGTTGGAAACAGTGATCACCTGGGCGCCCATATTCGCGGCGTGCACAATCGCCCGGGCCAGGGTCCGGATGCTGTCTGACTTCTGCCGCGTCTGCGGGTCTTCCTCACCGTTGAAGGCGTCCTTCAGCGTGAAGGCGTTGCTCAACTGGCGGATCGAGATCAAGTCGACGTCCGGGGCTACTCCGCTGAACGCATCGGACGGCCCGGCCGGTGGCGGCTCGAGGGGTACCGGCGCAGCGGGCCGGGAGTGATCGATGGCGCTGACGTGCCGACGGCCGGAATAGCTGGGCGCAACGATCGTGCCGTGACCCCTGCTGGCCGCGCCGGGAGCGCCACCGCCTCCGCCTCCGGCACCACCGCCAGCGGCTCCGCCGCCTCCGCCGCCTGCGCCTCCTGCGGCCGGACCTGGGGCTGCAGGCGGCTGTGCAGGCTGACCGCCCTGGCCGCCCTGACCGCCTGGTGCCTCCTCACCCGACTGCGGTGGCGGCGCCGGCGGGTTGATGATGACTGTCTGAGGTGGTGGCGGGGGCGGCTGGGACAACGTGATGGTCTGTGGCGGGGGCGGCGGTTCGTTCGTGGGAACCGGCAGCGGCTTGCGCGGCGCCGGCGCGCCTGGGGCCTCCGCACCGGTGGCAGGCGCCGCCCCGATCATCGACGCGACGAGGGTGCCGTGAGCGTCACAGTCGGACAGCCCGTCACCGCCCGCCATCACATAGTCGCCGCCGGGGATCAGATGCGGAAACCTCGGATGCGGGCTGACGCCGGTGTCGATCACCGCCACCTTCACCCCGGCGCCGCGGCCGAACTGCCAGGCCTCCGGCAGGTTCAGCATGTCCATGTACTTGGGCTGCACCCGAAAGTCCGTGCCCGGAAACACCCCGAGTTCGGTGCAATAGGACTGCTGCCGCATCGGCAGTGCCGGTCCGGGCGGGCTGTCCGCCGGCGGCCCGACATTGCTCGGGACGTTCGGAGGATCGACCGCATATGCGGACGGCGCGCCGGCGAAATTGGCCGCAGCCACCAGGACGGACGACGCCGCGGCTGCGGCCGCCCGGCTACCCCACCGCGGGCGGTTACCGGTACCGGATCGCTGCATAAACATTCATCAACCACAATGCCAGCGGGAATATCGGCATCAGGCAGAGGTATTCGATCCACTCCACTAATTTGCGGAACAGTGGGCTGTAGATCGTGTTGGGTATTACCGCTGCGGCGGTCAGTCCGGCTGCGGGCAGCAGCACCAGGATCGCCGCCGCGATTGAGACGGCAAGCGGGGAGGACAGCACCAGCACGTATCGCGCGATCACGGCGACGACGATGGTCACGGCGGTCACCGCCAGCGTGATCGATTGCCAGCGGTCGATGTAGGAGCGGCCACGCAGCATCAGGAAACCGGCAGTGAATCCGGCCAGCAGCAGTGGAAGCCACCGTTGCCCGGTGTGCGGGTCGGCCAACCCGGTGGCGCAGACGACGACCAGCACACCCAACCCGAGCAGGAGTCCGCTCAGGAACGAGCGGGCCCGTTCGGCGCGCAGCAGCACCTCACGCACCGATGCCGGGCCTTCCAACGTCGGCGATCCGCCGCCGGACACCGACACCGTGGTCGGCAGATCCGGCCGCGCCTCGAACACCCACCGGCTGGTGGCGGACGGGAAGACCGGCAGCCGGATGCCAGAGAACCACCGCGACAGCGCCGGCGCGCCGTGGTAGGCCAGCACACAGGCCAGCAGAACAGACGCCATCAACGTCACCGGACCAGTGAGCAGCAGCATCCTGGCGAGGCTGGCTGCCGTTGCCGCGACGCTGATCGTCACCAGGGCCGTGTAAATGGCCAGGCGTCGCCCGGTGAAACGCATGATGATCATCGAGCCGACGCCGATGACACCCATTCCCAGCACGCCGCTCGGCGCGCCGACCGGTCCGGGCGGGGCGGAACCGGCCGCCACGGCCAGCGGCGCCAAAGCGCTCAGCAGAATGAGGTCGCCCACTCGGCGCTCGGCCACCGAGGCGGCTCGCATCAGAATCATCGTCGCGACGGTGAACACCGCCACCGTGATCACGGCGGCGAAGCCCGCGCACAGCCACGAGTCATCCCGGAAGCGCCACCAGCCCAGGGCCGCGCTGGCCAGCAGCACTCCGACCGCCAGCATGGCCGCGCCAACCTGGATGGCGACGACGGGGTCGATCGGGGCGAACCGCTTGCCGAGGTTGGCCGCCACCGCCGTCGAAATGTGCTCGATGACCTGGGAGCGGTGCTCGGTGTCCTCGAGGAACCGCAGCCACAGCCGGTCACCGTCGTAGACGTCCTGTTCGGTCAGCGATTGGGTGGCCCGCAGTGGCGTCCCGTCGACCAGGCAGAGCGCCCAGCGGCCCCGGCCGCGGGCTTCCAGCACGGCCAGTCCGAGCTCGCGAAGCCGGCTGTTGACGACCTTGAGCAGCGGGTCGATCATCACCGACACCGGCGCAGCGGCGTCCAACAGCACGCCGATCTGCACGCCTTCACCGGCCATGATGCTGATCACGGCCGCCCGGGAAGTCGAGACGGCCTCGGCGCCGGGCTGCGGCGCCTCGACCACCGCGGTCACTGAGTCACCTCCCCGGCCGGCGCTTTACCCAGAACCTGACTTTTCGCCGACTGCCCCGGCAGGTGCCGGTCGAAGAATTCGGTGTTCATATGCCTCGCCTCGCATTTACCAATTGTGCTGCCGATCGAATCTAAGGGTTAATCCTAGGGCATAGATGCCCGTTCGCATCTCGAGCGAATATTTCAAGGAAACGCCTTGCCGTGTCTTGCAATTCGACACGATTTATTAAACTCTTCGATGGGTTTTCCACTCGCCGTACGGAAGTGTGTCCATAACTGTCTTCACTCCGACCTGAACCAGCTGCGGGGTAGCCGGACAGATTGCCAGCCAGGTCTCGCCCGAACCGGCGGTGCGCGCCTGCTGATACAGCGCGATCCGGCCCCCGGATCCGTCCTTCAACGACAGCACCGACGCACTGGGGCCCTTGGCATCGTCGCGGTACTGCCGCGCGTACACCGCTGCCTCGGCCTGTGGATCAGCCAACGCCTGCCCCAATGCGGCCACGGTGGCCGCGCTGATGCCCAGTCGCCGCAAATCCCCGCCGGAAAACACGTTGAAACCCGCGTCTTGCCACGCCTTGGTAGCTTCCAGCATCTCGTCCAAGGGCACGTTGACCGCATTGATCTGTGCAGGGTCTGAGTGGTGAATGGATTCCAGCCCGTCGAATACCAGCGCCGCGATCGAGGCGGTGTCGGTCACCGCCACATCGTCGACGGTGATCTCGTCGCCGACACGCACCGCAGACACCCAGTGCGTGCCGCGCCGGGCCAACACCACCCGGAACTCGTTTTCGGGGATGTCGCGGGATCCGACCTGCTGCTCTTCTTCTTCCCCGGGAACGCCGTAGCGCAGCTTGCCCCGAGAGAGCAGCGCGACGACCTCGAGGTCAGGCGCCGCCAGCACCCGCATCCGGGCCGCTATCTGCTCATCGACCTCGTCCTCAACGACGATGCTTTGCTCGCGCATCACCGTCATGCCGGGGTGCTCGAACAACCAGTCGCTGGAGTCGGTCGACACGTACGGCCGACACCGCAGTTCCGGCGCGACATGGCGAATATCCAGCAACGCCTGCAGCATCCAGAAGCCTTCAACGTTGACGGTGACGTCAGTCCGGGTACCTTGTTGGTCCATTCACCATTCTCGTGTCAGTCGAGTCCCAGCACACCACACAACGCGGTCGCACAACCTCTAGCTTAGGTGTGCTACCGCGTTGTGTGGTAGGTGTCTAGGCCCAGCTGGAGCCGACGGCGTTGTCGGTGCTGTTCATGTTGGAGCCGGCGGTTTGGACTTTGGAGCCATGAGAGTTGGCTTGTTCGTAGATGACCTGGAAGTTGCGGCCCAGTTGGGTGATGAATTCTTGGCAGGCCACTGAGCCTGCGCCGCCCCAGAAGTCGCCGGCGGCCAGCACGTCGCGCACGATGGCTTGGTGTTCGGCTTCTAGGGAGGCGGCTTGGGCGCGGATGGTGGCGCCGTGGGCGTCGACGTCACCGAATTGGTAGTTGATGCTCATAGGTGGTGTCCTTTCGGATTAGGTCGAAGAGGGGGTCAGCTGCGCAGCAGGGACTGGCTGGCCTGTTCTTGCTGTTCGTAGTTGTTGGCGTCGCGGATCAGTCCGTCGCGTACGCCGTGCAGCATGTTGACGATGTTGCGAAACGCCTGGTTCATTTGGCCCATGGTGTCGTAGGAGCTCATCTGGGCGGTGCCGCTCCAGCCGGCACCGGCGATGTTGACCGACGACGCCCACATCTTGCGGGCCTCGTCTTCCACGGTTTGGGCGTGCACATCAAACCGCCCCGCCATCGAACGCATGGCATTCGGGTCAGTCATAAAACGAGTAGGCATTTACGTGCTCTCCTTACTGGTGATCATTCGGATTGTTGTAGTTCTGATGGCCGGACCAGTTACACAGTTGGCATATCCGCCGACCTGAAACACACGGAAGCTCCCCCTTCCTAACCGGCGGCCACCGGGCGTTGCACCACGGTGGGACGTATATCGAACCGCGGAGTACTCACCATCGGAGTGGACTCGCGCCCGGCCAGCGTGGCCAAGGGCGGCGGGAACACACCAGGGTTAGCGGCCGCGACCGCCGGGACAGCGTTGGCACCGGTGGCTGGCACGATCGAGGACATCTGGCTGAATGCCGGGGCTGCCGACGTCCAGCCCTGCGGCACGGACAGCACGCCGAGGGTGGCGGCCCGACCGACACTGGCCGTCATGCCGGCGCTGCTCATACCGGCTGAATTGACCATGCTGGAGCCGACTCCGCTGCCGAACGCCGATCCCCACGCTTGCAGACTGTTGGTCAAAACGCTGGCCGCCGGGCTCATCGACTTCATCAGCGCACTCGCCGAACCCAGCAGCGCCAGGCTGGAACCCGACATCGACGAGCTGGTACCTGAGGCCATGCCGGTCGCCGAGCCGAGCGCCGACGCAGCGGTAAAAGACGAGGAACTCACCCCCGAGACCGTTGAGCTCGTGCTTGACGACGACGTCGCCGCGACGGTCGAGGCAACACCCGATACCGTGTCCGGCGCCACCGCCGCGGTGCTCAGTGGCATCGACACCGCGGTGCTCAGCGGTGTCGACACCGCCGAGGTCAACGGTGAAACGGTCTGCGTAGTTGTGCCGGCCGAGGTGCCGGCCGCCTGGGCGACCGCCGCCGCCTGTTCGGCCACCCCGGCCGAGTTGGTCGTGGGCAGCGGAGAGTGGAACGACGGCAATGTCGCGGCCGCCGCCGACGTGCCCGCATACCCGTACATCGCCGCGGCATCCTGGGCCCACATCTCCATGTAAAGCACCTCGGTGGCCATGATCGCCGGGGTGTTCTGGCCGAAGAAGTTCGTCGCGATCAGCGCCATCAGCAGGGCCCGGTTGGCCGCGATCACCGGCGGCGGCACCGTCATCGCGAATGCGGCGTCATAGGCGGCTGCCGCGGCCTTGGCCTGGGCGCCGGTCAGTTCGGCTTGGCCGGCGGTGCCGCTGAGCCACGAAACATACGGCGTGGCCGCCGCGGACATCGAAGCCGACGCCGGTCCCTGCCACGAACTCGTCACGTCCGAGACCAGCGAACCGTAGGACGACGCCGTCGCGTAGAGCATCGCCGCGAGCTCATCCCAGGCCGCCGCAGCGGCCAGCATGGGGCCCGATCCCGGGCCCGCGTAGATCAACCCGGAGTTGATCTCCGGGGGTATCGCCGCGTAATCCACCGTCTACAACCTCTTCGGCCGCTGGTTGGTCAGTTCGGTTCTCAGCCGGCTGCGGTCGCGTTGGCAGCCTCGGTGGCCGCATACGACCCGGCGCTGGTGCCGAGGGTGTTGACGAACATCTCGCGAATGGCCGCAGCTTGCGCGCTCACCGACTGGTACATCTGAGCGTGTGCCGCGAACTGCGCGGCGGTCAGCGCTGACACCTCATCGGCAGCCGCCGGAACCACCCCCGTCGTCGGGGCCGCTGCAGCCGCGGTCTGAGCACTTATCGACGAGCCGATGCCCTGCAAGGTACCGGCGGCCGAAGTCAGCGCTTCGGGCTGTGTGGTGACAAACGACATCTAGTTTCCCTCCTCAGAGCTTCGCCTCCTGGCAAAAGATTAGATCGCGGCGTTGGTCCGCGCCCCTCGCGACGGCAGGTGTTCGCAACTGTTCACCAACCGGCAACAACCGTTCATCTCGGGTAATAACTCGGTAACCTCATTATCAAGAATTGGTATGCGGACTCGTGGCGTTCCCGGTATGCCGCCACCTGGGCGGACGTCCGCTGGGCGGCCGTCCTCCGCAGGTCGCCGGCCCGCGCGGTGCCGAAGACCATCGTCCTCTCCGAAATCGGTCTATACAAGCAGCCATAAAATCTGGCCGCACCAAAGGGGCGTGCCGGCGATCCCGGTGCTCGCGGCGTCAGGGTAGAAGCAGGGACAGGGACGTGAGCGCGAAGGTCTTCGACGGGAATTTGATCTCTGGCGTGTAGCCCGGCGTCAGCTCGAATCGGGGGATTCTGGTGAGCCACTCGTCGACGATCACGGTCAGTTCCATCCGTGCCAGATGCGAACCCAGGCAGCGGTGCGGACCGCCGCCGAACCCCCAGTGCCGGTGGATCTTGCCGTCCATGACCAGTTCGTCGGTGGACACCTCGTCGGTACCGTCGCGGTTGACCGCGGCCATGCACAACCGCACCGGTGAGCCCGCGGGCAGCACCATGCCGCCGACCGTGACGGTTTGGGTGGTGACCCGGGGCGCCACCGGCGCCGATGGCTCCAGGCGGACGATCTCTTCGACGAAAACCCGAATCTGCTTGGGGTTGTCGCGCAGTGTGGTGCTCAGCTGCGGTCTGCGCGCCAGTTCGAGCAGAGCGAAACCTATCGCGGCCGTCACGGTATCCAGGCCGGCGAGTATCAGCAGGTGGCTCATGCCGAGCAGCTCGAGATCGCTGAAGCCGCGGGCCATCACATGCGACAACATGTCGGTGCCGGGGTTGCACCGGCGTTGCTGGATGGCGTCGGCGAGGTAGTCGTACAGCGCGCGGCCGGCGGCAACGTCGGCTTCGCTGGGAAACGGCTTGTCCCCGATCACCGCATCTTTCCAGGCGATCAAGCGGTCCCGATCCGCCAGCGGCAGACCGTAGAGGTCGAGGAAAACTTGGAACGGATAAAGGCTGGCCAGATCGGCCATCACCTCACACTCGCGCCGGGCGGCGATGGCGTCGATCATGTCGCCCGCATGGCGCCGCAATACCGGTAGCGACTTACTCAACCCGTGCGGACTGAAGTACGGCTGCAGGATTTGCCGGTAGCGGGTGTGCTCCGGCGGGTCGAAGGCAAGCGGTACGACCGGAAACGGGCTGCCGGGCGGTTGCAGCGCAAGTCGCGACGAGAACGCTTTGGGATTGCGCAGCGCCGGCAGGACATCTTCGCGCCGTGTCAGGTAGTACCAGCCGTTCATGAAGACCACCGGGCCGGCGTCGCGCAGCATCTTCCAGCCCAGCCCGCGATCGGCTGCCAGCGGCAACGTAGAGAACTCCAGCCGCGGCAGATGAAAGCTACCGAATTGGCCGCTGTCGGAGCTGCTCATCCGCTGCTGTTCCTGTCCTCGCTTCAGCCCGACATCGTGGGCAGTGTCATATCGTAGGTGCGCTCACCGCGACCGAGGGAAAGACACCGCAGATGAAGGTTCGTCTCGACCGGCCGAAGTGCGTCGGGCATGCGCAGTGTTACGCCGTGGACCCTGAGCTGTTCCCGATCGACGATTCGGGTTACTCGATCCTCGAAGAGCATGAGGTCAGGCCCGAGGATGCTCAGCTGAGTCGCGAAGGGGTGGCCGCCTGTCCGGAGATGGCACTCATCCTCGAATGGGATTGACTCCAGACGACCACCCGCGCTGCGGGCGTGCCCACGGTCGGGCAACAGCCCGCATTAGCGGTTCTCCGGGCTATCCGGCGAACGGCGGTCGAGTCATCACGGTGGGCCGGAACCCGTAGCGCGGACCGGCACCACCGGGGCCCATGCCGCCCGCACCCGCAAGCGGCATGCCGCCCAACAGGTTTCCGGCACCGGAACCTTCCGGGGCACCGCTGATGCTGGTGACCGGCAGCGGCCCGGCGTTCGCGGGAGCCGTCGCCGGTGCCGTGGCGGTCGACCAGCTGGGCGGTACCGAAAGTCCCCCGGCCGAGGCGCCCGAGCCGACACCGGCGGCCACCGGTGCACCACCAAGGCCACCTCCCAAGCCGGCGCCCAGACCGGCGCCCAAGCCACCGGCGGCGGCACCACCAGCGGCGGCACCACCAGCGGCGGGTGCGGCGGCAGGCGCAGCCCCGCCCAGAAGCCCCAAGGTCTTTGCCGACTGCACGAAGTTGTTGGCCATACCGATGCTGAAGTAGGGCAGACCTTCGGTGTTGTAGAAGAAACCCGCGTACGGCGCGTAGTCGTTCACCAACGCCGACAGCGAGTTGGGCAGCGTGCTGGTGCCGAACAACAGCTGGAAAATGCCGCTCGGGTCGGTCGTGGTGGGCGGGTTGGGGATGGTGAGGTTGGTCAGGTAGGTCTGAATCGACTGGAGCAGCTGTGTCAGCGGGTCCGTCGTGGTGGCGGCCGGGGTCGCCGCAGCCTGGGTGACGGCGGCAGCTTGGATGGCCTGACCGGCGGGATTGGCGATCGCCGCCGGTGCCGCCAGCTGCGGCACCTTGGCGGCGGCCGCGGACTGGCCCGCGTATTGATACATCGCCGACGCGTCTTGCGCCCACATCTCGCTGTACTGGGATTCGAGCTGCGCGATCAGGCTGCTGTTCTGACCCAGGACGTTGGTCTGCAGCGCCTGTGTCAGCGTCGCGCGGTTAGCCGCGATCAGCGGCGGGGGTACCGTCGCCGCAAACGCCTGTTCGTAGGCGGCTGCGGCAGATCGGGCCTGAACGGCCGATTGCTCGGCCTGGGCTGCAGTGTTGCCCATCCACGTCACGTACGGCGACACGGCGCTCGCCATCTGCGTCGAGGCGGGACCCAGCCACTCCTCGCTGGCCAGTCGCGTGACGACGGTGTCGTACCCGGTGGCGGCCGAACTGAGCTCGGCAGCAATCGCGTTCCAGGATGACGCCGCGGCCTGCAGCGGTGCCGAGCCGGCGCCGGCGTACATGCGCGCGGAGTTGATCTCCGGCGGCAATGCGCCAAAATCGACCACTACAGTCCTCCTCAGCCGGCCGCGGCCGCGTTGGCGGCCTCGGTCGCCGCGTAGGAACCGGCGCTGGTGCCCAGGGTGTTGACGAACATCTCATGGATCGCGGCGGCCTGGGCGCTCACCGCCTGGTACAGCTGCGCATGCGCAGCGAACTGAGCAGCGGTCAACGCCGATACCTCGTCCGCGGCTGCCGGAACTACCCCGGTCGTGGGTGCCGCCGCAGCTGCGTTCTGAGCGGCCACCGCTGAGCCGATACCGGTCAGGTTGCCGGCGGCCGCGGTCAACAGCTCGGGCTGTGTGGTCACGAACGACATGTGGTCTCCTCCTCTAATTGCTTTAAGCCTCAACGGCCTTCGAGGCCGTCGATAACGAGCGTAAATGCCGTCTGTCGGGCCAAGCCGCATCGGCGCTAACTATTCACTCCTGGCTGACGATTGTTCATCATCGGCTACACACTGTTCACCCTTGATTATTGTGTGAGGCAGGTGTCGTTCACCGCCCAGCTCGTCGACATCGGCGCATCCTCACCCACCTCCCGGCGAGCGGGCCATGACGGTGTGGCGGAAGCCGTATTTGTGGACGAAGGTGCCGGTGGCGCGGCGCCCGGCGCCGGCGGTGCTCATGGGGACGCCGCGGAGCAGGCCGTTGGGTCCGCCGTGGGAGCTGGCGCTGATGGTGGTGACCGGGGCCGGGCCGGTGGCCGGACCGGCCGGTGGGGCGGCTGCGGCCCAGCTCGACGGCACCGACAGCCGCCCGACGGTGCCGGCCTGACCCACCCCACCGGAAACCCCGGGGGTCGCCCCCCACGGGCCCGGGCCCCAGCCGCCGGGCGCCAACGGTGAGCTACCGCCTGCGCCAGCACCACCGGGCGTCCCCGGAATCAACTGCTGCCCGATCGAGGCGTTGAACTGCGCCATACCCAGCGGAAAATAGCCCAGATCACCGACCGTTCGCTGTCCCACTATCGTGCGGTTGGCGCCGGTGAGTCCGAGGAGCTGGTTGTAGAGCCAGGTCAGCGGGTCTGTTGGTGTGGTGGTGGTGGTGGTGGTTGTGGTGGCCGCCGAGGTCAGGGTCGACGACGCGGTGGCAGAGGAAAGATGCTGCAGCGCTTGGGGTATGGCCGAGGCGACCTTCGACGCCGCACTGCTGGCGTCCTGGCCGGGTTGGCCGCTGGAGTTGGTGGTCTGCGGCGGGTTGGCGAACGGTGTCACCGCCGAGGCGTTGGCCGAGGCCCCGGCATAGCCGTACATGGCACCGGCGTCTTGGGCCCACATCTCGCTGTATTGGGCTTCGGTGGCTGCGATCGCCGGGCTGTTTTGGCCGAAGAAGTTGGTGGCGGTCAACTGGGTCAACTGCAGGCGGTTGGCCGCGATCAGCGGTGGGGCCACGGTGGCAGAAAACGCGGTCTCGTAGGCACCCACCGCCGCACGTACCAAGGTGGCGGTGTGTTCGGCCTGGGTGGCGGTATCTGCCATCCACGCCACATACGGCGCGGCCGCCGCAGCGGCCGACTCTGAGGCCGGACCCAGCCATTCCTCGCTGGTCAAACCCCTGATCACCGAGTCATAGGTGGCCGCCGCGGTGCCCAGCTCGGCGGCCACCGAGTCCCAGGCCGACGCAGCGGCCAGCATCGGCCCCGGCCCAGGACCTGAATACATCCGACCCGAGTTGACCTCCGGCGGTAACGCCCCGAAATCCAATGCGGTTCTGCCCCGTCAGCTTTCGCACTTGGTGGTCACGGTTGGATGCGCTTTCTCCCGACGGCTTTTCCGGTCGACAACGACGAGCACTTAGTTCAGTGCTGACGTTAGATCGGTCTCCGGTGCAAGGGCCGCTGCTCGCGCCGCCGGCTCAGTCGCTGGTGTCGGCGATGCGCGGGGTCAGGGCTGTCGCCGGAAGGCCGCAGATGTTCACACGACGCCCTCTAGCTGCGAAAAGACCGAATGCTGGTAAGGAGGGTGCCGCGGCGCCCAGCACTGCTCGGCCGGCCGACCATGGGGTCGCAGATAAAATCTCGCGGGAAAAAATCGCGGGTGACGCTATCCCGTCAGCGGGGAGCGGGGCATGACGGTGTGGCGGAAGCCGTATTTGTGGACGAAGGTGCCGGTGGCGCGGCGCCCGGCGCCGGCGGTGCTCATGGGGACGCCGCGGAGCAGGCCGTTGGGTCCGCCGTGGGAGCTGGCGCTGATGGTGGTGACCGGGGCCGGGCCGGTGGCCGGACCGGCCGGTGGGGCGGCTGCGGCCCAGCTCGACGGCACCGACAGCCGCCCGACGGTGCCGGCCTGACCCACCCCACCGGAAACCCCGGGGGCCGCCCCCCACGGGCCCGGGCCCCAGCCGCCGGGCGCCAACGGTGAGCTACCGCCTGCGCCAGCACCACCGGGCGTCCCCGGAATCAACTGCTGCCCGATCGAGGCGTTGAACTGCGCCATACCCAGCGGAAAATAGCCCAGATCACCGACCGTTCGCTGTCCCACTATCGTGCGGTTGGCGCCGGTGAGTCCGAGGAGCTGGTTGTAGAGCCAGGTCAGCGGGTCTGTTGGTGTGGTGGTGGTGGTGGTGGTTGTGGTGGCCGCCGAGGTCAGGGTCGACGACGCGGTGGCAGAGGAAAGATGCTGCAGCGCTTGGGGTATGGCCGAGGCGACCTTCGACGCCGCACTGCTGGCGTCCTGGCCGGGTTGGCCGCTGGAGTTGGTGGTCTGCGGCGGGTTGGCGAACGGTGTCACCGCCGAGGCGTTGGCCGAGGCCCCGGCATAGCCGTACATGGCACCGGCGTCTTGGGCCCACATCTCGCTGTATTGGGCTTCGGTGGCTGCGATCGCCGGGCTGTTTTGGCCGAAGAAGTTGGTGGCGGTCAACTGGGTCAACTGCAGGCGGTTGGCCGCGATCAGCGGTGGGGCCACGGTGGCAGAAAACGCGGTCTCATAAGCACCCACCGCCGCACGCACCGAGGTGGCGGTGTGTTCGGCCTGGGTGGCGGTATCTGCCATCCACGCCACATACGGCGCGGCCGCCGCAGCGGCCGACTCTGAGGCCGGACCCAGCCATTCCTCGCTGGTCAAACCCCTGATCACCGAGTCATAGGTGGCCGCCGCGGTGCCCAGCTCGGCGGCCACCGAGTCCCAGGCCGACGCAGCGGCCAGCATCGGCCCCGGCCCAGGACCTGAATACATCCGACCCGAGTTGATCTCCGGCGGTAACGCCCCGAAATCCAACCCCGTCCTCCTCCAGCTGGCCGTAAATCGGCGCTGCTTCAATTGCACTCATCCCGAGATTAAATGCCCCGAATGCGATACGCCGCCGGCGGCGCCAACTATTCATTGCTGGACAACCACTGTTCATCGGCTGTTTGGGAGCCAAAAACGCGGTCGGCCTGGACGGCGTGTCGCCGAGCGTGCAACCACCGCGAAAGGTACGACAGAAACTCGCAACCAATACACGTTCGACGTCGCTGACGCCACTTGGCGGGCGACACCGAGCCAACCCAAAAACCCGGTCGACCTTCCGGCCGGCCGAGTCGAGGGAGACCTACTGGCGGGTCAGCGACGCAAGTCGGTGGCCGCCACCTGGACGAACACCCCGGTGTCTTCGGCCATCAGCAGGCCACGGCCACGAGGCAGCGGACCACCCTTCATCTTGCCGCGGATGAAGCCCTCATCTGGGTCGGCGTCCATGACCAGCAACGGCGCGTTGGCTTGGTGCAGCGCTCGCAATATCGGGTCGCTGCCCGCCGAGGACCAGCCGCCGAACGTACGGGTGACGAGCACGTGCAACCCGACGTCGGCCGCCCGGGTGACCCATGGCGCGGCCTTGTGCAGCGGCGAGTCGAAGCCGGGCGGCAGCTGCTGCACATCATCGATGATCAAGAAGATCTCCGGCCCGCTCCACCACGACCGCGACAGCAACTCCTCCGCGGACAGACCGGGCGGCGGCTCGCGACGGGTCAGCGTGGCCGCGAGCTGTTCCATCATCGTCGCAACGCCGTCGAGGTTGTAGGCGAACTTCTCGACGTAATCCGAGCCCAGCGCGGTGAGCAGCTGGCGGCGTGGGTCCACCAGCCAGACTTGGGCCGAGGGACGCGAGGTGGGCGGCGCGGTACTGGCACCCGGCGCGTACACCCGGCCAATCTCGGCCATGATGGTGGCCAGCGTGGTGGTGCGGCCGCACTCCCGCCGGCCCGTCACCATCAGGTGCGCGTTGTCGGCGAAATTCAGATACACCGGCTGCAGATCCAATTCCGATACTGCATAGGCGATTCCACCAGCGCCGACACCCTGCCGGTGGTCGTTCGCGGCCACCGCCCGCACCTGCTCCAGCCCGAACCGGGCAGGCAGCCTGCGCACCGGACGGGCTTGACCCACCGCGAGCGGGCGAACCGCTTCGACCACACTGTCCGACTCGAAGATCGTGTCCGGCGTGACGTCCAGCGCGGGGCGCGCCACCAGGGTGTGCAGACCCGACTGGGGGTCACTTTCCAGCCGGACGTAGTTCACCGCGACCATCCCGCGGCCAGGCTTGACCGGGACGTCCTTGGCGAACCGGGACCGCACCAGCTTGGCGTCCTCGACCGCGGCCAGCCGCAACTCGATCCGCGATCCGAAGCCGCTGCGCACCGGCGGCCGCAACTCCGACTCCCGGTCGGCGGTGACCACCACATGGACGCCGAACGACGGTCCCTGATTGATGATCACGTTCACCTGCTCGATCAGGACCTCGTTTTCTTCCGCGAGTGCCCGGTAGTTGTCGATCACCAGGTATACGTCGCCGAAGCCGTCGTCGGGCACCCGACCGGATTCGCCGCCGAACTTGCGCCGCCGGAACACATCCATCGACGGGACGTCGTATTCGAGGAAGGTGCGTTTGCGGTCGCGCACCAATCCCAGCACCTCGGCTACGGTGCGCCGAACGCTGTATGGGTCGGTGGGACCGACGACACTGCCCACATGCGGCAGCCCCGCGACCGTGGTCAAGCTGGTGCCGCTGTAGGCCAGGCAGTAGAACTGCACCTGCTCGGGGGTGTGCGTCAACGCGGCCGAGCAGATCAGCGTCTGCAGCGCCGTGGTCTTCCCCGAGCCGCCGGCACCCAGGATCAGCACGTTGGAGCCGGGCCCGGAGGTGTTCACCGTCCACGGCGGCTGGTCGTGCTTGAACGGCCGGTCGATGATGCCGAGCGGGAAGATCAGGTTGCGCGCCGAGCCGTAGTTCTGCTGCCATGGGCGGCCGAGGAACCGGTCGACCAAGTCGTCGATCGCGACCGGCACGTCGAGCGGCGGTTGCCACAACCGGTAGGGCTGGAAATCGATTCGGCGCAGCTGATCGATGATCACCGTACCGACTTTGGGTGTCCGGAAACCCTCGTCTTCTTCTTCCTCGGGTTCGCCGCCGCCCCCGCCGGTACCCCGTTCCCCATTGACCTCGCCGTTGACTTCGCCGTCCCGGCCGTTCGTCGACACCTCGCCGTTGGGACCCAGACCGCCGTGGCTGACTTCGAGCGGCGTAAACGCAGTAGTGAACAGTTGTGGGCGAATGTAATCGACGGAGTGCACCAGCGGCCGCTGATCGTCGTCGAGGGACACCCCGCGGCGGTAGTCCCGCCACATGAACTCGGCTTGGAACCGGACGATTTCCTCGAGGCTCTTCCGGAAATACCCGAGTCCGGCCTGAGCCGGCAGGTTCACCGCGTTCGGCACACCGGCGGCCTGTGCCGCACCCGCGGTACGGGCCTTCAGCACCAACCGGTAACCCATGTTCTCCATGAGCTTCTCGGCTCGGCTCTCGATGGTCTGCGACGCCATCACCAGGTGGATCCAGTACGCGCGGCCCTGGCGACCGATCGAGTCGAGCACGTCCACCGCCGTCGGCATGATGCGGAACCACTCGTAGAACTCGTCGATCACCACCACCAGCATCGGCAGCGGCGGCAGGTCTTGGCCGCGAGCCCGCATCCGGGACCGCATGTCGTTGTATTCCTTGGCGTCGTCGACTCCGGCGCTGAAGCAGATCTCCTTGCGGCGGGCGATCTCGCCCCACAGCGCGTCCAGGAATCGCTCCATCAGCGCCTGGTCGTCTTCCAGGTCGGTGATGATCCGCGACACGTGCGGCACACCCTCGAACGGCTTGACCGCCGATCCACCCTTGAGGTCAGCCAGCACGAACTGCAGTTCCTCGGGCGGGTGGCCGAGCATCAGCGACTCGATCACGGTACGCACCAGCGTCGACTTTCCCGACCCGGTGGTTCCCGACATCACCCCGTGCGGTCCGTCGCCACCTTCGTCAAGGGACTTCATGTCCAAGAACACCAGTTCGCCGTTGTCGGCACGGTTGCCGAACGGCACCCGCAGACGCGACCGTCCCAGCGAGTCGTGCCGCGCGTTCCACAGTTCCCCGAAGTCGATCACAGCCGGGTCGTCGATTCCGTAGTAGGACAAAATGTCTCGCGCGCCGATGTGAACGACTCGCTGGCCGATCTCCTCGTAGGCCTCGGCCAGTCGCCAGTGCGCCATCCCTTGCGCGAACTGTTCGGCTTCTGCTTCGGTCACCCGATCGGCCAAGGCGAAGAACCAGGCGTTGTCGTCGATCACCATCCAGGTGTCGCGATCGCGCGGCAACGTCTCGACGGTTCCGACCCGGTCGGTGAACCGCAGCACCCGCTGCGCCGAAGTCGTCCACATCGATTCACCGGTCAGGTCGAAGAAGGTCACCCCGTCGACGCCTTCGGTGCTGATCACGTATTCCCACTGCGGGTCCACGATGTCGGCGACGATCAGGTGATGCGGTGTCGGTGTCTCCGCTGACGACGTGGCGTGGCGCGGGGTGAACGATCCGCGGCCGGCGAACAACTCGGCCTGTTCGGCGGCGAACTCGCGCACCGACGAGTACACCATCCGGGCGTTGCCGGCGGCGTCACCGCGGCGCGGGTCGCCGAAGTGCGGCAGCCACTTCACCCACTCCCACCGCCGCACATCGGAGGTGACGATGATCATCTGCATGTGGTCGGGACCGTGCGAGAACGCCAATTGGCAGATGATCGCCCGCATCAGGCTCAGCACCTGCTCACGCTCGCCCACCAGCGCGTACCACGGCTCGACCAGCAGCGACACCATTTTCGGCAGGTTGTAGACGACGCTTTGATAGCGACCGAATTCCTGCAACGCCTTGCCGGTGACCGGCTCGAGCTCGATGTCGGTCGGCATGTTCTGCGGCTCGCCCCAGGTCACCTCTGGACGGGTCATGCCCACCCCGACCCGCACGATGCCGAAGTTAAGATCTTTGCCGTCCGGCTTGCGCTCCCACATCCGCGATGACCCGACCGCCGCGGCCAGCGTCGTAGGTGCCGGGTGGAACCAACGGTAATTGGCGTCCATGCTGTCGGCCGACTCCTGCGCGGTTTCACGCAGCATGTCCAGCATCAGCATGAACTGGGCGCGCATCGCGTCGAGCTTCGGTCGGCTCATCTGCTGCTGACCGCCGAATCGGCCGCCGAACATCATCATCGCGACACCACCGATCATGAAGATCGGAAAGATCGACCCGGCGCCCAGGAAGGTCCGGGATCCGCTGGCCACTGTCATCCCGACCATGCCGACCAGTAGCCCGACGACCAGCACGCCGACGACCACGATCCACCACGGTTTGCCCTCCGGTGGCGGGACACTCAGCGGTGTCGGCAGGACGATGTTCTCCGGCTTGACCATCGGAGCTCGCTCCGGGGTCGGCCGCGCGTATCCACGTTTCACTTAGGCACCGCCAACTCTGCAGGGTTCTTATCCGTCGGGAGAGTGTCGTGGCGCACCAGCGCATCGGCGCGCGACAAGGTTGGGCCCGGCGCCAGCAGTCGCAACGCCACCCACGGTGCCGGGTTGGGCGACCCGCTCAGGCCCAGCGCGGTGCGGGCTTCGCGGCTGTTGTCCACGCCGAAACGTACGCCCGAATCTGACAGCCACCATAGCGATTCCGCTGTCGCAGCGCCCGGATCGTTGCCGGTGACGACGACGAAATTGGTGAAGTCGGGACCGAAGAAGACCCGGTCGGCCTCGCGGCCCGACGGATCGGCTTTGACCAGTGAGACGACCTTGCTGGTATCACCGGTGCCGATCGGAACTGTGGGCCCCGATACCACCTGGACGCGGGCCCGGTCCTCACCGGTTGTCTTCGCCCACCACCAGCAGGTCGCCGGATTGTCACGCATGTCGGTGACTTTCAGCGGGCCCTCGGGATAAGCCGACAAGTCCAGGCCGGTGACGACCGGCATCATGGCCAACGCCGAGGGTGAGACCACCGGCGCTGAAGCCATCGGGCTCACGGCGGCGTTCTGCAGGATCTTCGCCACCACCTCGGTCACCGTCTGCACTCCGTTGGAGAGCACCACCGAATACTGTTGCGGCCCACTGATCTGCGGGGTGGTGAACACCGTTCCCACCGGCCCCGGGGCACCGGGGAACCCAGCCGGGCTGCCGGCGTCGGGCACTTTGGGTACCGCCAGCTCGGGTCCCACCGGTATGGCGTCGAAAAGCGCGCGACTCATCGGGCGGGCCTGATTGACCTGCTCGGGCGTCACCCCCAGCGGCAGCAGCACCGCCCGGTTGGACGCGTCGATACGGGACCGGCGCCCCTCCCGGATCACCCAGGTGGCGTTGTCGTAGCGCAGCACCACCGCGTCGGACCCGGTGACCACTTTGCGGCGACCGGACAGATCTGGGTTGCCGTCGATCACCGTGACGGTGACCGGCGACGGTGCCCCCACGCCCGAGGTGGTGGCCACGGTGTCGCACACCAGCCACGACGACGACGACGGGCTGGTCGGTGAGATCGCCGACGGCGCGCCCGGGATTCCCACCAGCGGCCCGTGCGGCTGCTGGGCGATCTGACTTGCCCGCACCTTGTGCGGGTTGTCGGCGCGGCCGGTGATCAGCCGGGCGGACGCCAGGTTCAATGCCGGATATAAGGTGTTGCCCACCTTGACGTAGAGGGCTCCGGTGTCGCGGTCGGCGATGATCGGCGACTCGTTCATCTGGCCGGACGGGCTGATGAACGAGTACAGCAGCGCCCCAAGGCAGATCACCACGGCGGCCGACACGGACGCGACCACGGCCAGGGCTTGCCGCCGGCCGGGTTCGACCTCCATCCGCACCCGCCACCGCGTCAACGCCACCGCAGTGCGGCGGGCCAGGAACTGATACCCGGTCACCTGGGTGCGGGTCGACAGCCCCAGGCCGTACCCGGACCCCCGCTTGCGCTCCTGATCAGCCACCGGCGTTCACCGCCCTGCCAGATAACGCCTGGTTAACGCCCACTGAGCCGCCCACACCGATAACGGTAAGGCACCCGGACCGACCTCGCCACACAGCGATGTGGTCACCGGTCGAAGCGCATGGGCTTTTGACAGTGGTGGCTACCACTGTGCGGTCACTACTCATATGTCCTCTGGATTCGTCGCGACTACCCCGTGCATCGTAACGACGCAGATACGAGTCGGCTCGTCGAGAAGTCGAACGTTAACCAAGCGGTCACCGCCCGGCTGCCGGTGCCGGACCACCGGGAAGGAGGGCGGGCGGTGGCTGCCTGTTAGTTTCGAACGCCATGGACGGCGCCTTGAAGGTTGCGGTGGTCGCCCCCGTGGACGCCGGCGTCACCGCGGATCCACGCTGGATGGCCAGCTTCGCGCGGCATCTGGAGGCCTGTGGTTTCGAATCGATCGTCGCCGTCGAGCACACCGTGCTGGTGACCCGGTACGACAGCGTCTATCCCTATGAGAGCTCCGGACGGGTGGGACTGCCGCCCGACTGCCCGGTGCCCGACCCCTTGGACCTGCTGGCTTTTGTCGCCGGGCACACCGAGCGGCTCGGCTTGGCCACCGGGGTGCTGGTGCTGCCCAACCACCACCCGGTCGTGCTTGCGAAGCGGGCGGCCACGGTGGATGCGCTGTCCGGCGGCAGGCTGAGGCTGTGCGTGGGAGTGGGTTGGCTGCGAGAAGAAGTCGAAGCGTGCGGGGCCGCCTTCGACAGCCGTGGCCGGCGCGCCGACGAGCAGCTGGCGGTGCTGCGTGCGCTGTGGGAGGACCGCCCGCGCGGAGTCAGCCATCACGGTGAGTTTTTCGACTTCGACGACGCCATGTGTCACCCCAAACCCGCTGCGCAGCATGTACCGGTGCACATCGGCGGACACAGCAGGGCGGCCGCGCGGCGCGCGGGCCGATTGGGCGATGGCTTTCAGCCGCTCGGGGTCGCCGGTGCCGAGCTGGCGTCGTTGATCGGGCTCATGCGCGACGAGGCGACGGCGGCCGGGCGTGACCCGGCCGCTCTTGAGGTGTCGCTGGGCCACCTGGTTACCAAGATCGATGCCGACCGTGCCGGCCGGCTGGCCGACCAGGGCGCCGACCGGGTGGTGCTGG
This sequence comes from uncultured Actinomycetota bacterium, assembly GCA_963795995.1. GTDB lineage: Bacteria > Actinomycetota > Actinomycetes > Mycobacteriales > Mycobacteriaceae > Mycobacterium. Next base: position 418,066 of record CAWCJY010000003.1, read on the forward strand.
CGATGCCACCCCTCACCGACATCAAGCAGGCCAAGGACGTGTTGTCGGCGTGCGCGCAACGGCTGTCGCTGTCGGCGTGACGCTTTCGCCGGCTGATCGCAGCGCGCTGGGCGAACTGGTGCACCGGTATGCGGCCGGTGTCGATGATCGCCAGTTCAGTTCTGTCACAGACCTTTTCACTAAGGACGCCGAGCTGTCGGTGCCCGACCCGCCGACCACCCTCGACCCGGTCGTCACCCACCGCGGCCACGCCGAGATCCGCGCCGCGGTCGCCGCGGTCGACGCGATGCTGCGGACCGAGCACGCGCTGGTCGGGCAGGTCTACGACGCCGGCCCGCAGCCGGATAACGCACGGGGGCGCATCGCCTGCATCGCTCACCATTGGAGCCGGCGAGCCGACGGGCTCACCGATGTGGTGTGGCATCTGCGTTACGACGACGAATATCGGCGAACCGGCGGAAGGTGGCAGATCCGCCGCCGCTCGTTGACCATCAACGCCATCGAGAGCCGGCCGATACGAGCGGTCCGCCCTGGCGGTCCCGGGTAGTACCGTTCCGTACACTTCGAAAGTCTCGAGGAGGGAGGCCCGCATGCTGCGATTGCGTCGGATCAAGGGCGAGTACGGCCCGGGTCCAGTGCAGATTCAGGCCCGCAAAGTGCATTTCGACCTCTCCGACGTCCCGCTGCACTGGATCCCCGGGCATCCGGTCGCATCACATGTGATCAGCGTCCTCAACATCGTCCTGCCCGCGATGGAACGCTGGTTCGTCGTCACCCTCAACGAGGCGTTGCCGCTGGTGAAAGACCCGAAACTGGCCGACGACATCCGCGGCTTCATCGGTCAGGAGGCGACGCACGCCGATGTCCACGAACGCGCGCTGCACGAGTTCATGGTGGCCCGCGGCGTGGACCCGCAGCCGCTGCTCGACCAGGTCGAGTTCTTCATCTCGCGCACGCTCGGGCCGACCAGCTCGACCGATCCCCGGCGCCGCCTCAATCATCTGTGTGATCGGTTGTGGCTGATGGCCGCCATCGAGCACTACACCGCCCTGCTCGGTGACTTCGCCCTGAACAGCTCCTGGGACGACTATGGCGCGCATCCGACGATGGTTGACCTGTTTCGCTGGCACGGCGCTGAGGAAGTCGAACACCGCAACGTCGCCCACGACGTTGCCGCCTACTTCCACAACAGCTACCCCGACCGGATCCGGTCGATGTTCGTGGCGATGGCGGTGCTGGCCGTATTTTTCCTGCGGGCCACCTGGTATCTGGTCCGGACCGACCCGACGGTGAGCATCGGCTGGCTGAAGACCCAGTGGCTGATGAGTACCGACTCTGGGAAGGGACTGCTGCCCTCGTTCGCCCGGCTGTTCGGCTCCAACACCTTGCAGTACCTTCGCCCGGGATTCTGCCCGGAGGAAATGGGTTCCACCGCGCAGGCGGTCGCCTACCTGGCGAGCTCGCCGGCCGCCCGGGCGGCCCACCTTTGATGGCGGCCTTCGCCCGCTACCGGCAGACGCCGCCGAGCGTTTCCGGTCGTACCCGCCACGATGTGCTGCTGGCGCTGGCGAATACAGCGGTGTCCGGGTTGTGGGGCCTCTCCGGCGCCGTGCGACGGGTGTCGGCCCCGGCTGACTGCGACCGCACCATCACCCTCACGGTGGTGGACCGTCACGTTGTCGCCCACGACGAAGACGTGGTCGCCCTGACCCTGGCCGGCGCCGACGCCGCGCCGCTGCCGCGGTGGCATCCGGGTGCGCACCTCGACATCGGGCTGCCCAGCGGACGGGTCCGGCAGTACTCGCTGTGCGGAGACCCGGCCCGGCGCGATGCCTACCGGATCGCCGTACGCCGGATCCGCGACGGCGGCGGTGGGTCCGTCGAGGTGCACGACGCACTGAGCATCGGCACCACCATCACCACGACGGGACCGCGCAACGCCTTCCCGTTGACCGTGCCCGGCTACGGCTCCCCCACCCGGCGGCTTCGATTCATTGCCGGCGGCATCGGCATCACCCCGATCCTCCCGATGCTGGGGCACGCCGAGTCCTTGGGCGTCGACTGGTCGATGAGCTACGCCGGTCGCAGCCGCGACAGCCTGCCGTTCCTCGACGAAGTGGCCCGGTTCGGCACGCGGGTCGACATCCGAACCGACGACGCGCACGGCGTCCCCACCGCGGCCCAGCTGCTGAGCGACTGCCCGGACGGCACCGCGGTGTACGCGTGCGGTCCCGCGCCGATGTTGACCGCGATCCGGCGTGAGCTCGCCGGCCGGACCAACGTCGAACTGCATTTCGAACGTTTCGGAGCGCCGCCGGTGCTCGACGGCGAGGAGTTCGAAGTCGCCGTCGCTTCGACGGGCGCCACGGTGCGGGTCGGCGCCGCCGAGACGCTGTTGTCGGCGTTGCGGGATGCCGGTGTCTCCGCGTCGTATTCGTGTCAGCAGGGCTTCTGCGGCACCTGCCGCACCCGGGTACTCAGCGGGCGCGTCGACCATCGCGACACCCTGCTCACCGACCCGGAGCGGGCGGACGGGATGATGCTGGTCTGCTTATCCCGCGCAGCACGCGGCGAGCACCTCACCCTCGACCTCTAAACGCCAAGGGGCTCAATCCGGTTCAGGCAGCGGAATACCCTCGCTGGCGGCAAAGTTGGCGTCGCTCTGCGTCGACAACCCCGTCGACACCAGGGTCCGTGGGAAGAACACATCGGTCAGATAGGCCAACGACCCCGCCCACCGGTTAACCAGACGGGGAATCGCGTAAAGTTGGTAGCCGCGGGTGACCACCTTGGCCGGAAGACCGGAAAGGTGCACGCCCAGCGGGTTGGCGACCGCGTGATGCGGGCCGAGATCGACCACCAGCCCCATGTTGCGGTGCTTGTAAGCCCGCTTGTTGCCGGATCCGAGACTGGCGGCAACGTTGCGCGCCAGCACTTTGCCCTGCCGGATCGCGTGCTGAGCGGTCGGCGGCGTGATTGACCCCGGTTGGGTGACATCCGGGACGGCAGCGGCATCGCCGGCGGCGAACACGTCAGGATGGTCGGGCACCGCGAGATCGGTCTGCTCCGTCAAGCGGCCCTTTTCGGTCGGCAACCCGAGCGTCTGGATGAGCGGTGCCGCGGTGACCCCGGTGACCCCGGTGACCCCGGTGACCCCGGTGACCGTGCGGGTGTTCACCCGCGAACCGTCGCTGAGCACGACGTGACCGTCGTGCACTTCGGAAGAGAGTGCATCCCAGCCGGACGTCGACCCCACGACGCTGCAACATGCGCATTGCGCGATCCCCCAGCTTCTCGCCCACTTCGGGCATCAGCTGCTCGGCCTGGTCGAGCAGCAGGAACCGCACATCGGCCGGGTCTAGGTCCATCTGTTTGGCCGCCGCATCGGCCAGTGCCCGCAGCTGCGCGGTGAGTTCGGTGCCGGAATAGGACGCGCCCACCACCACAATGGTCCGCCGTGCCGCGGCGCTGTCCGCGTCGTCATCCGGGCCGGCCAGTTCCAGCTGCTCCAGTACGTGGTCGCGCAAGTAGAGCGCCTCGGCAACCGATTTCAAACCTCTTGCGTGCGTGGCCAATCCGGGAATGTCGAACAGCCGGGTGACCGACCGGGGCGCGAGCACCAGCAGGTCCCACGACAGCCCGCAGCAGCGTTGTTCCAGGCTAATGAACTTCAGCGTGTGCCCCTGCACGTCGACGCTGTCGACTCGTCCGCGCACTTTGCGCACACCGTTCAGCGTCCCCGCCAAGGGAACCGCCACGAACCGGGGGTCCACCAACCCGCCGGCCACGTCGGGCAGCAGGGGCGTGTAGAGCATGTAGTCGCTGGGCGAAATGATCGTGATGTCGACATCCGTGCGCCGGCGTAATCGGCGGGCGAGCCGGCGTGCGCACTCGAATCCGGTGAAACCACTGCCCACAATGACGACCGATGTCACCGTGCCCACTCTAGCCGCAGCCGCCGGCGCTGCTGCGAACCGGAAGTCGTTTGTTCAGACTGAGATTCGGGTACAAACACCAGGCCGAATCAGAGGAGAAACAGCTATGGGAGACAACTCCCGCGATCCGGTCGACTACGACCGGGCCACCCGCCCGCGCGCGGGCGAATCGATCAAAGACACCTGGCGGGCGCCGGGTCTGCTGCTGGTTGCGGTGGGCGTCGCTGCGTTCGTGATGTGCCTGGCGGCGTTCGCCTTGGACCAGGTGGGCGCCGGTGTCGGGGCCGTAGTCGTCGCGCTACTGAGCGTCGGGGCGGGCCTTGCCTGGCTGACCATGGAAGGCAGGCGGGTGCGTCAGACCGAGCGGGACGCGGTCAGCAAGCACCACAACGACATCCGGTGATCATGCCACCACGCGGATGTGATGCAGCTGCCGGTCGGCGGGATCAGGCAGCACCATGCCGGCATCAGCGCCGGAGCGCAAATAGTCGATGACCGCCGCATTGAGCCGCTCGCCGGGCACGACGACCGGGATGCCGGGCGGATACGGGGTGATTTGCTCGGCTGCGATGCGACCGGCTGCCTTCTCGGCGGGCACCACTTCCACCGCCGCGAAGAACGCGTCCCGCGGCAGCATCACCGAGTCGAGTTGCAGTTCGCCGGCAGAAGGTAACCGGATAGCCGGTGGCCGGTCGAAAGAATCGGCGGCTTCGCGCCATGCCCCCAGCGCGTCCAGCAAACGGTCGGTGGTGCCTGAATCGTCCGCGAACGACAGCGTCGCCAGAATGCGGCGGTGATCGGACAACCCGACGTCGAGGTGGCGGCGGCGGCGCAGCCAGTCGCGGGCCTGGTACCCCGACGTGCCAGTCGCCGACACGTCGATCAGAACCTGCAGCCGGTCCAGGTCATGTGATGCCTCGGCGCCCAGCAGCTGGTCCTCCAGCACATCGACGTCGGGAATCTGTTGGATGCGGTTGCGCACATCTGCCGCCAAATTCAGTGCGCCACCGAGTAATTCGTGGCCACGCTGCACCATCTGGCGCCGCCAGCCGTCCAGCCCGGCGTACACCATCACGTTCGGGCTGGTCGTCATAAGCTGGTCTGCGCACGCCTTGAGTCGATCGCGGTCCACCAGGTCGCCTTGCAGGTGAAACACCGAACCCTGCTCGAAGCCGGCGCCCATTTTGTGCACGCTCACCACACAGACGTCGGCGCCTGCGTTCATGGCCCAGGCGGGCAGATCCTGGTGGAACGGAAGATGGGCACCCCACGCTTCGTCGACGATCAACGGCTTGCCGCGGGCATGGCAGATCTCGGCTATCCGCGTGATGTCGGCGCAAGTTCCGTACGGCGACGGGCTGACGATCAAGGCTCCGGCGGCGTCGGGATGCTCATCCCAGGCGGCACTGACCTGCTGCGGTGACGGTGGGTGGGACAGATGGTGGTCGGTATCCCAGCGCGGGGTGACCCATCGCGGCTGGATACCGGAGAAGATCAGCCCCGCGACGATCGACTTGTGGCTGTCCCGCACCAGCAGCAGGCCTCCGGGGTCATTTCCCGCCACCGCCATCATGGCCGCCCGGACCGACAGCGAACTGCCGCAGGTGGAGAAGAACGCGAAGGGAGCCCCGACCGCGTCGGCCATCAGCTCCTGCGCCTGCTCCAGGAATTTGCCCGTCGAGCGCCAGTCGTCCAGACCGCCGCTGGCCAGGAGGTCGCACCGGAAGGGGTCGCTGCCCATAACGGCCAGCACCCGCTCATCGGTCCCGCGGCCCTGGCGATGCCCGGGCGGGCTGAAGCCGTACCGCTCCTTGTCGTGGTAGTCGGCTAGCGCTTCAACCAGCGGTGCCCGGCTGTGGTCCATCGCCGGTTACCGCAGAGCAGCCAGATTATCTATCGACTTGTGCACGTCGGATTTGATAACCCGCGCCACCAACCCCCCGATCGGGCCACTGAGTGGACCACCGCCGAGATCGGCGTTGAGATGAAAGGTCGACCCGGGATCGTCGTCGGACACGGTCATCTTCAAACCGATCCGGATTCCGCCGCGCCCACGCCCGCTGAGCTCGATGTTCTCCGGCTCGTCGTATCGGGTGATCGTCCAGCGGATGATATTGCGGAAGCCCTTGACCTTGATGCACGACGACACGCACGCGCCCTCCTCGAGCGTCGCGGGAAGTTCGCTGCGCCAGCCGTTGAAGATCGTCAGCCACTCGCCGAACCGGTTCAAATCCGACGCCAGCTTCCATGCCGACCCGGGGTCCAGGTCAGACGACGTCGATACATCCACGTGCGCCATGTCTTCTCAACCTTCTCTGGGCCGGCGGTCGCGGCACCATGCCTTGTTACCCGACCGCGGCGATCTGATAAACCGATCGAACGTCAACTGTCCCAGGATGAGGCGACTTGCTCTTCGACATCGATGATTTGAGCCTTCTGCGCGTCCGGCGATTCGATTTCCCCCGCGACGTGCTGGGCGATGAACCGCCGGATCTCGGCGTCGACGCCCCCGACGACCCGCAGCAACTCGCCGCGGATCGACGTGGCGGCGACGTGGACCATGATGTCGGACGGCTTGGGCTTCGTCACATCGATGACCAACAGCAGCGGCTCGGCTGCATGCGCCGACGCCCGCAGGGCGATTTCGCCGTCGACCATGAACCGCTGCTTGTCGAGCCGCAGGTCGACGACCATCTCGATCTTCAGCGGGATCCGGATCGCGAACGTGATCATCGCGTCCAGGTTGCGCTTGACCTGCGGGTCTTCAATTTTCACTTTGGCGTTGATGCGAGCCAGTCCGCCGGGTCCCTGCTTCATGGGACCAATTTCGAACTCGTTGCCGGCGATTTCGCCGAACGCCGATGCCACCCGCTCCTCGGTACAGGCGATCTCGAAGAATTTGCGACCGAAGTCTTCATAGGTCATGTAGTTGCGCTCCTGCATAAGTCCATACCGTCTCATGTCGCCCACCGGATCGGTCGCTGATCTGGCGCATGCCGTTCAGAAAGATGCCTGACCATGTGAGCCGCGACACATGCCTGCTCGCTGATTGGGAATTTCTGGGCGCGCTTTGTCACCCTGAGATCTGGAGGTGTTCGTTATGTGCGCGCACAAAATTCCACACCAGCGTGCCGCCGGAGCCGCGCCGCTGCTCGGTTGGCTGGCCGGCGGTGATCGGGCCCGGCGGTCGGCGCACCCGATCGCAGGTGTGCTGGTGGTGCTCGACGCGCTGCTCGGGGGCCTGGTCACGGGTCTCGCCATCGCGGAGTCGGCACGCTGGCCGGCGCTTGCCGTCATGGGCTGTGCGTTGGTCGTCGGTCTGCTGGTCGGCGTTGCCGTTCGTGCGACCGCCGGCGATCCCGCCGCCGGCCGGGCCGGCGTCATGGCCCGCGGCGCGGTGGCGCTCGCCGTTGGCGCTGTCGTCGGCGAACTAGCCGTGCTGGTGCTGTTCTCCGGCCCGATCGACCGGCGGCTGGACGAGCAGGCCGCCCGCCGCGCCGACGCGTCGCCCGCCGTTGTGCAAGCAGCGGCGGCCCTCAACCAGGCGCGTGGCACCCGCACGGCGCTCGACGACGTCGTCGAACAAGCCCGCCGGCACCGCGACGAGGCCCTCGTCGTCGCCCGCTGCGAGTACAACCCGTCACCGGCATGCCCGCAGACCCGCATCACCGGGGTGCCCGGCACCGGGCCGGAGACCCGGACCGCCGACGATTCGTTGGCCGACAATCAACGAGAGCTGGACACCGCCGTGGCCGCCCGCGATCGCCAAGCACCTGCGCTGGACAGCAAGATCGTCGCGGACCAGGAGGCGCTCGCCCGAGCACGCCGCGACGCGACCACCGATCCGGACGCTGGCCTGGGCGCGCGCTGGGTCGCTATGCATGAGCTGTCGCTGGCCGGCGCCGGCGCGCTGCTGCTGCGGGTGCTCGCCGTCGCGTTCTGCATGCTGCTGACGCTGTTGCCGCTTTTGCTGCGGTTGTGGCGCGGTGAAACCACACAGGACCGGCGCACGGCGGCCGACGTCGAACGCGAGCGCGCCGAAATCGAAGCCGACACCAAGATCGCGGTGAAACGCGCCGAGGTACGCGCGGCCGCGGAAGCCCTCTGGGCTGAGCATCAGCTCGCGGCGGCTCGGCTGGCTGCCGAGGCGCAGACCGAAATCGATCGCGTCCAACACCAACGCCGTGTCACCGAGGCCCTCGAAAGTGCCATCCCGGTCCCGTCTCAGCGAACGTTCGAGCCGGTGGACGACGACATCTATCTGCCGATCGCAGCGGAAGCCGAGGCGGCCAGCAAGGCGGCTCTGCAGTTGCCCGCCAGCGACCCGCACATCGCCGAGGAGCCTGACCACCTGCCCGCGGTGGTCGACCCTGAGCCCGACCCGGTCGCGAGCGTGGCCCGCGCCCGCGGCGCCTCGACGCTGCCGGACGTGACCAGGGCCGCTACCCGCTGGATCCGTCCGCTGGTACCGACCTTCGTCGCCCGCGCGATCGACACCACGACGCAGCCGCTGCGCGCCGCACGCCAGGTCTTCGAGGAAGTCGAAGAGATCACCTTCTCGCTCAAGCGCACCCGTAAGGTGACGCTGGATTCCGAGGAAGCCCTGCGCCCACCGCGCCGGTCCGGCTGCGCGACCGGCGCAGCGCACCCGGAGGCCGACTCTTCGGAAGATCCGGCACCTCGCCCGATCGGTCCCGCCCCCCAGCTCCGGTCGCCGCCTGACCTTCCCGGGCGCGAGCCGGCGGCCGCGCTGGGAGCGCCGGACCGGCCCGGCGAGCTTGAGGCAGCCGACGGTCCGCCCCAGCTACCGCCGGGGAATTGATCCCGGGCGGTGTTACGGCCCGTGCCGCGGGGTAATCCAGGCCCGTGAAAACGAACGCCGGCCCAGTCCCTTCGCCGCCATGAGACTGCGCCGGAGTGTCGTCGGAGGACCGGGGTTTCGCCGGATCCGCCGCGGCCGAGGATTCTCGTACTTCGATACGCAACGCGAAGCCGTCACCGACCCCGATGTGCTTAGTCGTATCGACGAGCTGGTCATTCCGCCCGCCTGGAAGAACGTCTGGATCTGCCCGTACCCGAACGGCCACATCCAGGCGATAGGCACGGACGCTGCCGGGCGTCGCCAATACGTGTATCACCCGCAGTGGCGAACCGAGCGGGACGAGGAGAAGTTCGACCGCGTCCTGGGTCTGGCCAAACGGCTGCCGGACTGGCGTAGCCACGTGCTTACCGATCTGCAACGCGACGGCCTGCAACGCGACCGGGTGCTGGCGGTGGCCCAATATCTGATCGACCGGGGATATTTCCGGGCCGGCGGCGAAGAGTATGCCCAGGAGAACGGCAGCTATGGACTGGCCACCCTGCTCCGTGACCACGTGCGGGTAGGACGCGACAGCGTCGACTTCGACTATCCCGCGAAAAGTGGTGTGCGCCGGACGATCTCGCTCGAAGACCCGCTGCTGGTGCGGGCGGTGCGCGGGCTGTTGCGCGCCGACACCACCAATCCGCGGCTGCTGGTCTACCGCACCTCGGACGGCTGGTGCGAGGTGCGCGCCGACGACCTCAACGATCGGTTCCGCGAGATGGTCGGCAACGAATTCAGCGTCAAGGACCTGCGCACCTGGCACGGCACCGTCTTGGCGGCCGAGAACTTCGCCGGCGCGCGCGAACCGGCGTCCAAGACCGCCCTGCGGCGTGAAGAGGCGGCCGTAATGCGTTCGGTCAGTGAAGAACTCGGCAACACCCCGGCGGTAGCGCGGAGGTCGTATGTGGATCCGCGGGTGGTGCTCGGTTACGAACAGGGCATCACGATCGCACCGGCTCTGCGTCGCGCGAACCGCGAACGGACACCGTTGGGACGCAAGCACACGGTGGAGGGCGCCACCGCGCGCCTCATCAGACGCGTCGACAAGTTGCGTGGCTGACGCGGCTCCGGTCCTGCCGCCGCGCTCAGGCCGACTGGGCTGGCGGCGGGAAAGCGGCGCGCTCGGCGATGGTACTGCGGTAGCTTTTGGCCCGGCCCGGGATGGTGGAGACCACGGCGATCGTGTGTCCGTCGTGTCCATAGGCGGCGGTGAAGGACCAGCTGTCGGGATCGCCTTCGATGACCTCCAGGGCGTCGTAGTCGTTGGGAATGCCGACCAGTTGCAGCTTGACGTCGTACTGATCCGACCAGAAGTAGGGCACCTCGCTGTATTCCTCAGCGTGGCCCGGCCCGGCCAGTAGGGTTCGGGCCGCCGCCGCACCTTGGCGTTCGGCGTGATCCCAGTGCTCGACGCGCAGGTGCTTGTCGTAGAGCGGATGCCGCCAGCGCGCCACGTCGCCGGCGGCCACGATGTTGGTGGCGCCTTCGGCTGCGCAGGTCGCGTCGCAGACCACGCCGTTGTCGAGGTGCAGACCGGAATTCTCCAGCCAGCCGGTGTCGGGGTTCACGCCCAGGCCGATGATGACCAGGTCGGCTTTGACCTGCGAGCCGTCGGTGAGCCGGACACCCATGACGTGGCCTTCGCCGAGGAAGGCTTCGACGCCGGCGTCGAGCCGTAAGTCCACACCATGCCGGCGGTGCAATTCGGCGTAGCGCTGTGCCATTTCGCTGCCCAGCGCGGACAGCAGCGGTCCCGCGGCCTTTTCGATGAGTACCACCTCGAGCCCCCGGGAGCGGCAGGTGGCGGCGACCTCGGCGCCGATGAATCCACCGCCGATCACTACGACTCGGCGGCTGGCGTCCAGTCGCTGGCGGATGGCCAGGCAGTCGTCGACGGTGCGCAGCACGAACACCCCGTCGGGCACCGGCCCGTCGGGCCAGGTGCGGGCAGCGGCGCCGGTCGCGATGACCAGCCCGTCAAAGCCCAGTTCCTGTTCGTGGTCGCCGTCGCGGACCGCAACGGTGCAGTGCCGCAGATCCAAACTGAGCGCGGTCGCCTGTCGCAGCACGCGTGCCCCGACGTCGAGCTGTGGCGCCAAATCGACACCGGCGCGCTGCACCTTGCCGGTGAGCAGTTTCTTCGACAGCGGCGGGCGGTGATACGGGGCGTGGCGTTCGGCACCGACGATCGTCAGCGCACCGTCGTAGCCCTCTTTGCGCAACGTTTCCGCCGCCCGGGTACCGGCCACCCCGGCACCGACGACGAGGATCTGCTTGAGGTCTGTCACCGCGTCAGTCCTGCACTGTGATCGCTTGAGTGGGACACGAACTCTCCGAGCCCTCGACCTTCTCGCGTAGCTCCTCGCCGGGCTCGTCTTGGAGAACGTAGAGATAGCCGTCGTCTTTGACTTCGAACACCTCCGGGCAAATGCTCATGCACACCCCGTTGCCGTCGCAGGTGTCGTAGTCCACCACGACCTTCATCGGTTCATCTCTTTCATGTGCGCCTTGGCGCGCTCGCGGACCTCGCGGGCCGCCGGCGAATACTCCAGGTAGTCCATCGCCATCTGCGTCGAGGCCTCGTGACTGGGATGATGGCCGGGTCGCAGGTAACGCACCGGCACGGTCACCAGCAACTTCCACGGACCCGGCACCTTGTATTCGCGGGCCGCACGCAACCAGTCCCGCCAGCGCGGTGTGTCGGTGATCGTCGGGTCGTGCACCATCAAATACCGCACCCCGGCGATCCACCAGCCAATGAATAGCGGCGCGATCGTCAGCATGGACAGGACCCGCAGCGGATAGCTGCCGCACACGTGCTGATAGACGTCGAAGACCAGCGAACGGTGCTCGATCTCCTCAGCGCCGTGCCAGCGCAGCAAGTCGAGCATGCGTGGATCGGCTCCCGCATAGTCAAGGCCACGGTTCTGCAGCACCCACTGTCCCAGCACCGCGGTGAAGTGCTCTAACGCGGCCACGTCAGCCAACCGCCGATACAACCAAAACCGCTTCCAGCTCGCCGGCCACCACTTCGGCGGATCACCCAGGCTCATCGATAACCATTTTCCGAGCCGTTCGGTGTATGGCAAAGTGTCGATGCCCTGCTCGGACAAATGGTTCAGCACCACCTGGTGCGCCCAGGCGTGCCAGGACTCCTGCTGGATGAAGGGTTTGATCACCGCCTCCAGCTCCGGATCATCGACCAGCGACGAGGCCTCCAACACCGCCTTGATGAAATGCCGCTCGCCTTCGGGCAACAGCAAGTGCAGCACATTCGTCATGTGCGTGGCGAACGGATCATTCGGAATCCAGTGCAGCGGCAGATTCGACCAGTCAAAACGAACCTGACGGCGATAAGCCGGATGGCCATCGTGGTGAAGTTCCACCTCAGGCATCGACCACTCCTTTTTTCGAAACGGCTCTTTCAATGACCTCTCGGGGCGACGAATCCCTGCAGCGGCGGCCGTTCGCGGGCCGCGCGGTCGTCTCGAGGCCTATTCGGCAAGTGTACACTCGTACCGAACACTTGTATTCCTGTTCTCAGCAAACGTCCAGCTAAGAGGCGTTCCTTGTAGCCAAGGTGTACATCCGTTCACCATATTGCTCAGCTCGGCAGCAGAGGATGGCGGCAGCCGCCGCCCGGTCATTTGCTGATTGGTAGCAGCCGGTGGCGGGGTACCACTTCGGTAAGCGTATGACAAAGGAGTTCACGATGGAGCCTGGTGGCCTAGCGCAATCTGGCGATAGCCGATGGACGGGCCGCGTCACCCACGAGGACCTGCGCCGTGGCGCTCGTCCACAGCTGCCGGGCAAAGATCAGTTCTATCTGCCGCCGGCCAACTACCAACAGGCCCGCCCCGGCGACCTGTTGCGCTCCCGCGCTGTCGAGCTGGCGTTTCTCGGCGCAGTTCCCCAGCGTTTCAAGGCGATGCAGCTGTTGTACCGCAGCACCGACTTACGCGGTGAGCCCGAAGCCGCAGTGACCACCGTGTTGGTGCCCAAGCAGCGCGATCCGCAATTGCCGTGCCCGATCGTGTCGTATCAATGCGCGATCGACGCGGTCGCGCCGCGCTGCTTTCCGTCGTATGCGTTGCGTCGTGGCGCCAAGGCGGTCGGAGCGCTGGCTCAGCTCGAGTTGTTGTTGATTGCGGCTCTGCTCGCCGAAGGCTGGGCGGTGTCGGTGCCGGATCACGAAGGCTGCCAAGGGATGTGGGGCGCGCCGTACGAGCCCGGGTACCGCATCCTCGACGGTGTGCGGGCGGCTTTCAACTGTCAGCGCCTGGGGCTGTCGCCGTCGTCTCCGGTGGGATTGTGGGGTTATTCCGGCGGCGGTTTCGCTTCCGCATGGGCTGCCGAGCTGAGCGCGGGCTACGCACCGGAACTCAACATCGTTGGCGCAGTGCTCGGCTCACCGGTCGCCGACCCGGGCAGCGTCGGGCGCCGACTCAACAGCACCTTCTGGGCAGGGCTGCCCGGTCTGGTGATCGCGGCGCTCACCCAGATTTATCCCGAGATCGAGCGCCTTGTGGAGCAGCACGCTACCCAGGAGGGAAAGGCGCTGCTGGTCAAGTTGTCGAAGATGACCACGGCGGCCGCAGTATTCGGTTTCAAGTACCTAGACATCAACGACTACATGGATATCACGATGGACGAGATGTGGGAGCTTCCAGAGGTGAAGCACATTCTCGAGACCATGAAGCTGGGATCGGGCGCACCCACCGCCCCGGTGCTGGTCGTGCAGGCCCTCAACGATCGGGTCATCAACGTCGACCTCATCGACCAGCTTGTCGAAAGCTACCGTGCCGCTGGAGCTTCGGTCACCTATCACCGCGACCGCTTCAGCGAGCACTTGTTGTTGCACACGCTCTCCGCCCCGATGACCCTGCGGTGGCTGCGCGACCGATTCGCCGGACGTCCGGTCAGCGAGCACCTGGTGCGCACCACGTGGCCAACGCTGTTCAACCCGTCGACGTATCGGGGAATACTGCGGTTGGGATCGATAACCGCCAGAGTGATGACGGGGCGCCGGGTCGAGCGGCGACCGCTGTCGAAGTTCGACGCGGGATAGCAGGCTCAGGCCGGGACCGGGGTCTTGGTGAACAGCGGGCCCCATTCATACCGAGCCGCCGACTGCGCGGTGCTGAACGTGTGCGGCAACTTTCCCCCATCGCCGGCGAGATGCACCAGCGCCCAGGCCAACGCGAACACCGGAACCTTGTGCCGTCGTGCCGCGCTGAGTAACTCATCAGAAGCGGTTTCTGACGGACACCGCCGAAGGCCGATCAGAATACCGCGCGCGGTGTCGACGATGCGACCACCGTGCAGGCCGGAGGACACTTGCGCGGGAACCCAGTCCGCCATCATGTAAGTACCTACCTCCTGTTGCAGCTGGACGACAGGCGCCCTACCCACGATCTACCGATCGCGCACTGTGCCATGATTTGTGGCTCCGTCGAGTTGTGCCAGACCGCCGCGAGTATCGATACCTAGCTGTGATGGTCCTGATATCGGCCGGCTCCGGTGTGCGACAACCAATTTGTCAGCTCTTCGTGGCACGGCCGAGGTGATCGAGCAGGTGGGCCAGTACGGCTTCGGGTGCTTCGATCTGCGGCCAGTGCCCGATGTCGTTGTCGAGCAACACCACGTCCGCGTTGGGAATGAGCTCCCGGTAACGCTTGGCCATATGCAGGCCGGAGTTCGGATCGGCAGGGCCGTCGATGAGTCGCATCGGGACCGACGTTTCGCGCATCGCCCGGGTCCAGCGGTTTCGGTGCACGAGGCGGTCATCGATGAACCGGCCGACCTTGTGGGTAACTCGCTTGCCGTCGTTGTACTCGAGTATCTGATTGAACAGCGCACGGGTGCGCGGCGACGGTTTGGTGTTCGGTCCGAACAGTTCGTCGAGAGTGCGGTCGAGCATGCGGGTAGACATCAGTACCCCGCGAAAGCGGCTTGCCACCGCACCGAACGGCGTCTGTGACAACAGGATCTGCATCGCCCGCGGCGTGTACACCTCGCAGAACAGCCCGCCGTTGAGCCAGGTGATCGATTGGATCGCGAACGAACCGTAGGACTGTTGGCCTTGATCGTGGCGTACCAAAAGTTCCTGGGCGACCGAGTCGCCGATGTCGTGGGCCACGATATGGCAACTGGTCACACCGACCTGCGCGAGCAGCGCCTCGTGCATATCGGCGTGGTCGTGCACCGAGTAGCCGTAGTTGAACGGCTTGTCCGAGAAGCCCATACCGAGCATGTCGGGCGCGATCACGGTGTACTGCTCGACCAGGGCCGGCCAGATCGGCTTCCAATCCCAGGAATTGAACGGGTAGCCGTGGATCAGTAGCAGCGGCGGTCCGCTGCCCGCCACGCGGTAGAAGACGTCGAATCCCAAGTAATCGAAGTAGCGCCCGCCGGCTTTCCACCGTTCGAGTTCGGCATCCACCCGTCGAGCATAGGAGCCGGTTGCCGGCCCCCCGAGCGGCATCCCGCGCACCCGCCACGGCGCCGGCCAAGTGGGTCGCGACACGGTTACGGATCCATACCTATTCATGACTCGCCAGTCACGTTAGCCACAACGATCACTATCGTCACATTGCCAACTGCGGACGTCAATGCGGCGTCCGCCCCTGGAAAGAGGTGACATGGCGGCGGTTTCACGGATCGTGGCATTGTCGCTGGCGGCGACGGCCGCTATCGGCGTCGTTGTGATAGGTCCCGCGCCCACGGCGTCGGCGTTGACGTGCAACGCGCCCGAGGCGAACATCGATCCTCCTCCCGGGGCCCCAGACGTGACTCCGCCCTCCTCCGCGCCGGTCCCCCGACGACCTATGGGACGCAAGCCTCGCGGCGCCAACGAGCAGGCGCCGCTTCCCAAACTGGGTCCGCTGATCTCTGCTCTGGTCAACCCGAACACCTATCGCCCATCGGCGCCGGTGCAGCAGCGGGCAGCGGTGATACCCGACCCGAACCCGCCCGGCGCCGGTAACCAGCCGTCTCCGAACGCCCAGCTGGCACCCGACGCGGCGCCCGAGCAGCAGGCGCAACCGGAAGCCGCGCCGCCCGCCCAAGTCGGGGGGGCTCCCACATCGCTCGCGGAATGGGTAACCGGGCCGGAAGGCCCGAACAGGACGCTCGAGCGGTTCAGCATCTCAGGGACCGACCTGGGAATCATTTGGGACAACGGCGATCCGGTGAACCGTGAGGCGCTGATGGCCTTCGGGGACACCTTCGGCTACTGCAAGCTACACGGCCAGCAGTGGCGCTACAACACACTGTTGCGTAGCCAAGATCAGAGTCTTGCCGACGGAATCACGGTGAGCCCCGGTGTGCCATCCGACAAATATTCCGGCTCACCGGTGCGGCAGGCAGGCTTCGCGAAGCAGGTGATTCCCAGCATCAAATGGGCATCACATCAGGAAGGAATGATTCCGACCGCCGGCATCGCTGTCGGGCGCACGCAGTACATCAACTTCATGTCGATCAAGGAGTGGGGCCGCGACGGCGAATGGTCGACGAACTACTCCGCGATCGCCGTTTCCCCCGACAACGGCCAGAACTGGGGCATCTATCCCAAGAGCGTCCGCACGCCCGCCGGGGGCAATGAGAATTTCCAGCAAGGGGCGTTCATGCGCACCGGCGACGGCTACGTCTACTCGTACGGAACTCCGTCTGGCCGCGGCGGGTCGGCGTTCCTGGCGCGAGTCCCGCAAGACGCCGTCGCCGACCTCAGCCGATACCAGTACTGGAATGCAGATCAGAACAACTGGGTTCCGAACAATCCGGCCGCCGCCACAGTGGTGATTCCCGGCCCGGTGGGCGAAATGTCAGCTCAGTACAACGATCACCTCAAGCAGTACCTGATGCTCTACGGCAACGGTGCCAACGACGTCGTGGCGCGGACAGCACCGGCTCCGCAAGGACCGTGGAGTCCAGAGCAGTTGCTGGTGTCGTCCAGGCAGGTGCCCGGTGGCATTTACGCACCGATGATTCACCCCTGGTCGTCGGGTAGAGATCTGTACTTCAACCTGTCGCTGTGGTCGGCATACGACGTGATGCTGATGCACACGGTGCTGCCCTAGCGGCGAGCTTGCGCCTCCTCGGGAGTCCACGCCGGCGGTGGGCCCGGCTGACCGGGAAAGAGGAAGTCGAGGAACGCCGCGGCGGTGGGTTGTGGTTCGTGATTGGCCAGTCCCGGGCGCTCGTTGGCTTCGATGAACGCATAGTCAGCGCCGGTGACGTCGGGCACCAGCAGGTCGATGCCCGTCACCGGGATCCCGATCGCGTCCGCCGCTGCCACCGCCACCCGGCACAGTTCCTGGTTCACCCGGGCGGTGACATCGTGAATCGTGCCGCCCTGATGCAGGTTGGCCGTCCGGCGCACCCGGAGTCGGGTTTCGCGCGGCAGCACGTCATCCAGGGTCCAGCCGGCCTCTGCCACCGTCGCCGCGGTGATCTCGTCCAGCGGTATCCGGGACTCACCACCGGTGGCCACCGAGCGCCGTCGGCTCTCGGCCGCGATGAGGTCGCGCACGCTGTGCTCCCCCGTCCCGATGATCTCCGGCGGCATCCGCAGCGCGGCCGCCACCACCTTGCCGTCGATCACCACTAACCTCAGGTCGTCGCCCGCCACCCGCTGCTCGATGAGCACCTCCGGATAGTGCGCCCGCGCCCGAGCCAGCGCGGCGCCCAGGTCGTCGGGACCGCGGTCGGCGGTGACACCCACCGTGATGCCCTTACCCTGTTCTCCCCGAGTCGGTTTGACGACGACCTCCCCCACTTCCTTCATGAACTTGAAGTCACCTTCGTCGAAGGTGGCCAGGCGCGCCGACGGCACCGCGATGCCCGCCTCGGCGACGAGGCGACGGGTCAAACGCTTGTCGTCGCAGCGGCACATGGCGACCGCCGAGGTGTATTCCGACAGCGACTCGCGGGTGATGACGTGGCGGCCGCCGTGGGTGAGCCGCATCTCACCGGTCTCGGCATCGAGTACCTCCACCCAGATGCCGCGGCGCAGCGCCTCGTCGGCGATGATCCTCGCGTAGGGGTTGAGGTCCTCGACCGTCTCCGGCGGCGGGGTAAACAGCGGCTCGTTGATCGCGTTCTTCCGCTTGATCGCCAGCACCGGGATGCGCCGGAAACCGAGTTTCTCGTAGAGGTGGATGGCCGCGTCATTGTCGTGAGCGACCGACAGGTCCATGTAGGCGCGGCCTCTGCGGCGGAAGTGCTGCGCCAGCGCCCGGGTCAGGACTTCACCGACGCCGGGCACTCCGGCGGCCGGATCGACCGCCAGCGTCCACAGGCTCGATCCACGTTCCGGATCGGAGAACAGCACTTCGTGGTCGACGCCGGTGACGGTTCCCACCACCGCACCGTCCTCGTCACGCGCCGCAACCAGATAGGTCACCGCCCCGGCGTGCAGATGGTTGTCCCAGATCACGTCGACCGGCGCCGGCACCATCCCGCAGCGCACATACACCCGGTTCATCGCGTCGGCGTCCGCCGACTTTTCCAGTGTCCGCACCGTCACACCGACCGGTGACGGCGTCAGCTCGTCCGCGTCACATTCGGCGAAGCGCAGCCGGTAGGTGTGGCTGGGGTCGATGAAGAGCTCACTCGGTGAGCCGGCAACCACCACATGGGATTCCCGGGCGTAGATGCAGATGTCGCGCCGCCCGGCCGCCTCCCGCCGCAGTGCCTCGGCCAGGGTGCCCGGATCGGCGAAAGTCTGCCCGAAAATAAGCCTGCCCCAACCTAATTCGAGCTCTACGTCATCGGCCATCACGTCCACCAGGTGCGGCGGCGACGCGCCGTGCAGGTTCAGCGTGATCGCTTCGGGATGATCCTCCGATGGATCGATGACGGTCAAGCCGCCGGCCCTGTCACACCGTGGCGCTGCAACCACAGCTCGAGCAGCGCGATCTGCCACAGTTCATTACCCCGCAACGGGGTCAGCTGGCCGTTGGGGTCGGCCAGCAGGGCATCGACCGCCTCCGGGCGAAACAGTCCGCGCTCCTTTGCAACTGGTGCATAAAGGGCGTCGCGCACCATATCCAGATACGGCCCTTCCAGGTGGGTGAGCGCGGGCACCGGAAAGTAGCCTTTGGGCCGATCGATGACTTCGGCCGGAATCACCTGCCGCGCCGCCTCTTTCAGCACACCCTTGCCGTCGTGGGCGACCTTGAGTTCAGGAGGGCAGGTCGCGGCCAGCTCGACCAGCTCGTGGTCGAGGAACGGGACGCGGCCCTCCAAGCCCCAGGCCATCGTCATGTTGTCGACCCGCTTGACCGGGTCCTCGACAAGCATCACCGTCGTATCGAGCCGCAGCGCACGGTCAATGCCGGTTTCGGCGCCGGCACGGGCGAAGTGCTCGCTGACGAAGCGCTGACTGGGGTCGCCCGAGGCCAGGTTCGCCGACCCCACCAGGGCCTCCACCCCCGCCCGGTCGCGATCGAAGAAGGCGGCCCGGTACGCGGCGACCGAACCTTGCAGGCTGACGGCGCCCGGCGCGCCCATCGGTGGGTACCAGTGGTAGCCGGCAAAGACTTCGTCGGCGCCCTGACCCGACTGCACTACTTTCACGTGCCGCGCGACCTCTTGACTGAGCAGGTAGAAGGCGACGCAGTCGTGGCTGACCATCGGCTCGCTCATCGCGCCGATGGCGCCGTCGAGCGCGGGCAGCATTCGCTCGGTGCCGATGCGGATCTGATGATGGTCGGTGCTGAAACGTTGGGCCACGATGTCCGACCATCGGAACTCATCGCCCTGGACGCCGTTCACCGCCTCGAAACCGATGGCGAACGTCGACAGGCCCGTCTGGCCCGCCTCGGCGAGCAGACCGACGATGAGGCTGGAGTCGACCCCGCCGGACAGCAGGCAGCCGACCGGAACGTCGGCGACCAGTCGGCGCTCGACCGCCGTTCGCAGCGACGAGAGCACGGCGTCTTCCCAGTCCCGTTCGGACCAATCCTCGCGACCCTGGTTTCGGGTGAAGTCCGGTGTCCAGTAGGTGGTGGTGGTGCACCGACCGTCCGGCTCGATGGCGATCAGCGATGCCGGCGGGACCTTGCGCACCCCGCACAGGATGGTGTTCGGCGCGGGCACCACGGAATGGAAGGTCAGGTAGTGCTGCAGTGCGACCGGGTCGATCCTGGTGTCGACGCCGCCGCCGGCCAGCAACGCCGGCAAGCTCGACGCGAATCGGATGCGGTGATTGTCCTCGGTCAGATACAGCGGTTTGATGCCGAGCCGGTCGCGGCCCAGCAACACCCTGCCGCTGTCGCGCTCGACGATCGCGAACGCGAACATTCCCTTGAGGTGGGCGACGAAGTGGTCGCCCCAGCGGTGGTAGGCCTTGAGCAGGACCTCGGTGTCGCTATGCGAGAAAAATCGGTAGCCATGCGCCGTGAGCTCGCGACGCAGTTCCTTGTAGTTGTAGATGCAGCCGTTCCAGCCGATCGCCAGGCCCAGGTCGGAATCGACCATCGGCTGCGCGCCGGCCTCGGTCAGGTCGATGATCTTCAGCCGGCGATGGCCCAGCGCAACCCGGCCCTGCGACCACGCGCCTGCTCCGTCCGGCCCTCGGGGCGCCAGTACGGCGGCCATCGCCGACACTGCCGCTACGTCGGGGACCTGGCCGTCGAGTCGCACCTCGCCGGTGGCTCCGCACACGCTTTCTGAGCGTACCCGTGGCCGTTACGATCTGCCGGATACCGCCGAACCTGGCGGAGCCGACGCGAGCGCATCACTACAGGACCACCACCAGCTTTCCCCCGGCCTGACCAGCCTCCATGACCCGGTGGGCTTCCCGGATCTCCTCGAAGCCGAACACTCGGGCGGGCGCAGCGTCCAGGCGGCCGTCTTGCACCTGCTGGGCGATGTCGCTCAGCGGCACGTCGGACAACGGGAAGCTCGGTGTTCCGAAGACGAAACTTCCGAAGAATGTCAGGTTCACGCCGCTGGCCATCTGCAGCAGCGGATTGAAGTCAGCGATGGGAGCAAGCCCGCCAAGCCAGCCCGCCAGGCAAGCGCTGCCGCCGCGCCGCAGCAGGTCTAGAGAATCGAGGATGGTGCTGTTGCCGACGAGGTCGAGCACGGCATCGACTTCCTTTGCTTCGGCGATGCGGGCCGCCAGATTGGGTGCTTCTTTCTCGACCCGCGCGACTCCGAAACTTCCGAGCATGGCGAAGCGCTCGGGGTCGCGTGTGGTGGCGATGACGCGCGCGCCCGCGTTGACCGCCAACTTGACGGCAGCTTGACCGAACGACGATGTGGCACCGCGGATTACCAGCGTCTGTCCGGCGGTGAGGTTGAGGTTGCGGAATAAGCACGTCCAGGCGGTCGCATAGGTTTCCGGCAGTGCCGCCAGCTGCGACCACGGCAGGTCCGAATCGACAGCGACGACGTTCGATGCAGGCACCCGGGTGAACTCGGCGTAACTGCCATTGATCGTGCGGCCGAGTCCGCCCATCAGTGCGGCCACCCTGGCTCCGACCGGAAACTCCCCGCCTGGACACGAGTCGACAATTCCGACGCATTCGATGCCGCTGACTTCTGCGGCTTCGGCCCACTCGCCCCGGCGCATGTGCGTCTCGGCATGGTTGAGGCCGAATCCTTTGACCGCGATCACGACTTCCCCGGCTTTGGGCAGTGGTTTTGGTATCTGGGTGTGAACCAGGCTGTCGAGTCCGCCGAACTTTTCCAGGACGATCGCGCGCATGTTCTCCCCGCCCGGCTGCTCGCGCACTACCGCTGGACCCGGCGTGCCGGCCGGTGCTGGTGGCGGCTGCACTCGTAACAGGAAGGCGCGGATCAGCTCGGCGACCTGATCGCCCGCGGTTTCCAGCAGGAAGTGGCCACCGTCGAGCAGGTGGATTTCAGCGTCCGGTGCGTCGTTGCGGAAGGCCGATGCGCCGTCGGGGCCGAATATCGGATCCCCCTGCCCCCAGACCGCCAGCACCGGCACCTTGCTGTTGCGCAGGTAGTCGTGCAGCGCGGGATATAGCGGCGGATTGGTCGCGTAGTCCCGGAAGAGTTTGAGTTGGATCTCGTCGTTGCCGGGCCGGGCCAGCAGGGCGGCGTCATGGGTCCAGGTATCGGGACTGACACGGCTCGGATCGGCCACTCCGCTCAGGTACTGCCACTTGATCGAGTCCTCGGCCAGGGCCGTGCGGATTGGCGCCTCGGTGGCCGGGGTTTGTTCGCGCTGGTACTCCCACACGGTGTGCCAGAACTCCTCGACGAACCCTTCGTCATAGCCGTTGCCGTTCTGGGTGATGATCGCCGTGACCGACTGCGGACGCCGCAGCGCGAGCCGCCAACCGATGGGTGCTCCGTAGTCCTGCACATACATTGCGTAACGAGACACGCCCAGGTGGTCCAGCAACGCCTCGGTGACGTCGGTCAGCGCGTCGAACGTGTAGTCGAAATCCGCTACTGACGGCGCATCCGAGTGCCCGAAGCCGAGGTGATCAGGCGCGATGACGTGGTATCGGTCGGCCAGCCGCGGGATGAGTTCGCGGAACATGAACGAGCTGCTCGGAAATCCGTGCAGCAACACGATGGCCGGGGTGTCGGTACGTCCGGCTTCGCGGTAGAAGACGCGCTGTTCGCGCACGGTGGCGTAGCGATAGTGAATGTCACCCATCATGGCTAACTCCTTAAAATATTTTTGGCGGTTAGCAGTAGTCAACTCCTCGCGTGGTAACCTGTCAAGAGTCATATGGGGGTTAGGTATGAACGTAGTTTTAGGAGATCCGGCAGACGAGGCGCTGCTGGTGGATCTGTTGAACACCACCCCGGTGGTGGACGGGGTGATACGTGACGACCTCGCCGAGTCCGCACCGGCTCGCGCCTGGATGCGCGCGCGGGGCATCGAGACCACCAGCGCAGAATTGGCTGCGTTGCGCCACGCGCGATCTGTGCTGCAAGCCGTAGTACGAGGTGAACAGAGCCCGCAGGCACTCGAGGTCTTTCTTGACCAGGCCGGCCTGCGGCCTGTTGCCACTCCCGACGGGCTGGACTGGCAGCTCGTGACACGGGGGCCACAGGCAGCGCTGCGCGCCGTCCTGGCGTGGGATGCGCTACGGGTCTTGAGCCCAGGTCGGCTGCGGCCATGCGCGAATGCTGAATGCCGACTGTTCCTGCTCGACCGCAGTAAGCCCAACACTGCACGCTGGTGTTCGATGGCCATCTGCGGCAATCGAATGAAGGCGCGACGCCATTATCGCCGCGCCCGTTCGGCAGCTGCGGCTGAGGAGCAGCGCGGCGAAACCTGATGGCCGACTTGCAACAACGCTTACAGTCACACAGGTGGGCGGCACGCTGAGCTGCCGGGCGGACTTCGCCGTGGTCGGCGCCGGGCTGGCCGGGCTGCGCGCGGCTGTCGACCTGAGCGCCGCCGGCGCGGCGGTCACCGTGTTCGAGGCCCGCGACCGCGTCGGCGGGCGGGTGTTCTCCGCATCTGAGAGCGGCCGATCTGGTCCGCCGCTGGTGCTCGACCTGGGCGCACAGTGGGTCGGGCCCGGGCAGCGCGAGGTCATGCGGTTCGTGAAGGAGCTGGGTCTGCATCTGGCCCCGACCGCGGTGCCGGGGCGCGCGATCTGGCACCTCAACGGTGAACCGAAGCGGGGCAGTGCGGCGCTTCCGCCGCTGCCGCCGCACGCCCTGGCCGACGTGCTCGCCAACGGAGCACGCATGGCATGGATGGCTCGCAGCATCGCACCCGAGGCGCCCTGGCGGGCTACGAAGTCGTGGCAGTGGGACCACCTGACGTGCGAAGATTGGATACGTCGGCATCTGCGCAGCCGATCCGGGCGAGAGCTCGCCCGGCTGTACGTCAAGAACAACGTGGCGATCGAGCCGAGCCAGACGTCGCTGCTCGGCTTGCTCTTCGACCTCCGGTCGGTCGGGCGGCTGCGCCACCTGGCCACCGCCGAGGCTTTCCGGCTGCAGGAAGGTGCCCAGGAACTGCCCCGGCGACTCGCCCAGCGGGTTGCTGACCGGATCCGGTTCGCCGACCCGGTGCGGGTCATCGCTCAGGATGCCGACGGGGTGACCGTCGAATCCGACACCTGCACATTGAGCTGCCGACGCGTAGTGGTGTGTGTGCCACCGGCACTGGCATCCCGGATTACCTACACCCCCGCCCTGCCCGACCACAGAGTCCGTTTGCTGGCCAGCCTTCCGATGGGTGCCTCGGTCAAGTTCCACGCCGTCTACCGATATCCGTTCTGGCAGGCACAGGGCTTGAGCGGTCAAGCTTTGACCGCCGAGGGCACCGTCGGGCTGACCTACGACAACTCGCCGGACGACGGCACCGGGCGTGGTGTGCTCGTGGGGTTGGTGGTGGCGAACGAGGCTCGCCGACTGGGCGCTCTCGATCGCCATCGGCAAGAGCGAGCGATCCTGGCGTCATTGGGCCGCCTCTTCGGCCCGGATGCCGCCGCGCCGGACGGCCTGGTGATCCAGGACTGGGGAGCCGAGGAATGGACAGGCGGCTGCTACGCGGCCCACTTCCCGGTCGGTGCGCTGACAAGCTACGGATGCGTACTGCGGGCACCGACTGGACGCATCCACTGGGCGGGCACCGAAACCGCCAGCCACTGGCACGGCTACATGGAGGGAGCGCTGCGCTCGGCGAACCGCGCCGTCACCGAGATGTTGCGCGCCGAAGCGGCTCAGGAGATGGCAGCATCAAGTGATGGCCAGCCTGATTCAGATCGATGACATGCGGTCGAATGTGAGCGCGAGTCGCTACGACGAGATCTATCGCGAGATCCTCCATCCCTCGTTCCGGCCAGACGAACTCGACCCGCCGAGCGCTGTCTTCGACATCCTGTCAGCGGGTGGCCGCTACCAGCCGTCGGGGTTGTGCGCGCTGGACGGTGACACGCCCGTCGGTTGTGTACTGGCGTACCCCTTTCCGCTGTCGAAGGTGCTGCTGATCGGCTACGTGGCGGTCAAATCCGCCTATCGGGGCCGCGGCATCGGCGCCTTGCTGCTGGACGCGGCCGCGCAGCAGTGGTTCGGCACGGCGGACTTCACGTTAGTGCTGGCGGAGGTCGAAGATCCCCGCCACCATCCCGTGGTGGGCGAGATCGACCCGGCGCGACGGGTGAATTTCTACGCGCGACGCGGCGCGCGAATGGTGGTCGGCCCGTATTTCCAGCCCAGGCTCGGCGGGGACGGGAAACACCGGGTGTACGACCTATTTCTCACGGTGCTCAGCGGCGGCGGCCCCGACGATTCGGTTTGCGCAGGACAGCTCGGCGGTTTCCTTTTGGAGTATTTTCGGGGTTCCGGAGAGGCTCGGGACTGGCCGCGAACCGACGACGAGGAGGGCAATCGGCTGCTCGCCTGGTACCGGGGTCGCGACGTGATCGCCTTGCACCCGATCGGCGAGTACGCGCAAATCGACATTCCGGAGCTGCTGAAATGACGTCCACCGTACTGCTCAGCATCGTCGTGGTCGGTTCAGTCGCGCTCACGATCTGGCTGGTCCACCGCGGCGGCGGCAGCCGCTGAGCCGGTCAGCGCTCTGCTTTGGGCGGGGCAGGTTCCACGGCGGCCAGTTCGCTCAGGCCGCTGATATCGAAGACGCGGACCAGCAGCGGGTGGGCGATGACGCGGATCTGCTCAGCGTGCAGGAACAACACGTTGATAGCCGCACTGTCCAGGTATTCCACCGAACTGAGGTCGACGGTGAGCGTCCTACCGCTGTCGGCGATCTCGGCGATTGCCGTGCTGATGGCTGTCGTAAACGCCTCGACGTTGCTCAGATCGATTTCGCCGGCGGCAACCAACACGAGCTCCCCGTCAACGCGCTGGACGGTATCGAGGGAGAGCGATGTGGGCATCATGAGATCCTCGCGGACATTGCAACTGTCGTTCCTGCGGTGTCAAGGTGGATGTCGACGTCGTGCATGAGCGCCCGCATGAGGGTGATACCCCGGCCTCGGCGGGCGTCGTTGGTCGGCTGTGGCTGCTTCCACGAGCCAGTGTCTGTGATGGTCAACCACACCTGGTCGACCAGTGTGCTCGCGCGCAAGCTGATGGTGCCCTCCGGACTGTGGCGGTGCCCGTGCTCGATGGCGTTGGCGACGGCTTCGCCGGCGGCGATCAGCATGTCCTGAGTCTGGTCCGGGCCCACCCGCACCCGGGTCAACCAGCTGCGCAGCGCGTCGCGGGTGCGAGCGAGCTGGCTGACGTGGGCGGGGAAGTTCATTTCCAGCGGGGCGGGATGGCGGTAAACCAACAGGACAACGTCGTCCTGATAGCCACCGCTCGGCGCGAGACCGGACATCACCTGGTTCGCCAGATCGTCCAGCGTCGAGGTGCGCCCGTCTGCCAGCAGGTCCGAGACGCGTGCGATCCCGAGTTCGAGTTTTTGACGGCGACGCTCGATCAGGCCGTCGGTGTAGAGCAGCAAGGTCGCGCGCGCCGGAATGGTCACCCGGGCTTCAGGACGGGGGCGGTCGGGCCGTAATCCCAACGGAATGGTGTGTCCGTCGTCGAGTAATTGTGTCGTGCCGTCCGCCTGGACCAGGATGGGCGGCGGGTGTCCGGCACTGGAATACACCAGTTCGCCGGTGTCGGGGTTGAGCACCGCGCAGACGGCGGTGGTGCACCGGGCGCCGGGCAGCCGCGCGGCGAAGCGGTCCAGTCCCGCGAGCGCAGCACGGGGGCTGGGGTATTCGAGCAGCAGTGCACGGCAGGCGCTGCGCAGCTGTCCCATCACAGTGGCCGCTGCGAGGCCGTGTCCGACACAGTCGCCGACGATCAACGCAATGCGCCCGTCCTCCAGGTCGACGATGTCGTACCAGTCGCCGCCCACATGCAGGGGCCGGCTGGCGGCCTGATAGCGCACCGCGAACCCGTGCGGCAGATCCGCGGGTCCGAGGATTGCGTGTTGCAGCGCCAGCGCGGTTTCCCGCTGCTGGTCGACCTGGTAAACCCGCTGCAGGCCCTGCCCCAGGCGGCCGGCCAGCACGGTCAGCAAGGTCTGGTCTTCGAGGGTGAACGCCCGTTCTTCGGTCAGGTCGATCCACACGACGAGCACGCCCTCGGGATGCTGCAGCGCGATGCCCGCCGTCCCCGGCACAGCTGTGTTGGGAGTGAGCAAGTCACCCTCGCGCAAGGAGCTGAGCAGCTGTCGGGTGTCCGATGACAGGTCGTCCCACTGCGCGGGCTCCCCGACCGCCACCAGTTCGGGCACTCCCGAGGTGGTGGCGGTAGCGGATCTGTGGCTCGGGAAGGTGACGGCGAGCACCCGGCGCGCCCGCCATAATCGACGAAGTTCCTCAGCCGCGGCTTTCAGTGCCTCGTCGACGGTGTCAGCTTGGGTGAGTTGCTGATTAAGCGCATGTTCCCGACCCGCCGCCAGGGCCAAGGCAATGGCAGCGTGGCGCGCGAAGTCGCTGACCAGCTCCAGGTAGTCGTTGCCGAACGGCGGTTGCTGTGGGTTACGTGCCACCGCGATGACACCCAGCACCGCGTCGTCGGCGATCAGTGGCATGACGATCGCCGAGCGTTCACCGACGTCCGTGAACCCTCCGATCGGGTATTGGAACGAATCGGTGATCAGCGGCACGCCGCGACGCGCGACACCGCCGGTCGTCGAGCCTTCCATCGGTACTTGTCGACCGATCACTTCCGAGGCGTACCGGCCGGCGGTAGCGGCCACCACGAGGGTGTCCACTTCGTCGGCGGGCAGGTCAGGCTCGCTGGGAACCAGCAGGATCGCCTGTTCGGCACCGGCGAGCTCCAGCGCCCGGTTCACGATGAGCTGCAACGGTCCCGTCTGCGGGTCGCCGGAGAGCAGCGCGGTCGTGATCTGGCGACTGGCCTTGGTCCATTTCGCCGATTCGCGCTCGCGCTCGAAGAGGCGCGCGTTGTCAATGGCGACCGCCGCCGCCGAGGCCAATGCCCGGACGGCGCCCTCCTGGGAGTCGGAGAACACTCGACCGGGCCGGTCGTCGGCCAGGTAGAGATTGCCGAAGTCAGCCGCCCGGACGGTGATCGGGATGCCGAGCAGCGCCCGGATTCGGGGGTCATGTGCGTGCAGCTCGGCGGCCAGCGGATGAGCGCTCAGATCGTCGACGCGGAGACCCTCCCCGGCGGGCAATTCGCCGAGCTGCCGCGCCGTCTCGTTGTCGATGCCGGTGTGGATGAACGACACCATGGTGCCGTCGGCACCTCGGATGCCCAGGGCTCCGAACCGGGCGCCGGTCAGTTCCATCGCCGAATTGACGATTCGATGCAAGGTCACATCCAGGTCCAGATCCGAACCAATCTGGACGATGACCTGCACCAATTGTTCGAGCTGGTCGCGAGCCGCCCGCAGTTCGTCGATCTGCTCGTGCACGCGGGTCACCAGCTGCCTCCGGCCGAGCCCGGTGATCGCGGCTTCACCCTGCTCGCTGCCCATGTATGCCAAGGTAGCTGGTCAGCTTGGCGACTACTGCGGGCTGTGTCATATGGGAACGGCGCGTCAGACGACCGGTGGGACCGGGCAGTGCAGCACCCCGCACACGGTTCGAAGCAGCTCGGACTCCTCCTCGGTGACTACCCTGTCGGCTGTCACCGTCGTCACGACGGCAGTGACGACGGTGGCCTTGTCGTTGCCCTCGAGTCCGTCGATCACCGGCCACACTTGTTCGAGCCTCAGCACGCTCTGGATCGGTGCGAACGGAATCTGTTTCTGGGGGTATGCCACGGACATCCCGGCCTGGAATGCCGCAGCCGCGGCCCGTGGATCGCTGTTTCCCGTCTGCGCCAGCAAAGCGAGCAGGCAGCAGACGGCGCTCTGGGCGCTGGTCAGATTCTGACGTCCGCTCCGCCACGGTGAACCTGACGTCATCGCCTCGTTCAGGCCAACGAAAACCAGCGTGCCAAGGCAGTATTCGAAAATATCGATCTGACCGTCGGCGTTGATCAGTTCGCCGAGAACCGACGTCAGCTGTCGAGTCTCAGCCTCGGGGCGGCCGCGCAGAGCAGGAAACGCGATGGATGCCACGGGCAGCCGCAAGCTCGGGTCGAGCTGTCCCAGCTCTGCGGCACATCGCCAAGCTTCGTCGGCCAACTGCTTGCCGTGATATCGCGCCACGATTTGGTACTGGGCCTGTCGGACTTCTTGTTTCCGGTCGAAGATCAGCCCGTAGATGAGCGGAACCGCGGTGGCGGAGTTCCGCGCTACATCGGCCAGGTGCGGTGGAATCGCGTTGCGGATGCGCGCCCCGGCCTCGTAGGAAGCAGCGGTCGGATTGCCCACGGCCGCCGCGTATTCACTCGCTTGGGGGCGGCGTGCGGATGGTTGTTGGACTGGCGCCTCTGCGAAGCCCATCCTTGCGTCCTCTGCCATGCCGTCCGGCGGCTGAGTAGACCAGCGCTTCCGCAACTCGTCGAGGTTGTTGGGCGCGAAACTGGGCTCGAGGGCCTGGATGCGCTTGAGCAGTGGCGGGTGGGTTGCGTATAGCGCAGCGGCTTTCAGGCCCTCACCGAAGAGCATGTGGCTGACGTTTTCGGTTTTGGGGCTGGCCAGCCGGGAGCCGGTCGCGAGCCCACCGATCTTCTTCAGAGCGCCCGTCAGCCCGCTGGTCTGGCGGGTGTATCGGACCGCTGACGCGTCGGCGAGATACTCGCGATCACGCGCAACGGCGGCTTTGATCAGCCGTCCGAAGAACACGCCGATCCAGCCTGCCGCCATCGCGACCAGCCCAATTGCCCACAACGGGAGGCTGGCGCGAGCGTCGCGGCTGCGCCCGCCCGTGTACCACAGGATTCGCCCGACGACCGCTAACGCCGTGATCCCGGCCAGCACACCGATGAGTCTGAGGCTCAACCGCATATCCCCATTCACGACGTGGCTGAACTCGTGTGCGATGACGCCCTGGAGTTCATCCCGGTTGAGCCGGTCGAGCGAACCCTGGGTGACGCACATGGCCGCGTCCGCCGGCGTGTAGCCGGCAGCGAACGCGTTGATTCCCGCTTCCTTCGGCAGGTAGTAGAGCACGGGCACCGGCGTACTCGATGCGATGGCGATTTCCTCGACGACGTGGCGGTACCGATTCAGCTTCGGGTCCGTCGGCCGGTCGGGTACCCGTATCGCACCCAGGCTCTCGGCGACTTTGACCCCGCCCCCCTGGCGCAACATCAACGTCCTGGCAATTGATACCCCGGCGATCATCAGCAGCACTGCGCCGCTCACGAGCACCGACAGCCCGATCAACTGCTGCGGCGTTGTCCCTTCCTGCGACGCCGTGGGGAGGACAACCGCAAGATTCACCATCGCGGTAATCCCGAGCACAGCCAAGGCAAAAAGGAACACCATCCGTTTCGACGCCGCGCGTACCTTGCGCTCGCGCTCGAAGAAGTCCACGACCTAGGTCAGAACTGGACGCGCGGGACTTCGCGCACCTCCGGACCGGTTGCCTCCAGCGGCGCTGCTGCGGTGAATCCGAACATGCCCGCGAAGAGGGCGGCCGGAAACACCTCTCGCCTGTTGTTGTAGGTCAAGACCGCGTCGTTGTAGGCCTGCCGCGCGAATGCGACTCGGTTCTCCGTCGAGGTCAGCTCCTCGGAGAGTTGCATCATGTTCTGGTTGGCCTTGAGTTCGGGGTACGCCTCAGTGAGCGCGAACAGCTTGCCGAGGGCGCCGGTCAGCGCGCCTTCGGAAGCCGCCAGCTGTCCCATTGCGTTGGGGTCCCCCGGGTTGGCGCTGGCTGCCTGTTTCGCGGTGATGGCGGAGTTACGTGCCTGAATGACCGCCTCGAACGTGCCGCGCTCGTGGGCCATGTAGGCCTTGGCCGTTTCGACCAGGTTTGGAATCAGGTCATGCCGCCGAGTCAGCTGAACATCGATCTGCGCGAAAGCGTTCTTGTAGCCGTTCCGCAGACGGACCAGCCCGTTGTAGATGCTCACCGCGAAGAATACGAGGATCACCAGAAGTACGACGACGACGATGAGGGCGATGACCGCTGCTCCCACTTATTTCACCTTTGCTATCGACGAGAAACGTCCTCAGATAGTCCCACGATCGTGCGATCCGAAGTGGCAGATATTGAGATCCAGGCCGGTTTGATCCGGCCGGCCGGAATCAGAGCCAGCCGGTGCGGGCCGCAGCGACGGGCTCGGCGGGGGCGGGGGCCAGTTCCCCGTCCCGGACGCCGTCGAGCATCCGTTTCACCGCGGCGATGATTTCCGGGGCTGCCGCGGCGAGTGCGGTCTTGTCGGCCTCGGCGACTTCATCGGTGTCGACGCCCGCCCGGGCCAGCACGGCAGCCGGCTCGGCCAGCTGATCGGCCAGCCAGGACAGCGGGTCGGCCGAGAGTTCGGGGACGAAGTGCCGGCGCCCGGGCTCCCAGCCGTCGAAACGGGGGTGGTGATGGGCCCGGTCGAGCGTCCCGGGCGGACTCTCCGTGGACCCGAAAAGGTCCACCCGCCACACCGGCCGGGTGAAGGCGATCGGGATG
This sequence comes from uncultured Actinomycetota bacterium, assembly GCA_963795995.1. Taxonomy (GTDB): domain Bacteria; phylum Actinomycetota; class Actinomycetes; order Mycobacteriales; family Mycobacteriaceae; genus Mycobacterium. The sequence goes on from CAWCJY010000003.1 coordinate 449,331, forward strand.
CCGGCGTAGATCGACCCGTGGGGCTCGGCCCGGTCGACGAGGCGCAGTTCCAATCTGACTCCCCGTTCGGGGGTTTCCTGACCGGCGGAGGGGTTCGGGTCGACGAAATACATGTCGCCGACTACTACACCCAAGGTTTCGAATCCGAACGCTGCGAGCATTGCTTACCTCCCCTATGCCGACTTCAAGGGTAGACCGAGGCGGTTCAGGCGTGGTCGGCCGTTGGAACCGCGCCAGCCGAACCCCCGCTATCGAATCGACCTTGATGATTTCGCTGCGCTGAAGGCCGAGTTAACACATTCTGGGACAACGCATTAGCTGCTTCCGGCAAATCATCGCCCAGGATGGACAAGATCGCGGTGCTGCCTGGCGCCGAAGCGATGCGTAAGCGGTTGTCGTCACCGTAGTCTGGCCGCACCAGTGAAGTGGGAGGCAGTTTGGTGAACAGCAACGAACCGCCGCTGATGGACCTTGCTTACGAAGAGCGATCAGATCTCGCCGCGTTCCTGCAGACCCTGACACCGCACGAGTGGGAAACCGAGAGCCTCTGCGCAGGCTGGACCGTCAAAGACGTAGTTGCCCACGTCATCAGCTACGAGGAACTGAACTTATTAGGGGTAGCGACGCGCATCATCAGGGGCCGCTTCGTGCGTGCCAACGACATCGGCGTCGCCGAATTCGCGGCGAAATCTCCCGACGAGCTACTGGAGTTGCTCAACCGGCATCTGCACCCGCAAGGCCTTACTGCCTGGTTCGGCGGCATGATTGCATTTGTCGACGGAACGATTCACCACCAAGACATCCGCCGCGCCCTGGGCTATCCGCGCGTCCTGCCACATGACCGACTCGAACGAATTCTGCCCTTGGTGCCCCGCAACCCCCGTTTGGGCGCTGGACGACGAATCAGAGGCTTACATCTCACAGCCACCGACCTGGCCTGGGAACACGGCGACGGACTCGAAGTCACGGGTACTGCAGAGGCACTCCTCATGGCGATGACCGGCCGACGGCAAGCCGTTGATGAACTTTCCGGCCCCGGCAAGACCACGTTGCTCGACCGCGTCTGATTTGTTGAGGTGGCATGCACCCACGCTGGGCAAATGTTGCTGACAACGGTCGCCTCGGAAAGGGGTCTGATCTGCGTCGGGCTGACAGGATCTAACTACGACCACTTGACCCTCATAAAAGATAGTCTCGCCCAGCTCAGACGACACCGCCGGTCTGAGAGTTGCTAACGCCACCGTTAGTGTTCAGCTCAGCAAGCTGACCTTGTCCATGAGCAGCTGCGCGACGTCGGCCGCGCTCGGTGTGTGGTGAGCGGAGCCATCACGGTCCGACGTCCCGAAATAGATGACCTTGACCTCCAGGATGCAGTTGACCCGCACCCCGATGGCTCGTGCTTCAGGCATCATCATGTATCTGCTCAGATCGTCGACGGCGGCCGCCAGGACGGAATCCTTTTCCTGGACCTCACCGACGCGCGACGTGAAGTTGTCGTCGCCGGCGATCGTCATCGACGCGCCACTGCAGCGACTCCACTGACGTTCCAACCTCGCGAATTCGGCATCGGCGGCTTGGGCGGTCGGCAACGCAACCACGGCTTCCTGAAGAATGATCACCGAAGGGTTCAGACCGGAATACAACCAGTTCTCGCGGGCGACTTCCCGCACGTCAGTACCCCCGTAGCTGTCCTTGAGCAGCATCGTGGCCACACCGCCGCAGTCGGGCGGGGTCTGGACGTTCTCCTCCAAGAGTTCGCTGCCTCCTGCAGCACCGGGCTGATTGGGATCGGCTTTGAAGAGCTGCTCGAAAGCTTGGGACAGCTCGGCACTCTCGAGCAGGGCCTTCGCCACGCTGCGCCCGGCCAAGGGGCGTGGAACCAGCCCTGGCGCAGGTCGCGTCGACCCGTCGACGACCAGCGTGCAGCCCGAGGCTAGACCCATGACAAGCAACATCGACAACGCCGAGGCGTATTGACGCCTGACCGCGATCAATCTCACCCCCAAACTCGCGCACGTTATCCGGTGTATGTCTGACAACCACAATCATCGGCGCCCGAGGTATGCACGAGATTCGCATCTGTACGGCAGACGCGCAGCGAATCCGAACAAACGCTTAGGGTCTATACCGAAACGGCGTCTTATCACGATCTGTAACAAGCCGGTCGCTTTCGAACACTCCCGTCGGTTGTTCGGACGACGTTCGTAGCGATCGCCCGCGCCAAAAGGCCGCCGGCGAGACCAAGTCCGCAAGGCGGGTCGGCGAGGCGTTGCCCACCGGAGCCGGCTCGAAGGGCGCGGGCGCCCGCGGCGGCGCAGTCCGGGCTTCGCTCGATCCAGCAAGACGCTCGTTGCCCAGACCCCCAGCCGTTCCTGCGACGGCGCAGGCTCCCAAACGCAGTGTCGCAGTGCGGGGCAACTCACGTACGTAAGTAATAGTCCGCGCCGAACCCCATCAACCGCGAAGCCAGCCGAGCCGCCGAAACACCCCGCCAAGAATCCAGGTACGCTGCAGCAGCCTATTCTTAGATGCCGCGGCTTTCCAAGAAGTCGTCTGGGAGTGGTGCAGTCAAACGGCCGACCAGGGCGTAATAGAACAATTGCGTGCCCTCCATGGAGAGACGGTGCCGGTACAACTCGAGGTGGTAGATGTCGAGGTATTTCGAAAAAATCAGCGCGCGTACCAGTTTCGCAAAGCCCGTCTGCTCGTCAGGGTCCAAAAATGACTGCTTGATATTGAAGGCCAACCACCCGCGGGTCTGCACAAGCCGTATCGCGTTGAAAAAGGCGCGCGGCGGGATATCGCCGAAGCCTAGAGCCGCAACGCATGTGAGGCAGTCAAAACTCCACTCGGCCAGTTCGTCACGCACGGCCGTCTCGCCATCGCCGAGATCCGCCACATAGTAGGCGTCATAGACCGTTGGCCGGTCTCGATACGCGGCATCGCGTGCCTCCGGGACGATGTCCACCCCGACTAGCCGGGCGACGCCGTCGCGCTTCAGCACGTCGCCCATCATCCCGTTGCCCGCCCCCAAGTCGAGAACCCGCAATTCGGTGACGGGCTCGCGGACGGTGTGCAAAGCTCGCTGCAAGAGCTCCATCACCTTGCCCGGAGAATTGCATCGCAGCCTCCCGTAGAAAAGTTCCTCATACAAACCCGGCCGTCTGTAGATCTCGGCGTAGTCGTGAAACCGAAGCCGATGGGGCTCACCATTTTCGAACACCTTGAACAGTACTTCGTCTTGGGCGAGTCGCTCTGAATTAGACGGTGGAAACTGAATTCGGTAAATTTGGGAAGCCACGACCTAATGTTATCGTGCCGCGTGATGTGGCAAGGGATTTCCAGGTCTTAACTAGGGCGTCCCCGCTGAACATGCCGATTCAGCGGCCTCCCCTCGCGGCCCGATTTAGCCAGTTAACACGCCCACCGAGCCATGCACGGCCCAGCTTGCACCCGCCTACCGAGTTACGCCTCGACCTTGCGGCGATGAAGCAAACACGCGCCGAGACGACACCACGGGGGAAGACCCGGCTAGCCGTCTAACTACTTCGGACGCCAACTACCAGCGCTTTGAGGTGGGGTGAACCGTCGGTGCAGCGGACCAGCTGGCCGAGTGCGGGGATACCACGAACTGTAGGCGCCGGTCCTTTACGCCGCCTCATCTTCAACCGCCTTCGCGCTGTTGGAGGAAAGCCAGCAAGGTCTCGCATGGTGCCGGGCGGGTTTGGTCACTAACGCTGAACCGCTTTGATTCGCCGCAAACACGGCGCGGGAAGTAGCGTACCGGCATGAGAGTCCTGCTGGTCGAGGACGAACCGCGATTGTCGGCGACGCTGTCGATGGGTTTGAAGGCCGAGGGCTTCGTCGTCGTCTCCGCCGAGACGGGCGTAGACGGCCTGCGGGAGGCAATCGGAAACAGCTTCGACGTTGTGGTTCTCGACATCATGCTGCCTGGCCACAGTGGATATGAGGTGCTGCGCCGAATGCGGGCGCAGGGTGTGTGGACACCGGTGCTGATGCTTACTGCGAAGGACGGGGAGTACGACCAGACGGATGCATTCGATCTCGGGGCGGATGACTATCTGACGAAACCCTTTCCGTTTCGGGTTCTGGTGGCGCGCCTGCGCGCGTTGGTGCGTCGCGGTGCGCCAGAGCGACCTACGGTGATAACCGCTGGTTCGCTGTCACTGGATCCTGCTAGGCACACCGTTCAACGCGGTTCGACCCCAATCACTCTGACTCCCCGTGAGTATGGGCTCCTCGAGTTTCTGATGCGCAATAAAGACGTGGTACTGACGAAGGCCGAGATATTGCGCAATGTGTGGGATGCGCACTATCAGGGACCTGACAATGTTGTTGAGGTGTATGTGGGTTATGTGCGCCGCAAGATCGACGTCCCCTTCGATACCAACACCATTGAGACGATCCGAGGTGTTGGCTACCGATTGGTTTGTTGACGCAACATGACGACTATGGTGGTTCCGCCGCCGCGGCGGTCGTCGATATCGACCGTGCCACGGTGCGCGGCCACGACCTCGGCGACGATAGCCAAACCCAGGCCGGTCCCTCCGCCACTGCGGGCACGGTCTGAGTCCAGGCGGACAAATCGTTCGAAAACTCGGGCTCGGTCGGCTGTGGGAATGCCTGGCCCGTCATCACTGACGGTGAGTATGACGTTGCCGTCCCGGCTGCCAACGTCGATGTCGACATGCGATGTCGCGTGGCGGACAGCGTTATCCACCAGATTGCGAATCACCCGCGAGAACGCCGCCCGGTCGCCGATCAGACGAGCCGGAGAGGTTGCGGTGTGGATCGTGCAGCCCTCGCGCCGCACGCGTGCAGCCTCCACTTGGGCGAGTTCGTCAACCAACACCTCCTCTCCGCGCAGCACAAGACTTTTTTCATCGGCGCGGGCCAGCAAGAGCAGATCCTCGATCAGCACCCGCATGCGGTGCGCCTCGGGAAGCAGGGTGTCGATGACCAATTCGGCGTCAAGGAGTTCTGGATGTGCCTCGGCGACTTCCAAACCGGAGATGATGGTGGTCAGCGGGCTGCGCAGTTCATGAGAGGCGTCGCTGAGGAACTGCTGTTGCGCTCGGTGGCCGGCTTCGAGCCGCGCCAGCATTTCGTTCATGGTGACTGCCAAGGCTGAAATCTCGTCACGCCAGGTGGGCACTGGTACCCGCTCGGCCAAATCGGAGGTCGAGATTTCGGCCACCCTGGTGCGGATGGCGTCCACCGATTGCAGTGACCGGCGAACGAGCCGGTAGCTGGCGGTTGCTGCTACCGCGATGATGATCGGGGCGCCACCAGCAAACAGCAGGGCAACGATTCGCACAGTCGCCTCGACCGCTTCGCTACCCCCGCCGACAAGCACGGTGTACTCACCGGAGGCAGTGTTGACCCGCTGACCGCTTACGCGCATGTCGTCGTTGGGCACCGCATCGTCTGACATTCCGCGACGCAAGTTGAAGTCAAACTCGCTGATGGGTACCAAAGGTGTCGCAGGCGCGGATCCGGCCCGCTTCACCACCTTGCCGTCAGGGCCAATCAATTGGATTGCGACCACGCGCTGATCGGTAGTGAGAAGCGCGCCGTTGAGACCGTCGGGCGATTCCGACTGCAGGACGTCAATAATGGCTCGAACTCTGCCCGCGCTGGCGGCGTCGATATCCGCTAGCAACGACCGATACAACATCAGGTCGAAGGCCGTGCCTGCGAACGTAAGTGCGACCAGGACGACCACCGCTGAGATCACGGCTGCACGCGCGGAGATACCCAAAGAAGGCAGGCGCATCAGACGCGCGAGCTCACTTCGCCGCAGTGGCCAGGTAGGCACCCACACAGTGTGATTCTGCAGGCTCGGAGCCGGCTGAGAACGGCGGAGGTTACCCTCCCCTCCCGGCCTCAGGACCCTGCCCGATTTGCCTCCTCAGCGATTTCTCAACGATCCGCTCATACTGTGGCGCTCCCATGTCGATAGCGATCGCGAGGAGTGATGTTGAGCTACCACATCGATGCGGCAGCCCAGCCCATGGCGTGCCGAGCGACTACTGATTTCCACGGGCCCGAACGTTTCGCCGACTCCGGGGCCAATGTTCTGAACAAGCCACGGCTGCGCGGATGGATCCATCTCTATTGCACCTACGCGGCGCTGGTAGCCGGTTCGTTGTTGGTCGCCGTGTCGTGGGCTGTGGTATCCACGCAAGCTGGACGCGCGACACTGGCCTACACGCTGGCGATCGTGGCGATGTTTGCAGTAAGCGCCACCTATCACCGCGTCCCTTGGGGTTCAGCGGCCGCCAGAAACCGGATGAGACGGCTGGACCACTCGATGATCTTTGTGTTCATCGCTGGCACCTACACACCGTTCGCCACGCTGGACATGCCACCGTCGACTGGGCATCAGGTGTTAGCGATCGTGTGGGGCGGGGCACTGACCGGAATTGCATTGACGCTGTTCTGGCCCGACTCCCCGCGCTGGCTAGGGGTGGTGCTCTATCTGCTGCTCGGTTGGGTAGCGGTTTCGTACGCAGGGACGATCCTGCATCACGGTGGCGTTGCCGCGGCGGTACTGCTCGCGGTCGGCGGTGCGCTATACAGCCTTGGTGCGGTGTTCTATGCACTCCGCCGGCCCGACCCGTGGCCTGCGACGTTCGGCTATCACGAGATATTTCACGGGTGCACCGCTGTCGCGGCGATCTGCCACTTCGTGGCGGTCTGCATCGCGGTGTTCTAAGCCGAGAAGTTTGTCGGTGACTCGGCGCTAATGCCGACCCGAGTCCGGCTAACCATCGTTGACGAGATTCGCCAGGAAAGCGGGTAAGCGGCCAGCGCCAAAGTCATAAAACCGCGCCCAGTGCGGCTCGATCGATATGCGCACCATCTGCCTATACGTCGACCGCACAGTGCGTTCGAACTCGGCAAGTTGAGGTTCGTCCATTGTCCTCCTCGCTGCCGCGAGGTACTCGTCGGTGGCGCCGTCGACGGTTTCCAGTGTGGCGAGGCCACGCACCAAGAGGGCCTTCGCCTCTTCTGGCGTGGAGCCGGTGTCGATCGTCAATGCGACTTTCGGGCGGAATGAAAGCGCGCGGGCTTTCGGTGAGGTCGGTGCCGTGGAGACAACTAAGCGTTCGCCGGTCCAGTAGAACCCGACGGGGATGACTCGCGGGAAGCCATCGTGTCCGTTGTAGGCGAGCCTTGCCATGGAGCCGGAGAGCAGTTTCTGGGCGTCGGGGTGGCCGAGCTCCCGAGCCAACTCCTGCGTGTTCATCACACTCGCAGTCCTACCCCAGTCAAACCGTTACGACCCAGACGCCTGCTGGCGAAGACGGAAGTCGCGTACCTGCCGCACCGCATCGTTGAAACCCAGTATGCCGTTTGCTACGCGATCGAAGATTGTGTCGCGGGTTGGGTCGTCGATGCGACCGTATCCGAGCTTGAGCGCCGCGTCAGCTGCACTCAGTCCGAGCTGGGACAGCCGCACCGCGGCATCAGGGTGATCGCCGCGGGAGAGTTCGATCCAGTCGACGACGTCTGGGAGCCACGTTGACGCCCAACGCCGAGTCGAGCGTTCCGCACGGTCTCGCTCTTCGGGCGTGTATGGGCGCTTCTTCAGACGGCCCGGATTGATGGCGCAGCGATAAATCGCGCCCAGGGCCGTCGCCAAACGCGTTGAAAAGTTGACCACGCTGGATAAGCGGTCGCCGCGAAGATCACCTCGCGATGCGTCTGGTGTTGGCCCAGTCAGGCGAAATGCACATTGCCATCGCGTGCCGCCGACTCACAACCGCGATCAACGTATTATGAGAACGTGTTTCATGGCCGTTTGCCGTTGACGGTACCTTGCGGCGCAGCGATCGTATGCATTAATCATCGGCCCCGCAGCACCTTCGGCAATGGCTGGTAGCGGTAGCTGGTCACTGTAAACCGTCGCTCTGCGGACCGCCGGCGGACTGCGCCTGGGAGCCTGTGGTTAGCCGGGCTGGCCCGGTTGGCCCATGGTGCCGTTGGCGATGGGGCCGGTGCCGCCGGGTCCGCCATGGCCGCCGTCTCCGGCTGAACCGATCAGTCCGGGATGGCCGCCGTCACCGCCGTTTCCGCCGCCCCCGCCGGAACTACCGGTGGTCACGGTGCCGCTGTCTACAGTTGCAGCGTTGCCGCCCGCGCCGCCGGCACCGCCCTCGGCGCCGTTGGCGAATATGACTCCCTGCCCGCCGTCGCCGGCCGTCCCGCCGGCACCACCGTTGTTGCCGGTGCCAAGAGTGCTGCCGGTGATGGTGCCACTGTCACCGCCGGTCCCGCCGTCGCCACCGTGACCGGCGTTGCCGAACTGGACGTCGCCGCCCGCCCCTGCGGCCCCGCCGGCCCCGCCGTCGTCGCCAGTGGTGACGGTGCTGCCGGTGAGGGTTCCGGACGTTCCTCCGCTGCCGCCGGTCGCGCCGTTGCCGCCTTGGCCGAAGACGCTGGTGCCGCCGTTCCCACCGGCTCCGCCCGCACCGCCGTTGTCTCCGGCGTGGACGGTGCTATCGCTGATGGCTCCGCCGGTACCTCCCGCACCACCTGCGCCGCCGTCGGCGCCGGTGCCGATGGTGAAGGCTTGGCCAGCACTACCGCCGTTTCCGCCGGTACCGCCGTTGTCGCCGGTGGTGACTGTGCTCGCTTGGCTCAGGGTCCCGCCGGCACCGCCGCTCCCTCCGGTTCCGCCGGTCCCGCCGTCGCCGATGTATCCGCCGTCCCCACCGTGGCCGCCGGTTCCACCGCTGCCGCCGTTGTCGCCGACGGAGACTGTGCTCGCTTGGGTCAGGGCCCCGGCGCTGCCGCCGTCGCCTCCTGCCCCGCCTGCCCCGCCGTTGCCTGTGTTGCCGGCAATAGAACCTGCCCCGCCGTCACCGCCGTTGCCGCCGTTGTCGCCGATGGTGACGGTGCTGTTGATGACGTTGCCGCTGACGCCACCGGTGCCGCCAGACCCACCGTCGGCGCCGGCGGCGTCGGACGGACCGGCAGCGCCGCCGTTCCCGCCTGCTCCGCCGTTGTCGCCGGTGGAGATGGTGCTGTCGGTGACGGTCCCGCTGTTTCCGCCGTTACCGCCGTTACCGCCGGCGCCGCCGGGGTCGCCGGGTGTGCTCCCGCCGGTTCCGCCGAGAGCGCCGTCCCCGCCGGTACCGGCGTTGTCGCCGGTGGTGATGGTGCTGCCGGTGACGGCACCGCTGGCCCCGCCGTTACCGCCGTTGCCCCCGACGCCGGCGTCACCGCGTAAGACGGCTAGCCCGCCTGCCGCGCCGTTTCCGCCGTCGCCACCGGTGTCGCCACTACTGATGGTGCTGTCGGTGACGGCACCACTGGCCCCACCATCGCCGCCGCTGCCCCCGGCCCCGGCATTGCCGAAATTGCCGGCAATGCCCCCAATGCCGCCGGTGCCGCCCGCGCCGCCGGAATCACCCGTGGTGATGACGCTGCCTCCGGTGACGTTTCCGGCGTGCCCGCCGGCACCACCCGATCCGCCGTCGCCGCCGTGGCCGACGATCCCGCCTTCAAGCGCTGCGCCGCCGACTCCACCCCCGCCGCCAACGTCACCGTTCTGCACGGTGCTGTCGCTGACCGATCCGGCGTCACCGCCGGCTCCTCCTGCCCCGCCGTCGCCGCCCGCACCGTCCAACCCGGCGTAGTTGCCGCCACCACCGGCTCCACCTGCCCCGCCGGTGTCACCGGAGTAAATGGTGCTGCCGCTGATATTCCCCGCATCACCGCCAGCTCCGCCTGCCCCGCCATGACCGGCGTTGCCGATGACCCCGTAGTCAGAGCCGCCGAGGCCGCCGGCCCCGCCTGCCCCGCCGGTGTCACCGGAGTAGACGATGCTGCCACCGCTGACAGTGCCGGCGTCACCGCCGGTGCCACCGTTACCGCCGTTGCCCGCGTTCCCGAGCAGCCCGACTGCCTGGCCGCCGGCTCCGCCAGCCCCGCCTGCCCCGCCGTTGTCACCCGAGTCGACGACGCCGCCACTCACTGCTCCGCCGTTCCCGCCGTCCCCGCCGTTACCTCCGTCGCCGGCATCGCCGACCGCCGATCCGGCGTGACCGCCAGCCCCACCGGCTCCGCCTGCTCCCCCGTTCCCGCCGGCGACGGTTGCAGAGGCGCCGCCCCCACCCTTGCCGCCGTCCCCGCCATCGCCAAGCGTCCCGGCACCGCCGCCGTCACCGCCAGTTCCACCAGCCCCGCCCTCAATGCCTTCGCCGCCGGCTCCCCCCGTACCGCCGTCTCCGATCAGCGTTCCGCCGAAACCGCCGTCACCGCCGGCCCCACCGTCGAGACCTGCGCCGCCGTCGCCCCCGTTGCCGACGAGCCCCGCAGCGCCGCCGGCGCCGCCGGCACCGGCCGCATCGGTGGCTCCGTTGCCGCCGTCGCCGAACAGCAAACCTCCAGCACCGCCATTGGCCGCGGCCAACATGCCGCCACCAACACCGTTGGCTCCATTGCCGAGCAGATATTCGCCGAAGTCTTTGTTGATCGAGTTGTCGACTGATTCGCCAAGGGGGCTGTTGATCCAGTTCTGCTCAGCTGTATGCAGAGAGTCATAGAACAACTCCTCGAACGCCGCCGCGGAATCCGACGACGACGCCGTGGCAGCCTCAGCCGAGCTGCCGGCCGCGGCAGCCGATGCCGTGCTCACATCGGTCGCAACGTCAGTGGCCGTGCCAGCACCGGCTACAGAATCAGTGGGCAGCGTCAACCATTGATCCAGTGCGCCCCCGCCCAGGCCACTCAGATCCCAGCTCGCGCCCGGATCGAGACTTGCAACCGCGTCCATACCCGTCAACGAATGATCGATCGCGTTGACTATCGGATCGAAGATGACCTCCAGGCCATCAGCATGCGCGGGCGGCAAGCCGGCTAGTGCGGCGGCGCCTAACGCAATCAGCGCCGCCGCGCCGCCCTTCATGCGGCGATCTCGGCGCACCTTGGCGCTCTGCGACCCACGAGTGCGCTGAGAGCTGTGCCGACTAGCCATCGTCCGTACTCCCACGTCGAAGCTGACTTCTCAGGTGAATTTAAGCTAACCCCTAAAGAACTGTCACGGACAGGAACATCGCTCAAAATATCTGTCGCAGCACCCGCAAGATCCAGCCGGTCATCGGCCCGCACGCTCGACCCCCGGCCGGACATGGGCTGATCTCATTGTCTGGCAATGACTCCCACTGGGCTCCGACCAGCACAAACCGTCTTGAACTGCCCCAGGTTTTGTTCCTATTCGGTTGCGAGGGCCGGGGCTGGCTGGCTCGCGGTGTGTGAGGCGCCGGTTAGGGCGGCCTCGTACTCGGCCGGGGTGCGGTAGCCGAGGGCTTCACGCAGCCGTATCAACGAGATCGTCCACGGCAAGCGCGGAATCAGCGCCGATACCGCGCTGCGGCTCTCACGCGCACTGGGGCTGACCGACATGTTCTTCATCAACATGCAGGCCCCTCATGGCGCTGAAATGGCGCGCGACGTGGACCTCAGCGCCGGAACGCTGACCGTTCGCTATACCCTCTCGCGGGTCAGCGGCCAACTCGTGGCCACCGAACCAAAGACAGCGCGGTCGCGGCGCGTTATACCGCTCCCCGACGCCCTGGTCGCCATGCTCAAATTCCACCGCACAGCGCAGAAGTTGGAGCGCCTGAAAGCCGGGAACCAATGGCACGACAACGGCTTGGTGTTCCCGACCGAGCTAGGCACGCTGTGTGACCCGCGCAGCTTCCTGCGAGTGATCGAAGTCGCCGCCAAACATGCTGGCGTCGCAGACGTAGGGGTTCACGTGCTGCGGCACAGCGCCGCCACCGCGTGGCTAGAGAGCGGCGTGCATATCAAAGCCGGTGGCCGACCTGCTCGGACACAGCAGCATCAGCATTACGGGCGACATCTACACGCACAGCAGCCAAGACGGCGCACGGCGGGCCGTCGAGTCGCTGCTACCAGCGCTCGGTATCTGACATGGCCGACGCACCGGTCATGGCCTGACTTTATAAATAAAGAACAACATCTGGTCAAACTGGGAATGACGGTGAAACTCGCCTGAGCTGGTCAAAACCAGTTGGATGATTTGTTGCTCGGTCACGTGGCGACTTTCGACCGTCCAAATCAGTTCAACGACCTCGCCGCTCGCCGCCTCAGCTTTGGCGATCGGCGAACCGTCGCCGGCCGACAACTGCCACGTGAGTCGCCTGTCTTGGGGATCGGTGCCTGTACACGTGAACGTGACTGGATCCCCGATGCTCAACACGAGGGACGTGTCGCATTGGCCGGACAGGCGCTGATCCGTCATGGTGTGCACTTCATTGCCGAAGTTGTCTGAAACCGATTCGATCCGTGGATAGACGTCGCCGACGGGGTCAAGTGTGCTCACGTAGATCGTCACCTTGTTTCTGATCAGACCTGCCACGCCGGACATGTATTCCTGCTCGAACACGCGCAGCGCGTGACCGTGGGCCGCAAGGTCGCGTAGCTGCTCGAAACGATCAAGAAGCGGCAGGACCTCGTTCTTCTTGCCCAACGCCTCCGCCAGCGGCTCCCAGTGTTTCTCCGCGAAGCCCAGCAGGTCGTATAGGTAGCTGTAGGCCAGCCCGGTCGCCGGTACAGCCACGACACCACGCCGCGCCTTCCGCTTGTCTTGCAAGTCGGCCTTTTCAGCCCACGAAGCCCGCTGCTTGTCCGTGCTGATCTTCTCTAACCAGCCGTCGCCAAACTTGGTCCGGAATGCGTGCGTCGTCAAGTCGCGCAGCGCGTTCTCGCAGGTATTGACCGCCTCGGTCGGACTTAATGTAGGCATCGGCTCCCATATGAAATTGCATTGCCATCCGCACTGCCATCCAAGGCCGTTTTTGACTTTGCTGACGTTACATTGGAGTTGCGTTTCCGCTGGTAGAAGCGTCGGGCTGACAGGATTTGAACCTGCGACCACTTGACCCCCAGTCAAGTGCGCTACCAAACTGCGCCACAGCCCGTCCCCGGCGACTGCACCGGCGGCAGGTCGAAAGCCTACCGGAGCGGGCCAGGGCGGCCCAGCCGTACATCCGTTGCCCACCTCAGCTGTGGCTTGTCAAGCCAAGTCTTCGTGCGCTGTGGAAACTGGTCCGCGCTGTGGATAGTCGGCTGCGCAATGTCGCCCCGCCCGGATAGAATTCGCACATGCGTTCGATCAACTTCAGTGGCCCGCCAGAGGTAACTGCCGCCTTCGAGGCGCTGGAGGCCGCGATGGCAGGGATCGAGCAGCTGAACTTCAACAAGTACGAGCCGGCGTTGCGGTTGCACGCCTTGGAACGGCTGGAGACTGCGCGACGCCGCCAGGCCGTGGTCAGCCACGATCTAATCGCCGGCCTAGCCAAGGAGCAGCAAGCCGACATCGGCGGACCCGCGCCCAAAGTGGTCGCCGATTGCCTGCGCATCACCTGTGCTGAGGCGCGCCGGCGGCTGCGCGACGCTGAGCAGCTGGCCCCGCGGCTGACGCTGACCGGCGAGCAGTTGCCCCCACTGGTGCCGGCCACCGCTCAAGCTTGGCGAGAAGGACTGCTGGACGGCCAGCATCTGCGAGTCATCCAAACGTTCCTGCGCGAGCTGCCCGACCGCGTCCCCTTAGGGACCGTCGAGCAGGCCGAAGGTTTTCTCGCGAGACAAGCCGCCGAGCTGCGCCCCGACCAACTGGAGAAAGTCGCCAACCGGTGCGCGATCTTGGTCAACCCCGACGGCAAATTCTCCGATGGCGACCGGGCACGCCAACGCGGCTTCATCTGGTGCGGTCAACGCGCCGACGGCATGAGCCTCGGCAAACTGATCGCCTCCCCGGAACTGCGTGCCAACCTCGATGCGTGGCTGGCGCGGTTCGCCGCCCCGGGCATGTGCAATCCCGACGACCAAACTCCGTCGGTCAGCGATCAACCCAGCGACGAGCGAGTCCGCACGGATCTGCGCAGCCACGCCCAACGCCAGCATGACGCGCTCAACGCGCTGGTTTGCGGCCAGCTTGGCGACCCGAAACTCGGTGTGCACAACGGATTGCCGGTGACTGTGATCGTGTCGACGACGCTGAAAGAACTGACTGACGCCGCCGGCCAGGCTGTCACCGCCGCGGGCACCCTGCTGCCCATGCGCGACCTCATCCGCATGGCCAGCCACGCTTACCACTACCTGGCCGTCTTCGACGACCACCAAAGCCGTCCGCTCTACCTCGGACGCTCGAAACGCATCGCCTCACCGGACCAACGCATCGTGCTGCACGCGAAAGACCGCGGTTGCACCTTTCCGGGTTGCGACACCCCCGGCTACCTCAGCGAAGTCCACCACGTCGACGACTGGGCGCGTGGCGGACCCACCAACATCGACACCCTCACCTTCGCCTGCCACCCTCACCACAAGATGCACGACTCAGGCTGGAAGACAATCAAACTCGCCAACGGCGACACCCAATGGATACCGCCACCACACCTCAACATCCCGCCGGGCACCAACAACTACCATCACCCGGAGAAGTTCTTCACCGACGGGCTGTCCCATGACGGCGTGGCCTAGCGAGGCGCACTGATCAGACCGTCAGCAGCCGGTACAGCCCAATGAGGCCGACGACAACGATGGTGGCACGCAACGCGTTCGGCGACAACCGGCGGCCGTAATGCGCACCCAGCCAACCACCGATGAGGGAACCAATGGCGATCAACCCTGCGACGCCCCAGCTGATCCGGTTGAACGCCGCCAACGTATACGCCAGTGCCGCGACGATATTCACCACAAGCGCCAACAGGTTCTTCGCCGCATTCATCCGCTGCACCGATTCGGGCAGCAGCGCGCCCATCGCTCCGACCAGCAGGATGCCCTGCGCCGCTGTGAAATAGCCACCGTAGACGCCGATCAGAAACGTACTCAATACCAGCACGGCCATTCGTCGCGGCGATATGTGCTCGGCTGAGCGGCCGGCGTCCTCAGCCCGCCGCCGCGCCCACGCCTGAATCCACGGCCCGACAACCACCATCACCAGCGCTGCGATGAGCAGCACCGGCACCACCTCGGCGAAAAGCTGCTCCGGTAGGTGCAGCAGCAGCCAGGCGCCCAGTGCGGCGCCGGTCAGCGACGCCGGAATCTGCCAACGCAGCCGGTCCCATTGGCCGCGCAGCTCGCGTCGGTAACCCCAGGTCCCCGACACACTGCCTGCCACCAAGCCGACGGCATTCGACATGGTCGAGGTCACCGGCGGGAAACCCAGCGCAACGAGCGTCGGAAAGGTGATCAGGGTGCCCGACCCGACGACGGAATTGATCGCGCCCGCAGCAAAAGCGGCGAGCGCAATGAGGATTGCGTGCGAGAAGGGCACTCACGAACCCTAACCGGCCGCCTGGGCGGTGCGATGATGCACCAAACGGGGTCAGCGCGCCTTGCCGCGGCGCTTCTCCCGTACGCGCACATTGATTCGGATCGGACTGCCCTCGAAGCCGAACGTCTCGCGCAGCCGCCGCTCCAGGAAGCGTCGGTAGCCGGCCTCCAAGAAGCCGGTGGTGAACAGCACGAACGTGGGCGGGCGCGCGGTCGCCTGGGTAGCGAACAGAATGCGTGGCTGCCTGCCTCCGCGCACCGGTGGCGGCGTCGCGGCCACCACTTCCTTGACCCAACTGTTCAACTGACCGGTGCCGATCCGGGTATCCCATGACCGCAAGGCGGCTTCCAGCACCGGCACCAGCTTCTGCACCGCCCGGCCGGTCTTGGCCGAAATGTTGACCCGCTGAGCCCAGCGCAGCTGTGCCAGGTCGCGGTCGATCTCCCGCTCCAACTCGTAACGCCGGTCTTCGTCGACCAGATCCCACTTGTTGAACGCCAACACCAGCGCTCGGCCCGCATCGACGACCATCGACAGCACGCGTTGGTCTTGTTCGGTCAACGGCGTCGACCCATCGATCAGGACGATCACCACCTCGGCGGCGTCGATCGCGCCGTGCGTGCGCACCGAGGCGTAATACTCGTGTCCGCTGGCTTGACCGACCTTGCGGCGCAGACCGGCGGTGTCGACGAAACGCCAAGTTCGGCCGCCCATTTCGATCAATGAGTCCACCGGGTCGACGGTGGTGCCGCCGACATCGTGCACCACCGACCGCTCGTCTCCGGCCAGCCGGTTCAACAGCGAACTCTTGCCCACGTTGGGTTTACCGACGAGCGCCACCCGCCGCGGGCCACCGTCTCCCGCGGTCGCTTCGGCCACCTCCGGCAGCACGGCAACCACCTCATCGAGCAGGTCGGCCACGCCGCGACCGTGCATCGCGCTGACCGCATACGGCTGACCCAGCCCCAGCGACCACAACGCCGCGGCGTCCGCTTCGCCCTTCTCGCCGTCAACTTTGTTCGCGGCTAAAAACACTGGCTTCCCGGAGCGGCGCAGGATTCGGGCGGCGGCCTCATCGCCGGTGGTGGCGCCGACTACCGCATCCACTACCAAGATCACCGCGTCGGCGGTGCGCATCGCCACCGACGCTTGCTCGGCCACCAATTGCTGTAGGCCCTTGGCGTCCGGCTCCCACCCGCCGGTGTCCTGCACCACGAACCGGTGCCCGGTCCACAGCGCGTCGTAGGACACCCGGTCGCGTGTCACGCCCGGCACATCTTGCACCACCGCCTCGCGCCGCCCGAGGATCCGGTTGACCAGCGTGGACTTGCCTACATTGGGCCGGCCCACTACCGCCACCACCGGCGGTGGCCCAGCAGCACCCTCATCATCGGGCTCGGCGACGGCCACTGCATCCCAGTCGCTTTCATCGGTCCAGGTACCGTCCTGGCTCACCGAACCGCCTCGCTTCGTTGCTCGATGAGCTGCAGCAGATAAGCGATCACCTCAGACTCGGTCATCTCGCTGGTGTCGACGAGCACCGCGTCGTCGGCCGCCCGAAGCGGCGACACGGTCCTGGTCGAATCCAGATGGTCGCGGCGGCGCACGTCGGCCAGCACACCCTCGTAGTCGTCAACCAGACCCGCGGCCACGTTCTGATCGTTGCGCCGCCGGGCCCGGGTCTCGGCGGACGCGGTCAGGAAGATCTTCAGGTCCGCGTCGGGCAGCACCACAGTGCCGATATCCCGGCCCTCCACCACCATGCTGCCCTGGCCATGCGCCATCGCCCGCTGGATCCGCACGAGGCGCTCGCGCACCCCACCGATCGATGACACCGCCGACACCGCCCCGGTCACCGCGTCACCGCGAATCTCTGACGAAACGTCTTCTCCGGCAAGACAACAGCGGTCAATGTCGGGATCGTAGTCCACTGATACCTGCACCGCGGCCGCCACCTCGCCGACAGCGACAGCATCCGCTGGGTCGATTCCGGCACGCAGAACCGCCAGCGTCACCATCCGATACATCGCACCGGTGTCCAGATAGCGCGCCCCCAGAGCTCGAGCCAATCTCCTTGACACAGAAGACTTCCCGGTGCCCGCCGGACCGTCCACCGCGACGATCAGGTCGTTCACAGGCCCACCGCTTTGTAGAGCTCGCCGACTTCGTTGCGGCCCAACGCTCGTATGCTGCCAGGACGCTGCTTACCCAGCGACACCGTGCCGATGTCGGTGCGCACCAAGGCCTGCACCGGGAAGCCCACGGCCGCCAGCAGTCGACGCACAATTCGCTTGCGGCCCTCGTGCAACGTCACCCGCACCATCGTCTTACCTGGAATCGCGTCCACCACCGCGAAGTCGTCGACGGCAGCAGGGCCGTCTTCCAACTGCACGCCCGCGCGCAGTTTCTTGCCCAGCCCGCGCGGCACCGTACCCGCCACCGTCGCCACATAGGTCTTCGGCACCTCATAGGAGGGATGCATCAGCCGGTGCGCCAGCTCACCGTCGTTGGTCAGCAGGATCAGTCCTTCGGTGTCCGCGTCGAGACGCCCGACGTGAAACAAGTTGTGCGTGCCGCGCACCCGATGCTCGATCACATCTCCGATACACGGCCGGCCGCGTTCGTCTGACATCGTCGAATGCATACCCCGTGGCTTGTTCAACGCCAGATACACCATCGATTCGTCCAGGATCACCCTGGCCCCGTCGACGCGGATCACCGCCAGATCCGGGTTGACCCGGGTGCCCAATTCGGTCACCGGCCGGCCGTCGACCTCGACGCGGCCCTCAGAGATCAGCTTCTCGGCGACCCGCCGCGACGCAATCCCAGCTTGCGACAGCACCTTCTGCAGTCGAACACCGTCGGAGTCGGTCATCAGTTGTCCACGTCGAAGGTCGCAGGCTGTTCAACTGACGGAGCCCGGCCAAGTTTGATGAAACGCGGCTCGGCGTCCAAAGTTTCGCTCAGGTCGTCGATCGTGTCGACGTCGGGAAGCAACGGCGCGATATCGGGAAGTTCAGCCAGCGAGGACAATCCCAACCGCTCCAGGAACAAGTCGGTGGTGGCGAACCTCGTCGCGCCGGTGTCGGGATCGGTACCGGCCTCGGTGATCAGCCCGCGGGCCAGCAGCGTGCGCATCACCGCGTCCACGTTCACCCCACGCACCGCGCTCACCCGCGCCCGCGTCACCGGCTGGCGATAAGCCACCACCGCCAGCGTCTCCAAGGCCGCCCGGGTGAGCTTGGATCGAGAGCCGTCCAGCAACAACCGCTCGACATACGGCGCGTACCGGGCCCGGGTGTACATTCGCCACCCGCCGCCGGCTTCCCGCAAGTCGATGCCGCTGTCCCGGGCGGTGAGCTCGTCGGCCAGCGACCGCAGTGTCGCAGCGACCCGGTACACCGGTTGCCCGGTTGTCGCCGCCAGCGCCTCGACGCTCACCGGTGTATCCACCACCAGCAGCAACGCCTCGAGCACGCTGCGAAGCTCGGCATCGTCGAGCGCGCCGGATTCGACGTCCAGACCCAGCTCCAGCTCGGGCATGTCGTCGGTCACTCGCGCCGCTCCTCCTCATCGCTTCGCTCTGCATCGTCGGCGGCGCGGGTCATGATCGGTCTTGAGCTTCCATGTCTTCGCTGGCCGGCCGTTCTCCGGTCCACGAAACCTGGAGCACACCAAGCGGTTCTGACTGGTCGAATGCTACCGTGCGGGCCCGATACAGTTCGAGCAGCGCCAGGAAGCGGCCGACGATCTCCATCGGCGCCCGACAATCGGCGACCAGCTCGGAGAACGACGCCCACTGGCCGTTCCCCCGCGCCTCCAGCACCGCCAATAGGTGGCTGGCCTGCTCGGGCACCGACACCATCAGTTCGTGCAGGTGCTCGGTGGTCACGGTCGGTACCGGCCGCGGGGTGAAGGCGATCGCCGCGATCTCGGCGAATCGGTCGACGTCGACGCCGAGCATCACCTCGGGCAGCAGACCGGCGAATCGGTCCTCCAGCGACACCGCCCGCGGATAGCTGCGCAGCGCGGCCGCTTCCAGCTCGGCGAACATCTCCGCGACGTGCTTGAACGCCCGGTACTGCAGAAGTCGGGCGAATAGCAGGTCACGAACCTCCAGCAGCGCCAGATCGGCATCGTCCTCGACCTGCCCGGCCGGTAGCAGCCGGGCCGCCTTGAGGTCAAGCAGTGTCGCCGCGATCACCAGGAACGTCGTGGTCTCATCCAGCCCCAACTCCGGCCCGATCGCGCGCGTGTAGGCGATGAACTCGTCGGTGACCCGGTGCAGCGCAACTTCGGTGACGTCGAGCCGGTGCGCGAATATCAGTTGCAGCAGCAGGTCGAACGGCCCCTCGAAGTTGGTCAGCCGGACTCTGAAGCCGTTCTCGGATGGCGTCGCGCAGGGCACGTCGAACTATGCGCCGAAGCGGTCGATGACCTCGCGGGCCAACGAGCGGTAGGCCTGCGCACCGGCCGACTTCGGCGCCCACGTGGTGATCGGTTCCCCGGCGACGCTGGTCTCGGGAAACCGGACGGTGCGGCTGATGACCGTGTCGAACACCAGGTCCCCGAATCGCTGCACCACACGGGCCATCACCTCGCGCGAGTTGATGGTCCGCGGGTCGTAGCGGGTGACCAGGATGCCGCTGATTTCCAGCTTCGGGTTGAGCCGGTCCCGTACCTTGTCGACGGTGTCGGTGAGCAGCGCAAGCCCGCGCAGCGCGAAGAACTCGCACTCGGTCGGGATGATCACCCCGTCGGAACAGGCCAGACCGTTGACGGTCAGCAGACCCAGCGAGGGCTGGCAATCGACCAACACATAGTCGTAGCGATCCAGCACCGGATGCAGCGCGCGGGCCAGCGTCTGCTCGCGGCCCACCTCGTTGACCAGCTGGATTTCCGCGGCCGACAGGTCGATGTTGCTGGGCACCAGGTCCATGTGTTTGACGCGGGTGTGGAGCAGCACATCGTCGACCGAGACCCGCGACTCCATCAGCAGGTTGTGGATGGTGCGGTCCAGCTCATAGTGCGCCACTCCCAGACCCGCGGACAGTGCGCCCTGCGGATCCATGTCCACCAGCAGCACCCGGCGGCCATGGTCGGCCAGCGCGGCGCCGAGGTTGATCGTCGACGTGGTCTTGCCGACGCCACCCTTCTGGTTGCACATCGCGATGACCTTGGCCGGACCGTGCGAGATCCTAGGCTTGGGGTCGGGAATCGCCCGCGGTGGCCGTCCGGTCAGACCGACCTCTGCAGCGTCGCCGGCGCGCGTCATGCCGGTCCGCGGTACATCGTCGTATGCGCGAGCAGTCGGATTCTGGCGGGCATCGCAGGAAAGTGTAACGGCTGCGCGCACTCACGCTGGGCAACCCGCAGACGACTATCGTGCCCGTTATGGGTCTCAAGCAGCGCATCCCATTTCTGCGGTGGTCATTCTGGCGACTGGTGACCGGCGCCCGCAACATCACGACGACTGGTCAGATCGGGGACGGTCGCGAAGCCGCGGCGATCGACTATGTCTTACGCAACGCCAAAGCCGGTGATATCGACGACGTACTCGCCGCGATTGACCGGTTCGCCTACGAGGAATCGCTGCTGATCAACGTGGGCGACGAGAAGGGCGCGCTGCTCGACGCCGCGGTCCGCCGCGCCGACCCGAAGCTGGTGCTGGAGCTGGGCACCTACTGCGGCTACAGCGCGCTGCGCATCGCCCGGGTCGCTCCCACCGCGAAGGTGTACTCGATCGAGCTCGCCGAAGCCAATGCCGCCAACGCCCGACAGATCTGGGCGCATGCGGGGGTCGCCGACCGCATCACCTGCGTGGTCGGCACCCTCGGCGACGGCGGGCACACCCTGGACTCACTGGCCGCCGAGCACGGCTTCACCGCCGGTTCGCTGGATTTCGTGTTCGTCGACCACGACAAGAACGCCTATCTGACCGATCTGCAGAGCATCCTCGACCGCGGCTGGCTGCATCCCGGCTCGGTGGTGGTCGCCGACAACATCAGAGTGCCGGGCGCGCCGGGGTATCGCGAATACATGCGGCAACAGCAGGGCACATCCTGGCGCACCACCGAACACAAAACGCACGCCGAATACCAGACGTTGATCCCCGATCTGGTGCTGGAGTCGGAGTACTTGGGCTGAGCGCGGCGACCGCTACCGCGCGCGGGGGTGGGCGCCGGCCCACACTTCGCGCAGGGCGTGCACCGTGACCAACGTGTAGATCTGGGTCGTGGTCACCGAGGCGTGGCCCAGGAGTTCTTGCACCGCCCGGACGTCGGCCCCACCATCGAGCAGATGGGTGGCAAAAGAATGCCGCAGCATATGCGGCGACACACCCGAGGTGATGCCGGCCCGCTCGGCCGCGTTCTGCAGCACCTGCCAGGCGCTCTGCCGGGACAACCGCCCGCCGCGGGCGTTGAGAAAGGTGGCCGGCGCGCCGCGACCGCGACGCGCCAGCTCCGGGCGTCCGCGTACCAGGTAGGCGCTGAGCGCTTCGACGGCAGGCCGCCCGATCGGTACCAGCCGTTGCTTGCCGCCTTTGCCGCGTAGCAGCACCGACCGGGCCTGGGTATCGATGTCGTCGATATCGAGCCCGACTGCTTCGGAGATCCGCGACCCGGTGGAGTACAGCAGTTCCAGCAGCGCCCGGTTACGCAGCGTCAGCGGGCCGTCGGCGGGGCTGTCACCGCCCGCCCCGGCGAGCAGCGCCAGCACCTGGTCGATGGTCAAGCTTTTGGGCAGTCGACGGCCCGGAGTGGGCGGTTTGACAGCGCGCGCCACATCCACCTCCGTCACGCCCTCCGCGGTGGCGAACCGGTGCAGACCGCGCACTGCGATCAGCGACCGTGCCGCCGACACCGCCGACAGCGGCGAGGTTGCGGTGTCAGGGTCGCCACGTCGCAGTGCCACCAGAAACTGGCTGACGTCGTCCTCGCTGACCTTGGCCAGGTCGTCGACGCCCCGTGAAGTGAGATGCTCGGCGTAGCGGCGCAGGTCGCGCCGATAGGAGCTCAGCGTGTTGGCCGCGACACCCCGTTCGATCGCCAGATGATCCAAGTAGCCCTGTAGTTGAAAATCCAGCGCGGAATGCAAAGTGGTCGTCACCGGGCGGCCTGCCGGGCGGCGAACGCCGTGGGCTTGTCGCTCCACTCGGCGTCGACCGGGCGCGGCGCTGCGACACCCTCGGTCACCGCATAGGCGGCCAGAATGCCCGACACGGCAAGGGAATCGACGATCTCGCCGGTGAACACATGACGAAGCGCCTCGGCGATCGGTATCCACTCCAATGTCATGTCGGCCTCTTCGTCGTGGGCGTCCGGCCGGCCCACGTCGGTCAGCCCGGTGGCCAGATACACCCGAACCGACTCGTCAGAAAACCCTGGCGTCGAATCGATGTCGACTAACACCTGCCAGGTGCGCGCCGCCAAGCCCGCTTCCTCTTGTAGCTCGCGGGCCGCAGTCAGGTGCGGTGCCTCGCCGTCGACGTCGAGCAAACCGGCGGGCAGCTCCCACAGTCGTCGACCGATCGGATGGCGGTATTGGTACACCATCGGGATGTTGCCGTCCCCGTCCATCGCCAGCACCGCCACTGCACCGAAGTGCTCGACGACCTCGCGACCGACGACTTTGCCGCCCGGCATCCGCACCTGGTCCTTGCGCAGCGTGAAGATCCGGCCGGTATAAAGGGTTTCGGACGATACCGTCTCGAAGACGTGCTCAGCCACGGGCCGCCGGTTCGGGTAGCGGTCGCGCTCCATATGAGTCTGAGCCGCTTCGAGGTTCGTTGCCGTTCGCACGGCTCTCGGGAATCTCCACCGGCAACCGCTCGACGGCCTTGTAGTCGATGGCCGCACCGACGAACGCGACGAACAGCGGGTGCGGCCGGGTGGGTCGGCTCTTCAACTCCGGGTGCGCCTGGGTACCCACCACGAACGGATGCACGTCCGGCGGGTATTCGACGAACTCCACCAGGTGGCCGTCCGGCGAGGTTCCGGAGAACCGCAGGCCGCTTTCGGCGATCTTCTCGCGGTAGCCGTTGTTGACCTCGTAGCGGTGCCGATGCCGCTCGGAAATCTGCGTTTCCTGGTACGCCTGCGCCACAACAGAATCCGGCTCCAGCACGGCGGGATAGGCACCGAGCCGCATGGTGCCGCCGAGATCCGCTGCGCCGGCGACGATATCTTGTTGATCGGCCATGGTGGAGATGACCGGGTCCGGCGTGCCGGGGTCGAACTCCGCGGAGTTCGCGTCGGTCAGGCCGACTGACCGTGCCGCCTCGATCACGATGCACTGCAGACCCAGACACAGCCCCAGCACCGGCAGCCCCCGGGCCCGCGCATAGCGGATCGCGCCGATCTTGCCCTCGATTCCACGGATGCCGAACCCGCCGGGAATCAGCACGCCGTGCACGTCGCCCAATGCCGCGGCAGCCTCGCCGGGTGTTCCGCAATCATCGGACGGCACCCACCGCATCTCGACTTTCGCCCGGTGCTTGAAACCGCCAGCACGCAGCGCCTCGGTCACCGACAGATAGGCATCGGAAAGCTCAATATATTTGCCCACCAAGGCGATTCGAACATGCTCCTGCGGCTCGTGAACCCGGCGCAGCAGATCGTCCCACTCGGTCCAGTCGACGTCTCGGAACGGCAGGTTGAGCCGGCGGACCACGAACGCGTCGAGCTCCTCGCGGTGTAACACCTTGGGGATGTCGTAGATCGACGGGGCATCCGGCGTAGAGATGACACCGTCGATGTCGACGTCACACATCAACGCGATCTTGTTTTTCAGCGGTTCGGGGACATCTTGTGCGCAGCGCAGAATCAGCGCATCAGGCGTGATACCAATGCTGCGTAACGCGGCCACCGAGTGCTGGGTCGGCTTGGTCTTCAGTTCGCCCGACGGCGCCAAGTACGGCACCAGCGAGACATGCAGGAAAAAGACGTTCTCCCGGCCGAGGTAATGGCGTACTTGCCTGGCCGCCTCGAGGAAAGGCTGTGACTCGATGTCGCCGACGGTGCCGCCGATTTCGGTGATGACCACATCCGGCCGGTTCCCATCGGCGTCAGGCTCGGCCATCGCCAGGATCCGTCGCTTGATCTCGTCGGTGATGTGCGGAATCACCTGCACGGTGTCGCCGAGGTATTCACCGCGGCGTTCTTTGGCGATGACCGTCGAATAAACCTGTCCGGTGGTGACGTTCGCCGAGCCGGGCAGATCTCGGTCGAGGAATCGCTCGTAATGACCGACGTCGAGATCCGTCTCGGCGCCGTCCTCGGTGACAAAGACCTCGCCGTGCTGGAAGGGGTTCATCGTGCCGGGGTCGACGTTGAGGTACGGGTCGAGTTTCTGCATCGTCACCTGCAGCCCGCGTGCGGTCAGCAGCTGGCCCAGGCTGCTGGCGGTCAGCCCCTTGCCGAGGGAGGAGACGACGCCGCCGCTGACGAAGAGGTGCTTGGTAACGGCCTGCGGGTGCCTGCGCAATCGAGCAACCTCCGTGACGACGGGCAGGGCTGGCTACTTCTAGCGGTAACGCACTGGGCCTGCCGACCCACGGAAACCCACCCTAACACCGACCGCGTCGCGCCGTCGCTGGCGCGCCGATGGCTACGACGCGACCGTGATGGAGGTGGCGCCGTGCCCGATGCCGTATTGACCGGTGCGACCACCATTGCTCAGGTCCTGCAGTGCCAGCACCGCGGTGATCCTGCCCTGCTCCCCGTCGACATCGTCGACCGTGCTGATCACCGGCGCCATGGCGGTGTCGGCGCGGGTCACCGCGACAGCACCCGTCCCGGTGGCCGACCCGTCCCGGCCGGCCAAGACCACCCCGGAGCCGTGCGGCGCCAGCGCGACGGCGAAACGAGCCACGGTGACGCCCTGGTTACCGGCATCGTCGCGGAGTCCGCCGCCGGTGACGACGACGGCAGCGTTGGCCGCACCGACATGCGCGTCTGGCGGGTAAGCAATGAACCCGGTGTCGCGCAGTGCGGCGAGGACGGTGTCGCGCTGGGAGTCGTCCACGCCTGCGACGGCGGGATCACGGTTGATCAGCAGCGCGATGCCGAGCAGATCGCCGGCTTGCGAACCTTGGTCGACCAGCGTGGTGCTCAACTGGGCGCCGGCCGGCACGATCGACGAGTTGACCACGGTGCGCAGCTTTTCTGCGGAGTTGGCGTCGACGAATTCCTGGGTGAGCGACACGGTGGCGCTCACCGCGCCACCGGCCTGACCGATGACCTTCGACAGCGCCGCAACATCGTCGTCGTGGGCGTCCGGGCTGCGGAAGACGACGACGGACTTCCCCGCCAGTGCGCCATGCACAATGCGGTCGGCCACCTGGGAGTCGAAGTCGTTTGCCTTGACCAGCTTGTCGTTCAACACGTTCTTCTGGTCATTGAGCGCGTTGATCTGACTGTGCAGGTCCCGCTTCTCCTCGCGAAGTCCCGACAGCAGGGTGTCGGAAAGCAGGCCGGAGCCCAGGACGACGCCGACTGCCAGCGCCAGGAACACCGCGGCCAGCGAGATCGCGTGATGACGTGGGGAGATCACCGGCGCGCCCGCTCTAGGTGATCCAGCTCTGCACCTGCACCGACAGCCGATTCCACAAGTCAAGCACCCAGTGCATGACCAGGGCATCGGTGCGGGAGACCCATAGCGCGACGATGACCGCGACGAGCATGGTCAGTATCAGCAGCGCGATCGCACCTGCTGACACCCGGTTGCGGTACAGCGTCGCCACCGCCCGGGCGTCGACCAATTTCTCGCCGACCCGCAGCCGGGTCAGAAACGTCGACGGGTTACTGTGCTGCCGGGTCCGGTCGAAGAACGTCTCGATGTTCGCGGTGTGTCCGGCCGTCACGAGCAGCGCAGCACCGTGGTGATCGGCCAGCAGCAGCGCGAGGTCAGCAGCCGAGCCGGCCGCCGGGAACGTCATCGCTCCCACCCCGAGGTCCTGGATGCGTTCCAGGCCCGGCGCGTGGCCGTCCGCGTCGGCCGGCAGCACCACCTGAGCGCCGCACTTGAGCGCGTCGGTGCTGATCTGTTCGGGATCACCGACAATGATTTGGGGCCGGTAGCCGGCCTTGCGCAACGCGTCGGCTCCGGTACCGACTCCGATCATCACCGGCTGATATTCCTTGATGAACGGCTTGAGCGCCTTCAGGTCGTCTGCTGCGGTCGGTTCGTCGGCCACCACCACGACATGGCGACGGCGCAGGTCGACATCGATGTCGGGAATACCGATCCCGTCGATCAGCAGCGGGCTCTCACTTCGGATGAACTCAATGGTGTTGCCGGCGAAGGCCTCCAGATGAGCGACCAGTCCGCTCTTGGCTTCCTGCATCAGGTCGGCGATGTCATGATCGGTGCGTTCGGTGCCGCGGATCAGCCGGCGGTCGCCGGCGTAGACGCCGCCGTCGTGCACACGAACCTTGGCGCCGTCCTTGACCTTCTTGAAAAGGTCCGGTCCGGTTTCGTCGATCAGGGTGACGCCGTTGGCCAGCAACACCTCCGGGCCCAGGTTGGGATAGCGCCCGGAGACCGAGGGCGATGCGTTGACGACCGCCGCGATGTCGGCCTCGACGAGCGCGTCGGCGGTGATCCGGTCCAGATCGAGCACGTCGAGGACGGCGATGTCGCCCGGGCAGACTCGCCGCAGGAGGCGGTCGATGTCGCGGTCGACCCGGGCAGTGCCGACGACACCGGGTCGTTCGCCGTTACGGGACAAGAGCGCTGTCATCTTCATGCGGCGATTCTGTCGGCGACCCGGTGCCCAGGCGAGTAGGCGCGCCGTAACAATGGCCTCAGAAGTTAGCTTGCGTCACTTTCGTCACAGCCGCGTTTGTGGGGCTTTTGCGTCTGCTCGAGCCGTCTCGAGCAACTCCCGGGCGTGCGCCCGAGCGCTCTGGGAGTCGCCGAGCCCCGCCAGCATTCGGGCAAGTTCAGCGACGCGGTCCTCGCCGTCGAGGCACCGCACGATGCTGGCCGCGTCAAGTCCGCCGCCCTCGACCATCAGATGCACATCGCCATAGGCCGCGACCTGCGGCAGATGCGTCACCGCGATGACCTGATGGGTATGCGCCAGCCGGGCCAGCCGTCGCCCGATCTGGACCGCTGCCCGGCCGCCCACCCCGGCGTCGACTTCGTCGAACACCATCGTCGTGCCGGCAGCCGAAGCGGTCAGCACCACCTCCAGCGCCAGCATCACCCGCGACAGTTCACCGCCGGATGCGCTTTTGGACAGCGGCAGCGTCGTGGTGCCCTGGTGTGCGGCGAATCCGAACTCGACCTGGTCGATACCGTCCCCGCCGGCATGCACGACCACACCCGAGGGCAGTGTCAGCGCTGCGTGCTGGTCGGCAGCGGCCGGCCCGGCAAGGATGTTGGCCGTCAGGCTGATCGTGAACTCGGCGTCGGCCATCGCCAAGCCGGCCAGCTCGGCGCTGACGGCCTTGGCCAGCCGCTTGGCCGCGGACCTGCGGGTCTTGCTGAGATCGTCGGCCGCTTGGGCCAGTTCGGCGGCCAGCTCGTCGACGCGGTGACTCAGACGGGTCAGCGCCTCGTCGGAAACATCCAGTTGTGCCAACCGGTTTCGGGATTCGCGGGCCCACCGCAGCACCCCGTCGATGTCCGCGGCGTACTTGCGGGTCAGCGTGCGCAGTTGGGCCTGCCGGGCGAGCTTGACGTCCAGAGTGCTGGCGTCCGAGGGCAACTCGCCGAGGTAGTCGCCGAGTTCCCGGGCCGCATCATCGACAATGGTCAACGCGTCGGCGAGTTGATCGGCCAATGCCCGCAGGGCGGCATCGTCGGTCGATTCCAGCGCCGACTTTGCCGCGGCCAGGCTCTCGGCGGCCGAGTGCGCGTCGAATTCGGCCGTCTCATCCGCTGGCTCGGTCAGCGCCGCACGGGCGCCCGCTGCTGCCTCGCGCAGCGCGTCCAGCTCGGAAAGCCGACGGATATCGGCGATCAGCGCGTCGTCCTCGCCGGGGTCCGGGCCGACGCTGTCGATCTCCTCGAGGGCGAATTTCAGCCGGTCTGCTTCCTGGGCCAGTTCGCGGGCCCGGCCGCGGCGGTCCGCCAGATCGCGCCGCGCGGACTGCCATGCGTCGCGCAGTTTGCGGTAGCGCTCCACCTGCGCGCCGGCGGCGGCGAAGCGGTCCAGGGCGGCGCGCTGTTCGTCGGGCCGCATGAGCCGCAACTGGTCGTTTTGCCCGTGCAAGGTGAGCAGGCCGTTGGTGAAGCTGCTCAGCGATTTGGCCGGCACGCTGCGGCCGCCCAGGTACGCCCGCGATCGCCCATCGTGGGTGACCGAGCGCAGCGCGATCACGCTGCCGTCCTCGTCGCGCTCGGCCCCGGAGGTATCCAGGATCTCGTCGATCCGGGTTGCTGCTGCTTCGTCGAGATCGGATGTGGTGAAACGCCCTTCGACGACGGCGCGCTCGGAGCCCGATCGCACCCGGGTGGCGTCGGCTCGGGCGCCGCCAAGTAGGTGCAGACCGGTGACCACCATGGTCTTGCCGGTGCCGGTTTCACCGGTCAACACGGTGAGGCCGCGGCCGAATTCAGCCGTCGCGATGCTGATGGCGCCGAGCGATTCGATCCGTATTTCCGCCAGCACCGTTACTGCCCGCGCCAGCCGGTGACCGGCAGCCGGAATTTGCGCACCAGCCGGTCGGTGAAGGGGGCGCTGTCCAGCCGCGCCCATTTCACCGGGGTGTCGCATCGCGTCACTTCCAGCCGCCCGCCGGCCGGCACCAGCAGTTCGCGCCGGCCGTCACAGAAGACCAGCGCGTCGGGCCCGCCGCCCTCGACTTCGATCGCGATCGTCGCATCGGGGCTGGTCACCATCGGGCGGGCGAACAACGCGTGGGCATTGTTCGGCACGACCAGTATCGCCTCGAGGTCAGGCCACAGCACCGGGCCGCCTGCGGAGAACGCGTATGCGGTCGACCCGGTCGGGGTCGACACCAACACGCCGTCACAGCCGAACGTCGACACCGGCCGTCCATCGATCTCGACGGCCACCCCGAGCACCCCGAGCCGCGGCCCCTTCTCCAGGCTCGCTTCGTTCAAGGCCCAGCCGCGATCGACGATGCGGCCGTCGGCGCGCACCGCAACGTCGAGGGTCAACCGGTTCTCCACGCGGTACTCCTGCGCGACGATGTGCTCGAGCACGGTCTCGATTGCTTCCGCCTCGGCCTCGGCCAGAAACCCGATTCGGCCCAGGTTGACCCCTAGCACTGGGATGCGCGCGGTGCGGGCGAGTTCGGCGGCCCGCAGGAATGTGCCGTCGCCGCCGAGCACCAGGACCAGTTCGCAGCCTTCGGCGGCGCGTGGGTCGGGTTCGACGACCTCGATGTCAAAGCCCAACGGCCCTCGGTCCACCGACTCGGAGAGCACTCGCAGGGTGATTCCGTTGTCGCTGAGCGACTTTGCCACCAGGCGCGCGGTTTCAGTCAACTCGTCGCGCCCGGTGTTGACCACCAGTAGGACTACCCGTTCGGCGGTCATTGCGGCCCCGAACTGACGGCATCACGCACCGCACGCACCAACTGATTATCCGACAGGCCACGAGCGGTCTGGCTGCGCAGCCACAAAAAGTATTCGACGTTTCCCGACGGGCCGGGCAATGAACTCGCGGTCACCCCGACAGGGTGCCACCCCAGCTCCTCGGCCCGGCGGGCTACCGCAAGAACCGCGCCCGCACGCAGCTCGGGATCCCGTACCACCCCGCCGGCCCCGACCTGGCTTCGGCCGACCTCGAATTGCGGCTTCACCATGGGCACGATATCGGCGCCCGGTGACGCGCAGTCGGCCAGCGCGGGTAAGACAGCGGCCAGCGAGATGAACGACAGATCAGCCACCACCATTTCGACCAGTCCACCGGTCACGGCCGGGGACAAATCGCGGGCGTTGGTGCGCTCCACGACGACCACCCGGGGATCTGAACGCAGTGACCAGGCCAGCTGGCCGTAACCCACGTCGACAGCCACCACTTGCCGGGCGCCCCGGTCGAGGAGGACCTCGGAGAAGCCACCGGTCGATGCACCGGCGTCGAGGCAGCGCCGGCCGTCGACGCAGATGTCGAAGGCGTCGAGGGCACCGAGAAGTTTTCGTGCTCCGCGCGATACCCAGCTGCGTTCGGTGTTATCGGCGACGGACACAGTGGCGGTGGCCGCGACCGCGGTGGCCGCCTTGACCGCGGGCATGCCGTCGACCGTCACCTTGCCGGCATCGATCAATTCCGCTGCCTGCTGCCGTGAACGGGCCAGCCCGCGCCGGACCAATTCGACGTCGATGCGAGCCCGCCGGGGCATGCGCACACTCAGCCTTTCTCCGCCGACTCCAGGGCGCGCACCAGCACATCGTGCGCCGCCGAAAGTCGGCGCGCTATCTCGTCGATATCGCCTTCAGCGAGCGGGTTTTCCTCGTCGGTGGGATCGGGCAGTCCGGCAAGCAGGGCATCGATCTGAGCGCGGATCTGGGCCGGGTTGGTACTCATGACGCTCTTCACGCTAGTCGATCTGCAGCAGCGACCAACGTTTCAGGGCCGCGCGGGCGGTGTCGTCACCGGCTTCGATGCTGACCGTCTGTTCGTCGAAGTCTGCACTCCATACCGCACTCGCGACGGCGCGCACCACCGACAATCCGTCGTTGTCTGTGTCGTCATCTTTGGCGGTGACCGTCACCTTTCCGTCAGCGATATCGACGCGCCAGGCCGGTTTCGGCTCGACGGCCAGCAGGTCGGGGTCCTGGTGCAGTGACCGCAGGTCGGCCGCGATATAAGTGGGTCGCTCCGCCGGCACAGCGCGAATCGCGTCCAGTGCCGAGTTGACGCCGCTGAGCACCATCAGGCTGGGCAGATCGGCGGCATTGGCGCCGGCGATGTCGGTGTCCAACCGGTCGCCGACGACCAACGGGAAATCGAAGTCGCCGCGCCCGATGGCATCATTGAGCAATGTCGGTGCCGGCTTACCGGCTACCTCTGGTTCGGCATCGGTCGCCGCCCGCAGCGCTGCCACCATGGCGCCGTTGCCGGGCAGCAGACCCCGCTCGGACGGCAGGGTGCGGTCGACGTTGGCGGCGACCCAGACCGCGCCCGCCCTGATCGCCAGCGCCGCCTCGGCCAGCTCCGACCAGCCGGTGGCGGTGGAATGGCCCTGCACCACCGCGACGGGGTCGTCGTCCCACCGGCGCACCGGACTCAGCCCGACCGCGGTGATCTCGCCGGCCAGCGCATCGGTGCCGACGATCAGCACCGGCGACCCGGCCGGCAGCTTCCCGGCCAGCACCCCGGCGGCGGTCTGGGCGCTGGTCACGACGTCGTCACCGCTGGCCGTGAAGCCGAGATCGCGAAGATGGGCCGCAACTTCGTCGGCGCTGCGCGACGCATTGTTGGTGATGAACAGTTTGCGGCTGCGGACCCCGTCGAGGGCCTCCACCGCCCCGTCCGTTGGACTTTCGCCCCGAAACACTGTCCCGTCGAGATCAATCAACAGGCAATCATATTGGTCTGCAAGCGTTGTCATGTCAGCCAAGTTCACCGACCCGGTCTTCGGCGTCGGTCACGCCGTCGGAATCTGCGGCCGCCGAGCGTAGAAACCATTGCAGCGCCTCGTCTTTGCGGTCCAGTGCCAGCAGCGTCTCGGCGTAGGCGTAGAACAGCCGCGCGGCGGTTGAGCCACTACGACGCGGATCGAGTGCGGGTGCGGACAAGACAGTCAACGCCTGCTCGAACTGGCCGAGGTCGGCTCGGGCGCCGGCGGCGACAATGCGCAACTCGTCGGCGTCATCACCGCTGAGTTGAGCTGCTTCCGGCCCGCGCGCCAATTCGATCGCCCGCTCCGGACGGCCGAGACCGCGTTCGCAGTCGGCGATCAGCGGAAGTAGGGACGACTTGCTGCCCATCCTGCGAGCAGCACGAAGTTCGGCGAGCGCCTGCGACCAGTCGCCGCACTGATAGGCGGCGATTCCCACGGCTTCGCGGACCGCCGCGATCCGTCCGGACCGGGCGCGCGCAGCTCGTGCGTGGCGCAGCGCGGCTTCGGGGTCGTCATCGAGGAGCCCACCCGCGGCAACCAGGTGGCGTGCCACCGCGTCGGCCGTTGCGCGGTCCAAAGTGCTGAGCTCACGCCGGATTTCGGGGGCCAGCTGCTTGGCCTCCACCTCTGGCGGGATCATCGGTGTGCTGCGGTCTGTATCGGTGGAGGGATGCTGGGGCTGGGCGCGGCGCGCGCGGCCAGGGCCCGACGTACTTATTTGAGGACGGGGCCCTCCCCTCGGTCGACGTCCCCCATTGCCGGCCTGCCTGTCCTCGACCACTCGTGCCCTTCACCTCGGATCACTTTGGCGTCCTGCTCTCAAAGGATACGGGCTTTGCACTGCCCGTCGAAACTCTGCTCTGGGAATAGGCGAATTGATATTGCAATACAGTCAAACTCGTCGTATTTGTCACAGATCCACTTGATCACCAGCGCGGTGTGGTCAAGGCTTACCACCTGCAGTGGCCGAGGCGGCGAGCGTGGTCGACGCCGCGGTCAAGCAAGGTCAGCAAGCCGTTGACGTCGATGTTCGTGAATTCGTGGGCATGTTGACCGCGTCGATGTACTACCGAAACTCGTTACTGACCGGGCAGCCGCCGCGGGCGTGAATCGCGGTCCGAGCCGGCGCGAGTCGCCGCTGAAGTCGGTATGGGAATTCGATTGCGCGGTAAGACGGAATCTGCGTCATGTGCGAGTGCGTCAAGGCGTTCGCAGCAGGCGCTGTCGGGCTTGCTCGCGGAGGTCGAGGGCATGTACGCCGAACTGGGCAACCCAGTGGCTGTAGGAGTGATAGTTCTCGCGCCACAATTCAGGCGCATTGAAGGTTGCAAGAAAGTATTGATCTGCCACATCCAGCAGTTGCTGACGACCAAGTGCCATGGCTGCGACGTAGATCGCCCACGACCGCGAGAAGTTGAGCCCGGCCGCGTGGATACTGGGCAGGTCTTGTGGGGCAAGTGGCGGCACGGCGGTGACCGCATCCAAGACGCTCGCGAGATCAGCATCGTCCACAGCGCTGGGATCGGCGGCGTGGGCGTCGCTGAGCGCGAGGAGGAGGTTGGCGCAGGGATCAAAGAACCCAGCTGTCGTTCGGCTTGCTTGCGAACACGGCTCCCGCCAGCGCTTGGCTAACACCGACGTCACCGTGCGACGAATAGCGGCGGCCTCTTTCGGAGCGAAGCGCAGGTACCAGCGGTGAAGAGCGAACACAGCGAACGAAAAGTTCTGATACTCGGTCGCTTTGAACTTTTCGCTGTCGACGTGATCCGTAATCCACCGACGCAGCTGGAAACTTACCGCCACCGCTAACGGCGCCATCTCGCCCACGGCCGCTTCGCGATCGAGGATCAGAAACCACGCAAAACCGTAGGGAAGCTCTTGACTGAGTTGCTCCGCGTTCACCGACGTAAGCTCACTGCGCAGGCCGTCGGAGGATATTACCGACTGGGCGATATCGACAAACCTTCTGTCGCCGCCAAGGCGTGAAATGACGCGTAGCGCGTAGTTCCCGTGGACTGCACTGTGCCAGTCGATGCATCCGTGAAAGACCGGGTGCGCTGTATCGTTGCGTACAACGCAGTCGGCGATCGGCACCGAAAGTGCTCTAAGCATGTTCGCCACACCACCGACCACATCTAGCGCGGAAGGCCGCTGCGTTTCTCCGGTCGTCGAGCTGGAGACCTTGTTGCGAGACGACTCCCGCTCGTCGGCCCACTGCGAGCAGGCTGCCACGAGAAGCGGAACTGCTATGACGCCGACCAGGGTCGCGCGGCGCGGCAGCAATGCGGACTTAGCAGTGCCTAACAGGTCGCCTAACCGGATACCCAC
Source organism: uncultured Actinomycetota bacterium (assembly GCA_963795995.1). Classification (GTDB taxonomy): domain Bacteria; phylum Actinomycetota; class Actinomycetes; order Mycobacteriales; family Mycobacteriaceae; genus Mycobacterium. The sequence goes on from CAWCJY010000003.1 coordinate 483,537, forward strand.
GCCGATGACGGCGCCGCTGAACTTTGTGGCTAGTGAGCATGTGCAGCCAGGTTTGAAATAATCCTGGCGCGTTGTCCTCAACGGAGGTAAGCGGTTTGGCTCACGGCGTCGTCAGCCGACTGGCGTGAGTAGAGCTCCGCCGAGGGCACCGTATGGTGTGCTGGAGGCTCCGCACAACGATGGATTGACGGCGATTGCTGCCACCACGAGCGAGTCAATGCCAGTGAGGTCTAAGTCGACCGTCGCGGTTTGCGTCTTTTGGATCGTGAACTCCTGCAGAACACGCCCGTCCCCGGTGATCGTCGCATTGGTTTCGAGTCCATCGGGTGTGTCCGATTCTAGTCCTGCAACCGCATGCAGCCGGGTGAAATTGTGGTTCAAGCTATACGTCGTCGTCGCAGGTTGACCTCCGCAGCCAACCCACATTCCGGTCGCGTCCGGGTAATTGGTGCCCGCTAGCGTCGCGTTGATCGGTTGGCCGTTCGGTCCGACTGACCTTTCCGCCTCGAATCGCTGGTATAGCGGCACCCCGGCGGGGGCGTTCTGCGTTGGCGCTGTGGTTGTCGTTGACGTGGTTGTTACCGATGGCGTGGTTGTCACCGATGAAGTGGTTGTCACCGTTGGCGTGACTGTCACCGTTTGCGTAGCACGGTGCTGACCAATCGCGCTGCACCCGCTCAAGGTTGCGATTGCGAAGACCGCGGTGACGATCCGAACACCCGAGCAGTTACCCACCATCAGGTTCTCTCCGTCCTTCGCTGAAATCCGCTGCCGCGGACGGCCATCATTGCACAGTGGCGTCCCGGACAGAGAGATATCGGCAAGACCGGCGGATGGGATTGTTCAGCGACCTATCAATCACCCTCGGGAGAAGGTCCGAATGTTGAGCCAGCTCATTT
>CAWCJY010000004.1:0-340257 GCA_963795995.1 uncultured Actinomycetota bacterium
ATCAATCACCGCCTGTCCGGACTGCGGCACCTCAGCTGGGCCCGCGGGCTGAGCGCAACGCGCCCGGATCGTCCGGGGAAGCCACCACGCCGCCGCCGCCAACACTTGTGCCGGCCGCCGTGCCCGGCCGGAGTAGTTGCGAGCCGGCGCCGGAAAGCGACAACGAAGCCCACATCTGGGTGGCCCTCAGCGACGGCGCGGACCCCCACCGGCATACGCCGGCAAGGTGGCACACCACTACACACCCTGTGCCCGGCCCACTCGAGCTGATCGGCCGATCCACCGGTTCGGGCGATCCCACGAGTCACCGCGCCGAACACGCTGCGGCACCACCGGCGCCTCCGCAAGGTCTCCCACCGGCGCCCCAACAGGCCCCGACTCCATCGCCTGTGCAGGCAATGTCATCGCCACCGGACCGCCATACGCACCGGCCAAGCCGGCACGAACAGGCGCCGAAGGTGTCGACGAGGCGGCCCGCGGAGGTGGAGCCGCCGGTGAAAGGCGATTTTCAGCCGCCGGCCGACACTCCGGTGGATCTTGTACAAGCGAAAGTCAAATGGCTCCGCGATGCGGAGCCAGACCTTGCGCGAGCCGAGCCGATAAACCTGCCGTCGCCCGGCTCGGTGCCGGCGCCGCCGCCACCGGGCGGTGCCCCCGGTCAGCCTGTGACGGACACCCGGGTGAGCGTGATTATCGGGCGGATCGAGATCAAAGCGGCCGTCGCGGACGCCGTGCCGACGCCACCCCGACCGAGCGGACCGCGGCGCCGACCGCCCACGCTGGATAACTACCTGGCATCTCGAACGCGGGCGAGAGGGCGCCCAGGATGAGCAATAATGCGGCGATCGCCGCAGTAACCGCGACCCTGACGAACATGATCCAGGCGGCCGTTGCGGCCGACGCGACCGTGAGCAGCGGCACGGTGACCGCCCGTCCGCCCGATCGGGCCCGCCAGGGCGCGGCGATAAATCAGGTCAACCTTTTTCTTTACCGGACGTCAATTGACGCCGCTTGGCGCAACCAGGACCCGCCGACCATCCGGCCCGGCGAGGTTGGGCAGCCACCGCTGCCGCTCGTGCTTTCCTACCTGGTCACGGCATATGGCGAGAACGACGACGAAATCTTGGCGCATCGTCTGCTCGGGATCGCGATGGGGGTGTTGAACGACAGGCCGGTGTTGTCACGGTCTCAGATCGCCAGTGCGCTGCCGGCGCCCGGATCGGACCTGCAGAACCAGGTCGAGCGCGTGCGGATCACTCCTGACCCGCGACCGCAGGACGAAATATCTCGCATGTGGTCGACCTTCGGCACCGGTTATCGGCTCTCCGTCAGCTACGACGCGGCCGTCGTACTGATCGACAGCACCCGGCCCGTCGCCGCGGCCGCGCCGGTGCTGATGCGGGGACCGCAAGATGCCGGCCCGGTGGCCGCCGGCTCGCCGTTTCCTCAGATTCAGCTGGCTGTGCCGCCGAATCGCCAGCCCGCCGCGCAGCCTGGCGACGTTCTGACTTTGACAGGCAGTTACCTCAGCGCCGTCACCGCCGTGCAGCTGAATCATCCGCTGGCCCAGCAGCCGCTGACGCTCACACCGCTGAGCGTTACGGCGTCCAATGTTACGGTGCAGCTGCCCGACCCCCCTACGCTGCCCGCAGGTATCGGAACCGTATCGGTGACTTTCGATGCGCTCATGGATCAATCTCCCGACGGCGCAACGATGACAATAACCAGCAACGCCGCGCCGGTGGCGCTTGCGCCGAGACTGGTCACCAACGCGCAACTGACGGCCAAACTGTCCAAAACCGGCACGGCGACAGTGACAGTGGACTGCTCCCCCGCCGTTCAGCCGCAACAGACGATCGCGCTGATCGTCGGCTCGCGGCCGGTTCCTTCAGAGCCCGTCCCGGCGGCAACCAGCCAATTGAGATTCGGCCTACACGGAATCGGCCCAGGCACTCATCTGCTCCGCCTTCGCGTCGATTCGGTAGACAGCATCCCTGTCGTCAACGTGCCCGCAGCAGGCAACGGCAACCAACCGACGCCGATGCAATACGACCCCAACCAGCAGCTGGTCCTGTCATGACCGCGCAACCGGTTGATGTGGTCACCGACACAACCCACTGGGAGGACATGAACAGCGCCTACCTAGCCGCCGGGCTGGCCTGGACACGCGGGCGGCTCAGCGGCGCCGACGACGATCCGGACGCAACGCCCTGGTGGGAAGTCGGCGCCGCGACGCAGCCCGCCGCTGCCCTCGAGCTGCTGGGAGATCGACTTGGCCTGTCCCGGTTCGAACGCCTTGTCCTGATGCTCGCCGCGGCGACCGAATTGGACCCCAGCATGGCCGCCCGCTGCGCGGAGGCAAACGGCAATCCACGGGCGGCATATCCAACGCTGGCTCTCGCGCTCATGGTGCTGCCGGAGGCCGCCTGGGATGTGGTGTCACCGCGGCGGCCGCTGCGATATTGGCGCCTGCTCGAACTCGATGAACCCCGCGCCGAGGCGCTCACCGCTACTCGCATCAGGATCGACGAGCGCGTCGTCAGCTTCATCAAAGGGCTGAATGTGATGGACGAGCGGCTGGCACCGGTCATCTCCCAAGTCGTGCTGGACCTTCCGTTCAGCCTGCCGCCAACCCATGAGCAAGCCGTCACCGACATCATCGTGGCGCTGACCGAGGAGGGAAGCGGCGAACACCCGCCCGCAGTCGAACTGGTTGGGATCGATCCCGCCGTGCGCCGCTGGCTGGCATCCACCGCGGCGCACCGCCTTGGCCGTGAACTCTACGAGGTCACCCCCGACCGGGTGCCATCGAGCCCACGGGAGCTGAGCGACCTGATCCGGCTATGGGAGCGCGAGACGCTGTTGTTGCCGGTGCTCCTCTACGCCGAAACGGCGGAGGTTTCTCGCGAAACCCACGCCGCGGTCGACGAGCTGCTCGAACGCCTCCGCGGTCATGTGGTGCTCGGCTGCCGCGAGCCTCGGCCGCTGCAGTCCCGGAGCCTGCGCGTCATCGACGCCCGTCGGCCCACCGCACAGGAGCAACAGACGCTATGGCAGCAGCTACTGGGCGACGACACAGAAACAGCGAAGCGGCTCGCCTCCGAATTCGACCTCGGTCAGCTAGTGATCGCCGATGTCATGCACCAGGTCGAGCACTCCGGCACGGGCGCCGGCGGCCTGTGGGCCGCCTGCCGAGCCCAGACCCGACCGCGGTTGGACACCCTGGCGCGCCGCATCGAACCCGTGGCGTGCTGGGAAGATCTCGTGTTGCCGGCCGCCGAACTCACAATGCTGCGCCACATCGTCGACCAAGTCCGCGGCCGCGCCACAGTGCTGCACTCGTGGGGCCTTGCCGAACGGGTCACCCGCGGCAGCGCGGTGACGGCGCTATTTGCCGGCGGGTCAGGCACCGGCAAGACCCTGGCCGCCGAAGTGATCGCACAAGAGCTGGAGCTCGACATGTATCGGGTCGACCTGGCGGGCGTCGTCAGCAAGTACATCGGCGAAACCGAGCAAAACCTGAGGCGAGTCTTCGATGCGGCCGAACAAGGTGGATCGCTGCTGATGTTCGACGAGGCCGACGCGCTGTTCGGCAAGCGCAGCGAGGTCAAGGACAGTCATGACCGCTACGCCAACATCGAGGTCAGCTACCTGCTGGCGCGAATGGAAGACTACCGCGGGGTGGCGATTCTCGCCACGAACCTGCGCCACGCCCTGGACGACGCGTTTCTGCGACGCTTGCGTTTCATCGTCACCTTCCCGTTTCCCGGCCCCGCCGAGCGAGCGAAGCTTTGGACGAGCGTGTTCCCTGCCCAAGTGCCCATCGCCGACCTGGACATCGATCGCCTGGCCAAGCTTGCAGTCAGCGGCGGGATGATCCGCAACATCGCGCTCAACGCCGCGTTCTGCGCGGCCGGACAAGGCACAGAAATCACCATGGAACTGGTGCTCGAGATGGCCCGGATGGAATTCCACAAGCTCGAACGGCACATCAACGACGCCGATTTCAAAGTCGAGGCGACACCGGCATGAGAACCGATATCCGTATCGAGCACCTAGTCCTAGACGGGCTAGAACTCTCTCGCCGCGAGCGGGACGCGCTCAGCCCAGCGATCGCTCGTGAACTTCGCCTGCTTGCCAACCCGCCGGCGAAGCGGACGCCGAACTGGCGCACTGAAGATCGGCGCAGAAAGGATTCGCCCGTCGAGCAGATCGCGCGACAGGTCGCAGTCGCGGTACACCAGGCCACGGCTACGGCGCGGCCGGCGGCACATTGGGGCGCGAGGGGACGCCGATGACTACCAGCGGCTTCCCGGGAACGCCCAAGGTACTGCGCGGAGGGCTGGTCCGGATCGACCCGAACGCGCGAACCTTGCTTGACGTCGTCCTCTTCCAGTACAACCCGGACACGCTCACCCGGACGCTGCAGCCACGGTCAATCGGCGGTGAGCCGGGAGACCGGCTGGAAGTGCTGCGCCTCACCGGTCCGCCGCACGAGACGATCAAATTCGACGCCGAGATCGACGCTACCGATCAACTCGAGCACCCCACCGACGGTGCCAATCAGCCGGTTGTCACACAGGGATTGCTGCCCACGCTGGCTGTTCTCGAGCGGCTGATCACGCCCACCGCCGCGGAACTGATCGCGTCCGACGCGCTGTTCGACAGCGGACATCTCGAAATCTTGCCGATGGAGGCACCGCTTGTGCTGCTCGTGTGGGGTGTCAAGCGAGTGGTGCCGATTCTGGTGAGCAGCCTGACGTTCACCGAAGAGGCCTTCGACCCCAACCTGCAGCCGATCAGGGTGAAGGCAAGCATCGAGTGCAAGGTCCTGACCAGCAATGACCTGCCACTGCAGCACGTCGGCGGGACGCTTTACATCGCCTATCGGCAAGCTGTCGAGCAGCTCGCGACGATGGTCACCAGCAACGATGTCCGACCACTTGGACTGGAGCATCTTCCATGAGCGTCAGCCGCTACGCGAACCTCAAGCAGGCCGTCTGGACGTCGCCCGACGGCAGCCAGGTGCCATACCTGCAGCGACGCCTGCTGCCCGCGCCGGGAACCATGGCGACAGCCGGCCTGCATGTGGTGCAGGCTGGAGAACGAATCGACACGATCGCCAACTCCACCTTGGGGGATCCGACGTTGTCGTGGCTGCTGGGGGATGCCAACCTGGCGACGCGCCCAGCACAGCTGGCGCATCCCGGCAGCGTGCTCGTGATCCCGCTGCCCGGCGGGGCACCAGGAGCGTCAAGTGGCCAGTGAACTCATCCTCAGCCTGATGACGGGTATCGGCCTCACTCCCGTGCCCCGCGCCGCGATGGAGGCGTTGACCGAGGTCAGCGTATCGATCGGAGCCGGCGGGACGTCCCCGAGCGGATTTGATCTCAAGTTCGCGACCAGCAAGCTCTCGCAGATCACTACTCAGCTGTTGCCGTCCGGCTTTTTCGATCCACCCACCCGCGTCGTCATTACAGCCACGCTGTCGGGTTCGACGACCGTACTGATGGACGGCGTGATCACCCAGCAGGACGTCGTCCCAAGCGACGAATCGGGCAAATCGGTGCTGTCGCTCAAGGGTGAGGACTTGACCCGGATGATGGACATCATCGATTTCGGGTCGCTGATCGCCTATCCGGCGATGCCGGCCGAGGCGCGCGTCGCGCTGATGGTGGCCAAGTACGCCCCCATTTACGGCATCATCCCGCTGATCATCCCCAGCATTCTGATCGACGTCCCGCTGCCCAACGAGACCGTTCCCCAGCAGAGCGGGACCGACCTGGCCTATATCAACACCCTGGCGGAACGAGTCGGCTACACCTTCTACTTGCAGCCCGGGCCCACTCCGGGGATGAGCATGGCCTATTGGGGTCCCAAGCTCCAGATGGCGATCCCGTTCTTGTCGACCCCGCCGCCCATAGCGATCGACTGGGACGGACGCAGCAACGTTGAGTCGCTGCAGTTCTCTTTCGACGGATTCAAGAAAACCCAGTTCGTGGTTCTGGTCAAGATCGACGACGTCCCAGTCCCGCTACCGATCCCGGTGCCCGACGTGACGCCGCTGAGTCCTTCGCTCGGTCAGAAGGATCCGATGCCGCTGAAGGTCACCCCACTCGTCGGGCTCTCGGGCTATAGCCCTATCGAGGCGGCGGTGATCGCGCTGGCCAAGGCTGCCGATTCTGCCAACGTGATAAGCGGCCAGGGCACCCTTGACGTGCTCCGGTACGGCGCAATCCTGCCCGCGCGCACCGTCGTGCAGGTGCAGGGCGCCGGCATTACCTACGACGGCAAATATTTCGTATCCAGCGTCACCCACACGATCAAGCCGGGCTCCTACAAGCAGAGCTTCACCCTGCAGCGCAACCGGCTGATCGGCGCTGACGCGACGAACCCGGCAAGCTACGGCCTCGGCCAGCAGCTTCCGGCGTTCTCCGCCGCCGCGACAACCAGCGCGCCACCGCTGCCCAGCCCTGGGCCGCCACTGCCGGTCCCTGCCCCCGGCGGTCCGGCCGTTCCGGTGAGTGGCGGCGCCAGCGCCGCTTCCTCGCTGCCGGCATCACCGACGAGCTGATCGACCGAACGGAGAAACGATGCCCGACACCAGCGCCGACAATTCGACAACCTTGGGGGCGCTCGGCTACACCGAGAACTTCAGCTGGGGCTCGCAGTCCGAGCAGGACCCGGAGCCGCCGGTCGCCAAGCGACACTGGGGCAAGTATCGCGGCACCGTGCTCGACAATGTGGATGTCCCTCCGAGTGGACGTCTGCTGGTCACCGTGCCGGGAATCGTGACGGCCAACTGGGCGATGCCGTGCGTACCGGTCACCGACATCACGCTGGGTGGCACGTTCGTGCGGCCCGCCATTGGCGCCAACGTCTGGGTCGAATTCGAGCGTGGCGATCCCGACAAGCCCATTTGGGTCGGCTGCTGGTGGGGCGAGGGCCAGATACCGGTGATGGCCGAGGAGTACAACGCTTACCCGGAAGTCACCGCGATAACGCTCGAGAGCGCTACCGCCGGCATCTCGATCGCTGACGAGCCCATCCTGGGTGGCGGTGACACGCCCGGGTGCGTCAATATCATTGCCGGCGCGGGCGCGGTGACGATCGCTCTGACGCCGGGCAGCGTCAACATCACCGCGCCGGAGGTAACCATCACCGCCGGGGTCTTCAACGTGATCACACCGGCCGGGGCCTTCACAGTCGGATGAACACCATCCAGGTTGCGTTTCCCTATGGTCTGGACGACCGTGGCCGTACAGCCACGGCTACCCACGACGATCACGTCGAGCAGATGTTGCTGCTTCTGCTGCTTACTCGTCCCGGAGAACGGGTCAACCAGCCCACCTTCGGCTGCGGGTTGCTTGACCATGTTTTCGCACCGAACTCACCGGAGATCGCCGCCGCACTGAACGTGACCATCGCCGCCGCGATCAGCCTCTGGCTCCGCGACGTGCTGTTGGTCACTTCGCTGAATGTGAGCGCCCAGGACAGCCAGCTGACCGTCAACATCGGCTATACCGTGCTCGCCACCGGCTCGCCGACCAACGTGACCCTGTCGGTACCGGGAGGGCCATGAGCGACACCATGCGATGGGGCGATCTGGTGGTCACCGGAGATGCGCGGCGACGCAAGCTCCGCGCCCAAGACGGCAACGGCCTCGACGGGGTGGAGGTGCGCGAAGGCGGCCGCCGACTGCTGGTGTACTTCTTCGAGCACGCACCCGGTGGGTTGCATGCCGGCAACATCCGGATCGATGCTCCCCGCGGCGCCCGCCCTGTTCGGGCGGTCGAGGTGCACCGAGCCGAAGAATTCAGCCCCGACGTCGAAGACCGCCTGATAGTAGAGCTCGACCACCCCGGCTCGGCCGGTTCCTACCTCCTTCGTATCGTTGAGCGCGGGCGGGACGGCAGGCCGGGCTGGCTGCCGTATCGCGGCATCGATCCGCGTTATGCCCAGCTGCGCTTCGTGTTCGACGTCGACGCCCCACGACCGCCGGTTCAGCGAGCTCCCGCCGGCGCGCCCGGCGCCAGTGACCGGGTGTCCTACCTCTTCCGCGACTACGCCGGGCTGCGGCAGCTGATGCTGAACCGGCTCGCGGTGACAATGCCGAACTGGACCGAGCAGCACGAGCCCGACAGCTGGATCACGTTGATCGAGCTGCTGGCCTACATCGGCGATGACCTGAGTTACTACCAGGACGCCGTAGCGACCGAGGCTTACCTGCAGACCGCGCGCAAGCGGATCTCGGTCCGTCGCCACGCCCGGCTGGTGGGCTATCGCCTGCAGGAAGGCTGCAACGCGCGGACCTGGGTGTGCGTGAATGTGACTTCACCGGTCTCTTTGCCGCTGGACCACATCCGCTTCGCGGCGGCGGGCGCCTGGGTCGGCGAGGAACCGCCGGTGCTCGATGCGGCCACGTTCCCGGCCGACACGCTCGCCTCCTTCCAGCAGTACACCCCAGTGTTGGTTCAACCAGGGACAAGCAGGCGGGAGCCGGTCACGAAACTGTTGCCCGCCCATAATGCGATCGACATATGGAGCTGGGGTGAGGCCGACAGCCACCTCGTAAAGGGTGCGACCAGCGCAGTGCTGATAGACGGCCAGCCACCAGACCGCAAAGACACGACACCTAAGAGGGTGCTGGAACTCGGCGCCGGCGACGTGCTCATCCTCGAGCAGACCAGAGACCCGCTGACACTGGGCGCGGGGCCCGCCGACCCCATGCTGCGACAGGCCGTTCGCCTGACCAGGACGCGGCGCCTGATCGACCCGCTGTTCGATCAGCCGCTGCTGGAAGTGCAGTGGGCCGCCGAGGACGCGCTCGACTTCGACCTGGCCGTAATGGCAGCCGGCAATCAATGCAGCCAGGCCTTCGGGAACGTCGTGCTGGCGGCCCATGGGGTGGCCGCGACGGAGAAAATCACGGCTTTCCCGCCGAAACTAACGCGGACCGGACTGAGCTACGCCGTACCGTTTCCGCACCCGTCGACCGTTGCCCGCCACCAGGCGCGCAGACTGCGTTCGCTTTACGACCAGTGGCGCAACGAAATAGCGGAGTGGCGCTCACGCGCCCTCGACGGCACCCCGCTGTCCGCCGACCACCTCGACGCGCTTCGTCGGCAAGTCGGCATCCGGGAACTCGAAACTTTGGGGCTGGCCGGCGATGAACGCGAACTCCCGAAGGACATCCGGGCGGAGCTCGAAGTTGACGCGCTGGCGGAACTGCTCGCACGCGCCGATCGTTTGCTTGCCGACCGTCGTCGGCGGCTTGAATTGCTGGCGCGGCTCGCAGAGCACACCGGCCCGCTCGACGATGTGCTGATCCAGGAACTCGCCGACGACTGGGGCCAGGAGCTAACAGCGGCGCTGGCGGCAAGTCAGCCCGGATCATGGGGGCCGGCCGCGAGCGCGATCTCCCAGGACCCTCGCGCCGCGCTGCCTGTCCTCGAGCTCGCCGACGGCGCCGGCGGCACGTGGACCCCTGCGCTGGATCTCATCGGCGTCGCTCCTACCGACCAGATCTTCGTCGCTGAAGTGAACGACGAGCAGATCGCCGAACTGCGAATCAACAACTCACCCGCTGAAACGATGCTGTCCGCGTCCTATTGGATCGGCAACGGCGCAGCCGGCAACGCCGAAACCGAAGCGATCAATGCGCTCGTGTGGGTATCGCAGGCCGGTGTGACCACCGGCTCCACCAAAGGCGCCGTCGAGCCGTCCTCGCCGAGCGGCATCTTTGGGATTCGCAATCCGCTCGCCGTCACGGCGGGATCGATGCCGAGACCACCGCCACGGCCAAGCTGGCCATTCCCGGCGCGTTCAGCGTCGGCCAACAACGGGCGCTCACCGCCCAGGACTACGCGACGCTCGGCGCGGAAGTTCAGGGAGTCCGCCGCGCCGCTGCCGAGCTGAGATTCACCGGGTCGCAGTTCGTCGTCGACGTGGCGATCCAACCCAAGCTCGGCGAGGATCCCGGCGCAGAACTGCTCGCCGAGGTGCGGCGCTCACTGGCGGCTGTGCGCAAGGTCGGCCACCTGGTGCGCACAATGCCACCGCGTTACCGTCCGCTGGTAGTGGCGCTCGACGTCAAGCTGAGCCGTGGCACGATCCGACGCGAGGTTGCACACCACCTCGCGCGACTGCTCTCCAGCGGCTGGCTGCCCGACGGCACGGAGGCTTTGTTCAATCCAGCGAACCTTGCCTTCGCCGCGTCGGTGTATAGCAGCCCAATCGTCGCCGCAGTGCAGGCCGTCGCCGGTGTGGAGTCGGTCACGCTGACCCGGTTCGGTTTCCTCCATCAGCCTGCGTTGGCCGGCTCCGCCCCGGGAAGCTCAGGACTGCGCCTCGGGAGGTTAGAGATAGCGCGCCTGGACAACGATCCCACCGAACCCGAGCACGGATATGCGCTGGTGTCACTGGAGGGCGGACGGTGAGCGGCACTTTTGTTCCCCCGCACAGCTCGTCTCGACGGGCTGCGCTGCTCGAGCAGCTGATCGTCACTTTGACTTCCGGCGAGCAATCGCCGCTGCCGATCAAGACCCGCGCCCCGGACGACGCCACGATTGCCCTGCTCGACGCGTGGGCAACGGTTGGCGATGTGCTCGGCTTCTACCTCGACCGGATCGCCGAGGAGGGTTACCTCAGCACCGCCGTCGAGCCTGGTTCCATCCTTTCGCTGGCCGGCCTGGTCGGGTACCAGCCGGCGCCGAGCTTGGCGGCACAGGTTCACCTGGCTTACACGCTCGCAAAGGATCTGGCCGACGGAGCGGTTCAGTTCGACTCCGGACTGCTGTTCCAGTCGGTGCCCGCACCTGGCCAACAGCCGCAGGCTTTCGAATCGGTGGACGCCGTCGTCGCGCGGCCCAGCTGGAACCTGTTGACGCCGAAGTCCAGTCAGCCGCTTCAGACGAGCACCACGTCGCTCGTCGTCGACAGCACGACCGCGAAGCTCTCTCCCAACGACGTGATCCTGCTGAATGCAGACGACAGCCAGCTCGCCCGCTTCGTCGAGTCGGCGACCGTGAACTACTCCGCAAAGGTCACCAACGTGACGCTGCAAGCGCCGGGACTGCATGCAGCGCTCCCCGCGCGACCGACTCCGCAGCCCGCGGGCCCGACGGAAGGGATCGACGCGTTGCTGACCGGAAGTGTCGACGAGGCGACGACGCCAGGTTCGCCGAACGGCGATCTCATCACGACGAGAGCGCTGACTTCGCTGCCCGGCAGTCTTAGCACGTCGACGACGCCCCTACCTGCTTCGGTAAACGATCCGACCCAATCGGTGAATTCGGTGTACCCCTTGCCGCCGGCGCACACCGGGTCCAACCCCGTGCCCGACTCCGTGCTGCGGCTCCTCTCGGCGCTACAACCCGCCGTCGCCTCGACGCTGTACGCAGCGTTCGGCTCGATGGCGATCGGTTCACCGCCAGTGACGGGCGCTTCGGTTATGCAGGTCACGGCTGCACCGTTCGGCGCGGCGGCGCCGCCGCAACCGGTGTTCAACGCCAACGGCCAGCCGGCCGGTAGCCGCGACTGGCCGATCGGCGACACGCTCACATTGCAGTTGAGCGTCGCCGCAGCTGACTTCCTGCAGTTGCTCGAAGCGGCGTTTCCACAGGCGACCCGGCCCTGGCTGCGTCGTCGGGTGGACCGCGAGCGCCGCGACGAGCTGGCTAGAAGTCATCCGGTGATCGACGTGCAGTTAAGCGTCGCGGCATTCACCAGCCAGGCCACGATCCAGGTCAGTGGACTTCCAGCGGACGCTTCGCCGGTGCCGCAGGGTTTCGGCGCGGTTTCTCTGCGGGCCGGTGAGCCCGGCGCTGTGACACTGCTCTACGCCGGATACACACCCCCGGCCCAGCCATCGTCAGCATCCCCGCCGGCGACCGCGCAGCTGCAGGTGACCGCCAGCCTGAGCCCCACCACCAACCCGAACGCGGTCACGCTGGAGTTCGTCAGCTCTAACACCAATCTCGGCACGCTGACCTGGGATCCCGCGGTCGACACTCCGTTGAGCGGTCAGGTCGGCAACAGCCAGGTGACGATCGCATGGGCGACACCGCCCGGCGGCGAGGCCGTCCTCACCCTTTCGGTTAGTACGCCGCTGCCGTTAGCCGACCGAACGGTGCTGCGGCTCGATGGCAATTACTCCGGGATCACCTCCGGCAGCCCAATCGTGATCAGATCCGCCGACTCGCCTGACGCTGATCCCGTCATCGCGACGGTCCAGTCGGCAAGCACGGTCGCGGCGAGCGGCTTTGGCATCACGGGGAAGGTCACCCAATTGACCCTGAACACGTCGTGGATCGATGAGACCGCCGTGCTTCAGTCAGCGTTGCGACCCCTGACCGTCCACGCCCAGCCGGCTGCTCTGCCGCTGCAGCCGGCACCGGTTACCGCTGACGTGACCGGTTCCTCGATCGACCTCGACGGGCTGGTCGCCGGCATGGAGCCGGGACGCCTTATCGCGGTGACGGGCTCGCGTACCGACCTGCCGGCACAGGCGAAAGTTCAGGCTGGGGAGATCGCGATGATCGCCTCGGTTTCCACCGGCGCCGACGGCGGTGACACGCCCTACAGCACCCTGCAGCTCAGGAACCCACTCGCTTTCAGCTACCAGCGGGCGACGGTCCAAATTTACGGGAACGTCGTCTCTGCTCATCAGGGCGCGACGATCAACCAGGTGCTCGGCAATGGTCAGCCGGCGCTAGTGCCACAGAGCTTCACTCTTTCCAGCGGGCCTCTGCTTGCTGATCCGGCTGCAACGACTTCGGGACATCAGTCGACGCTAACCGTGACCGTCGACGGCGTCGGCTACGAGCAGGTAGACCGCTACGATGCCAGCACTCCGGCCCAATCGTTTTTGGCCGGCACCAACGCGTCGGGCCAGACCACGATCGTCTTCCCCTCGCCACTTCCGGCCGGAACCGGGAACATCAGCGCCTCCTACCGGGCCGGGAACGGCAGCCAGGGCAACCTGCAGCCGAAGCAGATCACCCAGCTCCTTCGGCGTCCGGCGAGTCTGAGCTCGGTGACCAACCCGCTGGCGGCCAGTGGCGGCACCGGCGGCGACGATCAAGAGTCGGTGCGGGCCGCAGTTCCGGGCGGCCTCATCGGGCTCGGACGGATTGTCACTGTAAGCGACTACGCCGGTCTGGCCGGCACGGTGAGCGGAGTGGGGAAAGCGAGCGCCGCCCTGACGCCCGACGGGATCGTCGTGGTCACCGTCGCCGGGACCAATCCGGTCCAGCTCGATCGCAGGGGCAGCCTGTGCTCAGGCGTCACTGCAGCCATCGCCACGGTGGCCGATCCAGCAATACCAGTGCAGATCCTGCCGGCCAGCCTATATCTGATCACGCTGACCGCGGACGTGGTGCGCGATCCGACCGTGGGCTGGGATGCGACGGTTGCCGCAATACGGTCGGCGCTGCTCGCGAGCTTTGGTTATGCGCAACGAGACCTCGGCCAAGAACTTGCGGTGAGCGAACTGCTCGCCGCGGCACACAGGGCTTCCGGAGTGGTGTCGTTTACGGTCACAGGGCTGGTGCTGGTGCCCGCAGCGGCATCTGCCTCCGATTTGTCCTTGAAGCTGCCCAGCCTGCTCACTCGACCGGTGCCGCCGGTTGCGACGTTGGCCGCCGTCCCGTCCGCTTGGGGACTTTCGCAAGCGGCTCGCGTCCCTTTGCCGGCCGCCGTCGCGTACCTGTCGGATGCAGCTCCGGGCACCTTAATTCTGAGCGAGCAGTCACGATGAGCACTTCCGACGACACGCTTTACAACCTCCTGCCGGCGGTTTACCGGATGCGGGACGCCCTGCAGCCGGGCTCACCGCTGCGAGCCCTTTTGCAGGCGATCGCCGGTCAGGTCGACCAGTTCGACGCCGACATCGGCCAGCTCTACGACAACTGGTTTATCGAAACCTGCGACGACGACCTTCTGCCCTACTTCGCCGACCTGGTCGGCCTGTCGTTGGGGCCGTCTCTGCCGACAAGCGGCGAAGCTACCCGCTCCGGCGCCAATGAGATCTGGCGCCGCGCCCAGATCGCCGACGCGATCGTGGACCGCAGCCGAAAGGGGTCCTTTTCGGTGCTTGAGCAGCTGGCGGTTCAAGCGACGGGCTGGCCGGCCCGGGCGATCGAGCTGCGGGGAAGGGCCTTGGCCACCCAATCGAGTCGCATGCCCGACGTCGGTCGGCGGCGCCTGGTCGACGTGGCCGACTCGGAGGCACTAGAACTGCTCGCGACACCGTTGTCGGAGGCCGCGCCGATGACCGACGTGCGCCGCCTATCCTCACGCAGGTCCCCCGGAAGCACCGACCCCTCGGCCGCGGCGGTATGGCTTTGGCGCCTGGTCGCCGACCAGGTGAACCGTGCCCCAGCTGCGAGTGCCGGGGAGGAGCACCGCTACACATTCGACCAGCTCGGCCGTGACCTTCCGCTCGCGGTGATCCCAGTCAGCGCACCGGCATCTCCGCCCGCGACGGAACTCGACGTTCCGACGACGATCACCCGCCGGGCCCTTGCGCTGCGGCTAGCGGACTACTACGGCCCCAAGCGCAGCATTTGCCTGTACCGCGGGGGCGCACTCGTACCTCGCTCGGAGATCTTGGTGACCGACCTCAGCCGCTGGGCTGAGCGCACCCCGGACCGCCATGTCAGCGTCGATCCGCTGCTCGGCCGCATCGCCTTCCCGGCCCGACATCCTCCTGACGAGGAAATCTCGGTGCGCTGCGCCCACCTCGGGGCGGGAGCGATCGGCGGCGGCAGCTATCAGCGCCCGCTGTCGGCTGTGACGTCGCCCTACTCGGTCGGCCCGCATGGCCACGCGAGCATCCGCGCCGCCGTGGAGGCGTGGCGAACGGCCAACAAGCACGGTGAAGTACCTACCGCGGTGATCGAGATCAGCCATGACGGCGTCTACAGCGAACACCTGGACATTCGGCTCAACGCCGGCGAGCAACTCGAGATTCGGGCCGCACAGGGCTGCCGGCCCATCGTCATCCCGGTCGAGAGCCGAGGCGGCCGTCCGGACCGGTTCCGCGTTCGCGGCTCCGACGATCCCGATGCCGCGAATCCGCCGAGATTCACGCTCGACGGGGTTTGGGTCGCGCGCCACTCGCTGGATTTGTCCGGCAGTTTCGCCGCCGTAACGCTGCGTCACTGCACGTTGGTGCCGTCGGGGAGTCTTGAGGAGACCGCGTCAGCGGAGGAACGCCGCCTCCCCAGCCTGGTGGTACGCGGCATGCCCTGTCCCATTTCGATCGCGTCCTCGGTGATGGGAAAGCTTCATGTGGAAAGCCCGGAGGCGGGCTTCGAGCCGCTGCCGCTGAAAGTTTGTAATTCCGTGCTCGACCCGTCGAATCGGCATGAACGCGCCCTACTCGGCGCCGACGACCGGCCCGCTTGGGTGCGCCTGTCGCTTTCCCGCGTCACTGTTCTCGGAGGCGCCGAGGTCCACAGCGTCGGGATGGTCGAGGACTCAATTGTTACCGGGGCCCTCGATTGTGAGCGTCGTCAAACCGGAAACGTCTCCTTCTGCTACCTGGCCCCCGGCTCGCGCACGCCGAAGCGCACGAAATGCCAGCCGGAAACTGCGCTCGGTCGCGTGGAGGAGGCGATCGCGCGTGGTGAACTGGCGGCAAGCGAGCGCCGCCGAAGCGAAGCGCACATCGCCGCCCGACTTGTTCCCCGTTTTGACAGCGTCGACTTCGGTCAGGCCGCCTACGCGCGGCTCGCCGGCAGCGCCGCGCCCGAGCTCACGCACGGCGCGCACGACGAAGGTGAACTCGGGGCGTATCACGACCTGTGGCAGCCGCTTCGGGTTGCCGACTTGAGGAGCCAGCTGCAGCAGTTCGCTCCCGTCGGAATCGACATCGACGTCCGCTTCGCGACTTAAAGGAGACCACTCGTGTACGGCGATTTCTCTCGATTGCTTGGCGGTTTGTCGGATCAGTACTCGGGCGTATTGGCGCAACAAGGCAGGCTGGTGCTCGACGCCGAGCTGAACGAGCAGAACGCGATTCTGCTCGACTTTCTGCGCGGCCTCACAACTGACTTGATCGGGCCGTTCGCCGGCCCAAGTCGCCACGCGGGCTTCTCCGTCGAGCCGGTGTTCGAAGATGGCAAGTGTCGGGCCGTACGACTGGGACGGGGGCACTACTACGTTTACGGCTTGCGCTGCCAGTCTCCGGCGCCACACCGCTCTGCCGACGATGAGCTGCCGATCGGCGAGCATGAACTGCCCGTCGTCGTCTACCTGATGGTGTGGGAGCAATCGGTCAGCGCAATTCAGGCGCCGGCGCTGATCGATCCCGCGCTGAGCGCCGGTGTGCCGGACACGAGCAGGCGCAGCCAGGTGAGGTGGCGTCCACTGGCTGGCCGGAAACTGCCGACGCACAGTGAAGACCTGTGCGAGCTCCAGCCCGACGCGATCATTCGCGCGTTTCAGGAGTACAACGCCGCCCTTGACCGTCGGCCGACGCTGGGCGCACGTGCTCACGCCGGCGGCGACCCGGAGCCGGGTCCCGGGACTACTCCGACGCTGTGGGGTTATCGCGGTATCGAGAACCAGCTCTACCGAGTCGAGGTGCACCGCGGTGGCGACGTCGAGGAGGCGACGTTCAAATGGTCGCGTGACAACGGCAGCGTCGAATTCGGGTTGGAAACGCTCGGCGAGCCTGAGGACGGCGTGCGCGAGGCGACCTTGCAGCGAATGTGGTACGACGCCCGCCAAGGGCTCGAGGTCGGCGACTGGGTGGAGTTGGTTGACGATCACTGGTCGCCGTCCGGTAGGGCGCCGGCACTATTGCAGGTCAAGGGGATTACTCAAGCGACCCGCCAAGTGCAGCTTCAGGACAGCGAACGCAATCGTGACATCGACACCAAGCTGCACCCGCTGCTGCGACGCTGGGACCAGCAGCCCGACAGCCAGGCGCCCAATCACGGGATACCGATCAAGCAGGCCCACCAGAGGTGGTTCGGGCTTGAGGATGGCGTCCAGGTTCGGTTCGAGGCGCCGGAGGCGCGCTACGAACGAGGCGATTTTTGGCTGATCCCGGCGCGAGCGGCGACCAGCGGAGTGCTCTGGCCCCAGTCGCATGACAAGACGCCGGCCCCGCTGGCGATTCCACCCGAGGGACCCCCGCGCTACCTGGTGCCCCTAGCGCTGCTGCGCCCGGACAGGCCGGTCGATCTCCGGGTTCTGTTTGGGTACCGGGCGCGCGAGCAGGAGGCCCGGCCGGAAGCGCTGCCCCCTACGGTAATGCGCGAGCGACTGATAGACGCCACGTCTGCGATCCGATCGGCGCGCGTGCACTACCAGTTGCGGTCGGTGTCAAAGCTCGCGCCGGGCGCCGTGTACCCCGTGCAAGACGGGACCATTATTGGTCGCGCACCTGAGGCGGGAATCCACATCGACCACCCCGATGTTTCTCGCCACCACGTCGTGTTTCGACTCGCCGAGAAGGCGCTCGAGATCATGGACCTCGGCTCTACGAACGGCACCGAGGTCAACGGGCACGAAGTCACGGAAAGAGTGGCGGTGCCTCTGTCGCCGGGCGACACGATCCAGGTTGGTCCCCCAGATCTGCAGTTCCGGGTCGAGACGGAATAGCCGGCCGTGTCGTGAGGGTGCGTTCGCTGCTATGGCACCGTAATCGCGAGTGTCTGTCCCGGGTCAACCACCGCGATCGTGCCTCCCCACATGCACTGACACGTCGCTGTCTGATCGAAAGTAGGATCGCCAGAAGCGGCCGCCGCCTGCGGCGGCGCCCACGGATCGGCTGTCGCCGGCACGCATGGCGCAGGAGTGAATGCCCCCAACTTGGCTGCGGTCGCCGCTATCACCGCTGGATTGGCCGGCGAGCTGCACATCCCGAACGACAGGATATTTGTCAACGGGATGACGTCGGTGATCGTCGCCAACTGAACTGCTGGCACTGGTGCGGTGGCAACGTGGGGCGGCCCGGGCGTGACAGTCAGCACCGACGGCGTGGTGCCCATGTCGCACATGATTTGGGCACCGTTAGCAACCAACACGGCCATGGAGCAACTTTTGCAGATCGGCGGGCTGTACTCAATAGATGCTCGGCGTCATGGGTGGTAACCATTCGTTCTGGCGCATCGCCGCGCGCTGCAGATCCGGCCGCCCAATGATCCTCGTTGCGACGGAACTCAAAAGGAGCCCGGGTGTTCGCTGCACAAATCTCTGAGCCGCAGTCTCAGGTAATGAAAACCTCGACCACTGGGCCTGCGCGCCATCACGCACGGCGGAAAGACCGCGGACTTGCCAGCGGCACCGTCGAGTCAACGGTGTTCCCCCAATGCGTGCTCGAAGACCAGGCCACCTCGCGTATCCCGCAACAGGCTCTCGGTCCGATTGTGAGCCTTCCGGCCACCGGCCCGGAGCGCAGACCTTTGCCGGAAGGCAAAGGCAGATGGAGCACAGCTGTAATTCAGCGAAAGCTTGTTGTCGGACAGGCCAACGATCCGGTCGAGCACGAGGCGGACAGGGTTGCGAGACAATTGACCCGGATTCCCGCACGCACCAATGTTGGCTCCGCGCCGCGCGAGCTCAGATGCAAGTGCGACTGTGAAGGCGGTGCGAAACACGGCCGATGCGCTGCTTGCTCTGTTGACGCCGCACCCGTACAAGTGCATCGCCAGTCGCTTCAGCAGCTTGGTGCCGGTGGCGGTGAAGCACCCGGGATCGTTGACGATGTTCTGCGTTCCACGGCCCAGCCATTGGACCCGGTTACGCGTACGTTCTTCGAACACCGGTTCGGCCACGACTTCAGCCGAGTGCGCGTCCACACCGACAGCACCGCAGCCCGATCCGCTGCGGCGATTGGCGCGCACGCCTACACGGTGGGTTCTGACATCGTGTTCAACGCTGGGCGATTCGACCCGAATTCACAGCCTGGCCGGGAACTCATTGCTCATGAGCTGACTCACGTCGTACAGCAAGGCGGACAACCGAAAATGGTTTCACGCGACGAGGCGACTGCTACGGCGGCCACGCCGGCGCGACAACCAATAACCCCTTCGGACGGCGTTCGCGCCCTCGCCAACCGATTCGACAGCTATGCGACGAATGGTGAAGCAGCGCTGCCACGCGCGCCCATCAATGCGCGTGATGCCGAGAAGATCCGCGCCAATATCACGAAGTTGCGCATCGCGGTCGCTGGAATGCGCACCGTCGCCGCGAAAGGCGACGAGCACCTAAACCTTGCTCTTTTGGGCAGCTTTACTTCATCGCGTCTGAGGAGGGCCGCTGGGAGCTTGCACAAAGCGGCTGCAGCTTCGCTGGCCGTCACCGTTTCAGAAACGGCGCCAATGGCGGTCGCCGCCTTCATCCCACACGCGGCGTCCGGCGGAGCTTTCGAGCGCGAGGCGCAACAGATCGGCAGGATCATAAGTTCGGTCGCCCAGTCCTCGGGTTCGTCGTCGAACGTACTCGTGATGAGGCAAGCGGCCCCAGAGATTATCCAGCAGGTTGAGCAGAACGCCGGTGTGATCGACCAGCTCATCGACGTATCGGCGGTCGGCCTTGGCGTCGGCGTTGCCGTCAATGACACAGTGGCTATTGGTGCTCTCGCTGCGTTCCTCGGCTCACCGGTCGTCGTAGTTGCAGCCGTCGCAGTTGTCGCGCTGCTGGCCGTGGCCGCGGTCTGGTACTTCTGGGAGCAAGACCTGAGTGAAGAGACTCGCAGATTGCGGGATGTCCCTCCGCAAACGGGCTACCCCGCGCCTGCTGGCGGTGTGACACGGCCAGCGCCGGCGCCGCCACCAGTCGCCGAGCGCCGCGCCGGGGCCGTATTTGCCGAGCTGGATAATGCGCTTGCCGCAATGTATATCCGGGCGGCGCAAGGGCAAGACCAATTGCTCGAGATGCAACCCGGGTGGTCGCGAGCAAAGAAAGAGCAATATAAAAATTGCCGTGATCTTCATGATGCTTACGACGTCACAAAAGGCGACATAGGCAAAGCAGCGGGCGCCATCAAAAAGGTAAGGGGCAATCTCGATTCGCTCACCCCGGACGAGAAACTGCAATTCTGCGCCAAGATCCACGAATTACTCGGTCTCATCGAACGGTTGTTGAATCAGCGAAGAAACTACGACCAACTAGACTGCGACGACTTTCCCTGGCGACAGGACGGAAAGACCGCTAAGGAGCGCCGCGAACGACATCGAGATGAGATGGATCATCTGAAGGAGCAAGATAAGAACCTGCGCGAGGAACTCCGAGAGCTGCAGAACCCGCCGCCGGGAAGAACGAAAGCGTGCTGAATGAATGACGACTGGACGGCACAGGCAGCGCCGATGAGCGATGTGGAGTCGGTAATAGCCGACGTGCGCGCAGCATGGTCGGCGGTCCCAGCCCCGTCGGGCGAGAATCCCAAATCCATAGCCTCGGTCTGCGGTGGGGCGGCTTGGCGGACATTCGTCGGGATCCGACCTGTGGATGTGGATACCTCGTCGCCCAGCTTTCTGGGGTGCACTCCACTGCGGGAGTTGCCATCCGCCTGGGCCGCGGCTTACCTGGGCACGTACTTGCTTTCGTTTTTGGAGGGCCTGAAGTTTCAGGACGAACGTGTCGCCTTCTACGACGTCCTGACGAGGGCGCACCTGCTGGCCTGCCTCGAGGACGCCAACTTTTGGCGTGACGTCATTCGGGCAAACCTGTCGGTCGAATGTCGCGAGGCGGTCAGCCATTTCTGCAACCTGTTGTCGGAGCGGCACCGAATGGTCGCGCTATCGAAGGATCGAGCCGATCGGATCGTCGACTTGTCGCGGTGACTAGCGCCCAAGCGGCGCCGAAACCCGCCCGACTTCGGCGACCGTCTCCCGCGCCTCAAAGTTCGACGTCCGCTAGAAGCTCGGTCATCTTGGCCCGCAACGGCGCCATCGCCGGGTCGGTTGCGTTGTAAGGGGCGACCGGCAGGCGGGCCGTCACCGCGCCGTCGTCGTGCCAGAACAGGTCCCAGCCGGTGAGCGCGCTGGTGAGGCCAGCGCGGCCGCCGCAGTTGGCGACGACCTCTATGCCCAGATAGTCGAGCCAATGTCCGGACGGCGGCCAGTCGCGGATCGTGATCGACTCGCCGTCGTCGTCGGGAACCGGCACGGTGGTCGCGTAGCCGTACTCCGCAGCCGTCTTTGCGAACAACATCTGGTGAAGCGCCGGAGCTGCGCCAAGCATCAGGCTCGTCAACGTCTCGTCCCCGTCGCGGGGGCGCCCGTCGGCTTCGAGCGCCCGCTGGGCCAACAGGTGAATGTCGACGGGATCGGTCGTGTAGGTGATCGTCGTCGCGCTCAACTGCAGCGTCAGCTCGGCGGTCTGTCCCGCCGCCGTCAGCGCGGCGAGCTGACGCACGCCAGCCTTATCATCTGTCCGTGTGTCAAACGTCTCCCCGCCGTCTCGGCGCGTTGCATACCACCAGCCGTCACCGCCGACCAGGCCGGCAAGGCGCTCGAGGTACTCGACGGCCGGTACCGAGGGCGGCTCGGCGAGCGCCGCGTGCAGGTGGATGTCGAAGGCCTCGGCCGGACGCCGGGTCGGCGGCGGGCTCGGCGCATGATCTGCCTTCGCATGCTGCACCAAGGTGACCGAATCGATTCCGAGCAACTCCGCGAACGTGGCCAGGGCGTTTTCCGCAAAGACGGCCTCCGTTGCCAGCGCTTCGCGAACTGCGCTCGAATCGAGTCCGAGGCCGAACGCCCGCCGGACGGCGTCGGTGACGCGGGGCGCCTGAACTGCTGCGTCGCGTCCCGGTAGCGGAATTCCCTCGATATTGAGGAGCACCTCGCCGCCCGTGTAAACGGCCACGCTCCAGCTGTCGGAGTCGTCGACCTCGAGATGAACTCCCGCATTCGCGGGTGCTGCGGCCGCGAGCGCACCCAGCGCTACCGGGCTAAGCAGCCCTGCCCCCACCGCGGTCCAAGAATTCTGCCCTGGCCGCCGCTCGAAGGTCACGCCGAAGGTCGCGCCCAGCGCTACCGGCCCCCGAACTTGTAGTCGATGGGTTCACCCGACTTGGCGCCGACGTCCGCCTGCTCGTTGTACCAATCCGTCGCGACCACGCCGGTGATGTGCCCCTTGCCGTCGTTCTTGTCGATGCGGATGTCGATCGCGACCTTGAACGTCGGCTGACCGTGGACCTGGATGACGACACCGCGGTATACGGTCCCCGGTGCGGCGCTGCGATCCAGGCCGCTGATGAGGTGAAAGCCTTTCTGGCCCAGACTTCGATAATTCTCCGGCAGTCGATTCGTCGTGGTGGCGACAGCGTCGTCAGGTGGCTTCCCCCGCTGCGGTCCGCCCGCTCCCGGCGCCACCGCCGGCTGCCTCGCTGCGCCGTCGGCTTTGCCCGACGCCGTGCCGCCACTTCCCGGCTGCTTCCCGCGACCCTTCTTCGCGCTGTCAATCTTCTGCTGCGCCTGCGCGTTTGCGTCCTTCAGGTTTTTCAGCGCGGTACCGGGATCCGTCGATGCAGGCTGCTTGCTCGACGGCGTCGTGCCGCCGCCGCTGCCGGTCGCCCCTGGCCGCCCCTGCTGCGGCGCCTGGCCGCTGCTCGACGTTCCCCCCACTGAATCGCTGGTCGAGGTGCCAGTGCCAGTCCCGCCCGGAGTCCCGGTCGTCGAGGTGCCGCCGGGTGTCCCGCCTTCGACCCGCTGGCCTGGTGCGGTGCCGCTGCCCGAGCCGCTGCCGCTGCCTGAGCCGCTGCCGCTGCCCGCGCCGGTGCGAGTGCCGGAGCCGGTTCCACTGCCGGTTCCACTGCCGGTGCCGCTGCCCGAGCCGCCTTCGCTGGCCTCGGCCGTCTTTTCGCCGACGCCGAATACCAGCACGGCGATGGCCGCGAGAGCGAGTGCGACGAGCAGCGCCTCGACAACCTCGGCAGCGACCGCGGCCAGTGCAGCGAGGATCACAGGCCCCGCGAACACCACCAGCGCGACCACCGCGGCGGCAATCACGGCCGCGATCGCGATCTTTGCGGCGAGCGGCAGCTCGTCTGGCTCCTCGACGGGCGGCGGAGTGGCGGGCTTCGGCCTCAGGGGCACGACTTCGCCGGGCGGCCTCTCCGGCTTAGGACCCTCGGGCGCTTTGTCGGGCGCGGTGTCCGGTGCCTTGCCCGGTCCTTGGTCAGGTGTTGTGTCGGGAGCCTTGCCGGGCTCAGGCTGAGTTGTCCCCGGCTCCACATCGGGTATCTCCTCCTCTGGCGCGCCCGGCTGAGTCTGGACGTCCTCGGCCGGCGGGAAGGGGACCCTAACACGCTTGGCCCACTGCTCCAGCGCCTTGCGGATCGCTTCCCACTGCTCGCGTGTGATCTTCTCCTTGGGGCTTTGGCGCCGTTTGCGCCGGTCGCGTTTACGTTTGGTGCACCAGTAGTAGTAGATGCCCTGTACCGGCGGCCCGCAGTTGAGGTACTGCGGATCGCCGTTGGGTGCCGGCGCGAAGAAGTCCTCGCCCTCCGGTGGCCCCGGCACCCAGCTAAGCGGTCCGACGTCGCGCTTGACGCCGGTCTGCTCGTAGTGCTCGGCCAGGTGATCCATGTAGCACTGCAGCTGCAGGAACGGTGCGGTCCGCCCGAGTTGGGCGATCGACTTGATCTCCCCCAGCTCGGTCCTCTTCGCCCGGGGCCGCTCGAGGGCAAGATCCGCCTCGCCCTCGCTGTCGCCGTCCTCCGCGCGTGAACACGGGCCGCCTGGGATCGACAGTGGCCGCGCGCCCGCCTGACTCGCCGCCCAGCCCTGGATCTGCTTGTGCGCCTTCACGCCGACCTGCGCATTCGTGAGTTGGCCGACGACGCAGTTGCCCGCGCGCCCGCGGTGAATACCCGGTGTGGTGCCACGCGTCAAGGGGCCGGCGGGCTGGCCACGCATGATAAGGCCTGCCGCCACCTGTGCCTCGTGCTCGCTCGCCGTCCCCGACGGCTCGACGCGCAGCGGTCCTGGTTGCCGCGGGAGCCAATCCTGCTGGGCGACGTGGGCAAGCTCGTGCGTCAGCAATGCCCGACCGTCCTCAGTGCCGGGGGCGTACCGGTTGGCGCCGAACACGATGTTCGAGCCCACGGTGTAGGCATCGGCGCCGACGGCGCGGGCCGACTCAGCCGCAGCCGGGCCGCTGTGGAGGCGGACGCGCGAGAAGTCATGGCCATAGAGCGGCTCGGCGTGGCCGCGCACGTCGGCCGGCAGCGGCGCTCCGCCGCTGCGCAGTGCGGCGTGGACGGACGCGGGCGCGAGGTCCGGTCCACCAGCAGAGATCGACGCGCGCTGCAGCAGGCCACCACTTTGCTTTGACTGACGCCGGCGACACTCGTCGCACTCGCCTCCCGCGACGCTCGACTCACAGCCACGGCAGGCTGTCCGCCCGGCCGCGGCATCGATCGGCGTTACTTCAGAGGCTGGGGCGGATTGCCTGAATGCGTTGGTTTGCGTGGTTGGTCCCGCGTCGGCGTTAGGCACCCGTTCGACGTCCACGCCGGAATACGCCAAGCCTCCAGCCACTTAACCACCTTCTCACGGCTAGTTTGCTGAGACAATCGGCTTCGAGCTGTTTCGTTCGCGGACATGGGCGGCGCTTGCTGCAGTTTGGGTGTCGAACCTAAGCGCGGTAAAGTGCAGGACGTGCAGCGGGTGCTCCTTCTCGGACGCCGCGACGGGGTCTGATCCAGACCGGCCTCCCGTCGCGGGTGTTCGCGATGCGCCGGTCTGAGGTCCCTTCACCCCGGAGCAATCACCGTGACTAGTTTCTCCCCCGACTCACCCGATGCATTCACCTCGGCACGCGCCATCACCAAGCCCGCGGGCGCAACCCGTCCGGATCAACCGGCCTGGAACACCCAGCGCGGGTCGTCAATGCCGATCAGCCGGTATCGCTCGTTCGCCGAAGAAGTCGAACCCGTCCGGCTGGCTGACCGCACCTGGCCCGACCGCGTCATCGCCCACGCACCGATGTGGTGCGCGGTCGATTTGCGTGACGGCAACCAGGCGCTCATCGATCCGATGAGCCCGGCCCGCAAGCGCCGCATGTTCGATCTGCTGATCCGGATGGGCTACAAAGAGATCGAGGTCGGCTTTCCCTCGGCCAGCCAAACCGACTTCGATTTCGTCCGCGACATCATCGAGCAAGATGCGATTCCCGGCGACGTCACAATCCAGGTGCTCACCCAGTGCCGCCCGGAGCTGATCGAGCGCACATTCCTGGCCTGCGAAGGCGCACCGCAAGCGATCGTGCATTTCTACAACTCGACGTCGATCCTGCAGCGGCGCGTGGTGTTTCGCGCGGATCGACCGGCCGTGCAGCAGATCGCCACGGACGGCGCCCGCAAGTGCGTCGAACAAGCGGCCAAATATGCCGGCACCCGGTGGCGGTTCGAGTATTCGCCGGAGTCCTACACCGGCACCGAGCTGGAATATGCCAAGCAGGTGTGCGACGCCGTCAGCGATGTCATCGAACCCACGCCGCACGATCCGATCATCTTCAACCTGCCGGCGACCGTCGAAATGGCCACTCCGAACGTCTACGCCGACTCGATCGAGTGGATGAGCTGCAACCTGGCCCGCCGCGACGCCGTCATCTTGAGCTTGCATCCGCACAACGACCGCGGAACCGCGGTCGCGGCAGCCGAGCTGGGCTACCAGGCCGGCGCCGACCGGATCGAGGGCTGCTTGTTCGGTAACGGCGAACGCACCGGCAACGTGTGCCTGGTGACGCTGGGCCTCAACCTGTTCTCCCGCGGCGTGGACCCGCAGATCGACTTCTCCAACATCGACGAGATCCGAAGGACCGTGGAGTACTGCAACCAGTTGCCCGTGCACGAGCGTCACCCGTACGGCGGTGATCTGGTCTACACCGCCTTCTCGGGCAGTCACCAGGACGCCATCAACAAGGGCCTGGACGCCATGAAAGTCGCCGCCGACGAAGCTGGCAGCGACGTCGAAGACATGTTGTGGCAGGTGCCGTATCTGCCGATCGATCCCCGCGATGTCGGCCGCACCTATGAGGCGGTGATCCGGGTGAACTCGCAATCCGGCAAAGGCGGGGTGGCCTACATCATGAAGGCCGATCACGGCTTGGCGCTGCCGCGGCGGCTGCAGATCGAGTTCAGCGGCGTGATTCAGAAGATCGCGGAAGGCACAGAAGGGGATGGTGGCGAGGTCACTCCCAAGGAGATGTGGGACGCGTTCGCCGAGGAGTACTTGGCGCCGGTGCGGCCGCTGGAGCGCATCCGCCAGCGGGTGATCGCTTCGGAGGTCGACGGGGGAACCGACCGCATCGAAGCGATGGTCAAAATCGATGGGAACGAAACCGAGATCAGCGGATCCGGCAACGGGCCGCTGGCCGCATTCGTCGACGCGCTCAGCCATGTCGGGTTCCACGTGGCGGTGCACGACTATTCCGAGCACGCGATGAGCGCTGGTGAAGAGGCCCAAGCCGCGGCGTATGTCGAGGCGTCCCTCGGCGACAAGACCGTCTGGGGCGTTGGCATTGCCCCCTCGATTACCACCGCGTCGCTGCGGGCGGTCGTGTCCGCGGTGAACCGCGCGTGCCGTGGGTAGCGGAATGACGGAGCCACCGGCCGAGCCCATGTATCCGGCGGCCGGGCAGCCTCTTCCCGGCGGCTACCCGCCGCCGTACTGGGGCCAGCTGCCACCGAGGCCGGCGCTCAGAAACGAGCTGGGCACCGCGGCGCTCTGGTTAGCTGTCTGCGGCGCGGCGCTCTTCTGGTTCCCGGCAGTCGGCCTCGCTCTCGGCATTGCGGCGATCGTAACCGGGATTGTCGGCTGGACCCGAATCAGGCGCGGCCAAGCCAATAACAGGGGCACCGCATTCACGGGCATTGTGCTGGGCACCGTGGTGAGCATCATCGGTGCGGTGATCCTGGCAGCATCGATCTTCTTTATCAGCATGTACATCAGCTACGAGAACTGCATCGACCACGCCCAGGGCCGCAGCGAGTACGCGCAATGTTGAGCAGCTCAGAACAGCGCGAATTGCTCGTCGACCGTCCCCTCAACGACCGCGGTCACCGCGTTCATGAACTGCTCATCGCAAACCACCGGCACCCCTAATGCGGAGGCGAGATATCCCTTGCCACGTTGTGGTCGGCTTTCGTTGCAAACCACCAGCGACGTCTCGGGGTCGACAGCGTCGCTGTAGGCCAAGCCCGCATGCAAGATCCGCTCCACGAGTTCATCGTGCGTGCGTCCCACCTCGGCGGCGAGCGCCACCCGCATGCCCCGCACCAGCGGCCTGCCGCGGACGTACCGCCCCGGGTTTGGATAAGGACACGACATCCGCGACGCCAGCATTTTCAGCGGCCGCAGCTCGTCGTGGGTGATCCGACCGTTCGGCCAGCGGCGGCGAGTGGCCGGCCGGACCGGTAACCAGATGTCGCCCACACGGGCCCGCTCGAGCGCTGCCTGCAGCACTCGAGACAACACCACGGCGTCGTCGAATGCGTCATGTGGGCGCAGTTGAGCCACGCCCCAATGCGCCGCCAAGGTCTCCAACCGGACATCCTTCAGACCCAGCCCTAGCCGCCGGGCCAGCTCAACCGTGCACATGACGGTGTCGACCGGCAGTTCAGATCCGGCGCTCTCGGCCTCCGCGGCAAGGAATGCGTAGTCGAACGCGGCGTTGTGCGCGACCAGAGTGCGGCCCCGCAGCACGTCGACCAGGTCGGCGGCGATGTCAGTGAACTGCGGCTGGTCCTCGAGCATGGCCGAAGTCAGACCATGCACATGGGTGGGACCGGGATCCACCCCGGGGTTGAGCAAGGTGACGACCGATTGCTCGACTCGGCCTTCCGCGTCCAGCGCCAGCGCGGCCAAGCTGATGATTCGGGCCTGGCCGGGCCGAAAGCCGGAGGTTTCGACATCGACGACGGCCCAACCCGTGCCGGCCATGCTGGCCGGCCGACCCCAGGTGTGGCTCACGCCCTGAGAATCGCACGTCGCGCCGACATCCCAGGGTTGCTGCGCGCCGTGTCGTGAGGCGAATGTGATGCAGGTCGACCCGCTGCACTCGGCGAAACGCCGAGTTTGCGATCGCCCTTAAACTTGCGCGGGTGATCACCACCAGAGGACGCCTCGCGATGACCGCTGGTGCGGGTGCGCGGTGGGCGTCACGGGTGACAGGTCGCGGAGCCGGGGCCATGATCGGCGGTCTGGTCGCGATGACCCTCGACCGCTCGATCTTGCGTCAGCTCGCCGCTGGCCGGCGCACCGTCGTTGTCACTGGCACCAACGGCAAGTCCACCACCACCCGGATGACCGCCGCAGCGTTGGAGACGCTGGGTTCGGTGGCCACCAACGCCGAGGGCGCCAACATGGACGCCGGCCTGGTAGCCGCGCTGGCGGCGAACCGCAACGCCGGTCTGGCTGCCCTGGAAGTCGACGAGATGCACGTGCCGCACGTTGCGGACGCGGCCGAGCCCCGCGTTGTCGTCCTCCTCAATCTGTCGCGCGACCAGCTGGACCGGGTGGGCGAGATCAATGTGATCGAACGGACGCTGCGCGCCGGTCTGGCCCGTCACCCGAAGACGACCGTGGTCGCCAATTGCGATGACGTGTTGATGACATCGGCGGCCTACGACAACGCCGACGTGGTGTGGGTAGCCGCGGGTAGCTCGTGGTCGGCCGACTCGGTCAGCTGCCCTCGCAGCGGTGAGGTCATCGTGCGCGACAGCAGCCACTGGTATTCGACCGGCACCGATTTCACGCGGCCCAGCCCGGACTGGTGGTTCGACGACGACAACCTCTACGGGCCCAACGGGCTGACATTGCCAATGCGGCTGCGGCTGCCCGGCGCGGTGAACCGCGGCAACGCCGCTCAGGCCGTCGCGGCCGCCGTCGCGTTGGGAGCCGAACCGACGGCCGCGGTGGCGGCGGTGTCTGCCGTCGACGAGGTCGCCGGGCGCTACCGAAGCGTGCGCGTCGGCCAGCACACCGCCCGGCTGCTGCTGGCAAAGAACCCCGCCGGTTGGCAGGAAGCGCTGGCGATGGTCGACCGCAACGCCGCCGGAGTGGTCATCTCGGTCAATGGTCAGGTCCCCGACGGGGAGGACTTGTCCTGGCTGTGGGACGTGCGCTTCGAGCACCTCGGAGGAACGGCAGTGGTGGCCGCCGGCGAACGTGGCACCGATCTCGCGGTGCGACTCGGCTACGCCGGTGTGCAGCACACCCTTGTGCACGACACGATGGCAGCTATCGCCTCGTGCCAACCCGGACCGGTGGAGATCCTCGCCAACTACACGGCGTTTTTGCAGTTGCAGCGCAAGTTGGCGCGGCGTGGCTGAGTCGACGGTGCGGATCGGGCTGGTGCTGCCCGATGTCATGGGCACTTACGGTGACGGTGGCAACGCCATGGTGCTGCGGCAGCGGCTGAGGTTGCGCGGCATCAGCGCTGAGATTGTCGAGGTCACATTGGCCGATCCGGTGCCCGAAAGCCTCGACCTGTACACCTTGGGCGGGGCGGAGGACTACGCGCAGCGGCTGGCTACCCGGCATCTCATCAAGCATCCGGGACTGCAGCGCGCCGCCGCCCGCGGCGCACCGGTACTGGCCATCTGCGCCGCCATCCAGGTGCTGGGGCACTGGTATGAGACGTCGGCCGGAGAACGGGTCGAGGGTGTCGGCCTACTCGACGCGACCACCACACCGCAGTCTGCGCGCACAATCGGCGAGGTCGTCAGCGCGCCGCTGCTGGCTGGAGTACGACAGCTGTTGACCGGCTTCGAGAACCACCGCGGTGGCACAGTCCTCGGGCCGGCCGCGTCACCGCTGGGTGCAGTGAAGAGAGGTGCGGGTAATCGCGCCGGCGATGCCATCGACGGCGCGGTGCAAGGCAGCCTTGTCGCCACCTACATGCACGGCCCCTGTCTGGCCCGCAATCCCGAACTCGCCGACTATCTGCTGGCCAAGGTGGTCGGTGAGCTGGCGCCGCTGGGATTGCCGGAGGTGGATTTGCTGCGGCGGGAACGGCTGCGGGTGAGCAGGGTGCCGTCGTGACCTACAGCGCCGGCGGGATGATCGCCGGATATCGGATCGAGAAGGTGCTGGGCTCTGGCGGCATGGGCACGGTCTACCTGGCCGCTAACCCCGTCCTGCCTCGATGGGACGCGCTGAAGGTCCTGGGCTCCCAACTGTCGAAAGACCCGGCGTTTCGAGCCCGGTTCATTCGCGAGGCGGACTTGGCCGCGACCCTGGATCACCCGAACATCGTCACGGTCTACAACCGGGGTGAAACGCCGGATGGTCAACTGTGGATCGCCATGCAATACGTTGCCGGCAGCGACGCGCAAAAAGAGGTCGATCAAGGGCGTATGACGGCAGAACGAGCAGTCCGAGTCGTCGCCGAGGTGGCGAAGGCGCTGGATTACGCTCACCGGCGCAACCTGGTTCATCGCGACGTCAAGCCCGCAAACTTCCTGCTGACGACCCACGACGAACGGGTGCTGCTGGCGGATTTCGGGATCGCCCGCGCACTCGACGACAGCGTCGGGTTGACCGCCACCGGCACGGTGCTCGCCACCATCGCGTACGCGGCGCCGGAAACACTCGGCAGCGGGCACGTTGACGGCCGCGCCGACCTTTACGCGCTGGGTTGCTCTTTGTTCCGGATGCTGACCGGCCAGACACCCTTCGCTTCTTCCGGCGGTATTGCCGCGATGATGGCGGCCCATTTGTCGCAGCCACCGCCTCGGGTCACCGATTACGCGCCCTGGCTGCCCGAGCGAATGAATGCGGTGATCGCCAAAGCGATGGCGAAATACCCTCCGGATCGGTATCGGAGCGCAGGTGAATTCGCCGATGCCGCCGTTGGAGCACTCGACGTGCCGACCGCCTCGGTGAGTCGGGCGTGGCCCGTCCCGAGCCTCACTCAACCTCGCGGCTACTTCGCTGGCCAGCACGTGGCCGGACCTCCGATGGGGGGCGTTCCCAGCTGGCCCGGCGAACCTCCGCGGAGGCGCCGACGAGGCCGGTGGATTGCTGCGGCGGTCGTTGCGCTGGTTTTCGCAGCAGCGGGCAGTGTTGCCGCGCTGCGCTTGGGCCACGGCGGTTCCGGCGGTTCCAGCCATGCCTACCCGGCGCAGACTTTCACTCACGAGTACGGGACCACCCGCGTCAACGCTGAGCCGCATGCGGTGGCAGCGGTCGGCTCGGACGACGGCAGCGCGGTGCTGTCGCTGGGTGTGCAGCCGGTCGTCATGACGATTCCCGACGGCCGGCTACCCCTGCCCAGCTGGGAGCAGCAGCTGGTCACCGGTACCCCGAAATTGCTGTCCAGCCTGCGGGGCAATGCGTTCTTCAGCATCGCCGCCGCCAGACCTGACCTCATCATCGCCACAGAGGGTATCGATGAGGCCACGTACGAGAAGCTTGCCGCCATCGCCCCCACCGTCACCCGGCCCAGCGGCATCTTCGGAACCGACTGGCCTTGGCAAGAGCACCTGGAGTGGGTCGGGCGTATCCTGGGTCGCAGCGACAAAGCCCAGCAACTGCTCGACAACGCCCGCACGCAGCAAGAAAAACTGCGGGCTGAACATCCGGCGTTCAACGGCAAGACCGTTGTGGCGGTCAAGTCAGCTCTGGTCGTCGTGCAGGGAATCCCGCGCAAGTCCTACACGGCTACGTATCTCGAAGGGCTGGGATTTCGCTACAGCGACGAGGTGCAGATCACCAGCGGCATCCCCAAAATCGGTGAGATCTTGACGAGAACCGACGTACTGGTAGTGCAGCGAGACGCCAATGATCGGGGAACGGAAGGCCCGCAAGAATTTCCCGATTTTCGCGGTCCAACGGTGATCGTCGACGACGCTGACGTCCTCACGGCGCTCCACACCGGTGGCTACGCCGCAACCGAGTACTTGAACTCCACCTTCGCCAACACCTTGGCCGAGCAGGTCCACTGAATTCGCCTATGGCCGCCAACCCCTGGTGACCAGCGTCGCACGTACCCTCCGGACCACGTCGTCCGACCGGTCCTCGGCAATCACCCCGATGACAATCCAGCCCATGGCTTCGAGCTTGCGCAGCCGTCCCTGGTCCTTGACGTATTGCCCGCGGTCGCTGCGGTGGTGATCGCCGTCGTATTCGACGGCCACCTTCCATTGCTCCCAGCCGACGTCGAGAAACGCCACCGGCCAATAGCCGTCGACCACGGGTAGTTGAGTGGTCGGAATCGGTAAACCCGCGTCGATCAACAGCAGGCGAAGCCAGGTTTCCTTCGGTGACGCGGCACCGGAGTCCACGAGAGGCCGCACGCGACCTGCGCAGGCCGCGCGCGCCGGGGTGGCGCTTGGCCAACAGCAGGACGTCTTCTGTCGAGAACGGCGTAGCCCGTGCCAGGGCATCCATGCGAGCGACGGCCGGGCCTCGGGGTTGGCGCCGCCACAGGTCGTATGCGGTGCGCGCGGCCGTGGTGACCGGCAGATTGGCAACCCTGGGTGGCTTCGTCATAGGCAATTCGTTCGTTACGGGTCAAGACGCCTTCTGGCGGGTGCGGGTTACGCCAGATCAGCTCGACGGGTTCGCCGTCGTCGATTCAATTTGCGCCGTGCAGTGCAGCTGCCGCGAGTCCAGCTAGCACGGCGCGACGACCTGACCACAACCAGGCCGCGACCGAACGCATCGAAGCGACTGTGCTGCGTTATCGATCGAGTAGACATCGGGGAAGACCGTCCGAAACTGCGTCCGCAGCTGATAGGGGGTGAGCTTCCCCTGCCGTACCGACTCGCTTCCGACGAAAACAGCTTCCATGGGCAGACGCTCTCACGACCGACCGACGGCGTTGCCCCGAGAATTAAATCGCTGCGTCAGTCACCGGCGTGTCGCGACTGACGTTTTAAGTGTCGCGACAAACGTCCAGCCTGGCGTAGCAAACCCAGGAGTCAAGCCATGGCACGGCGGCCGGCCAGCGCGCGGCCCAGCGTCAACTCGTCGGCGAACTCCAGGTCACCGCCCATCGGCAGCCCGGACGCGATCCGTGTGATGGTCAGACCGGGGATATCGCGCAGCATCCGCATCAGGTACGTGGCGGTCGCCTCCCCCTCGGTATTGGGATCGGTCGCGATTATCACCTCGGTGATGTCGACCCCGTCGACCCGCTCTCCGATCCGGCTGAGCAGTTCACGAATCCTCAGCTGCTCAGGCCCGACTCCGGACAGCGGGTCCAGCGCCCCGCCCAGGACGTGGTAGCGGCCGCGGAATTCGCGGGTGCGCTCGACGGCCTGGACGTCCTTGGGTTCCTCGACGACGCAGACCTGCGATCCGTCACGACGCGGGTCCACGCAAATCCGGCAACGCTCGTCGTCGGAGACGTTGCCGCAGACCGCGCAGAACCGAACGCCATCGCGGACCCTCGCCAGCACCGCGGTGAGCCGGTCGATGTCGGGCGGTTCGACTGACAGCAGATAGAAGGCGATGCGCTGGGCGCTCTTCGGCCCGATACCCGGCAGCTTGCCGAGCTCGTCGATTAGATCCTGGACGGGCCCTTCAAACATGGCGGTACAGGTCAGGACTCCGACAGCCCGAGCGCGCTGCCCATCCCGCTGGCCACGGAGCCCAGCTGCTGCTGCGCCATCGCAGTGACTTGTGCCGACGCGTCGGCCAACGCCCCCACGATCAAGTCCTGCAAGGTTTCGATGTCGTCAGGGTCGACGACCTTGGGATCGATGACTACCGCCACCACCTCGCCACTGCCCTTGACCGTCACCCGCACCAGTCCCCCACCGGCCTGACCGGTGATATCGGTGTTGGCCAGCTGCGCCTGGGCTTCCATCAACTGTTGCTGCATCTGCTGCGCCTGAGCCAGCAACGCCGACATGTCGGGCGGGCCTCCCGGTTGCATGACAGTCCCCTCGCATCTTGGTCTCGACTTGGTTTCGCCTACACCTGTCGGGCGGTTCGGAACACCCAGCGTAGACGGCGCCGGGCTACCGTGGCGCGGTGCGAGTACCAGTTTGCCCTCGTGTCGGTATTGCGATGATCACCGGCATACTCATCGCCGCGTCGTCGCCGGCCATGCCGACAGCGGCCGCCGCGATCGCCGGCATGGTCGTGTTCATCGACCCCGGCCACAACGGCGCCAACGACGCGTCGATCAGCCGGCAGGTTCCCAACGGTCGCGGCGGCACCAAAGACTGTCAGGCCAGCGGCACCTCGACGGGCAGCGGTTATCAGGAGCACACGTTCAACTGGGACACCGCATTGCTCATCCGTTCCGAGCTCAGCGCACTCGGCGTGCGCACCGCAATGTCACGCGGCAACGACAACGCGCTGGGGCCGTGTGTCGACGAACGCGCCGCGATGGCCAATGCGCTGCGTCCCAACGCGATCATCAGCATCCACGCTGACGGAGGTCCGGCGAACGGACGCGGATTTCACGTCAATTATTCGGCCCCTCCGCTCAACCAGGCCCAGGCCGGCCCCGCGGTGCAGCTGGCCCACACGATGCGCGACCAACTGGCGGCCTCGGGAATTCCGCCGGCCAACTACATCGGCCAGAACGGCCTGTACGGGCGCTCGGACCTGGCCGGCCTCAACCTGGCGCAGTATCCCTCGGTGCTGATCGAGATGGGGAACATGAAGAATCCCGTCGACTCGGCGCTGATGGAAAGCCCATCGGGCAGGCAGAAGTACGCCGACGCGGTGAGCAAAGGTGTGGCGGGATTTCTTGCTACGCAGGGCCAGGCCCGCTAACTTCGCGGATGGGCCTCGACTTCCTTTTTGAGGTTGGCCAGTACCGCGGATTGGATTCGTCGCAAACCCAACGGCGCGAACGTCTTCTCGAAGAAACCTTTCACCCCGCCGGCACCGGCCCAGGTGGTCTTGACGGTGACGCTGCAGCCGGGCCCTGCCGGAGCCACCGTCCAATTGGTGACCAAAGTCGAATTCGCGTCCTTCTCGATGACCGTGTGCCCGGCGACGTCAACACTCGCGTGCACGTCCCGCACCCGTGACTTGGTGGCCTGCAGCTTCCACTTGGCGACCGTCCCTTGCCCCTGACCGCCTTGCAGGACCTGGTAGTCCCGGTAGTGCGCCGACAAGATCTTCGGTCGGACGTTCTGGTAGTCGGCGACGGCCGCCAGCACCGCCTCGGGGTCTGCGTTGATCAATACGGTGCTGTCGGCGCTGACCTGTCCCATCAGGTGAGACTCCTTAGCTGTGGATGTGCTGGCATGACGTGCCGCGCGGGTGCGTCGGCTGCTGTCGGGGACTAAGGTACATCTGATGCCTGATTCTGCATCCGCACAGACGGCGCATGCGGCGGGCGTCGACCGGATGTTGGCGAGTTATCGCTCCATTCCCGCGTCGGCCACCGTCCGGCTGGCTAAGCCCACCTCGAACCTGTTTCGCGCCCGCGTCAAAAGCGACGCTCCCGGCCTCGACGCCTCGGGGCTGACCGGCGTTATCTCGGTCGATCCGCAAGCCCGCACCGCCGACGTCGCCGGCATGTGCACCTACGAAAATCTGGTGGCCGCGACCCTCCGATACGGCTTGTCGCCGCTGGTGGTGCCCCAGTTGAAGACGATCACACTCGGCGGAGCGGTCACTGGCCTGGGCATCGAGTCCGCTTCCTTCCGAAACGGTTTGCCACACGAATCGGTGCAGGAGATCGACATCTTCACCGGCGCTGGCGAATTGGTGACGGCGTCACCGCATCAGCATACCGATTTGTACCGTGCCTTTCCCAACTCATATGGCACACTGGGTTATTCGACTAGACTGCGGATCGAGCTGGAACCGGTCAAACCGTTCGTGGCATTACGCCACGTCCGGTTTCGGTCGTTGACCGAGATGGTGGCGGCAATGGATCGCATTGTCGACACCGGCGGCCTGGACGGCCAGCCGGTGGACTATCTCGACGGTGTGGTGTTCAGCGCCGAGGAGAGCTATTTGTGTGTCGGCGTGCGGACCGCTACACCCGGTCCCGTCAGCGACTACACCGGCCAAGACATCTACTACCGGTCGATCCGGCATGGCGCCGGCGTCGAAGAGGACCGATTGACCATTCACGACTACTTCTGGCGTTGGGATACCGACTGGTTCTGGTGCTCCGGCGCATTCGGCGCACAGAATCGTCGGCTGCGCCGCTGGTGGCCACGGCGTTACCGGCGCAGCGACTTCTACTGGAAGCTGGTGGCACTGGACCAGCGATTCGGTATCGCCGACCGGATCGAAAGACGTCACGATCGCCCGCCGCGTGAGCGAGTGGTGCAGGACGTCGAGGTCGGCATCGGCCAAACCTGCGAGTTCCTGCACTGGTTCCTCGACAACATACCCATCACCCCGATCTGGCTGTGCCCGTTGCGGTTACGCGATCACGAGGGATGGCCGCTGTATCCCATCCGTCCGGCCCGCACGTACGTGAACATCGGATTCTGGTCGTCGGTGCCGGTCGGCGAAACCGAGGGAGCGACGAATCGGTTTATCGAGGCGAAGGTCAGCGAGCTCGACGGGCACAAATCGCTGTACTCCGACTCCTACTACAGCCGTGAGGAATTCGACGAACTCTACGGCGGTGAGGCCTACAACACCGTGAAGAAGATCTATGATCCCGATTCGCGTCTCCTGGACTTATACGCAAAGGCGGTGCAGCGGCGATGACGACAACCAGAGAACCCACGCCCACCGCGACAGGAAAGTTGAGCCTGGCCGAGATTTTGGCGGTCTTCTGCGGCGGTGGCAAGCAGCCGTTGAAGTTCACCGCGTACGACGGCAGCACCGCCGGACCGCCGAACGCCGTGCTGGGCCTCGACCTGCTCACCCCCCGAGGTACCACCTACCTCGCCACCGCACCCGGCGAACTGGGCCTGGCCCGCGCCTACGTCTCCGGTGATATGCAGGCACGCGGGGTGCACCCGGGTGATCCCTACGAGTTGCTCAAGCTGTTGACCGACAAAGTCGAGTTCGATCGACCGTCGCCCCGCATGCTGGCCAACATCATCCGTTCGATCGGGTTCGAGCATCTGGTGCCGGCCGCACCGCCACCGCAGGAAGCGCTACCGCGCTGGCGTCGAATAGCTGAAGGTTTGCGACACAGCAAAACGCGTGATGCCGAGGCCATTTCGCACCATTACGACGTCTCCAACGCTTTCTACGAATGGGTGCTCGGGCCGTCGATGACCTACACGTGCGCGGTCTACCCGTACCCCGAGGCGACGCTGGAAGAGGCCCAGGACAACAAGTACCGGCTGATCTTCGACAAATTGCGGCTGCAACCGGGAGACCGACTGCTGGACGTCGGCTGCGGTTGGGGCGGGATGGTCCGCTATGCCGCGCGACGCGGCGTCAGCGCGATCGGCGCCACGCTGTCGGCCCAACAGGCGGCCTGGGCGCAGCAGGCGATCAAGGACGAAGGCCTGGAAAGGCTGGCGCAAGTGCGGCACTGCGATTACCGAGACATCAAGGAAGACTCATTTGACGCGGTCTCGTCCATCGGATTGACCGAGCACATCGGGGTCAAGAACTACCCGTCGTACTTCGGACTTCTCAAGTCGAAGTTGCGCACCGGCGGCTTACTGCTCAATCACTGCATCACCCGCTGCGACAACAAGTCCAACTACCGCGCAAGCAGTTTCACCGACCGCTACGTCTTCCCCGACGGTGAGCTGACCGGCTCGGGCCGCATCGTCTCAGAAATCCAGGATGTGGGTCTCGAGGTGGTGCACGCGGAGAACTTCCGGGACCACTACGCGATGACCCTGCGCGACTGGTGTCGCAACCTCGTCGAGCATTGGGACGCGGCTGTCGCCGAAGTTGGCCTGGCCACTGCAAAGGTCTGGGGTCTATACATGGCGGGGTCTCGGGTGGGCTTCGAGCAAAACGTCGTCCAGCTACATCATGTGTTGGCGACGAAGTTGGATGCACGCGGCGCCAACGACTTGCCGCTGCGCCCGTGGTGGCACCGGTAGCCGACAGCTGCACCAATCAACTGTTATTCGATACGGCGCGCACCGAGTTCGTTCTGTAAGAGTTCGAGTGCGGCCTCCTCGGGGTCACGGCGCGGTGCGGACGCGTCGTCACGGCCCGCTTCGGCGAGCATGCTCTCTTCTTCTGCTTGCTGCACCGGGTTGACGTCGGGTACCAGCGCGGCAACCACGGGCTGCTGCGTCGGCGCGCCGATGTCGCACCGCACCCGCCAATCCACGCCGAGCGCGTCTTTGAGCGCCTCGGCGATCACGTCGGCGTTGCGCTGTTCACACAGCCGCTTGGCCAGCGGCGCGGACTCATGGGTCAGCACCAACGTGTTGCCCTCGACCGCCCGTACGGTGGCTCCGGCCAACATAACTTCGGTGGTACGGCTGCGCTGTCGCACCTTGTCGCGCACGGTGGGCCACATCGTTCGGACCGCGGCCGCGCCGGGTTGACCGCTGACAGCCGTCGATACCGGCGACAAGGACTGCGCCGGCTCCGGCTCGGATGCCGGCTGGCGTTCCGGCTGAGGCAATTTCGGCCGCACACTCGGACGCTGAGGTGCCGGCGTCTGCGAGGGTCCAACCGGGATCGACATGTCCAGCCTGGTCTCGATCCGCTCGACCCGTTGCAGCAGCGCCGACTCGGTGTCGCTGGCCGACGGCAGCAGCAGCCGCGCGCAAATCACTTCGAGCAGCAGCCGGGGGGCGGTCGCGCCGCGCATCTCGCCCAGTCCGGCCTGCACCACTTCGGCGTACCGTGTCAGCGTCGCCGGCCCGATCCGGGTGGCCTGATCGCGCATCCGGTCCAGCACGTCCTCCGGAGCGTCCACCACACCGCGGGCGGCAGCGTCGGGAACCGCTTGCAGCACAATGAGATCGCGGAACCGCTCCAGCAGGTCGGTGGCGAACCGCCGGGGGTCGTGGCCGGCGTCGATCACCGACTCGACTGCGCCGAACAGCGCTGCGGCGTCTCCGGCGGCCAGGGCGTCGACGGCCTCGTCGATCAAGGCCATGTCGGTGGCACCCAGCAGTCCCAGCGCGCCCTGATAGCCGATCCGATTACCGTCGGCGCCGGCCAGTAACTGGTCGAGCACCGACAGGGTGTCGCGAGGCGAACCGCCGCCGGCGCGGATCACCAATGGATACACCGCGTCGTCGACGCTGACTCTTTCCTGCTCGCAGATCCGCTCGATCAGCGGACGCATCCGGCGCGGCGGCAGCAGGCGGAACGGGTAGTGATGGGTGCGCGACCGGATAGTCGGCAACACCTTCTCCGGCTCGGTGGTGGCGAACACGAAAATAAGGTGTTCGGGTGGCTCCTCCACGATTTTCAGCAGCGCATTGAATCCCGCGGTGGTCACCATGTGCGCTTCATCGACGATGAAGACGCGAAAACGCGATTGCGCCGGGGCGTAGAAAGCGCGGTCGCGCAGCTCACGAGTGTCGTCGACGCCCCCATGGCTGGCGGCATCGAGTTCGACCACGTCGATGCTGCCCGGTCCGTTGGGAGCCAGCGCCAAGCAGGAGTCGCAGACTCCACAGGGTGACGCGGTGGGTCCTTGTCCGCAGTTCAGCGAACGGGCCAGGATGCGCGCCGACGACGTCTTACCGCAGCCGCGTGGTCCGGAGAACAGGTAGGCGTGGTGAATGCGGCCCGCCGATAAGGCCGTCGACAGCGGCTCGGTGACGTGTTCTTGACCCACCACGTCAGCGAAAGTCGCTGGTCGGTATTTGCGGTACAGAGCCACGAAAAGCAGGCTACCGACGCTGCCCGACGGGCGCGCCTCGCAGCAGCGACTCGCTGGCGGCCAGCAGCGCGCATGTCGCCAGCCCGTCGATCGCGTTGCGCAGGTCGGGTATCGACGGGAACGTGGGCGCG
The DNA here is from genome assembly GCA_963795995.1 of uncultured Actinomycetota bacterium. GTDB lineage: Bacteria > Actinomycetota > Actinomycetes > Mycobacteriales > Mycobacteriaceae > Mycobacterium. The sequence continues at coordinate 39,804 of CAWCJY010000004.1, forward strand.
ATCCGGATGTTCTTGTCCTCCGGGTCTTTGCGGTAGGGAAACGACGCGCCCGCCTCGGTGACGGCAATTCCGGCGTCCTTTGCCAGCGCAACAGTGCGGCGCGCCGTGCCCGGCAACACGTCGAGGTTGATGAAGTAGCCGCCCTTGGGCTCGGTCCAGGAGGCGATTTTGGCATCGCCCAGCCGCTTTTCCAGGATTTCCAGCGCTAACGAAAACTTAGGCCACAGCACCTGCTGGTGCCGCAGCATTTGCAGCCGCACGCCGTCGGCGTCACCGAAAAAACGTAAATGCCGCAGCTGATTGATTTTGTCCGGGCCGATGGATTTCTTGGCCGCATACTGCAGATACCAGGCGATGTTGCCCAGCGATCCGCCGAAAAAGCTGACCCCGGCGCCGGCGAAGGTGATCTTCGAGGTGGAAGCGAACACGTACGGCCGGTTGGGGTTGCCGGCTGCGGCGGCCAGTCCCAACACATCGATCTGCCGGACGAAGTCGAGGGTCAAGGTGTGCACCGCATACGCGTTATCCCAGAAAAGCCGAAAATCGTTTGCCGCAGTGCGCATTTGGACAAGGCGTCGCACAGTTTCCCAGGAGTAGGTGACGCCGGTGGGATTGGCGAACACCGGTACCGCCCACAGGGCCTTTATGGCGGGGTCGACGGCGACGAGCTCCTCGATCAAATCGACATCCGGGCCATCCTCGCGCATCGGGACCGGAATCATCTCGATGCCCGTCGTTTCGGTTATGGCGAAGTGTCGGTCGTAACCGGGCACCGGGCAGAGAAACCTGACGACCGGCTCGTCTTTCCACGGCCGAGGCGAATCCACCCCGCCATACAGCAACGAGAAGACGACCGCGTCGTGCATCATCTCCAGGCTGGAGTTGTTGCCGGCGATTAGGTTGGGCACCGCGATGCCCAGCAGCTCTCCGAATACGGCGCGCAGTTCAGGCAGGCCGTGCAGGCCGCCGTAGTTGCGGGTATCGGTGCCGTCCTGGTCGCGGTAGTGGTCTCCCGGCAGGCCGAGCAGCGCATTGGACAGGTCGAGTTGCTCCGGCGACGGCTTACCGCGGGTGAGGTCCAGTGTCAGCTTCAAAGCCTGCAAGCCCGCGTAGTCCTGCTGGTTACGCGCGTGCTGAGCCGCCAGCTCCGCTGGGCTCAGTGTTTGGAACGACACCATGCGCCTTTCACCGTCGAACGCCTTGTACGCAGCGGGGCGGCAGGAGAATCGGTGGGTGTGAGCTCGCCACGCCGGCCGCGAGTTGGGGGACCCCGCGCACCCGCCAGAGCCCATTGACCCTTGCTGCCTTCCGGCCCTGGGGGAGTTCACAGGATAGACGCCGCGCGGGGTCCACAGCGAGTGTAGTACCCGAGGTCTTTCGGTGCTGACGTCAGTTCTCGGGCCTTGAGGCGGCTAGGATCGCCCCCGGACTACCATGGCCGACGGAGGATTCGCCTAGTGGCCTATGGCGCTCGCCTGGAACGCGGGTTGGGTTAACAGCCCTCGCGGGTTCAAATCCCGCATCCTCCGCGCACTGGCTCAAGGAGGAGTATTGGGACGCAACGTCGCCATGCTGTGGCACGCGTCGTTCTCGATCCTTGCCGCTGCAGTCTATTTCGTGTGTGTGCTGCCCCGCTGGTGGGAGTTGATGGGTCAGATCAGCCACGGGGTCGGGACAACCGGGCGCATCACGTGTGGCCTTCTCATCGGCTTGGCCGCGCTGCCGGTGGTGTTCACTCTGGTGCGCACCAGTAGTCCCGAGTACGGCGCTCCGCAGCTGGCGCTGAGGCTGCGGACCGCTTCGATCGTGGCCCATGTACTGGCCGGGGTATTGCTCGTCGGCACTGCGATCAGCGAGCTGTGGTTCAGCCTGGATACTGCCGGACAGTGGTTGTTCGGCGTGTATGGGGCTGCTGCCGCCGTCGCCGTGTTGGGGTTTGTCGCGTTCTACCTCTCGTTTCTCGCCGAACTGCCACCCCCGCCGCCCAAGCCGGGTAAACCCAAGAAGCCCAAGCGCCGTCGTCGCGCTAAGGACGTCAACGGCCCTAAGGGCGCCGAAGACGCCCAGGACGCCGCCGAGGACCCCGCAATCACAGAACCAGAGAACGCCGAAGAGCCGCAGATGCCGACCCCAGAGCCCGAACCCGTGGCGGCCACCACGGCAGCGGACACTCCGGAGACCACGGCGGAGCCTGCCGAACCCGAAGAGTTGCCGCTGGCCGAGGACACCGTCGCGGTCGAGGCACCCCGCGGGGGCCTGCGCAACCGGCGCCCGACCGGTAAGTCGGCGGGCTCCCGTCGCCGCAGGCGCTTGCGCGGCGGAGTCGCCCTCGACGACTGACTAGCCGGCCGGAATGTTCTGCAGCTTGGGCGCCAGGTCAGGGCAGTACGTCGTGATGGCGGTGCCGAGGAACTGATATGTCTGCACCTGGGTGGTGCCCCGCGGCAGGTTGTGGGACAGGAAACGAGCGCTTGCGGCAGCGTCCGGGTCGACGCCCTGACTCAGCCGGCGGCACGCGATCTTGGCCAAATAGGGCTGGTAGTCGTGCGGACCGTAGATGCCGTAGGTCGCGAGCTGCTTGTCGAAATCCGTGTCGGGGTCGGCATTCGCCGGCGTGGCCAGACCGATCGCGACGGCGATCGCGGCGAGCGCGGACATCGTTGCCTTCATGGGCTGGATCGTACCTCCCTCTGGTTCATGCCGCGGCGGTCGGCAAGTCGGTGCTGAGCTGCCGTTTGGCGTACCTTCCGCTGCTGCCATTAGAGTAGCTAAGGTTGTGACAAGCTAATTATTTGGTTCCATTCGCCCCCGTTCAGGATGGAGGCAGCCCATGACGTTGACCGAGCAGTTGCGGCGGCGCGCGGAAAAACGCGTCGAAGTGCCTGAAGATGTCGCGGACAAGTTCGCTGCACAACGGCGGGCCAAGCAACGGGCTAAGAGGTCTTTCATCGGCGGCGCTGCTCGACGGACGTGGGTGTTGCTCGTGATCCTGGCCGTCGTGGCGGTCACGGGGTTCTGTGTCTACCGGCTGCACGGCATCTTCGGCGCGCACGGGAACAACTCCGACTCCGGTTCGTCCTACGACAACATCGTCCCGTTCAACCCGAAGGTCGTGGTTCTGGAAGTCTGGGGTTCCCCGGGCAACGTGGCGACCATCAACTACCTGGATGTCAACGCCCAGCCGCAGCAGGTCCTGGAATTCCCCCTGCCGTGGTCACTCACCATCACAACGACATTGCCCGCGATCGCCGCCAACCTGGTTGCGCAGGGCTCCGGTAGTTCCATCGGCTGCCGCATCACCGTGGACGGCGTGGTCAAGAACGAGAGGCAAGTCAACGAAGTGCGCGCATACACCTTCTGCCTGGACAAATCGGCATGAGCAGTACCGACGACACTGAGGTCACCCGGCCGCAGAACGTCTCGCAGCCGTTGATCCCGCCCTTCTTACCGCACGCGATCCGCCGGCTCGCGGTGCCGGTCCTATTGCTCTGGCTGGGTCTGGTGGTCATCACGAACGTTGCGGTGCCGCAGCTGGAAGAGGTCGGCAAACAACGTTCGGTGTCGATGAGCCCGAGCGATGCTCCCTCGCTGCAGGCGATGAAGCGCGTCGGCAAGGTTTTTCACGAGTTCGACTCCGACAGCTCGGCGATGATCGTGCTCGAAGGTGACAAACCACTCGGCGCCGACGCGCACCAGTTCTACAACACGATGATCAAGCGGCTCGAGCAAGACAAGAAGCACGTCCAGCACATTCAGGACTTCTGGGGCGACCCACTGACAGCAGCGGGCTCACAAAGCACCGACGGTAAAGCGGCGTATGTGCAGGTGTACCTCGCCGGTAATCAGGGCGAAAGCCTGGCCAACGAATCTGTCGAATCAGTTCGGAAAATCGTCGACGACACCCCGAAGCCGACTGGGCTCAAGGCCTATGTGACCGGCGGAGCAGCGCTCACCGCAGATCAGAACCACGCCGGCGATAAAGGTGTCAAAAAGGTCACCGCAATCACATTCGTGGTGATTTTCTTGATGCTGCTGTTCGTCTACCGCTCCATTGTCACCGTCATCATGACGCTGGTGATGGTGCTCTTCGAATTGGCGGCGGCGCGGGGAATCGTCGCCGTCCTGGGCTATTACCGGATAATCGAGCTTTCGACGTTCGCGGTAAATCTGCTTGTACTGATGGCGATCGCGGCCGGAACGGATTACGCCATCTTCATCCTCGGCCGATATCAAGAGGCGCGTGGACTCGGTGAGAGCCGAGAACGGGCGTACTACACGATGTTTCACGGAACCGCGCACGTCGTGTTGGGATCGGGCCTGACGATCGCCGGCGCAATGTATTGCTTGAGTTTCACCCGGCTGAACTATTTCAACACACTGGGCGCACCGTGCGCGATAGGAATGCTGGTCGCAGTTGCGGCCGCGCTCACCCTAGGTCCGGCAGTCCTGACGGTTGGCAGCTTCTTTGGTCTGTTCGAACCGAAACGCGAGATGAGGACCCGTGGTTGGCGGCGGATCGGCACCGCCATTGTCCGCTGGCCCGGCCCCATCCTGGCGATGACTGGTGCGATTGCCCTGGTCGGCTTGCTTGCCCTGCCGGGATACAAAACGAATTACGACAATCGCAACTATCTGCCGTCGGACACACCGGCCAACGTCGGGTACGACGCTGCGGAACGGCACTTCTCCAACGCGCGGTTGAATCCTGAATTGTTGATGATCGAGACCGATCACGACATGCGGAATCCGGCGGATTTCCTCATCCTCGACAAGGTTGCGAAAGCAGTCTTCCACATTCCTGGTATCGCTCGAGTACAGACCATCACCAGGCCGCTGGGAACCCCCCTCGATCACAGCACGCTGGCTTTCGCCATGAGTCAACAAAACAGCAACCAGATCGAGAACATGCATTATCAGCAGGACCGGGCGAAAGACATCTTGTCGCAGGCCAATGAGATCGAGAAAACAATCGGAGTCCTGCACAAGCAGTTCAACGTCACCAAGGATCTCAGCGACACCACTCACCAAACCACGTTGATCACGAAAGAAACGGTTGCCATCACCGAGCAACTGCGGGATCACATCGCCGATTTCGACGATTTCTTCCGGCCGCTTCGTAGCTATTTCTACTTCGAGAAGCACTGCTACGACATCCCGATCTGCTTTGCGCTCCGATCGCTCTTCGACGCGCTCGACGGCATCGACCAATTGAGCGAACGGTTGGAGCAACTGAGCGCGAATCTGGACCGCCTGGACCAAATCCAGCCGGAGCTGCTGACGCTGATACCGCCGCAGATCGCCAGCCAGGAGACCAATCTTCGGTCAACGCTGTCCAACTATGCGACGACAGCGGGAATCAACGACCAGACGGCAGCCCTGTCGGAGAACTCGACCGCCATGGGAGAGGCTTTCGACAGAGCCAAGAATGACGACACGTTCTACCTACCGCCGGAGGCTTTCAAGAACCCGGAGTTCAAGCGGGGCCTCAAGCAGTTCCTGTCATCCGACGGCAAGGCTGTTCGGTTGATCATTTCCCACGAAGGCGATCCCGCGACGCCGGAAGGCATTTCACATATCGATCCGATCAAAAAGGCAGTGCACGAGGCCATCAAGGGCACGCCTTGGGAAGGCGCCCGGGTGTCTCTCGGGGGCACTGCGGCGACCTACAAGGACATGCGTGACGGCTCCGCGATCGACCTGATGATCGCGGGCCTGGCCGCGGCCAGTCTGATCTTCATCATCATGTTGATCATCACTCGGAGTGTGGTCGCGGCCTTGGTCATCGTGGGAACCGTGCTGCTGTCGTTGGGCGCCTCGTTCGGGCTCTCCGTACTCATGTGGCAGTACATCCTCGGCATCAAACTGCACTGGATGGTGCTGGCCATGTCGGTCATCTTGATGCTCGCGGTGGGTTCGGACTACAACCTCCTGCTGGTCTCCCGGTTCAAGGAGGAAATCGGAGCCGGGTTGCGGACCGGGATCATCCGGTCGATGGCCGGTACGGGTGCAGTGGTCACCTCGGCCGGGCTGGTGTTCGCCGCGACGATGACCTCGTTCATATTCAGCGACATGCGGGTCATTGGTCAGGTGGGTTCGACGATCGGCCTGGGTCTGCTGTTCGACACTCTCGTGGTGCGCTCGTTCATGACACCGTCGATCGCGGCCTTGCTCGGTCGTTGGTTCTGGTGGCCGCAGCGGGTGCGCGAACGGCCGGCGAGCCAGCTGCTCCGACCGTATGCGCCGCGTCCGGTAGTGCGAGATTTGCTGCTGCACGAGTAGCCGCGGTGACGGTTCCGGCTCAGCCGGCCGGACCGAATGTCAGTGAGCTGGTCGCGGGAGCTCAGTCGTCGCCGCGTCGTCATCCTGGCCGAGCAGCAGAGATCGAACCAGCTCCAGGGACGGAACGCCGATGCTAGCCAGCACCGTGATACCCAGCCACAGCAGGATGATCGACAGTTAGAGGTATCGGATGGTGTGGGCGACGAAGGGCCGTTTGACGGCTGTTGTGCCGGTCCGGTCGGTGGTCATGCAGCCTTCAGCAAACAGAACGTGTAGGCCTTCACTTCGTGGGATATCCGCTCGGCTTTGACCACGCCGTCGACCAGGATCCGACAGCCGATGCTATTGCTATTGCCCTGCGCGACGATGTTCCCGACTACCGCGGGCAGGGTTGTCGTGAGTTTCAACGTCCACGGCAGAGTCGCCCCGTCGATTTGCTGGGGATCGGAGTTGACGTCGAAATAGCTGATGTCCGCCACGGTGCCGGCAGGACCGAATACTTCGTATGTCAGCTGCTTGGGATTGAACGGCTTGGTGTCCTCACTGGGACTATCGGCATATGACGGCAGCTTCTCGGAGCCGAACACGCCATGAAGCCGTGTCACGGTATACCCCCCGCAGATGATCACTACCAAGATCACCAGCGGTATCCACACCCGCTGCAAAATCCTGATAATTGGAATCCCCTCTAGCGCTCGAATATCTCATGACGGCTACATATCACTTATTCGACAGTGTCCGACTTGGCTCCGCGCGCCTCTGTTTGGAGGCATGAAGAAACGGATCAAGCGGGGCAGCAGGATGTCTGATCGGCGATCGCCTCAAGCGAGGGGCGCCTCGGAAAGAGCGCGACCGGATCGTGACGAGTAAACCATGCCGGTGACCAGGATTCGCCAGCTCCTTCCCACATGCGCTCCGTAACTCTAACGCATAGTGCGTGCGTAACGGCACGCTACCGCCTCCGGTCTGAAGCCACAAATCACAATATGTGCGTTATCCTCGGCCGGTGGCGCAACTTACGTTCCAGCGCGCCCGCACGGAAGAGAAGAAACGCCAGCGGGCAGCGGCCCTGGTGGAAGCCGCGCGCTCGCTGGCTTTGGAGAGCGGCGTTGCCTCGGTGACGTTGACCGCTGTCGCAAGCCGCGCTGGGGTGCACTACTCCGCAGTGCGCCGATACTTCAGTTCCCACAAAGAGATGCTTCTGCACATCGCCGCCGAAGGTTGGGTGCGTTGGTCAGACGCGGTGCGCGCGGGGGTGCGCGAACCGGGACCGATGTCGCCGTCGCGGGTCGCTGAGACACTCGCCAACGGTTTGGCCGCCGACCCGCTGTTTTGTGACCTGCTCGCCAACCTGCACCTTCATCTGGAACACGAGGTCGAAGTCGAACGTGTGCTGGACATCAAGCGAATCAGCACCGCTGCAGCGGTGTCCATCGCTGATGAAATCGAGCAGGCGCTGCCGGCGCTGGGGCGTGCCGGCGCCTTCGACACGCTTCTTGCCGCCTATTCGCTGGCCGCACCGTTATGGCAGCTTGCCCACCCGCCGCAAGGGCTGACTGATGCCTACGCCGAGGAACCTGAGGTTCCGCCGGATTGGAACCTGGATTTCGCACCCGCGCTCACCCGGCTGGTCACCGCCACCTGCGTGGGGCTTCTCGCCCCGTCCGCTCGCGAAGTGCTACCGACTCACCAATCCCACACCGACATGTCATTCGGCGGGTAATTCATGCAGTTCTCGGTTTCTTTCGCGACGACGCCCTTGTTGTTGAAGAAGATCTTCATGTGGTTGGGCCAGGCGAACCACAGCGGATCGCCGCCGGAACCCAGAGGCGGATAGAAGTTGTCGGAGTAATCCCTGCGCTCCGCCGAGGTCAGCGAGTAAAACCAATGCACCTTGTCTTGGGTTGCCTGCTGAACGTTCGGGTGGTTCTTGTAGTCGTTCATGTAGCGCTCGTAGTACACCGGAGTGAAATCCCTTGCAGCAGCGAGTATCTGCTCTCCGGTGCAGGTGGTCGCGATCATCCTCCGTGGTATCGGGAAATCGTCGGTGGAATCCGCGGTGGCAGCCTTGGGGAAAGCCACCGTGGCGGCGCCGAAGGCGAGCGCCATGGCGCAGGCCCGGACGATGTTGCGGAGACGGGATACGCGCATAGCCGTAACTATAACGCTTTGGTGACGGCTCGGCACAGGCCGGATGTAGGCCATCAGGGGCCCGATCAAACGGCGATCTTCGCGGCGATTTGATTGGCGATGTCGACCGCCGAGGTACCCGGGTTGGCGCTGCACGTGTTGATGTCAACCACGACATTGTTTCTGGCTGCCAGCGCCCGGCCGCAGGCCCAGCCGGGGGCTTTGGCGTCTTTTTCCATGGCGACGACACCCAAGGTGCCCTTGGTGTTCGAGATGGGCCCCACGGTCCACTGTGATCTGCTCTGAATGTGGGTGTACTGGTGGCAGGCCGGCCACTGCTGGCCGGAGTTGGCGACGAAGGCGCCGGCTTGTTTGGCGGTGGGAAACAACACCACCGCCTGCTCGGCGTAGTGGTTGAAGTTGTCACCGTCCTGTAGCGAGAGGTCGCGCTCGGCGGTGAAACCACTGCCGGCATACACCTGGGCCTGTGCGGAGCCGTCGATGGCCAAGCATTCCTTGGGCTCCATCGTCGCGCTGTCATCCGACATCGAGGTGCGGTTCTTGGTGACCGCCATTCCTTTTGCCCCCATCGCGACGTTGACTTGCTCAGGGTTGAGCAACAACCCGTCCAGCGCCCGCTCCTGGATTGGGGGTGCGATGAACGTCGGTGTGGTCGACGACGTCGTGGTCGCCGCTTTGCCGCCGTGACTGTTACCGCAACCCACGAGGACGCACAAACCAGCGGCGGCCAGAGCCATCAACCTGAAACGTTGCGGGTACCACTGCGGCATCATAGGGAAAAAGTATCGCGCCTCACTCGCGACTGTCGCGACTCTTCGGATCGGTAATTCCATCTATTACAGGAGATTCCTGGCGCTGCTCAGCTGACTCGAGCGGCTCGGGCGGCTTTGGCAGGTCGACAACAGGCGGCACCTTATTCAGCCACCTTTTCAGCCAGAGAAGCCGATCGATCACGATGCCGACACCCAGGAGTGTCAGCCCCACCAGTACTGCGGTGCTCACCTTCTCCATGGTGACAGATAACTAGGCGGCTGTGACCTCAAGACCGACGTGCACCTTGTCGATACCGCCGCGCAGGACCGTGTGCGCATAGAACCACCAGGCGTGGTACCAGTACCGCTTGAGCACCGCGTTGTAGACCCGCCGCGTCTCAGATTTCGGCAACACCCGGGCCAGGGCCTCGACCTCGTCGCTCTTGAGCTTACCCAATGCTGCGCTTCTTGCGACCGTCACTCGGGGGGTGTTGCGGATCCGCTTCACTTTCCACGAGTCGTCGTCGGTGATCACCAATAGCCGGTCACCGTGAGGCACGCCCCAGATCGGCGTCGGTTTGGGGCGGCCATCCTTGGTGAACGTCGTCAGCAACAGGTACTTGGAGGCGATGACGTCCTTGAAACTGAGGGCCACGCGACTCTGTCCTTTCGCCATCGGTCACCCAAACCGTAACGGTCCGGTGTCGGTTGCTTGTCAGTTGTGCTTTCAGTCGCGGTGCCCACTGGCGAATTCAGCCAGCCAGGCACACACTCCGGATGTCACTGGCTATCCAGCCGGAGCCGCCGGGAGCGACCACATGCAGACAGACACGCCCAACAACGTAGGCCGGGAAGAGCGCCGCGCGCAGCTTGAGCAGCGTCGCGCCGCTGTCGCGCGTCAAATGCGGCACTTGGCCAGTGAGTTGGCGGACCTCGACCGGGAACTGGACGAACTCGAGCAATCCGAGCAGTGACTCAGGATTTGTAGCTGACGTAGCTGACGACGCGTCGGCGTAGGCCAGGCCACCTCCGAACGCTGAATCGACGTTAGCGCCCCGATTTCGCCGACGATTTTCCGCGCTAACGTCGATCTAGGCGATACCGCGTTCGGCAGACCTCATAGTCACAAGTTATTCTTCAAGTCCCTATCCTTGCTGGGCTGCACCCGTTTCGGTTCGCCCGGCATCTTCGGGTAGTTCGGCGGATATGGCAGGTCGCCCAGACCGCGCGCTTCGTCGGCCTCGACCATCTCCAGCAACGGCGCTATCGAGTGCTGGTGGGCATCCATGTCCGCCCACGGATCGTCGCGGCGACGCACCAGGTCCGGCACGGTGGTGATGGTGTACTCGTCGGGGTCTGCACTGGCCAGCTCGTCCCATGTCAGAGGGGTCGAGACGGTCGCGATCGGGGTGCGTCGCACCGAGTAAGCGGACGCGAATGTGCGATCGCGGGCGTTCTGGTTGAAGTCGATGAAGATCCGCGCGCCGCGTTCTTCCTTCCACCATGACGTGGTCACGGCATCGGGGGCGCGGCGCTCTACTTCGCGGGCCAGTGCGATGCCCGCTCGGCGCACCACGATGAAATCCCAGTCTGTCGCGATCCGCACGAAGACATGAACACCGCGGCCGCCCGAGGTCTTAGGGTAACCGGTCATGCCCAGCTCCTCGAGGAGCGGCCGAACGATATCGACCGCCAATTCGCGGGCCTGCTCGAACCCGGTGCCCGGCTGCGGGTCCAGGTCGATGCGCAGTTCGTCGGGATGTTCGGTGTCAGGGCAGCGAACCTGCCACGGGTGCAGCGTGACCGCACCCATCTGCGCGGCCCACACGATCGCAGCCGGGTGAGTCACCTTGAGCGCGTCGGCGAAACGTCCGGACGGGAAAGTGATTCGGCAGGTCTTCAGATAAGCGGGATGGTGCTGCGGTATGCGTTTCTGGTAGATCTCTTCACCGTCGATGCCGTCGGGAAAACGCTGCAGATGCGTCGGCCGGTCCTGCAACGTCGTCAGCATCGGCCCGCAAGCCACCGCGCGGTAGTAGTCGACGAGCTTGCGTTTGGTGCCTTCGGATCCGAGTTGAGGGAAGTACACCTTGTCCGGGTTGGTCAAGCGGACCGCGATCCCGTCGACGTCGAGTTCTTCGGCAGCAACACCCATAACAGGGATTTCAGCACGCGTCCGCGGTCAATGACCCGCGGGACGCGACAATGAGGCCATGAAACTGCCCGTGATGCCGCCGGTCTCCCCCATGCTTGCCAAGTCGATTGCGGCCATCCCACCGGGCGCGTCGTATGAGCCCAAGTGGGACGGCTTCCGGTCGATCTGTTTCCGCGACGCCGACCAAGTGGAGCTGGGCAGTCGTAACGAACGGCCGATGACCCGGTATTTCCCCGAACTGGTCGCAGCGGTCCAGTCCGAGTTGCCGCAGCGATGCGTGATCGATGGCGAGATCATCGTGCCCACACAGCACGGCTTGGACTTTGAGGCGCTGCAACAGCGCATCCACCCGGCGGATTCGCGGGTGCGGTTGCTCGCCGAGCAGACGCCGGCTTCCTTCATCGCGTTCGATTTGCTAGCTCTCGGTGACGACGACTGCACCGGGCGCCCGTTTAGCGAGCGGCGCGCGGCTCTCGTCGACGCGCTCTCAAACTCTGGGCCGCGCGTGCATGTCACGCCGGCGACCACCGATTTGGCAACCGCACAGCGCTGGTTCGACGAGTTCGAGGGAGCCGGCCTGGACGGCGTCGTCGCCAAGCCACTGAACATCAGTTATCAGCCCGATAAGCGGGTCATGTTCAAGATCAAGCACGAGCGGACGGCCGACTGCGTTGTCGGGGGGTATCGGATACATAAGTCCGGCGGCGATGTCATCGGTTCGCTGCTGCTCGGGCTCTACCGGGATGACGGCCAGCTTGCGTCGATCGGCGTGATCGGCGCCTTCCCAATGGCCGAACGGCGGCGGCTGTTTACTGAGCTGCAACCGCTGGTCACCAGTTTCGAGAAGCACCCCTGGAACTGGGCCGCACACGAAGCCGGTGAGCGCACACCACGCAAGAACGAGTTCTCCCGTTGGAATAACGGCAAGGATCTCTCCTTCGTGCCGCTGCGGCCCGAGCGGGTGGTCGAGGTTCGCTATGACCACATGGAGGGTGAAAGATTCCGTCACACAGCGCAATTCAACCGTTGGCGACCCGATCGTGACCCGCGCTCATGCACCTATGAGCAGCTCGACAATCCCGCCACCTTCAGCCTGGGCGACATCGTGCCCGGCCTGCACGCGTCGCCGAGCTCAGATCGACACCGGTAGCGCCGCGAGTCCACGCAGCGTGACATTTGGTTTGTACTGTGGCTCGCCGCCCAGCCGCGCGCTGGGGAATCGGGCCGTTACCGCCGACAGCGCCACACCCCCCTCCAGCCGGGCCAGCGGCGCGCCAAGACAGAAATGCGGACCGCGACCAAATGCCAGATGCCGAAACGCATCCCGGTCCGGGTCGAAAACATCAGGTCGATCGAATTCGGCAGGGTCGCGGTGAGCCGCGGCGACCAGCAGCATCATCGAGTCACCCTTGACTATTGCGGTGTCCCCGATACTGATGTCCTGCAGAGCGATTCGGCCGAGCAGTTGCACCGGCGGGTCGTAGCGCAGGGTCTCTTCGATCACCGCCGACGCGCGGCCGGCATCGAAGGCGAGCGCGGACCATTGGCCTGGGGCGCACAGCAGCGCCAGCACGGCATTGGCGATCAGATTCACCGTTGTCTCGTGACCGGCGATCAGTAGCAGGCTGCACGTCGAGACGATTTCGTCCTCGGTCAGCTGATCACCGGACTCTTCGACGGCAATCAGACGAGACATAAGGTCGTCGTCGGGGCATAGCCGCCGTTGCTCGACAAGTCCATGCAGGTATTCGCGCAGCCATCGACCCGCTCGCATGCGCTCGGAGATAATCGCCGGCCGGTCGTCGTCGGAGATGACGAAGGGATCCAGCGCTTGCGCCAGCAGCGCCGACGCGTGGCTGAACTTCGGTTCGTCGGCCAACGGCACACCGAGCAACCGGCAGATGACCGCTACCGGAAGCGGATAGGCAAGGTCAGCGACCACGTCGAACTGGTCCCGTTCGGCAACTTGGTCGAGCAGTCCGTCCACCAGCTCGGTGACATCCGGTCGCAGCGCATTGACAATTTTCGGCGCGAAAGCCTTGCTGACCAGCCTGCGCAACCGGGTGTGGTCGGGAGGGTCGAGAAACAAGAAGCCCGGAGGCCCTAGCGGCCGGGGCGTAGCACCGTCGGCGATCTGCTGCTGGGCGATCGTCGAGTTGAGCCGGTCGCTGGACGACGACGGGTGCCGCAGCACCTCGTCGCAGGCGTGATAGGTCGACAACACGGTGAGATTGGCCGTCGGCAACTGGACGGGTCCGCGCTCACGTAGCCGCCGGTACAGCGGGTAGGGGTCAGCCCGGCTGACCGGGTCCAGCAACCGGGCCAGCAATTCTTGTGACTCCTCGGTCTCCGGCATAGCTGTCAGCGCAGGAACTCCACGATGTGATTGGCCAGTTCTTCGCCGGCGTCTTCTTGCAAGAAGTGGCCGGCGTCGCGTATCACAGGGTGGTCGATGCCTTGTGCACCCGCCATGTGCCGAGAAAAGATCGGGCCCATTGCACCGGTGATGGGGTCGCCGTCGCTGAAGGCCACCAGCATCGGTGTCGAACTGGCGCACAGGGTCACCCACGCCGAACGGTTGGCCGGCGCGGCGGGATCGTCCGGGGATGTCGGCACCAGGCCGGGCATCGCGCGTGGCCCGGCGCAGTAGCTGTCGTCGGGAAAAGGCGCGTCATAGGCGGCGCGCACCGCGTCGCTGAACTGTCGTTGACAACCTGACTGGATGAACCAGCCGACGTCAAGGTCGGGTCGGCTCTGGATCGATTTCCGAAATCGCCACCAAGTTTCCGGCATCGGGATGTCACCGGTGGGCAGGCCAGTATTTGCGACGACCAGCCGACTGAAGCGGTCCGGATGTTCGGCGGCGAGCCGTAACCCGATGAGCCCACCCCAGTCCTGTCCCACCAGGGTCACTGCGCGCAGATCCAGCACGTCGAAGGCCAGTGCGCGGATCCACTCGACGTGCCGGGCATAGGAGTGGTCGTCGAGTCGAGCCGGTTTATCGGAGCGACCGAACCCGACCAGGTCGGGGCAGGCCACACGGTGACCGGCGCCGGCCAGGATGGGAATCATTCTGCGATACAGAAAGGACCACGACGGCTCACCGTGCAGCATGAGCACCGGGTCGGCATCAACGGGCCCGTCTTCCACCCACGCCATCCGCAGTGTGCCGCCGTCACCGTCTGCCACTTCGGCGAAGTTCGGAACATACGGGAACTCAGGCAGATTGGTGAATCGGTCGTCGGGTGTTCGCACCGTCTGCATGCATGCCGAAGATACCGGCAGCGCCGGAACGGATAAAGCGAATGGCTCGGGATTGACAATTCGCGAGTTGGCCGGACAACAACGAAATCGATGTGACCTGCCCCTAAGTAGCGGGTCAGCAGCGGCGGCGGTGCCGTTGAGCGCCGCCGTCACTTATGTATGGTCGAGCAGTCGGTCCAGAAAAGGCACCTGACCTCTGAGCACCTTTGCTCTAGCATCCGACACCGAAAACCACTCGACTTGATCGACCTCGGGAAAGCTGCGGATGCGCCCCGACCGCTTGGGCCACTCCAACTCGAAAGTGTTGCTGTGCGTGTCGGTGACGTCAAAATCACCCTGAACAGCGAAGACGGTGACGACCTTCCCGCCCGGTTGCCGCACCGCCCCGAGGTCGATTCCGGGCCCCACCGGCGCCGCCAGACCGACCTCTTCGGTGAACTCGCGCTGTGCGACAAGCCACGGATCCTCCCCGGCTGAGTACTCGCCTTTGGGAATCGACCATGCGCCCTCATCCTTATGGGCCCAGAACGGGCCGCCGGGATGAACCAACAGCACCTCGATCGACCCGTCGTCGACACGGTAGAGCAGCAGACCCGCGCTCAGCCGGGGCATCGCGTCAGATGCCGACCGCGCGTTCCAACTCTTTGAGCGAGATTTCCAGATGCACCAGCAGCCGCTGCAGATGTGGCACACTGCGCCGACACCCGACCAGACCGAAGTCGATGTTGTCGGCGTTGTTGACCAGTGTCATGTTCAGCGCCAACCCGTCAGAGACGATCGACATCGGGTAATTGCCGTCAAGGCGCGCACCGTGCCAGTACATGGGCTCGCTCGGCCCGGGCACATTGGATATGACGATGTTGAAGGGCGGTGGCGCAGTTGAGAGGAAGCCGGGCAGGGGCATCAGCGCCAACGGCGCAACGTTGAACGCCGACAAAGCCAGTGCCTGCAGTCGGGGCAAGTCGGAGAACACATTCTTGTTGCTGCGCATCGAGGCGCTGATCGTCTGCAGCCGTTGGGCCGGGTCTTCGATGTCAGTGGCCAGGTTGCACAAGATGGCTCCGACCATGTTGCCCCCGCTGTCGGACTCCTCTTTGGTGCGCAGACTGACCGGGACCATCGCCACCAGCGGTGTGTCCGGCAGCGCATTCTGCTCGATCAAGTAGTACCGCAGCGCACCGGCACACATGCCCAGGACGACATCGTTGACGGTGACGCCGGCGGCTTGCTTGATGCTTTTCACTCGATCGAGGGAGTAGGACTGCGCAGCGCAACGGCGGGCGCCGCCGATGCGGACGTTGAACATGGTGCGCGGCGCGACGAACGGCAAGGTCAGCTGTTGCTCGAACAGCGCAGCCCGAGCCAATGAGACGGTCGAGAAACCCATCGTCGCAACAGATCCCGCGGCTTGAGTCAGCGCCTGCAGCCGCGAACGGCCAGACGACCGCCGTCGCCGCGGTATGTTCCAGATCGCCTGCACCTCGGGGTCGTGTGGATCAGTCGACAATGACCGCTGCATGAGCTTGAGCGCCGAGACACCATCGACGAGAGCATGGTGGAATTTGGTGTACAGCGCGAAGCGACCGTCGTTCAGGCCCTCCACGAAGTGGGTCTCCCACAATGGCCGGTGTCGATCCAGCAGACTGCCATGCAGCCGCGAGGTCAGCTCGAGCAGTTCACGGACCCGCCCAGGCTGCGCCAGCGCCGATCGCCGCACGTGATAGTCGATTTCCACATCCTGGTCGTAAGACCACCCCACATTGGCGATGCCGCCCAACAGTCTCGCCGGGCGCTTCCGAAACGTCGGCTGGAAGTCCTCGTTCGATATCAGCGCCTCGTAGAGCTCCTGGACGAACTCCGGACCCGCATCCTCCGGCGGTTCGAACAACTGTAAGCCGCCGACATGCATCGGATGCTCGCGCGATTCGGCCAGCAGGAAAACCGAATCGGTAGGCGCCATCAAGTCCATCAACCCATTAGACCGCGCCGGGCGAACGCGGTGCCACGAACCGGCGGATCAACCTTGGCGCCGAGCGCTCGTCAGAAAGAGATCAGCCTCGGCAAGTCAGCGGCGATCCTGCCCAGGCCAAAAATCCTCGGGCCGCTATCAGTAGTCGAAGACCGTGGTACCAAGACCTTCGGGGCTGTAGATGATGTACACCGGATATGCCTGGAAGGTTTCAAATCCGGTCGTGCCCATCGCGGTGTTGATTTGCTCGACGCTGAGCAGCAGCTCATCTAGCGCGGCGTCCACACCAGAGGAGATCGGCCCCCCGGTGGTGGAGAACTGCGCGGTTGAGGATTGCGATGCCGGCGAGTGTGGTTTCAGCAGCTGGAAGGCGACGCCGGCGGCGGCCAGGATCACGACTGTCGCAGCGACCAGCCCCAGTAGCACCTGACGGCGTTGCCGGCGCCACCACTGCTGCCGCGACGCTGACGGTTGCTTCGTCGGAAGTGTCGCGGTAAACAAGGCACGGTCGCTGGTCGCCTGCTGAGGCGCCCGGCCTGTGACTTTCAACAGGCTTGCGCAAGCGTCGGCCAGCTTCTCCAGATGCGCTTCGAAAGGACGACTGATCGCATCCAGCCAGTGCGGCGTATTGAGGTAGTACTCGAGCGCTGCCTCGGGCAACACGTCTTCAATCCGCAGAGGAAGAAGCACCTTGCCGGAATTCGCGGCCCGCTCGACTTCCCGTTGGACTTGGGGCGACTGGTTGGCGTGGCGACTGAACACGAGGAGCATGATCTGAGCCCCCCGGATGGCCTCGACGATGGAAGCAGCCCAATTGTGTCCCGGGTGGATGTCGCGGGGAGCGATCCAACAGCGGATCCCCCTCGCCTCGAGCGCCGCGCAGGCAGCATCGGCGACGGGTTTGTCCGCGTGCGAGTGACTGATGAACACGTCATGCGCCATCGTCAAGCACCGCTTTCACGTCGTCGCGCCCTTACCGGCCCATACGGCGGCATCGGTCGTCATAGTAGTTCGGCAGCGCCGGCCGGCACGTCACAACCGGAGGTTACGGCGGGGCGCACGGCGGTCGTCGTAAAAGCGTCAATGGTCCAGCAACTCGGTGCGTGCTGAGGAGCCCAGGTATGACACCGGCGCTCAGCCGGGAAGCGGGGAACGATGTGATGATGAGTCAGGCCCGGTGGCGAAAGATTGCAGTCTTTGTTCTTGCCGCCTTTCTGATCTTCGCCGGGATCAGTCATCTGAGCTTCGCCCGCACCGCCTTCTACGCACAAATACCGCCGTGGCTGCCGTTGAACGCTGACTTCGTCATCATCGCCTCAGGTGTCGCGGAAATTCTGCTCGGGGTGGGCCTGCTGGCCCTGGCGCGGCGGCGCGTATGGCTCGGACGGGTCGTCGCCATCTTCTTTGTCTTGATCTTTCCTGGAAATATCTCCCAGTTCGTCACGCACACAGATGGTTTCGGGCTCGACTCTGACCTTTCCCGTGGCGTTCGGCTACTGTTTCAGCCGCTGCTCGTGGGTTGGGCGTTGTGGTGCACGGGAGGATGCCAAGCCCGCGAGACCGATTAGACGGAAGTTGCCCCGGCTTGATGAATCGCTTCCTGATGTGCTTGGCAAATAATTGATTCCACGCTCTTTGGATGACAGCGCTGTTCGGGCGGATGCTGTCCAAAGCTATCCGCGAAGGCCGGGCGTCATGACCACTACAACAGGTGAGGCGGTCATGCTTGCAGCACAATACGACGGTTACCGGCCGCCCGCGATGGTGCAGGTGCGCACCGTGCCCGTGCCCTGCTGAAGGGCCATGGTGACTATGGCGGTGGCGGAGGGATTTGAACCCTCGGACGATGCTGCACAGCTACGGTATCCGGCGCAGGTCAGAGGCTTATATCATGCCTCAACCGAGGCCACCGGGCACCGTTTGGGCACACTTTGGGCACACTTCAAATCAATCGAGGCCGCCACCGCATCGAGATCCGAGTCGAACAAGTCGCTGTAGACGTCCAACGTCACCTTGGCCGACTGGTGCCCCAGCATCCGACTCAGAGCTAACACGTTGACGCCGGAACTGATCGCGATGCTGGCGCATGTGTGCCGCAAATCGTGCGGGGTGATCTTTTGCACCTTGGCCCGCTTCACCGCCGCGACAAACCATCCGTCCGTCGACTTGGGACGTGGCAGGTAGTGGACGCCATCGCCGAACACGAGCTCGTCGGGGCAGCGCATACGGCATTGCACCGAAAGTTCGTCCAGCACGAAGCTGGGCACCGGCACGCTGCGATCTATGCGTGACTTGGTGCGACCCACCGCATGATCGACGCCGAGCTGCACCGCGTTGTCATGGACGCTCAGCCGACGACGGAGAAACTGGACATCATGTATCCGCAACGCGACCGCTTCGCCCCACCTGATGCCGGTGTAGGCCAGTGTGAGCACCAGCACCCGGTGTTGGCCTGACTCAGCGGCCAGCCGGCCAACATCATCAGCGGACAGATACACGCGGCGCTTACCCGTCTTGTGGGGCAGATTCTCGGCGCCCCGAACCGGATTACTAGCCAGCCGCCGAGACTTCACAGCGTCATCCAAGATGCCCGCCAACACGCCGAAGCTGCGTAAAATAGTGGTGGCACCCGACTTTCGGCCCATCCTACCAATCCACTGCTCGACGCCGTTAAGTTCGATGTCAGCAATTCGTGTTGTGCCCCAAGCGGGTTGAACATGAATGCGCCACGCGCTTTCCAACATTCTATAGTTGCTCGGTGCCACGTCTGATTCTTTGCGGGACAGCCATGCTGTGGCCAGCTCGCCGACCGTGATCAGCCCGAGGCTCGGTGCCACATACTCGCCGCGCATCTTCTCGACCTCGACCGTGGCCGCGAACTCCATGGCGTCACGCTTCGTCTTGAAGCCGCGTTTCTTTGTCGGGCTCCGCTGCGGGGTCCGGTAACGAACCATGTATCGCTTTGCGCCCGTTGACGTTTCGTAGGACTCAATCGTCGCCATCGGACCCGGTGTCCTTCAGCCACCGCGGGTGTGCCCATTGCGGTTGAGCGTTGACGACGAACGCCATGGGCGGCAGTCCTACCACCGATGCCCCCGAGGGGTCGGCCTGCAACCACAGCCACCACTTTTCGGCCGGCTCTTTTAGGTTCGTCCCAGTGGCAGAGACCCTCTCGGTTCGGTCACCAACGACCGGCATCAGCAAGGTGGCCGGCGACGTTTTGAGTACCACCGCCAAGGCCACCAGGTCGTCGGTATCGACGCGGCGGTTGCCCTCTTCGATCCGGCGTATCCCCAGCTCGGGTATCGAGCGACCGGTCTCGGTTTTTAGCCTTCGGGATAGCTGGGCGTAGCTAAGGTTCTGATCTTCCCGCCGCCGATGAATGTTCGCGCGGACCGCCTCCCCGGTCGGACCGAGGGGATTCCGTTTGTCTGCCATCACTGGAGTATGCCCTATCATCATGATCGATGTCTATGTGCTCTTGACATTCTGGGGGATATGGCCATGATGGAACGCAAGCCTGCTATCGCAGACGCAGATGCGATCATCATGATAGGAGTTCTGGTGAACGACCTTATCCCGGCCGCGGAGATGAAGAACCTGTTTCCCGGCACCTCCGATCAAACCTGGGCCGGGAGACGGTTCCGGGGTACTGGGCCGGTGTTCATTCGCCTCGGTGGAGAAGAGGGCCGCAGCATCTACTACCGCCGCGCCGATATCGAGAAATGGATCGAAGACAGCCGCTACACCCGCACCGACCGCCCGGTAAGCGCCGGATAGAAAAACCGCCCCAAGTCACCCGTATGACCAAGGGGCGGTTCTAGTCCCGATCACCGACCAAAGTTAAGGAACTGAAGTTGAGCCTACTACACGCAAGCAAATCTGTTGCCGATGCCAGCGGTGACGCCGCGCCGCTTTCTGAGCGCGCGGCCAAGGACCTCGACACCAAGATCATGGCCGCGGCCGGCACAGTGCCGACCGTGATCGCGGACCTGCGGGCATTGTGGACGTGCTCGTGATCAAGAGCTTGAGATGGTTTGGGGAATTCCAACAGCTCGGCTACCGCATCGAGCATGGACGCTCGGGACATTTCAAGGTCTTCGATCCCGCGGGAATGTTGGTGACCTCAATCAGTGCCACCCCTTCCGACCATCGCGGCCACCGGAATGGGCGAGCGCAACTGCGCCGCCATGAACGGCTCAGACATCACAGCGATCCCCCGGAAGGCGAAGCTATGCGGAAAATTCGCACCTTGACCCCCCGACCCGAAACACCGGCGCAAGTTCGCCAGTGGGAAAACGTGAAGCGCCGCTATATCCGCGCCGGCTTGTGTGATCGGTGCGCCGCTCAAGCCGCTTACGCACATCAGCCCGGTGCCGGTGGCTGGAACGCCGTCAACCCTCCATGCCCGGTGTGCGTCGAGCTGATGGCGGCAGCGTTCCCTTACCCCACCATTAACCCGCTGTGGCGCAGCGTCCTGCGGAAACGCCGGTAACGGCCCGCGTAGCGCTCAAAAGTGGTGGCAGAGCGTCTCTCGGGTCTCCTAACCCACCAGTAGCCCACCACCACCACCAGCGTGGCCCACAGCGGCCGCAATCCAATCCACAACAGAAGGGAAGCCCTGAAAATGTCAAAACCAACCATCCACGTTGTGCCGCCGGAGGAACCGGACGGCAGCGGCAGCGAACCGATCGACCCGTTCGACCTCGACAACGTGCGTTACACCGAGGCCGAGTACACCCACGGGGACATCGACGCCGAGAGAAACATCACCGCTATCAAGGTGCGTAAGCCGGTGAGCAACAAAGAATGGTTCCGGATCCACCCGGGGCAGGATTACACGCTGTCGGCCTCCCTGTACCTCCGGGAAAGCCCGGAGTCGACAACCCCGGAACAGTGGCTTGTGCCGAAACCGCTCCGCTCCTGTTTCAACGAGAAAGCGCTAACCCCGGTTGTGTTGCGGTTGGTCGTCACCAGCGTCGACACCCTTTTCCTCTGGGGCGTTAAGCAACCGCGGAAAGGCTTGCGGGACAACTACCACCGCGCGCTTGAGCAGATCGTGGCGTCGGCCGAGACCAATTGGACAATGGTCGAATGGAACAACGTTAACCGGGTGTATGACTTTTTCTCAGCGCCCGACGACCTCGGTGACCCCCAATTCCCGGACCTGACCATGCAGGATCTGCTCAGGTTGGGGTTCAACGGCCGGGCCATCGACCACCCGGAACACCCGGTGGTGCTTGAGCACCAAGGGCGGAGGGCGTGACCGCGAACCTCCCCGGGTTCGATCGGATCGTGGCCATCGATACGGAATTCACCCCCGTTGTCGGTGGCCACATCCAACCGGTGTGCCTCGTGGCCCACGAGCTGCGATCCGGGGAGCGAATCAGGCTGTGGTATGACGAGCTGGGACCCGAGCCCCCGTTCCCGGTCGACGACCACACACTGTGGGTGTGCTACATGGCGGCCGCCGAGGCGGGGTTTTTCCTCGCGTGTGGTTGGCCGATGCCGGCCCGGATCTTGGACCTGTTCGTGGAGTTCCGCAACCACACCAACAAAGCTCTACCCAAAAGTTTGGGCCGGCAGCTGGCGGGTTTGATCAATGCCTTGGAGTTTTTCGGTATCCGTGAAAGCCACGGGTACACGGTCGGTGAAAAACAAGCCATGCAGGACATCGCCATACGCGGCGGCCCGTTCACCGAACAGGAGAAGCGGGACCTTCTGGACTATTGCGAAGCCGACGTTGAAGTCCTCAGCCCCCTTATGGAGCGGCTGTCGATCCATGTCCGCGCCAGGCGCAAAGCTCCCGGGGCGCCGCGGCGCGGATTGGTGCAAGCGTTGCACCGCGGCCGGTATATGACCGCGGTGGCAGACATGGAACACACCGGGACGCCGATCGATACGGATACACTCGGGTGGATACAAGCGCACCGGCTAGACGTTCTAGAGCACCTGATCGAAGGCGCTGACCGGGAATATGGGGTGTATGGGGGAACACATTTTAGGCCGGGACTGTTCCGCAACTACCTTGCCGGGCAAGGACTTTTGGACACTTGGCCGCGCACCGACAAGCGGGGGTACCTCAGCACCGACCAAGACACCATGAAAGATCGGGCCCGGGCCCACCCGCAGCTTGAAAACCTGCGGCAGATGATGCTGCTAGAGGGAACGTTGCGGGACTTCAAGCTGGAAGTCGGTGCTGACGGCCGGAACCGTACCGGCTTGTGGGCGTTCGCCACCGCCACCG
Organism: uncultured Actinomycetota bacterium; assembly: GCA_963795995.1. Taxonomy (GTDB): domain Bacteria; phylum Actinomycetota; class Actinomycetes; order Mycobacteriales; family Mycobacteriaceae; genus Mycobacterium. Next base: position 62,621 of record CAWCJY010000004.1, read on the forward strand.
GGCGCAACGCGCCGTCCAATGCGAAGTTCATCTTCGGGGCCAGCGCATGGTGGCGGGGCCTGGTCAAACCGCCCGAGGGCCGAGCGATCGCCTACGTCGACTATTCGGCGCAGGAAATCGCGATCGCGGCGGCGCTATCCGGTGACCCCGAGCTGATCAAAGCGGTCGAATCTTCCGACCCGTATATCGCTTTCGCTGTCGGCGCCGGCCTGGCACCGGACGGCGCCACCAAGGCCACGCACCCCGAGATCCGCAATATCTGCAAGGTCGGGCTGTTGGGCATGAACTACGGGATGGGCGTCCGATCGTTGGCTGCGGGAACGGGGTTGCCCCTGGTAGAGGCGCAGGCCCTGCACCGACAGCTCAAAAAGGTCTACGACCAATTTCAACAGTGGTCGCGACGGGTGGTGAACACCGGGCTGTTACGGCGCGAGCTGTCGACGTACTTCGGTTGGCGGGTGTCGGTGGTCGAGGGCACCAAGACGACCACGCTCCAAAATTTCCCCGCCCAGGCGCACGGCGCGGAGATGTTGCGGTTGGCGTGCTGTTTGATCACCGAGGGCGGAATCGAGCTGTGCTGCCCGATCCATGACGCGGTGCTGATCGAGGCCGGCGTGGGGGAGATAGACGCCGCGGTGGCGCGCACCCGTCACCACATGTCCGAAGCTAGCCGGGCGGTGTTGGGCGGGTTTGAGGTTAGGACCGACGCGGAGGTTATCCGGTTTCCCGACCGCTATATGGACCCGCGTGGTGAGCGTATGTGGGAGTTGATGATGGAACTGAAAAGCTCAGGAGTCCCAGAACCAACCCCCGGAACCTAAGGGACCAATCCACTGGACCAACCCCCCGAACCAACCTAGGACCCTTAAAAACAAAGACCCCTTGACGGGGTAAAAGAATTATAAATATAGAGCTGTTAGAGATGTCAAGTAACCACGATGACCGGGTGTCCCCGTACCACAGCGACTGCCTTGGCGTGGTGATCACGTTGGATGACAACAGCATTGACGCGGTGGTGGCCGACCCGCCTAATGCGTTGGATTTCCGCGGCCATGACTGGGACACCGAGCACCCGAACCACGCCTGGCCTACCGATAAAAAACCACTTCTGTCGGCCCGGCTCTGTTGTGTTGCGGCTTCTTATGCTCCCATAAGTGATTTCGCATAGTCCGCTAACGCCTTAGCGCGCGCCCGAATGAAGGCGTCAAAGTCGTCGTCGAACAGCGAGTTCGGACATGCCGCAGCACCGAGTATCACATCAATCGCGCCCGCCGGCATTTTCTTCTTATATACACTGGGCGCATCTCCGCCAAGTTTTTTGTTGTCGGCAGCGGAAATGATTGCAAAGTTCGCCAGCCGATTGATTTCTGTCGTAGTTCGCCCCTGATCCTTGAGAAACTTGCGTGGCATCAGATGATGAAACTCCTCGCGGTTATAGGCCTGAAGCACCGGACCAAGATCGACCGACGACCCAGATATGAATGAACGGGGTCGCTTGTTGGCTAGGAGCAGAATCAAAGTCTTGGTGTGAACTGTGCCGATGGTGAAGGACTGATCTATGAAGTACTCTTCATCAAGAGTGACTGCAAATGAGGAGTCGATTCTTGAAGTACCATCCTTTCTCAGTGCGGCCATTTCGTCGATATCGCGCTTCAGGTTGCGAAGGACGCCAGCGCTAAATCGGCGTGAAAAACACGATTTCCATATCCATCTCTCAATGGCAATACGTTGTGAGTCACTCACGTTTACAGTCTTGGTATCTGGGGCAGCAAAGAACACCGCGAGCGGAACAAGCAGGGATGAATAGGGCAGATTTGCGAGGGTCTTTACACTGAGATTGGTGCGGAGGAAGTCGATAGCACCCTTCACGCCGTTCTCAATTTCATCAAACCGTGCTCGTACGTCTGCACCCTTAAGTCCCATGAGGGTAGCCGGAGATGCGTCGTCGGCCACGACAGCAGCACAACAGCGAAGGATCAGATTAGTGTCTTCTGAGATATCGCCAAAGCCGTGTGGAGAGACCTCATCTGTGAGTGTGCGAATCCTTTCCTGAAGATCAAAATCATCACTCCACGTCCAGGCCGACAGCAGCTGGAAAGTGTCCAACTCCACACCTAAGCGATTCACACGCTCGAATACGATGGCGACCTTGGCCCTGTCTTCAGTTGCAACTTCCTGGGTCGGGATGGTCGCTTCCTTGAAGACGGACTGAACGTTATCGATCAGTTCGGCGGCCTCTGCCGACAGGTGGTCGGTGGCCTTTCGATAGGCTGTCACGTCAAAGAACGTGCCAATTGGGAAATGCCGTTCGACATCAACCTCGTCCGGCTGGGGGCAGATGAACTGGCTCTCCTGAAGGTCTGCCTCCGCATACATGTCAAAGTAGATCTGGGTCCATGGCGCATCCTCAACAGGTGATAGGTCCGTCTGAAATACGCCGAATATCGAAGTGAGCCGCTGCTGTCCATCGAGTACGTAGTCGATCGGGTACTCCGGCTCGACTTCTGGCAACTCGAAAGGACCAAGTTGGCGCTCATGGCTCAATTTCTCTTTTGTTCGCCAGAGGATGAGAGCACCGAACGGATACCCCTTGTAAATTGAATCCATAAGGTACGCAACTCGCTCCGCATCCCAGACGAACCCGCGCTGGAAAGCAGGCACCCTGATAGTGCCATTGTGGACTTGTTCGAGGATTTTCCGGATTGTGAGCACCAACGCCACCCCCAGGACTCAGCAACAAAACGTACTTGTGCACTCTATCCCTACTGCAAGCACCGGCTATGGACACACCCAGAGTGAGGACAAGCCAATGACACGACGATCGGCTTGGTGGCGCTGGTGACGGGTCGGGATATGAATCAGCGTGCTATCACCGAGGCCACCGCGGCATGGGTAAACACACCATGAGCCTTCCCAAGCCCTGCCTCGGTGTCGAGGGCCTACCCTGCCCCGCCAGAGCGTTGACCACCGACCGCAGTGGTCGCTGTGAACACTGCCGGCGAGAGCACTGGCATTCCCGGGGTACCACCACCGAGCGCGGCTACGGTACTGACCACAAACGCCTACGCGAGGCATGGAGGCCGTTAGTTGAGGCCGGCAATGTTGACTGCGCGCGCTGTCATGAACCGATCCTGCCGGGTGAACCGTGGGATCTCGGGCACACAGATGACAGGACCGGTTGGACCGGGCCTGAACACCGCGCCCATAACCGAGCCACCAGAAGCCGCAGCGGCACGGCGTAGAAACTCTCCCACCCCGGCCGCATAGTCCGCCGCATTAGTCCGCCGCTTGAGAGCACCGCTTGGTTGGCGTTGCCATCCCCAGACCGCCACCGCATGATCGGCAATCACCGGCCTTTACCGGGCCTATGCCTATCCGATGTTTAGGTAGTCATTCCCCCGCTTCGGGTAGGTTAGCGAGATCATAAGGAGTTCAAGGCATTACAATCATGAACAACCTTAAGCAGCCTTACCGATCGAATTGTGCCCCAACCATTTTGGCCGGCTCTGTGCAGCGCATCCGACACGCTTGCCAGCCATGCCAACCCATGCATCGGATTGCCTGCCAGCCATGCCAACCCAACCACCCAAAGGCATGGGCCGCACCAAATACACCGGCTGCCCGAGCTTTCCGCGCGCCGTTCCCATGGGCTCGGGCTTAGCTGAAGCTCGCTTTTTTGAGGAGCAAAACCTCCGGCGACTGCACGGCATCAAGTTTCGTTCGCCGACGGGTTCCGGAGTTTTTTGGCTAGATATTATTTTATTGCTGTCTTCTAACATCCAAAACGTTACCCTGCAACAGGTGCGGCATATCAAAACCTGTTGGGAAAATCCATATTTGGCCATACCTGGACCTATCGGGAGCTGGGACCTGCCAGGGACCTGCCGCGCCCTTTGGTGACGAGACGAAATCTCCTCGATCAGCGGGTTTGGCTACGACAACGGGCGTTGTCACCCGGTTAGACTTGACGCCATGGCGGTACTTTTACCTGATACTGATCTTGTGAGCGATGACGGCCACAGCACCCCCGAGCTGGCGTCGTACTGCGCGGGTTTTTGCGGTCGCAACACCATCGACAATCCCGGGACCTGGATGACCATTGACGACGGCGGCAACACGCTGGTGTGGTGCGAGTCGTGCTGGCGCGAGCGTGAACCCGACGAACGCGACGACCCCAAGCCATGGGTTCAGCCGCAGTGGTGAACCTCTGATGCCTGGACCTCCGCAGAAGCCGCCCGGTAAGCGTATTCGCACCGCCACAAAATCGATCGGTGTGGTGAGTAGTGCGGCCGGCGCGGCGCCTCGCATGCCGCGTGGGCTCTGCGAGGCCGCGCAGCAGGCATGGCGCGGCTACTGGAGCGATAGCGTCAGCGGCGTGATGCGGCCCTCGGACGCCGTGATCGCGTTGCGGTGGGCGGCCAACCTTGACAGGTACTACAGGCTCATCGCCGAAGCGGACCGGGAACCGATGGTCATCGGTTCCACCGGTCAGACGCGCGAAAATCCGGCCTATGGTGTGGCCCTCAAAATCGAGGCGTCCATCAAAGACGACGAACGCCAGCTCGGCATCGGACCGCTCAACCGGCTGCGGCTCGGCGCGCACCTCACCGAGGCCGCCGAGACTTTGGCCGACATCAACGCCGAGGTAATCAGTGCAGGAGACGACCCGCGTGCCGCGCTCTCTATCGTGGCCGACTGACGTCCCACGGCCGCTGTCGGCGCCGCCGCTAACGACCGCGCGCAGCGACGGGCCGGCGGTGGTCTCATGGATCGAGCGGCACTGCGTGTACGGCGAGGGCGATCATTGGGGTGAGCCGGTAAGGCTGGAGACCTTTGAGAAATTGTTGCTGTGCTGGCTGTTTGAGCTTCGCCCCGACGGCCGGCGACGCTACCGTCGCGCCCTGTTGGAGGTACCGAAAGGTAATGGGAAAACGAGCTTGGCCGCATGGGTCGGCGCCTATCAGCTGGCCACCCAACGCAGCGCAGTGATCCCGGTCGCCGCGGCCAGCTTCGAGCAAGCCGGCCTGCTGTTCGACGATTTGCGCACCACAGTGACCGAGAGCCCCACGCTGAGCCGGGCGATGGTTGCCTACGAGAACGAAATCCAGCTCGTCGACGGGCCCGGTCGCGCCTACCGCGTGGCCGCGATCGCCGGCACTAACGACGGGCAACGGCCGTCCACATTCCTGGCCGATGAGATCCACGAATGGATCGGGCCCAACCGTGAGCGGGTGCACTTGGTGCTGGCGAACGGCTGCACCAAACGCGCCGGGTCTCTGCAATTCAACGTCACCACGCCCGGGTGGGACAAAGAAACGGTTGCCGGCCGGCTGCACGACCACGGTGTAAAGGTGAATGCCGGCGAGGTCGTCGACCACGAGTTCCTGTTCGTGTGGTGGGGTTGCTCGGCCGACCGCTACGACCTCTCCTCGGAGGAGGGTTTGCACGCCGCGATTAGGGCCGCCAGCCCGGCCGCCGACAGGTTTTTGAACGTCGCCGACGTGGCGGCCCGCTACCACCAGGTGCCGATCAACGAGTTTCTTCGCTACCACCTGGGTTTGTGGGTGAGCGCCGCGGCGGCGTGGTTGCCGCAGGGTGTGTGGGATAACTGCGCGGATCCGGGCGTGACCATTCCCGACAGCTCGCAGGTCTGCATCGGCTTTGACGGGTCGGTCAATAACGACAGCACCGCGATCGTGGTCGTGTCGTGCCGGGAAGTTCCGCACATCGCCGTCGTCGAGTGCTGGGAACGCCCCGAACACGTCGACGAGGCTTGGGCGGTGCCGGTGATCGACGTTGAGGACGTCATCCGCGCGGCGTGCCGGCGGTGGCGGGTGAAAGAGGTCGTCGCGGACCCGTTCCGCTGGCAGCGAAGTCTCCAACTGCTCGCCGCCGAGGGTCTGCCGGTGGTGGAGTTTAAGCAAACATCGGAGCGCATGGGCCCCGCGACGGCGCGCATGTACGAGGCCGCGATGAACCGCGGGCTCACACATTCCGGCGACCCCCGGCTGTCCCGGCACATCGCCAACGCGATTCTGAAGGTCGATCCCCGCGGTCAGCGGTTGACCAAGGAAACTCGTTACTCGTCGCGCAAAATCGACTTGGCGATCGCGGCGTGTATGGCTTTTGACCGGGCCGCAGCGCCGGTCGAACCCGAATACGACATCATGGCGTCGGTGTATTGAGCACCAAGAGCGGGTTTATCATGGTGGTAAGCCCGCCGAGCCGGCGGGGAGCGTCACCGGAGTAACGGCCACCGTGGGCAGGTACTAAAACCACCACCCCAACCGCGCTGTGATCCGCTGGGCTCGGGGTAGATAACCCGTCACCTCTGGGAATAGCTGATCCGCTAATTGCTGCCCGGAGGAAACCATGCGATCCGAGCGGACAATCCTGAGGTGCCGTTGACGATGTACCTGTTGAACGCCTACAGCAAGCGGGTCGCCGAGGCCGCGCCGTTGCCGGCCATCGCCGACCACCCTTGCGGTGAGGCACTGGTTATCGGCTTGGCGTCGTCGCGGCCCTAGCCGATGACCGCGAGCAGCCGAATACCGCTGCGGGTGGAGGCCGCGGTGTCCGATGTGCTGGCCGATAGATATTGAGCGTCAATATGAGGAGGTATGAACCGCATGGCCGAAATCAACAGGATTCAACGTCAACGGTTGGCGACGTTGATGCAGCGCGAGGTCGACACCAACGGCCTGCTATCGCCTGCGGAGCGTGGCGAAATGGTTGCGTTGCAAAGGTTGGGCGCCATGGCGCCGGATGCTTCGATGCGGCTGGTGAAGCAGTGGGCCGACGTCGGATCGGACACGATGCGCACCCCGCAGCGCAGCCGTGTATCTGGCCGTCAACGGGTTGTGCAGACTCTCGAAATGCGTTGGCCCCGACAGCCTTTGAGCGGTACGGCCGCTCAACTCGAATTGCTGAGAATGCGGGGCGAGTGGCATTTGACCCCCTGGCAACGCCAATTACAGCGGATGCGCCAGCGGTGGGCAACATGATCACCGTCCCGGAGCCCGCGACCCGAGAGGCCGCGTTCAGTCTCGCTGGCGCCGCGATTCGCGGCGACTTCGGCGCGATAGCGGCCATGCTCGACGCCTACGACGTCGACGAGTTTGTTGCGGCGATGCACGCCACGTTAGCCTTGGTGCGCGCGCTGGCGCTGAAACTGCGAAGTCCGCAGGGCCTGATGGCTTGTGATGTCTGGTTGGCTGAAACGTCCCGCGAGCATCCCAGCCGCGACACGCGGATCGCGGCACAGTTGATCCTGGGTCACGCCCAAACCTGCTACCCGCCAACGGAAACCGTCACGGTCGCTGAGACTTTCGGCGAAATGTTTAATGTTGGCGCTGCCGTGTTCAATCAGGCTTGCTGCGAGGCTGACGAGGGAATTGTTGGCGTGTTTGTTGCGGCAATGGTGCTGTGGCATCACCTTCTGCCGGAGGTCAACATTGCGGCGGGCGGGTGCATAGTGGGCAACGTGGCCGGCCAGTTGTGGGGCATTCGCAGCGTCGAGCCCCCAGAAACGAGCGAAAACCTTGACGAGAGTAGAACTTTGAGAGCTAGAAAAGTCGACGACGTGACACCACCGCGGCCGACCCTTGCCGCGCCCATTGAGACCCGCGCCCAATGGGACGACGGGCCGCCAGCGCGGCCGACCATCCCGGCCGGCGCCCCGGTGTCACTTAGGGGACTGGCGATATTGCGCCAGCGCGAGCGCGGACTTGACCTCTAGTTCTAGTGCCTAGCTCGTCGAGCGCGGCCACACTCGGCCGGCCCGCTGCTCGAATGCCGCAGCCCGCGGCGTTTCCGGTAGGCCGCCGGCTACCAGCGGCCAGCGGGCCCGGGTCGCCGCGGCTGGCCGCTCCCTCGCCATGGTGGTTCGCGATATGGGATGCAGCGCCCCGGCTCACTCAATCCGTTCCGAAGGTGAAGCCGAGTTGCCCGGGGCCGGAGTCGTCTGCGACTGTGGCGGCGGTGTTGTAGTCGGGCTTGCGCTGCGCATCAGTGGAGCCTTGAGGCCACGTCACGCCCGCTGCGGCCAGGTCTGCGACTGACGCCAGTGGCCGGTCGAGGATGTGCTCGAGCAGTTCGCCCTGGGTGGGGCGCAGTTCGACGAGACGGGCTAGCACCGTGAGGAGGTCAATGAGTTCGCCGTTCCAATCAGCGGGCCAGTTGGTGGCATTGATGTTGTCGAGGGGGCTGGTCCTGAGGCCGGTCGGATTCGCTTTCCGATAGTTGAACCACGCTCGGATCACTTCTTTGTCGTCAATCGTGTAGTCCCACACTCCTTGTGGAACCGGACCGAACGATCCGGAGCCGAGATGCAGAGTGGCGGTGTCGGCGTCGTAGGTGAGATCACTGGGTATCGAGTCAACGGCGGCCAGGTTTGCTACGCGGCGTGGGTCGCCGACTGGATATCGAAGCTCATCGTGCCCGTCCGAGAATGCGTCGCCGTAGCTGTGGAGCCAGATCACTTCCCGCCCAAGTTCTATGGCACGTTGAAACAAGGTGGTGTCGGTTGTGATCGGAACCCGGATTCCAGGGGTGCTCAGCTCGTCTTCGAACCGCTCTGTATAAGCAGGATGCGCTACGACGCCAGCGATGTACGCGACCAGGTCGTAGACACTCACCGCGCGACCAGCAATCGTCGAGAGCGCGCCGAGCAGACCGTTAGCGACGTTTGGTCGACCTCCTGGGTGTAGAACCGGAAGGGTTCTGCCACCTTGGCTCCCTCGGAAGTAGTGCATATCTGGGATGAGCGAGGAAAACACAACACCCGGTCCGTTTGTGATGGGCTTCGAGTGCAGTTCAACCACGAAGATCTGCCCAGGAATGCGCGCCGCCCACAGCGGCGGTCGCGCAAAATCAAGAAGCCGATTGTCGGCGACGATCCACTGCTTGTCGAAAGACCGAAACCCGTATCGCACGATGCGCGCGTTGGTGGCGTAAGCGACACGTTCTGCTGTCAACGGTCGACCCGTGTTCTGTTCAGTATCCGCACCCGACAGCGGTGTGGCTGTCGATGAGATGTTGCGGTCTCGAGTTTCTTTGAACAGCTCCGACTTGCGCGCCAAATCCGGCTCTGCGATAAGAGCTTTTAACCGTTCCTTGAGCACCGTCGGGGTCGGGGCGCTAGGCCAGTTCCGATTGGCTTTGACGCCAGGCGAGCTCCACGGGAGTAGATCGTTGAGAGCGGGATAGTCATCCCACCCGGTATCGGCAGCCGGGGTGAAGGGGGCCTGCCAAACACTGCGTGCGTCACGCCACTGCGGTCCGTGCAGGCTCAAATCAGCCAGGGCTTGGTACTTCTCGGCGCGGTGACCGCTGACGCTGGTGTAGTGGATCTGGGCGGGGGTGTCGCGGTCGCAATCGGGCGTGCGAGTGAACAACGCGATGGCGAGCGGCTGCTGGACGCCAGGGAAAATCCTGGTGGCGACATCGGGACGCATCCCTTCGGGGGATACGTTTATGATCCAGCCCTCCGAGGTGTTGCGGCGGAGGTACTCTCGCATGCCCTTGAATCCGGGGCCGCGTAGGTATCCGGAGGTGCTGATGTAGCAGACGATGCCGATGTCGCCGCCGGGGAGTCCGGCGTTGGCGTCGAACACTTTCCAAGTGCCCCATCGCCAGAAGTAAACGTAAAGGTTTTTCAGGACGTATTCGGCTCGGCCGTTGCCGGTCGCGCGAAAGTCGTCGAGTGGGCGGTAGGGGTCGGCACCGCTGCCGTTTTCGATCCATCCGCCAATGCCTTCGGCGCGTTCGCGGTAGGGTGGGTTGCCGATAACAACGGTGACTTTAGTTTTGGCTTTGACCCGTGCGGCGCGGGAGCGGGAGCGGCTGATGAGTTGCAGGCCGGAGCCGAGCTGGGTTTGTTCGGCGTAGGGGTCATCGAGGGTGTCGGTCACGAACAGGCCCAAGCCGCGTTTGGGCAGGGTAGCGCCGACGTCGGCAAGCAGGTCGGTGACACGTAGCTCAGCGACGGCAAACGGACCCATCTGCAGCTCGAACCCGTACAGCCGGGCGGCGAGGTTGGTGACCGCGCCGGCCACCGCTCCTTTTCCGTCCCGGTCGGTCACCCGGGCTGCTACGTGCTCAATAACTTGCTGAAGGTAACCGCCGGTGCCCATCGCCGGATCACACACAACCACGTCCGGGTCGCCGAAGCCATCGGCGCGTTGCAGACGATCGGTCAAAACTTCTTCGGCCAGGCGCACCATCTGCTCGATCACCTGGTGCGGGGTGTAGTACGACCCAGATTGCCGCCGCAGCGCGGGGTCGTACTCCCATAGGAACCTTTCGTACAGGTGCAGGTAGGTGTCGCGATTGCCGGCACGGACCTGCGGCCACTCCACGGCGCCGATGACACGCACGAGCAGGTCGAGAGTGACCTTGAAGTCGGCCGCCACGTAGTCCGTGAGCAGCTGCAGCGCGCGCGACATCAGCGAGTGCTGACCGGCCAGTTTGGTGCCGACGTTGTGCAGGCCACCGGCGGCATCGAGGTCGATGTTTTCGGTGCGCGCCAGCAGCAGCGCAAAGGTGACAGCCTGGGCGTAGCCGTCTGCGAACACGCCATCACTGGCGGTGGGAAACAGCAGCTTGCGCCAGTCGCCGGCCAGGCCGTGAAATGGCTGCTCGTTCTCGTCAGCGCCGGCAGCGATCGCGCGGTTCTCCTCGGCGAGTTGGTCGAGCACTTCGCCGCGCAACAGCCGGCACAGCGGTGCCACGGCGCGCACGAGTGCGACGACACCGGTGATGGGTGCAGGCTTCCAGCGCAGAAAATCAGTCAGCAGCTCCTCGAAGTTGTTGCCGCACGACAGTTTGGATCCGGCGTTTCGTAAAGTGCCGCCGGTCAAGTGCACGGGGTCCCCGACGGGTTGGCTATCGCGGTAGAGCCGCCATTCGGTGCCGTTGGTGTAGATCAGGTTGGGCAGGTCGCGTTGTCGTTTCCATTGTTTGAGGTTGTGCCCGGTGAACGAGTCAGGGTCGAGGTTGGCGCCCGGTTTTTTAATCTCCACATAGCCGGTGATGGCCCCGTTGACGCTGATCGCGTAGTCGGGACGCACGCCGCGATCGGTGTCGCGGACTTCGTCGTAGGGGACGACTTTAAGGGAGAGGTGCTGACCTGCTGCCGCGAGCAGTTCTTCGATGGGCGACCGGATCGCCGCTTCAGGTTCGCCCGGGCCGGCGAGCTTTGCCTTGCAGCTGGCCCCCATGGCGGCTGCCGCATCGGTCAACCATTCCCCAGGCACACAACCCCACTCTCCTGCCGCAGGTCTGGTCACTTACCGGTATCCAACACTGCCAGCGGAGCCGTTTTCGGGATTTAGCGGTGTGTTTCCGTGCCGGGAGCTAAGTAGCTGGCTCATAGTGAAAGAGCCCGACCCGCCGTTAAGCGGGCCGGGGCCGGTGCCCGGAAATGCGACATCAGCGGTCACAGATTAGGGGACGACGTCAAGCAGGTTTGGGGGGGCTGAATCAGGGCCGACCTTAGCTACCAAGCCAGGCCAACTGATCTGGTGCCCACACCGTGGGCACATTCTGGGCACACTTGGGCACAAACCAGAGCAATCCCAGCGAATAACAAACGATGTTATTCCGCAGGTCACAGCCGGTTGACCCCCTGACCTGGGCGGTGGCGGAGGGATTTGAACCCTCGGACGGGGGTTACCCGTCACACGCTTTCGAGGCGTGCTCCTTAGGCCGCTCGGACACGCCACCGCCTGGGAGCTTACCGAACCGCCCGGCACTTACCCCAACCGTTGCCGGGCGAAGAAATTCTCCAGTAGCCCAGCACACTCGTCGGCCAGCACACCGCCCCGAACCGCGGGGCGGTGATTGAGCCGTCGGTCCCGCACCACGTCCCACAGCGAGCCGACTGCGCCGGTCTTGGGTTCCCAGGCGCCGAACACCAGCCGCGAGATGCGCGCGAGAACCAGTGCACCTGCGCACATCGTGCATGGCTCGACGGTGACCGCCAGCGTGGCCCCTTCCAGGCGCCAGCCGTGACCGAGCACGCCGGCCGCCGCCCGCATGGCGAGGATCTCGGCATGCGCCGTCGGGTCACCGAGCGCCTCACGCGCGTTGACCGCGCGCGCAAGCTCGACCCCGTCGGCACCGACGACCACTGCACCGACCGGCACGTCGCGTGGCCCCCCGGTGACCGCGACGGCAAGAGCGGCACGGATCAGGCTTTCGTCGGTTGTCACCGATCAAGACGGTCGAGCACCGCTGACAGTTCGTCGGCGAAGCCCATCTCCCGCGCAATGCGGCCCAGCTGCTCGTCGGCGTACAGGTCGGACTCGTCGAGGATGACGCTGAGCACCGCGTCGGGTAGCCCGACGTCGGCGAGCAATCCCAAATCGCCCTCCTCGAACGGCTCGGCGTCCTCGAGGTCCTCCGGGTCGATGTCAGCGTCCAGGTTCTCCAGCACTTCGGCGGCGATGTCGTAGTCCAGTGCCGCGGTCGCATCCGACAACAACAGCCGGGTTCCCGAAGGCGCGGGGCGCACAATGACGAAGAATTCGTCGTCGACGTCAAGTAACCCGAACACCGCTCCGGCGCTGCGGATCTCGCGAAGTTCGGTCTCAGCGGCCGCCAAACTCGTCAGGACCTTGGGGCGCATGGCAGAGCACCGCCACTGGCCGCCCTCGTGTACGACCGCGACACCAAAGCCGTCCGGTGTGTCTGCGGACGGGCCCTGGGCGGAGGCCCGCTGTGCTCCCATGGGCGCTTAGGTTAGTCCTGACCGAGGCCCTTGACCAGCGGACGCCGGCGCCTCCAGCGTCGCCGAGCGAGTTTGCCCGGGCACCTCGCTGGTCGGAATGTGCCAACCTTGGTGTGTGGTTAGCCCTGTTTTCAAGACACCGGTATGCGTGCTGGGGTTGGGACTCATCGGCGGCTCGATTATGCGAGCCGCGGCCGCGGCCGGCTACCAGGTGTTCGGCTACAACCGTTCGGTAGAGGGTGTGCAGGCCGCCCGTTTCGACGGCTTCGACGCCACCACCGACATCAGCGATGCACTCAGCCGGGCGGCCGAGATTGGGGCGTTGATAGTGCTCGCCGTTCCGATGCCGGCACTGCCGATCCTGCTCGCCCGGATCTCCGAGTCTTCGCCGCACTGCCCGCTGACCGACGTCACCAGTGTCAAAGGCGCCGTGCTTGACGAAGTTACGGTTGCCGGTCTTCAGGCGCGATTTGTCGGCGGACACCCCATGACAGGAACTGCGCACTCGGGCTGGGCCGCCGGGCACGCCCGCCTGTTCACCGGGGCGCCCTGGGTGGTGTCCGTAGACGACCACGTCGACCCCGAGGTTTGGACAGTGGTGATGTCGCTGGCCCTGGACTGCGGTTCGGTCGTGGTGCCGGCCAAATCCGGCGACCACGACGCCGCGGCGGCCGCCATCTCGCACCTGCCTCATTTGCTTGCTGAAGCGCTTGCCGTCACCGCCGCCGAAGTGCCGCTGGCCTTCGCACTGGCCGCCGGGTCGTTCCGCGACGCCACCCGGGTGGCGGGCAGTGCACCCGCACTGGTGCGGGCCATGTGCGAGGCCAACTCCGGCCAGCTGCTGCCGACGCTGGACCGAACCATCGACTTGCTCAGCCGAACGCGAGATACGCTGCTGCACAACAACTCGGTGGGCGAACTCGTCGAAGCCGGCCACGCCGCGCGCACCCGCTACGACAGCTTCTCCCGACCCGACATCGTCACCGTCTTCATCGGCGCACCGAACTGGCGCGATGAGCTGGCTGCCGCCGGCCGAGCCGGCGGGGTGATCAGATCCGCTCTGCCAAGCCTGGATAGTCCAGGATGAAACCATCGGCATCGACAGTGACGACGGTGTCGGCAACCGGGGACTGCAGCTTGATCTCGTTGCCATTGTCCGGGCCGACGCTGCTGTAAGTGAGAGTCGCCGCGTCGATCGTCACGTCCGGCAAACTCACATAGACAATCGCCAACGTCGCCGTCTTCGCCTCGTCGTTGAGACCGCGGCGCCGGATCGGCAACGCATTGAAGAAGGGACTGAAAACCACATCGACGTCCAGCGCGCCGTCGAAGCCGGCACGCGACTCGCCGCGGTGGTCGGTGATGAGCCACATGTTCTCTTCGTCGCGGGCTACGGCGAATTGGCGTTCGCGTTCGGCGAGCGTCACGGTCATCCCGAGTCGCTTGGTGGCGCCTGTCTCGTCTGTGTGCAGGTCGTAGTACACGCCGAACGCCGGATGCGTTTTCGCTGCGGCGGCCACAATACGGCCATTGGCTTTGATTCGCTTGCCCGACAACTGCACCCGCACGGACTCCATACGAGAGGCGTCGGGTGCCCGCCAGGTCAGCATCGTCGGAAACGAGTTCGTCGTCGCATCGAGCCGGGCGCGGTTCACCGGCCCTACTCTAGGCGGGCGGCAGCCGCTTCCGCAGCCCAGCCATCCCCAACCGACTCGGCGAGCGGCCACGGGAATCTGTCGCGGTACCGACGCCAACGACCCATACCCGGCACCGACAGCCACACCGCGAATGCCAGGGCAGCGTCGAGGATTAGCGCCAGTGCAGCCACCATCAGCGCACCGGCCACCGCGAGATGGAACTCGCGCACCTTGATCCCGTCGATCAGCAGCCGGCCCAAACCGCCGAGACTGGCGTAAGCGGCCACCGTCGCGGTGGCAACTACCTGCAGCGTCGCAGTGCGTACCCCGCCCAGGATCAGCGGCAGCGCGTTGGGTAACTCGACGCGGAGCAGCACCTGTGTCTCGGTCATCCCCATCGAGCGGGCGGCGTCGACCACCGTGGCGTCGACGGTGGATATTCCCGCAAAGGTGCCGGCCAACAGGGGCGGGATGCCCAACAGCATCAGTGCCGCTATTGCCGGCGACCATCCCAGCCCCCACCACAGCACAGCCAGCAGCAGGACCCCCAGGGTCGGCAGTGCCCGCAACCCGTTGACCGCGCTCACCACGACGAGCGCGCCGCGACCGGTGTGCCCGATGGCCAGCCCGATCGGCACGGCGATCAGCGCCGAGAGGGCAACGGCGGCCGCGGTGTACTCCACGTGCTCCAGGGTCCGGGCCGCCAGGCCGACCGGACCACGCCAGTTCTCGGCGTGCAGGAGGTACGAGAACGCGTGAATTAGGAAAGTCAATGTGCGCCGCCTACTACCGGCGCCTCGCGCAGGCGCAGGCGACCGCGGCTTGGCGACGCACGTTCCCAGGGCGTCGCCAGCCGGCCGGCCAGCATGATCAGCAAGTCGATGCCGACCGCAAGCGCAAAGATTACGATGATGCCGGCCAGTATTTCGTCGCTCTTGTCTGCCTGGTAGCCCTCGGTGAACCAAGTGCCCAGACCACCGATGCCAATCACCGAACCGACTGCGACCATGGAGATGTTCGTCACGGCCACGACCCGCAGGCCCCCGATCAACACCGGAAGTGACAGCGGCAATTGGATTTTCAGCACACGCTTGATCGGTTTGTATCCGATCGCGGTGGCAGCGTCGCACACCTGTGCCGGCACGGCGTCCAGCGCCTCGGGAACCGCCCGCACCAGCAACGCGGTGGTGTAGAGGGTCAGTGCGACGATCACGTTGGCTTCGTCCAGGATCCGGGTCCCGATGACGAGCGGCAGCATGACGAACAGCGCCAGCGACGGGATGGTGAACACGACGCTGGCGGTCGCTGTCGTCAGCCGTCGCAGCGTCTTCGTGTGCTGCGCCAGCACACCCAGCGGTACGGCGATCACCAACCCGATCAGCACCGGCACCAGGGACAGTCGCAGATGAATCACGGTCAGTGCCCAGGCGGCGCTGTGGTGCGTCAACAGGTATTGCACGCTCACGCTTTCCGTTGAGATTCCAGCGCGGCGAGCACGTCGGTGGCGAGCACTCCGCCGACGACTTTGCCGCCGCTGTCGACGGCGACGCCGACGGCCGCCGGCGACGAAAGCGCCGCATCCAGCGCCTCGCTGAGATTTCCGTCGGGGCGAAGAACTGAACCTACGCCGGCCACGCTTTCTGACAACGACGCCCCACCTCGGTACCGCCGGATACCGGCGGCGTCAATCCAGCCTAACGGTGCGCCGTCGTGATCGACCACCAGTGCCCAGCCGTCTTGAAGCGACTCCTCGTTAAGGCAGATATCGGGTTCGCCGATTCGCTTGATCTGGTGCATGGGTAAGCCGGTCAGATCCAGTCGTTGCAGCCAGCGATAACCGCGGCCAGCACCGATGATTCTGGAGACAGTTTCATTTGCCGGGTGCGAAAGCAGGTGTGCCACTTCGTCGAACTGCTGCAGAGAGCCACCCGGGCCGAACACGGCAATCATGTCCGCCAGCCGGACCGCCTCGTCGATATCGTGCGTGACGAAGACGATGGTTTTGTGCAGGTTCTCTTGCAGTTCCAAGATCTCACGTTGCAATGCCCGGCGAACCACCGGGTCGACGGCCGAGAAGGGCTCGTCCATCAGCAGAATCGGTGGGTCGGCCGCCAGTGCCCGCGCAACACCGACACGTTGTTGCTCCCCACCGGACAGCTGCGCGGGGTAGCGCGTCGCAAGCCTGGGATCGAGGCCGACCTGTTCGAGCACCCGGTATGCGCTTCGACGGGCGGCCCGGCGGGTCTGGCCCTGTAGCACCGGCACCGTCGCCACATTGTCGATCACCCGCTGGTGCGGCATCAGACCGGCGCTTTGGATGACATAGCCGATACGAAGGCGCAGCTTCACGGCATCGACGCGGGACACGTCGGCCCCGTCAACGCAGACGGTGCCCGAGGTCGGTTCGACCATCCGGTTGATCATCCGCATGGACGTCGTCTTGCCGCACCCGGACGGCCCCACGAACACGGTCAATCGGCCACTTGGTACTTCCAGGGTCAAGCGGTCGACTGCCACAGTCCCGTCCGCATAAGCCTTGGTGGCCTTATCGAAGCTGATCAACCGCGTTCCCATCTCACTGCTTCATCGGGTGATCGAACCCGTTGTCGCGCAACCAGTTCCGAGCCGCCTGGTCAGGATCGACACCGGAGTTGCCTGACACCGAAGAGTTCAGGACAGCCAGACCCCAGGTTGTCAATCTTGCCGATACCGCGTCGAGCACATCTTTCAACAAGTCCGACTTCTTCTGCGAATTGATAAGCGGCACAATATTACCGGCCAGGAAGTTGTGCTCAGGGTCGTCGAGCACCACGAGATGATTCGACGGGATTGCCGGCGATGTGCTGAAGATGTTGGCGGCAGTGGCCGTCCCGTCTACCAATGCACGTACCGTGACCGCGCCGCCGCCGTCGCTGATCGCGAGGAAGTTACCGGGCCTGATGTCGAGTCCATATTTCTGTCGCAGTCCCGCCAATCCAGCCGGCCGGCTCTGAAAGTCCGAAAGCGCGGCGAACTTCACGTCTGCTGAATGCACCGCCAGGTCAGCGATCGTTTTCAGGTTCCACGATGCGGCGGTCGCAGCGGTAACGCTGACGGTGTCGGTGTCGGAGGCCGGCGACGGTGTAAGGATCGATAGGTCACCGGGCAACCGCTTGTACAACTCGAGCTCCACGGCGTCGAGCGGGGTGGGGGTGGCGTCCGGCTGGAAATACAGCAGCAGGTTGCCGATGTACTCCGGCACCAAGTCGATGGAATGGTCCTTCAGCGCTGGGATGTAACTTTCCCGGCTGCCGATACCCAACCGCCGCCCGACTTGAAATCCGTTGACCTGCAGCGCCTGTGCATAGATCTCGCCGACGACTTCGGACTCCGGGAAGTCGGCAGAGCCCACGACGATGGATTTGACGCTCGTTGTTACGCCGCCGAGCGGGTTGGAACTGCCGCAGCCGGCGACGAACCACCCGGTCGCGAGAACGGCGACCGCGGCGCTGCACGTACACCGCCGCAGGAGTTCCATGGCAGCCGACACTATCGGCACAACGTTGGGGGCACCGAGTGGGTTCGACGGGCGTTTTTCCGGCGCGATGTTGGTTTCTTTCTCGACGGGAACGGGCATTAATGACTCTATGACCACCGATCCTTCCGCATCGCCCCAGAAGCGAGCTTCGACGACGCCGCCGGCTCAGGTGCCGACCGTCGGTGCGGCGGCGTCGACACCAGAGACAGTCAGATTCACCCGCGCCGCCGCAACGTACACAGCTTTGACGGTGGGCATGCTGATCCTCATCGTGCTGCTGATTTTCATCACGCAGAACCCGCATACAGCCCAATTCACCTTTCTTGGTGCGCACTGGAGTCTGCCGTTGGGGGTCGCCATATTGCTGGCGGCGGTGTGCGGCGGCTTGATCACCGTGCTGGCCGGAACCGCCCGTATCTTTCAACTGCGGCGCGCGGCCAAGAAGGGCCTGCTGGCGCGGCAGTAGCGGCGACTCGGGCGATCACCGCTGATTGCGGGGCAGTAAGTCCCAGACGTGCTCGGTGCCGTTCACCGACGCCACCGTGGCCTCGCCGGACCGCGAGTACAGCAGACGGGTCACCGACGCATAGTCGATCGGGAACGACAACAACCGCCGAGTCCCGAGAATCTCGTGCAGCACCACGTTGATCACGCCGCCGTGGCTGAATACAGCCACGGTTTCCTCGTTGTCCGCCTCGTCCACGACGTCGGCGACCGCGGCGCCGACGCGCCTGCGGAAACCTGCCTCATCCACGGAGCTGGGCAGGTGCCCCTGCGCCATGCGGGCCCATTCCTGCGGATTCTCCGCGCGAATCTGCTCGACCGGGATGTACACCGGCATGTCGCGGTCGTACTCGGCGAATCGCTCGTCGATCTCGACGCCCAAACCGCAGGCCAGGGCGGCCGGCTCTGCAGTTTGGATCGCCCGGCGCTGCGGGCTGCTCACCACCCGGCTGAGGGGAAACCTGGCCAGCGCCCCGGGAAGGCGCTTCGCCTGTATATAGCCGGCGTCGGAGAGCGCCGGGTCGGCCCCTTGCCCGTGTTCGGTGCGCAGCGGCAGAGCGTGCCGGATCAGGAGCAGTTGCATGGTGTCTTTCTGTCGACGGCCGAATGCCCTTGTACGTTTCCAGATCGTCGTCCTCGGCTGCCAACTGGTGCGCAATCCAGCGAACGGATAACAGGATCGGAGGAGCCAGATGACCGACCGACCCGATACCTCGATAAACGGCAATTTGCTGATCGTCGGTTCCTATGCGGGTGCTGACGTCGACCCGGCGTGGGTGCACAATCTGCTCCCCGGGCCGCGGGCACATATTGATATTGGCACCGACGCCTACGACGTCGAGGTTCGCGAATTGCCGCGAAGCGAACGCGCCGCTGCGTTCAGGCAAGTTGTCAAGGCAGCGTCAGGCTTCGCCGAGTATTAGTCCAAAACCGACCGCGTCATTCCGATGTTTGAGCTACTGATGGTGAAGCGCCGAGCAAGTCTCAGCTTTCCGCGAGCGTGCTGTGCAGCGACTTCGTGGCGTCTGTAATCGCATCCAAGACCTTCGATCTGGCGTCGGCGAGCTTCTGCTTCTGCTCATCAGTGCCAGACCAGGTGATGGTGCGCGCCAGCCCGGCTAATTCGCGGAGCTTCCAGCGGATCTTGATGACGTCAGCGTGCTGGCCGGCCCGGGCCAGGAATGCATGCGCGGTCTCACTGCTGATGCCACGCCACGCCAACATGTTCTGGCCAAGCTCCGTCAAGGTGGCCACACCATTGTCGACGGTCACCATGCCTCGACCAGCAAGCACTCCGATAGCAAGCTCCACCATCTCTTGAGGAGCGGTTAAGGTGCCGTCGGTCGCCTCGGCGGCCCGCTGGACAATTTGCGCGGCGTCAGCGGGGCCGTCAAGCAGTAGTGCCAGCGTGCCAAATGCTGCCCGCTTAAGGCCGAACCGACGTTTACCGCCGCGCCCGCCGAAGCCTGGCTCACCGAAACCGAAGCCAGGCCCACCAAATCCAGGGCCACCAAAACCGGGACCACCAAAACCGAGACTAGGACCACTAGATCCGGGGGCGCCGAAGCCATGCCCAGCGGCGAATTTGCCGTAACCCATATCTGTTTCCTTCCGTGTCAGAATGACCAGCCACCGGCGCAGTCATTTCCGACGGTATCAACTTAGTTGATACATAGCAATGTGCTTGACCTTGTCTTCCTTGCCCGGAAAGCCGGTTCATAACGGCCGCCTCTGGGTGATTGCAACAGGAACTCCGTCCGCCAGAGAATGCTATTCTCCACACAGAGAGCGGGGTTCCATGACGGTGGCAAGCGGCGTTCCGCGGCTGGACGCGGCGGTGCTGGGCCGATGGCTGGACGCCCGAGGTGCTCCGGGCGTCGGGGAACATTTAGATCTGCAACCACTCAGCGGTGGCTCACAGAACACGCTCTGGCGAATCGAACGGGCCGGTCAAGCGATGGTGCTGCGAATGCCCGGCGCGCGCGCCGATGCGTCTCGGATCGACGGCCTGCTGCGCGAAATCCGGCTGGTGCGGGCACTGTCTGGCACCGATGTGCCGCACGCCGAGCTGATTGCTGCCGACGATGCCGGCGATCTGCTCGGTGTGCCCTTCTACGTGATGCAGGCGATCGACGGCTGGAGTCCGATGGACGGCGGCTGGTCCCCTCCCTTCGACAGCGACATCGCACAGCGCCGAGAGCTGGCGTTCGGACTGGTGGAAGGCGCCGCCAAACTGGGCCGGGTGGACTGGCGCGGGCAGGGCTTGGAGGGCTTCGGCCGCCCGGACTGGTTCCACGAACGCCAAGTCGACCGGTGGCTGACTTTCCTTGACGCGTACCGGGTACGGGACCTGCCGGGCCTGGACGAAGCCGCCGACTGGCTGCGCCGCAACCGCCCCGCGCACTACTCGGCGGGCATCATGCACGGCGATTACCAGTTCGCCAATGTGATCTTCGCTCACGGAGCACCGGCCAGACTCGCCGCAATTGTGGACTGGGAAATGACCACAGTGGGAGACCCCCTGCTGGACTTGGCGTGGTGCTTGCTGGGCTACGACGGCGAACATCCGCGCGCCGATGGCTTCTACCTTGACCTGACCGGTATGCCGACCCGCAGCGAATTACTCGAACATTACGAAAAGGTCAGCGGGTTATCCACCGAGTACATCGAATACTATCTGGTGCTTGCCAATTGGAAGCTGGGCATTGTGCTGGAGAAGACCTACGCCGCCGGGGTGCGAAGCGGGAACGTCGACCCGAAGATCACCGAGGCGTTCGGGCCGCTGATCCTACGATTGATCGCCACAGCTGCCGAACTGGCGCGCGCCTTAACGGCGAAAAACCGTTGATGTCTTACGCCGAACAGCTTTTCGACCTCACCGATCGGGTTGTGCTGATCACCGGTGGTAGTCGCGGGCTGGGCCGGGAGATGGCGTTCGGGGCCGCCCGATGCGGCGCGGACGTGGTGATTGCCAGCCGCAAGCTGGACACCTGCGTGGCCACCGCGCAGGAGATCGAGAGTGAGACCGGCCGGTCAGCGATGGCCTACCAGGTGCACATCGGGCGTTGGGAACAACTCGACGGCCTGGTCGAGGCGACCTACGACCGATTTGGCCGGATAGACACGCTGATCAACAATGCCGGCATGTCCCCAATCTACGACGCGGTCACCGACGTCAGCGAGAAACTTTTCGACGCGGTCGTCAACCTCAACCTCAAAGGACCGTTTAGGTTGTCGGCGTTGGTGGGTGAGCGCATGGTTGCGGCCGGCCGGGGATCGATCATCAATGTCAGCTCCAGCGGGTCGCTACGGCCCGGCGCGGACATCATTCCCTACGCTGCCGCCAAGGCCGGGCTCAACGCTATGACCGAGGGGTTCGCGCGGGCGTTCGGGCCGGCGGTGCGGGTCAATACGCTCATGGCCGGGCCGTTTTTGACTGACGTCAGCAGGGCCTGGAATCTCGATCGAGCGACGCAGAACCCGTTCGGTCACCTGTCGCTGCAGCGGGCCGGCTTGCCGGCCGAAATCGTCGGTGCTGCCCTATATTTGGCCTCCGACGCGTCGAGTTTCACCACCGGCTCCATGCTGCGAGCCGACGGCGGCATCCCTTAGCGACGGGTCGCCGCCACCAAATCAAGGAGGCATGAGATGGCATGGGATTTCTCGACCGAGCCGGAGTTCGGCGAAAAGCTGGAGTGGATCCGCGAGTTCGTTCGCGATGAGGTCGAACCGCTGGAGGTGCTGTTCCCGGGCTGTGAATTTCTGCCGCTGAACGAGGAGCGGCGCCGAATTGTCGACCCGCTCAAGCAGCAGGTCCGCGATCGGAGGCTGTGGGCGCCACACTTGGGTCCTGAACTCGGGGGCCAGGGCTTCGGCGCCGTCAAGCTCACACTGATCAACGAGATTCTCGGCCGCAGCCCTTGGGCTTCCATCGTTTTCGGAACACAGGCGCCCGACACGGGCAACGCCGAGATTCTGGCCCGGTTCGGTACCCCAGACCAGAAGAACCGTTATCTGGCCGGCCTGTTGTCCGGCGAGATCTTCTCCTGCTTTTCGATGACCGAGCCGCAGGGCGGTTCCGATCCCCGGGTATTCACCACCCGCGCGGTTCGCGACGGCGGCGACTGGGTGATCA
Source organism: uncultured Actinomycetota bacterium (assembly GCA_963795995.1). Taxonomy (GTDB): domain Bacteria; phylum Actinomycetota; class Actinomycetes; order Mycobacteriales; family Mycobacteriaceae; genus Mycobacterium. The sequence goes on from CAWCJY010000004.1 coordinate 85,144, forward strand.
CCGGGCGAAAATACTTCTCCTCCAATGCCGCTGTCGCGTCGTTCTTCATCGTCGTCGCGATCACCGATCCAGACGTCCCGGTGCACCGGGGCGCGTCGACGTTCCTGGTCCCGGCCGGCACCCCCGGACTGGTCGTCGAAGCTACTCACCACCTGACCGGCGCGCACCCGCACGAGCCGGGTCACTCGCTGGTGCGCTACGACCAGGTGCGGGTGCCATCAGACGCATTGCTCGGCGAGGCCGGCCAGGGATTTCTGATCCTGCAGACGCGGCTGTCCGGTGGCCGGCTGCATCACGCGATGCGGTCCATCGGGATGGCACAACGCACTCTCGACATGATGGCTCGCCGGGCGAAAAGCCGCTATACGCAAGGATCGTCGCTCGCCGACAAGCAACTGGTGCAGGCCTTCATCGCCGACTCCTACAGCGAGCTTATTCCGTTTCGGTTGACCGTGCTGCATGCCGCCTGGCTCATCGACACCGCCGGCGAACACGCGGCCCGAACCGAAATCGGGGTGTGCAAAATTCTGGCGTCTCAGGTCCTCAAGTCGATCGCATTGCGTGCGATCCAGGTGCACGGTGCGCTCGGGGTCACCGATCAACTGCCGCTGACCGCGGTGCTGCTGGGCGGCGTGGCGCTCGGACTGGCGGATGGGCCCACCGAGGCGCACAAGGTCAACCTGGCCCGGATGCTGCTGAAGAACTATGCGGCCGAGGACTCGGAATGGCCCGCTGAGTTTCTGGGCACCCGAGTGCAGGCCGCCAAAGCCAAATATGGTGATCTCGTCGATCATGTTCCGGCACTGCCTGTTTCGCCGTGAGCAGCAGGGTGACGGCGGCTGTCGAACGAGCGCTCGACGACCGTCAGCGGGATGCCACCGAGGAAGTCGAACGCATCCTGACAGCTGCGGTGCGGGTAATGGAACGGGTGGCCCCGGAGCCTCCGCGGGTCAGCGACATCGTCGCTGAGGCCGGCTCCTCGAATAAGGCGTTCTACCGGTATTTCGCCGGCAAGGACGAACTCATCCTGGCTGTGATGGAGCGTGGCGTGGCGATCGTGGTGTCGTATTTGCGGCATCAGATGGCCAAGGAATCCGGGCCGGCCGAGAAAATCGCATGCTGGGTCGAAGGCACCTTGGCTCAGCTTGCCGACCCCCACCTGATCAGCATGAGCCGGGCGGCCGCAGGCCAGATGTCCACCGCCGGCAATGCGCGGACCGCCGGCGACGAGATCATGCAGCCGCTGCGTGACCTGCTGACCGGACCGGTCGCCGCATTGGGAAGTAAGGAGGTTCGCCGTGACGCTGACGCCGTGTTCAACACCACGGCCGCCATCATGCGGCGCTACGTGGGTTCTGCCGAGCGGCCTGACTCCGCCGATATCGAGCACCTGGTGCGGTTCTGCCTGCAAGGCCTGGGCGCAACGCGGAAAAGCGCTCGGTGAGACGCTACGGCGTAACGATGTTGAACGCCGGGTCGGGCCGGTCGAGGACACCGAGCAACGTTTGCAGGGCGGCGTGATCGCCGGCTATCTCGAGCCCGGGCGAATCGAGGTCGCCCATCGCCGCTGCGAGTAGTCGAACCTTGGCCGCCAGGCGTACTGTCACGTTCGCTGTTGCGGCGTCGGCGGGGAGTTTGCGATGCACCAGCACGCCGTTGCGTAAGGTGAGTCGGTAGTTGGACTGCAGGTCGGCGAAGAAGATGTCGATGGCGAGGTCGAGCTCCCACGCGCTCGGTCCGTTGACGTTGATTGCCAGGCTGTCGAACATCTGCTCCGGTGTCAATTGGGACATCAGCGACAACGAGGTGACTTGTGCCGCGGTGCCGAAGTTGCCTTCTCGCAATTCGGCTGCCCCGCAACAAAAGAAGTTGCGCCAGGTGGCGTTCTCAGCTCCGTAGGCGAGCTGCTCTAACGTGTCGGCCAACAGTTCTCGGGCGGCGGCATGTGTGCTGTCGGAGAATACCGCGTGATCGAGCAACGTTGCCGCCCAGCGAAAGTCACCATCGCCGAATGCCTCCGCGGCCAATTCGACGACCCGGTCGATTCCACCCATCGCGGTGACGTAGCGAGTGCCGATTGCCTCGGGGGGGTGCGGCCACAAGCGAGCCGGGTTGCCGTCGAACCAACCCATATAGCGCTGATAGATGGCCTTCACGTTGTGGCTGACCGATCCGTAGTAGCCGTGGGTGTGCCAGGCACCGTCCAGTGCGGGAGGCAGCTGCAGCATCTCGGCGATTTCCACGCCGGTGTGCCCCTGATTGAGCAACCGCAACGTCTGATCATGCAGATAGGCATAGAGGTCGCGTTGCAGCGACAGGAATTCGATTATGCGCTCGCGTCCCCACGTCGGCCAGTGGTGCGAGGCGAACACGACATCGGTGCGATCGACGAAGGTGTCGATCGCCTCGGTCAGATAGCCCGACCAGGCGTGCGGGTCGCGCACCAGTGCGCCGCGCAAGGTCAGCAGGTTGTGCAGGTTGTGGGTGGCGTTTTCGGCCATGCACAGTGCCCGAAATCGCGGAAAGTAGAAGTGCATTTCGGCAGGTGCTTCAGTGCCCGGCGCCATCTGGAACTCGATCTCGACGCCATCGACGGTGTGAGTCTCGCCGGTGCTCGCGATGGTCACGGTGGGGACGATGACGGCCACCTCTCCCGTCGACGTTATCTGTCCCAGCCCGCAGCCCACCTGGCCACGAGGGCCGCGTGCGAGCAGCACGCCGTACATGTAACTGGCCCGGCGCAACATCGCCGGCCCGGCATAGACGTTCTCCTGCACCGCATGCTCAATGAAGCCTTCCGGCGCAAATACAGCGACCCTGCCGGCGTCCACGTCGGCTTGTGAGGTCACGCCGAGCACTCCGCCGAAATGGTCAACGTGGCTGTGGGTATAGATGACCGCGACCACCGGTCGGTCGCCGCGATGACCGCGGTACAGCGTCAATGCCGCGGCAGCGACCTCGCTCGACACCAGCGGGTCGATCACGATGACGCCGGTGTCGCCCTCGACGAAGGTGATGTTGGAGATGTCGAAACCGCGAACCTGGTAGATGCCGGGCACCACTTCATAGATGCCCTGTTTGGCCACCAGCGTCGACTGTCGCCACAGGCTGGGATGCACCGAGGTGGGCGCTTCGCCGGTGAGGAACGAATACACATCGTTGTCCCAGACCACTCGACCGTCAGCCGCGTAAATGACACACGGTGTCAACGCGGCAACGAAGCCGCGGTCGGCATCCTCAAAGTCGGTTGTTTGGTCCAGCGGTAGGGCCTGCATGTGCTGCCGGTGCGCCGATTCGATGACTGCGGTCGGGCGCCTGGGGTTCACCGGGATGACATTGCCATCAAGCCGGTCACAGCGGAAAAGAACCCGCGGATCAGCGCGCCGGGGCCTCCGTCGGTTGGTCTGCGCGGCGCTGTCCGTTTTCGGCTTTGTTCTCCACCGCGACCGCCTCTCCGCGGGCCAGGGCCACCGTTGCCACGATCGTCACCACCGCCCCTGCGGCCACCACGAATATCGTTTCGTCACCGGGGTGCAGGGTCTCACCGAGCACGATGATCCCTAGCAACCAGGCAACCACCGGTTTCGCCACGGTCATCGTGGGGAACGACGCGCTCAGCGAACCGGCCCGAAACGCAGCCTGCTGATAAATCATCCCGATCACCGCAATCGCCAGCCAGCCGTATAGCAGGGGCGTGTGCAGCGCTGTCAGAATGCCTTGCTCAAGCAACTTGACCACGCCCTTGGTCAGCACGGAGAACAGCGCCATCAACGAACCCGACACGAACGCCAGCAGCACCGCGGCCACCGGACCCGACCAGACCCGCGCCGCCACCACGCAAAACACCAGCACCGGGCCCATTACTGCAGCCACCACCCACCAGGTTTGCACCGGAGCCCGCGAATGGCCCGCCGTGGGATTACCGAAACTGAGGACCACTGCGACCGCGCTGGCCAGCAGCACTGCCCACATCCACTCCCAGCGGGTCACCCGGTGGTGCGTGATGCGCGCATAGATCGGCAACGCGAACAGCAGCGCGGTCACCTGTAGCGCCGACACCAGCATTACCGAGCCCACAGCCAACGCGGCAGCCTGCAGTGTGTAATTGGCCACCGCACCCCCGCCGCCCAGCCACCACCGGCTGTCCCGCAATGACAGGCGAAACAATGCCAGGGCGCCGACCGGTTCGGCGGTGACCTCTTTCGCCGACCGCTGACGCACGACACCGCCCAGCGCCGACGCCAGCGCGGCGCCGAGCGCGAGCAACACCGCGAGATCCGCTTTGGACACGGGCCACCTCCTCTCCCCCTCGATTACCGTGCCGCTGAGCGCGTTTCACTGATGTGCGGTCGCGATCGCACGGCTCGGTGGTTCTGGGTATCCCAGCAGCTTAAACCTGCCGGGCCCCCGAAGGCCCCAGCGTAGCGCGGTGCGCGTGCCTAAACGCTGTCGACAACGAGCGGCAGACGAACAGTGAAGTCGGTATGGCCGGGCTGGCTTTGCACCGTGATCGTGCCGCCGTGCGCTTTGACCACTGCCGACACGATCGCCAGACCGAGTCCGGTGCTGCCGCCCTTGCGGGAACGAGAAGAGTCGCCGCGGGCGAAACGCTCGAAGATCTCGGACTGCAACTGCCCGTCAACCCCGGGCCCGTTGTCGATCACGCTGAGCACGCACCGCGTCCTGTCGGTGGTCAGCCTCGTCGTCACCAGACTTCCCGGACTGGTGTGGATCCGGGCGTTGGCGAGCAGGTTCGCCACCACTTGGTGCAGCCGCGCCGGGTCGCCGGGCACGACGACCGGCTCAGCTGGCAGGTCGAGCTCCCACTGATGGTCGGGTCCGGCCACATGCGCATCGCTGACCGCGTCGACGGCCACCCGGGACAAGTCGACCGGCTCCCGTTCCAGCGGCCGTCCGGAGTCCAGACGCGCGAGCAGCAACAGGTCTTCGACGAGGTGGGTCATCCGTTCGGTTTCCGAATGCACCCGGCTCATCGCGTGTGCGACGGCCTCGGTGTCCTCATGCATCCGTTGCGCCAGTTCGGTGTACCCGCGAATCGCGGCAAGCGGTGTGCGAAGTTCGTGACTGGCGTCCGCGACGAACTGGCGCACTCGGGTCTCGCTGGCTTGGCGGGTCGACAGCGCGGTCGCGATGTGGTCGAGCATGCCGTTCACCGCGGACCCGAGTCGGCCGACCTCGGTGTGGGGGTTCGCGTCCGACTCGAGAACCCGCACCGGCAACGCGACCTCGCCGCGGTCCAATGGCAGATCAACGACCTCTTGCGCGGTTTGTGCGACGCGGCGCAGGGGTGCCAGCGCCCGTCGGATGATCACCAGACCGGCACTGGTCGCAGCGGCTAATGCGACGACCGTCAGCACCCCGAAGATCAGCAGTACCCGAATCGTGGTGGCGTCGATGTCAGACATCGACAAACCGGTCACGATGACGTCGTTACCGCGGCGGGAGGGGACGGCCATCACCCGGTACGGCCCGAGACCGTCCAGGTCACGGGTCTTCGGCGTGCGGTCGGTAGCGATCGCCTCGAGCTGAGCCTTGGCGGCGTCCGTCAGCGCCGCCCGCGAACCACTGCTGGTCAGGTAGCCCGCCTCGATCGTCTGGCCGCCGCTCACCGCCGCGGCCACCATGCCGGCGGGCTGACCGGGTGCATCGAGGAACCGGGGGCCTGGGCCCGGCATCGGGACCCTCGGGTGCCGCCACGGCGCAGGAGGAGGAATCGGCTCACCGTAGATAGCCGCAGAGCGATGGGAGGCGCCCCGCAGCTGGCTGTCAAGTTGCGCCACCAGGTGGTGATACAGCGCCGCTTCGGTCACCGCGGCGATGCCTACGCACACTATCGCGAGGACAACGACCTGACCAACCAGCAACCGCAGACGAAGCGACCAGGCGCGCCGCACATCAGCGGGCGGGCTTGAGGACATAACCGGCGCCGCGCAGAGTATGAATCATTGGGCCGCGGCCGTTGTCGATCTTCTTTCGCAGATAAGAAATATAGAGCTCCACGATGTTGGAGCGGCCACCGAAGTCGTAACTCCACACCCGATCCAGGATCTGTGCTTTGCTCAGTACCCGTTTGGAATTGCGCATCATGAACCGCAGCAGCTCGAACTCGGTCGACGTCAGCGAGATCGGTTCGCCGCCACGGATTACCTCGTGACTGTCCTCATCCAGCACCAGATCTCCGACGACGATCTGCGCGCCGCTGTCCACGGTCGTCACACCGGTGCGCCGCAATAACGCACGCAGCCGCAGTACCACCTCTTCGATGCTGAACGGCTTGGTGACATAGTCATCGCCACCGGCGGTCAGACCCGCGATGCGATCTTCCACCGCGTCTTTGGCTGTCAACAACAGCACCGGCAGCTGCGGGGTCTGTTCGCGCAGTTTGTGCAGCACGTCCAGTCCGCTCATGTCGGGCAGCATCACGTCCAAGACGACCACGTCGGGCCGCTGCGTTCGGGCCGCCGCAATCGCCGACGATCCGTCCGCGGCGGTGGCGATGTTCCAGCCCTCGTACCGCAGCGCCATCGACACCATTTCGGCCAGTACGGCTTCGTCATCCACGACCAGTACGTTGATCGGGTCACCGTCCGCCCGGCGCATGACAACTCGCTCGACCGAAGTCTTGGACTGACTCACAACTCTCAAGTATCCGCGAACCGATGAGCCCAGGCTGTGCTGGTCCTATGCGCCCGCTGTGAGCAAATCAGTCGGTGTGACAGCGGTGCGTGCGCCGTGCTGCGGGTGTCAGTACCAGTAGCGTCTGCCGGCGACGGGACGGCCGACCTGGCCCAGGACCAGAAGAATCAAGCCGATGACGAGCAAGATGCCGCCGATAGTCGCCAGGATTGAAAGTTTATCAACGAGCAATCCAATAACGAGCAAGATAATCCCGAGGACGATCATGGGAGCTTCCTTTCGGTTAGGCGTTCGGTGTCACTGCCATTCATTGGTCTCACCTTCGTGTATCGAAAGCCTCTCGAACCCGTATCAATCGGTTCAATACCAGTATCGGCGGCCACCGACCGGTCGACCGACCCTGCCCAAAATCCCCAACACGGCGCCGATCACCACCAAGACGACTCCCAGTACGAACAACCATTTAATGCCTTTAAAGACGAACCACAAGATGATGAGGATGACGCCAAGGGCAATCATGCTGACTCCCTCGCGATGAGGGTGTCCGTGTTATGCGCTGGCATCGAACTTGGCTGGGGCAAGGAAGGACACGTCACTTTCGGGTTGACACCCGCATAATTGAGTGGCCCGGCGAGTACCGTGAGGGCAACATTCCCCGCTGTCGCGCAGCTCGCATCAGCGTTCTTGAAGTAGTCGCGCTGCCATGCCGCCAGCACCCCGATCAGTAGCCAAACCAGAACAATCGCGCTGATAGCTCCGCCATATCGCATCGTGACCTCCATAGCGCCTGGACGTTAGAAGTGAGAGGGGCGTACCCAGCCGACAATATTCCAAACATGACAAATAGTGTGCCGAACGGCCGACTTGACAGGCTGCCCGGAATGCCAGGTCACGTGCTGCGGTTACTAGTCTTCGCTATCAGGACGTTCATGCCCAAATCCGAGTAATCGAACTATTCTTTGCGGCCACGAGGGTGACTGCGCCCCGCTAACCTCTCGTTGTGTCTGACGGGCGTCGTCAGCGTAATCGTTAATCGATTCGTCGCCTTCTTCGGCGCGCATGTGCGGTCTCCGTTCGCGGGAGTCGTAGGTTGTCGAACGTCCGCTAATCCGGCGGTTCCTGCGGAGGCGGTTCTTGTGGAGTGAGCCGTTCAGGGGTCTCCGACGGGGTCAGCCGCTCCGGTGGCTCGCTCGGTGTCAACCGCTCCGGTGGTTCTGACGGGACGCCCTGGTCGGGTGCTGTTTCGGTCATTTGATCGTCACCTCCTTCGTCGCTGCCGCATGAGGTGCGGGAACGTTACCGGCCTGCCTACCCCTGCCCCGAATAATCGAAACGACGGATGCCCTGCGACTGATGGAACGCCACGTCGCGCCGACGATGCGTCAGCACGTCGCCTACCGCTGCGCGGATACGAAAAGCGTTGGTGGCGTTGCGTCCTCGCCGGAGTTTGTGCGGCCATACCGGGCCAGCATCTCACCCATCGTCGCCGCCGACACTGCCCAGCCATGGTTGTGCAGCCAGTCGGCGACGTCGGTTCGCTCTTCTTGGTACCAGAGCGCGTCGACATCTGGCATCTCGGAATGAACCAGCTGCGCCGCAGCCGCGCGAAGTCGCTGCATCTGATCGCGCTGACGACTCAGACGGTCTGAATCGATGGCTTCCTGACTGGGTGCATTCGTGGCGAGCCACGAGCCTGCCGGGCTGAGCGCATCGATGCGGTCGAACAATAGATCCTGTGCTTGTGCAGGCAGGTATCGAAGCAGTCCCTCGGCCGACCAGGCGGTTGGCTGTGACGCGTCAAACCCCGTTTCCCCCAATGCCGTTGGCCAGTCTTGCCGGAGATCGACTGCCACGTTCACCAGCTTCGCCCGGGGCGCAGCGCCATGCCGCTGCAGGGTTGTGGACTTGAATTCCAGCACCCTCGGCTGGTCGAGTTCATAGACCGTGGTTCCATCCGGCCATGAGAGCCGCCAGGCCCGCGAGTCCAAGCCGGCGGCGAGGATCGCCACCTGCCTGACACCAGCCTTCGCGGCGCCGAGAAAAAATTCGTCGAAAAAGGCCGTGCGCACGGCCATGAAATCGGTCATCGCCCGCATCTGCGCCTGCAGGTCAGGGTCAAGTTCGGCCGGTAGTGTCGGGTTCAAATACAAACTCCACATGCCCCGGCCGGCCGCCTCGACGAATACCCGCGCAAACGGGTCCTGGATGAGAGGATCGTTGCTTTCGGTTTCCGCGGCACGAGCTGCCGCGACGCCCAACGCAGTCACCCCCACACTTTCGGTGATGTCCCAGGAATCGTCGTCGGTGCGTTGCATCTTCACATTCCTCACATCGGCGAAACAAACCGGCTTCGGACAGTACTCCGCGCGGCTGTGAACGAACCGGAGCCGCGGCCCCGGACCGTGGTTGGGCATACCCCGAGTAGGTTCACTCGGGTGGAGAATTTGAAAGCGGTGGCTGAGTGGATGTCTCAGCAGGATCTGGGTGCCGGACCGCTGGAAAACGTTTGCGAGATCAGCGGCGGAACGCAGAACATCATGCTGCGGTTCACCAGATCTGGCCGCGGCTATGTGCTGCGGCGTGGACCGAAGCATCTGCGTCCGCGCAGCAATATGGTGATCCTGCGGGAGACCCGGGTACTGGCTGCACTGGCCGGAACCGACGTGCCGCATCCGGGGCTGATCGCGACCTGTGAGGATCCCTCGGTACTGGGTGACGCGGTCTTCTATCTGATGGAGCCGGTCGAGGGATTCAACGCCGGTGAGGAGCTGCCGCCGCTGCATGCCAGCGACCCCGACGTGCGATTCGGCATGGGGCTGTCAATGGCTGATGCCCTGGCGAAGCTGGGTGCCGTCGACCATGTCGCGGTTGGCCTCGCGGATTTCGGCAAGCCGACAGGCTTTTTGGAACGTCAAGTACCACGGTGGCTTTCGGAACTCGAATCGTACCGAGAGTTCGACAATTATCCCGGACCGGACATCCCGGGAATCGACGACGTCGCGAAGTGGCTCGAACGAGGCCGACCGCACGCGTGGACGCCGGGCATCATGCACGGCGATTACCACGCGGCCAACGTGATGTTCTCCCGCACCGGACCAGACGTCGTCGCCATCGTCGACTGGGAGATGTCCACCATCGGCGATCCGCTGCTGGATCTGGGCTGGCTGCTGGCCACCTGGCAGCAATCGGACGGGACCAGCGTGTTCGGCCACTCGCTTACCGAAAAGGGCGGATTGGCCAGTCCGGGTGACCTCCTCGAGCGGTATTCCCGTAACACCACTCGCGACCTGTCGGATATCACCTGGTACACGGTGCTGGCCTGCTTCAAGCTCGGCATCGTCATCGAGGGCACCCTGGCGCGCGCCTGCGCGGGAAAGGCGCAGAAGGAAGTCGGGGATCAACTGCATGCGGCGACCGTGCGGCTATTCGAGCAGGCGCTGACGCTGATGGAAGGCGAGTCGCTGACGTGACCCGCCGCAGCTAACGCCGAGTGCTCAGGTAGTGCCGCGGAGGGCCAACGCAACGAAGATGATTATCGCGGCGATGGCGATTAGGGCCGCATAGCCGAGAATCAGTCCTCCCAGGGCCATTCCGTCACCTTGCTCCCCTGTTCTACGGATCTGCGCACGGGCCGCATGTCCGAGTGGGATAGCCAGCAACGGGAAGACGAAGCCGAGCAACAACGCCACGATAGCCAGTGAATTGGTGTGCGGATTGTGCGGTCGGTATCCGATCGCTCGGTCGGCGGTGATCGCTGTGCCTTCGGGGGTGTAGCCGACGACCGGGTAGATCGGCCGCCCGTCCTCGGTGTACGCCAATGGCTGCACCTGCTGACTCGACGAGCCAGTCCGGGTCACGGCCGCGATGACTACCCCGACGAGCCCGAGAACGACGACGACCAAGCCCACTGAGAACAGTATCGAGATCTTCACTAAGAAGCCGGCGGCGATCAGCAACAATCCGGCGATCGGAACCGCGACCATCGGCCCCATCGACTTGCGCGCTTTTGGCACTGCAGGCCCACTGGTCGAGTACTGGGAAGGCGTTAGTTGCTGCTGGCTCGGTGGCGATTGCCAGCGCGGATCATTCTGGTAAGCCATAGCTGTCCCCCTAAGAGCTTTCGATACTAAACCTGTTGTGGCGCAGCCACTTAGCGGTTGGGCGCCACAGTTCGACCACTAATCCGCTTTGGCCCCCACCGCGCTCAACGCGTCGCCCAGTGTCCGGTACAGCGAAAACATGCTGTCCAGGCCAGTCAACTGAAGGGGCCTGCGGGTCGCTGGATTGTTCGCCACGATTACCAGCTGAACCGAGTCATCGAGGCGCCCGCGGGCCGCCGCCAGGATCCGGAGACCGACCGAGGCCATGAATTGCACGGCGGAAAGCTCGACTACCAGCACCGTCGGGGCCTCGACAAGAGCAGTCACGATCGCGGACTCGAAGGCCGGCGCGGTGCTCAGATCAATCTCACCGGCCACCGTGACAACGGCGACGCCATCGCGGTGAGCCACTGAAGTAGTGATCGCATCCGCAGATGACAACAGCCGTCCTCCGTCTGACGCCCGATCGCTTCGGGCGAACGTGGCCTGAGCCTAACCCGCCCTAGCAAGGTGTGAGAATGATACTTCAATGTTTTTGCCCTGGCGCCAGGGTTAGGGTTGGCGCAGGACAGGTATGCGTTTCGCGGGGCGCGGCCGCGTTTTGGGAGGTCAGATGTCCGATTTGACGACAGGTTTGGTGACCGCCGGCCCAGCTATCCAGGCCTCCGGTATCTCCACCGAAGGTCTGCTGCCGCAGTTGGTTCAGCACCTGAGGCAGAACCGGACGGCCTTGCGAGAAGAGTGGGCCCGCCGGATCACGGAGGCGGAACTGCTCACCGCGATGACGCCGGAGGAGCTGTTTTCCGAGGCAACCGCCGTCTACGACAATTATGTCGAGGTGCTCGAAACGGGAAGCGTGGAAGCGCTGCAGGCGTACGCGCGCGACCTGTCCGAACGCATCATTCCCCGGGGCGTCGAAACCGACGAGGTCGTCGGCATTGTGCTGCTGTTGCGCGACGTACTAGCGCGATCCTTGTTCGAGAAGTACCAGGCAGAGTTCGGGATGCTGAACCGGGTGCTCGACGCCTACGAGCCGGCGGCCAACCGCATCGCCAACACGGTGGCCGTGAGCTTCGTCCAGGAGCGTGAGCGCATCATCCGCCAGCAGCAAGAAGCGATCCGTGAGCTCTCTACGCCGGTACTGCAGGTGCGTGAGCAGTTATTGATTCTGCCGATCATCGGTGTTCTGGACAGCCAACGTGCCCGCCAGGTTACCGAACAACTGCTCAGGGCCATCCGGGCCAACCGGGCCAAGGTGGTGGTCATCGACATCACCGGTGTTCCCACCATCGACTCGACGGTGGCTAACCACCTGGTGCAGACGGTCGACGCCTCGGGGCTGATGGGCGCGAGCGTGATCATCACCGGCCTGTCGTCCGAGATCGCCCTGACGCTCGTGACGATTGGGCTTGACCTGTCGAAGATGAACGCGGTCGGTGATCTGCAGGGCGGTATCGAGGAAGCCGAGCGCCTGCTGGGCTACGAAGTCACCCGCACTGGCGAGCAGACCGGCTGATCCCAGCGCTTACGCCACATGCCAGTACCCATCCTCAAACAGGGCGCCTTTCTCATCGCGTCGGTGCAAGCCGCGCTCACTGACTCCGACACAGAACGGCTTCGTACAGACCTGATGGAGCAGGTAAGCCGGTTTCGTGCACAAGGGATTATCGTCGATGTCACGGCCATCGACGTGATGGATTCGTTCGCTGCCCGGTCGATACGGACGATCGCGCATATGACGCGACTGCGCGGCGCAGACACCGTCATCGTGGGGCTGCAGCCGGAGGTCGCCTTTGCGATGGTCCAGTTGGGTCTGGCGTTCGACGATATGAACACCGCCCTCGACTTGGAGGAGGGCCTTGCGTTGCTGAACCGCCAGCTCCCACTGCGGACTTCGACGATCGGACGTGATGGTGGCGGATGACATCGTCGTGGACGTCGTCAGATCTGACGACATAGTCGCCGCCCGCCACGCAGGCCATGAAATGGCGCGTGACCTCGGCTTCTCACTGACCGATGTCACAATGATTACCACCGCGATCTCTGAAATCGCAAGAAACATCACCAGCTACGCCGGCCGGGGAGCGATTCGATTCACATTGCAGGACCGTGACGGTCGAAAAGCATTGGTGGTACGCGCGGAAGACGACGGCCCGGGCATCGCCAACATTGAGCGAGCTCTCGAGGACGGGTATTCGACGGGCCGCGGGCTTGGACTCGGTCTGCCGGGCGCTCGCCGCCTGATGGACCGGCTCATCGTGGAATCGGAACCCGGCCGCGGGACGATGATCGAAATGTGGAAGTGGGTTCCACCGAATGGTTGACCATGGATGGCTCGGCCCGATCGAGTGGGCTGCAGCGGGCCGGTCGCTGTCGAGTGAGGAAGCGTGCGGCGATGTTCCAGTCGCGATCGATGTGAGCGGCGCCGTAGCGCTCTTCGGTGTACTGGACGGGCTGGGACACGGCAGCGAAGCCGCACGTGCGGCGAGGTGCGGTCAGGAAGTGCTGAGCCGCAACCCCGGTAAGCCGCTAGACGTCTTGGTTCAGCTTTGTCATCGCGGATTGGCCGATACCCGAGGTGTCGCAATGACGTTGGCGCGAGTGGATTTCGAAGCTGACCTGCTCACGTGGACCGGGATTGGAAATGTCTCCGCCAACCTTGTGGCCAAGTCGCCTACCGGCTTCGCGGTCCGGTCTTCGGCGCGCCTAAGCGGCGGTATCGTCGGTTATCGGATACCAGAGACAGTGCACGCCCAGACGGTTTCGATTCGCCCCGGTGATCTGCTACTGATAACCAGCGACGGTATCACGGGAGATTTCCTCAACAGCGTCGATTTCGCCACGCCCGCTTCAGCGATTGCCGAAAAGCTTCTGCGTCGCCACCGCAAAGAGAGCGACGACGCGCTCGTGCTTGCCGCACGTCACCGAGGCACCATTTTGTGATAAGCGTCAACGACTTTCACGTCGAATACGCCGCTGCACTGCAGAGATACCTACAGGCGCGGGATGAGGGCAGCCTCGCGGTCGGTCATGAACTCGGACGCCGCGCCTTGCAAGAGCAGGTCAGCATGCTCGACATCGTCGACAACCACTTCCGGCTGGTCGAGAATATGGCCGGTGGCTCACGCCGCAATGGACTGGCTGCGCTCGAGTTCTTGCTGCAGACCATGGCCGCCCTTGATGTAGTAACACGCGGATTTTTCGATGGCACAAAGCGTTACGAGGAACAACGGGCCCGCGCGGAGGATTTGGCCGATCGTGACGAGTTCCGCAGCGCTCTGGTCAATTCACTGCAGGAAGGGTTCTTTGTTGCCGACTACAGCGGTGTGGTGATCGAGGTCAACGACGCGTTCGCCGAAATTACCGGCTACGGCGCCGACGGCCTGCCCTACGGTTGGCCGCATCCGTGGATGGTCGACCAAGACGCGGCCAGCCAGCGACAGTCCCGGTTGCTGCGGGACGGCCGTGCTCAGTACGAGACACCGATCCGGGCGCGCGACGGCCACCTCGCTTGGGTAGCTGTAAGTGCCAACGCGGTCACCGGAATCGGCGCCGAACGTGGCGTATTCGTGGGCACGATTCGCGACGTCACCGCGGAGCGGGCGTTCGCGGCCCGGGAAAACGCAGTGCTTCGCCTAGCCACCGCTATCGGAGTCGCCAGAAGCGTCGCGGAGGTGCTCTCGATCACCCTCGACGAGTGCCGACTGGCACTCGATGCCCGGCGAGTGGTGGCAGTGACGTGGCCGGCGGGCAGCGAGGAGCCGTTGGTGCAAGTGGCCGGTGAGCCGGCCGCGTCTGACTGGCATGACCTTGACCCGTTGCTGCAGAACACGTTTGTGCTGGCGCGTCACCAATTGCCGCTCACGGTGCAGCAAGTCGAGTGGCCACAGACTCCGGGCAAGTCGAGCGGGATCGTGGCGTTGCTTTCGGGTGCGGGAGACGTCGCGTTGTGGCTGGAGCTTCGGGTACCTCGCTGGGTCAACGCCGAAGATCGGCTTCTCGTCACGGTACTCGTGGGCCACCTCAGTCTGGCGATCCAGCATGTCCGCCAGTTCGAGAGTGCGCGCGAAACGTCGATGACGCTGCAGCGCGCAATGTTGCCCTCGACCGAGCCCCCGCCGGGTTTCGCCGTTCGCTACGAACCCGCCGTCCCGCCGTTGGAGATCGGCGGCGACTGGTATGACGTGCTGCCGGTCGGTGACCATCGGATCGGCATCGTCGTGGGTGACTGCGTGGGCCGGGGCTTGCCCGCCGCCGTAGTGATGGGCCAACTGCGCAGTTCCGCGCGGGCCCTGCTGCTGACCGGCGCTGAACCCGCCAGGTTACTCGAGCAACTCGATGCAGCGGCCGCCCTGATTCCGGATGCGTTCTGCACCACCGTTTTTCTGGCGATACTGGATACCGAGTCCGGGGTGATGCGGTACAGCAGTGCCGGTCATCCGCCGGCTGTGCTGGCGTCACCGGAATCGGAAACCCTCTTGCTCACCGGGGCTCAATCGGTGCCGCTGGCGGTACGCCTCGGTGATTCGCGCCCGCAGGCCACTCAGGAATTGCCGCCCGGCTCGAGGCTGCTGCTCTACACCGACGGACTGGTCGAGCGACGCGGCGCGTCGCTCGACGACGGGATCGCGCGGGTCGCCGATGTCGTGAACAGCTCGATGGGGCTGCCGATCGATGCGGTCGCCGACGTGGTGCTCAGCGACCTCGCGCCATCAGCGGGATACGACGACGACGTCGCCATCGTGGTGTACCACCGACCGCAGGCCCCGCTGATCATCCGCACCGATGCCACCGCGGAACGACTGCGAGAAGTGCGAGGGCAACTCAGCACGTGGCTGCGGACAGCCTCCATCGGCGACGAACTGGTCGCCGACATCGTGTTGGCCGTCGATGAGGCGTGCGCCAACAGCGTTGAGCATGCCTTTCGTGGGCAAGCTCCCGGTGAAATCTGCGTCGAAGTCGAATTCCAGGGCTTGGCGCTGCGAGTGCGAATTGTCGACCGCGGGTCGTGGAAAGTCCCGGCGGCTGGCTCCAACCTTCGCGGGCGGGGACTGCCCCTGATACGGGCGGTGACTGAACACGTCGAACTCAAGGGCACCGCGTCGGGAACCACTCTAGAAATGAGGTTTCGGTTGCGGTAACGCGTCGGGCGCCCGGCTGCCTAAATTGCGGTTCGGCTGTTCCTCCGCACTGCGTGGGTAAGAATTCTGGACTATGAAAACCTTTGTTATGGGGTTAGCAGCAATCCTATTAGTTTCGGAGGGTATCGGGCTGACCGGTTTAGTGGTGGCGTCAGCGACGGGTCCGAGCACGTCCACTTCGGTGAGTCCGCACGGGCCCATACCGGCCGCGAGGGGGCCATACCAATGGTGTCCGGGGCAATCCTTACCGGAAGCCGATGTCGTGTGGGATATGGATGTCTGCCACACCTGGTACTGGGTCGACTACGGGTTTCAGGCCAACAGAGGTCAATTCGTGTACGAAGGCGACAATCCACCGCCGAATCTCGGCTGCATTCCCGGCCTCTGCTTGCCCGGGCTGTAGGTCTGTTTGCGTTCGGTTAGTGCTGCAGGCACTCTTCGATGGGCCAGCCCAGCTGCTCCCACATCGACAACTTGTTCCAATCTTTGATGAACTCGACGATCTTGCCGTCGCTTACCTGAAAAAGCGCTGCGGCCGACCAGCGCGCCGTGCGGCCGGTCGGCTCAATGTCTCCGTGAGGTCGACCAAGATGCGCACCTTCTGCGGTGTAACGCACGCAAACTCGATCGCCGCAGCCGAATAACACGTCAAAGCTGACGATACGCAGATTGTCCACTTGTTCCATGAGCCGGCCATGGTCCTCCGCATACTCCTCGAGAGTATGGACCTCTGGAAACGTCGTGGGCGCGATGAAGCGATTGTCCGGCGCGCACAAGTGCGCAACCGCCTGTGCGCTGGCACGGCCCGGTGTATAGGACGTTTCGATGTATTCGCGGACGAGGTCGATGTTGCGTTGTTCGCCTGCCGTCGACATCTTTGCTCCTCGACCGAATTCGGCTTCGCCGTAAAGCACTTCGGTTGACAACTACCCAACATCGGCAACGCGAAAACACGAGCCGGGCGCGCTGCGCTGCACGTCGGCGGGAATACTTTGGTCGACTTGCCGGGTTCCGGCCGACATGACTGCTTTCAGCGAGACCGAACGTGAGCGATTCCTCGAAGCACAACACGTGGCGGTGCTGTCCGTCGCCGCCACCGATGGCCGCCCGCCGGCAAGTATGCCGATCTGGTACGACTACGTTCTCGGCGAGCACATTCGGATCAGCACCGGTGCGAATTCCCGCAAGGCGAAGCTGATCAAGCGAGCCGGTGCCGTGACGGTCGTCGTGCAGCGCGAAGAGCCGCCGTACCAATACGTGGTCGTGGAGGGCACCGTCGTCGACACCACCGAGCCCACCCCGCTGGACGTGCGCGAAGAGATCGCGATTCGTTACCTGGGAGAAGAAGGTGGGCGCGCATTCGTACGCAGTCTCGAGGGCCAGGACAGTGTGTTGTTCACAGTTCGCCCGGACCGCTGGCTCACCGCCGACTTCTCCGACGAATTGTGAACCTCTGAGCGCTCGGCGGGTCAGCGGTTGCACTTCACCGCGGCGATGAACTCCTCCGGTTCCACGAGGCTGAGGTAAAGGGTGCGGACTTCAGCCCAGTCGTTGGCCAGAAGTTTTACCGACTTCGACGTGACGGGACGGGAGAAGCCGAGCTCGACGATGCCGTCTCGTGAGCCGTTGACAAGCCAGATGTCGCCGCCCGGGTGTACTCCCCAGGTAAACGGCCGCTTGGGCCAAAGCTTCGCGGACTTGATGTTTTCCAGCGGAACGTCGATACGAAACGGCCCGTGCTTGACCTCCAGTGTGGTCTCGGCCACCCGGATTGTGGTCCGTTTGGGCCCAAGGCCGATCACGGTGGCGAACGGGCGGTACCAACGGTCGTATCGCATCGCGAAATCCACATAGACATTCTCGCGCGTCATGGGGCCGGCCCACTCCACCAATTGCGCGCCCGAAGAGATTCGAACTCCCAACCTTCTGATCCGTAGTCAGATGCTCTATCCGTTGAGCTACGGGCGCCTGTTCAGTTGTCTTCGCGGAGGCGAGAGGATTTGAACCTCCGGTCCCCGGTAAGAGGACAACTCATTAGCAGTGAGTCCCATTCGGCCGCTCTGGCACGCCTCCTTGGACTTCACGAGGGTACCCGACTCTAGCCTGGCGACAATGCGGACGGGGTGGTCACCGGTCGACATATGCTGTCGACGTGACCGCCCGCCTGCGCCCCGAGCTGGCGAAATTGCCCGCTTACCTGCCAGGCAAGACGGTGCCGGGTGCGGTCAAGCTGGCCAGCAACGAGACCGTGTCCGGGCCGCTGCCCAGCGTTCGCGCCGCCATCGAGCAGGCCACCGACATCGTCAACCGCTACCCCGACAACGGCTGCGTCGAGCTGAAGTCGGCGCTGACCAAACACTTGAACTCCGGTAGAGCCGGCGGACCACGAGGCTGGGCACCCGAACACATCGCCGTCGGCTGCGGTTCGGTAAGCCTGTGCCAGCAACTCATTCAGATCAGCGCCTCGGTGGGCGACGAGGTGGTGTTCGGGTGGCGCAGCTTCGAGATCTACCCGCTGCAGGTCAGGCTGGCCGGCGCCACCGGAGTTCAGGTGCCGTTGTGCGACCACACCTTCGACCTTCAGGCCATGCTGGCCGCGGTCACCGACTGCACCCGGCTGATCTTCGTCTGCAATCCCAACAATCCGACGTCGACCGTCGTCGATCCCGATGGACTGATCCGATTCGTCGAGGCGGTACCGCCGGACATTCTGATCGCCATCGATGAGGCGTACGTCGAGTACATTCGCGACGGCATGCTGCCCGACAGTCTCGCCCTGGTCCGTGATCATAGCAATGTCGTTGTGCTGCGGACGTTCTCGAAGGCTTACGGTTTGGCTGGGCTGCGGGTGGGCTACGCGGTCGGCCATCCCGAGGTGATCACCGCACTGGACAAGGCGTACGTCCCGTTCACGGCGACCAGCATCTCGCAAGCCGCCGCGATGGCCTCGCTCGACGCCGCCGACGAATTGCTGACCCGCACCGACGCCGTCGTCGCCGAACGGGCACGGGTCACCGCGGGCTTATGCGACGCCGGGTTCGACCTGCCGCCGTCGCAGGCCAACTTCGTGTGGCTGCCCTTAAGGCCGCGCACAGCGGACTTTGTCGGGCAGGCCGCCAACGCACGTATCGTGGTCCGTCCGTACGGCACTGACGGTGTCCGCATCACGATCGGAGCGCCGGAGGAAAACGACGCCCTGCTGCGGTTCGCGTGGGAGTGGCGCCATAGTGTGAAGTGATGAGCCACCAGCGGGCCCGGAAGAAGTTCGTCGAGCTCGTCGAGCGCACCGAGCTGATCAGCGACGCCGAGCTCGACGAGTACTGGGCGAGCCTTCGGCCCGCCACGATCGACGGGATGCTGGGCGAATGGAGAGGCCACGGCTTCAACACCGACCATAAACTGAACGCCGCCCTCAAGGAGGCCCGCTGGTTCGGCAAGACGTTCAACTCCGCCGCCGACGTCAAGCCCTTGGTGTGCCTGGACGCTGACGGCACCAAGTACTCCAACGTCGAGTTGGGCAAGGGCGAAGCCACCCTGTGGCTGGAAGAGTTCCGCGGCGAAATCACCGCCACGATGGTGTACGACGGTCAGCCCTCGCACGACCACTTCAAACGCATCGACGCCAACACCGTGATGGGAATCATGAACGGCAAGTTCGCCCTCAACGGCGGCCGGCTGTACTACTTCTACCTGGAGCGGGTATAAACAGCTCCGCTCAAGCAGCCGGATTGCGACCGGTGAAGGCGACAAGCCGATCCAGCGCGCCGGCGTCGGCGGGCGATTCAACCGGGTCGGCGAAGCCCGCCGCCGAGCGGCCCTGCGGAGTGATGATGTCGTGGGCCAGCCCTAACACGTATTCGGCCATCGAGTCGGCGACGTGCACCGGGTGTCCGGTGGCCACCGCGTAATCCCAGGCATGCACCAGGAATTCGAGCGACAAGATGCCGGCGAGCACCCTTACGGGTAGCTCGTTGCCGCCGAGCGTCGCGGTGTGGTCCAAACCCTGGCGGCGCAAGGCGTCCAAAGCGGACCGGGCGGTGATGATGACCCGCCGCTCGACCGAGTCGTCGGCGGCGCGTGGCGGAGATTCCGCACCCACCGACCCACCAACCAACGTGATCGAATTCAGCAGATGATCCGTCAGCGCAGCCACATCGAACTCCGCGCACGGTGTCTGCCGCGACAGCTCGTCGCGCGAGATTGGATGCAAAACCCGTTGCAGCACGCCCAGCGCCGCTTCTGCGCTGTGGAATTCGTCCGTGGGTGGCGAGTCGGGACCGGGTCGCAAATCAGACGGCATGGCTGCCAGGCTACGGTCTGTCCATGGTCGACTCATACGAATCCGTCACCGTCGAGACCAAGGACCAGGTCGCCCAAGTCACGCTGATCGGTCCCGGTAAGGGCAACGCGATGGGGCCCGCGTTCTGGTCGGAGTTGCCCAAACTGTTCGCCGAGTTGGACGCCGACCGGGAGGTCAGGGCCATCGTCATCACCGGCTCCGGCCGCAACTTCAGCTACGGCTTGGACGTACCCGCGATGGGTGGGTCGTTCACGCCCCTGCTCGCCGACGGCGCGCTGGCCCGTCCGCGCGCGGATTTCCACGCCGAAATTCAGCGCATGCAGAAAGCGATCACCGCGGTGGCCGACTGCCGCACCCCGACGATCGCCTCGGTGCACGGCTGGTGCATCGGCGGCGGAGTGGACCTGGTTTCCGCCGTCGACATCCGCTATGCCAGCGCCGACGCCAAATTCTCGGTGCGCGAAGTCAAACTGGCCATCGTTGCGGACGTCGGCAGCCTGGCCCGGCTGCCGCTGATCCTCAACGACGGACATCTACGTGAACTCGCGCTGACCGGCAAAGACATCGACGCCGCCCGCGCGGAGAAAATCGGTCTGGTCAACGACGTATTCGCCGACGCCGACGCCACCTTGGCCGCCGCCCACGACACCGCCGGCGAGATCGCCGCCAACCCGCCGCTGACCGTGCACGGCATCAAGGATGTCCTTGACCAGCAACGGATTTCGGCCGTGTCGGCGAGTTTGCGCTATGTCGCTGCCTGGAACGCCGCCTTCCTGCCGTCCAAAGACCTCACCGAGGGCATCTCGGCGACCTTCGCCAAGCGCCCGCCGCAGTTCACCGGTGAATAGCACGCAGATGACTTCAGATGGCAGGATCCGCGTGCCGGACGACCTGGACGCCGTCACGGCAATCGGCGAAGAGGACCACGCGACGATCGACCAGGCCGCTGTCGATCGCATCTGGCAGGCCGCCCGGCACTGGTACCAGGCCGGCATGCACCCGGCGATCCAGCTGTGCCTGCGGCACAACGGGCGAGTCGTGCTCAACCGGGCAATCGGGCATGGCTGGGGCAACGCCCCGACCGACCCACCGGACGCCGACAAGGTAGCGGTGACGACGGACACGCCATTCTGCGTGTACTCCTCGGCCAAGGCGATCACTGCCACCGTCGTCCACATGCTGGTGGAACGCGGCGTCTTCTCCCTCGACGACCGGGTCTGCGAGTATCTGCCCACCTACACCAGTTACGGCAAACATCGCACGACGATCCGGCACGTGATGACCCATAGCGCGGGAGTGCCGTTTCCCACCGGCCCTACGCCGGATCTCAACCGCGCCGATGACAGCGAATACGCTCGCGAACAACTGGGCAACCTCAAGCCGGTGTACCCCCCGGGCTTGCTGCATCTTTACCACGCGCTGACCTGGGGTCCACTGATGCGCGAGATCGTCTCAGCTGCCACCGGCAAGAACATCCGCGACATTTTGGCGGCCGAAATCCTTGACCCGCTTGGGTTTCGGTGGACCAACTTCGGAGTCGCCAAAAAGGATGTCCCGCTGGTCGCCCCGAGTCACGCCACCGGCAGGCCCCTCCCGGCGCCCATCGCAGCAGCGTTTCGGAGGGCCATCGGCGGAACGGTGCACGAGATGATCCCGATCACCAACACCGAGTTCTTCCTCACCACCGTGGTGCCGTCGTCGAACACCGTCTCCAACGCCGAAGAGCTGTCGCGCTTCGCCGAACTGCTGCGCCGGGGCGGCGAGCTCGACGGTGTGCAAGTGCTGCGGCCCGAGACGGTTCAAGGTGCGGTGCGGCAATGCCGACGCCTGCGGCCCGACTTCGCGGTGGGCCTTGCGCCGCTGCGCTGGGGAACCGGGTTCATGCTGGGCTCGACGAGATTCGGCCCGTTCGGCCGCAACGCGCCGGCCGCATTCGGACATTTGGGTCTGACGAACATCGCCATCTGGGCCGATCCGGAGCGCAAGCTGGCGGCCGGGCTGGTTAGCACCGGCAAGCCGGGCCGGGACCCCGAAGCCAAGCGCTACGGTGACTTGCTGGACACGATCACCGCCGCGATCCCGCGGACTGACGGGTAGCTCAGCAATATCGGCGGTTGGGATCCCTGCCGACGGGGAAACAATGGCGGTATGGCTACCTACCGAGTGCTCAACCCCCACGGCGAGGTCGTCGCCACCAAGGACATCGAAAGTGCCGACGACGCCCACGCCTGGTTCGTTGATCAGCAAGCCGACAACAGCGAGCTCGGCTGGCGCATGGAAGTCGAAGCCGAGGGCGACTGGCGCTTCTTCGACGACAGTGAAGGCGACCGGGCTTAGTTTGTCAGGGTGATCGGTGGGCACCCTAGTGGTCATGGATGCCGACCGTTTCCGTCAGCTGCTGACCACCAAGGGCCCCTTCGCATCGGTGTATTTCGAGGACACCCACGACACTGAGGACGCCGAGACCCAGCTTGACCTGAAGTGGCGTGAAGTCCGCGAGCAACTTCTCGAGCGGGGTGCCGAGGAGGCGGTCCTAGCCGATGTCGAGGATGCGGTGAAGAAGCTGCGGGCTCCGGTCGGCCGCAGCGGCCGCGCGGTGATCGCCGGCGCCGACGGCGTCGTCATCAACGAACACCTGTTGCGCCCTGCCGCCACCGCGGTCGTGCGATTCTCCGATCTGCCCTACGTGGTGCCGATCGTCGAACACGCGATGGAGTTCCCGACCTACGTGCTGGTGGCGGTCGACCACACCGGTGCCGACATCACCCTGCACCGCAACGGCAATCTCGGCTCCGAGACCGTCGATGGGGGCGGCCATCCGGTGCACAAAGCCGCCGGGGCGGAAAACGCGGGGTATGGCGACCCGCAAAAGCGCGCCGATGAAGCCGGCCGCAAGAATATCCGCGCCGTCGCCGACCGCGTCGCCGAACTCGTCGACCGAACCGCGGCCCAGGCGATTTTCCTCGTCGGTGAAGTGCGATCGCGATCGGATCTGCACGCCGCCTTACCGAAGCATGTCGCCGACCGCGCAGTTGCGTTGGAGGTCGGCGCGCGGCACAGCGGACACGACTTCGACGAGGTCGAGCGGGCCATCGAGGCGGAGTTGCTCAAGCGCCGCAATGCCGAACTCGACGACATCGCAGCGACGTTCACCGCCGAGATCGGCCGGCAATCCGGGCTGGCGGCCGAAGGCCTCGGTCCGGTGTGCTCGGCCCTGCGCCAGGGCGCGGTCGAGACGTTGATCATCGGCGACATCGGAGATGCCACGGTGGTCGCCGACGCAGAGCTGACGACCATCGCCCCGAGTCCCGAAGTGCTGTCCGAGCAAGGAGCGGCACCCGCCAAGACGGTACGAGCCGACGAGGCGTTGCCATTCGTTGCGGTCTCGATAGGGGCGGCCCTGGTGCGCACCGACGAACGGGTCGCTCCTGTCGACGGCATCGGGGCCGTGCTGCGCTACGCGCCGACGCTGCACTGATTCGGGCCGCTCATCGAACGTGAACTGGTTGTGACGGTCGCACGAAAAACTCGCAACCATTTCACGTTCGGGGACGATGGAGGCCACGGGGGATTGCCCCCCATCCTTTTAAGCCTGGAAGGCAACGGGCAGCCGAGAAGACCGCGCGGCGCGGCGCGAATCACAAAGGCGGTGGCGGAGGCGGTGGCGGAGGGATTTGAACCCCCGGACGGTGTTTGCCGTCTCTCGCTTTCAAGGCGAGTGCATTAGGCCGCTCTGCCACGCCACCGCCGTAAAGCGTAGCCCTGGGCTAAATGCGGCCGAGCTTCGCCGAGTGCTCAGAGCGCTTCAGCGCGGCGCTGATCCGACGGCAGTTCTCGCCCGTCGCGGCCATCTGCGTTCGCGATAATTGGCCGAGGTAATAAGTCCGTACGCCTTGGGCGTAGGTCATCATCGCCTTGCGCGCCACCGCCCGGCCGTCCTCGGTGATGCTGGCGACCACACCGCGACGGTCATCGATGCTGGCGCCGCGCTGCACCAAGCCCTGAGCTTCCAAACGACCGATCTGTCTCGTCAAACGGCTCGGCAGCGACGGCAGCGCCTCCGCGAGATCACCCATCCGGGCCGAGCCGTTCTTCGCGGTGTCGAGTAGCTCGAGTACCCGGACTTCGAACAGCGACAAGTTGTGCTGCTCGGTCAGCAGCCGATTCACCGTCGCGTACAGCCGCAAGCCGCAGTCCAGGAAGTTCTGCCACGATTTCTGTTCGGCGATGTCGAGCCCCGGCATCTCTCCGGGTGTCCGGCCGGCGATGAGGCCTTCCATCACGTCATATTAATGCCGACGAGCGTCGCAAGGTTAGCCTGCGAGCCGGTTACTTACGGTCAGAAATCGCGGGTGGGGCTTGCTGGACGAACGGCGCGCCGGGACAGCCTCGGGACGGGGCAAACAAGTGTCGGCTGCGGTCGGTGGCCTCGTTGAGGTCGTGCAAATGAGCACCAGTAGATCCTGCAGCAGCAGATGACCCTGCTCAGCACCGTCGGGTGTCACGACTTTCAGCGGAAGACCGCCCGATTCAGCAAGCACATTCGCGGCGTGCCGCAAGGTGTCGCGAGTCTCGACAATGCCGCCCGCCGGAGTAGGTGCGGGCTCGGTACGCATCACGTCGGCCACGAAGAAGGTTTCCAGCGGGTCGGTGGTGTAGTCACGGGTGAGATGCAGTCCGCGCCGGGCAATCTTCTCGGTCAAGATCGACCGGTCGAGCAGAAGCACCGACGCGGCATAGGCCGTGATCGAGGCGATCGTGAGAGGGAACATCGCCGGCCAGAGATGCGTGAGTTCGAGCGTGAAGACGATTCCGGTCAAGTGAACCATCACCGGGGCCAGCACGCCACCCGACGTCCCGGAACCCAACGACAACGACCAGATCGCGGTCTTCACAACAAGGATGCCCACGATCAGCGAAAGGGTGGCCTGGCCGGTGAGCAGCGCCCTGATCACGTCGTAGCCGACGCCCAGAGCTCTCGGCTCGACCAGACCACCCAACCCGATCACACCTCCGCCGATAGCCGGCCACCACATCCAGTGAATCGGCAGACGCGCGAAGGCGTCTTCTGCCAGATACACCAACCGGGTAGCGGCGATGGCCACCGTGGCGCCGCAGATACCGATGACAAGCGCCAACACATCTATGGGCCAGTGAATGCCGGTAACTGGCGCGATGACAGGGAAAACCGGCGCGGTACCCAGGATGAACTGGCGAACCACCGTCGCCACCGCTACCCCGGCACTGACCGGGACCAAGCTGCGCGGCCGCCATTCGAACAGCAGCAGCTCGACCGCCAGGAGAATGGATGCCAGTGGAGAATTGAAGGTGGCCGCCATGCCGCCGGCGGCGCCCGGAAACCAGCAAAATTTTTCGTTCGTCGGCGGTCAGATGCAGGTGCTGCGCGAGAATCGAACCGAGCGCTCCGCCCGTCATGATGATCGGCCCCTCAGCGCCGAACGGACCACCGGTGCCGATACTGATCGCCGCCGAAACAGGCTTCAACAAGGCAACATTCGGGTCGACGCGGCTGCCCCGGGTGAGGATCGCCTCTATGGCCTCGGGCATGCCGTGACCACGGATCTTCTCCGAACCGAACCGCGCCATGACGCCGACCACCACACCGCCACCGATTGGAGCGCCCAGAACCAGCCACCACGGATGGTGCTGCGCTCCTGGTGCCACCAGGTCGACGGCCCATCGCTGGTAGAAAACGAGGTTCGTGACCAGCCCGATCAGCCGCAGCAGGCACCACGCCGCGGCCGCCGACAGCGCGCCGATGGGAAGTGCCAGCGCCGTGGTCAGCAACATGCGCCTGTCGACCGTGAAGTCTGCGAGGCGCGCGCTCATGAGAACACTTGGTCACCGATGCCGGCGATGAGAAATGCCAATCCGCGAGTGGTGGCAGACACGGTCGGAACATCGATCTCGGCGAGTGCCGCACGCAGCTCTCGTTCTCGGCTGGCGGTGACGCTTCGTACCGTCGCGACACCATTCGCTGTCAGCTCCAGGTCAACCACCGACGCGTTGACGGGGCTGCCGTTGCGCGACACCAGAGCCGACATCGCCGGGCGCAATCAACCTCGTCACCGAGGAGACGCTGACATGCAGCCGAGCGGCGACTGCCGAGCAGGAGGCCACTCCCAGGTCAGACACGGTAAACAGCAGGCGCATCTGCGCAAGGGTGAGTCCCATCGATTCCGCGCTGCGCTCGGCAAGCGCGGCGAAAACCCGGACGGCACGCGACGGCACGCAAGTACAGGGCCAGATCCACCTCATCACCCCGGTGGTCGACCACCCCGAGAGTATTGCACTATGCAAAGCTTCTCCATGACCTAGTTGCGGTACTGCCTCAACAGATCCAGGTAAGCGTCGAGCAGTCGCAGTGACTCATCGCGCGGGCGGGTGGGCAAAAACAGCGCCACTCGGCCATAACCCAGGTCTTCCGCAGCCCGCCAGTAGTCGAGGTCGGCGGGAGTGCCGAACATCGCCAGCGGAACGTCATGACCGGCGGCGTCGCGTAACTGGTCTATGCGTTTGGCGAGCTGCGGTGGTGGCATCGAATTGGATATCCAGCCCGCATCGTGCCGGATCACCCGCTTGACTGTGGCATCGGAGTTGCCGCCGATAAAGATTGGTGGGTGTGGTTGCTGTACCGGTTTGGGGCGGCTGTAGGCCGGCGGAAAATTCACATACTTGCCATGGAATTCGGCAGGTTCCTCGGTCCAGAGCGCTTTGATGGCCTCGATGCGCTCGTCGAGCAGCGCGCCGCGTGTCTTCGGGTCGGTGCCGTGGTCGCGCAACTCCTCGATATTCCAGCCGGCGCCCACGCCGAAGACGAACCGGCCGCCCGATATCAGGTCGATGCTCGCCGCTTCCTTGGCGGTGATGATCGGGTCGCGTTGAATGAGCAACGCGATGCCGGTGAAAAGCTCGATCTTGGACGTCACGGCCGCCGCCGCAGCCAGCGTCACGAACGGGTCCAAAGTGCGGTAGTAGATCTGCGGCAGCTCACCACCGCCTGGGTATGGAGACTCGCGGCTTGCCGGGATGTGGGTGTGCTCGGCGAGCACCAGGGACTCGAATCCGCGCTCTTCGACCGCACGCGCCAGCGATACCGTGTCGATGCTGTCGTCGTTGACGAATGTGGCGATGCCAATTTTCATCGGACACCCCTCCCGATCGGCTTTCGTGAGCAAGCGGTCCCGCTCCCCGGTTATTCCCCGCCAGCGGTCTGAATTTGGTCGCCGCGCAGTGGCGACGCAGATTCACCCCGACGTAGCGTGTCCCACATGCATGCGATCGTCGCTCATTCCGCCGATCAACTTCGCTGGCAAGAGGTTCCCGACGTGCGTCCCGGCCGCGGCGAGGTCCTCATCAAGGTCAGTGCCGCCGGGGTCAACCGCGCCGACGTATTGCAGGCCGCGGGACACTATCCGCCTCCCCCGGGCGCCAGCGAGATCCTCGGCATGGAGGTCGCCGGTGAAGTCGCCGCGGTGGGCGACGATGTCGCGGGATGGTCGGTCGGGCAACCGGTGTGTGCTCTGCTGGCCGGCGGTGGCTACGCCGAATACGTCGCCGTCCCCGTCGGGCAGGTCATGCCGGTTCCCGACGGTGTCGACCTTCATGACGCGGCGGGCCTCCCCGAGGTGGCGTGCACGGTGTGGTCGAACCTAGTGCTGACAGCGCACCTCCGCAGCGGCCAGGTGGTGCTGATTCACGGCGGCGCCAGCGGGGTGGGTAGTCACGCGATCCAGATCGCCCGGGCAGCGGGCGCGCGAGTAGCGGTCACCGCGGGATCAGCGGCCAAGCTGCGATTCTGCCGAGAACTGGGCGCCGACATAGCGATCTCGTACCGCGACGAGGACTTCGTCGCACGTCTGCGCGAGGCGACCGAGGGTGCGGGCGCGGACGTGATTCTCGACATCATGGGTGCCGCCTACCTGGACCGCAACATTGATGCGCTGGCCAGCGACGGTCAACTGATCGTCATCGGTATGCAAGGCGGGGTGAAGGGCGAACTGAATCTCGGCAAGCTGGTGAGCAAACGCGCCCGGGTGATCGGTACCGCGCTGCGGGGCCGACCGACCAGCGGTCCGCACAGCAAAAGCGGCATCGTCGAAGCAGTGGTGGAATCGGTGTGGCCGATGTTTGCCGACGGCCGGGTCCGCCCGGTGATCGGCGAACGCCTGCCGGTCGCGAAGGCCGCCGAAGCGCATCGCCTGCTGACCGATGGTCACGTGACCGGCAAGGTCGTGTTGACAGTCGAGTAACATCGGCGACGGCGTCAGCCCAGCGACGCCAGGGCGCGCAGCAACTGGTCGACTTCACCGGTCGTCGAGTAATGCGCGAGCCCGACGGTGACCGCGCCGCCAATGTCGTTGACACCTATCGAGTCGAGCACCCGAGAGTTGGCATTGGCGATCGCCAGGATCCCGTTGTCCGCCAGCCGCTGCACCACGCGATCGGCCGGCACGTCGTTGACAGCGAAACTCACCACCGGTATGTGCACCTCGGGCCGGCCGATCACCATCACCAACGGCAACGACCGCAGCGACACCATCAGGTAGTCGAAGATCCGGTCTAGATACGAGGCGGCCGATTCCATTGAGCCGAGCAGGCGTTCCCGCCGGCTGCCGCGAGCTGACTCATCCAATGAGGCAAGGTATTCGATGCTCGCGACCACACCGGCTAAGAGTCCGAACTGGTGCACTCCCAGCTCCAGGCGCGCCGGGCCGGTGGCGTACGGGTTGGTCGACACCGAGCCGAATGCATCGATCAGCGCCGGGTCACGAAATACCAGCGCCCCGATCGGCGGACCACCCCAGCTGACCGCGTTCACCGCCACCACGTCCGCTTCGATCTCGTCGATATCGATCAGCCGATAGGGCGCGGCGGCGGAATGATCCACCACAACCATCCCCCCGACGTCGTGGATCAGCTTGGTCACTCCCCGCAGGTCGGTGGTCGTGCCGAGAGTCGCCGACGCCGAGGCCACGGCGACCAGACGGGTCGGCTTGCCGATCAGACTCTCCCACTGCCAGGTCGGCAGCTCGCCGGTTTCGATGTCGACCTCGGCCCATTTCACCTTGGCGCCGAACCGGTTCGCGGCCCGCAACCACGGAGCGATGTTCGCCTCATCGTCGATACGGCTGACGATCACTTCGTAGCCCAACCCGGCCCGCGACGACGAAGCGTCGGCCAGCGACGACAGCAACACAGCCCGGTCAGCGCCCAACACCACGCCGCGCGGATCGGCGTTGACCAGGTCGGCCACCGCCAGACGCGCCGCCTCCAGGACCGCTGCGCTGCGCCGCGCCGATGGGTGCGGACCGGCGGTGCTGGCGACGGAACCCCGGAACGCGGTCGACACGGTGGTCGCGACCGATTCCGGTATCAGCATCCCCGCGGGCGCGTCCAAATGCACCCACCCGTCACCCAGCGACGGGTGTAGTCCGCGCACCCGGGCGACGTCGTAAGCCATGCCAGCCACCTTAGAGTTTCCGCCAGTCTGCGGCTCGTGACGGTAGCGCGGGCGCCCAGATACGTCCCCGCCGTCCCGAGCTAGGTCACCCGGCCAGCCATACTAGTGCAGTGGGGCTGGGGTGCGGAATCGTCATGGCATTGCTGTTACTGATTCTGCCCGGTGCCATCGTTGCTCGCACCGCGCAGCTAACTTGGCCGATCACGGTCGCGGTTGCCCCGGCCCTCACCTATGGGGTAATCGCGCTGGCCATCATCCCGTTCGGTGCGCTCGGAATCCCTTGGAACGCTTGGACGGCGCTGGCCAGCCTGGCAGTGATCGCGGTACTGGTGGCGGTGTTGTCGCTGGCGCTGGCCCGGTACCGCGACACTGCGGGCGAATCGCGGGCGGTCGGCAAATGGCCGGCGGTGACGGTGGCCGCCGGGGTCGTGCTGGGCGTACTGCTGATCGGGTACGCGGCCGTGCGCGGCATACCTCACTGGCAATCCGTCCCCAGCACCTGGGACGCGGTTTGGCACGCGAACACCGTGCGGTTCATCCTCGACACCGGCCAGGCGTCGTCGACCCACATGGGTGAGCTGCGCAATGTGGAAACGCATGCGCTGCTGTACTACCCCTCCACTTTTCACGCGCTGGTCGCGGTGTTCTGCCAGCTGACCGGCGCGGCACCGACAACCGGCTACACCCTCAGCTCGCTGGCGGCAGCGATGTGGCTGTTCCCGGTGAGCGCCGCGGTGCTGACCTGGCGTCTGCTGCGCGAGACGGCCGGACAGTGGCGCACCACCGGGGCGGCGGCCGCGGCAGCCGCGATCTCGGCGTCTTTCACCGCGGTGCCCTACGTCGAGTTCGACACCGCAGCCATGCCCAACCTGGCCGCATACGGTATCGCCGCGCCGACGTTTGTGTTGATCACTTCCGCGTTGCGGCATCGCGACCGCGTCCCGGTGGCGGTCCTGGCGCTGACCGGAGTCTTCTCGGTACACATCACCGGCGGCGTCGTCGTCGTGCTGTTCCTGGTGGCGTGGTGGCTGCTGGACGCCTTATGGCGGCCAGTACGCGGGCGGGCGGCCGACCTAGCGACCCTGGCGGCGGTCGTGGCACCGACCACGCTGATCCTGTTACCGCAGTTCATCAGCGTCAGGCAACAAGAAGACATCATCGCCGGGCATTCCTTCCTGACTTACCTCAGCAAGAAACGGGGCCTGTTCGACGCCGTGTTCCAGCACTCCCGGCACATGAACGACTTCCCCGTCCAATACGCCTTGATCGGCTTGACCGCCGTCGGCGGGGTCATTCTGCTGGTCAAAAAGATCTGGTGGCCACTGGCGGTATGGCTGCTGCTGGTGGTGGTGAACGTCGACGCCGGGACACCGCTGGGCAGTCCGGTCGGAGCGGTGGCCGGCGCGTTCGGCGAGTTCTTCTACAAAGACCCGCGTCGGCTGGCCGCGGCGACCACACTGCTGCTCACGCCGATGGCTGGTGTCGCGCTGCTGGGCATTGCCGTGGTGTCGGTGACGGCGGCACGCCGGCTGGCCGGCCGCATTACCGACCGGCCAGTGACCGCGCCGGTCCGGTTAGTCGCCACGGGGGTGCTGATAGTGACGGTCAGCGTGGCCAGTGCGTGGCACTACTTTCCGCGGCACCGGTTCCTCTTCGGCGACAAGTACGACTCGGTGATCATCAACCAGAAAGATCTGGACGCCATGGCGTATCTGGCCACCCTGCCCGGGGCCCGGCAGACGCTGATTGGCAATGGCAACACCGACGGGACTGCATGGATGTACGCGGTGGCCGACCTGCACCCGCTGTGGACGCATTACGACTACCCGGTGCAACAGGGGCCGGGCTACTACCGGTTCATCTTCTGGGCATACGCCGACGACGCGGACACCGACCCGCGTGTCGGCGACGCCCTCCGTGTACTCAACATCCGCTACGTCATGCTCAGCGCACCCATCGTGCGCGGGTTCGTCATCCCCGACGGGTTAAGGTCGCTAGACAGATCGAAGTCGTGGGCGAAGATCTACGACAATGGTGGAGCTGCCATTTACGAATGGCGCGGACACGACCCCGCCACGAGACCCAACAACAGACGTTGACGGGCCGGCGGCCACACCAGGCCGGCCGGCCGAGGAGAGGGACTGGAGTGAGTATCGGCAACGATGACGACGGCATCGAGATCATCGGCGACATCGATGCCGCGCCGGGCGGACGGCATGAGTCCGACTCCGATGATCGGTTGCTGACCGACCTGGTCGAGCAGCCTGCGAAGGTGATGCGCATCGGCACCATGATCAAACAACTGCTCGAAGAGGTGCGGGCGGCGCCGCTGGACGAGGCCAGCCGCAACCGGCTGCGCGCCATCCACGCGACCAGCATCCGGGAACTCGAAGAGGGGCTGGCACCGGAACTGCGCGAGGAACTCGACCGACTCACGCTGCCGTTCGGTGAGGGCGCCGCCCCGTCGGACGCCGAGCTGCGCATCGCCCAGGCGCAGCTGGTCGGATGGCTGGAAGGGCTGTTTCACGGCATCCAGACCGCGTTGTTCGCCCAGCAGATGGCCGCCCGCGCGCAGCTGGAGCAGATGCGCCAGGGTGCGCTGCCGCCGGGACTCAGCCGGCCCGGCGGACCCGGTCAGTCAGGTACCGGGCAATACCTATAAGAAGATGTCGGGCCCGCGCAGTGCTCATATCGAGACCCGCAACGCGTGGGTGGAGTTTCCCATCTTCGACGCCAAGTCACGGTCGCTGAAGAAAACCTTCCTGGGCAAAGCCGGCGGCACGATCGGCCGCAACAATTCCAATGTGGTGGTCATCGAAGCGCTGCGCGACATCACCATGTCGCTGACGCTGGGTGACCGGGTCGGTTTGGTCGGCCACAACGGGGCCGGGAAGTCGACGCTGCTGCGGCTGCTGTCGGGGATCTACGAGCCGACGCGGGGCTCGGCGACGGTGACCGGCCGGGTAGCGCCGGTGTTCGACCTTGGTGTCGGAATGGATCCGGAGATCTCGGGCTACGAGAACATCATCATCCGCGGCCTGTTTCTGGGGCAGACGCGCCGCCAAATGCTGGCCAAGGTCGACGAGATCGCCGAGTTCACCGAACTGGGCGACTATCTGGCGATGCCGTTGCGCACCTACTCGACCGGGATGCGGGTGCGACTCGCGATGGGAGTGGTGACCAGCATCGATCCAGAGATTCTGCTGCTCGACGAAGGCATCGGCGCGGTGGACGCCGACTTCCTGAAGAAGGCCCAGTCCCGGCTGCAGGGGCTGGTGGAGCGCTCCGGGATCCTTGTTTTCGCCAGCCACTCCAACGAATTCCTGGCCCGGTTGTGCAAGACCGCAATGTGGATCGACCACGGGACGATCAAACTGACCGGTGGTATCGAAGACGTGGTGCGTGCCTACGAGGGTGAGGAAGCCGCCCGCCATGTGCGCGACGTGTTGACCGAGACTGATGAGCAGCTCACCAGACGGGCATCGGCCGATGAATGACTCGGTGTGCGCGGTCGTCGTCACTCACCGGCGTCTCGACGAGCTGGCGAAGTCGCTTGACGTGTTGACCACCCAGACCCGGCTGCCGGACCACCTGATCGTCGTCGACAACGGCGACGACGAACGGGTCCGGGATCTGGTTGCAGGGCAACCGATTCCGACCACATATCTGGGTTCGCGCCGAAACCTCGGCGGCGGAGGCGGGTTCGCGCTGGGCATGCTGCAGGCGCTGGCGCAGGGCGCCGACTGGGTGTGGCTGGCCGACGACGACGGGCACCCGCAGAACACCCGAGTTCTGGCGACCTTGCTCGACTGTGCCCGGCGCCACCGGCTGGCCGAGGTGTCGCCGATAGTGTGCAACGCACAGGATCCACAGCTGCTGGCGTTTCCGCTGCGCCGCGGCCTGGTGTGGCGCAGGCAGGTCAGTGAACTGCGTACCCGACCCGGCCAGGACCTGCTGCCCGGAATCGCGTCACTGTTCAACGGGGCGCTGTTTCGCGCCTCGACGCTGGAGGCGATCGGGGTGCCCGATCTGCGGTTGTTCATCCGCGGTGACGAGGTGGAGATGCACCGGCGGCTGGTTCGGTCCGATTTGCCGTTCGGAACCTGCTTGACTGCCTCCTACCTGCATCCCTGCGGATCAGCAGAGTTCAAGCCGATCCTGGGCGGCCGGATGCACACGCAGTATCCGGAAGACCCGGCCAAGCGGTACTTCACCTATCGCAACCGCGGTTACCTGCTGTCGCAACCTGGGCTGCGCCGGTTGTTGACGCAAGAGTGGCTGCGGTTCGGCTGGTTCTTTCTGGTGTCGCGTCGCGACCCTGCGGGTTTGCTGGAGTGGGTGCGGTTACGCCGCCTGGGACGTCGCGAGCGGTTCCGGCGACCCGAGGAGTCCTGAGGAGTTCTGGTGACGCGCGCGGGTGACGATACAGAGCGAAGCGATGAGGAGGAGCGGTGCAGATGGCCTTAGCCGATGCTGCCAGCCAGTCCAAAACCTTGGGCCGTGCCCGTCGCGACCTGATCGACGGTTACCGCCGGCGCGAGCTGTGGCTGCACTTGGGATGGCAGGACATCAAACAGCGGTATCGGCGCTCGGTGCTGGGACCGTTCTGGATCACTATCGCGACCGGGACGACCGCTGTCGCGATGGGGGGCTTGTATTCCAAGCTGTTCCACCTGCAGCTGTCGGTGCACCTGCCCTACGTCACGCTCGGCCTCATCATCTGGAACCTGATCAATGCCGCGATCCTGGAGGGCGCCGACGTCTTTGTCGCCAATGAGGGGCTGATCAAGCAGTTGCCGACCCCGATTTCGGTGCACGTGTACCGACTGGTGTGGCGGCAGATGATTCTGTTCGCGCACAACATCGTGATCTACCTTGTCATCGCGCTGATCTATCCCAAGCCGTGGTCATGGGCCGACTTGGCCGTCGTCCCGGCTCTGGCGTTGATCGTGCTCAATTGCGTGTGGGTGTCGCTGTGCTTCGGCATCCTGTCGACCCGCTACCGCGATATCGGTCCGCTGCTGTTTTCCATCGTGCAGTTGCTGTTCTTCATGACGCCGATCATCTGGAACGACGAGACGCTGCGCCAGCAGGGCGCGGGGCGCTGGTCGCAGATCGTGGAACTCAACCCGCTGCTGCACTACCTCGATATCGTGCGGGCGCCCCTGCTGGGCGCCCATCAAGAGCTCCGGCACTGGATGGTGGTGCTGACGCTGACCGCGGTCGGGTGGCTGCTCGCGGCGGTAGCGATGCGCCAGTACCGCGCCCGGGTGCCGTACTGGGTCTAGAACGTGAGCGACGCGTCGGTGATCGGATCTGTCGGGCCGTTGGTCGTGGCGACCCGCGGTGCGCATGGCGCGGGCGAGGTGTTGCTGACCGTGCGCGGTGCCAAGGAGACCTACCTGGCCTGGTCCGCCGAACCATTACCCAAGGGCAC
The DNA here is from genome assembly GCA_963795995.1 of uncultured Actinomycetota bacterium. Classification (GTDB taxonomy): domain Bacteria; phylum Actinomycetota; class Actinomycetes; order Mycobacteriales; family Mycobacteriaceae; genus Mycobacterium. The sequence continues at coordinate 120,263 of CAWCJY010000004.1, forward strand.
CAAGGTCTTGGTAATCGACGTACGCGAATCCCGCACCGTCGTCGTCGAGCCGTGGATCGATTTGGATTTCTGACCGAAAGCGCTGTCACTCCGTGCGAGGATTTCACCATGCTCGGTTATAGAGTCCCCGATCCCGACGAGGCGATGCTGGTCTCGGGCGCGCGAACCAAAGGCAACGCACCCTTCCGCGTCGTGACCGGCCACGGCGCCTTCATCATGCCGTTCTTCCGGAAGGTCCGGTTCCTGACGCTGGCCATGTGTGAGGCCGAGGTCGCCGAAAAGTGCGTCACCCAACAGGGAATCACGTTGAACGTGCGGTCGGTGATCGCGTTCAAGGTCGGCAACGACACCGAGAGCATCATCAGTGCGGCGCAACGATTCCTGTCAGACCAAGACCAAATGTCCGTGCTCACCGGGCGGATTTTCGCCGGTCACCTGCGCTCGATCATCGGTTCGATGACCGTCGAGCAGATCATCCGGGAACGCCAGAAACTGGCCACCGAGGTGCTCGACGGTTCCAAGGAGGAGATGGCCAGGATCGGCCTGACCGTTGACGCCCTCCAGATCCAGTCGATCGACGACGACGGCCTGGGCTACATCGTGGCGATGTCGTCACCGCACAACGCGGCCATTCAGCAGCAGGCGCAGATCGCCCAGGCGCAGGCGAACCAGGCGGCGGCCGAAGCGGAGCAGGAATCACAGCGTAACCAAGCCGAGTTCGCCCGCAAGACCGCGATCGTGCAAGCTCAATACAAGGCTGAAGTCGACAAGGCACAAGCCCAAGCCGCACAGGCCGGACCGCTGGCAGAAGCGCAGGCCCAGCGCGAGGTGTTGGCGATGCGCACCGAACTGGCTCAGCGGGCCGCCGAGCTGCGCCAGCAAGAGCTGGTCGCCGAAGTGGTCAAGCCGGCCGAGGCGGAAGCCGAACGCGTCCGGATCTTGGCGGTAGCCGACGCCGAGAAAATCAAGATTCAGGCTGAGGCGGCCGCGTCATATGACCGAGTGGCGTTAGACCAGACCCTCATTCATCAGTTGCCCGAGATCGTCGAGAAGGCCGCGCGGGGGCTCGCCGGTGCGAATCTGACCGTGCTCAACGGCAGCGAGGGGCTCGGCCAGTTGACCACCGGGTTGGTCGGGCAAGGCCTGGCCATTTTCGACGCGCTGCGGGACGGACACGGGGTGCATCGCACCGAGGACGACTCCCAACGGGTTGCCGGAGCTCGGGCCTTCGACAGCGGTTCGGAGCAAGCCGAGTTACACGCGCCGAAGCGCAGCTGAGCTCAGGCGCCGTGGTGGCGCCGAGCCGACCAGGCCCGGCGAGCATGGGGCCAAAACCGGTACCCGGCGAAATAGGTGGCGCCCGCCGCGATGACGCCGATCGCCGCATCGACGCTTTTGCGTCCCTCGGCGCTCCAGTACACATCCTCCAGATCCAGCAGCAGCGCCAGCTCGTCGACGATCAGCGCATTCGCCGCGCCGAAGCCGACGGCCACGATGGGATGGCGCCGGTGCACGTCGGCTCCCCGAATGCCGACCGCACCGATCGCCGACAGCAGCGCGATACCGATGTTGTAGTGGTGAAAATGCCGACTGCCCACAGTAATTCCGCCTTCAGAAGGACCATGCCCGCCGTGAATCCAATGCGTGAGGGCCCGCAGCCCGGTGAACACCGCGGTGAATGTCGCCCAGGAGATCACCGCGGACTGCTCGACCGCAGTCAAACTCACATCCCACTGATGACGCAGACGCCGCCATCGGCTTGTCAGCGCTTCGTCACGCACCGTCATGTTAAAGCGTCCGCCATGGCGAGATGTCCTTCATAGCCATAGGTTTCGGCCGTCGCGCGATAGTGACCGAGCAGATCGCGATACGCGGTTTCGTCACCGTCTGCGCGCGCCAGCAGGGTTCGCAGCAGGAGTAAGACGGTCTCGCGCATCGCAGTGCCGCCGCCGTCGGCGGGAGTGGCCGCCAGCCGCGCGACAGCGGCTCGGGCCTCCTGCACGTCACGCTCTTCCGCGCTTATCAGCAGTGTTTCCACCAGCACGCGGGTGGCTGGACGACCCCACCCCGGCTGGCCGGCGATGAACAAATCCTCGATGGCCGATCGGATCAGCGGTAGGGCTCCGTCACGGTCGCCGCCCCGGGCTTGTTCGCGGGCGGCGTACAAGTTGGCGATCGGTAGTTCAGTCAGCGTGTAGAGCCCCTGGCTGCACATGTCTTTGACCTGCTCCAGGAGTGCCAGGCCCCGGGCGCGATCCGGGCCGTCGCTGTGTACCAGCGCAAGACCGAGCGCCAACCGGACCCAGGCCAGCACGTAGTCGTCCCCGGTTTGTTCGATCACCCGCAGGGCTTCTTCGATTTCGTCCAGCGCGTCCTCGTCGGGCAGCAGCACGCCGGTCGGGATAGCGCTGACGTATTTGTAGGCGATGACGATGGCGTGCGAGAGCGGGTCGACGCTGCGTGCGATGTCAGTCGCCTGATCGAAGTCTTGACGCCACCCCGGATGTCCAAGCCCCCACCTGGCGAAGCCGCGCGTTGCGAACGCCAGTGCCAGCGGTGAGCCGATGAGCAGGTTCCCTCTGGTGGCGTCGCCGTCGGCCAGCTCGATGACGGTCTCGGCCCATCGCAGCACGTCGCCGAGCTCGTCGGTTTCGACCTTCACCTGGATGGCCGCGAAGGACAACCCGATGGTGAGTGCGGGATCACCGATCGATTCGACGAGCGCCATCTTTTCCGAGGCCACCTGAGACGCCTCACGCAGGTGCCCACAGTTCATGTGCTCCACAACCAGCCCGGCCATCCCGACGGCCAGAGACGCCTTATCGTCAGCGAGAACGCACAGCTGGCGCAGTTCCTCGAAGCGGGAGCCCGAGATGCACGCGTGCACCCGCCAGGCTGTTCCGCACAGCAGTGTGCGGGGGACGATCTGCAGCTTGATGCGGTCTTGGTCGTGGGCGGGCAACCCGTCCGCAACATGACTTGCCCGTTCCCAATTCAGTCGGGCGGCGGCGATATCGCGGTTCATCGACCAAGCGCCCGCCCGCAGGTGCCAGTTATAGGCGCCCCGAAGTTCACCGGCGGCCTCCAGGTGTTCGGCGATCAAGGCGGCGTGGGCCTCGGCCAAGGTCGGATCACGCTGCTCGACCGCGGCAGCCAGGCGCCGGTGCAATTCGGCGCGATTCGACTTCAACTGCGATTCGTATGCGACTGTGCGGATCAGCGGGTGCGCAAAGGCGTATTCCTCCCGGGCAGTGAGACTCATCTGCTCGATCAGTTCCGCACCGACCAGGTCGTCGAGTTTGGGAGTAATTCCGATATCGGTCAAAAGGTCTGGGCTGAAGCGTGATCCGACGACGGCGGCTGCGCTGAGGGTTTGTTTGGCCGCCGGCGCGAGGCGATCGATACGTGCGGCGATGGCTGCCTGCAGCGTCGGCGGGACGCTGATCTCGGCAGGGTTATCGTCACAGACGTAAGTACCGCTGACCTCCCGCAGGACAGCGCGCTCGGCGAGATCGCGCACGATCTCGCGGGCGAAGAACGGGTTACCGGCGGCGCTGATCGCAATCCTGGCGGCCAGCGCGCGAACCGACGGGTCCGGTCCGAGCAAGTCGTCGAGCAGCGCCGATATCTCCGAATCATTCAATGGGGTGAGCGCGATCGTCTGGGCGCCGGCTATGTGCGCGAGCGCACCGTGATATTCCGGCCGGTAGGTGATCAGCACCAGTGCGGAGGTTTGCGGCGCCACCATGATGAAGTCGACCAGCATCGACTCGCTGACTTCGTCGATCCAGTGCACATCCTCGATGATGTAGACGGCCGGATTGTCGCGCGCCAGCGACGCGGAATTGACCAGTGCCTTCAACCGCCGTCGCCGGGCGTCCGGATCTATTTTGGGCAAAGCGGCCTGCGGATCCCGGATACCCAGCAGGTCATCCAGCAGCAGCAGGTCTTGGTCGTCGGCGTCGTGCACCCGCGAGCGAATCTGTTCTCGCGCCGCCTCGTCGCCGAGTTCACTGACCCGGAAGGCAGCCCGCATCAGATCGGTGACGACGTGAAAAGGGACTTCGCTGGCGTGGGACTCGCAGAAGCCCCAGAAAACCTCGATGCCTCGGTCGTGGGCCATCGCCGCGGCTTCGCGCACCAGGCGGCTTTTGCCGACACCCGGCGAGCCCACCACGCCCAGCAAACTTCCGTGGCCTTCCATGGCCTGCTCCAGCAGGCCCTGCACGGCAGCGAGCTGCCAGTCCCGTCCCACCAATCTGGTCTCGGTGCGGCCCACCTCGGTGTGCGGCTGCTTGACCGCCAGCAGACGAAGCGCAGGCACCTCGGCATCGGAGTGTTTGATGTGCACCAGTTCCGGCGGTCCGAGCACAGTGGCGTCTCCGACCAGCCTGGCGGTGGCTTCGGTGATCATCACCCCGCCGGGCGGGGCGACCGATTCCATTCGCTGCGCCATCCCGACGTGCTGGCCGACCGCGGTATAGGTCAACGGGAGCGAGCCGATTCCGCCCGCGATCACTCGCCCTGAGTCCAGCCCGACCCGTAGTCGCAGCGTGACACCGTCGCGGTTGGCCACTTCCTGAGCCAGCCGTTCCACTTCCTCCTGGATGGCCAGCGCGGCTCGGCAGGCCCGCAATGCGTGGTCTTCCAGCGCCACCGGTGCCCCGAAAAGCGCCATGATGCCGTCCCCGGTGAACTTGTCGAACATGCCGCCGTTGCGCTGCACCACCACCGCACAGCGGTTGACCAGGTCGGTGACGACCTCGAGGAACCGCTCGGGTTCCAGCGCCGCGGCGAGGTCCATCGAGCGCACCACGTCAGCGAAAAGCACCGTCACCTGCTTGAATTCCGATGGCTCCGGCTGCTCGGCCTGCCGCGTCCCGCAGACGTGGCAGAAGCGGGCACCTTGGGGCAGTCCGGCGCCGCAGGCCGGGCATGACGCTGCGGGCCCCATAAGTCACTCCACGCTCACTGCCGGACTATTCGACTGCCCAAGGATAAGGCGTCGGGCATGTCATGAACTCATTACCCCGACCTCAGTAGCTGGCCACCGCAGCCGCGGCGGTGCGCTCAGCCAGAGCGGAGATGGTCATGGCCGGGTGGAAACCCAGTGACGTGGGCACCACGGAACCGTCGGCGACAAACAAGCCGGGGTAGCCGTGCACCTCGCCGTACGCCGAAACGACACCGTGAGACTGATCGGCGGACAATCGGCAACCCCCCAACGGATGGACGGTGAAGGTGCGGCGGAAGGCGTTCCAGATCACCATCGGCGCGAAACGACCACCGTAGAAGTCGCAGATCTCTTCCATGGCGTGCTGAATCCGGTTGACCAGCGCGGCGTTCTCGGATCTGTAATGCCACACGACGTCCAGGCCACGGCTGGTGAGACACAACCGGCCACCGGCGTTGTCCCGTCCGATGGCGAACAGGTTCGTCGATTCGCGCCATTCCAGCTTCCCTGGCGCGAGCAGCGACAAGGGTTTGCAAAGCGCGCTGTGCGCGAACATCCACGGCAGCAAGCTGGGCAGGGCCCGCCACAGCAGGGGGGCGATCGGGCGCAAGATGCGCGCCGAGGGCTGACCCATGGCGGCAAGGGCTGCCATCACCGGTTCATTGAATGTGGGTGCGGCGAGCGTGAATTCCGGCGGGTGATCGAAGAACCGCATCACCGACGTCACGTCAGGCCCGCGGTGTGGCTCGAAATCGATAGCGGCCTTGTGGATGGATCCCAGGAAATCCCCGTTGGACGAGAAGCCTTGGCCGAGCGCGGGGCTCAACGCCGGCAATGAGCGCTGCCGATCACGGCTGCGCAGCAGCAGCTCGTTGGTGCCCAGTGTGCCCGCGGCGAGTACCACCCGCCGGCCCACGGTTACCTCCTCAACACCGGTCATCAAGTCCCGGTGGATCACCTCATAGCCGTCGGTGACGGCACGCAGACCGACGACGAGGCGTCCGGGTCTGACGGTTGCGCCGTGACTCTCCGCCTCGGCCAAATACGTCTTGTCCATTGTGCGTTTGGCGCCCACACGACAACCGAATTCACACTCGGCCAGGAATCGGCAGGTATCCGGTGGCGGCGCGCCCGCCGAAGGATGACTCGGCCACTGCACCGCCTGATCGGGGTCGAACACTTCGCGGCCGAGATGACCCGCGGCACTGTGAAAGACCTCTCGCTTCGGCAGCGGCAACGAAGCAGGAACCGGCGCGACTTTCAGCATTTCGGCCACCCGGTCGTAGTACGGATCGAGGGTCGCGCGATTAGTGCCATCAGGCCAGCGCGGGTCGTCGAAGATCATCGCATCCGGCCGAACGTGAATGTTGGCGTATATCAACGAGCCACCGCCCACTCCGGCGGCGACCACGCACCCCAAAGCGGAGAAAAAGCGTACGTCGTAGAGACCGGTGGCCTGTCCCGACCGTTTCCGCCGCCAGAGCAGGGCGTCAGTATTAGTGATATCGCGCGGGAAGTCGGCGGCGTGATAGCGGTGACCGCGTTCCAGGACGACGACCGTGCGCCCGGACTGCGCCAGTCGGCAAGCGGCGATCGACCCGCCGAAGCCGGACCCGACGACGACCGCGTCGACCTGCCTCGACGTGCCAATCACGTTGTCGCCGTGGGCTGCAAGCCTTGCAGAATGTGCGGGTACACGTCAGTGGCGGCACGGGCACCGAAAATGCAGTCGATATGACCGTATCCCGGTATCAAGCGACGGTGGTACCAATCGGGTCCGTTCGTTTCCGCCAGTGCGGCGACGGTTCTCGCGGTGCTTTCGGGATGGAAACATGCGTTGTCCGCTCCCTGAATGATGGTCAGCGGCAACGCAAGCCGATCGAGGTGCGGCATGTATCGGTCCGACCCGTCGGCGCCGACCACCCGGCCGTGCCGGACCATCACGGCCAGATGCCGGAAGGCGTTGATGCTTGCGACCCCGAACATCTCGGCGAGCGCGATGTCGTGGGTCGCTGCGTTCAGTTGATCATGGTTGTACAACAACGCGTAAAGAAATGAGATCCGGTGGCACACCCCGTTATCGCACTTCTCCTCGTGTCGCATCGGCCAGAACTCGAGTCCCTGATCGAAGACCCGCTCCAACCAGCGCTCTTTGCTGTGGGCGCCGGCCGACAAGGTACGCAGACCAAGTCGATTCAGCACATCCGGAACATGCAGACCCGACTTGATACTGGTCAGCGACGGGACGACCATGTGGGTCGCTACCTGGGAGCAGACCGCGGCCCGGACTCCCTGCAGCCCGGCCAGCATCGCGCAGATGAAGGTGGTCGACCCGAAACAGTGGGCTACCACTTGGACACTGGAAGCGTCGGTGACCTGACGGACCTTCTCCACCGCTGCCGGATAGTCGTGTTCGGCGATGTCGTCGGCCGAATACTGGGTCCGCGAGGCCGGCAACGCGATGCTGGCCCGCAGCTCCAGCAGCCACACGTCGTAGCCGTTGGCGCACAAGTACTCGACCAGGTTGGTGCCGATAGTGTCGATCGTGAAGATGAGACTTGACACGCCAAGTCCGTGCGCCAGCAAAACCGGACCCTTGGCACCGCCACGATATCGGGTGAGCAGCAGCTCCACACCGTCGTCGGTGGTGAACGGGTGCAGCTCGGGTGCGGGTGCCCGCAATGGACGTTTCTTGCGCGGCGGTGCGTCGTCATCCACCAACCGCAGCCGACGAGTCGCCACCCCGCCGTACACATGAAACAACTCGGCGGCGAACGCGGTACCGAACCGCGCCTGGGCGTCGAGTTGGTCACGGATACTCGCAGTTCCGGTGGCCCGCATGGAGCGCAACTGTTGCGCGAAATCCTCCGGCTTGATTCTGAGTACACCTCGAGCCACCACCGGGCCGGTATCGTCGTCGCCTTCGTGGATTTCGGTGAAAAGCGTCGTGGTGGCCGACCAAAGGTCTCGCAGTCTGTCATGGCCCATGTTCTTGTGGCCGGTCAGAAAGAAGTGGCGCCCGTCGGTGGTCACCAGGCGGGTTCGGTATTGCATGTGGACCAAGCCGGCGTCATCGAAATCGCGCAGGAACAGGTTGAAGGTTCCGCCACAAGACTGCATCGGTTCGGCTGACAGAGCGGGCGCTGTCACGGTTCCGACCATCCGCGCCAGATGGTCGGGCTCGCGAAGGAACCTATCCAGGTCGTCGGTGGTGATGGTCAACACGAAGGAAACCGCTTGGTTCGCCGTCTTGCCGGCTTCGTCCGCTCGGCGGTAGTCGGCGGGAATGACAGCTCCGGACGCCGCCCAGCCCGTCATGCGCTCAGTGAACCGGATACCAACGGTTATCGGCTGCTGTGGAAGCTCCGGTGTCGGGCTGTCGTAGTCGACAGTCCAGCCCCGATCTTCGGCCAAGATAGCCGCGGTCCGCTCGGCGAGCGCCGAAATGGTCAGCAACGGGTTGACACCCAACGAACAGGGGATGACGGAGCCATCCGACACGTACAACGATTCATGCGCGGCGGATCCTGATTTACTGTTGAACACTTGCCCCTTGTGGTTGACCACCGCCGCGGTTGCGTCGGCGCCCATCGGGCAGCCGCCGAGCGGATGCACCGTGACCAGCCGTTTGCCAAGGCGTTTGCTCCACAGCGGGTCCTTCACATAGGTGCCGTGATGCGCCTTGGTGGCACGCAGCAAATTGTCGGAGATCGAGGTGAAGATCGGCTTGTCGCCCACACCCGGCCATAGCACCTTGAGCCGGCCCTCAGCGTCAAGCTCCAAGCGCCCGTCGGAGTCGTCGTGCGCCATGACCAGATAGGTGAGCGTGTTACGCAAAGCGCCGAAATGCGGCCCTCTCAACAGACTTTCGAGTTCCCGCAGATGCTCGGCCACTTCATCGGCGACACCGGGCTCGGTGTCCACTCCGATCGCGGCGCCTGACATGCCGAACAGCGCCGGCAGATAGGCGGCGAGCCCGCCGGGAATCGCCCCTTCTTCGATGATCATGCCCTCGTCGACTTCGCCGTCGCGCAGGTCGATGATGCCGGTGATGCAGGGGCCCACCGGCGACGCTTCGTTGTGGTGGTGACTGCCCCATCCCATACCGTCGATGTGCTGATCACCGTTGTAGGAGAACGCCAGCACGTCGCCGTTGCCGCTGAACCGGGTACCGACGGCGTCCGGCAGCGAGACGTCGTTTCGGCTGCGCAGCAGAATCCCGGTCGACCCCAGCGTGCCGGCCGACAGCACGACTACGTCGGCAGTGATCGTGACCATCGGCGCAGCGAACAGTTCCTGGCCGGTGTGCAGCAGCTCGCAATGGATGTGCCAACGGCCCTCGACGCGGCTGAGGTGATGCACCGAAACCTCGGTGAAGATTTTCGCGCCGTGGCCGACAGCGTCGGGCAGATAGTTCATCAAGACGGTGTTCTTCGCGCCGACATTGCACCCCGCCACGCAGTCACCGCAGAAGTTGCAGCCCGGTTGATGTATTCCGGCAGCGTTGGCCCGCTCATCGAAGGTCACGTTGATCGGGGGATGGTAGAAACGCGATCCGGGCAGTTCTCCGGCTGAGGCCTGTAGTGCTTTCAGCTTGGCGAGCTCTTTACCCCGGTCCGGAAGCGGTCGCGGCGCAAGCATGGCCTCGGCGCGGGCGTAGCACCTCTCCAACCGGAACGCATCTGCTGCCAGCTCGGCCGGCCAGCAAGAACGCTCGAATACCCGTGGGTCGGCCCGCAACGCGACGTTGGCGTTGATCAGCGACGTTCCACCCAGTCCGCATCCAACGAAGACACTCATGTCGCCGAGCGCATGCACGTCGTACAGCGCGGTCCGGCTCCCAGCATGCCCGGAGCCGTGGTGCAACTGGGTCTCCCCGGCGGCTTCGGGCAGGGTATCGGGATATTCACCCGGGTGCAGCTCGCGTCCCCGCTCCAAAATCCACACTTGTTTCTTCGCGCGCGCCAGTCGCGAGGCGGTGATAGCACCCCCGTAGCCGGAGCCGACCACAGCGACTTCGACATGCCCGGACAATTGGTCGACCGGGGACGACAGGCGTGGCAGCGGCCGGCCCGCCCTTGCGTCATGGGAGGAGTCAACCGGGCGGGACATCTCAAACCTCTTTCACCGTCTGCCGCGAAGGACTCACAACACCGTGATGTTCGCACACCGCGCGGTCGAGCAGCTACGTATCGAACTACTCGAACCGGGCGAATCCATCCTTCAGCTCGAGCGTGCCCCCAGGTATGTGAGAGATTCAGACAGCGGTTGATACTCGTCTCCAGTTGCTTTAGACGCAGCACAGTCGTGCCCAAGCGATTCCTGCGAAATCGGGTCAAGGAAGGTATCTAGGTGCACAAATTCAGCCCGTCGATCAACTGGGGCAATGAGCTGGGCGCGTCGGTGGTGTGGATCCTCAGCGCCTGGACGATCAGCGCGGGATGTGTGTTGTTGCTGGCGTTTCTGCTCATTCGCTATACCGCTTGGGGCCGACGATTCTGGCGGGTCACCGGTGGTTACTTCACCGGTAGGGCAAGCGTGTCCCGGTGGGGCATGCTTGCCGTTTTGCTGCTGTCGGTGATCGCCGGTGTGCGCCTCGAGGTGCTGCTCAGCTACTTCAACAACGACCTGTACTCGGCTTTGCAGGTGGCGTTCCAGGGCGCGGGTGCGCATGACGCGGCGCAGCGCAGTTCCGGAGAGCACGGCTTCTGGGTTGCCATCGGGATCTTCTGCGTGCTGGCCACAATGCACATCGCGCGGATCGTCTTCGATACGTATCTGAGCCAGCGCTTCATCATCCGCTGGCGGATGTGGTTGACCGACCGACTCAGCGTTGACTGGTTGACCGGCTACGCCTACTACCGCGGCCGGTTCACCGATCCCAGCATCGACAACCCTGATCAACGTATTCAGCAGGACATCGACATTTTCACCACCGGCGTGGGCACCGGCCCGAACATCCCGGCCTATTTCACGCAGAACATTCTGTTGTTCGGGGCGGTGGATGCGTTGGTGTCGGTGGCGTCCTTCACCACCATCTTGTGGAAGCTGTCCGGTTCGTTGACGCTGTTCGGGTACGAGATCCACCGGGCACTGTTCTGGATCGTCATCGCGTATGTGCTGATCGCCACGGCGGTCGCCTTCTGGATCGGCCGGCCGTTGATCGGGCTGAGTTTCCGCAACGAGCAGACCAACGCCGCGTTCCGCTATGCGTTGGTGCGGTTGCGCGACGCCGCCGAGGCGGTGGGCTTCTACCGCGGCGAACAAGCCGAACGAAAGCTACTCGCCGCCAGGTTTTCTGCGGTCATCGCCAACTACTGGCGCTATGTTCGGCGGACGCTGGGGTTGGTCGGCTGGAACTTGTCGGTCAGCCAGGGGATCGTTCCGCTGCCCTTTCTGCTGCAGGCGCCGCGCCTCTTCGCCGGTGCCATCAAATTGGGCGACGTGACACAATCGGCGACCGCTTTCGGGAAAATAGAGATCGGCCTGTCGTTCTTCCGCACCAGTTACAGCCAATTCGCCAGCTTCAACGCCGCGATAATCCGCCTGCACGGTCTCGTCGAGGCCAACGAACGCGCCCGGCAACTGCCGTCACTGACAACCGAGCTGAGCCATGACGACGCCGTCGAGCTTCAGCAAGTAGAGGTGCGTACACCTGCCGGCGAACGATTGATCGATCCCCTTGATCTACGGCTGCAGGCCGGCGAGTCGATGTTGATCACCGGCTCGTCGGGTACCGGCAAGACCACCTTGTTGCGCAGCCTGGCGGAGCTGTGGCCCGCCGCCAGCGGCGCCTGGTCTCGACCCGGGGGTCCCAACGAGACGATGTTCGTCTCGCAACTGCCGTATATGCCGCTGGGTGATCTGCGGGCGGTGGTGTCGTATCCCGCCACCGCGGGTGACATCCACGACGACCGGCTACGCGAGGTGCTCACCGAGGTTTTCCTGCCGCACCTGTCCGACCGGCTGGACGAGACGCCGGACTGGGCCAAAGTGCTCTCGTCCGGCGAGCAGCAGCGCATCGCATTCGCCCGGGTGCTGCTGACCAGACCCAAAGCGGTGTTCCTCGATGAAGCGACCTCGGCGCTGGACGAGGGTTTACAGTTCGCGCTGTATCAGCTGTTGCGCACCGAACTGCCGAACACGATCGTGGTCAGCGTCGGTCATCGCGGCTCACTGGAACAACATCACCAGACCTATCTGCAGCTAGTGGGCGAAGGTGGTTGGCGGGTGGGGCGATTCGCGCCGGCAGCAAACTAAGCCGCATTCCCGCCGCTGCTCAACCGGCGGCCAAACGGACGGGGTCGCCCTTCCAGCTGAAGCTGTTGATGAACTGGCCCATCCGCTGCGCGAGGCCGAGGCTGGTACCGGAGGGGTGGTCCGTCACGCCGGGCCCGTGCGGATCGTCCTTGGTGGCCGGCTGGAACGCGACGTACGGGCCGTTGGCCGTCGCGACGAGGGCGTAGTTGTTCTTCACCGCAACGATCACGATCACCCGCTGCTTGGTGTAGCTGCTCGTCGGCGCTTGGGGGGTGTAGTCGTCCACCTCCCCGTAGCCGGGCTGATAGCCCACCATTGCCTGGCTGATCTCATAGCCGAATTGCGCCCCGGGGTAATTCTGCTGGATCAGGTTGGCGGCGATGTCGCGCGCCGACTGGTTGTTGGCGGGCTGGCCGAAGTACGTGACGTGCCCGTCGATGTCGCCGAACTGGATATCCACCCCGTTCGGCTCCAGGGTGTCTGTGACGGTGATCGGGCCGCTAGTGATGTTCTTCGGGTACTGAACGGTGAATGCGCCGTCCGCAGGACTGAAGAGCGGGTAGCTCGACACCGGCGGCCCCGGCGCCACGGTGGGCGGCGCCGCGCCGGGCGCGCTGGGTTCCTGCCCGCTCGGCGGTTCGGACACGGGCTCGTGCGGCGGCCGGCTCGGTGGCTGCCCGCAGTTGGGCGGGCATTTGTATTGCGGCGCGGCCGGTGTCAGCGCCCACGCCAGCGCGCTGACCAGGGCCGCGACCACGACCAGGAAGATGCTGAGGAGCACCAGCACGCGGCGGTGAGATGTGTGCCGTATCGGTGGGGCGGTGTACGACTGCGACGGCACCGCATATCCGGGCCACGCCGGGTAAGCCGGCGGCGGGTAAGCAGGAGGCCGGGGCGGTGCCGTCATGGTGTCTCCGGAGAATGCTCGACGGGTTGCGGCGGGTTGACGCGGCGCGCGTCGCGGGAGGATCGCGACGAGGCGCGGGTGGCGGATCCGCAATTGGGACAGAACGCCATATCGGGCACCACGTGGTGGCACTCCGGGCACAGCAGCGGCGGGCCCTGCAACAGGTCTTGGGCTTCGTGCAGCAACGACAGGTGAATCGCCACGCGTAACGCCAAGATGGCGCCGGCCGCCACCAGCAGCTGCAACACCAACAACACCCAGGGGGCCAGCGGTGCGGTATCGATCACCCCCAGCACCCCGTAGATGATCAGTACCGCCCCAACGGCCGGCAGCACCGCCGTTACAGGCCGCGCCCGATAACCGCCGTCCACCCGGCGGGTCAACCACAGCGCCGCACCGACCATGCCGCCGGCCACTGCGGCGGTCAGCGGACTGGCCACTCCCCGGATCCCGGCCTCGATCACCAGCGCACTGACGTCACGTCCACTGGCCCGCACGCCGGTGGTCAACTGCGGAACAAGGCGGGTCAGCGTCGCCGCGGCGATGTAGGCCATCGCTCCCAGCGAGCCGATCAAAAAACCGTCCAGCGATTCGCGCACCGGCGGACGCAACAACCGCACCACCACAGCCGGCAGCTGCATCAACAGCGCCCCGCCCAGCGAGACACCCAGCCCGTCACGCCACACCCTGGTGGCGCTCACCGCCGGACCAACCCCGACGGCCACCGAAAATGACCGCGCCACCAGTGGGCCGGTCAGCAACGCCCACCCCACGCCCAGCGCGATGCCCAGCACCACGGTTAGCGCCAACAACCGCACCGGCAGATCGTCGTAGACGTCGGACTCCTGCAGATACAACTGAAACAGCAGCGGAATGCCCAATGCGCACACCGCGATCAACGGTGCCTGCCAGCGCAACAGCGCCAGCGCCAGCAACAGCAGCACCAGCACCGTCAGCCCAACCCGAAACGCCTCCCGCGACCGGTGGGCCAGGTGTGGAAACAGCGTGCTCACCACCGCCAGCCGAAACACATGCTCACCCGACGCGCCCGCAAACGCCCGCTGCCGCAACCAATGCGGGCCGTTACCGGGTTGCGGATATAGTGGCGCCCCGCAAAACCCGCAGAAGGCGCCGGTGGGCACCTCGGTGCCGCACACTAGGCACGCCACCATCGGCGCAAGCGGGGGTGACGGCCCGCCACCGGGCGTGTGGGATTCCGTATTCATCGGCCCGCCCGTTGGATGTCGAGAATGTCGTGCACCAAGTTGTCCACATTCGGGGTACCCAGTCCGGTGACCAAGTCGTAGCCCGGCGCGGCGGTATAGACATCGTTGCCGCCCAAGGTCACATCGTGAAACGCCGGCTGCCGGGTCCCGGTCGCGGCCGCCTGATACAGCAGCGGATTGACATCCCCCAGCGCGTGCCCGCCATTGGCCAGCAGATACTCATTCATCACCGCCGCCAGTCCGGCCCACAGCGGCGCCGCCAGCGAGGTGCCGCCCATGATCACCCATTTGTCGTTGGACCTGACCAGGACCCCGGTGACCGCGTCGGCGTCCGCGGCAACATCGGGGGTCAACCGCCGCATGAGGCTTTGCGAGTCCTGCTGCACCGACAGACTGCGCTGCCAGGCGGGGCGAGTGAACACGGCCGATATGCCGCCGCCGGTGCCCTGCTGCATCGCGTAGTCGACCCAGGTCTCCTCGGACACCCACTTCCCATTCGCGTCCGTGGACAGCGTGGTGCCGCCGACGTCGGTCATCTCCGGCAGCGACGCCATCGAATCCAATCCGACGTCGTCGTTGGAGGGCGCAGCTCCCCAGTGGCCCGCTATGTCCTGCTTGCATTCCAGACCGCCGGTGTCACCGGCCGCGTCGAACGCCGACGTGCCGTGCCGCTCCGCTCGGGCCAGCGCCGAGCGAGCTGGTTGGGCGTCGAGGGCTTTCAACATCTGGTCGCAGGGGCCGACCGTGATGGACGAACTCCACACCGCGCCGGGGTAGCGACTGTCCGCCGCGTCGAACATGGTCTCGACCTGTGACCACCGGTAATTGTCGTCCGGGAAATAGGTATTGGCGTTAACCACCACCAGCTGGGCGTCGGGCGCCACCGCGTGGGCAGCCTCAAGATCCATCATCGTCTCGTCCGACGCGTCGTTGTGCGGCGGCATGCCGCCGATCGGCGGCGCGATATTGAAGTCCGCCAGCTTGAAGCGCTGGGTGTAGGCCCGCAGATCAGCGGCGTCGTAGTCACCGAATTCGAAGAACGCGATAGTCTGGCCCTTGCCGGTGGTGGCCAGCGGGGTCGCGTTGTAGGCGGTCATCATCACTGGTGGCGTCAACCCGGGCTTGGGCACGTCCAGCGGCGGGGTTGGCTTGTTAGCGATCGTGCGCCGGCCGTATCCCAGGATGCGCCCCACGTCAGTCACCTGCCCGCGCAGCTGCTCGGGAATGCCCGGCTGGTCGGCGGCGGCGTAGAACACGTGCCCGTCACCGGTGCGGTAGTCGTGGACCGTTACCTCGAAGGCGTCGGCCACTTTGTCGGCCCCACCGGAAATGATTGCCCAGTCCTCGCCCGGTCGCCAGCGCACCGACAGCCCGCGGTGATCGGCCCAGGCGACCAGCTCGGCAACGCCAGCTTTTTCGGCCAACGCGACGACGACTTGCACGTCGCCGCCGCGGGCGGCACCCAGGTCGGCGGAGTGCGCCAACAGATTTCCGTAGGGGCCGCCTATCGAAGCGGCGTCCGGGGCCGGGCGCGTCACGCGCTGAGCACTGGGCAACACCAATGTCACCGCGGCCAGCAGCAGCAGCACCCGCAACCCGGTGCCCGTTCGTCTAGGGCCAATACCCGGGGCTGTGGCCATCACTTCAGCTGACCGGGACCGCTCATGGGTACCGGCGCGGAAGCTACCACCGAAGCGGGGCCAGCGCCCATCGGTGGCCCGACATGTGCCGCCCGTGGTGCAGCGGTTCCCCGGACCAGTGCCGGGTCCACGTTCTGCGCTTCGTGCAGCTTTTTGTACAGCCCACCGTTCGCCATCAGCTCCTCATGAGTGCCGTCCTCGGCGACCCGTCCCTGGTCCAAGAAGAGGATGCGGTCAGCGACAGCTTTGATGAAATCCATGTCATGGCTGATCACTATGCAGGTCCGGTCCTGCGCGTAGTCGCGGATGACTCGGGTGATCGCCAACCGCTCATCGGCGTCGAGGTTCTCGGTGGGCTCGTCGAGCAGCAGCACTTCCGGCTTGCGCAACAAGCAACGGGCCAGCGCAATCAGGCGCTTCTGGCCACCCGAGGGCACCTGGACGTCAACGACGGTGTCGTAGCCGTTCGGCATCTTGGCCGGGTCGACGATGACCGAGTGGATGAGCGCCTGCCTGCAGGCCTCCTCGACCTCCGCATCGGTCGCCTCCTGTCGGCCCAGCCGAACATTCTCCCGGATCGTGTCTTTCAGATAGAACGGGAATTGGGAAAGTTTGGATACTTGCTCGCGCAGCGAGGCGAGCGTCACCTGGCTGATGTCGTGGCCGTCCAGCACGATCCGGCCCTGCTCGGGGTCGAGGAACCGCAGCAGCAGATTCATCACGGTGGATTTGCCTGTGCCGATCGGGCCGACCAGCGCCACGGTCTCGCCCTCTTCGATCGACACGGTGAACCCGTTCAAAATCTTTTGGTCTTTTGAATAGCCGAACACCACGTTCTCGAAAACGATGTTGCCGTGAACTTCGCCCAACACCTCGGCACCGGGATGCTCCGCCACCGATGGCTTCGTGTCGAGCAGCTGATACGTCGCTGCGACCTGGGGAAGTATCGACTTGTATTTCGTGTAGGCCTGAATGATCCGCTGTGCCGGGGCGAACGTGGTCGGCACCAGGAAGACGAATTGCAGCAGTGTGGATGGTTCCAGATTCACGAACCCGGTTCCGCTGAACACCACCCCGACGATCAGCACCAACGCGGTGCTCAAGCCGACGAAAATGCCCGTGCTCTCGATGCCCACCTGTGCCCAGACCAGCATCATCGAGGAGTTTCTCGCGGCCGCTCTATTCGCGTCGTGGAAACGCTCGCTGCGCCGCTCTTCGGCGTCGAAGACCTGAATGTCGGAGATACCACTGATCGTCTCTCCGAGCTCACCGTTGAGCTGGCGGTTGCTCATCACCATTTGCTTGGTGGCGTCTTGCAGTCTGCGACCACCCCACGCGAGGGTCATCAGCGCGAACGGCGACAGTGCGAGCGTGACGAGCGTCATCTGCCACGACTGTCCCAGCATGTAGGCCAACGCGACGACAAGCACAGTCGAGTCGATCGCCGGCGAGATGACGCAGTCGGAGAGCAATGACTGCACGCTCATCGTCTCCATCTGGATCCGTTGCATCAGCATGCCGCTGGGCGTGCCGGTGAAGAAGTCCAGCGACAGCGACTCCAGGTGATCGTGCACACGCTGACGAATGTCGGTGATCAGTCGCCACTGAACCTGCGCATCAGCCCACGCGCGACCGAAAGCCAGCACCTGTTGCAGCACCAGCCCCACCGCCCAGATAGCCAGCAGCGCACCAAACGGCAGTGGTGTCGCGAGCCAGTGCATTAGCCCCGTGCCGTGTGCAGCCGAACCCGCGGTAGCACACCTTTCCGGTGCTGCGGCGGGGCCTTGTTCACGACTGAAAAACGGTTCATAAAGTCGCCAGATGTTGTGCAGGCCGCCGCATTTCTCGGCCCGGCCGAGCAGCGCAGTCAAGGGACCTTGCGCCGCACTGACCACGAAGGGCAAACCCGAGACGATCAGCCCCAGCACGATCGACAGCTCCACTGTGCCGCGCACCGCGCGCAGCATGGGCAAGCTTCGACGGATAGCGGTACGGGCGCTCATCGTCGGCAGCGGCAGACCTCCCGGGCCGCCCACGGGCCGGCCCATCAGGAGCGCGCCGGAAGTTTGCGGCGGCTGCCCCGGCAGCGGGCCGGGTGGCCGACCGGTGGCCACCACGGCCGCAGGAGTTTTTTTGTCAGGACCAGGAGCTGTCGATTTGCTGGCCACTTGTCATGAACCCCTTCTCATCGCCTCGACCCGCCCACAGCTTAAAGAGAAATAACCGCGGCAACTTTTTTCGGTGCCGGAATAAGATTACGCCGACCGACGCAGTCAGCCTGGAGTTTTCAGAAGACTGGCAATTCCCTTTTCCAATTCCCCTTCATCGGCCATCGACGAGGCGGATCGCACCACACTGCCGCGATCGATCAGCGCGAACGCCGGCACTCCGGTGGCGCCATACTGTTGCTGCAACCGCCCGTCGGGCGCAATGCCTACCGGGAAGTCGAGGCGCCGGTGCGCGATCGTCTGAATGATCGCCTCGCGCTGACGGGCGCGCTCGGCGACAGCATCGGTGCGCGCGTTGAGGATGTAACGCGTCAATGCGACGATGGTCAACCCGTGGTCGGCGTAGCGGGCATGCAACTCACGCAACACCGGGAACGTCGCCAGGCAGGGACGGCACCAGCTGGCCCAGAATTCCAGCAACACCACCTTGCCGAGTTGGTCGGCGAGCGACGTCGGCCGGCCCTGCACCCAGTCCGCCACCTCGATCTCCGGCGCCGCTTGACCGACGAGCGCCAACTGGGTCAGCCGATCCTGCAAGCGCATGCGGCCGGCTGAGGCGGCGCGGGCCTGCGCCGGCGAGCCGCTTTGCCGTGTAAGCGTTTCGATGTGCTCGGCGAACCGCGCCTCGGCCAGCAACAGGCTGTGGGCACGTTCGCGTTGCCCCAATGACAGACACAGGTCGGTCAGCGTCAGCCCGAGTTGGATCCGCTCGGCGAACGGCACATCGAACGGTTCTGCACGGGCTTGCGCCAGCGCTTCTTCGGCGAGCGCTACGGCGTCGTCCGGCCGACCGTCCCGTCGCAGGGCCGCCGCGGCCTCGACGGAGGCCGTCAGCGACTGGTGGCCCGTCGGCGCCGTCACGAAGGGACAACTTTCATCCTGAGTGGCTCCTCATCCTTGGTGAACCCATGGAGCAGCGGGGGACGCGCCTTTCGACACGTCCCCCGCGTCCAAGCGGTCGGGCTAGCAGTACCACCAGACGTAGTCGCCGTAGCCGTCAGTGACGTAGCAGATGTCGTTTGTGCCGAACCCCTGCACATCGCCACCCGACGCTGCGACGGGAACCACACCGTGCGCATCGTCTTTGCTCGGCTGCTCTTTATTAGGGAAGAGCTTGTTACGGGCTTCTTCGTCCAGCGGACGAGTCTTCAACTGATAGTTGCCGAGATCGTTGTCAGGAATATCGTAAAGGGACATCCCCGCCTCGCCGATACCACACAGAATTGCCATGTTGTTCTCCTTTCAGTTGGAATATGCCGGTGCAATCACGTTGCACGATCATGGCCATAAAATTTCACCATGATCATGAAGTTTTAGCTATCACTATTGCGACAGCTACATGATGAATCTTTCACACCGGGAGCAGCCACATGAGACTCCTTTCTGTTGCGTGTTTAACACTGGTTTAGTCGTCCACCAACACCGCATATCGCAAAGTTTGCTGAACTAGGTTCCGACCCAACGGGGGTCAGCGCAAACGCTCCAGCGCCGCCAGGTCTCTGATCACCACACAGTGATCTTCACTATTCGCCAGGATCCCGCGCCGGCGTAGTTCGCTGACCGCTTGGTTCACCCGAACGCGGGAAGCGCCGACCAGATTCGCCAGGTCGCCCTGGGTGAGCCGCAGCGGGATTCGTACGCCGCCCGCTACTCCGTTGTCGGTCGGCTGACCGTACTGACGGGCCAGCAGAAGCAGGTGGCGAACCAGGCGACTTCGCACATCCATGCCCGCCATCGCTTGGATTCGGTCATGGTCGAACCGCACCCTGCGCGCCAGCACGGTCGAGAGGTTCGCGCTGAGGGCCGGCATGGTGCGCAGGCGCTGCTCAAATTCTTTGCGGTCGATCCATAACAGCTTGGTTTCCTCCAGCGGCAGAATCGAGTGGGCACCATCGGGTGTTTCGCCGAGGGTCAGTGCCCCGATAACATCGCCGGATCCGCAGAGCGCGAGCACCAGCTCGGTGCCATCGGCCTGATCGACGACGATTTTCACCACTCCGGTCTGCACGATGTAGGCGGTGTCTTCGAGTTGGTTGGTCATCAGAATCCTGGCGCCGGCCGGTAACACGTGCTGCCGCATCAGTTTGTTGAGTACGGCGAGGTCGGAGGTGGCCATGCCGGCGAACAGCGCGACCTGGCGAAGTGCGGTGGGATCGTGGATGGCCGGCACGAGATCTGAGTCCTTTTCGTCCTGCGGATTTCAGATCAA
The DNA here is from genome assembly GCA_963795995.1 of uncultured Actinomycetota bacterium. GTDB lineage: Bacteria > Actinomycetota > Actinomycetes > Mycobacteriales > Mycobacteriaceae > Mycobacterium. Next base: position 140,687 of record CAWCJY010000004.1, read on the forward strand.
CACAGCCGGTGGGCCAGCGATCGGTAACAGTCGTTTTTCATGCGTTGCTTTCTGCAGGGCCGGTGGATCGTTCACCGAGCAAGTGCGGTGAGGGCTCCACCTGCGCCCGATCGACGTTGGCCGCCAATTCTCGCAGGATCGTCTTGAGCTGAAACACCGTCAGGTTCGGGTGCTTGCCCAAGATCTTGGCGGCCAGGCCGGTCATGTGCGGTGCGGCGTAGCTGTTGCCCGTCGCCGTGATATGCGTGTGATTGACCCATGCCACCCGGACATTGATGCCGAGCGCTCCGAATTCAACCGGCGGGTTCGGGTTGTAGTAGAAGGTGTACGGATCCTGGTCGGCGTGTGAGGCCACCGACACAACCGACGAGTACAGCGACGGGAAGCTGGGAAACGGGAGGTTGTTGGCCGCGGTGACCAGGGCAATATTGCGGAAGTAGGCGCGGTCGGCCAGCTCGTGGAAGAGACCGAAGAATTCCCGATTGCTCGTTCCCAGGCTGAGATTACAAACCTTCATGCCATTCTCGAGCGCCCACCGTAGCCCGGCGGCAAACACCGGGGCCATACCGGTGTTGCCGGTTCCAAGCACCTTAACGCTGTACAACTCGCACGCGGGCGCCAGCGACCGGATCACGCTGGCGCAGGCGGTGGCATGGCCGACACTGTCGGTGTGCGGCTCGGTGTCATAGACGAGCTGTCCGTTCTCGTCGTGGATGGCGACGTAACCCTGCACCGGACCGACGTCGGGGTGCGTCGCGTCGATGCCGCTGTCGACCACGGCGACTTTCACGCCCTCTCCGGAGCTGCCGCCCCACGCCCAGTTGGTGACCAGATCGATCCAGTCCAGCGCGTCGACGGTGACCAGGCCGGAACCGGTGAAGGCCTGCGAGTGGTCCGGGGGGATGATCTTCACCATGTCATGGCTCCGAGCTCATCGGCCGCCATGCTCTGAGTCCGCAGAAACTGAGCGAAGCTCCTGAGGATGCTCTTGCATGCCTTGCTCGCAGTGTCGCCGTGTTGCACGATCTCGTGTACCAGAGATGCGAGCTCCAGGGCGCTGAGGTAGCCGTGCTGTCGGCCCAGGTCCTTGGTGAACGCCCGGGCTTGTTCGGTGAGACCTTGCCGGTCGTAATCCGGCACGCCGTCGATAGCCTGGACCAGTTCGACCAGCAGCGAGCCCAGCCTGGTCTCGGTCCGGTACTGCTCGACAGTGACCGCGGCCAGGTGAGCGAACATCGCGATGGCCTCCATGTCGCTGACGCTGAAAGTCTCGTCGCCGTTCTTGTCCATCACGCCCAGCACGCCGATGACCCGGTCGTGAAATGACAGCGGCACGCACAGCAAGCTTTCCGGGGCATAACCCACAGCCTGAGAGAGGTACGAGTGTTCGCGGACATCTTCGTCGGCGCCGGAAACGGCCATCGGCTGTCCGGTCGTTGCCACCATGCCGACCACGCCGTGGCCGGGAGGTACGCGAAAGTCCTTGACGGGCCTGGCCTTATCACCGGAGACAGCCTCCAGCGTGAGGTGGCGGCGGTGAGCGTCGAACAAGAACAGCGCGGCAGCCTCGGCTTCGACGATGTCGGCGGCCGTGACGACGATCAAGTGGACCAGGTGCTCATAGCCGACCGGCGCGGCGATGGCGCCGGTCGCGGATGCCCGGGTCAGGGCGTCCCGCAGATCCTGCGCGAAACGATCCTCGGTGATGCGCCGCTGGAGACGCTCGATTTCGGCCCGTTGCGCAGCGATCGTCGCCGCGGCATCCGTCGGTGCCCCGGCGTCCTCGTGCCCGCTTTTCATGTCGTTCTCCTAGGAGTTGAGCGAATCGAAACGGTGAGCTGCATCGCACGTTTCATCGGGCCGAACCCCCAACGCTGATGACGGGTTGGCTGCCGACGTCGAGCACGGTGATCTTGGTTGCCGCGTTGAGGGTCCTGCCGCTGAAGAAGCCGCGTCCGCTGATCGTGCACAACGCGGCAAGCGGGATACCGATGACGAGCAGCCCGATACCCATGAGGAAAACCGCGGAGACGGGACCGAGGTGCGGCCTAGCGCTCTCGGCCGGATACATGTCGATGACGCTCTGCACGAACGCCCACGTCATCGCCACCGCACCGATGAGCGGAAGGGCGCCCCGCAACCAGAAGTTGCGAGCCGAGACCAGCAGCGTGCGCCGGTAGGTCCAGACGCACGCATAAGCGGTCATCGCATAGTAGAAAGCGACGACCAGCCCGAGGGACTTGATCATGTCCGGCAACGAATTTCGGCTGAAAATGGCCATCAGGACGTAGATGGAGAAGCCACCCACCCCGATCACGACGGTGCCGAACCAGGGCGTCTTGTAATGGCGATGCACCCTCGCGAACCGTTGTGGCAAGGCTCGATAGACCGCCATCGCCAGCGTGGTGCGGGCGGTCGGCGCCAGACAACTCAGGACAGAGGCCAGCGACGACGAACTGATGGCCAGCAACAGCAACACCGCCAGCTGGCTGCCGACGACCGGGTTGCCGAGAACGCTCAGTACGTCGTTGGCCCTGGCCGGACCCACATCGCTGGTAATTGCCGGATTCCTCAGTCCGATACCGTGGTCACCGAAACCGGCAAAGGACTGAATCGCAAAGCTCACCAGCACATAAGTGCCGAGAATCAAGATCGTGGCGAGAACTGCTGCCCGACCGGGGTTCCGGTGCGGGCTTTTGGCTTCCTCCGAGACCGAGAGGCAGGTGTCCCAACCCCAGTAAGCGAACACGCACAGGATGCTGCCGGTGGCAATCGCCGAGGCCGAAAGTCCGGTGGGCGACAACCAACTCCACTGCGGCATGACCGCCTGCGGCCCCGCGTGGTGGGTGGCTACCTTCACCAGAGCGACGACGCTGACCAACAACAGCATGGTGAACTGCAGGGCCAGCAGGATGGCTTGCGTCCGCGAGGTGTAGTCGATACCGCGTAGACACAACAGGATCAAGACGACGACGGCGGCCCCGCCCACCGCAATCTGCACCGTCAGTGAGTGCGCGACCTTGGTGAGGTGCAGCGCGTCAAGAGCGTAGAGGGCTGCCAGCTGCGCACCATTGCCGATAGCCACCATCGAGGAGATCACCAGCGCCCAGCCGGCCAGCCAGCCCGGCCAGGGCCCGAAGGCGCGGGTCACCCAGGTGAAAGTGGAGCCACAGTCCGGCGTCTCGTTGGCCAACTCGCGGAACGCGAACGCGATGAGCATCATCGGGATGAATCCGATGATCAACACCGCCGGCGTCTTGGCGCCCGCCACGGCTACGGCGGCCCCGAGCGTGGCGGCCAGACTGTAGCCCGGTGCGACAGCCGAAACGGCGATGACGATGTTGCCGGCCAGGCTGACGGTTCCTGACCGTAATCCTTTGTAAGTGACCGGTAAGCCGGCCGTCCGCACTGTCACGACGCACCCGCCAGGACTCTGGTTTTGACGATGTCAATGCCCGCCAGAGAGTCGGCGAGGCGGGTGAACATCTCGTCTTCGTCTGGATTCGTGATGTCGTAGACGGACTGGTAGATCTCGCGAACAGCTTGCAGGAAGGCAGACTTCGCGACGGTCGGCGTTTCGTATACCCGTCCGAACGGCTTGTACAGCATATGCAGCGGGTCGCTGCGGGGCTCGCTACTGCCGCGGGGCAGGAGCGGCTGCATATACTGGACGTCGAGCTCACTGAAGCCGACCTGCGCGAAAATATCCCGCTCGGTGTCTCCGGCGCATTCGATGTACCAACCGCGCGCGTCCGTCCCGTCGCGTACCATCCGCTCCTCGGCGCGCGCGACGATGTGACGAAGCTTGCGCGCACCGCGCAGCGAGCCGACGAACCCGATGTACCCGGCGAAGCCGGCGCTTGGCATCGTCAAAAAAGAAGCTATTCCTGTGCACTCCTTGACCGATTCCTGCCGGATGGTCCACAGGTGGTAGCGGTAACCAGGCCGATAGGCCAGGCCCTCAGGCCGAAATGCCTCACGGAACTCGCTGCCGGCGATCGCTATGTCACTGTCCTGGAACACTTTCTCGTAGACCGCGATGGCCTGATCCAGTTCGGGATCCTGATCGGTGATCACCTCATTGATATGCAGATGGGCCTCTTTCTGCCAGCCGAGATACTCGCCGAAACTCACCAAATCCACTGTGTCAGCAGCCTCGAGGAAGGCACGCATCTTGGTGAACATCTCGTCGTTCTCCGGCGTTTGAATGCGCATCCCCCAGCTGAGGTATTCACGCAGCAAGACCTCCATGTCGAGGGAGGCGACGTGGCTGCCCTGGAACCGCTGAGAGCAGATCTTGGCGACCATGCAGAGATTGCTGACCGGCTCCTTGTCGCCGGACAGGGCCGGCTGCAGGTACGGGAAGTCGAGCAGTTGATAGCCCATGTTGTGCCATATCCGCGCCAAGGAGAAGTGGTCGGTGCCGCTGGTCGGCCCCGGCGTGACATAGGGATCGTCCATCTCCGCGATGATCCAGTCGAGCGGCCGATTGCGGCTCTTGTCCGCATCGAGGTGCAGTAGGCGTTCAGTCTCTTCCAGCAGGCGACGACCCAAGCCCTGCCCGCGGCGCTCTGGTTGAATGACGAAATACTCGATCACCCCGGCATTGGGCTCGTCGAGGTAATCGGCGATCGACCCGCCGATCGGCTTGTCGCCGTCAAGCAGCACGACGACGTGATAGTTGTTTTTCTTGTACCAGCCGGTGTCCTTTAGGCGGAGATAATTCTCGATCACTTCGAAGGACTCGCGTTGGTTCGGGTTGGGGAACTCGGGAACGAAGCAGTCGTCGTAGAAACTTCTCAACAGGCCGATATCGGATTTGCGGGCGAAGCGCAACTCGCGAAAAGTCGGCTGCTCATCTCTGAGTTCCCCGTAATATGCGTTGACTATGCCCGGCAGCGCACATGCCGAGTAATCGCCATCTTTGAACGGTTCGTCCGGATTGTAGTCCAGTATCAGCCGCTGCAGCACCGTCCCATTCTGGTACGTCGCCTCGGCTTCCTTCGCGAAAGTCATCATTTTCTTGCGAACGGTTATTTCGGTAGGCATCGAATACAGCATCTCGTACCCGCAGGCCGTTTCGTCGATAGCCGATACAAAGCGCAGAATCAGATTCGACTCATTCTGCAGCAACTGCAGACAGCCTTCGAGGACACCGCGAGCAAGAGCGCTCGAATGGAAGTCGTATGCCTGCCGGTCAGCGATGTTTCCGTGCACGAAGAACGGGATGAGATCTCGCCACTTGTGTTCGGGGTTGAGCGGCTCCCCGGTCTCGGCATCGCACATCAGGAAGATGACCCACAGATAAGCCGAGTAGTACTGAGCGAATACTTGTTCTTCGGTGCCGCCGGTCGGACGGATGCCATGCGCCTCGCCGATGATGTCGAGAACAATTCGGTTGTCTTGCCAGATGGCGTGCTGGGCGGGGCAGAAGCCGGTATCGCCGAGGGCCGGGCCCCACTTCAGCGTGCCGGTGACCCGGGCCCGCAGCGCGAACCCGTCGAGGTCAAGCCCATTTTGCCGGGCCAGCGTGCGGACGACTTCGGGTGAGGAGCTACGCAGTGTGAGCGAGTTGTTCTCGTCGCCGTAGCCATACTGCAGCGCCACCTCTCCGTGCCACTCCGGGCAGGTGCACACGGGAATACTCGGGCCCCACAGCAGCCAACAGTCGAAGATGAACGCTTGCATTTTGCGCGGCTGCCGGTACCGGTATGGGTCACCGGGACGAATGATGGACCGGCCGTAACCCTCGACGATTGGTTGCCAGTCGTCCTCGTATCGGGCCAGGACGCCCGTCAGCAGGTGCAGCGGTGTGACAAAGCCCGACCTGATCGTGACCTTGGACAAGAAGACCGGCTGCTGGTCGGGGCGTAACAGCTGGTTGTTCAAGGCGTTGAAATAGCGGACGATGTCGTTGTCCTCGATCAGCGGCGTGCAGGTGTCGATATCGATGGTCCAGTCGTCTTCTTCTTCGTGCACGAGCGCACCCATAGCCGCGTCTACATGGTCTTTCCACGCCCGTTTCTCGCTCTGCCATTCTCTTTTGGCGGCGCGAAAGTCTTCGTTGCTGCGGTAATTCAACCGGAGCGGAGGATCGGGCAGCGGGTTCACGAGTTCGATCTCTATTCGCAGGCGCGCCGCTTTGTGCAGCGAAAGGACCTGCATACCGCGCACCAGCAGGCCGAATAAGGTGAGCATCGCCTGCCAAGACAGATTCATACGCCCGTGCCGCGGTAGACTCCGCGCCAAAAGGAGCCAGCTCGGCACAAACTGCCCGGTGAGAAATAGCGCAATGGCGATCAGCAGCGATATGAGTGCGAGCAGCTCACCAAGCTCGAGCACGTCGTGGAACATGCGCTAACCCCCGAGCGCCGGGGACAGTTCGGTGTCCGAACGCACGGCCAGAGTGGCGGCCCGACATATCTGAGCCGGGACTGAGAGTAGTTCTTGCTGAGTTGACCGGCGCACTTCGAAGAACGTGTGCCGCGTGATGTGGTCGGGGTTGACGGATGTAGTCATGATTTGCTTGCTCCGGCCGTTAAACGTCCGCAGCAACATACCGTGATCGCCAAAGCGAAGGATCCGAATAGAACATAATTCTGGTCGCCCCGGCCCCTGCCCGCACGGCTTCGGGAAAAGGCGGCGTTCCCCGACCTGCCGAGGCCCTTCGCTCGGCCGGTGGCCTGCATAACGCCGTCCGCCACTGTCGGCCGCCCGGGCCGTGCGAGCACGAATGACACCTAAGTTCCTCTGCGATTGCCCTGCGTCTGCACCCCCGTGTGCCTGATATACGCAAATTGAATGACGCCGGCGGGGTGATCGTCACTACCTGATGTCAACTTCAGATGTATTCGAGTAGTCGACTACCTGAAGTCGCCACGCGGGCCGGCGCCCGCTATGGTGAGCGTCCGCAGAACCAAAGGAGGACCTGTCGATGAGTGCCACCGATAAAGCCAGGAATAAAGTGGAAAAGCTCAGGGGCCAGGCAAAGGAAGCCCTCGGCCGGGCCACCGGCGACGCCAACCTCGAAGACCAAGGCGTGGCCGACCAGGCCAAATCTGATCTGAAAGACGCCGGCGAAAAGGTCAAAGATGCTCTTCGCGGCCGGGGCCGGGGTCGCCGACGCACCTGAGCGGTCACCGCGAGCAGGCTAGCTGGTGGCCGGTCGCCGAACTCAAGAGCACACGTACACTTCCGGCGATGGCCGAGATCGCTCCGGCGCACCCGCCCCTGCCCCTGGCGACGCAGGTGTGGCGGTTCGTCGCCACCGGTGCGCTGTCGGCAATAGTCGACTTCGGCCTGTACCGGTTCTTCGATTTGGTGCTGCACATACAGATCGATGCCGCCAAAGCGACCAGCTTCGTGGCCGGCACGATCACCGCATATCTGATCAACCGGCGGTGGACCTTCCGGGCCGCTCCGAGCACCGCGCGTTTCGTCGCCGTGATGGTGCTCTACGCGATCACCTTCGCCACCCAGGTCGGCATCAACCATGTCTGCCTCAAGGTCTTCGCCTACCACCAGCATCCCTGGGCGGTGCCGGTGGCATTCATCCTCGCTCAGGGCACTGCGTCAGTGATCAACTTCGTCGTGCAGCGCTCGGTGATTTTCCGCCTGCGCTGAGTGAGCGCGCGCAGACGGTACCCTCTTTGACGATGTCGAGCACCGAATTTGCGACCACCCCGGCGCGGCTGACCGGCTGGGGCCGCACCGCGCCGTCGGTGGCGCAGGTGCTTTCTACGCCGGACCCAGAGGTCATCACCAAGGCGGTGGTGCGGACGGCCGACTCGGGCGGACGCGGGGTGATCGCTCGCGGGTTGGGCCGGTCCTATGGCGACAACGCGCAAAACGGCGGCGGATTGGTCATCGACATGACTGGGTTGAACCGCATCCACTCGATCAATGCCGACACCCGGTTGGTCGACGTCGACGCCGGCGTCAGTTTGGACCAGCTGATGAAGGCGGCGCTGCCGTTCGGCTTGTGGGTGCCGGTGCTGCCGGGCACCCGGCAGGTTACCGTCGGCGGTGCGATCGCCAACGACATTCACGGCAAGAATCACCACAGCGCAGGCAGCTTCGGCAACCACGTGCGGTCGATGGAGCTGTTGATGGCCGACGGGCAGGTCCGCCACCTCACTTCGGACGGTGCGGACGCTGAGCTGTTCTGGGCTACCGTCGGCGGCAACGGGCTGACCGGCATCGTGCTGCGCGCCAGCGTCGCGATGACGCCGACCGAGACGGCGTACTTCATCGCCGACGGCGATGTCACCGGCGGCCTCGACGAAACCATCGCCTTCCACAGCGACGGCAGCGAGGCCGACTACACCTATTCCAGCGCATGGTTCGACGCGATCAGCGCGCCGCCGAAGCTGGGCCGCGCCGTGATCTCCAGAGGTTCGTTGGCGAAGCTGGATCAACTGCCCGAGAAGCTGCGGGCCAATCCGCTGCGATTCGACGCGCCGCAGTTCTTCACCGCGCCCGACATGTTTCCGAACGGCCTCGCCAACAAGCTGATCTTCGGGACGATGACCGAACTCTGGTACCGCAAGGCCGGTTCATACCGCGGCAAGACCCAGAACCTCACGCAGTTCTACCACCCGCTGGACATAGTCGGGGAATGGAATCGTGCCTACGGCTCAGCCGGTTTCGGCCAGTACCAATTTGTGGTGCCGGCCGAGGCGGTCGACGAATTCAAGGGCATCATGAAAGACATTCAGCGCTCCGGCCATTACTCCTTTCTCAACGTCTTCAAGCTGTTCGGCCCCGGCAACCGCGCACCGTTGAGCTTTCCCATCCCCGGCTGGAACGTCTGCGTTGACTTCCCGATCAAGCCAGGGCTCAACGAATTCCTCAACGAACTCGACCGCCGCGTATTGCAGTTCGGCGGGCGGCTATACACGGGAAAGGAATCCCGAACCAGCGCCGACGTCTTCCACGCCATGTACCCGCGCATCGACGAATGGATCGCCGTGCGCCGCAAAGCGGATCCGACCGGGGTTTTCGCCTCCGACATGGCCCGGCGCCTGGAGCTGGTGTAGTGGTGATCGACGCGGTGGGCAATCCGCAGACGATCCTGCTGCTCGGAGGTACCTCCGAGATCGGGCTGGCGATCTGCGAGCGTTACCTGCAGAACACGCACGCGCGGATCGTGCTCGCCGCTTTGCCGGACGACCCGGGCCGCGAGGCCGCCGTCGCGCAGCTGACGGCCGCCGGCGCTAAATCTGTTGAGCTGCTCGACTTCGACGCCGTCGACACCAACAGCCACCCCGACGTGATCGACGCCGCATTCGCCAACGGTGACGTCGATGTCGCGATCGTTGCGTTCGGGCTGCTCGGGGATGCCGAAGAGCTGTGGCAGAACCAGCGGAAAGCCGTCCAGATTGCTCAAATCAACTACACGGCAGCAGTTTCTGTCGGTGTGCTGCTCGGCGTAAAGATGCGCGGGCAGGGCTTCGGTCAGATCATCGCCATGAGCACGGTGGCCGGCGAACGGGTGCGACGGTCGAATTTCGTCTACGGCTCCACCAAGGCCGGTCTGGACGGCTTCTATCTAGGGCTCTCAGAAGCACTGCGCGAGTTCGGGGTTCGGGTACTGGTGATTCGACCCGGTCAAGTTCGTACCCGGATGAGTGCGCACATCAAAGAAGCGCCGCTGACCGTCGACAAGGAGTACGTCGCCAACCTCGCAGTCACCGCGTCGGCGAAAGGTAAGGATTTGGTTTGGGCGCCAGGCGCATTCCGTTACGTGATGATGGTGTTGCGACACATCCCGCGACCAATCTTCCGCAAGCTGCCCATCTGAACATGCGAAACGCGCTGGCCAGCGTCGGCCAGATGACACTGGCGGCGGCGGTTGCCGTGGTGGTGGCAGTGGTGTCGCTGGTGGCCGTTGCCGGCGTGCAATGGCCGGCCTACCCGTCGTCGAACCAACTGCACGCGTTGACCACGGTCGGGCAAGTGGGCTGCCTCATGGGTCTGGTCGCCAGCGGTTGGTTATGGCGCCGCGGCCGGCGGGCCGGCCGGCTGGTGGCGCGACTGGGAGCGCTCGTCTTCCTGTCCGCGTTCGCCGTCGTCACATTGGCCATGCCACTGGCCGCGACGAAGCTCTACTTGTTCGGCATCTCCGTCGATCAGCAGTTCCGCACCGAATACCTGACCAGGCTGACGGGTAGCCCAGCCTTGCGTGACATGACCTACGCGCACTTGCCGGCGTTCTATCCGCCCGGCTGGTTCTGGATCGGCGGCCGGGTTGCGGCGCTGACCGGGACACCCGGTTGGGAGATGTACAAGCCATGGGCCGTCACCTCGATCACCGTGGCGGTTGCGGTGGCACTGGTGCTGTGGTGGCGGATGATCCGGTTCGAGTACGCGCTCATCGTCACGACAGCGACCGCGGCGGTCACCCTGGCCTACAGTTCACCCGAGCCGTACTCGGCGATGATCACCGTGCTGTTGCCGCCGGTCTTGATCCTGACGTGGTCCGGTCTGCGCGCCGGCGAACGTCACGCTGGCGTGACGTTGGGCGCGGGGTGGGCCGCGGTAGCGGCCGGCGGTGTGTTCCTCGGGTTTGCGGCCACCTTCTACACCCTGCTGCTGGCCTACAGCGCGTTCACGGTGGTGACGATGGCGCTGCTGGTGGCTGCTTACCGGTGGCGGCGGGGCGGTCTCCGCGCGGCGGCGGACCCGTTGATCCGGCTGGCCGTCATCGCGGTCATCGCGGCGTGCATCGCCGCCACCACCTGGCTGCCGTTCCTGCTGCGGGCGGCGCGCGATCCCGTCAGCGACACCGGCAGCGCCTGGCACTACCTGCCCGGCGACGGCGCCGAGCTGAACTTCCCGATGCTGCAGTTCACTCTGCTCGGCGCCCTATGCCTGCTCGGGATGCTGTGGCTGGTGGTGCGGGCGCGCTCCTCGGTGCGAGCGGCCGCCCTGGCAATCGCCGTGCTGACCGTGTACCTGTGGTCGCTGCTGTCGATGGTGACCACACTGGCGCGCACGACGCTGCTGTCGTTTCGGCTGCAACCGACGCTGACCGTGCTGCTGGCCAGTGCTGGGGCGTTCGGCTTCATCGAGCTCACCCGTGCCCTGACGGCACGCGGTAAGGACCGAGCGTGGGGTCGCGGTGTCTTACCCGTCGCCATTGCTGTGGGGCTGGTGGGGGCGATCGGTTTCAGCCAGGACATTCCCGGCGTGCTGCGGCCGGATATCACCGTCGCCTACACCGACACCGACGGTCACGGCCACCGGGGCGACCGACGCCCACCCGGTTCGGAGAAGTACTACCCCGCTGTGGACGCCGTCATAAGCCAGGTGACCGGCAAACCACGCGACCAGACCATCGTGCTGACGGCCGACTACAGCTTCCTCGCCTACTACCCTTACCTGGGCTTTCAAGGCCTGACATCGCACTACGCCAATCCGCTGGCGCAGTTCGACGCCCGCGCCGCGAGGATCGCGGCCTGGGCCAAGTTGAAGACCGCCGATCAATTCGTTCACGCGCTGGACACCCTGCCCTGGCCGCCGCCGACCGTGTTTTTGATGCGTCGCGGTACCGGGTCGGGGTCGGGGGCCACCTACACGCTGCGACTGGCCGCGGACGTCTACCCCAACCAGCCCAACGTCCGCCGCTACACGGTCGACTTCAAAGCTGCGCTGTTCGCCGACCCGCGATTCATCGTGCAGACCATTGGACCGTTCGTGCTGGCAATCCGCGCACCGGCGAGTCGTGACTGATGGCACCCGAATCCGCCTATGACGGGCAATTACCATCTACCTCCGTGAGCCGCGCCAGCGACGATGCAGAGCGAAGCGATGAGGAGGAGCGGCGCAAAACCCCCGCCAGCGACGATGCAGAGCGAAGCGATGAGGAGGAGCGGCGCTCTGTAGCTACCGTGCAGGCGAACCCCCGAACCGCCCCCGAGGACACGACCACCGAGGACGACCGGGCCCCCCGAAATTACCGGGCCGCCCGGCTCGTTGCCGTCGTCGCGGGTCTACTCGGCACGGTCTTGGCGATCGCCACTCCGCTGCTGCCGGTCAAGCAGACCACCGCGCAGCTGAACTGGCCGCAGAACGGCGTATTCGGCAGCGTCGAGGCACCGCTGATCGGCTACGTCGCCACCGACCTGCGCATCAGCATCCCGTGCCAGACCGCCGCCGGCTTGGCCGGACAACAGGGCGCCGCCAAGACGGTGCTGTTGTCCACGGTGCCCAAGCAGGCGCCCAAAGCGGTCGATCGCGGACTGCTCATCGAACGGGCCAACGACGACCTGGTGGTCGTCGTGCGCAACACCCCGGTGGTGGTCGCCCCGCTCAGCCAGGTGCTCGGGCCGTCTTGCCAGCGGTTGACCTTCGTCGCCCACGCCGACAAGGTGAGCGCCGAATTCGTCGGCTTGACCCAGGGTCCCAACGCCGAGCATCCCGGCGCGGCACTGCGCGGCGAGCGCGGCGGGTACGACTTCCGGCCGCAGATCGTCGGCGTCTTCACCGACTTGTCCGGCCCGGCGCCGCCGGGCCTCAGTTTCTCGGCGACCGTCGACACCCGCTACAGCAGCGCGCCGACTCCGCTGAAACTGGCCGCGATGGTGCTCGGCATCGTGCTGACCATCACCGCGCTGGTCGCTTTGCACATCCTGGACTGCGCCGACGGCACCAGACACCGCCGTTTCCTGCCGCCGCGCTGGTGGTCGGTCGGCGCGCCAGATGTGCTCGTCACCGCGGTGCTGGTGTGGTGGCATTTCGTCGGGGCCAACACCGCCGACGACGGCTACATCCTGACGATGGCCCGGGTGTCCGAACACGCCGGCTACATGGCGAATTATTACCGCTGGTTCGGCACGCCGGAGGCGCCGTTCGGCTGGTATTACGACCTGCTGGCGCTGTGGGCACATGTCAGCACAGCCAGCGTCTGGATGCGGCTGCCGACGCTGGTGATCGCGCTGACCTGCTGGTGGGTGATCAGCCGCGAGCTCATCCCCCGGCTTGGTCACGCGGTCAAACACTCCCGCGCCGCGGCGTGGACGGCGGCGGGCGTCTTCTTGGCGTTCTGGTTGCCGCTGAACAACGGCCTTCGGCCCGAGCCGCTCATCGCGCTGGGCATTCTGCTGACCTGGTGCTCGGTGGAACGGGCGGTGGCCACGAGTCGGCTGCTGCCGGTGGCCGTCGCCTGCATCGTCGGCGGACTGACGCTGTTTTCCGGCCCGACCGGTATCGCATCAATCGGCGCGCTGCTGGTCGCGATCGGGCCCTTACGCACCATCATTCACCGCCGCTCCAAGCAGTTCGGTGTGCCAGCACTGCTGGCACCGATCGCCGCCGCGGCGGCGGTCACCGTGATCCTGATTTTCCGGGATCAGACGTTCGCCGCCGAGCTGCAGGCCAGCATGGTCAAGCGGGCGGTGGGGCCCAGCCTGAGCTGGTTCGACGAACACATCCGCTACGAACGGCTCTTCATGGCCAGCCCGGACGGGTCGGTCGCCCGCCGCTTCGCGGTGCTGGCATTGCTGGTCGCTCTGGCGGTTTCGGTCGCGATGTCGTTGCGCAAGGGCCGGATCCCGGGCACCGCCGCCGGGCCCACCCGCCGCATCATCGGTATCACGATCATCTCGTTCATCGCGATCATGTTCACCCCCACCAAATGGACCCACCACTTCGGAGTGTTCGCCGGGCTGGCCGGCGCGCTCGGCGCGTTGGCCGCCGTCGCGGTGACCGCCACCGCGATGCGCTCGCGGCGCAACCGCACCATGTTCGCTGCTTTGGTGCTTTTTGTGACGGCGCTGTCGTTCGCCAGTGTCAACGGCTACTGGTACGTCTCGAACTTCGGAGTGCCGTGGTTCAACTCATTCCCGCAGTGGAAGTTCGGCTTCACTACCGCGCTGCTGGGACTCACGATGCTCACCCTGCTGGTCGCGGCGTGGTTCCATTTCGCCAACAACGGTCAAGTCGAGTCGCATGACAACCCGCCTCGCCGTCTTTCGGTGCTCGGCCGGTATCTCCAGTCTCCGTTGGCGATCGCGGCCTGGGCGCTGGTGTTCTTCGAGGTGCTGTCGCTGACCTTGGCGATGGCCCAGCAGTATCCGGCGTGGTCGGTGGGTCGTTCCAATCTGGAGGCGGTGCCCGTTCTGGGGCCCGGTGAGACCTGCGGTCTGGCGGACGATGTGCTGGTGGAGCTCGACCCCAACGCTGGCATGCTGAGCCCGGTTGGCGTGCCGGTGAAAGACGCTCTCTCCGCGGGCATTTCAGAAGGCTTCGACCCGAACGGTATTCCCGCCGACGTCTCCGCCGACCCGGTAATGGAACGCCCCGGTGACCGCAGTTTCCTCGACAACGACGGGCTGGTCACCAGCAGCGAAGCCGGCACCGAGGGCGGCACCACGGCCGCACCGGGAATCAACGGGTCAAGCGCCCGGCTGCCGTACAACCTCGACCCCACCCGCATACCGGTGCTTGGCAGCTGGCGCTCCGGTGTGCAGGTGCCGGCCAGGCTGCGGTCGGCCTGGTACCGGCTGCCCTCGAGGACTCAGGGAGACCAGGCCGGCCCGCTGCTCGTGGTGTCGGCGGCCGGCCGGTTCGATGCCGGCGAGGTGCAGGTGCAGTGGGCGGGTGACGACGGCAAACCAGCCGGTGCCGTCGGTTTCGGTGACGTTGGCGCGGCACCGGCCTGGCGTAACCTGCGGGCGCCACTGGCCGCCGTACCCCGCAGCGCCACCCAGGTCCGGGTGATCGCCAACGACGACGACCTCGCCCCCCAGCACTGGATCGCCCTCACGCCGCCGCGCATCCCGCACCTGCGCACGCTGCAGAACGTGGTGGGCTCCCGCGACCCGGTGTTACTGGACTGGCTGGTCGGCCTGGCGTTTCCGTGTCAACGACCGTTCGACCACCGCAACGGCGTCATCGAGGCGCCCAAGTGGCGAATCCTGCCGGACCGGTTCGGCGCCGAGGCCAACTCACCGGTGATGGACAACAACGGTGGCGGACCGCTGGGTGTCACGGAATTGCTGGATCGGGCCACCACCGTGCCCACTTATTTCAAAGACGACTGGTTCCGGGACTGGGGCGCACTGCAAGAGCTCACGCCGTATTATCCGGGCGCCGCGCCGGCCCGCCTAGACCTCGGTTCGGCCACCCGCAGCGGCCTGTGGAGCCCGGCGCCGTTGCGGCATTAAACCGTCCGGTTCAGGCTGCGCCTCACACCGAGTCTGCGGTGACGGCATCGACGCTGCGGCGAGATCGTGATTTGCAGAGAAATCGCGCCCCGGCCTTAGGTCCGGTCCGGTGCGGCATCAAGACCAGGTGACCTCGGCCCTGCTGCAGCGCCGCACCTAGTCGCGTCGCATACGATCGAGCCTCGTGCCCCACGACGCAAATGAGCGATCTACGGCGCGAATCGCGCGGCTGATCGCCGTCGTGGCAGGCCTCGCCGGCGTCCTGTTGTGCAGCGCGGTCGCCCTGCTGCCGGTCAAGCAGACCACCGCAACGATCCTGTGGCCGCACGGCGCCACATCCGATGGGCACGTCACCGACGTCACCGCTCCGCTGGTGTCCGGAGCGCCGCAAGCGCTGGACATCTCGATTCCGTGCTCGGCGATCGCCACATTGCCGGCCGACGGTGGACTGGTGCTGTCCACCCTGCCCGCCGGAGGATTCGCAACCAGCAAGAGCGGACTGTTCGTCCGCGCCGACAAGGATGCGGTCGTGGTCGCGTTCCGGGACTCGGTCGCCGCGGTCGCACCCCGGCCCGCGGTGGCCGCCGGCGCCTGCAGCGTGCTGCATCTCTGGGCCAACGGCGACGGTGCCGGCGGTGAATTCGTCGGTATCCCCGGAGCCGCAAGCATGCTTGCGCCGGAGAAAAAGCCGCAGGTCGGCGGCGTGTTCACCGATTTGAAAGTGCCGGAACAGCCAGGGTTGTCAGCCCGTATCGACGTCGACACCCGGTTCATCACCGCTCCGACCACGCTGAAGACAGCCGCGATGGTCATCGGTGTCCTGGCGGTGCTGACCGCGATCGCCGCGCTGGCTGTTCTGGACCGCCGATCCGGTCGTCGGCCGCCGGGCAGCCGGGCGTGGCGGGCCGGCACAGCAACGTGGCTGGCCGATGCGGGTGTGGTGGCGACACTGCTGGTGTGGCACGTCATCGGCGCCACCTCGTCCGACGACGGCTACAACCTCACCATCGCCCGGCTCGCGCCGAGGGCCGGTTACCTGGCCAACTACTACCGCTACTTCGGGACCACCGAAGCGCCGTTCGACTGGTATCTGGGTGTGCTGTCCAAACTGGCGTCGGTGAGCACCGCCGGCGTGTGGATGCGCCTACCGGCCACGCTGGCCGGCATCGGCTGCTGGCTGATCATCGGTCACTGGATGCTGCGGCGGCTGGGACCCGGTAAGGGTGGCGCGGCGTCCAACGGGATAGCGGTGTTCACGGCCGGCGCGGTGTTCCTGGCGGCGTGGCTGCCGTTCAACAACGGCCTGCGGCCCGAGCCACTGATCGCCCTGGGCGTGGTGGCCACCTGGGTACTGGTCGAGCGGGCCATCGCCACCGGTGCGCTGGCTTTTGCCGCCGTCGCGGTCCTGGTTGCGACGCTCACCGCGACGCTGGCACCACAAGGGCTGATCGCCGTCGCCGCCCTGCTGACCGGGGCACGGGCCATCGCCGGGGTTATCCGGCGGCGCCGGGCTACCGACGGACTTGCGGCCCCGCTGGCGGTGCTGGCGGCATCGCTCGCGTTGATCACCGTGGTGGTGTTCCGGAGCGAAACGCTGGCGACGGTCGCCGAGTCGGCCCGCATCAAGTACAAGGTCGGGCCGACGATCGCCTGGTACCAGGATTTTCTGCGGTACTACTTCCTGACGGTCGAGAGCAACGCCGAGGGGTCGATGTCGCGGCGATTCGCTGTGCTGGTGCTGCTGCTGTGCCTGTTCGGGGTACTGGTGGTCTTGTTGCGGCGCGGCGGGTTTCCGGGCGTGGCGAGCGGTCCGGCGTGGCGGCTGATCGGCACCGCCGCCATCGGCCTGCTGCTGTTGACGTTCACGCCGACGAAGTGGGCCGTGCAATTTGGCGCGTTCGCCGGACTGGCCGGCGCCCTGGGCGCGGTCACCGCGTTCATCTTCGCCCGCATCGGCCTGCACAGCCGTCGCAACCTGACGCTGTACGTCACCGCGCTGCTGTTCGTGCTGGCGTGGGCGACCTCGGGCATCAACGGCTGGTTCGACGTCAACAACTACGGGGTTCCCTGGTACAACATCCAGCCCGTTATCGCCAGCCATCCCGTGACGAGCATGTTCCTGGCGCTGTCGATCCTCACCGGACTGCTGGCCGCCTGGTACCACTTCCGGATGGATTACGCCGGCGATACCGAAGTGAAAGACAACCGGCGCAACCGCGTGCTGGCGTCCACACCACTACTGGTCGTGGCGACGATCATGGTCCTCGGCGAGGTCGGCTCGCTGGCCAAGGGCGCCGTCTTCCGCTACCCGCTCTACACCACCGCAAAGGCCAACGCGGCCGCCACCGCATCCGTACTTTTCGCGACCAGTTGCGCGATGGCCGATGACGTGCTGGCCGAGCCGGACCCCAATGCCGGTCTGCTGCAACCTGAGCCGGACCAGCGATTTGGCCCCGCGGGCCCGCTCGGGGGGATCAACCCGGTCGGCTTCAAGCCCGACGGGGTTGGGGACGACCTGCGGTCCTACCCGGTAGTGACCAAACCCGGGGTGGTGAATTCCGACGCGTCACCCAACAAGCCCAACGCCACCATGAGTGACTCCGCGGGCACGGCCGGCGGGAAAGGCCCGGTCGGGGTGAACGGGTCGCACGCGGCGCTACCATTCGGCCTCGACCCGGCGCGCACCCCGGTGATGGGCAGCTACGGTGAGAATTCGCTGGCCGCCACCGCGACGTCGGCGTGGTACCAACTGCCGGCCCGCAATCCGGACCGCCCGCTCGTGGTGGTCTCCGCCGCCGGTGCCATCTGGTCGTACAAAGAGGACGGCACCTTCACCTATGGGCAGCAGCTGAAACTGCAATGGGGCGTCGTCCACCCGGACGGCACCACCCAGCCGCTTGCGGAGGTACAGCCGATCGACATCGGGCCAGAGCCGGCGTGGCGCAATCTACGGTTCCCGCTGGCGTGGGCGCCCCCGGATGCCAACGTGGCACGCATCGTCGCCTACGACCCGAATCTCAGTTCTGACCAGTGGTTCGCGTTCACCCCGCCGCGAGTCCCGGTGCTGCAAACCCTGCAGCAACTGATCGGATCGCGCACAGCGGTGCTGATGGATATCGCGACCGCCGCAAACTTCCCCTGCCAGCGGCCGTTCTCCGAACACCTCGGCGTCGCCGAACTTCCGCGATACCGCATCCTGCCCGAACACAAACAGACGGCAGCGTCGTCAAACGGGTGGCAGGCCGGCGAGACCGGCGGTCCGTTTCTCTTTACTCAGGCGCTGCTGCGTACCTCGACCATTTCGACGTACCTTCGTGGCGACTGGTATCGCGACTGGGGATCCGTCGAGCAGTACTACCGATTGGTGCCGGCTGATCAAGCGCCGGACGCCGCTATCGAACAGGGTGTGATCACAGTGCCCGGCTGGAGCCGGCAAGGACCGATTCGGGCGTTGCCATGAGCGTGATCGACCAGGAGAAGCAAGCGAGCACCGCGCCGCCGCCCGATGCCGGTGAAAACGTGCGGCTCACTCGCTGGGTCGCGACGATCGCGGGGCTGCTCGGCTTCGTGCTGTCGGTCGCGACGCCGCTGCTGCCCGTCATACAGACCACCGCGACGCTGGACTGGCCTCAAAGCGAACATGGGCACGGCCTGAGCAGCGTGACGGCGCCGCTGATTTCGCTGACACCGGTCGACGTAACCGCAACCGTGCCGTGCTCGGTGGTGCGCGCCCTGCCGCCCGGCGGCGGGGTCGTGCTGAGTACGGCACCCAAGAAGGGCAAGGACGCCGCGCTCAATGCGCTGTTCGTCGTCGCCAGCAGCCAGCGCGTCGACGTCACCGACCGCAATGTGGTGATCGCCAGCGTGCCCCGGGATCAGGCGGCCTCTCCGCAATGTCAGCACATCGAGATCACGTCCACCGGCGCTGGAACGTTCGCCACCTTCGTCGGGTTGACCGATCCCGGCGGCAAGCCGGTGCGGGGCGGTTTCGCCGATCCCAACCTGCGGCCGCAGATCGTCGGGGTGTTCACCGATCTGACCGGCCCGGCGCCGGCCGGCCTGCGACTCTCGGCGACCATCGACACCCGGTTCTCCACCACGCCGACCACGCTGAAGCTGCTCGCGATGGTGGGCGCGATCGTGTCGACCATCGTCGCACTGGTCGCCCTGTGGCGCCTGGACCAGTTGGACGGTCGCCGCATGCACCGGTTGATTCCGACGCGCTGGCGAAAGTTCACGCTGGTCGACGCCACGGTGATAGCCGGCTTTTTGGTGTGGCATCTGATCGGCGCGAATTCCTCCGACGACGGCTACATCCTCGGCATGGCCAGGGTCGCCGATCGCGCCGGCTACATGTCCAACTACTTCCGCTGGTTCGGCAGTCCGGAAGACCCGTTCGGCTGGTACTACAACCTATTGGCGCTGATGACCCACGTCAGCGACGGCAGTCTGTGGATGCGACTGCCCGACCTGGTCGCCGGACTGGCCTGCTGGCTGCTGCTGTCGCGTGAGGTGTTGCCCCGGCTGGGGCCGGCGGTGACACGCAGCACCGCCGCCAACTGGGCGGCGGGACTGGTCCTGCTCACCGCGTGGATGCCGTTCAACAACGGGCTTCGTCCGGAGCCGATCATCGCGTTGGGTTCCCTGATCACCTACGTGCTGATCGAACGCTCCATGTGTGCCTCCCGGCTGACGCCCGCGGCACTGGCGGTAGTCGCAGCGGCCTTCACCCTGGGCGTGCAACCCACCGGCCTGATTGCGGTGGCCGCCCTGGTTGCCGGTGGCCGCCCGATCCTGCGGATCTTGGTGCGCAGGCACCGCGTGGTCGGCACCTGGCCACTGGTAGCCCCGATGCTGGCCGCCGGGTCAGTCATCCTCACCGTGGTGTTCGCCGACCAGACACTGTCAACGATGTTGGAAGCCACCAGGATCCGCACCGCGATCGGCCCGAGCCAAGCCTGGTACACCGAGAACCTGCGCTACTACTACCTCATCCTGCCCACCGTCGACGGTTCACTGTCGCGCCGGTTCGGTTTCCTGATCACCGCGCTGTGCCTGTTCACCGCCGTGTTCATCATGTTGCGGCGCAAGCGAATTCCCGGCGTTGCCCGCGGGCCGGCGTGGCGGCTGATGGGTGTCATCTTCGCAACCATGTTCTTCCTGATGTTCACGCCAACGAAGTGGGTGCATCACTTCGGATTGTTCGCCGCGGTGGGCGCGGCGATGGCCGCGCTGACCACTGTGCTGGTGTCGCATGAGGTGCTGCGCTGGTCACGCAACCGCATGGCCTTCCTGGCGGCGGTGTTGTTCTTGTTGGCGCTGTGTTTCGCGACCTTCAACGGCTGGTGGTATGTCTCCAGCTATGGCGTGCCGTTCAACAGCGCCATGCCGAGGGTAGCTGGAATCAGCGTCAGCGCAATGCTTTTCGCCTTATTCGCGATCGCGGCACTGTGGGCGGCCTGGTTGCACTTCGCGTCGCGGGATCGCGGAGAGGGCTGGCTGGCGCGGGCGGTGACGGCAGCGCCGGTGCCAGCCGCGGCCGGGTTCATGGCACTGGTCTTCGTTGCGTCGATGGTGGCCGGAATCGTGCGCCAGTATCCCACCTACTCCAATGGCTGGGCCAACGTGCGCGAATTCACCGGTGGCTGCGCACTGGCCGACGACGTGCTCGTCGAGCCGGACAGCAACGCCGGATTCATGGCGCCCTTACCCGGTGATTACGGCCCCTTAGGGCCGCTGGGTGGCGTCAACCCAATAGGTTTCACTCCCAGCGGGGTACCGGAACGCACCCTGGCCGAGGCGGTCCGGTTGACGTCGGTGCCGCAGCCCGGTACCGACTACGACTGGGATGCGCCGACCAAATCGGAATCAACGGGGCTCAATGGTTCCAGGGTGCCGCTGCCTTACGGCCTCGACCCTGCGCGGGTGCCGCTGGCCGGCAGCTACGCCACCGGGCCACAACAGCAGAGCACTCTGACGTCGGCGTGGTACCAGCTGCCCAAGCCCGACGACGGGCACCCACTGCTCGTCGTGACCGCGGCGGGCAAGATCGCCGGCAGAAGCGTGCTGCACGGGTACACCGCCGGGCAGACCGTCGCGCTGGAATACGGCACCCCCGGTCCCGGCGGCGACCCCAGAACCGACATTGTGCCGGCCGGGCGGCTGATGCCCTACGACCTGTACGGGGAACAGCCGAAGGTGTGGCGCAACCTGCGCTTCGTCCGGTCCCAGATGCCGGCGAACGCCGTCGCGGTCCGGCTAATTGCCGAGGACCTGTCCCTGACCCCGGAAGACTGGATCGCGGTCACTCCGCCACGGGTTCCCGAGCTGCGCTCGCTGCAGGAGTACGTCGGCTCGTCGCAGCCGGTGCTGCTGGACTGGGCGGTCGGCCTGGCCTTCCCTTGCCAACAGCCGATGCTGCACGTCAACGGCGTCACCGACATTCCGAAGTTCCGCATCACGCCGGACTACAACGCCAAGAAACAGGACACCGACACCTGGGAGGACGGCGTCAACGGCGGCCTGCTGGGCATCACCGACATCCTGCTGCGCGCGCACGTCATGGCGACATACCTATCGCGCGACTGGGGCCGAGACTGGGGTTCGCTGCGCAAGTTCGACACGATCGTCTCCGCGCAGCCGGCCCAGCTGACAATGGGCACCGCCATCCACAGCGGCTGGTGGTCACCCGGCAAGATCCGGATCAAACCGTAGGCTCGCCTGGTGGCGGTCATCGCATTCGACGTCAACGAGACCCTGCTGGACATTGCGGTGCTCGATCCGCTGCTGGGCGGCGCCGAGATGCGCCAGCGCTGGTTTGCGCTGATGCTGCAGAACTCCTTCGTCGGCGGCCTTACCGGTGACTACATCGACTACCCCAGCGCGCAACGCGCCGCCTTGACGATGCTGGGTCTGGGCCGCGCCGAGGAAGTGCTCGCCCAGCTGCGCCGCCTGCCCGCCCACCCCGACGTGGCACCCGCACTCGAGCGGCTCAGCGACTTCACCCTGGTTGCCCTGACCAATTCACCTCTCGTGTCCGCTACTGCTGCGCTGGAACACGCCGGCATCGCCGGACGACTCGATGCGATTCTTTCCGCCGACGATGTGCACGCGCTCAAGCCGCGCGCCGAGTCCTACCAGCACGTGGCACAATCCCTCGGGGTAGCGCTCAAGGAGGTGCGGCTGGTCGCCGCGCACGGCTGGGACGTCACCGGCGCGCTGGCCGCCGGCTGCCGGGCCGCATTCGTGCGCCGCCCCGCGATGGCGTTGATCCCGCTCGGCCCACAGCCCGACATCATCGGCGAGAACCTGATCGACGTTGCCGACCAGATCGCCCGCGCCGGTGGGTAACGATCCGCCGCACACGCGCTTGCTGCTTGGAATGCCGGTGCTGTTAGGTGCTTTCGCCGTCGCATGCAGCGCACCGTCACCGACCAACGCCCAACCGCCCAAGCAGGTCAACTACGTCGCGATGGGCGACTCTGTCGCGGCCGAGCCCGACGTGCCGGATCCCGCGCCGCCGCCGGGTTGCCAGAAGTCGACGAACAACTACCCGTCGGTGCTCGCGCGGCGCATCAAGCCGGCGAGCGTGGCCGACGTCACCTGCAGTGGCGCCACCGCGGCGGAGATCACCAGCAGGGCGCAGCAGACGTCGGACGGCGCCGAACCCCCGCAGATCGCCGCGGTGCGCCCCGATACCACATTGATCACGATCACCATCGGCGGCAACGACGTGGGGCTGGCGTCCGACGCGTCGCAGTGTTACGCGGCCTCGATCGAATCGCCGCCGTGCAAAGCCAAGTTCGTCACCGCCGGCAACGACAGCATCTCGGCGGCCATCGACTCCAACCTGCCGGCGTGGGCGACCATGATCGACGACGTCCGCGCCAAGGCGCCGGGAGCGCGGATCGTCCTGGTCGGATATCCCACCTACATCCGGCCCGGAGGCTGCTTCGCCGACCAGCCGGTGCTCCCGGAGGATGCCGACTACTTCCAGGCGAAAGTCAACGAACTCGACGACCGACAGAAGCAGCTGGCCGCCGGCAAGGGTGTCAGCTACTTCGACACCCGCCCGCTGTCGGTGGGCCACGACATGTGCGCTGCCCCGAACCAACGGTACGTCGAAGGATTTCTGACCGTGAATCCTGCTGCGCCGCTCCACCCCAACGCCATGGGCGCCGCCGCGATCGGCAACGCGCTTGCCGACTACCTGCGCTAACGGGACGCTGTCACTGCCGCGAGCGTGCGCAGTTGTAGGCCATTGTCGGCGTGTCGGCGTACAGACACCTTTGTGAGTGGTTTTTGTCAAGTCTTTGGGGGCCTACCCGGTCCTCGTCTCTACGTAGTTCGTCAAACGGCGGACGAATGAACTGCTAGGCCTACATTCACTCCGAGCGGTCGTCCGTTGACCAAAACTGCCAACCCTGCGGGCCCGCGTTCATCACCGCATTGCTCATCCTCCGTGAGTAGGCGCTCCGCACGGTGTCGTACACGTCGTAAAAAGCGAAACGCAGTAGGCGCTGTATTCGAGAGTCAACGCTGCTAATTGATACGTTTGGCGGACACGAAGAAGACCACTGCTCAGTAGACTGCGACGCGTGCCTTGCCAAGGCAGCCGCGGAGGAATTTTGGTGCAAACTCGTGAACCGGCGCAGAAGTTCCGGGCCGCGCTAGCGGCTGCGCTCGCAATGTTAGCTGTTGGCTGTTCGTCAAACGGCTCACCCAGCATGCCGCCTGCCAATCGAGCTTCGATGAAGCCCGATATCGACCACCTGACCCCTTCAATGCTGATCGACAAGTCGGCCTTCCCGGCGATTGAGGGCGGACAGTGGAATTCCACTGCCCGAGATAATCCGCAAACGCCCGACTATCCGGTAGAGCCAACCAACTGCAGAATCCTTTACCCTGGGCCGAAGGCGACTCAAACAGTAGTTGGCAGCTGGGGCACTCCGGAAGTATCGATGGAGCAGGTGCGCGCAGCGTTCAGCTTCGAGATTGAGCTGCTTGCGGAGCGGCCGGACGTCAAGAACACTGTGCAAGGTTGCGAACACTTCACCGTTGGCCGAACAAGCAACACTGCTACCCCACATTCATTACAGGGCTTGCCTGACTGGGCCGCTGCATTCGATTTCATGCGTAGTTCAGAGCAGGGCACCACACTGGTAGCAATGGGTATCTACCGAGGGGTCTGGATTGAAATAAGTTACGGCGATTCAGGCAAAGTCTCACAAGATGACGCCGCATCGCTGGTCAAGGCGTTCAACGCCCAGTTCACGAAACTCGAAGCTGCGTAGCCATGTCGTTTTTGCCTGTTCTGCGGTGAGCCCTTGCGGGTGGCCGGCCTAGACGAGTCCGGGGCGTTCTCCTTTACGTTGCCCCGCTCGCCGACCTACTCGACTACAGCTATCAAGTCGCGCAGCGCCACGCCGAATTAATGCGCACTTAGTGGCTGGAATTGATCTGGATGCGTGACGCAAGTAGGTCTGGTTACGCGATTGCGTTGAAGTCTGCCGAGTTGCAGCTATACAACGGCGTCCTCGACCCAACCTGACACCGGTCAGTTCCAGTATTTGGTGGACCCGTCAGGGCCCGCCGAGGTGCTGACCAACTTGGCGAAGCAGTGCTCGTTGTCGAAGCCCTGTTGTCGGCACCAAGCATTCGCGTCATCCGGGCCCGGGAAGGTGGCTGCGGCCACAGTGACCCACCACCCCTGATCGCTGAATACCGACCATTCGTTGCTCCACAGCATGCGGACGTCGTTGAATCGCAGGCGCAGCGCGAGGAATTCGTGGAGGATTGCGCAGTCGTCCCAGACCTGGCCGTCGGCGACCAACCCGGCATGCTTGGAGCTGAGCTGCGCGAGCCAGTGCCCGTTGAGGCTGGTCATGATGAACGACCGGTCGCTGTCAGCCTGACTGCGCAATGCCTGGGAACAGTTGCTGCCGATGTCGGTTCCGGACGGTGTGTAGCCCGAGCTTGCGGTAGCCGACGGTGTCGTTCCCGCGCTTGTCGCCTGCTGAGCACCGCCGCCGGGCCGCTCGCACTCGACCAGGATCCCAGGCTTCGCCGCCGTACCCGCCGAGGAGTCGACACCGGCTGAGTCGGTTCCGAGGGTGTCCGGAAGTCGCCAGAACGAGCCCGGCGGGAAGGTTAGCTCGACAATCGTGCCGCCTCCGTCGGAACCCGATGCTGGACCGCGCTCTGGCGCGATGCCTATCGGATTCGAGCTGAAGTCAAAGGTGCCGGAAGCAATTACGCCGACGTCGTCGTGAATCGTGAACGAGGTGCCGGGGGCGCCGAGCACGTCGCCGCCGGGGCACGTCGCCGTCACCTTCACGGTGACCACCAGCCCGCCGCTGGCAGTGCGGAACCTCTGCGGCGTGAAGATGGGTGCGCTGCCACAGCGGGTGTAGTAGCCACCGCCGTTCTGGTCCGTAGGGGCAGTGGTGTGGCCCACGCTGGATCCGGGTTCCTGGGCAGCTCCGCCGGTCGCGCCGTACGTCGTGATGGAGTCGCCGGTGACCACGACAAGCTTGTCGCCCGCTGCGTAAAGGTATGCCTGCGGATTCTCCGATCCCGTGTGGTTGTAATTCGCTCCGCCAGTCGGGGTCGGGCCCTGCATCTTCCATTCGACGGTGCCCGTTGCGGCATCTGTGGCAGTGATCGTGCCGTCGTGGGCAAGCGCAATGATGCGACTACCGTCGGTGACCACAGAATCGGCAAACTTGGAGTTCTTCGCCGCCACTGCGCCGTCGGGTCCAGCCCACACCATCTGCCCGCTATTGGTGTCAAAGCCTTGGAGCGCGCCCTTATCCGTCACGCCGACCGTGATGCGGTCGGTCACCAGAATGACGCGGCTGATCCACGTCGCCGCAGACCATGTCGAGGTGGTGGCGCGCGGCCGATACAGACGACCACCGACCACGGCTATCCCCGCCAGATCTCGCGAAGTGATCGCCGGCTGTTGCTGCGTAGGTCCGTCCGAGCCGTTCAGGGGATTCTCGAGGGCGGGCAAGTCGGTGGTCGTCCCATTCGGGTGCACAACCTCATAACTGCTCGGGCCACCCTGGCTGTTCGAACCTGCGGAACCGACCAGGCTGCCGTCGGCGAGGACCTCGCCGGCGCCGACGTTCTTGGATACCAGGTGCCCGTCACCGGCAGACAGTACTGCAATACCGTTCATCGTCGCACCGACGAGACCCCGGGCGACGGTGGTATAGGCAAAGCCCGGGCCCGACGAGATCGGAACGTCCGGGTTCACAGACCACACCAGACGTCCGATGCCGTCGAGTTTCGTCACGCGCATCGCGGATCCATCAGCGTCGCTGCCGGTGAGGTACACAGCCTGGCCGTCGAACGCCGCGGCCCCGTGAATACCTTTCGGCGCCACCGCTGTGCCCGACGGGTTGCCGTCACGTACATCGATGAAGGCGTACTGCTGCTGATCATCGACCATCGTGCTACACGCGATGAGGTGTCTGACAATCTGCGGCGGACACGTCGCGTGGAATTGGGTGGTCCACGTTCTTCCGGTGGCCATGTTCACACCGGCCACCACGTGTTTAACCCCGGTAGCGTCACCGGCTCCCGCCACCGAGATTGCGATGCCACCGGCGTCGACAAGGGCGGGTGGAAAGTCGTAGTAGCCGTCTCCAACGGCTGAGCTCAACGTGAATGCGCTGGCACCGAATTGATCGGCAGTCACCTTCCACGCCACCGACGGTGCCGTGGGGAATTCTCTGGTCAACTGGCCGGGCACCGGCCCGGCTCCACCGTCCGATCCTGTGTGCGACCACCGCCAGACAACGACACCTGCCACAACCAGCGCGATCACCGCGGCCACCGCGCCGACTACCAGCATCGGACCATGCGCGCTCTGCGGACGACCGGGTGCAGGCGGCGAGGCCCAACCCCCGTTGGCTGCAGGATGCGCATACGCCGAGCCCGGAGACTGGAACCATCCAGGTTCAGTCGCTCGGCGAGTGTCCGGGCCCCCATCGGGCCAGCCAGAACCTCCAGTGCTAGGCATGGGTGGTATCCAACCATGGTCGAAGGCGCACTACATCGTTTGTTCGGACGACACCGTCGAGGCGGCCGATTACGAACTACTTTCGTCAGACCAGCCCGGGTGGTGCGCAACCTAACCCAAACTGGTTTCAGCGCATAACTTTGACTTCCTTACACAATGTCAAAACCAAAAAGCTACGCGTTCATCGAAAACAGTGCCTCTACCGCCAATGCCACTGGCGGTGCCGGTGCCGCAGGCGAGTCCTGGAAAAGCCCGTATCGGAAGAAGGCATACGGTGTTGGTAGTTAGCGAAATCTAGCGCCAGCGTTCCTGTCGTGAATCACACCGACAGATGCAGTTTCCAAGCCCACACCGAACATGGAAATTCGACGGTCTCCACCCTTGGCCGCGAGCGTGCGCAACTGTACGCAATTTTCGGCGTGTCGACGGGCAAACACGCACGCTCGCGCCAAAGTTAGACCGGGATCAGGCCGTGTTTGCGGCCGACGCGCCGAAACATCTGCTTGTCGCGCAGCAGGTGCAGCGACTTGCGCAGCAGCAGCCGGGTGTCGTGCGGCTCGATGACCGCGTCGATGAACCCACGCTCGGCGGCGATCCACGGGATCGCCATGTTCAGGTTGTAGCCCTCGACGAAGTCTTTCTTGATCTGCTGCGCCTCTGGCGTGGTCGGGTCGGGGAACCGCTTCATCAGCAGCTGCGCGGCGCCTTCCGCGCCGATCACCGCGATACGCGCCGTCGGCCAGGCGAAGTTCAGGTCTGCGGTCAGCTGCTTGGACCCCATCACGGCATACGCGCCGCCGTAAGACTTGCGGATGGTGATCGTCACCTTCGGCACGTCGGCCTCGACGACCGAGTACAGGAACCGTCCGCCGCGCTTGATGATCCCGTTCTTCTCCTGCTCGGCACCCGGCAGGAAGCCGGGGGTGTCGACGACGAAGACAAGCGGAATCTGCATTGCGTCGCAGAACCGGACGAACCGCGCCGCCTTGTCCGAAGCCTCGTTGTCGATCGACCCACCAAGCACCATCGGCTGGTTGGCCACTACACCGACCGGGCGACCGTCGACACGGGCATAGCCGGTGATGATGGCCTGGCCGGCCTGGGCGGCCACATCAAGGAAGTCGCCGTCGTCGAAGATCCGCACCAGAATCTCGTGCATGTCGTAGACCATGTTGTCGGAGTCGGGCACGATCGAGTCGAGCTCCAGATCGTGCGGCGTGATCTCCGGCTCCAGCCCAGGGTTGATCGTCGGCGGCTGGTCGAAGCAGTTCGACGGCAGAAACGACAGGAAATCGCGCACGTAGGTAAACGCGGCAGCTTCGGACTCCACGACCTGATGGATGTTTCCGTAGCGGGCCTGCGAGTCGGCGCCGCCGAGCTCGTCGAGGCTGACGTCCTCACCGGTGACTTCCTTGATCACGTCGGGCCCGGTGACGAACATGTAGCCCTGGTCGCGCACCGCGACGATGAGGTCGTCCTCGATCGGTGAATACACCGCACCGCCAGCGCACTTGCCGAAGATGAGGGAGATCTGCGGAACAATTCCCGACAACAGTTCATGGCGGGCGCCCAACTCGGCGTACCAGGCCAGCGAGGTGACCGCGTCCTGGATGCGGGCGCCGCCGGAGTCATTGATGCCAATGATCGGGCAGCCGACCATCGCGCACCATTCCATTAGCCGGGCCACCTTGCGACCGAACATCTCGCCGACCGTGCCCTGAAACACCGTCTGGTCGTGGGAGAACACCCCGACCGGGCGGCCGTCGATCATGGCGTGCCCGGTGACCACACCGTCGCCGAACAGCGCGTTGGGGTCGTTGGGGGTCCGGGCCAGCGCACCGATCTCCATGAACGTGCCGGGGTCGACCAGGGCATGCACCCGCGCGCGGGCGCTGGGAAGGCCCTTCTTGTCACGTCGCGCGATGGCTTTCGGATCGCCGGGCTCCTTCGCCAGCTCCAGCTTCTGGTGCAGCTCAGCCAGCAGCTCGGCGCTGGTCTTGGTACTCACCTGGCGGCCTTCGCCGACGATTCGGTCGCGGGCGCGATCCCGCTGAGGGCTGCGGTCATGTGTGCCCCTACCTTGGCGATGATCGGCTCGTCGATGGCCTGAATGTGTTCGCCGCCGATATGCACCACTTCGAGGTCCGACACGTATTGGCCCCAACCGCCGTCGGGCTGGCGCACCGCGTACCGCGGCTCGAACATGATCGCGTCGTCGTGGTAGCGGTCGGCCATGTACAACGTGACATGGCCGTCATACGGCTGTATCTCAGCGGTGTCGATCGCCCGGTTGTCCAGGTAGGACGTGCGCTGGTGTTCGACGATCCCGCCCGGGATCTGCACGCCGCTCTGCTGGACCGCCTCCAGGACGAAGCGCACCTGGCCCTCGTCGTCGAGTTGCTCGAGGTGTTCATACGGGATCTCGGGGATCTCGACGTTGAACGTCTTCTCGGCGAACCGGGCGTAGCGTTCCCAGCGTTTGCGGATCTCCTCCTTGGTCTGGGGGACCTCTTCGCCGGGGCGCACCGCGTCGATCAAGCCGACGAACCGGACGTCCTTGCCCAACCGCTTCAGCCCGATTGCGCAGGCGTAGGCCAACACACCGCCCAGCGACCAGCCGGCCAGCACGTAGGGCCCCTCGCCCTGAAGCTCGACCAGCTTCGGAACGTATTGTGCTGCACGCTCTTCGATGGTGCCCTCGACTCGTTCCAAGCCGTACATCGGGGTATCGGCCAGCAGCCGGTTGAGCAGCGGCTCGTAGACGACGGTCGACCCGCCGGCCGGATGGAACACGAAGACCGGCGTCTTGGTCGAACCTTCCGGACGCGCCCGCAGGATGCGGACGAACCCGTCGACCTGACCGGCTTCCAGGTACTCGCGCAGCGTGCTGGCCAGGGCCTCGATGGTGTCGGCGGCCTTGACGGCCTCGGCGCTGATCGGTCCGTCGGCACGTTCGGACAACCGCTGCGCCATTTTGGCGGCGGTGTCGTCGTCCAGTGCGGGCAACGTGTTGAAGATGCCGCCCGGAGACTTGCCGGTGACGATGGCCCAGGTCGCGAAGGTGACCCGCTCGGCGGCGTCGCGTGGCGGCACGTCGGATTTCAGCGCCTTGGCGACTGTTTCCTGGTTCAGCGCGTTGGCCACGGACAGTGCGGTAGGCCCGGACGGATCGGTCGGCGGCGGCGGAATCGGCACCTGTGATTCTGGAGCGGTGGGCGCTGTCGCGGCGCCGTTCGACTGCGTCGACGGCTCGGCTTGCGGATCGGGCGTCGGCGCAACCAACGATGCTGCCGTGGCGCCGCTGACCAGCTCGGCCTGCGCCCGGGCGATCTCCTCGGTGCTCTGCGTCTTCTGAAATTCGTGCAGCTGCTCGACCTCGTCCCGGTGCTCGACCGCGTACTCGATCAGCTTCTCGACGTTGTAGAGGTTGGCGTCCCGCACGGCTGCCAACTGAATGGGCGGCAGATCGAAGTCGTACTCCACCCGGTTCTTGATCCGCACCGCCATCAGCGAGTCGAGCCCCATCTCGATCAGCGGCACCTCCCACGGCAGGTCCTCGGGTTCGTAACCCATGGCGGACCCAACAATCAGACCCAAGCGCTCCGCGATGGTCTCACCCGAGTCCGGCGACCATTTGCCCATACTGGCCGAGAAGTAGCGGTTGGTCAGGCTGTCGGTCAGCGTGTCGACTTCCGGCTTCTCCTCGGCGGCCGGGGCGGGCGCGGCAGAACCGGCCGTGATCACCGGTGCCGCTGCGATCGCCGCACCGGTGCCGACCGCCGTCGGGAGGACCGCCCCGCTCTGACCGGCGCGGGCCACCAGCGCGTCGTAGACCAGCGTGAATGATTCGTCGATCCGGGCGTACACCTGCACCGAGGCGCCGCCGGGGTGCCGGGTCATCATCGTGACGAGCCGGGACCCTTCGCCGGGAGCCGCGCGCTGCTCGGCGGCAGTCAGCTGGGCGTCCGGAATGACGTCGGCCACCGCCGATCTCACCAGTGAGGGCAGGTCGGTCAGTCCGCCGGGCTGATACTCCCAGACGTGTCGGCCGTCGGGCAGCGCGACGTGCGCCCCCGGCATGACGATGACGCTGCTGCCGGTGGAGAAGGTGACGTCCAGCCAGTGCTCTTTGCGCTTGAATCGGGTCGGCGGGATGTTTGCGTAATCCCCCGGCCCGGTCGCGGGCGTGAACAGGGTGGTCATGTCCAGGTCGTGGCCATAGGTGTAGAGCTGCGCCATCGTCGAGATCATCGACTCGACTTCGTCCTGCTTGCGGGCCAGCGTCGGGATCAGCTGAGCGTCCGGCAGGCCGGCCGCCGCGGTGGTCAGGCCGACCTGCATCAGCGCCACCGGGTTAGGTGCCAGCTCCAGGAAGGTGGTGTGCCCGCTGTCGACGGCGTTGCGCACGCCGTGGGTGAAGTAGACGCTGTGCCGCAGGCCCTTCTTCCAGTACTCGACGTCGTGAAACGGCTCGGCGCCGGGCTTGATGTAGCTGCCCTCGTGCACGGTGGAGAAAATGCCGACGGTCGGGCTCAGCGGCTTGATGCCCTGCAGCTCCGCCGACAACTCGCCGAGCAGCGGCACCATCTGCGACGTGTGGCTGGCGCCCTTGGTCTGGAACTTGCGGGCGAACTTGCCCTCTGCCTCGGCGCGCGCGATGATCGCGTCCACCTGCTCGGGCGGCCCGCCGATGACGGTCTGGGTCGGTGCGGCGTAGACGCACACTTCCAGGTCGGGGAAGTCGGAGAACACCGTCGTGATCTCCTCGGCGGAGTACTCCACCAACGCCATCAACCTGATGTACTCCCCGAACAGCATCGCCTCACCCTCACCCATCAGGTGCGAGCGCGAGCAGATAGTCCGGGTGGCGTCGCGCAGCGACAGTCCACCGGCGAAGTAGGCACACGCGGCTTCACCCAGCGACTGGCCCACCACCGCGGCTGGCTTGGCGCCGTGATGCTTGAGCAGTTCGCCCAGCGCGATCTGGATCGCGAAGACGGTGACCTGCGTGGTCTCGATCCCGTAGTCCTGCGAGTCGTCGAGGATCAACTCGAGCACCGAATAGCCCAGCTCGTCCTGGACCAGCGCGTCGACCTTGTCGATCCACTCGGCGAAAACCTCGTTGCGCAGATAAAGGCTCTTGCCCATCTTGCGGTGCTGTGCACCGAATCCGGCCAGTACCCACACCGGGCCGTTGGTCACCGGCCCGTCGGCGCTGAACACGTTCGGCCGCTGCTTGCCCTCGGCGACGGCCCGCAAGCCTTTGATTGCTTCCTCATGGTCATGGGCCAGCACGACCGCGCGCGAGCGGGCGTGGTTGCGCCGCGACAGCGACCGGCCGACCGATTCCAGCGACGACGCCTGGCCTTCCGGGCTTTCCAGCCAGTCGGCCAGTTCGCCGGCGGCGGCCTTCTTGCGCGACGTCATGAACGACGACACCGCCAGCGCAACAAGCGGCGCCTGCTCGCCCTCTTGGGCCTCCTGCGCGGCGAGCTCTTCCAATGCGACTGCTTTGAGCCGCAGCGCTTCCTCGGTGACATCCGGCAGCTCAGGCTCGACGTCGTTCTCAGCGGCAGCCAGGTATTCCTCATCGATAAATTCGCCGTAGTCGTCGAACCGGACACCGGCGTACGACGCGGCCGGGTCGGCTTCCGGCGTCGCCGACTCCGCCGGCTGCGGTTCCGGCTCGGGCTCGCGTTCCACGACGTCGCGGGGCAGCACCTCGCGCACCACCACGTGCGCGTTGGCGCCGCCGAAGCCGAAACTCGAGACACCGGCCAGCGCGTAGCCGCCGTACCGCGGCCAGTCGGTGGCGGTGTCGACAACCTTCAAGCGCTGCGCCTCGAAGTCGATGTAGGGGCTGGGCCCGGCGAAGTTGATCGACGGCGGCAGCTTGTCATGCTGCAACGCCAGCACCACTTTGGCGATGCTGGCCGCGCCGGCCGCCGATTCCAGATGCCCGACATTGGTTTTCACCGCCCCCAGCAGCGCCGGCCGGTCAGCGGGACGGCCCTTGCCGATGACGCGGCCGAGCGCCTCGGCTTCGATGGGGTCACCGAGCACAGTGCCGGTGCCGTGCGCCTCGACATAGTCCACGTTGCGCGGGTCGATGCCGGCGTCCTTGTATGCCCGGCGCAGCACCGCGGCCTGAGCGTCCTGGTTGGGCGCGATCAGGCCGTTGGACCGCCCGTCGTGGTTGACCGCGCTGCCGGCAATGATGGCCAGAATCTGATCACCGGCGCGGCGGGCGTCGTCGACCCGCTTCAGCACCACCATGCCGCCGCCCTCGGAGCGGGTGTAGCCGTCGGCGTCTGAGGAGAACGACTTGATCCGGCCGTCCGGCGAGAGCACCGCACCGATCTCGTCGAAACCCAGGGTCACCGCCGGCGTGATCAGGGCGTTGACACCACCGGCGACCGCGACGTCAGCTTCGCCGTTGCGCAGCGCCTGCACCGCCTGGTGGATTGCGACCAGCGAGCTCGAGCACGCGGTGTCGACTGCCACCGACGGCCCACGGAAGTCGTAGAAGTACGACACCCGGTTGGCGATGATCGAGCTGGCGGTGCCGGTGATGGCGTAAGGATGCGCAAGCGTCGGGTCGGACACCGCCAAAAGGCTGTAGTCGTTGTTCGACACACCGACATAGACGCCGACGGCTTCGCCGCGCAGGCTGGACGCCGGGATGCGGGCTTGCTCGAGCGCCTCCCAGGTCAACTCGAGTGCCATCCGCTGTTGCGGGTCGATGTTGTCGGCCTCGGTCTTGGCCACCGCGAAGAATTCGGAGTCGAATCCCTTGATGTCGTTCAAGTAGCCGCCGCGGGTGCGGGCCCGCTTGATTCGTTCGGCGAGCCGGGGCTCCGCCAAGAATTCCGACCACCGGCCCTCGGGCAGCTCGGTGATGGCGTCGCGACCTTCCAGCAGCGCCTGCCACGTTTGGTCGGGCGTGTTCATATCGCCGGGCAGCCGGGTGGACAAGCCGACGATCGCGATGTCCACCCGCTCGGCCGCGCCGATACGAGACCAGTCGGAGACGTCGTCGTCCGAGGTGTCCGGCTCGGGCTCGCCCTCGATGATGCGGATTGCCAGCGACTCGATGGTCGGATGCTGGAAGGCGACCGCAACGGAGAGCGTCACACCGGTGAGGTCCTCGATGTCGGCGGCCATCGCCACGGCGTCGCGCGACGACAATCCCAGCTCCACCATCGGCATCGATTCGTCGATCGAGTCCGGGGACTGCCCGGTGGCATTGGCGATCCAATTGCGCATCCACTGCCGCATTTCCGGGACGCTCATGGCAGTGCCCGCGGAAGCACCGGGCTGCGCGGAGCCATTCGATGCGGACGTCACGGCGGGATCAGTGTGGGTTTCAGTCATAGTGGTTCACGCTCAGTTGGACTCTCCGGCGAAAGCGGTCGGCGACGCAACGCCGCGGCGCAAACTGCCGTTCAGGTAAGCCTCCCGGCAGGCCCGGTGCCCGATCTTGCCGCTGGAGGTGCGTGGGATGGATCCGGACTGCACCAGCAGGACGTCGCGGACGGTCACCCCGTGCCGTACCGCGAGGGCGGCCCGGATGTCGTCGACGATCGGCTGGTATTCGAGCTTGTGTGCACCGGCGGCGCGCTCGGCGACGATGACCAGTTGCTCGGAGGTGTCCTCTGAGTCGTAGGTCAGCCCGATGTGCGGATTGTCGAACACTTCTCTGGGCAACTGGTTGGCCGGTACCGAGAACGCGGCGACGAAGCCGGTGCGCAACGCGCGGCTGGCCTCCTGCGCGGAGAACTCGAGATCCTGCGGATAGTGGTTGCGGCCGTCGATGATGATGAGGTCCTTGATCCGGCCGGTGATGTAGAGCCCGCCGTTGTGATAGGTGCCGTAGTCACCGGTACGAACCCACAGCCCGTCATCCGGGGCGCCGTCGGCGTGGGACGGGTTGGCCCGCGACTTCAGGATGTTCTGGAACGTGTCCTGCGTCTCCTGCTCCTTCTTCCAGTAACCGATGCCCATGTTCTGGCCATGCAGCCAGATTTCGCCGATCTGGCCGTCCGGTAGTTCGGTGGCGGTGTCGGCGTCGACGATGACCGCCCACTCGTCGATACCCACCTTGCCGGTGGAGACCTGCGCGACGGCGTTGGGCGCGTCGGCGGCCACCTCGACGAAGCGGTGGTTGTTGAGTTCCTGGCGGTCGACGTAGATGATGACCGGCTTCTCATCCATCGGGGTGGTGGACACGAACAACGTCGCCTCGGCCAGACCATAGGAGGGTTTGATCACTGAATCGCGCAGGCCGAATCGCCCGAACGCCTCGTGGAACTTGCGCATCGACGCCACCGAGATCGGCTCGCTGCCGTTCATGATGCTTTTGACCCGGCTCAGGTCCAGCGGCGGCTCACCGTCCTTGGGTACGCCGCGGACCGCGGCATGCTCGAACGCGAAGTTTGGCGCGACGGAGTAGACGTCGCCGGGCGAGGCGGGGTCCTCGCGAGAGAGTTCACGCATCCAGCGAATGGGCCGGCGGACGACCGCCGCGGGCGTCATGAAGGTGTTGTACCGGCCGAGCACCGGGGACAGCATGATCGCGATCAGACCCATGTCGTGGAAGAACGGCAGCCAGGTGACACCCCGGTCGTCCTCTTTGCCCTCGAACGCCGTGAGCACCTGGATGACGTTGGTGGCCAGGTTCAAGTGAGTGATCTCGACACCGGTCGGGATGCGGGTGGATCCGGACGTGTACTGCAGGTAGGCGATGGTGTCGAAGTCGGCGCCCTCGGGCAGCTCCCAAGTACCCGCCACCTCGTTGGGCACGGCGTCGACGGCGATGACGCGGGGCCGTTCCTTGGCCGGTCGACTGCGGAAGAACTTGCGGACGCCTTCGGCGGAGTCGCTGGTGGTCAGCACCGCCGCCGGCTCGCAGTCGTCGAGCACGGCGTGCAGGCGGCCGACGTGACCGGGCTCGGCCGGGTCGAACAACGGCACCGCGATCCGCCCGGCGTACAGGGTTCCGAAGAACGCAACGAGGTAGTCCAGGTTCTGCGGACAGAGGATGGCGATGCGGTCGCCCGGTTGGGTGACCTGTTGCAGGCGCGCACCCACCGCGCGGTTCCGGGCACCGAACTCTGACCAGGAGATGTCTCTGGCGATCCCGTCACGTTCGGTTGAGTAGTCCATGAACCGGTACGCGAGCGCGTCGCCGCGCACCCGCGCCCACCGCTCGACGTGACGAACCAGGTTGGCGTTGTCGGGGAACGTGATCCGTCCATTCACGACGAACGGGTTGTGATACGCCACGGGCATTGTCAATCTCCTGTCAAGAGCACGTTGTGTCGGCTCTGCCGGGTCAAGTCGCTATGTCTTTATGTCGCTATATCCAGGCCGCCTTGGGGTGCGACCACATCGCTGCCGGCCCACCGACACCGCACATCCTGGCCGCGGCGGAGCCAAAGCCGACAGACGGTTCGACAGTTGCGGAACGTGCAGCTAGGTCGCCATCGAGCCGGTCCAAGCAAGCACAGCGGTTCTTATGTTTCCCTTAATGTTAAGGGGTGGCGCGGCGGTGACCAAATCACAAGGTACCGCTTCTCATCTCGATCGTCGTGCAGTGAGCCCTGTGTCTGATCCAGCAGTTTGCTGTGGACAGCCGCGCGCGTCGTCATCCGTGTCGGGGATGTGGTGCGTTCTGAAGCAAATTCTGCGCCCAGTTGAGTGTCCACTGCGTGGCCGATTGGCCATCGAGGTTCCAGAACTGGGGGGTGGCATACAGCGCGTGCACCGGCTGGCCGGCTCCACTAGAGAGCTGATTCAGCGTTGCCGGCAGGTTGGTCAGACTGAACGCCTCCTGCGGGGCGGCGCAGATCAGATCACCCTGTCCGCAGATTTCCTCGGTCCGGTCGTTGAGCGCGCCGAAGCCGCCGGGCCGCTTGCCCGTCATGGTCAATCCGAGCCCGGACAGCACCGGCACCTCAGTGAGGGTGACCTCGGCGCCCTGCCCCGGTGGGTTGGGCCCGATGTCCTGACCTACGCCCTGCTCGCGGCGGCCGTCGGCGATCAGCGTCACCCCGAGCACCAAATCCGCCTCGACCGGTCCCCGGCCGTTACCAATATCACTGGCGACATCTCCGGCGATCACCGCGCCCTGGGAGAAGCCGATCAGCACATAGCTGGTCAACGGGCACTTGGCAGCGGTGTCGGTGACCGCCTTGATGGTCGCGCGGGTGCCTTCGGCCCGGCTGTCGTTGTAGGACATCTGATTGTCGGTGCTCAGTGGGTTGTGGAACTGCGCGGTGTAGGGAACCGTGTACACCTCAACCCGGCTGCCGGCGAACTGGTCGGAAATAGGCCGGGTGACGTTGAGCAGCAACGCATTCGGAAACAGCGACGGGCTCAGCGGATTGTCCTGCAGCGACGACTCCCACGTGCCCGGAACTGAGATCAGCGCAACGTCGGGGCAGCTGGCGTCCTGAGACGCCGGCCGTGGCCTGGTCGGCTGCCCTGAGCTGCTGGTCGGTGGAACGATGCTGGGCGGCACCGCGCTGGGCGCCGACCCGGGGCGCCGGACGAGCACCACCACGACCGCGATGATCACGGCCACCAGCAGCGATACCGCCACGGCGGCGATCAGGGCCAGGGTGCGGTGGCGTTTGCGCCGTCCAGCGGGCCGGGATTTCCGGCCGGAGTTTTTTGCCATCATCTGCTGCTAGCAGAGCCGGTCGACCCGAACGAACACGGACGACACAACATGCGGTGGCCGCCGTCGTAGTCTCTGCTGCACCCTCTCACGGTACCGGCTGGGCGGTGCTACCCCGGTCGGCGACTGCTCACCGGATCCGCGTGTCAGCGGATGGCGCCGGCGATGTCGCCGGACATCGCACCGAGTTCCGAACTCCACGACCCCCAGCCGTTGTCGCCGCCGCCCGGGAAGTCGAAGTGCCCATTGTGGCCGCCGACGTTGCGGTACTGCTGGTAAAAGAAGCGAGCGTTACCCGCCGCCTGGCTGGCGTCGAATACTGCGGCGGGATCACTGGCCGCCCCGCCGTTCGGGCTGAACACCCACACCCGGCTGTTGTTCGCCGCCAACAACTCGGCATGCACCCACGGGTCGTGCCACTTCCAGCGGCCCAACTGCGGCGCTCCCCACATGCCGTAGGAATCGATGCCGGCGAAGTTCTGGAAGCCGGCGACGATGGCGCCGTTCGTGAAGGTCTCCGACGGGTACAAGAACCCCGACATCGAGCCGGCGTAGCCGTAGCGGTCGGGATGAAAAGTGGCCAGCGCCATCGCGCCGTAACCACCCTGGCCGGCACCCACGGCGGCGTGCCCGCCCGGCGCCAGCCCCCTGTTGGCGGCCATCCAGTCCGGCAACTCGCTGGACAGGAAGGTGTCCCACTGCTTGCTGCCGTCCTGCTCCCAGTCGGTATACATGCTGAACGCGCCGCTGGCCGGCGCGGCGACGGAAATCCCCTTGCCGGCCAAGGTGTTCATCGCGTTGCCTGCGGTCACCCAGTTGCTGACATCGGGCGCAGCGTCGAACGCGTCCAGCAGCACCACCATGTGCGGCCCGCCGGCCAGGAAAGCCACCGGGATGTCGCGGCCCATCGCCGCCGAGGGCACCATCAGGGTTTCGTACCCCGCTGCGTGCACCGGACTTCCGCTCGCGGTGGAGACACTCCACATGCCAACCGTCAGCACCGCAGCCGACACCACCCGAAGCAGCATCGCCAGACCTCTCATGACCACCTCACTCGTCTATCCGGCAACCCGGCCACCGACCCCGCGCAGGCCCCCGTCCCGCAAGGTAGTGAATCACACCGGGCAGGGCCGGGAGGGTGGAAATGAGCAACGGCGGCGACCGCAGTGGTCGCCGCCGTTGATCGTGGTTCGTCGCTCAGGTGCCCTGGGCCGGGGCGGCGTTGGGCGTGGCGCCCAGCACCTGCTGCAGGTCGGGCTTCATCGCATTCAACTGCGAACCCCAGTACTCCCAGCTGTGCGTGCCGCTCTCGGGGAAGTTGAACACCGCGTTGTGGCCACCGGCGGCGTTGTAGGCGTCCTGGAACTTGATGTTGCTGGTCCGCACGAACCCTTCCAGGAACTTCGCCGGCAGATTGTCGCCACCCAACTCCGATGGCTTGCCGTTACCGCAGTACATCCAGATCCGGGTGTTGTTGCCGACGAGCGTCGGAATCTGCAGAGACGGGTCGTTGCGCGCCCACGCCGGGTCCTCCTTCGGACCCCACATGTCCGCGGCCTTGTAGCCACCCGCGTCACCCATCGACAGGTTGATCAGCGACGGCCCCATGCCCTGCGAAGGGTCGAGCAGGCCGGACATCGCACCCGCGTAAATGAACTGGCCGGGGTGGTACTCGGCCAGCGTCAGCGCCGACGATGCCGCCATCGACAGGCCCACCGCCGCGTTGCCGGTCGACTTGACGCTCTTCTGCGACGCCAGGTACGACGGCAACTCGCTGGTCAGGAAGGTCTCCCACTTGTAGGTCGAGCAACCCGCCTTGCCGCAGGCCGGCTTGTACCAGTCGGTGTAGAAGCTGGACTGTCCGCCCACCGGCATCACGATCGAAAGACCGGACCCGTTGTACCACTCGAATGCCGGCGTGTTGATGTCCCAGCCGTTGTAGTCGTCCTGGGCGCGCAGGCCGTCCAGCAGGTAGACCGCCGGTGAATTGGCTCCCCCGCTTTGGAACTGGATCTTGATGTCACGGCCCATGCCCGCCGACGGCACCTGCAGGTACTCGACGGGCAGACCGGGGCGAGAGAACGCTCCCGCGGTCGCCGAACCCCCAGCGACCCCGATCAGACCCGGCAGCAGAGCCGCACCGGCGGCGCCGACCACGAGTCGGCGCGGCGTACTGCGCACCGCGCTACGAACCCTGTCAACCAGCTTCATCCTTGCTTCCTCATCCTTCGTCAACCCCATGCATTGCTTCGGTCAGTCTGCATGCGCCAGCCTGGCTGCGGCACAGCAGTGCCCGCCAGTCAACCACATTGACGCGGCCACATTCTCCCCTAGTGCATCCGACGCACCCCATATCGGGCCACTTTCGCCACGTCGATGTGGTGCCGGTGAGCACCGCCGGGGCCGCTCGGTCGGATGTGCCAAGGAACGGTTGCGTGCCGGTGGGGCACCAGATGTGACGTTGCTGATCGCCGCCCGGCGGTCGGAATTTGCGCCAAGCAGCCGCTGCACACGAAGCCGTCAAAAAAGTCACATCCGCCCCGGCGATTACGGCCCCCCGGCCGGCAATCCGGTATAGGGCGGACCGGTTTCCGGCACGTCGAGACCACACCTGATGAGCTCGTAGCGCGGCACCCGATCGATGCGGTACTGGGTGAACTGCGCAGCATGCATCAGATTGGAGAGGAACCGCCGCGGGCCCATCGGTGCGCGCACCGAGCTCAGGACCACCTGGGTCGCGGGGCACTTCAGTGCCGCTCTGGCCTGCACAACCCAGGCCGGGTCGAGATAAGGCGGGACATACACGAACGGCCCCTCGGCGATGACCCAATCCGGGAAAAGATTCTTGTCGTGGCCGATCCGGCTGTGTTGCAGACGCTCGGTGTGAGCCGCAATGGGGTTTGCCAGCCCGATTTGGTCGATTACCCGCACATCGAGACCGACGTTCATACTCAGCATGCCGAGATTGGTGAAAAAAACTGTATGCGGACCATGTTGGGTCGGTGCTCCCGAAGAATTGTCCTTGGGAGGTGGTAGGACGGCAGGCACGATGTCCCATTGGTCGTAGTTGCCAGATGGTAGCAGCAAGGCGCCGCCCGGCGTGTTGTCGATCGCCACCAGCGCCGCACGCATTCGCGGGTAGTCGATGTAGTCCGCCGCGGTGAGCGGGTGCGCATTCCCGACGGCCTGCGCGTAGAACCGCCGCTCGTCGACGATGCCAGAGTAGGTGACCCGAGTGGCGTCGTCGCCCATGCCGGACGTGTTTGCCGCCCACAGCGACCAGCCGGCGACCGCCAGCCACAGCGCGCTCACCGCGCCGGCGAGCACGTAGCGGGTTTCCCGCGAGAACCTCTTGCCTTCCGGAAACACCACGGGAACCACTGCGACCGGAGCAAGCAGGCAGAACAGTGGCACCAGCAGTACCCGGCCGTGCATGAAGTCGCCGCC
Organism: uncultured Actinomycetota bacterium; assembly: GCA_963795995.1. GTDB lineage: Bacteria > Actinomycetota > Actinomycetes > Mycobacteriales > Mycobacteriaceae > Mycobacterium. The sequence goes on from CAWCJY010000004.1 coordinate 182,010, forward strand.
CTGCCGGATCCAGTAGAGCGCTTGCAGTAGTCCGCTGACTGTGATGAACACCACGACCATCGACGGGTTCTGCACCGCACGGGCCGACTGTCCCGGCCTGGGCAGCCCCGCCCGACGGACGCGCGGCCGGCCGCCGGCGGAGACCGACAACACCAGAGCCAGCACCGGAATCAGCATCGCCGGCACCCACAGTGCGTACGGCCGGTCGAAGTTGGACAGGTAGATCAGGCCTTGCGACCACTTGTCGCCGGCGGCGTCCTTGGCCAGCGCCGTGCTCGGCACCAGCAGGCCGTAGTAGCCCATCCGGAAGAGTTGATAGCTGACCGGCAGGAGTCCGCCGGCCACCACGATGAGCACCCGCCGGCGCCAGCCGTGCGCCGTAGCCAGCATCATAATCAGGGCAAGGCCGCCGATCAGGGCCAACTCCGGCCGGATGAGAACGCTGCAGCCCGCGACGAAGGCCAGTGCCGCGGTGAACGCCCGGCCCTCCGGCCTGGCCAGCGGCGCCTGCGACCAGCAGACCATCATCCACCACAACAGCCCCAGGTAGGCCAGCACCAAGCCGCTTTCCAGACCAGAGGTCGCAAAGTCACGCGCCGGCGGAACAGCGATGTAGACCAATGCCCCGGCCGGCAACATCACCGCGCGACGCCTTGTCAGGCTGGGTGCGTAGAGTCGGCCCGCCCCGAGCATCATCAGTGCCATCCCGAGCACGCTGAGCACCAGGGCGAAGACCAGAGCCACATATTCCAGGCGCACCGGGCCCCCGACCGCACCGCCCAAGTACAGCAAGAAGGTCCATACCGTCGAGGTGTTGGCTTCCACCCGCTCGCCGGTATTGAACACCGGCCCGTTGCCGGCCAGCATGTTGCGCACGGTGCGCAGCACGATCAGCCCGTCGTCAGCGATCCAGCGCCGCTGCCAAGCACCCCAGCCAAACAGCACTCCGATCACCGCCACGCTGAACCAGAGGCTGACCCGAACGGTGCGGTGGTAGGGAAATACCGGCCGGTGCACCGCCACCCGATCGAGTCGCCGCGATGGCGCTCCGGTTCGAACCGCGCTCTTCGGCGCCGCCGCCTTGGGGCTAGCCGAACGCAACAGCAGCACCAACGGTTCCTATCCAGGCCAGCGCCAGCAGTTGCAGAACGCGGTCGCGCAACGCAATGTCCTCGGGTTCCCCGGCAAGCCCACCGTCGACGTCGACCGCGTACCGCAGGATCGCGATGGTGAACGGGATCATCGACACCGCGAACCAGCGCGCCGAGCCGCCGTCCCGCTCGAATGCCCACAGCCCATAACAGACCACGACGGCGGTGGCCGACATCGTCCAGACGAACCGCAGGTAGGTGCTGGTGTAGTTCTCCAGGGCTTTGCGGATCTTCGCCCCGGTGCGCTCGGCGAGTTGCAGCTCGGCGTAGCGCTTCCCGGCCGCCATGAACAACGACCCGAAGGCCATCATCAACAAGAACCATTGCGAAAGGTGGATGTGGGTGGCCGCGCCACCGGCGATGGCGCGGATCAAGAAGCCCGAGGAGACGATGCAGACGTCGAGCACCGCTTGGTGTTTGAGGCCGAAGCAGTACGCCAGCTGTATGCCGAGGTAGACCGCCATCACCACGGCAAGACTCGAGGTCAGCCACCAGGCGATGGCCAGCGACGCCGCCCCCAGTGCCACCGCCAGGGTGTAGGCGAGCCATTCCGGCACCACACCGGCGGCAATCGGGCGGAACCGCTTGGTGGGATGCTGGCGGTCGGCCTCGACATCGCGGACGTCGTTGATCAGGTATATCGCCGAGGACGCCAGGCAGAAGACCACAAACGCAATGCCCACCCGGCCCACCACGTCGACCAGCACACCGGTGCGGCCATAGTGCATACCGCGTCCCGCCGCGGCCAGCGGCGCGGCCACCACCAGCACGTTTTTCACCCATTGGCGCGGGCGCATCGCCTTGACCACCCCGACCACCAGGTTGGCCTGCGACCCGCTCACTTGTGCGACGTCTTCACTCATCGGGCACGCTCGTCGATCCGGATGGCGGCGGTCGCGACGGCCGCACCGACGGCAACCCCGGCGACCACGTCACTGGGATAGTGCACACCCAGCAGTATCCGTGAGAGCGCCATCGGCGGTACCACGGCGGCGGGTAACGGCAACCCGGTGGCGCGGGCCAGCAGGATCGTCGCGGCCGTGGTCGACGTGGCGTGCGCCGACGGGAAGCTCAACCGGCTCGGTGTGCCGACGTTGACCGCGACCGCGGGATGATGCGGACGCTCGCGACGGACCAGCCGCTTGATCACCACGGCGGCCGCGTGCGCGGCGAGCGCGCCCGCCCCGGCCAGCAGCCAGGCCCGGCTCCGCTGCGGCGCCAGGACCGCGCTAAGCAGCGACACCACAACCCAGCCCAGGCTGTGTTCGCCGAAATACGACAGGGCCCGCGCCGCGGGCAGCACACCGGGGTAGTCGGCCAGAGCGGACTGCACGGCCACCAAGGCGGCCACCTCACCACGCGGCGCCGTGAAATCAGGCATTGCCGGGCACGTCGTTTCCCGGCAACAGCACTGTCTCCCACTTCTGCTTGCTGGACAGCACCGGCAGGGCTTCGCGGTAGGTCGTGCGCAGTTCGTCGAACCGGCGTGCGAGCCGGCGTTGCCGGCGCAGGGACTGCCGCAGCAGCGACATCATCTTGCGCCGATCGCGCTGCCGGAAGACCACGCCGCGACCGTCGGCGGTCGTGACGGTGGCGCCGTCGAGCGTGCACAGCAGGAACCACCGCGCGTCCTGGGTCGGCACGTTGCGCTGCGGACAGCGGTGATGCGCCTGGTCGGCTTTGGTGGCGTTGTGCAGGACGCCGCGGGCCAACCGGTAGCCAATCGCCAGCGGGTTCACCGGTGGCTTCATCGCTTTGTGTTTCTGCGACGGCGACGGCAGCGCGCTCGCCGCCGGCAGCACGACCGCGTCTGGATACTGCTTGCGGATACGGTGGACTTCCGGCAGCGCGGTGCCCAGGATCGAGAAGATGTGCTCTGGCCCGGCCAGGAAGTCGTCGATGGCTTTGTTCTGGATGGCCACTGTCGAGTACTCAAGACAGGCAAGGTGTTTCAGCGTTGCCTTCAGGTGGCTGGCGATCAGGCCGGCGATGTTGCCGTCCCAGTGCATGGCCGCCACCACCAGCCGGTTGCGCAGGTGAAAATAGGCCTGCCAGTCGATGGCGTCGTCTTTGTCGCTCCAGGCCATGTGCCAGATCGCGGCGCCGGGCAGCGTCACAGTCGGATAGCCGTATTCGGCGGCGCGCAGCCCGTAGTCGGCGTCGTCCCATTTGATGAACAGTGGTAGCGGTTGACCCAGTTCTTCGGCAACCTGCCGCGGGATCATGCACGTCCACCAGCCGTTGTAGTCGACGTCGATGCGCCGATGCAGCAGGTTACTGCGAGAGTGGTTCTCGCTCAACGCATGTTTGGCGAAGTCATGATCGTATTCGGTGTGCGGGGCGGCGGTCCACATGAAGTTCTGCCGGTCCACCACCTCGCCCATGATATGCAGGTGCGACGGCTCCTGCAGATTCAGCATTTGACCGCCGATGAGCGTCGGCGTCCTGGCGAAGCGGTTCATCGCCAGCACCCGCAGAATCGAGTCCGGTTCAATCCGGATGTCGTCGTCCATGAACAGAATCTGCTGACAATCGGTGTTTTTCAGCGCCTCGTACATCACCCGGCTGTACCCGCCCGATCCACCCAGGTTGGGCTGGTCGTGAATCGACAGCCGGTTGCCCAACCGGCCGGCGGCGGCGGCGAAGTCGGGGTGGTCGCGCACCTTCGCGGTTCCTTGGTCCGGCACGATCACCGCACCGATCACGTTGTCCACCAAAGGATCAGAGGTCAGCTCACGCAGCGCGTTGACGCAGTCGGCGGGCCGGTTGAAGGTCGGAATCCCGACCGCGATGTTGGCGACTCCCGGCGCCGGCACCGATGCGTACCAGCCGGCACTGCACAGCGTCACCTCACTGTCGGTGGTGATGTCGAACCAGATCCAGCCGCCGTCTTCGAACGGCGCCAGACCCACTTCGACTTCAAGCAGCGCAGGCTGATCCTTGCTGCCGGTGAAGGCGCGGCCCTCCACATATATGCGCGCTCCGGTGGCTTTGGTCCGGTAGAGGTCGACGCGGCCGGCGCCGGTCAATTGCGCGCGCAGTACCACTGACTCACAGACCGTCCAGCGCCGCCAATAACTGGCCGGGAAAGCGTTGAAGTAGCTGGCGAACGATACCTCGGACTCCGCACCGATCTGCAGCGCGGTGCGGGTCGGTGCGTGCGCGCGGCGGGCGTTGGTCGTCGATTCCTGTAGATAGAGCTTGCGTACGTCGAGCGGTTCGCCAGGACGAGGCAGAATCACCCGGGCCAGCAGGCTGTCCCGTTGATTCGCAGCATGTTCCGCGTCGTGGGCGCTCATGCGCGAACGCTCTCGTCGAGTGGTGCGTCGTCGCGAAGATGCGGCGCCAAGGTGTTGTCGAACATATTCAGTGCGCTTGCGATGGCCATGTGCATGTCCAGATATTGGTAGGTGCCGAGCCGGCCGCCGAACAGCACCCGTGACGACGCGGTTTCCGCTTTCGCCCTGGTCCGATAGGCCGCTAGTAACGCGCGGTCAGCCTCGGTGTTGATCGGATAGTAAGGCTCGTCGTCATCGTCGGCGAAGCGCGAGTACTCGCGCATGATCACCGTCTTGTCGGCCGGGTAGTCACGCTCGGGATGGAAATGACGGAACTCGTGTATGCGGGTATACGGCACGTCGAGGTCGTTGTAGTTCATTACCGGGGTGCCTTGGAAATCGCCGCAGCCCCGCAACACCTCTACCTCGAAATCCAAAGTTCGCCAGCCTAATCGCCCATCGACGTAGTCGAAATAGCGATCCAGGGGACCGGTGTAGACCACAGGTGCCGACGGCGACTCTGCGCGCAGTCGCTCGCGGACGTCGAACCAGTCGGTGTGAGTGCGCACCTCTATGCGCTCATCGTCGGCCATCTTCTGCAGCCACGCGGTGTAGCCGCCGGCCGGCAGACCCTCATAGGTGTCGTTGAAATAGCGGTTGTCGAAGGTATAGCGCACCGGCAGCCGGGTGATGTTGGCCGCGGGGAGCTCCTTGGGGTCGGTTTGCCACTGTTTGGCGGTGTAACCCTTGACGAACGCCTCATAGAGTGGGCGGCCGATCAGCGAGATCGCCTTCTCCTCGAGATTCTGGGCATCGGCGGTGTGAATCTCGGCGGCCTGCCCGGCGATCAGCCGGCGGGCCTGATCCGGGGTGAAGTAGCGGCCGAAGAACTGCGAAACCAGGCCCAGCCCCATCGGAAACTGGTAGGCCTGCCCGTCGTGCAGGGCGAAGACGCGGTGCTGATAACCGGTGAAGTCGGTGAACTGCCGTACGTAGTCCCACACCCGCTTGTTGGAGGTGTGAAATAGGTGCGCGCCGTACTTGTGCACCTCGATACCGGTTTCCGGTTCGGTCTCGGAGTAGGCGTTGCCACCGATATGCGGCCGCTTCTCGACGACCAGTACCCGCTTGTCGAGCTGAGTGGCGACGCGTTCGGCAATCGTCAGGCCGAAAAATCCGGAGCCGACGACGAACAGGTCGTAGCGAGAGGTCATCGGTTGCCTAGGGTATCCGACCGAGCGGCCATAACCCGCTTGGCAGCGCTGAGGAGATTCCGCCGCCTTGCCCGCAGGCCCGAAATCTCGCGAGCAGACGCAGAGTCGTACTAAACCGCGCTGTGAGGCGATTCTGCGTCTGCTCGCCGAGTGGGTCGCCTTGGTCGCGATTCACTCACGATTCGGTATCACCACTCCAGTCACACCAGCACCATCCGTACCATCGACAGGGTGTAGCCGCTACGGCAAACACAACTACATCCGTAGTCCACATTGAGGAGACTTCCGTGCCGAACCGACGTCGACGCAGGCTCTCGACGGCCATGAGTGCGGTCGCCGCTCTGGCCGTCACAAGTCCTTTCGCATTTGTCGCGTTATCCCAGCTGGTCGCGGACACCAAGCCGGCGCCCGAGCATCACGAGTTTGTCCGGGCGGCGGTGATGACCGATCTACCCAACGACCTGATATCGGCGCTGTCTCAGGGTTTGTCGCAATTCGGAATCAACCTACCCGCCATTCCAAGCCTGACCGGGGGCTCGCCCGCCTCTTCGGGTCTCACCTCGCCCGGATTGACCAGTCCTGGCCTGACCACGCCGGGCCTGACCACGCCGGGGTTGGCCACTCCCGGATCGACCACGCCGGGCCTCACCACGCCGGGCCTCACCACGCCTGGTCTCACCACGCCGGGTCTCACCACGCCCGGTCTCACCACGCCCGGTCTCACCACCCCCGGTGCGACCACGCCAGGCGCGCTGCCCTCCGCGGCGACTCCCGGCCTCACCGACCCCAGTCTGGCCACCCCCGGTACCACGACCCCCGGGCTGACCACGCCCGGGATGGATCCCTCTGCGCTGACCAGTCCGGTCAGTACGACGCCCGGCCTTACCACCCCCGGCGAGGTTCCGATCGGCGCCCCGGTCGGGTTGGACCCGGGCGCCGACGGCACTTACCCGATCTACGGTGATCCATCGCTGGGTGCGGCGCCGACCAGCGCTAGCAGCGGCGGCAGCGGCGGCCTGGTCAGCGACCTGAGCAGCGCCGTCCAGCAGTTGGGTGTCGGTCAGGTCATCGATCTGCTCAAGGGAGTGGTGATGCCGTCGATCTCCCAAGCCGCCCAGGGCGCCGCGCCGGCCGCGGCGGCTCCGGCGATACCGGCCCCGGCGATACCGGCACCGGCACCGGCCACCTAGACCGCAGGACGGTATCAGCCTCCTCCCTAACGGCACCGCAGAGTTGGGACCGGCCCGGCCAGCGTCTCTGGCTCTGCGGTGCCGTGCTGCTTAATCACACTAGTATCGTGTCGAACCACTGATAACACACGACCCATACGTAACATCAGTGCGTGCCGTCCCGCCGTCCCACGCCGCTATTGCTCACCGCAATCGCGGTGACGGCGGTGATCCTGCCGTGGGCCGCCAGACCGGAACGGGATCCGTCGTTGGCGCACGGCGACGAGGTTCAACTCAACCAACAACCCCTGGTCGGTCTCACCGGTGGTGTCACGGTCCGCGAAGTCAGTTCTCCCCGGCCCTTTTCCATGGTCGCGCTGACCGGCGGCGACTTGAGCGGCACCACGGCTCGGGTCCGCGCCAAGCGCACCGACGGCACCTGGGGGCCCTGGTACGAGACCGAAGCGCTGGAAGCGGAAACGCGCGGCGTATTGAGCGGATCGGCAGATCCGCACGGCACCGACCCGGTGTTCGTCGGCAACACCACAACCGTTCAGATCGCGGTCACCCGGCCGGCCGGCGCCCCGGTGACATCGGCGCCTGCGCGGACACCGTCGACGTCGCGACGGCTGGGGTACGTGCCCATGACGGCTGAACGGTCGCTGGCGCAAAACATTTCGGCGGTGTTGATCACTCCACCGCAGGCGCCGGCCGACATCCAGTGGACCCCGCCGAGCGCGGTCCTCGCCCCGGGTCAGCCACCCAACATCATCACCCGCGCTCAGTGGGGCGCCGACGAGTCGATTCGCTGCGGGAATCCGGTGTACAACAACCGGATTCGCGCAGCAGTGATTCACCACACTGCGGGCAGCAATGAGTACGCCCCGCAGGATTCCGCTGAGATTGTGCGGTCCATTTACGCCTACCACACCAAAACGCTGGGCTGGTGTGACATCGCGTACAACGCGCTGGTCGACAAATACGGGCAGGTGTTCGAAGGCCGAGCCGGCGGAATCGACAAACCCGTCGAGGGGTCGCACACCGGCGGTTTCAACCGCGACACCTGGGGAGTGGCGATGATCGGTGACTTCGACGAAATGCCACCAACGCCGATCCAGCTCGGCACCGTGGGGCGGCTGCTGGGCTGGCGGCTGAGCCTGGACGGCGTCGACCCCAAAGGCACCGTCACCCTTGCCTCTGCCGGCGGTGCCTTCACCCGCTTCCCCGGCGGCGCCACGCTGACGCTGCCGGCCATCTTCACGCACCGTGACGTCGGCGCCACCGACTGCCCGGGCAACATCGCCTACGGACTGATCGACGAAATCCGAGAACTAGCAGCACGCTTCAAGGAGCCGCCCGGCCCCGCGGAAGTCGCGGCGGCACTGGAAGGGGGTGCGATCTACGAACGGTGGCAGGCGATGGGCGGCATGGACAGCGCGCTGGGCGCGCCCACCTCGCCCGAGGCGACGGGCGCGGGCTCGACGCGCTACGCGACTTTCGACCAGGGTGCGATGTACTGGTCCCCCGAGACCGGTGCCGAGCCGCTGACCGGTCTGATCTATGAGGCCTGGGGAGCGCTGGGCTATGAGCGCGGCGCGCTGGGGCTGCCAACCAGCGCGGAGATTCAGGAGCCGCAGTGGATCAAACAAAACTTTGCCCACGGCACCTTGAACCTCGATCGGGAAAGCGGAGCCGTGATCCGGGTCATCGACGGTGTCGAGGAGCAATTACCGCCGCCCTCCCCCGACGGGCCACCCATCCAACTCGAGCGGTTCTCGCCGCCGGTGCATCCGGGCGGGTAGGCGCGAGTACCGCGTCAAAGCCACCAGCGTTCCAGCACCCGCGCCACCCCGTCGTCGGTGTTGTCCGCCGTGACCTCGTTCGCCGCGGCGAGCGCCTCGGGATGGGCGTTGCCCATTGCCACTCCGAGACCGGCTCGCAGCAGCAGCGGCACGTCGTTGGGCATATCACCGAACGCCACCACGTCGTCGTCGGTGATACCCAGCGGCCGGGCGACCTCCGCCACGCCGGTGGCCTTGCTGATGCCCGACGGCACAATCTCCACCAGCCCGTTGTCAGTGGAATAGGTGAGATCGCCCGCGGCCCCGAGATGTTTACTCAGCGCAGCGGCCATGTCCGCGCTGCGAGCACCCGCTTTGCGGATCAGCAGTTTGACCGCGGGAGCGCTCAGTAGGTCCTCGATGGACACCTCGGTGTTATCCGGGTTGAGCCAGGCGTGTTCATAGCCCGGCGAGCTGATGAACTGAGGCGTCGCCGTATCGTGCGCGGTGCGACCGACCCGTTCGACCGCCAGTCCAGCTCCCGGTATGACGCGCGTGGCGAGCTCGGCCAGCTCACCCAGAGCGTCGACGGGCAGCGTGTGGGCCATCAGCACACGGTCAGTCGCCGGATCATAGACAACGGCACCGTTCGCGCAAACCGCTGTCGGCGCGAATCCGAGTGCATCGACCACCGGCCGCACCCAGCGTGGCGGACGGCCGGTGGCGAGGACGAAGTGGGCGCCGGCGGCGACGGCGGCCCGCACCGCGGTGCGAGTGCGCTGGCTGATCTTCTCGTCATCGTCGATCAGCGTGCCGTCCACATCACAGGCGATGAGCGCCGGCAGCGTCATCGCCGCGCTCTGCGTTCGTGACGCGAATTCACTAGCGGCGCGTGTCCTGTCCGCGGGTCCGCTCGAGGTCCTGCTTGCGGGCCCGCTCGAGCAGTTCAGCGGCACGTAACTGCTTGGAGTCATCCGGCGAAGGCGCGCTGCCACCGAGTCGCCGCGGCACCCAGTAGGCGCCTTTCGGGTGCGGGTACTCCTCTTGCACCCGGTACAACAACGTCTCCATCGCCCGGCGCAGTTGCTCGTTGAGCTGGTCGACGTGTCCCACCGGCGGTAACGCCCGACCCGCCGCGACGACGATCGGAACGTTGTTGCGCACCACGTGCTTGGGATGGTCCTTCGGCCAGATCCGGTGTGCACCCCAGACCACCAGCGGAACGATGGGAACCTGCGCCTCCAGCGCCATTCGGACCGCGCCGGTTTTGAAGGGCCGCAGCTCGAAGCTGCGGCTGATCGTGGCCTCAGGGTGCACGCCGATGAGTTCGCCTTCCCGTAGTCGCTGCACCGCCACCGCGTAGGCATCCCCACCCGCCTCGCGGTCGACCGGAATGAGCCTGGCGTGCTTGATGATCCACTTGCCTGCAGGTGAGACCTGCACCTCGGCCTTGATCATGAACCTCAGCCGCCGGCCCCGTCTGTACGCGGCGTACAACGCCGGCAGCCAATCCAGGTAACTGGTGTGGTTGACGGCGATCAAGGCGCCGCCGCGCTCCGGCAGGTACTCCAGCCCCTGGAAGACCATCTTGTTTCCGTTGGCCGCAATCAACGGCGGAACAACGATCTCCCCGAACCGATAGAACGGATTTGCCATTGTTGCTCCTCTTATCCAGCAGGCCCTGATTCCGCGGTCCCTCGGTCAACCCCGCCTTGAAGCACCAGTCTCCCTCATTGCCGGTGTCCCGCGCGCCGTCTCGCGCGTTCAGCCTCGTCGAGCCGTGCGGCCTCGGCGGGAGTAGGTGCGCTGCCGCCCAGCCGCCGCGGCACCCAATACGCGTCCGGCGGGTGCGGATACTCCTCTTGGACCCGGTGCAGCAACACCGTCATCTGCTCGTGCAAGCGGGCTTCCAGCCCGTCGACGTCACCCGCCGGAGGCAATGCCGCACCGGCCGCGACGGTGATGGGTATCTTGTTGCGCCGCAAATTCTTTGGATGGCCTTTGGTCCAGATCCGTTGGGCGCCCCAGACGATTACCGGCACAATCGGCACCTGCGCATCCAGGGCCATCCGGGCCGCGCCGGCCTTGAACTCCTTGAGTTCGAAGCTGCGGCTGATCGTGGCCTCGGGCATTACCCCGACCACCTCGCCGGCGCCCAGCAGCGCGACCGCTGCCTGGTACGCGTCGGCGCCGGCCTCCCGGTTCACCGGAATCGTTTTGGTGTGCTTGATCAAGAAGTTGACGATCTTGACCTGCCGCATCTCGGCTTTGATCAGGAATCGGATCCGCCGCCCACGGTGGTGCACCGCCAGGGCCGCCGGTACCCAGTCCACGTAGCTGGTGTGGTTGAGGGCGATCACCGCGCCACCGCTGCGGGGAATATGGTGCAGGCCGTCGTAGGTGATCTTGGTGCCCAGCGCTTTGGTCAGCGTTTTGGCGGTCACCTCGAGGGCTCGGAAAACGGGCTCCACGTCACTTACTCCGATGCGCCCGCTGACTCGGGCCGCTCCCGCGCCTCACGCGCAGCTGCTCGCCGGTCGGCTTCCTCGGCGTCCAGCCGGGCGGCGTCACCCAGCGACGGAGCACCGCCACCCAGCCGGTGTGGCACCCAGTACTCACCGGCCGGATGTGGTCCGTAGTCCATCTGCACTTGCTCCAGCAACCGCTGCATTCGGGAATGCAGCACGCCGGACAGCTCCGCGGCGGCCAGCGTCGGCTGAATCGGTTCGCCGACGGCCACCACGACGGGCACCTTGGGCCGCAGCAGTCGCTTCGGATGATCTTTGGTCCAGATCCGCTGGGCGCCCCACACGATGTGCGGAACGATCGGCACGTTCGCGGCGATCGCCATCCGGGCGGCGCCGGACTTGAACTCCTTGATCTCGAAGCTGCGGCTGATGGTGGCCTCGGGATAGACGCCGACCAGTTCACCGGCCTTGAGCATCTCGACCGCCGCGTCGTAGGACGCGGCGCCGCTCTCCCGGTTCACCGGGATGTGGCGCAGGCTACGCATGATGGGCCCGGTGAACTTGTGGTCGAACACTTCCTGCTTGGCCATGAACCGCACCTTGCGTCCCAGACCCTGTTTGTAGGCGGGCAACCCGGCGAAGGTGAAGTCGAAGTAGCTGGTGTGGTTGATGGCGACGACGGCTCCAGCGGAGGTCGGAAGGTTCTCGACGCCGCTGACGGTGAACCGCAATCCCTGCAGGCGCCAGGTCAGGCGGGCCAACTGGATGATTGTTCCGTATACCGGTTCCACAGTTTTCCAGACTAACCGGGTGCCCAGGGCCCTTTGCCGACCTGGACGGTGCGCCGTGCCCCCAGGCGGTGATTCAGCTGATCACGCGCCGGACGCATCAGACGGTGTCCAGTTCTGCTGTTAGCTGAGCTTTCCACTGGCCGTCGGACGACAGTGCAGCGAGACTTCCCGCTAAGCTCGAAGCGGCCGTCAACTCGTCGGAGGGCAATCAGTGCGGGTCACCAGCGTCGGCCATGCCGGCTTCCTGATCGAGACCCACGCGGGCAGCATCTTGTGCGACCCCTGGGTGAACCCGGCGTATTTCGCGTCGTGGTTCCCGTTCCCGGACAACAGCGCCCTCGACTGGGACAACCTCGGTGATTGCGACTACCTCTACGTCTCGCATCTGCACTCCGACCATTTCGACGCCACGTTGTTAGACGCGCATGTCAATAAAGACGCGACGGTGCTGCTGCCCGACTATCCGGTACCCGACTTGCGCAACGCGCTGCAGGAGCTGGGCTTTCACCGGTTCGTCGAAACGACCGACTCGGTCAAGCACCGGGTCTGCGGCGCATGCGGTGATCTCGACATCATGATCATCGCGCTGCGGGCACCAGCTGACGGACCGATCGGCGATTCAGCGTTGGCGGTATCCGACGGCTTCACAACCGTTTTCAACATGAACGACGCACGGCCGGTGGACCTGGACGTGCTGGATGCAGAGTTCGGTTCCGTCGACGTGCATATGCTGCAGTATTCCGGGGCGATCTGGTACCCGATGGTCTACGACATGCCTGCGCGGGCCAAAGCGGCGTTCGGCACCCAGAAACGTCAGCGCCAGATGGACCGTGCCCGTCAGTACATCGCGCAGGTTGGCGCCAGCTGGGTCATCCCGTCCGCCGGTCCGCCGTGCTTCCTGGACCCCGAACTGCGCCACCTCAACGACGACCGAGGCGATCCAGCCAACATCTTTCCCGATCAAAGGGTGTTCCTGGACCAGATGCGCGCCCACGGGCACGACCGCGGTGTTCTGATGATTCCCGGCTCGGCCGCGACATTCACCGGGCCACGACTCGACTCGGTCGACCACCCGCTGCCGGCTGACCAGGTGGAAGCGATCTTCACCACCGGCAAGGCGGCGTACATCGCCGACTACGCCGCCCGAAAGGCGCCGCTGCTGGCGGCCGAGAAAGCCGGCTGGGCGGCTGCGACCGGGGACTCACTACTGGAACCGCTCCGGTCGGTGTTCGAGCCGATCATGTCGGCCAGCGACGAAATCTGCGACGGCATAGGCTATCCAGTCGAGCTGGTGCTGGAGAGCCGCAGCCATCGCGAGAAGATTGTGCTCGACTTCCCCAAACGTCTTGTGCGGGAGCCTATTGCCGACGAGAAGTTCCGTTACGGCTTCGCAATTCCGCCGGAGTTGGTGCGCACCGTGCTGCGTGACAACGAGCCGGACTGGGTCAACACGATTTTCTTGTCGACGCGGTTCAAAGCGTGGCGGGTGGGCGGATACAACGAGTACCTCTACACCTTCTTCAAATGCCTCACCGGCGAGCGGATCGCGTACGCCGACGGCTGGTTCGCGGAAGCTCATGACGACACCGCATCAATCAACATCGACGGCTGGGAAATACAGCGCCGCTGCCCGCACCTGAAAGCGGACCTGTCGAGATTCGGTGTGGTGGAAGGCCACACGTTGACCTGCAATCTGCACGGTTGGGAATGGGATCTCAGATCCGGGCGCTGTCTGACCACCCGTGGCCACGAGCTCCGGTGTAGCCGGCTTTGAGCGCCGCACCGCGACAGCGCTACGACGACGGCCTGGTCCAGTTGGACCGGGAAGCGATCACGCTGCGGCGCTACCACTTTCCGTCGGGCACCTCGAAGATCATCCCGCTGACCACGGTGCGGGGCTACAAAGCAGAGCCGTTGGGCTGGCTGATGCATCGGTTCCGGATCTGGGGCAGCTCAGACCTGCGCCGGTGGCTGCCCCTGGATGTGCGACGGCCCTTCAAATCGACGTTGATCACGCTCGACGTGCCGGGGACGCGGCCAAGTCCGGCTTTTTCACCGGCGGATCCAGGTGAGTTCACCGCCCTGTTGGACGAGTTGCTGAACAGCCCGGCTTGATCGGCGCAGCGTCCACCTCCATCACCATTGACAAAGAGCTGCAAGTTGCCGACACTCCCCGCATGATTTCACTGCTGGTGCACGCGACAGCGGGTCTGACGGTGATCGCGTGGATCGCCGCGTCGAACCGTCACGTCTTCACTCGGCCGGCAGACGGGCCGGCGTTCACGGCTTTGGAGTGCGTCTACTACGTCGTCGGCGTCGCATCGGTGGTCCTGGGCTGGTACTTCAACATCCGGTTCGTGCGCGACTATTCAACGGGCGCGGGCAACCCCTTCTGGGGGCCGGGCAGCTGGTCGGATTACATCCGGTTGATGTTCACCAACCCGGCTGCCAGCTCCGCCAGCCAGGACTACACGATCGCCAATGTGGTTCTGCTGCCGCTATTCACCATCATCGACGGCTATCGTCGCGGCCTGCGACGACCCTGGCTGTACTTCGTCTCAAGCCTTTTCGCCAGTTTCGCCTTCGCGTTCGCGTTCTACTTCGCAACGATGGAACGCCAGCATCAGCACGCGGTGCGCCGGGAACTGAGCACTGCCTGACCAAAAAGGGGCACCGGATGCGTAAGAGATTCAGGACATACACGTCCTACAGCATCGGCTGCGCGATCGTGTGGGCCGTCATCTTGACGGTGGTGTGGGCTTACGCCGGTGACTCCACCCGGCACACCTTCGCGCTGCTGTTCGGTGGTTGGGTGATCGGGTGGCTGTCGGCAACCATCGCCCGGCTCGTGTATCCCCCGCCGCGACAGCACACTGGCGCGCACTGATAGCCGACCGTCACATGCTGGATCGGCGAGACGGCTCCAACAGATCGGTGCCCACGAACGGGACCAGCGCGCCGGGAACTCCGACGCTGCCATCGGGCCGCTGGTGGTTTTCCAGAATCGCGACCAGCCAGCGCGTGGTGGCGAGCGTGCCGTTGAGGGTGGCGGCGATCTGCGGTTTGCCGCCGGGATCTCGGTAACGCGTTGCGAGCCGGCGCGCCTGAAAGGTAGTGCAATTCGACGTGGAGGTCAGCTCGCGGTAGGCGTGCTGGGTCGGCAACCACGCCTCGCAGTCGTACTTGCGGGCGGCCGACGAGCCCAGATCGCCTGCGGCGACGTCGATCACCCGATAGGGCACCTCGATGAGCGCCAGCAGCTGCCGTTGCCAGCCGAGCAGCCGATCGTGCTCGGCTTCGGCGTCCTCTGGTGTGCAGTAGATGAAAGCCTCGACCTTGTCGAACTGGTGCACCCGGATAATGCCGCGGGTGTCCTTGCCGTAACTGCCGGCCTCCCGGCGGAAACACGACGACCAGCCGGCGTAGCGCAGCGGTCCATCAGACAGGTCCAGGATCTCGTCGGCGTGGTAGCCGGCCAGCGGCACCTCGGAGGTTCCCACCAGATAGAGATCATCGGCCGGCACGTGGTACACCTCGTCGGCGTGCGCGCCGAGGAATCCGGTGCCCGACATCACCTCCGGACGCACCAGCACCGGCGGGATTATCAGTGTGAAGCCGTTGTCGGTGGCCAGACGGGCGGCCAACTGCAACAGCCCCAGCTGCAGAAGCGCCCCCCGGCCGGTCAGGAAGTAGAACCGCGACCCCGACACTTTGGCGCCGCGCGCCATGTCGATCAGGCCCAGCGACTCCCCGAGCTCGAGATGATCTTTGGGGTTCTCAAGGGCGGCCGGTTCGCCGACCACGTCGAGGACCCGATAGTCGTCCTCCCCGCCCGCGGGCACCCCGTTCAGGATGACGTTGGGAATCATCATGTGCACCGCGATGAAGTCGGCCTCAGCCCGTGCCTGCGCCGCCTCAGCCGCCTTGACCTCGGCTGCCAGCTGCTTGGCCCGCTGCAGCAGTGCCGGTCGTTCCTCGGCGGACGCGGCGCCCACCTGCTTGCTGGCCGCCTTCTGCTCGGCGCGCAGCGAGTCAGCGGTCGCGATCGCGGCACGCCGGGCAGCGTCGGCTGCCAGCGAGGTGTCCACCAGGACCGGGTCTTCGCCACGGCTGACCTGCGAGCGCCGGACGGCGTCGGGGTTGTCGCGTAGCAACTTCAGGTCGATCACGGCCCGACCCTACACAGCATCACATTCGTAACAACTGTCACGCTGCGCGCCAGGCCTGTCAGAATAGAGCCGATGTTGCACGCACCCGAGCAGGAACGTCCGCCTGTTGACCGCCCGGCCCAGCAGCCCGCGCCTGCTGGCTGGCTGCACAACTTCCGGGCCTCCTCGACCCGGCGGGCCCTGCTGCTCGCCGCACTGGGCGGACTTCTCATCGCGGGCCTGATCACGGCGATACCCGTCGGGGATGGCAAACCGGGCCGCCTGTCCGGATACGTCAACCCCGTCCCCAGCACCGGAGTCAGAGGTAACGACGCCTTCAACCATGCCACCGGCGGCGACTGTCTGGTGTGGCCGGAACGCATGCCCGAAGCGGCGACCGTCGTCAACTGCACAGACGACCACCGCTTCGAGGTCGCCGAGTCCATCGACATGCGCACGTTCCCGGGCTCGGAATATGGGCGGGATGCAGCACCGCCATCTGCCGCCCGCATCGAACAGATCAGCCAAGAGCAATGCGAGACGGCGGTACGCCGCTATCTCGGCAGCAAATACGATCCCAACAGCAAGTTCACCATCGGGATGCTCTGGTCCGGTGACCGGGCGTGGCGTCAGTCAGGTGAGCGCCGCATGCTGTGCGGCCTGGAACTGCCGGGGCCGGCCAACCAGCAGATCGCGTTCAAGGGCAAGGTGGCCGATGTCGACCAGTCCAAAGTGTGGCCGGCCGGCACGTGCCTGGGCATTGACCCCACCTCCAACCAGCCGACCGATGTGCCGGTCGACTGTGCAGCGCCGCACGCGATGGAGGTCACCGGCAGCGTCAACCTGGCCGAGAAGTTTCCCGACGCGCTGCCTGCCGAAACCGACCAGGACGCATTCATCAAGGACTCCTGCACCCGGTTGACGGATACCTACCTGGCGCCGGTCCAGTTGCGCCAGACCACCCTGACCCTCATCTACAGCACAGTCTCATTGACCAGCTGGTCGGCCGGTAGCCGCAAGGTCGCCTGCAGCGTCGGCGCGACGCTGGGCAACGGCGGCTGGGCAACGTTGTTGAACAGCGCCAAAGGAGCGCTGCTGATCAACGGCCAGCCGCCGATCCCGCCGCCGGATATTCCGCCGGAGCGGCTCAGCATGCCGCCGATCGAGCTGCCCACCCTTGCGCCGGCACCCGCCGCCCCGGCCCCGGCCCCTGCCGCACCGAGCACGGCGCCGAGCCAGCAGCAGCGGCCAGGTGACCAGCACCTGCCGAACCAGCCGGGCGCGCCCGCCGCGCCGCCACCGGCGCCCGCCGCGCCACCACCCGCGGCTTCCCCGGGTCTCGAGCCGGCGCCAGGACCTGACGTCGACGCGCCGCCTGCCGGACTGCCCGGACTGCCGCCGGCGCCGGAAGTCCCGCCGCCTGGGGGTTAGTCCGGTGGCTGTCCAGATGGACCCACAACGGTTCGACGAGCTGGTCTCCGACGCGCTCGACTTGATTCCCGAGGCATTAACCGCTGCCCTGGACAACGTGGTGGTCCTGGTCGCCGACCGCCATCCGGAGGAATCTGATCTGCTCGGCCTGTATGAAGGCGTGGCACTCACCGACCGGGACTCGAACTATGGGGGGTCGCTGCCGGACACCATCACGATCTACCGCGAGGCGCTGCTCGATTCGTGTGACGCCGACGACGAGGTCGTCGACGAGGTAGCGGTGACGGTGATCCACGAGATTGCTCATCACTTCGGCATCGACGACGACCGGTTAGACGACTTGGGCTGGGGTTGACCGGGCGCGGCATCCGCTCGCTGTCGGCTTCAGGTGTTAAGAACAGGCCATGACCGCAGGCTGCCGCGACTGTCAAGACGGCTTCGATCATTGCCACGGCACGATTATTCGGCACTCGCTGCGCCGGTCGGAGTGCACTGACGATGAGTGCGTCAGCCCCGAGCAGCTACGGCACACGTTCGTCATCGATTGTGATGCGGTCGGTTGTGACTGCAGCGCGTCAGCCTCCGCAGCCTGGCAGTTAGCGGCGAACTGACGGCGGTGCCGCCTGCTGGGCCGCTGACCTCGACCTGCAGCACCTTTCGCCCTTTGAGCGAGCGGACCAGGTGCAGTATTGCTGCAGTTTTGCGTCTACTCCTGTTGCATTAATTAGCCTGCCCACCGTGGTCAGCAGTTCAGATTAGCAGGGCCGGGCCTGTGGTGCCGCCACGCCATCCTTGTTGCTGTCAGCTGCTACGGTAAAACCGTTGCAGTATCGGATGGGTTGTGCTTATATGTGAAGCACTGTGACACCCTATTACTTCCGGGAGGGACGTGTGATGAGGACAGGTCAGGAACCCACGGTCTGGGCCACGCCGACACTGTCGGCCGGTCCGCGGTACGCAGCCACGCCGACACTGTCGGCCGGTCCGCGGTACGCAGCGATGTCGCCGCCGGGTGCACCCGGCCCGGGCGCTGCCCCGCCGCCGGTGTACCAGTGGGGACCGCCGCTACCTTTTCCCCCGGGGCGGCGGCCGGCGCCCGCTGCCCGGCCCGTGCTGCCGGCAACGTTCCCGACGTTCCCCGGCCCCGGCCGGCCCGGCGCCGCGACCGGCTGGCCACCGCACACACCGGACCGTCGGCCCCCTCGGTGGTGGTGGCTATCGGTGACGACGGCTGCGCTGCTGGGTGTGGTTGTCGTCGTCACCATCGCAATCGTCGCTACGGCGGGCGGCTTCGGAAGTCATTCCGTCGCTCACAAGACGCCGGTGCCCCCGCCGTCGGCCAGTACTGTCGCACCACTGCCGGTCGCCGCACTCGCTGAGCTTCTTCCCGGCCGGGCCGATTTCGCCGCGGCGGTCGGAACCGCGGCGGACGCCCAATTCACCCGCTCGGAACGGTTGTACCTGGACCACATCGTCGACCAGGACTGCGTAGGAGCGGTGGGCGTCGGCAACGACGACTTCTTCCAGGGCAGCGGATGGACCGCCGCCCGCACTGAGTCGCTCGTCCCGACCGGGGACAACGACCGTCGAGACCGCGCGGCGTGGCTGGTCGTGGTGGCCTACCCCGATGCCGCCAGCGCGCAAGCGATGTACGCCAAGACCGTCGAGGCGGGGCACAGCTGCGGCGGCCGCAGCATCAACCTGCGGGACCGCTCGGACCCCGCGGACTACGACCGGTTCAGCAGGGTAGGCCAGCCGATCGAGGACAACGGCACGGTGACCGTGTCCAGGGCCGACGAGGGCAGCGAAGGGTGGGGCTGTGAACTGGGAGTGACCACCCGCAACAACGTCGTGATCAGCGGCAGCGTCTGCGGCGACGGCAATATCACCCGAGGATGCGCGCTCGCTCGTCGGTTCGGTGGCGGCGAAAGTGCAGGCCGAAGCGTGAGACCGGTTCAACCGCCAACCGGCGGCGGCGACCCGGTCGGCGCGTCCGTCATGTCCGGCCCCGCCCGGTGCGCTGCTGCAGCTTGTCGATGAGCTCAGAAGCCTGGGCTTTGGTCAAGTTGTCCGGGATGTCCTCGCCGGCTTCGCGCGCCAGCGTATTGAGGTAGCTGCGTTGCGGCCCGGTCATCGGCTCGTCGCCGGTCACCCACTGCGACTGATCCTTCTCGGGGTTCTCACGTGGCGTCTGCCCGGGATCGTCCGTCATGGATCAACTATGCCCGGCAACCGGTGGTCCTAAGCAGCGACCCGTAGCGTCGTTGTCGTGCGGTGGATCGTGGACGCCATGAACGTCATCGGAACCCGGCCGGACGGCTGGTGGCGAAATCGTCGGTCCGCGGCGCTCAACCTGGTCAACCAGGTCGAGCGCTGGGCTCGCGCCGGGGGGCATCGTGTGACCGTGGTGTTCGAGCGGCCGCCGTCACCGCCGATCGTGTCCTCGGTACTCGAGATAGGACACGCACCGAAGGCCGCGGTGAATTCAGCCGACGACGAGATCGTGCGCCTGGTGCAGGCCGACGACCGGCCACAGCAGCTCACCGTCGTGACCTCCGACACCACCCTGACCCGTCGAGTCCACACCGCGGGCGGGAGCGTCTTTTCGGCGGCGCGTTTCCGCAATCTCATCGACCCGATCGTGTGAGCACCGTCGGGTGAAGGATGAGCGGATCAGCCCATCGGGTCGACGCCGGGATTGACGGCGTCTGGCACTTCACCGGCTTCGGCTTCGGGATAGAACGGCGGCGTGCGCGTGCCCCAGTGCAGGCAGCTCCATCGCCCGTCGGTGATCGGGGCGAGTAGCACCGACTCGGCGTTGGCCAGGTGGTGATCGAGTGCGAAAGTGGCGTCGACGCCGGCCAGTACCGCCGCGACCAGCCGAATCGCCGCCCCGTGGCTGACGACCACGATGTCATCGGTCCACTCGTGATAATCGAGGTAGCGCATCCGCAGGTCGGTCAGCACCGGTACGTAGCGATCCAGCACCTGATTCCCGGTCTCACCGCCGGGCAGGGGCACGTCCCGGTCACCTTGGTGCCAGCGTTCATAGACCCCGTTGAACGCGGCGATTGCCTCGTCGTCGCTGCGGTTCTCCAACTCGCCTACCTGCACTTCGTGAATGCCGGTGGCTTCGCGGACGGGCAGGTGCAGCTCGGCGCCGACCTCCGCGGCCGTTTGCGATGCGCGCACGGCCACTGAGTGCACCACCAGCCCTGGCCGTTGTAATCCGGTGTGCGCGAACGCGCGTGCCTGATCCCGACCCAGCGGCGTCAGCTGTGTCCCGGGCGGGCGGGTGTCCAACCGGCGGTCGACGTTGCCGAACGACTGGCCGTGCCGCATCAGCACCAACCGCCCGCTCAACGCTGCGACCCCGCACTCGGGGATTCGCCGCGGCGCAGGCCGGCCAACCAGCGTGCTGCCTCGTCCAGTTGCGGCGGCTCAGCACCCGCGGGTACGCCCGTCGGCCAGGACCCCAGGTATCGCACATCGGCACAACGACGCCGCAGTGCTTTGAGTGCCTCGGCGACGGCATCGTCGTCGAGGTGGCCGACGCAGTCCAGGAAGAAGACGTAGGTGCCGAGCTCGACGCGGGTGGGCCGGGACTCGATCCGGGTGAGGTCGATGTCGCGGATGCCGAACTCGGTGAGGGCGGCCACCAGCGCGCCCGGCACGTTGTCGATTCGCAGCGCCACCGCCGTGCGGTCAGCGCCGGTGCGGGCCGGCGGCGGGCCGGGCAGTCCGACCAGCACAAAGCGGGTACGGGCGTTGGGTTCGTCGACGACACCGTCGGCCAGTGTGCCAAGTGCGAAGCGCTGGGCAGCGAGCGGCGAGCTGACTGCCGCGTCCACGCCTCCATTGGCGACTTGTTCGGCGGCCTCGGCGTTGGAGTGGGCCGGACGCAAGTCGACGGTGGGCAGGTGAGCGGCGATCCAGCGTCGTACCTGGGCTGCGGCCACCGGAAAGGCCGCCAGCGTGTGGACATCGGCGGCGGTGCGGCCGGGTTTGACGACGATGCTGAACGCCACGTCGAGCGTTATCTCGGCAAAGATCTGTAGGGGTGACCAGATCGCCAGGTTGTCCAGCGTCGGTGTCACCGACCCGTCGATGGAGTTCTCGATGGGGACGCATGCGTAGTCGGCTGCACCGCCGCGAACCGAATCGAGGGCGGCTGTGGTGCTCTCGCTCGGCAACGGCTGGACGCCGTCACGGTGCAGACCGCCCGGAGTCAACTCCGCGGCCACCATCTGGTGCAGCGCCGCTTCGCTGAACGTTCCTTCCGGACCGAGATAAGCGATGCGGGCCACGGTCAAACCCTATCCGGTCGCCATGGTTGCGCTGCTGACTCGAAATAGTTAAGTTAGGCTCACCTAACTTCAGGAGTGTTGATGTTCCCCGCCAGCCCTGCCCAGACGACGGCCGAACGGGTTCGTACCACCTGCGCGCGGGCAGACGTCGCACTGCTCGCGGTGGAACACCAGCAGCCGGTCAGCACCGAACTGCATCACCTGATGGGCGACGGATCCTTCGCTGTCGCGGTACCGGCGCCCGGCATGACCCCCACGCGGCCGGCGGCAGCCACCGGCGCGGCAGGCAGTGCTCGAACTGGCCGACTACGCACCGCTGGCGCTGCGCCAACCAGTGCGCTCCCTGGTGTGGATCCGCGGAAGCCTGCAGCGGGTTCCGCTGTCCGCCGTCCCTGCGCTGCTCGACATGATCGCCGCCGAAGACCCCCATCCCGCGCTGCTGCAAGTGCAGACAGTGGGATCGTCACCTCCAGTTGACGGCGACACCCGCTACACCTTGTCGCGGCTGGTCATCGAATCCGTGGTGGTCACCGATGCCAGCGGGGCGGAGGCCGTGGAGGTAACCGCCTTGCTCGCGGCGCAGCCGGACCCGTTCTGCGGGCTGGAAGCGCGCTGGCTGCAGCATCTGGACGCGGCACATCCAGACGGGATCGCCCGACTGGCGGCCCGGTTGCCCACTCAGCTGAGGCGTGGGCAGGTCCGCCCGTTGGGGCTTGACCGCTACGGCGTGTGGCTACGGGTGGAAAGCGAAGACGACGACCGCGATGTCCGGCTTGCCTTCGGCAAGCCGGTCGACGATCTGGCCGGGCTGGGTCGAGCCATCCGGGTCCTGATGGGCTGCCCGTTCGTCAACGGCCTGCGCGCACGCAGTTAGATCGCTGGGCGACACGGCTGCCGATACCGTGTCGGGATGACCACGCAACCCGGCCAAGTCGACGGCGACTTGCTGCCCGATCGCGCCGCGAAGATCGAGATCGCGGTGGTGCTGGCGGTCACGTTTGGCCTCAGCGCGGCCACCGCGCTGCTGGAGCTGACCGACTCGGTCCTGCGCAATTTGAGCGCACAGAAAGTTCCGCTCAATCCCAAGCGGTCGTACTTCGACCTGATCGATCTCGGGCTGAATCTGGCGGTCGCCGCGCAGCTGGTCGCCTGGGGTGCGCTGGCGGTGTACCTGTTGTGGCGCAGCGGTTCGGGTCCTGGGCGGATCGGGTTGACCCGGTTCGGCTGGCGCAAGGACCTGCTGGGCGGTATCGCGCTGGCCGCGGTGATTGGCCTGCCGGGACTGGCCCTGTATGTCGCGGCCCGCAGACTCGGCCTCAACGCCTCGGTCATCCCGTCTGGCTTGCGCGACACCTGGTGGCGGTTACCGGTGCTGGTGGTGACCGCGTTCGCCAACGGCTGGGCCGAAGAGGTGATCGTCGTCGGATACCTGCTCACCCGGTTGCGCCAGTTGCGGGTCAGCGGCAAGGTCGCGCTGGCCTGCTCGAGTGTGCTGCGCGGCGCCTATCACCTCTACCAAGGCTTCGGCGCCGGTCTGGGCAACGTCGTGATGGGACTGGTGTTCGGGTATGCCTGGCAGCGGAGCGGTCGACTGTGGCCGTTGATCATCGGTCACGGAGTCATCGACAGCGCTGCGTTCGTCGGCTACGCGCTGCTGGCCGGCCACCTCGGTTGGCTTCGTTAACTGCATTCGGTAGGGCGCCGCTGCCCACGTACTTTTATCACCGATGGATGGCGACCGATCACCCGAGCGGCGAATGTTCCCGGTTTCGAACCGGGAACCGTCGCCGGTCATCGGCCGCGGACGCGGCCATCGGCCGCCGCCGGTGGGTCCGGCTCCCCCGGCGCGTCAACCGGCACTGGCCATGCCGCCCCTCCGCCCGCGCCACGAACCCCGGTCGCCGGCGGGCGGCAACGCCGCACCACGACGCCCACGGCGGTCGCGCGGCTCACACGGTTGGCGCAGGCGCAGCCAGTTGGTCCTGCTGAGCCTGGTGGTCGCCGCGCTGCTCGCCTGCGCCGGCGTGCTCGGCGGAGCGTTATGGCTGGACACCTCGCTGCACCGCACCGCGGTGCTGGCCGATTACCCCGGTCGACCTGCGCCCGGCCGGGGAACCACCTGGCTGCTGGTCGGTTCGGACAGTCGTCAGGGACTCACCACCGAGGAGCAGCAGGCGCTGACCACCGGCGGTGACATCGGTAACGGACGTACCGACACGATCCTGCTGGTGCACGTCCCGGCCTTTGATTCAGGCACCCGGGCCACCATGGTCTCGATTCCCCGTGACTCGTATGTCGGGATTCCCGGCTACGGCCGAGACAAGATCAACGCCGCGTACGCGCTGGGCGGGCCGGCGCTGCTCGCCCGGACCGTCGAGCAGGCCACCGGCGTGCGGCTGGATCACTTTGCCGAGATCGGATTCAGCGGATTCGCCGCCTTGGTGGACGCCGTGGGCGGAGTCACGCTGTGCCCGGCTGCGCCGATCAGCGATGCCCTGGCCGGGATCGAGCTGCCGGCCGGCTGTCAGAACCTGGACGGCCGCGCCGCGCTGGGCTACGTCCGCACCCGGGCTACACCGCGGGCCGATCTCGACCGCATGGTCAATCAGCGGCGCTTCATGTCAGCGCTGCTGCACCGGCTGAGCAGCCCGGTGGTATGGCTCGATCCGCGGCGCTGGTATTCGG
The DNA here is from genome assembly GCA_963795995.1 of uncultured Actinomycetota bacterium. Lineage (GTDB taxonomy): Bacteria > Actinomycetota > Actinomycetes > Mycobacteriales > Mycobacteriaceae > Mycobacterium. The sequence continues at coordinate 206,433 of CAWCJY010000004.1, forward strand.
TACCGCACGCGGCGGCCGAAGTCCTGACCGTCGATACGGGTGACCACGTATGGGCGCTGGCCCGACTCGGCTGGGCCCTGCGCGGATCACCCACCACCCTCACCGTGCCGATCAGCGAGTTCACCGGCAGCGCAGCCGGCTCGGTCGTGGTGTGGGATCACGACGCGGCCAGCCGGCTGTTCGAAGCGCTGACCTCCGATGCGCCGGTCCCACCGACTGTTCTCGACGAACAACCGTGACCGGAAACACGAAGCGCTAGTCGCGGCCCGCCCCGGTCAGCCCGCCCTGCAGCCACGCCTTGGCCCGGCCCGGGTGATGGGTGGCGAACCACGCGACCCCGACGTCACGGCAAAAGCGGGCGTCGTCGACCTGGTCCACATGCCAGGTGTACAACGCTCTGCCCTGCGCCGCGGCGCGATCAACCAGCTCGGGGTGCTCGCGGAGCGTCGCGATCGACGGGCCCACTGCCGTGGCGCCGACAGTGCTGGCCGTCGTACCGGTCAGATACCGGTGCGTCCGGGCGAGCAGCACCGTCGGCAACAACGGCGCGGCGCGCCGGACTCGCCACAACGCCATCGCCGAGAAGGAAATCACCACCGCACGCGACCGGTCGGCCGAGGCCGGGGTGGCGAGCCCGAACCGGTGCAACAGCGCCAGCACCTTGCTCTCCACCAGCGCGCCGTAGCGAACGGGGTGCTTGGTCTCGATGAAGATCTTCACCGGCCGGTGCCAGTCCAGGACCAGCGCCACCAGTGCGTCCAGCGTCAGCAGGCCGGTGTCCCCGTGCGCGCCGTCCGGCCGCCAGCTGCGGTGCCATGCGCCGTACTCGAGCTCACGAAGCTGCGCCAGCGTCATCGTGCTGACCAGTCCCGCCCCGGTCGAGGTCCGGTTCAGGCGGCGGTCGTGCACACACACCAAATGACCGTCGCGAGTCAACCGGACGTCGCATTCGACACCGTCGGCGCCTTCTTTCAGCGCCAGGTCGTAGGCGGCCAGCGTGTGCTCCGGCAGCTCGGCCGAGGCGCCTCGATGCGCGACCACAAACGGGTGCCGGGCGAGCACCTCGTCGGCCAACGACATAGCACTATGCTGCCGGTTCTTGCCCCTCCAACTCAACAGGACCGGCCGATGGGAAGTCCGGCGGGCGATCATCGCCGACGGCGAGCCATCGGTGCGCCGGCCGTTCGACCGGTTTACGCTCGAACCCCTCGAAGACCCGGGCGGCGGCGATCACCGCCACCGCAGCCAGCAGGTAAGCGCCGACCGTTGCCGCCGTGTTGTTCGCGATGCCCTGAGCGTCGTGGGCGAAGCTGGTTTCGGTCGCGAACACTGCCACTGCGCAGCTGAGCATCCACAGTGACCACCACAACCAGATCGTCAGGGCCAGCCGGTCATACTGACCTTCGGCGCGCACCAGCTCGAGCACGTAGACCAACGCCCACACGGATGCGACCAGCGGTAGCAAGCCAATCGTCAGACAAACTGCCATCAGCGTCCAGCTCGGCGGTTGCTCGCGCGTTGCCAGCCAGAAGGCCAGCGACAATGCCGCTACCACCGCGGCTGCGGGCGGCAGCAGACAACCGGCCCGCAACGCCCGCCCGCGGCGCCACTCGCTGAAACCGGCGTGTTGAAACGCGGCGGCACGGCGCGCGATCAGCCATCGGGTCAGCATGGTCGCGCAGACGACCGTCGCCACCACTGCAGCCACACTGGCCGCCACACCAAGCCACAGTGCGGATGCGGCGACCAGCGGGTTGAGCAAACTGTTGCGGTTGATGACCAGCAGCACGTAGCGCACCAGATGGACCAGCGCCGCGATGCTCAGCACCACCAGGGTCGCCGACAGGGTCACCCGCACCGGCGCCACTAGAGTTGCCAGCCCCGCCGGTGCCGATACCGGGGCATTGGCGGCCGTGTCGACCCGCTCGAGCAGTCCCCACCGAGGCATCACCGGGTACCGCGGGGTGGGTCCCAGCGGTCGCCGCTGCGGCCGGGCCGGCGGCGGCGCTCCGGGCCGCACCGCGATCCAGCGGTAGCCCGGTGGCAGCCGCGACGGTGTGCGTTGCCTGGTGGGCGTCCCGGTAACGCTCGCACCCCATTGCGGACTGGTCTCCGGAGCGTGCTGTGTGGGCGGCAGCAAGGTTCCCCGGCATCGGGGGCACCACACTCGCTGGCGGTCGCGCACGTTCCAGCGCGTGCCACAACCGGAGCACACCTGAATCACCGCATCAGCCTAACGATCGGCGTGCCGGTGTAGGTGGTCAGACCTTCCCGGGCTCGCCGGTGTCGGTGACGATCGGACGCCCCGCCCCGGCCCAGGCCAACATCCCACCGCTGACGTTGGCGGGGCGATAGCCATTCTCCTGCAGATACTGCGCCACCCGCTTGGATCGGCCCCCGGCATGGCAAATGACGTACAAGTCGGTCTCGGCGTCGATTTCTGCCAGCCGCGCCGGCACCTCACCCATCGGGATGTGCAGAGCGCCGGCGGCGTGCCCGCGCGACCACTCGTCGTCCTCGCGCACGTCCAGCAGCACCGCCGCCGGCCCGAATTCGAGGGGCAGGTCGATGACCTCGACCTGGGCAGTCGATGACTCAGAGTCCATGGCTTGATCTTGGCACGGGGGCTGCCGTCGCTGCACCTTGATCCCGAGCGCAGCTACTAACACCTATCCACAGTTTCCACAGGTTTATCCACAAGGCGGCACCGGGACGGAGGTCCGTTGACGCATCGTCAGTAGGCGCCGCCGGTGCCGGCCTGTGGATAACACGCACTGTGCGGCGGCCGTCATCGACAGGCCCGGCAGGTGCCGAGCGAATATCTAGACCCATTAAGCATCGGCTGTCTCGTCGGGCGGCTGGCCGCCCGACCAGCTCCCTACCTTCGGCCTGCGCCGGTGGCCCGTTACGAGGCAAGTGTTACGGCCGGCCAGTCGTCGCCCGACCCCCCGTCACCCGTGCAATCCCGCAGGTCAAGCCAGTCGGCAACGCGTGACTTTGCCGGCCGGACGCGAGAGGTTTATGATCGCGACCACCATATGGTTGTGACTCAACTCACTGGAGCAGGATTGAACGTGCAGGTCAGGCTGGCGTAATGGCGACGCATCCGATCGGACCGCGCCCGGCGGGGTCGTCGCCACATTGGTATCCCGGCTCTGCGGCCTGCAATCGCTCCTATCTGCTGGCCGGTTTGCGGGCCGGTTTGATCGCTCTGGTGTTGCTGGCAGTGCTCACCATCATCGTTCTGTTCTGAAGCGGCACCGGCTCATACCACGGCACAGCACCGGTTGTTGCGGTGGCCGCAGTGTTGGAGCAGGGTGGACTAGGCCAGGCTGTCCGAGGCAGTAACGATGCGAACTCCAGCGCACAAGCGATGGATCAAGGAAGGAACCCGGTGGCTGAATACACCTTGCCCGATTTGGACTGGGATTATGGAGCACTCGAACCGCACATCTCCGGTCAGATCAACGAGCTGCACCACAGCAAACACCACGCCACATACGTCAAGGGTGCGAACAGCGCCCTCGCCGCACTCGACGAGGCGCGCACCAACGACGAGCACTCCGCGATCCTGCTGAACGAAAAGAACCTGGCTTTCAATCTTGCCGGCCACGTCAATCACACGGTGTGGTGGAAGGTCCTGTCGCCCGATGGCGGGGACAAACCGACCGGTGATCTTGGTGCCGCCATCGACGAGGCGTTCGGGTCGTTCGACAAGTTTCGCGCCCAGTTCAGCGCAGCTGCTAATGGCATCCAAGGCTCGGGGTGGGCGGTGCTCGCCTACGACAGTCTCGGCGACACGCTGCTGACCTTCCAGGCCTACGACCACCAGGCGAACTTTCCGCTCGGGGCCGTGCCGCTGTTGCTCCTCGACATGTGGGAGCACGCCTTCTACCTGCAGTACAAAAACGTCAAAGCGGACTACACCAAGGCCTTCTGGAATGTGGTGAACTGGCCCGAGGTGCAGTCGCGCTATGCGGCCGCGACCTCGCAGGCCAAAGGGCTGATCACCGGGTAAGCACCGCGGCACCGGTCGGCCTGGGGGCGTCGCATAGTCTGTGCGGCGCCCCCGGTCATGTGTCGCTCGGGCGATGCTCGTGGCGATTGGCTGCTCGTGTCCGCTTGCGGGTCGCCGACGCGTGACGCATGCTGGGCTAACAACCCACCGGCGTGTTGTCGGCACTATGCGGTCACGGAGGGTGCAATGGACACTGGTCCCGAGCCAGCCGTTGAGGTTTCCCCGTTTCATTCCCGCGGCGCCCTGAAGGGATTTGTGATCTCGGGGCGGTGGCCCGATTCGACCAAGGAGTGGGCCCAGCTGTTGATGGTGGCGGTCCGCGTCGCTTCACTCCCCGGGTTGCTCTCGACGACAACGGTTTTCGGTGCGCGTGAGGAGTTGCCGGATGCTCCGCAGCCCGGAACTGTAGGACTGGTGTTGGCCGAGGGCACGGTGGTGGGTGAATCAGCCATTCCCCCAGGCTATTTCGCTGCACATCAGCCGCCCGCGCTGTTGATGCTGCATCCTCCCTCAGAGACGACGCCGTCATTGCCTGAGTGCAGTGGCGCTGCGTCGGGATGTGTGTTGCTGCCGGGCCTGCCGTACCTGGGACTCGAGCACCGCGCCGCGTGGGTCGAGGCCGAGGCGGACGGCACGATCACCTCCATGGTGAGCCGGGTCGGAGTTGACCCCATCAGCCATCCCGATACGGCGGTGCTGGCAATGCTGCTTGCCGCATAGCGGTTTGGCGGCAGGCCAACCCGGTTGTGGCGCGCGGTGAACAAATTTCGCCCGGGTCGTCCGTGCCGGTCACCGGCTCACGGTGACTGCCGATTCCCGGCTCGCCCCGGTGCCGCGGCGAACGTGTCGAAACAACCACAACCGCACCGCAGCAAACGTCTTGCGGTCTTGCGCTGATTCCGTCTACTGGTTGCCGGCGACCGCAGCGAATCGCCGTCCGGCGCGACGAGCTGCCGTTGCGCAACGACGAACCCTCGGAGCGCGGCGTATTTGTCTTGCTGCATATTGTGACTGAGGCACACAACCGGCTCGGCACGGTTGCGCCGTTGTTCACGCGGCCCGACGCGCTTGTCAGAGGCAATTCTAGATGGGTTTGCACTTGGTTGTCTGCAGAACTGTCGCTACGATGGTCAGCAAACCCTCTTAGACAATCATTCGTTCTTCCCATTCGGTGGAGGTCACATCGATGAGCACGACGTTCGCCGCCCGCCTCAATCGCCTATTCGACACGGTTTATCCACCCGGTCGCGGGCCGCACACGTCTGCTGAGGTGATTGCCGCGCTCAAGGCGGAAGGCGTCACGATGTCCGCTCCCTACCTCTCGCAGCTACGGTCGGGCAACCGCACCAACCCGTCGTCGACGACTATGGCTGCCCTTGCCAACTTCTTCCGCATCAAGCCGGCCTATTTCACCGACGACGAGTACTACGAGAAGCTGGACAAAGAGCTGGCGTGGCTGGCGACGATGCGCGACGAGGGTGTTCGTCGTATTGCCCTGCGCGCCGCCGGTTTATCTGCGGAGGCTCTGCAAGACGTTGTATACCGGGTGGAAGAGCTGCGCCGAAAAGAACACCTGGACGCGTAGCGGCAGGTCCCTGACCTGACCTGACGGGGTCTCGAGGAGCTGCTCCGATTAGGGTTGGTCACCGATCGCGCACGCGCCGCGATAGTCGACGAGATACGCAGGAGGCGGCCGCGGATGGGTCTGTTCGGGAAGCGAAAGAGCCGCGCGATGCGTCGTGCCGAGGTCCGCGCGATCAGGGCCCGCGCCAGGCTGGAAGCCAAGCTGGCCGCCAAAAACGAGGCCCGACGAATGAAGTCCGCGCAACAGGCCGCGGCCAAAAACTTCAGGGCGAAGTTGAAGGCGCAGCGAGACAGCGACCGGACAGCTCTGAAAGCCGCCGAGGCACAACTGAAGGCAGTGCGCGAAGGCAAAGTGTTGTCCCCAACCCGGATTCGGCGGATGCTCACGGTCTTTCGGTTGCTTGCTCCGATCGTCGTGCCGGTGGTGTACCGCGCGGCCATCGCGACTCGTGGACTCATCGACCAGCGACGCGCTGACCAACTCGGGGTGCCGTTGGCTCAAATCGGCCAGTTCTCCGGACACGGTGCCCGGCTGTCCGCCCGCATCGCCGGAGCCGAACAGTCGCTGCGGTTGGTGCGTGACAAGAAGCCCGAAGACGCCGAAACGGAGCGGTTCGTCGCCGCGATCACCGAACGGCTCGGTGACTTGGCGGCGGCGGTCACCGCCGCGGAAAACATGCCCGCCGCCCGCCGCCGCACCGCGCACGCCGCCATCTCCCGACAGCTTGACGGTGTCGACGCCGACCTGATGGCGCGGCTGGGATTGGACGCCTGACTGCGGTGGTCCCCCGGCGAGCCGGACAGTCATGAGAAGGGCCGCGGGTATTGCGGCGGCACTGCTGGCGGCCGTGATATTGGCAGTCACCATCGGTGCCGGCATCGCGTTCGCCCATGCCACTCGACTCAGCGCCGACCCGCCCCAGGACGCTGCCCTCGCCGCCGGACCGGCCAAAGTGTGCGCCACCTTCAACGAGCCGCTGCAGATCACTTTTGCGGCGATGACGGTGGTGGGCCCCGACGACAACTTGTGGTCGTCGGGGCAAGCGCAGGTGCAGGGCACGGTGCTCAGCGTGCCACTGCGGCCCCTGGGGCCGGTGGGAACCTATCGCGTGCACTACCGAGTGACGTCTGCCGACGGACACCCGGTCTCGGGATCGTGGTCTTTCCGGCTGACCGTGGCCGGCACCGGCCAACCCGGACCGGCGGTGCCCCGCGGCGGCGCAACCGGCGGTATCCCGGTCTGGTCGCTGGCACTGGGAGCCCTGGTCCTCGCCGGTGGAGCCGCACTGTGGGTCGCGTTGCGGAGACGGGCCTGAGGCCCCGGTCGGTGCACCGCCCCCTTTGGCATGATGTATGCGACTGCTGGCGTACGCGACTGGTGTACCTGACGAGGAAGGGCAAGGAATAGCCCGCATGGCAAATCCGCAGGATCGGCCCGACTACACACCCGACGCCGCACCCGTGCCGCACGCTGACAAGGCAGTTCCGCCGCCCGCAGCTCCGGCTGACAAGGCGGTTCCGCCGCCCCCGCCACCACCAACTGAAACGCCGCTGAAACCGGCGCAGCAAGAGGCCAAGAAAACACCGGCGAAGAAAGCGCCCGCCAAGGCTGCCAAGAAAGCACAGAAGGCGACGGCCAAGAAAGCTCCGGCGAGCAAAGTGCCCGCCAAGAAGGCGGCGGAGAAAAAGCCGGCCGCCAAGAAGCCGGCTGCCAAGAAGGCCCCGCCCGCACGCCCTGAAGCGCCCGACAACCCAGCCGCCCCGCAACTTGCCGACACCGACGGCAACCTCTCCACGGCGGCCAAAGAGGCTGCCGCACAAGCGAAGTCAACCGTGGACAGGGCCGACAACCCAGTATCACCGAACTCGACGCCACCATCGGCAGGGCGTTCCCCGCTGCCCCTGGCGGTGGCGGTAGCGATCAGCCTGCTGGCGTTGCTACTGGCCCGGCAGCTGCGCCGGCGCGGGTGACAGCCACACCAGGTGGTCTGTCACGGTGATGGTCGCGTTCCGGCCCACCGCTGATCTCGTCGACGACATTGGGGCCGACGTACGCAGCTGCGACCTTCAGTTCCGGCAGTTCGGCGCCCGAACCGAAGTCGCCGGGCCGATCAGTACTGTGCGCTGTTTCCAAGACAATGCACTGGTGAAATCGGTGCTCTCCGAGCCAGGCGCGGGCCGTGTACTGGTGATCGACGGCGGCGGCTCGGTGCATACCGCACTGATCGGCGACGTCATCGCCGAGTTGGCCCGCTCCAACGGCTGGGCGGGTTTGGTCGTGCACGGCGCGGTCCGCGACGCCGCCGCGCTGCGGCGCATCGACATTGGCATCAAAGCGCTGGGAACCAACCCCCGCAAGAGCGCCAAGACTGGCGCCGGTGAGCGCGATGTCGTGGTCAGCTTGGGTGGCGTGGCTTTCGTACCCGGGGACATCGCCTACAGCGACGACGACGGCATCGTCGTCGTGGCCGGTGCTGACCCCGCGACGGGCTAGGCCGTCACCGCCGCGGGTTGCCTGGCGAACCGCAGCCCTTCGTCAGCGACCTTGCCGCGCCGGATCAACCGTACGTCGAGCACGTAATTCTGGTTCAGCCGCCACGGGGTGCGAGAGCCCTGCTTGGGCAGCTCGTGCAGCGAGCGCAGCACATAGCCCGGGCTGAACTCCATGAATGGCCGTTCTTCGACGTCTGACTCGGGATGCTCGGGCACGACCGTGTCGAAACCGTCGTCGTCCATGTAGTTCAGCAGGCGGCAGACGAACTCCGAGACCAGGTCGGCCTTCAGCGTCCAGGACGCGTTCGTGTAGCCCACGGTGTAGACCAGGTTGGGTATCCCGGAGAGCATCATGCCCTTGTAGGCCATCTTGGTGCTCAAATCCACCGGCTGACCGTCGATGGCGACGGTCGCTCCGCCGAACAGCTGCAGCTTCAACCCAGTTGCGGTGACGATGATGTCGGCGGGCAACTCGCGGCCGGACGTCAGCTGGATACCAGTGGCGGTGAAGCGCTCGATGGTGTCGGTGACGACGTCCGTCTTGCCATGGCGGATGGTGCGGAACAGGTCACCGTTGGGCACCAGGCACAGCCGCTGATCCCACGGGTCGTAGTTCGGGCCGAAATGCTTTTCGACGTCGTAGTCCTGCGGGAGCTGCCGTTTGGCGAGCCCCATCAAGACCCTGCGCATGACCTTCGGATATTTCTGGCATAGCCGGTAAAGCGACGACTGCAACAACACGTTGCGCCACCGGATGATGGCGTACGCCGTTTCCGTCGGCAGCCAGGAGAGTCTGCGGACCAGGAAATCGTGGTCGGGCTGAGAAATTATGTAGGTCGGCGAGCGCTGCAACATCGTGACGTGCTTGGCGCCTGAATCGGCCAGCGCAGGCACCAGGGTGACGGAGGTGGCGCCGCTGCCGATCACGACGACATTCTTGTCGGCGTAGTCGATGTCCTGCGGCCAGTGCTGGGGATGGATGATCGTGCCGGCGAAGTCCTCAGCGCCGGGGAACTCCGGGTTGTAGGCCTGCTCGTAGTTGTAGTAGCCGGTGCACACCAGCAAGAACGAGCACGTGACGGTGCGTTCCTCGCCATCGGATTGCGTGCGCACTGTCCAACGGTTCTCCGCGCTGGACCAGTCGGCGCTGGTCACCCGCTGGTTGTACCGAATGTGCTCGTCGATCCCATACTTGGTTGCGGTCTTTTTCACGTAGTCCAGGATCAGATGGCCGTCGGCGATGGACTGGTCGCTGGTCCACGGCTCGAAGCGGAAACCCAGCGTGTGCATGTCAGAGTCGGAGCGGATGCCCGGGTAGCGGAACAGGTCCCAGGTGCCGCCCATGGTGGACCGCTTCTCCAGGATGGCGTAGCTCTTGGACGGGCAACGTTCCTGTAAGTGCCAGGCGGCGCTGACGCCGGCGATGCCGGCTCCGACGATGACGACGTCGATGTGTTCAGTCATGGCGCCACATTATCAACAGGGTGTCGAGTTGGTCAACACCGTGTCGAATCTCTCAACAGCGTGTAAAGTTGCGGTGTGGCCACCAGCAGCACGACTCGAGCCGTCCGCGGCCGCAGGGCCGTGCGTCCGTCCGGGGATGACCGCGAGCATGCGATCCTGGCGACGGCCGAGCGGCTGCTGCACGAACGCCCGTTCGCGGAGATCTCCGTCGACGACCTGGCCAGGGGTGCGGGGATCTCTCGCCCGACGTTCTACTTCTACTTCAAATCCAAAGAGGCGGTGTTGCTTTCGCTGCTGGAGCCGCTGATCGCTCGCGCGGATTCCGAGTTCGAAGGGGCGGTCCAACGGCTGCCCGCCGATCCGGCCCGAGTGTGGCGCAGCGGCATCGAAGCCTTTTTCACGACGTTCGGCTCGCACGAGGCGGTGGCCCGGGCCGGCGCCGAGGCGTTGGTCACCAGCGCAGAAGTTCGCGCGGTGTGGTCGGGCTTCATGCAGCGCTGGATCGACCAGACCGCGGTCATCATCAGCGCCGAACGCGCGCGGGGTGCGGCGCCGGAGACCATCCCGGCGGTGGACCTGGCGACGTCGCTGAACCAGATGAACGAGCGCATGATGATGGCGACCCTGTCGGCGGAACAGCCGGCGGTCAGCCAGGAACGGGTGGTCGACACCCTCGCGCACATCTGGGTCAGCAGCATCTACACCGGATCAACTCGGCCCCCTGAGGATCCGGTCGGTCTGCGGGACTGACCAAAAGCATGCGAACATGTGTTCGTGCGCTTACGTGCGTTCGAGGCGTCCATTTTGCACGCGGACCTGGATTCGTTCTATGCGTCCGTGGAGCAGCGCGACGACCCGGCGCTGCGAAACCGGCCGGTGCTCGTGGGTGGTGGGGTGGTGCTGGCCGCCAGCTATGAGGCGAAGGCCTACGGGGTGTGCAGCGCGATGGGCGGTGCGCAGGCTCGGCGACTGTGCCCGCACGCCGTGGTGGTGCCACCCCGGATGGGCGCCTACATGCAGGCCAGCGAGGCGGTATTCGACGTGTTCCGCGACACCACCCCGGTCGTGGAACCAATCTCGGTGGACGAGGCTTTCCTCGATGTCGCCGGGCTGTCCCGGGTCTCGGGCACGCCGGTGCAGATTGCCGCGCAGCTGCGGGCCGACGTTCGCGCACGGGTCGGGTTGCCCATCACCGTCGGGGTCGCTCGAACCAAATTCCTGGCCAAGCTCGCCAGTCAAGAAGCCAAACCCGACGGGTTGCTGGTGGTGCCGCCGGAGCGGGAGCTGGCGTTCCTGCACCCGCTGCCGGTCGGCCGGTTGTGGGGCGTGGGCGTTAAAACTGCGGAGCGACTGCACGCCCACGGCCTGCGCACCGTCGCCGACGTTGCCGACCTCAGCGAGTCGATGCTGGGGTCGCTGGTAGGCCAGGCGATGGGTCGCCAGCTGTATGCGCTGTCGCGAAACATCGACCGGCGCCGGGTGAACACCGGCCACCGCCGGCGGTCGGTGGGGGCGCAACGCGCGCTGGGGCGGACCGGCAACACCATGTCGGCCGCCGACCTCGACGCTGTCGTGATTGCGCTGATTGACCGGATCACTACCCGGATGCGTAGAGCGGGTCGCACCGGGCGCACGGTCATACTGCGGTTGCGTTTCGACGACTTCAGCCGGGCAACCCGCTCGCGCACGCTGCCGTGGCCAACCTCGTCGACTCAATCGATCCTGGCCACCGCCCGACGGCTGGTGGCCGCCGCCGCTCCGGTCATCGCTCAGCGCGGGCTGACGCTGGTCGGATTCGCGGTGACCGAGATCGACCGCAGCGGCGCCGAGCAGCTGGCGCTGCCGTTCAGCGAGACCGAGACCCGGCCCCTTGTCATCGACTCGGCGATCGACGAGGTGCGCCGCCGCTACGGCAAGTCGGCGCTGACCCCGGCGGTGTTGGTCGGCCGCGATGCCGATCTGGAGATGCCACACCTGCCGGATTGAGGTCAATTCGGCGCACCGAACATCCTCAAGGGGCGCCCAGGCTGGTACAACGGGCATCGAGAAACCGGGTTCGATCCCAGCCGGCGGTACAAGAGTTCGGAGGCACAACATGACGGGAATTGCCGATCCGGCGGCAACTTTCGTGCTGATGGCGATGTTCATTGCGGTTTGGTTATGGTACGTCCGCCGGATCGGCAAGGGATCAGCCGGCCCGGTGATCGATCCGAGTTGGACGACGATCATGCGGCCCAATACGCCGCCGCCGTTCCTGCATGCGCCGGAGACCGCCGACGGCCGCAACGGATCCGGGTCGGCCATTGAGCGTTGTCACGTCGAGGGCCGCACCGCCTAGGAAGCGGCCCAGGCCAACAACTTGTCGACCGGCCAGGTATTGACGATTCTGTCCGCGGGCACCCCAGCATCCAACGCGCGCTGAGCGCCGTACCCCAAGAAGTCCAGTTGCCCCGGCGCATGCGCGTCGGTGTCGATACTGAAATCGCAGCCGACCTCCCAGGCCAAGTTCAGCAGGCGGGTCGGCGGATCACGCCGTTCGGGCCGCGAATTGATCTCCACCGCAGTGCGATGCTCACGGCAGGCGGTGAAAACCACTTCGGCGTCGAACGTCGACTCCGGCCGGATGCCACGATTGCCCGCGACCAGCCGACCGGTGCAATGGCCGAGCACGTCGGCATGACCGTTGGACACCGCACGCACCATGCGTCGGGTCATCGCAGCGGAATCCATCGACAGCTTCGAGTGCACGCTGGCCACCACGATGTCCAGTCGGTCCAGTAATTCAGGTTCTTGGTCCAGATCGCCATCGTCGAGGATGTCGACCTCGATCCCGGTCAAGATGCGCATCGGCGCGAATTGCTCACGTAGCCCGTCAATCACGTCGAGCTGTTTGCGCAACCGCTCTGGCGACAGCCCATTGGCGATGGTCAGGCGCGGCGAGTGATCGGTCAGCGCACAGTACTCGTGGCCCAAGGCCGAGGCGGTGGCCATCATTTCCTCGATCGGAGCCGAGCCGTCCGACCAGTTCGAGTGCAAGTGCAAATCTCCCCGCAACGCGGCGCGGATCTCACCACCGCCCAGATCTCCTGCCGCATCGCGCAATTCGACCAGCGCGTCGGGTTCCCGTCCCGCCCAGGCCTCTGCGATCACCTTCGCTGTTTTCGGCCCGATGCCCGGCAGCGACTGCCAGCTCTCGGCTTGCCCGTGGCGTTCCCGCTCCGCCTCATCCAAGGACTCGATGATCTCGGCGGCATTGCGATAAGCCATCACCCGCCGCGGGTCCGCACGGGCCCGGTCCTTGTAGTAGGCGATTTGGCGAAGCGCAATCACCGGATCCATGCCTCCAGTGTGCCTGTCCGCCACCAGGTCAGGCATCAGCTGGATGCCGCAGCACCGGCGCGGGCGGGACAGGACCCGCCGGTACGGTTACCGTCGAGTCATGCGCTTCGCGTTCAAAACCTCACCGCAGAACACCACCTGGTCGGGCATGCTGGCCGTCTGGCAAGCGGCCGACGGCATCGACATCTTCGAGTCCGGGTGGACGTTCGATCACTTCTACCCGATCTTCTCCGACAGCACCGGTCCCTGTCTTGAAGGGTGGACCACACTGACTGCGCTGGCCCAGGCCACCACCCGGCTTCGGTTGGGCACTTTAGTGACCGGCATCCATTATCGGCACCCGGCAGTGCTGGCGAACATGGCCGCGGCGCTCGACGTGATTTCCAACGGTCGCTTGGAGTTCGGTATCGGAGCAGGCTGGAATGAAGAGGAGTCGGGTGCCTACGGGATCGAGCTGGGCACCATCAAGGAGCGCTTCGACCGGTTCGAAGAGGCCTGCCAGGTGCTGACCAGCCTGCTGAGTCAGGAAATCACCGACTTCGACGGCCGGTACTACCAGCTGAGCGGTGCCCGCAATGAACCCAAGGGCCCGCAGCGCCCGCATCCGCCGATTTGCATCGGCGGCAACGGCGAAAAGCGCACGCTGCGCATCACCGCCCGCTACGCCCAGCACTGGAACTTCGTCGGCGGCCCACCGGAGTTGTTCGCCCGCAAGCGCGATGTGTTGGCCGCCCATTGCGCCGACATCGGTCGCGATGCCAAGGAGATCCTGCTGTCAGCGCACCTACGTCTCGACGACGACCGTAACTACCAGAAGGTCGTCGACGATGCCGCCGCACTGGCCTCTGAAGGTTTGAACCTGGGAATCGTCTACATCCCTACTCCGCACGACCCCGCCGTCCTCGAGCCGCTGGCCGAGGCCATCCGAGAGTCGGGCTTGTCGGACGGGGCTTGACGGCCAGATCGCGGCGCTGAATCCGCGAGGTCACGAATCGAGCAAATTCAGCAAACGCGGCCCACGTCACTGTGATCGCGAAACCGGCCGTCATACGCCAAAGCGCGACAGCTCCTCGGCGGTGATCAGACGTTCATGCCGGGCGGGGAACTCGCGGCTCTTGACCGGGTACCGGAACCACGACCTGGCAATTCGTCCCATCCGCGACCGGGTTATCGGATACATGTACACGGCGATCTCCCTGTGGGCGGCCAATTCAACCTGGGCTCCACGCCACCGCGGCGCCCTGCGTGGGTTCATTAGACACCTTACATCTGGCAAACGAAGTAAGACGCGCCGAGCACTTTATCACATGTTTCTTATGGGGCTAATGTGACTAACGTTGGGCTGCGGTGGTCGGCTTCACCGGGGTCGGCAGCGCGCTGCGGCCCATCAGGTACCGGTCTACGCCGGCGGCGGCCGCCCGCCCCTCGGCAATCGCCCAGACGATCAGAGACTGGCCGCGACCCATGTCGCCGGCGACGAAAACGCCCGGCACGGACGTCTCATAATCTTCCTCGCGCGCGATATTGCCCCGCTCGGTGAAGTCGACGCCGAGCTCGGTCAGCAAGCGCGACTTCTCCGGTCCGACGAAGCCCATCGCCAGCAACACCAGATCGGCTTCGAGCTCGTATTCCGAACCTTCCACCTTGACGAACTTGCCGCTTTCCATCGTCACCTCGTGCACCTTGAGCGCGGTGACCCGCCCGTCCTGGCCGACGAACTCCTCGGTGTTGACCGAGAACACCCGCTCGCCGCCTTCCTCATGCGCCGACGACACCCGGAACATCAAGGGATAGGTGGGCCACGGCGTGGATTCCGCCCGGATCTCCGGTGGCCGCGGCATGATCTCGAACTGGTGAACGTTGGTTGCGCCCTGGCGGTGCACGGTTCCCAAGCAGTCAGCTCCGGTGTCGCCACCGCCGATGATCACCACCTTCTTGTCCCTGGCGGTGATCGGCGGCTCCCCGTCGGGCCCCAGCACATCGTCGCCCTCCTGAACCCGGTTGGCCCACGGCAGAAATTCCATCGCCTGATGAATGCCGTCCAGGTCGCGCCCGGGAATCGGCAAGTCACGCCAGGCCGTCGCGCCACCGGCCAGCACCACCGCGTCGAAGTCGGCGCACAGCTGTTCGGCGGTGAGGTCGACCCCGACGTCGACGCCGGCGCGGAACTCGGTGCCTTCTGCCGACATCTGGTCCAGGCGCCGCTGCAGATGGCGCTTTTCCATTTTGAACTCCGGAATGCCGTAGCGCAGCAGACCACCGATGCGGTCCGCGCGCTCGAAGACCGTCACGCGATGGCCGGCGCGGGTCAGTTGCTGTGCGGCGGCCAGGCCGGCGGGACCCGAGCCCACCACGGCCACCGTCTTGCCGGTCAGCACGTCCGGCGGCAGCGGACGCACCCAGCCCTCTTCGAAAGCTTTGTCGATGATCTCCAGCTCGATCTGCTTGATGGTGACTGGATCCTGGTTGATTCCCAGCACACACGACGATTCGCACGGCGCCGGGCACAACCGGCCGGTGAAGTCGGGAAAATTGTTGGTCGCGTGCAGCCGTTCGATCGCGTCACGCCAGCGTCCGGTTCGAGTCAGGTCATTCCACTCCGGAATCAAGTTCCCCAGTGGACATCCGTTGTGACAGAACGGAATTCCGCAGTCCATGCATCGTGCCGCCTGGTGCCGTAGGGTATCGTGGTCGAAGTCTTCGTAGACCTCTTTCCAGTCCCGCAGCCGCAACTCCACCGGCCGGCGCTTCGGGGTTTCGCGGTGGGTGTACTTCAAGAAGCCCGCCGGGTCAGCCATGGGCCACCCCCATCACTGCCTGGTCGACGTCCGCGCCGCTGCTTTCGGCTTCGGCGATCGCTTGCAGCACCCGCTTGTAGTCCCGCGGCATCACCTTGGCGAAACGGCGCTGTTCACGCGACCAATCGGTGACGATGCGCTGTCCGATCGCCGAGTCGGTGGCATCAACGTGGGCCTGCACAGTGCCGTACAGCCAGTCCAGGTCCGCCTCGTCGAGCTCGTCCAAATCGACCATCTCGCCGTTGAGGTTCGCCGGCAGTTCGCCGTCAGGATCGTAGACGTAGGCCACCCCGCCGGACATACCCGCGGCAAAGTTGCGGCCGGTGCGTCCGAGAATCACAACCCTGCCGCCGGTCATGTACTCACAGCCGTGATCGCCGACTCCCTCGACCACCGCGTGGGCACCGGAGTTGCGGACCGCGAACCGCTCCCCCACGATTCCGCGCAGGAACGCCTGGCCGCTGGTGGCCCCGAACAGGATGACGTTGCCGCCGATGATGTTGTCTTCGGCGACGTAGCTTTCCGGAGCGCGGTCAGAGGGCCGCACGACGATTCGGCCCCCCGAGAGTCCTTTGCCCACATAGTCGTTGGCGTCGCCGTAGACCCGCAGCGTGATCCCCCTGGGCACAAACGCCCCGAAGCTGTTACCCGCGGACCCGTCGAACGTGATGTCGATGGTTCTGTCCGGTAATCCCTGCCCGCCATAGGCTTTGGTCAGCTCATGACCGAGCATGGTGCCAACGGTGCGGTTGACGTTGCTGATAGTCGTGGAGAACCGGACCGGCGTGCCCGAATCCAGCGCCTCCCGGCTCATCACGATCAGCTGCTGATCCAGCGCCTTGTCCAGGCCGTGGTCCTGGCTGGAACTGCAGTACAGGTCCTGGTTCATGAACGCCGACTCGGGCTCGTACAGCACCGGCGTGAGATCGAGCTTGTGGGCCTTCCAGTGCGCCCGGGCCAGCGTGGTGTCCAGCGACCCCACCTGGCCCACCGCCTCGTTGATCGTGCGAAATCCGAGCTGCGCCATGAACTCGCGGACCTCTTCGGCGACGAACAAAAAGAAGTTCTCCACGAATTCCGGCTTGCCGGTGAACCGCTCCCGCAGCACCGGGTTCTGGGTGGCCACCCCTACTGGGCAGGTATCCAGGTGGCAGACCCGCATCATCACGCAACCGGACACCACCAGCGGGGCGGTGGCGAAGCCGAACTCCTCGGCGCCGAGCAGCGCGGCGATCATCACGTCGCGGCCGGTCTTCATCTGGCCGTCCACCTGGACCACGATCCGGTCCCGCAATCCGTTGAGCAGCAGCGTCTGCTGGGTTTCGGCCAACCCCAACTCCCACGGTGCGCCGGCGTGCTTCATCGACGTGAGCGGGGTCGCCCCGGTGCCACCGTCATGCCCGGAGATGAGGACGACATCAGCATGCGCCTTCGATACGCCGGCAGCCACCGTGCCGACACCGTTCTCGGAGACCAGCTTGACGTGGATCCGCGCCGACGGGTTGGCGTTCTTCAGGTCGTGAATCAGCTGCGCCAGGTCCTCGATCGAGTAGATGTCGTGGTGTGGCGGCGGTGAAATCAAGCCCACCCCAGGCGTGGAGTGCCGCACCTCGGCGATCCAGGGGTACACCTTGTGTCCCGGAAGCTGCCCGCCTTCACCGGGTTTGGCGCCTTGCGCCATCTTGATCTGGATGTCGGTGCAGTTGGTCAGGTAATGCGACGTGACGCCGAACCGCGCGGAGGCAACCTGTTTGATGGCGCTGCGCCGCCAGTCGCCATTCGGGTCGCGCTCGAAGCGGCTGACGTCCTCGCCGCCTTCACCGCAATTCGAGCGTCCCCCGAGCCGGTTCATCGCGACGGCAAGTGTCTCGTGCGCCTCTGCAGAGATCGAACCGTAGCTCATCGCCCCGGTCGCAAAGCGTTTGACGATCTCGGTGGCCGGTTCCACCTCGTCGAGCGGAACCGGCGGGCGGACACCATCGCGGAACTTCAGCAGTCCCCGCAGCGACGCCATCCGCTCACTCTGGTCGTCGACCAGGCGGCTGTACTCCTTGAATAGGCTGTACTGGCCGGTGCGGGTGGAGTGCTGCAGCTTGAAGACGGTGTCGGGGTTGAACAGGTGGTACTCGCCTTCACGGCGCCACTGGTACTCACCCCCCACCTCGAGTTCGCGGTGCGCTCGCTCGTCGGGCCGGTCCAAAAAGGCCAGCGCGTGTCGGCCCGCGACATCGGCGGCGATGTCGGCGAGGGTGATACCGCCTGTGGGGCAAGCCAATCCGGTGAAGTACTCGTCGAGCACCTTCTCCGAGACACCGACGGCCTGGAACAGCTGTGCGCCGGTGTAGGACGCCAGTGTCGAAATGCCCATCTTGGACATCACCTTCAACACGCCCTTACCGGCGGCCTTGACGTAGTTCTGCAACGCGGTTTCGCGGTCCAGCCCATTCGGGCCGCCCTCCAGGACGCGGCGGTCCAACATGTCCTCGATCGATTCGAACACCATGTACGGGTTGATCGCCGCTGCACCGAACCCGACCAGCGCAGCCATGTGGTGCACTTCGCGGGCATCGCCGGACTCGACGATCAGTCCGACTTTGGTGCGGCTGCGTTCCCGAACCAGATGGTGGTGCACTGCCGAGACGGCCAACAGCGACGGAATCGGGGCCAATTTCTCGTCCGACTCCCGGTCGGACAGGATGATGATCCGCGCACCGTCGGCGATCGCCGCAGTGGCTCGCGCCCGCACCTCATCAAGCGCTTCCTTCAGACCGTTACCGCCCACGGCAACCGGGTACAAACAGCGAATCACCTTCGACCGTAGACCATGCCGGCGGCCGTTGACCGCGACGTCGGGGTCCAGGTTGATCAGCTTCGCCAGTTCATGGTTGCGCAAAATCGGCTGCGGCAACGAGATTTGGCGACACGAATCCTCGCCTGCGTTGAGCAGATCGCCTTCGGGTCCGACGGTGCCCTGCAGACTTGTCACCACCTCTTCACGAATGGCGTCCAGCGGCGGGTTGGTCACCTGTGCGAACAACTGCTGGAAGTAGTCGAACAGCATCCGGGGCCGCTGCGACAGCACCGCAACCGGAGTGTCGGTACCCATGGATCCGATCGGCTCGGCACCGGTTCGGGCCATCGGGGCGACCAGCAAGTTGAGCTCTTCGTAGGTATAGCCGAACACCAACTGTCGCAATACGATTCGATGACGTGGCATCCGCACGTAGTTGCCCTGGGGCAGCTGCTCGAGCGGGATCAGGCCGTTGTCCAGCCACTGCTGGTAAGGGTGCTCGGCGGCGAGCTCGGCCTTGATCTCCTCGTCGGAAACGATGCGGCCCTGGGCGGTGTCGACCAGGAACATGCGGCCTGGCTGCAATCGCATGCGCCGCACCACCGTCGAGGGGTCGAGGTCCAACACCCCCGCCTCCGAGGCCATCACGACCAGACCATCGTCGGTGACCCAGATCCGCGACGGGCGCAAGCCGTTACGGTCCAGTACCGCCCCCACAATGGTGCCGTCGGTGAACGTCATCGACGCCGGGCCGTCCCACGGCTCCATCAAAGCGGCGTGATACTGATAAAAAGCCCGCCTAGGCCCGTCCATACTCGGGTGCCGCTCCCAGGCCTCGGGAATCATCATCAGCACCGCGTGCGCCAGGCTGCGGCCGCCCAGATGCAGCAGCTCGAGCACCTCGTCGAAGCGCGCCGTGTCCGAAGCGCCCGGAGTGCAGATCGGGAAGAGCTTCTCGACGTCGTCGTACGCGCCGAAGACGTCGGAGCGGATCAACGCCTCGCGGGCGCGCATCCAATTCTCGTTGCCTGTGACGGTGTTGATCTCGCCGTTGTGGGCGATGCGCCGGAACGGGTGGGCCAGCGGCCACGACGGGAAGGTGTTCGTCGAGAACCGCGAGTGCACGATACCCAGCGCACTGGTCAGCCGGTCGTCTTGCAGGTCGATGTAGAACGCCTTGAGCTGCGGGGTGGTCAGCATACCCTTGTATACGAGTGTCTGACCCGAAAGGCTTGGGAAATACACTGTTTCGCGACCGGGCCCGTCTTGCCCGGGCCCCTTGGTGCCGAGCTCGTGTTCGGCCCGTTTGCGGATCACATAGGCGCGGCGTTCCAAATCCATCCTGGTGGCGCCGGCGATGAAGACCTGACGGAAGGTGGGCATCGCGTCGCGCGAGAGCGCACCCAGCGAAGACTCGTCGGTGGGTACATTGCGCCAGCCGAGCATCTGAAGGCCTTCGGCTTCAACGATCTTTTCCACCGCAGCGCAAGCCGCCGCGGCGTCTTTCGACGACTGCGGCAGAAAC
Source organism: uncultured Actinomycetota bacterium (assembly GCA_963795995.1). Taxonomy (GTDB): domain Bacteria; phylum Actinomycetota; class Actinomycetes; order Mycobacteriales; family Mycobacteriaceae; genus Mycobacterium. The sequence continues at coordinate 226,445 of CAWCJY010000004.1, forward strand.
GCGATGCCGGTGGCATAGCTGCCTGCGGCCGGCAGCTCGAAGTCGACAACCGATCGCAGGAACTGGTCAGGAACCTGAATCAGGATGCCGGCGCCGTCGCCGCTGTGCGGCTCGGCACCGGCGGCGCCGCGGTGCTCGAGGTTGAGCAGCGCGGTGATCGCCTTGTCCACGATGTCGCGGCTGCGCCGGCCGTGCATATCGACGACCATGGCCACCCCGCACGAGTCGCGCTCGAATGCGGGGTTATAGAGCCCCTGAGACCGCGAGCGGTTGGGCGCCATTCCCACCTGACCCTTCAGCAGACGTTGCACGGCATTCACGGTTGGCTCCGGCGGCGCCGCGTCCCCCTCTTCGCGGGGCGTGACCCCATCGGTCTTGTCGACGAAGATGTTCGCCCAGTGGCGATGATCGCTCGGGGGATGCGTCCGTACAGCGCTGAACGGTGGCTCTTTTTCCCGGTTTCCGACAAGTCGTAAAACGATATGACAAAAACCGCCTGACATGCCAACTTTGTCAATAGTAACCCGTCGCCGGAGGTGGTATGCCCCGCTGCGGGTCAGCTCGCGCCGACGGCACCGGCCGTCGCGCTGCCATGCGTTTGCCCGTGACAAACTCCGCCGCGGCCGTCTTCGACTTAATCTGCCCGACGGGCGTTTGCTGTTGCCGCACTCGAAATGCCCGAAAGCAGGGGTTCAAGAGGCAACCCGCGCGCGCTACCAAAAGCGGTGGTCGATACTGATCGCGTGATGCAGAACTGCCGTAGGCACTCGGAGCGCCCATGACCGAGCGCGACGACTTCCTGCGGGACCGTTTGCGCTCCGCGCCACCCGGCGCGCCCGGCGAGCCTCCCCCGCTACAGCCTTCGCCACCGCCACCGCCACCGCCACCGCGAAATCTGCGAGCCGGTCCGCCGCCGATGCAACCGCCGTCCCCTCCCCCACGTCCACCGGCGGCCGCCCGGCCACCGTCCATCAGTCCCGGTTATCGGCAGCGCAGCGCACCGACCCCGCCGGCGGTACCGGCCGGCGGGGACCTGCGGCGGGCGCGGCCGATGCCCAGGCAACGCCCGCAACCCGCCCGCGGCTGGCGACACCTCGTTCTGAGGGGCACGTTCGGGCTGGTCAATCTAGGCCCGTCGGCTCACGAACGCCAGGAGGCCCAATTCGAAGCCGCTATCGGTTCCGTGCTCCGCGGGACCTACAAGGTGGGCGTCCTGGGCAAGGGCGGTGTCGGCAAAACGACGGTCGCTGCCAGTGTTGGGTCGATTTTCGCCCAGTTGCGCCGCCAAGACCGTGTGGTCGCCGTGGACGCCGACACCGCCTTCGGTCGGCTCGGCAGCAGGATTGATCCGCGCGCGAGCGGCTCGTATTGGGAGTTGGCGGCCGACAAGAATCTGCGGTCGTTCTCCGACGTGAGCGCCCGGGTGGGCAACAACGCCGCCGGGCTGTACGTGTTGGCCGGCGATCCGGCTGCCGGTGCGCGCCGAGTGCTCGATCCGGCCATCTACCGGGAAGCAACCCTGCGGTTGGACCGGCACTTCACGATCTCGATCGTCGATTGCGGGTCGTCGATGGACGCACCGGTCACCCAAGAAGCGCTACGTGATCTGGACGCGCTGATAGTCGTCTCGTCGCCGTGGGCGGACGGCGCCTCGGCCGCCGCGCAGACCATGGAGTGGCTCGCCGAGCACGGCAAAACAGGCCTGCTGCAGCGCAGCGTCGTGGTCCTCAACGACTCCGACGGCCATGCCGACAGGCGGACCCGGGCGCTGCTGGCGCGTCAGTTCACCGACCGGGGCCAGACGGTAGTCGAGGTGCCCTTCGACCCGCACCTGCGGCCCGGCGGCGTGATCGACGTGCGCCGCGAGATGGCCCCTGCGACGCGGCGGCGCTTTTTGCAGATCGCCGCGACAATCGCCGGCTATTTCGCGACCCGGCCCGACGGCGGGCGGGAACGCCGCTAGGTCATCGGACCGCGTTACTCGGGCCGCTCGGCGGCCCGCTTCAGCCCGGCGCTTTCCATGTCGAGCCAGGTGCGGATCCTCGATGCCGCGACCAGTTGCGCCACCCAGGCCAAGGGTCCGGTTGCCGTGAACTCCAGCGTTGTCCGTACCTGGTGGCCGGCGCCGTCGATGCGGTGCACCGCCTCGAAGGCAAGTGCGGGCTGCCCGGCCCGCCAGGTGAAATTGTGCTGCGGCTCTAGTTCGGTGACCGTCCACACCATCGGCCGGCCCTTCGGTTGGGTCACGCGCGACCGGCTGCCCACCGCGAGCGGGCCAGCCTCCAGACGTTTGATTTCGCGCATCGACTTGGTCCAGGCCGGCCAGCCCTCGACGTCGACCAGCAGCTGCCACACCCGCTCGGGCGAGGCGTGAACAACTTCCTCGCGGACATAGCGCATGCTGACCTCCCATCGGCATCATCGCATTGGTGCGTCGTCGGGTGGAGCGGTCAGGGTTGCAATGGAAAAGCCGCGCTTCGCGCCGAGGGGTCCGCGGTGGCCTCGATTCTGGTCACGAGACGGCGGTGAACCGTCAGAATGATCACGGCGAACAGGCGACGGTTCGCGAACGCCAGCAGTGCCGGCTGACCTACGCGACCGGCGACCAGTACCACGCCCGGACCCAAATACTGCAGCAGGTTGATCGCCACGTCACGGGGTCCGTGGTTGACCTGTGGCGGTGCGGCTGGTTCGACCAAAAGGGTTGCCACCCCCCACACCGCGGGGTCAAGGACGGCGGCCAAAGCCGCGAAATCGCCGTTGGAGCAAGCAGTGATGAAGCTGTCGGTGACGACCTGATGTTCGGCAGTGGCCACCTCGCTGGTCGTCACGCGGGTGTCGTTGAATTTCTGCCGCGCGCGCCGCGCCAGCTGACGACAGCTACCGGCGGGGCGGCCGACGGTTTCGGCAATCGCGTCGAACGGAAGACCGAAGACGTCGTGTAACACGAAGGCCACCCGCTCCCCCGGACTGAGCCTGCGCAGCACTTCGAGCATCGCGGCACTGACATCGTCGTCAAGGGTGACCCGGTCGGCCGGATCGGGCAGGCGAGAGTGGTGCAGCGGCGCCGGCTGTTGCTCGATGTCGCCCGGGCGTTCATAACGCGCCCGGGCAGAACGCAGCTGGTCGAGGCAGAGCCGACTCGTCACCACCGTCAGCCAGCCGCGCATGTCCTCGACCCCGAGTGGATCTACCCGCGACAACCGTAGAAATGCTTCCTGGGCAACGTCTTCGGCATCACCGACGTCTCCCAGCATCTGGTAGGCGAGATTCACCAAATACGCCCGGTGACGCCGCCACGCATCGGCGATGGCGTCGTTGTGCGGTGCAAACGGATGTCGGTTCATGACTACATGACGATTTCGTGGCGCCGGAAGTTACCGGTTGCGACTGTAACTTTTCCACTGGCCGGCGCGTCCTTGAATGCAGAACACATCGGAAGGAGTCCTGCCATGACGATCGTCGTCACCGGAGCGACCGGTAACATCGGCCGGCCGCTCGTATCGGAGCTTGTCCGCGCCGGTTGCCGGGTCCGAGCAGTTACCCGCCATCCCAAGACGGTTGCCCTGCCCAGAGGCGTGGAGATGGTCAGCTCAGCTATCGATGCCCTGCCGGGGGCGTCAGCGGTGTTTCTCAATTCCCGCGCACTGGGCGACAAGCTGGCCGCCACAGTTCGTCACGCTGCACACAGCGGGGTCACCAAGCTGGTGGCACTGTCGGCGATCAATGCAGACGACGACTTCTCGCGGCAGCCTTCACGCTTTCGCGGTGACCGCAACAAAGAGGCCGAGCAACTCGCCGCGGACTCGGGTCTGGACTGGGTGAGCCTGCGGCCGACAGTCTTCGCAACGAACTTCGCCGGGATGTGGGGTGCCCAGATTCGCGCCGGTGATGCCGTTGCCGGCCCCTTCGCCGCGGCTTCGGTTGCCCCCATCGTCGAAAGCGACATCGCCGCCGTCGCGGCTCGGGCCTTCCTGCACGATGAGCTTGTCGGCCAGCGGATTTCGTTGACCGGGCCCCAGGCGCTCACCAACTCCGAGCTGGTGAGGATCGTCGGCGCGGTGCTGAAACGTCCGCTCGAATACCATGAGGTGGCGCCGGAGGTGGTGCGGGCACGCTTCATAGAGCTGGGCTTCGGCGCGGGATTCGCCGATGCGTATACGGCCATGCTCGCCGAAACGGTGGACAAGCCGGCACTGGTGACGCACGAAGTGGAGAAGATCACGGGCCGGCCGGCAACCACGTTCGCTCAGTGGGTGTCGCAGCATCGTCGCTTGTTCGCACAGTAGGCAAGCCGCAGCCCGATGTCAGTTCCCCGCCCGCCGCGCTACCTCAAGCCGATGAACAAGGTGGTGCTGACCCTGCACAAGCTCGGCCTGGCAACCGGTCCGGCGGTGGTGTTGACCGTGCCAGGCCGCAAGTCGGGCCAGCCGCGCAGTACCCCCATGACGCCGTTCGAGTTCCAAGGCAGCCTCTATGTCGTGGCCGGCTATCCCGGATCGGATTGGGCCGCCAACGCGCGTGCCTCGGGAACCGGCGTGCTCAGCCGGGGCCGCCGATCGCGGCGGGTCACGATAGTCGAACTCGGCGCCGAAGAAGCACGACGCATTCTGCGGGTATACCCGGCCGAAGTGCCGGTCGGGGTGGCGTTCGCGAAGCGCTCAGGGATGGTCCGACACGGCACCCCCGACGAATTCGAGGCGCTGGCGGGCCGGATCGCGGTTTTCCGCTTCGACCCGCTCACCACGCGATAGCCCTCAACGGCAAGCTGTTTGGTCAAAGCCCGACAGGTACGTGCTTTTCTGCGCAGGCGTAAATCACCGCGGTGGTGATGTCCTGAGTACGCAAATTCTCGAGATCTTCCACGGTCACCGAACCCTTGTCGCTGCGGTGCTGAGCGGCCACTCGGGAATCCCGCAGCCGCTCAGCACGTTCCACCACATTGCGGGCAAACCGCCCGTTCTGCATGATGTCGATGCCGTGAGTGCCGTCCGGTGCCACATAGGCCCGCAGCGTCTTACTCAGTGCGTTCAGTGCATCGCGTGCGCTGGGCTCGATCAGCGTCGCACGGGGATGGCCGTAACGCACCGCAATTTCCACGATCTCATCGGGACTATAGGACTCGAACCGCAACTTGCGGTTGAACCGTCCCGCCAAACCGGGGTTTACCGTGAGGAACTCGTCGACTTCCCGCTCGTATCCGGCACCGATGAAGCAAAAGTCGAAGCGGTGCACCTCGAGCGCGACCAGCAGCTGGTTGACCGCTTCCATGCCGATCATGTCCGGTCGTCCGTCTTGATGACGCTCCACCAACGAGTAGAACTCGTCCATGAACAAGATCCGGCCCAGTGAACGGTTGATCAGCTCATTGGTCTTCGGGCCAGACGACCCGATGTGCTCCCCACAGAAATCCGCCCGCTTGACTTCAATGATCTCGGGATGCCGCACGATGCCGAGTCCGGCATAGATCTTGCCCAGCGCTTCGGCGGTGGTGGTCTTGCCGGTTCCCGGCGGACCTACGAGCAGCATGTGATTGGTCTGGTTACTCACCGGTAGCCCGGCCGCGAGCCGCAAAGCCCGGACTTCGATCTGGTCCTCCAGTTCGGCCACCGCCCGCTTGACATCGGCGAGGCCCACCTGGTTGTTGAGCAGCGCGCGGCCCTCGGCCAGCAGTTCGTGTCGCCGCTGCGTGGTCTCCTCTTCTTGACGCCGTGTCTGGGAGAACTCGGTCGAGACATCCCATTTGTTGGTGCGGCTGTCGATGGTTTCTTCGTCGGTGACCACCAATTGCAGTGCCGGATCTGCCAATGCTTGCTTGGCCGGTTCGATGAGCGCACCGTTGATCGTCGCCTTGGACAACCAGATCTGCGCCTTGTCCTCTTCACCGAGCTGACGGTGCGCCATTCCCCGGACATAGGCGAGATCAGCTGCTATCAACGGGAATTGGTTGGGGTCAATAGCGGCGACGGCGGTGTCGCTCAATTGGTGCCGACGGGACTCGGCGGGAAAATGCTGTGCTACCCGCAGTTCCACCCGGTCGGTCCAGTCGAGCGCGACCCGTGCCTGTCCCAGATGTGCGGCCGCATGGGCGGCCAGCGCATTGGTCGCCGCGGTAACTGCCGACATGATGATGGCCTGTGGTGGCAGAATCGTTGCTGCGACGGATATGACATCGGGCCAGCGCTGCGTGGCGAACATCAGATAGGCCCGGATGTACTGCTGCCACTGATGGTTCTCCCAGCTGTCGAGCAGAGACGAATCCTTCAGCAGCGCTTCGGCTTTCTCATATCGACGGTCGTCGATGAGGGCGCTTGCCAAAGCCAGCCCGGCATGCGACGACTCGGTCACCGAGATCGACAGGTAAGGCCCGGCCTTGATCGGTGCCGACAGCTGCATTCCGAGCCGATTGGTCTCGCGGTGCAGCCGGACGCCGTAGGCATAGAGTTCCTGCAGCGTCGTCAACGCTTCGTCGCCGGCTGCTATCCGGCCCAGCCACGCGTCGGCCATCGACGGGTCGATCTCGGTCGCTTCACGAAACTGCGCCTGCGCGGCCGTGACATCGGTGTCGAACAACTGCATGGCCTGATCGAACCGCTTGCGTGCCGCCGCCGTCGTCGTGCTGCTGGTCATCGTCTAGTCCACAGGTTCGAGCTCGGGAGTGCGCAGAATCGTCGGCTCCGAGGATACGTAGCGATTTTCCGCGCGGAACAGCTCAACCTCGACGGTGTACAGCCGGCCCGCGGCCGCGACCTCCACGATGGCCGGACCGGTCTGACTGATCACCACGTCGGCAGAACCGCGATACGGGGCGCCGGGCTCGCCGACGGAGATCAGCGTGTTCGGCCGCGGTGCGGGTGTGAACGTGCCGTCGACGACGCTTACAGTGGTACCGGAGATGGGTCGCGCAGCGGCGGTCACCGCGATGTCGGGCATTCGAATACTGTTCCAGCGCTGAGTATCTCGAGTGTGCACGGTGATCCGCTCACCGGCTCCGGCCAGCCGGATGACGATTCGCTTGACCAGCGAATCCTCCGCGGCGATGTGCACCCGGGTGAACTCTCCGGGGTCGTCGAGTGGCAGCATCAGCCGGTTGCCGGCGCCGACCTTGCCCAGCAGCACCCCCGACGGGCCGATCGGGATCTGCAGCGGACCAGTCACCGCGCCCCGGCGAATCCCCCGCAGTTTCGGAGTCGGGCCGCACATGGTGGCGGCGATTGCCTGGGCTTGCTCCCCCGGCAATGTTTGCCACAGCACGCTCGGGGCGGCGGTCGGCGGCTGTGCGCTGCGCACCGTCACCGTGGCCGTCACCGAAGCATCCTTGAACAGGGTGATGTTCTGGATGATCGCGTCGGTCCGCAGTGACCAGGCATGGGCCAATTTGTCCGCCGTGATGTCCCGCGGCCGGTACCAATAGGTGGTCAACCACCCGCCGTCGCCGCGAACGGAACGCCAACGCTGATGATGGGTACTGAGCGCGGTGCGTCCGAGCCGTCGTTCCAATTCGACGATGTCGATGGCCGTTGCCACCCTGGCGCGAATGCCGTGTTGGCGCATCGCGGCGCTGATCCGCTGCGCGGCGGCCAGCACCGCAGTACCCACCGAAGTACGCCACTGCAGCGACTGGGCGTTGTCGAGGGCCGCCACCCGCACGATCAACCAGGTTTCCCGCTGTCCGGCATAGGGCGGTGTGCCGATCAGCGTGTCGTAAACCCGCGGATAATCCCCGGTGCTACGCCGCCGCGAACCCGCGCTGACCACACTGAGTGAATCGATCTGCAATCCCAGACTTTGCTGCAGTAGCGGCAGCAATTGGGCTATGTCGCAAACGTTTTCGGTATTGGTGGACGTCGAGCCGGTGAACAGGGTGGGGGAGTGGGGCCTACCGAGTACTTGTACGGCGGCCGTCGCGACACCGTCTTGGAAACGAATTCCGCCACCAGCACGGTCGTTGGCCACAGTGACCGGCTCCGCCCATTCGAGCGGACGCCTGCGGCCGACCCACAGCTGCAGCCAGGACCACAACGGCTGTCGCCACCAGCGAACCACACCGACCGCGACGCCGGTGATCAAACCCGCTGCCGCACCGAGGTATCCGCCGACACTCCAGCCGACAAGTCCGGCTGCGAGGACCCCGACGACGACAGCCAGCTTCGTCGTGCTCAACGTTCCCGCCTCGCACGCGCGACGAGCGTCGCGATGACAACCGCGGCCAGCACCAAACCGGCGAATGCCAGTGCGATGGTGCGCGCCCGGTGGTCGGGTGGTGGCGGCGGTGCGGCCGGCGTGATCACCCGGCTCTGAGCTCCGGGCGCAGCTCGATCACCAGGAGGCACGTTGAACGTCAACGCGGCGACCGGATCCACCACGCCGTAGCCGACTTGGTTGTCCACTCCGCGCGGCGGGTTGTGTGCCGTCTGCAGAACCCGGTTGATGACCTGATGGGCGGACAGGTCCGGATATTTGGCCCGCACCAACGCAGCCACACCGCTGACATAGGCGGCGGAGAAACTCGTCCCCCAGAAGGGCATGTTCTTTTCACCCGCCCTGGCCGGGGGGTAGGCGTTCACTGGTCCGCCGGTCTGCGACGACAATCCGATGATCCCGGTGCCGGGCGCGGCGGCGGCCACCCACGGCCCGGTCAAGCTTTTGCTGATCGGCGCGCCGGCGTTGTCCACCGCACCGACCGACAGCACATAGTCGTCAAACCATGACGGTGACGACACCGTCTTGACCTGGTGCCAATCGCGCGGGTCGCGGGGATTCAACGGGTCGAAGGATGGATTCTGGGCGCATTCGTCTTCGCCCTCATTGCCGGCTGCCGCGACGACCACCGCATCCTTGACTGTCGCGGCGTACCAGACGGCGGCACCAATCGCACTTTGATCGAGCGGATCGGCGGCCGAAACGCAGGACGTGACACTGATATTGATGACTTTGGCGCCCATATTGGCCGCATGCACGATGGCGTTGGCCAGCGTTGCGATGGTGCCGGCTTTCTTGCGCGCCTCCATGTCGCCGGGCCCGGGGTTCACGGGCTCGTAAGCCCGGGAAGACTGCCGCACAGAGATGATCACCGCGTGCGGAGCCACCCCGGCGACACCGTCCGGGGCCCCCGGGGGCGGCGGCGGCACCTCGGGATCCTCCGGCTGGTCGGCGACAGCATCTCCGGGGCCATTGGCCGGTTCGTCTTCCGGCGGCGGTGGCGGTGGCGGTGCGGGCGGGGGAGCGGGCCGGGTTTCGGTGATCGTCACCGGTGACGGCGGCGGCGGCGGTGCCGGTGGTGGCGGTGGGGCGCCCGGTGGTGGCGGCGCTGCGTCGGTGATTTGACCAGCCGGCGGCGGGAACGCCGGGACCGGCGGCATTCGGGGCGGCATCGGTGTTCCCTGCGGTGCGGCACCGATCACCGAAGCCACCACGGTGCCGTGCGCATCGCAATCCATCAGCCCGTCGCCGCCCATGATGTAGTCACCGCCGGCGATGACCGGCAGCCGCGGGCTGGGATTGACGCCGGTGTCGATGACGGCGACCGGCACGCCGTTTCCGGTCGAGTACTGCCAGGCTTTGGCGATGTTGAGCATCGTGAAACCGGGCGCGGTGACACTCACATTGGGATCGGCCACGGTGATCGTGCGGGCACAGATGTTGCTCTGCCGCATCGGCTGGTCCGAATTCGGCTTGCCATCTGCTGGCACCCGCCCCGGATCGACATCGGGCCGGGGAATCGCTTGTGCAGCAGGGAAACTCGTCGAAACTCCGATCAGCAGGGCGGCTGAGGCAATCGACCAGGCTCGGCGCGCCCACCTCAACGCTGTCATCGCATCCGCACCCAACTGAACAGCCCACCGATCCAGGCGGCCAGTGGCAGGGCTGCGATGATCGCCACCAGTTCCAGCCACTCGGCGACCATGCGCACCAGGGGGGTGAACCGGGTGATCGGCACGAGCAGCGCCGCCGCCAGGCCGGCCGCCCCGAATCCGGCCAGCACCACCGCGGCCAACAGCACCGCCGCGCCCGATGCGGCCGGTTCATGCAACACGTATCTGACGACGCCGACGCACACTGCGGCCGCGGCGCCGTACACCAGCGCTATGGCCTGCCGCTTGTCGGCGTAGGCGCGTCCTCGACTGATGAAGATCAGCACGAACAGCCCGGCCAGCACAGCGGCGGCCGGCCCGTGGCCACGGCCGGGGATCAGCGTGGTCCACACCGCGACCGGCAGCGTGAGACCTGCCCCGACGCAGATTCCGGTGAGCACTTGGTTGGCCCGCTGGGCAGCCACGGCGATCACCGCCCCGCGCGGGGTGGTGTCCGGAGTCTCCTCTTCCTCGCCGTCGGCGTCGACCGGTGCGACGGCGTCGGCCGGTAGACCGTCGCTGCGCCGGAACAGATCTCGGCCGGTGACGGATCCGAAGTAGGGCGGCCGGATCCGGGCCGACCACAACGCGACAGTGGGCGCCATGGTCAGCAGCAGCAGCAAAACGACCAAAGTGCACATGCCCAGCCACTGTGCGGGGACCGGTTGGCACATTCGGGCCGCCGCGACCACCCCGCCCAGCGCACATAACGTCACCACGGTGGCCGCGACGCTGAGGTGGCGTCCCGTCGCGACCGCGACGCCGCAGGTCAGAACGGCGGCAGCGAGGGCGGCGATGAACAGGTGCGCCGACCCCAGCGAGCCGGGTGCAGCCGCAGCGACGCTCACCGACAGTAGCGGCACCGCAAGCCAGGCGAACCCACGTTGCATGTCGTCTCGGCGTGGCCACCACCGCCACGCCGCGCCTGCGGTGCCGGCGGCCAGCAAGCCGGCCACACCGGTCACCGTGCTGGGCGCCAGGGAGTCGGTGGCGGTGCGAGTCCGTAGCGCCAATCCGAGGACCGCTGCCGAGATCATCGCGAGGATAGCGAGGGCCGTGTGCGCCGCAGTTTCTGCGGTGACCGGTTCGAACAACCTCTTGCCGATCCGGGCCAGTCCAGTGGAAAGCGACTCGTACTGCGGCTCGAACGAGTCGCCTTCCGCGGAGGGGACCAGAACCAAAGTGGCGCCGTCTTCGACGCCCAGTTCGTCGAGAGTTTTCGTGACATCGAGCCGGACGCCATTGGCCTTTTGGAGTTCGTAACCAATCCCGGTCTGCAGCCCTGCCAGGCCTCGGCGTTTGAGTTCGTCGTTCAGCAGCTCGACGATGTTGTCGATGAAAACCCCGACCGGTACGGATGCCGGGTACACCTGGGAGATCAAGTGTTCTCCGCATACAACGGCGACTGCACAGCGCGCCGGAAATGACACCTTGGCCATTTAACGTGGCCTATCGGCGTCCGGAATGTATTTGTCGGCCAATTCCGCAGTGATTTCGAATAACCGTAGTCGCGTCTTTTTCTTCAGCTCATGCTGGGTATCGATTATCCCGCCTTTGGCGAGATGGGGGTCGTACGGCATGAATTCCACCGTCGCACCGGACTGCGCGAAACGCTCCGTCAGATACGTATGGGCGTCCGAGTCATATTCGTGCCTACTGTCATTGAGAATGACCATGCTGCGGGACACCAGCTCGTGATAACCCATCGACCGCAGCAGGTCGATCGAACGGGTGACCGGCAGCGACGTGTCGGCGGTCAGACCGGACACGAACACGAGGGTGTCGCAGGCGTCGAACACTGCCTTCATCACCGGATGCTCGAGGTCATCGGAGGTATCGACCACGATGACCGTGTGGCTGCGGCGAAGTCGCGACAACACACCGGTGAACATCGAGGGCACCAGTGGCCGGGGCTGATCCGAGGCACGATTACCGGCCAATACATCCAGGCCGATATTGTTTTGGCCCAGATGCTCTCGGATGTCGGCATATCCTTGCACGTCGGTGTCGTTGAGCACCGCGGTGTAATCGCCGGGGGGAGCTTCATCGATCCGGCCTGACAGTGTCCCGAAGCCGGGCGCGGCGTCGATGGCGACCACGTTCTCCGGGCGGCATTCCCGGAATACGGCGCCAATGCAGGCGGTCATCGTCGTCTTGCCGACGCCACCCTTACCGGATACCACCCCGATGACATATTGCTTGCGGACGTGTCGGCGTATCCGCGCCTGCAGCTCACGGTAATGCCTTTCGGCCGGTGATTCGCCGAGATTTATGGTATGGAAAGACAGGGCATATACAAATTTGCGCCAACCGGCACCCGGAGGTATTTTTCGCGGCGCCACCATATCGGAAATGCGCAATGTGCCCGACACGGAATCGGGTTGTTGCGGAAGTGAATCGGTGCCTTGGCGCCGACTGTGTCGAGCTTGCTCCGTTGAATTCGGTGCCGCCTTCCACGGGTTTGTCACGATGCTAATGCTAACATGCACGCCAAACCTGCGTTTACACAACCTTTCGGTACGAAAACCATTCTTCATTGGCGGGCAGGCGCCGCAGCATCCGGTTGACGGCAGCGCCGATACTGCTCGTTGTGCCGGGCGCGATGACCATCCAGCGCTTGCCGCCGGACCGGAAATGTTCCCCGATCAGCCGCCCTTCCGGGGTGTCGGCGATGGTTACCACGCTTGGTTCGATGTAGGTGCGGCTGGGTTGACCGGTGTCCACGCCGGATTGGATGGCGACGATGGCGGCCCGCGCCGAGCGCCGCATGTCGGCAGCCATCATCAGGATCTGCAGCTGTTCGCCGTCGAGCTGCTCGCGTAATAGCTGCTTGCGCAGCGCTTCCCGGCTGTCGACACCCGCCATCACCTGGTCGACGTCCACCGTCACCGGCTGCAGGGGCGCGGCCTCCTGGGTTCCACACAGGCGCTCAAGTTGGCCGAGAATGACGTCGCTCGCTCCGGATTCGGTGCCCGAGGTGCCCGCCCCACTGATGCGGACCAGGTTCTCGGACCGTTCCAGCACGACCCACCATTGGGCGAATCGTGCCAGCAACGCCACCGCGGGCTTGTCGCCGGCGCCGGGCATCGTGGCCTGGATCAGTAGCGCGACATCACGGCGGGCCAGTACGGTCAACCACTCCACCACGACGTCGGCTACCGCTCCGGATTCGTTGATCACGCCCTCAGCGCGCAGCTCGGCCGCGACCGGATGAGCCAGCGCCATCGGCGCCGTCTCCACGCTCGGCATGATCGGCCGCAGCCCCAATTCCGGGGCCAGTACTTCGATACCGGTGAGAATCTGCAACGCCCACAAGCCGTCGAGGGTGGTGGTCAGCACGGTGTATCCCACAGATCCGCTGAGGCGCACGCGCTGCGTGCTGCCCCGGCATCGCCAAACGCTAGATGAACCTGCCTTGCTCTGCTGAGTCCCTGAGCGCGGTGTCCTGGCCGCTGCCCTGGATCCGCTGTCCGTAGCTCATCACCGTCGCGATCACCTGTTCGGACTTGGCGCTCATCTGCGTGAACGCCGTGAGAAACGCTTCCGGCGCCTGCCCCTGGTACGACCCGCCGCTGACAAGCGCTTGCGCCTTCTTCAGCATATCGGCGCGCAGTTCTTCGAGCGTCTGCGAGAAGGTCCCCACCTCCGCCGCGTGGTCAAACACCGAGGCGAAATTCCACTGTATTGTCATTGTTTTTAATCCTCACTGAGTAAAGGTGACTGTTTCGGAAATAATTAGGTGGAAACCGCGCCGTCTGCGCCGCCGCCCAACGCGGTGAATGCCTGCGCCTGGTCGACCTCGTTGTTGTGCATAGCAGACACATTTTGGCCGACGCTGTGAACCAAAGTCACGCCCCACTGATGCAGGTCTTTCAGCTGAGCGTGCAAATGCAGTCCGGTCGAGTACGCCGCCGCCCGGGCCGGCCCTTTCCAAAACCCGCTCGTCTCCTCGATACCGTGGGCAAAACTGGTGGCGGTGGCAATGAAATGGTCCAGTGAGTTCATGAAATCCTGGCCCTGCGCAGTGACATGATCGCTTTCAATATTAAGTGGATTGTTCACTTTTCTCCTCCGATGGTCTACCGAACTGGACGTACTGTGTAGTTTAAAGCCGCCGCGGTAACTGTCACTTCACCTGTTGCGGACCATAAGACCGCACCACCTCCTACGGCGACGCACCGCTGATGATGAGCACCCAGCAGGTGCCGCCGCAAGCGATTGGTCGGCATTGCTACAGGTCCTGTTCGCCGCCGTGCACGACGATGCGGGCGTGCGGCACCTTGTCCCTATTTCCGTCGGCGCCGTCCCGGCCCAACATTCCGGCACCCGCGGGTGACACCGGCATCGGCGTGCCGCCCACCGGGGCGGTCGGGCTTCGCACGTCGGCGGCGCTGAGCAAGCCGGCCGCCCGAAGCGTCGTCGCGCGGCCACCGACAGGCTCGGCAGAAAAGTCGCCGGCCGGCTGGGTGAACCTGGTCAGCCCTGCTCCCGAGTAACCGACGCCGACCTCACCTGCTCCACCACCGGTCGCCGCGCTGACGCCACCGGCGACTCCACCGCCCAACGGGCCGGCGACCGCCTCGACCGGCACGCTGCCAGCCGCGCCGACCCCCTGCTGCGACAGCAGCGACGGGAACATTCCCATGATGTTCTGGATAGGGCCCGACAGCGACTGGGTGGCGTTCTGCAACAGTTGCGTTGGCAGCTCGGTGACTGGCTTGAGTGTGTTTGGCAGACTCGTCATTGCCTGCAGCGGTTGCATGATCTGGCTGATGCCACTGCCCGGCGAGGCCGCTTGGCCGGCGGCCTGCACCGCCTCCGCCGGGCCGGTGGCCATTCCGGTGTTGGCGGCTGATTCGGCGACCGATTCAGCCGGGTCCACGGCAGCGGCCGGCGAAGCCCCCATCGGGGTGATAGGTGGCGGTGTACTGGTGACGGCCCCGACCAGCATGTTCAGCGCGCTCGCATACGCCAAGCCGATACTGGTGTTCTGCGGCGTGAAGTACCCGAAATACTCGGTCTCGTTCGCCACGATCGCCGGGGTATTGCACCCACAGATATTGCTGGCATACAACGCCGCCGTTTCGTCGCGATTGGTCTGACACACCAGGGCCGGGATGACTGACGACCTCGCGATCGCATTGGCCTCCAACGCGGCTTGCCCGATCGAGACGTGCTTGAGGCAGTGCGCGGCCAACGGCTGCAGGCCTAGCAGGTTGAGCTCGGTGCCTTTTACCCCGTACGCCGCCCCGCCCAGACCGATCCACTGAGTCAGGGTGGCTTCGACGTTGGCGACCGAGGCACCCATCGACAGTTCGTGTTGGATCGCCTCTGCGAGCCAGGCCGCGATGTTGGCGACAATCGTCGCCGGGTTACTGGTTTCGAGGAGGGCAGCAACGGCTTCGGGTGGACCGAACCACAGTGGGTCAGCCATCTCGGCGGTTAGATGACCGCCGAGATGTTCGCGGCGTTGAGCACTTCGTCGAGCACATAGCTTAGCGAGGAAAGGCTTTGCGCGCCGGCGTAGGCGGTGCGCTGCGCGAGATGTTCCTGGACCACACCGAGGTAACCGGCGCCGGCCGCGTTCAGCGCGGTGGAGAGCCCGACATCGTCAATGGTGGGCACCATGGGAACCGTGCCGGTCAATGCGGTCGATCCGGCAGCGGTGCCGGCTTCCATTTCCCCACTGATCGCCAGCTCGGTCGCCGACGATAAATTGACGGCGGCCGGACTGACATTCAATAACCCTGCCATCTTGCCTCCTAATGGGTTGCGCCCACCGACGGGATCTGAGTGATTTGAGTCTAAGGTGCTGTCGCTATCCGAGTAGACGCCAATTTTCGGTTGCGGGTTCCCTGAGCCTAGACCCGCGGGTCGGGCGTCCCGACCAGCACTCCCTCCATCTCTCCGTCGGTGCTGACCAGCAGTCCGCGTCCCGGCGGCAGTTGCTGAGCGCTGATCCTGCCGTACACCTTGACATTGGCCGGGTCGTTGTCCATGAACAGGGTGGGGGAGCGGGACCCGGTGAGTTTTTGCAGGAGCGGGTTCATCACCGACTGTGACGCCCAGCTGCCGGGCATCCGGGAGGCGATGACGTGCAGACCCACCTCACGGCTCCGTTCAATCAACGGCCACAACGGCGCGGTCGCCGCCGGCTTCATCGTTTGGTTGTGGGCTCGCAGTTCGTGCTCGTCGTCGATGAGAATGAAGTGCTGCGGGCCTTGCCAAGGTTCGCGGTTGAGCAGTTCTTCCTGGCTCAGACCCGAAGGCGGCAGGCGGTCCCGCAGTGCTGCGGCCAGCTCACCGATTACCGTGTCGATGTCCTCGGTGGTATAGGCATAGGCGCGCACATGGGGTCCGCGGATCCGGCCGATCAACGTGGTTTTCGGGTCGATGATTGTGATCTGAGCCTGATCGGGGCTGAACCGGGTGACGATCGCCTGACCGATTGCTGCCAATGTTGTTGTCTTGCCGCAGAGTTGCCGACCCACCACCAGCATGTTGGGCAACATCCGGCTCGGCAGCGCCACCGGTTGCAATGCGCTCTCGCCGATCGCGAAGGGGATGTTCAGTGCGTCAAATGCCTCGGCGGCACGCTCGTAAGCCTCGATGACCTGGCTCAACGCCACCCGCTCGGGCAGCCGGGACAGCTTTTCCACCTTGTTGGCACCGGTGACCCCGGCAATCAGCGAACCGATCCCACGGGTCACCACCCGCTCACCTCTGGTTCCGGTGATCTCGGGCACTCCCACCAATAGCTCGTAGCCGTCGCGCGTCAACCCGAAGCCGGGCCGGTCCAAGGTGTTGCGTGCGGCTCGGCGCTGCTCCACCGAGTTGCCCATCTGTGACTCGTCGGGATTACTCAAGCGCAGCTGTATCCGCGCGTTGGACACCGTCAGCAAGCCCTGCTTTTGCCCCACGAACCAGCCGCTTGCGCTGGTCATTACATGCACGCCATACGAAAGGCCCTGACGTGCAATGGCTATCGCGCGATCGCCCGTCACCGGATCCTTCTCGTAGAGGTCGCCATAGTTGTCGATGACCAGGAAGACGTCGCCGAACTTGTCCTGGGGGTCTGTCCCGCCGCCACCGCCGGAACCGAAGCGCCGCTCCCGGAACTCGGAGATGTCGATCTGGTATTGCTTGAACGACGCCTCGCGGGCGCGTATCAAGCCCTCCATCGTCGCGATGGTCCGGGACACGCCTTCGGTGTCGTTGAGGCTGACCACAGCGGCGACATGCGGAAGGTCTTCCAGCGGATACAAAGCCGCTCCAATGCAGAAAAACGTCACGCGCTCCGGGCGGTACATCAACGCCGCCGAAGTCGTCAACGTCATCAACGTGCTCGATTTGCCGCGCTGGGCAGTGGCGACAACCATGATGTTGTCCATCTCCGCGTCGACCGCATGCACTCGCTGCGCATGTTCGTCGGGAATGTCGACGATTCCGACCGGGAAGATCAGCCCGGGGTTCTGGCCATAGTCGACATTCCAGGGCCGGCCGCGCCAGTAGGCCACCAGCGCGTCGACCTGTTCGCTGACTTCTAAAGGCGGCAACCATATCTGGTGCGGAGCCCGCGCCGGGTGGGAGACCAGCGACTCGCGGATGACGTCGAGTATCTTCTTCTTTTTGAATCCGTCGACGTGAAAGAGATATTCGTCGGGTTCCTCGGGTTCCTCGGCAACCGCCAGCGCGGCCGTGTCTTCGGCACTGAGCGGCTGGTATTCCCAGGTAAGCGGTCGCGGCTGGGAAAAGCTGACGTCCACCGTCTTGCTCAGATTCGCGGCTTTCTTCGGTAGCACGAACGGCGCGGACAAATAGAAGCACCGGAACGGCTCGAGATCGCGCGGCCCGACCTTGAGCAGGGCGTACCCGTTCTCCTTGGAGGGCAGGTGCAGAGCGGCGTCGCTGCCGATGACGTCTCGGGAGTCCTCAGCAGTCTCCGCCCGAAGCGCCACGCGAAAGGCGATGTTGCTCTTGACCTTGCTCAACGAGGATAGATCCAACCGCTGACCGCCCAATGTGAAGAAGACGTTGCAGCCGCGGCCTTCCTGTCCGATGTGGATGACGAGTTGTATCCATTCCTGGTGATGGTGGAAGAGTTCCAGGTACTCGTCGATGATCACCAAGAGAATCGGAACTGGTTCGAGGTCGCGGCCGGCGAGCCGCATCTCTTCGTACTCGTTGGCGTCGCGTGCACCGGCCTCCTTGAAAAGCCGGTAACGCCGCGCGATTTCACCATTGATCGCGCGTCGCATCCGCTCGGCCAGGTGACGATCGTCCTTACCCAAGTTGGACAGCGAACCCGCGACGTGGGGAAGACGTTCCAGGTCCTGAGCGGCCGATTCGAACTTCATGTCGACGAATATCACGATAAAGGTCTCGGGCGAATGGGTCAGTGCGATCCCGTTGCACAGCGACAAGAAGAACTCCGACTTGCCGGAACCGGAGGTCCCGATCACCACCGAATGGAATCCGAAACCACCGAAATCTTTCGCGCGAAAGATGATGTACTGCAATTCGCCGCCGGGCTTCACGCCAACGGGCACCATCGCCCACTTCGCGTCACCGCGGCCGCGGCTCTCGGCCCACAATCGGTCGACGTCGAGCTGGCGGGGGTCACCGATACCCAGGGCCCGCAACAGCTCGCCGGCCTGGCTATCGGTTCCGGACAGTTCGCCAGCACTCATCGGCAGCCAGCGTGCCAGCGCCCGGGCGTAGCGGTTCGCGGTGCTCTCGGCGAGCATGTCGGCCACCGCGTAGAAGGCGCCGCGGTGATACAGCCGGCCTTCGCGGAGTTCGAAGCGCTGATCCTCATGGGCGAAGCCCACGCCCACACCGGCCCGAGTCGCCAACCGCAGCACGGTGATTCCGGCCATGCCCTTCTGCCCGGTGACGCCCTCCCACTGCTCGGGTGTCCCGACGCTGTCGTCGACGATCAGCCAGTGCGGGCCGAGTGTCAAGCCTGTCGAGGCCAGCGGCGACGGCATCGAGGTCGGGCTGGTTCCGACCGGCGGCGTCCACGGGCCGCGGCCCTTGCGGTGCAGCTCGGAGTCGAGCGCCTCCTCCAGCTCGGTGGGGGAGGAGAACACCAGCCGGCGCAATCCGCAGGCGTCGAACATCTCGTCGTGATGGTTGTGTGGAAGCCACACCAACCACGACCACAGCTCGGGGTGGCGCGTAACCACCATCAGCTTGAGGTCATTGGGACTGTGGTACACCGCCAGTGAGCACATCAGGGCGCGCGCCATATTGTGCAGCTCGCCGGGGTCTGCACCGATGAAGCTGAAGCCAGGTTTGGATCGCAGACTCAACACCTTGCCGATGCCGCGGATCTTGCTTTGCTCGAGGATGAAATCACGCAGGGCACCGCCGGTTACCGGTTCGAGTTCTTCTCCGATGGGAACCTCGGGCCACTGCAACGACACCGCGGAGTCGCTGGCCTCTTGAATCCCGATTCCCAGCCGAACGTCGAGGAAATCCTGGTCGTCGGGCCGGCGTTCCCACATCCGCGGACCACCGATCACGGTGTCGAGCGCTTGGGGGTCTTGATGGACGAACAGTTGGCTGCGTCGCTGGTCCTGGGCGGCGCGCTGCACCTCGTCCCGGTCCTCGTCGAGCTGACGCAGATAGATGCGGCGCTGCTTTTCTTGTTCACCCCAGCTGATTCGACGGCCGCGGCCGAAGCGTCCGCTGAACATCAGCGCACCGAAACCCGCCAGGCCCATCATCGGGAAGAACCCCGACTGCAGCGACCGGACCCCCGAGGTGTACATCACCACCAACGTGCCGATGATCCCGACCAACAGCGCTGGGACAGCGATCATCAGCAGGATGTTTCGGGGTTCGCGTTCGGGCAACGCCAGTGGCGGCGCGACCGCAACCCGGACCGGCGGAACAGCCGGCGGCGGCTTGCGGGTATCGCGGACAAAGCCTCGCTTGGACATGCCTATCCTCCCGCCGTCTGGTGATTGGCTTGGGGAATCGGCGCCACCGCGGCGCCGCCGACGATGGTGTCGCGGGCGAGCAGCGCGCTGTCACGGCTGATCGCCGGTCCCGCTGCGAAGGTACGCAGAATGGGCCAGGGCGCCTGCACCGCACGCCCGGGGTCCAACCCAAGCGCTTCCAGTGTTCGCTGCTCCCATTGCACCCCGTATCGAACACCCTGCGGCGAAACCCAGAAAAGGCTCTCGCGGCTGTTGGACGTCACAACGCCGCTCGTGGTCGCCACGAAGTTCGCCGCGCCCGGTAGCACCAGGGTTTGGTCAGCCTCCACCGAGTTGGGATCCCGGTCGTCGCGGACCAGATGCACCAGGCGCGAATCCATGCCGATGGGAACGGGCAGGCCCCGGCCGGTCAAGACGGTGATTGCGGCCTGCGGATCGCCGGACTGCTTCTGCCACGCTACGCAGGTGACCGGATTGGCCGCGGTGTCAACAAAATTCAACTTCGTGGACGGGTAAAAGCTGACATTGAGGACGTCGACGATGGGAATATGGATGAGTTTGTCGGGGGTGACCAACGTTGGTGTCGCAGAACCGTGCGAATCTGCTGTGCGAAGCAGGTCAGCGACAAAGCTGGTGATCTTCTGCACCCCGTCCGGCAGTAGCACATAGAAACCGTCGACAACGCCGCGGGCGTCCCTGGTCTCCAGAACACTGCCGACCGTGGATTGCGGCAACCACACCGACGACGTTCCCGCATCTGGGATCGCCGGTACGACGAGAGGTTCCGTCGACGGCATCGCATCGAAAAGCGCGTTGGAGATTTCGATGGGATACGTCACGCCCGGATCGAGCCCGAGGTTGAAGGTCACTCGCCGGTCGGTGGGGTCGACCCGTGACCGGTGACCGCCCCAGACGACATAGGTGGCGTCCTGGTGGCTTACCAGCTCGGCTTGCGCCGGCGCCATCGGCGCCGCTCGCCCGAACACCGAGAGCTCACCGGCGATGGATGTGACCACAGGGGCGGTCCCGCTACCGCGGACCGCGGCTGTGTCACACACCGACCATGACGACACGGTGCCGGCGGTGACCGTGAGATCATCGGGCACACCGGGGATTCCGATCATCGGACCGGTCGGGTATTTTGCGATTTCGCTCGACTTGACCCATGCCGGAGCCGCGGTGCTCCCGACGGCCAGTCGTGCCGACGTCAGGTTCAGAGCCGGATACAGGCGCCCGTCGATCTTCGCGTAGATAGCGCCGGTGTCGCGGTTACCGATAATCGCCGACTGACCGACCAGGCCGGCTGGTTTCATGATGTGCAGCAACGCCATCCACCCGACACCGATCAGAACGAACACAATGGACAGCACCACAGCCGCCTGTTGCTTGCGATCGTCGTGCTTCATCCGGACGGAGAACCGGGTGATCGCGGCCTTGAGCCGGCGGTTGTAGAAGAGATGACCCGAATTCTGGTCACGATTCGACAGGTTGAGCGGCACGGTCAATATCCCTTCGGCGGCCGGTGAGCATCCGCTTGTTGCACCAAGGCGACCAAGTTCGATCCATCCGGGCTGACACCGTAGCGGTGCACGACATAGTTGATCGAAGCGCAGATATTGGCAATCGGGTCATAGATGTTGGCCGAGGTACCAGGCTGGTGGAAGTGCGCGAAGGTCGCCGGAGTGGTTTGGGTGATCCCACGCGCGAACCCCAGACCGTGGCCGTCGGACTGAACAGCGCCCGAAGCCATCGCCGGCACGGAGGCGACCGCATACGCACGTCCGCCTGATTCGCGGGTGATCAGCGTCTCGTATCCGCGGAGCCAATTGCGCCGAGCCGCCGGGTCAGTGATGCCAAGCTGATCGAGGGCCGCGGCGATACGATGCCTGATGCGTCCGCGTGCATAAGTCTTGTCGTATCGCAGTTCGTGCAACGGGAGCGGGCGAGCGGCCGGCCGAAGTGCTGCTCGCAGGCCGTGCCGCCGGTGTCCGTAGGCGAGTTGCCTGGCCCGCTGTGCGAGCGCGTGGGAATGCTGGTGCGACCGACTAATGGAGCGTTGCTGCGCTCGCAGCCGATCGGTCATGCGCCGCAGCGCTTCTCGTCGGCCGAGGGGAGTGTCCGCGGCCGGAGCCGAGTCGCCGTGCGCGTCATCGAGGACTATTCGAGTCACTTGCCGGCCGAGGCGGTGGTCACGGTGTGCATCGCTCAACACTGCGTGCAGTTGCGTGTCTTCGCCGGCGGTGTCGCGCAGCGCGTCGCTCAGTTTCCGTATTCGCGGCCGCGCCGATTCCAACCCGTCGCCCGCAGCCACCTCGATAAGCCGCTCGGCGCGGCGCTGCAACTCAGTAATCGGCTGAGGCGCGGCGCTGTCGGGCTGGTCGCCGTAGAGGTCGTGGCCACGGCTGAGCAGTTCCAGCGCCCGACGCAGCAGCGGATCGCCGGTCACTGCAAGCCTCCTCCGTACCGCGCTTCGTTCTCGGCTTCCGCTTCCTGGCGCAGCGCGGTGATCGCGAGGTTTAACCGGTCGGCCAGTTCTCCGTGGGTGTAGCCGGTCATCACCTCCGGATGCAACGTCAACTCGACCAACCTGCCATCGGAATTCGCGACCGCGTGAATGTCGCCCAGATCGACGCTGTAGGTGATCGTCTCGGCTTGGGTGACCAAGGCCTCCCACTTGTCGGCAGCTGCACTGAGATCACGCAGAACCGACTCGACGAGATCCTGCTCGCTGAGCTTCGCGTGACTGCGCGACCCCGGCACCATGTCAGTATCTAGACCCCCTCTACCACCGTCAATTCATCGGCGCCGGTCCTCAGACACCAGCAGCACGGCACCCTATCGGACCGGTTGTGGCAGCTCACGAATCACCGGTCCACTTGCTTGCCTGGGGGGCACTGAGTCTTTGGAACCAGGCGAAGTGATAGTTGGCCGACACCCGGTCGCCGGTGGCGATGCCCTCGGTGGCGGCCAACAGCAGACAATTGAGCAGTAGGCCGCTATCGACATCGGGATACTGAGCGAGCAGTTGATATCGCACGGTGTCGAGGTGCACGCGCAGCACGTCGACCTCTGCCTCCACGACTCCGGTCCCGGCTGCTCCGGCCCGTGCCAACGTGTTCACCATCCGCGGCAATCCGTCGCGCCAGTGGGTGGCCTGACTCAACACCCAACCCAGATCGTCAACTGCAGCCACCTCGCGGGCCTGCAACGAGGGTTTCGTCTTCGGGTCGGCCGCCCAGCCAAGCGGATCGCCAGGCGCGTACGTCGCCGACAAGGTGATGGGTCCGAGCATGGTGGCCGCGTTGCCGTTGCGCCGGTCGGGCGCCAACAAACTCACCCCGGTGGGCAACGTGATTCCGGACGGTATCCAGCCGTGAGCCAGGTCGGTGACCAACACGGTAGTGCCGTCCTCGCGGTTGCCGACCGCCCAGCGCAACCCGGGCTCCTGGCGACCCACATACTGCAAGAGCCGCCACAGCCGCTCACTCTCCCCTTCTGGCTCGACTTGCGCTGTCGTCGAAGCTATTTCGGGAACATCGGCGACAGCCTCTGCTGGACTCGGCGCCGCAAACGCAGAGAGTATGGTGGTGACTTCGGCAGCCGGCCCCAGAGCGGATGGCGTGGATCGAAATGTGGTCGGCGCATCGAGATCTTCGGCACCGGTCGGGGGCTTGGCATGCTTGGCCGCGTCAGATGTGTCCCGCGATTCGTCCGCCGGATCGACGGCATCGGCGGCTGCGTGCCTACCCGAAGGCTCATTGCTGCCGATCGTGATTTCCCGGGACTCAGCGCCTGGCTGAGCCGCCGGCGGTAGCTGGGCCGCGGTTGCGTGCAGGTGTCGAACCGCCGACTCGACGCGACGAACGGCATACCTGCGTGCGGTGTTGATCACTCGCGTCTCTTCTGCTTGCCGAACCGAGCCGGGCATCCCGCTACTCCTGATGGCTCTGAGTTCTTCATTGGCCGAATCGACTATCCGTTGCAGGTCGAATCTGAGATAGTCTGCCGCCGTTGCGGTTACCGGCGTGGTCGCCGACAGCTCGGCCGGCCATACCCCGCCGATCACCCAGGGGGTGCAGTCGAGGGGAGAGCTGAAGGCCGGAACCGCCAGCGATTCCCGGGTCGCTCTCCGGAGGCGCTGGCGCGCCGTATTCCGACCGAAGATCGCCACCGGCTCAGCGTACCGTTATCGTTCGAAAGCCCAATTCACAATCTGCTGGGCGCCTGACCATAGCTGAGGACTCGGGCGCCGGACACCCGATTCAGGCTGAATTGTCGCCGAGGACCGGTTGTGGGTAGCCTGGCCACATGGCTGATTCTGCGCTGCAGCAGCAACTCGACGAAGTCCGTCTGCTGCTGGCCCGCGCACGAGAGTTGTTCGGCGCCAACCCAGTCGAGCCGCCGGCCGATGTCGCACCGGACCCTGAAGCCGTCCGGCCGTGGACTCGCTAGCTATCGTCGCGCCGTCGCCGAAGTTTGTGCCTTAACAGCTTGTCAATCGCGGCGTCCAAATCGTGGGGTGATGGAACTTCAGCGGAAGGCGTATATCCCGCCGCCACGATCTCTTCGCGAACCTCGATGAGTGCCTTGAGGTAGGAAACGTCGGCAGTCAGCACGATTGCCTGCGCCAGCGTGTGGGCATCGGCGTCCATCGCTGCCTGGCTCAGTACGACACTGTGCGCGTATCCGCCTCGACACGAGCGGAACATGATGTCACCGCTCGGGTGGACGGTGTCGAAGGCAGAATTGGCGTCGGTCATCGACCGTCGTCAAGACCTTTGAACTTGGCGGCGGCCGCCTCTTCGTTGTCTTCCCAAGCGGTCGCTGACGCTCTGAGCTGTTCAGCCAGTTCGGCATGGTCGGCGGATTGCTGCTCGTAGCAAAGCCGGCGGTGCTCGAGCAGTTCTCGCCCCGCTTCTCGTAGCTCGCTGAAAATCGGCCCCAACGAGTCCAGGCTTTCCTGGATCGCATCGTGTGACGTGGGAACGGTTTGCAGGTACTCGGACGCCTGGTCGTGGTGATCGGCAGCCGCGCGCAAATTAGCCGGCACCACACGAATTTGATCTGCCATTCGGTTTCCTTCTTCGCCATGTGCCGGCCAGAGCCGCCCACATTCCTACTATGACGTGCCGACGACGGCCGCCGGTCTGGTTGGTGTTGGTGGGTCGGTCTTCATCGGTGCAGAGGTCACCGTTGGCGCGGGCGGGTGCTCCCAGCCTAGGAAGCTGGGGCCCTGCACGGTGGAGAGGTGCTGGATCTGACCGTTGAGAAAGGTCTGGCTATTGCCGAGCGCCAGCGCGTGGCGGTCGGTGAACATGCCGATATCGCCGGGAGCAAGACCGGCCGGATCGACCGGATCGGGGACTGCTGTACCGGGTGGTGGAATAGTCATTCCCTGCTGGCGGAATGCATCGGCTATCGGTGTCCCCGCGACCGCGGCTTCAATCGCCGCAGCCAGCTGGGGGCTGGCGGCGGTGACCGTCTCCCCGTTGGGCAGTGCCACCATGGTCGGACCCACTTGCGCATCCGGCTGCGCCGGCTGCTCCTCCGAAGTATCGGGTGTACCGCCCTCCTCACCGTCATCGGCAGTCGGCCGATCGTCTGGAACCGGGTCGTCGAAATCACCGGCGATGTCGTCGTCTTCCGGCGAGCGGCGTCTGCCCGCGTCTTCGAACAGGCCGGGCACCCCGGAGCCGGCGAGCGGACTCCAACTCGGCATTGCCGCGCCAGGCAACCCTGAACCGCTCAGATTCGGGACACCACCCATCGCGGGGAGGGCCGACATCGCCGGTGCGGTCGTCGCTGCGGGGGCCGGAGCCGGTGAGACGGCGGTCAGCCCGTCGAGGTCAGCGGTCGGCGGATAGTCCGAATACGCGTCGAGATCGGTGTCCGGTGTGATTGCCGTTTCTTCGCCGTCGCTTCCGGACGGCGCGGCGGTGCCCCCCGTGGCCGGTGTGTCACTTCCCGCCGGATCGGGCCGGGTCCCTTCCGAGGCGTTGTAAAGCGACGTCAGTGCGGCCATCAGCGCGGCTTTCGAAGTGTCGTCGAGATTCCCGCTCGCTACCACTGCCCGGATGTCCTTCAGCTTGCCGACCAGATACCGCTGAAAATCTCGGGCACCGGTGGCGGTGTCCAGCTCAGTTCGGGCCCGGACGGCCGACTCGATGTCGCGCTGCAACTCGTTCAGCGCTTCCTTACCCTCGACCGCTTTCACATGAGCGTTCAAGATTGCGGCGATCATCTGCAGATCCAGTTGGGAAGTTGCTGAATCCTGCTGTGCAAGTGCAGCTTCGGCGATTCTGATGGCATCTGCCGCGTCGCCCTGCTGTCGGTCGGGCTGTTGGTCAGTCGGTGGAATGTCTCCTGGTGGACCGCCGGGTCGGTGCGCGGGTGGAAAGACCATCGCCCCGGTGCTCGGGTCGAATAGATCTGGGTGCTGACGGCGGAGTTTGGCGACCAGCGCGTCGAGTCGGTGCGGGGGTGTGGCAAAGACAGTCGCCGCATCCGCCAACTCTTGCGGCGTCAGACCGGTCAGCCACGCTTTCGGGTCGCTAGTGCAATCCTGGATGTGCTTGATCGCGGCCAGTAGCTCCTCGACCGTTGCCATGGCTCAGCCGGTTGACCGTGTGGTTCGCGGCCCCTTCATGGCGGTGACAGTACCCACGGCGGTAGGTGTGAACAATTCACGACCGGTGTATGCAAGCGATTGGCCTACGAACGGCCTTTGTCCCGCGTCGAGGTGGCGTACTGGTCCCGCAAGCCTTTCAGCACAGCGCTTTTCGCGTTGTCGAGCTCGCGGGTGTGCGCGACGGTCGCGATGATCTCGCGCTGCTTGGCAATAAGGAATCTGTGGAATTCACGCCTGCCGATCGGAGTATCGATTGCCAGCGCAGCCCGGTTCTGCACCACCCTGTCGATCTCTTGGGCGATGGCTTGGAGCCGCGTCACCCCTTCGACCGTTGCCAGGTGCGCGCTGACAAGTGCACCGGCCAAGACCCGATCGACGTCAGAGACCTCGCTGCGCTGCCGAATCAGAGCATCTTGCTTGGCATGGATAGCAGCTACCGAGTCTCCGGTCTGTTCTGTCATCCGTCGCACCTACTCGTTCAGTGTTCGTGTCAACAATGCACCAGCGCCCGCGGCCTACCCGACCGGCCGCCGGATCGCCACGTTGGCGCCCAACGGGCTGATCCGAACCGTGGCCCCCGAGTAGGGAGCTTCGACGACGAGGTTGTTTCCGATGGCGATCTGCACATGTCCCGGATGGGGAAAGACGAGATCACCGGGTCTCACCTGTGCGCGCGGCACCGAGATCCCCTCGTGTATCTGCTGATAAGTGGTGCGATCCAAGTTGACGCCGGCCTGAGCGTAGGACCACTTGACCAGTCCGGAACAGTCGAACTGGTCGGGACCCGTTGCACCCCAGACATAGGGGCGGCCCAACCGGGACAACGCTGCGCGGACCGCGATTCCGGCGCGGCTATGCGGCGGCGGCAAGCGCAAGCCGTTCAGCCTGGCTCGGCGCCGACCCGTGCGGTAGTGCAGCGAACGCAATGCCGCCGAATGCTGCCACGCCCGACCGTGGGCGGCCAAGACATGCGACCGTTGAGCGCGCAGTCGCGCAATGCGGCGACGCATTGCCTCCCGCCGCGCCATAGGGTTATCGGCCGCTGTGTCGGCGCGGGCCTCGTCCAGCACTTGCCTGGTCAGCTGGCGGGCATGGGCGTGGTCGTGATACGCCCCGGTAAGGACTTCGGTGACCGCGGCGTCCGCTCGCGCGGCTGCCGTGGAATCGGAGTGAACCTGTCGGAGGGCGGTTTGATAGCGCTGATGGGTTTGGCCGGCCCCCTGGCTGGTCAATCCGTCGAGTGTCGCCCTGTCGCCGACTTCGGGTGTCGGGACGCTCGCCGGCCGGGTTTCGCCGGTGAACAACTCATGTGCGCGAGCAAGAACCTCCACTTCATTTTCGTCCACGGTGTCTCCTACGTATCGTTTCCGGCCGGGCCGGTCTCGGCTGCGGCGCGGGCCGCCGTTACGAAGACCCGCACCCGTGGCAACACCCCCGGCGGGATCACCCCGCGATTTCGGATGTCCCACATCTCCTCGCCGGTCACGCCGACCAGCGCGGCGATCACCGCGTCGGGCAGCGGTGAGCGTGCGCACGCCTGATCGAAGCGGGCGCTCAGGCTCGTCGGCAGCCGGGTGAGCAACTCCGACCGGGTGGCTTCCAACGCCTGCACATGCGACATCAGCCGGCCGGCCGAGTCTCCGCCGGCGTTGACAGCGACGCGCCAGGAGTTGGCGGCCAGCATCTCGGCTTTTACGCATTGGGCGACCACAGACAGAATATACGTCTCATATTCGTTCGACGTCGTCGGCGGCAATCGGTGAATCACCGAGTTGATCGCCTCGAGCTGGGCTTCCGCGTATCCCTCGAGCACGTCGGTGTCGCTGCGCCGGTCAACCACAACCGGTCCGGCGGCCCGATCGTACCTGGGTTCCGACGGTCTGGCTGCGATCAGGCGGGCGAGCTCCGCTTCGGGGTCAGCCGCTACCAGCAGCCGCGAATAGGTACCAGGCGGTAGCCCAAGTCCATTCTCTACCTTATTGATTGTGCTTTTGTGCGGCTTTCGGGCGCCACGCTCCAGGTAGCTGAGGCCCATGATGCTGATGCCGGTCGCCGATGCGAGGTCCGCCAGCGACCAGTCCCGTGATTCGCGGAGTGTTCGGATTGCCGCTCCTGCCGATTCGCGGCTCACGGTAGCCCCACGGGCATACACAGGATAATACAACGATCGGCATCAAGATCGCTGTTTATATGTTTTCGTAGCGGTTCGCTTGCCGTATCGCTCGGAAGCGTATATGGTTTCAGCTACGTTTGGAACGATGTGGAGGCGGTAAAGATGGGATATCCCTGCGCAACTAATCCTGAGCTCTGGTTCGGTTACCCCGATGACGATGACGGCGATGGCGCCGCCAAAGCGCGCGCATATGAACAATCGGCCACCGAAGCACGGCTGCTGTGCTTGCGGCGCTGCCCACTGGCGCAGCAGCGGCAATGCGCGCGCTACGCCGTCGAGCACCGCGAGGAATACGGTGTCTGGGCGGGAGTCAAGCTGCCGGGGGGCCAGTACCGCAAGCGGGAACAACTTGCGCGCGCCCACGATGTACTGCGCCGCATCGCTGCCGGTGAAGTCAACGCCCGACAGCTGCCCGAGAACGCCGCTCTGCTGACGCGGCGCGAAGGCGATACCGTTCCCGTGACCCGTACCGTCTTTCATCTCCCGGCCGCTCAACTGGGCCCGCCTTCAGCGGCCTAACTCTGCCGGGCGCTCCTATCTCCCGACTTGTGATCTGCTGGAGTGCAGCGATCGCGATGATGCCGCTTCGGCTCATCGGTTGCGGGAAGAGAGGAGTGCAAGGTGACCACCGACAAATCTGGTGCCGAAACCGAGGTCAGTGCCGGGGCCGGCGAGTTCAGCATCGCCGTCGAGGGCAAGACCGTTGGCCACGCCTGCGTCGCCGACCGCGATAACCAGCGCGTTTTTTACCACACCGAGGTCGACGACGAGTTCGGCGGGCGGGGATTGGCGACCATCCTCATTCAGCACGCGCTCGCCGCTACTCGCGACGACGGCAAGCGCATCGTCGCAGTGTGCCCGATGGTGGCCAATGTCCTGGAGAAGCACCCGGGATTCAGCGAGATCGCTGATCCGGTCACGCCCGAACTGGAACAGTGGGCGCACACATTGCCGAGGGGTTGAGCCACTTCCACCTGTTGCCGTGCATAACGGTTAACGGGGTGGCGCCCAGTATCCGATTTCGGCCGAAAATTAGGTTAGGTTCGGCGGCGTGGTGCTGAGCGCGGGAACACTGGTCTCGGGTTACCGCATCGAAAAGGTGCTGGGCTCGGGCGGTATGGGAACGGTGTACCTGGCCGCAAACCCGGTCTTGCCACGCCGCGACGCCCTCAAGATCCTGAGCTCCGAGCTGTCGCACGATCCAGCGTTTCGGACCAGATTCCTCCGCGAGGCAGATCTCGCGGCCACTTTGGACCACCCCAACGTGGTCACCGTGTACACCCGCGGCGAAACAGCAGAGGGCCAGCTGTGGATCGCCATGCAGTACGTGGGCGGCAGCGACGCCTACAAGGAACTCGAAGAGGGCCGAATGACGACCCAGCGGGCGGTCCATATCGTCAGCGAGGTTGCCAAGGCGCTGGACTACGCGCATCGCCGCAAGGTGATTCACCGTGACGTCAAACCGGCGAACTTCCTGCTGGCACCCGATGACGAGCGGATATTCCTGGCCGACTTCGGGATCGCGCGCGCCTTGAACGACAGTGTCGGATTGACCGCGACGGGGGCGGTAATGGCCAGCGTCGCCTACGCCGCACCGGAGACCTTGAGCGCCGGACAGGTCGACGCCCGCGCCGACATCTACGCGCTGGGTTGTTCGCTTTATCGGCTTTTGACCGGGCATGCGGCGTTCGCATCCTCCGGCGGCATGGCCGCGGTAGTGGCGGCACACCTGACCCAGCCGCCGCCGCGGGTCACCGACCGGATGAAAGATCTTCCCCACGCGATCGATCCGGTGGTCGCCAAGGCCATGGCCAAAAACCCCGACGACCGGTACCAGAGTGCGCGCCAGTTCGCCGATGCCGCCACCGTGGCGCTCGAGGAGAGTGCCACCATCCCGGTGAACACGACCAAAGCCCCTCCGGAAGTTGCGCTGTCGCCGCCGCGCTGGGCAGCGCCGCCACCACCGACGCCACCGCTCGGCCTGGACACCCTCGGCTATCGGGACGGCCGCTTCAACGGGCCCCAGTCGGCGGTAAGTAGGCCCTCGCCCGGGGCAGTACCCGCCTCAGCCGCTGCCCCGCACCAGTTCCCAGCACCGCCGGCACTCGACACCCGGCCAGGCGCCAGGCAACCACCGGGACCGCCGCGTCGCGGACGGCGGGGGCGCTGGATCGCCGTTGTCGTTGCCGCGGTACTGCTGATTGCGGCCGGGTCCATCGCCGCGGTCTTGTGGGGCGGCGGCGGTTCCGGTCGCAACTATGCGCCTCAGACCTTCAGCCACGTGCACGGAACCACCCGGATAAGTGCCGAACCGCACGCGGTAGCCGCAGTCGGACCCGGTGACGGTGACGCGGTGTTGTCGCTGGGTGTGCAACCGGTGCTGATGACCGCACCGGGCGGCAGGCTGGTCAGCTGGGAGCAGCAACTCGTCAACGGTGGTCTCAAGGTGGCGCCTTCAGTCGACGTCGCGGCAGTCCGGGCTGCCAAGCCTGACGTCATCGTCGCCACCGGCAGTATCGACGACGCCGCCTACAACGCTCTGGCCGCGATCGCGCCGACTGTCACCCGCCCAAACGACAGCACCGGATCGGCGTGGAGCTGGCAGAATCAGCTGACCTGGATCGGGCGAATCGTCGGCCACCAAGACGAAGCCGAACAGCTCGTCGACAGCGCCCGCACCCGGCAAGCCGATCTGCGCAGCCAGAATCCGGCGTTCAACGGCAAAACGATCGCGGTGGTCAACGTCAGCGACAACGGAGTGACCGGAACCCTGCTCGATTCGCCGCTGACCGACTACCTCGGCGGCCTGGGCTTTCGCTACAGCGACCGACTCAAACGCACCCCCGCCGACGCCGGCAATGTGCGACCCCTGCCCGACAACGAGCTATACGCCCTCAACACCGACGTGCTGGTCGCAGTCCGCACCGACAAAGCCGCCGGCGGGGGCGGATACAACGGACTGCCGCAACCCCTCACGCTCTACCGGGGCGCCCTGGTCATCGTCGACGAGCCGAACCTCATCGCCGCGCTCGACGCCGCCAGTTACCCGGCCACCGAATACCTCGACACCAACTTCGTCGCCGCGCTTTCCGCGCAGGTCCACTGATAGACGTGGACTGGTGACCTGCTGAGCCGGGCTATCGTTTCTCCGGTGAGCAAGCGCAACTTTCGCGCACGAACGACGGCACTTGCCGCGGTCCTCGTGACGGCTTTGGCGGGCTGCAGCTCGACCGTTAGCGGGGAAGCGGTCATAGCCATTCAGCCTGGCGATGCCGACAGTGCGGTCGTGGCGCTGATGGACACCGGCAAGTATCCGATCACAGCGGGCCACCCGGTCGGCGCCGCCGGCAGCCAGGCAGCCGGCGCCGTGCTGGAAGCGCAACGGATGGCGGAGTTCGTCGTCGGGCCCTGGGAAGTCAACGCGAAGCTGCGCCGGCCAAACTTCTTGGCTACTCGTGCAGCCCCGGACATGCAGTTGCTGACAGAAGTTTTGCCCCAACCGGTACGTGATGTCGCTTCAGCGCACGGGGTCATCACCGCGTTCGTCACCTCGCGCACGTCCGACGACTACCAGGTTCCGCTGGCCCTGACCAATCTGGTCATGCGGTTTGCCGACGCTGATGCCGCCACCGCAGCCGCTACCGAAATGGCGGCGAAGACCGGTGCACTCCAGGATCCGCCGCGAACACCGGTAGCCATCCACAACCAACCCCAGACACTGGCGTGGGCTCACAACTATCTCGACGGCCAAACCATGATCGACAGTTTCACCGGCCATGGACCCTACGTGCTGTATCAAGGAGCGCAGTCCAAGCAAGCTGCTGAACCCGACCAATCTCCTGAAGCCGCATGGTTGGTGGAATCGGCCCTCGGGCGCCAAGGAAGCCTGATCGACCAGTTCTCGGCCACCGATCCGGTCAAATTGGCCGACTTGCCGCTCGACCCGACGGGAAAGCTTCTGGCCCGCACGCTACCGACGTCGGACGGTGATGCGACCTTTGTCGTCGGGGTATGGCCGCCGCACGGGTGGCTGCACTTCGAAGACGACCCCGTCGCAGCGACGGCACGATACGCCGCCGCCGGTGTCGAGGTGGTCGCAAAGGGCCTGACCACGGTGTACCAGACCAACAACGCCGACGGCGCCGCCGGCCTGGTAGAGCGGCTCGCCACCCAGTGGGGCCCCTCGGTCAAGACCACCACCGGAGTGCCCGGCCTATCGGCGGCCAAGTGCTTTTCCCGGCCAGAGGTGTCGGTCGAACCGACGATCCACGAGATGGCCGCCCACTTCCGGTGCACCGCCTCGGCGGATCGGTACACATTCATCGCTTACTCCGACACCGAGAAAGACGTCAAACAGCAGATCGCCGCGCAATACCGCATCCTGGCCGGCAAATAGATGGTCATGCTTGACCGGGCGCTCCGCACGGCGGTCGCGGCGGTATCGGTGCTAGGGCTGGCGGGTTGTACCGCGACGGTGGCCGGTGTGGCGCAGAAGGCAACCGGTCGCACCGATGCAGACGGTGTGGTCGTGGCGTTGCTGGACACCGGTAACTACGCGACGGCGGCGGGCCACCCGATGGGGCCCGCGGGAAGCACAGGCGGTGGCGCCCTGCTAGAAGCTCACCGGATGGCCGTGAACGTGGTCGGTCCCTGGCAAGTTGATGCGACATATCGGCAGCGGGGGTCGTTGCTGAACACTACGACCACCTCGCCGCTCAACGAGGCGAAATTGCTGAGCCAGAACAATGTCCTCACCGATCCGATGCCGGACGTAGCTGCCGCGCACGGCTACATCACCGGCTTTTCCAGCTTGCGCATGGCAGGGCCGACAAAGCTGTTGGTCAACGTGGTGCTTCGGTTCCCCGACGTCGACTCCGCCGGCGCGGCGGCCCGCGAAATGGCGGATAGATATCCGTACATCGACGTGCGCCCGCGGCCCGCGACGATCGACCGCCACCCTGAGGCAATAGCGACGCTTTACGACGCTCCCGGAGGCGCGATCGCCTCGGCAAGTTTCACCGCGCACGGACCCTACGTCCTGTTTCAAGCAGCACAAATCGACAGTTTCACCGGCCATGGACCCTACGTGCTGTATCAAGGAGCGCAGTCCAAGCAAGCTGCTGAACCCGACCAATCTCCTGAAGCCGCATGGTTGGTGGAATCGGCCCTCGGGCGCCAAGGAAGCCTGATCGACCAGTTCTCGGCCACCGATCCGGTCAAATTGGCCGACTTGCCGCTCGACCCGACGGGAAAGCTTCTGGCCCGCACGCTACCGACGTCGGACGGTGATGCGACCTTTGTCGTCGGGGTATGGCCGCCGCACGGGTGGCTGCACTTCGAAGACGACCCCGTCGCAGCGACGGCACGATACGCCGCCGCCGGTGTCGAGGTGGTCGCAAAGGGCCTGACCACGGTGTACCAGACCAACAACGCCGACGGCGCCGCCGGCCTGGTAGAGCGGCTCGCCACCCAGTGGGGCCCCTCGGTCAAGACCACCACCGGAGTGCCCGGCCTATCGGCGGCCAAGTGCTTTTCCCGGCCAGAGGTGTCGGTCGAACCGACGATCCACGAGATGGCCGCCCACTTCCGGTGCACCGCCTCGGCGGATCGGTACACATTCATCGCTTACTCCGACACCGAGAAAGACGTCAAACAGCAGATCGCCGCGCAATACCGCATCCTGGCCGGCAAATAGATGGTCATGCTTGACCGGGCGCTCCGCACGGCGGTCGCGGCGGTATCGGTGCTAGGGCTGGCGGGTTGTACCGCGACGGTGGCCGGTGTGGCGCAGAAGGCAACCGGTCGCACCGATGCAGACGGTGTGGTCGTGGCGTTGCTGGACACCGGTAACTACGCGACGGCGGCGGGCCACCCGATGGGGCCCGCGGGAAGCACAGGCGGTGGCGCCCTGCTAGAAGCTCACCGGATGGCCGTGAACGTGGTCGGTCCCTGGCAAGTTGATGCGACATATCGGCAGCGGGGGTCGTTGCTGAACACTACGACCACCTCGCCGCTCAACGAGGCGAAATTGCTGAGCCAGAACAATGTCCTCACCGATCCGATGCCGGACGTAGCTGCCGCGCACGGCTACATCACCGGCTTTTCCAGCTTGCGCATGGCAGGGCCGACAAAGCTGTTGGTCAACGTGGTGCTTCGGTTCCCCGACGTCGACTCCGCCGGCGCGGCGGCCCGCGAAATGGCGGATAGATATCCGTACATCGACGTGCGCCCGCGGCCCGCGACGATCGACCGCCACCCTGAGGCAATAGCGACGCTTTACGACGCTCCCGGAGGCGCGATCGCCTCGGCAAGTTTCACCGCGCACGGACCCTACGTCCTGTTTCAAGCAGCACAAATAGAAGACCGCAACGATTCTGCGGCCGCGTCAGTGCTGACCGGTTTAACCCTCGACCAGCAAGAGCCGTTGATCGACCGGTTCACGCCGACAGACCAGGCGAAACTGGCCGAACTTCCGAAGGACCCAACGGGTCAGCTGTTAGCTCGCACCCTGTGGGCACCCGACAATAGTGCGCCCTTCATGGTCGGGATCTGGGACGCTACCGCGTGGCTGCACTTCGAGGACGACCCCGTCGAGGCGGCGGCTCTGTTCGCTTCCGCGAAAGTCGAAACCGTCGCGCAACGGCTGGCCACCATCTACCAAACCCACGACCCGGGCGGAGCCGCGCAGCTGGTCGAGCAATTTGCCCGCGACATGCGCGCAACCGACGGTGTCCATCCCATCACCGCCATCACAGGTTTCCGCGGAGCCCAATGCTTCGCCCGGGCGAATGCCGACCCGGAACCCAATGCACCGCTTTCCTTTCTGCGGGTCTACTGGCCGTTCAAATGCGTCGCCCGGGCGGGTCGCTACGCGTTCACCGCCTTCTCCGGCAACGAGCAGGACGTCAAGCAACAAATGGCTGCGCAATACCGCATTCTGGCGGGCAAGTAGCGGCAGGGCCATCGGTGTTTGTCTGCCGCAGCCATCGGGTAGGCGGCCGACATGCTTGAACGGAGCGTCGCCGACGGCGTACACCGCCTCGCGCATGCGGCGGTGAACGTCTACCTGGTCGAAGACGACGCCGGAGTCACTGTCGTCGACACCGGCCTGCCGGCAACGTTTCGCCAATTGCAGTCAGCGCTGACCGACCTCGGGCGCTCGGCCCGCGACGTCAGGGCTGTCGTGCTGACCCACGCCCACTTCGACCACGTCGGCTCCGCCCGGGAGGCCTCCCGCCAGTGGCAGGTGCCGGTGTGGGTGCACTCGCAGGATCAGTTTCTCGCGGCGCACCCGTACCGCTACAAGCACGAACGCAATCGATTGCTCTACCCGCTGCGGTATCCGAAGTCGGTGCCGGTGCTCACCAAGATGGCGGCCGCCGGCGCGTTCTTCGTCCGTGGCATCTCGGACACCTCGTCCTACGTGGCCGGTGCAGAACTCGACGTACCCGGCAGACCGCGGGTGGTATTCACTCCCGGGCACACCCTGGGTCACTGCGCGTTGCATTTGCCCGACCGCGGCGCGCTGATCTCCGGGGACGCGCTGGTCACACTGGATCCCTACACCGGCGGCGTCGGTCCACAAATCGTTTCCGGCGCGGCGACGGCCGACAGCACCGAAGCGCTGGCGTCGCTCTCCGCGCTGGTCGACACGGGCGCCAAGACGGTTCTTCCCGGGCACGGCGAACCGTGGTACGACGGTGTCGCCGCCGCAGCGGAAGCGGCTCTGCGCGCCGGACCGTCCTGAGCCCGTCAGGCACCGGATAACCGGGCGATGATGGGACTCATCACAACGGTGGGCGAAGGGGGACTTGAACCCCCACGTCCCGAAGGACACTGGCACCTGAAGCCAGCGCGTCTGCCATTCCGCCACTCGCCCGCGAACAACCGGTGCAGCCTACCACTGCCGTCGCCGTGCACCCCAGGCACGGCGATGGGTGTATCGGCTCCGCACCGACTCGGGCACACCGCCCCTCTATTAGTCTTGACCTGCATCAACGCGTTTCTGACAATTATCGAAGTGCCGCGGCGCTGGACGGTCCCGATACCATGCTTGGGAGAAAACACGCGGTCCGAACCCGGGCGGTTCGCCGCTCACCGAGCACTGCGGCGAAGGACTTAAGTGAGGCGAGCGCCGGAAATGGGCAGCCAGAAGGGGCTGGTTCAGCGCATCGAGCGCAAACTGGAGGCAACGGTCGGGGATGCGTTTGCCCGAGTGTTCGGCGGATCGATCGTCCCGCAAGAAGTTGAAGCCTTGCTGCGCCGCGAAGCGGCCGACGGCGTTCGGTCCCTTCAGGGGAATCGCCTTTTGGCGCCTAACGAATACGTTATTACTCTCGGAGTACACGACTACGAGATTGTGGCCGCCGACCCTGATCTCACGTCGGACACCTTTGCCAAACACTTGGCGGGATACATCGGCGAGCAAGGATGGCAAACGTATGGTGATGTGGTCGTTCGGTTCGAAGAGTCCCCGAACCTGCATACCGGCCAGTTCCGCGCCCGCGGTGCTGTCAACCCCGACGCCGCGCCCCGCCCGACGGCCGGCGATTCCGCCCCGCCACAATCACATCGTGCGTTCAGCGCAGAACCAGGAGTACCACTAATGACTGACAATTCCAGCTATCGCGGTGGCCAGGGGCAGGGGCGGCCCGGCGACGAGTATTACGACGACCGGTACGGCCATCCGCAAGGCGACCCACGCGGCGGCCAGGAGGCACGCGGATATCCATCAGAGTCGGGTGGATACCCCTCCCAAAGCGGCTACCCATCGCCCCGCCCCGGCGAACATGGCGGATATCCGGACCAGGGCGCCTACCCGGAGCCAGGCGGATACCCCGAGCAAGGCGGGTACCCGGACCGCGGTAACCACCCCGAATCCGGCGGCTATCCCGACCAAGGTGGCTACCCGGACCAGCGTGGGTACCACGACCCCGGCGGCTATCCGGAGCAGCGCGGCTATCCCGAGCAACGCGGTTACCCCGCCCAGGGCGGATATCCCGACCAAGGTGGATACTCCGACCAAGGTGGCTACCAGGACCAAGCCCGGTACCCCGATCAGCGCGGATATCCCGAGCAGGGCGGCTACCCCGAGCGGACACCAGGCGGCTACCAGCAGCCTCACGAACAGCGCCCGCCCGGCGGCTATGGCGGCGGCCAAGGCGGCGGCCAAGGCTATGACCCCGGCTATCGCCAGGGCGGCGGCTACGGTCCGCCCGGCGGGCAACCGGGTTACGGGGACTACGCCCGCGGGCCGGCTCGCCAAGACGAAGCCGGTTACAACCAGCCCGAGCAACGCCCGTCCTACCCTGACCAGGTCGCCGGTTACGACCAGGGCTACCAGGGCGGGCAGGGATATGGCCGCCAAGATTACGGTCCCGGCGATTACAACCGGTACGGCGACGCCGGCGGTGGTGGTGGGGTGTATGCACCACCCGGCGGCGGTTACAACGAGCCTGCCGGGGGTGGTTACAGCGAGCCCGCCGGCGGCGGTTACGGCGAAGCTGCCGGCGGCGGTTACGGTGAGCCTCCCGGCGGATACGACTACAGCCACTCCGAAACCCAGATGGGGGCGGCTATGGCCAAGGCGGCTATTCCGCCAGCGGTACCTCAGTCACCCTGCAGCTCGACGACGGCAGCGGACGGACGTATCAACTACGCGAAGGCGCCAACATCGTCGGCCGCGGACAGGATGCGCAGTTCCGCCTGCCCGACACCGGCGTGTCGCGCAGGCACCTGGAGATCCGTTGGGATGGACAGGTCGCGCTGCTGTCGGACCTGAATTCCACGAACGGCACCACCGTCAACAACTCGGCGGTCCAGGAGTGGCAGTTGGCCGACGGCGACGTGATCCGGCTCGGTCATTCGGAGATCATCGTCCACTTTCACTGAGCTGCCGTGAGGGCGTTGCGACCCTGCTTCCCCCCGCGTCGAGCGCCGTCCAAGTATCGTGACGTTGCTGACGTGCTCGGTCTCGCGGGCGCTAGACGGCGCCAGGATGGAGGGACGCCAGATGCAGGGTCTGGTACTGCAACTGACGCGTGCCGGATTCCTGCTGCTGCTGTGGGTTTTCATTTGGTCGGTGCTGCGCATCCTGAGAACCGATATCTATGCTCCGACCGGAGCCGTCATGGTGCGCCGCGGCTTGCCATTGCGGGGCACTCTGCTGCCATCGCGGCAACGCAGGCATGCGCGTCACCTGGTGGTCACCGAAGGGTCCCTGGCAGGCGCGCGCATCAGCCTCAGCGGCCAACCGGTGCTCATCGGACGAGCCGACGACTCCACCCTGGTGCTGACCGACGACTACGCGTCAACGCGGCACGCGCGGCTATCCCAGCGTGGCTCCGAATGGTACGTGGAGGATCTAGGATCGACCAACGGCACTTACCTTGACAGGGCGAAGGTGACGACGGCGGTACGAGTTCCGATTGGAACGCCGGTTCGGATCGGCAAAACGGTGATCGAGTTGCGCCCGTGAATCTGGCCCTGCGCTATGCGGCCCGCAGCGACGTCGGGCTTGTGCGCTCCAATAATGAGGACTCGGTGTACGCGGGCGCACGGCTGCTGGCTCTGGCCGATGGGATGGGCGGCCATGCCGCCGGCGAAGTAGCCTCCCAGCTGGCGATCGCGGCGCTGGCCCACCTCGATGACGATGAGCCCGGCGGCGACTTGCTCGGCAAGCTCGACGCCGCCGTTCGGGCGGGCAACTCGGCGATCGCCGCGCAGGTCGAGATGGAGCCCGAACTCGAGGGCATGGGCACGACCCTCACCGCAATCCTGTTCGCCGGCAATCGCATCGGGCTGGTGCACATCGGTGATTCGCGTGGATATCTGCTCCGTGACGGTGAGCTGACGCAGATAACCAAAGACGACACCTTTGTCCAGACCTTGGTCGACGAAGGGCGTATCACCCGCGAAGAGGCGCACAGCCACCCGCAACGTTCGCTCATCATGCGGGCATTGACCGGCCATGAGGTCGAACCCACGCTGACCATGCGCGAAACCCGTCCCGGCGACCGCTACCTGCTGTGCTCAGACGGGCTTTCCGACCCCGTCAGCGACGAAACCATCCGGGATGCACTGAAGCTTCCGGACGTCGGCGAAAGCGCCGAACGCCTCATCGAACTCGCCTTACGTGGCGGTGGCCCCGACAACGTAACCGTGGTCGTCGCCGATGTCGTCGACAACGACTACGGACAAACCCAGCCCATCTTGGCGGGGGCGGTGTCCGGCGACGAAGATCACCAAACCCGGCCCAACACCTCCGCCGGCCGGGCCTCAGCTATTAATGCGCGAAAGGCCCCGGCGAAACCGGTCGCGCCGCCGCCGGAAACGCCCACCCGCCCGCGCTACTCGCGGCGCCGACTGGCCATCGGTATCGCGCTGGTAGTGCTGTTGTTGCTTGCCGGCTTGGCCACCGGTCGCACCGTCATTCGTGGCTACTATTACGTCGCCGACTCCAACGGCACCGTGACCATCATGCGCGGAATCCGGGGATCGATCCTGGGTGTGACGTTGCAGGAGCCATGGCTGGTCGGCTGTGTCACCGGCGGCAGTGAGCACTACCCCCCCAGCGGGACAGCTCCCGGTTGCCGCCCGCTGAAGATGGCTGACCTGAATCAGTCCAGCCAGGAGCTGGTCAAGACCGGCTTACCGTACGCCGACCTTGACGGCGCGAAAAAACAACTGCAGGGCTTGTCGCTGGTCCCGCTGTGCACGCCGGCTCCTCCGTCGTCGCCGCCACCCACCCCGAGCAAGGCCCCGACACCGTCGCCCTCCGCCGCGCCGTCTCCTTCTGGAGCGCCGCCGGGCAGCACCGGGCCGAGCAAACCCACCAACACCGCGGCCCCGCCCACCAGCGGCCCTGCCGCCACCGCAATTCCGCCACCCGCACCCGAACCCGGCACCGCCTGCCGAGAAGCGGCATGACGACGCAGCCTCAGGCGCCGGTCGCGGTGACACCTCCGCTGCCGAATCGGCGAAACGCCGAGCTGCTGCTGTTGTCGTTCTCCACCGTGATCATCGCGGCGGCCCTGGTAATTGTGCAGGCCGACCAGGAGCGGCCGCTGCGCTGGGATCTGGCCGGCTATGCCCTAGCGTTTTTCACGTTGTTCGCATGCGCGCATCTGGCCATCCGCCGCTTCGCCCCCTATGCCGATCCGCTGCTCCTACCGGTGGTGGCACTGCTCAACGGCCTGGGTCTGGTAATGATCCACCGGCTCGACCTGGCCGACAGCGCCGTCGGCGGTCGCACCCACCCCAGCGCGAACCAGCAGATGCTGTGGACGTTGGTGGGCGTCGCCGCGTTCGCGGTAGCGGTGACCTTCCTCAAGGATCATCGACAGCTGGCGCGCTACGGCTACATCTGCGGGCTCGCCGGTCTGGTGCTGCTGGCGATCCCGGCGCTGCTGCCCACGGCGCTGTCCGAGCAGAACGGCGCCAAGATTTGGATTCGGTTGCCCGGCTTCTCCATTCAGCCCGCAGAGTTCTCCAAGATCCTGCTGCTGATCTTCTTTTCCGCCGTGCTGGTGGCCAAACGCGGCCTTTTCACCAGCGCCGGGAAACACGTGCTCGGCATGGACTTGCCTCGCGCGCGCGACCTTGCGCCGCTACTGGCGGCCTGGGTGATCTCGATAGGCGTGATGATCTTCGAAAAAGACCTCGGCACTTCGCTGTTGCTTTATGCGTCGTTTCTGGTGGTGGTTTATCTGGCCACTCAGCGGTTCAGCTGGGTGATTCTGGGCCTGGCCTTGTTCGCAGCGGGAAGCGTGGCGGCGTACTTCGCTTTCGACCATGTCCGGGTCCGCGTACAGACCTGGCTCAACCCGTTCGGGGATCCGGACGGCAGTGGCTATCAGATCGTGCAGTCGTTGTTCAGCTTCGCCACCGGAGGCATCTTCGGCACCGGCCTGGGAAACGGTCAGCCGGACACCGTGCCCGCGGCATCGACCGATTTCATCATTGCCGCGTTCGGCGAAGAGCTCGGGCTGGTCGGTCTGGCCAGCCTGTTGATGCTCTACACGATCGTCATCGTCCGCGGGCTGCGCACAGCGATCGCGGTGCGCGACAGCTTCGGCAAACTGCAGGCCGCCGGCTTGGCGTCGACATTGGCCATTCAGCTGTTCATCGTCGTCGGCGGCGTGACCAAGCTCATTCCGCTGACCGGACTGACCACCCCATGGATGTCTTACGGTGGCTCATCGCTGCTGGCGAATTATCTGCTGCTGGCGATCTTGGTACGCATCTCGCATGCGGCGCGACGCCCGCTGCGCACCCGGGCGCTGAAGAAGACGCCGCTGGCGACTGCCAGCACTGAGGTGATCGAGCGGGTATGAACGCCTCCCTGCGCCGAATCTCGGTGACCGTGATGGCCTTGATCGTGCTGCTGCTCCTCAACGCCACACTCACCCAGGTCTTCACAGCCGACGGTTTACGGACCGACCCGCGCAACCAGCGGGTCTTGCTTGACGAGTACTCCCGCCAGCGGGGCCAGATCACTGCCAGCGGGCAACTGCTGGCCTACTCGGTAGCCACCGACAGCCGATTCCGATTCCTGCGGGTGTACCCCAACCCGCCGGTGTACGCGCCCATCACCGGCTTCTACTCGCTTCGTTACTCCAGCACGGGGCTGGAACGGGCCGAGGACCCTGTGCTCAATGGATCCGACCAGCGGCTCTTCGGCCGCCGGCTGGCTGACTTCTTCACCGCCCGCGATCCACGGGGCGGCAATGTCGACACCACGATCAACCCCCGCGTTCAACAGGCTGCCTGGGACGCGATGCAGCAGGACTGCGGCGGGCCGTGCAAGGGGGCCGTCGTCGCACTGGAGCCTGCCAGCGGCAAAATCTTGGCGCTGGTCTCGTCGCCGTCCTACGACCCCAATCTGTTGTCGTCGCACAACACCGACGAGCAGTTGCAAGCATGGCAGCGGTTACGCGACGATCCGGCCTCCCCGCTGACCAACCGGGCGATCACCGAGACCTATCCGCCGGGATCGACCTTCAAGGTGATCACTACCGCTGCCGCGCTCCAACTCGGGTCTACCGAGGACGACCAGTTGACCTCTGCGCCCAGCATTCCGTTGCCGAGCAGCACTGCCACTTTGGAAAACTATGGCGGCACGCCCTGCGGCGGCGCTCCGACGGTGTCGCTGCGTGAAGCCTTCGCCCGGTCCTGCAACACCGCCTTCGTCCAGCTCGGGCTGCGCACCGGCACCGACGCCTTGCGCAGTACCGCACAGGCCTTCGGGCTCGACAGCGCCCTCGACCCGGTCCCGCTGCAAGTCGCTGAATCGACGCTCGGGCCGATCCCGGATGCAGCTGCGCTGGGGATGACGAGCATCGGTCAGAAAGATGTCGCGTTGACCCCGCTGCAGAACGCAGTCGTGGCGGCGACGATCGCCAACGGTGGAGTGACGATGCAGCCGTACCTGGTGGACAGCCTCCAGGGACCAGACCTCGCTACCATCGGGACCACTGCGCCGCACTCCCAGCGCCGTGCGGTGTCGCCGCAGGTCGCAGCTAAGCTAACGGAACTAATGGTCGGCGCCGAGCAAGTCACACAGCAGAAAGGGGCCATCCCCGGCGTGCAGATCGCATCCAAGACCGGTACCGCTGAACACGGCACCGACCCCCGCAACACCCCACCGCACGCTTGGTACATCGCGTTCGCTCCTGCGCAGGCGCCGAAGGTGGCAGTTGCGGTGCTGGTGGAGGACGGCGCCGACCGGCTGTCCGCAACCGGCGGTGCGCTCGCCGCGCCGATCGGGCGGGCTGTGATCGAAGCCGCGCTTCAGGGAGGACCATGAGCCCGCGAGTAGGTGTGACGCTGTCCGGCCGGTATCGGTTGCAGCGCCTCATCGCGACTGGCGGCATGGGTCAGGTGTGGGAGGCGGTGGACAGCCGGCTGGGTCGGCGCGTCGCAGTCAAGGTGCTGAAAAACGAATTCTCCGCTGACCCGGAATTTATCGAGCGATTCCGGATCGAGGCGCGTACGACCGCGATGCTCAACCATCCCGGTATCGCCAGCGTGCACGATTACGGCGAAACCCAGATGGATGGCGAGGGCCACACCGCCTATCTGGTGATGGAACTGGTCAACGGTGAGCCACTCAACTCGGTGCTCAAACGCACCGGCAAGCTGTCGCTGCGACACGCCCTGGACATGCTCGAGCAGACCGGTCGTGCGCTGCAAGTGGCGCACGCCGCCGGCTTGGTGCATCGCGACGTCAAGCCCGGCAACATCCTGATCACCCCAACCGGACAGGTGAAGATCACCGACTTCGGGATCGCGAAGGCTGTCGACGCCGCGCCGGTCACCCAGACCGGCATGGTGATGGGTACCGCCCAATACATCGCGCCCGAACAGGCCCTGGGGCATGACGCGTCCCCGGCCAGTGACGTCTACTCGCTGGGAGTGGTCGGATATGAAGCAGTTTCGGGCCGGCGCCCGTTTACCGGTGACGGCGCCCTGACTGTTGCGATGAAACACATCAAAGAGCCGCCACCACCGCTGCCCCCCGAACTGCCGCCCAATGTGCGCGAACTCATCGAGACCACGTTGGTCAAAAATCCTGGCATGCGCTACCGCAGTGGCGGCCCCTTCGCCGACGCCGTCGCCGCCGTACGCGCCGGCCGCCGGCCGCCGCGGCCCAGCAGCCAGGCATCGCAGGCAGGA
The DNA here is from genome assembly GCA_963795995.1 of uncultured Actinomycetota bacterium. Lineage (GTDB taxonomy): Bacteria > Actinomycetota > Actinomycetes > Mycobacteriales > Mycobacteriaceae > Mycobacterium. The sequence continues at coordinate 270,722 of CAWCJY010000004.1, forward strand.
CGCGCCGCGCCCGCCGCCATTCCCGGCGCGCAGGCCAGGGCCGCCGCCCCCGCCACCGCCCGGGCCCCGGCGGCCCGCCGGTCCAGACCCGCGTCCGGCGGTCACCGCCCGCCGCCGCCGCGGCGCACGTTTTCGGCTGGCCAGCGCGCGCTGCTGTGGGCGGCGGGGGTGCTGGGAGCTCTGGCGATCATCATCGCGGTGTTGATCGTCATCAACTCTCGCGGCGACACCGGGCAGTCGAACCCGACGAACCCGACGATGACCCAGACCGAAACCCCGTCCAGCACGGCACCTGGCAGTTCCGGGGCGTCCACACAGCCGTCGGGCGGCACAGCTCATCATCACAAACCACTTCGGCCGGGCAAGCCCCCCGGACGCGACCGGATTGCCCCCTTGGGGCAACCTCATCCCGCGGCGCCGACCGGGACGCCGCAATGACCACCCCGCAGCACCTGTCCGACCGCTACGAACTCGGGGACGTACTCGGCTTCGGCGGCATGTCCGAGGTACACCTGGCCCGAGACATGCGCCTGCATCGCGACGTGGCGGTCAAGGTGCTGCGCGCCGACCTGGCCCGAGATCCCAGCTTCTACTTGAGGTTTCGGCGCGAGGCGCAAAACGCCGCTGCGCTGAACCACCCCGCGATCGTCGCGGTCTACGACACCGGGGAAGCGGAAACCGCCGCCGGGCCGCTGCCGTACATCGTCATGGAATATGTCAACGGTGTCACCCTGCGCGACATCGTCCACACCGACGGTCCGATGCCGCCCAAGCGTGCGATCGAGGTCATCGCCGATGCCTGCCAAGCACTGAACTTCAGTCATCAGCACGGCATCATCCACCGCGACGTCAAACCGGCGAACATTATGATCAGCACCACCAATGCGGTCAAAGTGATGGACTTCGGTATCGCCCGGGCCATCGCCGACGGCGGCAACCGCGTCACCCAGACCGCGGCGGTGATCGGTACGGCGCAGTACCTCTCACCCGAGCAAGCCCGCGGAGATCCAGTCGACGCCCGCTCCGACGTCTACTCGCTGGGCTGCGTCCTGTACGAAGTCCTCACCGGGCAGCCGCCCTTCGTCGGCGACTCGCCCGTCGCGGTGGCTTATCAGCATGTACGTGAAGATCCCGTTCCGCCGTCACAACGCCACGAGGGCGTCTCGGCCGATCTCGACGCTGTCGTGCTGAAAGCGTTGGCCAAGAACCCGGACAATCGGTATCAGACCGCGGCCGAGATGCGCGCCGACCTGGTCCGGGTGCACAACGGAGAGCCTCCGGAAGCGCCCAAGGTGCTCACGGACGCGGAACGGACATCGTTGCTCTCGTCCACGTCGAGCACGCGTTCCGTTGGCGCGCACACCGATGCGTTGCCTCGCCAGCGGCTCGACTTCACCACCGACCGGACGGTGGGTTCGGTGAGCCGCTGGCTGATCGCGGTCGCCGTGCTAGCGGTGCTGACCGTCGTGGTCACCATCTTGATCAACAGCTTCGGCAACGACACCCGCAGCGTGCAGGTGCCGGACGTGCGCGGCCAGCTCTCGGCCGACGCCATCGCGGCGTTGCAGAACCGCGGGTTCAAAACTCGCACCCAACAACGACCCGACTCGCTGGTGCCGCCGGACCACGTCATCGGCACCGATCCAAGCGCCAACGCCTCGGTCGCTGCGGGTGACGAGATCACCATCAACGTCTCGACCGGACCCGAACAGCGTGAACTGCCCGACGTCTCCTCGCTGACCTACGCCGACGCGGTGAGAAAATTGAAGTACGCCGGCTTCAGCAGATTCAAAGAAGTGGACTCGCCGTCGACGCCGGAACTCAACGGCCGAGTGGTCGGCACCAGCCCGCCGGCCAACCAGACCTCGGCTATCACGAACGAGATCACCATCGTTGTCGGCACCGGGCCGGCGACCAAGCAGATTCCCGACGTCGTGGGGCAGACGGTGGACATCGCGCAGAAGAACCTCGGCGTCTACGGTTTCACCAAGATCAGCCAAACTCCGGTGGATAGTCTTCGCCCGGCCGGTGATGTGCTTGGATGCAACCCGCCCGCCGGCGCCACGGTGCCATTGGATTCGGTGATCGAGTTGCAGGTCTCCAAAGGCAACCAGTTCCTGATGCCGGATCTGTCCGGAATGTTCTGGACTGAGGCTGAACCGCAGTTGCGCGCACTTGGCTGGACCGGCGTGCTGGTCAAAGGCGCCGACGTCGACGCCGGCGGCTCGGCGCGTGCCCGGGTGGTTTATCAGAGTCCGGCAGCCGGACAAGGCGTCAACAGGGACGGCAACATCACGCTGAAGTTCGGTCAGTAGTCGCCAGCGGCCGCGCGTCGGCGGTACTTCTCAGTACCTCCCGTTCCAGCCTGCGCACCAACGCGTCATCGCGCACCTGCCCGCAGCACGCCAGCCAGTTCGCCAGCATTCGGTGCCCGCCCTCGGTGAGGATTGACTCCGGATGGAATTGCACACCGTGAATCGGCAGCTCGGTGTGCCGCACCGCCATGATGACACCGCTGCGCGTGCGGGCGGTCACTTCCAGTGCAGCGGGCAAGGTCTCCGGCAGGATGGTCAGTGAGTGGTACCGCGTCGCGGTGAACGGATCCGGAAGGCCTTGTAGGACGCCGGCATTGGTGTGGAACACATTGCTGGTCTTGCCGTGCAGCAGCTCGGGGGCGCGGTCCACGGTGGCGCCGAAAGCGACGCCGATGGCCTGGTGACCCAGACACACTCCCAGCAGCGGGGTACCGGCGCCCGCGCAAGCGTGCACCAGGCCGATGCAGGCGCCCGCGCGTTCGGGCGTGCCCGGTCCCGGGCTCAGCAGCACCCCGTCGAAGTCGGCGGCGACCGAGGTCTCATCGGACATTCTGGGGTCGTCGTTGCGCCACACCTGAGCCTCGACGCCCAGTTGGCCGAGATACTGCACCAGGTTGAAGACAAAACTGTCGTAGTTGTCGACGACCAAGACCCGCACCGTCACAGGCTACCGTCGTCAGTAGCCGAGGGGGCCTGCCGGCGCTGCGAAGTGCATTCGGATCGGCTCGGTGTAGCCGGCGATCTGCAGGTCGGGCTTGGCGGCCTCGTCGTAGCCGAGGCCGAACCGGACAACGTATTGCTTGTACAGGGTGACCAGGGGAGCGCCGGCCAACGCGGCCTGCATCCCGGCCGCATCGCCGACGGCGGCGATGGTGTAGGGCGGACTGTAGGTACGCCCGTTGAGCAGCAGCGTGTTTCCGACGCAGCGGGGCGCCGAGGTGGCGATGAGACGCTGGTCCTGCATCTGAATCCCTTCCGCGCCGGCACTCCACATCGCGTCGAGAACCGCCTGGATGTCCTGTTGATGCACAACCAGGTCGTCGGGAGATGCGTCGCGCGGGAAGCGCCCGTTGGCGTCGCGCGCAGCGTCGGTGAGCGTCACCACCAGCCCCGGCCCATGGACGGGTGCCAGACCGGCTTGCACCGCCAGCTCCGCTGACCGGTTGAGCATGGCGGCCAATGCCCGGCTCGTTGATCGCCCATGCGTCGAGTCGATTCTGCTCCCCAGCGCATCTCGTTCGGCGCTGAGGCGAGCAACCGATGATTGCTCTGCCCGTACGAGGTCAACCAGGCGCGGCGCGTCACTACGCCGGATCTCGCTGCCGCCGGAGACCCCATGGGTGGCGGCCAGTAACACTCCCGCCAGCAGGCACACCACTGGGACGCCGACCCGCCACGGAGACCCCGGCGGTGTCCGGTTCGGCCGCCGATGCGGGAACCGCCGGGACAGACGCCGGGCGGTTGGGCCAGCCATCGGGTCTCCATTCGCTGATCAAGACATCGGTTGAGTTAGTCTCGTAGCCGAAACTCGTCGCCACCGACGTAGTTATCGTGACATCCGTCCTGCAGAACTGTCCGAGGTATCAATGCCGAAGTCCAAGGTCCGCAAGAAGAGCGACTTCACCGTCAGCACGGTGAGCCGTATTCCGGTGAAGGTCAAGGCCGGCCCGTCGAGTGTGTGGTTCGTGGCTTTGTTCCTCGGGCTCATGCTCGTCGGCCTGGTCTGGTTGATGGTGTTTCAGCTGGCCGCTACCGGCACTGATGCTCCGGCCGCGCTGAACTGGATGGCCGAGTTGGGCGCATGGAACTACGCGATCGCCTTCGCGTTCATGATCACCGGACTGTTGCTCACGATGCGTTGGCATTAGGCCACCGGCGGGCCGCGATGAATGCATTTGAACCGCACAGCGTTACTGCGTCGACAACCTTCCGGTCAAGCAATCACACGCGTGTGATTCATCCCCATTGTGTATAGCGCCTGTGGATAACGGCATCGCACGTGGTTGAGCCCGGTGACAGCCCGGGCCAGGAAACCGGCTGGGCGCCGAGCGCCGCGAGCATTGCCGCGTGCGGTATCGGCGGGGTAGTGGTCGCTCTGCTTATTGTGTTCTTTGTCACAGATCCACCCGGCCGTGTTCTGGCGGGGGTTGCCGGCACCGGTCTGATCCTGTTCGCTGGCGGCTCCTGGCGCGCCCGGCCGAGGTTGGCAATGATTCCGGACGGGCTCGTCGTGCGGGGATGGTGGCAGACGCAGGTTCTCAAACGCGAACAGTTAAGGCTGGTCCGCATCACCGAGTTCCGTCGGGTTGGGCGCAAGGTCCGTCTGCTCGAAATCGACACGGTGGCGGGCCAGTTGCTGGTGTTCTCCCGGTGGGACCTGGGTACCGAGCCGCTGGCGGTCCTAGACGTCCTGACCGCCGAAGGTTATGCCGGCTCGCAAACCGGGTGAGCCGGTCGCTGCTAGGAAATGGTGATTGACTCGATGACGACAGATTCGCTGGGGCGGTCATTGCGGTCGGTGGCGGTGGTGGCGATGTTGTCGACGACCTTCTGCGATTCCGGATCGACGACCTCGCCGAAGATGGTGTGGCGCCGGTTCAGATGCGGCGTCTGGCCAACCGTGATGAAAAATTGCGAACCGTTGGTTCCTGGCCCTGCATTCGCCATCGCCAACAGGTAGGGCTTGTCGAATTGCAGTTCAGGATGGAACTCGTCGGCGAACCGGTATCCCGGCCCGCCGCGACCAGTCCCGGTCGGGTCGCCGCCTTGAATCATGAAACCGTTGATCACCCGGTGGAACACCGCGCCGTCGTAGAAGGGTCCGGATGTGCTGCCCGAGGCGTTCTCCGTCGAATACTCCTTCGTTCCCTGCGCCAAACCCACGAAGTTGGCGACAGTCTTGGGAGCATGGTTGCCGAACAAGGCGATCTTGATGTCACCGCGATTGGTGTGCAGAGTTGCCGTCGCGGTCTGATTGGGGCTGCTGGTCACGACCAGACAGTCTGCCATTGGCCGCTAAGGGTTCTCGTCACGGGTGCCACTAGATGTACCGTTCTTCGCGGCATGCGCTCGTCAGGCCCGCAGCTGTGCCGACGCCGGCAGTGTGTAACGTTCCGGAAGCACCTTGAGCAGAAAGGCGCGAGATGAGCGCGAACACCACGGCCCGCATGACCCCGCGACAGCGGCTGTCGCGCGGTCTTGTCTATACGGCAGTCGGCCCAGCGGATGTCACGCGCGGCGTCGTCGAGATCGGGGCTCGCTACGCGCATACCGGTGCATCGGCTTTGCGGCGCCGATATCGAGAAGGCCGGCTCGCGCGAGAGCTGGCCGCCGCACAGGAGACGGTCGCCCAAGAGTTGGCCGCCGCACAACAAGTTGTGACCAGCCTGCCGGCGGTGTTGCAGGGTGCCCCGCGTCCGCGTGGGAAGCATCCATGGATCATCGCCGGCGTCGCCGCATCAGTGCTCGCGGCTGGCGCGGCCGCGTTCTCGGTCATCCGCCGCTCCTCGCGTCCGGAGCCGTCACCGCGCCCGCCGAGCGTGGATGTCCAGTCCTCTCCGTGACATTGGGGATTCGCAAAAAAGTGGAGCCTAGGGGATTCGAACCCCTGACTTCTGCCTTGCAAAGGCAGCGCTCTACCAACTGAGCTAAGGCCCCAGGTCGTGACCAGTCTGCTGGTCAGCTGCCACGTGCCACACCTCGACACCGCGCCGAGACGCCACCGCCGCTATCACGGCGACCGCGGCCAACGGGAGCACCACTTTGGCGGTTCGTCGTAGTGAACACATGGTTGTGGGCCTAGGAGGACTCGAACCTCCGACCTCTTCGTTATCAGCGAAGCGCTCTAACCGCCTGAGCTATAGGCCCGTACTGCCACACAGCCGAGCGCCGAGATTACCGCAATCGGCGTCCGCCGCCCAAACGCTGTCGTCGGCGCCGAACTAGTCGAGGTCCGCCAACGTCACTTCGACGCCGCCGATCAGATCGGTCGTCAAGTTGTAGATGAACGCGCCGACGGTGGCCATCGCCGTCAGCAGCACGATGTTGACTAAACCAATTAGAACGGCACCACCGAAAATCGTCCCGCTGGAGACCAGTTCACCGTTGCCGCCGCCGCCGGTGTTGGTGAGCAGGTCGCCGACGTTGCTGTTCAGCTTGCTCCACACGCCCATGCCACCCAGCACCAGGTAGAGGAACGCCACCGCGATCATCCAGACGAAGAACAGCGCCACCGAAAGAATCAGTGACACCTTCATCGTGCTCCACGGATCGATCCGGCGAAGCTGCATACTCGCCCGTACCGGACCGCGAGTCCGGCGAGAAGAAACCTGCGCACGGCCTTCCGCAGGGGCCGACCGTCGCACAGTCGTTTCGGTCGGAGCATCCGCGCCGGATTCGGCGGCAGACCTGCGGTGCCCCGTTCGCGGCAGCGGCCCGGACAGATCGGGTAACTCGCTGGCGTAGGCCTCGGCATGCTGGCCGTCTGTTCGTGGTGACGACGCCTTGGACTCCTCTGTCGGGGCGCTGGTGTGCCCTGCCGCCGGGGACTGAAAGGCCTTGGGTGCGGCGGTGCCGGAGATGAATCGGCTCACGCGGGCTTCCACGTCGGGTTGGGCCGCCGGACGCGATTCAGCGTGCGCGGATGCATCCGCAGTGGCCCGGGATTGGCGCGTCCGCGGCGCAGCACGCTGCCATGGCGGCACCTCGCCGGTGTCGCCGGCCCGGCCCGGCCGCCCAACTGACCGATGTGCGCCGCCTTGGTCGGGCGAGCCGTTCCGATTTCCCTGACCGTCGCCGGGCCTGGACGATCCAGGCTCCTTCGGTGAAGTCACCCCGGCTCCTTACGTGTGCGCCCGGGTCCTCCGGGCGGTGGCGGTTGAATGCTCCGATGTTTCCTCGGCCCGATCCGCGGACCACATCTCACCAGGCTAGCTACCCAACTCTTCGTCGGTTACCCCGGCTTCTTCGGCATTGCGGGCAATGGCTAACAGTGTGTCGCCCGCGCCCAGATTCATCAATCGGACGCCCTTGGTTTGCCGCCCGGCCCGGCGGACCTGTCGTGCTGCCGTGCGGATCACCCCGCCGCCGGAGGTGATGGCATACAACTCGGTGTCGTCGTCGACGATCAATGCCCCGACCAGCCGGCCGCGCCGCGAGTCGTACTGGATGGTCAGGATGCCTTTACCGCCGCGCCCCTGCGGGGTGTACTCCTCGATCGCGGTGCGTTTGGCGTAGCCGCCGGAGGTGGCGACCAATAGATAGGTGCCTTCGCGGACCACGTTGAGCGACAGCAGCCGGTCATCGGTGTTGAAGCGCATGCCTTGCACGCCGGATGTGGCCCGGCCCATCGGGCGCAACGCCTCGTCGGTGGCCGAGAAGCGGATGGACTGGCCTTTGGCCGAGACCAGCAGTAAGTCCGCACCGGCCGAGCACAGGACCGCGCCGACCAGTTCGTCGCCGTCGCGCAGATTGATGGCGACGATTCCGCCCGAGCGGTTCGAGTCGAAATCAGTCAGCTTGGTCTTTTTCACCAACCCGTTGCGGGTCGCCAGCACCAGATAGGGCGCGTCCTCGTAGCTGCGAATCTGGATGACCTGGGCGATGCGTTCTTCGGGTTGGAATGCCAGCAGGTTGGCGACGTGCTGCCCCCGCGCTATCCGGGACGCTTCGGGTAGCTCGTAGGCCTTCGCCCGGTAGACCCGGCCCTGGGTGGTGAAGAACAAGATCCAGTCGTGCGTCGAGCACACGAAGAAGTGCGCGACGATGTCGTCCTGTTTGAGTCCGGCGCCCTGCACCCCTTTGCCACCGCGCTTTTGGCTGCGGTACAGATCGGTCTTGGTGCGCTTGGCGTACCCGGTCTCGGTGATCGTGACGACGACGTCTTCGCGGGCGATCAGATCCTCGTCGCTGACCTCGCCGTCGGCCGCGACGATCCGGGTTCGGCGATCGTCGCCATGCTTGTCCACCAACTCGGCGAGCTCGTCGCGCACGATCCGGCGTTGCCGCTCCGGTTTGGCCAGGATGTCTTCCAGGTCGGCTATCTCAGCCTCGATCTTGGCCAGGTCGTCGACGATGCGCTGGCGCTCCAGCGCGGCCAGGCGCCGCAGTTGCATGTCGAGGATGGCTTGGGCCTGGATCTCGTCGACGTCCAGCAGCTCGATCAGGCCGGCCCGGGCGGTGTCGACGGTTTCCGAGGCTCGGATCAGCGCGATCACCTCGTCCAGCGCGTCGAGCGCTTTGACCAGTCCGCGCAGAATGTGCGCTCGTTCGTTGGCCTTTCGCAGCCGGTAGGTGGTGCGCCTGATGATGACGTCGAGTTGATGCTCGACGTAGTGCCGGATCAACTGGTCGAGGCGCAGCGTGCGCGGCACGCCGTCGACGATCGACAGCATGTTGGCGCCGAAGCTGGTTTGCAACTGGGTGTGCTTGTAGAGGTTGTTCAGCACCACCTTGGCAACCGCGTCGCGTTTGAGCTCGACGACGATGCGCACGCCGACCCGGTCGCTGCCCTGGTCTTCGACGTTGGAGATGCCGCCCAACCTGCCGTCGCGCACCTGCTCGGCGATAGAGGTGATGAAATTGTCGTGGTTGACCTGATACGGCAGCTCGGTAATGACAAGGGAGGAGCGGCCTTTGGTGTCTTCCTCGACCTCGACGACGCCGCGCATCCGGATGGAGCCACGACCGGTCTTGTAGGCGTCGGCAATACCCTGCGAACCCACGATCAGCCCGGCGGTGGGGAAGTCGGGCCCTTTGACCCGCTCGGTGACCGCGGCCAGGGTGGTCTCTTCGTCGGCGTCGTAGTTGTCCAGCGCCCAGAACACCGCGTCGGCGAGCTCACGAAGGTTGTGCGGCGGGATGTTGGTCGCCATGCCGACCGCGATGCCACCTGAACCGTTGGCGAGCAGGTTGGGGAACCGGCTTGGCAGCACCGTGGGTTCCTGAACCCGGCCGTCGTAGTTTGGGATGAAACCGACTGTCTCCTCGTCGATTTCGCGCAGCATCTCCATGGCCAGCGGAGTCAGCCGCGCCTCGGTGTACCTCATCGCCGCCGGCGGATCGTTGCCCGGTGAGCCGAAGTTGCCCTGGCCGTCGACCAGCGGGTAGCGCAGCGACCACGGCTGAGCCATCCGAACCAGGGTGTCGTAGATCGACGCGTCGCCGTGCGGGTGATAGTTACCCATCGTTTCGGCAACAGAGCGTGCCGATTTCGCGTGGCTGCGGTCTGGTCGGAACCCAGAATCGAACATCGCATAGAGCACACGGCGGTGCACGGGTTTGAGGCCGTCTCGCACCTCCGGCAGCGCCCGGCCCACGATCACGCTCATGGCGTAATCGATGTAGCTGCGCTGCATCTCCTGCTGGATGTCGACTGGCTCTATCCGGTCGACGGAGTCGTCACCCGGTGGCAGCGTGGTGTCAGTCATTGATTCCTCGTTTGGTGGCGAGTGGGAGAACCGGCCGATCAGACATCAAGGAAACGAACGTCTTTGGCGTTGCGGGTGATGAAACTGCGGCGGGCATCGACATCCTCGCCCATCAGAATGGAGAACAATTCATCGGCGGCCGCAGCGTCGTCCAGGGTCACCTGACGCAACACCCGCACCGACGGGTCCATGGTGGTCTCCCACAACTCCCTTGCGTCCATCTCACCCAGACCTTTGTACCGCTGGATGCCGTCGTCCTTATTGATCTTTTTGCCGGCTTTCTGCCCAGCTTCGAGCAGACCGTCGCGTTCTCGGTCGGAGTAGGCGAATTCCGGTGCGCTGCGCTGCCATTTCAGCTTGTACAGCGGGGGCTGGGCCAGGAAAACATGCCCGTTTTCAATCAGCGGCCGCATGAACCGGAACAACAGCGTCAACAGCAACGTCGAGATGTGCTGGCCGTCGACGTCAGCGTCGGCCATCAGCACGATCTTGTGGTAGCGCAGCCTAGTGATGTCGAATTCGTCGTGGATCCCGGTACCGAGTGCGGTGATGATGGCTTGCACTTCGGTGTTCTTCAGGACGCGGTCGATGCGGGCCTTTTCGACGTTGATGATCTTGCCACGCAACGGAAGGATCGCCTGGAACATCGAGTCGCGACCGCTCTTGGCCGAACCTCCGGCCGAATCACCTTCCACGACATATAGTTCGGACTTGCGCGGGTCAGTAGAGCGGCAGTCGGCCAGCTTCCCGGGCAGGCCACCTAGATCCGTGGCGCTCTTGCGGCGCACCAATTCCCGGGCCTTGCGGGCCGCGATCCGTGCTTGCGCCGATGAAACCGCCTTGTTGACAACAATTTTCGCGTCGGTCGGGTTGGCCTCGAACCAATGGTTGAGCTGCTCGTTGCATACCCTCTGCACGAACGACTTGACTTCGGTGTTACCCAGCTTCGTCTTCGTCTGACCCTCGAACTGCGGCTCGCTGACCTTGACCGAGATGACTGCGGCCAGGCCTTCGCGAATGTCGTCGCCGGTGAGGTTGGGGTCCTTGTCTTTGAGCAGTTTGCGGTCCTTGGCGTACTTGTTCACCACCGACGTTAACGCGCTGCGGAAACCCTCTTCATGGGTACCGCCTTCATGGGTGTTGATCGTGTTGGCGAAGGTGTGCACCGACTCTGAATAGCCGGCGTTCCATTGCATGGCGATCTCAACCTCGTGGCCGGTCCCTTTCCCGGAGAAGTCGACGATGCTGGAGTGGATCGCGCTCTTGGTCCGGTTGATGTGCTTGACGTAATCGACCAAACCACCGGCGTAGTGAAAGGTGCGGTGCTTGACCTTATGCGGAGCTTTGGACTCGGCGGCCTTTTCTTCGGCGGACTTGGGTGCTTCGGCGGTGTCGCTGACGACTTCGTCGACGACCTCCTCCTGACTGACGCGTTCATCGGTCAAGTTGATGGTCAGCCCCTTGTTGAGAAAAGCCATCTCTTGCAGCCGGCGGGCGACGGTCTCGAAGTCGTATTCGGTGGTCTCGAAAACGTCCGAATCGGCCCAGAAGCGCACCGTCGACCCGGTTTTCTTCGTCTTCTCGCCCTGCTTGAGGGTGCCGGGGACCGAGTGGTCGTAGAACTGGTACCACTCGTAGCCGTCGCGTTTGATCTCCACTTCGAGCCGGGAGGACAACGCGTTGACCACCGACACGCCCACACCGTGCAGACCACCCGAGATGGCGTAGGAATCCGAATCGAATTTGCCGCCGGCGTGTAGCTGGGTCATCACGACGTCGACGGTGGGTATTCCCGACGCGTGCATGCCTACGGGGATGCCGCGACCGTCGTCCCCGACTTCGACTCCACCATCTTCGAGCAGCACCACGTTGACGGTGGTCGCATAGCCGGCCATCGCCTCATCGACGGCGTTGTCGACCACTTCCCAGATGAGATGGTGCAGACCGCGCTCACCGGTGGAGCCGATGTACATGCCCGGACGTTTGCGGACCGCTTCCAGGCCCTCGAGAATCGTGATGGATGAAGCGCCGTATTCCTCTTGTGCCTTCTTCTTCTGGGCAGCCACGATCGGATAGCTCTCCTCGGGGGTTACATGCCCGCGGTCCGGTCACCGCAGCAAGGTCTTCGTCCAGTCTACCGTCACGACGGGGCCGCACCGACTTTCCAGGCGCGTTTCTGCACAGCTAAGCGCGCCGTGAGTCCGACAATTCAGGGGAAGGCGTGTCCCGACGCTGGCGCAGTGCGTTTGCGCCGTCCTGGCGGCTCTCAGCCGACGAAGCCTCGTTCTTCGGACGGCGCTATCCGTAGGTGTCGCGCGGGCCTCTGCCGGCGATGTGCAGCGGGCCCTTCCGCCACGACGGCGCCGTAGGGCCGGTGATTCTCAGCGACTTCACCACACCGTCACCCACGGCTTGGGCGATCTTCGCGAGGATTTGGGCTTGCATCATTCGCAGCTGCGTCGCCCACGCGGTCGATTCGGCCGTTATGCTCAGCACCCCGTCGGTCAAGCTGACCGGCGTGGCGTGATCAGCAATCTGATGCCCTACCACCGCCGGCCACTGGCCCAGCACCGTGCCTTCAGCCACCCGGGGCGACCAGCCTCGCTTTTTGGCCATTTCTCGGGCCGCCCTACCGAATGGTTGCGGGTCGCGGTAGTCCGGGCCAGGCCCCGACCACCGTCGCCGGCGCTCGGTACCGGCTACCCGGCGCGATGGTGGCGGTATGACCCGCCCGCGCCCGACGTTCTTGCCGCGCATCTGGGCGGCGTCTCGTGCTTCGGCCAGCGTGCGCCTGACCAAATCCATCGCGGTCGACTGCGCATCACGGTCACCGCCGTCAGAATTCGCCGAGTTCAGTCGACCATCGGGATTCGTCACGACTGAACCACCGACAACCGTCCGTTGTCATCGTCCTGCGACGCAATCGCCACCCGGGTGGCATCCCAGCCGCCCGGAATGTCTTCCGCTACCGCGGCGGTGACCAGGACCTGCTCTGCTGACGCGGCGACGGTCGCCAACGCCTGGCGGCGCGCCGCGTCGAGTTCGGCAAAAACATCATCGAGCAGCAGGACCGGTTCGCTGCCGTCAGCCCGCAACAGTTCGTAGGCAGCCAATCGCAACGACAACGCTATCGACCACGACTCACCATGACTTGCAAAACCTTTGGCGGGTTGATCACCTAACACCAGCTCGAGATCGTCGCGGTGCGGACCCACCAGACACATCCCTCGCTCGAGTTCAGCGTCGCGACGCGCGGCCAATGCGGCGAGCAGGGCGGCCTGCAGCGTTTCGACGTCGATCCCGGCACCGGGCTCGAGAGCCGTACTGGGGCGGTAGCCGACCGCGGCAGCGCGCGGTCCAGGCGCCACCAGCTGGTAAGCCTTCGCCAGTTCGGGCGCCAGTTGATTGACCAGATCAATGCGAACGCTCATCAACTCGGCGCCGTGGGCGGCCAAGCGGGCGTCCCAGACGTCGAGGGTGTCCAAGACACCGCGGTCGCCTCGGTGTCTGGCCCCGGTTATCGTTTTCAGCAGTGCGGTGCGCTGCCGCAGCACCTTTTCGTAATCAGAGCGCACGGCGGCCACCCGTGGCCGGCGTAGCGTCGCCAACTCGTCCAGGTAGCGGCGGCGATCGGCGGGATCACCGCGCACCAACGCCAAGTCTTCGGGAGCGAAGAGAACCGCACGCAGCACCCCGGCCACCTCTCTGGTGCTGCGGAGGGGCGAGCGGTTCAGCCGCGCTTTATTGGACCGCCCAGCTGCGATTTCGAGGTCCACCGCGCATTCGCGTCCCTCGTTGACCACAATCGTCGAGATCAGCGCCCGCTCGGCACCCACCCGTATCAACGGCGCATCGGTCGCTACCCGATGTGAACTGAGGGTAGACGAATACCACAGCGCCTCAACCAGATTGGTCTTACCGTACCCGTTGGGGCCGACGAACACCGTCTGACCGGGTGCAAGCTCCAGGTCAGCGCGCGCCCACGAACGAAAATCACGCAACCCCAGGTGCCGGACGTACACCGCGGTCTGTCACCCGGGCAATCGCACCGGCATCAACAGATACACGTACTCCGTATCGAGGGCCGGGAACGGAGCCCCGTCGTGCGGTGCCAACTCGTCGGTGGTCGCCGGCCGCAACACCGCAGGCCGGCTGGGAGTCGTGAACCCGAACGACACCCGTTCAGAATGCACCGCACCCAGCCCGTCAGTCAGATAGTTCGGGTTGAACGCGATCGTCAACGGTTCGCCGGCGAAGTCGACTTGCAGATCCTCCTCGGCCCGCCCGACGTCGTCGGCGCCGGCGGACAGCCGCAGCAGTCCTTCGGCGAATTCCATCCGCACCTGGGCGCCGCGGTCGGCGACCAGAGCAACCCGCTTGATCGCCTCCGTCAGCTCTGCCACGCCGATCGTCGCGACCGCGGTGTGTTCGGCGGGCAGCAACTGCCGAAATTTTGGAAATTCCGCGTCGAGCAGTCGAGTGGTACTGCGTCTGCCGTTACCGCTGATGCCCAGCAGCCCGTCCTTGCCGACGACCGAACCGGCGCCCAGGGAGAGATGCACCTCCGAGCCGTCGGTGCCCGCTTTGGCGGCCTCGGCGAGCGTCTTGGCCGGCACCAGCACTGCCGCCTTGATGTCCGGCGACGCCGGCGACCACGTCAACTCACGAACAGCCAGCCGGAACCTGTCGGTAGCGGCCAGGACCACCGTTGCACCCGAGATCTCCACCCGGATGCCGGTCAACATCGGCAGCGTGTCATCGCGGCCGGCCGCCACCGCAACCTGACCAATGGCCTCAGCGAACAGGTCGGCCGGCAGCGTGCCGGTTTCGGCCGGCAGTGCAGGCAGCGTGGGATAGTCCTCGACCGCCATTGTCGGCAGTGAGAATCTGGCACTTCCGCAGGTCAGCGAGACCCTGGTGCCGTCGACATGGAAATCGACCGGCTTGTTCGGCAGCGCTCGGGTGATGTCTGACAGCAGCCGTCCAGACACCAAAACGCTTCCCGGAGAGGCTATTTCGGCGGCAATCTGGACCTCGGCGGATACCTCGTAATCGAACCCGGAGATCTCCAGCCCGCCTTCGGAACCGGTGAGCAGCACGCCGGCGAGCACCGGCACTGTCGGCCTGGTGGGCAGATTCTTGGCAACCCAAGCCACCGCGTCGGCGAAGTCGTCTCGCACCAGACGAAACTTCAAGTCGTTAAGGCCAACTTTTGTCGTCGCCACATCCATCAGTGGTCCCTTCATTACCTCTAGCCAACGACCTCGAAGGTCAGCCTGGCCGCCCTGGCGAGCGTAGAGCTTCCAACGCCATTTGGAAGGCTAATCGACATCGGCGACACCCTCCCCGGCGCGGGGGTGCCAAGTCTCCCCAGGCCGTTCTTCAAAGAAGAACTGATGAAGAGATTTCAGTAACAGTATTAAGGCCTGTGCGAACTGGGGACAGCACGGTATTGGTGCTGTTCGAGCGGATTTCGGGCTGTGCAGGATCGGGCATGAGGCTGTGCGTAGCGTGTGCGGTGCTGGGGAAGACGGCCGGTTATGCACGACAATCCCCGATCTGCGCGGCACGCTTCGCGCGTTGTCCACACTGTTGTGTACATCGGATTGCCCGCAATGGTGTCGCGGCAGCACCACAGGCCGGACGTAACTTTCAGCGCTTGGAGCGTTGGCGGATACGGGTCGTGAGTTCCTTGACATGATCGAAGACCTCTTGTCGTTCAGCCATCTCGGACAGGATCTTGCGTTGTGCGTACATCACCGTGGTGTGGTCTCGCCCGAATGCCTGGCCGATCTTGGGCAACGACAGGTCGGTGAGTTCTCGGCAGAGATACATCGCGATCTGCCGCGACTGGGCCAGCGCCCGGGTTTTCCCGGGTCCTCGCAATTCCTCGACCGTGGTGTCGAAGTACTCCGCGGTCGCTGCCATGATGGTCGCCGCGCTGATCTGCATGGTGCTTGCGTCGGCGATGAGGTCGCGTAACACGATCTCGGCTAAAGCTTTGTCGATCGGCGTCTTGTTCAGTGAGGCAAACGCCGTCACCCGGATCAACGCGCCCTCGAGCTCTCGGATGTTTCGTTCGATGCTGCTGGCGATCAGCTCGAGGACGTCGCCGGGCACGGCGAGACGCTCCATCTGAGCCTTCTTGCGCAAGATCGCGATCCGGGTTTCCAGCTCGGGTGGCTGGACGTCGGTGATCAAGCCCCATTCGAACCGTGTTCGCAACCGATCCTCCAGGGTGGCCAGTTGCTTGGGTGGGCGATCGGAGGAGATGACGATCTGCTTGTTGGCATTGTGCAAGGTATTGAAGGTGTGGAAGAACTCCTCCTGGATGCCTTCCTTGCCTTCGATGAATTGAATGTCGTCGACCAGCAGCACGTCGACATCGCGATAGCTGCGCTTGAAGGCGACCTTGCGGTCGTCGCGCAGCGAGTTGATGAAGTCGTTGGTGAACTCTTCGGTCGAGACGTACTTGACCCGCATACCGGGAAACAGGCGCTGCGCATAATTTCCGGCCGCGTGCAGGAGATGTGTTTTGCCCAATCCGGATTCGCCCCAGATGAAAAGGGGGTTGTAGGCGCGGGCCGGTGCTTCGGCGATCGCGAGAGCGGCGGCATGCGCGAACCGGTTGGATGCGCCGATCACGAAAGTGTCGAAGGTGTAGCGCCGATTCAGACTGGTGCCGGCCACCGAGGCCGGGTCATGGCTGCGGGGTCGTTCGGTGAAGTACGTCGGCCAATCCTCATGGGCGCTGGCCAGTGCTTCACTATCTTCGTCGACCTCATCGGGCTCGAGTGCGGTATCGCCGGCCGGGGTCATCATCTCGGCTTCACCGTCGGGGGCCGAGTGCGGTGCGATCCGCACACCCAGTTGGACCTCTTGCCCAAGCCGTCGGCTCAGCGCGTCGGTGATCGGGGTTCGGAGGTGGCGTTCGATCTCGTTTTGCACAAAACTGCTGGGAACCGACAGCAGGGCGAATCCCTCGACGATGGTGAGTGGCTGAACGAGGTTCAACCAGGCACGTTGCTGCGGAGTCAACGAGGTGGCCAGCGCGTCGCCGTTGGAGCCGGTGTGAATGCGATGTGTCTCGCCGTTCAACTCGGAGACGACGTCGCTCCATACCATCGTGAAGTTCGAACCGGGATCATCGGTCAACGACGGATCCCCCGCTTCCCGGTCGAGGCACAGCCACCGATGCGACGACGGACTGTCCACATACTTATCCACAGGTGTGGACAGGGCGGTGGTTACCGCACCGCGGTCTATCGAGGACGGCCCGCGGGGTCGGCGCTCAAGGTAGCCACACCGGTTGCCCGGCCAGATACCCGATCCGCCACCGTCGCTTCGTTTTCGGGCGCCGTTCCGGTCTGAAACGGCATTGCCTGAAGCTAACAGTTTTCGGTGCACGTGCCAACAGTTCTGCAATATTCCGATGAAGTGACTTGACACAGCTGACGGGCGCTTGCGGGAGCAGCGGCTTGACCTGACAGCCGTCGGCTTCGTGGCCGAGCCACTGGTTTGACCCGGCGACCGGGTCATCAGTACCCTCGAACAGTCGCCCGAATGTTGGCGATACGGCTGCGAACCGGGTGCCGCTCGGAGACCGCGCCGGCTACCAGCGAGACAGCGAGTCTGCCACGACTCACCCAGCATTCCGTGCGGACCGCGGGTCCGACGGGTGAGCCTGGGGATTGCGGTGGCAGAACACCAAAGGAGACAGCCGTGGCCAAGGGCAAGCGGACCTTCCAGCCGAATAATCGGCGTCGAGCCCGGGTGCATGGCTTCCGGTTGCGGATGCGCACTCGGGCCGGCCGTGCGATTGTGTCCGGTCGGCGCCGCAAGGGGCGGCGGTCGTTGACCGCGTGAACTGACTCTAGGTATTGAAAGCGGTGCTTCCCGCACGGAATCGCATGAGGCGATCGGCTGACTTCAACGCGGCGGTTAAGCACGGGGTACGAGCCGTGCAGCCGGACATCGTCATGCATGCGCGGCGCGCAAGTGATGCGCCCGGCAGCGAGGCGAACGGGCCTCGGGTCGGGCTCATCGTGGCCAAGTCGGTGGGCTCGGCCGTTCAGCGCCACCGGGTGGCCCGGCGGCTACGCCATGTCGTGCGAGGCATGCTGGGGGACATGGATCCCGCGGCACACGTGGTGGTCCGCGCGCTCCCGACTAGTCGGCAAGCCTCGTCGGCGACATTGAAGACGCAGATGCAGACCGGCTTGCAACGAGCTCATGACCTGATGGCGCCGAGGCGGTGAGCGCCCGGCCGACACGGGTCGCCGGTGCTGCCGGCCGAACCGTCGCGCAAGGACTGATCTTCGTTATCCAGCTGTACCGGCACATGGTTTCGCCACTGCGCTTACCGACGTGCCGGTTCATGCCGACGTGCAGTCAGTACGCCGTAGATGCCCTCACCGAGCACGGACTGCTCCACGGCAGCTGGCTGGCGACGGTCCGGCTCGTCAAATGCGGGCCGTGGCATCGGGGAGGCTGGGACCCGGTACCCCAACGCCGCGGCGCCCCAGCGGAGCGACGGGAGAGTGCGTCTTTTGTTTGATTGGTTCAGCCTCGACATCTTCTACTACCCGGTGTCGGCAATCATGTGGCTCTGGTATAAGGCGTTCGCATACGTGCTGGGGCCCAAGAATTTCTTCGCGTGGGCGCTCTCGGTGATGTTCTTGGTGTTCACGTTGCGCGCCCTGCTGTATCACCCGTTCGTCCGGCAAATCCGGACCACCCGGCAGATGCAGGAGCTACAGCCGCAGATCAAGGCGCTGCAGAAGAAATACGGCAAGGATCGCCAGCGCATGGCACTGGAGATGCAGAAGCTGCAACGCGAGCACGGCTTCAACCCGGTCCTGGGTTGCTTACCCATGCTGGTGCAGATCCCGGTCTTCCTCGGGCTGTATCACGTCCTGCGGTCGTTCAACCGGACCGGTACTGGATTCGGCCAACTCGGGCTCACGGTCGACCAGAACAAGCGAATCGGAAACTACGTCTTCTCCGCGACGGACGTCCAACACTTCCTCGCCGCCAATTTGCACGGCGCTCCACTCGGAGCCGCCATGAACCAACATGGATCCAGCATCAATGCGTTCACCGAATTTCATCGCCCGGCTGTGATTGCGGTCGGTGTACCGGTGATGATCCTGGCCGGCATCGCGACGTACTTCAACAGCCGCGCCTCGGTAGCCCGGCAAAGCCCGGAAGCGGCCGCCAACCCGCAGACCGCGATGATGAACAAGTTGGCCCTCTACGTGTTCCCGCTCGGCGTGGTGGTCGGTGGCCCGTTTCTGCCGTTGGCGATCATCTTCTACTGGTTCTCGAACAACATCTGGACCTTCGGCCAGCAGCACTATGTGTTCGGAAATATCGAAAAAGAGGAGGAGGCCAAGAAGCAGGAAGCGCTGCAACGGCGCGCCGCCAACGCGCCGGCGCCGGGAGCCAAGCCCAAGCGGGTGACCAAGACGACGGCGCCAGGTGGCAACGGTGCCGCGATCGCAACCGGAGACGGGCAGCAGGAGGCCGGGTCGCCGAGCGCGTCGCCGGATGGCCGGCGGCCAGAGGAAAAGCCGGCGGGGGCCGGCACCAAGCCGAATCCAGTCGCCCGCGGTGCCAATTCGGGCAGCCGCGCACCGCGACCGGGCGCGAGACCCAAGAAACGTAAACGCTGATCGGGTGACGGGATCGTCGTGCGTCGATCCGGTGCGATCGATCCGAACCGGCGGCCGTGCGCGATTTGGCGCGAGCCCCAGAAAGCCGTGGAATACGGGATGAGGAGGGACGGGTATGACGGAAACCGAGACCACTGAGCACGACGCGGACTCGGAACCGCGAGCAGATATCCCTGAGGACGCAGCGAGCGCCCCGGAGGCCGAAGACTTAGAAGAGCGTCTGGTGGCCGAAGGAGAGATCGCCGGGGACTACCTCGAGGAGTTGCTGGACTTGCTCGACTTCGACGGCGACATCGATCTGGACGTCGAGGGTAACCGCGCGGTCGTCAGCATTGACGGTGGGGAGGATTTGAACAAGTTGGTGGGCCGCAAGGGAGAGGTGCTCGACGCGCTGCAGGAGTTGACCCGGTTGGCGGTGCATCAGAAGACCGGCGTGCGGAGCCGGCTGATGCTCGACATCGCCAGTTGGCGCCGACGACGCCGGGACGAGCTGGCCGCGTTAGGCGACAAGGTGGCGAAGCGTGTGCTCGAGACGGGGGAGCGAGAAGAATTGGCCCCCATGACCCCCTTCGAGCGCAAAATAGTGCACGACGCGGTGGCGGTGGTCCATGGAGTGCATAGCGAGAGCGAGGGTGCCGAGCCGTCACGCCGAGTGGTCGTACTCCTCGACTAGTTACAGGCGTGTAGTTCGCTTCGAATCACGTCGGGGCCGAGGACGGAGGATGTTTCACGTGAAACATGTCAGCCCACTCGCCGCCTCACCGCCGCACATCGCGGTGGAGATTTTCGGCCCGCGGATCGACTTGGCCGGGCGCTACGCCGAATTGCTGGCGGGCCCGGGGGTGCAGCGGGGCCTCCTAGGTCCGCGCGAAGTCGGACGGCTCTGGGAGCGCCACCTACTGAACAGCGCGGCGATCGCCGAACTGCTTGATTCAGGCGAAAAGGTCGTTGATCTGGGCAGCGGCGCCGGGCTGCCGGGGATACCGTTGGCGCTCGCACGACCCGATCTTCGCGTGACGCTTATCGAGCCGCTGCTGAGACGAAGCAACTTCCTCTCAGAGGTCGTCGAGGCTCTGCAACTGCCGGTTGACGTTGTCCGGGGTCGGGCCGAGGAGGTGCGAGTGCGAGAGCGCGTCGCTGGCAGTGATGCCGTCGTTTCTCGTGCAGTGGCGGGCTTGGACAAGCTGACGAAGTGGAGCCTGCCGCTGCTACGTCCAGGAGGACAGATGCTGGCGATCAAGGGTGAGCGAGCGGCCGACGAAGTGCGCGAGCATCGGCGTGTGATGATCTCTGCGGGCGCGGCAGATGTCAGGGTGGTGACATGTGGCGCGAAGGACATGAGTCCGTACGCGACGGTAGTGGTGGCACGGCGCAGAGCCCCGGCGCCGGGCCGGCGTGGCTCAGCGCGTGCCTCGAGCAAGGAGTCGCGATGAGCGCAAGCCCCGGCCAGGTCCCGTCCGCACCGCAGGCCGACCCAGTGGGCTGGGCGGCGCCCGAGCTGGCCGATGGCCCGTCGGTCGATGTTTCACGTGAAACATCAACAGAATTCGATACTCCGATCGGCGATGCCGCCAGACGAGCAATGCAGGTGCTGCACACCACCCATGGCCGAGCGCCGCGTCCGCGACAGCCCCGACTGTTCACCATCGCCAACCAGAAGGGCGGGGTTGGCAAGACGACGACTGCGGTGAATATGGCAGCTGCGCTCGCGGTCCTCGGACTCAAAACCCTCGTCATCGACCTCGACCCGCAGGGCAACGCCAGCACGGCGTTGGGCATTAGCGACCGTCATTCCGGCGCGCCCTCGTCATACGAAGTCCTCCTCGGCGACCTCGCGCTGCAGGATGCGCTGCGGCCCAGCCCGCATAGTGAACGCCTCTTCTGCGTACCGGCAACCATTGACCTGGCTGGCGCAGAGATCGAGTTGGTCAGCATGGTGGCGCGGGAGAACCGGCTTCGCACCGCACTCGCCGAGATTGACCAGCTGGATTTCGACTACGTCTTCATCGACTGCCCACCCTCGCTCGGGCTGCTGACCATCAACGCCCTCGTTGCCGCACCGGAAGTATTGATTCCTATTCAGTGCGAGTACTACGCGCTCGAGGGGGTGTCCCAGCTGATGAATAACATCCAAATGGTCAAGGCCCACCTGAATCCCGGCCTTGAAGTGACCACCGTGATCCTGACCATGTACGACGGCCGGACCAAGCTGGCTGATCAAGTGGCCCAGGAGGTGCGACGCTATTTTGGGAGCAAGGTGTTGCGAACCGTGATCCCGCGGAGCGTCAAGGTCTCGGAGGCGCCCGGTTACAGCATGACGATCATCGATTACGATCCGGGTTCGCGCGGGGCGATGAGCTATCTGGACGCCAGTCGCGAACTGGCTGAACGCGATCACCCATCATCCGCGGAGGGACAAGCATGAATCAGGCATCACGCAGAAAAGGCGGGCTCGGCCGCGGCCTGGCGTCGCTGATTCCCACCGGGCCGCCTGATGCGGGTTCGGGTCCATCCATCTTCGGGCCGCGGCTGGGCGATGCGGCAGCGGATGTCGTCATCGGCGGACCCGCACCGTCGACCGCCGGACCGATGGGTGCGGTGTACCGCGAAATCGATCCGGCCCGCATCGAACGCAATCCTCGTCAACCGCGGCAGGTCTTCGACGACGAAGCACTGGCCGAGCTGGTGCACTCCATCCAAGAATTCGGTCTGATGCAGCCGATCGTGGTCAGGCCGATCGAAGGATCGATGAAAGACCAGCGTTATCAGCTCGTCATGGGGGAGCGGAGGTGGCGGGCCGCTCAGCAGGCCGGCATGACCGCCATTCCCGCGATTGTGCGGGAGACCGACGAAGACAATCTGCTGCGCGACGCCCTCTTGGAGAATATTCATCGAGTGCAGCTGAACCCGTTGGAAGAAGCGGCGGCCTATCAGCAGCTGCTCGACGAGTTCGGCGTTACCCACGACGAACTGGCGACGCGCATCGGCCGGTCTCGGCCGCTCATCACAAACATGATCAGGTTGCTTCGGCTCCCGATCGCGGTTCAGCGCCGAGTGGCGGCCGGCGTGCTGTCCGCAGGGCACGCCCGGGCCCTGCTGTCCTTGGAGGCCGGGCCCGAGGCGCAGGAGGTGCTCGCCGCCAGAATCGTCGCGGAGGGGTTGTCCGTACGAGCCACCGAGGAAGCCGTCACCCTGGCCAATCGGGGCAACGTCACCAGACCGGTGCCGCCACGGCGCAAGCCGATCCAGATGCCGGGCCTGCAAGACGTCGCCGAGCGGCTCTCCGGCGCATTCGATACCCGCGTCACAGTCAGCCTCGGGAAACGCAAAGGGAAGATCGTCGTCGAATTCGGGTCAGTCGACGACTTGCAGCGCATCGTCGGGCTGATGCAGACGTCAAACGGCTGACCGCAGACACCGAGCCGTTACGTCACTGTGACGCTCTAGCGATCAGTGCGGCAGGGCTGTCGGTGGCTCCTGGTGGAACCTGTTGCAAGCGCGCATGTTTCGATTGACCGGGCAGCCCGATAACTGATCGGCAAAGCGTACTGGCTCGCCGCGACCAACTCTCCTATCCTAGAGAGGTTGCTGGTGTGCGTATCGGCGTGATGACGATGCGGAAGCCAGCGCCCTGCGACGGCCGACCAGGATGGCCCTGGACACGCAGGGCCACCGGTTGCAGCACTGCACGGAGGCCCAGGAGACTGATGTCTGCTCGAATCACGCCGCTGCGGCTCGAAGCCTTCGAGCAGCTGCCCAAGCACGCTCGCCGCTGCGTTTTCTGGGAGGTCGACCCCGCCACCCTCGGCCACGAAGACCGCCTATCCGACCCCGAATTCGAAAAAGAAGCCTGGCTGTCGATGGTGATGCTGGAATGGGGCTCGTGTGGTCAGATGGCGACCGCGAGTCCGGCCGAGTGTGGTCACAGTGAACCCCCGTGCCTGGGCTACGTCTTATACGCCCCGCCGCGGGCGGTGCCGCGAGCGCGTCGGTTTCCCACCGCACCGGTCTCTGCCGACGCCGTGCTATTGACATCGATGGGAATCGAGCCAGGCCAGGCGATCGACGATCTGCCCTACAGTCTCATCGGCCGCGTGGTTGACGAACTTGTCCGTCGCGGAGTCCGGGCGCTGGAGGCGTTCGGTCGCACCGAGGATGTCGCCGAGTTGCTCGACCGCCCGGTCGCCGATCCCGATGTGCAGCCGGTGCTGAACTCGGTGGGGGATTGTTCGGTGGACCGGTGCATCATCGCCGCGGACTTTCTACAACATGTCGGGTTCGTCGTCGTCGCGCCACACCGGTATTTTCCCCGGCTGCGACTCGAACTGGACAAAGGCCTGGGGTGGAAGGCCGAGGTCGAGGCGGCCCTGGAACGCTTGTTGGAAAGCGCGCAGTTGCAATCAGCTGGCGTCGAAGAGATATCAGCGGCAGTCGGCTAGGAACCGCTGAGCCGGCCGGCCTGCTCCACCGAGAGTTCGTGCGCCAGCAGCTCGGCAAAGGTGAATGTGCCGGTGGGCCGGTCGTTTTTGCCGAGCAGATACAGTCGCTTGACCGCCGCAAGAATGCCCTCGGCGATGGCATCGCGGGTCTGCGTAGTGACCAGCATGGCCCGATCGCTGGGGTTGGTGATATAGCCGACGTCGACCTGTACCGTCGGCATTCGCGTCAGCCGCAGTAGATCCCATGTTCGCCCGTGGGTACGGCAATCGCGTAATCCCGTACGCGCCACCACTTCCCGTTGAATGAAGTCGGCAAGCATCCGGCCAATCGTGGAAACCGAACCATGCGAGTTGCCGAAGTGGAACGAAGCCACGCCATTCGCCGACGGGCTCGGCTGAGTCGCACAACGCAGGCTGATCATCAGGTCGGCCCCGACGGCGTTGGCCGTGGCGGCTCGCTCGTCGTCCGACGGACTGCGGTTGGTGGGGCGGGACAGGAACGTCTCCATGCCGATGGCGGTCATGCGCCCTTCCAGCCGACTTGCCAAGTCCCACAGAATGTCTGCTTCACTGATCGGCCCCGCCGCGCCTTGGGTGATCAGACCGTGGTCGGCGCCGCCGCGGCCGGGATCGATGATGATGCGCTTGCCCGAGAGTTTCGGGCCGGATCGACGGACCAGCTCTTCTTCACGGATGGCGTGCGGTGAGCCACCGGTCACTCGTGAACTGAGAAAGTACAAGGAGCGCAACGTTTCCGGGCCGCAGATACCGTCGGCGTAGAGACCGTACTCCCGTTGGTAGGACATCAGAGCGTTGTGCGTCTGCAGCCCGAAATAGCCGTCGACCAAGCCGGTGTAGAAACCGAGATCTTGCAGCCTGGCCTGCAAGGTGGCGACGTCGTCGCCGTACATCGGCGCACCGAACTGATGATTGAGGGTCCGCGCGCCGAGCCGGTAGGACGCCTCCTTCACCGCCCGGTAGGTCGCTTCACCGACTATGCCGTCGACAAGTAAACCGCGGTTCTGTTGGAAGGCCCGTACCGCATGGTCGAGTTCGTCGTCGAACACGTCGAGCGCCACGTGCTTTCCGGTGGTGAGATCGTCGTCTTGGCTGTCGAGCAGCCCGAGGGCGGCCAGAGCGGCGCGAATCTCGGTGACTGCCGCGCCGCGGTCACCGCAGCGCAGCGCGTCGCCGTTGGCGCGGCGCGGACTCGACATCCCGGGGCCTCCGTGAGCCAGTGCGAACAGAGCTGCCGATTGCTTGACAGGTTAGGCAGTATTGTCGCAGAAGCCCGGCATTTTCCTGAAAACGCCAGGCGAGCGCGCCGGATCAGCACTACACGGCGTCGGAAAGCTCTCGCAACAACGCCGCCTTGCCTTTTGCGCCCACGATCCGCTTGACGGGTTGACCCTCCTTGAACAGGATCAGCGTGGGAATTGAGTTGACGTTGAACTGGCGAGCCGTCTCCGGGTTGGCGTCCACGTCGAGCTTCGCGACGGTCAGGTGGCCCGTCTTTTCAGCGGCAATTTCTTCCAGCACCGGGGCTACCATCCGGCAGGGCCCGCACCAGGTCGCCCAAAAGTCAACCAGCACAGGGGTGTTGCTGGACAGCACTTCCGCTGCGAACGTCGCATCGGAGACTTCGACTGGGCCGCTGGTGTTCTGAGCGCTGGTCATCTTTGTGCTCCAATCAGATCGGTGCCGGTGCCGGTGCTGTTGGCTCCGGTGGCGTCGGTCAATTCTGTGTCAGCGGAATCTCCGCGTTCGGCCAGCCAGCGTTCGGCATCAATGGCGGCGGCGCAACCCGTGCCGGCGGCGGTGATCGCCTGCCGATAGCTACGGTCGACGAGGTCGCCCGCGGCGAACACTCCCGCCAGCGAGGTGCTCGTGGTGGGTTGGTGCACCAGCACGTACCCGTCCGCATCGACGTCGACGGAGCCGCGTACCAGCTCGGAGCGCGGGTCGTGACCAATCGCGACGAACACGCCGGTGACCGGGAGGGTGGATTCCGCGCCGCTGCGGGTGTCCCGCAGCCGGAGCCCGGTGACGCCGGTATCACCTTCGACCGCGACGACGACGTGATTGGTGATGAATCGGATCTTGTCGTTGGTTCGCGCGCGGTTCAGCATAATTTTGGATGCCCGGAAATCGTCGCGGCGGTGCACGATGGTCACGCTGCGCGCGAACCGCGTCAAGAAGGTAGCCTCCTCCATCGCCGAGTCGCCGCCGCCGATGACCGCGATGTCTTGGTCGCGGAAGAAGAACCCGTCGCAGGTGGCGCAGGCGCTCACGCCTCGACCGAGCAGCTCCTGCTCGCCGGGCACGTTCAGGTAGCGCGCAGCCGCGCCCATGGCAAGGATGACGGCCCGAGCCTGGTAGGTCAGCCCGTCGGCGGTGACAACCGACTTGACCGGGCCGTCCAGCGACACCGACTCCACGTCTTCCATCCTCAGGTCCGCACCGAACCGCAGCGCCTGCTCACGCATCTGGTCCATCAACTCCGGGCCGGTGATGCCGTCGCGAAAGCCGGGGAAGTTCTCCACTTCGGTCGTCGTCATCAACGCGCCACCGAACGACGTGCCCTCGAACATCACCGGTGCCAGCTGCGCGCGCGCGGCGTAGACGGCCGCCGTATACCCGGCGGGACCGGAGCCGATCACAATGACGTCGTGCACGGAGTTGGGGGAGGTCATTCGAACCTTTCGGATACGCCGATTCGGCGGATGTGACAACAGGTTTTCAAGGCTAAGAACGCCAGCCTAGGCGCTGCTGTTCCTCCGACTACTGCGGCCGGCGGACGAGCGTGTCGGCTACCAGGCCGGTATTCGCTGAGCTGCAGTTGGGTGACACCGCAACCACGGCCACCGCGTCGGCAGTGTCGCCGGGCAGCACCAGCAGGACGACGGGCAGCCCGTTGACGGTGGCCGGCTGGGCTCCGATCACCTCAGCGGAGCCCGGATAGCCGAGCCCGCGCAGACACGAGGAACGCCGCCCCGGATCGCGCAGGGCGCCGTAGTCAGGGCTGCGGTCGAGCAGTCCGAACACCTGCGCAGGCGACAGCGGAATGACCACCGGATGGGAGGACACTGTGATGTGCTGCGCGGTGGGAGGAGCGCTCGGGGCCGGTGTGCGGGCATGTAGCAGCGCGGCGGTGCCCACACCGATCGCCGCGACGACGGCAATCAGACCGACCACGGCTGCGACCGCCCGCGGGGAAGGAGTCCCGGGTCGAACCGCGTGCGCAGCCCGAACACGTCGTGGCGGCTTGTTGAGCAGAGATGCTGACCGCAACGCCGCGTGGATACGTTCGACGACATGGGCGGGAGCGTCCGGGGCAGATCCAGCGTCGCTGCCCAAGGCGGCGACGCCACCGCGCACCCGGCTGAGGCCGCGCAGGATGTGTTGGGCGGCGGGGTCGGTCCGGATCTGCTCTCGCAGCCGAGCGGCTTCGTCGTCATCGAGCAGACCCGCGTGCAGGTCGGCGAGCCGGTCCGCCGTCAGCGGTTGGTCAGCCCCTGCATGGTCGGTACCCATCCGCCCCAGTGTCCGTGATGGGTGTTCCGCTCGCCATACCGCCGCGCGGCGGCTGGTCGGCCTCGAGGTAGCCGAGCACCGCGGCCAGGCGGGCCCGAGCCCGCGCGCACCGGCTTTTGACCGTGCCCTCTGCTACACCCAGAAGGCGCGCGGCGTCGGCAATCGAATACCCCTGCATGTCGACGGCGACGACGGCGGCACGCTGCTCTACCGGCAGCCGCATCAGCGCCCGTTGTACCACGATGGCCGTCTCCACCTGGCCGGTTCGATCGGGCACCGGATAAGCATCTTCCAGGGGACTGGTCGGATGCGACCTGTTCCGGCGCAGCCGGTCCAGGCAGGCGTTGACCACAATGCGGTAGAGCCAACTGCTGACCGCCGCGTCGTGGCGGAACGACCCGGCGCTGCGGTGCGCGGACAGCATTGCGTCCTGCAGCGCGTCAGCCGCATCCTCCGGGGTTCGACTGCTCAGTCGGGCGAGCCGGTGCAGCTGGCGGCGATGACGGTGAAAGAGCTCGGCGAAGGCGTAGCGATCACCGGCGACATGGGCTGCCAGCAGCTCGGAGTCGCTGCGTTCCTGCCGAACCGCTGCCCGCAACCCCACGGCCGGACAGTAACGAATCGGTGGACCTCGGGCACTTCACCTCGGTGACCGCCGTGAGTGAACCGTCGCGACGTCAGGAAGCGGCTTGGATGGTGATTTCCGAAATCGCCGCGCGGCTCTTCCCGTCGGTGGTTCCCAAGGTGGATATCCACACCAACACGTTCGAGGTCGGTGCCGCCGCTTTGACCGGAATGCTGTTGTGGCCGGAGTGCACCGCTGTCGGCACCGTCAGCGCGGTGGTGTCCTCAAGCTTGGCCGGTGACGACGTCGGCGCCGAACGGATCTGCACCTGGGTTCCGGTGCTGGAGATGTCGACGGTGACGGCGCCGACCACCGTCGGTGTGGGCAGTTGCAGCATCAAGCCGACACCGTTCTTGAAGCTCGGAAATGGTGCAGCGTCGTGGTAGGTGTCGGTCGACCAGGCGGTGGCGGGATTGCCGTCGATCGCCAGACCGGCGTGGTCCGGTTCGTCGGCGTCGCCTCCGGGCGAGAACACAGTGGCTTTACTCGGTTTGACCGTACTGCCTGCTGCTGCACCGCCAGCGGATTCCGAATTCGTCGACGAGGGCGAGTTCAATCCGAGCTGGTCTTTGTCCAGCCCGCCGCCGAGATTGCCGAAAACCCTGCCCAGCACCGAGGCCAGTACTAACAACGTCACCAGGATCACAGCGGCCGCGGCGCCGATCCCGATCATCAGGCTGCGCCGCCGGCGTGCGCGGGTCTCGTCATCCATGGGTGCCGACGAGCCGAACCGGCCCCGACCCGAACGCGCCGGCGGTTGGTCGCGGACCGGAGTGATCAGCTCGGTGCGGTCCGCAACCGCGGTGGCCTGCTGCAGGAGGTTCATCAGGGTGGCTGCACTGCGAATGCCGCCGTCCTCTTGGATCGCGTGGCTGGCGGCCGCCGAAATCTGAAACGGGATTTCGGGATTGGCCGCAGAGGGTTCAACCGGTTGACCGCTGGCGTTGCGGTGGGCGGGCGCTAGCCCGCTGCGCACCCCCGCTTCCGGCAGGGGCCAGCGGTTGACCAGCAGAGCGTAGAGGGTGGCGCCGATGCCGCGGATGTCGTCTTCAGGGGTCGCATCGGGCATGGTGGCCGGAAACGCCAGGACAACCTCGCCTTCGATACTGACTCGCACCCTGCTCGGGTGATCGATCGAGAGGGCAACCCCGGCATGGTGTGCGGCTTCGGCGGCGGCGGCCAGCGACTGCATCGCCCGAGCGGCGCCGATAGGTGACGGCGAGGTCTCGGCCACCTCTTGTAAGGAACCGCCGCGGACCCACTCCGCCACCACCAATCCACCGGCCCCGATATGGACGACGTCGAGCACCCGGGCAACACCAGGCTTGTCGATCCGGCTGAGCCGCAGGGTTCGCGAGAGAATCTCCTGCAGCTGGTCTTCGGGTAGCGCGCGGTCGGGATCGACGAAGGTGAGCGCCACCTGTCGATTCAGCGCGGTATCGAGCGCCTGCCAGAATTGCAGCGGAGGTGTGCCGCCGTGAAAAACCAGCAAGCGGTACCGGCCGTTCGCGATTTGCGCGCCGGGCACGAGATGGACATCCTCGTCGACCACCGTCCGTTCTCCGACGGGTTCCGCCGGTGCGGCGAGCGGACCCGATTGAAGCAGCGGGTCGTCGTCGGTCAAGCCACCCGGCAAGTCGCCCTTGGGACGTTTCGGCGGTACCGGCGCCGACACCGCGCCCAATGCGTAATCGGCCGGTATGTCGGGCTGGAAGTCGTCGGCTCGAGGAGGAAGCGGCCCACCAAACCCAGCCGGTGGCGATGCGGGACGGCGCGGGGGAACCGACGCTTCAAACCCCATCGGTGAGGAAGGAGTGGACGCGGCGCTGTCCGATGGGCGATCGGTCACCTCCGGTCCTTTCTTTCTGCCCGCTCGGGCTAAGTGTTTCGGAGGATCCCGCAGTATCGGCTCGTGGCCTCGATACCCGCCCGGCGCTGACGAATTCCTCTGCTCAGCGTACGTGACCAGATGACCGCCGGACCGGCGATCGCCCACCGAGGCGTCCCGGGTGCGCACCGCCGTCCGATTGGCCAACCTGCGGCGGATGGCCGCCAGTGCCGAATGCGCCTCGGGTACCCGCGCGCGAACCATGACCGCGGCGACGATCGGCAGCATGATCACCGTCAGCGCGGCGAGCCGCAACAGAGAACCGGCGCCGCCGCCGTGACTGGTCAGCACCGACAGATTCAGCAATCGGTCCGCGACATGGGCAGTGAGGCCAGCGAACAGTGATGCGGCCACCGTCACCAGGATGGTGCGCACCTCCTGGACGCCGATCAGATGGCCGCCGGGTGGGCGCAGCGCGCGTCGGAGCAAGTAGTAACCGACCATCGCGCCGGTCAGGAAGCCGAGCCCGTTGGCCAGGCCCAGATAGCCGGCGACCAGCTCGCGGTCGTGGGTGAGGTGCGGTGCGAGTAGCGAGCCGACGACCTTGACCGTCGTGATCACCACGATGACCACGATGGGAGTCCACGGCCGCTCACGTGCGTAGAACACCCGCAGCTGCAACAGCACCAACGCGTAGGGAATCAGCGTGAAGGCCGACAACGCGATCGCCGCGCCGAGGTATCCCGCGTCGACCTCACCGAAATGGCCGTATGCGAACAGGGCGCTGCCGATCGCCGGACCGCCGACCGTCATGAACGCCACGGTCGGAATCAGGATGATCATTGTCAGTCGGGTCGCCAGCGACAGGTCGGCCAGTACGGCAGGAATGTCGTCTGCGGCGGCGTGGCGGCTCAGCCGCGGCATCACCACCGTGAGCACGGTGACGCCGACAATGCCGAACGGCAACATCAGCACCAGCCACGTGTAGTTGTAAATCGCCGGGCCGGACGCCGCGGCCGCGCTGGCGATCTGGTTGCCGATTACCAGGCCCAGCTGGCTGACCAGCACATACAACACCATGGCCGCGGCCATCGCACCGAAGCGTTTGAGCCGCGCATCGATGCCCCACAGCGGACGCAGGCTGATGTGCTCGCGCCGGATCGCCACAAGCAGAACCGCTGCCTGCGCGAACACCCCCAGCGTGGTCCCGACGCTGAGCACCAGCAACTTGGCGTTGCCCATCCGGACGGGATCGACTGACAGCTCGCCGGGCACCGCTAGGTAGACGCCGAGAGTGGCGATCGCCACCACATTGTTGACGACAGGCGCCCACGCCGGCGGCCCGAAAACGTTGCGGGTGTTCAGAATCGCCATGAAGACCGACGACAAGCCGTAGAAGAGGACCTGGGGCAGCAGCAGGTAGGCGAATGCGGCCGTCAACGGCGCGTTGACCTGCGGAGCGTGGCCCAGCATCAAGCGCACCAGCAGTGGCGCAGCCAGTACCGACAGCAGAGTCGTCACCAGCAGCAAGGTGGTGGCCAGGGTCACCAGGCGGCGCACGAACGATGCCCCGCGATCCTGGTCGTCCTGCTCGGCCCGGGCCAACACCGGTACGAAGATCGCGGTGAAGGTGGCTTCCAGTACCAGTGCGGCGACCAGGTTCGGCAGCTGATTGGCTACCGAGAACGCGCTGGTGAGTGCCGCGCCCAAGATGGCTGCCAGCAGCACGATCCGGGCGAAACCGGTGATGCGGCTGACCAGGGTCGCCAGCGCCATTCCCCACGACCGAGAGACCAACGCGGCATCGGACAGTTCGGGTTGCGTCGAGGGTCGTATCGGCGGGGGAACGGATGGGGGCGGTGGGTGCGCCGCCGGCTGGGCATGCCGCCCCGCGGGTCTCATACCCGGTGCTTTTCATTCACGCGGCCATCGGCCGGGTATTCGCCCGGCTCTTTTTGCCTGCCCGTGTCCATCCAGGGCCCGTCGGCGGGATCCGGGCGGTCCAGATCCGCCGGATCCGGCTGGCCGCGGAAGCGGTGCCAAAGCCGGCGTCCGGCCAGCGCGACCAGCACGGCGGCCGCCGTCAACGTGATCGCGAACAGCATCTTGCCGTAGGCGTTGGAATGCACCGACAACCGGACCGGCTCACCGAGCGACAAGCCGTCGGGGGTACGGAGCGCCACGTCGACAGCGACCCGCTGGGTGAAGTTCACTTCGATCGGCACGTGCAACGGCAGGTATCCAGGCGGCAGCTCGATTTCGCCGACGTCCGTCACCGACATCCCCGGGGGGGCGTCGACTTGCAGACGAACCCGGATAGGAACGGCCAAGCCGTTGTGTAGCGCCAGCGGAAGGGGACTGTGCTCGGTCGCCAGCGTGTACGAACCGCCCGGGTTGACGATCGTCACCGCGCCGAACAAGTCGTCGATGGTGTGGTCCACGATCTCCAACCGTTGATGCGCCAGGCCATTGCGGGTATCCGGCCGGTCGGATTGGCTCACTGCGCGCAACATGTCCTCGCGCAAGGGCGCGGTGTACTGGGTGCCGGTCAAGCCGGTGCGGCCGTCGACGGTCAGCGCCGACGTGAGCCGCCATAACCGGCCGGCATTGTCGGTGATGGTGGTGATGACATCGTCGTCGAAGCGACCGTGCGCGGTGGTCGGAGTGTCCGGCGGCTGCGCCGCTTGAGTGGTCGCGGCGGTGTCGCTGATCACCGCCGGCAGCGGCCGCGGCACTGCCAAGCCGGAGTGAATGGCGGTCGCCAGCGTGCTCAGCACGGCCTGGGCGTCATCGGCCGCCAGGTTCCATGCCGCCGGTGGCATCAAAATCTGTAGGCGCGCCGCGACGTCGGGCGTCAAGGCTCGCCACAACATCGATCCCAGTGCGTCCTGACGACGAGCGGCGTCGGAGTCATGTCGCAGGCGCACCGCCAGCGCGGCGTCGAGATAGGTTGGCGCGACCGGGTCGGTGCCCGCAGCCGCCAACGCGGCGCCGACCGCGGGATCGAACGGCGCCGTCGTGACGTGCGGCGACACCCGCCGTGGGGTGACGTCGGCGGTAGCGGTCGCACTGCTGCCGGATTCGTGTCCGGAAAAATTGGCGGCCGCTATTGCCACGGTGGGGTCATCGGCGTTGAGCAAGTCGGCCGCTCGGCTGGTCAGCGGGCCGTCGGCCAGCAACGTCGCACCCCGGGTCGAGGTGACACCGAGAATCTGGTCGACGATGTCGCCGGCGTTGTTCATCGCGATCCCACTGAGTCGCGGATCGTGCGCCCGTTGGAGCGCGTCGAGGTCGGCCTCGGCATAGACCGTCGAGGCCACACAGAGCTGATGGGCGAGCGCCCTCAGCCGCGTCAGCCACTCCGCCGCGGCGAGCTGCCCGGTTCCCGGATGGGTGGGTGTGCCGGGCTGTTGCGAGCTGCTGTCAGGGGAGTCGGATACGACGTAGCCGGCGGTCATGGCGTTGACGGTGACCAGCAAATCCGGGTCCACGGCCAGACACAGCGAGCGGCCGATAGCGCCGTCGGGATCGACGTCGCGGCTGGTCGCGAATTCGGCCGCCGACAGCAGCACGTCAAGCCGCCCGCCGACGGCCAATGACGTCGCCAGCTCGTCGTCGATCAGCCGGACCGGTATGGTGCCGCCGGGTACGCCGGGCGAGAGCCGCGGCCGATCGGCCAGCGGCCACAGCATCGTCACCTGCACTGGCTTGGAAGTGTTGGGCGCCACTACCGAGCTCATGCCGTCGGCGGACTTGTCGGCAGATTCGGGCGGCACACCCACGACCGGCAGCAGGAAGCGGGCGTTGTCCAGCCGGGCAGGTTCACCGTAGTCCGGTGTTCCGTTGACGTTGACCAGCAGCGGGTACACGCCGGGCTGCGCGATGTCCAGTGACGGGCCGGCCGCCGAGCGCACGGGGACGGACAGGGTGAAGCCGGCGCCTTGACCACGTTGCAACTCGGTCGCGACGGTCAGGAAATCCGCTGCCGGCTGGTATTGATCGGTCGTGCCGTCGAGGTTCGTCCGCAGCGCCGATGAAGAGGTGACGGCCGCGGCGTGTTCGAGCCGAACCATCACATCGCGCACCGGACGATCCCCGACATTGGTCACCATGCCGGTGACGCTCACGACGGGGTCGCTGGTCGTGGTGACCACGTTGGGGCTGACCTGGTCAATCCGGACCTGCAAGAACGGCGTCGCGCCAGGCTCGCCGGCGCCCGCGCGGGGAACCGCCGTAGGTACTGCGAAAAGCGCCGCCAGACCGGCCACGATGCCGGCTACCACGGCGAGGCGTCGCACGGCGGCCCGCCGGAGCCCATCCGTCACGGCGACGGACCGCGACCGTTCTTCCGGCCCGGTGCAGGTTCGTCGAGGCGGCGGTTGTTGGCGCGCGAATGGGTTTGCGGCCGCCGCCGGGGCGCGCTGGGTGGTAGCGGCGGCAGCGCTGCAGGCCCGTCGGTCTGCAACTTGTCGATCAGCTCGTCGGCGACTTCGGCCAGCCGGCGTTCGTCGGCGTACGCCAGCCGCGACGGCAGCTCACCAATCGGCACCCACGCCACTTCGGCGACCTCGACGTCGTCGTCAGATAGCTGGCCGCCGGAGAATCGCATCAAGTAATGGTGCACTGTCTTATGGACGCGGCGCCCATCGGTGACGAACCAGTAGTCGATCCTGCCGAGCGCCGCCAACACGCTGCCCCGAATGCCGGTTTCCTCCGCTACTTCTCGGATAGCGGTTTGCTCGGCAGTCTCGCCTTGCTCAATATGGCCTTTGGGCAACGACCACAGCATCCGGCCGCGGCGGTCCACCCGCCCGATAAGCGCGGCGACCTGGTCTTCTCGCGGGCCGTCGATGCCGTCGATGACCAGTCCGCCGGCCGAGGTCTCGTGGACGGTGCGGAGCCGCTCCGGTCCGCGATGTGTCGAGCCGGAGCGCCGCGGCTTGGCTGCGGGTGCTTCCGCCGCGGGCTGCTTGTCGGCGCGCTCGTCGGCAGGACCGGCCGCCCGGCTACCACGGCGCCTGCCCCGGCGCCGACGAGGCGTCGCTTGTTCGCCGTCGGACACCCAAGCGATAGTAGCTGGCACGTCTGGGCGTTCTCGGCTCACTCGCCGAGAGCCCGGCACGCAACCAGGCATCAGCCGAACGGCCCGGCGCACGGGTAAACCTCGCAACTGGGCGCTGGTCGTTGCCATTAGGCTCAACGAACGTGCCCGGAACCGCTGAAGACGCCGCTCTGCTGACCGCGGGCGCGATCGCGCTGAACAGCCACTCCGACCTACTGCGCGAACTCGGTTCCGCGTTCGCTGCGGCCGGGCACCAGCTGTATCTGGTCGGCGGGTCGGTGCGCGACGCCATCCTGGGCCGGCTGAGCCCGGATTTGGATTTTGCCACCGACGCCCGCCCCGAAGAGGTGCAGCAGATCCTGCTGTCGTGGGCTGAGGCCGTCTGGGACACCGGGATCCAATTCGGGACGGTCGGGGTCAGCAAGCGCGGGCGGCGCCTCGAGATCACGACCTTCCGCGCCGATCGCTACGACCAGGTGTCGCGCAATCCGCAGGTCCGTTTCGGCGACAGTATCGACGACGATCTGCTGCGGCGGGACTTCACCGTAAATGCGATGGCGGTACGCGTCACACCGACGGGAGCCGGTGATTTCGTCGATCCGGTTGGTGGGTTGGCCGCGCTTCGCGCCCGGGTGCTGGACACACCGTCGGCACCGTCGGTGTCGTTCGGCGACGACCCGCTGCGAATGCTGCGCGCTGCCCGGTTCGTTTCCCAACTGGGATTCAGCGTGGCGCCGCGGGTGCGCACAGCCATCGACGACATGGCGCCGCAGCTGGGGCGGATCACTGCCGAACGGGTGGCCGCCGAGCTGGACAAGCTACTGCTCGGTGACGCGCCGGTCGCCGGTATCGATCTGCTGGTGCAGTCCGGCATGGGGGAGGTGGTGCTGCCCGAGGTCGGCGGCATGCGGATGGCCATCGACGAGCATCATCAGCACAAAGACGTCTACCAGCACTCGCTGACCGTGTTGCGGCAGACGATCGAGCTGGAAGACCCGCCGCCGGACGGCGGACCCGACCTGGTGTTGCGCTGGGCGGCGCTGCTTCATGACATCGGCAAACCCGCGACACGGCGGCACGAGCCCAACGGCGGCGTGAGCTTTCACCATCACGAAGTGGTCGGCGCCAAGCTGGCCCGGAAGCGTCTGCGGGCGCTGAAGTATTCCAAGCAGCTGATCGACGACGTCTCGCAGCTGGTGTATCTGCATCTGCGGTTCCACGGTTACGGCGACCGCAAGTGGACCGATTCGGCGGTGCGCCGCTACGTCGCCGACGCCGGACCGCTGCTGCCGCGGCTACACAAGCTGGTGCGTGCCGACTGCACCACCCGCAACGCGCGCCGCGCCGCACGGCTGCGGGCCAGCTATGACGATCTGGAGCGCCGGATCGATGAGCTGGCGGCCCGCGAGGATCTGGAGCGGGTGCGTCCGGACCTCGACGGCAACGCAATCATGGAGATCCTCGACATCCCGCCGGGCCCGGTGGTCGGCGAGGCGTGGCGTTACCTCAAGGAACTGCGTCTGGACCGTGGACCGCTGACTCGCGAGGAGGCGACCGCCGAACTGGTCGCCTGGTGGGACACCCATGGGAACCGATAGCTGCGCTGCGCCGTCGGACTGCTCATGGAGTACTGCTTGGGCACCGGCGACGATGCCGCGGCGATCTGGGACGGACAGCCCGACCTGGACATCGATGGGGACGGCCGGCTGGACGCGATCGCACTGGATTTCGACGGCGACGGTATGCGCGACGATGCGCTGGCCGATCTCGACGGCGACGGTATGGCCGACCACGCGGTCCTGGATCTCGACAACGACGGTGCGCTGGAGACCTACTTCACCGACGATGGATCCGGGACGTGGACGATGGCGATGGATCGCGGCGGCCAGCTGCGCTGGTTCGGGCTCGACGGTGTGGAGCACGCCGGCGGCCCGCTGGTCGACTTCGACGGCGACGGTCAGCTCAACGATCGGCTGGTCGACTTCGACGGCGACGGGCTGGCCGACCGCGTGATCTGCGCCGACGAGACCGGTGCGGCCGCATACATCGATACCGACGGTGACGGACGCTGGAACGTCAAGCTGACCGACAGCGACGGTGACGGCACCGCAGACGCGGCGACAACGCTGTGACTCTGCTGCGCCTCGCGACCCGCGCCTCGCGCCCCCGCCGACCTCGACGGTAGCGGGGCATTTCTCGCTTTTGTCGACACTGGCGTCGATCTCGCGGAGCTTTCATCGCCCAGCGCCCGGAGGGCCGGCGAAAGCCTGGGCAATTCGCAGCCATGTGTGCGCGTCGTCGCCGTGAGCCGTGATGTCGAGCGCGTTCAGTGGACGACGCTGGGTGACCAGAAAGCAGAAGTCCTCGGCGCAGCCGGTAACGCGTTGCGCCGCGTCGGGCGGCCCCCATGACCACAAGGTGTGATCCGGCCCGCCGAGTTCAATACGAAACGGCTCACTCGGCGGCACCAGACCGTTGATGACGAACGAGTAATCCCGGGTGCGTACGCCCAGGTGCGCGATCGAGCGCAACCGCGTGGTGGGAAGGCGTGTGACGCCGACGGCATCGGCGACGTCAAGCCCATGTGCCCAGGTCTCCATCAAGCGGGCGGTCGCCATCGACGCCGCACTCATCGGCGGCCCGAACCACGGTATTTTGCGGTCCTGGGGAACGGCGATCAGCGCCTCGTGCAGCCGGCTGCGGTTGAGCCGCCACTCGGCGAGCAGGTCAGCCGGTGGTGTTGCCGCCAATTCTTCGGCAGCCGCGTCGACGAAGCCGTCCGGGTTGTCGGCCGCGGCTGCTAGTACGTCGGCGAAAGCCGCCGCGTCGCTCGCCGCTGTCAGCGCAACCTGATCGGTCCACCACAGATGCGCTATCTGATGCGCGACGGTCCAGCCCGGCGCGGGCGTCGGCTCGGCCCATCGGTCGTCGGGTAGCGGACTGACCAGGGCATCGAGCTCGTCGCTTTCCGCCCGCAGGTCGGCCACAATCATCGAAGGAGCCACCATGTAAATACCTTATTGATCCCGCGTCCAGTCGCCGCGGCGGCCGACCAAGGCGTGCAGCACAAGCCCGGCGAGGTAAATCACCGTCCCGGTCAGCGCCAACACCGGTGAGCGTCCGTTGGGGGCGATGACGGCGGCGGCCACGGTGATCGTCGCGGTGAACGATATCCAGTACAGCGCATCCTGCACTGCGAAGACATGTCCACGCAGCGCGTCGTCGACGTCGACCTGCATCGCGGTATCAGCGCACAGCTTGACCGTCTGACCGGCGATCCCAAGGAAGAACCCGCACCCGACCATGGCCGGCACGTAGAGCTCAACGCCGGCGATCTGGACGACGGCCGCGGCCGCCAGCGCGCCGTTGGCGGTAGCGTAGCGGCCCCAGCGCCGCACCGCGGGCGGCGTCAAGGCGTTGGCCGCCAAGGAGCCGGTTCCGGTCGCCGCGACGAACACCACCGCGGTCGCCAGGCCACCGGTCACCGCGGTTGGCTGCCGAACCAGCACCAGCACCAGCAGTGTGTTGATGGCGAACACCATCCGGTGAGCCACCAACCCGGCAAGGGTCGCGGCCACGGTCGGGCGGTCTAGCACTGTCCGCACACCATGAACGCAACCAGTGATTATCGCGTAGGCGATCGATCCGTGAATCGACCGCTTCGTCTCGTCGGGGCCCAGCACATGAGCCGCGAAGCGCAGCGACCACAGCAAGGCGAGCGACACGGGAAGAGCAGCGATGAAGATGATCAACGCGGCGCCCTTGTCGCCCGGCCCGGCCAGCCAACGCGGCACCAGCATGAAGGCGGTGCCCAAAAACGTTGCGATCGCCCCGATCGCCGTGGCCAGCGCATTCATTGCGACCACCTGCTCGCGCGGTACCACATGCGGCAGTGCCGCCGACGTCCCGGACATGACGAAGCGGGAGAACCCATTGGCGATCAACGCCGCGCACAACACCGTGACGGCGTCGGCTCCGACCATGAGAAGAACGCTGACTGCCATCACCGACAACAGCCGGCCGACATTGGCGCGGACCAGCACCAGTCGCCGATCGATGCGGTCCATCAGCGCACCGGCGAACGGCCCCAGCGACGAGTAGGGCAAGAACAGTACGGCGAACGCCCCCGCGATCGCCATCGGTGCCGTTTCTCGGTCGGGGTTGAACAACAACGCCCCGGCAAGCGCGGACTGAAACAGCCCGTCCGCGAATTGACTGGCCACCCGCAACTCCAGCAGGCGCCGGAAGTCGGGCAGCTGACGCACCGACCGCAGGGCAGCGACCGGAGCGTGCGGACGAATCACACGACCAACTCTCATGATTGACGGCACAAGCCGGAGTGGCCCGGACAAAGCCAATCACAGTACAAATCTCGGCGCGGGTCGCGCTTGTCCGCCGTTGAGCGCGTGCCCGGTGCCATTATGGTGTGGTGGCGCAGCCCGAAGACCCCGAGGACTATGTCGCACCCACCGCTCATCGGGTGCGGGCGGGCACCTTGCTGTTGGCGAACACCGATCTGCTCGAGCCGACATTTCGCCGCAGCGTGATCTACATCGTCGAGCACAACGACGGCGGCACGTTGGGGGTGGTGCTCAACCGGCCCAGCGAGACCGCCGTCTACAACGTTCTGCCGCAGTGGGCGAAGCTGACAGCCAAGCCTAAAACGATGTTCATCGGTGGACCGGTGAAGCGGGATGCGGCGCTGTGCCTGGGCGCCCTGCGGGTGGGCGCCGATCCCAGCGGCGTGCCGGGATTGCGGCATGTCGCGGGTCGCGTCGCGATGGTCGACCTGGACGCAGACCCTGACGGCCTCGCTCCGCTGCTCGAGGGAGTGCGTATCTACGCGGGGTACTCGGGCTGGACCATCGGCCAGCTCGACGGCGAAATCGAGCGCAACGACTGGATTGTGCTGTCCGGGTTGCCGTCTGACATTTTGGTCAGGCCCAGGGTCGACCTGTGGGGACGGGTGCTGCGGCGCCAGCCGCTGCCACTGTCGCTGCTGGCCACCCACCCGATCGACGTCAGCAGGAACTAGCCGGCTCCGCCATTGGTTCGTCAGCGGCAAGCCCGAGTGCACTCCGCACAG
This sequence comes from uncultured Actinomycetota bacterium, assembly GCA_963795995.1. Taxonomy (GTDB): domain Bacteria; phylum Actinomycetota; class Actinomycetes; order Mycobacteriales; family Mycobacteriaceae; genus Mycobacterium. The sequence goes on from CAWCJY010000004.1 coordinate 310,712, forward strand.
CCGCCGACGCAGTCAATGGGTACCGGTTTGCGGCTCAACGCATATCGCGCGCTCTGCCAGGAGCCGGCTGCCACTGTCCCGATCGCCCCGGCGACGCAGATGACGGCGGGCACGACCGCAGCACCGGGAGCGGCCAGCGCCACGGCCCCACCGCTGGCCAACATCACGCCGGCCGCCAACTGTGTCGGCGCTTGCGCACGACGTAGCAGTTTGACCGGATCGGCGGTCACCGGTCGGGTCGCCGACCAGAGCCCCGACGTTACGGCGGCGACGGACCCGCACAGGCACAGCAGGCCCGCGATCAGCATGGCCGCACAATACGAGGCGCCGCGCCGCGGGCCGTGCCCGCACTGACGGTGCCTAGCGCGTCGGAACGGCAGGGCCGGCTAACGGAACCGGAGCCGGTTGCTGCGGTGCCGGCGCCGGCGGGCCTGCCGGCGCGGGCGCAGGCGAGGAGCCCGGCACCGCCACCCGGAAGCCGTTGACGATTGCGTCGGTCGCCGGTGCCTCAGCGACGGCCTGGTTGGCAGCAGTCGTCACCGACAGCGACAGCAGGTATCGGTCCGGCCCAGAAGTGGCGATGACGTGGCGGTGGGAGGTGTTCAGCATCATCGCGTTCTGGCGGTAGGTGCCCACGATGATCGACGAGCGGAAGCCGCCGAAGTCGGCGAGCGAGGCGCCGGTGGATCGCCACGCGGTCAGCTGCTGGCTGTCGACGAAGCCGTGAGTGATGGCCTCCTGCGGATCGAAGTCGCCGATGAGCTTGTAGACCACCAACTGCGCGTTCGAGGTGTACAAGCTGCTACCGGAGCGGTTGGCTATGACGACGAACGGGTCGACCACATTGGGGTCGGGCACCCGCGTCCAGCGCGGCGGCATCGGAAGGGTGATGTCAAGCGCCTGGAAACCCTCGGGCTTCTGTGGCTCCAGCTGAACACCTTTGCTCTGCAGGTAATCCCGAATGGTGCCCGACGCCGCCGGGACCATGGTGGGCTGTGGTGGCGCGGCCGCCGGCACCCCGGCCGGCAGCGGGGCGGCAACCAGACCGGGCGCGGTTCGAGGCGGCACTGCTCCCGCACCTGCCGGCAGCGGGGATAGACCGGGAGCCGGTGCAGTGCCGAATGTGCTGTTCGCAACATTCCCGGGTGCGACGGTGACGGGTTGGGTGACCGTCGGCGGCGCAGGATTGGGCAGCGGCGGTAGCACCGGCTCTGCCGATGCGGTCGCGTCGGCGAAGCCCAGGACAAGAGCAACGCCGACGGTCACACCCCCCACCAAAACCCGCCAGTTGCGGGCTATTCGCATCATGGGCGTCGGTTCCCCTCCGGAGCATTCGGCGCGAACAGGAGTCGTCAGGGGCTGACTGTAACCACCGTTGATCGGCTGCTACCAGGACTGGAATAGACCTGGAACCGACCTCTGATCGGCCCGCAACGCAACCGAGACCAACCCGTGGCCGATCGGCGCGGCATAGGTGTCCTTATACCCTGTTGACGTGACCGAATCGCGCCCCGTCCTGCCCGGCGCCCACGGGGCGACCGCCGACGCGGATCGCGACGCGCCCCCTTACCGATACACCGCGGAATTGGCGGATCGCATCGAGCGCCGGTGGCAAGCCATTTGGGCAGAGCGCGGAACCTTTGACGTGGCCAATCCGGTCGGGTCGCTGGCGCCGGCCGACGGTTCGGCGCTACCCGAGGACAAGTTGTTCGTTCAAGACATGTTCCCCTATCCATCAGGCGAGGGGTTACACGTCGGGCACCCGCTGGGCTACATAGCCACCGACGTCTACGCGCGGTACTTTCGGATGGCGGGCCGAAATGTGCTGCACGCGTTCGGGTTCGACGCTTTCGGCTTGCCCGCTGAGCAGTACGCCGCGCAAACCGGCACCCACCCGCGGATCCGGACCGAAGCCAACATCGTCAACTTCCGCCGCCAGCTGGGGCGGCTGGGCTTCGGCCATGACACCCGGCGCACGTTTTCGACCACCGACGTCGAGTTCTACACCTGGACGCAGTGGATTTTCCTGCAGATCTACCACGCGTGGTTCGACACCGTTGCCAATAAGGCCCGGCCCATCAGCGACCTTATCGCCGAATACCAGACGGGCGCACGCCGGTTGGCCGATGGCCGGGAGTGGACCGCGCTGTCCGCCGGCGAGCGTGCCGATGTGATCGACGGACACCGGCTGGTCTACCGGGCGGATTCCATGGTGAATTGGTGTCCAGGATTGGGGACCGTGCTAGCCAACGAGGAGGTCACCGCCGACGGCCGAAGCGAGCGGGGCAATTTTCCGGTTTTCCGTAAGCGGTTGCGACAGTGGATGATGCGGATCACCGCTTACTCCGACCGGTTGCTAGATGACCTGGAACTGCTGGATTGGCCGGACAAGGTCAAGACAATGCAGCGCAACTGGATCGGTCGCTCCACCGGTGCCGCCGTGCTTTTCGCTGCTGGAACGGCCGACGGCGAGACCGTCGACGTCGAAGTGTTCACCACCCGGCAGGACACCCTTTTCGGCGCTACTTACCTGGTGCTGGCACCCGAACATGACGGTGTCGACAGCCTGATTGCACCGGCCTGGCCGCAGGATGTGGACCCGCAATGGACGTTGGGCTGCGCGACCCCGGCCGAGGCGGTGGCAGCATACCGAGGCGCCATCGCCGCCAAGTCGGATCTGGAACGGCAGGAAAGCCGAACGAAGACAGGCATTTTCCTTGGCAGTTACGCGACGAATCCGGTCAACGACGCACCGATGCCGATCTTTATAGCCGACTATGTGCTGGCCGGTTACGGCACCGGGGCGATCATGGCCGTGCCGGCTCATGACCAGCGGGACTGGGAATTCGCTCGCAAATTCGGATTACCGATCGTCGAAGTCATTGCCGGCGGCGATATCTCGCAAGCCGCCTATGGCGGAGACGGCGTGCTGGTGAATTCCGGAGATCTCGACGGAATGACCGTTGCCGCGGCCAAAGCGGCTATCACCCGCCGACTGGAGTGCGACGGCCGCGGGCGGGCGCGTACCGAATACAAGCTTCGCGACTGGCTTTTCGCACGCCAGAGGTATTGGGGGGAACCGTTTCCCATCGTCTACGACAGCGACGGTCGCCCGCACGCATTGGCGGAAGCCGCGCTGCCGGTCGAACTGCCCGACGTGCAGGACTATTCGCCGGTGCTGTTCGACCCCGACGACGCCGACAGCGAGCCGTCCCCGCCGCTGGCCAAAGCGACCGAGTGGGTTCATGTGGAGCTGGACCTCGGTGACGGGTTGAAGTCCTACACCCGCGACACCAACGTGATGCCGCAATGGGCTGGCAGTTCCTGGTACGAGCTGCGCTACGCCGACCCGCACAACGCCGAGCGCTTCTGCGCCAAGGAAAACGAGGCCTACTGGATGGGGCCGCGACCGGACGAGCACGGGCCGGACGACCCCGGCGGGGTCGATCTCTACGTCGGCGGCGTCGAACATGCCGTGCTGCATCTGCTGTATGCCCGGTTCTGGCACAAGGTGCTCTTCGACCTGGGTCATGTCAGCTCCCGTGAACCGTACCGGCGACTGATCAACCAGGGCTACATCCAGGCGTTCGCCTACACCGACGTCCGCGGGTCTTACGTGACGGCCGCCGGGGTGATCGAGCGCGACGGGAGGTTCTTCTACCCAACTTCCGGCGGTGACATCGAGGTGTTTCAGGAATTCGGCAAGATCGGTAAGAGCCTGAAGAATTCGGTATCCCCCGACGAGATCTGCGACGACTACGGTGCGGACACCCTGCGGGTTTATGAGATGTCGATGGGTCCGCTGGAGGCGTCGCGGCCATGGGCCACCAAGGACGTGGTGGGCGCACACCGGTTCCTGCAACGGGTCTGGCGGCTGGTGGTCGACGAACACACCGGCGACACCCGGGTCGACGATTACGCGCGATTGACAGATGACACGCTCCGCATACTCCATCGCACCATCGCCGGGGTGTCCGAAGACTTTGCGGCGCTGCGCAATAACACTGCGGTGGCCAAGCTGATCGAGTACACCAATCATCTCACCAAGCAGCACCGCGGGTCGGTGCCGCGGACGGCGGTCGAGCCGTTGGTGCTGATGGCGGCCCCGCTGGCGCCACATGTAGCAGAGGAATTGTGGCAGCGGCTGGGCCAGGCCGCGTCGCTGGCGCATGGGCCGTTCCCGCTTGCCGACCCTGCCTACCTTCTTGAAGAAACCGTCGAATACCCGGTTCAGGTCAACGGCAAGGTTCGCGGCAAAGTGGTCGTCGCCGCCAGCGCCGGCGCCGACACCGTGGAAGCAGCCGCACTGGACGACGAGAAGGTGCAGGCTTTCCTGGCCGGGGCGACCCCGAAGAAGGTGATCCTGGTCCCCGGCCGACTGGTCAACCTGGTCGTCTAGTGCGGCCGAAGCACGATCTCGTGAACATCGCCGTCGGGCGGGGTGCTCACCGCGTTGGCCACCACCGCCGCGACCGTTTCGGGCCGCAAGAATTGGTCGGCGTCGTATTCGGCACCCTCGAAGGACACCAATTCCCGTTGCATGGCCGTGTCGACACGGCCTGGATAGATGGTGGTGACCCGCAGCGCCGGCTCATCCTGGCGCAACGCGTCAGCGAAGGCGCGCAAGGCGAACTTGCTGGCCGAATAGGACGCCATGCCCGGTAAAACCTTGCGGCCGGCACCGGAATTGACGAACACGACGTGGCCCTGCGCTCGCCGCAGCACCGGCAGGAGCGCCAGGGTAAGAGCCACTGCGCCAAAGACATTCACGTCAAACGTAGCTCGCCAGTCGTCGATCGACGAGTCGCCGAGGTAGCCAGGACGGGAGACACCGGCATTGTGCACCAACACGTCTAAGTCATCGAGGTCCCCGGCATTGTTCCGGATTGCTTCGGTGTCGGTCAGATCCAGCGCCAAGGTCGTGGCCTTGAGCCGCTGCGCCACGGCGTCCAGGTTTGACGAGGGCCGTCCGGCCAACAGCAGACTGTGCGTCGGGGCCAGGGCGGTGGCGATTGCCGAACCGATACCGCCGCCGGCCCCGGTGATGAGTGCGATTGGCATGCTTGCCAGCTTAGGGGAGGGTCAGTTGGGTGCCGTCGCCCGCTGGTCACACGGCAGCGAAAGATTCTGGTAAGAGCAGCTTTACGCTTATTCCAATGTTGCCGAGGCGTCGTCGGAGTTGCCGGCCGGCTCGCTGGTGGCCAAGCGTTCCAGCGGTGCCAGCGCTTTGGTCAAGGTGTCCAATTCTGACTCGGTGAGTTGGCTGAGCATCGCGGCCAGGGCGGCGTGTCGATTATCGAGTGACTCGCGATGAACCGCCAGGCCGCGGGGGGTGATGTCGACCAGCACGGCTCGCAGGTCGGAAGGATCGCGAGACCGTTTGACCAAGCCTATTTTTTCCAGCCGGCGAATCGCGACGGTTGTGGTGGGCGTGCGCACCCGTTCGTGGGCGGCCAGATCGGTCATCCGGATGGGACCCCGGTCAAGCAACGTGACCAGGATGGACAGCTGTGCCAGCGTCAATTCACCGGCCACCGGGCCACCGCTCGGGTCGCCGCGGCGCAGAATGGCGAACAGTTTAGCCAGCGCGCGGTGTAGACCTTCTGCCAGGTCCGTCAGCTCCGGAGCAAGGGCCCTGCTCTCCGCCATAATTCGACAGTCTAACCTAATGCGCCCTGGCAGACCGGCAGAATGGCTCGCCGGTGTTACAGCACTTGGGACAAGAATCGCTGTAGCCGATCGGTTTCCGCCGCATCGAAGATCTTCTCCGGTGGACCCGATTCGACCACCTTGCCGTGGTCGAGGAACGCGACGGCGTCCGACGCCGACCGCGCGAAGGCCATCTCATGGGTAACGACCACCATCGTCATCCCACTGGCGCCCAAATCGGCGATCAACGCCAAGATGTCCTTGACCATTTCCGGGTCCAGCGCCGAGGTCGCCTCGTCGAAGAACATCACCTGCGGCGCCATCGCCAACGCGCGGGCGATGGCGACCCGTTGCTGCTGTCCGCCCGAGAGCGTGCTGGGCCGCGCATCGGCCTTGTGTTTGAGACCTACCCGGTCCAATTGGGTCAGCGCCAGATCCCCTGCCGCGTCGGCGGACAACCGTCTCAGCTTGTGCGGGGCCAGCATGACGTTGTCCAGCGCGGTGCGGTGCGGAAACAGGTTGAAGTGCTGAAACACCATGCCGATGCGCTGGCGCAACCGGTCTGGGTCGTCGCGCAGCACCGACCGGCCGTCCAGCAGGATGTCGCCCCGGTCGGGTTCGTACAACCGGTTGAGTGCCCGCAGCAATGTCGACTTGCCCGAGCCCGACGGCCCGATCACCGCCACCGTGTTGCCGGCCGGCACGTCGAGGTCGACGCCCCGCAACACCGGGGATTTTCCGAACGACAGATGAATATCCGCGGCCTGCAACGAGACCGGCTTGCACTGCGCCGCGTCGCCCGTCACGTGACCTCCTGCCCGGAGGTGGCCGTGATCAGGTCGAAGGCATCGTCCGGTTCTGCCGCAGCGCGGCCCCGCCGAAGTCGCGCGTCGATGACGTTCACCAAGTGCGTCAGCGGGATGGTCAACATCAGATAGAACAAGCCCGCTGCCACCAACGGCGACAAGCTGCCCGTCTGCGCGTTGAGGTCGCGGCCGACCTGGAACAGCTCGCGTTGCCCGGCGATCAAGCCCAGGAAATAGACCAGTGCGGACCCTTTCAGCAGCGCGATGAACTGGTTGACCAGAGCAGGCAGCACCCGGCGCACACCTTGTGGCACCACCACCAGCCGCATCGACGACGAGTAGCTGAAACCGAGCGCGCGGGCGGCTTCCAGCTGCCCGGGCTCGACGCTTTGAATGCCGGCGCGAAAGATTTCCCCGATATACGCAGCAGCCATCGACCCCAGCGCGGCGATCCCCAACGGGTAGGGATTGTTGTGGGTCAAGCCGCCCACCACCGGCCCGACGCCCAAGCCGATGATCAGGATGATCACGACCTCGGGCAGGCCGCGGAAGATGTCGGTGTACACCCGTGCCGGCCAGCGCAACCAGCGCGTCCGGGAGATGCCGGCGACCGCCAGCACCATGCCCAACGCCAAGCCGATGACGCTGGCGCTGATCGTCAGCGTCAAGGTGTTGGGCAGCCCGGTCTCGAGCAGCACCGGGATGGCGTCTCGGTAGAGGTCCCAGTCGAAGAACGAATCCACCAACTGGTCGAGCGTCGATTTGGGCGCGACGGGCTCGTCGACCGCGCGGTGATGACTTGCCGCGATCGCGGCGAACGGTGGCAGATGGGGTTGCGGGGCGGCCTTCGAGCCCGGCTTCCACCCGCGCGGCAGCGGTCGGGGAACCCAGTCGGTGTAGAGCTGCGACCAAGTGCCGTCGGCGATCACGGCGTCTAGACCTGCGTCCAGCGCCGCCAGCAGCGGCCGGTTGTTCTTGGCGACCGCGTAGGCCACATAGTTGCCAAGGCTGAACGTGTGCGAGACGATCGCGGCCGGGTCGCCGGCGTGCACAGCGTTCAGAGCCTCCATCGCCGGTGCCACCCAGGCGTCGATCTGGCGGGTTTTGAGGCTGGCATAGACGGTGTTGAAGTCGGGAAACTTCACCGGTTGCAGGTGCAGGGATTCACTGACGTAGGCGTCTTCGACGGTGCCCTGAACAACGCCGATGCGCTGGCCGGCGGCGAGATGGTCGAACGCGGTGATGGGGGAGCCGGCCGGCACCACGAGCGAGAAGTAGCCGAAGTCGTAGCCGTTGGTGAATGCGACGGTGCGCCGACGCGCGTCGGTGGCGGTGATCGACGCCGAGCCCACGTCGAAGCGCCCGGACGCCACCTGGGCCAGCAGCCCCGCGAAGTCGGTGCCGACAAAGTTGACTTGTAGGCCCAGCTTCTTGGCGATCGCCCGCAGCAGTTCGTTGTCGAATCCGGTGAACCGCCCGGAGGCGTTGATGCAGCTGGTCGGCGGGGCCTGCGACAGCGTGCCGACCGTGAGGGTGCCGGGCGTCGTCAGGCCTAGTCGGCCGATGTCCACCGCGGTCAGGGCCTCCACGTCGGCGGTGGTGTACTTGTCCTCGGTAGGCCGGTTGGCGGTGGCCAATTTCCTCGGCAACGCGATGGCGCCGTCAATGCCCGACGGCGAGCATTGGTCGTTGTCGGCTCCCGCGGGCGCCGCGTACCCCAGCCCGAAGACCAGCATGGCCACGGCCAGTGTGCTGAGGATGCGCCGCAGACCTCTGATGAGGGTCACCACCGTAAGCGATCGGTCGGCACGAATACCTGGCGCCGAACCAGTTCGGCCAGCATCGCCTTCGCCATCACCTGTGAGCGACCGAGGCACGCGGCTCGGGCGGCGTTCGGGTCGCGCCGGTGGATGGCGGCATTCTGGTCTTCGTAGTACGGCAGCACGTCGCGGTGAATGTCTTGGTACGTCAGCCAAAACGCCCGCGGCAGGAATGTTTGTGCGGCCCGGATCGCCGCGTGCAGTCGCGGTCCGGCGTAGTGGTCGGCGATCGTGCTCCGGTATTCCCAGGCGGCGTCCTGGAAGCCCCGCCACTCCTTGGCTTTCCGCATCGACCGCAGCAATCCATCGAGTCGACCCAGGATCGCCGGAGTCGGATCGGCGGCGGCCCGTGCCGAGGCAACGCCGTTGAGCATGCCGTACAGCTCGTGCTGTTCGAAGACGGCGGCTTCATCGAACCGCTCCACGAACGTGCCCCGGTGGTATCGGGTGCACAGCAGGCCGTCGTGTTCGAGCTGAACCACCGCCTCTTGAATAGGGACCCGGCTGACGCCGAGGTTGTCGGCGATCTCATTGCGGTCGACACGGTCGCCGGTGCGCAGCTTGCCGGTCAGCACCAGGTTGACAATGTGGGAAACAACCTGGTCTTTCTCTTTGACCCCGTACTTCTTGGGCATCCAGGTGTCTTAACGGTTGTCCCGCCACCGGCACAGCGCCTCGGCCTTCGTCAGGTCGTAGTCCGGGCCGGTTGTTCCGACGGTGAGCAGCGTGATGCCGAGCCCGGCCAGCGCCTCGGCCTGGGTGGTCAGCGCGTCAGCGCCTTCACCCTCGCCATTGACCGCCGTCGAGCGTGCGATGGTGGCCGCGTCACGGCCGGCGGCGACGCAGTGCTGGGCCAGCACATCGGCTTTCGCCGGATACTCCGCAGCGGTGGCGAAGCTGTGCCAGATATCGCGCGTGCTCGGCGACCAGCCGCAACGTCTTCTTCTCGCCGCCACCGCCGATCAGGATCGGAATGTCGCGAACAGGCTCCGGGTTGAGCCGGGCCAGGCGGGATTTGATGCGTGGCAGCGCGGCGGCCAAGTCGTCCAGCCGGCCGCCGGCCGTCCCGAACTCGTAGCCGTACTCGTCGTAGTCGCGCTGCTTCCAGCCCGAGCCGATACCCAAGATGAGCCGGCCACCGGAGATGTGGTCGACGGTGCGGGCCATGTCGGCGAGCAGTTCAGGGTTGCGGTAGGAATTGCAGGTCACCAGCGCGCCGATTTCGATGCGCGACGTCTGCTCGGCCCAGGCGCCCAGCATGGTCCAGCATTCGAAGTGGGCGCCGTCGGGGTCGCCGTAGAGCGGGAAGAAGTGATCCCAGTTGAAGGCGACGTCGACGCCGATGTCTTCGCAGCGCCGCACGGCGTCACGGATCTGGGCGTAGTCGGGGGCATGCTGCGGCTGCAGCTGCACGCCGACGCGGATGTGGTCTACCGCGGAACTCACACTGTCACGGTAGCCGGTGAATGCGGCTGCTCACGTGACGAGCACGCCGCGCACGATATCGATCAACGCACTGGGTTGGTCACTCTGCACCGAGTGGCCCGAATTCTCGACCACCCGCGCCCCGCGGAAGTGGGCCGCACGCCGGCTCAGTTCGTCGGCATCCGCGTCGGTGACGAAGCCGGACGTGCCGCCGCGGACCAGTGTGACGGGCGCGGCCATGGCGGCGACGTCGTCCCACAGGGCGGTGAAGTCGGGGACGGCGCGGATCGCGTCGTAGCGCCACGTCCAGTTGCCGTCGTCGAGGCGCCGCGAATTGTGGAATACGCCGCGACGCAGCGCCTGCCGATCTCGGTGCGGCGCGGCGGCGGTCGTCACTTCCAGCATGGCGGCGAAGCTGGGGAACACCCGCTCGCCGTGCATCAGCGCCACCGTGCCCCGCTGGTCAGCGGTGAGTTCGGCATGCCGCCGCAGCGCCGACGGCGTGACGTCGACCAGGATGAGCTCGCGCACCAGGTCGGGAGCCGTCGCCGACAGCCGGATTGCGGTCAGGCCGCCCAGCGACATGCCGACCACCAGCTCAGCATCCGGGGCGAACTGGTGCAGCACCGGCGCCAGCGTCGCGGCGTTGCACTGCGGCGAATAGTCGCCGTCGTCGCGCCAGCCTGACCGGCCGTGACCGGGCAGGTCAACTGCCAGCGCCGGCTCACCCAACCCGACGATCACGGTGTCCCAGGTGTGCGCGTTCTGACCACCGCCGTGCAGGAAGATGATTCGCGGCGGGCGGTCACCCCAGCTCAGTGCGCTGATTGTACCGTCGGGGGTGTCTGCCTCGAGTCGCCGCACGGTCGGCAACGGTCCCGTCACGCCGGCCTGCTCGGCGTTCTCGGGCAGCAGCGCGAACTCCGAGAGCCCGGCAAACTCGTCGCTCACGGTGTTTCCGCCGCGAAAGTGCAACTAACGACACATTTCCCGAGAACAGCCGTCGGCAGTTGCACTCTGGCGAGGGCCCTAGCCCTCGATGAACGCTTCGAGCTGGGTCCGCGCGACGTCGTCGGGCAGCTGCTGCGGCGGGCTCTTCATCAGATACGCCGACGCCGGGATCACCGGGCCGCCGACGCCGCGGTCCTTGGCGATTTTCGCCGCCCGCACCGCGTCGATGATGACGCCGGCCGAGTTCGGGGAGTCCCACACCTCCAGCTTGTATTCCAGATTCAGCGGAACGTCGCCGAAGGCGCGGCCTTCCAGCCGCACATAGGCCCATTTACGGTCGTCGAGCCAGCCGACATGGTCGGACGGTCCGATGTGCACGTCTTTGGTTTTGAATTCCCGCTGCAGGTTGGAGGTGACGGCCTGGGTCTTGGAGATCTTCTTGGACTCCAGCCGTTCCCGCTCGAGCATGTTGAGGAAGTCCATGTTGCCGCCGACGTTCAGCTGCATCGTGCGGTCCAGCTGCACCCCGCGGTCCTCGAACAGCTTGGCCATCACCCGGTGGGTGATCGTCGCGCCGACCTGGCTCTTGATGTCATCGCCGACGATCGGCACCCCGGCGTCGGTGAACTTCTTGGCCCACACCGGATCGGAGGCGATGAACACCGGTAGCGCGTTGACGAACGCCACGCCGGCGTCGATGGCGCACTGGGCGTAGAACTTGTCGGCTTCCTCCGAGCCCACCGGCAGGTAGGAGACCAGCACGTCGGCTTTTGCCTCCCGCAGCACCTGGACCACGTCGACCGGTTCGGCATCGGAGAGTTCGATGGTGTCGGCGTAATACTTGCCGATGCCGTCCAGCGTGGGGCCGCGCTGCACGACCACGTTGGTGGGCGGCACGTCAGCGATCTTGATCGTGTTGTTCTCCGAGGCGGATATCGCGTCGGACAGGTCGAAGCCGACCTTCTTGGCGTCCACGTCGAACGCGGCGACGAATTTGACGTCGCGCACGTGATACGGCCCGAACCGCACATGCATCAGGCCTGGCACCGACGACGCCTCGTCAGCGTCCTGGTAATACTCGACGCCCTGTACCAGTGAGGACGCGCAGTTGCCGACGCCGACAATGGCGACTCGAATATCCGTCGACGCCTCTGGCGCGATCTGCTCACTCATTGGGCGTTCTCCTTACTTCTTGCTCTCGGGTATTGCTGCTTGACTTACTTTTCAGATTTGCTCGGCGCGACCTTGGGCCACCCGTTCGGCGGCGATGAGGTCGTTGAGCCATTTCACTTCTCGCTCGCTGGATTCCAGCCCGAGCTGATGCAGCTGACGGGTGTAGCGATCGAATGAATTGCTGGCCCGCGCGACTGCTTCACGCAGACCTTCCCGGCGTTCCTCGACCTGACGACGGCGGCCTTCCAGGATGCGCATCCGTGCCTCAGCGGGGGTGCGGTTGAAGAAGGCCAGATGAACGCCGAAGCCGTCGTCGGTGTAATTGTGCGGACCGGTGTCGGCCACCAGCTCCCCGAAACGCTGCCGTCCGAAATCGGTCAACTCGTATACCCGACGGGCCCGCCGCACCGGCATGCCAGCCGGGGCAGCGTTCTCTGCGATCAGCCCCTCGCCCTGCATACGCCGCAGGGCCGGGTAGAGCGAGCCGTACGAGAATGCGCGGAAGGCTCCCAGTAGACCGGTCAGCCGTTTACGCAACTCGTAGCCATGCATAGGTGACTCGAGCAAGAGGCCGAGGATAGCGAGTTCCAGCACCGAGTCACCTCCTTTGCTCGATCCGTTAGGACGTTTTGACGCCTCGCGTCATCGTATCGTCCCGATATATTCGCCACCACACCCGCGGTTCTTCGCAGTCCGTTCAGGCCGACGACACCGTGTCGGCAGGCTCTTCCCCCCGCAGCTGTCGCAATTTGTAATCACGGTGGCTGCAAGCCTGTGCAGCAACCCGCCCAATGGGCATAAGGAAAGCGTGTCGATACATTTCCATTGGTTCTTGCCGACCTACGGCGATTCCCGGGACCTGGTCGCCGGCGGTCACGCAAGCACGATGCGCGGCGACCGCCCGGCGGACATGCGGTATCTCACCCAGCTGGCCGGGGCCGCTGAGATCAACCGCTTTGAGGCGGTGCTCACTCCGACCGGGCAGTGGTGCGAAGACGCCTGGCTGACTACGGCGATGCTGATCGAGCGCACCGAGACGCTGAAGTTCCTGGTGGCGTTGCGGCCAGGTTTGGTTAGTCCGACGCTCGCCGCGCAGATGGCGGCCACATTTCAGTGGCAGTCGCAGGGCCGGCTGCTGCTGAACGTGGTGACTGGTGGTGAAAGTACCGAGCAGCGCGCGTTCGGCGACTTTCTGGCCAAAGACGCGCGGTACGCCCGGTGTGCGGAGTTCCTCGACATCGTCCGGGGACTGTGGACGCTGGACGATCCCGTCACTTTCAGCGGAGAACATCTGCGGGTCGAACAGGCGTCGCTGGCGCGGCGTCCTAACCCGGTGCCGCCGATTTTCTTCGGTGGCTCGTCGCCGGCCGCCGGTGACGTCGCAGCCAGGTTCGCCGACACCTATCTCACCTGGGGTGAGCCGCCGGATCAGGTGAGCGAGAAGCTCAACTGGATCCGCGGTCTGGCCGAGGCCCAACAGCGCGGGCTTTCCTACGGCATCCGGTTGCATGTGATCGCCCGGGATACCTCCGAGCAGGCCTGGACTGAAGCGAATCGGCTGCTGAACGCGCTGGATCCGCGCATCGTGACCGCCGCCCAGCAGTCACTGGCCCGGTCGGAGTCGGAGGGTCAACGACGGATGCGGCAGTTGCACGCAGAGGGGCAGCACTTCACCGCCGGCGCCGACGCTCGCAGGCTGGAGATTTATCCGAATTTGTGGTCGGGTGTCGGTCTGGTGCGCGGCGGCGCGGGAACCGCTCTGGTCGGCTCGCACCTCGAGGTCGCCGACCGGATCACCGAGTACGCGCGGCTGGGCCTGGACCACTTCATCCTCTCGGGATATCCGCACTTGGAGGAGGCCTACACCTTCGGTGAGGGGGTGCGCCCGATCCTCGCCCGCCGGGGCCTACTCGGCGACGACACGGCCGACGAAAAGCAGCCCGGCCCGGTGCGGTCCGCCTTCCTGCCCAATGTCGGGGAAGTCAGTGCGTCCTAGCGCAATTGCGACTGTCCGGCTTGCACCGAGTTGATTTCGAGGCCGAACCGGCATGGGTGGAAACCAGGCGACGGATATCCGGGCCAAGCCTCGACAACCGCCACCCGGACGTACTCTTGTGACCATGCGACTGCAGCGACAGGTGGTGGACTACGCCCTTCGGCGCCGTTCGCTGCTGTCCCAGGTGTACTCGGGACGCACGGGCGTTTCGGAGGTCTGCGACGCCGACCCCTATCTGCTGCGCGCTGCGAAGTTCCACGGGAAACTCAGCGCGGTCATCTGCCCGATCTGCCGTAAGGAACAGCTCACGCTGGTGTCGTGGGTGTTCGGCGATCATCTGGGCGCGGTATCCGGCTCGGCGCGCACAGCTGAGGAGTTGGTGCTGCTGGCGTCCCGTTACAAGGAATTCTCCGTACACGTGGTGGAGGTATGCCGGATCTGCAGCTGGAATCATCTGGTCAAGTCGTACGTGCTGGGCGCGGCACGCCCACCCAAGGGCTCGCGAACAGCGCGCAACAGCACTCGCACGGCCAGTGAATAACGAAGGCCCGCGCGACCCGTCCAACCGGTCCTCTGATGCACCCGGATCCGGCCGGGCGCCGCATCAGCGTCCAGTACCGCCTGACGACCGGCTGACGACGATCCTGCCCCCGGTCAGAGATCACTCGCAGCAGGAATCGATCCAGGCGGTCAGGGCGGCGCTGGACAGTGATCCTCCACCGTCGCCGCTGGATCGCGACCCGATCGAGGCGGTGAAGGCCGCGCTGAACGGCGCGCCGTCGGCACCCCCGCGCCACGATCAACACCTCCGCACCCGCCCCCGGCCCGCAGGCCAGCCGCCCCCGCCGCCGCCGCCGGGGCTCCAGCAGCTGATCGGGGAGTGGTTCGAGCGGGTGAATTGGCGGTGGATTCGTCGCGCGCTCTACATCACCGCGGCCGCAGTGGTGGTTTTGCCGGTCATCACGTTCGCCATGGCCTATCTGATCGTCGACGTCCCGAAACCCGGCGACATCCGCACCAACCAGGTCTCGACGCTGCTGGCCAGCGACGGTTCTGAGTTGGCCAAAATCGTCCCGCCGGAAGGCAATCGAGTCGACGTCAACCTCGACCAGGTACCGACTCACGTACGCCAGGCGGTGATCGCCGCCGAGGACCGCAACTTCTACTCCAATCCCGGATTCTCGTTCACCGGTTTCGCGCGGGCGGTGAAGAACAACTTGTTCGGCGGGGATACGCAGGGCGGCTCGACCATCACCCAGCAATACGTCAAAAACGCGCTGGTGGGTTCGCAGCGCGCCGGGGTGAGCGGGATCGTGCGCAAGGCCAAAGAACTGGTCATCGCCACCAAGATGTCGGGGGAGTGGTCCAAAGACGACGTGCTGCAGGCCTATTTGAACATCATCTATTTCGGTCGTGGTGCCTACGGGATCGGGGCGGCTTCCAAGGCGTATTTCGACAAGCCCGTCGAGCAGCTGACGGTGGCTGACGGAGCGCTGTTGGCTGCGCTGATTCAGCGGCCCTCGACGCTGGATCCGGCTGTCGACCTGCCGGGGGCGACCAAACGCTGGAACTGGGTGCTCGACGGGATGGTCGACACCAAGGCGCTGTCACAGAGCGACCGTGCGGCGCAGGTGTTCCCCGCCACCGTGCCGCCCGAAAAGGCTCGCGAGCAGAACCAGACCACCGGCCCTAACGGGCTGATCGAGCGGCAGGTGACCAAAGAGCTGCTCGACCTGTTCAACATCGACGAACGGACCTTGAACACCCAGGGTCTGCAGATCACGACCACCATCGACCCGCAAGCCCAGCAGGCGGCGGAGAACGCGGTGTCGAAGTATCTGCAGGGCCAGGATGCCGACATGCGTGCCGCGGTGGCGTCGATCGACCCGCGATCCGGGGCGGTCAAGGCCTATTACGGCGGCTCGGACGCCAACGGCTTCGACTTCGCTCAAGCCGGTTTGCAGACCGGTTCGTCGTTCAAGGTGTTCACCCTCGTCGCCGCACTCGAGCAGGGCATCGGGCTCGGTACGCAGATCGACAGCTCACCGCTGACCGTCGACGGCATCAAAATCACCAACGTCGAGGGCGAAAGCTGCGGCACCTGCAATATCGCCGAGGCACTCAAACGCTCACTGAACACGTCGTATTACCGGTTGATGCTCAAGCTGAAGCGGGGCGCGGTCGATGTCGCCGACGCCGCGCATCAAGCCGGGATCGCTGACAGCTTTCCCGGCGTTCCGCACACCCTTTCCGAGGACGGTCAGGGCGGACCACCCAACAACGGAATTGTGTTGGGCCAGTATCAGACACGGGTGATCGATATGGCGTCCGCGTACGCGACGCTGGCCGCGTCCGGGATCTACCACGCACCGCATTTCGTGCAGAAAGTCGTCAACGCCGAAGGCCAGGTGCTTTTCGACGCGGGTACTTCGGACAGCAGCGGCGACCAGCGCATCGACAAGGGCGTCGCCGACAACGTGACCGCGGCCATGCAGCCGATCGCCGGGTACTCCAACGGGCACAACTTGGCCGGTGGCCGGCCCTCGGCGGCCAAGACCGGCACCACCCAGCTCGGCGACACCGACGCCGACAAGGACGCGTGGATGGTCGGCTACACGCCTTCGCTGTCCACGGCGGTCTGGGTGGGCACGGTCAAAGATGACAAGCCATTGGTCAACAAGTGGGGCTCACAGGTATACGGTTCCGGGCTGCCGTCGGACATCTGGAAGGCGACCATGGACGGTGCCCTGAAGGGCACCAGCAACGAGTCGTTCCCCAAGCCGACCGAGATCGGCGGATACGCCGGAGTGCCGGCCGCGCCGGCCCCGCCGCCGCGCGTCGAGGCGCCGCCGCCGCAAACCGTCATCCAGCCCAGTATCGAAGTCGCCCCCGGTATCACCATCCCGGTCGGCCCGCCCACCACCGTTCCCGCCGAGCCCGCTCCGGTCGGGCCGCCCACTGAAGGCCCCGAAGCCCCCGCGCCCCCGCCGTGACGGAGGTCGACACCTCCGCGGCGGCTCTCTCACCGCTGCCGCTGGCCGCTGATTTGCGCAGTGCCGACAACCGCGACTGCCCCAGCCGCACCGACTTTATCGGCGCAGCCCTGGCGAACGTCCTTGGTGGACCGGTGGGCCGGCACGCGGTCATCGGGCGCGCGCCGTTTCTGACACCGGTGCGGGCGATGTTCCTCATCGCTCTGGCGTCCCTGGCGTTGGGATGGTCGACCAAGGCGGCGTGCCTGCAGAGCACCGGGACCGGATCCGGGGACCAGCGAGTGGCCAACTGGAACAACCAGCGGGCTTACTACGAGTTGTGCTATTCGGATACGGTGCCGCTCTACGGCGCAGAGTTGTTGAGCGACGGCAAGTTTCCCTACAAGTCCAGCTGGGTCGAGACCGACTCGAGTGGCACACCGCAGACCCGCTACGACGGGCGACCGGCGATCCGCCACATGGAGTATCCGGTGCTGACCGGTATCTACCAGTACGTGTCAATGGCGTTGGCCAAGACCTACACCGCGCTCAGCAAGGTGACCGCGGTTCCGGTTGTTGCCGAAGTCGTGGTCTTCTTCGACGTCGCCGCGCTCGGTCTGGCGTTGGCCTGGCTGGCGACGGTGTGGGCCGCCGCAGGCCTGGCGGGCCGCCGGGTATGGGATGCGGCTCTGGTGGCCGCCTCCCCGGTGTTGATTTTCCAGATCTTCACCAATTTCGACGCATTGGCAACGGGTTTGGCGATCAGCGGACTGCTGGCCTGGGCCCGCCGGCGGCCGATGCTGGCCGGTGTCCTCATCGGGTTGGGTGCCGCGGCCAAATTGTTCCCGGCGTTGCTCTTGGGTCCGCTGATCGTGCTGGGCCTGCGGACCGGTCGGCTGGCCGAGGTCACTCGCACCGCGGCGGTCGCGGTGGCCACCTGGTTGCTGGTGAATCTGCCGGTGATGCTGCTCTTTCCGCGCGGCTGGTCGGAATTCTTCCGGTTGAACACCCGCCGCGGCGACGACATGGACTCGCTGTACAACGTGGTCAAGTCGTTCACCGGCTGGCGCGGTTTCGACCCCGCGCTGGGATTCTGGGAGCCGCCTGGAGTGCTCAACACCGTGGTCGCGGTGCTTTTCCTGTTGTGCTGTGCCGCAATTGGATACGTCGCGCTCACTGCTCCGGTGCGGCCGCGGGTGCCGCAGCTGGCGTTTCTGCTGGTGGCGGCTTTCTTGTTGACCAACAAAGTGTGGAGTCCGCAGTTCTCGCTGTGGCTGGTGCCGCTGGCCGTGCTGGCGCTGCCGCATCGCCGGGTTCTGCTGGCGTGGATGACGATCGACGCCCTGGTGTGGGTGCCCCGGATGTATTACCTCTACGCCGATCCCAACCGCGGGTTGCCCGAGCAGTGGTTCACCGCGGTGGTGTTGCTGCGTGACATCGCGGTGCTGGTGTTGTGCGCGTTGGTGATCCGCCAGATTTATCGGCCGGCCGAGGATCTGGTCCGGTGGGATGGTCGGGTCGACGATCCCGCAGGAGGCGTGTTCAATCGTGCCGACGACGCGCCGCCCGAGTGGCTGACCGGGTGGCTGCGTCCAACTCGCTCGCAGCGCTCACCGGCCGAGACGTAGTCGCCCGGTGCCGTCGGGGGCGTGCTTCCCGTCCTCCCGTCGACCGATTTCGCATGCCGACGCGGTATCGGGTAGCCTGGCACGGTTGCCGACGCAGGCGACCCTCCTGCCACGGACAAACCGTGGCCGCACACGACCATAGGAGGTGATGAGGTCCCCATGCGTCCCTACGAAATCATGGTCATCCTCGACCCCACCCTCGACGAGCGCACCGTGGCCCCGTCGCTGGAGACCTTTCTCAACGTCATCCGCAAGGACGGCGGAACTGTGGACAAGGTCGACATCTGGGGTCGACGCCGATTGGCCTACGAGATCGCCAAGCACGCCGAAGGCATCTACGCCGTTATCGACGTCAAGGCAGCGCCGGCCACGGTTTCCGAGCTCGACCGTCAGCTGAGTCTGAATGAGTCGGTGCTGCGGACCAAGGTCATGCGCACCGACAAGCCCTAAGCGTGGCGATGAACCACGGTCCCGCGTCAGAGGCGTTGCGTAGGCTCTGCGATGAGCCGCGTCCGGGACGCCGAGCTCACTCGCCGATCCCAGGAGGACCTCATGGCTGGTGACACCACAATCACCGTCGTCGGAAACCTGACCGCTGATCCCGAGCTGCGGTTTACCCCGTCCGGCGCGGCCGTCGCGAACTTCACCGTCGCTTCGACACCACGAATCTACGACCGCCAGAGTGGTGAATGGAAGGACGGCGAGGCGCTGTTCCTGCGCTGCAACATCTGGCGTGAAGCCGCCGAGAACGTCGCCGAGAGCCTCACCCGCGGATCGCGCGTGATTCTCAGCGGCCGGCTCAAGCAGCGATCCTTCGAGACCCGGGAAGGCGAGAAGCGCACCGTCGTCGAGGTCGAGGTCGACGAAATCGGTCCGTCCCTGCGGTACGCCACTGCCAAGGTCAATAAGGCCAGCCGCAGCGGCGGCGGCGGCGGCGGTTTTGGCGCCGGCGGCGGGTCTCGCAGCGCCCCGGCTCAAACCGGCGGCGGATCTGGTGATGACCCGTGGGGCAGCGCCCCGGCATCGGGTTCGTTCGGCGGCGGAGACGACGAACCGCCCTTCTGATACTTCGCGGGTAGTACCCGCGCACCTGCCACCACAGAATGAAAGAGATTGAGCCATGGCGAAATCCAACAAGCGGCGCCCAGCGCCCGAGAAACCGGTCAAGACGCGTAAGTGCGTGTTCTGCGCCAAAAAAGGCCAAGCGATCGACTACAAGGACACCGCTTTGCTGCGCACCTACATCAGCGAGCGCGGCAAGATCCGCGCGCGACGTGTCACCGGCAACTGTGTGCAGCATCAGCGCGACATCGCGCTTGCGGTCAAGAATGCACGCGAGGTCGCATTGTTGCCGTTCACATCCTCAGCGCGCTGACCCGAAGAACGGAATCGACACGATGAAGCTGATCCTGACCGCTGACGTCGAGCACCTCGGCGGCGTGGGCGACACCGTCGAAGTCAAAGACGGCTACGGCCGCAACTTTCTGCTGCCACGCGGATTCGCCGTCGTCGCCTCCCGCGGTGCCCAGAAGCAGGCCGACGACATCCGCCGTGCCCGTGAATCCAAGATGGTGCGCGGCCTCGAGCATGCCAACGAACTCAAGGCCGCCATCGAGGAGCTGGGCTCGGTGCCGCTGCCGGTGAAGGCCGCCGCGGATTCAGGCAAGCTGTTCGGTTCGGTGACCGCCGGCGATGTCGTCGCCGCGATCAAGAATGCGGGCGGACCAAACCTGGACAAGCGCATAGTCCACATGCCGAGGGCGCACATCAAAGCGCTCGGTAGCCACCCCGTCTCGGTGCATCTGCATCCCGAAGTCGACGTCGAGGTGGCGCTGGACATCGTGGCGGCCGGCTAGAACGGCGTGCTACGCGGGCCCGCCGCGGCCCGAGCCGCCAGCGCGCGGCGTGTCGCCGGCAACACGCTGGCGAACTCATCCGGGCGCCCGCCGCCAGGGAACGTAACTGTGCGTTAACGCCGCGAATAACCCCCCGAAACGCAACACGCCCGAAGCGGCAACCCGTCGGGACACGCCGAAGAGATTGCCATCCACACACAATTTCCGCTGCTCTGACCCCCTTGCCTGCGACAATGCGCTGCCCCGTCAGCGCTATCCACAGGTTGTCCACAGCCGGCTCAACACGCCTGCCATGGCTATGCACATGCCATGCACAAGTTCATGAACATCCCGCCTTGGTGTCCGCGCCAGCAACGCTTAGCGTCAACCCGGTTGCGGCTCACGGGGCGGATTAGGTGGAGATGTCACCGCCGCGACTTACAGTTCTAGGACCGACGTCGAATGTGCGTTCGAGCGCGTGTTGCCGAAGGAGGTGAGAGCCCCATGGCAGTCGTCGACGACCTCGGGTACCCCGAAGTGGATACGGCCGCACCCAGTGAGGACTTCGGCCGCCAGCCCCCGCAGGACTTGGCGGCTGAGCAGTCGGTGCTCGGCGGGATGCTGCTGAGCAAGGACGCCATCGCCGATGTACTGGAACGGCTGCGGCCCGGGGATTTCTACCGCCCGGCCCACCAGAACGTCTACGACGCGATCTTGGACCTCTATGGGCGCGGCGAGCCGGCCGACGCGGTGACTGTTGCTGCCGAACTGGATCGCCGTGGTCTGCTCCGTCGAATCGGGGGCGCGCCGTATCTGCACACACTGATCTCCACCGTGCCCACCGCGGCCAACGCCGGCTACTACGCGGGGATCGTCGCCGAGAAGGCGCTGCTGCGCCGGTTGGTGGAAGCCGGCACCCGGGTGGTGCAGTACGGCTATGCCGGCGCGGAGGGATCCGACGTCGCCGAGGTGGTGGACCGTGCGCAGGCCGAGATCTACGAGGTCACCGATCGGCGGCTCTCCGAAGACTTCATCCCGCTCGAAGATCTGCTGCAGCCCACCATGGACGAGATCGACGCGATCGCGTCCAACGGTGGGCTGGGCCGCGGCGTGCCGACCGGCTTCACCGAACTCGACGACGTGACCAATGGTCTGCACCCCGGGCAGATGATCATCGTGGCGGCCCGACCGGGAGTGGGTAAGGCGCTCGCGCTGGAAACCCCGCTGCCGACACCGGCCGGCTGGACGACGATGGGCGACGTCGCGGTCGGCGACGAGTTGCTGGCCGCTGACGGCCGGCCGACGCGGATGGTGGCAGCGACCGACGTGATGCTGGGCCGGCCGTGCTACGAAGTCGAGTTCTCCGACGGTACGGTCATAGTGGCGGACGCCGACCACCAATGGCCCACGGGTTATGGCATCCGCACCACCGGCCAATTGCGTTGCGGCTTGGATACTATCGCCGCAGCTGGATCGATCGCCCGGTATGCCGGGCGAGGCTCCACCGCCACGTTGATGGCGCCGGTGCTGCAGATCGACGCTGTGCGCCGAGTGCGCAGTATGCCGGTGCGCTGCGTTGAGGTCGACAACCCCGCGCACCTGTATCTGGCCGGGCGGGGCATGGTGCCGACGCACAATTCCACGCTGGGCCTGGACTTCATGCGGTCGTGCTCCATCAAGCACCGGCTGGCCAGTGTCATCTTCTCGTTGGAGATGAGCAGGTCCGAGATCGTGATGCGGTTGTTGTCGGCCGAGGCGAAAATCAAATTGGCCGATATGCGTTCGGGCCGGATGAGTGACGACGACTGGACTCGGCTGGCGCGACGAATGAGCGAAATCAGCGAGGCGCCACTGTATATCGACGACTCACCGAACCTGACCATGATGGAGATCCGCGCCAAAGCCCGGCGGCTGCGCCAGAAAGCGGATCTCAAGCTGATCGTGGTCGACTATCTGCAGTTGATGACCTCCGGCAAGAGGCACGAGTCGCGCCAAGTCGAAGTGTCCGAATTCTCGCGGCATCTCAAGCTTTTGGCCAAGGAGCTCGAGGTTCCGGTGATCGCGATCAGCCAGCTCAACCGCGGGCCCGAGCAGCGCACGGATAAAAAGCCGATGTTGGCTGATCTCAGGGAGTCGGGCTGCCTGACCGCTGCGACGCGAGTCTTGCGAGCGGACAACGGTAGTGAGGTCACGCTTGGTGCACTGTTGGCCAGCGGTGAGCGCCCGCTGGTGTGGTCCCTGGACGACCAGCTGCGCATGGTGGCACGGCCGATGACGAATGTGTTCCCAAGCGGCCGCAAGGAGGTGTTCAAGCTCCGGCTCGCCTCAGGTCGCGAGGTCGAGGCAACGGGCAACCATCCGTTTATGACCCTCAACGGCTGGACTGTGTTAGCGGAGCTGAAGGCTGGTGATCGCCTGGCGGTGCCACGGAGGGTGCCGGAACCGGTCGAAACGCAGCGGATGGCTGAATCAGAGATAATCCTGCTGGCCCACATGATTGGCGACGGCTCGTGCGTCAAGAACCAGCCGATCCGATACGCGTCGATCGATGAAGCAAACCTGGTGGCGGTCACGGTCGCTGCCGCGCATTTCGGCGTGACCTCAATCCGAGACGAGTATCCAGCGGCCCGCGTCACGACGCTGCGATTGCCGGCGCCGTACCGGTTGGCCCGTGGTCGGCGTAACCCGATCGCGGTGTGGTTAGACAGCTTGGGCCTCTATGGACTCCGGAGTCACGAAAAGTTCGTGCCAGCACCCGTTTTCAGCGCTCCCAACGATCAGGTGAGCCTGTTTCTGCGACACATCTGGGCGACAGACGGTTCAGTACGGTGGGACGGGAGGGCCGGTCAAGGGCGCATCTACTACGGGTCCACAAGCCGGCGTCTGGTGGACGACGTGTCGGCGCTGCTGCTGCGGGTCGGTGTCTTCTCCCGGATTAAGCGTGTGGTCAAGCCCGGGTATCGCGATTCATGGCATCTGTACATTTACGGCGCGGCGAACCAGATGCGGTTCCTTCAGCATGTCGGTGTGCACGGCGCCCGCGGCGTGGCAGCGGGTGAGGTGCTCAGCCGTCTCGCCGGCATAACTCGTAACACCAACCTGGACACGGTGCCAGATGAGGTGTGGAGTCAAGTCCGAAAACTATTGACTGTCAAAGAAATCACTCACCGGCAATTCGCGACGGCCATGGGTAACCAGTTCTGCGGGTCGACGATGTGGAAGCGTGCACCGAGTCGGTCACGATTGCACCGGGTAGCTGCTCTGCTTGAAGACCGCGACCTACACGCGCTGGCGACCACTGACGTGTTCTGGGATACGATCGTGGAGATCACAAGCCTGGGTGAGGCAGATGTCTATGACGGAACCGTCGGTGATACACACAATTTCGTCGCAAACGGAATCAACGTTCATAACTCATTAGAGCAAGATGCTGACGTCGTTGTCCTGCTGCACCGGCCAGACGCATTCGAGCGCGACGATCCGCGCGGCGGCGAGGCGGATCTGATTCTGGCGAAGCACCGCAACGGGCCGACCAAGACGGTGACGGTGGCGCATCAGCTGCACCTGTCGCGCTTCGCCAACATGGCGCACTGACTGTAGGTTCTCAAACAAATTGGCCACATCTCATTTGAATGGCCACACCGTGGCCAATTGGCTATTTCGATGAGACAAATCTAGACGGGTCCGCGCGTTCGAGGAGGGCGGTAGCTAGGCTGCCGCTATGGTTCGGTCGGTGAGAGTCATCTCGAGCGCCCGGCCGAGGCCTACGCGCTGACTGAGGAACCATGAGCCGCCGCAGTCGGGGCTCAGGCCGACGCTAGTGTAGGACATTTTGAACTTGGTTGTGGGCGTGCCTATCACGATGTCGCCGGCCAGTGCTAAGCCGACTCCGCCGCCTGCGGCGACACCGTCGACGACCGTGATGAGGGGTACGGGCGCCGTCGTGAGCGTCTTCAGTGCTAGGCGGGCATGTGCACATTTTCGCAGTATCGGCCCACCGCGGCAGTGCCGAGGCAGCCCGAGATGAGGCCGTTTGTGGCTAGGTGGCCGTCATGGGGTGAAGGTTTCTAGGGCGGTGACGTGAATCTCGGCGTACGGCCGGATCGGCAAGCTGGCAAGCGCCTCCTCTAAGGCGTCTGCATCAGTGGCTGACCAGATGCCGATGTTTGTCCGAGTACCAGGCAACCGCCAAAGTTGCCGAATCACGCCCTGTGACAGCAGCTCTCGGCCCCTAGACCGTTCACGCTCGATGAGAGCTGCACGTTCGTCGTCGGGTAGCTCGTAAGCGCGGGCAACGTCGACGCGAACCAGGAAGTCCATTTCCTCATCATCCTTTCGGTGTTAACACTGCTCTGGCCAGCGGCCGGCTTTCCATCGATGGCGTGACGTCGGTCGATGAGCACGATCACTGCGTCACATGGGTCGCAAGCTAGCTCTCGAGCGCAGGTAGCCCTCGTGTAGCGCATTCACGGCCCGAGCTGCTCCACACTCCCTGCGCCGTGTGACCCCGCTACAAAGCCGGGCGAAGCGCAGGCGCCCGGTTCAGGATCGGTGTCAGCCAGTCCGCGTCGCCGTAGCCTCGCCGCCGAAGAGCGCGTGCTAGTCGAGAACCGCGATCGCCTCCACCTCGACGAGGATCTCGGGGACGAACAACGCGGCGACACCAATCAAGGTGCCCGGCGGCACGAACGTGGCGACACCGAGTTTGGCGCAGGCTCGGGCGCGGCCCTCCTGCACCGAAGGCATCTTGTCCAGAGTCCAGTCGGTCACATAGGTGGTCAGTTTGGCGATGTCGTCAAAGGAGCCACCCATCTCGGCGAGTGCGGCGCCGACGTTGAGATAGCACTGCTCGACCTGCGCGGCGAGGTCGCCCTCGCCGACCAATATTCCGTCGACGTCCCAGGCGACCTGCCCGGCCATGAACACGAGCTTGGATCCGGTAGCAATCGACACCTGGCGGTGAAAGTCGACCTTCGGGAGGGCCTGCGGGTTCGTCAACGTGATGGTCATGCGGGACTCCTTATCGTGAGGGCGGTAAGCCCTTCATTGCGAGAACACCTGGCGCTGCAGGAATGCACCGCGCCACGGCGCCCGGGTCAACACCGAGGCTTAGCCCTCCATTCCGCCGAAGTCGGTGGCATCGAGCTCGACTCGAGCCGCGAGTTAAGGCGCCGCGTTGGGTCTTCAATCGACGGAGTTGACTTCGGTCTTGGTGTGGTGCAGCAAGGTGCCCGTCTGTGGCCCGTCCTCGGGTAGTCCTAAACGAAACTCGACGGACATCGTCGGCCGGTCGGGGGCGATCTCCACCCAGCACAATCCTTTCTGCCCATTGAGTGCGGTGACGCGGCACAGTGCCGTGTCGACGCCGTCGACATGGCGGCGAGTCAATCGAAAGGACGCACCTACTCGGAGCCTTTTGTCTTCCGTGGCGGGTTCAACGGTGTCCCAGTTGTCGTACCAATCGGGAATGGCGGCAAGTGTGGTGATCAAGTTCCACACTACTTCGGGGGGTGCGTCGATCCGTATCGACGTGGACAGCGTTCGACCCTCGACGCGGCGGAACATCACTGTGACCGCATTTCCGTCGCTGCGCCGTTCAGCACGCCACGACCTCCTGCGACATCAGGCCGCCCTTCGACCGCCGCCCATTGCCACCCGGTGCGGAAGGTAGCCGTGATTTGGGGTCGAGCCCGCAGGTTCGCCAGCTTGACGGGACCTGTCGCGACGAAGGCCAAGATGGTCTCCCCGGTCGCGGGATGGGCGAGGACGCCGGCGTTGACCAGCGACGACTGGATCGTGCCGTTGGCACGCAACGTTGACACCACCACCAGGCCGCGCTCATCGCTGGACAGCGATGCTGCCTCTTGAAGGGTGGTCACTAAATGTCCTCCTCGTTGCCGTGGTCCATGCTCGTCGTCTGTGGTTCGACCGCCGCCGACGCGGCGCGTAGCGGGGGACGCTCGGCCGTGGCGGGGTGGGACCGATTTGGGCTTCAGCGAGACTCGACGCCATCCACACCGATGGTGCGGGAAGACGGTTCTTGGTGTGAGCGCGGCTTCTTCACGAAGCGATGAATGGCTTCGTATGCATGCTGTTGTATTGCCGGGTCCTTGAAGTCGGCGACGATCGCCGACTGATCCACCAGGGGCCCGACAACTCTGCCCGGTCGGCTGGCGTAGAACACCCCGCTGCGCAACTGTTCGTCGGTGACTCCATCGGCCAGCCGTTGGGCGCCCTTCTCCAGCTGGTGTCCGACCCCCAGCGCGGGAAGGACGTAGGGCAACATGACGTGATTCATCATGGCCCGAGTGACGGGGCCCATGTCGCGCAATGCTTCCGTTCCCGCGGTGTTGCCCGGGCTCACGGTGAGCAGCCGCAGGTCGGGATGCTTTCGCGCCAGAGCCGACATCCACAACGCACCAAGGTATTTCACCTGTCCGTAGGCGAGGAACGTGTTGAATTTCTGCTGCCTGAAGAACGAACCGTCGATGACGCTGGCGAACTCCTCCACCGAGTGGTCCGTGAACGTGGGCCGCGGCATCCGCATCATGCGAACACCGCGCGCGGCTTCGCTGCCCACCAAGACCGCGGTGCTGGTCAATGCTCCAGCGGCGAGGAGATTCTCGAGCAGTACCACGTGGCCCAGTATGTTGGAACCGAAGACATGCGTGACGCCATCAGCGGTGAGCGCCAACGGTGTTGGGCCGCCGGTGCCTCCGGCGTTCATGACGACCGAGTGCAGTTCGCCATCCAACGTGCTCAGCGCTGACCTCACCGAGTCCAAATCGGTCAGGTCCATTCGAACTACCGTGAAGATGGACCTGCCCGTGAGGTGCTCCAACTCGGCGGCCGCGGACCGCCCGCTGCCGGTGTTGCGACACGCCAGATAGATCCTGTCGAAATCGCCGGCAACAGCGAGTTGGCGCGCGACCTCCTTGCCGAGCCCAACGTTGGCACCAGTGATCAGAACCGCCTTGAACGACCTCGCAGCCATGCTTTTATTTCCTTTCGATAGAGACTCGATAGAGACTTCGCGCCCGGCGCCACCGATGACAGAACCCATCCGTAAGAGCGTGGTGGTGCGGGCCGATGAACAGTCCGAAGATCTCGGGTTTTTTGATGTCATGCACTCGGCAGTGCACAGGCGGCATCCAGTGTCAACGCCGCCGTCAATGATGCCCTTTCTGTAGGGGATCGCTACTTTAGCCTACGTACGTATTGTAATCGACACTACATAATCGCCCTGAGGTACGCGGATGTCAACTGTTGGGCCGTGCGGCATAGAAAGCTGTCGACGCCGTTAACGACGCTGTTATGAGGCGTATTTCGATGATGCTCGTCAAGGAATAGACGCACCGCGGCGAAGCGGGGGCCGTTATCAGCCTCAGAGAATTGAGCATTGTGTTATGTAGTCTGGACTTCACTATCGTGTAGCGTTTGGGTTACACTGACTTCCAGGTTGCCGCGGGCAGGACTGCGCAGAACCCGGTAAGTCGACGTCGGGTCGCGGCGCGACGAGCAACACGCAAGGAGACTCGGACAGGATCAGACGACTCAGAAAGGGGGATCAGGTCAGCGGGGCCCGCAGCGACGGATCTCGCCAGACCTGGCCAAAAGTGATGGCAGCGAACGAATCGGTCACCGAGCCCCGACGGCTCACCCCCAAGGGACGGGCCACGCGGGAGCGGATCGTGGCAACAGCGGCGCAACTGATGCACGACCACGGTGTCGCCGGCACGAGTCTCGGCGACGTCCAAAAGGCGGCGGGCGTTGGCGTTTCGCAGGTGTATCACTACTTCGGGGATAAGGATTCGCTGGTCAGGGCTGTCATCACCTATCGCATCCACGCTCTGCTGGCCACGCTCGGCGGGCTGGACAGCATGGAGGGGTTGCGCGCCTGGGGAGACTTCCTCGTCGACACGCTCGGCCGGCGGAGCTGTGAGGGTGGCTGCCCGATCGGGTCGTTGGCCGGGGAGCTGGCCGAGACCTTCCCGGAATGTCGAGCTGATCTCGCCGGTGGATTCGACCAGTGGGAAGCCGCGATCCGCGCGGGCCTACAGGCCATGTGCGACCGGGGCGATCTGCGCCGCAAGGCCGACCCCGACCGTCTGGCGACCGCGCTGCTGGCCGCGGTCGAAGGCGGCATGCTGCTCGCACAAGTTCGCCGCGACCCCGCTCCTCTGGCAACAGCGATCGATGAGGTCCTCGACCGCATCGAGGACCTCAGGCCCCGACGCGCGCCGGCCCGTCAGTAAGACGGGCAACACTGCCCGTCCGGTTCATCGACAGCATGAGTGATCGCGTCCCATTCATCGAACAAGCGAAAACGGTTGCATGGCTGCGGCTTTCGAGAACCCCCGCGAGGAGAAACGGTGCTATCTCGACAACATCGCGGTGCAGTCCGCCGTCGTAGTCCAGCGCAACGCCTACCTGGCTGGACGATTCGGCCGCCGGCGACCCAACATCCGCGTCGGACGCGCCCTGAAAGGTCAAGGAAATGAGTGTTTCGGGTGGCGGCTGGCTTCGCCGACGGTGGACGGTGATCGTTGCCGCGTTCGTCGTGGCGATCGCCGGTTTCGGTGTGTACCGGCTGCACGGCATCTTCGGCTCCAATGACGTGGTGTCGTGGCCGCGCGCCGACTCGATCGAGAACAGCAAGCAACCTGACAATCCACATGTCGTACTGGCAGGTCAGCCGCTGACCAGTAGGGATTCCAGGGCGCTCGACGGTACCGAGCCAGTTGCCCCGGTCACCGTGAAACTGTAACCACACCAACGCAACAAGGACAGCGATAATGCGCCTGCTGTCTTGTACGGCGCCGGTCGGGCTGAGTTGGTTCCCAGTGTCGTCGCGGCGCTCAGTCGCCGCCGAGGGTTATCTGAAACGCTGCGACGGTAACTGCGCCAATCATCAAGAGCCGCAATCCAGTCGCGGCGGCAAAGCCCAATTGCGGCATCCACAGCGCGACGAGCAGACCGGTGGCACCTAGTAATTTCGAGGATGCCGACGAGTTGATATGTGCGCGGCCCGATCTCCAACTTATCTGACTCTCCGTGCGAGGCTGGGCTGCAGCGAGCAGGGGGGATGCAAGAGCGCATCAACTGGGGCGTATTTCGATCACGGTGCGGCCGGTCACATCCACCGCAATTTGAGCGGTCCCGGACGCGTCTGCTGTGACGTGCGGGCTGAGTGCTCCGTGCACAACGTACTGGCACCCTGGTCGGAGTTGATCGAAGCGTAGGCCGGTACGGTGCCCCTTTTCGCCGGGAACGAGCACAAGGTCTAGGCCC
>CAWCJY010000005.1:0-135446 GCA_963795995.1 uncultured Actinomycetota bacterium
TTTGACTCCGGAGTGTGGACCGATGCGGCGCCGGAGGAACGTGTTCGCTGCCTCAACCAGCTCGGTGACGCACTGCTCGAGCACTCCGACGACTTCTTCGCGCTGGCCCAAGTCGAATGGGGCTGCACCGCGAACGAACGGCGGATCCAGGTCGACGGCGCCGGGGCCATGGTCAAGCACGCGGCCGTCCTCGCGGCCGAGCCCGTTGAGCAACGACTCGACTCATCTGGCGCCGCGGGCACCGCGTTGCTGCGATACGAGCCGCTTGGTGTCGTATCGATCCTCACGCCGTGGAACTTCCCGCACATGCTCAACGCCCGAAAGGTCAGCACCGCCCTGGCGGCCGGCAACACCGTCGTGCTCAAGCCGTCGCCGCTGACCCCGCTGGCCGGCCTGGCCCTGGCGAGGATCATCGACGAGCACACCGACATTCCGCCGGGTGTGGTCAACGTCGTCACTCCCAGCAGCATTGAGGCCAGCCGCCTACTGACCGCCGATCCCCGAATCGACATGGTGAGTTTCACCGGCAGCTCGGCGGTCGGCCGCGAGGTCATGGCCGCGGCCGGTCGTGACATGAAGCGGATCCTTTTGGAGTGCGGCGGGAAGTCAGCCAGCATCCTGCTCGACGACATCGAAGTCACCGACGACCTGCTCGAACGAATATTGTTCGAGTCCTGCTCTTTTCATGCCGGCCAGGCGTGCATCCTGCACAGTCGGCTGCTTGTTCCCGATCCGTTGCACGACGACATCGTCGAACGTCTGGTGACGTCGGCCCGCGCGCTGCGCGTCGGCGAACCGACCGATCCGGCATCGGAGATGGGTCCGCTGATCAGCGCCGCGCAGCGGCACCGGGTGGAATCGCACGTGGCCGCGGCTATCGACGACGGAGCGAAGCTCGTGACCGGGGGCGGGCGGCCGGCCCACCTGCATACCGGCTTCTACATCGAACCCACAATCCTGACCGACGTTGCGCCTGACGCGCGCATCGCCCAGGAGGAAGTGTTCGGGCCAGTGTTGTCGGTGCTGCGGTATCGCGACGACGAGGATGCGGTGCGCATCGCCAACAACTCGCAGTACGGTCTGTCCGGCGCAGTGTGGGGCGCTGATGTCGAGCGCGCGGTCGACGTCGGGCGCCGCATGCGCACCGGCCAGGTCGCGATCAACGGTTATGGCACCGGCGACGCGCCGTTCGGGGGCTTCAAGCAGAGCGGATTCGGCCGGGAAGGCGGCGGGTTGAGCGGTTTGCGACAGTACATGGAGCCCAAGGCCATGGGACTGCCGGCGTGACTCCGACGGCCGCCGGCCTGCGGGTTTGGGCCATTCACGACGAACTTGCGGCGCGCCCCGGCGCCAACATGGCAGGCTGAAGGATATGTCAGAGTCGATATTCGAGCCGGTCGAGCGTCCACGCCGGTCCAGCGCCCCGTCCTGGCCCTTGGCTCTCACCGATCCCAGCCGCGCGGTGGTCGAATTCGGGCTGATGTTGGGTACCCGGCCGCTGCGGCGCACCCTGCCGGTCGGCGATGGCCATCCAGTCCTGGTCCTGCCGGGCTTGCTGGCCGGGGACGGCTCGACCCGGCCGTTGCGCCGCATCCTGCGCGACCTGGGCTACCAAGTCCACGGCTGGCGCCTCGGCCGCAACATCGGCCCGACAGCGAAGGCCGTCGCCGGAATGGCTGAACGTCTGGAAGACCTGGACCGCCGATATCACGCCCCGGTCAGCGTCATCGGCTGGAGCTTGGGCGGCATCTTCGCACGTAACATCGGCCGTCGCGCTCCCTCAGCGGTTCGGCAGGTGATCACACTAGGCAGCCCGTTTCGCCTCACCGACCACAACCAGACCCGCGCCGGTGCTGCGTTCAAGCGGTTCTCCCACCTACACGTCGAGCGGGCCCCCGTACCGCTAGATTTGGAGACCGAACCACTGCCGGTGCCGGCGACGTCGATCTACTCCAAGTACGACGGCGTGGTCGCGTGGCAGGCGTGTCTGGACCTGCGGTCGCCGACCGCAGAGAACATCGCCGTGCTCGGCAGCCACTTCGGCTTCGGCCACAACCCCGCGGTGATCTGGGCTATCGCGGACCGGCTGGCGCAGCCCCAGGGCCAATGGGCGCCGTTCCGGCCGCCGGCGGTGTTGCGGCCTTTCTTCCCACGACCCGACACGCTGCGCGACCGCAACGCGACCAGCCATGCGCAAGCCCGCCTCGCCTAAGCCGGAAATGAGGACCGAGCAATGACATTCAATCTCGCTGTCATGCTTACCGAATCCCGCGCAAGACATGCCGACAAGCCGCTCTGCCACATCGGCGAGCGCTCCTTCAGCTACGCGCAAGTCGACGAAATCTCGGGGCGGATAGCCACCAGTCTGCGCAACCTGGGTGTGGGCCGCGGCGAGAAGGTCGCGGTTCAACTGCCCAACCTTCCACAGTTCTTGTTTGCCTATTTCGGCATCCTGAAAGCCGGCGCCGTCATGGTGCCTCTCAACCCGCTGCTGCGTTCCCGGGAAGTCAGTTATCACCTGCAAGATTCGCAGGCGCGACTGCTGGTCACCTTCGAGACGTTCGCCGAGGAGGCGGTCCGGGGCGCGAACGAGATCGACGGGTTGCCGGTCTATGTGGTGAACCTACCTGGCAACGAGCAACGCCCAGACGGCACAAAGCATTTCGACGAGCTGTATTTCGCCGACGACACCGGTGAAATCGAGCCGACCAACGCCGACGACACCGCGGTGATCATCTACACCTCCGGCACCACCGGTAAGCCCAAGGGCGCGGAGCTGACCCATTTCCAGCTCTTCATGAACTGCACGGTCGCCGGTGAGTTGTTCGAATTCCGGGACGACGACGTCGGTTTGGCGGTGCTGCCGCTGTTCCACGTCTTCGGCCTTTCCAGCGTGCTCAACGTGACGGTGCGGTTTGGCGGCAGCCTGGTCCTGGTGCCCCGTTTCGACCCCAAGACGGTGGTCGACGAACTCGCCCACCACCGCTGCACAATCTTTTCCGGCGTTCCGACGATGTATTACGCGCTGCTACAAGCCGATACCGAAAGCCATGACCTGTCGGCCATCCGGGTCGCGGTGTCCGGCGGCGCCGCGATTCCCGGTGAGGTGATCCGGGCTTTCGAGGAGAAGTTCCCAGGCGTGGTGGTGCTCGAGGGTTACGGCTTGTCGGAGACGGCTTCGACGACGACCTTCAACATCAACGCCGAACAGCGCAAGGTGCTGTCGATCGGCAAACCGATCTGGGGCGTAGAGGTCCGGGTCGTCGACGAGAACGGCAACGAGTTGCCCTCGGGTAGCGACAATGTCGGCGAGATCGTGATCCGCGGGCACAACGTGATGAAGGGCTACTACAACAAGCCGGAAGCGACCGCTGAGGCGTTCCGCAACGGTTGGTTTCACACCGGCGACCTGGCCTACCGCGACGAGGACGGGTACTTTTTCATCGTCGACCGTAAGAAGGACCTGGTGATCCGCGGCGGCTACAACGTCTACCCGCGTGAGATCGAAGAAGTGCTCTTCGATCACCCCGGGATCGCCGCAGCGGCGGTGATCGGCAAGCCGGACGACAAGCTCGGCCAAGAAGTGTTGGCGTTCGTCGTCGCCAAAGAAGGCGAGAGTCTGACGCCGGAGGAGGTCGTCGCGCACTGCAAGGAACGGTTGGCCGCCTACAAATATCCCCGCGACGTCAGGATCATCGACGAGCTGCCAACGGGTCCCACCGGAAAGATCCTCAAAAAGGAGCTTCGGCCGTAGTGCAGGACGAACGCACTAATAGCTCAACTCGACTGCGCCAGTTGCCGCACACAGTGGTCAAAGTGCAGCGGCGAGTCTGGCTTCTGCAAGCGGCTTTCTGGCCAGCTGTGGTTGTCATCGGCGCTTTTGCGGCCTTGCGGGTCGCCCGCGGGCTGCAGCATCGACGCCGCGCGTCTCAGGCCGCGCTGACGGATTCGGCACCAAGGTCGTCACCGCCAACTACATGAGGCATTGGCTGGCGGCCGTGGACAATCGGAAGAACGTCATCGCGTAGCCTCGCTCACGTGCTGCTAACCTCGCTGGATCCCACCGCCGCTACGGATGTCGGTGAGGCCGTGCGCATCGGTGACGTCTCGCTGAGCCGCAGCGATCTGATGGGTGCCGCGACGGCGGTAGCCGAGCGGGTCGGTGGTGCGCACCGGGTGGCGGTGCTGGCTGCGCCGACCGCCTCAACCGTCCTGGCCGTCACCGGCTGCCTGATCGCCGGCGTCCCAGTGGTCCCGGTGCCGGCCGACGTGGGGCAGGCCGAGCGTCGTCACATCCTGCACGACTCAGGGGCGCAAGCCTGGCTCGGCCCGGTGCCTGATCAGCCTGAAGGGCTTGGGCACATCCCGGTGCGGCTACACGCTCGATCGTGGCACCGCTATCCCGAGCCGTCGCCCGACGCGACGGCAATGGTGATCTACACTTCCGGCACGACCGGGCTGCCCAAAGGCGTGCAATTGAGCCGGCGCGCGATCGCGGCGGATCTCGACGCCTTGGCGCAAGCGTGGCAGTGGAGCGCCGACGACGTGCTGGTGCACGGGCTGCCGCTGTTTCATGTCCATGGGCTGGTTCTGGGCCTGCTGGGGTCGTTGCGAATCGGGAACCGCTTGGTGCACACCGGAAAACCCACGCCGGCCGGGTATGGAGAGGCCTGCGTCCAGGCCGGCGGCACACTGTTTTTTGGCGTCCCGACAGTGTGGTCGCGGGTGGTGGCCGATCACGCGGCTGCCGAAGCGCTTCGGCCGGCGCGGCTGCTGGTATCCGGCAGCGCCCCACTGCCGGTGCCAGTGTTCGACCGGTTGGCTCAGCTCACCGGGCATCCGCCCGTCGAACGGTACGGTGCCACGGAATCGTTGATCACGCTGTCGACCCGGGCCGACGGCGAACGTCGCGCGGGCTGGGTTGGCCTGCCGCTGACCGGTATTGAGAGCAGGCTGGCCGATGACGCCGGCGGCGCGGTACCGGCCGACGGCGAGACCATTGGGCGTCTGAAAGTACGCGGCCCCACCCTATTCGACGGCTACCTGAACCGGCCGGACGCCACGGCCGAGGTGCTCGACGCCGACGGCTGGTACCACACCGGTGACGTCGCGGTGGTCGACGACGGCGGCATGCATCGCATCGTGGGACGCGAGTCGGTCGATCTCATCAAGTCCGGTGGCTACCGGGTCGGCGCCGGTGAAGTCGAGACCGTGCTGCTGGGGCATCCCGGCGTGGCGGAGGCCGCTGTCGTCGGGCTGGCCGACGAGGACCTGGGCCAGCGGATCGTCGCCTTCGTCGTCGGGTCAGGTGATGTCAACCCCAAGTCGCTGATCGACTATGTGGCCGAACAGCTTTCGGTGCACAAGCGTCCCCGCGAGGTGCGGATCGTGGCTGACCTACCGCGCAACGCGATGGGAAAAGTGCTCAAAAAGCAGCTGTTGGGCCACTAAGCATCAGCGCGAACGTGCGCAGTTGTACGGCGTGTACGTCGTGCGGGCGTACAAACACCCGCTCGCGCCGAGGACGCGCCTCAATTGGCGTGCAGGTCTTCGTTGAGCGCGATACCCTGACCGTTGCGGGAAACCGCCTCGACCGTACCGGTGATCGAATTCCGCCGGAACAACACATTATTGGCCCCGGAGAGTTCCCGCGCTCGGACCGAAGCCCCGTCGGGCATCGCGATCTTGGTGCCCGCCGTGACGTACAGCCCGGCCTCGACGACGCAGTCGTCGCCAAGTGAAATACCCAATCCCGAATTGGCGCCGAGCAGGCAACGCTTGCCGACCGAGATCACTTCGCTGCCACCGCCGGACAGCGTTCCCATGATCGACGCGCCACCGCCGACGTCGGAGCCGTCGTCGACAACGACACCCGCCGAGATGCGGCCCTCCACCATTGATTTGCCCAGCGTTCCGGCGTTGTAGTTGACGAATCCCTCATGCATGACAGTGGTGCCGGCGGCGAGGTGAGCGCCCAGGCGAACCCGGTCGGCGTCAGCGATACGCACGCCGGCAGGCACGACGTAGTCGACCATCCGTGGGAACTTGTCGACCCCGTAGACCACGACCGGTCCGCGGCGGCGCAGTCGTGCCCGCACGATCTCGAAACCGTCGATCGCACAGGGTCCGTGGTTGGTCCACACCACATTGGTCAGCACCCCGAAGAAGCCGTCGACGCTGAGCCCGTGCGGTGCGACAAGTCGGTGGGAGAGCAGATGCAGCCGCAGATAGGCGTCGTAGGCGTCGGCGGGCTTGTCGTCCAGCGAGCCGATCACCGTGCGGACCAGCACCGCCTCGACTTGGCGGTCGTCGTCGCGGCCGGCCAGCGCGGCCAGCTCATCGGGAACCTGAGCGACCGACAGCCGCGTCGTGCCGCTCTCGCCGTCGTCCACCAGTTCTGGTGCGGGAAACCAGGTGTCGAGTACTGACCCGTCGGCGGCCAGCGTGGCCAGCCCGATGCCCGTTGCTCCCGTCACGCGGCCCACGCTACTGTGCGGGGCCAGACCACCGCAAAGCACTACGCTGGCACTGTGCTGGACCTGCGAGGCGACCCGATCGAGCTGACCGCAGCGTTGGTCGACATTCCCAGCGAGTCGCGAGCCGAGGACCGAATCGCCGGCGAGGTGGAGGCGGCTCTGCGCGCGCAAACGGCCGGCTTCGAGATCATCCGCAACGGCAACGCCGTTCTGGCCCGCACTCGGCTGGGGCGTCCCATCAGGGTGCTGCTCGCCGGACACCTCGACACCGTCCCGGCCGCCGACAACCTGCCCAGCCGCCGAGATGGCGATCTGCTGCACGGCTGCGGCACCGTGGACATGAAATCCGGTGATGCGGTATTCCTGCACCTGGCCGCGACGGTCCAGGACCCGGTGCATGACATGACTCTTGTCTTCTACGACTGTGAGGAAATCGATTCCGCGTCAAACGGTTTGGGCCGTATTGAACGCGAGCTGCCGGACTGGCTGGCTGCCGACCTCGCCGTCCTGGGCGAGCCCACCGCCGGCTATATCGAGGCCGGCTGCCAGGGCACGCTGCGCGTCGTCGTTCACGCGATCGGGACTCGTGCGCATTCGGCGCGGTCCTGGCTGGGAGACAACGCGATTCACAAGTTGGGCGGAGTACTCGACCGGCTGGCCGGATATTCGGCACGCACTGTGGAGATCGACGGCTGCCGCTACCGAGAGGGGCTCTCTGCGGTACGAATCGACGGCGGTGTCGCCGGCAACGTCATCCCGGATGCGGCGTCGGTGACGGTCAATTACCGGTTTGCGCCCGACCGGTCGGCGGCCGAAGCGCTGCGGCACGTCCGAGAAGTGTTCGACGGGCTCGAGGTTCGGATCGAGGCGACCGATACCGCGCAGGGTGCCCTGCCGGGCCTGTCCCAGCCCGCCGCCAAAGATCTGGTACAAGCCGCTGCCGGGCAGGTCCGGGCGAAATACGGCTGGACCGACGTGTCGCGGTTCGCCGCCCGCGGCATAGCGGCGGTCAACTACGGTCCCGGTGACCCCAACTTGGCGCACCGGCGGGACGAGCGGGTGCCCGTCGGTCAGATCACGGCTGCCGCAGAACTGTTGCGCCGCTATCTCACTCACTGAGTGCGCTGCGCCTGCGAGGCGGCGTCGGCGGCTGCGGACCGCAGACCCACATCGGCCAGGTCGGCGGCCACCTCGGACAGCGCGGCGGCATCACCCATCGCCAATGCGCGGGCGTGCGTCACGGTGAGCCGGCCCAACACGCAATCGACTTCCAGCGAGAGGCGTTCGGCTCGAAAGACGGCGCGGGTATCACCGAGCCGCGCCGCATCCTGCAGTGCGCGCAGCGCGATCGCCGACTGCCCGCCCCGTTCGGCAGCCTCGACGCCCTGCCGGGCGGCGTCGATCGCGCCCGTCGGATCCCCGCGGGCCGCCCTCGACCACGCCTTGGCGAGCGCCAGTTCGGGCGTGAAGAGCGCCGACTTCAGTCCGTGCCCATTCTCTGCTCGACTGAAAGCCTTTGCGGCCGCGACTTGCTCACCTCGCTGGCCCAGGGCTTGAGTGAGCAACATCAAAGCCAGCGGACCCCATGAATAACCCGTTCGGGACAGCGCGTCGGCGGCTGGCT
The DNA here is from genome assembly GCA_963795995.1 of uncultured Actinomycetota bacterium. Taxonomy (GTDB): domain Bacteria; phylum Actinomycetota; class Actinomycetes; order Mycobacteriales; family Mycobacteriaceae; genus Mycobacterium. The sequence goes on from CAWCJY010000005.1 coordinate 8,101, forward strand.
CGAGCAGCTCCACGGCGGTGCCGAAGTCGCCCTGGGCGATGGCCACATAGGCGACCAGCACCTCGCCGATCGCCCGGCCGGGCTGCTGCAACTCCGCGAAGTCGGTGTAGCGCTGGGCCAACGAGCGGGCAGCACGCAACTGGCCCATCATCAGCAGTGTCGTCACCCGCGCAAATCCACTGGTAAATCGCAACAAACCCGGATGCTCGCCGGCCACGGCGCGGGCGGCGAGGGCGTCGACGTCGCCGAACCGGCCGGTGCGGGCCGAGCTGAGCGCGGCGGCCGATGCAGCCCAACTGACCGCTACCTCGCTGGCGTGCGGTGCGGCCAGCACTTCTTCAGCGATCCGCAATGCGCGCAGCGGTGTGCCCGCGTTCATGGCAAAAGTCGCGGCCAACGCGTCGAGTGTGGCCCGGCCCGCCAGCGACGTGACGCGGTTTCGCGTGGTGAGCAGAAAGGTCGTGGCGCGCTCCGGCTCGTTGAGCATCCAGAATTGGTTAGCCGCCCGCGGCAGCGCCCAGGCCAACAGGTCCGCGTCCGACAACGCGTCGGGATTCACCGCGGCCAGCAGCCCGCCGGCTTCGCGCCCGCGGCCCTGCCAGGCCAGCGCGGATGCCAACGCCAACCGCGCCGCCAGCCCCCCTGACTGGTCCAGCGCTGCGCGCGCCAGCCGCTCGGCCAGCGCCGGGCCGCCCAGCCGCAGTGCCTGCTGGGCGGCGCCGACCTGCTCGGCGAGCTCGGCCGGCCGGTCACTTTGCATCGCCAGCGCGGCCAATCGCAGCTGATCGCTTACCCCGGCGGACGGCCGCTGCGACAGCTGCGCGACCACTGACGTGCGCAGCTCTCGTGCGCGATCCGCGGTGAGCGATGCGCGGGCACGCTCGGCGTAAAGCGGATGTGCCGCATAGACCATGCTCTCGTGGTCCGAAGTCACCGCGCCAACCGTTTCGGCATCGTCGGTGGCCTGCGCACTGGTCAGCGCCGCCAGGTCGGTGCGTGACAGCGGCTCGGCCACGGCCAGGCAGTCGAGCACAGCGTGCACCGGCGCCGGCAAATCGCCGAGGTATCCGTCGATCACTCCGGCCAGCGCGCGCCGGTCACCCCACTGCCAGCCTTCGCCGGTGCGCAACAGACCGCCGTCGGCAACCAGGCGGCGCAGGTAAAGCGGGTTGCCGTCACTGCGCCGGAAGGCCTCCTCGGCTGTCGCCGCATCCGGCGGCTCGGACAGCAGCGAATTCAGCAACGCCGCTGTTCGGCCGGCATCGAGCGGCTGCACGTCGATCCGGGCCAGCAGGTTGTCCAACCATAGCGCGGTCACCGCGTCGGGGGAGTCTGCTGCCGAGTCGACGGTGACGATCAGTCGTGCCGAATCATTCAACGCCAGTTGGTACACCAGCGTGGCGGACAAATTGTCGAGAAGATGTGCATCGTCGACCACCAGCAGCAGCTCCCGGCCGCCGGCGGTCAGCGACTGCCGGGCGGCCCGCAACACCGCCGCCGGCCGCCCGATCTCGGTCAGCTGAACCAAACCGCGGAAGGCGCCGAACGGGACGGTGCGCTCCGGTGCCGTGCCCGCTACCCATCGGACCTCGACCGGGTGATCCGATGTGGTGAACTTTTCGGCGGCCGCCCGCGCCAGCAGCGTCTTCCCGACACCGGCCGGGCCCACCAGCACCGCGCCGGACAACCGTCGGCTACCCAGGGCGGCCGTCACTCGTGCGACTGCGCCTTCTTCCGGCGCGGCTACCCAGGACACCGCCGGATTTTATGGCGCGCAGCGCGGGCGGCATGCCGATTAGGGTCAAATGCGCGTCGCTGATCAGCTGGTCTACCTTTCGCAGTGTGCGCCACACACCCGATGCAACTGCGCCGTGGGCGGTTTGCGTCTACTGCGCGTCCGGGCCGACTCACTCGGATTTGTTAACGCTGGCCACCCGGGTCGGCGAGGCGATCGCCGAGCGCGGCTGGACATTGGTGTGGGGCGGCGGCAACGTGTCGGCAATGGGCGCGCTGGCCACCGCGGCGCGAAGTCGTGGCGGCTGGACCGTCGGTGCGATACCCAAGATGCTGGTTCACCGTGAACTCGCTGACACTGACGCCGACGAGCTGATCGTGACCGACACGATGCGGGAGCGGAAGCAGGTCATGGAGGAGCGGGCCGACGCGTTCCTCACCTTGCCCGGCGGTATCGGGACTCTGGAAGAACTCTTCGAGACGTGGACCGGCGGCTACCTCGGTACGCACACCAAGCCGGTGGTGCTGCTGAACCCCTCCGGCCACTACGACGGGCTGCTGGCCTGGCTCAACGGGCTGCTCGACACCGGTTTTGTTTCGCAAACTGCCCTGGATCGGCTGGTGGTGGTCGGCGAGGTGGAAGCCGCGCTGGATGCCTGCGCGCCGCGCCGAGACCTGACATAGGCCGGACTCGCCCCTGCGTCGGCGGTCGAAGTGGGTTGCAGGTCGGCGCCGTTGCGCTGGGCTGATGGCGGCGACCCGCTGCGCCCGGCTGCGCCGCGCTTGCGATCGCCGCCTAGGCTGGCGCGGACTGCGGTTCAGCGAAACAGGAGACACGTGTGCCCGAACACAACTCCAGTACCCACACATCGGTCGGGCTGGTTGACATCGTCACCCGGCTGCCCGGCGTGTTGGCCGACGTACCGGTCATGCTGCGGGGAGCCTGCACGGGGCTGCTCGCACGGCCGACGTCCAAGACATCGATTGGCAAGGTGTTTCAGGAGCGGGCCGCACGCTATGGCGACCGGACCTTTCTCCGCTTCGGCGACCAGCAACTGACCTATCGCGAGGCGAACGCAACCGTCAACCGCTACGCCGCGGTGCTGGCCGCGCGCGGTGTCGGCCACGGTGACGTCGCCGGGATCATGCTGCGTAATTCACCCAACGCGGTGTTGACGATGCTCGCTGTGGTCAAATGCGGCGCAGTCGCCGGCATGCTCAACTACCACCAACGCGGCGACGTTCTGGCGCACAGCCTGGGTCTGCTTGACGCGAAACTGCTCATCGCCGAAGCCGATCTGGTCGACGCCGTCACCAACAACGGCGCCACCGGCGCGGAACCATTGACGATCGAGGAGCTAGAGCGACTGGCCGCCACCGCGCCTACCGGCAATCCGGCGTCGACGTCGGCGGTGCTGGCCAAGGACACCGCCTTTTACATTTTCACCTCGGGCACCACCGGAAACCCGAAGGCCAGCGTGATGACGCACCACCGGTGGTTGCGTGCGCTGGCCGCCTTCGGCGGCTTGGGTCTGCGCCTGCACCAGAACGACACGCTGTACAGCTGCCTGCCGCTGTATCACAACAACGCTCTGACGGTCGCGGTCGGATCGGTGCTCAATTCCGGTGCGACGCTTGCGCTTGGCCGGTCGTTCTCGGCCTCGCGGTTCTGGGACGAGGTGATCGCTTACGACGCCACCGCGTTCATCTACATCGGCGAGATCTGCCGTTATCTGCTCAATCAACCGCCCAAGCCGACCGACCGTGCCCACAAGGTGCGGCTGATCGCGGGCAACGGGTTGCGTCCCGAGATCTGGGAGGATTTCACCACCCGGTTCGGCATCGCGCGGGTGTGTGAGTTCTACGCCGCCAGCGAAGGAAACACCGCCTTTATCAACGTTTTCAATATGCCGAGGACGACCGGTATCTCGCCGATGCCGTTGGCTTACGTCGAATACGATCCGGACACCGGGGCGCCACTGCGGGACGAATCCGGCCGCGTCCGCCGGGTGCCCGCCGGTGCGCCGGGTTTGTTGCTCAGCCCGGTGAACCGGCTGCAGCCGTTCGACGGCTACACCGATCCGGCCGCCAGCGAAAAGAAGCTGGTGCGCAATGCTTTTCGTCAGGGCGACTGCTGGTTCAATTCTGGCGACGTGATGAGTCCGCAGGGTTTGGGCCATGCCGCTTTCGTCGACCGGCTCGGCGACACCTTCCGCTGGAAGGGCGAGAACGTCGCCACCACTGAGGTCGAGGCCGCGCTGGCGTGCGATGAATCGGTCGAAGAGTGTGCCGCTTTCGGTGTCGAAGTGCCGCGTACCGGTGGTCGCGCGGGAATGGCCGCCGTCAAGCTGCGTGACGGCGCCCAGTTCGATGGGAAAACGTTGGCGCGCACCGTATACCAACAGTTACCGAGTTACGCGCTGCCGCTGTTTGTGCGCGTGGTCAAGTCCATGGCGCATACGACGACGTTCAAGAGCCGCAAAGTCGATCTGCGGGACGAGGCCTACGGCGCTCACGTCGAGGACCCGCTGTATGTGTTGGCCGGCCGTGACGCGGGCTACGTACCCTACTACCCCGAATATCCCGAGGAAGTCGCGGCCGGGACGCGACCGCAGGGGTAGTTGTTCTGCGCTGACTCTGCGCTGGCGGCACTTATGCTGCGTTCAGGGCGCCGATTGTCGTCGCCAGGTGACCCTGGCCGTAGTCTCCGGTGCTTAGGAAGGCGACCGCAGCGGCGGCCTCGGTACCAGGCACCATAGAGGGGTGCGCTCAACACCGTCGGCGTCAATCGACCGACAGACACTATGCGGCCGTCCGGTCGCTGCCGATCGACCATCGATCATGGCGATCGTCAACCGCACACCTGACTCGTTTTACGACCGCGGCGCCACCTTCAGCGATGATGCGGCCAAGGCCGCCGTGCACCAGGCCATCGCCGACGGCGCCGACGTCATCGACGTCGGCGGAGTCAAGGCCGGACCAGGTGAGAGCGTCGACGCCGAGACCGAGAGTCAACGGGTGGTGCCGTTTATCGAGTGGCTTCGTGGCGCTTACCCCGATCAGCTGATCAGCGTCGACACCTGGCGTGCGGCCATCGCCCGGCAGGCGTGCCGGGCGGGGGCGGACCTGATCAACGACACTTGGGGCGGCTTCGACCCGCAGCTGCCTGAGGTGGCCGCCGAATACGGCGTCGGGTTGGTGTGTTCGCACACCGGCGGCGCCGCGCCGCGCACCCGACCGTTTCGGGTCAGCTACGGGACAACCACCCGCGGGGTAGTGGACGAGGTAATCCGCGATCTCATTGGCGCCGCTGAACGAGCGGTCGCGGCCGGGGTGGCCCCCGACCGGGTACTGATCGATCCGACCCACGACTTCGGCAAGAACACCTTCCACAGTTTGGCGCTGTTGCGTCACCTGGACGATCTTGTCAACACCGGGTGGCCGGTGTTGATGGCGCTGAGCAATAAGGATTTCGTCGGGGAGACTCTTGGCGTGGAGCTAACCGAACGGCTGGAGGGAACCCTGGCCGCCATCACGCTCGCCGCCGCGGCCGGAGCGCGGATGTTTCGCGTTCACCAGGTCCGCCCCACTCGGCGGGTGCTCGAGATGGTGGCCTCAATCATCGGGGACCGTCCGCCGGCGCGCACGGTGCGAGGGTTGGCGTGACAGCGTCGGAGCTGGTCGCCGGGCTGCCTGGCGACACCTGGTTTCTGGACCGCAGCTGGAGTCGGCCCAGCTGGACGGTCGCCGAGCTGGTGGTCGCCAAAGCCGGCCGGACGATCTCGGTGGTGCTACCTGCGCTCAACGAGGAGGACACCGTCGAGTCGGTCATCGACAGCATCTCGCCGCTGCTGGGCGGGCTGGTCGACGAGCTGATCGTGATCGACTCCGGTTCCACCGACGACACCGAGATCCGGGCCATCGCCGCCGGCGCCCGAGTCGTCACCCGTGAGCAGGCCCTGCCGGAAGTCACGCCGCGACCCGGAAAGGGCGAGGTGTTATGGCGTTCACTGGCGGCTACTCACGGCGACTTCGTGGTGTTCATCGATTCCGACCTCATCGGCCCGCATCCGATGTTCGTGCCCTGGCTGGTCGGCCCGCTGCTCACCGGCGACGGATTGCACCTGGTCAAAAGCTTCTACCGTCGCCCGCTGCAGGGCGGTGAACTGAACGGAAACGAGGGTGCTACCGGTGGCGGGCGGGTCACCGAGCTCGTGGCCCGCCCGCTGCTAGCAGCGCTGCGACCCGAGCTGGGTTGCGTGCTGCAACCACTGGGTGGCGAGTATGCCGCCAGCCGGGAGCTGCTGATGTCAGTGCCCTTCGCGCCCGGTTACGGGGTCGAGATCGGTCTGCTCGTCGACACCTACGACCGGTTGGGCCTCGACGCGATCGCGCAGGTCAACCTCGGGGTGCGAGCACACCGCAACCGGTCGCTGGCCGAGCTCGGTGTGATGAGCCGTCAGGTGATCGCGACCCTGCTGTCCCGGTGCGGCGTCCCCGATTCTGGGATCGGTCTGACCCAATTCTTCGCCGACGGCGAGGCCTACACGTCGCGCACGTCGCCGGTGTCACTGGTGGACCGGCCCCCGATGCATGCGCTGCGGCCGCGGTCCGGACCTATCCGTGCGCCCTGGACCGGCGGATAAGGCACTATCGAGGGCGTGGCGCTGGTCCTGCTGTACCTGGTGGTGCTGATTCTGGTGGCGATCGTGCTATTCGGAGTGGTCAGCGTCCTGTTCGGCCGCGGTGAGCAGCTGCCGCCGCTGCCCCGGGCGACGACGGCAACGGTGCTGCCGGCCTCCGGTGTCACCGGCGCCGACGTGGACGCGGTCAAGTTCACCCAGGTGCTGCGCGGATATCGAACCAGTGAAGTCGACTGGGTGCTGGATCGGCTCGGTCAGGAACTGGATCTTCTGCGCGGCCAACTGGCCTCGGTGCATCCCTCGGCCGTTGCCGACGTCGAGGTCTACGACGGCGACGGTGGTGAGGCGCCGGCCGAGCGGACCTCTGGGTGACCGCACCTGACGACGGCTTAATCCGTTGCGGCTGGGCCGAGAAAGTTTCCGTGCTCTACCGCGACTACCACGACAACGAATGGGGCCGCAGGCTGCTCGGCGGGGTGGCGTTGTTCGAGCGGATCAGCTTGGAAGCTTTCCAGAGCGGGTTGTCGTGGCTGATCATCCTGCGCAAGCGGGAAAACTTCCGGCGCGTGTTCTCCGGCTTCGACATCGAAGAGATCGCCCGGTACACCGATGGCGACGTGGCGCGGCTGATGGCCGACGACGGCATTGTTCGCAACCGAGCCAAGATCGAAGCGACGATCGCCAATGCCCGTGCGACCGCCGACCTCGGTGGCGCCGACGAGCTCTCCGCCCTGCTTTGGTCGTTCGCGCCGCCGCCGCGGCACCGGCCTGCTGACCCATCCGATATTCCTGCGACCACCGCGGAATCCACGGCGATGGCGCGGGAACTGAAGCGGCGGGGCTTCCGATTCGTCGGCCCCACCACTGCCTACGCATTGATGCAGGCGACCGGGATGGTCGATGACCACCTTCGGACGTGTTGGGTGCCGCCGACACCCCAGCGGTGATCGCGAGCGCGGCGGGCCGCCGCCCGACAACCCCGGCGCCGAACCGCCGAGAACCGGGTCTTGTGCACCTGCCGGTGTCGATAGGGAACAATAGGGGGGTGAATTGGCAGTTCAGTGCCGGGGGTCGCGGCAAACGCGCGGCCGCGAGATACCCGGCGCCGAAGAGGTTTGTGACGGCGGGCCAACTGGAACTTGGAGGGAGCACTCGATGGCGGCGATGAAGCCCCGGACCGGGGACGGTCCTCTTGAAGCAACCAAGGAGGGGCGCGGCATCGTGATGCGAGTACCGCTGGAGGGCGGTGGTCGGCTCGTCGTCGAGCTGACGCCTGACGAGGCCGCCGCACTGGGTGACGAACTCAAGGGTGTCACCAGCTAAACGCGGTCGAACGAAAGATCCTTACCGCCGGAGGAATTCTCGGCGCCGCCCCACACTTGCCGATAGATCTCCAGCGTCTGCCCGGCGATGTGCGCCCAGGAGAAGTCCTCGATGCAACGCTGACGTCCGGCCGTCCCGTAGCGTGCCGCTCGGTCCGGCTCGGCGACCAGGGTGTTGACCGCATCGGCCAGAGCGGCTTCATACCCGGCGGGATTGTCCGGCTGGTAGTGGACCAGCAAACCAGTGACTTGATCAACGACGACCTCCGGTATCCCGCCGACGTCGGAAGCCACCACCGCGGTACCACAGGCCATCGCCTCCAAGTTGACGATACCCAACGGTTCATACACTGAAGGGCATACAAAAACTGTTGCAGCGGAAAGTATTTCGCGTACTCGTCCGATTGGAAGCATTTCTTGGACCCAGAACACGCCGGTACGTTGACGGGCAAGTTCGGCTACCGCAGCGCTGGTTTCGGCGGCGATCTGCGGAGTATCCGGGGCGCCAGCGCACAGCACCACCTGGGCCTCCGGATCGAAGCGGTGCGCCGCGGCAACCAAATGAGCTACACCTTTCTGCCGGGTGATCCGACCGACGAAGGCCACCATCGGACGCCGGAGGTCAACGCCTAATTCGGCCAGCAGAGACTCTCCCTGCACCGGCGGGGCCGGGTGCCAGACGTCGGTGTCAATGCCGTTACGCACCACATGCACCTTGGTCGGGTCCAGTGCGGGATAGAGCCGCAGCACATCCTCACGCATGCCGGAGCTGACGGCGATGACAGCGTGCGCAGCGCTCATCGCGGTGCGCTCAACCCACAACGACAGCCGGTACCCGCCGCCGAGCTGTTCGGCTTTCCATGGGCGCAGCGGTTCCAGTGAATGCGCGGTCACCACATGCGGAATGTCGTAGAGCAGCGCCGCCAGATGACCGGCCAGCCCGGTGTACCAGGTGTGCGAATGCACGACGTCGGCGGTCGCGGCCGCGTTGGCCATCACCAGGTCGCTCGACACGGTCGCCAACGCCGGATTGGCCCTGACCAGGCGGGTGTCGGGCTGGTGGACGAACGCACCTGTCCGGGGGGCGCCCATGCAGTGCACGTCAACCTCACACAGCTGCCGTAACCGCGCAACCAGCTCGGTGACGTGGACCCCTGCACCGCCGTAGACCTCCGGCGGCCACTCCCGCGTCATCATCGCCACCCGCATATCCGGCACGCTAGCGGGGTGGCGGCTGGAGCCGCCAATGGGACCCGGGGCAGGCGGTAACCGGGTCGGGTAAGTGCGGTCGTGGTTTGCCCGTAGATCGCGGCGGCAATCCTGTCGGAATAACGCGCCCAAATTCCTTGACGGACAGTCCGTCAGCACGTCATCAAATCGTGATTGCCCTGGCAGCGGTCCGAAGTGCCCGTTAGGTTTGTCACATGAGGGAAGCGCCGCAGGTGCTGGGAATCGTCCTGGCGGGCGGGGAGGGCAAGCGGCTGTACCCGTTGACCGCCGACCGGGCGAAACCAGCGGTTCCCTTCGGCGGCGGTTACCGCCTGATCGACTTCGTGCTGTCCAACCTCGTCAATGCGCGCTACCTGAAAATTTGCGTGCTGACGCAATACAAGTCGCATTCACTGGACCGCCACATCTCGCAGAACTGGCGGCTGAGCGGGTTGGCCGGCGAGTACATCACCCCGGTCCCCGCACAGCAGCGACTGGGCCCGCGTTGGTACACCGGCTCGGCCGACGCGATCTACCAGTCGATGAATCTGGTGTATGACGAAGACCCGGACTACATAGTGGTTTTGGGCGCTGACCACGTCTACCGCATGGATCCCGAACAGATGGTGCGCTTCCATATCGAAAGCGGCGCCGGGGCCACCGTGGCCGGCATCAGGGTGCCACGCGCAGAAGCCACAGCGTTCGGCTGCATTGAAGCCGACGAGTCCGGCCGTATCCGCAACTTCGTCGAGAAACCGGTGAGCCCCCCGTGCACACCCGACGACCCCGAAGCCACCTACGTCTCGATGGGCAACTACATCTTCACCACCAAAGTGCTCATCGACGCAATCCGGGCCGACGCCGATGACGACCGCTCCGACCACGACATGGGCGGCGACATCATCCCGCGGCTGGTGTCTGACGGGCTGGCCGCCGTCTACGACTTCTCTGACAACGAGGTGCCCGGCGCCACCGACCGCGACCGGGCCTACTGGCGCGATGTGGGCACGCTGGACGCGTTCTACGACGCCCACATGGACTTGGTCTCGGTGCATCCGGTGTTCAACCTCTACAACAAACGCTGGCCGATCCACGGCGCGTCGGAAAACCTCGCGCCCGCGAAGTTCGTCAACGGCGGATCTGCGCAGGAATCAGTGGTAGGGGCGGGCAGCATCATTTCCGCGGCCTCGGTACGCAACTCGGTGTTGTCTTCCAACGTCGTCGTCGAAGAAGGCGCGATTGTGGAGGGCAGTGTGCTGATGCCCGGCACCCGGGTCGGTCGGGGTGCGGTGGTGCGCCACGCGATTCTGGACAAGAACGTCGTCGTCGGTCCTGGCGAGATGGTCGGGGTGGACCTGGAGAAGGACCGGGAACGTTTCGCCATCAGCCCCGGCGGTGTGGTCGCAGTCGGTAAGGGTGTGTGGATCTAGCGACGAGTAGCGAGGCTCCGCGGAATCCGGGCGTTGAACCGGGATAACGCCGAGCTGGAGCAGATCATCGAAATCCCTCAGAAGACAACGTCTTTCTTCGTGGTGGAGCGCGACCCGCACAGGCGCCGCTGACCAGCTCAGTCTGCGCGTCCATTGCCGATCAGGGAAGGATAATCTCGGGATCGCTTCGAGGACGCGGCCAGCACCGAGGCCCTGGCGAAAATCGCTTCCTGCACCGCCTCGGCCATGTCCCACCCAGCGAGGCCCAAGCCCGTTACTATCCCGAACATGTAACCGGCCAACCGGCCAGCTCACTGGGCCCGGATTGAGGCATTGAAGCGAACTGGATGCGGTTCGCATTCCCAGCGAGGTCGGGGAGCTGTCTGTCCAGGTCGAAGGTGCTGGTCAACCCGCGGTGTTGTGGCACAGCCTCTTTGTCGATTCGACGTCGTTCGAGTTGTTGACACCGCAGCTCGGTGGTCAACGCCGCCTGATAGTGATTGACGGACCTGGTCACGGCCGCAGCGGGCCACCGGTTGCGCTCTTCACCGTCACTGCGTGCGCCCGCGCGGCTGCCACAATCTTGGAACACCTGGGCATCTCCCACCCGGTGGACAGGGTGGGGTGCGCGTGGGGGGCCACGTGGGGCTCGAGATGGCTGCCGACGAGCCGCATCGCGTTCGCACTCGCACTACCATCGGACACCCGTTCAGGCACTGTCGATCTCGGAGCGGCTCACCCAGGCGTACCCGCTGCTCGCGCTCTACCGTCTGGCGGGACCGGTCGGCATGATCAGAAAAGCACTGAGCGACACCTTGCTCGGCGCGCGGGCCGTTGCCGATCAATCCGACCTGGCTGGCCGCCTGATGGCCGCGTTCACCGACGCCGACCAATCGGCGATGTTCGCTGCCATCCGCTCGGCCATGGTGCGGCGTCCGACGTTCACCCGGCTGGCCGCCGTGGACACTCCCACCCTGATGGTCGCCGGTCATGACGATCCGATTTGGACCGCCGACATGGCGCGGGCCGCTGTGGCGCAGATGCCAATGGCCGCGTCGGTACCGGTGCCCGGGGAGGGCCACATCGCGCCGCTGCTTATCGAGCCGGAGCTGCTGGCCAGCGCGATCTCCGAGTTCTGGGCTGAGCCAACCGAATACATCAAGTCACGGGTGACCGCTTAGGGAACCTCCCTCCGGTTCTGCATCGGGCCGTCGACACACCCAGGGTGGCCCTTCATTTCAAGCGCTGCTCTTCGGCGGTCGAGCCCGGTCATTCACCACAGGTAGGGCACCAGTCGGTAGTGCACCTGCTGCTCGTAGTCGCGGTAGCCATTCAGTTCCTGTTCCAGTAGGGCCTCTTCGTCGCGAATGCGAAGCACGAGCGCGATCAGCCCGGGCAGCACGAGAACCAGTCCCCAGTACGAGCCGAGGGCCAACGGGATGCCGACTAGCAAAATGACATTCCCGGTGTACATCGGGTGGCGTACCAGCCGGTACAGACCCGTCGAGACCAGCGTCTGTTCCGACTCGACGGTGACGGTCGCTGCGGCGTAAGCATTTTGAATCACAACCAGCATCGCGATGCCCAGCCCGATCGCCACGAGGGCAGCGCCTACGAATGACACCGTCGAAGGTACTGGCGACCATCCGAAGCGGTGATCCAGTGCACTGACCACGAACATCGCTGGAAAGCAGATGAACATGACGCTGATGACGATCCGCTGCAGCGTTCGCGTCTCCGCCAACGGCCCGCCCCGCATGCGCCGCTCCAGCGCGGCCGGATTCGTGCGCAGCAAGTAAACGCTGGGTATCCACGTAGACACCGCGAACACCGCTAGGAAGACCCATGCCTGCCAGTAGTGCAGCGTCCCCGCCGGCAGAAAGAGCATCGATCCGAAGGCCACAAGGGCTAGAAAAGCCGAAACAGAGCCTTTGACAGCGATTTTCAACATGGCTCCTCAACACCGCACGTCGCGACGCCGAAAAGCAGCCGCTCCGAACGCAATCAGCGCCGTGTCGATTAACGACAACACCAGCAGGGGAATGGCGGTGAAGCCGCTTCCGATGCGCGGAGTGTGGGTGAACGGTTCGAGGTCGAGCAGCCACTGGGCAGCCCCCGATATGGAACCGAGCAGATATAGCGCGACAAATCCGACCAGCACACCCCATGCCGCCGGTGCGAACCGCGGCGCCGCTCCCTGCAGGGCGACGGTCACCGCTGCCAGCAGCCAGACCGCGGGCAACTGCACCGCCGCGGTGGCGAGCACTGTGGGCAGCTTGCCGCCGATATCTTTACTGGCGAGGCCGTACGTCACACCGGCGACTAACCCGGCGAGCAGCAACGCAAGCGCAGACCCGGTCAGCGCGATAGTCAGATGACTTGTCAGCCAACGAATCCTGCTGAGTTTTCCTGCCAGGAGTGTCTCGGCGCGCTGACTGCTCTCCTCCTGGTGTAACCGTAGTGTCAGCGACACAGCGAACGCGGCGGCGCACATGCCCAACATGCAGAACGCCACCGCGACAAAGGCTTGCGATAACGCGTCGCTGCCCCCCATCCGGAGGACCATGTCGCGCGCCACGGTGCTGCTGCCCACCGCGTCGCCGATACCGTGCACAATGCTGCCGATCAACAGACCGTAGAGGCCGAGGCCGGCAGTCCACAGCAGCAGGCTGCCGCGGTCCAGCTGCCAGGCCAGCCCGAAGGCTCCCCGCAGCGTTGGCCCAGCGGTATCACGACCGGAACGTTGCGCGACGAGCCCCGCGCCGACATCGCGGCGGGCCAGTAGCCAATACGCCAGGGCCGTCAACGTCACAGTTGTCGCCAAATGCAACAGCAACACCCACCAGTGGTCGCCCGCATAGGGACGGATCTGCAGTGACCAGCCCAAAGGCGACAGCCAGGACAGCGTGCCGGAACCGGCATCGCCGACGGCGCGGAAGGTGAAGGCCGCGGCCAGCACGCTGAATGCGGCGCCTCGGGTGACCCGCGCGCTCGACGACAGCTGCGCGGCCACCGCCGCCAACGCGGTGAAGACCATGCCCGAGCCGGTCAGCGCCGCGCCGAACGCCAGCGACCCCGCCGTTTCGACGCCCGCGCTGAGCAGGCCCGCGGCACCGATGACGCCGACGGCGAAAGACGCGCCGAAAGACATCAGCAGCGCAGCGGTCAGACTGGCGTAGCGGCCGACTGCGGTGGATTCGATCAATTCGGCCCTTCCGGTTTCCTCGTCGGCGCGGGTGTGCCGGATGACGGTGAGTATCACCGCGACCGCGATGAGCAGATGCAGCATGCCGGCTTTCCAAATGCCGACGGCGCCCAGACTGTCGTTGTAGACCGGCCCGTAAAGGGCCCGTTGCGCGGGGCTAGCCATGATCGAGGCCGCGAGGCCGGCGCGTGCGGCTTGATCCGGGTAGATCTTTGCGATGCTGTCGACGTAAACGGTGGCCGGTGGCACCGACAGCAGCAGGACCCACAGCGGCAAGACGACACGGTCACGACGCAGGTAGAGCCGCAACAGCCCGAAGGCTCCTGCGAACGGCGAACTCCGGCGTCGTGCGTGATTTGTGGGACGGTGCGGTCGTTCCAGAGTCGCGGTGTTCATTGGCGCCACTCCTCCTCATCGCTTCGCTCTGCATCGTCGCCGGCGCGGTTCATCGGCGCCACTCCTCCTCATCGCTTCGCTCTGCATCGTCGCCGGCGCGGTTCATTGGCGCCACTCCTCCTCATCGCTTCGCTCTGCATCGTCGCCGGCGCGGTTCATTGGCGCCACTCCTCCTCATCGCTTCGCTCTGCATCGTCGCCGGCGCGGTTCATTGGCGCCACTCCTCTTCATCGCTTTGCTCTGCATCGTCGCCGGCGCGGTTCATGCCTGAATCTTTTGACCGCTGTGCTCTTTCCGCAAGCCGGCGTCGGCGCCGTAGTGACGGAGAAACAGTTCTTCCAGGGTCGGTGGTTGGCTGATAAGACTGCGCACCCCGGCGTCACCAAGCACCCTGATGAGCTCACTCAGGCTGTCACTGTCGACGTGCGCCCGAAGGGTGGTTCCGTCGATGCTGACGTCCTCGACGCCCTTGATACGGCCGACATCGCCCGGGTCGCCGATCAATTCGGCTCTGATCGAGGTACGGCTGAGATGACGCATCGAATCCAGGGAACCGCTTTCCACGGTTTTGCCCGCGCGAATGATGGTGACCCGCTCGCACAGCGTCTCGGTCTCGGCGAGAATGTGGCTGGATAGCAGCACCGTTGTCCCCCGGTCGCGGGCCTCCAGGACGCACTGTCGGAACACGTTCTCCATCAACGGGTCCAGGCCGCTGCTGGGTTCATCCAGCAGCAGCACCCGGGCGTGCGACGAAAATGCCGACACCAGCGAGACCTTCTGGCGGTTGCCCTTGGAGTAGGTCCGCACCTTCTTGCGTGGGTCAAGTTCAAAGCGATCGACAAGGTCCGCGCGGCGCTTTCCGTCGATCCCACCGCGCATCCGGCTCAGCAGATCGATGGTTTCGCCGCCGGTGAGCGAGGGCCACAAAGTGACATCACCGGGAACGTAGGCGAGTTGGCGATGCAGTGTGACCGCGTCTGTCCACGGGTCGGAGCCCAACACCCGGGCGCTGCCGGAGTCGGCCCGGACGAGGCCCAGAAGTACCCGGATCGTCGTCGATTTGCCGGCGCCGTTGGGGCCGAGGAAGCCGTGTACCTCGCCCTCGCGCACCGTCAGCTGCAGACCGTCGAGCGCTTTGACTTTGCCGAAGTTCTTAATCAGGTCTTGGATCTCGATCGCGTACCGATACGTGTCAATGGTCATCGGCTGCTCCTTCGGATTGAGCCAGAAATGCGTCGTACATCGTGCGGTCTGCCAGCAGTCCCTCGGTGTAGACCTCGAGCGAGGGCAGCACCATCTCGCGGGCATAGTCGCGCAGCACTTCCCGCAGATCAGTAGGGTTCTCATGCATTTGCAGGTAGAGCAGGAAGCCACCTCCGCTGGTGATGGCCAGGTACCTGGCTCTGGCTCGCGGATCGCGGCTGGGCTTAAGGGTGCCGGCCCGGACCCCTTCGTCCAGGTACTCCTCTGCGTTGCCAATCATCGTGCGCCACAGCGTCGTTGCTAGCTCGGCGCCGGTCTGCATACTGCGGACCAGATAGGCCATCAACGGGGCGTACGACTCGATTTCCGCCAATTGAGTGAGCCACAATGTCGGTTCATGTGAGCGCACGGCGTCGGTCTTGGCGGTGCGAATCTCTTCAGCGACGTAGTCGTCACAAGCCTTTCGCAGTCCCTCTTTGGAGCCGAAGTGGTGAATCACCAGCGCCGCGCTCACCCCGGCGGCCTCGGCAACCGAGCGCAGGCCGGTGCGGAAGCCGTGCTGGCCGAACTGCTCGATCGCCGCATCGCGGATCCGGGCGGCGGCAGTCAGATCGGCTGAACGCATGTTCAATACCTTAAACGCTCGTTCAGTCCGCGGTCAAGGAAGCGCTAACTGTTGGGGGCTCGCTAGTGGTGGGCCGTGGACTCGAAGGTGACACTGCGGTTTCGTGCGCGACACGCCGCTACGGCGTACAAAACCGCAGAGTGGCGGCCCAGTGTGGAGTGGGACGCAAAGTGACCGAGGCTGTTCGACCCGGAGATTTAGTCCCGGACGGCGGCCAGCAACCCGTCGCCGAGCGGCACCAGGGCCGGGGTGAGCCGCTCGTCTTCGGCGATGAGCCGGGCTGCTTCCCGAACCGCCGCCACTTGCGGATCGTGGGCATCCGGGTCGCTGGCCCGTCCGCCCAGGGAGGCGCGATGCACCACCACGACGCCGCCGGGTCGCAGCAGCCGAACACCTTCGACGACATAGTCAGGCTGGTCGCTCGGGTCGGCGTCGATGAACACCAAGTCGTACGATTCGTCGGCCAACCGGGTCAGTACCTCCTGCGCCCGACCACTGATCAGCCGGGTGCGAGACGGCCCGATGCCCGCCTCTACGAAGGCTTGTTTGGCGATCCGCTGATGTTCGGGTTCGACGTCGATCGTGGTCAAGACGCCGTCGTCACTCATGCCCGACATCAGCCACAACGCGCTGACCCCCACCCCGGTGCCCACTTCGACCACCGCCTTGCCGCCGCTCAGCTTGGTCAGCAGGCTCAGCAACGCACCGACTGCGGGTGTGACGGCTCCCGCTCCGGTGTCGGCGGCACGCTCGCGGGCAGCCGCCAAGATCGCGTCCTCGGAAATCGAACTTTCGGCGTGCGCTGAGAGGGATTCGGCCTGACTCGGCCGGGCAGTCTGAACGGATGTGGTTCCGGTGCTAACCATGTCCGCAGCGTAGGTCCAACCGGCGCCGGAATGGGTCAGGCGCGCCCGAGGGCTGACCCCGCGACACGCCCGGTCAAAGAGAAGTGATCAACGCCACACCGCGGCCGATATCCCGAGCCCACGGGTGCCTAAGTGCGCTTTCTCAGTTAACGTTCAGTGGGCTCACATTGCGGCCACACGCCGGTACGCGACCGTATCTGCATGGACCGCGATGGGCGCTGCCCCGGGAATACACCCGGGCACCCGGTCGTTGCGCGCGGAGACGAACCGATACCGCCGCACGACGGTTTTGACCCGGAGGATCCAACGATCACCAACTTCACGAGTCCCGCGAGCATGTCGCATCCGGCGCGCTACCGCGACGCCGACTGGGTTGATCCGGCTGAGGAGCCCTACGGCACCGCGGTCTTCGACGCGACCGGGGATGAAGGGGCCATGCCGTCGTGGGATGAGCTGGTTCGCCAGCATGCCGACCGGGTCTATCGGCTGGCGTATCGCCTGGCGGGCAACCAGCACGATGCGGAAGATCTGACGCAAGAAACCTTCATCCGGGTTTTCCGATCGGTTCAGAACTATCAGCCGGGCACCTTCGAGGGCTGGCTGCACCGCATCACCACCAACTTGTTCCTGGATATGGTCCGCCGGCGCGCGCGGATTCGGATGGAAGCGCTGCCCGAGGACTATGACCGGGTGCCGGCCGACGAACCGAATCCGGAGCAGATCTACCACGATGCCCGGCTGGCCCCGGATCTGCAGGCGGCGCTGGATTCGTTGCCGCCCGAATTCCGTGCTGCAGTGGTGTTGTGTGACATCGAGGGTCTGTCGTACGAGGAAATTGGCGCCACCCTGGGAGTGAAACTGGGTACTGTTCGCAGCCGCATTCACCGTGGGCGCCAGGCGCTGCGTGACTACCTTGCTGCGCACCCGGGGCACTTCGAACGCGCCGGCGCATAGCTATTTGAGTTCGTCGTAACTGTCCGGTTCCTGAGCAGCGCGCTACATTCGAGGTAGTGCCGCGAACACAATGCAGTGTCGAGAGGAGCTGGTCATGCCCGAGCGGGGACATGTTTTCCGCCGCGCGTTCTCCTGGCTCCCAGCACAGTTTGCGTCGCAGAGTGATGCGCCAGTAGGTGCGCCGCGGCAGTTCGGCTCCACCGAGCACCTCTCGACTGAAGCGATCGCCGCGTTCGTCGACGGTGAGCTGCGCATGAGCGCGCATCTGCGGGCAGCTCATCATCTTTCGCTGTGCCCAGAGTGTGCCGCCGACGTCGAGGATCAGAGCAGAGCCCGCGCGGCCCTGCGGGATTCGCACCCGATCCGGATACCCAGCTCGCTGCTGGGACTGCTTTCACAGATCCCGAACGCGCCGACGGACGACGTAGCGTCGGCAGCCGACGACAGTGCCGACCACGCAGGAGGTGCTTCCGGCTTGCGCAGAACGTCCCGAGGAGAGATCGGGCGGTCCGCGACGTCCGATCAATTCGGCGACGGCGGGGGGCATGATCGGCGTAAGCGCCGGTAGGGTAGATGAGCCGGCGGGCAAACGCCGTGCTGGTGCCGAATACCCCGCGTGCACTCGAGCGCCCAGAAGAGGATGACGTGACCTCCGACCAGGACTACGACCAAGCCGACCGCCTGGCGCCCCGTCCCATCTCCCGACCGCCCGTCGACGCCGCGTCGCGTGAGACGTTCAGCCGCCCCCAGGGCGTGCCGGGATCGTTTGTGTCTGACCGGGTACGGCCGACGAAGTACCGGGACGAATCCGACTTCGTTCCGCGGGATCAGTCGTCTGACCCGGTGCTGGCGGAAGCGTTCGGCCGTCCGTTCGCCGATGCAGAGTCGCTGCAGCGGCATCCGACCGACGCTGGAGCGATCGACGGCGACAAGCGCAGAGAACAACCGGAGGGGCCCGAAGATCCGTGGCGCGATCCGGACGCGTCCGCCGCTCTGGGTAGCCCGGCGTTGGAACGGCAGGGTCAGCAGGCCGTGCGCGGTGACGGTGGCAAGCTTGGTGTGCGCGATGTGTTGTTCGGCGGGCGGGTGTCGTACCTGGCGCTGGTCACACTCGCCCTGATTGCCCTGCTGATCGGAGTGGTCGGCGGAGTAGTCGGCCGTAAGACAGCCGAAGTGGTCGAGGCGTTCACGACATCGAAGGTGACGCTGCCGACGAGCGGTAACACCGAGGCGCCGGCTGGGCGTTTCGCCAAGGTGGCCGCCTCCATCGCCGACGCGGTGGTGACCGTCGAGTCGGTCAGTGATCAGGAGGGCACTCAAGGGTCCGGAGTGGTCATCGACGGCCGCGGCTACATCGTCACGAATAACCACGTCATCTCCGATGCGGCCAACAACCCCAGCCAGTTCAAGATGACAGTGGTGTTCAACAGCGGCAAAGAGGTTCCGACCCATATCGTGGGCCGCGACCCCAAGACCGACTTGGCTGTGCTCAAGGTGGACAACGTCGACAAGTTGACGGTGGCCCGCCTCGGCGATTCGGACAAGGTACGCGTCGGTGACGAGGTCTTGGCGGCCGGCGCTCCGCTGGGGCTGCGCAGCACCGTCACGCACGGAATCATCAGCGCGTTGCATCGTCCGATCCCGCTGTCCGGCGAAGGTTCGGACACCGACACTGTCATCGACGCGGTCCAGACCGACGCCTCGATCAACCACGGCAACTCCGGCGGGCCGTTGATCGGCATGGATTCCCAAGTCATCGGGATCAACACCGCCGGCAAGTCACTGTCGGACAGCGCCAGCGGGCTGGGCTTCGCGATCCCGGTCAACGAGGCCAAGTTCGTTGCGCAAACCCTGATCAAAGACGGCAAGATAGTGCACCCCACGCTGGGCCTGAGCGCCCGCTCGGTCAGCAACGCGATCGCCTCGGGAGCGCAGGTCGCCAACGTCAAAGCGGGCAGCCCGGCCGAGAAGGGCGGCATCTTGGAGAACGACGTGGTGGTCAAGGTCGGCAACCGCAATGTGGCCGACGCTGACGAGTTCGTCGTGGCGGTGCGGCAGCTGACCGTCGGCCAGCCCGCGCCAATCGAGGTGGTTCGCGACGGTCGGCACGTCACGCTGACGGTGACGCCCGGCCCGGACACCAGCAGCTAAGTGTTCGCCAACATCGGCTGGGGCGAAATGCTCGTCCTCGTCGTGGTCGGGCTGGTGGTGTTGGGTCCCGAGCGGCTGCCTGGGGCACTCCGGTGGACGGCTAACTCGATGCGGCAGGCACGTGACTATCTCAGCGGTGTGACCAGCCAGCTACGCGAGGACATCGGTCCAGAGTTCGACGACCTGCGTGAGCCGCTCAGCCAGCTGCAGAAGTTTCGCGGCATGACGCCGCGCGCGGCGCTGACCAAGCACCTTCTCGACGGGGATGATTTTCTGTTCACCGGCAGGGTCGACCGGCCACCGGCAGGCCGGTCGGACAAGGCCGCGTCAGCGCCGACTTCCTCGACTGGCGGGTCCGATCTGCTTGCCGAAGGGGCGTTGCCGCCGTTCGACAGTGACGCCACGTAGTGGCTCGCTGATCAGTGCGGCGTCGGGTTCAATCCCAGCGACATCCCGGCCAGGCCGCGGCGACGCGAGGACAAGCCGTCGGCGACGCTGCGCAGCTCTTTGCCCACAACAGAGTCGGGTGCGCCGAGCACCATCGGTACGCCGGCGTCGCCGGCGTCGACCAGCGCGGGATCCAGCGGGATCTGCCCGAGTAGCGGTACCTCGGCCCCGACCGCGCGGGACAAGTTCTCGGCGACGTTCCGGCCGCCGCCCTCACCGAACACGGGCAGTTTGGCGCCGTCCGGGAGGACCAGCCAGGACATGTTCTCGACCACCCCGACCACGCGCTGGCGGGTTTGCAAAGCGATGGTGCCGGCCCGCTCAGCCACCTCGGCGGCCGCCAGCTGTGGTGTAGTGACCACCAGGATCTCCGCGCCGGGAATCAGCTGTGCCACCGAGATCGCCACGTCGCCGGTGCCCGGCGGCAGGTCGAGCAGCAGCACGTCGAGATCACCCCAGTAGACGTCGGCCAGAAATTGTTGCAGCGCCCGGTGCAGCATCGGTCCGCGCCATACCACCGGGGTGTTGCCCTGAGTGAACTGGGCGATCGAGATCACGCGTACGCCGTGCGCGATGGGCGGCAGGATCATCGACTCGACCTGCGTGGGCCGGTCGGTGGTGCCCATCATGCGGGGAATGGAGTGGCCGTGGATGTCGGCGTCGAGGATGCCGACCGACAGCCCGCGTGCTGCCATTGCGGCGGCGAGGTTGACTGTCACGGTCGACTTACCGACCCCGCCTTTGCCCGAGGCAACCGCGTACACCCTGGTCAGCGATCCCGGTTGGGCGAACGGGATGACCGGTTCGCGGGCGTCGCCGCGCAGCTGCTTGCGCAGGGCGGTGCGTTGTTCGTCGCTCATCACGTCGAGACTCACCTTGGTCGCGCCGGTGCCGGGAACGTCGGCGACGGCACCCGCAACGCGCTCGCTGATCTCGGATTTTTTCGGACAGCTGGCGGTGGTCAAGTAGATCTCGACATGGACCGCGCGATCCGGCGCAACCTCGATGGCTTTGACCATGCCGAGTTCGGTGATGGGCCGGCGCAGCTCGGGGTCGATCACTTTGCCCAGCGCGGTGCGGATGGCGGCGGTCAGCTCGGCGGCGTCGTTTTGCGTTTCAGACATCACCGCTGAGTCTAGTGCGGCGACGATGCGGGCCGACGGCCCGAGGAGGAGCCGGACCATCGACCTAGTGCGGCGACGATGCGGGCCGACGGCCCGAGGAGGAGTCGGACCGTCGACCTAGTGCGGCGACGATGCGGGGCGGCACGGCCCGAGGGTCAGCTGACCGGACCGGGCGGAGGTCCGGATGCCGGCAGACCTGGTGCCGGTCCGGTGGGCGCGACGGCCGGTGGTCCCGCTGCTGGGGCCGTCTGGGAAGGGCCAGGTAGCGGCCCCGGGGCCGGCGCGGCTTGGGGCGGGCCGGGCGACGGACCGGGGGCAGCAGCGGCGGGCTGGGGTGGGCCCAGCGGCGGCGACCACGTGCCTGGAGGGGCCGGCGCGGCTGGCGGCGCAGCTTGCGGTAGCCCGGGTAATCCAGGCGGCGCAGCGTCGGGCTGCTGCTGGCTGAGCAACGGCGGCAGCCATGGTGGTGTGCTCGCCGGCTGTGCGGTTTCTGCCGAGCTGGGTTGTCCGATGCAGAACACCGAACACGACGGCGCCCGCTGCGCCGGCGGCTGGCCTGGCCAGAGCGCCGCCTGATTGGGGTTCTGTGCCGGGCCGAAGTCAATCAGTGGCATCTGGGCAAGCGGGTCGGTGGGCGGCAACCCGGCCGCGTTCAACGGCATATTGGGACCGAGGCCCTCGGCATGCTCCAGGTGCGAATCGGCAATCGGTGGCACCGGTCCGGTGAGCGGCGGCAGATCGACCGGGACGACGCCGGTGGCGTACGACGCGGCCCAGCCCATGACGTTGCGCGCATACGGCATCGAGTTGTTGTAGCGCAGGATCGCGGCGAGCACCTGCGACGGGTCCCGTAAGTTCAGTCCACCGCTGCACAGGTAGCGCGCTGCGGCCAAGGTCGAGTCGTACAGATTTTGTGGGTCGGCTCGTCCGTCGCCGTCACCGTCGGCGGCGTACCGCGACCAGGTTCCGGGCAAGAACTGCATGGGCCCGATCGCGCGGGCGTAGCTGACGCGGCCGCCGGCGCTGCCCTGCACGATCACCTCGTTGCCGGGCAGGGTGCCGTCGAGCGTCGGACCGTAGATCGGGCGCACCGCTGTGCCGCGCGCGTCGGTGGCGCCACCATTGGCGTGCATCGACTCGATGCGCCCGATGCCCGCCAGCAGATTCCAGCTGACTCCGCAGCCCGGAACAGCACCGGCCATGACGCGCTCGGCGTTGCGGTAGGCCGACAGGGCCATAGCCGGAATGCCAAGCATGCCCGGCGAATTGACCACGATCGCCGGCGGCGGAGCCGACACCGGAGCCGCCGCGGCGATGTGAAAGCTGGTCGGCGGTCGCTGGATGGCGACCACTTTCGGTCCGGACCGGTCACCGGAGGCCGTGCTGACCGCAGCCACCGGGGTGATGGCGGTGTCATGCACATGCGGCGCCGGTCCCGGGAATCGCGGAGCTGCGGCGCCCACTGCGCCGGCAAACACCAAGGGGGCGATCACGGCCACGCCGAAGGCGGGTGTGCGCGTCACCCAGACAGCCCGTCGATGTACGGTCTCGCACATACGGACTGCGCCCTTCGCGAGGGCCGGGGCGGCACCCGTCAATCCCCCAATGCGCACGCGACCGTCCTTTATTTGGCATGTGTCGAGATCAGCTGGGCTAGTGAACTAGGTCACCATACATAACTCTCGTCACGGCAGTGGCGACATTCGACACAATGAGTTGGTCGGTCTCAGCTGGGTTTTCTGGTACGACGGTCGGCACCGTCGCCGGTCGGCAGCGCCGCGGAATCGGGCAGCCCCGGGGCCCGCCCGGTCAGCAGGTCGCGCAGGTCTTCGAGTTCGCGTCGCAGCGAATCACGGATCTTGGCCACGTCACCGAGGGCCAGCCGCAAAGCGGCCAGCTCGCGGGCCAAATACTCGGTGTCGGCCTTGGTTTGCTCGGCGCGCCGGCGATCTTCGTCGAGCGTGACCCGGTCCCGATTCTCCTGCCGATTTTGCGCCAGCAGGATCAGCGGTGCGGCGTAGGCGGCCTGGGTGGAAAACGCGAGGTTGAGCAGGATGAATGGGTAGGGGTCCCAGCGCACACCTACCGCGTACACGTTGATCACGATCCAGACGAGCACCATGATGGTCTGCACCAACAGGTAGCGCCCGGTGCCGAAGAACCTGGCCACTGATTCGGTGACCTTGCCGACGGCCTCCGGATCGACCCGCGGCGCGATGAGCCGGCTGCTGCGGGGGGTGGACAGCCGGGCCCGCGCCGAGGATTTGCTCATCGCGGCGCGACCGTCGCGTTCAGCGCCGGTTCCTCGGTGCTGGCCCGCCAGTCGTGCGGCAGCAGATGGTCGAGCACATCGTCGACGGTCACCGCACCCAACAAGTGATGCTGCTCGTCGGTCACCGGCCCGCAGACCAGGTTGTAAGCAGCGAAATACCGGGTCAGCGCGGGCAGCGAGGTCTCCGGCGTCAGGCAGGGCAGGTCGGTGTCGAGTAGCCCGCCGACCAGGGCGGCCGGCTGCTCTCGGAGCAGCCGCTGCAGCGGCACGCAGCCCAGGTAGTGACCGGTCGGGGTAGCGGTTGGCGGGCGGACCACGAACACCAGCGACGCCAACGCCGGGGTGACGTCGAGATCGCGAACCCTGGCCAGCGCCTCGGCAACCGGCGTATCGGCGCCCAGCACGACCGGATTCGAGGTCATCAAACCGCCTGCCGTATCGGGTGAGTGCTTGAGCAGCCGTCGCACCGAGTCGGAACCTCCAGGAGCCATCCGACCGAGCAGGAGCTCGACTTGGGTCGGATGCATCACCCCAAGCAGGTCGGCGGCGTCGTCGGGCTCCATCTCCTCCAGCACATCGGCCGCGCGTTCGGTATCCAAGTGCATCAGCAGATCGGCCTGCTCCTCTTCCGGGAGTTCCTGCAGAACGTCGGCCAGCCGGTCGTCTTCCAGCGCGCTGACAACTTCGTACCGGCGCTTGGTCGGCAGCTCGCGCATCGCATCGGCGACCTCGATCGGCCGCCACCCCTCAAACTGGTGCAGCAGCTGCGCAACCCCTTGTCCCGGCATCGCCAGCGCCGACGGTGTCAGGCCCTGCACATGGTGCCAATCCGCGACGCGTACGGCGCTGCGCCGCCCTAGCCTTCGCGGAAGGCGGACCGCGACTCTGGTCACCATCCAGTCGCGGGTGCGGGTTTGCTCGATACCCAGATCGGTGATCACCGCGTCGGTGTCGGCGAACTCCGGTAGCTCGGGATCAGACACCCGCACCCTGGTGTCGAGAACCTGGCCCAGCACCAGCACCTCGCCGGGTCGTTGCTCGAACCGCCGCAGCGACACACTGGCGCTGTTGAGGGTTACCGCATTGGGTTCGATCGCGGCCACCCGCAGCATCGGAACGAAGATCCGTCTGCGGGTCGGCACCTCCACCACCAGTCCCAGCACCCGCGGTTGTTGCCGCACGACGCTGATGCTGACCACGACGTCGCGCACGCGTCCCAGAGATTCCCCGAACGGGCCGAGCACCAGCATTCGCGCCAGCCGTGCCACGTACACCCGGTGAATCGAGGTCATGGCTCAAAGGGTAGGAGTGGATTGTGAATCAGGCGTATCGACCCCGTCGTACCTGTCTGTCGGTGCCGGGCAGCAGCCAGAAGATGATCGACCGGGCCAAGGGGTTGTCCGCCGACGAGATCTTCCTGGATCTCGAGGATGCGGTTGCACCCGACGCCAAGGGCGCCGCCCGTACTCGTGTGGCTGCCGCGCTGGCCGGGCCGGGGTGGGCCGGACAGCTGCTCGGTGTTCGTGTCAACGGTTGGACCTCGCCGTGGACACATGCAGATCTCATCGAGGTGGTGTCGGCTGTGGGCGCCACCCCCGGCGGGAGTCTGGATGTCGTGGTATTGCCGAAGGTATCTGAGGTCTCTCATGTCCAGGCGCTGGATCTGCTGCTGACCCAGTTGGAAGCCGTGCACGGCCTGCCGGTGGGCGGAATCGGCATCGACGCACAGATCGAAGACGCTCAAGGTTTGACGAGCATCGACGGCATCGCGGCCGCGCCGCGGGTGCAGGCGCTGGTCCTCGGCCCGGCCGACCTGATGGCCAGTCTCAATATGCGCACGCGCATCGTGGGCGAGCAACCGGAGGGGTACGACGTCGGTGATGCCTATCACCACGTGCTGATGCGAATCTTGATCGCGGCTCGCGCGCGCGGGATCGCGGCGATCGACGGACCGTATTTGAAGGTCCGCGACGTCGAGGGGTTCCGGCGGGTAGCGGGACGGTCGGCGGCACTCGGGTACGACGGGAAGTGGGTGCTGCACCCGGATCAAATCGCCGCGGGCAACGAGATATTCAGTCCCCGCCAAGACGAATACGACCACGCTGAACTGGTATTGGAGGCTTACGACTGGCACACGTCGAGTGCGGGGGGTGCTCGCGGTGCGGTGATGCTGGGCGACGAGATGATCGACGAGGCCAGCCGTAAAATGGCGCTGGTGGTGGTCGCTAAGGGGCGCGCCGCGGGCCTGCAACGCCAGTGCGAGCCGTTCGCGCCGCCGGGCGGCTAGTAAGAGTACGTCGGATGGTTTAGCAGAGCCACCATGATCACCAGGAAGATCGCGCCGAGTACCAAACCGGCGGCACCGACCGCAATCCCGCCGATCGCCATCCCGCGGCCTGGCTGATTCGTCCTCTTGATCTGATTGAGCGCAACAATGCCCAGCACAATCCCGGCGACCCACCCCGCCACGCCGATATAGCAGGCGGGCAGCAGCGGGAATCCGAGGATGGAAGCAACCAGCGAGCCGATCGCCAAGCCATTGTTGCTCGGCGCGGAGGCCGCCCGATAGGGATCGTACGGGTCCGGGTATCCCGGGTAGCCGGAGTAGCCCGAGTAATTCGACGGCCCGGCCTGGTAGGGCGGGGGGTAGTACGACGGCGAGGGCGGCGGGTAGCTCGGCGGGTATTGGGGGTAGTTCACCGGCGACTGAGGAGTGACAGGCGGCGGGTATTCGGGGTAGTCGACCGGTGGCGGATAGCCCGACGGTTGCTGTGCCTCGGGAGGGGGGTTAAAGGGATGCTCGGGATAAGTCATGATCGCTACGTGTGCGTTGCCGAGTGCATCGACCGCCGCCGACTTGCGCCGTGGGTAGGCATTCGCCCAGCCGGTGCCGGCGGGTTGGCCGGGCGAGCTCTGCCGCCGGTGTCCTCCGCGGGTGTCGTCATGAGTTCAACTTAGCGGGCCTGGCGTGAAACCGGGTACGGGATCTCGGCGCGCCACCGCGGCGTGCCGGTCGCCCGAAGCGGGGCACCAACGCGCGAGGCGGCGCGTTAGCAAAATGACCAGGCGGGATCGGTGTTCGCGTCGCAGAAACGAACCGACGTCCCGCGCAGAGGAGAATGAGCAGCGATGACAAGCCCATTTCAACCCGGACAAGTTCCCGGCACCCCGGCTGCCACGCCGGGCCCGGGTCGGCGCGGTGCGGCCTTGCCGACTCCCCCCAAGGGCTGGCCAGTCGGCTCCTATCCCACCTACGCCGAGGCGCAGCGGGCGGTGGATTACCTGTCGGAGCAGCAGTTCCCGGTGCAGCAGGTGACGATCGTCGGGGTGGATCTCATGCAGGTCGAGCGTGTCACCGGGCGGCTGACGTGGCCGAAGGTGCTCGGCGGCGGCGTTCTGACCGGTGCGTGGCTGGGCTTCTTCATCGGTCTGGTGCTCGGTTTCTTCAGCCCTAATCCGTGGTCCGCGTTGGCCACGGGGCTTATCGCCGGCGTCTTTTTTGGACTGATCAGCTCGTCGGTGCCCTACGCCATGGCGCGCGGCACCCGGGACTTCAGTTCGACCCTGCAACTGGTAGCCGGCCGTTACGACGTGCTCTGCGATCCGCAGAATGCCGAAAAGGCCAGGGATCTGTTGGCGCGTCTGGCTATCTAGCCACCGATTAGCCGGTCTGTCGCCTGATGTGGGAATGTTGCGAACCCTGCTGCCGGGCTCTACGGTGTCGGCGCGGACGGTCCTGACAGGGAGAGGCAGGCGTGGTGGCGAGTCGCCGCGGGCGCGCACGGCGAGTTGCGGCCCTGCTGACGACGCTCGTCGCCGCATCGGCGTTGTTGGGGTGCGGCTCGGGCGGCCATGGCCTGGTGATCAGTTTCTACACCGCGGCTACCGAGACGGCGACGTTCACCGTGGTGGCCAAGCGGTGCACCGATCAGGTCGGCGGTCGGTTCCGGATCGAGCACTTCACATTGCCCAGAGCCACCGACGACCAGCGACTGCAATTGGCCCGTCGGCTCACCGGTAACTACCGCGGTCTGGACGTGATGGCGATGGACGTGATCTGGACCGCGCAATTCGCCGAAGCGGGGTGGGCGCTGCCGTTGTCCGATGACCCGGCCGGGCGAGCAGAGTCCGACGCGATCACCGATACGCTGCCCGGCCCACTGGCGACGGCCAAATGGCACAACAAGCTTTACGGCGCACCGGTCACCACGAATACCCAGCTGCTGTGGTACCGCGCAGACCTTGTGGACAAACCACCGGCGACGTGGGACGACATGGTGGCCGAGTCG
Organism: uncultured Actinomycetota bacterium; assembly: GCA_963795995.1. Taxonomy (GTDB): domain Bacteria; phylum Actinomycetota; class Actinomycetes; order Mycobacteriales; family Mycobacteriaceae; genus Mycobacterium. The sequence goes on from CAWCJY010000005.1 coordinate 35,971, forward strand.
GCCCGGCTGCTCGCCGCCGGCCGGCCCAGTTGGATAGGGGTGCAGGCGAAGCAGGACGAAGGCTTGGTGGTGTGGTTCAACACACTGCTGGCCAGCGCTGGCGGTCAGGTGCTTTCCGATGACGGCAAGACGGTGGCCCTGACCGACACGCCACAGCACCGGGCAGCGACGGTCAAAGCGCTGCAGATCATCAAAAGGGTCGTCACCGCTGCGGGGGCTGATCCGTCGATCACGCAGAGTGACAGCAGCAGCGACCGGTTGGCCGTCGAGCAAGGCAAGTCGGCGCTTGAGGTGAATTGGCCATATGTCTTGGCGTCAATGCTGGAAAACGCCGTCAAAGGGGGGGTCAGCTTCCTGCCCTTGGACAAGCGCCCGGATCTTGCCGACACCGTCAACGGCGACGGTATTTTCGTCCCGACCGATCAGCAGTTCCACGCCGCCTATGAGGCCAGCAGAAAGGTGTTCGCCTTCGCGCCCTTCCCAAGTGTCGAGCCGAACCGTCCGGCCAAGGCGACCATTGGCGGGATGAATCTGGCGGTGGCCAGAACGACGCGGCACCGGGCTGAGGCGTTTGAAGCGATTCGCTGCCTGCGCAGTGCGCAGAATCAAAAGTACGTCTCCGTCGAAGGCGGCTTGGCGCCGGCGCGTACCTCGGTGTACTCCGACCGGCAGATCCAGGTGAAGTTTCCGCAATATGACGTCATCCGCCAACAGCTGACCGATGCCGCGGTACGCCCGGAGACGCCGGTCTACCCAGCAGTGTCCAGCCGGATCTCGGCGACCCTGGCACCGGTCACCCGAATAGATCCGGAGCGGACGGCCGACGAACTCACCCGGCAGGTGGAAAAGGCAATCGATGGGCAGGGGCTGCTGCCGTGACCGCGATAGTTGAACGCCGGGTTGCGGTGGCCGACACCCCGGTCGCGGCAACCAGCTCATCGGAGCGGCGGTTGGCCTTCGTCTTGATCACGCCCGCAGTGATTCTGATGCTGGCCGTAACCGCTTACCCGATCGGTTACGCGGTGTGGCTCAGCCTGCTTCGATACAACTTCGCCGACATCGAAGACAAGGGGTTCGTGGGTCTGGCCAACTACCAGACCACGTTGACCGACCGGTACTGGTGGACCGCACTCGCCGTGACGTTGACGATCACCGCGGTGTCGGTGGCGATCGAGTTTGTCGTGGGCTTGGCCCTGGCCCTGGTCATGCACCGGACCCTGGTGGGTCGAGGGGTGGTACGCACGGCGGTGCTGGTCCCGTACGGGATCGTCACGGTGGCCGCGTCGTACAGCTGGTATTACGCGTGGACGCCGGGCACCGGTTATCTGGCCAACCTGTTGGGTCAGCATAGCGCTCCGCTGGCCCATCGAATTCCGTCGCTGGCCATTGTTGTCCTGGCCGAGGTCTGGAAGACCACACCGTTTATGGCGCTGCTGCTGCTGGCCGGGCTGGCCCTGGTACCAGAGGAGCTGCTCAAGGCAGCGCAGATCGACGGCGCCGGCGCCTGGCAACGGCTGACCATGATCACTCTGCCGCTGATCAAGCCGGCGGTCGTGGTAGCGCTGCTGTTTCGCACACTGGATGCATTCCGCATCTTCGACAACATCTATGTACTAACCGGCGGCTCCGACAACACCATGTCGGTGTCGATGTTGGGCTATGACAACCTTTTCAAGGGTTTCAACGTGGGTTTGGGTTCGGCGATCAGCGTGCTCATCTTCGGCTGCGTGGCCCTCATCGCGGTCATCTTCATCAAGGTGTTCGGCGCGGCGGCACCCGGCGCGGACGGCGGTAACCGTTGATGGCTGAACCGATTGGCATTCGACGCAGCACCGTTTGGGTGGTCGTCGACACCCTGGTGGTGCTCTACGCACTCGTCCCGGTGTTATGGATCCTGTCGCTGTCACTCAAGCCGACATCGACGGTCAGGGACGGCAGGTTGATTCCGCGGTCGGTCAGTTTCGACAATTACCGTGGCATCTTCGAGCAGAACTTCTTCACCTCGGCGCTACTCAACTCGGTCGGCATCGGACTTATCACCACTGTCATCGCCGTGGTGATCGGCGCGATGGCCGCCTACGCCGTGGCGCGACTGACCTTCCCCGGTAAGCGAATGCTCATCGGGGCCACTCTGTTGATCGCGATGTTTCCGGAAATATCGCTCGTCACACCAATTTTCAACATCGAACGCAGGATCGGTCTGTTTGACACCTGGCCGGGGTTGATCATCCCGTACATCACGTTCGCCTTGCCGCTGGCCATCTACACGCTGTCGGCGTTCTTCCGGGAGATCCCGTGGGATCTCGAGAAGGCGGCCAAAATGGACGGCGCCACATCAGCTCAGGCGTTCCGCAAAGTCATCGCTCCACTGGCGACACCCGGCATTGTCACCGCGGCCATCCTGGTGTTCATCTTTGCCTGGAACGACTTGTTGCTCGCGCTGTCGTTGACGGCTACTAGAGCGTCCATCACCGCACCGGCGGCGATCGCCAACTTCACCGGCAGTTCTCAATTCGAGGAGCCGACCGGTTCGATAGCGGCGGGCGCCATGGTGATCACCGTGCCGATCATCGTGTTTGTTCTAATCTTTCAGCGAAGAATCGTCGCCGGTTTGACCTCTGGCGCGGTGAAGGGATAGCTCGATGGCCGAGATTGTGTTGCACCGGGTGACCAAGAGTTACCCCGACGGCGCGGCGGCCGTCAAGGAACTCAGCATCACCATCGCCGACGGCGAATTCGTCATTCTGGTCGGGCCTTCGGGCTGCGGGAAATCGACGACGCTGAATATGATCGCGGGTCTGGAGGGCATCTCGTCGGGCGAGTTGCTGATCGGCGGCGAGCGGGTCAACGACAAAGCTCCCAAAGACCGCGACATCGCAATGGTGTTCCAGTCATACGCGCTCTATCCGCACATGACCGTGCGGCAAAACATCGCGTTTCCATTGACATTGGCCAAGATGAAGAAGGCGGAGATCGCGGCGAAGGTCGAAGAGACGGCGAAAATCCTTGACCTGGCTGAACTTTTGGACCGGAAGCCCTCCCAGCTCTCAGGAGGTCAGCGTCAACGCGTCGCAATGGGCCGGGCGATCGTGCGGCAGCCCAAAGCGTTCTTGATGGACGAACCGTTGTCCAATCTGGATGCCAAGCTGCGGGTTCAGATGCGAGCTGAAATCGCCCGCCTGCAGCGCCGTTTGGGCACCACGACCGTTTATGTGACACACGATCAGACCGAGGCGATGACGCTCGGTGACCGGGTGGTGGTGATGCGCGGCGGAGTGGCACAGCAGATCGGCACACCCGACGAGCTCTATGAACGACCCGCGAACTTGTTCGTCGCGGGCTTCATCGGTTCACCGGCGATGAACTTCTTTCCCGCTACGCTGACACCGACCGGCCTGAGCTTGCCGTTCGGCGAGGTGACGTTGAGCCAGCACGTCCATGACCTGCTCGGGCAGCATCCCAAACCCGCGAACGTCATCGTCGGAGTGCGCCCCGAACATCTGCAAGACGCCGCATTGATCGACGGCTACCAACGCATCAGGGCGCTGACCTTCGAGGTGAAAGTCGACCTGATCGAGTCGATGGGCGCCGACAAGTACGTGTACTTCACGGCCCCGGAAAGCGACGTCCATGCCGCGCAGCTGACGGAACTGGATCTCGATTCGGCCGCTGGTGTCGTCCAGCGCGAATTCGTGGCACGGGTTCCGGGGGAGTCGAAGGCCGCGAAGGGGCAATCGATCGAGTTGGCGTTCGACACATCGAAAGTCGCAGTTTTCGACGCCGATTCGGGCGTCAACTTGACTGCCGGCCCGCCATCCGACGCTACATGACCGAGACGCTGGCCACGGTGCGCGCGCACCTGATCAGCTATTTCACCGAGGCGGGTGTCCAAACCGAACCCGTCACCGCCAGTGTGACGTTTCTGGGTGCTGAACCGATCGAAGTGCTGCGCTTTTCGCCCTGCGCCAGCGGGCTGGTGCACTATGTCTCGCTCGGCTGCTCACGGCATCCGATGACCGATCCGACGCAAATCGTTGCCGATCCGATCCGTGGACCGCGCGCTGAAGTCGTGCTGCGGCTGCGTAATTCAAGCCTGCTCACCGGGCTGGCCCGCAGCTTGGCGATCGTGGCGGCGACTCCTGCGGTCGACGGGGTGGTGCTAGCAGAAGACGCCCTGATCGATCTCGGTTCGCCGCTGTGGGCGGGACCAGCCGGGCCGGCGCCCTTCACCGCGGTGTTGTTGAGCCGCAGCGACATTGCGGACGCCGCACTGGAGCCGCCGCGCGCTGCGGTGCGCTTCCTGTCGGCAACTCCGATCACCGCGACCGAAGCGGCCTGGGTGCGGCTCAAAGGCGCCGAAGCCATGCGGCAGGCATGGCAGACAGACAGCGTCGACGTGACGAACCCCAATCGTCCTGCGGCTCAGCCGCGGTGAGATGCGGTCACGGCTGCTTGCCGGTCAAAGCCAGTCTCTGTGGCGGAAATTGCGGTAGAGCACGAGGCAGATCAGGACCATCACGGTGAGCACCGCCGGATACCCCCACTTGAGATGCAGCACGGGCATCCACTCGAAGTTCATCCCGTAGATTCCGGCGATCATGGTGGGTACCGCCAGGATGCCCGCCCAGGCCGAGATCTTGCGCATGTCGGTGTTCTGCTGCATCCCGACGCGCGCCAGGGCGGCCTGCACCAGCGAGGTCAGCATTTCGTCATAGCTGGCGATCTGCTCGGCCGCCTGCATCTGGTGGTCGCTGACGTCGCGCAGGTAGCGCCGCAATTCCTTATTGAACAAGTCCCGGTGTTCGCCCTGGATACGCTCGAGCGGCACCGACAGCGGACTGACGCAGCGGCGCAGCTCGACGACTTCGCGCTTGAGCAGATAGATCGGTTCGACGTCGACTTTGCCGGCGGATGTGAACGCGACTTCCTCGATGCTGTCGATGTCGGTTTCCATCGAATTGGTCACTGCGAGGTATTGGTCGACGATGTAGTCCGAGATGGCGTGCATAACGGCAAACGGCCCCAGCCGCAGGTGTTCGGGGTTGGCGTCCATCCGCTTGCGCACGTCGGAGAGCCCGCCGTGTTCCCCGTGCCGGACGGTGATGACGAAGTCTCTGCCGACGAAGATCATCACTTCGCCGGACTCGACGATTTCTCTGGCCAACCCGACCGTGTCGTGTGGCACGTAGTTGACTGTCTTCAACACCAGAAACAGGGTGTCGTCGTAGCGTTCCAGCTTGGGCCGTTGGTGAGCGACGACGGCGTCCTCGGCCGCCAACGGGTGCAGCCCGTAAATGTCGGCGACTTCTTTCATCTGCTGCTCGTTGGGCTCGTGCAACCCGATCCAGACGAACGCGTCCTCTCCGGTCTGGGCAACCTCGCGCACCTTGGCCAGCGCGGCGGCATGGGTATAGGTGCCGGGCAGGCGACCGCCGCCGACGTAGATCCCGCAATCGATCAGCACTCCGGCGGTGTGTTCTTGCTCCGACGGTGGTTCTTCCTCGACTGCCCTGAGGCGGGAGACCGGTCGGAGCGAGGACTGCAACGCGCGAAAGGACGGCATTCGGCTCACCTCCCTTACAGCGCGTCGATTTCAGCGTCGGCAATGCTACGCGCCCGGACCTAACGCTTGCTGTGAACAGTTTGCTGCCGGCCGGCGTGTCAGCGACTGCAGAGCCCGGCGCTGAACTGGCGTGATCGGTCGGCGTGGGTGACCGGTCACACGCCCGCTGCGATAGCCCGGGGCGACGGGTCGGCGGGTGTGCGCTAGTTTCGAGCCGACCACCTCCAGAACCAAGGCCTGTTTGGCGCAAAGGAGCGATTCGACGTGAGCACAACTGCCTTGAAGGTCGCTGTCACCGGGGCCGCCGGCCAGATCGGCTACAGCCTGTTGTTCCGCCTGGCCAGCGGCTCGCTGCTGGGACCCGACCACCCGATCGCGCTGCGGCTGCTCGAGATCGAGCCTGCCCTGAAGGCGCTCGAGGGCGTGGTGATGGAGCTCGACGACTGCGCGTTCCCGTTGCTCGCGGGCGTCGAGATCGGCGCGGACCCGAACAGGATCTTCGACGGCGTCAACCTGGCGCTGCTTGTGGGTGCCCGTCCCCGCGGCCCGGGTATGGAGCGCGGCGACCTGCTCGAGGCCAACGGCGCGATCTTCACCGCCCAGGGCAAGGCATTGAACGAGGTGGCCGCCGACGACGTCCGCGTCGGCGTCACCGGCAACCCGGCCAACACCAACGCGTTGATCGCGATGACCAACGCGCCCGACATCGGCCGTGAGCGGTTTTCTGCGCTGACCCGGCTCGACCACAACCGGGCGATCTCGCAGCTGGCGGCCAAGACCGGCGCTGCGGTCACCGACATCAAGAAGATGACGATCTGGGGCAACCACTCGGCCACTCAGTATCCCGATGTCTTTCACGCCGAGATCGGCGGGAAGAACGCAGCCGACGTCGTGAACGACCAAGCCTGGATTGAGAATGACTTCATCCCCACCGTCGCCAAGCGTGGCGCGGCGATCATCGATGCCCGCGGCGCGTCATCAGCTGCGTCTGCGGCGTCGGCAACCGTCGATGCTGCTCGGGACTGGCTGCTCGGGACCCCGGACGGCGACTGGGTGTCGATGGCAGTCGCCTCCGACGGTTCCTACGGTGTGCCCGAGGGCCTGATCTCGTCGTTCCCGGTCACCACCAAAGACGGCAACTGGAGCATCGTCAGCGGCTTGCAGATCGACGAGTTCTCCCGCGGCCGCATCGACAAATCGACCGCTGAACTCGCCGACGAGCGCACCGCTGTCACCGAACTCGGACTGATCTGAGGGCGGTCAGGAACCGTCAGTACCCTTAAACACCGTGTCCGACATCGAGCCTCAAGCGGGGCGAAGCCCTCAGATCGTCGTCCAGGACGAGGAGATTTTCGATGCGCACTCAGCGGGGAAGCTGTCGATAGCGCTCAAAGCCCCGCTCGATTCGCAGCGGGCGCTGGCAATCGCCTACACCCCGGGGGTCGCGCAGGTCAGTCGCGCGATCGCCGCCGATCACACCCTGGCCGCCCGCTACACCTGGGCGGGCCGGCTGGTGGCGGTGGTCAGCGACGGCAGTGCGGTCCTCGGGCTCGGAGACATCGGACCCGCGGCGTCGCTGCCGGTGATGGAGGGCAAAAGCGCCCTGTTCAAAGCATTCGGTGACTTGGATTCGATTCCCATCGTGTTGGACACCAAAGACCCCGACGAGATCGTGGAAACCCTGATCCGGCTTCGCCCGACATTCGGCGCCGTGAGCCTGGAGGACATCTCCGCGCCGCGGTGTTTCGACATCGAACGGCGAGTCATCGAGGCGCTGGATTGCCCGGTGATGCACGACGACCAGCACGGTACCGCCGTCGTCGTGCTGGCGGCACTGATGGGCGCAACCCGGTTGCTCGACCGCGACATGAGCACGTTGCGCATCGTCATCTCCGGCGCCGGGGCGGCAGGGGTGGCCTGCGCCAATCTCCTTCTGGCCACCGGGGTTTCGGATATCACCGTGCTCGACTCGCGCGGCATCCTGCACACCGGCCGAGACGACATGAACAGCGTCAAGGCCGAGCTGGCGAAGCGCACCAACCCGGGGGACCGGACCGGCGGCATGGTGGAGGCGCTGGCCGGCGCCGATGTGTTCCTCGGTGTCTCCGGCGGTGTGGTGCCCGAGGAATTGATCGCCACGATGGCCCCTGAAAGCATCGTGTTCGCGTTGTCGAACCCCGACCCGGAGATCCATCCGGATGTGGCGGCCAGACATGCCGCTGTAGTCGCAACCGGGCGAAGCGACTTCCCCAACCAGATCAACAACGTGCTGGCATTCCCGGGGATTTTCCGCGGCGCCCTGGACGCCGGAGCCCGTCGGATAACTCAGCAGATGATGCTGGCCGCAGCCGAGGCGATCTTCTCCGTCGCCCGCGACGACCTCGCGCCCGACCGTATCGTGCCCAGTCCGCTGGACCCGCAGGTCGGGAAGGCGGTCGCCGCCGCGGTGGCGGCCGCGTCGAACACCGGAGGGTGATCGCCGGCAGGTGGATCGCGCTGGTGCTTGCGGCGGCGCTGGCAGGCGCCGGCTGCGGTGACAGCCGCCACCCCCGACACGAGCTGGTGGTGGGATCGCAGTCCGATGCCCAGTCAGTGCTGCTGGCCCACATCTACGCCGGGGCGCTGCGGTCCTACGGATTCGCGGCGCACACCGAAGCTGCGCCTGACCCGCTGACCGCGTTGGACTCCGGGGCAGTCAGCGTCGTGCCCGCGCTCACCGGCGAGGTGCTGCAAACCTTCGAGCACGGCGCGAGTGTGCGGTCAGATCAGCAGGTCTATCGGGCGATGGTCGGGGCCCTCCCCGAGGGGCTAGCGGCCGGCGACTATACGACCGCTGCTGAGGACAAGCCGGCGCTGGCGGTCACCCAGGCAACGGCCACGGCCTGGGGCGGTACCGAATTGAGCGTGTTGCCCAGCCACTGCGACGGCCTGGTCGTCGGGGCCCTCGCGGGCGCGTCGACACCGGTCGCGGTGAGTAAGTGCCGGCTGCCTGAGGCGCGCCGCTTTCCCGACGACACGGCGATGTTCGAAGCGCTGCGGATCGGACAGATCGGTGCCGCCTGGACCACCACCGCCGATCCGAATGTGTCGGCCGATGTGGTTGTGCTTTCCGACAGCAAGCCTGCGCTGGTGCAGGCCGAGAATGTGGTGCCGCTGTATCGCCGCAACGAGCTGTCTGATCGGCAGCTACTGGCGGTCAACGAGGTGGCCGGAGTCCTCGACACGGCGGCGCTGGTCGATATGCAACGCCAGGTGGCCCGGGGTACACCCGTCCAGTCGGTGGCCGACGCGTGGCTCGGCGAGCACCCGCTGGGGCGTTAGCCGGAGGTCAAAGCGCCCGCGACGCTCACCGAACCGGGATCAGCCGGTCCAACACGGGCTTGAGCAGCCGCTGATATTCCGAACCGGTCAGCCGCACCATCAGGTCGAGCAGTTTGGCGTCCGGGCCGACCAGCACCCGGGCTTTGTTGTCCCGGACCGCGGCCAGGATGGCGACTGCGGCTTGCTGCGGCCGAGTGCTGGCCAGCCGCTTGTCGAACAGCTTGGCCATTTTTTGGGAGTCGACCCCTTCGGCAGCACCGGCGTTGCGGGCGATCGCGGTCTTGATGCCGCCGGGGTGCACCGTGGTCACCTTCACCGGGTGGCCGTTCCGCGTCATCTCCTGGCGCAGCGCCTCGGTGAAGCCACGGACGGCGAATTTGGCCGAGTTGTAGGCGGCCTGCCCGGGAATCGAAAACAGCCCGAACAAGCTGGAGACGTTGATGACGTGGCCGTCACCGGAAGCGATGAGGTGCGGCAGGAAGGCCTTGGTGCCGTTGACGACGCCCCAGAAGTCGACGTCCATCACCCGCTCGATGTCTTTGAACTGGGTGACTTCGACGTCACCGGTGAAAGCGATGCCGGCGTTGTTGTAGATCTGGTTCACCTTGCCGAAGTGGTCGTTGACCTGATCGGCGTAGGCCAGAAACGCTTCGCGTTCGGTGACGTTGAGCCGATCGGCTTTGACCGATGCCCCTAGCACGGTCAGCCGTTCCTCGGTGCGTGCCAGTCCCTTGGTGTCGACGTCACTGATCGCGACTTTGGCGCCCGAGCGGGCCAGCTCGATGGCCAACGCCTGGCCGATGCCCGAACCGGCCCCGGTCACCACCGCGACCTTCCCGGCGAATCCCTCCACGTCCCCTCCTAGCCCCTCCTGCGCTACCCGCGCGAGCGTGCGTGTTTGTCCGCCGACACGCCGATATCGGTGACACTCTACGCACGCTCGCGCAGGGCTGATCGCTCAGCCGAACGCCAGATCGAGGATCTCCTGCTGTTCGACCGCGTGCACTTTCGACGAGCCCGACGACGGCGCCGACATGGCGCGTCGGGAAATCCGTCTGATTCCGGTCAGTTTGTCGGGCAGCACCTCGGGTAGCTCCAGGCCGAACCGCGGCCAGGCGCCTTGGTTGGCCGGTTCCTCCTGCACCCAGAAGAACTCCGTCGCGTTCGGATAACTCTCCAGGACTTCGTCGAGCCGCCGTTTGGGTAGTGGGGCCAATTGTTCAATGCGCACGATCGCGACGTCGTCGCGGTGCTCGTTGGCTTTCCGCGCGGCCAGCTCGTAGTACAGCTTGCCGTTGGTCAGCAGCACCCGGCTGACCAGGCTGCGGTCCCCGAAACCGTCCTCGTAGGTAGGCTCTTCGAGCACCGGCCGGAATTTGATCTCGGTGAAATCCTTGATGTCGCTCACTGCCGCTTTCTGGCGCAGCATCGACTTGGGCGTGAACACGATCAACGGCCGCTGGATGCCGCCCAAGGCGTGCCGGCGCAACAGGTGGAAGTAGTTCGCCGGTGTTGACGGAGTCGCGATCGTCATCGAACCCTCGGCCCACAACTGCAGGAAACGCTCGATGCGCCCGGAGGTGTGGTCGGGACCCTGGCCTTCGTGGCCGTGCGGCAGCAACAGCACCACGTTGGACAACTGGCCCCACTTGGCTTCACCGGAGCTGATGAACTCGTCGATGATCGACTGCGCGCCGTTGACGAAGTCGCCGAACTGCGCTTCCCACATCACCAGGGCATCAGGGTTGCCGACGGTGTAGCCGTATTCGAACCCGACGGCGGCATACTCAGATAGCGGCGAATCGTAGACCAGGAACTTGCCTCCGGTCGGGTTGCCGTCGGCATCGGTGGCCAGCAGTTGCAGCGGAGTGAACTCCTGACCGGTGTGGCGGTCGATGATCACCGAGTGCCGCTGTGAGAACGTGCCCCGCCGAGTGTCCTGCCCGGACAGCCGCACGAGTTTGCCGTCAGCCACCAGGGTGCCCAAAGCCAGCAGCTCGCCAAATGCCCAGTCGATCTTGCCTTCGTAAGCCATTTCCCGGCGCTTCTCCAGCACCGGCTTGACTCGCGGATGCACGGTGAAGCCGTCCGTCATGGCTAGGTGCGCATCACCGATACGGGCCAGCAAGGACTTGTCCACTGCGGTGGCGACCCGGGTCGGGATCATCTGGTCGGACTCCACCGATGCGCTCGGTTGCACCGGGTGCTTCTCGAGCTCGCGGACTTCGTTGAAGACACGCTCCAGCTGGCCCTGATAGTCGCGCAGCGCGTCTTCGGCCTCTTTCATCGAGATGTCGCCGCGACCGATCAGGGCTTCGGTGTAGCTCTTGCGGACACCGCGCTTGGTGTCGATGACGTCGTACATGGCCGGGTTGGTCATCGACGGGTCGTCACCCTCGTTGTGACCGCGACGCCGGTAACACAGCATGTCGATGATGACGTCTTTCTTGAACTGCTGCCGGAAGTCGACCGCCAGCCGCGCCACCCACTCGCAGGCCTCCGGGTCATCGCCGTTGACGTGAAAGATCGGCGCTCCGATCATCTTCGCGACGTCGGTCGGGTACTCACTGGACTTGGAGCACTCCGGGGAGGTGGTGAACCCGATCTGGTTGTTGACGATGATGTGAATGGTGCCGCCGACGCGGTACCCGGGCAGCAGCGCGAGGTTGAGCGTCTCGGCGACCACGCCCTGGCCGGCGAAGGCGGCGTCGCCGTGCAGCATCATCGGCACCACCGAGAAGCCTTCGTCGCTGTCACCGCGGTCGAGCAGGTCCTGTTTGGCCCGCACCAGACCTTCCAATACCGGGTCGACCGCCTCCAGGTGTGACGGGTTGGCGGTCAGCGACACCTGAATGTCATTGTCGCCGAACATCTGGATGTAGACGCCGGTCGCCCCGAGGTGGTATTTGACGTCGCCGGAGCCGTGCGCCTGCGACAGATTCAGGTTGCCTTCGAATTCGCTGAAGATCTGCGAATAGGGCTTACCGACGATGTTGGCCAGCACGTTGAGCCGCCCGCGGTGCGGCATGCCGATCACGACTTCGTCGAGACCGTGCTCGGCGCACTGGTCGATGGCGGCATCCATCATCGGGATGACGCATTCCGCGCCCTCCAGCGAAAACCGTTTTTGCCCAACATATTTAGTTTGCAGGAAGGTCTCGAACGCCTCGGCGGCGTTGAGTTTACTCAGGATGTACTTTTGCTGGGCCACGGTCGGCTTGTCGTGCTTGATCTCAAGCCTGTCCTGCAACCACTCCTGCTGCTCGGGTTCGAGGATGTGGGTGTACTCCACACCGACGTGGCGGCAGTACGCGTCGCGCAGCACCGAGAGCACGTCGCGCAGTTTCTTGTAGTCCGCGCCGGCGAAACCGTCGACTTTGAATTCGCGTTCCAAGTCCCACAGCGTGAGCCCGTGGGTCAACACGTCCAGGTCGGGGTGACTGCGGAACCGGGTGTTGTCCAGTTGCAGCGGATCGATGTCGGCCATCAGGTGGCCGCGGTTGCGGTAGGCGGCGATCAGCTCGATCACCCGGGCGTTCTTGTCGACGATGGAGTCCGGATTGTCCGGACGCCAGCGCACCGGCTCGTAGGGGACGCTCAGCTCGCGGAAGATGTCGTCCCAGAAGTCGTCGGACAGGATCATCTGGTGCAGAGTGCGCAGGAAATCGCCGGATTCCGCGCCCTGGATGATGCGGTGGTCGTAGGTCGACGTCAACGTGATCAGTTTGCCGATCCCGAGTTCGGCGATGCGTTCTGGACTGGCGCCCTGAAATTCGGCCGGGTATTCCATGGCGCCCACGCCGATGATGGCGCCCTGGCCGGCCATCAGCCGCGGCACGGAGTGCACGGTGCCGATGGTGCCCGGGTTCGTCAGCGAAATCGTGACTCCGGCGAAGTCTTCGGCGGTGAGCTTGCCGTCACGGGCCCGGCGTACAACGTCTTCATAGGCGGCGACGAACTGCGCGAAGCGCATCTGCTCGGTGCGTTTGATGCCGGCCACCACCAGCGAGCGTTTGCCGTCTTTGCCTTGCAGATCGATGGCCAGGCCCAGATGGGTGTGCGCCGGCGTGACGGTGCTGGGCCGTCCCTCGACTTCGGCGAAGTGCCGGTTCATGTTCGGGAACTTCTTGACGGCTTGCACGATCGCGAAGCCGAGCAGGTGGGTGAAGCTGATCTTGCCGCCGCGGTTGCGCTTGAGTTGGTTGTTGATGACGGTGCGGTTGTCGATCAGCAGTTTGGCCGGCATGGCGCGGACGCTGGTCGCCGTGGGTACCTCCAGCGACGTGGACATGTTCTTGACGACCGCAGCTGCCGCGCCCCGTAGCACCTGCACCTCCTCGTCGTCAGCCGGCGCGGGAGCCGCCGGTTTGGGCGGTGCCGGGGCCGCGGCGGTCACAGTAGCTTGGGCGGGCGGGGCCGGGGGGTTGCCCGCCGCAGCAGGCGGTGGCGCCGGCGCGGTGGCCGTTGTCGTGGCCGCCCGCCCGGCGGTCGCGCCGGCTTGGCCGTCGGTGGCGGATGGTGTCTCGCCGGCAGGCTCCGGGTTGTAGTCGACCAGAAACTCGTGCCAACTCGGGTCGACCGAGGAGGGATCGTCGCGAAACTTGCGGTACATCTCCTCGACCAGCCATTCGTTTTGACCGAATGGTGAATTTGTACTGCTCACGGCAGCTACTCGCCTCGATTCGTCTTAAGGGCAAGTGCCGCAGTGACGCTTGCCACTTGTGGCGCTCAGATGTCCGGCGCCGTTCTCGCCTGCGGCGGACGCGATGATTCCGCCCTTATAAAGGCTAACCTTTTGGCGCCGATACGCCAGGTGTGTAACACCGGCCACGAACACGCCGAGCACGCGTGCCCGGAAGCCGCCCGCGTCAGCTGATGCGGTGAACTCCTGGCAATACGTGCAACGTAACCGGCCAGCGCGCCGGCGGGGCGCCGAACGCCTTGCGGGCGTTACGGACGATCTTCTTACCCGCCATCCGGTTCCCTATCGCGCCGATCACCGCACCGATACCGACCGGCAGCAGTTTGCCGATCAACAGGGCGCTGCGCCGCAGCGTGTACCGCTTCACGGCATGTTTGAGCAGTCGCGCGTTCAGCTGTGACACCGCCGGCATCGGCAGTGACGCGACACCCTCGGTCACCCACGCTCCACCAGTGCGGCCGGGACCGATCAGTTCGGCGATGGCGCGTTTGCTGTCATCGCCGACCAGCACCGCCAGCACCAGCGCGCGGCGTCGTTCCCGGTGGTCGGCGGGAACACCGTAGACGTCAGCGACCGCCAGCACGAATACCGCCGTGGCTTCGAGGAATACCACCGTTTCACCGGCGGCCGCGGAGAGCGCGGCCAGCGTGCCGACGCCGGGGAAGGCTGCCGTTGAACCAACGGCCGCCCCGCTGCCGGTGATCGCGGTCAGGTACCGCTTCTCCAGCTTCCGGACGATGTCGGCCGGTGTGGCGGCCGGGTGAGCACGGCGGAGCCGCTGCACATAGGCCTTGGCGGCCGGGCCCTGCACCCGGGAGCTGCGCTCGATGACTTGCGCTAAAGCCTTTGCGGATGCCTTAGGCCGACCATGGGTGGGGCCGGGCAGTGGGTCGGGCCTCGACCGGCTCCGTCGGCTCATGATCCTCGACTCCATCGTGCTCTGGTCTGCGGGCCGGGACCCGGCCCGATCACCGCTGGGGCGGTGAGGTCCTTTCAGGCTAACGCTGTCGCCAGGAGCACTGCTCTCAACGCACCGGCGCTGCCCCGCCGCATGGATTTGTCCTGCCCGACGTCGGCCCCGTAGCGTCGAAGGTGATCATTCCGCTCCGGAGGAAACCCGCGTGACATCAACGACGATGACGCGGTGCATTGACCCGGGACGGAGCCGGCGATGAGAGTCGCCAACTGGCCACAGAGGTATCCACGGGCATCGTCGGGTATCTCAGGGTGTGTCGCGGGGAGGTGAGACATGACCACGGCGACGACGCGGCCGCGACCCGGGGGAGCCGCTCGAAGCGCGCTGGGGTGGCCGGGCAACCGGACGAGTCCTTATGACCCATGGCGCGCGCTGTGGGCGATGATGGTCGGCTTTTTCATGATCTTGGTCGACTCAACCATCGTTGCGGTAGCCAATCCCAGCATCATGGGCAAGTTGGGCACCGGCTACGACACGGTGATTTGGGTGACCAGCGCCTACCTGCTCGCCTATGCGGTGCCGTTGCTGGTGGCGGGCCGGCTGGGTGACCGGTTCGGCACGAAGAACCTCTACATGCTCGGACTATTGGTGTTCACCGCCGCCTCGCTGTGGTGCGGAATGTCCGGCAGTATCGAAATCCTGATCGCGGCACGGGTGGTCCAGGGAGTGGGCGCCGGCCTGCTGACGCCGCAGACCTTGTCGATGATCACCCGGATCTTCCCCGCTGAGCGCCGCGGAGTGGCGATGAGCGTGTGGGGCGCTACCGCCGGCGTGGCTACCCTGGTCGGCCCGCTCGCCGGGGGTGCGCTGGTCGATGCGTTCGGTTGGGAATGGATTTTCTTTATCAATGTCCCCATCGGAATTCTCGGCTTGGCACTGGCGGTGTGGCTCGTCCCGGTGCTGCCGACTCACGATCACCGGTTCGACCTGGTTGCCGTCGGATTGTCGGGCGCTGGGATGTTTTTGATCGTCTTCGCTCTGCAGGAAGGTCAGTCGGCTGGGTGGCCACCGTGGATCTGGGCGGTATTGGTTGCCGGCATCGGGTTGGCGGCGACGTTCGTCTATTGGCAATCGGTCAACACCCGCGAGCCACTGATCCCGCTGGAAATCTTTCAGGACCGGTACTTCAGCCTTTCCAACGTCGGGGTGGTGGTCATCGGGTTCTCGACCACCGCGATGGTGCTGCCGCTGATGTTCTATGCGCAGGCGGTCTGTGGGCTGTCGCCGACCCGCTCGGCGCTGCTGATGGCCCCGATGGCTATCACCAGTGGAGTGCTCGCCCCGGTCGCCGGCAAACTCGTCGACAGATACCACCCCGGGCCGGTAATCGGTCTCGGATTTTCGGTGCTGGCGATTGCTCTGACCTGGCTGTCGATCGAGATGACGCCGACCAGCGCGATCTGGCGGCTGGTGTTGCCTTTCGTCGTGATGGGCGCGGGCAACGCATTCATCTGGGCGCCGTTGGCCGCCACCGCGACCAGGAACCTGCCGCCGCATCTGGCGGGCGCCAGTTCCGGTGTGTACAACGCCACCCGTCAGGTCGGTGCCGTGCTCGGCAGCGCCGGCATGGCCGCATTCATGACGTCACGAATCGGTGCCGAACTGCCGTCGGGCTCCGGCGGGCATGCGACCGGTGCGCAAGGCTCCGTCTTGCAAATGCCCAGATTTCTGCGCGAGCCGTTCTCGGCCGCGATGTCTCAGTCGACCCTGCTGCCGGCGTTTGTCGCACTGTTCGGGGTCGCCGCCGCACTGTTGATGATCGGCATCGGCAGTTCGGTGCTGACCCGCGGGGCAGGAGTGCGCTCAAGTGATCACCGGCAGCGGCCGCCTGCCTTCGTCGACGACGTTGTCGACGATGAGGACGACGATGCCTACGTCGAGTTCACCCTTACCCGCGAACCCGAAGCGGGCCGCGGGTCCGACGCCCGGACCCGACCGGCCCGCCCGCGGAGGGACGACGACACCGACCCGCTGGCCTCCCGCGTTGACCGGTATGGCCGACTGCCCGAGGAAGCTCTGCGCAGCAACGGCTTTCATTCCGACGACGAGCTGCACACTCATCCGCTGATTCATCTCGCGACGCCCGCTGGTGAGCCGGATTCCACCGACGCGATAACGGAGCGCCACTTCTTCGACGACGTTGGGGAGATCAGCTTCGAGGACCTATGGTCCGGCAAGGCGGCACGCCACCAGTCGAGCGCGGACCAGTTACCGAGTAATCGGCACTACCGCGTCGATCCCGACCAATCGGGCAACTACGGCCGGCATTCCTCCCCGGACTGACTAGGCTTCAGCTGTCTATTACGTTGTGCCCGGAGCGGTCAGCGCCAAGAACGCGCCCAATTCCACCAGGCTCGCGGGCGTTGCGGGCAGGTAGTCGGTGAGTAGCTCCGAGCGCACGATCACCGCGGCATACTGCGCGCGGCTCACAGCCACATTGAGTCGATTCCGGTTGAGCAGAAACGACATCCCGCGCGGCACCTCGTCGACCGAGGAAGCCGTCATGGAGATGAAGACGACCGGCGCCTCCGCACCCTGAAACTTGTCGACGGTTCCAACCCGTATCGAGGCGAGTCCCGCGGTGGCCAGCCGCTCGCGTATCAGCACCACCTGAGCGTTGTACGGCGCTAGCACCAGCACATCAGAGGTCCGCAACGGTCGGCGACCCTGCTCGTCTGTCCACGGCGAGCCGAGCCGCCGCTTGATCTCCTCGACGATGACGTCGGCTTCCTCTGGGCTGGCGGTCGAGTTGCCTTGATGGGCAACCGCGAGTACCTGGACGCCCGGAGCGCACCCTTCCAGGTGACGTGCGGCGGTGTGATCGTCATCGGACCGCAATCGGCCTCCGTAGGACAGCCGCGAGACCGCGGCGCAGACCGTAGGGTGCATCCGGTATGAGCGGTCCAGAAAGTAGCCGCGTTCGGCGGGCAATGTGCGCTGACCCTCGACGAGCCAACCCAACGCGGAAATGTCGACGGGCTCGGGATGAGTGCCTTGACTGACCTGAGGCAGCTGCTGCGGATCGCCCAGCAACATTAAGTTAAGCGCTGCCGGTGCTACTGCGATCGTGTTGGCCAGACAGAACTGACCGGCCTCGTCAATCACCAGCAGGTCCAAGCTTCCGGGCGGCACGCGACCGGCATTGGCGAAATCCCAGGCTGTTCCCCCGATTAAGCGTCCCGCGGTGCCGGTGATGAAGTCGGCATACTGGGCCTCGTCGATCTGCTGCCAGGGCGCCTCGTCGCGGCCATAGCGCTTCTTCGCCACGCGCCCCGGATCGACACCAGCTGAAATCGCGCATCTCAGCAGGTTTTCCACTACGGCATGCGATTGCGCGACGACACCGATCCGCCACTTGTGGTTCGCAAGAAGCTGTTTGATCACTCGCGCCGCAGTGTAGGTTTTACCCGTTCCTGGCGGCCCGTGCACTGCCAGGTACGACGAGTCCAAGTTCAGCAGTGCTGTAGTGATGTCGTGTGCGATGTCAGCGCCACGCGGCAGCGCAGCGCCGCCGCGGGTTCGGGGCGGGCGGCGCAGCAGAATGTCGACGATGGCCGTATGGGGTAGCTGCGGCAACGCCGCAGCAACATCTGCGGCAGTCGACTCGATCGATTGCCGCAAGTTCGTCGTTGCGATGGGTCGCCCGGGAGCCAGCGCGAACGGCAATTGCTCGAAGGTGCTGCCGTCCTGCGCCGTCCGCTCCACTATCAGCACTTCAGTCGGCACCGTCGAATCGTCAGCAAAAACGACTTCGGCGGGTCCCGCCGCCCGACGATCAATGCCGTCGGCCATCCCCGCCGGTGCCGGCGGCTCGTAGAGCGCGAACACTGCCGATTTGAGCTCGCCGCGGGCCAGTTGACCGGTCAGCCGCAGCCGTCGCTGCGGCTTGCGTGCGCGTGGCGGCTTATGCCAGTCAACTGCCACCTTCGCCTGCTCGACAACGAACACGTCGGTGTCATCCGCCCATTCGTCGATGGGATGGTTCAGCCGGTCGAAATGGGCCCACCAGAACGGTTTATCCTCGCGCCGGTGATACCCCCTCGCTGCAGCCACCAGGGCCGCCGCCTGCCGCTCGGGGGAGCGCTGGTGAGGTGCCGCGTCGCCGACGAACTCTGACAGGGTCACCGCCACCGCGTCACGATGCTCGACGTTATCGCCGTCCGGGACGGGTTGAGCACCGCGCGGAGTGGTGCCGGATTCGAACGCCCGCATCAGCAGCCAGTCGCGCAGCGCACGGGTCGACCGGCAATCGTAGTGGTTATAGTCCTCGATCTCTTTGAGCACGGTGACGGCTTCGTCGGTGCGGCCGCTGACGCGCAGCTCGCAGAACCGGCCGTACTGGCTGATCGAGTCCGTGGCGGTGGTCACCTCTCCCGAACGCGATTCGTTGCCCATGAACAGCGGCTCGAGCGCCTTGAGACTGAAAGATTCAGCACCTACCCGAAAAGCTTTACGCACAATGGGATACAGGTCGACCAGCGTTCCGCTGCGCAGTAGGTCATCGACCTCATCCTCACCGACGCCGTAGCGCCCGGCCAAGCGTAGCAACGTAGTCTTCTCGTACGGTGCGTAGTGGTAGATGTGCATGTCCGGGTAACGTTTTCGGCGCTTGGCCACCAGTGTCAGGAATTTGAGAAATACCTCTCGCTCCTCGGCCCGGTTGTGCGCCCACAGCGGATGAAAACCGTTCTTGCGCCCGGCCGCCAGCACACCGAACAGGTATTCCAGACCCCAACGAGTGCCGTCGTCGGTCCACAACGGATCCCCCTCGAAATCGAAGAACAGGTCACCGTCGCTGGGATCGGGTAGCAGCGCCAGCGGTTGCGGATCAGCCACCTCGAATTGAGGAACACCGGTATCCCTCTCCAATACGCGCAGTTTCGCCTGTGCAATCAGCTTTTCTTGGGCACGTCGGGGCATGTCAGGTACCGGCGCGGTGCGCTCGGCGAGCTCTGTGACGGTGTTGATGCCGGCGTCGAGCAGTTTGGCTCGTTGACTCATCCGCATACCGGCGATCAACAACACGTCGTCGGAGTTGCGCACCTGTTCGTGACACTGCGGACAGCGGAAGCAGGCTCGCACCTGTTCGTCCTCCCAGCGCACCGGGCTACCGCTCGCATAGTGGCTGTCGAGGACTTGCTGTAGTCGCGTGCGCTGTGAGCGGTAGACCGGGATCAGTTCGTCGATTCGATACCGCGCGACGGCGCCGTCACCCAGGATCAATTCGGCCTCCGGCGCCACCGGGATGTGCGCGCGCGCCAACGTGTCGGCATAGGCGGCCAGCTGCAGCAGGGCGGTGACTTTGGCGGAGCGGGCCAGCTTAGTGTCGGTGACGCGGTATCCCTCGGGCACCCGAACGAGGAAGTCGGCGAACCCGATGAACCGGCCGTCGAACATCGCGGCTTGATACACCACCGGAGCCTGGCCGGCGATGGCCAGCTGAGTCGCCGTGGCGGCGGCGGTCAGACCTGCAACGGTGTAAGCGGGACGGCCGATGATGGTGACCGCGCCGAACTCGGCACCCAGCAGTTCGAGTCGGCGTCGCTCATGGTCGTCACCGAGAGCGGCGGTCCGGGCCAGCAAGTCGTCCTCGACCGAGACGGCGGCGGCCCACCCCAGTCTCGCGTCGAACTGGCGCAACAAGGCGTATTCGCACTGCGACGCCACCGCGAGGTCCGACGCGCTGTAAAGGACGACGTCATCGATGACCAACACAGCAGTAACTGTAGGTGCGCGCACCGACAGGTTCGGGTGGCGTCAACCGTTATTGCCGATCAGCTCCACGCTGTCGCCGTTCCAGTGAAACTTGACCACGCTCACCAGCCCGACGCCGGTGGTGTAGGACAACGCCACGGTGTCACCCGTGCATTGAGCAGGGTCGATTCCGTTGAATCCGAACGTGTCGGGTGTCCCTTGCGGAATGTACTTGCCGAGATGAAACATCACCGCCCGGGTGTTCGGGTTGTCGGCGTTGGTATTGGCTTTGATGATCACGGCCGACAGCTGAGCGCATTCGTTGAAGTTGCCCGCCAGCGGTTCCGGGCTCCAGGGCTGCTGGCTGCGCGGATCGCGAGGCAGTTCGGAGACCGCCCTGGCGACGGCAGGCGCGGCAAGATCGGTGGCGCACGGATCGGCCGCGGCGGCGGGGGTGCTGGTAGGCGGCGCGGCGATCGTCGGCGGCGGGGCCGGTGGGCTCGACGTGGCGGGCGGCCGCGACGGGGCAGCTTGCGGGGTCTTGGCGACGGTGGAGTCGCCCGACCCGCACGCTGTCGACATCGCTAGCACCGATGCGGCGACCGCGATCCCCGTGATCGTCCGTGCCCGCCCCGATAGCCACCACACACGGGGCACCGTACCGTCGTCACGTCCGCCTGCGTGGCAGGCGTGGCCGTGCGCCGCGCATCCATCACCGCCGACCCGGCGCGCTCGGCGGCGCCGAGCTCGCGACACCACGAGGCTCATTGGTGGTGACCCGCCGCGCTCGGCGCCGCCGAGCTCGCGACACCACGAGGCTCAATGGTGGTGACCCGCCGCGCTCGGCGCCGCCGAGCTCGCGACACCACTAAACTCACTGTTCAAATGGCTGCTCCTGACAATCCGACAATGACCTCTTCCGTGTCATTCGCCGACCTGCAGATCCACCCGTTGGTTGTGCGGGCAGTCGTCGACGTGGGCTATGAGTCGCCGTCAGCCATCCAGGCGGCAACGATCCCTGCGCTGATGGCGGGTTCTGACGTGGTGGGGCTCGCGCAGACGGGCACCGGCAAGACGGCGGCGTTCGCCCTGCCGATTCTGTCCAAGATCGACCTGAAAAATACCGCCACTCAAGCTCTGGTACTGGCGCCGACCCGCGAGCTGGCTTTGCAGGTCGCCGAGGCGTTCAGCCGCTACGGTGGGCAACTGCCGCAGCTCAACGTGTTGCCGATCTACGGCGGGTCGTCCTACGGCGTTCAACTGGCCGGTCTCAGACGCGGCGCCCACGTCGTGGTCGGTACTCCCGGCCGCGTCATCGACCACCTCGAACGCGGCACGCTGGATTTGTCGAAAGTCGACTACCTCGTACTCGACGAGGCCGACGAGATGCTCAGCATGGGCTTCGCCGAGGACGTCGAGAGAATCTTGTCCGAAACCCCGGAATACAAGCAGGTCGCCCTGTTTTCAGCGACCATGCCGCCGGCGATTCGCAAGATCACCGCGAAATACTTGCACGACCCGCTCGAGGTCTCGTCGGAGACGAAAACTGCTACGGCAGAGAACATTTCGCAGCATTTCATCCAGGTCGCCGGTCCACGCAAGATGGATGCCCTGACCCGGGTGCTCGAGGTCGAGCCTTTCGAGGCGATGATCGTTTTCGTCCGCACCAAGCAGGCCACCGAGGAGGTTGCCGAAAAACTGCGCGCGCGAGGGTTTTCCGCGGCCGCTATCAATGGCGACATTCTGCAGGCGCAGCGGGAACGGACCATCGCCGCGCTGCGGGACGGCTCTGTCGAAATCTTGGTTGCAACCGATGTGGCCGCCCGCGGCCTGGACGTGGAACGGATATCACACGTCCTCAACTACGACATCCCACACGACACCGAGTCCTACGTGCATCGGATCGGGCGCACCGGCCGGGCCGGCCGATCGGGCACCGCGCTGCTGTTCGTCTCGCCGCGGGAACGCCATCTGCTCAAGTCCATCGAGAAAGCCACGCGCCGCAAACTCACCGAAGCGCAACTTCCCACGGTCGAAGACGTCAACGCCCAGCGGGTCACGAAATTCGCCGACTCCATCACCGACGCGCTGGGCTCGCCGGGTATCGAGTTGTTCCGCAAGCTGGTCGAGGACTACGAACGTGACCACGACGTTCCGATGGCCGACATTGCTGCGGCCTTGGCCGTGCAGTCCCGCGACGGCGAGGCGTTTCTCATGGCACCGGAGCCACCGCCCGAGCGACGCAAGACCGACCGAGGCGATGAGGCATCGCGCAAGCCCGGAAAAGACCGAAAAACCAGATCAGACAAGGACTTCGCCAGCTATCGCATCGCGGTGGGCAAGCGGCATAAGGTCGGCCCCGGTGCGATCGTAGGAGCAATAGCCAACGAGGGCGGTTTGCACCGCAGCGACTTCGGCCACATCACCATCGGCCCGGACTTCTCCCTGGTCGAACTGCCGGCCCAGCTGCCCCCGACGACACTGAAGGCGCTGGAACGCACCCGCATCTCCGGGGTGCTGATCAACTTGCGACCCGACCGGCCGCGAGGCGGCGACCGGCGCCGCGACGGCGGAAAGCCCAAGCGGAAACATGCCCGGTGACCGTGCCTGATAGCACCACCGATCAAGGCGGCCTCGAACAGGTTTCTGGAGTCGACCGGGTCGCATCCCTGACCGGTATCCGTGCGGTGGCAGCTCTTCTCGTGGTCGCCACCCACGCGGCGTACACCACCGGCAAGTACACCCACGGTTATTACGGTCTGCTGTGCGCCCGGACGGAGATCGGGGTACCCATTTTCTTTGTGCTGTCCGGCTTTTTGTTGTTTCGGCCATGGGTCCGGTCGGCCGCTGACGGCATCCCACCGCCGTCGGCCAGCAGTTATGCCCGGCACCGGTTCCGCCGAATAATGCCGGCCTACGCGGTCACCGTGTTGGTGGCCTATCTCGTCTACCACTACCGCACCGTCTGGCCGAACCCTGGTCACACCGCCATGGGCCTGCTGCGCAACCTCACCCTGACGCAGATCTACAGCGACCACTACCTGAGTTCCTATGTGCATCAGGGCCTTACCCAGATGTGGAGTCTCTCGGTCGAGGTGGCGTTCTATCTGGTGCTGCCCGCGCTGGCCTACCTGCTGCTGACACTGGTATGTCAGCGCAGATGGCAGCCGGTGCGGTTACTAACCGGGCTGGCAGGTTTGGCGGCGATCACGCCGGCGTGGTTCACCCTGGTCTACACCGCCGCATGGTTGCCTCATGCCGCCCCGCTGTGGCTGCCCAGTTACCTAATCTGGTTCCTCGCCGGGATGGTCTTAGCGGTGCTGCAGGCGATGGGAATGCGCTGTTATGCGCTGGTGGCGCTGCCATTGGCCGCGGTCAGTTATCTCATCGTCGCCACCCCGCTTGGCGGTGCGCCGACAACGTCGCCACCCGGGCTGACGGCGGCGTTGGTCAAGTCGACGTTCTATGCCGTCATCGCTGCCCTGGCGGTAGCCCCATTGGCCCTGGGTAATTGCGGCTGGTATGCGCGAGTGCTGGCCAGCAGGCCGATGGTGTGGCTGGGCGAGATTTCCTACGAGATCTTTCTCATCCATCTGGTGACCATGGAAATCGTCATGGTCGACGTCGTGCGGTACCACATCTATACGGGCTCGATGCTCAACCTTTTCATCACCACCCTGGCTGTGACGATCCCGCTGGCGTGGCTTCTGCACCGGTTCACTGCGCCGAGGGTGAACCACACGACGGGTGCTCGGCGTGTCACGTCGTCCACTGCACAGTCGCCGGCCCAATCGAGGTAGGTTACCCTGCCCTAAGTCGACGGAAAGGGTGCCGGGACATGGCCGAGCAGGCATCGTCGAGGGGCTGGCAGGGTGCGGTCTTGAAGCTGCTGCGGGCCGGCGACTATCGGCTCACCATGACCGGCCGCCGCGAGATCGGCCCGCACTACCTGCGGCTGAGCTTCAATGCCGGGGGAATGCTCACCGACCGTGTCGCGCATCCGACGATGTGGATCCGGCTGTGGTTCGCCGACGCCAACAAGCTGCACCAACGCGGCTACACGCTGGTGAACCCTGATCCCGCGGCTGACACCGTGGACATCGAGTTCGCGCTTCACGACGGCGTCGCGTCGCGGTGGGCGCAAGCGGCGGACATCGGTGACACCATCGAGGCGACGGTGCTGGGCAGCAAGTTCGCGATCCCCGAGCCCCGTCCGGCCGGCTACGTCATCGTCGGGGACACCGCCTCGCTGCCGGCGATCAACTCGCTGCTCACCGCAATAGGCGACGCACCGGCCCAGGTCTTTCTCGAAGCCGGCTACGACGATGACAGGAAGCTTCCGGTGCTGCGCCGGGCCGGACTGACCTGGATCGACCGCAAAAACGGCGGTGAAGCGCTGGTGCAGGCGGTCAGCTCGGCGGCGTTCGACGCCGCTGACCACTTCGGTTGGGTCGCCTGCGACAGCCGCACTACCCGAGCGGTGACCAAGGTGCTGCGCGAAGAATTCGGTATACCCCGGAAAAGCATCAAGGCGCAGGCCTATTGGGTCGCTTGACCGATCGTGTGGTCGACGGGCACCAGGATCGGGATGACGAATTCCTCGACCATCGCCGCCTCGTCGGCGTCGTCGCGGCCGGGAAACAACAGCAGCGATGTGATGACCCGCACCAGCCAGCGGGCGCGGCGTTCGATGGTGGTTGCATCGCCGGGGCCCAGTGAGTTGAGGAAGCCGGCGGCCAAGGCTCTGATCACCTCGGATTGCTCGGCGATCGCACCGCCGATCGGCGGTTGTGTGGTGGCGAACCACGAGGCGAGCGCGGGGCTTTCCCGAACCATGCGCAGCGTGGTCGTCACGCCGACAATTAGTCGTTGACGGGGATGATCGATGCCGCTGATCTGCTCTTTGATCTCGTCGTGCAGC
Organism: uncultured Actinomycetota bacterium; assembly: GCA_963795995.1. Lineage (GTDB taxonomy): Bacteria > Actinomycetota > Actinomycetes > Mycobacteriales > Mycobacteriaceae > Mycobacterium. Next base: position 61,148 of record CAWCJY010000005.1, read on the forward strand.
CGATAGGTCTCGCGATGCACGTACGCGCGCCGCAGGGCATCGCGATTTTCGAAATATCGATATAGCGTGGCGCGCGAACATCCCGCGGCGCCGGCGATTTCGTTCATGCCGATGGAACCGGGATCGTGCTCGGTGAAGAGTCCCTCGGCGGCATCCAGAATCCGGTCGGCGGCCACTTCGGTGCGATGTGACGCCAGCCAGTCCCGTCCCGCCATCACGACCTCACGTGGAACGGCATTGATAGCGGGCGCCGCACATAACTGCCACCGGCCCAGACGATGCCGGACTCGTCGACCTCGAAGTCCGGGCAGCGCGACAACAGCTCGCTCAGCGCGACTTCCGACTGCATCCGCGCCGCCGCCGCGCCGAGACAGTGATGAGCGCCGTGGCTGAACGTGAGAATGTTGCGCGGGCACCGCGTCACGTCCAAATCGCCGGCGTCACCGCCGTACTGACGCTCGTCTCGGTTTCCCGAGCCGTAGAGCAGCAGCACTCGGCGGCCGGCCGGGACCGTGGTGTCACCGATCGTCACGTCTCGGGTGGCTGTGCGGGCCAGAGCCTGCACCGGAGAGGTCATCCGCAGCAGTTCCTCGACGGCGTCGTGGATCAGTGCCCGGTCATTGGCCAGCAGCTGGCGTTGATCGGGCCGCTGATGCAGCAATTGTGTTGTGCCGCCCAGCATCCCGGTGGTCGTATCGTTGCCGCCGGTGACCATCGTGAAGGTGAACGCCAATATCGACAGCGTGCCGGCGATGTTGCCGTCGGCCTCGACACCGGCCGCGACGAGATGCGACACGGTGTCGTCCTCGGGCTCGGTGCGGCGTCGTTCGATCAATTCGGCGAAGTAAGCCATCATCGAGCCGACCGCGTCGCCGGCACCGGCAACACCGCCCGCGGCCGTGTTAGCCGCGACGATCGCTTCGGTCCAGCCGTCGAACCGGGTTCGATCCTCCTCTGGGACGCCCAGATAATGCGCGACGACCATCGAGGGAAGCGGTTTGAACAACTCGGCGACGATATCGCCGCCGCCGTCTGCGCGCAGCCGCTCGATGCGCTGAACCACGAACTCGCGCACCTTGGGCTCGACTGCCCGGACCTGCCTCGGCGTGAACCCACGCGACACCAGTTTGCGGAACTCGGTGTGCACCGGCGGGTCCTGCATGACCATCGGCGGGTTGTCTCGCAATCCGATCAGATCGAGCTCGCCATAGTTGACGGTCAAACCTTGGGCTGACGAGAACGTTTCGTGGTCGCGGGCAGCTGTCCAGATGTCGGCGTGCCGGGAGAGCACGTAGAAGTCCTGGTCGGGCCTGCCGTCGGGAATGACGTGATGTACCGGGTCGTGGTCTCGCAGCGCCTGGTACATCGGCCAGGGATTGGACCACGTCTCGGCATCAGCAAGGCGAAATTCGGGCTTATGAGACAAACCCGCTGTCATGTCTTATTGATATGACGGCAGTCTACAAATGTCAAACGCCCGACGCGTCACTCGATCGGCGTCTTCCCGTCTTCGAATTCCAGTTGGTGCCGCAGCTCCTCGGCCGCCGCTTGCACATTGCGGCCCACGATGCCGCGGCCGATGACCTCGCTGAGCCGGGCGACGCCCAGCCCGGTCAGCGAAAACCTCAACGTCGCGGTAAAGCGGCTGCCGTGACCGTCGCCTTCAGCTCGCGCTTCGAACGAGTGGCGGGTGCCGCGCAGCGATCGCCACGACAGCTGATGGTGGCCGGAAGTCACCAACACCCGGCCGCCGACGAAAAGCGTGCCGCTGGCCAGGAAGACGTCCCACAGCTGGTCTCCGCCGCTATCCCCGAGGTATTCACAGCGGCCTACCGTGGCCAGCACCGGGATGAACCGGTGTGGATCGGCCACGAAAGCCCCGACCTCTTCGACCGGCCGGCGGATGTGCTTGTCGACGGTGACAGTTTGCGTCATCGGATCATCGGATCATCGGTACGACGGTTTTGCTGGCCAATCTTGAGAGGCCGACCTGCATGGCACTGGTGACGTATTCATAGGCGAGGTCCCAGTCGGGCTCTTGACCGAAGCGGGCGCGCAGGTCGATGGGGTCCAGCACCTGTATGCGGATCTTCGCCGGAAGGGGAAAGAACGGCAACGGGACCGGCAGCAGCCCCCACGGGAGGCTGATTGTCAGGGGCACCGTCTTGACGCGCAGGAACTTGTCGAATCGCAGTGCCTTGGCGGTACGCCGGCCGTCATTCAGCACGATGAGGGTGTCGTGACCGCCGGTTGCCACGACCGGCACTATCTTGACGTTGCAACGATGGGCAAGCTGCAGGAAACCTTTGCGGCCGTCGAACATGATTCGGTTGCGGTCCCGCCAGGGACGCAGGGCCTCGACGTCGCCGCCCGGATACACCAGCGCAGAGCCGCCGCTGGTGAACACTTTCTCGGCGAAGGAATGGTCGGCGGGAACCACGCCGAACCTGCGCATGAGCCGGCCGACCCCGGGCGCCTTGGTCAAGAAGTCATGCGCCAGGGCGTAGAGGGGTCGACCTTCGACGGTGAAGTACGTGTTGTAGGCCAGCAGCAGAATCGAGGTGTCGGGCGTCGCGCCGCCGCCGCTGTGGTTGCCGACGAACAGCACCGGCTCGTCTGGAACTTTTTCGAAGCCGTCGACCTCGGCGCGAAACCACACGCTCGCCGCGAGCCACAGCGTGGGCAACATCGTGCGGATGTACTGCGGGTCGCGTTCACGCAACTCCACCGGCAGCGTCGTCTTCGTCACACCGCCACGTTAGCCGGTTGGGGGAGTCAAACACCGGCGCCCGGGTTGAGGATGCCGTCTGGATCCAGCGCCTCTTTGATGCGGCGATTGAGCGCCATCGCGTCCGGACCCAGGTAGCCGGCCAGCCAGGGCCGCTTCAGCCGCCCGACGCCATGCTCGCCGGTGATCGTGCCGCCCAGTTCAGTGGCGAGATTCATGATCTCCCCGTAGGCGAGCTGGGCTTGCTCGGTCATCACCGGGTCGGCCGGGTCGTACACGATCAGCGGATGGGTGTTTCCATCGCCGGCGTGAGCGATCACCGAAATCAGCAGCCGGCGTTCGGCGGCGATGTGTGCGACCCCGGCCACCAGGTCGGCCAGTGCGGGCAACGGAACCCCGACGTCCTCCAGCAGCAGCGGACCTTTGGCCTCCACCGCCGGGATCGCGAAGCGGCGGGCAGCGACGAACGCCTCACCCTCTTCCGGGTCGTCGGTCGAAAACACTTCGGTCGCGCCGTGTTCACCGAAGACCTCAGCGATGAGTGCGGCATCGTCGCTGCCGGCCTGCCCGCGTTCGTCGGAGGCCGCCAGCAGCATCGCGGCCGCGCCGCGGTCCAGGCCCATCCGCAGCTTGTCCTCGACGGCGTTGATCGCGACCGAGTCCATGAACTCCAGCATCGCCGGGCGGGTCCGGCTGGTCACCGCCAGCACCGCCTCGGCGGCGGCCTCCACCGTCGCAAAATTGGCGACCACCGTGCTCATCGGCTGCTGCGGCGGCACGAGTCGCAGCGTCACCTCGGTGATCACCCCCAGCGCGCCCTCGCTCCCGACGAACAGCTTGGTCAGGGAAAGCCCGGCGACATCTTTGAGCCGGGGACCGCCAAGCCGAACCGCGCTGCCGTCGGCCAGCACGACCTGCAAGCCCAGCACATAGTCGGTGGTGACGCCGTATTTGACGCAGCACAGCCCGCCGGCGTTGGTGGCGATGTTGCCGCCGATGCTGCAGATCTCCCACGACGACGGGTCGGGCGGATACCACAAGCCGTACTCTGCGACGGTGCGCTTCACTTCGGCGTTGAGCAGGCCGGGCTGCACCACCGCGATGCGGGTGACCGAATCGACGACGATGTCCCGCATCTTCTCCGTCGACAGCACAATTCCGTTGTCGACGGCGGTAGCCCCGCCCGAGAGGCCGGACCCCGCCCCGCGGGTCACCACCGGGATGCGGTGCGCGGCGGCCCACCGCAGGACGGTTTGCACATCCTCGGTGCGGCGTGGACGCACCACGGCCAAAGGCTTTCCGGCGGACGGGTCGAAGGCGCGATCCTGCCGGTAGGACTCGGTGACGGCCGGATCGGTTACGAGCATGCCCTCCGGCAGTTCGGCGGCCAGGTCGGCCAACACATCGGCGCCCACGCCTAACGATCCTACGGAGGCCGGGAACACAGCCCGGCGCAATCGGTACCGGCGGGCTATTTGACGCCGGGCAGCCGGCGCAGCACTCGCAGACCGGCGGTCATCGCCTTGGCGTAGCGGTCTGCGCGAAGCCAGGTCGGCGCTCCCACCGGAAGCAGACGTTCGGTCGCAATCGTCTGCGGCTCGGTGTATTTCATGATCCCGTGTTCGCCGTGGCGCCGGCCCAGGCCGGAGTCCTTCATGCCGCCCATCGGAGCGTCGACGGAGGCCCAGGCCGCAGCGTAGGCACCGTTGACGTTGACGGTGCCCGCCTTCAGTTGGGCGGCGACGCGCCGGCCGCGGGCCGGATCGGCCGTCCATACCGCGAAGTTCAACCCATAGTCGCTGTCGTTGGCTTTCTCGACGGCCTCCCCTTCGGAACTGACGGGATACAGCGAGACAACCGGCCCGAACGTTTCGTCGGCATACGCTTTCATGCCTTCACGAACGCCGGTCAGGATGGTGGGCTCGTAAAAATACGGGCCGATGTCGGGTCGCGCCCGCCCACCGGCCAGCACGGTTGCGCCGTTGGCGACCGCGTCGTCGACATGGTCAACGACGGTCTGCAGTTGCGTTTCGTTGATCAGGCTTCCCATGTCGGCCTTGTAGTCAAGCGCGGTCGACAGCGACATGGCCTTGGTGGCGGCCACGAACTGGGCGACGAAGTCATCCCACAACGCTTGCTGGACGTAGATCCGTTCGATCGAGATGCACAATTGCCCCGAGTTGGAGAACGCCGCTCGCACGGCACCGGTGGCCGCCTTGGCGACGTCGGCGTCGTCGAGCACCAGGAGCGCGTTCTTGCCGCCCAATTCCATCGAGCAGTCGATGAGCCGCTCGGCCGCCTGCTTGGCGACGTTGCGTCCGACACTGGTCGACCCGGTGAACATCAAAAAGTCGGACTGCTCGATGATCGGCGTGCCCAATTCGGATCCCGGACCGGTCACCACCTGGACCAGGCCCGGCGGCATGCCGGCCTCTTCCAGCAGGGCAACGGCCCACAGCGCTGAAAACGGGGTGCGATCATCGGGTTTGGTCAATACCGCGTTGCCGGCGACGATCGCCGGGATCGCGTCACTGATCCCGAGCGTCAGCGGATAATTCCACGGCGAGATGATTCCCACCAGCCCTTTGGGGTGGTGATGCTCCCACACCTCGGTGAGCACCAGCTGCACGCCTTGGCGCCGTTTTGGGCGCAGGTATTCCTCAGCGGTGTGCGCGTAGTAACGGGAGGTGAGGCAGACGTCGAGGATTTCTTCGAACGCGTGCCGGCGGGCCTTACCATTCTCCAGCTGGATCAGATCGAGCACTTCGTCTTGGCGGCGCAGCACCAAGTCGTGGAATCGCAGCAGTACCGCCGCACGCTCGGCGACCGGACGGGCAGCCCATTCGGCCTGCACGGCGCGGGCCCGCCGGGCCGCGGCGACGACATCCTCCGGTGCGCAGTGCGGCACCCGGCCCAGCGTCTCGCCGGTCATGGCGTTGGTGACCTCGCGGGAGCGGCTTGGGTCGGCGGCCTCGACCCGCCGGGCCAACGCCTCTAGCTGCGGGTCGCCGTCCCGCGTGGATGTCGACCGGGCGGGGGAGCGGAGTGCATTCATGAACCAATCCTTATCCGTTGACGCTGCGGGCTGGATAACCTTTCGCGGAACTCGGGAAACGACCGTTTGCGGCTCGCTTGCGCCCGCTGCGCGACGATCGTCCCCGACCGTGCACAGTAGACCGGTGCGCTTGGCCCATCCCCGTACCGCCGCGGTCTTCGATTCTCCGGTACCACCGGGCAGCGGTTGGCCCGGTGATCCCGCGACAGCCCGGACTCCGCCCGCCCTGTCCGCGACGCAGGTGGTCGCGATGTCCGAAGCCGTGGGGACGGCACCCGAGCTCGACGCAGCGGTGTCGGTGTGCCGGGCATGCCCGCGTCTGGTGAAGTGGCGAGAGCAGGTCGCGGTCACCAAGCGGCGATCGTTCGCCGGAGAGCCGTATTGGGGCAGGCCGATACCCGGTTGGGGCGCCGAACATCCCCGGGTGCTGATCGTGGGCCTGGCCCCGGCGGCGCACGGCGGCAACCGCACCGGTCGGGTCTTCACCGGGGATCGATCCGGCGACGTGCTCTACGCCGCCTTGCATCGAGCAGGGCTGGCCAATTCCCCGATCAGCGTCGACGCTGCCGACGGGCTGACCCTCAACGCCACCCGGGTGGTGGCCGCAGTGCGTTGCGCTCCGCCCGACAACGCACCGACCCCGGATGAGCGGGTGGCTTGCGCTCCCTGGTTGGCCGCTGAGTGGCGGCTGACCGGCGGCGACGTTCGGGTGATCGTGGCACTCGGCGGCTTCGGTTGGCGATCGGCACTGGCCATGGTCCGCGCCGGCGGCGGTCAGGTCGGCAGGCCGCTGCCAAAGTTCGGTCACAACGCCGCCGCTACCTTGGCAGCAACGCACGGCGAGGTGGTGTTGCTGGGCTGCTATCACCCCAGCCAGCAAAACACGTTCACCGGCAAGCTGACCCCCGCCATGCTCGACGATGTGTTCAGCCGGGCCGGGGCGATCGCCGGTATCCAATAGCGGCTGCATCCGGGAACGTCGGACCGGTTGCCGGCGTTGACGCCGTCATGCGGCTTTCTGTCCTTGACCTTGTTCCTGTTCGCGCGGACCAGTCCACCGCCAACGCCCTGGCGGCCACCGTCCGGCTGGCTCAGACCGCCGACCGACTCGGCTACACACGGTATTGGCTGGCCGAACACCACAACATGCCGTCGGTGGGCGCCACCAGCCCGCCGGTGTTGATCGCCTACCTCGCCGCCCAGACGTCACACCTGCGGCTCGGATCCGGAGGGGTCATGCTGCCCAACCACGCGCCGCTCGCGGTGGCCGAGCAGTTCGCCCTGCTGGAGGCCGCCGCACCAGGTCGCATCGACCTCGGCATCGGCCGGGCGCCCGGCTCCGACCCCGTCACGTCTTTGGCGCTGCGCGGCCCGGCCGGCCGAGACGAGCGCGACATCGAAGACTTTCCGGAGTACCTGGATGACGTGGTCGCGCTGATGGGACCACGCGGGGTGCGGGTGCCGATCCGCAACCAGCACTACGTCCTCAAAGCCACTCCGGCCGCCGTCACCGAACCGCGCCTGTGGCTGCTGGGATCGTCGATGTATTCGGCACATCTGGCCGCGGCCAAGGGCCTGCCTTATGTGTTCGCCCACCACTTCTCCGGTAAAGGAACCGAAGAAGCGCTCGCTTTCTACCGATCGAATTTCGTCCCGAGCGCGCTGGCCGCCGAACCGCTGACGTTTCTCACGGTGAATGCCGTGGTGGCCGAAACCCGCGAAGACGCGACAGCGCTGGCTTTGCCCAACCTGCACATGATGGCCAGGCTGCGCACCGGCCAGCCGCTGGGACCGGTTGAGCTTGTCGAGGATCTGCACAGCAGCGAGCTCACGCCACAGCAGCAGCACCTCGTTGACAGCGGCCTCAAGCGGGCGATCGTGGGCACACCGGCCGAAGCGGCCGAGCGAGTCCGGGCACTCGCCGAACGGTTCGACGTCGACGAGGTGATGGTGCACCCCGTTGCCTCGGCGCGGTGCGGCACCGATCCGGGCGCGGCACCGGCCCGCGAAGCCACCTTGGAACTGCTCGCCAAGGAATTGTTCTAACTAGCGCGGTGCCAACACGACGACCGGAATGGGCCGCGACGTCTTCTTCTGGTAAGCGGTGTATCGATTTCCGTTGTTCTTGTTCACCGTCTGCCACAACCGGTCGTATTCGGCGTCCCCGGGCAGCACGGAACGTGCGGTGACGCCGAACCGCTTGCGGCCGACGTTGATTTCGACGTCGGGGTGGGCGCGCAAATTGTGATACCACCCGGGAGCGCGTGGATCACCGCCTTTCGACGCAACGATCAAATAGTTGTCGCCGTCACGCGCGTACGTCAGCGCAGCAGTGCGGGGTTGACCGGTCTTGGCGCCGACGGTGTGCAGCAACAAACTGGGAATCCACAACGCGCGATGCCCGACCCAGCCATTCGTTCTCCGATACACAGTGTCATGTACGCGCAGTACTTGAGGAAGCAGGTTCTGCTCGAGCCAGGAGGGGAGCGCCATCGGTTCAGTATCGCTGCCTGGCAGCAGCCCGCGCCAGGCCTGGACGAGGGTCTACCGCTTCTGCAGCACAAAGACCGGGATCTGCCGTGATGTCCGCTGCTGATAGCTGGTGTACCGGCTGGCGTTGTTCTTGTTGACGATCTGCCACAGCCGCAAAAAGTCCTCGTCATCGGGAGTGACCTCGCGGGTCGTGACCGCGAATCGATCCGGGCCGACGTTGATTTCGGCCTCGGAACTCTTCCGCAGGTTGTGATACCAGCCCGGATAGCGCGATGCTCCGCCGTTGGAGGCCACGATCAAATAGGAGTCGCCGTCGCGCGCGTACGTCAGCGCGTTGGTGCGCGGCCGGCCGGTCTTGGCGCCGATGGTGTGCAGTAGCAGGCTGGGCGGCGCACCTGGTATGCGGTGGCCGATCCGGCCATTGGTCTTCTGATAGAGCAGATCGTGCACACGCAACAGGTGGGCGCCTACCCGCTCGAACGGCGAGAGATGAGTCATGGGCTCAGTCTTACTGCTCGCTGTCGATGCGCGCCAGCGCGTCACGCAGCAACTGCCCGGTTCCTTCCGGGTTGCCGTCGCGTCGCAGCAGCATTCCCTTGGCCAGCGAGAGCTTGTCACCGTTGCGGCGCGGCAGCACGTGCAAATGAATATGCCGTACGGACTGAAACGCCGCGGGCCCGTCGTTGAGCGCCACGTTGGTGGCATCAGCTAACTCGGTGGCACGGGCGGCCCGCGCGATCCGCTGGCCGATCGTCACCATGTCGGCCAGCGTCTCGGGCGGGGTATCGGTCAGGTCGGCGGTGTGGCGTTTTGGTATCACCAGCGTGTGGCCCCGGCTGAACGGACGGAGGTCCAAGATGGCGAGGTAACGGTCGTCTTCGAAGATCCGGACGGCTGGGCCGTCCCCGCTGACGATGGTGCAGAACACGCAGGACATGCGGTCACCGTACTGGCTTGTCCGACGATGCGGATCACCCATCGCGATACGCTACCGCGGTGCAAGCCAGCGACATCGTGTTCGCCGGCGCAACCGAGCAGGCCCAAATGCTGGCCTCGGGGACGCTCACAGCACCGGCACTGCTCGAGACATACCTGGAGCGGATTGCTCGACTGGATGGCAAGTTGCGGTCCTACCGCATCGTGCTCTCTGACGCCGCACGCGCGGAAGCCGCCGCCGCGCAGCGCCGCCTCGACGCCGGCGAGCGGCTGCCCTTGCTGGGCGTGCCCTTGGCGATCAAGGACGATGTCGACGTCGCAGGGGAGACCACGACATATGGCACCAGCGCCCACGGTCCGCCGGTCCGCAGCGACGCCGAAGTCGTGCGCCGGCTGCGCGATGCTGGCGCGGTGATCATCGGGAAGACCGCGACGCCGGAGTTGATGGCGATGCCGTTCACCGAGTCGCTCACCTACGGCGCGACCTGTAATCCATGGGACACCGGACGCAGCCCGGGCGGCAGCAGCGGCGGTAGCGGCGCGGCGGTGGCGGCGGGCCTGGCACCGCTGGCGCTGGGTTCCGACGGTGGTGGCTCGATCCGCATTCCCTCGAGCTGGTGCGGGGTCTACGGTCTCAAGCCGCAACGAGATCGGGTGTCGCTGGCACCGCATGACGGGGCGTGGTACGGCCTGAGCGTCAACGGCCCGCTTGCGCGTTCAGTGACTGACGCGGCGCTATTTTTGGACGTAACGGCAGCGGTTGCCGGTCCTGAAGGCGGATTCGTCGCAGCAGCCGCGCAAGGTCCTGGCCGATTGCGAATCGCGTTGAGCGTCAAGGTTCCAGTGCCTGTGCAGCTCGCGTGCGGCGAAGCGCAGCGGACCGCCGTCGATCAAGCGGGCGCGCTACTTCGCGAGCTCGGCCATGACGTCGTCGTCCGCGATCCCGACTATCCGCCAACGGCAATCTCGGGCTATTTCCTGCCGCGCTACTTTCGCGGCATCTACGACGACGCACGTTCACTGCCGCATCCGGAGCGGCTGGAGGAGCGCAGCCGCGCCCTGGTGCGGATCGGACGCTTGGTCTCGGACCGCCGCATCGCGGCCGGGCGCGCCGGCGAATCGAACGTGATCGACAGGATCCAGTCGATCTTCACCGACGTCGACATCCTCGTCACTCCCGCAACTGCAACAGGGCCGCCCCGCATCGGCGCCTACCAACGCCGTGGCGCGGTTTCCAGCCTGCTACGAGTGGCTGGCCGAGTTCCTTACTTCGAGATCTGGAACCTGACCGGCCAGCCCGCCGCAGTGGTGCCATGGGATCTGGACAGTCATGGCGTGCCGCTGTCTGTGCAACTCGTCGGCCGGCCCTACGGTGAGGCGACACTGCTGAGTCTGAGCGCCCAGATCGAGGCGGCGAGACCGTGGGCGCATCGGCGACCGCCCGGCGTTATACCTTGACGACGTGGACGACCCGGACATTGATGGTCTGCTGAACGGTCTGGAGGGCGCCGCGCGCCAGGAACGCGCAGAGCTGGTCAAGTGGCTGCTAGAACAGGGCATCAGCGCCGACGACATTCGTGGCGCGATCACCCCGATGCTGCTGCCCGCGCGCCGGTTGATGGGCGATGACGGCACTTACGTGTCGACCCGCGATATCAGCGAATCCGCCGGTGTGGACCTTGATCTGTTGCAGCGCGTGCAACGCGCCATCGGGCTGGTGCGGGTCGACGACCCTGACGCGGTCGTACACATGCGCGCTGACGGCGCGGCCGCCGCACATGCCCAGCGCTTCGTCGACGTAGGAATTCACCCTGATCACGTGGTGCAGGTGGTCCGCATACTCGCAGAGGGGCTCTCCCGTGCCGCAGAGGTCATGCGGTTCACCGCGCTGGCTGCGATCTTGGAACCGGGCATGACCGAGCTGGAAACCGCCAAGCGGTCCCAGGCCCTGTCCAGCGAGATCGCGCCGCGACTCGGGCCGATGATCGAGGACATGTTGTTCATGCAGCTGCGGCATTCGATGGAGACTGAAGCCGTCAACCTCAGCCAACGAGCTGCCGGTGCGCCGCTGCCGGGCGCGCGGCAGGTCACGGTGGCGTTCGCCGATCTCGTGGGATTCACCAGGCTCGGCGAGGCCGTGCCGCCCGAGGAGCTGGTGCAACTTGCGGACCGGCTCACCGACCTGGCCCGGGATGTGGCCGTACCGCCGGTGCGCTTCATCAAGACGATCGGCGACGCCGTGATGCTCGTCTGCGCCGACCCTGCGCCGCTGCTCGACGCCGTCCTCAAGCTGGTCGAGGTCACCGACTCCGACAATGACTTTCCGCGGCTACGGGCCGGGGTTGCCGCCGGATCCGCGGTATGCCGGGCCGGCGATTGGTTCGGCAGCCCGGTGAATGTGGCGAGCCGGGTGACCGGGATGGCACGGCCCGGCGCGGTCCTGGTCGCCGAGTCGGTGCACGAGGCGGTCGGCGATGAGGGCGGGTTCAGCTGGACCGACGCCGGGTCGCGTCACCTCAAGGGAATCAAGGGAGAGGTCAGGCTGTTTCGCGCCCGGCGCGGCGAGAGCGCGGACGACGAGTCAGAACCAACGCCTCCGTAAGCCGCGCCCGCTCGATCCGCTCGAATGTGTTCGCCCGCGGAGAACGCTGGTCCCTAGCGTCTGCAAGCGTGTAATCATGTAATCATGAGACAACATCACACACATGGGCGCAGGTACGGCCGCCCGGGCGGTTGGCAGCAGGCGCAACAACCCGAGGCCAGCGACGCGCCGGACTGGATCGCCGGTCGCATGCCGGAAGGCTGGTTCGACGGTGACCCCGCGGTCACTGTCGACCGGGAAGAGATCTTGATCATCGGAAAGCTGGCCGAGTCGGCCAACTCCCAGACAGCGGAAAGCGACGCCCGTGCCTCGGGCCGCGTGTCCCGTTTTCGTGAGGAAACCCGGCCCGAGCGGATGAAGATCGCCGACGAGGCACAGGACCGCTACGGTCGCAAGGTCTCCTGGGGCGTCGAGGTCGGCGGCGAGCGAACCTTGTTCACCCACCTCGCCGTGCCGGTCATGACCCGCCTGAAGCAGCCGGAACGACAGGTACTCGACACGCTCGTCGACGCCGGCGTCGCCCGGTCACGATCGGACGCGCTGGCTTGGGCGGTGCGGCTGGTCGGCGAGCACACCGAGGAATGGCTCAACCAACTGCGCTCGGCTATGTCGGCAGTCGACGACTTGCGTGCACAAGGGCCGGAACTGTAGCGAAACCTCACCCGACGGGCCCGCCCACCGCGGCGTCGTATCTGGTCGGCAGCGATCGCCGGCCCGCCGCCCCAACCCGAGAACAGAATGCGGCAAGTCCGGACGCTTTGACGCAATTTTGCTGAGGGCTCGAAACGAGCGCCAAACCTGCCGAGCAGACCGGACTTTCGGTAATCGTGCCAGTTCGCAAATGAATGCCGTTGATGGGGTCGTCGAAGAACACCGCGTAGTAGCCCGGCCAATAGTGCGGGTATTCGCGCGGTTCGTCGGTGACTGTGATTTTGCGTTGGAGCAGGAAAGCCCGATAAAAGCGGTCGACCTGTCGTCGGCTGCTGGCCCACAGTGCGATGTGATTGATCCCGACCGCTTGGTCGACGTGGTGGAGCTTCGCCCCGGTTCGGGCGGGTTGGATACCGATGAAGCTGCGCGGCGCATGACCATCGTCAGAGTCGGCGCTGAAGTTTAGAGTCCGATGCATGACGAAGGTTGAACCGGCCGAATCTGCGGGCCGCTGATGAGCGCAGCGGCGCCGATGGAGACGCCTCGGTTGCTGTTCGTGCACGCCCATCCCGATGACGAAAGCCTCGCGACCGGTGGCACTATCGCCCATTACGTCGCCCGGGGCGCCGATGTCCGCGTCGTGACGTGCACGCTCGGCGAAGAGGGCGAAGTCATCGGTGACCGTTACGCCTTGCTTGCGGTTGATCACGCCGACCAGCTCGGCGGGTACCGCATCAGTGAGCTGACTAAGGCGCTGAACGCGCTGGGCGTCGACGAACCGACCTTTCTTGGTGGACCCGGGCGCTGGCGCGATTCCGGCATGTCCGGGACCACCGGCCGCCCCCACACCGCCTTCGTCGACGCCGGAGATGACGCGATCAAGGAGCTGACCACACTCATCGACGACCTGCGTCCGTACGTTGTCGTTACCTACGACCCCAAGGGCGGCTACGGCCATCCCGACCATGTTCAAGTCCACCGCGTGACAACGGCCGCCGTCGAGGCCGCATCGTGGCGGGTGCCCAAGGTCTACTGGACCGTGCTCGCATCTACCGCGTTGCAGGCCGGGCTGGACGCGTTGAGCGATGTGCCGCCGCACTGGATCAGGCTCTCCGACCTCGGTGGGTCGGTGTTCAGTTACGCCGACCGCGATATCACCGCGGTCATCGACGTGCGAAAACAGCTACCGGCCAAGGTGGCAGCACTTGGCGCCCATAGCACCCAGTTGACGCTGGCGCCCGATAGCCGTTGTCTCGTGCTGTCGAACAACATTGTGTTGCCGGTACTGGCCGAAGAACATTTCGTCCTCGCGAGCGGTAATCCCGGACCACCGAACAGCAGAGGTTGGGAGACAGATTTGCTCGCGGGGCTAGAGCTCAGACCATGACGTTGCAGGCCCAAATCAGGAGTACTTGGACCACCAGGTGTAAAGATCCTCGAGTGTCGGGCCCTGTGCAGAACCCATGATGGAACCGATCACGAGCTGGCGTGTGTTGGTCCACTCGAACTCTGGAGCGCTGCCGTTCAGAAGGCATTCGATCTGACCCAGGACAACACCGGGATTGTCGTTGTCCCACCAATCACCCGGGGACGCTTTTCCCTCCGGGCAGACGGACTGAACCTTCTCCGTGTCAGTGGTTTTGACGAATGCATCTCTTAGGGTCGCCGCGTCCGGGAACAGGGCATATAACCCGTTGAGCGGTCCGCCGGGCTCGGACGGCGCTCCGCACTGGGCGATGGCTAGCGCGTTGTGCCAGACTGCCGTCGAATCGATGTCTTCCGTTGTACAAACCCCGGGTCCGTAACCCTTGGGCAGGAGGCTGAGTAGCCGAGCGTTGGCATCGAATGGCACCGACGTGGTGGTGGACGTGGTCGCTGCGGGAGTGCGGGACGTGGTGGTGGTGTCGTCTCCGCTCGCCTGGCTGCTGTCATCATCTGATCGGGTGAGCAGCCAAATGCTGAGGCCGCTCAGGACCGCGATCACCAAGACGATGACCCCGGCCAGAACGGGCCACGGATTGCGTTTTGGGGACGGCGGGCGGAGCGGATAGGGGGGTGGTCCAGCCCAGCCGGGACCGCTGAACTGCTGCAGCTGCGGTCTGCTGGCGGGCGCCCAATTGGGCGGGAGTGCGGGCGCAGTGTAGGGCCGGAAACCAGAATCACCCGGCGGCAGGTACGGCGGCGGTGTGGTTGCCTGAGGTGTGGGTGGTGGGTTGACCAGGCCGGCAGCAGCAGGGGCTGCGGTGTTGGGCATTGCCGATTCGTTGCTTCGGCGCAGCAAATCGGCGGCGTGGCCTTGGTCAGGGGTGCTGAGCGCTTGGTGGGCGGCCAGCGCCAGGTCTCCGGCGCTGGCGTAACGGTCCTGGGGATTCTTGGCCATGCCGCGGGCGATGACGTCGTCGAAGGCTTGCGGAATGCCGGGGCGAAAGCGGCTGGCCTGGGGGATGGGAGCGTGCAGATGAGCGTTGATGAGCATCCCGGCGCTATCAGCACGATAGGGCGGCACGCCCGTGAGGCATTCGTGCAGAACACAAGCCAATGCATAGATGTCGGCACGGTAAGTTACCTCGGCATCCGTAAATCTTTCCGGTGCCATGTATTTCCAGGTGCCCACCGCTGTACCGAGCTGGGTGAGTCGCTCGTCGGTGGTCGCACTGGCAATGCCGAAGTCGACGAGGTAGGCGAAGTCGTCCGGAGTGACCAGGATGTTCTGCGGTTTGATGTCGCGGTGCATCACCCCGGCTGCATGGGCGGCGCCCAGAGCCAAGGCGATTTGGTGCACGATGGCCACCGCCCGCGGCGGGGCCAACGGCCCGAACCGCTTCAGTAGCTCGTCTAAGTCGGTGCCCGGTACCAGGCGCATCTCGATGAACAGTTGGCCGTCGATTTCACCGTAATCGTGAATAGGCAGCACGTGGGGTTCCTGCAGTCGGCCGGCCAGGCGTGCCTCGCGCTGCATTCGCTTGCGAAACACCGGATCTTGAGATACTGCCGCGGACAACAACTTGACAGCCACCGTCCACTGCTTAACGGTGTGCTCGGCCTCATAGACCTCACCCATGCCCCCGCTGCCCAGCAACCGCTTGAGATAGTAGGGCCCGAAGTGTGAGCCGGTTCGGGTACCACGCGCGGTCTCAGCCATCACCCACTCCTGAAGTATGAGCAGCGCCGCCGAGCGAGGTTTCGACGCTCACGATCAAGACGCGCAGCGGCACACACAGCATCCTATGGGCCTGCATCTACGTCAGTATGCGGAATTATCGAGGGTTGCCTTCTCCCGGCAGCTGCAGCTTGGCCAATGAAATCACGCCTGTGCCATCGCATAGTAAGCCCTGCGGCGCGCCATCAGCTCGTCGTGGCTACCTTGCTCGACGATGCGACCGGCCTGCATGACCAGAATGTGGTCGGCATCCCGGATGGTCGAAAGACGATGAGCGACAACGAAGCTGGTCCGACCGCGGCGGAGCTCTCGGGTGGCGTGCGCGATCAGTGCCTCGGTCCGGCTGTCCACCGAACTTGTCGCTTCGTCTAAGATCAGTAGCTGGGGGCGAGCAAGAAATGCCCGCGCGATGGTGATCAGCTGTTTCTCGCCTGCACTGATGTTGCCGCCATTGTCGCTCACTCGAGTTTGATAGCCGTCCGGCAGCGTGTGCACGAAGCGGTCGACGAAAGCCGACTTAGCAGCCTGAACCATGTCTTCTTCGCTGGCTTCAGGGCGCCCGTACCAGATGTTCTCAGCTATCGTCCCGCCGAAGAGCCAGGTTTCTTGCAGCACCATGCCGATGCGTGATCGCAGCGAATGCCGGCTCATTGTGGCGATATCGACGCCGTCGATCAAAATACGGCCGGAGTCAACGTCGTAGAACCGCATCAGCAGGTTGACCAGCGTGGTCTTGCCCGCACCCGTCGGGCCGACGATCGCAACCGTGCTCCCGGGTTTGGCCACTAGTGACAAGTCTTCGATCACCGGTGTGCCGGGCCGGTAGGCGAAGTTCACTTGCTGAAATTCAACTCGTCCGCTCAGCTTCGGTGCCGTGGAGGCTTGCGGGCTCTGACCGTTGAGCGGCGGCGCCTGCAGGTCACGATCCGGCGGTTCTTCAGGCTGGTCGAGCAGGTCGAAAACGCGTTCGGCGCTGGCGACACCGGACTGCAGCAGGTTGTAGGTGGTCGCTAGCTGGTTCAGCGGCCAGTTGAATTGCCGCACATACTGAATGAACGCCTGAATGCTGCCCACAGTGATCTGCCCGCTCGCCACCTGCAGGCCCCCGACCACGGCCACCAAGACGTAGCTGAGATTACCGATGAATATCGTGGCCGGCGTAATCAGACCCGAGATGAATTGTGCACCGAAGCTGGTCCGGTAGACCTTCTGATTCAGCTCACGAAACCGCCTCTGAGCGCTGGCCCGGTGACCGAATGTCTTGACCACCGTGAATCCGCTGTAGGTCTCCTCGATATGGGCATTGAGCCGTCCGGTGTTGGTCCACTGCGCGACGAACAATCGCTGTGAACGCCGGGTCATCACCCGAGTCACCAGCAGCGACAACGGCAGCGTCAGCAGTGTGAGTGCCGCCAGCAACGGCGCAATGGTCAGCATCATCACCAGCACCGTCAGCACTGTTAATACCGATGTCACCAACTGGCTGATCGTCACCGATAACGAAGTTTGAATGTTGTCGACGTCGTTGGTAACCCGGCTCAACACTTCACCGCGCTGCCGCCCGTCGAAGTAGGCCAACGGCAGCCGGTGCACCTTGTCCGCGACATCGGTGCGCAACTCCACCATCGTACGCTTCACCGTGACATTCAGCAGTCTCGCTTGAGCCCAGACCAGCAGTGCTGCAACGGCATAAAGAGCCAGCGCCAACGCCAGCGTTCTCCCCACCGCGGCGAAATCGACGCCTCTGCCGGGTACGACCTGCATTCCGGACAACAAGTCGGCGAAGTTGTTGTCACCCCGCGCCCGTGCAGCTGCGACGGCCTGTGCTTTGGTGATCCCGTGCGGCAGCCGGCGGCCGATCACGCCGTTGAAGAGCAGGTCGGTGGCATGGCCGAGGATGCGAGGTACCACTACTCCGATCGCGGTGCCGCTGACCGCCAGCGCGATCACCGCGGCGGTCAATCCGCGTTGCGGACCCAGTCGTTTGGCCAGCCGGACCACCGAACCGCCGAAGTCGCGGGACCTTTCGAGGGGAGCTTGCACCATGCCGCGGATCGGTGGCGTGGTCGATGCGGTCACGATGAGCCGACTTCCGCGCCCAGCGATTGGGAATCTACGAATTCGACGTAGGTTCGGCAATTCGCCATCAGCGAGTCGTGCGTTCCGAACCCGACTATCCGCCCATCGTCGACGACCAGGATTTGATCGGCCGCAGCGATCGTCGATATCCGTTGCGCGACAACGATCACTGTCGAGCCAGCCGCTACATCACACAGCGCCGTGCGGATCTGCAAATCGGTGTGCACGTCCAACGCGGAGAAGGCGTCGTCCAACAAGTAGATCGCCGGGCGCCGGATCACCGCGCGGGCGATGGCCAGCCGTTGCCGCTGTCCGCCAGAGAAATTGGTGCCGCCCTGCGCCACCCGCATCTGCAGTCCGTCGTCGTGAGCCCGCACGAATTCCTCGGCAGCTGCCACCTGCAGCGCTTCCCACATGTCCTCGTCGGTTGCGTCGGCCTTGCCGTAGCGCAGGTTATCTGCGACGGTGCCGGAGAACAGGTACCCACGTTGCGGCACCAGCCCGATTGCTGACCACAACCGTTCGGTGTCGTAGTCACGGACGTCGAGGCCGTCGATCAGCACGGCACCAGCGGTCACGTCGTAATGCCGGCAGATCAGCGAGATCAGTGTCGACTTGCCCGAACCGGTGCCGCCGACGACGGCGGTGATGGTGCCGGGACGGGCGGTGAAGGAGATATCCTGCAGCACAGCACGATCCGCGTTGGGATAGCTGTATGCCACACCGTTGAGCCGTACTTCGCCGACCAAGCCGGGTGATGGCCTGAGCGGCTGCTCGGGGCTGGTCACCGCCGGACTGGTGGACAGCACCTCGGTGATCCGCTCGGCGCAGACCGCGGCTCGGGGCAGCATCATCAGCGTCATCGTCGCCATCATCACCGCCATCAGGATCTGCGTGAAGTAGACCAAAAAGGCGATCAGGGAGCCGACTTGCATCTGACCGCCGTCGATGCGCTGCCCGCCGAACCAGATCACCGCGACGCTGGAGACGTTGATGGTCAACGTGGTCACTGGCAGCATCAGCGCCTGCCAGTTACCGGCAGCGAGTGCGGTGTTACCAAGCCCTAGATTGGCTTGTTCGAATCTGCGCCGCTCAAACGATTCGCGCGCGAACGCCCGGATAACTCGCACGCCGGACAATTGATCGCGCATCACCCGGTTGATGTTGTCGACCAGCCTCTGCATGCTGCGGAAGAGCGGCAGCATCTGCGAGACGATCACGTAGTTCGCCACGGCCAGTACCGGAACACTGATCAGCAGGAGCCAAGAAAGGGCCGCGTCTTGGTGAATGGCCATGAACACCCCTCCGACGCACATGATCGGCGCGGTGACCAGAACGGTGGCGCCCATCTGGACCAAGAGTTGGATCTGACGGACGTCGTTGATCGTGCGGGTGAGCAGCGACGGCGCGCCGAACCGGCTGGTCTCGTGCTCGGAGAAGGTGGTGACGTGCTCGAACATCGCCCAGCGAAGGTCGCGGCCTAACCCCATTCCGGTTCGTGAACCGAAGTAGACAGCGCCGACGGCGCAGAGCACTTGCAAAGCGGTAACTTCCAGCATCACCACGCCGAGCCTGACAATGGCCGAGGAGTTCCCCTGCGCGACGCCGTCATCGATGATCGCTGCGTTGACCGTCGGAAGGTACAGCGACGCCAAAGTGCTGATCAGCTGCAGTGACATCACCGCCGCCACCGGCCTGCGATACGGTCGGATGTACTGGCGCAGCAATGCCAGGAGCATCTGGTAACTGTCGCATATCACACCGCTCGCCTGCGGTTAGTGTGCACGCTGTGATCGCCCGAACGCGTGCGGCGGTGGCACTGACAGCGCTTGCCGTCAACCTGGCCGCTGGCTGCGCCGACTCCATCACGCACTCGTCCCCGGCGCCGGGCCGGGCGGGCCGCCATGGGAACGCAAAACTGTCGAGGTCAACCACCCCGCCGTGAAGAACATCTCCATCACCGGCCACGAGGGTTTCCTGGCGGTCGGCAGCGAGCCCGGCCTGGGACAACTTGTGCGAGATCGGGCTCCAGTTCGGCGACGATTTCATCGAATGGACGGCGTACTTCGAACACCCGCCGTTCCCCGAGCCGTACGACGTCGCCAAGGAATTGACACGTCAGTCGATAGCCAACTCGAAATGAGCTAAAGCTCCTGGTCAGCCGGTGTCGCGGTGGTTGAGGTGGGGTGCTGCCGCTACAGTGCATCCTGTGACCGGCAGTAGGTGCGCATGGTGACGCGAGGCAAGCCGACGGCGCTGGCACTGGCGGTGGCGACGCTGATCCCTGTGATTGCCGCATGCTCAAATTCCGGCTCCGGCCCGAATCAGTCGCCGGAATCGTCGGGCGGGCCGTCCGCGGCGTCGCACCATGGTCCGTTCTTTCCGCAATGCGGCGGCGTCAGCGATCAAACGGTGACCCAGCTGACCAGGGTGGCCGGATTGGTCAATACCGCGCAGAATTCGGTGGGCTGCCAGTGGTTGGCCAGCGGAGCCATCGTCGGTCCGCATTTCTCGTTTTCGTGGTACCGAGGAAGCCCGATCGGCCGGGAACGCAAGACCGAGGAGTTGCAGCGTTCCAGCGTCGAGGACATCAACATCAACGGGCACGGCGGTTTCATCGCGATCGGCAACGAGCCGACGTTGGGTGACTCTTTATGTGAGGTAGGGATTCAATTCCAGGACGACTTCATCGAGTGGTCGGTCAGTTTCAGCCAGAAACCATTTCCGGATCCGTGCGACGTGGCCAAAGAACTCGCGCGTCAGTCGATCGCGAATTCCAAATGAAGCGTGCGCTCGCCGGCGCGGCCGTCGCGCTCACGGTGGTGTCGGGGCTGGCGGGCTGTTCTCGGGCGGTGGGAGGCACGCCGGTCAAGGTGGGTGCGGGCGACGTACCGCCGAACAGCAATTCCCAACAGCAGTATCCGAATTTGCTGAAGGAGTGCGAGGTCTTGACCACCGACATCCTCGCCAAGACGGTCGGGGCTGACCCGCTTGACATCCAGAGCACCTTCGTCGGGGCGATCTGCCGCTGGCAGGCCCTCAATCCGGCAGCTCTCATCGACATCACGCGGTTCTGGTTCGAACAGGGCAGCCTGGACAACGAGCGAAAAGTAGCCGAGGGCCTCAAGTATCAGATAGAGAACCGGTCGATCGCCGGTGTGCAATCGATCGTGATGCGTACCAACGACGCCAACGGCTCGTGTGGAGTCGCCAGTGACGCCGCCGGCGTCGTGGGCTGGTGGGTCAATCCGCAAGGGCCCGGCATCGACGCCTGCCAGCAGGCCATCAAGCTGATGGAACTGACGTTGTCGACCAATTCCTAGGCGCGACACAGACCTCACGGCTGCGATCGCTTCGCTGTCACGACCTAGGCTGCTGTTTGACGGCGGCGTCGCACCTTCACCGTGGGACGTGGAAATCGACGAGCGTGGCGCTCGCGGGTTGCAGCTGTTGCCAGCGGTCGGCGACATCTAGCACTGCGATGCCCGACGTCGGGAACTTCGTCGAAACCTGTTGAGCTGCCGAAACATCGGTTTTATCGCCGGCCAGGTCCAGGGTCACCTCGGACATCGTCGGCTCGTGCCCAACGACGAGCAGGGTGTCGACGTCGTCGGCAACGCTTCTGATCTCGTCGATCACCGTAGCCGCGCCGGCGCCGTAAAGCCGCTCGACGTAGTGCACTGATCCCTCGACAGCCGCGCGAGCCAAGGTCTGACGGGCGCGCTCAGCGGTCGAGCACAGCACCAAGTCGATGCGTGGCACGCTAGCCTTCAACCAGTCACCGGCTAGCCCGGCCTCGCGCACACCGCGTGGCGCCAACGGCCGGTCGTGATCGGCCACCCCGGCCGGGTACGCCGATTTTGCGTGCCTCAGCAATACCAGGGTGCGGCGCCGCGCTGTCACGACGATGACGGTATAGCAATCACCCTCGCAGTCAGGCTTCTCCAACGACGCGAAAAGGTAGCGCCCGATGTTTGGAGCCATTAGCGTCGGTACGCCAGCGATTCTCGGGAGGAGGTTCGCTCGACACCAGGGGGCAAGAATTGGGTAGCGGGTCGCGTTGGCGGGTGTGCTCGATCGGCGTGCTTGTGATGGTGTCGCTTGTCGCATGTGCGGGTCACAATCCGTCCGCATCAAAGAGTCCGGTCGGATCGACGCCTCAGCCCACCGCGCCACAGCCGGCGTCCGTTCCCACCGTGTTGATTCTCGACGCCTCCGGATCGATGACCACACCGGACGCGCCGGGTCCGCGTATTGACGCCGCCAAGTCTGCCGCCAAGGGCCTGGTCAATGATCTGCCGGCGCAAGCCCAGGTCGGGTTGGTCACCTACGGCACCGGCACCGGCAGCAGCGACGACGAGAAGGCCGCGGGATGCCAGGACGTGAAGACGCTGATCCCGTTGGGGCCGCTGGATCGCGCGGTTATGGATGCGCAGATCGACAGCCTGCAGCCGTCCGGCTATACACCGATCAGTCTGGCCCTCAGCAGGGCTGCGGAGCTGTTGCCCGGCGACGGCAGCCCGCAAGCCATCGTGCTGGTATCTGACGGTGAGGACACTTGTGGTCAGCCGCCGTGTGACGTGGCGAGGCAGCTGCGGCAACAGCATCCTGGGCTGTCTATTTCGACCGTGGGTTTCCGCACCGACGGCCCGGCCAGTGACCAGCTGAACTGCATCGCCACCGCCACCGACGGGCTGTTCGTGCAGGCCGCCAACTCCGAGCAGTTGGCCGCGCGGCTGCGCGCCACCCAGAACGTGGCAGCGGCGAAGGAAACTCTGTCGCCCAACGGCTTCGCCGGAATCACCCTCGGGTCGCGAGCTGGTGACATCCGCGCTGCGCACCCCGATTTTCCCGCGGTCGCTTCAGCCGGACAGGTGGTCGTCATCTGGCGCAACTGCGACTTCTCCTTCGTTGACGGTGTGCTGCGGTCGATCGCCCCGCATGACGGTGGCCGCACGATCGACGGAGTCACGGCCGGGTCGACCGTCACGGAGGCCATCAAGTTCTACGGCAACCCGGTGGGCACACCGACGATCGAAGGCGCGCTGAACTGGCTGGCGTTCGTCGCCGACGAGGCCGCACAGACCGCCTTCCGGATGGCCGTTGACGGGTATTCGGTCGCCGGCACCAACTACGCCGGCACGATCAGGCGAATCGTGCTCTGCAACTGCCTACCCAGAGCGGCGCCGTCGGCGCCGGTGGCAACATTCGACGGCTTCGGAGCGCTGCGGATCGGGATGACCGAAGCCGAAGCGACAACCGCCATGGGTTCAGCCCCGAACAACCACTTCTACCACTGCACGGTGCTGGGGGAGAACCAGGTCATCTCATTGAAGGTCTGGATCGCCGATAGCAGCGGGCGGGTGACCGGCATCGAAACACCAGCTGGTGCCATGACAGATCGGGGTGTGGGCGACGGTTCGAGTCCGGCCGAGGTCCGGGCGGCGTATTCCGGGCCGCAATACAGCATCGACGAAGGCAATGTCGGCGGACAGGGCACGCCGGCGATCAACGTGTATGAGGGGCCGAAGGGCGACACGAACCATCGTCTGCTGAGCTTCTCGATCGGTGACGACGGGCGAACCGGGCCACCCAGCATCGGACGGGCCACGGCCTCGGAGGGCTGCTGACTCAGCCGGCCTGGCGGCCGCGTCAGCCGCACCCGGTGCGCGTCCCCGAACTTGTCGGCACCCGGCCCTAAACTCGCCTTGCTCCCAGCGCCCAACGCCAGAAGGGGACAAGATGCGATTCGTCCACACCGCCGACTGGCAGTTGGGCATGACCCGCCATTTCCTCACCGGCGAAGCCCAACCACGGTATTCGGCCGCCCGTCGTGACGCGGTGGCCGGGCTCGGCGCGCTGGCCGCCGAGGTGGGCGCGGAGTTCGTTGTGGTGGCCGGCGACGTCTTCGAGCACAACCAACTTGCGCCGAAGATGGTCAGCCAATCGTTGGAAGCCATGCGCGCCATCGGTACGCCGGTGTACCTGCTACCCGGAAACCACGACCCGCTGGGCGCGTCGTCGGTGTACACCAGCGCACTGTTCACCGCCGAGTGCCCCGGCAACGTGGTCGTCCTGGATCGGGCCGGCGTCTATGACGTCCGGCCCGGCCTGCAGATCGTGGCCGCTCCGTGGCGATCCAAGGCGCCGACCAGCGACCTGGTCGCCGATGCGCTGCAAGATCTGCCCGCCGACGGAACCACCCGGGTGCTGGTCGCGCACGGCGGCGTCGACATACTCGATCCCGATCGTGCAAACCCCGCCCTGATCAAGCTCGTCACCGTCGAGGACGCGCTGGCCAGTGGCCGGCTGCACTATGTAGCACTGGGCGACAAGCACTCTCGTACCTGTGTGGGCAGCAGCGGTCGAGTGTGGTATTCCGGTTCACCCGAAGTCACCAACTTCGACGACACCGAGTCCGACCCTGGACACGTTCTGGTTGTCGACGTCGACGAAACAGCCACCGGTCGGCCCGTTACGGTCGACGCGCGCCACGTCGGGCGGTGGCGGTTCGTCACCATGCGCCGCCACGTCGACACCGGCCGCGACATCACCGATCTCGACTTGAACCTGGACTTGCTGCCCGGCAAGGACCGTACCGTGGTGCGGCTGGCGCTGACGGGTTCGTTGACGGTGACCGATCGGGCCGCGCTGGACGCTTGCCTGGATAGGTACGCCCGGTTGTTCGCCTCGCTGAGACTGTGGGAGCGCCACACCGATCTGGCGGTGGTCCCCGGCGACGGCGAGTTCAGCGACCTGGGAATTGGCGGATTCGCCGCCGCCGCCGTCGAAGAACTTGTCGCGACAGCACGCAACGGTGACACGCACGTCGCCGACGATGCACACGCGGCGCTGGCGTTGCTGCTGCGGCTGACCGAGCACACCCAGGGCGCGGCGTGAAGTTGCACCGACTGGCCCTGAGAAATTACCGAGGCGTCGCCAACCGCGACATCGAGTTTCCGGACAGCGGCGTGGTGGTGGTATCCGGAGCCAACGAAATCGGCAAGTCCTCGATGATCGAAGCGCTGGATCTGCTGCTGGAATCCAAAGACCGCTCGACGAAGAAAGAAGTCAAGCAGGTCAAGCCGACCAACGCCGATGTCGGGTCGGAGGTCACTGCCGAAATCAGCACAGGCCCCTACCGTTTCGTCTACCGCAAGCGCTTCCACAAGAGAACCGAGACGGAGCTGACGGTGCTGGCGCCGCGGCGGGAACAGTTGACCGGCGATGAAGCCCACGAGCGGGTTTGCGCGATCCTGGCCGAGACGGTGGACACCGACCTGTGGCGCGCGCTGCGGGTATTGCAGGCGGCGTCAACGACCGCGGTGGAAATGTCTGGCTGCGAGGCGCTCTCGCGTGCGCTCGACGTCGCCGCTGGAGCCACTGCCGGCCTGTCCGGTAGCGAGCCGCTGCTCGTCGAGCGGATCGATACCGAATATGCCCGCTACTTCACCGCAACCGGGCGGCCCACCGGAGAATGGGCGGCAGCGGCCGCGCGGCTGCGCGAGGCCGAAGAGGACGTTGCACGCTGGTCGGCGGCGGTCACCGAGGTCGAGGACCGGGTGCGACGACACGAGGCGTTGACCGAGGAATTCGCCGAGCTGTCCCGACAGCAGGCCGTTGTGAGTGACCGGCACACAGCCGCCCAAGCCGCCGCCACCACGGTCGGTGAATTGGCCGACCAGTTGCGCGAAGCACAGCTGGTCGCCGCCGCCGCGACAGCAAAAAACGCTGCCTCGAGCGCGGCGCACAGCGAACGGTTGCGGCTGCGCGCCGATCTGGGCACCCGCGCCGCGACACTCACCACGGTGGAAGCCGATGCCCGGAAAGCCGCGGGCGTGCAGTCAGCGGCGCAGCAAGCCGCGGAAAACGCTGACGCCGCCCTCGCTCGGGCCACCACCGCCCTGGCGACCGCCCAGCAGCGCGTCGACTCGTTTCGGCGCACCTTGGTGCAGGCTGCCGAGCATGAGGAAGCCGAGCGGCTGGCCGCTCGGCTGAGCAAGATCGACGCTGCCCAGCGTGACCGCGACCGAATCTGCTCGGAGCTCTCCGCAATCGGAGTCACCGAAGCCGTCGCTCAGCGCGTGGAAGCGGCTGCTGCGGCCGTCGAACGGATCGAAGGCCAGCTCGCCTTGGTTGCCGGAACACTCGAAATCACCGCGGCCGCCGACATTAACATCGTCACCGCGGACCAACATGTAAACCTGGCCACCGGCCAGAGCTGGTCGACCACCGCCAGTGAACCCGCCGAGGTCGAGGTATCCGGAGTGCTGACCGCCCGGTTCAGCCCCGGCGTCACTACACGCGACATCCACGCGAAATACGCCGCGGCACAACATGACTTGGCTGCTGCTTTGGCGGCGGGCTCAGTCGCTGACCTGGCCGCCGCCCGGGTCGCCGACCTGCGTCGCCGTGAGCTGCAGGGCAGCCGCGATCAGCTGACCGCCACCCTGGCCGGGCTGTGCGGCGACGACGAGATCGAACAGTTGCGCTCGCGGCGGCGTGCGGGTCAACCGGCGGTCGCCGGCGAGGTGAGCAGCACCTCCGCGCGCGCCGAGCTCGAAACGGCCGAAACGGCTCACGCACAGGAGGCCACACAATGCGAGGCATGTCGGCGGGCGGCGGCAAGCGCGGCGGCAAAGCTCGCTGAAACAGCGGTTCGCACAGCGGTATTACGCGACAAGCTAATAAGCCAACGCGCAGAACTGGATGCGGTGGCCGACCGGCTGGCCCAACAGCGGGCGGTGCTGACCGACGACGAGCTGGCGGCCACGGCAGATGCTGACCTGCGCGCTCGGCACAGCGCTGACGAGCAAGTCGTGGCTCTTAGTGCACAACTGGACCGCGCGGCCCCTGACGCGGTGGCGGCGGAACTGGCCGATGCGGCCACGGCGGCCGAGGCGTTGCGAATCCGCAGGGATCAGAATGGCCGCGCTCTGCATGAAGTCACCGTGGAGCTGGCGGTGTTCGGTACCGAAGGCCGTCACGGCGAGCTGGATACTGCCGAGATCCGCCGTGAGCACGCCGCAGCGCAGTACTCCGCCCTGCGCCGTCGTGCCGGTGCTGCCGAGCTGCTGCGCTCGGTGATGATCCGCCACCGCGACACCACCCGGCTGCGATATGTCGAGCCATTCCGCGCCGAGTTGCAGCGGCTCGCCCGTCCGGTGTTCGGGCCGAGTTTCGAGGTCGATATCGACAGCGATCTGAGAATCTGCAGTCGCACCTTGGACGGCTGCACCGTGCCCTACGAGTCGCTATCGGGCGGGGCCAAAGAGCAGCTAGGCATCCTGGCTCGACTTGCCGGAGCGGCGCTGGTCGCCAAGGAGGACGCTGTTCCGGTTCTGATCGACGACGCGCTGGGATTCACCGATCCGGACCGGTTGGCGAAGATGAGCTCGGTGTTCGACATTGTCGGCTCCTACGGACAGCTCATCGTGCTGACCTGTACGCCGGCACGGTACGACCGTGTCCAAGGCGCACATCGCATCGATCTGAGCGCATAGGCAGGGCCTGGACGACAGTTTGCTGGTTCGGCTCTGGCGGCGAGCCGGGGGAATTACGATGAGCCGGTCGCTAAGTGAGTGACGTCGCTGGGGTGATCCATTTGCTGCAATCCGTATGCGGAAACCGTCCGGGGAGACGGTTGGCGACACAGGGACAAGCAAAGTCGTTTACCCGTTCCGCTTCGTGTGTCTCGACAATCGGCGCTAGGCCGGCCCGGTAGCAGCATGTCGCGCCTCTTCTTGAGCCACTCAAGCGTCAACAATGCCGAAGCTGTTGGCATGCGTGACTGGCTTGCCAGCGAAGGCTGGGAGGACCTATTCCTCGACCTCGATCCCGAGCGAGGCATCGCGGGCGGCGAGCGGTGGGAGCGCGCCCTCAACGAGGCCGCCGCGCGCTGTGAGGCTGTGCTATTTCTGGTCTCCGGGGCTTGGCTGGCTTCTGAGTGGTGCCAGAAAGAGCTGTCCCTCGCGCATAAGCTCGATAAGCGCTTATTTGGCGTGCTGATCGAAGGTATCGACCCTGCCGCGTTACCGCCGGACCTGAGCGACACTTTTCAAGTCGTCGACCTGGCTTCAGGGCGGGACCACCGGCAATTCAGGGTCACGCTGCCGCGCACGCATGAAGAAGTCCAGATCACCTTTTCACAAGAGGGCCTCAAGCGGCTTCGCGCTGGGCTGGTCAAGGCGGGCCTTGACCCTCGATTCTTCGACTGGCCACCGGAAAGCGACCCTGACCGCCCGCCCTACCGCGGCCTGCGGCCACTGGAGGCAGAAGATGCCGGAATTTTCTTCGGCCGAGACGCGCCAATCTTCGATGCGCTCGATCAGCTGCGCGGGCTGCGTGAAGATTTACCCGCACGGCTTATGGTGGTCTTAGGCGCATCGGGCGCCGGCAAGTCGTCGTTTCTACGGGCCGGCCTGGTCGCACGGATGGCCCGATATGACCGAGACTTCCTTCCATTGCCTATCGTTCGCCCGGGAAGGGCGGCCATTTCCGGCGAAAACGGTTTATTGCGCGCGCTCGAGACCGCGTTGGACAAGGCTCAGATCGGGTTGTCCCGCACGACACTTAGGGCGGCCATCATCGGGGGCTCGGAGAAAGTGCGCCCTATTCTTCAGGACTTGGTCGATAAGAACACACCTACTTTTTTCGACGACGAGATCTCAGCGAAGCCACCGGCTTTAGTCATCTCGATTGACCAAGGCGAAGAACTATTCCACCTGGAAGGACAGGACGAAGCGCTGTCGCTCCTTGCCCTGCTCCGAGACCTGCTGACTGATGACGCGCCAGCGTCGATCGTGGTAATCGCGATTCGTTCCGACTCCTATGCGCGGTTACAGGAGGCCAAGTCGCTGGAGGGCATACGGAAAGTCCCATTCGATCTGGGACCCATGCCGCGCGGCTCCTATGCTGCGGTGATCACGGGCCCGACCAAGCGATTGGAGGGAACAGCGCGGCCAGTCCAGATCGACGACGCACTGGTCGATGTGCTGCTCCATGACGTCGAGGTCGGCGGGGCCAAAGACGCACTGCCGTTGCTCAGTTTCACATTGGAGCGTTTATACCTAGAGAAGGGAGGCAGCGGCGCCCTGACCGTCGACGACTACCACAACCTCGGCGGGATCAAAGGCTCGATCGAGGAAGCCGTTGCGCAGGCGCTCTTGGCAGACACCAACCCCCCCACTCCGAGGGACCGCACAACGCGGCTGGCGTTACTGCGCCGCGCGATGATCCCGCGGCTGGCTGACATTGATCCCGACACCGGCGCACCGCGGCGGCGCGTCGCCCGGCTTTCGAAGATTCCGGTCGAATGCCAGCCCGTGCTCGAGAACCTGGTGAAACAGCGTTTGCTGACAAAGGACAGGGTTGCGAAGACGGGGGAGATCACCATCGAGCCGGCTCATGAGGCACTGCTTCGGCAGTGGGACCTCCTTGAGGGCTGGCTGACCGAGGATACCGCTCTGCTCGCGGTACTTGAGGGCGTCAAGCGCGCAGCACGGGACTGGACGAAGTCCGTTAGGAGCACTGGCTGGCTCACTCACTCCGCAGATCGCCTCGCGGCCGCCGAAGCGCTGAGTGAACGGCCCGACCTTGCAGCAAATCTGGAGCCGACGGATCTCGAGTACCTCGGCGCATGTCGCAGGGCGGAAGATAAGCGCCTAGCCGCTGAAAAGCAGCAGCGCGAAGCCGAGCTCGAAGCCGCAAAAAGACTCGCGGCTGCCGAGACAACCGCCAAGGAACATGCCGAAAGCCGGGCGAACGAAGCCCAAGCTCACACCGCGGTCCTGCGCAAGCGCTCACGCATCCTGCGCGCCGTGCTGGGCGTCACTGTCATCATTGCCTTAGTCGCAGTGTACGAGTTGTTCTCGGCACGGCAGGAGAGACGGGAAGCGCTGCAGAGCGCCCGGAATGCGACGGCGCAGAAGCTGGTCTCAGAGGCGCAGGCGATTCTGGCCGGGGCGAGCACTGACGGCGACGATGTGCGAGCGTTCCAGGAACTTCTGGCGGCCAAAGAATTGGCGACCCAGCCGAACGACAAACCTTTGCTCGACGCGCTCGTCAAGAGATCCAGCACGGACCTCATTGTGAATAGCTCCGTTCCGGTGGTCGGCGTGGCGTTCGCCGAGGTCGGCCACCGCTTGGCCGTGGCCGACAGCAGCGGTCTGCGCTTATGGGACACCAGCTCGAAGACGTGGCTAGAGGACCTGCGCAAAAGTTCCTGTGCGGTGGGCCCAGTCGAAGAGAAATCCGGTCAAGTGGGCTGCTGGTCATGGCCCATGGGCTCCAAGAAACTCACCAGTGTGGCAATCAGTGCCGACGGTCAAGTAGTCGCTGGGGGCAGCGAGGACGGGACCGTGCAGGTTTGGCATCTAAACGATCGACGACCCGCGCCGAAATCTCTCGATCAACCGCACCAGGGTCGGGTGAGTGGCATTGCGTTGAGTCGCGACGGCCACCGCCTTGCCTCGGCTGGTGTCGATGGAACGATCGAGATCTCGAACACGGACGGGTCTGATATGCGTTCGATACGCACCGACGGAGCGATTTTCACCGTGGCGTTCAATCATGCGGCAGACAGGCTCGCGGCCGGCGGAGCGGACGGGGCCATCCATATTTGGAACGTCAGCAGCGTGCCGCCCGCGGGCGGCAATGTGCCGGCCGGCGACCAGCATCTGAATGCCCACACCGACGGAGTCATGAGTGTGACCTTCAGCCCGGACGATCAGCTCGTCGCATCCGGTGGCGCGGACAACACGGTGCGAATCTGGCACAGCGACAAGCTCACCCCGGCGGGACAGTTGCCAACCCCGGCGGGCCAAGTTCACACAGCTCCCGTGACCAGCGTCGCCTTCAGTGCAGATGGCACCCGTCTCGTGTCAGGCAGCATGGACAAGACCGTGCAGCTGTGGGACGTCTTGAGTCGCCAGCAAATTGGCGACCCCATGATCGGACACCAGGGTTTCGTCCTGAGTGTGGCATTCATCACCGACGGCACCCAAAACGAAATCATCAGCGGCGGAAACGACCACGCACTGCGCTTCTGGAACGCCGTTGTCGGCCAACCACCTACAAAACCTCTGATTGGCCATCAAGGCCCTGTGACGAGCGTGGCGATGAGTCCTGATCGCCGTCACATCGCATCAGGAGGCGTGGACGGGACGGTACGGCTATGGGATTCTCACACCGGTATCGAGATCAACAAGATGACCGAGCCTGCAGGGGTCATCACCCGTGTGGCGTTCAACCAGGCCGGCGACGTGGTCGCTTCCGGAAGCGCGGACGGAAAGATCCGATTGTGGGACTTGACTACGGGCATCGTCACGCCGATTGACACTGGACGGCCGGTATCCGTGATCGCGCTAAATCGTGACAGTAGTCGTCTGGCCTCCGCGGGAATCGACGGGCAGATCACGATCTGGGAGTTACCGTCTGGGCGAGTGACCCGGCTAGAGAATAGGGACCGCGCGATGGTTTTCGACATCGCGTTCAATCCGCAGGGCGATCGATTGGCATCGGGCGGCGTAGCCGGGATTGTGCGTTTATGGCAACTCAACGGCCGGGAGGTGTGGGAGGCTGACGCCGCCGCCGAACTACCGGAATCGTTCAGCGACCAGTGGTCGCTGGCGATCGGACATCCCGGTGAGATCCTTGGTCTCGCGTTCAGTCCGGACGGCCGCCGGCTGGCGTCCGGAAGTACCGTTTGGGGGATAGCGAACGGTGGGTCGGCCATCGGAGTGATCCAGCGCTGGAGTGCCGACACCGGCAGGCCGCTGGGCGGCCCAGCAGAAATCGGTAACGCAGGGATGGGTCTAGCGTTCAGTTCCCAATCGACCAACCCATCGGAGGACCGCGTCGTCGTGGGAAGCTTCGACCCCTATAACGTGCAGCTGTGGAGCGCCAGCGATGGGAGCCAATACACCTTCACGGGTCACGAAGGTCAAGTCGTAAGCGTCGCGGTTAGCCCCGACCGCACCCGCATCCTGTCCGGTAGCGTCGATGGAACCGTCAGAATATGGCCGAACCCAGCCCCAATCCCAGCCGTGGCCGCCGACGCCATATGCACCAAACTAACGACGACCATTAGCCGGGAACATTGGAATCGATGGGTGTCGCCACAGATCCCCTACCGAGACCTGTGCCCTGGGCTACCGCCGACTCCCGCTGGAATGCCTGACTAGCATCGCCTTTTCAGGGCCGGTCGGAGTACAGGTATACGACGGCCGCGGCCCCACCGGTACACGTGACAAAGTCGCGTGAACTCAGGCAAGCGAGGTTGTACCACTTAGAGGTCGCGGGACTGAAAACTCTCAACTGGTTCGGTCCTGGTGAGGATGAATCTGGAGCCGCATACTGCTTACGCACCTGCTCGGCGAATGCACAAGACGTCATCGGCGTGCCGCGCGCGCTGGCATTAAACGGACCGGGAATGTCGGCGTCGATGGGTGTGCACTTCGCCGCACCCGGCGGTAGGCCCTCTACTGTCGGAATAGCGGACTCTGACCGAGTCTGTCGTGAAGGGTGCGACACCAAGGCGTTGATACTGAAATAGCACAGCACTATGACGGCAAGGACTATGATCGCCGCCGCGGCGCCTGCCCGTCTCTTCCACCATGGCCGCCTTGGCGGCGCATCAGTCCGCGCGGGGGGTGTCTGGGTCTGCGGCTCAGCGGTGTCAGCGCCGTCGCCGTCCGGTTCGGTCACCTTGGCTCCGTCACAACGTATTTCGTGTGCAGTATTGCCGATACCGGCCAGCGTGCGGGTGCGTTTGGCCGCAAATTTCCCGGTTGATGACGGAACCGCCCGCTGTGCAGCGTCACAATGTAGGTTAGGCCAGCCAATTCGCGGTCTGGTTCATAACCTGGATTCCGTCGTCGTGCGCGCCCTTCTTGCCAAAGTGCTGCTAGGTGATTGGGCGCAGTCGCGAAACCTGTCGCTGACTGCACCCTCGCGCAACCGAATTAGTCCCGGGTGAAACCGATTGCGGTGTAGATCGGATCCGCCAGCCCGAACGCGCCATAGTTCGACAGATCGTTACGTACCGCGGTGTCGCCGGGGGACTGGAACAGCGGTAGGCTAAATCCTTCCTGCCAGATCATTTGATCGACTTCGTTCGCGAGGGCGCGGGCCTTGCCCTGATTCAGCTCGGACAGCGTCTGATCGATCTTGGCGTCGATCTGCGGATTGCCGATCTTCCCGAAATTGCTGGCGCCGTCGGAGGTGAATATCTGCGGCAGCGCCGACAGCGGATAAGCGCCGCCCACCCATCCGAATTCGACGATGTCGAAGTCTCCCGTTGAGACGTATTGCTCGAAGAAACCGGTAGCCGGTTTGGGATCGAGCACCAGCTTGACCCCGACTTGTGCCAGGTTCTGCTGAGCGATCAATGCGATCTCTCGTCGGAATTGCTCGTCGAAGAATGGGTCACGGATGACCAGTTGTTTGCCGGCTTTCTCCCGCACCGATCCATTGAGCTTCCAGCCCAACGCATCGAGCTCCCGGCGCGCCTCCTCGGGGTTGTAAGCGGCTGGCGCGCTGTTGTCATGGTAGCCAACCTGACCCGCGACGTAGATGTGGTTGTTAAGCGGAACCGGATTGCCGGTGAGGCCGTGCTGGACGACGTTGGCAATGGTCTGGCGGTCGATTGCCTTACAGATCGCCAACCGCAGCTTCTCGTCGGCCATGATGGATCCTGGTGCACCGTTGAACGTGAAGTGGTACCAGACCGGGGCCGGCGCATGCCGGATCGTGATCCCGGGCGCGCGCCGCGCAATGACCATGTCGTCGAGTGAACCCACGTCCGCGGCGTCGATCGCATCGTTCTGCAATGCGGGGACCACCGCAGAGGGGTCAAGCACCAGGAACGTGATTGAATCCAGCCGCGGCTTAGCGCCCCACCAGCGGGGATTGCGGGTCAGCACGATTCGCTGCGCGGCCCGGTCGATGCGTGACACGACGAACGGTCCGGCTGACGGGCCCGGAGCGTTGAGCTGACCGGTGTTGAACACCTCCGGGTCCGCTGTCATGCTGCGGGGTTGCAAGCCGCTGAATATCGCCCGCCATTCCGCGTACGGCTTGTCGAACGTCACCACCGCCTGGCGGTCGTCCACACCCCTGGTCACCGAGACCACCCGTTCGAACCCCGCACTGCTGGCGATCAAGAACCGCTGGTCGCGGCCACTGCACGCGTCAACCTCGGCTTTGAAGTCCTGCCAGCTGATTGGGGTGCCGTCGCTCCAGACCGCCTTCGGATTGATGGTGAATGTGGCGACCTGAGGGGTTGTGTTGGTCAGTTCGGCACGGGTGAAGTAATCGGTGTTGAGCCGCTGTTGTCCGTCGGCGCTGGTGATGAACACACTCGGCGACGTCGGGACGATCACGGACCCGGTGTCGGCCGAGTTTCCGTCAATGTTCAGTAGGTTGAAGTTCGACGGGAACATGTTCAGCGCGAGCCGCAGATTACCGCCGTCGCGCAGGGTTGCCGGGTCGCGCGGATTGATGTCGCTGGCTTTGCCGACTTGGGCCGCCCGCGCAGTCGGGAGGTCCCGGTAACCGTCTGAGCAGCCGGTGCCGATAAGGCACGCCAATAGTATGAGCAGCATAAGCAAGCGCACCGTCATCCCGACGATGCTAGCCATCAGGGCCCTCATGGTGGATCCGCGGAATCGCGCCCAGTAGTCGTCGGGTGTACTCGTGCTGGGGATTGGTTAAGACCTCTTCGCTGTCGCCTTGCTCGACGATCGTTCCCCGATACATCACCGCCACCCGGTGAGCGAGATGTTTCACCACCGAAAGATCATGTGAGACGAAAAGATACGACAGCCCGAACTGATCTTGCAGGTCGAGCAGCAGGTTGATGATGCCCGCCTGTATCGACACATCGAGTGCAGACACCGGCTCGTCGAGAGCCAGAATCTTCGGCTGCAGGGCCAGCGCCCGGGCGATGCCTATTCGCTGCTTTTGGCCGCCGGAGAACTCGGCGGGATAGCGGCTGGCGTCGCCACGGTTCAGGCCCACAGTGGTCAACAGCTCCGCCACCCGGTCCTCGCGCCGATGCCGGTCCAACCCGTCGGCGACCAACGGTTCGGCGAGGATGTCGAACACCGGGAGGCGAGGATCCAGCGACGCCACCGGGTCCTGAAAGACCACTTGCAGGTCGGTGCGCAAAGTACGGCGCCCGGATGCATTCAACGCCGCGACATCGGCACCGAGGACCTCGATCGAACCCGCCTCCGGTGTTTTCAGATCCAGAATCTGGCGCAGCGTCGTCGATTTGCCTGAACCGGATTCACCGACGATGCCCAGCGTTCGGCCCTCCTCCAGGCTGAAACTGATGCCGTCGACCGCACGCACCTCGCCAACTCGCCTGCGAAGGATCACACCCTTGGTCAAGGGATAAGTTTTCGCAAGCTCGTTGACCTTCAGCACCACCGGGGAGCTACCGGCCCCGGTTTCGGTTGGCTCGGGAAGCCTGGACACGCCGAAGATCTCGGCTGCGCTGCGGCCGGCGACGTCGTCGGTGCGTATGCACGCCGCCGAGTGACCGTTGCGAATCGTCACCAGATCGGGTTCGGCCGAATAGCAATCGTCGACCACTAACGGACAGCGAGGCGCGAACGGGCACGCATCGAACGGCACCGACGACATCGTCGGCGGCGCGCCCGGTATCGGTATCAGGCGGGTGCCCTGCGGGGCGTTCAGTCGCGGCACCGAACCCAACAGGCCGACGGTGTAAGGCATCCGGCGGTCGCGGTAGAGCTCGTCGACGCCGGCATTTTCGACCGCACGCCCTGCGTACATCACCAGCGCGCGGTCGGCGAACTCCGACACCACCCCCAAGTTGTGGGTGATGATCAGCACGCCCGCGCCGGTGACGTCGCGTGCGGTTCGGAGCAGGTCGAGAATCTGCGCCTGCACGGTGACGTCCAGCGCGGTGGTCGGTTCGTCGCAGATCAACAGGTCCGGGTCGTTGGCGATCGCGATGGCGATCACCACCCGCTGGCGCTCACCGCCGGACAACTCGTGCGGAAAGGCTTTCGCCCGGCGCGCCGGCTGCGAGATGCCGACCAGGTCGAGCAGTTCGACCGCGCGCTCGCGCGCATCGGCTCGGCTGATGTCGTCGTCGTGCACTTGGATGGCTTCGGCTATCTGGTCACCGACCGTATAGACGGGTGTCAGGGCCGACATCGGGTCCTGAAACACAGTGCCGATTGTGTTGCCGCGAATCCGTGACATGGCGTGGTCGGACAACCCGAGTAATTCCCGGCCCTGCAGCCGCACGGACCCCGATACCTGCGCGTGGTCCGGCAGCAGTCCGACGACGGCCATCGCGGCGGTGGTTTTACCTGAACCGGATTCGCCGACAATGGCGAGCACGTTGCCGGGCTCGATGGAATAGCTGGTGCCGCGCACCGCTGCGACGTGTACGTCATCGGTGGCGAAAGTGACATTCAAATCTGTTACTTCGAGCAGAGGCGCCGTCACTTCGGTCGCCGCTTTCTGGCGCGGGCAGGCCGACTGCGAGGGTCCAGCGCGTCCCGCAGTCCGTCGCCGGCAAGGTTGGCGCACAACACGATCAGCACCAGAGCTCCGGCTGGGAACAAAAAGACCCACGGGAAGGTGGTGGTTGACGGGGTGCCGTCGGCGATCAGCGTGCCCAACGACACGTCGGGCGGCTGGATACCGAAGCCGAGAAAGCTCAATCCGGTTTCTGACAGCACCGCGGAGCCGACATTGAGGGTGGCGTCGATGATGAGGATCGAGGCGACGTTCGGCAGGATGTGGTTGACGATTATTCGCCGGGTCGACACTCCCATATACCTTGCCGCGCGGATGAATTCACGTTCCCGCAGGCTCATGGTCAAGCCGCGCACCATTCGCGAGCTGACCATCCAGCCAAAGACCGCCAGCAACACAATGAGCCAGACTATGCTGCTCGACTGTTTGATGCGGGGAGTGATGATGGCGATCACGATGAAGCTCGGCACTACCAGCATCAGGTCCACCAACCACATCAGCCCGCGGTCTCGCCAGCCGCCGAAGTATCCCGCCACCGATCCGACGGTGGCGGCGATAGTGGTCGAGATCAGCGCGACGCAGAACCCGATCAGCAGCGACTTTTGCATGCCCCGCAAAGTCCGCGCCAGCAAATCCTGCCCGAGCGTGTTGGTGCCGAACCAATGTCGCAGCGACGGCGGCTGCAGCAGCGCGTGGTAGTCCAGCGCGGTGTAGTCGTACGG
This sequence comes from uncultured Actinomycetota bacterium, assembly GCA_963795995.1. Classification (GTDB taxonomy): domain Bacteria; phylum Actinomycetota; class Actinomycetes; order Mycobacteriales; family Mycobacteriaceae; genus Mycobacterium. The sequence continues at coordinate 98,093 of CAWCJY010000005.1, forward strand.
GAGCAGCGGTGGCATCGCGTAACAGCCGACGAACAACAACACCAGCAGAATCGACGCCACCATCGCAGGTCTGTTGCGAATGAATCGCCGTATCAGCAAGTTTCGTCGTGACACGAAGTCCCCCGGCTGAATGCCGGCCCGCATGGGCGTGGCCTCCACGGTCGCTTTCTGCGTCATAAGCGCCGCTCCTCCTCATCGCTGCGCTCTGCATCGTCGCCGGCGCGCGTCATGACACCCGCACTCTGGGATCAAGCACCCCGTAGAGGATGTCGGACAGCAGCCCGGCCAGCAGAATGGTCGCTCCGATGAACACGGTGATCACGACGACGACGTTGGTGTCTTGCGTCGAGATGCCCTGCACGACCCATTCACCCATGCCGTGCCAGCCAAATATTCTCTCCACGAAGACCGCTCCGACCACCAACCCACTTACCCCGTAGGCGAACAACGTGGCCATCGGGATCAGCGCGGTCCGCAGGCCGTGCTTGAGCAGCGCCCGGCGACGGGTGAGTCCCTTGGCACGCGCGGTCCGGATGAAGTCCTCGTTCAGCACATCCAGCATCGCGTTGCGTTGGTAGCGGCTGAACCCGGCGATCTGGCTCAGTGCCAGAGTGAGCGTCGGCAGAATAATGTGCTGCGTGCGGTCGACGAGCTGCGCCCAGACCCCGCCCGGCGGCAGCGGAGAAGTCTCACCGGTGTACAGCAAGACTCGTGAACCGGTCAGCATGTTAACCCGGAGGCCGCCGATGATGAGCAGGCCGGCCAGTACGAATGAGGGGACGCTCAAGACCAGCAACGACACCACGGTGATGACTCGATCGCTGAGCTGATATTGACGCACCGCACCCCAGGCTCCCACAACGACGCCGATCACCGCGCCGAACACCGAACCGATCACCACCAGCCGCAAGGTGACCCCGATTCGCCGCCCCAGCTCCTCGGCGACCGGGTGACCAGTCACCGTGTCGCCGAAATCGCCGTGCAGGGTCCCAGTGAGCCAGGTTGCATATCGGATAGGGATTGGCTTGTCGAGGTGCAGCTCGACGGTTTTGGCGTCGACGGCTGCTTGTGGTGGCCGCGGATGGCGCTGAATGAAGCTGTCCAAGGGGTGAAACGCCGCCGAAGTCAGGCAGTACGTCAGGAACGACGCCAGCAACAGCAGCAGGATGTAGTTGAGCGACCGCCGCGCAAGGAAGCGAATCATGCCTGACGGTTTCGCCCGTATCGCATTGGCTCAGGGTAGGAGATGAGTCGTCGGTCGGCGCAGCGGGCGCGACGGTGCGGCTGAATCAGCGCTGGAACCGTTGCGATCTGGGTGATTCGGACCGGTGAATTCCAGACCGCCGGTTGTTACACTTCGTCAGCTCAAGCCGTCGGCGATATTCAGGGGAGACCGGTGTGACCGTTACCGATGACTACCTGTCCAACAACGCCGAGTACGCAAACAAGTTCAACGGGCCCCTGCCGCTGCCGCCGAGCAAGCATCTTGCGGTCCTGGCGTGCATGGACGCCCGATTGGACGTCTACCGCATCCTCGGCATCAACGAAGGGGAGGCCCACGTCATCCGCAATGCCGGCGGAGTGGTCACCGACGACGCAATCCGCTCGCTGGCCATCAGCCAACGGCTGCTGGGCACCAAGGAGATCATCCTGATCCACCACACCGACTGCGGCATGCTGACGTTCACCGATGATGACTTCAAGCGGGCCATTGAAGAAGAATTAGGTATCAAGCCGGCGTGGTCAGCCGAAGCCTTCCCCGACCTCGCTGAAGACGTGCGGCAGTCGCTGCGTCGCATCGAGGCCAGCCCCTTCGTCAGCAAGCACGAGTCGCTGCGCGGGTTCGTCTTCGACGTCGCCACCGGCAAACTCGACGAGGTCACCCTCTAACTCCTTGGCGCTCGGCGCGGGTTGACAGCAGCAGGTCGGACTGGTTCCATACCGGGTATTGCCCATTAACCTGACCAAGACTACCAACTTTACCTGGAATCGAGGTGTCGTGACTCAGGCGACCACGGCCGGCCCCGCGGTAGGGCAGTACGAGTTGAGCCACCTGCGCTCGTTGGAGGCCGAAGCTATTCACATCATCCGGGAGGTCGCCGCCGAGTTCGAGCGGCCAGTGCTGCTGTTCTCCGGCGGCAAGGACTCGATCGTGATGCTGCACTTGGCGGTCAAGGCGTTCCGACCCGGTCGGCTGCCGTTTCCGGTGATGCATGTCGACACCGGCCACAACTTCGACGAGGTCATCGCAGCCCGCGACGAACTCGTCGAGGAAACCGGCGTGCGGTTGGTGGTGGCCTCGGTGCAAGAAGACATCGATGCCGGTCGCGTCGTCGACAACGGCCCATCGCGCAACCCCCTGCAGACCGTGACGCTGCTGCGCGGCATCCGGGAGAACAAGTTCGACGCGGCATTCGGCGGCGCTCGGCGCGACGAAGAGAAGGCGCGCGCGAAGGAGCGGGTGTTCAGCTTCCGTGACGAGTTCGGCCAGTGGGATCCGAAGGCGCAGCGGCCGGAATTGTGGAATCTGTACAACGGGCGGCACCACAAAGGCGAGCACATTCGGGTTTTCCCGTTGTCGAATTGGACCGAGTTCGACATCTGGTCGTACATCGGCGCCGAGAACATCACCTTGCCCTCGATCTACTACGCGCATCGGCGCGAGGTGTTCGCGCGGGACGGCATGCTGCTGGCGATGCACCGCTTCTTGCAGCCGCGGGCCGGCGAAGAAGTCTTCGAAACATCGGTGCGCTTCCGCACCGTCGGTGACGTCACCTGCACCGGCTGCGTGGAATCGACAGCGACCACCGTCGATGAGGTGATCGCCGAAACGGCGGTGTCGCGATTGACCGAACGGGGTGCAACACGAGCCGACGACCGCATCTCCGAGGCGGGAATGGAAGACCGCAAACGGCAGGGGTATTTCTGATGGCTGCGTCAACTACGTTGCTACGTATCGCCACGGCCGGGTCTGTCGACGACGGTAAATCCACACTGATCGGGCGGCTGCTCTACGACTCGAAGGCGGTGATGGAAGACCAGTGGGCGTCGGTCGAGCTCAGGAGCAAGGAGCGCGGTCACGACTACACCGACCTTGCTCTGGTCACCGATGGTCTGCGCGCCGAACGCGAGCAAGGCATCACGATCGACGTGGCCTATCGGTACTTCGACACCCCGAAGCGAAAATTCATCATCGCCGACACCCCCGGCCACATCCAATACACCCGCAACATGGTGACCGGGGCATCGACCGCGCATCTGGCGATCATGCTGGTCGACGCTCGGCACGGCGTTCAGGAGCAAACCCGCCGGCACGCGTTCCTGGCGTCGCTGCTGGGCATCCGTCACATCGTGCTCGCGGTCAACAAGATGGATCTCGTCGACTGGGACGCAACAAGATTCGAGACGATTCGGGACGAGTTCCGGGCCTTCGCCGCTCGACTCGACGTGCCCGACGTAACCACTATTCCGCTGTCTGCGTTGGACGGTGACAATGTGGTGAGCAAATCCGACCGCGCGCCGTGGTACGACGGCCCGGCGTTGCTCGCCCACCTCGAAGAGGTGGACATCACCGCCGACCGCAACCTGGCCGACGTGCGGTTTCCGGTGCAGTACGTGATCCGGCCGCAGAGCCGAGAGCATCAAGACCACCGCAGCTACGCCGGCACGGTGTCCAGCGGCGTAATGCGGCCCGGCGACGACGTCATCGTGTTGCCCACCGGCAAGAGCAGCCGCATCGTCTCGATCGACGGCCCCAGCGGCCCGGTGACAGAAGCGTTTCCGCCGATGGCCGTCTCGGTGACACTGGCCGACGACATCGACATCTCACGTGGCGACATGATCGCCTACACCGACAATCCGCCGCGGGCCTCCGAGGAGTTCGACGCGACCGTGTGCTGGATGGCCGACGGCGCTGCGCTCGAACCGGGTCGCGACTATGTCCTCAAGCAAACCACTCGCACCACCCATGCGCGAGTGACCGCGTTGGACTATCGGTTGGACGTCAACACTCTGGAGCACGACAACAGCGCAACTGCGTTGAAGCTGAACGAGCTTGGCCGCATTTCGCTGCGGACTCAGGTACCGCTGCTGCTCGACGAGTACACCCGCAACCCGAGCACCGGATCCTTCATCCTGATCGATCCGAACACTAACGGCACGGTGGCCGCTGGCATGGTGTTGCATGAGGTGTCTGCTCGCGTTTCGAGCCCGAATACCGTGCGGCACCAGTCGCTGGTCACCGCGGACGACCGGCTTTCGCGTGGCGCCACCGTGTGGTTCACCGGACTGTCGGGTTCCGGAAAATCATCGGTGGCGATGCTCGTCGAACAGAAGCTGCTCGAAAATGGCGTCGCCGCTTATGTTCTCGACGGCGACAATCTGCGGCATGGCCTCAATGCCGATCTGGGTTTCAGCCTGGCTGATCGCACGGAGAATTTGCGCAGGCTGGCGCATGTCGCGGCGTTACTCGCTGACTCCGGGCAGACCGTGCTGGTGCCGGCGATCAGCCCGCTGACCGAGCATCGCGACCTTGCCCGTCGCGTGCATGCCGACGCGGGGTTGGGCTTTTTCGAGGTGTTCTGCGACACGCCGATCGAGGAATGCGAGAAGCGGGACCCCAAGGGTCTTTACGCCAAAGCGCGTGCCGGTGAGATCACCGACTTCACCGGGATCGCCAGCCCATACCAGCGCCCCGACAATCCGGAGCTTCGGCTCACCCCCGACCACAACCTGGACGAGCTGGCGCAGCACGTCATCGACTTACTCGACTCGCGACAATGAGTGATCACCAGCTAGCCGCGCAACTGGCCACCCAGGCCGGCAAGCTGTTGCTTGCCGTCCGCGACGAGCTCGCGGGCGCCACGGAGGGGGAACGGAAATCCGCTGGCGACAAGCGATCCCACGAGTTTTTGATGGACGCATTGCACGAAGCCCGGCCCGGGGACGCGGTGCTTTCCGAAGAGGGTGTCGACGATTCCCGGCGGTTGACAGCGGAGCGGGTGTGGATCGTCGACCCGTTGGACGGCACCCGAGAGTTCTCCGAGCTCGGGCGTCCCGACTGGGCCGTGCACGTGGCGTTGTGGGAGGCCGGTGCACTGGCCGCAGGTGCGGTTGGGTTGCCCGCGCAAGGCCTGACCCTGGCCACCCCCGATGTCGTGACACCGCCGATGAATCCGGGGCCGCCGCGGATTGTGGTGTCGCGCACCCGACCGCCGGCGATTGCGCTACGGGTTCGTGAGCAGCTGGATGGCACGCTGGTCGAGATGGGATCCGCGGGCGCCAAAGTCGCGGCCGTGGTTCAGGGGCTGGCCGACGTCTATGTGCACGCTGGCGGGCAACACGAATGGGATTCGGCAGCCCCGGTCGCGGTGGCCCGGGCGGCCGGACTGCACACGTCGCGAATCGACGGCTCGGCACTGGAGTACAACCAAACTAATCCGCTGCTGCCCGATCTGCTGGTGTGCCGGGCGCAGTATGCCGACGCGGTACTGGCCGCGGTCAATCGAGGCTGAGTCAACAAATGCGCATGTCGGCCAAGGCGGAGTACGCGGTGCGGGCAATGATCCAGCTCGCTACCGCCGACAACGGCGCGCTGGTCAAAACCGACGACCTGGCGGCAGCCCAAGGCATCCCGGCGCAATTTCTGGTCGACATCTTGTCCGAACTGCGCGCCGACCGCCTGGTCCGCAGCCACCGCGGCCGCGACGGCGGATACCAACTGGCGCGGCCCGGCACCGAGATCAGCATCGCCGACGTGCTGCGCTGTATCGACGGCCCACTGGCCAGCGTGCGCGACATGGGCCTTGGTGATCTTCCCTACGGCGGCCCAACGGCGGCGCTCACCGACGTCTGGCGGGCGTTGCGCGCCAGTATGCGCTCGGTGCTGGAGCGGACCAGCTTGGCCGACGTGGCTGCCGGTGCCCTGCCCGGACCCGTCGCACAACTGGCCGACGACTACCGCGACCAGGAACGGAATCGGCACGGCCGCCGAACGGCCGGGTGACGTCAGTTGCCCGACCCGTAGGGCCGGGTCAGGATTTCCAGGTTATGGCCGGCCGGGTCGGGGAAGTACACCCCGCGCCCGCCGTCCCGGTGGTTGATCTGACCGGATCGTTCTCCTCGCGGGTCGGCCCAGTGCGGAAGCCCGCGCGCTTGAATCTTGTGGTAGATCGCATCGAACTCCTCGTCCGTAACCAGGAAGGCGTAATGCTGCGGCCGGATCTCTTCTCCGTCGGACGTGTCGGCGTAGTCCAGGCTGGCGCCGTGCTCGAGTGTGACGACCATGAAGCGGCCGAACGGCGTGGGATCCGGTAGCCCGAACAGCTCGGTAAGGAATTCGGCCGACGCACGCTTGTCCCGGGCCGCGACGATGGTGTGGTTGAAACTGATCGGCATAGGTTGCCTTTCTTTCCTGCGCCTCTCCCGCGCGAGCGTGCGTGTCTGTCCGGCGACGCGTCAGCGCTGGCAGTCTGGGCACGCTCGCGGAGGGCGTTCTTCACTTCGGGGCGGTGAGCTCCAACGCGATGTTGTCCGGATCGCGAAACTCCAAGATGTACGACGGTCCGATGTCCTTCACCGGTTCGTGCCGAATGCCCAAGTCATCGAGGTGTCTAGCGGCGTCGTCCAATTCGCCTTTGCTGACGCTACGAAACGCGATGTGATCCAGCCCGGCCCGGTCCTCGTCGAAGGCGTCGGAGGCCACTGGGCGCAGCCCGATCAGCGCGCCGCCAAGGTCGTAGACGACCCCGCCGAACAAAAAGTCGAATTGGCTGCGGGTCGACTCGTTGACATTCTCTGGAACCTCCACCAGCACGGGCCAACCGAAGACGCTTTCATAGAATCGCCGGGATCGTTCGATGTCGGTGACGGTGAGCCGGACGTGCGCAATGGAACCGCTGCTGATGCTCACCTCATCCATGCTGCCACCCGAGACGGCCGACGCACAGTGAGGCGGCATGCCAAAATCTCGGTCGTGCAGATAGCCATGACGATGCCGGTGATGGAACCGGACCTGGATGCGACGTTGCTCCGCAATTGGGCGCACACGATCGACGAGGGGCCGTTCTCGTCATTGTGCTGGGGCGAGCGCATCGCCTTCGACAATCCCGAGACCCTGACCCTGCTGGGGGCGCTGGCGGCCTGGACCGATCGGGTCAGGCTGATGACCACTGTGATCGTGCCTCAACTGCATGATCCGGTGCTGCTGGCTAAGGCGCTGGCCAGTGGTGACTTGCTGTGCGGGGGCCGGTTGACCGTAGGCCTCGGGGTCGGGGGTCGGCACGAGGACTACCTCGCGGTCGGGGCGGATCTGGCGACCCAAACCATGCGCGGACTAGCGGAACGCGCGGCGGTCATGAAGCGCGTCTGGTCTGGAGAGAAGCTCACCGAGTCGACTTGCCCGGTCGGCCCGTCCCCGCTCCAGCCGGGCGGTCCGCCCGTCCTGGTGGGCACCATCGGAGCAAAGACTGTGCGCAGCGCCGCGGCTTGGGCCGACGGGCTGGTGGCCACCACGCTGGATCTCGACGTCGGTGTGCAGAACGAGTTGTTCGACGTGGCGCGGGCGGCATGGGCCCAGGCCGGCAAGCCGAAACCGCACCTGGCGACATCATTCTGGTTTGCCCTCGGTTCGCCGGAGCAGGCACGCGCTCAGGTGCATCGCCACCTGCAGCGTTACCTGAACTGGAGACCGGCCGAGTACGTCGACGCGATGGCGCCGACCACCGGCTGGGCCGGGGGCGAAGATCAGTTGATGTCGGTGCTGCGCGAATTCGCCGCCGTCGGTACCGACGAAATACAGCTCATCCCAACCAGTTCCGACCTTGGGCAGCTTCGGTGCGTGGCCGAGGTGGTCGCCGGGCTGTGATCCCGTTTGGCGCGCATTCATCGACGCGGTGACGTGGGCGGCCATACTGGACGGGTGGCTGAACGTAACGTGCTCGGCGGCCCGCTCGAACCGTGCGGCACCGAACCGCTTACCGGGTTCTACCGCGACGGCTGCTGCTCGACCGGCGACGAAGACCTCGGTCGGCACACCATCTGTGCGGTAGTGACCGCGGAGTTCCTGCAGCATCAGCGCTCCATCGGGAACGACCTGTCGACACCAAGACCGGAGTACCGATTCCCGGGCCTCGCACCAGGCGACCGTTGGTGCGTCACCGCGATCAACTGGTTTCGGGCTTACCGCGACGGCTGCGCCGCGCCGATCGTGCTGGCATCGACACACGAGCGCACGCTTGACTCGGTGCCCCTGGATGCACTGAAGGAGTGCGCCGTGGACGTACCCGATGACCTGGCCGACTTGTAGCGAACCGAGCAGGCTCACCTAGCATCTCCGGGATGCGTGACTGCAAGATACTCATCACCGGTCCGACCGGCCAACTCGCCAACCCGATCGCGCTGGCCCTTGCCGCCGACAACGAAGTCTGGGGTGTCGCACGCTTCTCCAACGCGGCGGCACGTGAAGCGCTTGAAGAGGCTGGGATTCGTTGCGTGTCAATCAATCTTGCCGCCGGTGACTTCAGCGTCTTGCCGACCAACTTCGACTACGTCCTCAACTTGGCGGTGGCGAAGAGTGGCAACTGGGGCATCGATCTGCGGGCCAATGCCGAGTCGGTGGGTCTGCTGATGGCGCATTGCCGCGGCGTCAAGGCGTTTCTGCACTGCTCGTCCACCGCCGTCTATGACCCTCCTGACGACGAGCCGCGCACCGAACGCGCCGCGCTGGGCGACAACCACCGAGCGATGTTTCCCACGTATTCGATCTCAAAGATCGCCGCCGAAGCCGTTGCGCGGTCGATGGCGCGTGTGCTCGACGTGCCCACCACCATCGCTCGTCTCAATCTTCCGTACGGCGACAACGGCGGATGGCCGTACTTTCACATGGAGATGATGCTGGCCGGTATGCCGATACCGGTCCCGCCTGGTGGGCCGGCTCGCTATAACCCGATCCATCAGGACGACACCATCGCGACCGCCCCCAAACTCCTTGCCGCAGCCTCAGTTCCGGCGACGACGGTCAACTGGGCCGGGAATCAGACCGTCAGCCTGCAGGAGTGGTGCGCCTTTCTTGGTTCGCTGATCGGCCGCGAACCAGTATTCGAGGAAAGCGAGCAGGCGCTGCGTGGCGTGCCCACCGACGTCACCCGAATGCACGAGCTCGTCGGCAGCACATCGGTCGACTGGCGCGATGGGATGCGCCGGATGGCAGCCAAATTCCACCCCGAGCTAGTCAACGCGTGAACGGCTGAACCTCGCCGGCTATAAGTGACTTACCGCGAAATCCGCGCCTTGATCGACCAAACCGTTCGCCTGATACAAGGTATGCGCGATGCTGGGCTGACCAGGAGGCGCGCCATTGCAGATGTTGTCGTCGGGAATGCACAGCTCATCGGTCTTGGCCGCATACAGCGGACCGATGGTGATCGGAGGCGCGCCGGCGCCCTGCAGGAACGCATTCGAAGGTGTTCCGAACAGGACCACCGCAGCAACGTGGTTGGCTACCTCCGCCGGCAGCGGCTGAGGAACGTAAGACGCGTACTCGGCAGGCACTTCCTGCGGGACGGCAGGCGAGGTGACGAAGCCGGACACAACGGCGCCTTGGGAATACCCGCCGAGCACTATCCTGCTGTTCGGGCAATTCGCCGCCGTGGATTGGACGTGCCCAGCCGCGTCGCGGATCCCGTCGACGACCGTCCTGGCGAAGTCGACGCCGCCACCGAAATCGCTGCTGGCTTGGTAGTTGACCGGATACACCCCGACCGACCTGCCGCCGACCCGCGACTGCAGGGCGTCGACGAACGCCTGCCCGACTCCGCCAACACCAGCTGCTTCGCCGGTACCACGGGCGAATACCACCTCGACATCGGAACACGGGTCGGCAGACGCTGCTGGAATGGGTGCGCTCGCCATGGTCGCCCAGGTTGCTATCAGGGCCATACCGAGCAGACGAGTTAAGCGTACAAGTTTCACGCCTCCGCGAATGCCCGGTTGGTGTCGAGCCGAAACCGGTCTTGCGATGATGTCCCGAGAGATGACTAGCTGCTGTCGCCGGCTGGTGCCCCCGGCAGGATTCGAACCTGCGGCCTTCTGCTCCGGAGGCAGACGCTCTATCCCCTGAGCTACGGGGGCGCACGCGCATCACGCTGCGCCATTGGGCTCCGACAGCCTAACCCATCCCGGCGGCCGCCCGGAGTGCGACGGATTCGGGACCAGACGACGCCAGCCAATAGGATGGACCTTTGTGACCCCCGCTGACCTGGCCCAGCTGCTCAGGGACACCGCCGCCGCGGTGCTCGCTGAGCATGGGCTCGATGCTGCCGTGCTACCGCAGACGGTGACCGTCGAACGGCCGCGCAACCCTGAGCATGGTGACTATGCCACCAACTTGGCGTTGCAACTGGGTAAGAAGGTAGGCACTAACCCGCGGGAGCTGGCCGGATGGCTGTCCGAAGCGTTGTCGAAGGCCGACGGCATCGCCTCGGCTGAGCTGGCCGGACCGGGCTTCGTCAACCTTCGCCTCAAGACGTCGGCCCAGGGCGTCATCGTCAACAACGTCATCAGCGCTGGCGCGGGGTACGGCCACTCCGAGGCCCTGGCCGGACACAAGGTCAACCTGGAGTTCGTTTCGGCCAACCCCACCGGACCCATCCACATCGGCGGCACCCGCTGGGCCGCCGTCGGCGACGCACTGGGCCGGTTGCTCACGACTCAGGGCGCCGAAGTGGTGCGCGAGTACTACTTCAACGACCACGGCGCCCAGATCGATCGGTTCACCAGCTCGCTGATCGCGGCGGCAAACGGCGAGCCGACTCCGGCTGACGGCTACGCCGGCGCCTACATCGGCGACATCGCCGCACAAGTGCTGCAAAAGGCGCCCGACGCGCTGTCGCTGCCCGCGTCCGATCAGGAAGAGACGTTTCGTCAGGTCGGCGTCGATCTGATGTTCAGCCACATCAAGCAGTCCTTGCACGACTTCGGCACCGATTTCGACGTCTACACCCATGAAGATTCGATGCACACCAGCGGCCGTGTCGAGCAGGCCATCGACCGGCTTCGCGCCCACGGCAACATCTACGAAAAAGACGGCGCAACATGGTTGCGCACCAGCGAGTTCGGCGACGACAAAGACCGAGTCGTCATCAAGTCTGACGGCCGACCGGCCTACATCGCCGGTGATCTCGCCTATTACCTCGACAAGCGGCAACGCGGATTCGACCTGTGCATCTACATGCTCGGCGCCGACCATCACGGCTACATTGCCCGGCTCAAAGCTGCTGCGGCCGCCTTCGGCGACGATCCAGCAACCGTCGAGGTGCTCATTGGTCAAATGGTCAACCTGGTCCGGGACGGCCAGCCGGTGCGGATGAGCAAGCGGACCGGCACCGTCATCACGCTCGACGACTTGGTCGAGGCGATCGGTGTCGATGCCGCACGCTACAGCCTGATCCGGTCATCAGTGGATACCCCGATCGACATCGACCTTGCGCTCTGGTCGTCGGCGTCCAACGAAAACCCGGTCTATTACGTGCAATACGCGCATGCCCGGCTGTCCGCGCTGGCCCGCAACGCGGCCGAACTCGGGCTGACACCAGACACCGCTCATCTGGAACTGCTCACCCACGACAAAGAGGGAACGCTGGTCCGCACCATCGGCGAATTTCCCCGCGTGCTCGGAACTGCCGCTTCGCTGCGGGAACCGCACCGGGTGTGCCGCTACCTGGAAGACCTCGCCGGCGATTACCACCGGTTCTACGACTCCTGCCGCGTGTTGCCTCAAGGCGACGAGGAGGCGAACCAGCTGCACACTGCCCGACTGGCGTTGTGCCAGGCCACCCGTCAAGTGGTCGCCAACGGCTTGGCCATCCTCGGCGTGACCGCACCGGAGCGGATGTGAACGCTCACCCCGCCGGGCCTCGACACGCCGAAAAACCGCCCCAAGCCGGCATCCCCGCGCGCCCACAATCTGCTGAAGAACTTCTCATGCTGGCACCCAACGTGTGGCCGCACAGCGCTTCACGGGGCGACGACGGAGTGGTCACCATTGGCAGCATCGCCCTGACCGACCTGGCCCACGAGTACGGAACGCCGCTCTTCGTTATCGACGAAGACGACTTTCGCTCCCGCTGCCGCGACATCGCCGCAGCGTTCGGCGGTGGACACAACGTGCACTACGCCGCCAAGGCTTTTCTGTGCAGCGAGGTGGCGCGGTGGATCGACCAAGGAGGGCTCGCGCTGGACGTCTGCAGCGGCGGCGAGCTGGCCGTCGCGCTGCACGGCGGCTTCCCGCCTGAGCGAATTACGTTTCACGGCAACAACAAGTCAATCGCAGAGCTCACCGCTGCGGTGAAAACCGGGGTCGGCCACGTCGTCGTCGACTCGATGACAGAAATCGAGCGCCTCGACGCGATCGCCGCCGACGCCGGTGTCGTCCAGGACGTGCTGATTCGTGTGACCGTCGGCGTCGAAGCGCACACGCACGAATTCATCTCTACCGCCCATGAAGACCAGAAGTTCGGACTTTCGCTGGCCAGCGGGGCGGCGATGGCCGCGGTGCGCCGGGTGTTCGCCACCGATCACCTGCGATTAGTGGGATTGCACAGCCATATCGGCTCGCAGATCTTCGATGTCGCCGGCTTCGAGGTCGCCGCCCATCGCGTCATCGGGCTGCTGCGCGACATCTTCGGTGAATTCGGCGCAGACAAGACCGCGCAGATATCGACCGTCGACCTCGGTGGCGGCATGGGCATCGCCTATCTGCCGCAGGACGATCCGCCACCCATGCGGGATCTGGCCGCCAAACTCAGTGCCATCGTGTGCAACGAATCGGCGGCAGTCGGGCTGCCGGCGCCGACCCTGGTGGTCGAGCCCGGACGAGCTATTGCCGGGCCGGGCACCGTGACGCTCTACGAGGTCGGCACCGTCAAAGATGTCGACGTCAGCGCGAAAGCGAATCGCCGCTACGTCAGCGTCGACGGTGGCATGAGCGACAACATCCGTACCGCCCTCTACGGTGCCGACTACGACGTTCGCCTGGTGTCCCGGGGCAGCGACGCGGCCCCAATGCTGGCTCGCGTCGTCGGGAAGCATTGCGAAAGCGGGGATGTCGTCGTCCGTGATGCGTGGGTGCCGGCCGACCTCGAACCTGGCGACCTGGTCGCGGTGGCTGCGACCGGCGCCTACTGCTATTCACTGTCGAGCCGTTACAACGCAATCGGGCGGCCAGCCGTGGTGGCGGTGCGCGACGGTCGTGCCCGCCTGATCATGCGGCGCGAGACGGTCGACGATCTACTGAGTTTGGAAGTGAGGTGAGCTGTGTTCGATGAACATAGGCCGGTGGGCGTCGCGGTACTCGGCTTTGGCAATGTCGGCAGCGAAGTTGTGCGCATCATTCAAGACGACGCCGATGATCTCGCGGCCCGGATCGAAGCGCCATTGGTGCTGCGCGGCATCGGTGTTCGTCGTGTCGCCGACGACCGTGGTGTGCCGGTCGACCTGCTTACCGACAACGTCGAAGAACTGGTTACTCGCGAGGATGTCGACATCGTCGTCGAACTGATGGGCCCGGTCGAACCGGCGCGCAAAGCGATCCTGTCCGCGCTCGAACACGGCAAGTCCGTCGTCACGGCGAATAAGGCACTCCTGGCTGTATCAACTGGAGAGTTGGCACGGGCCGCCGAAAACGCGAACGTCGACCTCTACTTCGAAGCGGCCGTCGCGGGCGCCATCCCGGTCATTCGGCCGTTGACTCAGTCGCTGGCCGGTGACACGGTGCTGCGGGTGGCCGGCATCGTCAACGGCACCACCAACTACATCCTCTCCGCGATGGACAGCACAGGAGCCGATTACGGGGATGCGCTGGCTGACGCGAGTGCCCTCGGCTACGCCGAAGCCGACCCCACCGCCGACGTCGAGGGGTACGACGCCGCGGCCAAAGCCGCCATCCTGGCATCGATCGCATTTCACACCCGGGTGACCGCCGACGACGTGTACCGCGAAGGCATCACGAAGATCACACCCGACGACTTCACCTCCGCGCGGGCCCTGGGTTGCACCATCAAGCTGCTGTCCATCTGTGAGCGAATCATCACTGACGAAGGGCAGCATCGTGTTTCGGCCCGGGTGTATCCGGCGCTGGTACCGTTGACCCATCCGCTGGCCACGGTCAACGGTGCCTTCAACGCGGTGGTGGTCGAGGCGGAGGCCGCAGGGCGGTTGATGTTCTACGGCCAGGGCGCCGGCGGAAAACCGACCGCCTCAGCGGTGACCGGCGATCTGGTGATGGCAGCCCGCAACCGGGTGCTGGGCAGCCGGGGGCCGCGCGAATCCAAGTATGCTCAGCTGCCTATTTCGCCGATCAGCTTCATCTCGACCCGTTACTACGTGAGCATGTTCGTCGCCGACAAGCCCGGTGTCTTGTCCTCAGTCGCAGCCGAATTCGCCAAGCGTGAGGTCAGCATCGCCGAAGTTCGCCAGGAAGGCGTTGCCGGCGAAGGCGGCCAGCGGGTGGGCGCACGCATCGTGGTGGTTACTCACCGGGCCACCGACGCCGCGCTGTCCGAGACTGTGGCCGCGCTGAGCGATCTCGACGCCGTGCAACGGGTAGCCAGCGTATTGCGGCTGGAGGGAACCAGCTCATGAGCGTCACCAAGACGACGACGCACCAGCCGTGGGCGGGTGTGATTGCGGCCTACCGCGACTGGCTGCCGATCGGAGATAACTGGACACCGGTCACCCTGCTCGAAGGTGGCACTCCGCTGATTTACGCCGCCCGGCTATCCGAGCAGACCGGCTGCACGGTGTATCTCAAAGTCGAGGGTCTCAATCCGACAGGCTCTTTCAAAGACCGCGGCATGACGATGGCCGTGACCGACGCGCTGGCGCGCGGGCAACAGGCGGTGTTGTGCGCGTCGACCGGCAACACCTCGGCGTCGGCGGCGGCATACGCTGCCCGGGCCGGCATGACCTGCGCGGTGCTCATTCCGCAAGGCAAGATAGCGATGGGCAAGCTGGCGCAGGCCGTCATGCACGGCGCCAAGATAATCCAGATCGACGGCAACTTCGACGACTGTCTGGAGCTGGCCCGCAAGATGGCCGCCGATTTCCCGACCATCTCTCTGGTTAATTCGGTGAACCCGGTGCGCATCGAAGGACAAAAGACCGCGGCATTCGAAATCGTCGACGCCTTGGGCGCTGCTCCCGATGTGCATGCACTTCCCGTCGGCAACGCCGGCAACATCACCGCGTACTGGAAGGGGTACACCGAATATCACCGCGCGGGAATCATCGACAAACTGCCGCGCATGCTGGGCACCCAGGCGGCGGGTGCGGCGCCACTGGTCACCGGCCAACCGGTGCGCCAACCCGAGACCATCGCGACCGCGATCCGCATCGGCTCACCGGCGTCATGGGCGTCGGCGGTCGAGGCGCAACAACAATCCAACGGGCGCTTCCTGGCTGCGACCGACGAGGACATCCTCGCGGCCTATCACTTGGTGGCCGGCGCCGAAGGGGTGTTCGTCGAACCTGCCTCGGCGGCCAGCATTGCCGGTCTGCTGAAGGCCATTGACGACGGCTGGGTCATGCCCGGATCAACGGTGGTGTGCACGGTCACCGGCAATGGCCTCAAGGATCCCGACACCGCGCTGAAAGACATGCCGAGCGTGTCCGCAGTGCCCGTCGACCCGGTTGCTGTCGTCGGGATGCTGGAGCTCCAATGATGGGCTGTCGGTGACGCGGATGCTGCCTGCGGGGCTGACCGGCACCGCCGTCGTGGCCGCGTCCACCGCCAACCTGGGTCCCGGATTTGACAGCATCGGCCTGGCATTGAATCTGTATGACCAAATAATCGTCGAGACAACGGAATCCGGTTTGATCGTCGAAGTGGACGGTGAAGGCACCGGACAACTGTCGTTGGACTCGGGCCACCTGGTGGTCCGAGCTATTCACTGCGGACTGCGGGCCGCCGGCGTCAGCGTTCCCGGGTTGGTGGTGCGATGCCACAACGCGATCCCGCACTCCCGTGGCCTCGGCTCTTCAGCCGCGGCGGTGGCCGGCGGCTTGGCAGCTGTCAACGGCCTTCTGGCACAGGCGAATTTGCCTTTGTTGAGCGAAACCCAATTGGTGCAACTGTCATCGGAGTTCGAGGGCCATCCCGACAACGCGGCGGCCGCGGTGCTGGGCGGTGCGGTGGTGTCGTGGACCGATCAAAGTTTTCACCCGCCTCGCTACTCGGCAGTATCGCTGCGGCTCCATCACGACATCCATCTGTTTGCCGCAGTACCCCAACAGCGGTCGTCCACAGCGGAAGCCAGGATGCTGCTGCCCGCGGACGTGAGCCACCACGATGCTCGTTTCAACCTCAGCCGGGCGGCGCTGCTGGTGATTGCGCTCACCGAGCGGCCCGACCTGTTGCTAGCGGCGACCGAGGATGTGCTGCACCAGCCGCAGCGCGCCCACGCCATGGCGGCCTCGGCGGAATACCTCTCGCTGTTGCGACGTTGCCATGTTCCAGCGGCGCTTTCCGGGGCGGGACCTGCAGTGATTGCTCTGACCACCGAGCCCGAACTGCCCGCTGATGCCGTCGAGTACGGCACCGCGAACGGCTTCACCGTCAGCGAGATGACCGCGGGCGATGGAGTTCGCTGGAGCTCCGGGGTGGTAACGGGCGGCTGACCGGTCGAGGACGCCGCAGCGGGTTTCTTGCTTCCGGCACCGAAGCACGTTATCCTCGGACCCGTCCGGCAATCGCAGCATCTGCAAAAACACTGCATTGACACTAGGACGACTACCAAATTCTTCTCGTGGACGATGGTTCGCCATATATGCCGCCAATCCAGGCGATCACCGTTGCCGAGATGGTGGTAAGCACTCGGCGATTTCGCTGAATGCCACTAACCCCTCGCATACGTAATCGGTGAGGGAAGAAAGGAAATCCGTGACGGAAACGGACCTCATCACGGCCGGTGACAGCGTGGAAAACGACAAGCTGTCGAATGCCCTGACTACAGACACTGCGGCCCCCGCCGAATCCAGTGCCAATACTTCCGCGCCGTCGACCGATGGCGCCAAAACCGTGGCGTCGGACGGCTCACTGTCCACCATGGTGCTGCCCGAACTGCGGGCGCTGGCCAACCGGTCCGGCGTCAAAGGCACGTCGGGGATGCGCAAAAACGAATTGATCGCCGCGATACGGGAACGGCAGAGCCAGCCCGCCAACGGCACACCCACCAATGGTGGTCCGGCGCCTAGCGGTCTACCCGCCGGTCACGCTGACCAATCCGCTGACACCCGCGTCGAAACGGGGAGTGACGCAACGTCGGCCGATGCCCCGCGGGAGCGACGCGGCGCCTCTCGTGGGGCCGGAGCACCCACTGCTACCGCCGCCGACCAGGCCAAGCCGCAACCCGACCAACACGACACCAGACCCGAGCGCGCTGCCCCGGAAAAAGGCAGCGACCAGGCTGGTGATCAGCAAGGCGCCGACGGGCAGCAAAGCCGTGACGACGACGATGGGCGTCAAGGCCGCCGGGGGCGCCGGTTCCGCGACCGCAAGCGCCGCGGTGAACGGTCCGGTGAGGGCGGCTCCGATGCCGAGCAGCTACGCGAGGACGACGTGGTGCAGCCGGTGGCCGGCATCCTCGACGTCTTGGACAACTACGCCTTCGTGCGCACGTCCGGCTACCTGGCCGGGCCACACGACGTGTACGTCTCGATGAACATGGTCCGCAAGAACGGTCTGCGCCGTGGCGACGCGGTGACCGGTGCGGTCCGCGTGCCGAGAGAGGGCGAACAGCCCAACCAGCGGCAGAAGTTCAATCCGCTGGTCCGCCTGGACAGTGTCAACGGTGGGCCGGTCGACGACGCCAAGAAGCGTCCGGAATTCGGTAAGTTGACGCCGCTGTACCCCAATCAACGCCTGCGGCTGGAAACCACCAGCGACCGGCTGACGACCCGCGTCATCGACCTGATCATGCCGATCGGTAAAGGCCAGCGCGCGTTGATCGTGTCGCCGCCGAAGGCCGGCAAGACGACGATCCTGCAGGACACCGCCAACGCCATCACCCGAAACAACCCGGAATGCCATCTGATGGTCGTGCTCGTCGACGAGCGGCCGGAAGAGGTCACCGATATGACGCGCTCGGTCAAAGGCGAGGTCATCGCCTCGACGTTCGACCGGCCGCCGTCTGATCACACCTCAGTCGCCGAACTTGCCATCGAGCGGGCCAAGCGACTGGTCGAACAGGGCAAAGACGTCGTGGTGTTGCTCGACTCGATCACCAGGCTGGGTCGTGCCTACAACAACGCATCGCCGGCGTCGGGCCGGATCCTGTCCGGTGGTGTCGACTCCACGGCGCTTTACCCGCCGAAGCGTTTCCTCGGCGCCGCCCGCAACATCGAAGATGGGGGATCCCTGACGATCATCGCCACCGCGATGGTCGAAACCGGATCCACCGGTGACACCGTGATCTTCGAGGAGTTCAAAGGCACCGGTAACGCCGAGCTCAAGCTTGACCGCAAGATCGCCGAGCGGCGGGTGTTCCCCGCGGTCGACGTGAACCCTTCGGGCACCCGCAAAGACGAACTGCTGCTGTCTCCTGACGAGTTCGCAGTCGTGCACAAGCTGCGGCGGGTGCTGTCCGGTCTGGACTCTCATCAGGCCATCGACCTGCTGATGTCGCAGTTACGTAAGACCAAGAACAACTACGAATTTCTGGTTCAGGTGTCGAAGACGACACCGGGCGGCATGGACAACGACTAGCGGACTGCCGGCGGCTTAAAGTGATGAGCCGCGTGGCAGACACGATTCAGCAGCTGCTGACCGCGCGGCAAGGCGACGACACCCCGGCGGTAAAGTACGGCGACGGGGTGCGGAGTTGGCGTCAGCACCTCGCTGACGCCGCACACGCCGCGGCCGCTCTGATCGACTTGGCCGACCGCGACCGACACCTGCACGTCGGGGCGCTGTTGGGCAACACGCCAGAGATGCTCACCGCGATGGCCGCCGCGGCGCTCGGCGGGTACGTGCTGTGCGGAATCAACAACACCCGGCGCGGGGCCGCATTGGCCAAGGACATCCTTCGGGCGGACTGCCAGTTGCTGCTCACCGATCCAGCGCATCGTGATCTGCTCGACGGTCTGGACCTGCCCGGAGTACGGGTCATCGACACGGCGAGCCGCCAGTGGACAGAACTGCTGGCCAGCGCGGGCACCTTCACCCGACATCGCGACGTCGCACCCACCGACACCTTCATGATGATCTTCACCTCGGGGACCAGCGGTGAACCGAAAGCCGTGCGGGTCACCCACTTAACGGTGCTTTTCGCCGGTACCACGCTCATCGAGCGCTTCGAAGTCACCGAGTCGGACGTGTGCTACCTCTCGATGCCCCTGTTCCACTCCAACGCTCTACTCGCGGGCTGGAGTGTGGCGGTGGGCTCGGGTGCCGCGATGGTGCCGGCCAGCTTTTCGGCATCTGGCTTTCTGTCCGATATCCGCCGTTACGGGGCGACATTCATGAACTACGTCGGCAAGCCACTTGCCTACGTGCTAGCCACCCCTGAGAGGCCCGATGACCACGACAACCCGCTTCGTGTGGCGTTCGGCAACGAGGCAAGTGATCGCGATATCGCCGAATTCAGCAGGCGTTTCGACTGCACGGTATGGGACGGGTTCGGCTCGACAGAAGGCGCGATCATCATCACCCGCGAAGAGGGCTGCCCGCCGGGGTCACTTGGGCGGGGATTTCCCGGGGTAAGCATCTACAACCCCGACACGCTGACCGAATGCCCTGCGGCGGCCTTCGACGAGGATGGCGCCCTGACCAACGCGCCAGAAGCGATCGGCGAATTGGTCAACACCGCTGGCGCCGGGCTGTTCGCCGGTTACTACAACGACCCCGAAGCCACCGACGCGCGCCTTCGGCACGGCATGTACTGGTCCGGCGACCTTGCCTACAAGGACGCGGACGGCTGGATCTACTTCGCCGGGCGCTGCGGAGACTGGTTGCGGGTCGACGGCGAAAACATGACCACCGCGCCTATTGAACGGATCCTGCAGCGCCTGCCCGCGGTCAATCACGTGGCCGTCTACGCCGTTGCCGACGAAGCCGTGGGCGACCAAGTGATGGCTGCTCTTGTGCTGCAGGACGATGCTGAGCTCACACCCGAGGAGTTCGGTGAGTTTCTTTCCGGCCAGCCCGACCTCTCACCGAAAGCGTGGCCGCGATTTGTATGGCTCACCGATCACCTTCCGACCACAGCGACCAACAAGATCCTCAAGCGGGAGTTGAGCGCCCGGGGCAGTGCCGCCAAGCACGGGGTGCTATGGAACCGTGTCAGCCGCACCAGCCGCTACGTGCGGGCTGACGCCACCACCGACGCTGGTCGCGCGGTCCGGGAATGCGCCGGCTGATCCCGGCGTTTTGGATCACTAGTGACTGACCTGGCATAATCACACGTCGACCCCTCAGGTTCCGGTTCACGCCCATCAGGAGTCGGATACGGCGACCCGGCGACCAGCGATTGAAGAGGACATCAATGAAATCTGGCATTCATCCCGCTTACGGCGAGGCCACGGTGGTCTGCGGTTGCGGCAATTCCTTTCAGACTCGTAGCACCAAAGAGAACGGTCGCATCGTGGTCGAGGTCTGCTCCCAGTGCCACCCGTTCTACACCGGTAAGCAAAAGATCCTCGACAGCGGCGGCCGAGTGGCCCGCTTCGAGAAGCGCTACGGCAAGCGCAAGGCCGGTGCCGACAAGGGCGAGAAGCCCGAAGCCTAGTCGGCTCGACAACGCTCGAGCTGGCCCGAACCTGGCAGCGCAAGGGTTCGCCCGATCTGACTGCTCCGCTCGCCGCCGCAGGTACGAGGATTCCCACCGCTGGCTGCGAGTTGGCGAGGGATGGAGCAGGAGGTGCGCATGACGCAAAGTGTGCAGGCGATTGATGCGCTGCTCGACGAGCACGCCGAGCTCGAGGGCCGCCTCGCCGATCCCGAGCTGCACAGCGACCCCGCCGTTGCCCGCAAAGTCGGGCGCCGGTTCGCTCAGCTGGCGCCGATCGTCGGCACCTACCGCAAGCTGCAGTCGGCACGAGGCGACCTGGAAATCGCTCGCGAGTTGGCCACCTCCGACGAATCCTTCGCCACCGAGGCCACCGAACTCGAAGCGCGGGTGGCCGAACTGGACGCCCAATTCACCGACATGCTTGCGCCGCGTGACCCGCACGATCCCGACGACATCGTGCTCGAAGTCAAGTCCGGGGAAGGCGGTGAGGAATCCGCGCTTTTCGCCGCCGATCTGGCCCGGATGTATATCCGCTACGCCGAGCGGCACGGGTGGAGCGTGACCGTCCTGGACGAAACCACCTCCGACCTGGGCGGATACAAGGATGCGACGCTGGCTATTGCTAGACGGGGTGCCGTTGGCGCTGACTCCGCCGACGGGGTGTGGTCTCGGATGAAGTTCGAGGGCGGAGTACATCGCGTGCAACGGGTGCCGGTAACCGAGTCGCAAGGACGCGTCCATACCTCGGCCGCCGGCGTGCTGGTCTATCCCGAGCCGGAAGAAGTCGGCGAGGTGCAGATCGACGAGTCCGATCTGCGAATCGACGTCTATCGCTCGTCCGGCAAAGGCGGGCAAGGCGTCAACACCACCGACTCGGCGGTGCGGATTACCCATCTGCCGACCGGCATCGTCGTCACGTGCCAAAACGAGCGTTCGCAGCTGCAGAACAAGACCCGTGCGCTGCAGGTGCTCGCGGCCCGGCTGCAAGCGATTCGCGAAGAGCAGGCGCTGGCCGACGCGTCCGCTGACCGGGCAAGCCAAATACGCACGGTCGACCGCAGCGAGCGGATCCGCACGTATAACTTTCCGGAGAACCGGATCACCGACCATCGCATCGGGTTCAAGGCGCACAACCTCGAGCAGGTGCTCGACGGCGATCTGGACGCGTTGTTCGATGCGCTGTCCGCCGCTGACCGCCAGGCCCGGCTACAGCAGCCATGATCACCCGCCCGACCCGGCTGCAACGCGCTATCCAGTCCGCCGCCGCGGTGCTTGACGCAGCCGGGATCGACTCGGCTCGCCAGGACGCCGAGGAACTGGCAGCCCACGTCTCGGGCGCCGACCGCGGCCGGCTGGCGTTGTTAAATCCGCCCGACGACGACTTCTACGAGCGCTACCACGCCTTCGTCGCCGCCCGCTGCCGACGAGTGCCGCTGCAACACCTCACCGGGCGAGCAGGTTTCGGGCCGCTGACGCTGCGAGTCGGACCGGGAGTTTTCATTCCCCGTCCGGAAACCGAAGCCTTGCTGGATTGGGCGATGGCCCGGGAGCTTCCGCCTCGCCCGGTGATCGTCGACGTGTGTACCGGATCGGGCGCCTTGGCCCTCGCGCTGGCCCGGCACCGGCCCGATGCCCGGGTGCTGGGCATCGACGACTCGGCGGCGGCCCTCGACTACGCCCGGATCAACTGCGCCGGTAGCACCGTGGAGTTGCGCTGCGCCGACGTCACCACACCGGGACTTTTCGCCGATCTCGACGGTCGCGTCGATCTGGTCGTCGCCAACCCGCCCTACGTTCCAGACGATGCCGAGCTGGAAACCGAAGTGATGCAGCATGATCCGCACTGCGCGGTGTTCGGCGGCCCACAAGGAATGACGGTGATCACGGCCGTCACCGGCCTTGCCGGGAGATGGTTGCGTCCCGGTGGTCTGTACGCCGTCGAGCACGACGACACCACCTCATCGCAGACCGCCGATTTGATCCGCTGCACCGACCTGTTCGACAGCATCACCGCCCACCACGACCTCGCCGGCAGGCCACGGTTTGTGACCGCCCGCAAGGAGCGGTGTCGGTGAGCGACACTTTTGATTGCGCTGACCGAGCCGATCGCGCGCGGGGGATCGCCGCCGCGATCAGCGCGCTCAAGCTCGGGCGGTTGGTGGTGCTGCCCACTGACACTGTCTACGGCCTGGGCGCCGACGCTTTCGACAGCGCTGCGGTGGCCGCATTGCTGGCCGCCAAAGGGCGTGGCCGGGACATGCCAGTCGGAGTGCTGGTGGGTTCCTGGCACACCATCGAGGGGCTGGTCTTCACGATGCCCGACGGTGTTCGCGAGCTCATCCGGGCATTCTGGCCGGGCGCGCTGAGCTTGGTAGTTCGGCAGGCGCCATCACTGCAGTGGGACCTCGGCGATGCCCGCGGCACGGTGATGCTGCGGATGCCACTGCATCCAGTGGCCATCGAATTGCTGCGCGAGGTGGGGCCGATGGCGGTCTCCAGCGCCAACGGGTCGGGCCGTCCGCCCGCAGTCAACGCCGACGATGCGCGACAGCAACTGGGCGACTTAGTCGATGTGTATCTAGACGCCGGTGTCTGCGCACAGCAGGCGGCCTCGACAATCCTCGATTTGACCGGACCGACGCCGCACATCCTGCGGGCGGGCCCGGTCAGCGCGGAACGCATCGGCGAGGTGCTGGGCTTCGACCCAGCGACGTTGTTGGCCTCGCCCGACGATCTGGGCTGATTAGTCGCATCCGGCGGCCCACGGCGTGGCGAGCCGGGATTGGTGCAGTACGGTCTCGGGGTGGTTAGCGGTGCCGACAGCATTGCCGGCAATTTGCTTGCGCTGTCCGATCGCGGCGCCGGTGTGCCGTTGCGGGAACTGGTACTGGTCGGGCTGACGGCCGCGATCATCACCTACTTTGCGACCGGGCCGGTACGGCTGCTGGCCACTCGCTTCGGGGCGGTGGCTTATCCGCGCGAGCGTGACGTTCATGTGACGCCGACGCCGCGGATGGGCGGGCTTGCCATGTACCTCGGCGTCATCGCCGCTGTCTTCCTAGCCTCGCAGCTTCCGGCACTCACCCGCGGTTTTGTCTACTCGTCGGGCATGCCCGCGGTGGTCGTCGCGACCGCCGTGATCATGGGTATCGGCTTGATCGACGACCGCTGGGGTCTCGACGCGTTGACGAAGTTCGCCGGACAAATCACCGCGGCCAGTGTTCTGGTCACGATGGGGGTCGCCTGGAGTGTGCTGTACATCCCGCTCGGCGGCGTCGGCACGATCGTGTTGGACCAGGCGTCCTCGATCTTGCTGACACTGGCGTTGACGGTGTCGATCGTCAATGCCATGAACTTCGTCGACGGGCTCGACGGGCTGGCCGCCGGACTGGGCCTGATAACAGCGCTGGCCATTTGCATTTTCTCAGTCGGTCTGCTCCGGGACCACGGTGGCGATGTGCTGTTCTATCCGCCGGCGGTGATCTCGGTGGTGCTGGCGGGGGCGTGCCTGGGATTTTTGCCGCACAACTTCCATCCGGCCAAGATATTCATGGGCGACTCCGGTTCGATGCTGATCGGATTGATGCTGGCCGCTGCCTCGACGACCGCCGCCGGCCCGATCTCGCAGAACGCCTACGGGGCGCGCGATGTGTTTGCTCTGCTCTCGCCGTTCCTGCTTGTGGTCGCGGTCATGTTCGTGCCGATGCTCGACCTGCTGCTGGCCATTGTGCGCCGCACCCGAGCGGGTCGCAGTGCGTTCAGCCCGGACAAGATGCACCTGCATCACCGACTGCTGCAGATCGGTCACTCGCACCGTCGCGTCGTGCTGTTGATCTACCTCTGGGTGGGCATCGTCGCCTTCGGCACCGCAAGCACAATTTTCTTCGATCCCGGTGACACCGGAGCGGTCATGCTAGGCGCCATCGCAGTCGCGGTGATCGCGACACTGATTCCGCTGATGCGTCGCCGCGACGCGTTCTACGACAGAGAGTAGTAGTGGCTGTGACCATGTGGTATGGTGCTAACAGAGCCCGAATTAACCTCACGGGTTGCCGGCCATCCGGCACTCGGATTCGCCTCCGATGCCGTTGTACGACCGACATAGGGAGCTGCCTGTTGGGCGAGTCCAGCGTGTCAACTGCTGTCCGATACGCTCGACCCGCCACGCCAGGATTCATC
Source organism: uncultured Actinomycetota bacterium (assembly GCA_963795995.1). Taxonomy (GTDB): domain Bacteria; phylum Actinomycetota; class Actinomycetes; order Mycobacteriales; family Mycobacteriaceae; genus Mycobacterium. The sequence goes on from CAWCJY010000005.1 coordinate 123,052, forward strand.
AGGCGACTCCCATCGACCCGGGATTGAGGTGCCGCGAGTGACGACGCCAGCGCACGACGCGCCGTTGGTGTTACCGTCCGTCATATTTCGGCCGATTCGGCTGCTTATCATCTCCCTCGTGCTGACTGCGGCCGCCATTGCCATCGCGGCCGTCTACGGGCAGGTAATGACGGGAATCTTTGTCGGCATCGGCCTGCTGATGGGTTTGCTCAACGCGCTGCTGGTACAGCGCTCGGTCACGGCGATCACCGCCGACGCGCACCCGCTGAAGATAAAAATGGCGACCAACTCCGCGTCACGGCTGCTGATCTTCACCGTGATCGCGCTGATTATTGCTTTCATATTCCAGCCCGCAGGACTCGGCGTTGTGTTTGGCTTGGCGGTATTCCAGGTACTGCTTGTGGCATCGACCGCGCTGCCGGTATGGCGGAAGCTGCGCGCCGGTGCTGGTGGGTCCGCGCCATCGGGCCATCCAGGGTCGAACGACGATCGGGTTGACGGGAGGGACAACGGCGATGATTGAAATGGTCCTGGCCGACTCCAGCATCGAGGTCGGGAAACACAACACCTCCCCGTGGTTTGGGATGCCTGTCAACACCGACACCGTCCTGTCGACGGCGATCGCCGCAGTAATCGTCATCGGGCTGGCCTTCTTCCTGCGGGCCAAAGTGACCTCACGCGGGGTGCCCAATGGCGTGCAACTGTTCTTCGAAGCGATCACCATCCAAATGCGCGACCAGATCGAAAGCACCGTCGGTTTGCGGATAGCACCGTTCGTGCTACCACTGACGGTCACAATCTTCGTCTTTATCCTGATTTCCAACTGGCTGGCGGTGCTGCCGGTACAGATCAAGGACAAATCGGGCACCCCCACCGAGCTGCTCAAGCCGGCGGCCGCCGACATCAATTATGTATTGGCCTTGGCGCTCTTCGTTTTCGTCTGCTACCACGTCGCCGGTATTTGGCGCCGAGGCATTTTCGGGCACCCGATCAAGGTCCTCAAGGGCCATGTTGCGGTCCTGGCGCCGATCAATGCCGTCGAAGAGATCGCCAAGCCGGTGTCTCTGTCGCTCCGACTTTTCGGCAACATCTTCGCCGGCGGCATCATGGTGGCGCTGATCGCGCTCTTCCCGCCTTACATCATGTGGGCACCGAACGCTATTTGGAAGGCGTTCGACATGTTCGTCGGATTCATTCAGGCGTTCATCTTCGCCCTGCTGACCATCCTGTATTTCTCTCAGTCGATGGAAGTGGAAGAGGAACACGAATAGAAACGGCCGCAAAGTTACCTGGGCCGACGCACCCAACCGAACCGGTAGACCGCTACCGGACAGCAAGGAGGATAAGGAATGGCTGGTGGAATGCAACCCCAAATCGCTCAGGGCGCCCTGATCGGCGGCGGGATGATCTTGGGCGGGGGCGCGGTCGGCGCCGCTATCGGTGACGGTATTGCCGGTAACGCACTTATCGCCGGTATCGCACGTCAGCCCGAGGCCCAAGGCCGGCTCTTTACCCCGTTCTTCATCACGGTCGGTCTGGTGGAGGCCATGTACTTCATCAACCTGGCCTTCATGGCGCTCTTCGTCTTCGCCAACCCGCTGGGCAAGTAATCCGCTGACATGGGTGAGATGAGCGCTACCGTTTCGGCCGCAAGCCGGGTAGTAGCAGATAGCGGCGGCAGCAATTTCCTCGTCCCCAACGGCACTTTCTTCTTCGTGCTGCTCATCTTCCTGATCGTGCTCGGCGTCATCGCCACCTTCGTCGTACCGCCGATCATGAAAGTGCTACATGAGCGCGAATACATGGTCGCCAAGACGCAGGCTGACAACAAAAGGTCAGAAGAGCAATCCGCGGCGGCCCAGGAGGATTACCAGCAAGCAATGTCTGACGCCCGGCTCGAAGCGTCGGGTATCCGCGACGACGTCCGGGCAGAAGGGCGCAAAGTCCTCGAGGACATGCGCGGCCGTGCCGAAGAAGAAGTCCGGTCGACCTTGGAAGACGCCCAGGAGCAGTTGAAGCGAGAAGGTGACTCGGTAGCCGAGGAGCTGCGCTCGAATGTGGAGACTATGTCGGCGACTCTGGCCAGCCGAATCCTCGGCGTTGACGTTGCAAGCTCGTCAGAGGCGACAGGCACGAGGAGTTAGGGCGGTCAGGGCCAGATGTCGACATTCATTGGGCAGCTCGTCGGATTCGCTGTCATCGTGCTGCTGGTCTGGCGCTACGCCGTGCCGCCCGTACGCAGGTTGATGGCCGATCGGCAGAAGGCGGTTCAGCGGGAGTTGGACGAGTCTGCCGAAGCGGCTCATCGTTTGGCGGTGGCGAGCCAGGCGCACAAGAAGGCTTTGGAGGACGTCAAGGCAGAGGCGCAGCGAATAACCGACGAGGCTCGCGCCGATGCCGAACGCATCAGCGAGCAATTACGCGAGCACGCCGACACCGAAGTGGAGCGCGTCAAAGAACAGGGTGCGCGGCAGGTGCAGTTGCTCCGCGCACAGCTGATCCGTCAGCTTCGCCAAGACCTTGGTTACGAATCCGTCCGGCGCGCAGGGGAATTGGTACGCGAGCACGTCGACGACCCGGAACAGCAGTCGGCGACGGTCGACCGCTTGCTGGACGAACTGGATGCGATGGCACCATCTGAGGCGAAGATCCATTATCCCGTGCTGAGCAAGATGCGCTCGGCAAGCCGTGACGCTATGAGCAACGTGCTGGAGAAGTTCGACGGCACGGTCAAGAACGCCGACGAAAAAGCGTTGTCCACGCTGGCCGAAGAACTGGCGTCAATCGCACAACTGCTGGACCGCGAGGTTGTCGTGACCCGGTATCTCAGCCAGCCCTCCGCAGATCCCGCGCCCAAAATCCGGCTAGTCGAGCGGCTGACATCCGACCAAGTTTCAGATACCACGCTCGACGTGCTGCGCGCGGCGGTGACCGAACGCTGGTCAGCCAACACCGATCTGGTCGACGCCATTGAGCACGCAGCCCGGCAGGCGTTGCTGCTGCAGGCCGAGCGTGCAGGGAAGGTCGACGAGGTCGAGGATCAGCTTTTCCGGTTCAGCCGCATCCTCGAGGCGCAACCCCGCCTCACGCTTCTGTTGGGTAACCAAGCCGCCCCGGCCGAGGGGCGCGTCGAGTTGCTGCGCAATGTGCTCGAAGAGGCGAGCGGCACGGTCAATCCTGTCGCAGTTGCGCTGCTGTCTCAGACTATCGAGCTGTTGCGGGATGAGCCGGCCGACCACGCAGTCCGCGAGCTTGCCGAGATGGCGGTGGCGCGCCGCGGCGAAGTGGTGGCACACGTCAGCGCGGCGGCCGACCTCAGCGACCAGCAGCACACACGTCTCGCCGAAGTGCTCAGCCGCATCTACAGTCGCCAGGTGAAGGTGCAGCTCCAGGTTGATCCGAAACACCTGGGCGGCCTGCGCATCACCGTCGGTGAAGAGGTGATCGACGGTACGCTCTCGTCCCGTCTTGCCACCGCGCAGAGCCATCTGCCCGACTGAGTCGTTTACTAGACAACCCACGAAACAGGAAGACGAACTTATGGCCGAATTGACGATTTCCGCCGACGACATCCAGGGCGCGATCGAAGAGTATGTCAGTTCCTTCAGTTCTGACTCGTCCCGCGAGGAGGTCGGAACTGTCGTGGACACCGGCGACGGTATTGCCCATATCGAGGGTTTGCCCTCGGTAATGGCCCAAGAGCTGCTCGAGTTCCCGGGCGGCGTCCTCGGCGTCGCGCTCAACCTCGACGAGCACAGCATCGGCGCGGTGATCCTCGGCGATTACGAGAAACTTGAAGAAGGACAAGAGGTCAAGCGCACCGGCGAGGTGCTCTCGGTTGCGGTCGGCGACGGATATCTGGGCCGGGTGGTCAACCCGCTCGGCCAGCCGATCGACGGCCGGGGTGACATCGAATCCGACGAGCGCAGAGCGTTGGAACTGCAGGCACCGTCGGTGGTGCAGCGGCAGGGCGTGAAGCAGCCGCTGCAGACCGGGATCAAGGCCATCGACTCGCAGACCCCGATCGGTCGGGGTCAGCGCCAGTTGATCATCGGCGACCGCAAGACCGGCAAGACCGCGATCGCCGTGGACACGATCCTCAATCAGCGGCAGAACTGGGAAAGCGGCGATGAGGAGCTGCAGGTTCTCTGCGTCTACGTGGCTATCGGTCAGAAGGGCACCACGATCGCCGGTGTGCACCACGAGCTCGAAGAGGGCGGCGCGATGGAGTACACCACCATCGTGGCTGCGCCTGCGGCGGAGTCGGCCGGATTCAAATGGCTCGCGCCCTATACCGGTTCAGCGATCGGCCAGCACTGGATGTATCAGGGCAAAGACGTGCTGATCGTCTTCGACGATCTGAGCAAGCACGCCGATGCCTACCGCGCGATGTCGCTATTGTTGCGTCGCCCGCCAGGCCGCGAAGCCTACCCGGGCGACGTGTTTTACACGCACTCGCGGTTGCTCGAACGCTGCGCCAAACTCTCCGATGACCTGGGGGGCGGCTCCATGACCGCCCTACCGATCGTCGAGACCAAGGCCAACGACATCTCGGCCTACATTCCGACGAACGTCATCTCGATCACCGATGGACAATGCTTCTTGGAGACCGACCTGTTCAACCAGGGCGTGCGTCCAGCGATCAACGTCGGGATGTCGGTGTCCCGGGTCGGCGGCAACGCGCAGATCAAGGCGATGAAGGAAGTGGCCGGGTCGCTTCGTCTGGATCTGTCCCAGTACCGGGAATTGGAGTCGTTCGCCTCCTTCGCTTCCGATCTGGATGAGGGCACGCGCAAGCAGCTGAACCGCGGCGAGCGACTCGTCGAAATACTCAAGCAGCCGCATGATCAGCCCATGCCGGTCGAGGAGCAGGTGGTCTCCATCTTCTTAGGCAGCAAGGGCCACCTTGATTCGGTGCCGGTCGACGACATCGGTCGGTTCGAGTCCGAATTCCTGGACCACGTGCGGGCTTCCGAGGAAGGTATTCTCAAAGAGATCAGGGAATCCGGCGAATTCAGCGACGAAATCGACGACAAGCTCACCGACGTGGTCAACCAATTCAAGAAGGGCTTCGCGGCCTCCGACGGCAGTTCTGTGGTGCCCGACGAGCACGTCGAAGCGCTCGACGAAGACCAGCTTGGCAAGGAATCCGTGCAGGTGCACAAGCCCGCACCGAAGAAAGAGAAGAAGAAGTAACACACGATGGCTGCCACACTCCGCCAAGTCCGTGGACGGATTCGTTCCGCCGGGTCGATCAAGAAGATCACCAGAGCCCAAGAAATGATCGCGACGTCGCGTATCGGCAAGGCGCAGTCCCGGCTCAAGGCCGCGCGACCTTTCGCCGATGCGATCACCGAGATGCTTACGACGCTGGGCAACGAAGCCGCGCTGGATCATCCGTTGCTCATAGAGCGTCCCAAGCCCAAACGGGCCGGGGTGCTGGTGGTGTCGTCGGACCGCGGTCTGTGCGGGGCCTACAACTCGAGCATCTTCCGCCGTAGCGAAGAACTCTTCTCGCTACTTCGGAAAGAAGGCAAGACTCCTGTGCTTTATGCCATCGGCCGTAAAGCGGAGAGTCACTATTCATTTCGCAATTGGGACCTCGCCGAATCGTGGTCCGGGTTCTCAGAGCGACCCCAGTTCGAGAACGCTGCAGAGGTCGCCAAGACGCTTGTCGATGCGTTCCTCGCCGGCGTCGACGACGATGACGACGCCCGAGGGTCTGACGACGCGAACGCCCTCGACGAGCTACACATCGTCTACACCGAGTTCAAGACGATGATGTCGCAATCGCCCGCGGCGCGCCGGATGGCCCCGATGGAGATCGAGTATGTCGGAGAAGACGATGAGCTGCGGACGTTGTACACGTTCGAGCCCGATGCCACCACGCTGTTCGATTCCCTGCTGCCGAGGTATCTGGGCACGCGCATCTATGTCGCACTGCTCGAGTCGGCGGCCTCAGAGTTGGCGTCACGCCAGCGGGCGATGAAGTCGGCCACCGACAACGCCGAAGATCTCATCAAAGATCTCACTTTGGAGGCGAACCGCATGCGGCAAGCCGAGATCACCCAGCAAATCAGCGAAATCGTCGGGGGCGCAAACGCGCTCGCTGAAGCTAACTCATAACGCCGGGTAAGGAAGCGAAAAATATGGCTGCTACCACAAAGAAGTCCGAAGACACCAAAAGCAAGGACACCAAAAGCAAGGACACCAACGGCAAGGGCAACGGCAAAAGCAAGGACAACAACGGTCGCGTGGTCCGGGTGACCGGGCCGGTAGTCGACGCCGAGTTCCCTCGCGGGGCCATACCCGAGCTTTTCAACGCCCTGAAAACCAAGGTCACTTACGAGGCGCTGGCGAAGACCTTGACGTTAGAGGTCGCGCAGCACTTGGGCGACAACCTGGTGCGTGCAATTGCGATGCAGCCGACCGATGGATTGGTTCGCGGCGTCGAGGTGATCGACACCGGCGAGTCGATCTCGGTCCCGGTCGGTGAAGGGGTCAAAGGCCACGTCTTCAACGCCATCGGCGACTGCCTCGACGAAGGCGACTATGGAAAAGACTTCGATCGCTGGCCAATCCACCGCAAGCCGCCAACATTCGAGGAGCTTGAGCCCCGTACCGAGATGTTGGAGACCGGGCTGAAGGTGATCGACCTACTGACGCCCTACGTGCGCGGCGGTAAGATCGCGCTGTTCGGCGGCGCCGGTGTGGGCAAGACGGTGCTCATCCAGGAAATGATCAACCGCATCGCCCGCAACTTCGGCGGCACGTCGGTCTTCGCGGGCGTGGGGGAGCGCACCCGCGAAGGCAACGATCTGTGGGTCGAGCTACAGGAAGCCGACGTGCTCAAGGACACCGCGCTGGTGTTCGGTCAGATGGACGAGCCGCCCGGCACTCGTATGCGCGTCGGCCTGTCGGCGTTGACGATGGCCGAGTGGTTCCGCGACGAGGCAGAGCAGGACGTACTTCTGTTCATCGACAACATTTTCCGGTTCACCCAGGCAGGCTCGGAAGTGTCGACGCTGCTCGGCCGGATGCCGTCGGCGGTGGGATATCAGCCCACCCTGGCTGACGAGATGGGTGAGCTGCAGGAGCGCATCACCTCGACGCGAGGCCGCTCCATCACCTCGATGCAGGCGGTTTACGTACCCGCTGACGACTACACCGACCCGGCGCCGGCGACCACCTTCGCCCACCTGGACGCCACTACCGAGCTCAGCCGTGACGTCTTCTCCAAGGGAATCTTCCCGGCGGTCGACCCGCTGGCGTCCAGCTCCACCATCCTCGATGCCGACGTGGTGGGCGACGAGCACTATCGCGTAGCACAGGAAGTCATTCGAATCTTGCAGCGTTACAAGGACCTTCAGGACATCATCGCGATCCTGGGTATCGACGAGCTGTCGGAAGAGGACAGGCAACAAGTGCAGCGTGCCCGGCGAATCGAGCGATTCCTGTCGCAGAACATGATGGCGGCCGAGCAGTTCACCGGCCGGCCGGGTTCGACGGTGCCGCTCAAGGAGACTGTTGAGGCCTTCGACCGGCTGGCCAAGGGCGACTTCGATCACGTGCCCGAGCAGGCATTCTTCTTGATCGGCGGCTTGGACGACTTGGCCAAGAAGGCCGAGGACCACGGGGTCAAGCTGGAAGGCAAGGGCAAGAAGAACGGTAAGTCCAAGAAGGACAAGGACGACAAAGAGGAGAAGGACGACAAAGACGAGAAAGATGATAAAGACGAGAAGGACGAGGAGAAAGACGACGGCGGCGACGAGAAAGACTCGGACGCCAAAAGCGACAAAGGTGACGACGGTGATTCCGACGACGACTGACGCGCCATGATGGTCGTCAAATCCTGCCAAGCGCGAAAGGTGGTGTGAGATGGCGGATATGGACGTCCGCATCGTCGACGTCGATCGCGAGATGTGGTCCGGCAAAGCGACTTTCATCTTCACCCGTACCACCGTCGGGGAAATCGGCATTCTGCCGCGGCACATCCCGCTGGTTGCTGAGCTGGTCCCGGACGCCATGGTTCGCGTCGAACGTGAGGGCGAGGACGAACTACGGATCGCAACGCACGGCGGATTTCTGTCGGTGACCGAAGAGGGGGTCACCGTCCTGGCCGAATCAGCGGAATTCGCATCAGAGATCGACGAGTCAACCGCCAGGCATGACGCCCAATCCGGCGATCCCCATGTTGCCGCGCAGGGGCGAGCTAGGTTGCGCGCCTTGGGCGCAATCGACTAGCCGGGTCGCCGCCGATGAGCGCGCCCATGTTTGTCATGGTCGTGTTGGTCTGCGTACTGTTCCTAGTCGTCCTTGCACTCAGCTATCGGCTCTGGAAGCTGCGTCAGGGCGGCACCGCGGCGATTCTGCGTGATAGCCCCGCTGTGGGTGGGCACGGTTGGCGACACGGTGTGATCCGTTATCGGGGTGGCGAAGCGGTGTTCTACCGGCTTTCCAGTGTGCGGTGGTGGCCGGATCGTCGGCTCAGCAGACGGGGCGTGGAGATCGTCTCGCGCCGCGCACCGCGGGGTGACGAGTTCGACATCATGACCGACGAAATCGTGGTGCTGGAATTGCGGGACACGACGCCCGACCGCGGACCTGGTTATGAAATCGCCCTTGACCGTGGTGCTTTGACCGCGTTCTTATCGTGGCTGGAGTCTCGGCCCTCACCGCGTGCCCGCCGGCGCAGTGTGTGATGCCTGCATTCAGGTGGTCGGGTACTCCTGTTGCCCGCCACCGGGCTGCCAGAGAACATCGCCACCCGGGTTCGCGGCCCGCGTCAAGATGAACAGCAAGTCCGACAGTCGATTCAGGTATTTGGCGGGCAGATCGCTGACCTGGGTCGGGTACGCCTCGACCGCGGCCCACGCCGATCGCTCAGCCCGTCGCACCACAGTGCGGACGACATGCAGTAGCGCCGATAGCGGTGAACCTCCCGGCAGTACAAAGGAACTCAGCGGCGACAAGCTTTCGTTGAACTCGTCGCACCACCGCTCCAGCCGGTCGATGTAGGCCTGTGTGATCCGCAACGGCGGAAATTCGGGATTGTCCACCACAGGAGTCGAAAGATCTGCGCCCGCGTCGAACAGGTCATTTTGCACCTGTCGCAGCACGCCTTTCATTTGCTGGTCGGGTGCCCCCAGCGCGATCGCGACACCGGTCGCGGCGTTCGCTTCGTCGCAGTCGGCATACGCCAGCAACCGGGCATCGTTCTTCGAGACCCGGGAGAAGTCACTCAGTCCGGTTGTTCCGTCGTCGCCGGTGCGGGTATATATGCGCGTCAAGTGCACTGCCATGGGCCAAACTTACCGGTACTACCGGGCCGGCTCACTGACAGGGCCATGCCGCTTTACTAAACTAATGCGGGTGGCGGAGCGTTTCGTGGTGACCGGTGGTAACCGGTTATCGGGCGAAGTTGCTGTTGGGGGCGCCAAGAACAGCGTTCTGAAGCTGATGGCGGCCGCACTCTTGGCCGAGGGCACCAGCACGATCACCAACTGTCCCGACATCCTCGACGTCCCGCTGATGGCGGAGGTGCTGCGCGGCCTGGGCGCCAACGTCGAACTGTCGGGCGCGACAGTACGGATCACCTCACCGGACGAGCCGAAGTACGACGCCGACTTCGCTGCCGTGCGCCAGTTTCGGGCCTCAGTCTGCGTGCTGGGACCATTGGTCGGCCGATGCAAGCGGGCCAAGGTGGCACTGCCCGGGGGAGACGCTATCGGGTCGCGTCCGTTGGATATGCACCAGGCGGGCCTGCGGCAACTCGGTGCCGACTGCAACATCGAACATGGTTGTGTCGTCGCGCAGGCGGATACCCTGCGTGGCGCCGAGATTCAGCTCGAGTTCCCCTCTGTCGGGGCTACCGAGAACATCTTGATGGCCGCAGTCCTGGCTGAGGGCGTCACCACCATTCACAACGCGGCACGCGAGCCTGACGTCGTCGACCTGTGCACGATGTTGAACCAAATGGGCGCAATTGTCGAAGGCGCGGGGTCGCCGACAATGACGATCACCGGTGTACCGCGTCTGTATCCCACCGAGCACCGCGTAATCGGCGACCGGATCGTGGCGGCCACCTGGGGTATCGCCGCGGCGATGACCCGCGGAGACATCACCGTGACCGGCGTCGATCCTCTGCACCTGCAGGTCGTGCTGCGCAAGCTGTACGACGCCGGCGCGACTGTCACCCAAACGGACGGCAGCTTCCGCGTGACGCAGTACGAGCGCCCGAAAGCCGTGAATGTCGCGACCTTGCCCTTCCCGGGGTTTCCGACGGATCTGCAGCCGATGGCGATCGGTCTCGCTTCCATCGCCGACGGCACGTCGATGATCACCGAGAATGTGTTCGAGGCGCGTTTTCGCTTCGTCGAGGAAATGATTCGTCTGGGTGCGGACGCTCGCACCGACGGGCACCATGCCGTCGTGCGGGGAATCTCGCAGCTTTCCAGCGCTCCAGTGTGGTCTTCGGACATCCGAGCCGGCGCCGGTCTGGTGCTGGCAGGGCTGGTGGCCGACGGTGACACCGAGGTCCACGACGTCTTCCACATCGACCGCGGCTATCCGCTGTTCGTGGAGAATCTGGTCGGCCTGGGCGCCGAGATTGAACGCGTAGACTAGTCCGAGTAGTACGATCTCGTCGCTTCTGACCGAAGTTGACGGCCTCTGCGCTGCAGAGTATAGTAGCAGGGTTGCCTTTAATCGGGTGTTGTTTGAGAACTCAATAGTGTGTTTGGTGGTTTTGTTTTTGTTGTTGTTTTTTTGCCATGTCTGCGCTTTCCCGGGTGTGGGTGTGGTTTTTGTTTGGTTGTTTGTTTTGTCAGGTTTTTCTTCAAGTGGTTTTTGTTTGGAGAGTTTGATCCTGGCTCAGGACGAACGCTGGCGGCGTGCTTAACACATGCAAGTCGAACGGAAAGGCCCTTTTGGGGGTGCTCGAGTGGCGAACGGGTGAGTAACACGTGGGTGATCTGCCCTGCACTTTGGGATAAGCTTGGGAAACTGGGTCTAATACCGGATAGGACTACGGCCTGCATGGGTTGTGGTGGAAAGCGTTTAGTGGTGTGGGATGGGCCCGCGGCCTATCAGCTTGTTGGTGGGGTGATGGCCTACCAAGGCGACGACGGGTAGCCGGCCTGAGAGGGTGTCCGGCCACACTGGGACTGAGATACGGCCCAGACTCCTACGGGAGGCAGCAGTGGGGAATATTGCACAATGGGCGCAAGCCTGATGCAGCGACGCCGCGTGGGGGATGACGGCCTTCGGGTTGTAAACCTCTTTCACCATCGACGAAGCTGCCTGTTGAGGGTGGTGACGGTAGGTGGAGAAGAAGCACCGGCCAACTACGTGCCAGCAGCCGCGGTAATACGTAGGGTGCGAGCGTTGTCCGGAATTACTGGGCGTAAAGAGCTCGTAGGTGGTTTGTCGCGTTGTTCGTGAAATTCCCTGGCTTAACTGGGGGCGTGCGGGCGATACGGGCAGACTGGAGTACTGCAGGGGAGACTGGAATTCCTGGTGTAGCGGTGGAATGCGCAGATATCAGGAGGAACACCGGTGGCGAAGGCGGGTCTCTGGGCAGTAACTGACGCTGAGGAGCGAAAGCGTGGGGAGCGAACAGGATTAGATACCCTGGTAGTCCACGCCGTAAACGGTGGGTACTAGGTGTGGGTTTCCTTCCTTGGGATCCGTGCCGTAGCTAACGCATTAAGTACCCCGCCTGGGGAGTACGGCCGCAAGGCTAAAACTCAAAGGAATTGACGGGGGCCCGCACAAGCGGCGGAGCATGTGGATTAATTCGATGCAACGCGAAGAACCTTACCTGGGTTTGACATGCACAGGACGCCGGCAGAGATGTCGGTTCCCTTGTGGTCTGTGTGCAGGTGGTGCATGGCTGTCGTCAGCTCGTGTCGTGAGATGTTGGGTTAAGTCCCGCAACGAGCGCAACCCTTGTCTCATGTTGCCAGCGGGTTATGCCGGGGACTCGTGAGAGACTGCCGGGGTCAACTCGGAGGAAGGTGGGGATGACGTCAAGTCATCATGCCCCTTATGTCCAGGGCTTCACACATGCTACAATGGCCGGTACAAAGGGCTGCGATGCCGTAAGGTTAAGCGAATCCTTGGTAAAGCCGGTCTCAGTTCGGATCGGGGTCTGCAACTCGACCTCGTGAAGTCGGAGTCGCTAGTAATCGCAGATCAGCAACGCTGCGGTGAATACGTTCCCGGGCCTTGTACACACCGCCCGTCACGTCATGAAAGTCGGTAACACCCGAAGCCAGTGGCCTAACCCTTGTGGGGGGAGCTGTCGAAGGTGGGATCGGCGATTGGGACGAAGTCGTAACAAGGTAGCCGTACCGGAAGGTGCGGCTGGATCACCTCCTTTCTAAGGAGCACCA